>NZ_CP063993.1:0-1955000 GCF_017301775.1 Xanthomonas translucens pv. undulosa
CCTGGGTCGAGATCATCTGCGAGTTGGCCTGGAAGTTGCGCTGCGCGACGATCATGTTGACCAGCTGTTCGGTGAGGTCGACGGTGGAGGCTTCCAGCGCGCCGGACTGCACACTGCCGAAATCCGAGGTTCCCGGCGCGCCGGTGCGGGCATTGCCCGAGGCCGAGCTTTCCGCCCACACGTTGTCGCCGAGCGAGCTCAGCCCCTGCGGGTTGACGAAGTTGGTCATCGCCACCTGGCCCAGCGCCTTGTCGGCGTTGTTGGAATAACGGGCGAAGACCACGCCGTTGGCGTCGATGCTGATCGAGTTGAGCTTGCCGCTGGCGTAGCCGTCCTGGCGCGCGTCGCGCAGCGCGAAGGCTTCGCCGTACTGGGTCGAGCCGCTCACGTCCAGGGTCAGGTTGAGGGTGCCGGCGCCGGTGCTGGGGGTGAACGTGCTCAGCGCGATCCTGCCGTCGGCGGGCGTGGTGAGCTTGCCGTTGCCGTCGAACTGGATCGTGCTCGTGGTGCCGACCGCGGTGCCGTCGACATAGTTGTGCACCTGCCACTCGTTGGCGTTGCCGGTCTTGACGAAATACGAGGTCTGGGTGTGGCTGACGCCCAACGAGTCGTAGACGGTGATGCCGCCGGTGGAATGGTTGTAGCTGTTGGCGTCGCTCGGGCTGAAGGTGGCGACGGTCGGGGTCTTGGCGTTGCCGGGCAGGGTGAACATCAGGTTCACCGTTTCGCTCTGCTTGGGCGAACTGTCTGTGGTCAGCAGTTGCAGATCGGTCAGCGTGCCGACCGCGAAGCCGTTGCCGTTGGCCGCCGGCGGGAACACCTGCAGCTTGGCGCCCTGCGGGTTGACCACGTAGCCGTTGTCGTCGGTCTGGAAGTTGCCGGCGCGCGAGTAGACCTTGGCGCCGTTGTTGGTCAGGGTGAAGAAGCCGTCGCCGGAGATCGCCATGTCCAGGTTGCGCCCGGTCGGATCGACGTTGCCCTGCGAGAACTGCTGGGCGACGTTGCTGACCCGCACGCCGGCGCCGATCGCATTGCGCGCCAGGCCGTAGCCGGTGGCGGAGAACAGGTCGGCGAACTCGGCGCGCGATTCCTTGAAGCCGGTGGTGTTGACGTTGGCGATGTTGTTGGCGGTGACGTTGAGGTCGGAGTTGGCCGCTTTGATGCCGGACAGCGAAGTATTGAAACCCATGATGGACTCCTGTGGATTGGCCGGCTCAGCTGACGCGGAGCACGTTGGCGAGCGGGGCGGTGCCCAGCCCGGTCAGGTCGAGGTAGATGCCGTCCGAGCCGATGGTGGCGCTCTCGACCGGGGCCTGGACGTAGGTGGACAGCGCGGTGTTGGTGCCCTTGCTGTCGGTAAGCGTGGCGCTGACGCCGTAGGTGCCGGGCGGCAGGCGGGTGCCGGCGCTGTTGGTGCCGTCCCAGCTGAAATTGACCTCTCCGGCCTTGCTGGCGTTGACGCTGATCTGCTTGACCGCGTTGCCGTTGGCGTCGCTGACGGTGAGGTTGACGATGCCGGCGCCGGGCGCGGCGATCACGCCGTTGGCGCCGCCGTCGCTGCCCAGCGGCATCGTCGCCGACGGCACCAGCACCTTGTGCCCGACCAGCTGCGCGCCGCGCAGGATCTGGTCGCTGCTCATCGAACTGGACAGCGCGGTCACGGTCTTGTTGAGGTCGCCGATGCCCTGCACGGTGGACAGCTGCGCCATCTGCGACACCATCTGGCTGTTGTCCATCGGCTTGAGCGGGTCCTGGTGTTGCAGTTGCTCGGTCATCAGCTTCAGGAAGTCGGCTTGGTTCAGCGACGACGACTTGTTGGCAGTGGTCTTGCCGGCGCTGGCGCCGGTCAAGCCGAGGCTGGAATAAATGTCGTTGGAAACGGTACTCATCGGTACGTCCTAGGCCCTAAGGCGGCGGCGGGAGGGAGGGCGCTTAGCGGCCCATGGTCAAGGTGGCCAACGCCAGTTCCTTGGCGGTGTTGAGGACTTCCACGCCTGCCTGGTAATTGCGCGAGGCGGAGATCAGGTTGACCATCTGCGACACCGGGTCCACATCCGGCGAATAGATGTAGCCGTCGGCATCGGCGAGCGGATGGCCGGGCTCGTAGCGCTTGATCGGCGGATCCTTGCTCTGGGTGATTTCCTTGACGTTGACCCCGGTCAGGCTGCTGTCGTGCGGGTTGCGCACGGCCTGGAAGATCGGCTCGATCGGCTTGTAGGCCGCTTCGGCCGAGCCGGCCACCGAATCGGCGTTGGCCAGGTTGCTGGCGATGGTGCTCAAGCGCACCGACTGCGCCTGCAGCGCGGAGCCGGCGACATCGAAGATCGGCAGATTGCTCATGCTTATTGGCCTGTGATCGCGGTGAGCATGCCGCGCACCTTGGATTCGACGAAGCTCAGCGAGGCGCGGTACTCCAGCGCGGCGCGGCCATAGGCGGCACGCTCGACGTCCGCATCGACGGTATTGCCGTCGAGGCTGGGCTGCTTGGCCTCGCGGGTGACCTGGAACGGGTTGAGCCCGTTGCCGCTGCCGCCCACCGCGATGTGGCGGCTGTCGGTGGCCTGCAGCTGGCTGCCGTCGCGCTGGCCCTGCGCGGCGCGCATCGCCGCGTCGAAATCCAGGTCCTGGGCTTTGTAGCCGGGCGTATCGACATTGCTCAGGTTGCTGGCGATCAGCTTCATCCGTTGCTCGCGCAGCGGCAGGGCGTCGCCGTGGACACCTAGATAGGATGAAATCAGATTGGACATGGCGCGCTCCCGCGGTTCGTTGCAGGAGTACAGGCAAAGTCTGTGCCAGAACCGGGGTGCGCGGTGCGGCGCGGTGGAACGGCCTTCGCCATTGCGGCGCAAGGCGTGTGGCTGCGGTACCCGGCGTCGTGCCGGGTACCGCGGAACGCTAGGCCGCCTGGGCCTCGGCAACCACCCGCAGCCGTGCCAGCACGTAGTCGGCCAGTTCGTGCGGGCTGTACTTGGCGACGAAGGCGTTGGCGCCGACGCGCTCCACCATGGCGTTATTGAACACGCCCGACAGCGAGGTGTGCAGCAGCACGTACAGGCCGGCCAGGCCGGGATGGCGCCGGATTTCCGTCGTCAGCGTATAGCCGTCCATCGCCGGCATCTCGATGTCGGAGATCACCATGGCATAGCGGTCGGCCGGATTCTCGCCGCCGGCGTGGATCTGCAAGAGATGGTCCAGCGCCTGGCGACCGTCGGACAGCAGGGTGGCGCCGACCCCGAGCTGGTCGAGCACGCTGCGGATCTGCTGCCGCGCCACGCGCGAGTCGTCCACCACCAGCACCTGCAGCTGCGAGCCGATCAGTGCCAGCGCCGGGTCGATCTGCGCGTCGGTGCGGTTCTGGGCGATGTCGGCGAGCACGCTTTCCACGTCGATGACCTGGATCAGCTCGCCCTGGAAGCGGGTCACCGCAGTCAGGTAGCTGGATTCGGCACCCAGTTCCGGCGGCGGATGGATGTCTTCCACCGCGATGTTGACGATGCGCTCCACGCCGCTGACCAGGAAACCCTGCACCGAGCGGTTGAACTCGGTGACCACCAGGTAGCCGGGCGCCTTGTCGGCATGCGTCTCGCGTTCCGGATGGCCGATCGCCAGGCCCAGATCGAGCACCGGCACCGAACGGCCGCGGACATCGGCGACCCCGGAGAATTGCAATGGCAGCCCCGGCACCTGGAACAGCTCCGGACGGCGCAGCACTTCCTGCACCTTGAAGACGTTCACGCCAAAAAGCTGACGGCCGCCCAGCCGGAACAGCAGCAGGGCAAGCCGGTTGTGGCCCGCCAAGCGGGTGCGCTGGTCGATTCGGTTGAGCAGGTCATGAGACATGGGGTTCATATCGGCGCCCTCGCGGCGGAACTTGAGGCCGGGCTGCGGCAATCGACCCGCGAATCGCGGCACGGGCTTTGCATGGCAATGGCGACACCTTCTATAGAGCGACGGCCATGCGCCTGATCCTGTTAGTGGTCCTGCTGGCGGCAACGCCGGCCTGGGCTGCGGAATTCCAATCGGTGGACTCGATCCGCGCCGCAGCGCTGTCCACCCTTGGTGCCGACGCCGAAGCCGAGGCGACGCTGGACCCCTCGGTACGCGTGCCGTTGTGCCCGGCGCCGCTGCAGGCGCAGCCCACCGGCACCACTACGGTGGAGGTGAGCTGCCCGCGCGAGGCCGGCTGGCGCCTGTTCGTGCCGCTCAAGGTGCGGCGTCTGCAGAACGTCCTGGTGCTGGGTCGCGGGTTGGCCGCTGGGGAAACCGTCGGCGCCGCCGATATGGTCATCGAGAAGCGCGACGCGGCGCGGATCGTCGGTGCGGCAATGACCGATCCAGCGGCCGCGATCGGGCGGGTGGTGCGGCGCACGCTGCCGGCCGGTACGCTGCTGTCGGCCAGTGACCTGGTCGCGCAGCGGTTGGTACGGCGCGGCGACAATGTGGCACTGGTGGCACGCAACGGGGGACTGGAAGTACGCATGGCCGGGCGCGCATTGAGCGATGGGGGCGAGAACGAGCGGGTGACCGTCGAAAACCTGTCGTCGCGGCGGGTGCTTCAGGGGACCGTGTCACAAAATGGCGACGTTTTTGTGACGCGTTGAGATCTGGCCTAAAGTTCGTCGGTGTAGGGCCGTTACCTACACCGAACCCGTAGCAGGATCACCCACATGAGCCAGAAAATCGAAGGGAGCTTGCCCAGCCAGGCCACGCTCCGTACCACGGCCGTCAACACCAAGGCCGCCTCCGGTGCGTCCGAGGATGGACAGAACCGTGCGGTGGGCGCCACGGCCGCGACCGACAGCCTGCGCCTGACCGGCGAAGCGTCCGGCCTGCAGAGCCTGCAGCGCCAACTGTCGGCGGCGCCGGCGGTGGACAGCAACCGGGTCGAGTCGGTGCGCAGCGCGTTGCAGGGCGGCACCTACAAGATCAACCCGGACGCGATCGCCAGCCGTATGCTCGATCTGGACCAGCAGCTAAGCGCATGAACATCTCCGTGACCAACCCCTTGCAACAGCTCAGCGACGCACTCGCCGGCGAACGGCAGGCGCTGTTGGATCACAACGTGGAAGGGCTGATGCGGGCCACCAGCGACAAGCTGGCGGCGCTGCGGGCGCTGGAGGCCGACGTGCCGGCCGGGGCCGAGGCCGAATCGCGGCTGCGTGAACTGGCCGACGCCAACCGTGCCAACGGCGCACTGCTGTCGCGGCGGCGGCGCGAAGTGAACTGGGCGCTGCGTCACCTGGGCCGCAGCGAAAGCGCGCCGTCCTACGATGCCAACGGCCAGTCCAGCACCTTGCGCATGAGCCGCTCGCTGGCGATCGCCTAAGTCCCTGGCGACGCCAACGGCGTCGCCAGGCTCCAAGGTGACGTGGCGGCCAGCTGCCGTGTCCACGCTCCGATAATGGCATCGGCGTATATTGAGCGTCCGCTCGTTACCCGTTGCCTTTCGTGAATTTCGCCGATCCCGATTACACCGATACGGTGCCGTTGCCTTCGCGCAAAAGCCTGCTCGCCCTGAGCGAGCTGATCGACGAAGGCCTGGTGCTGTTTCGCGCCGACGGCCGCCTGCTGCTGGCCAATAGCGCCGCACGCGGCCACCTGTGCAATACCGACGTCTTCGACGACCGTGCCCTGGGCGAGCGCCTGGCGCAGTGGCTGCCCAGCGATGCGCTGTCGCAGGCGCGCAGCCATGGCCGCTGGAGCGGCAGCCTGCCGACCGAAGAACACGTGGTGCTGGCGCACCTGTATTTCCATGCCGACGGCGACGATGGCCACTATCTGGTGCTGATCCAGGGCATCGAAGGCCAGCAGGACTACGAACAGGAACTGCAGCAGCGCCATGCCGAGCTGCGCCAGGCCTATCTGCGCCTCAACGGCGCGCAGGAAAAACTGCTGCAGTCGGAGAAGATGGCCTCGATCGGTCAGCTCGCCGCCGGCGTCGCGCACGAGATCAACAACCCGATCGGCTACGTGCATTCCAACCTGGGCAGCCTGCAGGAATACCTGCGCAGCCTGTTCACCCTGATCGAGGCCTACGAGCGCGCCCTGCGCGCGCCCGATCCGAAAGCACTGATCCCGGAGATCGACGACATCCGCAACCGCTTCGACATCGACTTCATCAGCCGCGACCTGCCGCAGCTGATGGCCGAATCGCGCGAGGGCATCGAGCGGGTGACGCGGATCGTGCGCGACCTCAAGGACTTCTCGTATTCCGGCCGCGAGGAATCGTGGAAGCTGGTGGACCTGCATGCCGGGCTCGAGTCCACGATCAACATCATCTGGAACGAGCTCAAGTACAAGGTCACCCTGGACCGCCACTACGGCAACCTGCCGTTGGTCGAGTGCCTGCCGTCCGAGCTCAACCAGGTGTACATGAACCTGCTGCTCAACGCTGGCCAGGCGATCGGCGAGCGCGGCAGCATCGTGGTCAGCACCGGCCAGGACGGCGAGGAGGTCTGGATCGAGTTCAAGGACTCCGGCGCCGGCATTCCGGCGGATCTGCTGCAGCGCATCTTCGACCCCTTCTTCACCACCAAGCCGGTCGGCAGCGGCACCGGCCTGGGCCTGTCGATCTCCTACGGCATCGTCAACAAGCACCACGGCCGCATCGACGTGACCAGCACCGTCGGCGAAGGCTCATGCTTCAGGATTGTGATTCCGGTGCGGCAACCGAAGTGAGGTCGGGACGCGGGACCCGGGACCCGGAAAAGCAACGGCAACGGCACGGCAACACCGGCACGCCGGGAGGGCCGCTTTTCCGAGTCCCCAGTCCCGAGTCCCGGCTTCACACCTGCCCATCCCGCCGCTGCTCATCATGCGTACGAAACGCCTGGCGGATGTGCTCGCGCAGTTCGTCGTCGTTCCATGGCTTGGTCAGGAAGCGGTAGATCGCGCCGCGGTTGATCGCGTCGGTGACCGTGGCCAGGTCGGTGTAGCCGGACAGCACCAGGCGGATGGTGTCGGGGTAGAGCATCTTGACCCTGCCCAGGAACTCGGTGCCGCTCATGTCGGACATGCGCTGGTCAGACAGGATCACCTGCACGTCGTTGGTGGCCAGCAGGTCGAAGGCGTCGCGCACGTTGCCGGCGGCCAGGATCCGGTAGCCGTCGCGGCGGAACAGGCGCACCAGCGAGCGCAGCACGTTCTCCTCGTCGTCGAGCAGCAGCAGGGTGCGGTCCGGGCGGGTCTCGGTGAACGATTCCGGACGCAGGTAGCGGCGCCGCAGCGCCATGCCCGCGGCCTCGGCCGACATCGGCTCGCCGAACAGGTAGCCCTGGAAGATGTCGCAGTCGTTGCGGCGCAGGAAGCCCAGCTGCGCCTGCGACTCCACGCCGTTGGCGATCACCACCATGCCCAGCTGGTGGCCCATGGCGATGATGGCGCGGGCGATCGCCGCCTCGCGATTGCCGGCCGGCGCGCTCTTGATGAAGCTGCGATCGATCTTCAGCTTGTCCACCGGATAGCGCACCAGCGCACTGAGGCTGGAATCGCCGGTGCCGAAGTTGTCCAGGCTCAGGCTGATGCCCTCGCGGCACAGGTTGGCCAGGGTTTCGTGGACGAAGTTGACGTTGTTGGTCAACGCGCTTTCGTTGATCTCCAGCACCATCATCTGTGGCGGCACGCCGGCGGCCTGCAGTGCCGACATCACTTCGTTGAAGAAGGTCGGGCGTAGCAGCTGCAGGGTGGAGACGTTGACCGAGATGGTGAAGTCGTCGAAGCCCTGGTCGCGCCACAGCCGCGCCTGGCGCAACGCGCCCTCCATCACCCAGGTGCCGATCTGCACGATCACGCCCAAGCGCTCGGCGGTGCGCATGAACCGCTCCGGCACCAGGATGCCCAGCGTCGGCGACTGCCAGCGCAGCAGCGATTCCATGCCGACCACGCGCCCGTCGCGGGCGCTGACCATGGGCTGGTAGCGCAGGCGCAGTTCGCCGTTGGGGATCGCATCGACGATCTGCCGCGAGATGATGCTCTCGCTGTGCGCGCTGGGCGGGCCGTCGGCCGCGTACAGGCGCACCATGTTGCCGCCCTCGCGCGCGGCCTGGTAGACCGCGTCCTCGGCATAGTCGAGCAGCGTGGACAGGCGCGCGGAGTGTTCCGGGCACAGGCTCACGCCGATCTTGCCGGTCATGAACAAGGTGTAGGGCAGCACCGACAGCGGCAATTCGATCTGCTGCCGGACCTCTTCGGCGAAGGCCTCCGGCGGCGGCACGTCGGCGGTGCGCGGCACCGCCATGATCAGCTCGTCGCTGCCGTGGCGCCACAGCAGACCGCGCCCGCGCAGATGCGCCTGCAGCCGCTGCGCCAGCAGCGCCAACGCGTGGTCGCCGACTTCCGCGCTCATGTTCTCGTTGATCGAGGCGAAGTGGTCGATGTCGATGTGCAGCAGCATCACCCCCGGCCCGCCGGCCAGCGCCTCGGCGATCATGCCGGTCAGCGCCGGATGACCCGCGCCCAGGCGCGGCGGCAGTTCGTCGTCTTGCGGCACGGGGACAGCGGGATTCCACATCGTGTCAGGGTCCAGGTGGGTGCGTCGGCGTCGCCGCCGTGGTGTAGGGCAGGCACAGCGTCACACGCGTGCCGGCACCGGGCGCGGTGTCGATCTGCAGGGTACCGCCTGCGCTCTGCGCGCGCTCGCGCATCACGATCAGGCCCAGCCCGCGCGGGCCGGCCGGATCGAAGCCGTCGCCGTCGTCGACCACCTCCAGGCGCAACTGCCGGTGCTGCTCGTCGCTCAGCGCCATGCGCACTTCGCCGGCACAGGCGTGGCGCAGCACGTTGGTCAGGCTCTCCTGGGCGATCCGGAAGCAGGCCTGCTCGACCTCGCCGCTGGGCCGCGCGGGCAGGGTGGCGATCTCTAGGTGCAGGCGCACCGGCGAGGCGCGGAACAGCATGCCGGCCTGCCAGCGCAGCGCCGCCTCCAGGCCGAGCGCGTCCAGTTGCGGCGGGCGCAGCAGGGTGGAGAGGTTGCGCAGCTTGGTGATGCTGCTGTCGGCCAGCTGCACGATCTCGTTCAGGTCCTCGCGGCGGCGCTCGGCATCGGCTTCGTCCAGCGCCGCGTGCGCCGACAGTTTCATCGCGGTGATCGCCTGGCCGATGTCGTCGTGCAGGTCGCGCGAGATCGCGCGGCGTTCGTCCTCCTGCAGCGAGAACAGCCGCCGCGCCATCGCCTGCAGCTCGCGGTTGCTCAGCGCCAGCGCGTCGCGCATGCGCTCCGGTTCGCTGAGGTCGCGCACGATCAGCAACTGGCAGTCGCGGCCGCTGTAGCGGACCTTGCCGAGCGACAGCCCGGCGTGGAACGAGGAGCCGTCGCGGCGGCGCATGCGCGCGGCGGCGCTGCGCTCGCCCTTGTTGCCGGCATCGCGCATCTGCTCGCGCACCTGCTGCAGATCGCTGGGGTAGACCAGGCCCTGCAGCGGTTCGCCGAGCAGGTTCTCGCCCTCGTAGCCGAACTGCCCGGCGCAGGCCGCGTTGGCGTACAGCACGTGTTCCTGGTGCAGGATTGCGACACCGTCGGGCAGCACCCGCACCAGTTCGCGGAACTGTTCCTCGCGCTCGTGCAGCAGGCGCCGCGAACGTTCGTGCTCGGTCACGTCCTGCAGGGTGCCGCGCACGCAGGCCACGCCGGCGTCGTCGCTGGCCGATTCGGCGCGCAGGTGCAGCATGCGCGCCTGGCCATCGGCGGCCAGCACCGGCAGCAGCATGTCCAGCTGCACCGGTGCAGCGCCGCACAGCTCCTCGAGCATGTGCTGGATGCGCGACTGCGAGGCCAGGTCGGCAGGCACCAGCAGTTCGTCCAGGCGATGCTGGCGCGGCTGCTCCGGCGCGCGCCGGCCGAGCATCCGGTACACCTGGTCGGAATAGCGGCCCAGGCCGCTGGCCGGGTCCAGTTGCCAGGAGCCCAGGCGGGCGATCGCCTGTGCTTCCTCCAGCCGCAGCAGCGCCTGGTCGCGGCGCCGCTGCGCCTCGTGCTCGGCGCTGCGGTCGCTGATCACCACCAGCCGCGCGCTGCGGCCGCGGTAGTCCAGGCCGGTGCTGCGCGCCTCGGCCATGCGCAGGCTGCCGTCGCGCAGGCGCAGCGGCTCGGCCACCACGCAGACCTTGGACGGGGTGTCGCGGATCGACTGGATCACCTCGCCCATGCGCTCGGCCGAACTCGGTGGCCACAGCCTGCCCAGTTCCAGCCCGACGAAGGTGTCGTGCGGCCAGCCGAAGAAGGCGACCGCGGCCGGATTGACGTCCACCACCCGCAGCGTTTCCGGGTCGTAGACCAGCATCGGGCTGGGATTGGCCTGGAACATCTGCCGGTAGCCCGTCTCGGACAGCGCCAGCTGCGCATGCACCTGCACCGCGCTGCGCACCAGCGGGCGCAGCAGGCAGTACAGGGCGATGGCGGTCAACAGCAGGAACACGGCGTCCTTGACCAGTTGGAGTAAGGCCAGCGTATGCGTGTTGTCTACGAATCGAACCAGCAGCAGGTCGCTGCCCGGCGACCAGATCAGGCCGACCAGCAGATAAAGCAGCGCGGTCCGCCAGATGCCCCGGTCCAGCCGCTGCGCCAGACGCATGCCCGATGACGGGGAGGTCGAGGAGAGATCGCGTTGTGGTTGCATGCCCCGACAGCCTGGTGCGGTGTTATTCATCCACTGCAATCTTAACGGCAAGCGGCGGCCGCGGCCCACTGCGGCTGCGGCCGTGGGCCAGACCTGGCGCTCAATTAATGCCGCCGGGTGCCGTTATCAGCTACGTCCGCCAGCATCAGCGCGGTAGAAACGGAGCACTTCGGCGTGGATCAAGGCGTCATCGCAAGCTTGCTGCAGCATCCGCTCACCTCGGCCGTGGTCCTGTTGGACGCCGAAGGGCGGCCGCTGGCCGCGAACCGGGCCGCGCAGGCGCTGGAGCTGCCGCGTACGGTGGAGGCCTATGCCGAGCTGATGCGCGACGTGCGCGAGCGCCTGCTCGGCGGCGAGCGCATGCTCGCCTGCGCGCTGCCCGGCACCGCCGGGCGGCGCCTGGACGGCTGGCTGCGCGCGGTGCGCGACGATGCCGGCGCGCTGCTGGCCTACACCCTGAGCGTGCCCGAGCCGGTCGGCAGCGACGGCGCCACGCGCTGGGAAATCGCGCTGGACAGCGCCGAACACGGCCTGTGGGACTGGGACATCCCCAGCGACAAGACCTTCCGTTCCGAGCGCTGGAGGCAGATGCTCGGCTACCAGGGCGATGCGCCGGACTACGGACTCAATGCGCTGCTGCCGCTGGTGCACAGCGACGACCAGGCCCGCCTGCGCGAGGCGATCCGTGCCCATTTCGAAGGCCGCAGTGCGACCTACGTGTGCGAATTCAGGCTGCGCCAGCAGGACGGACAGTGGCGCTGGATCCTGGATCGCGGCCGCATCGTCGCGCGCACCGCCGACGGCAGCCCGCTGCGCATGGTCGGCACGCATACCGACATCCACGAACAGAAGCTGCTCGAGCAGCGCCTGCGCGACAAGCAGACCCTGCTGCGCGAGGCGCAGCGCATGACAAGCATGGGCAGCTGGTCGTGGGATCCGCCGCAGAACCGGATCTGGTGGTCGCGCGAATTCCTGCGCGTGACCGGCCTGACCGAGGAACACCAGCCGAGCACCCGCGGCTGGCTGCGCCTGCTCAGCCGCGAGTCGGCGGCGCAGGTGCTGTCGACCTGGCGGCGCATGCAGCGCGACGGCAAGCAGGCCAACTTCGAGGTCGAGCTGGTGCGCGGCAGCGAGGCGCCGCTGCATCTGCGCGTCTGGGCGCAACCGCAGCTAGAAGCCGATGGCCGCATCCAGCGCGTGCTCGGCCAGGTGCAGAACATCACCGAGCAGCGCCAGACCGACGCGCTGATCCGCTGGCGCACCGAACTGCTCAACCGCGTCTCGGCGCTGGGCAAGATCGGCGGCTGCGAGATCGAGGTCGGCACCCGGCGCATGCAATGGACCGAGGAGTGCTACCGCATCCACGGCCTGCGCAAGGAAACCCTGGAACTGGACCAGGCGCTGGCGCTGTACACCCTGGATTCGCGCGATGCGTTCGAAGCGGCGCTGGCGCGGATCGCCCAGGGCGGGCTGCCCGAGCAACTGGACCTGTGCTTCCACCGGCCCTCCGGGCGCCGGGTGTGGGTGCAGGTGCTGATCGAACTGGACGACCGCGACGGTCTGCCGCCGCGCTTCGTGGTGCTGTTCCGCGACATCAGCCGCGAACGCGAGGCGAGCGAGCGCATCGAACTGCTGGCCCACTACGACCTGCTGACCGGGCTGCCGAACCGGCAACTGCTGCGCGAGCAGGCGGAAACCGCGATGCACGACGCGGTGGAGCGCGGCAGCACCCTGGCGATGCTGTTCGTCGACCTTGACGGGTTCAAGAGCATCAACGATTCCTTCGGCCATGCCACCGGCGATGGGCTGCTGAAGCTGGCGGCCACGCGCATGCACCAGCAGCTGCGCACCAGCGACCTGTTCGGGCGCTTCAGCGGCGACGAATTCCTGGTGGTGCTGCGCGACCTGGCCGAGCCGAGCGACGCCGGCCATGTGGCGCGCAAGCTGATCGCCGCGCTGGCCGAGCCGCTGCACAACGGCGAGAGCGTGATCAAGATCGGCGCCAGCATCGGTATCGCGTTGATGGAAGACGGGCGCCAGGACTTCGACAGCCTGCTGCGCGCCGCCGACGCGGCGATGTACGCGGCCAAGGAATCCGGCCGCAACACTTGCCACTACTACAGCCAGGATGTGCTGCTGCGCGCGCAGCGGCGCCTTGAGATCGAGCATGCGCTGCACGGCGCGCTGGACCGCGAGGAGTTTTCGCTGGTGTACCAGCCGCTGGTGCACGCGGCTGGCGAACGCGCGCCGGCGGTCGAGGCGCTGCTGCGCTGGCACCGCCCCGGCCATGGCCACTGCAATCCGGCCGAGTTCATTCCCATCGCCGAGGAATGCGGCGAGATCGTGCGCCTGGGCGACTGGGTGATCAACGAAGCCTGCCGCCAGGCCGCCGCCTGGGATGCGGCGGGGCTG
This sequence comes from Xanthomonas translucens pv. undulosa, assembly GCF_017301775.1. NCBI lineage: Bacteria > Pseudomonadati > Pseudomonadota > Gammaproteobacteria > Lysobacterales > Lysobacteraceae > Xanthomonas > Xanthomonas translucens. The sequence continues at coordinate 13,026 of NZ_CP063993.1, forward strand.
AACTTCGACCGCGTGTCGGTGAACGTGTCGGCGATGCAGCTGCGCGACCGCGGCTTCGCCGAGCGGGTGCTGGAACTGTGCCAGCGCAACAACTGGTCGCCGAAGCGGCTGGAGCTGGAGCTGACCGAGTCGGCGCTGATCCGCGACACCGAATCGCTGCGCCGCTGCTTCGAACTGTTCGAGCAGGAAGGCGTGCTGCTGGCGGTGGACGACTTCGGCACCGGCTTCTCCAACCTGCATTACCTCAATCGCTTCCCGGTGCAGCGGCTGAAGATCGACCGCAGTTTCGTGCAGGACATGCTCATCGACAGCGGCACCGCCAAGGTCACCCAGGCGATCGTGCAACTCGGCCATGCGCTGGGCATGCAGGTGGTGGCCGAGGGCGTGGAGACGGCGCAGGAAGAGGCGCTGCTGCGCGAGCAGGGCTGCGACGAGATCCAGGGCTATCTGCACTCGCGGCCGCTGCCGCCGCGCGAACTGGCGGCGTGGTTGCGGGCGCGCCAGAGCGTGCTGCCGGCGACCTTGCCGCGGCTGGTGCTTGCTGCGCAGTGAACGCGCGCGGCGGGCGTTTGCGCGGCGCTGTTGCAGCGCCGCATTTGCTGGCTATACTTCGCGGCCATCGTTCCCGGCCAGAGGCCACTTCCTTGGACAGTCATCCTAGACCGACGCTGCAGCTGTCGAGCTGACAGGACCGCCAAGGTCTGGGTTCGTCCCAGATGGATCCCGTCCGCTCAGGATGGGATCGTTCGCCACCGCCGCATCGGCGCTGGCCACAGACCCCGCAGCACGCAAGCTCGATCCGCGAGGCCCCCGAGTGTAGCCACTGGCGTTTCCGCATCCGGAGCCGCCCATGCCTGTCGTCGTTGTCGCCATCCATTTCGTCACTGCCGGTTGCCCGCGCGCATGCCGCGGCCAGTCCGTGCCGCATCGCGGCGCCTGCCGCCGCACCGCGCGATGCTGGCGCAGCAGCGGCTGACGCCTGGCTGGAATATTCGCGCGCCACACTGGGCGGTCGTCCCACGCGCGTTCCCGTGACTCCCTACCACCCGTGCGGCGCGCCTGGCGCCGCCGTCCTGCCGGAACCTTCCCATGGTGCTATTCCCCCGCGACCGCAACGCGCCCGACCATGTCGCCGCACGCCCCGGCGTGCTGCCCAATCTGCACGACCTGGCGGTGTTCGCGCTGCTGCTGGCGCTGGGCGTGCTGCTGCTGCACGGCGCCGCCGACATGCGCGCGCCGCTGCCGCCGCCGGGCACCGAAGCGGTCTCGCTGGGCCTGCAGCATTTGCCCGAATACGGCCTGCGCACCACCTTGCGCATGTTCGCGGCGATGGCCGCCTCGCTGCTGTTCACCTTCGTCGTGGCGACTCTGGCGGCCAAGAGCCGCCGCGCCGAGCGGCTGATCGTGCCGGCGCTGGACATCCTGCAATCAGTGCCGGTGCTGGGCTTCCTGACCTTCACCGTGACCTTCTTCCTGGGCCTGTTTCCGGGCCGGCAGATCGGCGCCGAGCTGGCCTCGATCTTCGCCATCTTCACCAGCCAGGCCTGGAACATGGCCTACTCGTTCTACCAGTCGCTGCGCAACGTGCCGCGCGACCTGGACGAGGTTACCCGCGGTTTCGGCCTGTCGTCGTGGCAGCGCTTCTGGCGGCTAGAAGCGCCGTATGCGACGCCGGCGCTGATCTGGAACATGATGATGTCGATGTCCGGCGGCTGGTTCTTCGTGGTCGCCTCCGAGGCGATCACAGTCGGCGACCACACCCTGGAACTGCCCGGCATCGGCTCCTACCTGTCGCTGGCGATCGCGCAGCGCAACTTCGCCGCGGTCGGCTGGGCGGTGCTGGCGATGGCCGTGCTGATCGTGCTGTACGACCAGTTGCTGTTCCGCCCCATCGTCGCCTGGTCGGACAAGTTCCGCGCCGAACTCACCGCCTCTCAGGACAAGCCGCAATCGTGGCTGTATGACCTGTTGCGGCGCACCCGCCTGGCCAAGCGCCTGGTCGCGCCGCTGGCCTGGGTCTGGCAGCGCACGCTGCTGTGGCGCTGGGCGCCGCGGCGCGCGCGCCCGGCGGCGGCGGCGGCGGCGGCGCGGGACGGTGCCGCCAATCTATGGGGCGAGCGGCTGTGGAGCGCGGCGCTGGCGGTCGCGGCGTTGGCCGCGGCCTGGTTCGCGTTCGACTACGGCCGCCGGCACCTGCGCCTGCATGATCTGGCCGAAGCGTTCGGCGGCGGCCTGGCCACGTTGCTGCGGGTGGTGGTGCTGATCGCGCTGGCCAGCGTGGTGTGGGTGCCGATCGGGGTGTGGATCGGGCTGCGTCCGAAGGTGGCGCAGCGGGTGCAGCCGCTGGCGCAGTTCCTGGCCGCGTTCCCGGCCAACGTGCTGTTCCCGTTCGCGGTGCTGGCGATCGTCGCCACCGGCGCCAATCCGAACATCTGGCTGTCGCCGCTGATGATCCTGGGCACGCAGTGGTACATCCTGTTCAACGTGATCGCCGGCGCCAGCGCGTTTCCCACCGACCTGCGCGAGGCGGCCACGGTCTACCAGCTGCGCTCGTGGACCTGGTGGCGGCGGGTGATCCTGCCGGGCATCTTCCCGTACTACATCACCGGCGCGCTGACCGCCTCCGGCGGCTCCTGGAACGCCAGCATCGTCGCCGAACTCGCCAGCTGGGGCGATACCCAGGTGCAGGCCTACGGGCTGGGCTCCTACATCGCCCGCGCCACTGCCGCCGGCGACGGCGCGCGGGTGCTGCTCGGGGTGGCGGTGATGTCGCTGTTCGTGACCGTCTTCAACCGTGCGGTGTGGCGGCGCCTGTACGCCTTCGCCGAACGCCGCCTGCGCTTCGACTGACCTCCTTGGAGAACCAGACCATGACCTTTTCCGCAAGCGCGCCCGAGCGCGCCCCGCTGGTCCGCGTGCACGGCGTGCGCAAGAGCTACGACAAGGGCGGGGCGACGCCGCTGGTGGTGCTGGACGACGTCGACCTGACCCTGCATTCGGGCCAGATCGTCGGCCTGCTCGGACGCTCCGGCTCCGGCAAGTCCACGCTGCTGCGTGCCATCGCCGGGCTGCTGCAGCCCAGCGCCGGCAGTATCGTGTTCCGCGACGCCACCCCGACCCAGGCGATCGACGGTATCGCGATGGTGTTCCAGAGCTTCGCGCTGTTCCCGTGGCTGACCGTGCTGCAGAACGTGGAGGTCGGCCTGGAGGCGCGCGGCGTGGCCGCCGACGAGCGCCGCCGGCGCGCGCTGGCGGCGATCGACCTGATCGGCCTGGACGGTTACGAGGGCGCCTATCCGAAGGAGCTGTCCGGCGGCATGCGCCAGCGCGTCGGCCTGGCCCGCGCGCTGGTGGTGCGGCCCAAACTGCTGCTGATGGACGAGCCGTTCTCGGCGCTGGACGTGCTGACCGCCGAGACCCTGCGCACCGACCTGCTCGACCTGTGGTCGGAAGGGCGCATGCCGATCGAATCGATCCTGATGGTCACCCACAACATCGAGGAAGCGGTGCTGATGTGCGACCGCATCGTGATCTTCGGCGCCAACCCGGGGCGGGTGATCGGCGAGATCCAGGTTACCCTGCCGCAGCCGCGCAACCGCCTGGCGCCGGCGTTCCGCGCCCTGGTCGACGACATCTACGCGCGCATGACCGCCAGCCCGCAGCGGCCGCAGGCGCGCGAAGGCGTATTCCCCGGCAGCGGCATCGCGATGGTGCTGCCGCGGGTGTCGAGCAACCTGCTGGCCGGCCTGGTCGAGGCGGTGGCGGCCGAGCCGTACCATGGCCGCGCCGACCTGCCGCCGCTGGCCGCCAGCCTGCAGCTGGAAGTGGACGAATTGTTTCCGATCGCCGAGACCCTGCAACTGCTGCGCTTGGCGGTGTTCGAGCAGGGCGACCTGCAGCTGACCCCGGCCGGGCAGCGTTTCGCCGAACTCGGCACCGATGCGCGCAAGCAGATGTTCGCCCAGCACCTGGCCACCTACGTGCCGCTGGCCGCGCATATCCGCCGCGTGCTTGACGAACGCCCGACCCACCACGCACCGGCGCGGCGTTTCCGCGACGAGCTGGAAGACCACATGTCCGAGGACTATGCGGCCGAAACCGTGCAGGCGGTGATCAGCTGGGCGCGCTACGCCGAGTATTTCGCCTACGACAAGCAGGCCGACCTGTTCTCGCTGGAGAATCCCAGCTAGGCTTCGTCGATGGTCGGTAACGGCGCCTCTGTAGCAGCGGCTTCAGCCGCGACCGGTTCTACCCGTAGAGCCTGTCGCGGCTGAAGCCGCTCCTACAGTGCACCCAGCAGGCTATCCGCAGGCGGTTGTAGGAGGGGCTTCAGCCGCGACAGGCACCTTCGGAAAGTTCCGGTCGCGGCTGAAGCCTACAGGGCTTGGCGGCGCTCGGAACTGCGACCGCACAGAGCGGTTCAATCGTGATCGGCGAGCGCCGCATAGCCGGGCAGCGGCGCCAGCGTACCGGCCGCGGCGATGGCGGCCCCGTTCAAGCCCATGTCCCAGGCCAGGCCGGCCCAGACCAGGTCGGCGATGCTGCCGCGCTGCGCCGTGTGCCCACGCCCGCCGAGCATCTGCCGCAACTCGTCCTGCGCGCACATTTCCAGCTGCCGCAGCGCGCTGCCCGGCTGACGCCGTGCCGCAACCGGCCTGCCGTTGGCGGCAAGGCCGGCAGCCGGGAGCAGGGGAGCGGGTGGAGTTTCGTGCGCGGAGGTCAGGTCGTCGCAGGACATGGCCTCTACTCGGGACAGGGACTGAAAGGGCATCGACTCGGCCAAACGGGGAAGGGCAACAACGACAAGCCCCGGCCGGGGCCGGGGACGGGTCGCTTCATGATGCAGCAGGGTGCACGCGCGTCGATCAGAACAGTTCGACGGTGCCGGCGCCCATGCTCTGCTGCGCTACCGCCTTGTGCGGCGGACGCTCCCACTCCACGCGCATCTCGCGCAGGCGGGTGCCGACGCGCTGCAGGGCTTCGACCAGTTCGTTGTCGAACACGCCGCCATTGCGATGCAGCAGTTCCTGCAGGCCCACGGCCTCGCGGTTGATCGCGGTCAGGCGGTCGAGGTGGGTGTGCACGCCGCCCAGGGCCTGGGTGGCGATGTCCTCGAACTGCAGGGCGCGCACCGCTTCGGCGACGCTGCTGTCGATGGCGCGGCCGCACTCGGAGATCTCGCGCATGCCTTCGCCCAGCGAGTTGTTGATCGCCGCCACGTTGTCCAGCATCGACGCGGCCTCGGCGCGCGCCTCGCGGGAGCGGTCCATGTCGCGCGAAGCCATGTGCGACACCGTCTCGCGGACCTTGGCGATGGCATCCTTGGAACTGTGCGCCAGCTTGCGGATCTGCTCGTTGAAGGTGGTCGAGCGCTCGGACAGGTTGCGCACCTCGTCGGCGACCACCGCGAAGCCGCGGCCCGCCTCGCCGGCACGCGCCGCTTCGATCGCCGCGTTCAACGCCAGCAGATTGGTCTGGTCGGCGATCGACTTGACGTCCTCCAGCAGAGCGAAGATGCCGTCCAGGTGCTGCGACATGTCGTCGATGTAGTGCACCGTGGCGCTGCTCTGGCCGCTGACCTGTTCCAGCGCCTCGACCAGTTGCTCCATGCGCTGGCTGGCATGCTGGGCGAAGCGGGCCACGTCGACCCCGGCACCGCCGTCGTCGCCGGCGCGATCCACGATCCGCGCCAGCGCGACGTTCTGCTGCCGCGACTTGCGGTTCATCGCCTCGAAGCTGCCACCCAGGCCGCTGACCGCCTGGCGGATCAGTTCGCGGGCCCGTTCGATCTCGCTGCGCGAGCCTTCGATCTCGTTGCCGACGAAGTTGCGCAGCTCGGACAGCAGCTGATCCTGCTCGCGCATGATCTTGGACTGCTCCGGCGAACGCCGGCTCTGGCTATAGGCTGTCCAGGCGGCGAAGCCCAGCCAACTCAGCGTCATGGTGGTAAGGATGGCCCAACGGACCGGGGCCGGCCAATCGAAACCGGCGGCGATGGGGAACAGCAGCGTCAGGGCGAGCGGAGCAGCCAGACGGATCAGGAGGCGTGAGTACATGGACGTTCTCGGCAGATTCACGATTGCTGTATCGGCCGTACCCCCTCGGTCTTTAGCCGCGGTGTGGTGCCGATCGCGTCCGCGCGGCGAAACGTGCGCTGCATCGAGCCCTTGCCGGCAGCGCCAGCGCCGCGCTCAGCCCAGCGCGCGGTCTACCGCGTCGATCATACGCCGCTTGGCCAGCAGGAAATCCCACAGGCTCCCGCCCATCTGCCGCCACAGCACCGCCGAGCGCACTGCGGCCAGCAACAGCGCGCGGATCTCCGCCACCACCCCGGCCTGGCCCAGGTAATGCGGATTGCCCTGCACCATCACCCGGGGACGCAGGTGGCTGATGGTGTCGGCATACAGCTGGCCGAGCGCGCCGATCACCTCCGGATGCGCGCTGTCGGCGTGCTCGGCCAGCAGCGGCGCGATCCGGGCGATGCCGGCGCTGACCTTGGCGCCGGTCTCGGTGTCGCGCACGAAGCGCCGCTCCAGTTGCAGTACCGCCAGCGCCAGCCGCGGCAGCATCTCGTCCTGGCCCTGGTTGCGGAAATAGTTGTGCAGCAGGCGCAGCCCGGGCGCGACGTCGCCGACCTGGCCGTAGACCGCCTGCGGCGTGTCGGCATCGGTGCGGAACACGCTGTCGAGCAGGGTCCGCACCAGCGACGCCTCGGACTGCCCGGTCTCGGCGATGCGCCGCACCTGCTGCAGGGCCTGGGCGACGCCGGCCAGCGCCAGCACGCGCGCGTCCATGGAATCGGTCATCGGGTAGTTTCCTCTAGTAAAGCGGGGCGCTGCGCCAGACGGCGTTGCAGCGGGGCATCGGTGGTGGCGATCACGGCGCCGCCCAGGCAGTCGTCGCCCTGGTACAGCACCAGCGACTGGCCCGGTGTCACGGCGCGCTGCGGGCGGGCGAAGCGCACCGCCAGGGTGCCGTCGTCGGCCACCTCGACCGTGCACGGCTCGTCGGCCTGGCGGTAACGGGTCTGCGCGGTGCAGTCGAAGCGCCGCGCCGGCGCCGACCCGGCGATCCAGTGGGCAGCTTCGGACTGCAGCTGCGTGGACATCAGGTGCGGGCTGTCGCGGTCCTGGTCCACGTACAGCACGTTGCGCGCCACGTCCTTGCCGACCACGTACCACGGCGCCGCCGCGCGGCCGCGCACGCCGCCGATGTTCAGGCCCTCGCGCTGGCCCAGGGTGAAGTAGAACACGCCCGGGTGCTCGGCCACGACCTGTTCCTGCGGGTCGCGGATTTCGCCGCGCCGCGCCGGCAGGTAGCGGCCCAGGAATTGGCGGAAGTCGCGCTCGCCGATGAAGCAGATGCCGGTCGAGTCCTTCTTCGCGTGGGTCGGCAGGCCGGCCTCGCGGGCAATGCGCCGCACCTGTTCCTTGGGCAGCTCGCCGACCGGGAACAGGGTCGCGGCCAGTTGCGCCTGGCCGAGCTGGTGCAGGAAATAGCTTTGGTCCTTGTTGCGATCCAGCCCGCGCAGCAGCCGCCAGCGGCCGTCGGCGAAGGCCACCCGGGCGTAGTGGCCGGTGGCGATGCGCTCGGCGCCGAGTTCGCGCGCCGCGTCCAGGAAATGCTTGAACTTGACCTCGCGGTTGCACAGCACGTCCGGGTTCGGGGTGCGCCCGGCGGCGTACTCGGCCAGGAAGTGGGCGAACACGCCTTGCCAATATTCTTGCGAAAAATCGCGGAAGTGGAACGGCATGCCGAGCAGGCCGCACACCGCCACCGCGTCGCGGCGGTCGGCCTCGGCGCGGCAGTCTCCACTCCCGTCGTCGGCCCAGTTCTGCATGAACAGGCCGGCCACGTCGGCGCCTTGCTGCACCAGCTGCCAGGCCGCCACCGACGAATCGACCCCGCCGGAGACGCCGACCATGATCCGCGCGCGGTTCATGCCAGTTGCCGTACCAGATCCAGCGGATAGCGCTTGCCGGCGAGGAAATCGGCGGCCACCTGCCACACCAGCGGGCTGCGCCAGCGCGGCGCGGCGGCCTGCAACTCCGCCGGGGTCATCCACAGGGCGCGCACGATGCCTTCGTCCAACGGCCGCTGCGGGTCGTGCGCGAGCGGATCGGCGGCGAAGGCGAAGCGCAGGTAGTGGCGGCCGTTGTCGGCCTTCCACTGGTAGGCGCCGATGAACGCGGTCAGCCGCACCTGCCAGCCGGTTTCCTCCAGCGTCTCGCGCAGCGCCGCCTGCAGCAGGCTCTCGTCCGGCTCCAGGTGCCCGGCCGGCTGGTTCAGCACCAGCGCGCCGGCGATGGATTCCTCCACCTGCAGCAGGCGTCCGTCGCGCACCACCACCGTGGCCACGGTCACATCGGGCTGCCAGGGGCCGGGGGCCAGCGCCATCAGAACGCGTCCTTGCCGGCGTTGAGTTCGGCATCCATCGCGTCGGCGCCGCGCGCGGCCGCTTCCAGCGCCTCGCGCAAGGCGCTGTCGTCGGCATCGGCGGCGACCTTGACCACGAATACCGCGGTGCCGCCCTGGCGCACCCAGCCGCCGAGGATGTCGGCCTGCGCGTCTTCCAGCAGGCGGTTGGCGATCGCGGCGGGCAGGGTATCGCCCTTGGCCTGGTAGGCCGGCGACCAGATCTCGCGGATCCGGTAGCTGCCGAAGGTCTCCACCGGCGAGCGCACGTAGATCAGCTGCTGGCGCTCGCGGCCCTGTTCGCGCAGTCCGAACAGCAACTGGTAGTCGCCGTCGGCATCGGCCTGGACGTCGTAGCCCATCGCCTTCAGGCGCTTGCCCAGCGCTTGGTCCGGCGCGGCGGCGGCTGGCAGCGCGGCCAGCAGGAGCGCGGCCAGCAGGAGCGCGGCCAGCAGGGCGGCCGGGCGGAAATTCGTCGAATGCATGCGTTGCGCCATCAAAGGAGGGGAATTGTGCGGGCAGGATCGGCGATCGTCCAATCCTGGCCGACAGCCGCCGTATATAATCCGCGCATGCCTCGCAAGAATTCTTCAGACCTCGATCACGGCGTAATGGTGGAGACCGGCAAGCCGGAGATCGCCCGCCCGCCGATGTACCAAGTGCTGTTGCTGAACGACGACTACACCCCGATGGACTTCGTGGTGACCGTGTTGCAGCAGTTTTTCTCGCTGGACCTGGAGAAGGCCACGCAGGTGATGCTGCACGTGCATACCCGCGGCCGCGGCGTCTGCGGGGTGTATACCCGCGAGGTGGCTGAATCCAAGGTAGCTCAGGTCAATGAGTTTTCCAGAATGAACCAGCATCCCCTGTTGTGCACGATGGAAAAAGCCTGATAGTGGTAGGCGTCGGTCACCGGTTTGCACGGACTAACGCGGTCTGAACACAGTGATCCGATAGGGTTGTGGAAATTCGCAACTCCAGCCGCATATTGTTGGCAACAGACGTCGGAGTGAACCATGTTCAGCAAAGATCTCGAGCAAACCATCGGCCAGTGCTACAAGCGCGCCCGGGAAGCCCGCCATGAGTTCATGACGGTCGAACACCTGTTGTTGGCCTTGCTCGACAATCCTTCGGCGCAGGCGGTGCTGAAAGCCTGCGGCGCCGATACCGAGCGCCTGCGCGGCGAGCTGGAGCAGGCCATTGAGGCCTCGGTGTCGCGCCTGGCCGAAGACGACGGCCGCGACACGCAGCCCACGCTGGGCTTCCAGCGGGTACTGCAGCGCGCGGTCTACCACGTGCAGTCCTCGGGCAAGAAGGAAGTCACCGGCGCCAACGTACTGGTCGCGATCTTCGGCGAAAAAGACTCGCACGCGGTGTATTTCCTGAATCAGCAGGACATCACCCGGCTCGACATCGTCAACTACCTGTCGCACGGCATCGCCAAGCTCGGCGAAGAAGGCGAAACCCCGGCGCCGCCCGACGGCGAGGCCAAGGGCGAGGCAGGCGAGGGTGAAGCCAAAGGCGACGCGCTGGCCGAGTACGCCAGCAATCTGAACGAACAGGCGCGCAACGGCCGCATCGACCCGCTGGTCGGCCGCGCCGACGAGATCGAGCGCACCATCCAGGTGTTGTGCCGCCGGCGCAAGAACAACCCGCTGTACGTGGGCGAGGCCGGCGTCGGCAAGACCGCGATCGCCGAGGGCCTGGCCAAGCGAATCGTCGAGGGCAGCGTCCCCGAGGTGCTGGCCGACGCGGTCATCTACTCGCTGGACCTGGGCGCGCTGGTCGCCGGCACCAAGTACCGCGGCGACTTCGAGAAGCGCCTGAAGGGCGTGCTGACCGCGTTGAAGAAGGTGCCCAACGCGGTGCTGTTCATCGACGAGATCCACACCATCATCGGTGCCGGCTCGGCCTCGGGCGGCACCATGGACGCCTCCAATCTGATCAAGCCGGCGCTGGCCTCGGGCGATCTGCGCTGCATCGGCTCGACCACGTTCCAGGAATACCGCGGCATCTTCGAGAAGGATCGCGCGCTGGCGCGGCGCTTCCAGAAGATCGACATCGTCGAGCCGACCGTGGGCGAGACCTTCGAGATCCTGCAGGGCCTGAAGCCCAAGTACGAGGCACACCACGGCGTGACCTACGCCGACGACGCGCTGCAGGCGGCGGTGGACCTGTCGGTGAAGCACATCGGCGACCGCCTGCTGCCGGACAAGGCGATCGACGTGATGGACGAGGCCGGCGCACGCCAGCGGCTGCTGCCGCAGGGCGTGCGCAAGGAGCTGATCGACATCGAGGAGATCGAGACCATCGTCGCCAAGATGGCGCGGATCCCGGCCAAGCAGGTCAGCGCCACCGACAAGGACGTGCTGCAACACCTGGAGCGCAACCTGAAGATGGTGATCTTCGGCCAGGATCCGGCGATCGAGACGCTGGCCTCGTCGATCAAGCTGGCGCGTTCGGGCCTGGCCAATCCGGAGAAGCCGATCGGCAACTTCCTGTTCGCCGGTCCCACCGGCGTCGGCAAGACCGAGGTGACCAAGCAGCTGGCGCTGCAGCTGGGCATCGAGCTGGTGCGCTTCGATATGTCCGAGTACATGGAGCCGCATTCGATCAGCCGCCTGATCGGCGCGCCTCCGGGCTACGTTGGTTTCGACCAGGGCGGCCTGCTGACCGAGAAGATCGTCAAGACTCCGCACTGCGTGCTGCTGCTGGACGAGGTCGAGAAGGCGCATCCGGACATCTTCAACATCCTGTTGCAGGTCATGGACCGCGGCGTGCTGACCGACACCAACGGGCGCGAGGCCAACTTCAAGAACGTGATCCTGGTGATGACCACCAATGCCGGCGCCACCCAGGCCTCGCGGCGCTCGATCGGTTTCACCAAGCAGGACCATTCTACCGACGCGATGGAAACCATCCGCCGCAGCTTTACCCCGGAATTCCGCAACCGCCTGGACGCGGTGGTGCAGTTCCAGCCGCTGGCGTTCAGCCACATCCTGCGCGTGGTCGACAAGTTCATCATCGAACTGGAGATGCTGCTGCAGGAGAAGCACGTGTCGCTGTCGGCCACGCCGACCGCGCGCGACTGGCTGGCCCAGCACGGCTTCGACCCGCTGATGGGCGCGCGGCCGATGGCGCGGGTGATCCAGGACAAGGTCAAGCGCCCGCTGGCGGACGAACTGCTGTTCGGCAAGCTGGTCGGCGGTGGCCGCGTCACCATCGACGTGCGCGACGGCGAGCTGGTGGTGGAGACCCAGGCCGAGCCGGAGCGCCTGCTGCCGGCGACCGTCGAGTGATGGCGTGCTAGAACGCCAGCAACGGCAAAAGGCGGCTGCGCAGGATCTGCAGTCGCCTTGCGATGTCACCGATGAGACGAAAAGGCGGCCGAGGGCCGCCTTTTTCACAACCGCTGCGAGGCGGTCACTTCATGCGGTAGGTGATGCGACCCTTGGTCAGGTCGTACGGGGTCATTTCGACCTTCACCCGGTCGCCGGTCAGGATGCGGATGTAGTTCTTGCGCATGCGTCCGGAGATGTGGGCGATGATCTCGTGCCCGTTTTCGAGCTTGACCCGGAAGGTGGTATTGGGCAACGTCTCGCTGACGGTGCCTTCGAATTCGATGGAGTCGTCTTTCGACATGTAATCCTGTGCGATTTCGCGAGCGGCCACAAAGGCCTGAAGAGCGGGGATTTTACCCGCCTCGGCCGCAGCATGCAAAGTTTGCGTTAAAGCCGCTCAGCGGCCGGCCAGTTCCGTGGCCGCCAGTTCGCCGAAACGCGCCGTCCACGGGCCGGCCGGCGCGACATCGGCCACCAGGGAGGCGATCGCCTCCAGGAACACGGCGCGCGGCCAGCGCTGCGCGCCGAGGCTGAGCAGGTGTGCGTTCTCGACCTGGGCATCGATCAGCGGCCAGCCCCAGGCGTGCAGGCGCCAGGCCAGCGCCGCCAGCGCCACCTTGGAGCCGCCGCTGCGCGCGCTGAACATGCTCTCGCCGAAGAACATGCGCCCGCGCGCCACACCGTAGATGCCGCCGACCAGCTCCTCGCCGTCGAATACCTCCACCGAGTGCGCGTGTCCGGCGCGGTGCAGGGCCACATAGGCGGCCGTCATCTCGGCGGTGATCCAGGTGCCGTCCTGGCCGCGCCGCGGCGCCTGCGCGCAGGCGCCGATCACCTGCGCGAACGCGGTGTCGGCGCGCACCCGCCACGGCGAGTGGCGCAGCGCGCGGCGGAAGCGCGAGGACAGCCGCACTGCGTCGCTGCGGAACACGGTGCGCGGGTCCGGGCTCCACCACAGGATCGGATCGCCGTCCGAGTACCACGGGAAGATGCCGTGCGCGTAGGCATTGAGCAGGCGCGTCGGGGTCAGGTCGCCGCCGATTGCGAGCAGGCCGTCCGGTTCGCGCAGCGCGCTGGACGCGGGCGGGAACGGGGCGGCCGGATCGGCGGGGAGCAGGGCGGGGAGACGGCGCATCGACGCAGCGTAGCCGATCGGGCGGCGGCTCAGTCCTGGCGGAATGGCGAGTGCCGCAGCAGGGTCGCCGCGTGCTGGCGCACCGTGGCGGTTTCCTCGGCGCACCAGTCGGCCAGCGGCGCGCGGAAGCCGGGGTCGGCGATCCAGTGGCGGCTGCGCACCAGCCGCGGCAGGAAGCCGCGGGCGATCTTGTGCTCGCCCTGCGCGCCCGGCTCGAACCTAGTCAGGCCTTCGCGCAGGCAGTAGTCGATGCCCTGGTAATAGCAGGTCTCGAAATGCAGGCCGGGCAGGGTGTCGCCGCCCCAGTAGCGGCCGTACAACGTATCGCCGCCGCGCAGGCAGAGCGCTCCGGCGATCGGCTTTTCTTCCTGCATGGCCATAAATATCAGGATGTTACGCGGCATTTCTCGTGCGATATGCGAGAAGAACTCCAGGGTCAGCGCGGGCGAGTTGCCGTAGTCGTCGAAGGTGCGCAGATAGAACGCGTACATCGCCTGCAGGTCGGCGGCGCTGGCCTCGTCGCCGTGCACGACGCGGAAACCGATGCCGGCGCGCTGCACCTTGGCCCGCTCCTGGCGGATGTTCTTGCGCCGTTTGTGGTCCATCGCCGCCAGATAGGCGTCGAAATCGCTCCAGCCGGCCTCGTTGTGCCACTGGTACTGCACGTCGCTGCGCGCCAGCCAGTCCTCGCCGAACGCGGCGTCGTCCGCGGCGCTGTGGAAGTTCACGTGCGCCGAGGACAGCCCGCTGGCTGCGGTCAGCGCCTGCATCGCGGCGAGCAGCGCCTGGCGCCGGGCCGTGTCGCGCGCCAGCAGCCGCGGTCCAGTCACCGGCGAGTATGGCACCGCGCACAGCCATTTCGGGAAGTAGTCCTGGCCGTAGCGCGCGTAGGCATGCGCCCAGGCGTGGTCGAACACGAACTCGCCGTGCGAGTTGGTCTTCAGGTAGCCCGGCGCGGCGGCGACCAGCGCGTCGCCGTCCCACAGGGTCAGGTGCAACGGCGTCCAGCCCCAGTCCGGGCGCAGGCAGCCGTGCCGTTCCAGGCCGGACAGGAACGCGTGGGCGACGAACGGGTTGCTGCCGTCGTGCAGCGCGTCCCAGTCGGCCGCGGCGACTTCGTCCAGCCGGTGCAGCCAGCGCACGCTGCTCATGCCGGCACCCGCGCGCGCGTGGCGGACGCCGTCAGCGCGCGCGTGGCGGCGTGCTCAGGCACCCTTGTCCAGATAGCGCTCGGCATCCAGCGCGGCCATGCAGCCGAAGCCGGCCGAGGTGATCGCCTGGCGGTAGTGCTGGTCGGCGACGTCGCCGGCGGCGAACACGCCCGGCACCGAGGTCTCGGTGGCTGCGCCGCCCAGCCCGGAGCGGATCTCCAGGTAGCCGTTGTTCATCGCCAGCTGGCCGTCGAACAGCTGCGTGTTGGGGTGGTGGCCGATGGCCACGAAGAACCCGTGTGCGGCGATCTCGCGCATGCTGCCGTCCTGGGTGGACTTGACCCGCACCCCGGTGACACCGGCCTCGTTGCCCAGCACTTCGTCGATGGCGTGGTGCCAGACGGTCTCGATTTTGCCGGCGGCGACCTTGGCGAACAGCTTGTCCTGCATGATCTTCTCGGCGCGCAAGGTGTCGCGGCGGTGGACCAGGTAGACCTTGCGGGCGATGTTGGACAGGTACAGCGCCTCTTCCACCGCGGTGTTGCCGCCGCCGACCACGACCACGTCCTGGTCCTTGTAGAAGAAGCCGTCGCAGGTGGCGCAGGCGGATACGCCACGGCCCTTGAACGCTTCTTCCGAAGGGATGCCCAGGTACTTGGCGGTGGCACCAGTGGCGATGACCAGCGCGTCGCAGGTGTACTCGGCGCTGTCGCCGCTGAGCTTGAACGGGCGCTGCGACAGGTCGGCGGTGTGAATGTGGTCGAAAATCACCTCGGTCTCGAAGCGCTCGGCATGCGCCTGCATCCGCGCCATCAGGTCCGGTCCCAGCAGGCCATGGGCGTCGCCGGGCCAGTTGTCGACCTCGGTGGTGGTCATCAGCTGGCCGCCCTGCTGCAGGCCGGTGATCACCAGTGGCTTGAGATTGGCGCGCGCGGCGTACACCGCGGCGGTCCAGCCGGCCGGGCCGGAACCCAGGATCAGCAGGCGCGAATGCTTGGCGGAAGGGGGGGCAGGGGGGCTCATGTATACTCGCGAAGAGGTTGAAATGGCGGCGGATGCGCGGCATTGCGCGGTGTCCGGCGAAGTCGCATAGAGTGGCGGCCGGCCTGGGATGAATCAAGCCGCGTGGCGAGAACGCTGCAGCCTGCGGCCCACCTGTCACCGTGCCAGCGCCGTGTGTGCCTGCCGCCGCGGGGTGCCGGACGTTGCCGCAAGCGCGGCGGGACGATTCAGGTTACGACTGCTGAAATGCCAGGCCGATTCGTTTATTATCAATCACTAACAGTGTATTTCTAAGGTTTGGTCATAGCGTGGCGAAGCAGGTTCCGGAACGCGGCAAATCCCAGGGCGCCAATGCGGCCGCACGCAAGCAGGCCGCCGCGGCCAATCCGCGCCGGCAGAAGCTGTGGCGCGACCTGGCGCTGATCGCGATCGCGCCGCTGCTGCTGTACCTGCTGGCCAGTCTGGCCACCTATTCGGCGACCGATCCGGGCTGGTCGCATACCGGCAGCGTGGTCGCGCCGGTGCACAACATGGGCGGCAAGTTCGGCGCCTGGATCGCCGACGTGCTGCTGCAGCTGTTCGGCTATGTGGCATTCCTGCTGCCGCTGGTGATCGGCGCGATCTCCTGGATCGCGCTGTTCGGCATGGACAGCGATGGCGACGGCGAGGCCGACCTGGGCCCGGCGCTGCGTCTGGTCGGCATCGTCGGTTTCCTGATCGCCGGCACCGGGCTGCTGCACTTACGCCTGTTCAGCGGCGACGTGGCCGGCGCCGGCGGCATCCTCGGCAAGCTGGTCGGCAGCTCGCTGACCGCCGGCTTCGGCGCGCTGGGCGCCAACCTGTTCGTGCTGGTGCTGCTGCTGGTGTCGATCACCCTGGCCACCGGCCTGTCCTGGTTCGCGGTGATGGAGCGCATCGGCCGCGCGATGATGACCCTGCCGACGCTGGCGCGGCGCGGCAGCCAGCAGGCCAACGAATGGCAGCAGACCCGCGCCATGCGCGAGGAACGTGAGGAAGTGCGCAAGGTCGATGCGGTGCAGCGCGCCAAGCGCGAGCCGGTCAAAATCGAGCCGCCGCCGGCGCCGGTGGTGGAGAAGAGCGAGCGCGCCAAGCGCGAGCAGCAGATCCCGCTGTTCCACGGCACCGGCGGCGACCAGTCCGGCATTCCGCCGCTGGCTCTGCTCGACGACCCCAAGCCGCAGACCAAGGGCTATTCCGAGGAAACCCTGGAAACCCTGTCGCGGCAGATCGAGTTCAAGCTCAAGGACTTCCGCATCGAGGCGCAGGTGGTCGGCGCCTATCCGGGACCGGTCATCACCCGTTTCGAGATCGAGCCGGCGCCGGGCATCAAGGTCAGCCAGATCAGCTCGCTGGACAAGGACATCGCGCGCGGCCTGTCGGTGAAGTCGGTGCGCGTGGTCGACGTGATCCCGGGCAAGTCGGTGGTCGGCCTGGAGATCCCCAACGTCAGCCGCGAGATGATCTACCTCAGCGAGTTGCTGCGCTCCAAGGAATACGACAAGTCGCCCAGCCCGCTGACACTGGCCCTGGGCAAGGACATCGCCGGCCGTCCGACCGTGGCCGACCTGGCGCGCATGCCGCATCTGCTGGTCGCCGGCACCACCGGCTCGGGCAAGTCGGTGGCGGTCAACGCGATGGTGCTGAGCCTGCTGTACAAGGCCTCGGCCAAGGAACTGCGGATGCTGATGATCGACCCGAAGATGCTCGAACTGAGCGTCTACCAGGGCATCCCGCATCTGCTGGCGCCGGTGGTCACCGACATGAAGGAGGCCGCCAACGGCCTGCGCTGGTGCGTGGCGGAGATGGAGCGCCGCTACAAGCTGATGAGCACGGTCGGGGTGCGCAACCTGGCCGGCTTCAACAAGAAGGTCAAGGACGCGCAGGACGCCGGGCAGCCGATGATGGACCCGCTGTTCAAGCCCAACCCCGACCTGGCCGAAGCGCCGCGGCCGCTGGACACGCTGCCGTTCATCGTCATCTTCATCGACGAATTCGCCGACATGATGATGATCGTCGGCAAGAAGGTCGAAGAGCTGATCGCGCGCCTGGCGCAGAAGGCGCGTGCGGCCGGCATCCACCTGATCCTGGCCACCCAGCGCCCGTCGGTGGACGTGATCACCGGCCTGATCAAGGCCAACATCCCGACCCGCATCGCCTTCCAGGTCAGCTCCAAGATCGATTCGCGCACCATCCTCGACCAGTCCGGCGCCGAGACCCTGCTCGGCCACGGCGACATGCTGTACCTGCCGCCGGGCACGGCCATGCCCGACCGCGTGCACGGCGCCTTCGTCAGCGACGAGGAAGTGCACCGCGTGGTCGAGCACCTCAAGGCCAGCGGACCGGCCGACTACATCGAGGGCGTGCTCGACGAAGTGCAGACCATGGGCGACGGCACCGTGGTCGGCGCCACCGGCTTGCCGGAGAGCAGCGGCGGCGGCGGCGACGAATCCGATCCGCTGTACGACGAAGCCTTGCGCATCGTCACCGAGACCCGCCGCGCGTCGATCTCCGGCGTGCAGCGGCGGCTGAAGATCGGCTACAACCGCGCCGCGCGGCTGATCGAGGCGATGGAGGCGGCCGGCGTGGTCAGCCCCCCCGAACACAACGGCGACCGCAGCGTGCTGGCGCCGCCGCCGCCCAAGTGAGCCGCGCGACGCGGCCCGCACCCCGGTTCCAGGCCATCGGAACCGCCCGATGCCGCGCCGTATGCGATGCTGGCGGCCGTTCCCGCCCGCTGCCGTCGCCGATGTCCCGAACCGCCTGCGCCCTGCGCCTGCTGTTGTGCGCCGTCCTGGTTATGGCCGGGTCCGCTGCCGCCGCGCAGCCGCCAGCCCCGGCGGCCAGCCCGGCCGCGGCCACGCCCGAGGTCGCCAACAACTACAGCTACGTGCGCTACCGCGCCGACTACGAGGTGCGCGACGACGCCAGCAGCGTGGAGACCGACGAGTACGAGCTGCTGCTGAAGACCAAGGCCGGCGTGGACAAGTTCAGCCAAGTGCGGCTGAGCTACAGCGAAAAGCTGGAAATGCTGGAGGTGCTGGCCGCCTACGCGATCACCCCGGACGGGCTGCGCCACGACGTGCCGGCCGACAAGATCTACACCCAGGAAAGCTATTCCAGCGCCTCGGCGGCGATGTACGCCGACCGCAAGGTCAAGGTGGTGGTGTTCCCCAACCTGATGCCGGGCACGCGGCTGGTGTACCGGGTGCGCCGCACCCAGGCCGTGCCGTACTTCCCCGGCTACTTCAGCCTGTGGGAGACCTTCAGCGTGTTCTCCCAGTACGACGACGCCACGGTGACCCTGGTCGCGCCGCGGCGCATGCCGATGCACCTGTACACGCGCGGCGTGTACGGCGCCAACACGCCGAAGATCGACGGCGCGCAGGCGCGCTGGGAATGGCGCTACCAGCGCCGCGAGCCGATGAAGAGCCAGAACTGGGCGGCGGGGACCTGGGAATTCAGCCCGACCATCATGGCCAGCAGCTTCCGCCGCTGGTCGCAGATGGGCCAAGCCTACCAGCGCAGCAGCGGCGTGGCTGCGCAGGTCACGCCGAAGGTGCGCGCGCGCGCCGAGCAGATCACCGCCGGCATCGGCGAGCGCCGGGCGCAGGCGGCGGCGCTGTACGAGTGGGTCGCGCGCAACATCCGCTACGTGGCGGTGTACCTGGGTAACGGAGGGCTGGAGCCGAACAGCGCCGACAGCATTCTCGACAACCACTACGGCGACTGCAAGGACCACACCGTGGTGCTGGAAGCGCTGCTGGCGGCCAAGGGCATCGCCAGCACGCCGGTGCTGATCGGCGCCGAAGGCGGGCCGACCCTGCCGGACGTGCCGGTGCTCGGCCGCTTCAACCACGCCATCACCTATCTACCCGAGTTCAAGCTGTACGTGGACTCGACCAATCCCTACGCGCGCTTCGGTCAGCTGCCGGCCGGCGATCTGGGCGTGCCGGTGCTGCACACCGTGGACGGCAGCGTGGCGCGTACCCCGCCCAACGACGCGCGGCTGAACCTGTACCAGGCCGAGGCCGACTATCGCTTCGCCACCGACGGCAGCCTGCGCGGCCTGACCAGACTCGATAGCGGCCAGATCGGCGAGATCGGCCTGCGCACCATGTTCGTGCAGCTCAATACGCAGAACCGCACCCGCATCGAGGAATCGATCCTGGCCGCGTCCGGCTTCGACGGCAGCGGCGAGCTGGAGCTGCAGGGCGCGCCGCAGGACCTGAGCCGGCCGTTCGGCTACGCCTACCGCTTCCGCGCCAGCGACTATGTCGACTTCGGCGTGGTCGGCGGCATGACCCTGCCGCAGATGCCCGGCGCCGACTCGGTGCGCGGGGTCTACGCCACCACCTCGGCCGAGCACAACCTGACTCCGTTCTACTGCAACGACAACGCGCGCAGCGAGACCTACCGGCTGACCTTCCCGGACAGCGTGCCGATCATCGCCATCCCCGCCGACACCCGCTTCCGCAACGCCGCCGGCGAGTACGCCGCGACCTGGGTGCGCGACGGGCAGACCGTGATCGCCACGCATACGCTGCATCGGCGTGCGGTGCATGGCCCACAGGCGCTATGCCAGCCGCAGGACTACGCGGCGTTCCGCGAGCTGTACCAGCAGGTGCGGCGCGGCTTCCGCGGGCAGATCCTGTACGGCGACCTCGGCCGCATGCAGACCGGGCAGTGAGCGCGCCGCGTCTGATCGCCTATTCAGCTTTTTCACGGCACACTGCCCCCATTCCATCCGGAACTCCACCCGCATGCTTCGCACACTCCGCTACACCGTCCTCGCCAGCGCGCTGCTGGCCGGCAGCGCCTTCGCCGGCGCGCGCGACGACCTGAACACCTTCACCCGCGGGCTCAAGGGCCTGGACGGCCAGTTCGCGCAGAAGGTCTACGACGGCAAGGGCGCGCTGAAGGAGAGCGCCAGCGGCCGCGTCGCGCTGTCGGCGCCGCGCCTGTTCCGTTGGGAATACCGCAAGCCGTATACGCAGCTGATCGTCGCCGACGGTGCGAAGGTCTGGGTCTACGATCCGGACCTGAAGCAGGCCACCGTGCGCACCCAGGGCGCCGAGGAGCAGAACAGCCCGCTGACCGCGCTGATCGACCCGGGCAAGCTGGATCGCCAGTACGACGTCAGCGAGGAAGCGGTGGCGCGCGACGGCCTGCAGTGGCTGGCGATGACGCCGAAGGTGGACACCGAGGCCAGCTTCCAGATCGCCAAGCTCGGCTTCGACGCCGGCGGCCTGGCGCGGATGGAAGTGGTCGATGCGGTCGGCCAGCGCACTGAGATCAGCTTCACGGGCTGGAAGCGCAACCCGACCTTCGCCGCCGGCACTTTCCGCTACGTGCCGGACAAGGACGTGGACGTGGTCGGCGACCGCTGAGGCGCCGAACCGGCCTGGGTTGCGGCAGGGCAGGGCTGGTCTGCCGACGCCAGGTCGGCGCGTTCACGGCACCGGTTCGTAAGGCGTCCACTGGCCGACCGTGCGCATCGCCTCGGCCATCTGGTTGGTCTGGCGTTTGACGAAGAAGTCGATGCCGCGTTCGCGCTGGCGCTTGCCCTTCTCGCGCAGGATCAGCATGGTGGGCTCCCAGATAGCGGGCTGCTGCAGCAGCGCGTCGAAGTCGCGCTCGGTCTGCGCCGCCTCCGCCTCGCGCCCGGCCATGCGCAGCAGCTGACTCTGCGCGCGTAGCGCGTCCAGGCGCGGCGCGGCCTCGGACTGCAACACCCAGTCCACGATCAGCGAGGCGAAGCGGTTGTCGCGCATATGCACGCGAACTCTGTCCATGAAGTCTTCCAATTGGCGCTCGGCCACCAGGTAAAGGCGCTGTTCGTCGACCTTGCCGCGCAGCTTGGCGACCCCGTAATTGGTCCATAGCGGCCAGTTGCGCCGCACATCGCGTTCGAACTGGGCGAAGCTCTGGAACTCGAACCCGCGGTCGGTGCGCACCGGATCGATTTCGTTGTTGAACATCCACAGCGTGGTGAACGTGGTGCTGCCTGCCGAATGCAGTTCCTTGCTGAAACCCAGCTCGAGCGTGCCGGTGGACAGCCGCGCCACCGGCGTGGGCGCGGCATCCGCCACGGCGGGGCGATGCCACTGCTGGGCGACCACGCTGGCCGAAGCGCGCGCGGCCAGCTCGACCCTGGACTGCGCGGTCGAATCCTTCAGCAGCATGTTCATGTAGCCGGCGATCGGGGTCTGCGTGCTGGCGCTTTCGCGGCGCGCCTTGACGCCCAGGGACACGCCGAGCGTGGCGCGCCGCGGCCGACCGTCCATCTCCCCCACGCGCACGCCGGCGGTGGCGGCGATGCTGGATTCGGTGCTCGACGACGTGCGCTGGCCAGCGTCGATCACACCGACGGTGATGCTGGGATGCTCCGCCAGCAATTCTCCCAGCAGGTCGCGTTGCGCAAGCGGCACGCCGTCGCTGTCGGGTTCGCCGGCCAGGCGCAGCAGATGCTCGAACATGGCCAGGAATTGCGCGCGCTGCTCCAGTTCGTGGCCTTTGCCGCGCCGTGGCACGCGGATCTGCACGCCTTGTTCGAGACTCGACTCCATCTTCAGGCGCCAGTCGGCGGTTGCGCCCAGGCCCACGGGCGCGGCGTCGGTGCCCGGCAGCAGCAAACCGGCGCTGATTCCCGCCGCGGCCTGCAGCTGCCGCGTCGCCTGTCGCCCGATCTGCAGCGATAGGCCGGTGCGTCCCATGTAGATTTCCATCGAAGCCTCGGTGCTGGCCTGTCCGCCCAGCGCCAGCTTCAGGCCGAGTCCGGCAGGGATCACCGCCAGCGCGGCCGACAGTGGCGCTGCGTTGAGGCCGAGCACGCGTTGTTCGGTGATGCGCAGCTTGTCGCGCCATGCCAGATGTGCGAGCAGGTCGCGCAGCGCATCGAACAAGGCCTCCGGCGAGCGGACGCGGGCGCTGTCGCCATCGTGCAGCAGGCGGCTGGCGCTGGCGACGGCCTGATGGAAACGTTGCCGTTCGGCCGATTCCAGCGTGTTCTCGCTGGCGCCTGCGGCGGCCTGCTCGCGGTGGTCGAGCATGCCGCGCTGGAGCAGGCGCATCGTGTCCGGCAGGCGCATGCCGCCAGCGCGCAAGGCGCTCCAGGCGGCCGCGACCGCGGGATGGCATGCCGCCGTGGATCCAGCCGGGTCGGTGCGCGCGGAACGCGCGGCGTGGCGTTGCAGATCCAATGCGCGCCGCTCGATGTCGCGCAGCAGTTTGGGGCTGAAGGCGAGCCGCGTCAGATCCTGTTCGGCCGGGCTCCAGTGCACGAATTCCGCAAGCGCCTGCAGCGCCAGTTCCTGCGGGGCCGGCATCTGCCCAGCCGCCCGCTGGGCATGGCGGCGTTCGCTCAGCCAAGCGGTCAGGTGCGCGGCCGCCTTGCGCAGTTCCTCGCCGGCGCGCCGCGCCGGGGTGGGCAGCGCTTCGGCAGCGCCCACCCGGGTTCCCAGCTGCAGCGCATGCAAGGGGTTGAGTTGGCCGCGCGGTACGCTCGCGCTGCCGGCACGTGCCCATTGCGCGAACATCTGCAAGCTGGCGTTGACTTGCGCATAGGGCGAGCCGTCGGCAGTGCTCTCATAGCCGTTGCGCAATGCGTGGAACGCGCTGCGTTGCATCTGCGTGGCCGCCTGCAAGCCGTGGCTCGGCGATGCGCCATGCAGTACATGCTGCGCCCCGGCCTGGGCCGCGGCCAGCCAGGTGCGCTGGGCGTCCTGGGCCTCGTCGGTGTGCGCATGCAGTTGGCCAGCGCGCAGATAGACCTGCGCGGCCTCCCGCTGTTCCCTGGACGGCGCCGTCTGCTCTGCCCGCAGCATCTGCGCAAGCACCTGCATGCCGCGCGGCACCCCAGCCAGCAATCCGACGCAGGCTGCTGCTGCCTCGCTCAACGCCGGCGCATCGTTCCCCGGCGCCGGCACCAGCTCGCGCAACCCGATCGCGCTCAGCTCGCGCAGGGCCTGCGCGGCCTGCGCGCTGTCGCCCTTGCTGGCGATCGACAGCGCCTGCAAGCCGATTCCGATTGCGTCTGCCGGCGACAATGCGTCGCTGTCGAACGCATCGCCACGCGCCTGCATCGCGGCGGCCCAGGTGCGCAAGGTCTGCTGGTCGGCGGCGCACAGCGGCTGCGCATGGAAGCCTGGCAGGGACTCAAGCAGGCGTTCGGCGGCGTCGGTGGTGGTGCTGGCGCATGCCGCCTGCGCCGCAGCGTGCTGCGCTTCGGTCGTGGACAGGTCCTGCTCCACCTGGACCACGGCCTGTTCCATCCGGCCTTGCGCTTCCTCCAGCGCCTGCACGGTCCGGTCCTGCTGCCAGAGTTCGCTGGTAGTGACCTGCGAGGACTGCCGCGCCTGCTGCAACTGCGTGTCCACGCGCCGCAAGTCGTCCTGCAGCCGCCGCTTGTGCCGCTGGCAACGCGTGCCGTGACCGCGTTGCAAGGCCTGCATACGTTCGTGCTGCACGAGCAGGTTGCGCAGGGTTTGCGGCTGCGTGTCCGCTGGGCCGGAATCAGCGGATGCCGACGTGGAAGCGCTTGCTGCGCCCGGCGCACCTCGCGCACCTCGCGCGCATCGTTGCAGGGACTGCAGCTGTGTCTGTGCCTGCGCATGCGCGCGTTGTAGCGCTTCCAGCTCGGCATTGGCGTGCGTCAGCTGTTGCGCCAGCGCCTCGGCCTGCGCGCCGCCGCGGCCGAAGAAGACTGCCTTGGCAAGTGCGTTGCCATTGCTGCGCGCGCGGCCGAGTTCGCCTTCGAGCCGGGCCAGCGTCGCGCGCGCCTGGGCGATGGCGGTATCCGCCTCTGCCTGCGCCGCGGCCGACGGCGATCCGGCCAGCGCCGCGGATCGCGGCGGCTGGCCGGGGCTGGTCGCGGCCGCCAGGGCGGCGCGCGTGGCCGCGATCTTCGGCTCCAGGTCCAGCAGCGCCGCAGACACCGCGTCCGCTTGCGCATCGCATTGCTGCATCTGCCGCAGCACGTCGGCACGTTGCTGTCTGAGCCGGGCGATGCGGTCGCCAATGTTGCAGACGCGGCGCGTCAGCAACGCCAAGCGCTCGCGCGCCGACTGCAATGTCTGGGTATGCGCGTATTTCAGTTCGTCGGCATGGCGCCGGGCGATGCCGGTGGCGAGGCGGCCGTTGGCGTGCTCCAGGTGCGACAGCAACGCCGCATTCAGATCCGGCGCGGCAGCGGTCGGTGGCGATGCCGCCTCGGACTGGCGCGTAGCGGCGCGCTCGGCGTTGTGGGCGTTGTCGACAGGGCTGGCAGAGGAGGACGCATGGCGAAGCAGCGCTCGATGCGGCAGCGGCGTTCCGCTGTCCAGTCCCAGGATCGCACCTGCCTTGCGCCAGGGCAGGGTCCACGAGCGCTGCTTGTCCGCGCTGACCGGACTGAATGCAACCGGCTTGTTCTGCTCGGCCTTTTGCAACAGTGCAGTCGACCAGGTGAGGGGCTCATCCTGCGCTGCGATCAGTTCGGCTTCGAACGCGCTTGGCTCGGGAGTGGCCAGCTTGTTGTGGGTCTGCCGCCGTGCCGAGGGGGCGGACGGATGCGAGACGGTTTCGGCCATGCCTGGCAGACAGGCGGAAACCCCATACGGCCGTAGCGGAAACTTAGGCATAGGAATGATTCGCGTAATGAAATTTTCACGTTCGCGATGCCATCTATGGTTTCGCTTTGGCGTGCGATATGGCGAGCCGTGGCCTCCGGGCTTGCGGCAGCGTGACGCAGAAGGTCCCATGGTCCGCTCGGTCCCGAAGACCGGTCGGCGAAGTGGCGTGTTGAAAACGGAACGTTCGCCTGCAGTGCTTGCGAGCGCCGGCGCCGGTTGCAGTGCCGCACGTTGCACGCGCCTGGGCGATAGAATGGGCGGGTGGCCAAGCGCAGACTCCTCGCCGATACTCCCGACCTGCTGAGCGTCGATCGCGATCCGCTGCGCCCGCTGGCCGAGCGCATGCGCCCGCGCACGCTCGACGAGATGGTCGGGCAGAAACGCCTGTTGGCGCCGGCCAGCGCGCTGCGCCGCGCGGTCGAATCCGGGCACGTGCATTCGATGATCCTATGGGGGCCGCCGGGCTGCGGCAAGACCACCCTGGCGCTGCTGCTGGCGCACTATGCCGAGGCCGAATTCAAGGCGATCTCGGCAGTGCTGTCCGGGCTGCCGGAGGTGCGGCTGGTGCTGGCCGAGGCCGCGCAGCGCTTCGCCGACGGGCGCCGCACGGTGTTGTTCGTGGACGAGGTGCACCGCTTCAACAAGGCACAGCAGGACGCGTTCCTGCCGCATATCGAGCGCGGCACCATCCTGTTCGTCGGCGCCACCACCGAGAACCCCTCGTTCGAACTGAACTCGGCGCTGCTGTCGCGCTGCCGCGTGCACGTGCTGGAACCGGTGTCGCCGCAGGACATCGTCGAGGCGCTGCAGCGTGCGCTGCACGACAGCGAGCGCGGCCTGGGCGGCGAGGCGATCCGGGTGTCGGACACGGCGCTGCTGGAGATCGCCAGCGCCGCCGACGGCGACGTGCGGCGCGCGCTGACCCTGCTGGAGATCGCCGCCGAGCTGGCCCAGGGCGAGGACGGCGAGATCACCGCGCAGACCCTGCTGCAGGTGCTGGCCGACCGCACCCGCCGTTTCGACAAGGGTGGCGAGCAGTTCTACGACCAGATTTCGGCGCTGCACAAGTCGGTGCGCAGTTCCAATCCGGATGCGGCGCTGTACTGGCTCACGCGCATGCTCGACGGCGGCTGCGACCCGTCCTACCTGGCGCGGCGCCTGACCCGCATGGCGATCGAGGACATCGGCCTGGCCGATCCGCGCGCGCAGCAGATGGCGCTGGAAGCCTGGGACATCTACGAGCGGCTGGGCAGCCCGGAAGGCGAGCTGGCCTTCGCGCAACTGGTGCTGTACCTGGCCAGCACCGCCAAGTCCAACGCCGGCTATGCCGCGTTCAACCAGGCCAAGGCCGAGGTGCGCGAGAGCGGCACCCAGGAAGTGCCGCTGCATCTGCGCAACGCGCCGACCAAGCTGATGAAGAACCTCGGCTACGGCGAGCATTACCAGTACGACCACGATGCCGAAGGCGGCATCGCCCTGGACCAGACCGGGTTTCCGGATGCGATGGGCGAGCGCGTGTACTACCGGCCTGTGGAGCGTGGCCTGGAGATCAAGCTCAAGGACAAGCTCGACCGTTTGCGCGCCGGGCGTGAGCAGGCGCGGGCTGACAAGGCCAAGCCACAGTCGTAATCGACGGCGACGCAGGGGGACGGTCCTGCAAACCGCTTTGCGCGACGTTGCTGCCAGCTGCGGCTGCATCGCCCAATTGCAGGGCAGGGCACATCGGCCCGCGGCTGGACATGCTTCTGGCCGCGTTCCATAATGCGCCCACAGGAGATGGCGTTC
Organism: Xanthomonas translucens pv. undulosa; assembly: GCF_017301775.1. Lineage (NCBI taxonomy): Bacteria > Pseudomonadati > Pseudomonadota > Gammaproteobacteria > Lysobacterales > Lysobacteraceae > Xanthomonas > Xanthomonas translucens. Next base: position 39,484 of record NZ_CP063993.1, read on the forward strand.
CTCCTTCAACCACTGTGCCGACGGCGCAGTTGATGACGCCTACAGACACCTGACCGCGGTCGGGGCTGTAGGCGCATGCGTCCGCTTCCCTTGCTCTCGGTCAGCCCGATCCCTTCGAGCAGACAAGACCGATGCGCATATTCCGCCGACCCGAACAACTCGAACTGCTGCCTTACCTGGGCAAGTGGCTGCTGATCGCCAGCGTCGTTGGCGTGCTCGCAGGCACCGCCTCCGCGTTCTTCCTGTGTTCCCTCGATCGCGCCACGGCCTGGCGCGAAGCCCACCGCTGGGTCATCTGGCTGCTGCCCGCGGCCGGATTCGGCGTCGGCCTGGTCTATCACCTGTTGGGCAAGAGCGTCGATGGCGGCAACAACCTGATCATCGACGAGATCCACAACCCCAGGAAGGTCGTGCCCTTGCGCATGGTGCCGCTGGTGCTGGGCGGAACGGTGGTCTCGCACCTGTTCGGCGCATCGGTCGGTCGCGAGGGAACCGCCGTGCAGATGGGCGCGGCGCTGGCCGACCAGCTCACGCACGTGTTGCGCATGCAGCGTCAGGACCGGCGCATCCTGTTGATGGCCGGCATCAGCGCCGGATTCGCCTCGGTATTCGGAACGCCATTGGCCGGCGCCGTGTTCGGCCTGGAAGTGCTCGTGATCGGGCGCATGCGCTACGACGCGCTGTTCCCGTGCATCGTCGCCGCGATCGTCGCCGACCAGGCGTGCCTGGCGTGGGGCGTTCATCACACGCATTATGTGGTGGGCCAGGTCGTACCGGTCGGCGTGTCGAGCGTGCTGGCGGTGGTCGCCGCGGGCAGCGTGTTCGGCCTGGTCGGCAGGCTGTTCGCCACCGCCACGTACCGGCTCGGCGCGCTGGTCAAACGCTGCATCGGCTATGCGCCGCTGCGGCCGGCCGTGGGCGGCAGCGTGGTCGCCATTGCGGTGTGGGCGCTCGATGGCTACCGCTACATCGGTCTTGGCATTCCCGACATCGTGCGTTCCTTCCAGCAACCGATGGCGCCGTGGGATTTCTTCGGCAAGCTGGCGTTTACCGTGGCCTCGCTGGGGACCGGCTTCAAGGGTGGGGAAGTCACGCCGCTGTTCTACATCGGCGCGACCCTCGGCAACGCGCTGGCGCCGCTGCTGCACCTGCCGTTCCCCCTGCTCGCCGGGATCGGCTTCGTCGCCGTGTTCTCCGGCGCCGCCAATACGCCGATCGCCACGACGCTGATGGCCATGGAGTTGTTCGGCGTCGACATCGGCCCGCTGGCGGCGATCGGTTGCGTCACCGCGTACCTGTTCTCGGGCCACACCGGCATCTATCACGCCCAGCGCGTGGGCCATGTCAAGCACCGCGGCCATCGGCAGGCCGTTCCTGAGGCCTTGCGTATCGCCGAGCTGGGGCAGTTTCGCGCGCAACAACACCCGCAGGCCGGAGAACAACCACCAACACCGCAGGGCAATACCACGCCCGCAGGCGCGAGCGGGGAGGGCGCCTAGTGAGCGAGGGCAGCCAGTCGCCTATGAGCTGCGCAAGGTGCATGCTGTGCTCTGCCTGTGCGAATTGCCTCTCGCGCACATCCCACACGAAGCACGCGGCGAGGGGATCAACTCATCTGCTTGCCGTTTCTGATCGAACCGGCCTTGATCAGAGTCGTGCTGCGTCCGGCGATCGCTGCCGCATTGATGCTGCGCGGCAGCAGCGAGACGGTCTCGCACCCCGTGTCCATCACCGTCAGGCGCTCCATCAGCAGATCGGCGCCGACGATTCCTGCGATCTTCACGCCGTCGGTCCGGTCGGGAATGGTGTCCACGTCGAGATGGTGGAGCGCTCTGCCGTCGAGCGAGAGTGACTCCACCCTCGTCGTCGTTTCCTCTATATCACTGGTCGCGCCGCTGATGGTCGCGGTCTTGCCGGAGGGCAGCTGCTGTTGCGACGCGAACCAGGCATAGACCGCGCTGGTGTCGGCGCTGGTGTTGAGCATGAAGTTGTAGGGTCCCTTGCCGTTGACGAAGACGGGGACCAGCAGGTGCCCGGTGATGCCCGGCGTCATCGCGACCTTCGCCGTCCCGTTGCGCGGCCAGAGGCAGGTCGCGATCAACGCGGTCAGCGCGAGGCTGCAGACGCTGAGCTTGCTTGCCGTCTGCCTGATCGGATAGACGCAGTTGTTCGGTCTGGTCGGTGAAACCGGCATAGGATGCTCCACAGTGCGGTTCGCACCCTCGTTGAACGATGAAGGGTCGCGCGGGCGGCATCTATTCGGCGGTACGACGCCCGCTGGCGGGCAGCAGCGTTGGCGCGGATTCCTTTCGCCTCAGGGCAAGAATCCGGCTGCTCTCCAGCGCAGGCAGAGAGGAAGCCCCGAGAGTCGACGAGTTGGAGGCCGAGATCGTTCGACAGGTCGCGCAAGCAGTCGCGCTTCAGCGCGCCGCGGCGGGCGCCGCATCAGGCGCAGCGGCCATCGCTTCGGCGGCGGCGATCTTCTGCGCTACCGCTTCGCGTAGCGGGGACGTTTCGGGTAGCAGGCTGCGCAGGTGCCGCCAGTGCGCTGCGGCGTCAGCGTAATGCTGCCGCTGGAATTCGCCGATGCCGAGCATCCACAGGGCGCGCTGGTTGTCCGCCTGCTGTGCGAGCACGCGCTCAAGCATGCCGTGCGCGGTCGCGCCGACGGCGAAATCGGGTTGCTGTGCCATGTCCGCCTCGACCCAGCCGAGCAGCGCCTCGCCGTTGTCCGGATCGATCCGCAGCGCCTGCGCGTAGGCGTCGCGCGCCTCGGCAGGACGTTTCGCCTGCGTGGCGGCCAGCGCCTTGTCCATCCATTGCTGCAGTGCCGCTGGCGTGGGGTCTGGTGCCGGTCCCGACGTGGCCTGCACGGGGACGCCGCCGAGCGCGGCGGGGTCGCCGACCAGCAGATACAGGCCGGTACTCGCCAGTGGCAGCGTCGCCGCCAGCAGCGCCGCGGTGGTCAGCCGCCACCTGCGTGCGCCCAGCTGCCGGCGTAGCAGCGGCCACAGCAAGGCGCTCAATGCGATGGCCACCATCAGCGTGGCGGTAATGCAGAAGCCGGCCGTCACCATAGTTCTTCCGGCTCCTGTTGCGCAGGGACTTGCGCCGCCGCGGCCCGGCGCCGCAGCGTGGCCACCACCATGGCCGCGCCACCGAGCAGGAACAGCAGCGGGCCGAACCACAGCAGCCAGGTGCCGGGCGCCAGCGGCGGGTCGTAGAGCACGAACTGCGAATAGCGATCGACCATGTACTGCTTGATCTGCGCGTCGCTGCGGCCGGCCTGCAACTGCGCGAACACCTGGTGGCGCAGGTCACGCGCCAGGGTGGCGTTGGAGTCGGCCAGGTTCTCGTTCTGGCAGACAAGGCAGCGCAATTGCGCGGTCAGGCGCTGGAAGCGCAGTTCCTGCTGCTGATCCTGGAACGGCAGCGGATCTACAGCCTGCGCCGCCGCCGGCAACACGTGGGCGAGCAGCAGCAAGGCCAGCAACGACAGCCACGGCTTGCTCCATGGCCAGCCGCGCCGCGTGCGCGCACAAGGCCCGTTCATCGCCGCGCTCCGTCCAGCGCGGCGATCGCCGGGCGCAGTTCGCCGGCGATCACCGCGGGGGTCAGCACGCCGACGTGCTTGTAGCGGATCACGCCGTGGGCATCGATCAGGAAGGTTTCCGGGGCGCCGTAGACGCCGAAGTCGAGCGCGCGCTGTCCGTCCTCATCGACCACCACCAGCGCATACGGATTGCCGCGCTGTGCGAGCCAGGCGCGTGCGTCGCGCGGGTCGTCCTTATAGGCGTAGCCGATCAGCGCGACACCGAGGTCGTTGGCGTGCGCCAGCAGCACCGGGTGTTCTTCGCCGCAGGCCAGGCACCAGCTGCCGAACACGTTCAGCAGGTAGGGGCGGCCGCGCAATTCGGCGCTGCCGGCGTGTTGCGCCGGATCGTCCAGGCGCGGCAGCGAGAACGCCGGCGCTGGCTTGCCGATCAGCGGCGAGGGCACCTCGCGCGGATCGTGCACGCGGCTCCAGTAGATGCCGAAGCCGAACAGCGCGGCCAGCAGCAGGAAACCGAGCAGCGGCAGCAGCCGGCTCATGGCGATGCCGCCGCTGCGCGCGTGGCGACGGCTGCGCCAGGTTCGGCGCCGTGCTCGCCCGTGTGCGGCGCACGCAAGCGCCGCGCACAGGCGCTGACGAAGCCGCCGAGCATCATCAGCAGGCCGCCCAGCCAGATCCAGCGGATGAAGGGTTTGTAGTACAGGCGCAGGGTCCAGGCGTTCTCGATGTGCTGGTCGTCCATCGGCTCGCCCAGCGCGACGTACAGATCGCGGGTGACGCCGGCATCGATCGCCGCCTCGGTCTGGATCCGCTCGCTGGAATACAGGCGCTTCTGCGGATGCAGCAGCGCCACCGCCGCACCGTCGCGGCTCACCGTCAGCGTGCCTTGTTCGGCCTTCCAGTTGGGGCCGTCGATCATGCGCACGCCGTCGAAGCGGAACGCGTAGCCGCCGATCTGTTCGCTTTGCCCCGGCGCCAGGCGCACGTCGCGCTCGATCGACAGGCTGTCCGACAGCAGCACGCCAGCCACGAAGACCGCCACCCCGGCATGCGCCAGCAGCATGCCGGCCAGCTCCGCGGGGAAGCGGCGCCCGCGCGGCGCTTCGCGCAGGCGTTTGTACGCGTACAAGGCGGTGCCGACACCGATCCAGGTGGCGGCGGCGACGCCGGCCACCGCGCGTGCCGAGCCGTCGCTCAGCACGAAGGCGACCAGCGCGCAGGCCAGTGCGGCCAGCACGGCGCGTACCGCCACCGCCTGCAGCGCGCCCGCTTCGGTCCGGCCCCAGCGCAGGTAGGGACCGAACGGCAGCAGCAGCACCACCGGCAGCATCAGTAGCGGGAACAGCAGGCCGAAGTAGGGCGGGCCGACCGAGACCTTGCCCAGCTTCAGCGCATCGCCGAGCAACGGGAACAGCGTGCCCAGCAGCACCATCGCCGCGGCCACGGTCAGCATCAGATTACCGACCAGGATCGCGGTTTCCCGCGACAAGGCGCTGAACGGCTTGCCGGCGGCCAGCCGCGGCGCGCGCAGCGCGTACAGCAGCAGCGCGCCGCCGACCGCCACGATCAGGAAGCCAAGGATGTACAGGCCGCGGCGCGGGTCGGCGGCAAAGGCGTGCACCGAGGTCAGCACGCCCGAGCGCACCAGGAAGGTGCCAAGCAACGACAGCGAGAAGGCGAGGATCGACAGCAGCAGGGTCCAGGCGCCCAGCGCGCCGCGTTTCTCGGTGACCGCCTGGGTGTGGATCAGCGCCGCGCCGACCAGCCACGGCATGAAGCTGGCGTTCTCCACCGGATCCCAGAACCACCAGCCGCCCCAGCCCAGTTCGGCATAGGCCCACCAGCTGCCGGCAACGATGCCGGCGGTGAGGAAGCCCCAGGCGACGTTTGTCCACGGCCGCGCCCAGCGCACCCAGGCCTGCTGCTGTTCGCCGCCGAGCAAGGCGGCGATGGCGAAGGCGAAGGCGACCGAGAAGCCGACGTAGCCGGTGTAGAGCACCGGCGGATGGAACACCATGCCCGGATCCTGCAGCACCGGGTTGAGTTCGCTGCCGTCCAGCGGCATCGGCGACAGCCGCGCGAACGGGTTGGAGGTGAACAGCACGAACGCCAGGAAGCCGGCGGCGATCAGGCCGAGCACGCCGAGCACGCGCGCGGCGAACGCCTGCGGCAGGTGCCGGCTGCTGCGCGCCAGCAGCACCGTCCATAGATTGAGAATGGCGATCCACAGCAGCAGCGAGCCTTCGTGCGCGCCCCACACCGCGGCCAGCCGGTAGTACCAGGGTTGCGCCAGGTTGGCGTTGGCGGCCACGTAGCGCACCGAAAAATCCAGGCGCAGCAGCGCATAGGCGAGCAGGGCGAAGGCCAGCCAGGCGAACAGCGCCTGCGCCCAGGCGGCCGGCCGCGCCACCGCCATCAGCGCGCGATCGCCGCGCCAGGCGCCGAGCAGCGGCAGCACGCCCTGCGCCAGCGCCAGCAGCAAGGCCAGGATCAGCGCGAGTTGGGCCAGTTCGGCGGTCATCGCGGCAGGGTGGCCGAGCGCGTGCAATGCGATGCGGCGCGGCAGGGCGGCATCGGCTTCATGGCGTTGCGGGCGTGGGGGCCGACGCGGAAACCGCCGCTGCGGTGCGACCCGCGTGGGCCTGCGCCATCGCGTCCTTCAGTTCCTGCGGCATGTAGGTCTCGTCGTGCTTGGCCAGCACCTCGGTGGCCACGAAACCGGCGCCATGCAGCGAACCTGTGGCGATCACCGCCTGGTTGTCGCGGAACAGGTCGGGCAGGATTCCGGTATAGGCGACCGCGGTGGCGCCGGAGGTGTCGATCACGGTGAAGTCCACCCGCAACGAATCGGCGCTGCGCCGGATCGAGCCGGCCTTGACCATGCCTCCGAGCCGGAACACGCGGTAGCCGTCGGCCTGGCCGGCCTGCACCTGGCTCGGCGTGAACAGGTAGCTGATGTTGTGCTGCAGGGCCAGCACGAACAGGCCGGTGGCGAGCGCGGCCGCGCCCAGCACCAGCAGCACCAGCAGCAGGCGGCGCTTACGGGTGGGATTCATGGTCGAGACCTGAGGCCAGCGACGCGGCGCCGCGTTGGCGACGCGCCTGTTCGCGCAGCAGCTGCGCGCGCGTTTCGGCGAGCAGGCGCCGCTGCCGCCAGCGCGGCAGCAGCGTGTCCAGCAGCAGCACCAGCAGGAACAGCGCGTAGGCGCTCCACACGTAGCCGGCGTAGCCGCCCATCGCCCAGAACCCGCTCATGCCGCGCGCTCCGCCGGCATGGACGGCGCCGCCGGTGCTGCTGCCGGCGCGGGTGCGGCCAGCGCCAGCGCACGCACCCAGCCCTTGCCGCGCTCCAACGCCAGCAGGTCGGCGCGCATGCGCCCGAGCAGGCTGGCCAGGTAGTAGCACTTGCTCGCCAGCACCGCGGTCAGCAGCGGCCACAGCATCGCCAGCGGCATCTTCGACGGCCCCAGCACGCGCACCGTGGAGCCCTGGTGCAAGGTGTTCCACCAGACCACGGAGAAGTGCACGATCGGCAGGTTGATCAGCCCGACCAGCGCCAGCAGTGCGGCGGCACGCGCGCCCTGGCGCGGATCCTCGATCGCGCGGTACAGGCCGATCACGCCCAGGTACAGGAAAAGCAGTACCAGTTCCGAGGTCAGCCGCGCGTCCCAGGTCCACCAGGTGCCCCACATCGGCTTGCCCCACAGCGAGCCGGTGCACAGGGTGATGAAGGTGAACGCGGCGCCGATCGAGGCGGAGGCCATGCACGCCACTTCCGCCAGTTTCAGCCGCCAGATCAGGGCGACGAAGCCGGCCGCGCCCATCGCGGCATAGATGAACAGGCTCATCCAGGCGCTGGGCACGTGGATGAAGATGATCCGGTAGGCGTCGTGCTGCTGGTAGTCCGGCGGCGCCAGTACCAGGCCGCCGTAGAAGGCGACCGCGCCGAGCAGCAGTGCCGTGCCCAGCGCCCACGGCCGGATCGCGCCGGCGACGCGGTAGAAGGTCGGCGGCGAGGACAGCCGGTGCAGCCATTGCGGAATCCATTTGGCCATGGCCGCCACGCTCAGCGTGCCGTGGCAGCGGTGCGGGGCAGGGCCTGCACCGCAGCGGCGGCATCGACCTGCAGCAGTCCGTCGCGTTGCCGGCTGGTCCGCAGCAGCAGTTCATGCACGCTGCGCGTATCCAGCTGCGGCGCCAGCGCCAGCAACAGCGCGACCACGCCGCTGACGTGCGCGGTGGCCATCGACGAGCCGGAGGTGAAATCGTAAGCGCCGTTGGGTTGGGTGGTGAGGATGTCCTCGCCCGGCGCGCTGAGCACGCCCGGCGGCGACGGCGTCGCGCTGCTGCTGCGCACCACGATCACCCCCGGGGTGGCATCGGGAAAGCCGTCCAGGCGGCCGTCCGGCGGCATCGCCGCGACCACGATGCGGCCTTGCCGCAACAACTGCTCGAGCAGCTTGCGCAGCAGCGGATCGGCCGGGCCGCCCAGGCTCAGGTTGATGATGCGCGTGCGCGTATCGCCGATCGCGACCAGTGCCTTGGCCAGGGTGAAGGAGTTGCAGCCGGCGCCGGCGCCGGCGCGCTGCGGGTACCAGCAGGCCTTGTACACGTCGAGCATGGCCTTGGGCGCCATGCCGACGATGCCGAGATGGTTGTTGCTGCCGGCGGCGATGATCCCGGCCACTTCGGTGCCGTGGTGATCGCGATTGAACGCGTTGGGGTCGGCCCCGACCAGATCGCGCACCTCGCGCAGCCGGCCCTGCAGGTCCGGGTGGGCGGTGTCCACGCCGGTATCGACGATGGCCACGCCCACGCCCTGGCCCTGGCTCAGCACCTGCGCGCTGGCGGCATTGGTCGCGGCGAAGCCGCGTTGCATGTCAACGTAGGGATCGTTGTAGTGCAGCGCTTGCGCGGGCTGGGCCAGTGGCGCGGCGTCGGCGTAGGTGGCGAACTCCTGCAGCGGCTGTGACAGGGTGACGCGTTCGTCCTTGGCCAGTTCGGCGAGCAGCGCGTCGCGCTGCACGCCCGGCGCCGGCTCCAGCACCACGCAGTACACGCCGAGGGGCTTGATCGGCCAGCCGGTCACCTGGCGCAGGCCGTAGCGTTGGGTCAGCGCGTCCAGCGTTTCCGCCGCCTGGGTGCCGGCGCCGTAATACTTGGACGAGGCATAGCCGATCAGGTTGGAGCCGGCGTGCCGGCCCGGCGCGGCCATCGGGTTGGCCACCGCGAGCACGATCTGGCGCTGGCTGTCCAAGGTCGGCGAGGCGTCCAGGGTCGGGGTCTTCGCTGGCGCCGCTGCGGCAGCGGCGGGCGCGTCGGTGGCGTTGCGCCCGCCATGGGCGCAGGCGCCAAGCGCCAGGCAGGCGACGAACAGGCAGGTGCGACGCAGGCTCATGGCGCGGAAATCGGCTCCGCCAGGCGGATGCCCGGCGTCGCGCGCAGCTGTTGCACGCTGCGCTGCGGCTGTGCCGGCGCGCCGGCCTGGACCGGCACCACGGTGTAGGCGCCGGCGCCATTGGGGCCGGCGACCACGCGCAAGTGCAGCTTGTGCAGCACTGCGTCCCAGTCGCCCAGGGTCATGCGCGCGTCCGGCACCACGCGGATCGCGTCCGCCGCCAGCGGCTGCGCGGTCTCGCTGAGGGTGCGGTAGCTGCTGCCTTGGTCGCTGGCGGACAGCCTGACCCCGAGCACGCCCAGCCCGACCGCCTGCACCAGCGCCGCGGCGACCAGGGCGCGTGTGGTCCAGCTGGCGCGCACGCGCGCCGGCAGGCGCTGCGGCTCGGGTGCGTCGAGGCGGCCGAGCAGGCGCTGCAGCCCGGCCTCGGCATCCACCGGCACGTCGCTGGGCAGCGACATCGCCATGCGCAACCGGCTCTGCTGCGCGAACTCGGCGCTGCAGGAGGCGCACTTGGCCAGATGCGCGATCAGCCACTCGTGTTGTTCTTCCGTGGTGCTGGTCTGCAGCACCCACGGCATCAGTTCCCAGGCGTGCGAGCATTCGTTGCCCGGCTCGTTGCAGCCTGTCTTCATGACACGCTCTCCGTCAGAGGGGAAGCGCCGCCAGCCAATCCCGGCAGCACGTTGCGCAGCTTGACCCGCGCATGGAACAACCGCGCCTTGATGGTGCCCACCGGACACTGCATGATCGCCGCGACTTCTTCGAGTTTGTGGCCCAGGCCGTAGACCAGCTCGACCACCAGGCGCTGGTCGGCCGACAGCCGCTCCAGGCCCTTGCCCAGCCAGTCGCGCAGCTCGCGGTCCTCGTCCGGGTCGGTCGCGGCGAAGTGGTCTTCGGCGTTCACCCCGTCATCGATCGCCTCGTCGCTGTGGTGGCGGATCGCCTTGAGCCCGCAGCGGTAGGCGATGCCCATGATCCAGGTCGAGACCTGCGAGTCGCCACGGAAATCGCCGGCTTTCTGCCAGGCGATCCAGAAGCAGTCGTTGATCGCCTCCTCGATGATGTCCGGGCGCCGGGTCAGCCGCGACAGGAACCGGCACAGGCGCCCGTGGTAGTTGCGGTACAGGGCCGCCAGCGCGTCGCGGTCGCCGCCGGCCATGCGCCGGAGCAGCATGCGGTCGGTGGCATCGCCTAGTGGATCGGTGTCGGTCATGAAGGGCAGGCTTGGCAACGGGCACCGGTATGTGCCGGGTCGGCACGGAAAGGTTGCGTGCGGATCAGAACGCGCGCGACACCGTCGCCACCCACGGCCAAATACCGTTGCGACGCCTGGTGTAGACGCTGTGCGCGTCGCTGAATACGCGGTCGATCTCCACGCTCCAGGCGCCGGCATTCCACATCAGCCCGGCGTGGCCATAGCTGTAGTGGTTGGCGTAGTCGTCTACGCCGTAAAGGACCGCTGGCGCCTGGCTGATGCCGATCCCGGCCGACAGCGACAGCTGCGCCAGCAACGGCTGGTGCACGGTGAGGTCGCCCGCGCCGTACCAGCGGCCGGGATAGCTGTCGGGCAGCGCGAACGCGCCCACCGAGACGCTCAGCCGGTCGCGGTACGACCAGCCGATGCTGGCCTCGTTGCGGTTCAACAGGCGGTTGATGCGGTTGCCGGGATAGCTGTAGCGCACCACCCCGGCCTGCATCTGCCAGCTGTCGGACAGGGTCCAGCTGCGCGACAGTTCAAGCGTGGTCAGCAGTTGGTGGCCTGGCGCGTTCAGCGCCGAACTGGCGGAAGCGCTCAGTGACCAGCCCGGCGCCGGCAGCCAGTAGCCGGCGAGCTGCAGCGACGGGGTATCGGAGGTCACGGCGATGCCGCGATCGACCAATTGCGTACTGATCCCGACCGCGCCGCCGACCTTGGCGGCCAGCGCCGTACCCGGCAGGCACAATGCCGCCGCCAGCGCCAGCGCGCCGTGCAGCGCAGACGCGCACCCGGACGGCGGACGCGAGGACAGCGTGCGCGCTGCAGCTGGCGCGAGACCAGGCGCGGCCATGCCGATCAGCCGGCGCACGCAGGACGCCGGCGGCCGACGCGGCCGTGGGCAGCGGCTGCAGGCATGGCGCGCGCAGACAGGAAGCGGGGCGGCGGAAGGGCGGTTGTGCACGGTCGCTCGATGGTCGCGGGTCGCATCGCGGGGAACGCTCGGGGCCGTGCGGCGGCAATGCCGGACCGCGCGCTCCCCGCGGCGGGTCGGTATTATCGGCATTGCCGCCCGGCTGCGCCGTGCCGCGCGCCGGCTTGTGGACACCCGGTTCAGTTTCGAAGAGGGCGCGATCGGGTGTCGCCTTCACTGCCGCGCACGTCAATGCAGGGAATGCAGATAGGCGATCAGCTCCTCCAGCTGCTTGCTGTCGTCGAGCCCGTCGTATTTCATGTTGGCGCCGGGAATGCCCTTGGACGCCGGCTGCGACAGGTAGCTGCGCAGCTTGTCGTCGCTCCAGGTCCACTGGGTCTTCTTCATCGCGTCCGAGTAGCGGTAGTCCGGCACGCTGCCCGCGCTGCGCCCGACCACGCCGAACAGGGTCGGACCTTTCTTGTTCTTGCCTGGCGCCGCGCTGTGGCATTCGGCGCATTCGCTGGCGAACACGCCGGCGCCGGGCAGGCCGCCGCCGGCATGTGCAGCGGGCGCGAGCGCGGCGCCCAGCGGCAGCAGGCTGGCCATCATGGTGCACCACAGGGGAAATCGGTTGGCTGGTTTCATGACGATCCGTGCGTGGGGGAAAGAGGTGCTCAAAAGGCGAGGCTCAGCGCCAGCGAGAACTGGTTCAGGTCGTGCGGCCGGGTCACCGGCAGGGCGCCGAACACGTTGCCGGTGCTGCCGTTGAACTTGCTGAAACGGAACCAGCTGGCGGACAGGCGCAGGTTGGCGATCGAGGTGAAGGAATCGTCCTTGCCGAACGGCGCCCAGGAGGCGCTGATCAGGTTGCTGGTGGTGTCCGGCGCGCCGTACGGGCGGTAGCGGAACGCGTCGTCCGAGCCGGTATTGATGAAGTGCGCCAGTAACAGGCTGTAGCTCTGCTTATAGGTGTAGTTGAGGTTGATCGACTGGTCGCGGATGCTGCCGCGGCGCAGTCCGGCCACGCTGGGATCGGCCGGGTCGATCAGCGCGCTGCCGTAGCGGCGGCGTTCGTAGATGTTGAGATAGCCGAGTTTGAGGATATGCTCGCGGGTGCCCAGGAACTGGTAGTTCAGGTCGTAGCCCAGGTTGGTGAAGTCGTCGCGCGGGCCGCTGCTGCGCGGCAGCTGGCGCTGGGTGGTCAGGGCGACCACGCCGGCGGAGAAGAACTGCTTCTTCAGGTCCTTCATGTAGCTCAGGCGCAGGTAGCCGGTGTCGCTGAGCTTGCCCGGGTCGCCGCCGACCGCGTAGCCGAGGTCGTCCTGGGTGGAGACCGGCAACGCGTTGTAAGTGCCGATCTCGCCGTACCAGTTACGGTCGTACACGCCATAGACGCTGGTGCCGATCACCCGGTTGGACAGCGAGGACTGGTTGAGCAAGGTGGTGGAGCTGGCGTAGGCCGAGGCCGGACCCAGGCCGGAGGCGTTGGGCAGCATGCCGATCGGATCCTGGCTGCCGGGATTGTTGTTGACGCTGACCCCGAGCAGCGCGTCCTTGCCGCCGAGCTTGAAGGTCTTGGCGACGAAGCGCAGGTCCACGTTGTCCAGCTTGGTGGTGAACTTGTCCTTGCCGTTGTTGCTGCTGGAGACCTTGATGTAGCCGCCGATGTTGTCGCTGACCCGACCGGCCAGGTACAGGTCGGCCTCGCTGAGCTGGTTGTTGGTCTTGCCGCGCACCGGCACGCTGCGGGTGCCGGTGAGCTGCGCAGAGGCCGGGATCTTGGTCCCGTTGCCGTCGCTGTCGGTATAGCCGTTGAGCTTGAAGCGCATGCCGTACGGGGTCAGCGCCGGGCCGTAGGCGCCGATGTGGCAGTCCGCGCAGGAGGAGCCGGTCTGCCGCGCGAACGCCGGCACCGCCGCGGCGCGCGGGCTGACCAGCAGCAACAGTGAGCCCAGCGTGGACCACAGCAGGGCCTGCTCGGCGCCACGCAGCCTGGCGGCGCGGAAGAAGGAAGGAGAAGACGGTATGGTCTGCATGCGGGTGGTCCTTGAGCGGGTCGGCGCGGCGGCGGACGAGGGAAGGGCGTAAGACGCGGCTCAGCCGCGGCGGAAGCGCAGCATTCGCCGCAGCGTGTCGTCGCGGCGTACGAAGTGGTGCCACAGCGCGGCACCGATATGCAGCAGGATCAGCCCGAGCAGCGCCCAGGCGGCATCCACGTGCCAGGCGCCGAGCGTGTCGGCCAGATCCGGATCGGGGGCGACCAGCTCGGGAAGGGTGATGGCGAACAGATGCACCGGCTTGCCCATGGACTGGCTCAGCGCCCAGCCCAGCACCGGCAGGGTCAGCAGCAGCGCGTACATGACCACATGGGTGAGCCCGGCGAGCGCGCGCAGCAGCGGCGAGGCGGCATCGGCATCGTGGCGTTTGCCCAGGCGCAGGCGCAGCGCCACGCGCAGGAAGAACAGGCCGAGCACGAACAGGCCGAAATGCCGGTGTCCCTCCAGCAACCATTGGCGTACGGCGCGGCCCTCGACCTCTTCGCGCAGCAGGATCAGGCTCGCCGCCAGCACCAGGCACAGCACGGTGAGCCAGTGCAGGACCACCATTGGCCGCGGCAAGCCTGCGCTTGCGGATGGGCGCGGCGAATGCGCTAGCCCTGTGGAGAGCGGGGTGCCGGCGTCGGCCTGCGTGGGTGAAGTCATGGTGGAGTGTCCTGTCCAGGTCGTGTCGATGGAATGCGCGTTGCCGTGCGTGGCGTCGCGCTGTGCCACCCGAGGGCAGCGCAGCCGCTGGCGCAGTGGTGGTCGCAGATGGGTGCCTGACGCGCGGCAAAAGGTTGCGTCGGCCTGGCGGCGGCGTTCGCATCGGCCCGGCTGTGGCAGGGCGCAACCTTTGCGCCGGCCGGCGGCACTCAGCCTGGTACCTCCGCGTCGGAGTCCGTGTCGGACACATTCATGGCAATCGAACGAATCCAGTTGCGCACGCACGGCGACGAGCGCGGTCTGCTGGTGGCTCTGGAACAGCAACGCGACGTGCCCTTCGACATCCGGCGCGTGTACTACCTGTTCGCCACCAAGCATGGCGTGCACCGCGGGCAGCACGCGCACCGCCATCTCAACCAGTTGGCGGTGGCCCTGCATGGCTCTGTGTCGTTCCTGCTCGACGACGGCAGCGGACCCGTGCAGGTGGTGCTGGACGATCCCTGCCAGGGTCTGCTGCTCGGCAGCATGGTGTGGCGCGATCTGTACGACTTCAGCGCCGACTGCGTGCTGATGGTGCTGGCCGACCAGGCCTACGATCCGGCCGACTACATCCTCGACTACGACGAGTTCCTGCGCGAAGCCGCAGGCGAACGCAGGCAGGAGGCGTAGGGCCATGGCGAAACCGCTGGTCATCATCGGTGCGGGCGAACTGGCGCAGATCGCCTGCGAGTACTTCAGCCATGACAGCGACTATGAGGTGCTGGCCTTCAGCGCCGAGCGCGCCTACATCGCCGCGCCGACGCTGGCCGAACGGCCGGTGGTGGCGTACGAAGACCTGGAGCGGCTGTACCCGCCGGGCGAGGTCGAAGCGTTCGTGGCGATTCCGGCCAGCGGCCTCAACCGCCTGCGCACGCGGTTCTTCCTCGACGCCAAGCGCCGCGGCTATCGCCTGGCCAGCTACGTCAGTTCGCGCGCCTTCGTCTGGCGCAATGCGCAGCTGGGCGAGAACTGCTTCGTGTTCGAAGGCAATGTGGTGCAGCCGTTCACCCGCATCGGCGACAACTGCATCCTGTGGAGCGGCAACCACATCGGCCACCGCACGGTGATCCACGACCACGTGTTCGTGGCTTCGCATGCGGTGATTTCCGGCTATTGCGAGATCGGCCAGAGCAGCTTCATCGGGGTCAATGCCACCTTCAGCGACGGGATCAAGGTCGCCGCGGACAACGTGATCGGCGCCGGCGCGCTGGTCACCCGCGACACCGAGCCGGGCCGGGTCTACGTCGGTTCGCCGGCGCGCGCGGTGCCGGGCAAGTCCAGCTTCGACGTGACGCTCTGACGCCATGTTCGACTGGAGCAAACGCGGCCTGGCGTTCGCCACCGCACGCGACGGCGTCGGCGGCTGGATGCGGCATTCGGCGTTGACCCCGACCCCGTATCGCCTGGATGCCGAACTGATCCGCGTCTATGCCGGCTTCCGCGACGACGCCGGAATCAGCCGCATCGGCTACGTCGACGTGCGCGGCGACGATCCGACCCGGGTGGTGCGGGTCAGCGCCACGCCGGTGCTGGACATCGGCCGCGACGGCTGCTTCGACGACAACGGCATGATCCTCGGCGACGTGGTCGCCGCGCCGGATGGGCTGTACATGTTCTATGTCGGCTTCCAGCGCGTGGCCAAGGCCAAGTTCCTGGCCTTCACCGGACTGGCGGTGTCCAACGACGGCGGCGAATCGTTCCAGCGTCGCCAGGACACGCCGCTGCTGGACCGAGCGCCCGGGCGCAGCACCATCGCCGCGGTGCATTCTGCACGCTACGAGGACGGCCGCTGGCGGCTGTGGTACGCGGTCGGCGACGACTGGGAGCACATCGACGGCACGCCGTTCCCGCGCTACCACATCCGCTACGCCGAGACCGACGACCTGCAGGCGATCCCTCGCCAGGACACGCTGTGCCTGCAGCCGCAGGGCAGCGAATACCGCATCGGCCGCCCGCGCGTGTACCGCCACGAAGGTGTCTACCTGATGTACTTCACCCGCGGCAATGTCGATGGGGCGTATTTCCCCGGCGTGGCGCGCAGCGCCGACGGCCGCCACTGGCAGCGTTGCGACGCCGCCTTCGGCCTGGCGCTTTCGCCTGGCGGCTGGGACGCGCGCACGCTGTGCTATCCAGCGCTGATCCGGCACCGCGACCGCGTGCTGATGTTCTACAACGGCAACGACATGGGCCGCGACGGCTTCGGCGTGGCGGTGGCGCCGCTTGCGCAGGGCGCAGGCGAGGGGAGCGGCGATGTATTCGGTTAGGCCCTATACCGCGGCCTATGCGCCGGCCTGGGACGCCTTGATCGCCGAATCCCGCAACGGCAACCTGCTGCACCGGCGCGGCTACATGGACTACCACGCCGAGCGCTTCGTCGACGCCTCGTTGCTGGTCGAACGCGGCGGTGCGCTGTTGGCGGTATTCCCTGCCAATATCGAGGGCACGCGCGTGGTCAGCCATGCCGGGCTGAGCTATGCCGGGCTGCTGTCCGCGCATGGCCTGCGCGCGGCGGCGACGCTGGACGTGTTCGAGCAGATCGCTGCGCACTACCGCGCCCGCGGTGTGCACGAGTTGTTGTACAAGGCGGTACCGCACCTGTTTCATGCCTCGCCCGCGGACGAGGATCTGTACGCGTTGCAGCGGCTCGGCGCGCGCTTGCAGCGCCGCGACCTGTCCTCGGCCATCGCCTTGCGCGCGCCGCTGCACTTCGCCGCCGAACGGCGGCGCTCGATCGGCAAGGCGCGCAAGGCCGGCCTGCGCGTGCAGCGCAGCGACGATCCGGCCCCGTTCCATGCGCTGCTGAGCGAGGTGCTGCAGCGCCATGGCGCCACGCCCACCCACAGCCTGCAGGAACTGCGCCTGTTGTGCGGGCGCTTTCCGGAACAGCTGCTGCTGTACGACGTGCGCGACGGCGACACGCTGCTGGCCGGCACGCTGCTGTACGACTTCGGCCGCGTGGTGCATACCCAGTATCTGGCCTGCTCCGAGCAGGGCCGGCGCGTGGACGCGCTGAGCCTGCTGCTGGCCGAGCTGATCGAAGACCGTTACGCGCAGCGCGAGTACTTCAGCCTGGGCATCTCCACCGAGCAGCAAGGCCAGGTGCTCAACGACGGCCTGGTCACGCAGAAAGAGCGCTTCGGCGCGCGCGGCGTGGTCCACGATTTCTACGCCTGGGATCTGCGATGAGCGTGCCGTTCCTGGACCTGCGCGCGCTCAACGCCCGCTATGCCGACGCACTGAAGGCCGCGGCGGCACGGGTCATCGACTCGGGCTGGTACGTGCTGGGCGAGGAGCTCGACGCGTTTGAGCGCGCGTTCGCCGGCTATTGCGGCACCGAACATGCGATCGGCGTGGGCAACGGCATGGACGCGCTGAGCCTGATCCTGCGCGGCTACCGCGAACTGGGCCGGCTGCGCGACGGCGACGAGGTGATCGTGCCGGGCAACACCTTCATCGCCAGCTTCCTGGCGATCAGCCAGAACCGGCTGCTGCCGGTGCCGGTGGAGCCGGACCCGCTCAGCTTCAACCTGGATCCGGCCAGCGTGGAGCGCGCGATCGGCCCGCGCACGCGGGCGATCATGGCGGTGCACCTGTATGGCCAGCTGGCGGACATGGCCGCGCTGCGAACCCTGGCGCGGCAGCATCGCCTGCTGCTGATCGAGGACGCGGCGCAGGCGCACGGCGCGCGCCTGCACGGGCGCCATGCCGGAAGTTTCGGCGACGCCGCCGGTTTCAGTTTCTTCCCCGGCAAGAACCTGGGCGCGCTCGGCGACGGCGGCGCGGTGACCACCGACGATGCCGCGCTGGCCGCGCAGGTCCGGATGCTGCGCAACTACGGGTCGGACATCAAGTACCGGCACCTGGTGCAGGGCGTGAACTCGCGCCTGGACGAAATGCAGGCGGCGCTGCTGCGGGTCAAGCTGAACCACCTGGATGCCGACATCGCCCTGCGCCGCGATGTGGCGCGGCGCTACCGCGCAGCCATTGTGCATCCGCAGCTGCAGCTGCCGCAGGTGGCCGACGAGGCGGCCCACGCCTGGCATCTGTTCGTGCTGCGCTGCGCCAGGCGCGACGCGCTGCAGCGCCATCTGCTGGCCAGCGGCATCCATTGCCTGGTGCACTATCCGGTCGCGCCGCACCGGCAGCCGGCCTATGCCGCGCTGAGCGGCCGCAACCTGCCGCTATGCGAGCAGTTGCACCGCGAGGTGCTGAGCCTGCCGATCGGGCCGACCCTGGATGCGGCCGCGGTGCAGCGGGTGATCGACGCCTGCCTGGCGTTCGAGGCCAGCACGGCATGAACGTGCTGCGCAGCGGCCTGTACAGCGGTGTGGCCACCGCGGCCAAGCTGCTGGCCGCGCTGCTGGTGCTCAAGCTGGTCGCGGTCTACGCGGGACCGGCCGGCGTGGCCCGGCTCGGCCAGTTCACCAGCCTGATGTCGCTGTTGGCGGTGCTGGCCGGCGGCGGCATCGGCGCGGGCATCGTGAAGTATGTGGCCGAGTACCGCGACGATGCGCAGAAACTGGCGCGACTGCTCGGTGCGGCGTTGGGCTATGCGTGCTGCGCGGCCTGCGTGATGGGCGTGGTCGCGCTGCTGTTCAGCCGCCAGATCGCGCAGCGCCTGCTCGGCGATCCGCACTACCAGAGCCTGATCTGCGTGCTGGCCGTGGCCCAGCTCGGCATCGCCCTGGTCAACTACATCCTGGCCGTGGTCAACGGTTTCATGGACGTGCGCCGGCTGGCCTTCATCCAGGTTGCCGGCTCGGTGCTCAGCGTGCTGGTGGTGCTGTGGCTGTCGCGCTGGCTGCAGCTGTACGGCGCGCTGCTGGCGCTGGTCGCCGGGCAGGTGCTGTGGCTGTGCGCCGGCCTGCCGGCGCTGCGGCGCAGCCCGTACTTCCGCCGCGACATGCTGCGCATCCGCTTCGATGCGGAAATGACCCGGCGCCTGGCCGCGTTCTCCGTGATGACGCTGACCTCGGCGCTGCTGCCGCTGCTGGTCAACATCGGCGTGCGCGACCATCTGGCCGCGACCTTCGGCTGGCAGCAGGTCGGCTACTGGCAGGCGGTGAGCAAAGTGTCCGAGGCCTATCTGCTGTTCTTCACCACCGCGATCAACGTCTATTACCTGCCCAAGCTGGCGGCGCTGCGCGATCGCGCCGGGCTGTTGCTGGAATTGCGCACCGCCTACCGCTACGTGTTGCCGGCGGTGATCGCCTTGGCCACGGCGATCTACCTGTGCCGCGACTGGCTCACGCGCTTGCTGTTCGCCGCCGACTTCGCTGCCGCCGCACCGCTGTACGCACCGCAGCTGGTCGGCGACGTGATCAAGATCGCCGCGTTCGTGCTGTCCTACCTGATGCTGGCCAAGGCGATGACCCGGCTGTTCGTGATCTCCGAATGCGTATTCGCCGCCAGCTATCTGGGGCTGGTGTATCTGTTCACCGCACGCATGGGCCTGATCGGGGCGGCGTATGCATTCGCGGTCAACTATGCGCTGTACCTGGCGTTCAACGTCGTGGTGGTGCGGCGCTATCTGGGAGGCTTGCGCTGATGGACGAGCTTGGAGTGGATCACGATGCGCCGCTGGTGTCGGTGCTGGTGCCGGCGTACAACCACGAACGCTTCGTGCAGCGCTGCCTGGACAGCGTGCTGGAGGATCCGTACCCGAACAAGGAACTGGTGATCGTCGACGACGGCTCCAGCGACGCCACCGCCGCGCGCATCGCCGAGTGGATCGCGCTGCACGGGCAGCGCATCCCGGTGCGGTTCTGGCCGCGCGAGAACCGCGGCATCGCCGCCACGCTGAACCATCTGGTGGCGATGGCCAGCGGCGAGTTCCTGCGCCTGGGCGCCAGCGACGACTATCTGCTGCCGGGCGGTCTGGCCGCGCAGGTCGCCTATCTGCGCGCATCGCCGGGCAAGACCGCGGTGATCGGCGATGCGGTGGTGGTCGATGCGGACGGGCGCCTGCTGCACCAGAGCAGCATGCGCGACCTGCATGGCGTGGACAAACGCCTGTACCTGAGCGACGCCGGCATCCGCCGCGCGGTGATCCGGTACTGGGCGGTGAGCGGGGCGGTGGCGCTGGTGCGACGCAGCGCGCTGCAGGCGCGCGTGGCCTGGGACGAGGAGCTGCATATCGAGGACTGGGACTTCTTCCTGCGCCTGGTCGCGCGCGATGCGCTGGGCTTCATCGACGTCGGCGTCTGCGCGTACCGGCTGCACGGCGCCAACGCCAGCCGCACCCGGCACCTGCCCAGCCGCCTGGCCAATCTGACCGAGTCGCGGCAGGTGGCGCTGCGCCGCGCGGCGTTGTTCGATCCTCCATGCCGCACGCTGCTGCATGCGCAGGCGCATTACATCGCGGCCAAGATCGCGTTCCTGCGGCGCCAGCCGGCGGCGCTGGGCGGGCACCTGCTGGCGCATGCCTGGCTGTCGTTGCTGGCACGCCTGCGGCCGGGCGCAGCGGCGCCGCTGGCGGAGCGCGCATGAAACGTTTGTTGCGCCTGCCGTCGAGCTATTTCGGCCTGCCGCTGCTGTTCAGTTGCGCGCTGACCCTACTCACATTCGATCTGCCGCCCGGCTATGCCGCCGGCATCGCCTTGCTGGCCGCAGCGGCCGCCACGACACTGGTGCTGGATGCGCTGCACGGCATCCGCCTGCCGTCGCTGGCCGCGTTTCGCGCGCGCCGCTATGCCGGCACCCGCGAGGCCTTCGTCGCGCTGTGCCTGGCAGCGCTGGTCGGCGTGTTCTGCGTGCTGGACCTGGCGCTGTTCCCGATCCCGCTGTTCACCAATCCTTCCGCGTATGCCGACCTGACCCCGCTGCATGCGCACGTGCGGCACCTGTCCAACATGTGCTGGATATTGCCGCCGATCGCGTTGCTGTGCGTGCGCGGCAAGGCGCTGCGCAACGCGATGATCCTTGCCGGCTTCGTGTTCCCGGTGCTGGTGATCGATCGCAACCGCATCTTCGCCGGTTTGTTCAGCTTCGCGCTGCTCCTGCTGCTGCGCCGCGATCCGGCGCGGCCGCTGCCGTGGAAGGCCATCGTGGCGTTGCTGTGCGCCGGCGGCGCGGCGTTCTCGCTGCTGGGCACGCTGCGCTCGGGCTCGCTGGATTCGGTGACGCTGCCGTTCGGCGCGCTGTACCGCGCCGCGCCGCAAGGCATCAAGTGGCTGCTGCTGTACATCGGCGCCGGCCCTTACAACTTCGGCGCGATGCTGGCCAAGGACTACGTCAACGCCAGTTTCCTGGTCAACCAGCTGGTGCCGCTAAGCGGCTCGATCGCCACCGCCGGCACCGGCATCCCGCTGGATGCGCCGAACATCAACGTCGGTACCGAGTTCTTCCCGTTCCTGCTGGCCGGCGGCGCCGGCGCCGCGCTGGCCGCGATGCTGGCGCTGTACGCGGCGCTGCTGTGGAGCGTGCGCCTGCTCGGCAGCACGGTGTCGTTGTTCAACCTGCTGGTGTTCCTGCGCATCGCCTACGCCTGCCAGATGTCGCCGTTCGCGCCACAGGCCTTCACCTGGACCAACGCCGGCTTCATCGCGCTGTGCCTGCTCCTGCACGCCTGCAGCGCGCTGCTGCCGAACCGCCACGCGGCGCTGGCGGCCGCGCCCGGCAGGGCGGGGCAGGCGCCGTTGCCACCTTTTTCTCCGAGAAGTGCCTTGCCATGAAAGACGACGAAATCTACCTGATCGACCTGTGGCGGATCCTGCGCCGCGAGTGGACCTGGTGCGTGCTGCCGCTGCTGGCGGCGCTGGCGCTGGCGTTCGCTTTCCTGCATGTCGCCACGCGCCAGTGGCAGGCCACCGCCTGGGTGCAGGTCGGCGAATTCGGCCCGACCCCGGCCGGGCGCGATCCCAAGCTGGAGCCATTCCAGCGGGTGATCGAGCGGATCAAGACCCGGCTGTTCCAGGACCAGGTGCTGCACAGCCTGGGCCTGCCGTTGGACGGGGGTGAGGCCGCGCTGTACCGCAGCAGCCTGAAACTGGACCCGGATCCCTACGCCAACCTGATCGCGTTGAGCCTGCGGGCCGAGTCGGCGCAGCAGGCGCGCGCCCTGGCCGCGGCGACGACGGCGCAGCTGCAGGCGCTGCATCGGCGCATCCAGGCCGTCCCGATGCAGCAGGCCCGCGAACGCCTGCAGGACATCGGCAGCGAACTCGCCGCGACCCAGGACGAGCGCGCAGTCTTGCTGCAACAACAGGCCGAGCGCAAGGGTGGGGTCGAGCAGCAATTGCTCGGCAACATGCTGTTGTCGGAGAAGAACGCGACCATCCGCAGCCTGAAGTCCGAGCGCGACGACCTACTCGCCCGGCTCGGCGCACGCTATACCTACGACACCTCCGCGCCATGGGCGGCCTCTGTGCCCGAGCGCCCCGCGTTTCCCAATCCGGTGCTGGTCCTGGCGGTGGCGCTGATGCTGGGCGGCGGCCTGGGCGTATTCGCCGCGATCGCCCGCAACGCGCTGCGGCGCCGGCAGGCCGCACCCACGCCACCGCCTGTGCAGGCCGCCAGCGGCGCATAGGTGCGACAACGGGCGACGCCGCGCACGCCGATTCAACCAAACCGGCCGCTGCCCGCACTCACGGGCGTACCGTGCGATCCGCGCTTGCGGCCGCCATGGCAGTTCCCGACGACGGCAGGCGAGTGGAGAGTGGATGTGAGTGCGAATGGCAAGCCCGGCGCCGCTGCGCGCGCGGCGACGATCGATCCGGCGCGATTGCTGGAAACCCAGCGCGCCTTCGATAGCGTCGCCGCCGATTACGACGGCCCGCGCGGCAACAACGAACTGATCCAGCGCATGCGCACCACCCTGTGGGATACGGTGGCGGCGCAGTTGCCGGTCGGCGCGCGGCTGATCGACCTGGGCTGCGGCACCGGCCTGGACGCCCACGAGTTCGCCCAGCGCGGCTACCACGTGCTGGCTACCGATTGGTCGCCGCAGATGGTGGCGCGCACCCGGCAGCGGGCGCAGGACCCGGCGCTGCAGGGGCGGCTCAGCGCCGCGCACGTCGGCATCCAGCAACTGGACCGCCTCGACGGCGAGTTCGATGGCATGTATTCCAACTTCGGCCCGCTGAACTGCGCGCCGGATCTGCCCGCGGTCGCCGCCGAATGCGCGCGCCTGCTGCGCCGCGACGGACGCCTGGTGTTCTCGGTGATCGGGCGGCTGTGCCCATGGGAAGTGGGCCATTACGCGCTGCGCGGACGCTTCCGCCGCGCCGCGGTGCGTGGCGCGCGCGGGGTCACCGCGGTGGGCATGAACGGGCATACGATCTGGACCTGGTACTACCTGCCGCGCGAGTTCTACCGCGCCTTTTCCGCGCATTTCGCCCTGGACTCCTATCGCGCGCTCAGCCTGTGCCTGCCGCCGCCGTACCTGGTCGAGCATTACCGCCGCCACCCGCGCTGGGGCGAGCGCCTGGGCCGGCTGGACGATCGCATCGGCGGCTGGCCGCTGCTGCGCGACATGGGCGATCACTTCCTGATCGTGATGCGAAAGCGCTGAACGATGCGCACCCCTTCCGCCAACGACGAGATCTGCCTGCACGGCGCGCGCCTGGCCACGCCGGCCGGCGCGGTGCGCGCGCCATTGGCGTTGCGCGGCGCACGCATCGTCGCCGCACCGGCCGCGGCGGCGTACCGGGTCGCGCTGCACGGACACCTGGTGTTTCCGGGGCTGATCAATGCGCACGAGCACCTGCAGGTCAATGCGGTGCCGCCGTTGCCGCAGACCGCGCCGTTCGCCAACAGTTATGCCTGGATCGAAGCGTTCGCCGCGCATTTCCGCGATCCCGCGGTCGCCGCTGCGCTGCAAGTGCCGAAAGCGCTGCGCCTGCGCCACGGCGCGCTGAAGAACCTGCTCGCCGGCGTCACCTGCGTCGCCCAGCACGATCCGTGGCATGCCGAACTGGACGCGGCGGACTTCCCGGTCGCGCTGCTGCGCGAGTTCGGCTGGAGCTACGCCTTGCACGGCCCCGACTACGGTCCGCCGCTGGCGCAGAGTTTCGCCGCTACGGCCGCCGACCGCCCGTGGATGATCCACCTAGCCGAGGGCACCGATGCGCTCGCCGCCAGCGAACTGGCCGAACTGGAGCGGCGCGGCTGCCTGGCGGCCAACAGCGTGCTGATCCACGGCGTCGGCCTGAGCGCGGCCGACATCGCGCGCGTGCTCGCCTGCGGCGCCGCCGTGGTGTGGTGTCCGTCGAGCAATCTGACGCTGCTGGGACGCACGCTGGACCCGCGCCGGCTGTATGCCGGCGGGCGCCTGGCGCTGGGCAGCGATTCGCGCCTGAGCGGCGCGCGCGATCTGCTCAAGGAACTGCAGGTGGCCGCCGCCAACGGCGTGGACGCCGGGCAGGCGCTGGCACTGGCGACCACCGCCGCGGCACGCATCCTGCGTTTGCCCAGCCGCGGCAGTCTCGCGGTCGGCACTGCCGCGGATCTGCTGATCGTCGCCGACCGCGGCGGCGATCCGGCGCATAGCCTGGTCGGGCTGGCGCGCAGCGAACTGCGTGCGGTGGTGCGCGATGGGCGCCCGCGCATCGCCGATCCCGATTTCGCCGACTGGTTCAAGGCCGCTGGCGTCGCTGCAGTACCGGTGACGCTGGACGGCGTACCGAAGCTGCTGGCCGCGGAACTGGCCGACCCAGCGCTGCTCGCGCTCGAACCCGGATTGGAGCTGCAAGCAAACGCGCTTCGCACGACCGAGCCGTCCGTCGCCCTGCAGGCGCGCCGCGCATGAGCGCCGTGCCGATCCTGGACCCGGTCGAGGCCTATGCGCTGTGGGCGGCGAGCTATCCGGCGCACCCGCACAACCCGGTGATGCAGGCCGAACAGCGCGCCATGCTGGCGCTACTGCCGCCCACGCTGCACGGCCAGCGCGTGCTCGACGCCGGCTGCGGCAGCGGGCGCTATCTGCTGCATGCGCTGGAACGCGGCGCCGCGCACGCCACCGGCGTGGACCTGTCGCCGCAGATGCTTGGCCGCGCCGCGCGCGAGCTCGATGCGGCCGGCGCCGGCAATCGCTACACGCTGCGCGAAGGCAGCCTGGACGCGCTGCCGGTGGCCGCTGCCGCGGCCGACCTGAGCATCTGCGCGCTGGCGGTCGGGCATTTGCCGCAGTTGCAGCCGGCGCTGGCCGAACTGCACCGCGCCACCCGTCCGGGCGGTAGCGTACTGTGCAGCGATGTGCACCCGATCGGCCACGCGCTGGGCTGGAAGCGCAATTTCAAGGCGGACGGCCAGCGCTACGCGGTGCGCCATACCCAACACCTCTACAGCCACTGGCATGCGGCCTGTGCCGCGCTCGGGCTGGCGATCGAGGCGGTGCGCGAACCGATGCTCGACCCCGCCGACATTCCCGCCGGCGCGCACTTCGATCCTGCCGCGCGGCAGGTGCCGGTGGCGCTGGTATTGCGGCTGCGGCGCCTGCCATGAGCCTTGCCTTGCGATCTCCCTGCATGCCTTCCACAGCCAACACGCTGTTGGTCAATCCGACCATCACCTCGCGCGGCAACGCCCGCTTCCCGCTGGCGCTGTTGAACCTGGCCACGGCGCTGGACCGCCGCGACGACAGCCGCATCATCGACGGCAACGTCGATCGCGGCTTCACCGACAGCGCGCTGCAAGCGTTGCAGGAACAACGCTACGACGCGGTCGGCATCAGCGTCATGGACGAGCCGCAGATCGCGCCGTCGATCGCGCTGTCCACCGCGATCCGCGAACGCTTCCCGGACATGCCGATCGTCTGGGGCGGCTATTTCCCGACCCTGTACACCGACACCGCGCTGAGCGCGCCATATCGCGCCGAGGCGGCGCCGGCGCTGCCGTACGCCAAGCTAGGCGACCCGCGCCAGTACCTGGGCCGCAGCTTCGTCGGCCGCCGCACCGCCTCGCACCAGGCCGCGCTGGGCTGCCGTTTCCGCTTCACCTTCTTCGGGGTGGCGGCGATGTTCGGCGGCGCCACCGCGCTGCCCACCGCGGCGCGGCTGGAGCGCGAGCTGCGCTATCTGAAAGAGGAACTGGGCGCCGATTCGATCCAGTTCTTCGACCACAACTTCTTCGACCGCGAGGCGGAGATGATGCCGCTGCTGGAGGTCATGGCCAAGCTGGAAATGGTGTGGTGGTGCTATGCGCGCGCCGACGCGCTGCTCAACCTGTCCGAGAGCACCTGGACGCTGGTGCGCAAGAACCGGCTGCGCATGGCCTATATCGGCGCCGAATCGCCAAGCGGGGCGATGCTCAAGGAAATCCGCAAGGGCACCCGCCCGGACCAGACCCTGCAGGTGGCAGAACTGTGCCGGCGCAACGGGGTGATCCTGGAACTGTCGTTCATGGTCGCGCCGCCGCAGGACACCGCGCACGAGACCGAGCAAACCTTCGAGTGCATCCGCGAACTCAAGCAGATCAATCCGCAATCGGAAATCATCGTCTACGTGTACACGCCGCTGCCGGAAGCCAGCCGCTACGAGAAGGACCGCGGCAAGCGCACATCGATGCCGCTGCGCGACCTGCACGGCGCGCCGGTGGTGTTCCCGCGCACGCCGCAGGAGTGGACCCGGCCGCGATGGGTGGACCACGCCTGCCACGCCGACGCGCTGCGCCGGCGTATCCGCGACTTCGTCACCGTGCTCGGCTGCCGCCATCCCACCGCGCAGGATCTGCGCTCGCCACGCTGGGCCAAGCGCGGCTTGAGCGCGGTGGCGGCGTGGCGCTACCGCTACCGGCGCGACGACCGGCCGTGGGAACTGAACCTGGCCAATTGGCTGGTGCGTCTGCGCCAGCCGCAGATCACCGGCATCTAGGCGTGTCGCCTCTCCGCGGAAACCCCATGCACGTCGTCCAGATCAATTTCGTCCGCACGCCGCCGGGACTGGCGTCGGCGCAGGTGTTCGCGCACTGGCCGTCGCTGGCCGACATCGCCGAAGCGGTGGCCAGCGCTGGCACCCGGGTGTCGGTGATCCAGGCCGCGGATACGCCGGAGCAGTTATTGCGCAACGGCGTGGAATATCACTTCATCGATCCGGGCGATGCCGGCACCAGCCGCCGTGCGCGGCGCATCGCCGGCATCGTGCACGCGATCGGCGCCGACGTGGTCCACGTGCACGGCCTGGAGTTCGCGCGCGAGGCCTGCGCGATGGCGCGGCAGCTGCCGCAGGTGCCGATCCTGCTGCAGGACCATGCCAATCGCCCGCCACGCTGGTGGCGCCGCTCGCAGTGGCGGCAGTGGTATGCGGCCGCGGCGGGAATCGCCTTCACTTCGCTCGATCTGGCGCGCGCGTTCGTGCATGCCGGGCTGTTCGCGCCGTCCACCCGCCTGTTTGCGATTCCGGAATCCAGCTGCCGTTTTACCCCCGGCGATCGCGCCCAGGCGCGGCGCGACAGCGGCCTGCATGGCGCGCCCTGCGTGCTGTGGGTGGGGCACCTGAGTGCCGGCAAGGATCCGTTGACGGTGCTCGAAGGCGTGGCCCGCGCCGCCGCGCGGTTGCCGGGGCTGCAGTTGTTCTGCGCCTTCGGCAGCGGGCCGTTGCTGGAGGCGGTGCAGGGACGGATACGACGCGATCCGCGCCTGCATGGGCGGGTGCATCTGCTCGGCAAGGTCGAGCATGCGCAGGTGCAGACGCTGATGCGTGCGGCCGATCTGTTCGTATCCGGCAGCCTGGCCGAAAGCTGCGGCTATGCGGCACTGGAAGCCTTCGCCTGCGGCACGCTGCCGGTGCTGACCGACATCCCGTCGTTCCGCGCGCTCACCGATTGCGGTCGCGTCGGCGAACTGTGGCCATGCGGCGATGCCGGGCTGCTTGCCGAGGCGCTGGTGCATGCCGCCGCCGAACGGCCGTCGCCAGAGCAGGTTCGCGCCCATTTCGATGCGCAGCTGTCGTTCGCGGCGGTCGGCCGGCGCTGGTCGCGCGCCTATGCGCAGTTGCTGCAGCAAGCCGCGCGGAGCGAGGCATGAAGCTGGCGCTGGTGGTGCCGGGAGGGGTCGATCGCAGCGGCGAATACCGGGTGATCCCGGTGCTTTTGACCCTGATCGAACGCCTGGCGCGCAGCCACGAGCTGCATGTGTTCGTGCTGCACCAGGAGCCTGCGCCGGCCTGCTGGGAGTTGCTCGGCGCGCGCATCCACAACATTGGCGACGGCCGCACCCGCCTGCGCGCGGTCGCCGCGATCCGCGCCGAGCATCGCCTGGCGCCGTTCGACCTGGTGCAATCGATCTTCTCCGGCCATTGCAGCCTGATCGCGGTGGCCGCCGCGCGCCTGCTGCGGCGGCCGAGCCTGGTGCATATCGCCGGCGGCGAACTCGTCGCGCTGCATGCCATCGGCTATGGCGGGCGGCGCAAATGGCAGGGGCGTCTGCGCGAAGCACTGGTGTTGCGGCTGGCCGACGCGGTTACC
The DNA here is from genome assembly GCF_017301775.1 of Xanthomonas translucens pv. undulosa. Classification (NCBI taxonomy): domain Bacteria; kingdom Pseudomonadati; phylum Pseudomonadota; class Gammaproteobacteria; order Lysobacterales; family Lysobacteraceae; genus Xanthomonas; species Xanthomonas translucens. Next base: position 67,690 of record NZ_CP063993.1, read on the forward strand.
GCGGCCAGCGCGCCGATCGTCGAAGCGCTGCAGGCGCTGGGCATCGCCGCCGAGCGCGTGCCGCTGGGCGTGGATCTGCGCGCCTGGCCGCCGCGCGCGCCGCGTCGCCGCGATGGCGGCACCGCGCGCTTGCTGCACGTGGCCAGCCTCAACCGGGTCAAGGACCAGCCGACGCTGCTGCGCGCACTGGCGGCGCTGGCGCGCGCCGGGGTCGCGTTCCGGATCGACATCGTCGGCGTGGACACGCTCGACGGCCAGATGCAGCGCCTGGTCGCGCAGCTCGGGCTGTCACAGCAGGTGCGCTTCCTCGGTTTCAAGACCCAGCGCGAACTGCGCCCGCTGGTGGAAGCCGCCGATCTGCTGGTGCTGTCCTCGCTGCACGAAGCCGGACCGCTGGTGTTGCTGGAAGCGGCGGTGGCCGGCGTGCCCACCGTCGGCACCGCGGTAGGGCACCTGCTGGAATGGGCGCCGTCGGCGGCGCTGGCGGTGCCGACCGGCGACTGGGCCGGCCTGGCCGACGCCCTGCGCCAGGTCCTGGCCGACGACGAACTGCGCCTGCGCCTGGCCTGGTCGGCGCAGTGCCGCGCGGTGCGCGAGGATGCCGAGCACACCGTGCGCCGCTTCAACACGCTGTACCGGTTGTTGTGTCCGCAGAGCGCGTGAGCAGCCGGCTCCAATGTAGGAGCAACTGTCTTCAGCCGCGACGAGCGAAGTGGTGAATGTTCCTAACCGGCGTGCAGTCGGGACTGAAGTCCCTCCCACAACAGGCCTCGCCTGTCCGCGGCGTCAGTGAAGCCCTTGTGGGAGCGACTTCAGGGCACCTCGAACAACCCATAGTTTCATCAATACGAGCCGCGAATACGCAGCGGCAGCGTGTCTTGAGGACGACTTCAGTGCATTGCCAGGTTGCTGGATGGCATCGATGTGCCAGGTAAGGCGGCCGACGGCCGCCTTACCTGATCACACCGGCACCATGCCGCGATGCTGCAGCCGCGCCAGCCGCATCAGGTTGTGACTGGCGACCTTCAACCCGATCACCACGGTGGCCCGTGCCAATCCAATGGTGCGCAGGCATTTACCGCCCTGCTGCGCCAGCCGCGCGAACGGGTGTTCGCCGAACCCCCGATCCTTGGCAAGCCGCCGGTTGCGGCGCTGTTCGGCCGCGCTTAGCGGCTTGCGCGCCTGGCCCTGGTGCTGGATGGCCGCCCGATAGCCGCGTTGCGTGAGATCGGCCTCCCGCGATGCGTCGGCATAGCCACTGTCGGCCCATACCGTGCGTCCGCGATTGCTGGGGTCCAGCACGTCCTCGAAGTGTCGGCTGTCATGCACGTTGGCTGCGCTCACCGCATGTCGGCGGATGAAGCCCCAACGCCGATCGGTGCTGGCGTGCAGCTTATAGCCGTAATGCGCCTTGCCGTGCTTGCGGGTCCAGCGCGCCTGCACATCCTGCTGCGCCCGCTTGGTATCGCTCCAGTCCTGGCCCACCTCGCCGCCCTGCTTGATCTGTGCGTTCTCCTCGCGCGTGTTGCGTTGGATCGGCGCGCTGACAATGCTCGCATCGATGATCTAACCGCCGCGCGAGATGAACCCAGCCCGCTGCAATTGCACACCGACTGCGGCACTGATGTCCCCCATCACATCCTGCGCCTTGATGGACTGGCCAGAGTTCCGTAGACACTCAGTTGCGGCTCTGCGCGTAGCGCCTTTCAAACTCTACAGGTGACAGCCCGGCAGCGGAACCATGCCGGCGGATCGGGTTGTAGAACATCTCGATGTAGTCGAACACGTCCGATGCTGCCATGGCGCGTGTCGGGTAGATCCGCCGCTTGATCCGCTCCTTCTTCAAGACGCTGAAGAAGCTCTCTGCCACGGCGTTGTCGTGGCAGTTCCCGCGTCGGCTCATGCTCGGCACCATCCGGTGCGCTTTCAGGAACGACTGCCAGTCGCTGCTGGTGAACTGACAGCCCTGATCCGAATGCACCAGCACACCTGGGCCCGGCTTGCGCCGCCAAGCTGCCGCCACCAGCGCCTGCAGTACCAGATCGCTGGTCATCGTCGACGCCGTCGCCCAGCCGACGATCTGCCGCGAGTACAGATCCATCACCGTCGCCAGGAACAGCCAGCCCTCGTAGGTCCTGATGTAGGTGATGTCCGTGACCCAGACCTTGTTCGGCGCCTGTGGCGCGAATTCCCGGTTGAGCACATTGGTCACCACGCCCACGGGACCACCGTGATGACGTGGCTTGCGGCCGTAGCCGACTTGGGCACGCAGGCCTTCTGCTTTCATCAACCGCAGGACGCGGTGCCGGCTGCAGCGCTCGCCGGCCTCGCGCAGGTCCAGGGTGATCTTGCGATAGCCATACACCGTGCCGCTGGCCAGCCAGTGGTGCTTGATCAGCCCCAGCAGACGCTGATCTTCGCGCTCGCGAGCACTGGCGCCATGGCGCAGCCAGGCGTAGTAGCCACTGCGTTGCACGTCCAGCACCCGGCACATCGCCACCAGACGGAACTCCCGGACGTGCGCGCGCATGAACGCGTACTTCGCCCTTACCCCTTGGCAAAGTACGCGGCGGCTTTTTTTAGGATGTCGCGCTCCTCGGTTACCCGCCGCAGCTCAGCCTTGAGCCGGCGGATCTCGGCCGAGTCGCTCGGCGCGGCCGGGGCTCCAGGGGCCGGTACCGTCTTCTTGGCCGCCTGCACCCAGCCATACAACGTGTGCTTGGGAATCCCTATGCGGGAGGCGACGTCAACCACCGTGAAGCCACGCTCGATCACCTGCCTCTCCGCCTCGGCACGGAACTCATCCGTGTACTGCTTGCTGTTGCCCATAAACACCTCGGTCATTGCCATCAATTATGGCAACTGGATGTCTACGAAAGGCTGGCCGGTCCACCTCCACTCAAGCGCCGACGACCAAAGACCTCGCGTGCGAGGCATTGCTTTTGGGCCTAGAGGCTTCTTGATCAGGCTGGCGCCGGGCAGGCCGGCGGCTCCGGCAGACGGCGAACAGTGCGAGCACCGGCCCGGAGATGGCGCCAGCGCCGCAACGGTCCCCGCTGCGTCGCTGCGACCGACTACCGAGCCATCCTCGTGATGGTGACGACGTGCCGATCGCGGCGGTGCCCAGCCCCCCCGGCGTGGCGCGACTTGCATAGGGTTCGCCGCGCGCGCAGGTCCGGGGCATGCCGCGGAAGCGCTGGGGCGCATGGCGATGCGCGCCGGCACGGCCGGGATTATCCTATGCCGATGACGACCTCCTTCCAGTTTTCCCGCCGTGCGCAGGCGCTGACCAGTTCGGCGATCCGCGAAATCCTCAAGGTCACCGAGCGTCCGGAGGTGATCTCCTTCGCCGGCGGACTGCCGTCGCCGGACACGTTCCCGGTCGCGCGCATGCAGTACGCCTGCGACAAGGTGCTGCGCGAAGCGCCGCACGCCGCGCTGCAATACGGCCCGACCGAAGGCTATCTGCCGCTGCGCGAATGGGTGGCCGCGCGCCTGAGCCGCGACGGCGCCACGATCCGCCCCAGTCAGGTGCTGATCACCACCGGCTCGCAGCAGGGCCTGGACCTGCTCGGCAAGGTGTTCATCGACGAAGGCAGCAAGGTGCTGGTGGAGACGCCCAGCTACCTGGGCGCATTGCAGGCGTTCTCGCTGTTCCAGCCGGCGTTCGCGGCGATGCAGTCGGACGACGACGGGCTGGTGGTGGACGCGCTGGACGACGCGCAACTGGCCGGCGCGCGCTTCATGTACTGCCTGCCGAATTTCCAGAACCCGACCGGGCGGCGCCTGCCGCTGCACCGGCGCCAGGCGCTGGTCGCGCGCGCGGCGGCCGCCGGCGTGCCCATCGTCGAGGACGATCCCTACGGCGAGCTGTGCTACAGCGGCGACACGCTGCCGAGCCTGCTGTCGATGCATCCGGACGCGGCCATCTACATGGGCTCGTTCTCCAAGGTGCTGGCGCCGGGCCTGCGCCTGGGCTTCGTGGTGGCGCCGGAAGCGGTGCACGCCAAGCTGGTGCAGGCCAAGCAGGCGGCGGACCTGCACACGCCTTCGTTCAGTCAGCGCATCGTCTACGAGGCGGTGCAGGACGGCTTCCTGGATGCGCACATCCCCGGCATCCGCAGCCTGTACGCGAGCCGCTGCCAGCAGATGCTGGCGGCGCTGGAGAAATACTTTCCGTCGCAGGTGCGCTGGAATCGTCCTGCCGGCGGTATGTTCATCTGGGTCGAATTGCCGGCCGGCATGGACGGCGGCGCACTGCTGGCCAAGGCGATCGAGCGCAACGTCGCCTTCGTGCCGGGCGCACCGTTCTACGCGGTCGAGCCGCAGCGCAACACCTTGCGCCTGTCGTTCGTGACCGTGCCGGAAGCACGCATCGAGACCGGCGTGCGCATCCTCGGCGAACTGCTGCAGGCCGAAATCGCCGCGCATCGCGGCGCGGTCGCCTGATCCGGCACCCGGGCGCCTGCGCATGAACCCGGCTGCGGCCTTGGACCTGGGCGTGGAGGCGGTGCTGGTCGGCCGTGTGCAGGAGTTCACCCGGCCCGGCAGCCGCAGTGCGATCGCCAAGTGGCCGCTGTCCGGGCGGTTGCGGATCGGGGTCGAAGGCCTGGAACTGGACGAGCAGGGCGACCGCCGCGTGCACGGCGGCCCGGACAAGGCGCTGCACCACTATCCGCGCGATCACTACGCGGCCTGGCGCCAGGAACTGGGTGCGCACGCCTTGCTGGACGCACCCGGCGCGTTCGGCGAGAACCTGAGCACGCAGGGCGCCACCGAGGCCGACCTGTGCCTGGGCGACCGGCTGCGGCTGGGCACGGCGCTGGTCGAGGTGTCGCAGTCACGGCAGCCATGCTGGAAGCTGTCCGACCGCTTCGGCGTTGCCGCGCTGGCGCGGCGCGTGCAGGAAAGCGGCCGTACCGGCTGGTATTACCGCGTGCTGCAGCCGGGCGAGGTCGCCGCCGGCGACCGGCTGGTCCTGCTGGAGCGGCCGTATCCGGGCTGGTCGTTGGCCCGCCTGATCCAGCTGCTGTATCGGCGCGAGGTCGATCTGGCCCAACTGGAGCAGGTGCTGGAGCTGCCGCTGGTGCCGAACTGGCGCGTACTGTTCGAGCGGCGCCTGGCCAAGCGCGAGGTCGAATGCTGGGACAAGAGGCTGCTGGGCCAGCAGGCGGCCGAGTAAGCTCGCAACTTGCCGCCCCCGTGCTCGCAGCAAGTCCCTGTAGGAGCGGTTTCAACCGCGACGAGCGGAGCGTCGGGCCTTGCGGCTTCGGACACTGTCGGGGCTGAAGCCTCTCCTACAGTTGAGCCGGCTTGCTCGCCGCAAGTCCATGTGGAAGCGACTCCGGGGGGCCTCGGGCTGTCAGTCGCGATGAGCGGCGTGCTTGACTCTCCGGCTGCGCATGCTCTTGGCGCTCGAGCGATTGCCGTTGCCGCCCAACGCCACAGCCCCGCACCCCTGTCGCAGATCGCCACAAACCGCTACCTTGTGGCGATGACCAGTTCCCCCGTACGTGTGTTGATTCATGGTGCGTCCGGCCGCATGGGCCAGTCGTTGTTGCGCCTGGCCGCGCAGGACCCGGCGCTGCAGGTGGCGGCGGCGGTGATCCGGCGGGCGCCGGCGCAGCGCGTCGTCGATGGGGTGCCGTACTTCGCCGCGGCCGAACTCAACGGTGCGCCGGCGTTCGACGTGGCGGTCGATTTCAGCCTGCCGCAGGGCTTCGACCCGGTGCTGGCGCTGTGCGTGGCGCGCGGCGCGGCGCTGGTGTCCGGCACCACCGGCCTGGACGCGGCGCAGCGGCAGGCGTTGGCTGATGCGGCGGCGCGCATCCCGCTGATCTGGGCGTCCAACTTCAGCCTCGGCGTGGCGGTGCTGAACGAGCTGGTGGAACGCGCCGCCGCGGCGTTGCCCGGCTGGGACTGCGACATCGTCGAATCGCATCACGTGCACAAGCAGGACGCGCCGTCCGGCACCGCGCTGACCCTGGGCGAGGCGGCCGCGCACGGCGGCGCGCAGCCGCGCTACGCCAGCCTGCGCGCCGGCGACATCGTCGGCGAGCACCTGGTGCAGTTCGCCGGGCTCGGCGAGCGGGTGGAATTGGTGCACCGCGCCAGCAACCGCGACATCTTCGCCCGCGGCGCGCTGCATGCCGCCGCGCGCCTGCCGGGCCGCGCGCCCGGCGCCTACCGGCTGCCCGATCTGCTCGGCTGAACGGCGCTTTCACATAAACGTCTGGCGCGGACAGGTCCGCGTCGGTACAATTCTCGCTCGCCTGTTACCCATCGCCACGGACCCGGAGAAGCGCCGAGTTCGCGGTTTCTTGCAGCCGCAAGTTGGTGGGGCAGGGTTCCTCTCTCCCCAAGGCGAACCCCGTGACTCAACCCGCAATCCTTGTCCTTGAAGACGGCACCGTGTTCGAGGGCGAATCCGTAGGCGCCGCCGGCCTGTCCGTCGGCGAAGTGGTATTCAACACCGCGATGACCGGCTACCAGGAGATCCTCACCGATCCCTCCTATGCCCGTCAGCTGATCACCCTGACGTACCCGCATATCGGCAACACCGGTTGCACCGACCAGGACGACGAAGCCGCCCAGGTGTGGTCGGCCGGGCTGATCGTGCGCAGCGTACCGCGCCGTCCCAGCAACTGGCGCAGCCAGGTGTCGCTGCCGGACTGGCTGATCCAGCGCGGCGTGGTCGCCATCGCCGGCATCGATACCCGCAAGCTGACCCGCATCCTGCGCGAGAAGGGATCGCAGAACGGCGCGGTGATGGCCGGCGAGGTGAACGTGGAGACGGCGCTGGAAGCGGCGCGCAAGTTCCCGGGGCTCAAGGGCATGGACCTGGCCAAGGTGGTCTCCACCGACAAGGCCTATCCGTGGCGCGATGGCCAGCTCGACCTGGACAGCAACGCGTTCGCCCAGGCCGCACCGACGTACAAGGTCGTCGCCTACGACTACGGCGTAAAGCTCAACATCCTGCGCATGCTCGCCGAGCGCGGCTGCGAGGTCACCGTGGTGCCGGCGCAGACGCCCGCCGCCGAGGTGCTGGCGATGCAGCCGGACGGCGTGTTCCTGTCCAACGGCCCGGGCGATCCGGCGCCGTGCGACTACGCGATCGCGGCGATCAAGCAAATCGTTGCCAGCAAGATCCCGACCTTCGGCATCTGCCTGGGCCATCAACTGCTGGCGCTGGCTGCCGGCGCGCAGACCCTGAAGATGGGCCACGGCCACCACGGCGCCAACCATCCTGTGCAGGACCTGGACAGCGGCCGGGTGATGATCACCTCGCAGAACCACGGCTTCGCGGTGGACGAAGCGTCGCTGCCGGCCAACGTGCGGGTGACCCATCGCTCGCTGTTCGACGGCACCAACCAGGGCATCGAACTGACCGACGCGCCGGCCTTCAGCTTCCAGGGCCACCCGGAAGCCTCGCCGGGTCCGCGCGATGTGGCGCCGTTGTTTGATCGGTTTACGGCGTTGATGCGGGACTCGGGACTCGGGACTCGGGACTCGGGCTCGATGCAGTGAGTCCCTCGCATTTCCAAGAACTCGATGTCTGGCAGGTGGCGATGGTGTTGGCCAAGCAGGTCTACGAAATCACCGCGGAGCTTCCACGGGAAGAGCGTTATGGCCTGACGTCGCAACTGCAACGTTCCGCCGTCTCCATTCCTTCGAACATCGCCGAAGGCAACGCACGCTACGGCGCGCGTGACTACGCAAGATTCATATCCATGGCGCAGGGATCGTGCGCCGAACTGCAAACGCAATTGCTGTTGGCGCTGGAGCTTTTCCTGGGCGACGCAGCAGCAATCGAAGAAGCCCTTTCTACGTGTGACCGGGTCGGCCGCATGCTGCACAAGCTGCATCGCAGCTTGCTGCAGAAGCTCGAATCCGAGTCCCGAGTCCCGAGTCCCGAGTCCCGGAGCTGACATGCCCAAGCGCACCGACCTAAAAACCATTCTCATCATCGGCGCCGGCCCGATCGTCATCGGCCAGGCCTGCGAGTTCGACTATTCCGGCGCGCAGGCGTGCAAGGCGCTGCGCGACGAGGGCTACCGGGTGGTGCTGGTCAACAGCAACCCGGCCACGATCATGACCGACCCGAACATGGCCGATGCCGTGTACATCGAGCCGATCAACTGGCAGACGGTCGAGAAGATCATCGCCAAGGAAAAGCCCGATGCGCTGCTGCCGACCATGGGCGGGCAGACCGCGCTGAACTGCGCGCTGGACCTGGCCGACCACGGCGTGCTGGAAAAGTACGGCGTGGAACTGATCGGCGCCAAGCGCGAAGCGATCATGATGGCCGAGGACCGCGAGCTGTTCCGCGTGGCGATGGGCGAGATCGGCCTGGAATGCCCGAAGGCGGCGGTGGCGCACACCCTCGAGGAAGCGCTGGAGATCCAGACCCGGGTCGGCTATCCGACCATCATCCGCCCCAGCTTCACCCTCGGTGGCAGCGGCGGCGGCATCGCCTACAACCGCGAGGAGCTGATCGAGATCGTCGGCCGCGGCCTGGAACTGTCGCCGACCAGCGAAGTGCTGGTCGAGGAGTCGGTGCTGGGCTGGAAGGAATTCGAGATGGAGGTGGTCCGCGACACCGCGGACAACTGCATCATCGTCTGCTCGATCGAGAACCTGGACCCGATGGGCGTGCACACCGGCGATTCGATCACCGTGGCCCCGGCGCAGACCCTGACCGACAAGGAATACCAGCGCCTGCGCGATGCCTCGATTGCGGTGCTGCGCAAGATCGGCGTGGACACCGGCGGCTCCAACGTGCAGTTCGGCATCAACGCGCAGACCGGCCGCGTCGTCGTCATCGAGATGAACCCGCGCGTGTCGCGGTCCTCGGCGCTGGCGTCCAAGGCCACCGGCTTCCCGATCGCCAAGGTCGCGGCCAAGCTGGCGGTCGGCTACACGCTGGACGAACTGAAGAACGAGATCACCGGCGGCCTGACCCCGGCCTCGTTCGAGCCGTCGATCGACTACGTGGTCACCAAGATCCCGCGCTTCGCGTTCGAGAAGTTCCCGCAGGCCGATGCGCGCCTGACCACGCAGATGAAATCGGTGGGCGAGGTGATGGCGATGGGCCGCACCTTCTCCGAATCGCTGCAGAAGGCGCTGCGCGGCCTGGAAACCGGCAAGATCGGGCTCGACCCGACCGCGCTGGACCTGGGCAGCGAGGACGACATGGCCGCGCTCAAGCGCGAGCTGAAGGCGCCCGGTCCGGAGCGGCTGTTCTACGTCGCCGACGCGTTCCGCGCCGGCATGAGCGTGGAGCAGGTGCATGCGCTGTCGTTCATCGATCCATGGTTCCTGGACCAGATCGAAGACCTGATCGCGCAGGAGCAGCAGCTGGCCGCCGACGGCCTGGGTTCGCTGGACGCCGCGCGCCTGCGCACGCTCAAGCGCGCCGGGTTCTCCGATGCGCGCATGGCCGAGCTGTGCGGCACCAACGAGGCGGCGGTGCGCGCGCTGCGCCGCGCGCACAAGGTGCGCCCGGTGTACAAGCGGGTGGACTCGTGCGCGGCCGAATTCGCTACCGACACCGCCTACCTGTATTCGACCTACGAGGACGAATGCGAGTCCAGGCCGAGCAATCGCGACAAGATCATGATCCTCGGCGGCGGCCCCAACCGCATCGGCCAGGGCATCGAGTTCGACTACTGCTGCGTGCACGCGGCGCTGGCGCTGCGCGAGGATGGCTATGAAACCATCATGGTCAACTGCAACCCGGAGACCGTGTCCACCGACTACGACACCTCCGACCGCCTGTACTTCGAGCCGCTGACCCTGGAAGACGTGCTGGAGATCGTCGAGCTGGAGCAGCCCAAGGGCGTGATCGTGCAGTACGGCGGGCAGACCCCGCTGAAGCTGGCGCGCGCGCTGGAAGCCAACGGCGTGCCGGTGATCGGCACCAGCCCGGACTCGATCGACCTGGCCGAGGACCGCGAGCGCTTCCAGCAGCTGGTCGACACGCTGGGCCTGAAGCAGCCGCCGAACCGCATCGCCCGCAACGCCGAGGAAGCGCTGGTGCTGGCGCGCGAGATCGGCTATCCGCTGGTGGTGCGCCCGAGCTACGTGCTCGGCGGCCGCGCGATGGAGATCGTCTACGGCGAATCGGACCTGGCGCGCTACGTGCGCGACGCGGTCAAGGTCTCCAACGACTCGCCGGTGCTGCTGGATCGCTTCCTCGACAACGCGGTGGAAGTGGACGTGGACATCATCGCCGACAAGGACGGCCAGGTGCTGATCGGCGGGGTGATGGAGCACATCGAGGAAGCCGGCGTGCATTCGGGCGATTCCTCGTGCTCGCTGCCGCCGTACTCGCTGTCGGCCAAGACCCAGGCCGAACTGCGCCGCCAGGTGGTGATGCTGGCCAAGGGCCTGAACGTGGTCGGGCTGATGAACACCCAGTTCGCGGTGCAGGTGGACGAGGCCGGCGACGACATCGTGTTCCTGCTGGAAGTGAACCCGCGCGCCTCGCGCACCGTGCCGTTCGTGTCCAAGGCCACCGGCATGGCGCTGGCCAAGATCGCCGCGCGCTGCATGGCCGGCAAGACCCTGGCCGAGCAGGGCGCGCTGAAGGAGATCGTGCCCGACTACTACTCGGTGAAGGAAGCGATCTTCCCGTTCGCCAAGTTCCAGGGCGTGGACCCGATCCTCGGCCCGGAGATGCGCTCCACCGGCGAGGTGATGGGCGTGGGCCGCAGCTTCGGCGCCGCGTTCGCGCGCGCGCAGGAAGCCGGCGGGATCAAGGCGCCGCCGCTGGGCAAGGCGTTCCTGTCGGTGCGCGACCCGGACAAGCAGCGCGTGCTGCCGGTGGCGCAGGCGCTGGTCGAGCGTGGCTACACCCTGGTGGCCACCAGCGGCACCTGCGCGTGGCTGCGCCAGCACGGCCTGCAATGCGACCAGATCAACAAGGTGGCCGAGGGCCGCCCACATATCGTCGATCTGATCAAGAACGGCGAAATCGTGTATATCGTCAACACCACCGAGGGCCGTGCGGCGATCTCCGATTCGTTCTCGATCCGGCGCGAAGCCCTGCAGCATCGGGTGACCTATTCGACCACCGTTGCCGGCGCGCGCGCGCTGGTGCATTCATTGGAATTCCGCGGCACCGGTCCGGTCTGGGCGCTGCAGGAACTGCATAAGGAGCTGGAAGCGTGAGAGCCCCGATCACCCTGCAAGGCGCGCAGCGTCTGCGCGAGGAACTGGACCAGTTGAAGTCGGTCAAGCGGCCGCAGGTCATCGCGGCGATCGCCGAGGCGCGCGCGCACGGCGACCTGAAGGAAAACGCCGAGTACCACGCCGCGCGCGAGCAGCAGAGCTTCATCGAAGGCCGCATCAAGCAGCTGGAGAGCGAGCTGTCGCACGCCGAGATCATCGACGTCAGCAAGCTGGCGGTCGGCAGTAAGGTGGTGTTCGGCGCGACCGTGACCCTGGCCGACGTAGAAAACGACGAAGAGAAGCGCTACCAGCTGGTCGGCGATCTGGAAGCGGACATCAAGCTGGGGCTGATCGCGATCTCCTCGCCGCTGGCGCGCGCGCTGATCGGCAAGCTGGAAGGCGACAGCGTCAGCATCGACGCCCCGGCCGGGCGCCGCGAGTACGAGATCGTCAGCGTCGAATACGTCGGCTGACGCCGTGGCGGTCGCCACCTTGTTGTTGCCGGAGCGCGCGCGCCTGGCCGGTCCGGCGCTGACCGGCGAGGTGGCGCGGGCGTTCGGCCGCGCCGAGCGCGAGCGCCTGGAGCCTGGCGCCGAAGCGCAGTTGCGCCGCCATTTCACCCTGCCGCCCGGGCAATGGCCGGTGGCGGCGTTGACCCGGCAGCTGGATGCCGACGACGCCGGCGACGGCGTGTGGCTGCGCGCCGATCCGGCCTACGTGGTGCCGGACATGCAGGGCGCGCGGCTGATGGCGCATGGCGACATGCTCGCGATCGACGCCATCGACCTGGCCGCGCTGCTGCCGTCGCTGCAGGAGCTGTTCGCCGAGTCCGGCCTGCTGCTCGACGCGCCGCAGCCGACCCGCTGGTATCTGCGCCTGGCATCGGACAGCGTGCTGCCCGAGTTCGCCGCACCGGCGCAGGTGCTCGGCGCCGATCTGTTCGACCATCTGCCGCAGGGCGAGGGCGGGCGGCGCTGGCGGGCGCTGCTGACCGAAGCGCAGGTGCTGCTGCACCAGCATCCGTGGAACCGCGAGCGCAGCGCGCGCGGGCAGCCGGCGATCAACTCGCTGTGGTTCTGGGGCGGCGGCGCGTTGCCGGCCACGGTGAGCAGCGCGCATGCGCAGGTGCGCAGCCGCGAGCCGCTGCTGCGCGCGCTGAGCCAGGCCGCCGGCATCGACGCCGCGCAAACGCCGCGCGTCGATGCGCTGGTCGATCTGCGCCAGCTGCGCGCGCCCGAGCAGTTCGTCGGCGAGGTGATGCAGCCGCTGCTGGAAGCGCTGCGCCTGGGCGAACTGCAGCAACTGCTGCTGGATTTCGAGGACGGCACGCGTTTCCGGATCGAGCGCGAGCAGCGGTGGCGCTTCTGGCGGCGGCCGCTGTCGCGCCTGGACGCATGAGCCCGCCGCTGCGCATCACCCGGCGGCCGGCCGCCGAGGGCGGGCCGTGGACGGACAGCGTGCTGCCGCTGCTGCGCCGCATCTACACCGCGCGCGGCGCCCACGACGCCAGCCTGGCACAACCGAAACTGGCGCAGCTGCTGCCGCCGGATGCGCTGAGCGGCATCGACGCGGCGGTCGCCTTGTTGGCTTCGGCGATCGCCGCCGGCAAACGCATCCTGGTGGTCGGCGATTTCGATTGCGACGGCGCCACCGCCTGCGCGGTCGCGGTGCGCGGGCTGCGCCTGCTCGGTGCCGCGCAGGTGCTGCACGCGGTGCCGAACCGCATGGTGCACGGCTACGGCCTGTCGCCGGCGCTGGTCGCCGAACTGGCGCCGCTGCAGCCGGACCTGCTGGTCACCGTCGATCACGGCATCGCCTGCCATGCCGGCGTCGCCGCGGCCAAGGCGCTGGGTTGGCAGGTGCTGGTCACCGATCACCATCTGCCGGGCAGCGTGTTGCCGCCGGCCGACGCGATCGTCGATCCGAATCTGGCCGGCGACGCGTTTCCCAGCAAAATGCTGGCCGGCGTCGGGGTGATCTTCTACGTGCTGCTGGCGTTGCGCCGGCACCTGCGCGAGCGCGGCGCGTTCGCTACCCAGGCGCCGGATCTGAGCGTGCTGCTGGATCTGGTTGCGGTCGGCACCGTCGCCGACTTGGTGCCGCTGGACACCAACAACCGCGCACTGGTCTCTGCAGGACTGCGCCGCCTGCAGCGCGGCGACGGCTGCATCGGCCTGCGCGCCTTGATCGAAGCCAGCGGCCGCGATCCGGCGCGGCTCAGCGCCAGCGACATCGGTTTCGCGCTGGCGCCGCGGCTCAACGCCGCCGGCCGCCTCGAGGACATGGCGCTGGGCATCGAGCTGCTGCTGTGCGAAGACCCGCAGCAGGCGCGCGCGATCGCCGCCACGCTGGAACAGATCAACGGCGAGCGCCGCGCGGTGCAGCAGCAGATGACCGACGAAGCCGAGGCCACCGTGGCGCAGGCGCTGCTGGCCGCGCCGGACGCGCCGCCGGTGGCGGTGTGCCTGTTCGATGCCGACTGGCATCCGGGCGTGATCGGCCTGGTCGCCTCGAAGATGAAGGACCGCCTGCACCGCCCGGTGATCGCCTTCGCCCCGGCCGAGCCGGGCAGCGACCAGTTGCGCGGTTCGGCGCGCTCGATTCCCGGCTTCCATATCCGCGATGCGATGGCCGCGGTGGATGCACGCCGGCCGGGGTTGATGGACAAGTTCGGCGGCCATGCGATGGCCGCGGGACTGAGCCTGCCGCACGCCGCATTGGCCGAGTTCGAACAGCTGTTCCGCGCGCATGCGCTGGCCAGCCTGGACGCGGCGCTGCTGCAGGCCGAACTGCTCAGCGACGGCGCGCTGGATCCGCACGAACTGGACCATCGCCATGCCGAGGCGCTGCGCCTGGCCGGGCCATGGGGGCAGGGCTTCCCCGAGCCGTTGTTCGACGGCGAGTTCGAGGTGCTGCAGTGGCGCCTGTTGAAGGAACGCCACCTCAAGCTGAGCCTGCGCTGCGCCGGCCGTGGCGAGCCGTTGAACGCGATCCATTTCAACGGTTGGCGCGGCGACGAACCCGGCCGCCGCGTGCACATCGCCTACCGCCTGGTCGCCGACGACTATCGCGGCGGCGACGCGGTGCAGCTGGTGGTGGAGCACTGGCGGAGCCTGTCGGGCTGATCCATCGCGCTTAGCCCCTCTCTCGACGGGAGAGGGGGGGGGGAGGGTACGGCGCGAAAGCGGCTCAAAGAGTTGGGTGCGCGAGGCCGCTCTATGGCACGCGCGCTCAGCCTGCCGACGACGTAGACGCCTCTTGCGCTGCGCGATCTCTCGCTGCCAGCAGCAGCCGGTTGACAAGCTTGTGCGCATCGTCGCCAACATTGCTGGCCGCGTTCCAGAGTTCCTGAGGCAAGCGCGAACGTTCCGCGGTGATGACATTCAGCAGATCCTTGGCCAGGGCCGTCTGCTCGCCCACGCTCAGGTGAGCGCCAGGACCATCGTCCTCGGACATGGTCACCATATCGACCGCCGCATCCAGGCAAGCTTCGGTTGTCCCCAATTCCCTTGCCCGCTCGGCTTTTTGCACACGGCCTTGCCCGCGGTTTTGCGCCTGCACCTGTATGTACAAGGAGGCGAGAGACTCGATTGTTTTCAAGCCACAGCATGCCGCTGCCGCACCCATCGCTATACGGATGGGCGAACCAACGATCTGTGACCCGGATGGAGTTGATGCTTGTTTGGTCGTGGCAACGACTTGCCGCAGCGTGCCAACACGCGGCAGAAGCCAGGACGTGTCCTTGCCTCACCCAATCGGCTCCGATTTTTACATAATATACATTATGCGAAATACACACTACAGGCAGCACGAGTGCGAGCGCGCTGGATTTGGATGTGGATCAAGTCTTGCTTGCCCAGGCGTTCCCCTAGCGAAACGGAACTCGCAGCATGAGCGACAGCTACAACATCGACCGGCGGCCACCATGTTGGGCTGCGGGCGAACCCTGCCCGAACCAGTGCGCCCAGGCGCACGCGAGGCACATCATCGACAACCACGTGGAACTGCATGGCCAGTGGGCTGGCTGGCGACTGGCCGGCCGGGATCTGGTAGCACCGTCAGGCGAACGGATCGCCGAACGCAGACTGCGCGGCCTACTATGGCGCGCGGATGCTACGGACTTACGTGACGCAGCACGAAATCGGAACCATGCCAGGAAAGCGCGTCAGCAGTCGATGGTGAAAGTCGTTGTCGTGGATCTAGCCAGCTGGCGGGAACGTCACTTCGGATCGATAGCAGGATAAAGCGTCTACGCAGGGGCATGCCCCTGCACCCCTACAATGGGCGGAATCGTAACCAGGGGGCCATATGGAAAGGCAACGACCAGAGTACCTACCGGCACAGCGCAGCGAGCGCGTAGGCATCGTGTGGACGGTGCTGATAGGCGCCGCACTAGCTGCGGCAATGGCTGGCGGCGCGATGATATACATTGAGACCGCAGCGGCATGGCAACGGAACCAAGCTGAGCGAACAAAAGCGACGGAAGCTCAACGAGCGGCCGGGAATGCAGCGATGCAGGAAGGGAGCGCGGCAAGGAAATTTGAGCAGATTGAAGAAATACGCTGGCGGCGTGAGGCGGCAGACCGAATCGAGAAACAACGTCAGGCGGAACAAGTAGCCAGGACGCGCGGCGAGCTTAGGTGCATCAACGGCACAATGTTTAGACGCATCCCCAACGGTTGGGAAAACCTACCGGGAAGCTCTTGCAACTGATGCACTGCCCTAGACTCCGTAGGGGCGCTGCCCCTACACCCCGCCCCCTTGCGACTGCGCCCCCATTCGGGTGGGGGCTGTCGCTATTTCGTTACGCGGAACGGATTGGGTCGCGCGGATAGCGCTCGGCAAGCTCAGCGGCGTAGATCGCAATCAGCTTGGCGCGGGACTTCTCGGACGGCACGGACATGGCCCGCTGGATCATCTCGACCAAGATTGCATCGGATGCATCGCGCCAGCCACCACGCTTGCGCTCGAGCTTGGAGCGCAGTTCCTTGCGGCGCTGGCGGAACTCGCGTGCACGGTCGGCGCCGGACTTGGCGGCGATGCCATCGGCAGGCGGACGGCCACGGCGGCCGAGACCTTGGATTTCCTGGGTGCCTGGATCCTTGTCGTCGCGCATCGGAGTGCCCTGCTGTGTGTCGATGGGTAAATAATATCGTTACGCGTAACGAATGTCAACAGGGAAATTCTGAACTCAGTTAATTTCGTTACGAGTAACAGAATTAGGCACCATCGCCATGAAGAGGCACCTGCTTGGACTCGGGGAACGTCCCCATCGCGCGCTCGGCCTTGTCGATGAGAACACCAGGGACCGCCTGTGCGTGCGCCTGGGCGGCATCGTGAGGCTGGTCCTGGGGGACGTAGGGTGTGGGCGGCGTGGATGGCGGCTTGTAGGGGTTGTAGGGCGCACCGTTGAGGGCGACGGTGCGGCACTCGGGCTGCGAAAGATCGTACTTGGTCCCCTGCTCCGTCACGCACGTGCAGCTCGGGGCGCGCGTGTCGTTGCGGGACGGCAGGCTGGACATGCAGAACAGCTGGGGCTGCACCGTGGGCGCGTTGGCGTCGTAGATCGGCGCGGTCCACGGCATCGTGCCGAAACGGGGTCTGTGGGCCTCGGCGTACTCAAAGGGCGTGGCTGGGCGGGTGGGCGCCACGCCCCCGCCCTGCGCTGGCGCTCCAGGCAGTGCCGCGGCGCCTGCCGTTGCAGAAGTGCGTTGAACCTCGAAATTCTCTATCTTCTCGGTGTAACGGTGCTTGAGATAGAGCAGGCAAAGGAACACGAAGATCACGCCGACAAGCACCCAGCGCATCCACATGGGAAGCGTGCGCTTGGTGGTGATCAGCGTGGTGCTGGTGTAGTACTCGAACACGTATTTCGGACGCACCCAATCGACGACATCGCCGCAGGGGCCGCCGACGTTGCCTTGGTACGCGGTCCAGCGCTTGAGCTTGGTCTTCGACTTCATGATGGAGGTCTGGCGCACGTGCACGTGCTCTTCGTACAGGCCGCGCAAGAACGGATCGAGTTGCAAGCCCTGCTGCGCGATCAGGATGAAGTCGAACCCGCGGTGCCGATGACGTGCCATGGCTTCGACGTGCGGCGGCACCTTGGAGCCTGGATTGCGGTTCGGGAAAACGGTGTAGCACTCGTCGAGGATGATCACCGAGCCGTCGGGGAGTTCCTCCCACTTCGTAGAGTCTTCAAGGAACGTCCACCCTGCCCGCTGATAGTCGAAATCCTTGATGCCATGCGCATAGATCGAGCGGCCCTGCTTCTGGAACTGGAACGCCTTGTCGATCGCGTAAGCGGTCTTGCCGTGGCCGGGCTGGCCGGTGACGAGGTACATGCCCATGTCAATTGCTCCCCTTGAGCTTGGACAGAACGGCGCGCTGCGTAATGGCAGCGGCGTATGCGGAAAGGATGATGGTGACGGCGGGGCCGACACCGCTGGCGTCCCAATAGGCAACGCCGACAGAGCCGAGGCCTGGCAACTGAGCGGCGATGTAGGACTTAAGCGCAGGCATCGCAATCTCGTTGGCAACGAAGCCGATGCCGAAGGCGAGCAAGATGCGACCAACGATGCCAGGGAGGTACTGACGCAGCGCCTGCATCAGCATGGCGACAAGCGCGCCGATAATCATGGGCATGTCAGGCTCCTGCGCCGCGGGAAAGGATGAACGCTGCGACGCACGACGCAACGAGGATCAAGCCAGCTTTGAGCTTCGCCATGTAGTCGCACCAGATCGCAGGCGGTGAGCCGAAAGTGGAGCTAATCGCCTGAGAAACGGCGCCAGAATTGGCGGTGCCGAAACCGATGCAGGCGCCACCGCCGAACCCGGATTTATCGAGGTCGTCGGTCGAAA
This sequence comes from Xanthomonas translucens pv. undulosa, assembly GCF_017301775.1. Taxonomy (NCBI): domain Bacteria; kingdom Pseudomonadati; phylum Pseudomonadota; class Gammaproteobacteria; order Lysobacterales; family Lysobacteraceae; genus Xanthomonas; species Xanthomonas translucens. The sequence goes on from NZ_CP063993.1 coordinate 85,723, forward strand.
TCTTGTTGACGGTAAGCACCTTGGTATCGCTTGCATTGGAACCAGCGCCAGGGTCCTGGCTCATGCCACCGACCTTCGTCCACTCAGGTTGGCCGGACTCGGGATTGGTGTTGCCCTTGGTGAGCAAGTTCTCTGTGGCGCAGGCGGTGCGCCACTGCATCAACAGCTGGGAATACTCCATGGCATCGCATTTGTCGCCAGTGCAGACCGGAGCGGAGCCGCAAGCACCACCAGCGATGTTGACATTTCGCCTCGTATTGCAATCAATCCTCCACTGGATTCTGGCCTGACCGCACATGACGGGATCGCCGCTGCAAGACGGTGGCGCGGCGCAGCTGTCACCGCCAGAAAATGACTTCTTGTCGTCGTCACCATCGTCGTCGGAGTCTTCGTCGTCGGGATTGCCGTCGCCGTCCTTGTCAGGTTTGCAGGTGCCGTCTTTGCCTTGAGCTTGACCAGTGCCGCAAACGTCAGGCTTCTTGACGCAACTGCCGTCCGGACCTTTTACCTGACCAGCAGGACACTCATCATCCTTGGGCTTGCAGGTGGAGTCCTGCTGTTGCGTCATGCCTTCGGGACAAGGTTCAGGAGCGCATTTGCCAAGGGAATTAATTGTCTGACCCTGCGGGCATTCCTCTTTCTTAGGCTCGCAAACATTAAGTATTGGGTTCCAAAATTGCTTATCAGTACACTGAGATGGAAAATCCGTGGTGTTGCATGTGCCGCCGCCAGAATAAATGCCAGTACTAGTGCCATCGACATTTTTATACCAATATTCGACGCAGCCGGCAGAGCAAGAAGTGGAGCCAGACTTGGGGCTAAAAGTAGATACTTCTGATTTGCGGGACTTGCATGTATTCTGCTTTGAATAATAGAAACCCTTATTGCGAGTAGCGCCGCGACAACCAACGCTTGCACACACAGATGCGCCGTAGGAGCAATAGGAATCGGATGTGCCACAGATAGGGCCTGAAATGAGCTGATCGACCTTGTATGTCGGATCAGCTGCCTGCTGGGACTTAATCCAAGACGACGCAGCACTGTACGCCGAACCCTGATCGCAACCACCGGTTGTGGAGTCGCAGGACTGTGCCATAACGGGAGCGGCAAAAAAAAATAACAACAGTGCAATCAGCTGTCGAGTGCGAGCCATACCGCCCCCAGGATCGCGATCATGACGAAGTAACCGGCGTAGGCCATATATCCCCCATTTCGTTATGCGTTACAAAAAGCAAGGGCGGGATACCCCCGCCCTGCCCTAACGCGTGTGGTGAACGGTCACTTCGCCAGACGACGGCCCAGGCCGATCATCGCGACGACGGCACAGGCGCCCAGAATGACGGCGCCACCGGCCAGCAAATCGGACTTGTCGATGCCGGCAGTGAGAGCGTCGGCAACGGTGGTGCTGGCAGCAAACGCGGAACCGGACATGATCGCGGCAGCGCCGGCAACAACGCCGGTGACGATCTTGGCCGGGGCGAACTTGGTGATGCGGGACTTGCTTTTCATGGTGATGGTCTCTCTGTTGGTTGGGTGGGTTAAGCGAGTGAGATACGACGACCCTGCCGAATCATGAAACCGATGGCCCAGGCGCCGACGATGATTGCCGACACCGCAAGACCCTCGCCCGCGTCCAACGGCGGGGGGAAACTGGAACTGGACGCAGGACCGTAGAACGGGTGAGCGCACTGCCCTGTTGAGGCATCGAAATCCGATACCTTGCAGTGCAGGAGAAGCACGGTTTCACCGTCCACGGGAACTCCTTACGGCGCCTTGTTAGCCAGAGACGGCGGCCCCTTCGGGGTCAGCGCGGTGAACTTGCTGAGCGACAACACGCCCTTGTTGACTTGAGCCATGGAACCGATGTCCAGATCGTAATCGCCAGCCGCGTAGGGCTTCTGACCGTCCTCGAGGCGGACATCGAACGGGTAGGCGAAACCACCGACCTCAAGCTTGGCTTTCTGCTTGCGGGTGGTGTAGCTACGCTCTTTGCCGCTGTCGTCCTCGAACGTGCCGCCGCGCTCGATCACCGCACCATCCAACACCGTTACCTTGATTGCGCTCATTGCTCTAACTCCGATTGATACCCGCGATTTCGGGCCATAGTTGCGCTGCATCACCCGTTGCCCACGCCGGCAGCTTGTTCGACGTGCAGGTATGAATCACGGCGTGCAGCGCCTCGGGCGTCTTGCATTGCCGCGCAATGAAATTGAGCGTTGCGCCGTACTGGCGCTTAAGGTGGCGACGGGCGCTTTTCCACGTCGCTTCGACTGCCGCTTTCGTGATGTCGATCTGAGACGCAACGCAGTGGAGGAACCGCAGCACCGGGTACGCACCGAGAAGATAGGCAGCGGGATCACGCAGCAGATCGAGCGGAAGTTCCTTGCGGTTGGATGCACGGAATTGGGCCTCGTAGCGCACCCACTCGCTTGCGGGGTCGCCCTGCTCCCTGCCCTTCTCGTACACGCGTAGCTGTTGCTCCGACTTCTTGCCGCCCACATACAGGGTCTTGCCGTCACCGCTGTCGTAGTCGTCCACCAGCTGCGCTTTTGGGTGCTGACCGCGGCGGTCGAACTCACCATCGGCGTACCACTGTTGCGCGAGCTTGAGCGGGTAGTTGCCGAGCAGATCATCCGCAGCCACGTCCACACGGGTTAGCCGTCCAGCGCAGCTTTCGAGCTTCGCTCGAAGCTCCAGCCACCGCTTCGCATGGCCGCAGCGCGCTGCGCTCAGTGTCTTGCAACCGACACCGGTCAACTCGATACGGGACGTGTACGTGCCATCAGAACGCCGGCAGTTTTCGCCGCCAAGCTCGACCAAGCCAACATGCTTGCCATCAGCATCCAGAACACGCACGCGCCACAGATAGAACTGCCCTCCCCTCGCCTCCTGATCCAGTTCCAGGCCCAGACCTGCGAAGAACCAGCAGAAGACCTGCAACGCGGCAATGCGGGCGTTCTCTGCGCTGGCATCGATCCAGGCGCGGACCTCATCGGCCGCATCGCGCTCCAAGAACCCGATATCGCGGAGGACCGCGAACAGATCCACAGAGGCGGAAAACCAGTCGATGCCGACCGTGAGGGTTCCGTCGGCATTCCTGAATTCACTGACTCCCCTGTTAGACGAGGGGAGTCCTGCCGGCACCGCGGACCCGTCAGACACGACGCACGCCCCACTGCACTTCAAGGGCGCACACAGCGCGTTCCAATTCGGCGTCGCGGCGAAACTGGCGCTTGGCCTCTTCGACCATGACGAAGGCGCGGAAATCGGCTTCCAGCTGCTGAGCGAAGCGGCGCTCTTCCCAGCGGAGGAGCGCGAACAAGCCTCGGAAAATGAGATAGATGGCGAGGACACCAAGGCTGGCGGCGAAGCCGACCATGGCGGCCTGGATCAGGACGTAAATGGTTTCGTTACGCATCACGAAAAAAGGGCGCGTTAAGCGCCATTCCCCTTCGCCGGCTTCGAAGCATCGGCAGCGGGATCGACCGCCACCACCTTGACCGGCTTCAACTTCTGCGCGGCGAAACATGCCGCCAGGATCAGGCGCGAAACCTTCGACTCGCCCAACTCGGCGAACTCCAATGCGGCGCGCTGCAATTCCACGATCCGCGGTTGGATCGCGACGTGCTGTTCGATGTTCATGACGTAGCCCCTTCCCCTGCTCCCTGAGAACCCGCCGCCGGACAGGGGGACCGGTCGGCGGGCGATGTCAGGAGTGTGCTGACATCTGGGAGGAAATGTATGCTGGGTGCTGACACTGTGTCAACAGGGTACTTACATGAGCCAGAGCTACGACCTCTTCTGCCGCTGGAAACACGTGAAGAAGATCCAGAGTGACAATGCAGGCGGAATCGCTCTCGGCGTAACCAGGGCGACAATTTCCAGCTGGAAACAAGGGAAAAATGCCGAAATCCAGTACATCGAAAAGATGGCAATGGAAATAGGCGATAGCCCGGAAACGTGGTCGGCATTAGTGATGGCCGAACGCAGCAATTCCGAGGCCGAAAAAGCAGCCTGGAAAAGAATTGCGCAAAAGCTGGCGGCCACAGTGATGGGCCTAATGCTGTTCATCGGGGCGGCCCTGCCGGACAGCGCGAAAGCATCAGCAATTCAAGGACTTACCGAAACCCATGCTATACATTATGCGAAAAGCTGGTACTTTTGTCCGTGTTGCGCAGCCATCCCTGTTCAGGATCAAAGTTGTCGGTTTCTTTAGTTCGTGTCCTTTTTGCTTGGATCGTGCCCCTGTTTGATTTCAAAGGTTTTTTTCTTTCACCATGGACACGATCCAAAGTTAACGCCTGGGTGCCCTTCGCGCCAGTATCGCTACGCAGAGCCGCTTGCTTAAAGTCAGGTCGCAGCCACTTTGCCGCGACTACGCCTAGAGCGTGCGGGTTTAGGAGGCTTGGGCTGACTGTGTCCAACATGTTGGTGCCAAGCCGCTTCGAGTGCCGCTGGGAGATCGTTCAATTTGGCCAGCTGTGCCTCCAGTGCGTCGGCACGTGCTTGCTGGACGGTGAGTTCCTGGCGGAGTTGAGAGACAGTGGCCTGCGCACGCTCAAGCCCCTCGTCAAGCAAGCGTTCGGCAATTGCAGCTTCTTTTCGGAGGCTCGTCAGTTGCTGTTGAGCCTCCTTGGTCTCCTGGCGTGCCCGATCCACTTCCGCATGCGCCCGGTCTTCTATGGCGCGCACGTGTTGGGTCAAGGCATCGCGCTCGGTACGCCACGCATCCTGCAGTTGCTGGAGCTGGATCTGCAGGTTCCCACGTGCATCCTCTGCATCGACCATCCGTACTGTCGACGCATCACGCTGCTGGGCTAGCTCATCGATCTGACGCTGGAGTTGCTCGACGAGGCGTTCGAGCTCGGACGTGCGGACAGCAGCGAGCCGTTCTGCCTGACGGGCGGTTTCGACCTCACCGCGTAGCCCTGCAAGCTCGCCCTGCATACATTGGCGATCACGCTCCAGAACATCCCGGGCATCCAGCAACGCGGCGCGCTCACTGGCCACGGCCTCATCGGCATGACCCCGCGCGTAGTCCAGTGCTAGCGTCCACCACTGCCCTGCAAGAGCGGCGACGGCCTCCGGCACGTTGGCGGTGGTAATGCGGATCTGGCGATCGGTCGCGAGACGCTTGCCTAAGCCCAGCCACCAAGTCTCAAGCCAACGCACGACAGTGTTCGGCGAGCCAGTGCCAAGATGAGCACGGATGCGTTCGACGGTCGGGCGCTCGCCAAGCGCCACGAGCGTGTCGGCAGCGTTGTGAACGTCTTCTTCTGTGATGCCTCTGGCCACTGACGTTTCTCCCGGATTGGCGCCCCGCCCTGCAGTTAACGTACCGGCGATAATTGATAGTTATCGTGGGTATAGTGTACAAGTCATAGTATACATTACATACTATGAGTGATAATTCCACACTTCCGATCTCCGCGCAAACCGCATTCAGCCTCGTTCTGCCCGAACAGCTGGCCCAACAAGCGGCGGCCGTAGTGCGCGAGCTGCTGGCCGAAGCGGCGGCCGAGAACACTACTCGCAGCTACACCAGTGCCCTGCGCTACTGGGCCGGCTGGCATGCAGCGCGCTACGGCATTGAAATGGTGCTGCCGGTTCCTGAAGCCACGGTTCTGCAGTTCGTGGTCGATCATGTGGTTCGGCGATCAGCCGAGGGCGAACTGACCTGGGAGCTGCCGCCGGTTGTGGACCAGGTCCTGGTCGCCTCCGGACTGAAGGCCAAGCCCGGCGCCTGGACTCTGTCCACCGTACGCCACCGCGTTGCTGTCCTTTCGACGGCGCACCGCCTCAAACACCTTCCCAATCCGTGCGAACAGCCTGCCGTGCGCACTGTTCTCTCCCGCGCCGGCCGGGCCGCGGTCAAGCGCGGCGAGCGTCCCCGCAAGAAGACCGCGATCACTTTGCACGAGCTGGAGGCCATGCTGGCGACCTGCGACGACACCCTTGAAGGTATCCGGGACCGCGCCCTGCTCTGCTTTGCTTTCTCCAGCGGCGGCCGCCGGCGCAGCGAGGTCGCTGCCGCCGATATGCGCGACCTGCGCCGTATCGGAGACAAGGGCTACATCTATCGCCTGGAGCACAGCAAGACGCAGCAGGCTGGCGTTACCGCCTCCTCAACGCCAGACAAGCCAGTCCTCGACCGCGCCGCGTTGGCGCTCGAGGAGTGGGTGGAGGCGGGAAGGATTACTGATGGGGCAATTTTTCGACGGCTGTGGAAGACACGCGTCGGCCCTGCCCTCTCCCCGGCCGCGGTCGCAGAAATCGTCCAGCGTCGCGCTCGGTTGGCAGGGTTGGAAGGCGACTTCGGTGGCCACAGCCTGCGGTCAGGGTTCGTGACCGAAGCCAGCCGCCAGGGCGTGCCGCTGCCGGCAATCATGCAGATGACCGAGCACAGGGCGGTGTCGAGTGTCGTGGGCTACTTCCAAACCGGTAGCGCCGCGCATAATCCTGCTGCGCGTCTTTTGGAGGATCTCTAGAAGATCAGGCAGAGGTTGGGACACAGTTGACGCACGCTCCAACAGCCACGCTATCCTCGGCGCATCCGCACACTAAAGGGGCAAGCTGTGCACCTGCACTCAATCAAAGCCGTCAATTTTCGCATCTTCGGTGACGGCAAGACTGCGCCGAAACTCGACTGGACACTCAGACCCACACTCAACATCCTGGTGGGCGAAAACGACGCTGGGAAGAGCGCCATTGTTGACGCCATCCGCCATGTGCTCTGGACCACGAGCTTCGAAGCGACCCGACTGCAAGAACAGGACTTCCATGTTTCCGGTGTCTCGCGCGCCACCGAACTGGCGATTTCGGCAACCCTCAAGGGGCTGGATGAGGGCCAGGAGTCAGCCCTCCTCGAATGGCTGACCTATGAGGAGGACGGCACGAGCACGCTGTACCTGACCCTACACGCCAGATGGATAGCCGGCAATCCGCCAAAGCGTCGCGCGCGCATCGAAACCGAGGTGCGCTGCGGCGCAGACGGTACCGGCCCGGAGCTCGGTGCGGCTGCCCGGGAGATGGTGCGGACCACCTACCTTCGTCCATTGCGTGATGCGGAAAACGAGTTGCGGCCGGGGCGCGCTTCACGCCTGTCCCAAATCCTCGCGGCGCACCCCGACACGCAGGACCAGAAGCACAATGACTTTGACAGGGAAAAAACCGGAGAATTGCCGACGACCCTGGTGGGACTCATGGCCCACGCCCAGCACCACATGGGCAAGCACGAGGTCATCAGGGCTGTCGAGGAAAGCATCAACACGCACTATCTCGACAAGTTCGCGTTTGCCGGCGACACCCTCGCCGCCCGCATCCGGCTTGCCACCGAACTTGCCCTCAATCCTATCCTTGAGCGGTTCGAGCTGACACTCGAGCCCGCCGACGGCGTCGACGCTGACGCGCGTTGTCCGCGTGGACTCGGCTACAACAACGTGCTGTTCATGGCGACCGAACTGGTGTTGCTCAAAGGCAGCGAAGAGCTCGCCCTTCTTCTTATCGAAGAGCCAGAGGCGCACCTCCATCCCCAGCTCCAGGACCGCGTGATGGCGCTCCTGTCGGACACAGCGAGTGATGCGAACAGCGCCTTGCAGGTGGTGATGACCACCCACAGTCCCTCACTTGTAGCTGGCGCGCCGGTCCAGGCCATGACCCTGGTGGTCAAGGGCCGAACGTTCCAGCTGGACGAGGCAAGCACGAGGCTCGAGCCATCCGACTACGCTTATCTTCGCCGCTTTCTCGAATCAACCCGCGCCAACCTCTTCTTTGCGCGTGGTGTGGCCGTCGTGGAGGGGCCCGGCGAAGCGTTGCTGCTGCCCGCCCTTGCCAAGGCATGTGGCTTTGACCTCGCCAAGCATGGCGTGTCCGTCGTCAACGTAGGCGACGTGGGGCTGTACCACTACGCCCGCATCCTCCAGCGAAAGGACGATATCGAAGTCCCAGTTCCGGTTGCCTGCATCACCGACTTCGATGTCGTGCCAAACGAAGCCAAGGGCTATGTTCCGGTAAAAGGCACCGGGAATGCGGGCGTTGGCGGCAACGAAGCGCCCGAAGAAGACGACGAAGACGGCGAGGCGAACGACAGCGACGCCGGGCGCGTGGACGAGAGCGGGAAAAAGAAGAAAAAACCGAAGAAGCGTTTTTTTTCCGACTACACGCAAGACGATCTCAAAGCCCGTCGCGAGACCAAGGAAAACCGTGCCGCTGGCGGCAAAACCATCGTGTGTGTGTCCGAACACTGGACGCTGGAGTATGACCTCGCGTATTCGGGTTGCAGCGAACTGATGCACATGGCCATTGGCCTTGCGGTGGCCGCCAAGAAACACGAAGGATTTCTTCCGGCCGAAAACGTCGACGCGGTCAAAGCGGCCCGCAAGACAGCCTGGGAGAAGCTCAAGTCACAAGGCCTCGCACCGGCAGCACTGGCGAGCGAAATCTACAAACCTCTGTACAAGAAACAGGGCTCGAAAGCGGTCGCAGCCCAGTACGCTGCAGCACTTCTTGAGAGCGGCCGATACGGAGAGGGCGATGCTTTGCTCAAGTCCCTCCCGCCTTATCTGCAGCGCGCCATCGGCCACCTCATGCCTGGGAGCGCTGCATGACCATTCCGCTGATTGCAGAAGATGACCTCGAATGCCTCACCGTTGCGTTTCCAAAACTCGACTTCACCGATCCCGAGTGCCGGGCGGTGCTTCTGGCCAACGGCAAGGTCGACGTCCAGGCCGCGCCCGGCAGCGGCAAGACGACGATTCTCGCAGCCAAGCTTTACCTGCTCAGCCGCAAGTGGGCTTCAGACCGACAGGGCATCTGTGTCATCAGCCACACCAACACGGCAGCGAACGAAATTCGTCATCGCCTTGAGGGCACGTCCGAAGGGGGCCGCCTGCTCGCCTACCCGCACTTCATTGGCACCATCCATGGCTTTGTGAACCACTTCCTCGCCCTGCCCCGGCTGCGCAGCGACGGCGGCACTGTCGATGTCATCGATGATGAGGTGTTTGCCAAGCGGGCACGGAGCTGCGCCCGCGCGAACGGGACGACAAGGGCTTGGGCGGATTATCAATCCGGCAACAACGAACTCATCGGGCAGATGCGCTTTTCCGGGGCCGACCTTGAGATTGTCTCCGGAAAGAACTTTCCCTCATCCGGCAGTGCATCAGGGAAGCATCTTCGCAAGGTCAAGAGAGACCTCGCAATCGAAGGCATCTTTCGCCACATCGACATGTTTGCGTTCGCCGAGCGCGCCCTCGCTGTCACGCCAAGGCTCGCATCGCTTCTTGCGAGACGCTTTCCGTTGGTGATGATTGACGAGATGCAAGACACCTCACCCAGTCAGACCGCTTTGCTGACCAAGGCGTTTGACAGGGGTGCCGTTGTCCAGCGCTTTGGTGATATCAACCAGCGCATCTTCTTCAGCGACGACGAAGATGAGGATGAAGACGGGGCTCCGTTTCCGGAAGACCCCCAGCTGCCCATGAGCACGAGCCGGCGCTTTGGCCCGACCATCGCCGCCATTGTCTCGAGCGTCCGAGAGAAAGGCTCGCCGGTGGTAGGAAAGGGGCCGGATGTGGCCGCGCCTCCGACATTGCTGGTCTACACAGAGCAAACCCTGGAGCGTGTCATTCCCCGTTTCGGTGAGCTGGTCCTTGATGCCTTTGACGACGAGACCATCGCAAACGGGGGGCACATCCGTGCCATATGCGCGCGCCGGAGCGGCGAGTCGAAAGAGATGCCCGGACGTCACGTCGGGGACTTCTGGCCGCCGCTCGCCATAAACCCGAAGACGGCGGCGCCCAAGGGGACAAACGCCTGGCGCCTTCTGGCCGAAGACGCAGGCATGGGGCGTCTGCAGGTCGAACTTGGTGACCGCTCCGAACGCATGCGGCGCATTGTGCTTCTTGCGCTGCGCGAAGCCAAAGCACCCATAGCAGACGACGTCCGCGAGCCCTGGCGTCTTTTCCGCGCCCTGAGGGAACAGGACCTCGACCTCCGTTCCCTGCGACGTGCCATGCGGGATGTGGTAATGGACAAAGACTCGGGGTCCACCGACATCACGCGTATCGAGACCATTCGACGGCTCTACCAGGCGCTCGCTCCTCTGATGTCGGGAATCACGCTCGAGGCCTTCGCGGTTCTCCCTGTGTTTGCCGATCCAACGGGTGATGATGAGGCACCAGTCTCAAAGAGCCAGCTGCGGACCGGTGCCGTCGAAGCGAACGGGCGCTTTGTCAATGTCACCGTCGATACCGTGGGCAACACCAAGGGCGAGACGCAGCTCGCAACGCTATATCTTGAGTCAATCGGACGCTACTCAAAGCGATTCGATGTTGTCGAAGCCATCGCGCGTCAGACCGGGCGCAAGACGGTCAAGGGCAAGCCGCTCAAGACCCTCCCCGCCCAGATGCGTTATGCCTACGTCGGGTTTTCCCGACCCACGCGTTTTCTATGCCTCGCGATCAACAGTGAGCGCCTCAACACGGAAGACCAAAAAATTCTCATCGGCAACGGGTGGCGGGTCGAGAGCTTGGGCTGATGATGCGATCATCTACAGCACAGTGAATCTGGCAAGAGTGCTTGCAATCGAGCTACGCGCCACGACGCCGTGCCAAGTAAATTGCCAAAGCATCAGCCCGCGCGAGCCGCGCTGATTGATGTCGCCGCCCAGGATCAAGATGAGCGACAAAAACAAACTCACTCTGATTGCTGGCGACAAGGTTTGCCACGGACGTGGGCAACGCTGGCCATGTCGTCGTCGTGAAAAGTGATCGCGGTGGACCCCTCCGGCTGTTTTAGGTCGGGAGAAGGCGGTTGCCCTGCCCGTGATAACCAGTTCTGATCCCTATTCGTCGACATTCGCGCGAACTTTTTAGTAGGGCTCGCCCCAAGTAGCTCTCGGATCAGAGGTTGGATCAACATCTTTTTGCACGTAAAGGCCGGGTTCGACGCATTTTATCCACCCATCCTTCAATGCAAGATCCACTCTGCCAAGTAACCTGAAATTTTCCGTGTGATCGGAGCCGCATGCACAGTCTTCCTCGTGCAAAACCCGCTCCCAGCTCCCCTCGGCGTTGATCCGATAGTGCAATCCGTAGAAGCGCCTGATCTCCATGATGCGTAGTCCGGGATGATCAACGCCATATTCAAAAACGCAGACAATGTCTCCAGGCATATTTACGATTCCCACGCCCTTCCCGTAATGAGTGCCCATCCCGTGATAAACCAGGCCATCAAGCTCGATGGATATCTCGTCGTAGCTTTTAAGCAGCTTATTTAGAGCGGCTAACAAAACTCTGGAAGTCGCCGCAGGCAGATGACGCAACAGGCCATGGACAACAGAGCCAGGTGGATATCGATCCGGCGTTCGAAGCGGGTCCGCAGTTTTCCCATGCCGGCAAACCAGGCATGCGTGCGTTCAACTACCCAGCGGTATCGGCCCAGGCGATCGTTGCGTTCCACGCCCTTGCGGGCGATGCGTGGGGTCATCCCTCGTCGCTTCAGGTGGTTCCAGCACCGATCCATGTCGTAGGCCTTGTCGGCATGCAGCTTGTCCGGCCAGCGTCGTGGCCGTCCAGGTTTGCCGGCAATGGAGGGCAATGCATCGACCAGTTCCTCGAACACGACCGAATCGTGCCGGTTGGCCCCGGTCACGCAGAACGCCAGGGGAACGCCGTGCCGATCCGTGATCACGTGCCGCTTGCTGCCACGTTTGCCGCGGTCGGTCGGGTTCGGCCCCGTATAGGCGCCCCCCGGGGGGAGGCCACGCTGGCCGCGTCCAGGCTGGCCCGGCTGAAATCGAGCCGGTCGGCGCGGCGAAGTTCGGCCAGCAACACCTGATGCAGACGGTGCCACACACCCGCGGCCTGCCAGTCACGCAATCGGCGCCAGCAGGTCATGCCGCTGCCGTAGCCAAGTTCCTGGGGCAGATCCTCCCACGCGATGCCAGTGCGCAGCACGTATACGATGCCGTTGAGTGCGCTTTGGTCGTCTACGCGCGGCCTACCGCCCTTGGGCGAAGGCGGCACGACCGGGATCAAGGGGTGGATGCGCTTCCACAGCGCTGTGCTGATTTCTTTGCGGTGAGCCATCACCGCAAAGTGGTGGCTCAACAGACGTGTTCAAGGGGCTTTTGTTAGCTGCTCTTAGCTCCGGAAGGATGAAGCGAGGCGCGCTGACTCCGTGGTATAGGGTACTGCCACAGAGGACTTGGGCCATCTGTATATGGGTCGAGGTTTGACAATTTGAAGGAGGCGGAAGATCTCTCGTCCAAAACGGGCGATACATGGCACTTCTAGGCGGCATGTGCTTCTGGAGATGGTACGAATACTCTGGAAGCTCTAGCGATCGCCTAAATGCTTCGAGGCCATCATCCGGAACATGTAGCATCTTCTCCCAAGGCATCGCGAGCAGCTCAGCATACACTGGGTCATCCGATGGCTCAGGGAATAACCATTCAGCGTTGCACTCCCCCGCGAATTCGCGCAATACTTCAGCTGGCGCAGTTATATGAGCAAGTATGCAATCAACATGCAGACCACTCTGAATTAAGGGGCCAACCATGTAGGCGTCCTGTCGAACATATCGCGGGGCTCCCTCATTGGTGGCTATTTCTGATAAGTGGACTGCCTGAATTCCGCATTGACGGAGCGCCTTTTGGCCTATCAGGTAGAGATGCCCTACGTCTTCCGCGGGTACAAACCTAGCATTGAGTGTGCGCAGCCACACAGGGTCTTCGAAACAGTCTTCAACCATGTTCACCGCGATTTTCGACTCGAACCTATTGCTTGCGAACCAAGCGGCAACGTGCGGATTGCCAGAAGCGTCAAGGAAGAATGAGCGAAATCCATAGTGCTGAAGGATCGCTTGGTTTGTGGCTGCATCGTCGGTTTCCTTCCAGCCGCGCACTAGATGTTGCAGAGCCCTCTTTGCATAATAGGTCCATTTAATCATCAGATCGGGCACGCAGCCCTGACGCTGGAACGAAGTCGATAACGAAGGCTGACCGTCTGTGCCAGCGTAGTGCTGGTTTTGCCCCCTATAGAGAACGCCCGGCCCATACCGACCTATAGTCATCTCAAGCTCTTTGCTTGTCTCGCAGCGCCACTTATCCATACGGTCCTTTTTTCCTCGGTAGTTCGGCGGCTCGGTAGTCCCCGGCTTCGTTAGTAGCTTACAGTTGCAATTCCGGCATCCGGTAACGTTACTGAACAAGCTTCGCTATGCGTCGGAAACGGACAGTTCAGTTCGTCCAACGAGATGACCGCTGCCTCCGCGTACGAATTGCTTGCATCGATATCTGCTTAAACCAGTCCCCTCAGAGAGTTGGCTGACGGACCTCGTTTAGCGCAAGCCTAAGTGCTGCGCGTGGGCGCATAGGCTCGCGGGAATAGTTTGCAATGCATCTTCGTCGCGGACCTCAATTTTCCGTACCCTCGATAAATCCTGCAAATCACAAGCTCCGCGCATGCCTGCTGACCCACCCCATTCCTCGCTCCGTCTAGGGCTGCAGAACCATCATCGCCAACAGCAGCTTCCAGTTCCAAAGTACAATGGCAATTGCCAAATTGCTGAGGGCAACCACCCATAGCGCTGTAAAGAACATCCGACGCCGAGGCGTGATCACCTCATCAAGCACGCGCTTGACCTCCTCCCCAGGAAGGCTGCTACGCGTAAGAACCCACCAGTTGCGCAGCTCACGCGTGGTCAGAGTTAGATCTCTCCAATGCGTAGCAATCTGCAACGTCGCCGAAAGCACGAAGTAGCCAGACAGCACGCAAAAGAAGACGTTGACCGCCTTTGCGTTGATCAGCTGCCCCAAGGCTTCCGAATTAATCTTTCCCAACAGGCCGAATCCGACAAGTAGAAGCGCTGCCACCAGGTCGCGCAAGAATGTCGAGGTTAGATCTCGTACCTTGGCCGCATAGGCATCGGCTTGGGCACGGACATCCTTCATAATTTCGCGCGTCTCTTTCGACGCTGCGTCCTTTTTCTCCAGTACCACCAACCTATATCGGTCTCGCGCGTCCTGCAGCGCGGCCTTTAGGTTGCCCCGCAAATACGTGATGAACGAGGCGTCCTCCTTGCCGTCAAGGGCTAAGCGGTCGATCAATAGTGCGTGTCGCGCGTCGCGATGCTCTGCAAAGCACCACGCTGCCGAAGATTGCAGCAGTTCTACCTTTTGCTTAGTCGGCGCAATGGCGGGCTCATCCAGGACCATTGAGACCCGCCTTGAACCTGCCCCCTGAGAACGGACGCCAAGAAGCAGCGGGTTAAGCGGCTTGCTTCAGTGTCTTGGCATAGTCGTTGGGGGACAGGTATCCAAGCGCCGAGTGCAAGCGCGTGGGATTGTAGAAGCCATGGATGTAGCTGGCGATGGCGGCGTGAATCGCCCCGGCTTCTGTAGTCACCCCGAAGCCTCATTTTGATCGTTGCTTTTCGAACTCTACCGGAGACAGCCCGTTGTTGTGTCCGTGCTGTCGTCTGGTGTTGTAGAACATCTCGATGTAGTTGAAGACGTCGGACTTGGCTTCCTCGCGCGTCACGTAAATCCTGCGCTTGATGCGCTCGCGTTTGAGGAGCTGAAAGAAGCTCTCGGCGACCGCGTTGTCGTGACAGTTGCCGCGCCGGCTCATGCTGCTGACCAGGCCATGTGCTTTCAGGAAATCTTGCCAGCCGTGCCCAGTGAATTGCGTGCCTTGATCCGAGTGCACTAGCAGCCCCGCAGGCGGCTTGCGTCGCCATACGGCCATCATCAAGGCTTGCAGCACCACGTCGGTGTGCATCGTTGAGTGCATCGCCCAACCCACGATCTTCCTTGAGAAAAGATCCAGCACCACGGCCAGGTACAGCCAGCCTTCGTGCGTTCGGATGTAGGTGATGTCGGTCACCCATGCCTGATTTGCAATGCCCGGATCGAACTGACGCGCCAGCTCATTGTTGGCGACGATAGCCGGCGTCCCTCCGTGCATGCCCGGCCGGCGGTGATAGCCCACCTGCGCCCGCAGGCCTTCGTGCCGCATCAATCGTGCCGTCCGATGCTTGCCGCACGATTCACCCAAGTCGCGCAGATCACGGGTGATCTTCCGGTAACCGTACACCCCGCCACTTTCCAGCCAGGACTGCTTGATCAGGCCCAGGACACGCGCGTCATCCTTGGCACGGGGCGACATCGGCTTGCTTCGCCAGGCGTAGTACCCGCTGGGGTGCAGGCCAAACACCTTACACATGCTTCGAAGGCCGAATTCCCGCTCATGGTCGAGCATAAACGCGTACCTCACCCGGACAGCTTGGCAAAGTACGCTGCGGCCTTTTTTAGGATGTCTCGCTCTACGGTGACCTGCCGCAACTCCGACTTGACCCGTCGCAGTTCGGACGCCTGATCGATTGCTGCCGGATGTGTGGATGACGAATTCGCGCACTGCGTCCGCCAGGCATAGAGACTATGGATCGATATGCCGAGCCGACTTGCCACATCGGCGACCGAGTGCCCTCGCTCAGTGACCTGCTTGACCGCCTCGACCTTGAACTCTTGCGTGTATCGCTTGCTGTTCATAGACGCCCCTTTTACTACTGCGAATTATGGCTGCAAGGTGTCTAGGAAAGCCGGGGCGATTCATCCCCCGCTGCCCGCGGCGGCCACGCCGTCGCCTGAGCCTTTGCACGCCGGCGACCCGCTGCTGCGGGGCGTCGCGCTGCGGGTCACGCTGGCTTGGATATGCTGTCGGCTGGGGACGGGCCCGCACCGAGCTATCTGGAACTCATGCGTTACAACGTCACCGCACTGGCCGACGCGCTGCGGCCACCGGTGCGATAGGGCCAGTACCCGCGACGCCGGCAGCGTGCGAGCGCATGCCGGCATGGCGACCACTTCCCACGTCATCGCAAGGACTCCCAACGTGCCTCTTTCGTCCCCCGTCCGCGCGTGTGCTGCGCGCCGCTCCCTGCACGCCGCCCTGACCTGCCTGCTGCTGTCGGCAGCGACCGGCATCGAGGCCCGGCCGCAGCCCTCGCAATTCCAGATTGTCGAAAGCGTGCCCGAAGCCAGCGTCTTCGGCGAGCCCGGGGTGCCGCGCACGCAGCAGACCTGGCTGGCGATGATCAACGGTGCCAAGCGCCGCATCGACATCGCCGCGTTCTATCTCTCCGAAAAACCCGGTACCGGCCTGACCCCGGTGCTCGACGCACTGGCCGCCCGCGCCCGCGCCGGGGTGACGGTGCATCTGCTGGTCGACCACAGCTTCCTGGCCAAGAACCCGGACAGCGTCGCCTGGCTGGGCAAGGTGCCGGGCATCACGGTGCGCGTGCTGCCGGTCGATACGCTGACCGGCGGCGTGCTGCGCGCCAAGTACATGGTCATCGACGACGCCAGCGTGTTCGTCGGCAGCCAGAACTGGGACTGGCGTGCGCTGGAGCAGATCCACGAGATCGGCGCGCGCATCGACGATGCACGCTTCGCCAAAACCTTCGCCGCCAGCTTCGCTTTCAGCTGGCGCCTGGCCGACGAAGGCAATCTGGCCAAGGCGCAGGCGCGCGGCGTGCAGCCGCCGGACTTCGCCCCGGCCACCGCCAGCGATCCGGTGCTGCTGGACGCCGGCAGCGACGCGCCGCTGATCGCCTTCCCTGCCTTCAGCCCGCCGACGCTGCAACCCGCGTGGGTCACCGCCGAGGAGCCGGCCCTGGTCGAAATGATCCGCTCCAGCCGGCATGCGCTGCGTATCCAGGTGATGACGCTCTCGGCGATCCGCAGCTTCGGACCCGAGGGCTGGTGGGCGCCGGTCGACAGCGCCATGCGCGATGCCGCCGCGCGCGGCGTGCAGGTGCACATCATCGTCGCCGACTGGGCGCTTCGCGAACCGATGCAGGCGTATCTGAAAAGCCTGGAGGTACTCCCGAACATCACGGTGAAGTTCAGCAGCCTGCCGCCGGCGCCGGAAGGCTTCATTCCATATGCGCGCGTCGAGCACGCCAAGTACGCGGTGGCCGATGACCGCAGCAGCTTCATCGGCACCGGTAACTGGGAATGGGGCTACTTCAACACCGCGGTGGACGCCTCGGTGTTCGTCAAGGGCAAGGGCCCAGCCGAGACGCTGACGCACATCTTCGACCGCGACTGGAACGGCCCCTACGTCACCACGCTGCAGCCGGGCCAGGACTACAAGGCGCCGCGCACCGAGTAGTCCCCGGCACCCGGGCATCGCCCTGATGGCGCGCGCGTGGCATGTCATCGACAACCACGTAGATCTACACGGCACTTGGGCTGCTTGGCGGCTGGCTGGTCGGGAAGTGGTGGCGCCGTTCGGCGCACGGATACCAGAACGCCAGCTGCGCGGCCTGCTGACGGCGTTAGAAGGCCCGGCAACCGAGCGGCATCTCACGGCTTAGCAGCAGTGCCGGATGAACACAGCGCTGAAAAGACCGCGAGAATTACCGACTAGGCTCCATCAACGCCGCGAACACGGCGCGAGATCCCTTGTACGGCTTGCGACCGTGAGCGAATTTCATGTTGTCGAGCAGCAAGACATCGCCAGGCTGCCAATGAAACATCAGAGCCTCGCTAGAGAAAGCCTGTTGGATCCGCCGCAGATCATGCTCTGAGATTTCCGTGCCGTCGCCGAAGCGCGCATGCCTTGGCAGCTTGTCGGCGCCAAACATGTTCATCATTGCTTGGGACTGTGCGTGCCCCAGGCTGGAGACATGGAACAGGTGAGCCTGATTGAAGAAGACTTTCTCAGAAGTTGCGGGATGGAAAGCGGTGCCCTGCGCCCGATTCGAGGTGCGAAGCAAACCGTCGGCGCTCCAGTGGGAGGAGATACCGTTATGCGCGAAATATTCGTCGACCTTCGATCGATCTTCTGTTTGGAATACGGTTTCCCAGGGAAGATCGATGTTCGGGTGGTAATGGCGGATATATTCGATCCCCTTTTCTTCCATTCGCTCGATCAGTTCCTGGCCAATGTTTCGGGACACCTCGCCCATAGGGGCGATCGGGGTTTGTCCGCCTTCAGTCGGCGCTTCGATGCAGCAGAACGCCAATAAGAGTGGCCACGTCGTGTGGTACGCGCATTCGTTGTGCATCGGAATTTCAAGACGCGCTGGATAGTTCGTCGCGGTGGATACCCGGTGCGTTATCTCGGTCCTTGGCGTGGACCGATAGACGTATTTATACTGTTGTTGCGATACGCTTTCGACAAACTCATCGAATTGTTTTATTTCCGAGACCTCGAAGCCGCGCAAGAGAATAGCGCCATGTTCGTTGAGTTCCTGCCGGTAGCGCGGCATGTCTGGAACGATGACATCAAGCAGCGAGTGCCGCCCGCCCGTCGGTGAGATGATGGTTGGCCCCTTTCTGTTTTCAAATAACGGGGAATATTTGAGCATATGTCCTCTTTATCGTTAAACGTTGGGGTGTCTTGCCTTGGCGATCGCTATTTTCAGGGACGCACTCGCCTTTGGATATAGATCTGCCGCGCATTGGCGCGCTGCGGCAAGTCGTTGCCACGATCAGGCAAGCGTCAGTCCCGCCTGGGTCACAGACTGCGATTCATCATCGCTATGCCCTGCATGGTCGCTACCCTAATGACATCCCCCTGCTTCCGGCTGTCCGAACACGTCCGCCTGCTTCCGCGTATCAATGGCTGGTTCGCCCATCCGTATCTGATTTCGCCGCTCACCTTCGGCCTGTATACCGAACATTCGCATCTGGCGATGATGGAGTCGTTCCTGGAGGATCCGGAACAGCACCGTGCGGCACTGCGCGAGCCTGACATGCGTGGCGGCCCTTTCATCGACCATGCCGGCGATGTCGCCGATATCCGCAAGCTTCGCGATCAAACTCTGCAACGCTGCGCGCCCCAGCTGCGCACCGCCGAGGCGATCGTCGCGCTTTACCAATTGCTGCACAGCGAAGCCAAGGGCGCCGGCCTGGCTGGGTTGTACGGCAAGATCGATCCGCTGATCCGCGACAAGCTGGAGATCTTCTACGATGTCAGCAAACAGCCCGGCGTGCGTTTCATGGAGCGCCAGTTCTACGCCAGCAGCGCCTACGATCCCGGTCTGCAGACCGCAGTGCTGGAACCGGTCAGCGAACAGGAGCGCGCGTTTGCGCTGAGTACGCCGCAGTTGCCGTCGGCAGCCGGTTCGCTGGAGTTGAGCGTGCCCTTCGCCGATCCGTTCTGGGACCAGCTGTGCGGCGGCATGCCCGACGCCGATGCCCTCGTCGACCTGATCTTGCGCCACGCGCCGACCGGCACCACGCGCGCGGAGGCCCTCGCTCTGCTGACCGATGCGCCGCTGCCCGAACACCCGGCACCGGAAGGCGTGCGTGTGCGTTACTTCGGCCATGCCTGCGTGCTGATCGAAGGCGCAGGGGTCAGCATCCTGATCGATCCGCTGATCAGCTATCCGGGCGAATGCGCCATCGACCATTTCACCTTCGACGATCTGCCGGCCAAGATCGATTATCTGCTGATCACCCATCCGCACCAGGATCACGTGGTGATGGAAGCGCTGCTGCGGATCCGTCATCGCGTCGGCACCGTGGTGGTGGGACGCGCCGGCGGCGGCGACTTGCAGGACATTTCGCTGAAACTGTGCCTGGAGCAATGCGGCTTCGCCAACGTGGTGGAACTGGCCGACTACGAGGAACTGCGATTCCCGCAGGGAAGAATCGTCGGCGCGCCGTTCTACGGCGAACATGCCGACCTGGATATCCGCGCCAAACTGGTCCATGCGGTGGAACTGGACGGCAAGGTGTGCGTGCTGTTCGCCGATTCGCGTCCGCCGATGGTGGAGTGCTACGCGCAACTGAAGGCGCTGTTCCCGAAGATCGACTGCATGTTCCTGGGGATGGAATGCGTCGGTGCGCCGGCGACGTGGCTGTACGGCCCGCTGCTGCAGAAGATGTTGACCCGGGGCGAGGACCAGTCGCGCCGCCTGGATGGCTGCGACAGCGCGCTGGCCAGCGCGTTGCAGGACTTCTTCCTGCCCGAACGGCTCTACGTCTACGCCATGGGCGCCGAACCCTGGGTCACGCA
Organism: Xanthomonas translucens pv. undulosa; assembly: GCF_017301775.1. Lineage (NCBI taxonomy): Bacteria > Pseudomonadati > Pseudomonadota > Gammaproteobacteria > Lysobacterales > Lysobacteraceae > Xanthomonas > Xanthomonas translucens. The sequence continues at coordinate 105,756 of NZ_CP063993.1, forward strand.
CATCACCAGCATTCTGTATTCCGAAGATCTGCCGCAGTTCCGCGAGGCGCGCCAGTTGGAGACGACCGCACGCGCGAAAGGACGCCATGCCGAACTGCTGTTCGGCCGCTGCGAGATCACGCTCTAACCCACGCACAACCCATGTCCGAGACACTGCGCGCCAATGCCGTGGCGCGCCGGCCCCGAGCAGCACGCCCAGGCGGCGCGCGACCCGGCACTTCGTGCTCGAGGAATTGGGCCAGTTACTTGGAATCGTCGCGTCGCAGCGCCCAGGATTTGCGACGTTGTTCGACGCTGCGCCGCCGGCGCAGCGCCATCGTCCGCCCGCCGGGTGTGCCCTGCCCCGCTACACCCTGGCCGAGCTGCCCGAGCCAATAGACTACGTGTTGATCACCCATGGCCCCAGCAACCATCTCCGTCCGGATACCTTGCTGCGGCTACGCAACCGGATCGGTACCGTGGTCGTGCCGCATAGCGCCGACCGGCGCCGGCAGGACTCGTCGCTGAAACTGATGCTGCAGGCGCTCGGGTTCGAGTGGGTCATCGCGCTGCACGAGTTCGAACGCATTGCGTTGGAAGATGGGGCGATTACCGCATTGCCCTTGCTCGGCGAGCACAACGATCTGGGTATCCAGGACAAGGCCGGCTATCACTTGCGCATCGAGGGCCGCAGCGCGGCGTGTTGAATCATGTGCTGGCGATCAACCAGTCCGGCAACCCCTGGGCCTGCGCGAGGTCGATCGGTTCGTTGCCCATTGCCATGCGCGCGGCATCGATGGCGAGCGTCTGTTCGCGAGGAAGGACATGACCCTGCCCTCGTCCTGAGCCTGGACAAGCGGGCCAGCCGCTCTTTGCCTTTCCATCCTGCCGCCCTGCCCTCCCGACGACATGCCGTCATCAGGAGGGAGGGCAACGCGGCACTCAGTGTCCCGCCGCTGCCATGGCGTCGCGCAGGCTCTTCGGACGCATGTCGGTCCAGTGCTCGTTGACATAGTCCAGGCAGGCCTGCTTCGGGTTGGGGCCGAACACCACCGACCAGCCGTTCGGCACGTCGGCGTAGTCCGGCCACAATGCGTATTGTTCTTCGTGGTTGATGACCACGACGTAGATCTGGTCTTGCTCGTCGTCTTGGATCGACATCTGTACGTCCTCCGGTGGGGATGAGTGGCGGCGTGTTGCACGCATCGGGCGATGCGCGGGGCGCCGGCCGCAGGTTCGACGCGCCCCTGTTCTTTCGATCAGGCCCCCGGCGGCATGCCGGGGACCTGCAGTTCTTCCAGCGCCGGCCCGCGCAGATCCGCAGGGCACTGCGCTTTGCGTGTCGGCTCCGGCCCGACCAGATGCCCGTAGTCCAGCGTCAGCACATGGTCGGCCAGGTGCCGGTAACCCTGGTCGTGGGTCACCAGCACCAGCGTCTTGCCGCGCGCGCGCAACTCGGGCAACAAGACGGTGTAGAAACGCTCCCGAAACGCCTGGTCCTGGTCGGCGGTGAGTTCGTCGAAGATCATGACCTCGCGGTCGTCCAGGCAGGCCTGCACCAGGGCCAGGCGTTTGCGCTGTCCCTGCGACAGATCCACGCTGGCGAACACGCCCGCGGCCTGGTCGAAACCAACCTTGGCGGCAATGTCCACGCGCTCCAGCCAGGCATGCACCTGTGCCGGATCGGCCGGCGCGGCGTCGGCCCCGATGGCGTGCTCGAACAGCATGAAGTCGAAGAACACCGCGCTGAACATCGCTCGGTAGCTGGCCAGCGCCAGACTGGTCCCCAGTTCCTGTCCATCGACGAGAATGCGTCCCCCGCTGGGACTCAGCAGACCGCTGAGCAGCAGCAGCAGGGTCGATTTGCCGCTGCCGTTGCCACCGGTGACGAACACCGTTTCGCCGCGCCGCAAGGTGAGGTCCACGGGGCCGAACTGAAAGTGATCGCCGTTGTCGCCGGCATATCGATAGACCACCTGCTCCAGGCACAGCGTGGTCCACGTCGGCGCCATGCTGGCCGGTGCGGCGGCGACCGCTGCCGCCGGCGGCGCGGACGGCGCATCGTCCAATCCCACTTCGCGCAGGTGGCGTACGCTCGCCGATGCGCTGCCGACCTGGGCGCCGAGATCGAACAGCGCATTGAGCGGGCCGCTGATGAACAGTCCGGTGATGACGAACTGCAGGATCGTGGCCGAAGGCAGTTCGAACAGATAGCGCCCGGCCAGGATCGCTGCCAGCACCCAGCCATAGCCGATCAACTCGGCGCAGGCATCGCTGATGCCCCAATGCATGCTGGTGTCGAACTGGGTGCTGCGTGCGCGCTCGATCGCCGGCCGAAGCTGCGCCTGGGCGAAGTGCCCGGCCCGCGCTGGCGACAGGGTCAGTTCCTTCTTGCCCTCCACCAATGTGCGCAGCAGGCCGTTGAGTGTTTCCTCGGCCTTGCGCATACGGTCGAAGGCCGGACCGGTGAAGCGCCGGGTGACGTAGAACAGCACGCCAGACAGGCCGATGAAAGGCACCACCACGGCAAACAACGGCAGCGACACCCAGGCCAGGTACAGCAGCCCCCCCAGCGACAGCAGGCTGTTGGTCAACAGCACCGGCCCCATCTGTATCATCTGCGCCAGGCGTCCGACATCGCCGATCAGCGCGCCGAACACCGCGTGCTTGCGGTGCATCAACCGTTCCAGCGGCAGCTCCAGAAAGCGCGCCGACAAGTCCGCGCGCAGGTCCGCCATCAGTCCGCTGCTGACGCGCGCCGCCAGGCGTGCCGACAGCAGGCGCACGACGAGAGCGGCGCCCAGCAGCAGGCTGCCGCGCAGCAGCGCATCGCGCATATCGGCATGCAGCGCATTGGTCGCGGTGGCGTTGAGGTAGTCCAGCAGCAGCATCGAGGTGCCCGCGCTGGCCGCCGACAGCAGCGACATGCCGGCCAGCATGCGGGCATGACGACGCAGATAGCGCTTGATCAGCATGGCATCTCTTCTTCGCCGATGGTGGAGGCAGTTCCATCGGCCGGCATGCGGCCGCGCGCCGCCGGCGTTGCCGCGCTCATCGGCCGGACCAGCGCGGCGCGCGCTTTTCCACGAACGCCAGCGGCCCTTCGCGGCTGTCCTGGCTGTGGCGCCGACGTTCCTCCCAGGGATAGCGGGTGGCGAAGGCATCGGCCAACGGCAAGCATGCCGCCGTGGCCGCCGCCTGCTTGATCGCGCGCAGCGACAACGGCGCGCACGCCAGCAGATCGGACAGCCAGCTTTCCACGCACGCATCCAGCTGCGCGGCCGGCACCACCTCGTTGACCAGCCCCAGCGCCAGCGCTCGCGCCGCGCCGATGCGCCGGCCGCTGAGCAGATAGCCCATGGCGGTGCGGTACGGCAATTGCCGGGTCAGGCGGAACACCCCGCCGGCGCCGGAAATCAGGCCGAGCCGCGCTTCGGGCAACGCGAATTCGGCGGTGTCGGCGGCGACGATGATGTCGCAGGCCAAGGCCAGTTCGAATCCGCCGCCCAGCGCCAGACCGTTGACCCGGGCGATCACCGGCTTGCACAGCTCGAAGCGTTCGGTGAGGCGTGGCCATCCCGCCGCACCCTGGCTGCCGAACGACGAGGACGGCGCGCCGTTGGCAAGCCGCGCTGCCAGTTCCTTCAGGTCCTGACCGGCCGAGAAGGCGCGCTCGCCGCTGCCGCTGAGCACGGCGACCCACAGCGTATCGTCGTGCTCGAAGCTGTCCCAGGCCTCGGCAAGCGCGGCATGGGTGGCCAGATCGAGTGCGTTGAGCACCGCCGGGCGGTTCAAGGTGATGCGGGCGACATGGCCGTCGCGTTCGAACAGCACCGGCATGTCGTTCATCCGAGGACCCGCGGGTCGCACAGGAAGCGGCGCAGGCGTCCGACCCCGTCGTCGATCTGCGCATCGGTGAGATAGCTGCAGGACAGGCGCAGGCTGTGCTGGCCACCGTCGTCCACGTAGAACATGCGCATCGGCGTCCACAGCACGCCGTAGTCGCGTGCGGACAGCTCCAGCAACGCCGCATCCACCGGTATGCCGAGGTGCATGCAAACGAAGAAGCCGCCCTTGGGTCGGTTCCAGCGCAAGCCCGGATGCGCGGCGGCCAGATCGCCGAGTTCGCGCTGCAACGCTGCCAGCAGGCAGGCGAGCTTGCCCTGGTAGAACGCTCCGCGATCCGCGCCCAGCGCAGCGAGCGAGCCGCCACTGCCCAACAGCATGCCGGCGGCGATCGCCTGGCAGACCGGCGAGGTATTGACCGTCACCATGCTCTTCAGCGTGGCTAGGGCATCGGCCAGCACCCGCGGCGGCCGATCGGCCACGCACTGATCGGCGATCACGAAGCCGACGCGGATGCCCGGCAAGGCGATCTTGGCGAAGGTGCCCATCTGGATCACTCTGCCAGTGCGATCCATTGCCTTCAGCGACGGCACGCCATGCGCGTGCGGAACGGTGAAACCATAGGTATTGTCTTCCAGTAGCCAGAAATCGTACGCGTCTGCCGCATCGAGCAAGGCCTGGCGTTGTCCACGATCGAGCAGACTCCCGGAGGGATTGGAGATATCCGGAGCCACGTACAAGGCGCGCACCCGGCGGCCCTGCGCGCGCAGTTCGGCACAGGCGCGATGCAATCGATCCACATCGACGCGGCCATCGCGCTCGTCGATGCCGAGCAATGCGATGTCGAGCGCACGCGCCGCGCCCAGCGCGCCGACGAAACACGGTTGCACCACCGCCAGGACGTCGCCGGGCGCGGCGAACAGCGCCCGCAGCACCAGAAACATCGCTTCCTGGAAGCCGACCGTGACCACGATGCTCGACGGCGCGATCTCCAGTCCCTGATCCTGGCGCAGCGCCTGCGCCAGCAGCGCATTGATGATGCCGCGGCTGGGGCCGTACTGGAACAGGCGACGGCGCACCTGCAGCTCGCTGAGGCCCTCGGTCCGCGCCAGGTGTGCGAGATAGGTCTGCAGGTGGGCGCTCAGGTCCAGCGGTTCCAGCAAGGCCGGCGCCGGTGCGCCTGGCGCGAACGAAATGGCGTCCGGATAGCGGTCGATCACCTCATTGAGAAAATCGATCGCTCCCAGTACCGGCTCGCCCAGGCTGGGATGCAACTCACGCGGGTCCAGCGTCGCCAATGCCGGCGGCTGCAGATCATCCAACGCGGCGCTGGGGTGCACACTCATGCAGCCCACCGCTGCCGCAGGCGCGCAAGCACGTCGTCGGCATAGATGCGGCTGCACTGCACCAGGACGAACTCGGTCATGTAGCGACGGAAATCCTCCGGCGATTCTTCCGCCACGCACAGCATGCGCCGGTTGGGTGCCACCGCTTCGCTGCGCATCTGCTGCACGGCCCGGGCGATCGCCGCGTCCATGTCGCCGGCGTCGACGACTTCGTCGGCCAGGCCTGCGGCATCAGGCTCCTCGGCACGGATCACGCGTCCGCGCAGGATCATGTCACGGGCGATCCGATTGCCGGTACGCAGACCCAGGCGTAGATTGGCCGAGCCCGGGACGATGCCCTCCTTGGCCGCAGGCAACACGAAATAGGCCTCGCGTTCGGCCACCACATGGTCGAACACCAGCAGCAATTGCAGGCCGCCACCGATGGCGAAGGCGTCCACTCCAGCGACCCAGGGTTTCTCGATGGTGTGCTGGCGCGCATCGGCGCCCGGCCAGTACAGACCGCGTCGGATCTTGTTGAGATAGGTGAACTCGCGACCCAGCAGGAAGTCGACGAAGGAAATCTTGCCCTGGTGCAGATGCTGCAGGTTGATGCCCGAACAGAACACCCGCCGGCCAAGGTACTTGGGATGCTGCATCGGGCCGCCACGCACCACGCCGACCATGACCTCATCGTCGAGCAAGGCCAGATCGACCGCCACTTCCATCGCCTCGACCAAGGCGTTGTCCTCGGCGTTGAGACCGGTCTGGTTGGCGACGGTCAACCAGGCTGCGCCATCGCGGCGTTCCACATGCACAGGGCCGATCTGCACCTGCGCTTGGCTGCGGAACTGCGGCAACAGTTCAAGCGCGCGTGCGGTGGGCCGCAGCAGGCTTTCGATGAGATGGTGGCCGCACTCCGGCTGCCGCAACACGCCCCACAAGACGATGCCCTGTTCGATCTCCCAGCCTTCCTTTTCCGACTGGATGCAGGTGCGTTCGTGCGCCCATTGCGCCTGGCTGGGCAGCAGGCCAGGCACGAGCTCGGCGGCAGCGTGCAAGACTTCGTCCAGGCGTAACGCCAGGCTCCGCTCCCGGGTCAGCGTCGCATACAGCCAGTCGCCGTGGTGGCGCATGAAATCCATGCGCGCGGCCCGGCAACGCGCATGTACGGCGGCGGCATGCTGGGCCTGCGTCTGATCGCGCAGCGCAGGCACTGGCAAGGCGGCGAGCGCCTGTTCGGACCAGACCGCCAATGCCTGCAGCTCCGCCATGCCGTCTGCCAGCAGTTTCATGCCGACACCATCTGCGCCGGAGCATCGTGCCCGCATTCGGCAGCTGCATGCTGCAAGGCACGCAGCTGGCGGCGGCGCAGCTCCACGTCGCAGGCGGCCAGATGCTGGCCCACGGCCTGTTCGTAGGAATGGGCGGCGCCTTCGAGCAGCAACAGGCGCCGACTCGGCAGCACCTGCACGTCGACGCCGGCCAGCGACGCCAGCCAGGCGACGATCGCGCCCTGGCCATCGTCGCTGACCTGATCGACCACACCCAACTGCGCCATGCGCGCGCAGCACAGCTGCGTTTGGAACAGGAACACCGCACGCGCCGCGCCCATCCCCAGGCGGGTGCTCATACGCCGCATCGCCATGCTCGGCCATGCGGCTTCGCCGCTGTGCACGCAGATGCTGGCCGTGGGCGCGGCGATGCGCTTGTCCACCGCCAGCAGCAGGTCCAGCATCCCGGCCGAACAGGCATTCTCGATCCAGGCCAGCGACAGACCGTCCAGGCGTTCGAAGCGGCGCATCGCCTTTTCCCAGCGGTTCACCAGGTCCAGGCTCACCGCTCCCGGCCAGCACGCCGCAGCCGGCGGCTTGGCCGTCCCACGCAGGTGCAGGATCAGGATCGCCGGTGTCGCGGCGTCCTCGACCTCATCGCAGGCGTCGGTGAGCCGTTGGATCTGTTCGTCGTTCAGCGCGCTGGCGGCGTCGATATCCAGATGCACGAGATGCAACACGGGGCTTGATGGATCGCTCATGAAAAGTCCGCAGGGGTCGATGATCGGAATCAGGCGTGGTTTACCAGCGCAGCAGTGCGGTCTCGATCGACGAGCCCGGCCCCATCGTCATCATCACGCCCCAGTCGCCAGGGCGAACCTGGCCCTCGTCGAGCAAGCGTGCGTAAGAGAACAGGAACGAACCGCTGGACATGTTGCCGTGTTCGCGCAACACGTCGATGGTGTGGCGCATGTCGTGGCTGGTCAGCATCAGGTTGGCCGAGATCGCGTCGATGACCTTGCGTCCGCCCGAGTGCACCAGCCAGTGGGCGATGTCGCGGCGGCGCAGACCGGTTCCCTCGAGCAGGCGGTCGACCACGGTCGGCGCGTTGGCACCGACCACGTACGGCACGTCCTTGTGCAGACGGAAATGGAACTTGCCCTGCGCCTGATCCCAGACGAAGCGCATTGCGTCCAGTGCCTCGGGAATCACCTGGCTGGCGAACTTGCACACGCGCGGCCCGCCATGGCCCTCGGCGCTATCGGCGATCACCGCCAGCGCCGCGGCGCCGTCGCCGAACAAGCTGTTGACCACTGCCGTCTCGATTCCCTCGTCGTCGACGTAGGCCGCCGAACACACCTCGATGCATAGCAGGATCGCGAGTTTTCCCGGATTGGCGTTGGTCCAGTTGACGACCGAGTTGAAGCCGTTCAAGCCGGCGTTGCAGCCCATGCCGACCACATCCAGACGCACGCAGTCCTGACGCAATCCCAGGCGCTGGATCAGCAGCGAACTGAAGCCGGGCGTGAGCAGCCCGGTGGTGGTGACGCAGCACAGATACTGCACCTGGTCCAGTTGCGTCCCGATCGATTGCAGGCAGCGGGTCAATGCGTGCTCGCCGATCTCCAGGCCGATATCGCGATGCTTGTCGAGCAACTGCGCCTGCGTTTCGCACGGCGCCGCGCCTGTGTCGTCGCGCTGCGGCAGGACCAGGCTACGCGAGTCGATACCGTTGCGCAGGAACACCAGGCGCCGCCGCTGATCTTCGATGCCGAAGCGGTCCAGCACATCCGGCTGCGAGTAGCGGCTGCCAGGCGTTGCGGTACCGACGCCACGAATGCGCGGCGCGGTGGATGGCGGTGCGTCCGTCGATGCAATAGCCGCATTGAAATTCATGCGTATCCAGATTCCAGCGTTGCCCGGGATGGATCGCCAAACGATCAGGGCGACAGCGATGCAAAGCATGGTGGTCGAGGCCCTGTCTGTGTACTTGCTCGTGTGCGCCGATCAGTTGCCTGTCAGCGTCACTGGACATGGCGCGCACGCGACACCGTGCATCGGCGCTGCGGGGCGAACGCCGCGTTGGCGGCAAGGCGAAGTCGTTGCGCGGTTGGCGCAGACACGACCGCCAAAGACAAACCGCAGTCACTGCCAGTCAAGTGCGTACTTGCCAAAAGCACTACAAAACCGATCTACGCAACCGCAAGTTGGGTCAGGTACGTGCAACGCCCGATGTCGATGATCCTGTTACGACGCGATCGCCAAGTGCCGCGTCTTCCGCCACGTACTGCCAGGCGCACCCTCCGGTGCTGGTCACGCCTGCTCAAGGATCCCGTCCCTCATGGATAAGTCTGCAAAGACCCTTCCTGCCTCGTTCGTGCAAAAACGCATGTGGCTGCTCGCCCGGCTGGATCCGCAGGCGTCGATCACCTACCACATCGCCAACGGCGTCCGTCTGATCGGCGAGTTGGACATCCATGCGTTGCAAGCTGCGCTGGATCGCATCGTGGCACGGCACGAAATACTGCGCACCAGCCTGGTCGAAGTGAACGGCCAGATCCGCCAGCGCATCCATCCGGCAACACGCTTTCCGCTTGTCCATGAAGACGCGAGCGCCTGCGACAGGGCCACGATCGCACGCATCGCACAGCAGGAGGCAGCGCTTCCCTTTGACTTCGAGCTGGGCGCTCCGGTGCGCGGAAGCCTGCTGCGCCTGGCGGCGCAGGAACACGTCTTGCTGCTGACCTTTCATCACATCGTCTGCGATGGCTGGTCGATCGGCGTTCTATTGCGCGAGATGGAAGCCTTGTACGACGCTTACGCCCGGCACCTGCCCGATCCGCTACCGCCATTGCCGATCCAGTATGCGGACTATGCGATCTGGCAGAGCGAGCAGTTGCGAGGCGAGTCCCTTGCTGCGCAACTGCGCTTCTGGACAGAGCAACTGGCCGGCGCCCCGCCGCTGCTCCCCTTACCGACCGACCGCGCTCGCCCAGCCGTCCAGGACTATCGCGGCAGGGCGGTCGAACTGCTGTTGCCGCCGGAACTGGGGCAACGCTTGAATGCGTTGGCACGCCGCCATGGTTGCTCGCTGTTCGTGACCGTGCTGGCCTGCTGGGCCCTGCTGCTGGCACGGATCAGCGCGACCGATGACGTCGTGATCGGCACGCCGGTCGCCGGACGCACACATCCGGATCTGGAAGGGCTGATCGGCTGCTTCATCAACACGCTTGCGCTGCGTCTCAAGGTGTCCGGCACACCCACCGTGGCGCAGTGGCTGGCACATGTCCGCAACGTGGTTCTAAACGCACAGGATCGCCAGGAGCTGCCGTTCGAGCGCGTCGTCGAAGCGCTGCAACGCAGTCGCAGCCTGAGCCATACGCCGGTGTTCCAGACATTGTTCAGCCTGGATGGCTTCCGCGACAGCCCGTCGCAGCACACTCCGGGCCTGCGACTGGAGCCGTTGCCGGATGCGTCCGACATGTGCGCGTTCGACCTGATACTGACGATGAAGGAGTCCGAGGCCGGGCTGGACGGCGTCATCAGATATCCAATATCCCTGTTCGATCACACCACGGTCCAAGCGTATGCGGCGCAGTTCCTGCACCTGCTGCAGGCCATCACCGCGAACGACGATGCGTTTGTAGAGCAACTCCCCTGGATACCGGACGATCAACGCCGGCAGGTGCTGTATGGCTTCAACGCCACGACGGTCGCCCTGCCCGCCGTCACCACGCTCGTGGAAGCCTTGCACACCCATGTCCAGCGCAATCCCGACGCGACGGCGGTAATCGACGGCACGCTCACGCTTCGCTATTGCGAACTGTGGAGCCGCGCCGCCTGCCTGGCCGAAAGACTTCGGCGCATCGGATTGCAACCGGACCAGCCGGTAGCGTTGCTGTTGCCGCGCTCGGCGCTGTTGATCGTGGCCGAACTGGCGGTGCTGATGTGCGGCGCCGCGTATGTCGTCCTGGACCAGACGCAGCCGGAAGTGCGCCTGCGCGCACTGCTGCACGATTGCGCGGCCGCCGCGCTGCTGTGTCTTCCCGACTGTCCGCTCGATGTCCCGGCCGTTCCCCGCCTGGAACTGGAGTTCGCGGCGCTCGCTGAAGAAACCATTGCGCCGCAGGTCGGCATCATGCCCGGCAGCGTCGCCTATGTCGTCTACACCTCCGGCTCCACCGGCACCCCGAAAGGCGTGGCCGTCTCGCATGCCGCCGTGCTGGCGTTCGCGCTCAGCCAGCAGCATGCGCCGTTGCAACCGCAGGACCGGGTCGCCTTCCTCGCCAATCCCGCCTTCGATGCCAGCACGTTCGAGATATGGGCCACGCTGTTGCATGGCGCGGCCATCGTCGTCGTCGATCAGCAGACCCTGCTCGATCCACGCGCGTTGAGCCGGCACCTGACGGCTGCCGGGGTCAGCATCCTGCATCTGACCGCCGGCCTGTTGCCTGGCTATTGGCAGGCCCTGCGCGCATTGCTGCCGACGTTGCGCTGCCTGCTCACTGGCGGCGACAGCGTCGATGCCGGCAGCGTCGCCGCGCTCCTGGCCCAGGCCGCGCCGCAACGGCTGCTGCATTGCTATGGCCCGACCGAGACCACCGCTTTCAGCGTGGTCCACCCGGTCGCGACACTGGCCTCGGACGCCACGCGGATTCCGCTCGGACGACCGTTGCCGGGCAGCCGCGCCTACGTGCTCGATCGTCACGGTCAGCCGGTCCCGATCGGCGTCGCCGGCGAGCTGTATATCTCCGGTGCGCAGTTGGCGCAGGGCTATCTGCATCGCCCCGACCTGACCGCCGAACGCTTCGTGCCCGATCCGTTCGCCAAGCAACCCGGCGAGCGCATGTACAGGACCGGCGACCTGGCCCGCTGGCTGGCCGATGGAAGTCTGGACTTCCTTGGCCGCAACGATGCGCAGGTCAAGATCCGCGGCTTCCGCGTCGAGCCGGGCGAGATCGAAGCGGCTTTGCGCGGCTGCGACGGTGTGCGCGAGGCGGTTGTCGTGGCGCGCGACGACACCGGCGACAAGCGCCTGGTCGCCTATCTGGCCGGCGACACGTCGGCCGTGGATCTGGCCGCACTGCGTATCCAACTCGCCGCGCGCCTGCCCGACCATATGCTGCCCGCGGCCTACGTGCAGTTGGACGCGCTGCCGCTGACGCCCAACGGCAAGCTAGATCGCGCCGCCCTGCCGGCGCCGGACGCTCAGGCACTGGATCTGCAGGCCTATGTCGCCCCGCAGGGCGAACTCGAACACGTCCTGGCCACGCTGTGGAGCGAGCTGCTCGGCGTCGAGCAGGTCGGCCGCAACGACGACTTCTTTGCCCTCGGCGGGCACTCGCTGCTGGCGGTGCAATTGATCTCGCGCCTGCGCGAGCGGCTGGGCGTGGAGCTCCCCCTGGCCGAGGTCTTCGCCCATCCTCGGGTGGCGGCGCTAGCGACCGTGCTCGCCAACGCGGCGCCGCAGACGCTGCCACCGATCGTCCCGACACCGCGCACTGCCCCGCTGCCGCTGTCCTTCGCCCAGCAACGGCTGTGGTTCCTGGCGCAGCTCGATCCCCAGGCCGAGCTCGCCTATCTGATGCCCAACGGCCTGCGCCTGCGCGGCAAATTGGATCGCCAGGCCCTACGTCATGCACTGGACCGCATCGTTGCTCGCCACGCCACCTTGCGTACCCGCATCGGCCTGCACCAGAACGAGCCGGTGCAGATCATCGACGCCGCCGACGTCGGCTTCCGGCTCTGCGAACACGACCTAAGCATCTCTCCCGATCCAGAAGCCCAGGCACAGATCCACGCCGAACAGGAAACCCAGACCCCCTTCGATCTGGCTCACGACACCCTGGCACGCGGCCAACTGCTGCGCTTGGGCGAGGACGACCATGTCCTACTCGTCACCCTGCACCATCTGGTTTCCGATGGCTGGTCGATGGGTCTGCTGGTGCGCGAACTGAGCACCCTGTACACCGCCTTCGCCCAGGGCCAGCCCGATCCGCTGCCACCGCTGCCACTGCAGTACGCCGATATCGCCGTGTGGCAACGCCGCTGGATCAGCGGCGAGGTGCTGCAACGCCAGCGCGACTTCTGGATTGAACAACTGCACGACGCCCCGCCGCTGTTGGAGCTGCCGACCGAGCGCCCCCGTCCTGCGCTGCAGGACTACAGCGGCGACACGGTCGAGGTCACCGTGGATGCCGATCTCACTGCCGCGCTGCGCGGCTTGAGCCAGCGCCACGGCACCACGCTGTTCATGACCCTGCTGGCCGGCTGGGCGGTGCTGTTGTCGCGCTTGTCCGGTCAGGACCAGGTGGTGATCGGGACCCCGATCGCCGGACGCGATCGCACCGAGCTGGAGCCGGTGATCGGCCTGTTCGTCAATTCGCTGGCCCTGCAGATCGACCTGCGTCAGGCACCCGATACCGCCCGTCTGCTCAGCCAGGTGCGTGCGACCACGCTCGCGGCGCAGGCGCACCAGCACCTGCCCTTCGAACAGATCGTCGAGGCGCTCAAGCCGGTGCGCAGTACCGCGCATAGCCCGCTGTTCCAGGTCATGTTTGCCTGGCAGAACGCGCCGGAAGGCCACCTGGCACTGCCCGGCCTGACCCTGCAGCCAGTGGCGCTGCCGATGCAGACCGTGCAGTTCGACCTGGAAATCGCCATGGCCGAGCACGGCGATGTGCTGGTCGGCAGCCTCGGCTACGCCACCGCACTGTTCGAGCGCAGCAGCATCGAACGCCATGTCGCCCTGTTCATCGCCACGCTGCGGGCGATGGTGGCCGACGCGCACACACCGGTCGCGCGCCTGCCGTTGCTGAGCGCGGCCGACCATGCGCAACTGCGCCAGTGCAACGACACTGCTGGCGGCGTCGTGGACGCGATGCCGGTGCATCGCCTGCTGGAACGGCAGGCCGCACAGCGGCCCGAGGCGATCGCCGTGCAGGACGCGACAGGCAGCCTCGACTATGCCGGCCTGAACCTGCGCGCCAACCGCCTGGCGCACCATCTGATCGCACTCGGCGTGGCCGCGGACGTGCGTGTGGCGCTGTGCATGCAACGTGGCGTGGACGCCATCGTCGCGATCCTGGCCGTGCTCAAGGCCGGCGGCGCCTACGTGCCGCTGGACGCGGCCTATCCGCGCGAGCGTCTGCAGTGCATGCTCGCCGACAGCGCGCCGCGCGTGCTGATCGCCGACGCGGCGTGCCTGGCCCGCCTGCCTGACGCCATCGACGCGGTGCTGCTGCGCATCGATGCCGACGCCGAGGCGTGGTCCGCGGCACCGTCGGACAACCCGTTGGTGCCGGGGCTGCATCCGCAGCAGCTGGCCTATGTGATCTACACCTCCGGCTCCAGCGGCCAGCCCAAGGGCGTGATGGTCTCCCACCAGGGCCTGGCCACGCGCCTGCATGCCTTGATCGCCACCTATGGGCTGGGCCCGCAGGACCGCGTGCTGCAATTCGCCACACTGGCCTTCGACGCTTCGGTCGAGGAACTCTTCGGCGCCCTGTGCAGCGGCGCCAGCCTGGTGCTGCGCGACGACACCTGGCTGGACACCGAGCAGTTCTGGCCGAAGTGCGCGCAGGCCGGTATCACCTTGGTCGATCTGCCGACCCGCTTCTGGGCGCAGCTGTGCGCGCAGTCGCTGCAGATCCCCGACGGCGTGCGCCAGGTGATTGTCGGCGGTGAAGCACTGACCCCGACTATGCGCCAGACCTGGGTCCAGGGCACCCGCACGCCGTTGCTGGATACCTACGGCCCGACCGAAGCCGTGGTGGTGGCAACTACCCAATCCGTCGGCGCCGACACCCCGACCGGCATTGGCCGTCCGCTCGCCGGCACCCAGGCGCATGTGCTCGATCGCCACGCTCAACCGCTGCCGATCGGCGCGCGCGGCGAGCTGCATCTGGCTGGCGCGGCGCTGGCGCGCGGCTATCTGGGTCGTCCCGACCTGACTGCCGAACGCTTCGTCCCCGACCCGTTCGCCGACCAACCCGGCCAGCGCATGTACAAGACCGGCGATCTGGCCTGCTGGCGTGCCGACGGCAGCTTGGGCTTCCTCGGCCGCACCGACCGCCAAGTCAAACTGCGCGGCTTCCGCATCGAACCGGGTGAGATCGAAGCGGCGTTGCTGGCCTGCGGAGGTATCGACGATGCGCTGGTGCTGGCGCGCGAAGACGACATGGGCGAACCACGCCTGGTGGCTTACGTCGTGGCCGAACGGATCGACACCGAGGCAGTGCGCGAACACCTGCGTGCGCGCCTGCCGGACTACATGCTGCCGGCTGCCTATGTGTGCAGGGATGCCTTGCCGCTGACACCAAGCGGCAAGCTGGACCGCAGTGCATTGCCGATACCGCCTCGCTCCATCGCCGATGCAATCGGCGACGCACAGCAGCCGCAGGGCGCGGTCGAACAGGCATTGGCCACGGTGTGGTGCGAACTGCTCGGCCTGCCGCAGCTGCGGCGCGATGACGACTTCTTCGCTCTCGGCGGCCACTCGTTGCTGGCCGTGCAACTGATCTCGCGGGTGCGCAGCTCTCTGGGCGTGGAACTTCAGATCGGGGACGTGTTCAACCATCCGCAACTGCATGCCCTGGCCCGCTGCGTGGCCAGCGCCGCCGCCAGCAGGCTGCCGACCATCGTGCCGGCCGACCGCAGCGCACCGCTGCCGCTGTCCTTCGCCCAGCAGCGGCTGTGGTTCCTGGCCCGGCTCGATGCCCAGGCCGCGCTGGCCTACCTGATGCCCAACGGCCTGCGTCTGCGCGGCCGCCTGGATCGCCACGCCCTGCGCCAGGCCTTGGACCGCATCGTCGCCCGCCATGAGATCTTGCGCACCCGTATCGCCCTGCACAACGACGAACCGGTACAGCGCATCGACGCCGATAGCATTGGTTTCCCGCTGTCCGAACACGATCTCAGCACTCACCCCGATCCGGACGCACAGGTCCGATCACTGGCCGACCAGGAAGCCGACACACCCTTCGATCTGGACCACGAAACCCTGGTACGCGGCCGCTTGCTGTGCCTGGCCGACGATGACCATGTGCTGCTCATCACCCTGCACCACCTGGTCTGCGATGGCTGGTCCATGGGCCTGCTGGTGCGCGAACTGAGCACGCTCTATGCCGCCTTTGCGCAAGGCCAGCCCGATCCCTTGCCGGCGCTGCAGTTACAGTACGCCGACGTCGCCGTCTGGCAGCGCCGCTGGCTCGAGGGCGAGGTGCTGCAACGTCAGCGCGACGTCTGGGTCGAGCACTTGCACGACGCGCCAGCGCTGCTGGAGCTGCCCACCGATCGGCCCCGCCCGCCGCTGCAGGACCATCGCGGCGATGCAGTGGGGTTCGCCTTCGATGCCGAGCTGACTGCGGCGCTGAAGTCTCTGAGCCAGCGCCACGGCACCACTGTGTTCATGACCTTGCTCGCCGCCTGGGGCGTGCTGCTGGCGCGCCTGGCTGGCCAGGATCAGGTGGTCATCGGCACACCGGTCGCCAACCGCACCCGCAGCGAACTGGAGCCGCTGATCGGCCTGTTCGTCAACACCCAGGCGTTGTGCATCGATCTGCGCGCCGATCCTTCTGTCGCCGAGTTGCTTGCCCAGGTGCGTGCCACCGCACTGACGGCTCAGCAGCATCAGGACCTGCCGTTCGAGCAGCTCATTGCCGCGCTCAACCCCGCACGCAACCTGGCCCATCACCCGGTGTTCCAGGCCATGTTCACCTGGCAAAGCGCCACCGCCAGCGAGAGCAACCTCGAGCTGCCCGGACTGCAGCTGCAGTCGGTACCGCAGCCGCTGGCCGTGCTCAAGTTCGATCTGGACCTGACCCTGGAAGAGCGCGATGCCTGCATCGTCGGCACGCTGGGCTATGCCACCGCGCTGTTCGATGCGAGCACGATCCAACGCTGGTGGCGCGGCTTCGAGCAGCTGCTGCAGGCGCTGACGCGCGACGACGACATCCGCGTCTCGCAATTGCCTTGGCTCGACGCGCCACAGCGGCAGCACTTGTTGGCCGACTTCGGCACCGGCGCGATCGCCTCCGTGCCCGAGCAGGCGCTGCACCACCTGTTCGAGACACAGGCACGCCGCACGCCCGACGCCATCGCGGTGGTATCGGACCAACGCTGCGTCAGCTATGCCGCGCTCGATACGCAGGCCAACCGGCTGGCGCAGCGTTTGCTCGGTGTGGGCCTGCGCGCTGGTGCGCGCGTGGCGATCGCCCTACCACGCTCGATCGACCTGATCGTCGCGCAACTCGCCGTGCTCAAGTGCGGAGCGGCCTATGTGCCGCTGGACGAGGCGCACCCCACAGAACGCCTGCTCGCGCTGATCGCCGATGCGCAGGCCGCTGTACTGATCCACGACGCCGACAGCGCGCTGGCGCCTGCGCAGGTGGCGTGCCTGACGATCGGTGATCTTGACGACCTCGACGGCGACGACGTGACAACGCCGCCGGCGATCAGCGTGCCCGCCACGGCTGCGGCCTACGTGATGTACACCTCCGGCTCCACCGGCACGCCCAAGGGTGTGGTGGTGTCGCATGGCGCCGTGCTCAATCTCGTCCTGCAGGACGGGGCGGCGCGCTTGCTGGACAGCGACCGGGTCGCCTTCGCGTCCAATCCCGCCTTCGACTCGGCCACGCTGGAGGTCTGGGGAAGCCTGCTCAATGGCGCCACGGTCGTCGTCGTTCCTGCGCCGGTCATGCGCGATCCGCAGGCCCTGGGCGCGTTGCTGGAGCGCGAACGCTTGTCGGTGCTGATCTTGGTCGCTGGCGTATTGCGCGCCTACGCGCCGCTGCTGGCCACGCAATTGGGTGCACTGCGTCTGTTGCTCACCGGTGGCGATGTCGCCGATCCGCACGCCATGGCCAAGGTATTTGACGCTGGCGGCCAAGCCAGCGTGCTGCAGACCTATGGTCCGACCGAGAGCACCCAGTTCGTCACCGCGCTGGCGTTGCAGCATGCGCCCGATCCACAGCAGCGTGTGCCGATCGGCCGGCCGCTGGCCAATACCCGGCTCTATGTGCTCGATCGCCACGGCCAACCGACGCCAATCGGCGTGGCCGGCGAACTGCATCTGGCCGGTGCGCAGCTGGCGCAGGGCTATCTGCATCGCCCCGACCTGACCGCCGAACGCTTCGTGCCCGATCCGTTCGCAGAGCAGGCCGGTGAGCGCATGTACAGGACCGGCGACTTGGCCCGCTGGCTGGCCGATGGAAGCCTGGATTTCCTTGGCCGCAACGATGCGCAGGTCAAGATCCGCGGCTTCCGCATCGAGCCCGGCGAGATCGAAGCGGCCTTGCGCGGCTGCGATGGCGTAAAAGAAGCGGTGGTTGTCGCCCGCGAACACACTGGTGACAAACGCCTGGTCGCTTATGTGGTCGCCGATCAGGAGGCCACACCTGCGGACCCGGCAACGCTGCGTCTCCAACTTGCCAAGCACCTTCCCGACCACATGCTGCCGGCCGCCTACGTGCAACTCGAGGCGCTGCCGCTGACCCCCAACGGCAAGCTCGATCGCGCCGCCTTGCCCGCGCCCGATGCTCAGGCGCTGGATCTGCAGGCCTATGTCGCCCCGCAAGGCGACCTCGAACAGGTGCTGGCCACGCTGTGGAGCGAGCTGCTCGGCGTCGAACAGGTCGGACGCCACGACGACTTCTTCGCCCTCGGCGGCCACTCGCTGCTGGCGGTCAAACTGATCGAACGCCTGCGTCGGCTCGGCTGGCAGGTCGATGTACGGGCCTTGTTCGCCCAGCCCACGCTCGGGGGCCTGGCCGCCAATCTGCAGACCGCATCCACCCTCGTGGTGCCGCCCAACCGCATCGGTCCCGATTGCACCCGCATCACCCCGGACCTGCTGCCGCTGGTCGCGCTGACCCAGCCGGAGATCGATGCGGTCGTCGCCAGCGTCGAGGGCGGCGTGGCCAATGTGCAAGACATCTATCCGCTGGCGCCGTTGCAGGAAGGCCTGTTGTTCCACCACCTGGCCGATCCACTCGCCGATCCCTATCTGCACTCGTCCGTACTCGGCTTCCCGGCGCGCGAACAGCTCGATGCCTTCCTCGATGCGCTCGACCAGGTCATCGCCCGCCACGATAGCTTGCGCACCGGCTTTGTCTGGCAAGGCCTGCGCGCGCCACTGCAAGTCGTCTGGCGCAAGGCCACGCTCGCTCGCCGTGTGCATCGCTTTGACGGAGCCGATCCGGCCGCCGACTTGCAGGCCTGGATGCACACCCCCACCGCCGCACCCAGCCCGCAGCGGGCTCCGTTGATCCAGGCGCATCTGGCCCACGACCCGGCCTCCGAACGCTGGCTGCTCGGCCTGCAACACCATCACCTGGTGATGGACCACACCACGCTGGAGTTGGTCATCGAGGAGGTACAGGCACATCTGAGCGGACAGCAGCGGCATCTGCCAGCGCCCCTTCCGTTCCGCGACTTTATCGCCCATGCCCACGGCGGAATTTCCGAGCAGGAACACCAGGCCTTCTTCACCGAAATGCTCGCCGGCATCGACACGCCCACCACTGCGTTCGGGGTCTTCGCTCCGGTACAGGATCCCGCCTCGCTGCAACAGGTCTACTTGCCGCTGCCCGCAGCACTTGCCCATGCGCTGCGCAGCCAAGCGCGTCGACGCGGCGTCAGCGCCGCCAGTCTGTTCCACTTGGCCTACGCGCTGCTGCTGGCGCGGATCAGCGGCCGCGACGAGGCGGTGTTCGCCACCTTGCTATTCGGACGCATGCATGCCAGTGCTGGCGTGGATCGTGTGCTTGGCATGTTCCTCAACACCTTGCCGATTCGCCTGGGCGGCGCGCACCATAGCGTGCTGCAGGCCGTGCGTCATACCCAGCTGTGCCTAGCCCAGTTGCTGCATCACGAACATGCACCGCTCGCGCTGGCCCAGCGCTGCAGCGATGTGGATCCCGCCCTGCCGCTGCTGAATGCCTTGCTCAACTATCGCTACGCAGGCGGCAGCACCGTCATCACCGACGACACCCTGCCCCAGCACGATCCTCTGCGCGCGGTAGAGCAGCTCGGCGGCCAGGAACGCACCCACTATCCACTGGTGGTGTCGGTCAACGACCATACCGAGGACGCTGGCTTCTCGTTGGGCGTGCATTGTGTAGAGCAGATCGGCGCCGAACGTATCGCGGCGATGCTGCTGCAGACCGTGCAGGCCCTGGTCCAGGCGCTGGAGCAGGCGCCGGACACCGCACTGCACGCCCTGGAACTACTGCCGGAGAACGAACGCGCGGAGCTGCAGCACTTCAACGCCAACGCCATCGATCTGGCCGGCACCGGCTACCTGCACCGCCAGATCGAAGTGCAAGCACAACGCACACCACACGCCATCGCCTTGGTGGAAGGCCAGGAGGAGCTCAGCTACGCTGCGCTCGAGGCCCGCGCCAACCAGCTCGCTCACCACCTGATCGCGCTGGGCGTCGGCCCGGACAGGTACGTGGCCGTGTGCCTGCCGCGCGGCATCGACCTGGTCGTGGCGCTGCTGGCCACGCTAAAAGCCGGCGGCGCCTATCTGCCGCTGGACCCGGATCTGCCGCCCGCGCGCCTGACCGGCATGCTCGCCGATGCACAGCCGTGTGCGCTGCTTGCGCACCGCGACACCGCCGCGCTGTTGGGCCAGCGCGATGACCTGCACTGCGTGCTGCTGGACGCGGACCCGCCTGCATGGCGCGCCGCTCCCACGCAGACGCCGGCGGTGCCGACCTTGTTGCCGCAACACCCGGCCTATGTCCTCTACACCTCCGGCTCCACCGGACAGCCCAAGGGCGCCATCAACACCCATGCCGGCATCGACAACCGGCTGGGATGGATGCAGCAGACACTGGGGCTGCGGCCAGAGCACAGCTTGTTGCAGAAGACCCCGATCAGCTTCGATGTGTCGGTGTGGGAGATCTTCTGGACGCTGCGCGTGGGAGCGCGCCTGGTCCTGGCCCGACCTGGCGGCCACAGAGACCCGGCCTACCTGATCGCGCTGATCGAGCAGGCCGGCATCGACAGCGTGCAGTTCGTGCCCTCGATGCTGCGGGTCTTTCTCGAAGCACTGCCCGACCAGCGTTGCACCAACCTGCAGCGGTTCTTCTGTGGCGGCGAAGCGCTATCGGTGGATCTGGCTCACGCGGTGCGTGAACGCTTTCCGCAGGCCCGCTTGTACAACCTGTATGGCCCGACCGAAGCGGCAGTAGGCGTCAGTGCCTGGGAATACACCGGTGCCGACGATGCCACCGTGCCGATCGGCAGGCCCATCGCCAATACCCGCCTGCAGGTGCTGGATGCGCATGGCCGCCTGGCTCCGATCGGCGTGCCTGGCGAACTGCAGATCGCCGGCGTGCAACTCGCACGCGGCTATCTGGGCCGGCCCGATCTGACCGCCGAACGCTTTGTCCCCGACCCCTTCGCCGAGCAACCCGGTCAACGCATGTACCGCACCGGCGATCTGGCGCGCTGGCGCCCCGAGGGCGTGCTGGACTACCTCGGTCGCAACGACGACCAGGTCAAGCTGCGTGGCGTGCGCATCGAACTGAGCGAGATCGAAATCGCCTTGCGCGGCTGCATTGGCGTGCGCGAGGCGGCGGTCGTGGCGCGCGACGATCTGCCCGGCGATACACGCCTGGTCGCCTATGTCGTGGGCGACGATGACGCCGTCGGTGCCGATACCTTGCGTACCCAACTGGCCGCGCGTCTGCCCGATGTGATGGTTCCAGCGACCTACATGCAGCTGGACAGCCTGCCGCTGACCTCCAACGGCAAACTCGATCGACGCGCCTTGCCGGTACCCGACGCCGCCATGACGGTGTGCCACGGCTACATTGCGCCGGCCAATGAAATCGAGCGCAGCCTGGCCAAGCTGTGGGCCAGCGTGCTGGGGCCGCAGCCCATCGGCCGCGACGATCACTTCTTCGAGCTGGGCGGTCACTCGCTATCGGCGATGCGACTGATGATCGCCGCCAATCGCCTCGGTCTGCCGCTGACCCTGAATCTGCTGTACGCGCATCCCACCTTGTGTATGCAGGCCGAATGTCTGCTCGGCGGCACGCATGTCCTGGGCAGTCGTGCCCTCGCTGTCCGTCGCCATGGCACACGTCCGCCGTTGTTTGTGGTGCCGACCGGCACGGGCGATATCGCCTATGCCTTCGAGCTGGCGGCACACATCGATCCGAACATTCCTGTCTATGCCCTGCCCTGGCCGGACCCGTTACCGGCCTCGCTGGAAGCGCTGGCCGCGCAGATGGTCGAGCTGATCCAGCAAGTGCAACCGCAGGGCCCTTATCGCCTGCTCGGCTACTCCTCCGGCGGCCTGCTGGCTTATGCCATTGCCCAGCACCTGGGCATGCATGACCAGTCCGTGCCCTTCGTGGGATTGCTCGATTGCGATCTGCCATCGGCACCACCGCAAACCGACGCGCTCGAACAGGCCATCGGCAACGCCCTGGTCCGCCAGCTCGAAGGAGCGATGCGCCATCGCTCGTATCGAGCGCGCAGTGACGTCCAGGCCGGGTTGAATGCACTGCTGGATCGCATCCGCGACGGCACCTATCAGGACATGCTCCACGCCTGCGAAAGCGATCCAACGCTGGCGCAATTGGCGGCCGAAGAGCAAACCACGATCGAAGACCTGCTACGCATCTCGGTCACCAGTACCACCTTCAACCGACTGTGGCCGACGTTCCTGTCCCACCCCCTGCCGACGACGTGCCGACTGTATCTGTTCCAGGCCGTCGAGCCCCAACCGGCAACCGATGCCTATGGTTGGCAACGGCTGTTGCCAGCGACGCAAATCGAGCGGATCCCAGTAGCAGGCAGCCACATCACGCTGATCGAAGCCGAGCATATCGCCGCACTCGGCCAATCCGTTGCGTGCGCGCTTGGCAGTGATGATGCCAAGTCCGTATCGGTGCTTTACCAGCCCGCGCTACCGCTATGCACCGCCAAGGCACGACTGCAGCGCTCCGTGGTTTGTGTTCCAGGCGCGGGCGATAGCGTGACCGGCTTCGTCGATCTGAGCAGCGCCCTCGGCGAGGCCTGCAACGTCATCGGCATGCAGCCGCGCGGCACCGATGGCTGCCAGTTGCCATTCGGCTCGGTCGAACTGGCCGCGCAGCGCTATCTCGACGCCTTGCCCGCCATCGCGACCAACGCTGCGCCGCTGCACCTGATCGGCCATTCGTTCGGCGGCTGGGTGGCGTACGAGATGGCGCTACGTCTGCATGCGCTCGGCCGACCGGCCAGCAGTCTGACCCTGATCGACACCGCCCCCCCGAGCCAGGCCGGCGGCCCGCAGGACTGCAGCCGCGACACCATCGTGGACGACTTTATCGATGCCTTGCAGCTGCGCCTGCATGCTCCCTTGGGCATCGACCGCCAGACCCTGCACCGCCTCGACCAGGAGGCGCTGATCCAGGCTTTGCATCGACTCATGGTCGAGCATGGCCTGATGCCGCCACGCTCGCGGCCCGATTCGCTGCGCGGCAGTCTGACCACCTTCGCGCATTGCTGCCGTACTGCCTACATCCCCGCCAGGCCCTACCCAGGCACCTTGCATCTGGTCCTGGTCGACGATACCCGGCTGCAGCCCGAGCAACACGCTGCCGAGCAGCTGCAGCTGCGGCTGCGGCTGCGGCTGCGCCAGGCATGGGCTGCCTACGCCGCCGAGCTGCGTCCCTGGCAAGGACCCGGCAACCATATGACCGTGCTCGCCAAACCGCATAGCCAGACCCTGGCGCAGTGGTGGGTATCCAGCGTGTGCGACAGCACTCCTCCATCGACGGCCACTGCGCCTGTTCCTCCTGGCACCACGGTGATTGCATGACCCCGTTCGATATGCCCCCTGCCGTGACCAATCCCGTGCATCCGCTCAGCTCGGCGCAGCAAGGCGTCTGGCTCGGGCAACTGCTCGCACCGGACCAGCCCAGCTACACCATCGGCTGCGTGATGCACTTCGAAGGCAATCTGCGCCGCGAGATATGGGAACAGGCCGTTGCCGCGGTCGTCGCACGCCATGACGCCCTGCGCACCGTGCTGCTCGAAGGCTCGCCCTTGCCAAGCCAACGGGTGCTGGAGCACTTGCCCTTCGCGCTGCCCTGGCACGATTATTCGGCCGACGCCGATGGCGAACAGCGCGTGCGCGAGCACATCCAGCAGGCGATGACACGGTCGCTCGCGCAGTACGGCCAACCGCTGTGGGACATCCAGTGGCTACAGGCCTCCGCCACCCGCGGCTATTGCCTGTACCTGTGCCACCACCTCATCGCTGACGGCGTTTCCATGGGAATGCTGGCCCGGCAGGTCGTCGATTGCTACAACCAGTGCCTGCGCGGCGAGCCCGACCAGTCGCCTGCTCCGTCCTACCTGCAAGCGCTCGATGTCGACGTGGCGTATATCGGCTCCAGTCGCTATCAGCGCGATCTGGCGTACTGGCGTACATGCCTGAACATGCGACCGGAGCCGCTGCATCCCGCTGCGACGGTCGCGCTCGGCCATCAGCCGAGCGTGCAGTTGAAGTGCGTGCTGGACACTCCGGTGTTCCTGGGCCTGAGCACGCTAGCCGAGCGCCTGGGCGGCTCGTTCACCAGCCTGATCGTCGCCTGCCTGGCCAACTGCCTGGCTCGCCTGGGCAACCATCAGGCGCCGATCGCCATCGGCCTGGCCATCCACAATCGCCACAACCGCATCGAACGCGCCATGTTCGGCATGCTGTCCACGCAGCTGCCGCTCTATCTCGCCGCGGCGCCACGCGCGGACATCGCCACCGCCATGCGCAGCATCGCCGCGCAATTGCGTACGGCGATGCGCCACGCCCGCTTCCCGCTGCAACATGCCCTGCGCGAGCTGGGCGAGGCCGGACAGTTGGCGCCGCGGCCATTCGACGTCAGCGTTTCGGTCGAGGACTTCAGCGCATTTGGTGATGCGCCGATCGCGGACGGCGCCTGGCACATGCTGCCGCTGCACGCCGGCTACGAAGACACCGCGCTGGGCGTGTTCGTCCGGCGCTACAGCCCGCAGCATCCGACCGTGCTGGAGTTCAACGTCAACCCGGACCGGCTGCCCGTACCGCTGGCCGAACAGGCCCTGGCGGCATTGAGGCAGATATTGCTTGCGCTGCTCGATGAGCCGCATGCGCCTTTGTCGCGTCTTCCGCTACTCACATCGTCGCAGCGCGAGCAGGTGCTCTATACGTTCAACGACTGCGCTGGGCAGCCTCCCCGCGACCGCCAGGTGCACCACGCCTTCGAACGCCAGGCCGCCGCTACCCCTAACGCCATCGCGCTGGTTTGCGACGGCGACATGCTCGACTACGCCGCCCTGGAGGCGCAGGCCAACCAGCTCGCGCACCACCTGTGCACGTTGGGCGTGGCCCCCGACGAGCGCGTGGCGATCTGCCTGCCGCGCGGTATCGCCATGGTGGTCGCCGCGTTGGCCACGCTCAAGGCTGGCGCGGCCTACGTGCCGCTGGACCCGGCCTATCCGGCCGAGCGCCAGGCCTACATGCTGCAGGACTGCCAGGCACGGGTGCTGCTGACGACGACGGCAGCGGCGGCGGCGCTGGCCCTGCCGGCCGACCTGATCGTGCTGTACGCCGACGCTGCGCCAGCGGCGTGGCATGGCCTGCCGACCACGCCACCGGCGCGCGCCGGGTCGCCGCAGCACGCGGCCTACGTGATCTACACGTCCGGCTCCACCGGGCGGCCCAAGGGCGTGGTGATGCCGCACGGCCCGCTGCTCAATCTGTTGCAGTGGGAAGCCGGGCATTGCGCCGGGGCCGAACTGCACGCCTTGCGCACCCTGCAGTTCTCCGCGCTGGGCTTCGATGCCAGCTTCCAGGAAATTTTCAGCACCCTCGGCACCGGCGGCACCCTGGTGCTGATCGATGACACGCAGCGGCGCGACGCACATGCCCTGTACCGTCATGTCTGCACCCAGCGCATCGAGCGCCTGTACATGCCATACATCGCCCTGCAGTCGCTGGCCGAGACGGTGCTGGCCGATCCGGCGCTCGATGCGCTGGACTGTCAGCTGAGAAAGGTGCTCACCGCCGGCGAACAGCTGCGCATCACCCCGGCGATCCGCGCTTTCTTCGCCAGGCGCTCGGCGTGTCGCCTGCACAACTACTACGGTCCCACCGAAACCCATGTCGCGTCCGCCCACCTGCTGCCGGCGGATAGCGCGACATGGCCGCTGTTGCCGTCGATCGGCAGCGCCTTGCCGGACACGCCGTTGTACGTACTCGATGCGGGCCGCCAACCATTGCCGGTGGGCGCCACCGGCGAGTTGTATATCGCCGGCGTGCAGGTCGCACGCGGCTATCTGCACCGTCCGGCATTGACTGCCGAACGCTTCGTCCCCGATCCGTTCGCGACTCAACCCGGCCAGCGCATGTATCGCACCGGCGATCTGGCACGCTGGCGCGCCGACGGCGAGATGGAATTCCTCGGCCGCAACGACGATCAGGTCAAGCTGCGCGGCTTTCGCATCGAACCGGGCGAGATCGAAGCGGCATTGCAGGCCTGCCCGGGCGTGCGCGAGGCGGCAGTGCTGCTGCGCGAGGATCGCCCTGGCGACAAGCGCCTGGTCGCCTATCTGGTCGGCGCAGGACTGCAGGTGGAGCATCTGCGCGACCGGCTAGCCGCGCACTTGCCCGACTACATGGTGCCGACGGCGTATGTCGTGCTGCCGGCCATTCCGACCACCAGCCACGGCAAGCTGGATCGCCAGGCCCTGCCTGCGCCGGATGCCACCGCCCTGGCGGTGTCGGACTACGCCGCGCCCGAAGGCGAACTGGAAACCCGGCTCGCCACGCTGTGGTGCGAGCTGCTCGGCGTGGAGCGCGTCGGCCGTCACGACAGTTTCTTCGCCCTCGGCGGGCATTCGCTGCTCGGCGTGCAGCTGATCGCGCGCATCCGCAGTGCGCTGGGCCTGGAGCTGCCGTTGGCAACCCTGTTCGCCCGGCCGCGCCTGGCTGAGCTGGCCCTCGCCCTCGCCCATGCCGCGCCCAGCGGCTTACCGGCCATCGTGCCGGTGCCGCATCCTGAGCCGCTGCCGCTGTCCTTCGCCCAGCAGCGACTATGGGTGCTGGCCCAGTTCGATGCGCGTGCCGACCTGGCGTATCTGATGCCCGGCACCGTGGCCTTGCGCGGCGCGCTGGACGTGGCCGCGCTGCAGCAGGCGTTGGATCGCATCCTCGCCCGCCATGAGGCCTTGCGCACCCGCTTCGTCGCCACCGAGGACGGGGCCGCCCAGGTCATCGACCCTGTCGAGATGGGCGTGCCGCTGGAGTACATCGACCTGCGCCACGCTTCCGATCCCCAGGCCGCCGCCCAGCGCCATGCCGAGCAGGAGACCACCCTCGTCTTCGACCTGGCGCGCGGTCCGCTGCTGCGCGCGCGCCTGTTGCAGCGCGCCGAGGACGATCATCTGCTGCTGGTGACGCTGCACCATCTGGTCGCCGATGGCTGGTCGATCGGCGTGCTGCTGCACGAGCTGGGCGCGCTGTACAGCGCTTTTGCCCAAGGCCAGCCCGATCCGCTGCCGCCGCTGCCGATTCAGTACGCCGACTACACCCTGTGGCAGCGCCGCTGGATCGACGCGACGCTGCTGCAACGCCAGCGCCAGTTCTGGCTCGATCACTTGGGCGATGCGCCGGCGCGGCTGGCCCTGCCCACCGACCGCCCACGTCCGCCCGAGCAGGACTATGCCGGCGCCGCCATCGCGGTGACGCTGGATGCCGCGCGCACCCGGGCGCTGATCGCGCTGAGCCAGCGGCATGGCGCCACACTGTTCATGACCCTGCTCGCCGCCTGGGGCGCGCTGCTGGCGCGCCTGGCCGGCCAGGACCAGGTGGTCATCGGCACGCCCATCGCCCAACGCACGCGTGCAGAGACCGCCTCGCTGATCGGCCTGCTGGTCAACACCCAGGCGCTGCACCTGGACCTGCGCGCCGACCCGTCCGTCGCCGAGTTGCTGGCCCAGGTGCGCGCCACCGCGCTGGCCGCGCAGGCGCACCAGGACCTGCCCTTCGAGCAGTTGATCGAGGCGCTCAATCCGGTGCGCAGCCTGGCCTATTCGCCTGTGTTCCAAGTGATGTTCACTTGGCAGAACACGCCGCACGTCGAGTTGGCGATGTCCGGTCTGCGCAGCGACGTCCTGCCCGGTCCGGCCCGCGATGCCAAGTACGATCTGGATCTGGATCTGCGGCTCGAAGGCGGCTGTATCGTCGGCAGCCTGCGCTTCGCGACCGCGCTGTTCGATGCCGACACGATCCAGCGGCAGTGGGACAGCTTCGATGTCCTGCTCGATGGCATCCTCGGCGACGCGCAGGCGCGGGTAAGTCGCTTGCCGCTGCTCGCGCCTGCACAGCAGCAACAACAACTGCAAGCCTTCCATGCTGGCGATCGTGCCGGCGACACATCCGCGGCCGATCCGTGCACCGTAGCGCAATGGTTCGCGCGGCAGGCCTCGGCCACACCGCAAGCCATCGCCTTGGTCTGTGGCGATGCCACGCTCAGCTACCAGCAACTGGACTGTCGATCCAACCAGTTGGCGCTCCGGCTGATCGCGCTGGGCGCGCGGCCGGATCGCTGCGTGGCGCTGTGCCTGCCACGCGGCATCACGCAGATCGTGGCGGTGCTGGCCGTGCTGAAGGCCGGCGCCGCCTACCTGCCGCTGGAGCCCAGCCAGCCCGACGAACGCCTCGCCGCGGTGCTGGCCGATGCCCAGCCGGTGCTGTTGCTCGTCGACGAGCTTGAGCGCGCAGCGTTCGTTGGCAATCAGTCCACACCAGTGCAGACCATCGCCGCGCTGCAGGCCGCTGCCTCGAACGATCCCGAGCATGCCGCGACGGTGCCGCCACCGCACCCACAGCAGCTGGCCTATGTGATCTACACCTCCGGATCGACCGGCCGGCCCAAGGGCGTGATGGTCGCGCACCACGGCCTGAGCGTGCGCCTGCAGGACCTGATCCACACCTACGGGCTAGGTCCACAGGATCGCGTGCTGCAATTCGCCACGCTGGCCTTCGATGCCTCGGTGGAAGAACTGTTCGGCGCCCTGTGCAGCGGCGCCAGCTTGGTGCTGCGCGATGATGGCTGGCTCGATATCGAGCGGTTCTGGACGCGATGCGCGCAGGCGGGCATCAGCGTGATCGACCTGCCCACCCGCTTCTGGGCAGATCTGTGCGCGCAGTCGCTGGATATCCCAACTTGCGTGCGCCAGGTCATCGTCGGTGGCGAAGCGCTGACGCCGGCCATGCGGCAACGCTGGCTGCAGGGCGCACGCACGCCGCTGCTGGACACCTATGGGCCGACCGAAGCCATCGTGGTGGCCAGCGCCCAGGCCGTGGCCGCCGACGCCCCCATTGGCATTGGCCATCCGCTCAGCGCCACGCGCGCCTATGTGCTGGATCGTGCCGGCCACGCGCTGCCGATCGGCGCGTGCGGCGAACTGCATCTGAGCGGCGTGGCGCTGGCACGCGGCTATCTGGGTCGCCCCGACCTAACCGCCGAACGCTTCGTCCCCGACCCGTTCGCCGACCAGCCCGGCCAGCGCATGTACAAGAGCGGCGATCTTGCCTGCTGGCGCGCCGACGGCACCTTGGACTTCCTCGGCCGCAACGACCGCCAACTCAAACTGCGCGGCTTCCGCATCGAACTGGGCGAGATCGAATCCGCGCTGCGCGGCTGCGCCGGCATCGACGATGCACTGGTGCTGGCGCGCGAGGATCGGCACGACGCCCACCAGTTGGTTGCCTATCTGATCGGCCAGGACATCGCCGTGTCCAGCGTGCACGCGACCCTGAGCGACCGCTTGCCCGACTACATGCTGCCGGTCGCCTATGCAGTGCTGGCATCCTGGCCGCTCACCGCCAGCGGCAAGCTGGACCGGGCCGCATTGCCGGACCCGCACGCGCAGGCCTTCAACGCGCAGGCCTACGCCGCTCCCGAGGGCGAACTGGAAGCCACGCTTGCCGCGCTGTGGAGCGAATTGCTCGGCGTCGAACGGGTCGGCCGCCGCGACAGTTTCTTCGCCCTGGGCGGGCATTCGTTGCTGGCGTTGCGCCTGATCTCGCGCATCCGCAGTACGCTGGGGCTGGAACTGACCTTGGCCGCGCTGTTCGCCCAGCCACGCCTGGCCGAAATGGCCCAGGCCCTGCCCAGCACCGCCGCCAGCCAACTGCCGGCCATCGTGCCGCTACCCCGCGAAGGCGACCTGCCGCTGTCCTTCGCCCAGCAACGGCTGTGGTTTCTCGCTCAGCTCGATGCCCAGGCCGACCTGGCCTACGCGATGCCCGGCGGCGTGGAACTGCACGGCGCATTGGACCTGGCGGCACTGCGGCAGGCGCTGGATCGCATCGTCGCCCGCCATGAGGCATTGCGCACCACCTTCGTGGCCAGCGGCGACAGCGCCATCCAGCGCATCGCCCCAGCCGAGGTCGGCTTTGCGCTGGACTGCATCGACCTGCGCCACGCGCACGATCCCGACGCCGACGCACAACGCCTGGCCGAGCAGGAAGCCAACACGCCCTTCGACCTGGAACACGGACCGCTGATCCGCGGCCGCCTGCTGCGGCTGGCCGAGCACCGCCATCGTCTGCTCGTGACGATGCACCACATCGTCACCGATGGCTGGTCGATCGGCCTGTTGCTGCGCGAACTCGGCGCCCTGTACGCCGCCTTCGTCCAGGGCCAGCCCGATCCGGTGCCGCCACTGTCCATCCAGTACGCCGACTACACCTTGTGGCAGCGCCGCTGGCTCGATGGTCCGCTGCTGCAGCGCCAGCTCGATTTCTGGCGCGACCACCTGGAGGGCGCACCGACGCTGCTGGCATTGCCGACCGATCACCCGCGCCCCGCCCTGCAGGACTACCGCGGCGACAGCGTCGATCTGACCCTCGATGCCGATCTCACCGAGGCCCTGACGGCCTTGAGCCAACGCCACGGCACCACGCTGTTCATGACCGTCTTGGCCGCCTGGGGCGCCCTGCTGGCGCGCCTGTCCGGACAGGACGAGGCCGTCATCGGCACCCCGATCGCCAACCGCACCTGCAGCGAACTGGAACCGTTGATCGGCTTCTTCGTCAACACCCAGGCCTTGCGCATCGACCTGCGTGGCAATCCCTCGGTCGCCGAGCTGCTGGCGCAGGTGCGCAGCACCGCCCTGGTCGCGCAGGACCATCAGGACCTGCCCTTCGAGCAGGTCATCGAAGCGCTCAACCCGGCGCGCCATCTCGGCCATCACCCCGTCTTCCAGGCCATGCTGGTCTGGCAAAACAACGTGGACGTCGCGCTGGATCTGCCTGGCCTGCACAGTCGGGTGCTGGAACAAGACAACGCCACCGCCAAGTTCGATCTGCAACTGACCTTGCAAGTGCAGGACGCACACATCGCCGGCCAGCTCACCTACGCCACCGCGCTGTTCGAGCGCGACACCATCGAGCGCCATCTGGCCCAGTTCGTCGCGCTGCTGCGCGGCATCGTCGCGGATGACAACATCCGCGTGGATCGACTGCCTTTGTCGAGCGCGCTCGAACGCCAGCAGTGGCTGCACATTCTCGCCCGCCAGCACACGACCTTCGACGACGCCCGCTGCCTGCCCGCCGTGTTCGAACAACAGGTCGCCCGCACCCCGCAGGCCATCGCCCTGGTCGATGGCCTGCGTGAACTTTCCTACGCCGAGCTCGATACCCGCGCCAACCGACTCGCGCATCATCTGATCGCCCACGGCGTCGGTCCGGAAGACCGCGTGGCGCTGTTCCTGCAGCGCGGCATCGACCTGGTCGTGGCCATCCTGGCCGTGCTCAAGGCTGGCGCCGCCTACCTGCCGATGGACCCGGCCTATCCCGCCGAACGCCTGGCCTTCATGCTCGACGATGCGCAGCCGCGCCTGCTGCTGGCCGATCGCGAACTGGCTGCCGCGCTGCCCACCGACGCCCGCATCGCCACCGTGTGGATGGATGCCGAGGCCGACGCCTGGGCGCAGCAGCCGGCCCACGCGCCTCAGCGCAGCGACCTGCTGCCGCAACATCCGGCCTACGTCATCTACACCTCCGGCTCCACCGGCACGCCCAAGGGCGTGGTCGTTGCCCATGCTCAGGTCGTGCGCCTGCTGCACGCCACCCGCACCTGCGTCGCACCCACCGCCGGGGATGTCTGGACCCTGTTCCACTCCTGCGCCTTCGACTTCTCGGTGTGGGAACTGTGGGGCGCGCTGGCCCACGGCGGACGCCTGGTCGTGGTGCCGCAGCACACCGCACGCGATCCGGCCGCGTTCCATGCCTTGCTCTGCCAACAGCGCGTCAGCGTCCTAAATCAGACCCCCAGCGCCTTCCAGGCGCTGCTCGATGCACAGCGACACAGCGACTTGCAGCACAACCTGCGCTTGGTGATCTTCGGCGGCGAAGCGCTGCAACCGGCCACCCTGGCGCCGTGGTTCGCCCAGCACGGCCAGCGCACGGCGCTGATCAACATGTACGGCATCACCGAGACCACCGTGCATGTGACCGCGCATGCGCTCACTCCGCAAGATGCACAACGCGCCGGGCAGAGTCTGATCGGCGCACCGCTGGCCGATCTGCGCGCCTATGTGCTGGCAAGCGACGGCCAGTCCCTGCCGATCGGCGTGGCCGGCGAACTGCACGTGGCCGGCGCCGGCCTGGCACGCGGTTATCTGGGCCGTCCTGGCCTGACCGCCGAGCGCTTCGTCCCCGATCCGTTCGCAGAGCACCACGGCGAGCGCATGTACAAGACCGGAGACCTGGCGCGTTGGCGTGCCGACGGTAGCCTCGAGTATCTCGGCCGCAACGACGAGCAGGTCAAGCTGCGCGGCTTCCGGATCGAACTGGGCGAAATCCAGGCCGCCTTGCGCAGCTGCGAAGGCGTACGCCAGGCTGCAGTCGTCGTGCGCGAAGACAATACCGGCGACAAGCGCCTGGTCGCCTATGTGGTCGGCGACGACGAGGTCGTCCTCAATGCCGAAGCGTTACGCACCCAGCTCGGCGCCCGTCTGCCCGACTACATGCTGCCTGCGGCCTATGTGCCGCTCGCCGCGCTGCCGCTCACCGCCAACGGCAAGCTCGATCGCCGTGCCCTGCCGGCGCCAGACGCCGACGCACTCGCCACTCAGGCCTATGTGGCTCCCGAAGACGAGCGCGAAATCCTGCTGGCCGACTTGTGGCACGAGCTGCTCGGCGTCGAACGCGTCGGTCGCTACGACAACTTCTTCGCCCTGGGCGGACATTCGCTGTTGGCGGTGCGGCTGATCTCGCGGATTCGCACCTCGCTCGGCCTGGAACTGCCCTTGGCTACGGTGTTCGCCCAACCGCGTCTGGCCGATCTGGCCCAGGCCCTGGACAGCGTCGCCGCCAGCGCACTGCCGGCCATCGTGCCCGCCGACCGCGGGCAACCGCCGCCGCTCTCCTTCGCCCAGCAACGCCTGTGGTTCCTCGGCCAGCTCGATGCCCAGGCCGACCTGGCCTACCTGATGCCCAACGGCCTGCGCCTGCACGGCACATTGGATCGCCAGGCCCTGCGTCAGGCGTTGGACCGCATCGTCGCCCGCCACGCCACCTTGCGTACCCGCATCGCCCTGCACCAGAACGAACCGGTGCAGATCATCGACGCCGACAACGTCGGCTTCCGGCTCTGCGAGCACGACCTCGGCACCTCTCCCGATCCAGAAGCCCAGGCACGGATCCACGCCGAACAGGAAACCCAGACCCCCTTCGATCTGGCCCACGACACCCTGGCACGCGGCCAGTTGCTGCGCCTGGGCGAGGACGACCATGTCCTGCTCGTCACCCTGCACCATCTGGTTTCCGATGGCTGGTCCATGAGCCTGCTGGTCCGCGAACTGAGCACCCTTTACGCCGCCTTCGCGCTTGGCCAGCCCGATCCGCTGCCACCGTTGCAACTGCAATACGCCGATATCGCCGTGTGGCAACGCCGCTGGATCGGCGGCCAGATCCTGCAACGCCAGCGCGACTTCTGGGTCAAGCACCTGCATGACGCACCGCCCCTATTGGAACTGCCCACCGATCGGGCTCGCCCACCGAGACAGGACTATCGCGGCGCGATGGTGGACTTTGTCCTCGACGCCGAGTTGACCGCGGCACTGAAAACCTTGAGCCAGCACCACGGCGCCACGCTGTTCATGACCCTGTTCGCGGCTTGGGGCGTGCTGCTTTCGCGCCTCTCCGGCCAGGACCAGGTGGTCATCGGCACCCCGGTGGCCAATCGCCATCGCAGCGAGTTCGAACCGCTGATCGGCCTGTTCGTCAATACCCAGGCCCTGCGTATCGACATGCGCGGCAATCCCTCGCTTGCGGAGCTGCTGGCCCAGGTCCGTGCCAACGCGCTGGCCGCGCAAGAACATCAGGATCTGCCCTTCGAGCAGGTCATCGAAGCGCTCAACCCGGAACGGGGTTTGTCCCACCACCCGGTGTTCCAGGTCATGTTTGTCTGGCAGAACACGCCCGACAGAGACATCGTCCTGCCGGGACTGGAACTGCACCCGATGCAGCAAACGCTGGCCGTGGGCAAGTTCGACCTGGACGTGACGCTCGAAGAACGGCACGGTTGCATCGTCGGCAGCCTGGGCTATGCCACGGCGCTGTTCGATCGCAGCAGCATCGACCGCCACCTGGCCCAGTTCGTGACGCTGCTGCGCGGCATGCTCGTCGACGACAGCGTCCGCGTCGGTCGGCTGCCGTTGTTGCCGGCTGGCGAACATACCCAGTTGCAAGGCTTCAATGTCACCGCGAACGACCTGGGCGGCACCGGCTATCTGCACCGCCAGATCGAAGCGCAGGTACAACGCACGCCGCAGGCCATCGCCGTGGTGGAAGCGCACGTGGAGCTCACTTACGCCGAGCTCGACGCGCGCGCCAATCGACTTGCCCATCACCTGATCGCGCTGGGCGTGGCACCCGAGGACCGCGTGGCGCTCTGCCTGCCGCGCAGTCTCGATCTGATCGTGGCGCTGCTCGCTGTCCTCAAAGCAGGAGGTGCCTATCTGCCGCTGGAGACCGACGCACCGCCCGCGCGCCTGGACGGCATGCTCGCCGATGCGCGCCCAAGCGTCTTGCTAACCCGGCGCGATACCGCTGCAACGCTGGCGCCACGCGACGACCTGCACACCGTGCTGCTGGATGCCGAACCGGCTGCATGGACCTCGGCTCCCGCACACGCTCCGATCGTGACGGCGTTGCACCCAGAGCATCCGGCCTACGTCATCTACACCTCCGGCTCCACCGGAAAGCCGAAGGGCGTGGTCAACACCCATGCCGCCATCGACAACCGCCTGCAGTGGATGCAGCAAAAACTACAGCTGCAACCCGAACAGCGCGTGTTGCAGAAAACCCCGGTCGGCTTCGACGTGTCGGTGTGGGAACTGTTCTGGCCGCTGCGCGTGGGCGCGCGTCTGGTGCTGGCGGAACCGGGCGGTCATAAGGATCCGGCGTATCTGACCGACCTGATCGAACAGGCCGGCATCGACACCGTGCACTTCGTGCCCTCGATGCTGCGTGCATTCCTCGAGGCGCTGCCGGACGGCGCATGCGCCAGCCTGCGGCGCATCGTCTGCAGCGGCGAGGCGCTGCCGGCGGATCTGGCGCGTGAGGCACGGGAGCGCCTGCCACAGGCGCGCCTGTACAACCTCTACGGCCCGACCGAAGCAGCGGTGGACGTCAGCGTCTGGGAATGCACCGCGGCCGACACCCACAGCGTGCCGATCGGCCGGCCGATCGCCAATACGCAATTGCACGTACTCGATGCACAGCGGCAACGCTCGCCCATCGGCGTGGCCGGCGAACTGCAGATCGCCGGCGTGCAGCTGGCGCGCGGCTATCTGGGCCGTCCCGATCTGACCGCCGAACGCTTCGTCCCCGATCCGTTCGCCGAACAACCCGGCCAGCGCATGTACCGCACTGGCGATGTGTCCCGCTGGCGTGCTGATGGCGCGCTGGAGTACCTCGGCCGCAACGATCACCAGGTCAAACTGCGCGGCGTGCGCATCGAACTGGGCGAGATCGAAGCGGCCTTGCGTGGCTGCGACGGCGTGCGTGAGGCGGTCGTCATTGCCCGCGACGACACCGGCGAACAGCGCCTGATCGCCTATTTGGTCGGCGACGCAAAGCACCTCGCGGCCGACGCACTGCGCACGCAACTGGCAGCACGCCTGCCCGAGGTCATGCTGCCCAGCGGCCACGTGTGGCTCGATGCCTTGCCGCTGACCGCCAATGGCAAGCTCGATCGCCGCGCACTACCGGCGCCGGATGCCGACGCGCGCGCCGTCCAGGCCTACGCCCCACCCGAAGGCGAGCTGGAGCCCCTGCTCGCCACGCTGTGGAGCGAGCTGCTCGGCGTCGAACAGATTGGCCGCCACGACAGTTTCTTCGCCCTTGGCGGACATTCGCTACTCGCTGTGCGGCTGATCTCGCGGATTCGCACCTCGCTCGGCCTGGAACTGCCCCTGGCCACGCTGTTCGCCCAACCGCGCCTGGCCGATCTGGCCCAGGCACTGCTGCACGCCGCCACCAGCACGCTGCCGCCCATTGTGCCGGCCGACCGCAGCAAGCCGCTGCCGCTATCCTTCACCCAGCAGCGGCTGTGGTTCCTGGCCCAGCTCGACGTCCAGGCCGACCTGGCCTACCTGATGCCCAACGGCCTGCGTCTGCACGGCCAGCTCGATCGCCACGCCCTGCGCCAGGCGCTGGACCGCATCGTCGCCCGCCACGAGACCTTGCGCACCCGTATCGCCCTGCACAACGACGAACCAGTGCAGCTCATCGCCGCCGACAACGTCGGTTTTCCGTTGCGCGAACACGATCTCAGCGCCTGTGCCGACCCCGAACGTCAGGCGCAACACCACGCCGAACAGGAAACCCAGACCCCCTTCGATCTGGCACGCGACACCCTGGCACGCGGCCAGTTGCTGCGCCTGGGCGAAGACGATCATGTCCTGCTCGTCACCCTGCACCATCTGGTTTCCGATGGCTGGTCGATGGACCTGCTGGTCCGCGAACTGAGCACGCTCTACGCCGCCTTCGCGCTTGGCCAGCCCGATCCGCTGCCACCGTTGCCACTGCAATACGCCGATATCGCCGTGTGGCAACGCCGCTGGATCAGCGGGCAGATCCTGCAACGTCAGCGCGAGTTCTGGGTTGAGCACCTGCATGACGCACCCACCCTGCTTGCGCTGCCCAGCGACCGGCCACGACCCGCGTTGCAGGATTCCCGTGGCGACATGGTGGCATTCGCCTTGGATACGGAATTGAGCGCGGCACTGAAGGCGCTCAGCGAGCGCCATGGCACCACCCTGTTCATGACCGTGCTTTCCGCCTGGAGCGTGTTGTTGGCACGCACGTCCGGCCAGGACCAGGTAGTCATCGGCACACCGGTCGCCAACCGCCACCGCAGCGAGTTCGAACCGCTGATCGGCCTGTTCGTCAACACCCAGGCCCTGCGTATCGATCTGCGTAGCAATTCGTCCGTCGCCGAGCTGCTGGCCCAGGTCCGCGCCACCGCGCTGGCGGCCCAGGACCATCAGGATCTGCCGTTCGAGCAGGTGATCGAAGCGCTCAATCCCGAACGCAGCCTGGCCCACCACCCGGTGTTCCAGGTCATGTTCGCGTGGCAAAACGCTGCATCGGCCGACCTGACCCTGCCCGGCATCCGCCTGCAGCCTCTCCAGTCGCAGGGCCACAACGCCAAGTTCGATCTGGAACTCTTTTTGGGCGAGGACGAGAACCAGGACTGCATCGTCGGCAGCCTGGGCTACGCCACTGCGCTGTTCGATCGCAGCAGCATCGAACGCCACCTGGCCCAGTTCGTGGCGCTGCTGCGCGGCATGGTTTCCGCCGAACCTGCACACATCGCGCAATTGCCGCTGTTGCCGCCAACCGAACGGGCGCAACTGCAGCGTTTCAACGCCACTGAATCCGACCTGGCTGACAGCGGCTATCTGCACCGCCAGATCCAAGCGCAGGCGCAACGCACGCCGCAGGCCATCGCGCTGGTCGACGGCGAGGTCGAACTGACCTACGCCGCGCTCGAAGCGCGCGCCAATCAACTTGCCCATCACCTCATCCATCTCGGCGTGGTCGCCGAAGAGCGCGTGGCGGTCTGCCTGCCACGCGGCGTCGATCTGGTCGTCGCCTTGCTGGCCGTGCTCAAGGCCGGCGGCGCCTATGTGCCGCTGGACCCGGTCTATCCGCCCGCACGCCTGGACTTCATGCTCCAGGACAGCGCGGCGCGCTGCCTGCTCACCCACACCGCGTTGGCCGATCTGCTGCCGGGCAACCAGCTCGCGCGCGTCTGGATGGACGACACCGCCAGCTGGGCCATGCACCCCGTGCACACCCCGGCGGTGCAGGACGTCAGCCCGCACCACCTGGCGTATGTCATCTACACCTCCGGCTCCACCGGACACCCCAAGGGCGTGATGATTTCCCATCACGCGCTGACCCAGTTCCTGGCCGCGCTGCAGATCCAACTGCCACTGTCGCCCGAGGACCGCCTGCTGGCGGTCACCACCGTCTGCTTCGATATCGCCGGTCTGGAACTGTTCGCCCCCTTGGTCCACGGCGCTCGCGTGGTCATCGCCGGCGACCAGGCGATCCAGGATCCTGCCTACTGGTCGCAATTGCTGGACTGGCACGCCATCTCCGTGCTGCAGGCCACCCCGGCGTTCTGGCAGATGCTGCTGGACGCCGGCTGGCAGAGCCGTCCGGGGCTGCGCCTGCTTTGCGGCGGGGAAGCCTTGAGCCAGGAACTCGCGCAGCGCCTGCGCATCGGTGGCGGCCAACTGTGCAACCTGTACGGACCGACCGAGGCCACCATCTGGGCCAGCCTGCACCCGGTGCTTGGCGATGACACCGGGAACGTCGTACCACTGGGCCGACCGCTGACCAATACCCAGCTGTGGGTGCTCGATACCTCTCACCAGTTGGTCCCGCTGGGCGTGGCCGGCGAGCTGTATATCGCCGGTCCGCAACTTGCGCGTGGCTATCTCGCCCGCCCGGATCTGACCGCCGAGCGCTTCGTCCCCGATCCGTTCGCCGAGCACCCCGGCGAGCGCATGTACCGTACCGGCGACCTGGCCCGCTGGCACGCCGACGGCGTGCTGGAGTCGCTCGGCCGCAACGACGCGCAAGTCAAGATCCGTGGCTTTCGCATCGAACTGGGCGAGATCGAAGCGGCCTTGCGCGCCTGCGATGGCGTGCGCCAGGCGGCGGTGGTCGTGCGCGAGGACAACGGCGACAAGCGCCTGATCGCCTATCTGGTTGTCGACGACGAGGTCATCCTCAATGCCGACGCGTTGCACACCCAGCTCAGCGCCCGTCTGCCCGACTACATGCTGCCGGCCGCCTATGTGCAGCTCGCGGCGCTGCCGCTCACCGCCAACGGCAAGCTCGATCGCCGCGCACTGCCCGCACCGGATGCCGATGCGATCGCCACTCAGGCCTATGTGGCTCCCGAAGGCGAACGCGAAGCGCTGCTGGCCGACCTGTGGCACGAGCTGCTCGGCGTCGAACGCGTCGGTCGCCACGACAACTTCTTCGCCCTGGGCGGACATTCGCTGTTGGCGGTGCGGCTGATCTCGCGGATTCGCACCTCGCTCGGCCTGGAACTGCCACTGGCTGCGCTGTTCGCCCACCCGCGCCTGGCCGATCTGGCCCAGGCCCTGGACAGCGCCGCCGCCAGCACCCTGCCGGCCATCGTGCCAGCCGACCGGGGTCAACCGTTGCCACTGTCCTTTGCCCAGCAACGGCTGTGGTTCCTGGCCCAGCTTGATGCTCAGGCCGACCTGGCCTACCTGATGCCCAACGGCCTGCGCCTGCACGGTAAGTTGGATCGCCACGCCCTGCGTCATGCACTGGACCGCATCGTCGCCCGCCACGAGACCTTGCGTACCCGCATCGGCCTGCACCAGGGCGAACCGGTGCAGATCATCGACGCCGCCGACGTCGGCTTCCCATGCTCGGACCACGACCTCAGTACCTCTCCCGATCCAGAAGCCCAGGCACGGATCCACGCCGAACAGGAAACCCAGACCCCCTTCGATCTGACCCACGACACCCTGGCACGCGGCCAGTTGCTGCGCCTGGGCGAGGACGACCATGTCCTGCTGATCACCCTGCATCACTTGGTCTCCGATGGTTGGTCCATGGGCCTGCTGGTCCGCGAACTGAGCACCCTCTACGCCGCCTTCGCCCAAGGCATCCCCGATCCGCTGCCACCGTTGCCACTGCAGTACGCCGATATCGCCGTATGGCAGCGACGCTGGATCAGCGGCGAGGTGCTGCAACGCCAGCGGGAGTTCTGGGTCGAGCGCCTGCACGACGCACCCACCCTGCTTGCGCTGCCCGCCGATCGGCCACGACCCGCGCTGCAGGATTCCCGTGGCGACATCGTGACATTCGCCTTGGACACGGAGTTGAGCGCAGCACTGAAGGCGCTCAGCGAGCGCCACGGCACCACCCTGTTCATGACCGTACTCTCCGCTTGGAGCGTGTTGTTGGCACGCCTGTCCGGCCAGGATCAGGTGGTCATCGGCAGCCCGGTGGCCAACCGCCATCGCAGCGAGTTCGAACCGCTGATCGGCCTATTCGTCAACACCCAGGCCCTGCGTATCGACCTGCGCGGCAATCCCTCGCTTGCAGACCTGTTGGCCAAGGTCCGTGCCAACGCGCTGGCGGCCCAGGACCATCAGGATCTGCCGTTCGAGCAGGTGATCGAAGCGCTCAATCCCGAACGCAGCCTGGCCCACCACCCGGTGTTCCAGGTCATGTTTGCGTGGCAAAACGCTGCATCGGCCGACCTGACCCTGTCCGATATCCGCCTGCAGCCTCTCCAGTCGCAGGGCCACAACGCCAAATTCGATCTGGAACTCTTTTTGGGAGAGGACGAGCACCAGGACCGCATCGTCGGCAGCCTGGGCTATGCCACGGCGCTGTTCGATCGCAGCAGCATCGACCGTCACCTGGCCCAGTTCGTGACGCTGCTGCGCGGCATGCTCGCCGGCGACAGCGTCCGCGTCGGTCGGCTGCCGTTGTTGCCGGCTGGCGAACATACCCAGTTGCAAGGCTTCAATGTCACCGCGAACGACCTGGGCGGCACCGGCTATCTGCACCGCCAGATCGAAGCGCAGGTACAACGCACGCCGCAGGCCATCGCCGTGGTGGAAGCGCACGTGGAGCTCACTTACGCCGAGCTCGACGCGCGCGCCAATCGACTTGCCCATCACCTGATCGCGCTGGGCGTGGCACCCGAGGACCGCGTGGCGCTCTGCCTGCCGCGCAGTCTCGATCTGATCGTGGCGCTGCTCGCTGTCCTCAAAGCAGGCGCGGCGTACCTGCCGCTGGACAGCGACGTGCCGCCCGCGCGTCTCGACACCATGCTCGCCGATGCACGGCCCCGCGTGCTGCTGGCCCATCGCGAGACCGCGGCACTGCTAGCGCAATGCGCTGATCGGCACAGCGTGCTACTGGACGCCGACGCCGCGTTGTGGGCCACCACTTCCACGCAAGCGCCCACGGTGGCACTGCACCCGCAACACCCTGCCTACGTCATCTACACCTCCGGCTCCACCGGAAAGCCGAAGGGCGTGGTCAACACCCATGCCGCCATCGACAACCGCCTGCAGTGGATGCAGCAAAAACTACAGCTGCAACCCGAACAGCGCGTGTTGCAGAAAACCCCGGTCGGCTTCGACGTGTCGGTGTGGGAACTGTTCTGGCCGCTGCGCGTGGGCGCGCGTCTGGTGCTGGCGGAACCGGGCGGTCATAAGGATCCGGCGTATCTGACCGACCTGATCGAACAGGCCGGCATCGACACCGTGCACTTCGTGCCCTCGATGCTGCGTGCATTCCTCGAGGCGCTGCCGGACGGCGCCTGCGCCAGCCTGCGGCGCATCGTCTGCAGCGGCGAGGCGCTGCCGGCGGATCTGGCGTATGCAGCACTGGAGCGCCTGCCACAGGCACGCCTGTACAACCTCTACGGCCCGACCGAGGCGGCGGTGGACGTCAGTGTCTGGGAATGCACCGCGGCCGACACCCACAGCGTGCCGATCGGCCGGCCGATCGCCAATACGCAATTGCATGTGATCGATGCACAGCGGCAACGCTCGCCCATCGGCGTGGCCGGCGAACTGCAGATCGCCGGCGTGCAGCTGGCGCGCGGTTATCTGGGCCGTCCTGATCTGACCGCCGAACGCTTCGTCCCCGATCCGTTCGCCGAGCAGCCCGGCCAGCGCATGTACCGCACTGGCGATGTGGCGCGCTGGCGTGCCGACGGCGCGCTGGAGTACCTCGGCCGCAACGATCACCAGGTCAAACTGCGCGGCGTGCGCATCGAACTGGGCGAGATCGAAGCGGCCTTGCGTGGCTGCGACGGCGTACGCGAGGCAGTCGTCATTGCCCGCGACGACACCGGCGAACAGCGCCTGATCGCCTATCTCGTCGGCGACACGCTAGCCGTGACCCCTGCGCTGCTGCGAACCCAGCTCCGCACACGCCTGCCCGACTACATGCTGCCGGCTGCCTACGTGCAACTCGATGCCCTGCCGCTGACCCCGAACGGCAAGCTCGACTCCCGCGCCCTGCCGGCGCCGGACGATCAGGCGCTGGACCTGCACCTCTATGTCCCCCCGCAGGGCGAGCTCGAACACGTGATGGCTGCGCTCTGGAGCGAGCTGCTCGGTGTCGAACAGGTCGGCCGCAACGATGACTTCTTCGCCCTGGGCGGCCACTCGCTGCTGGCGATCAAACTGATCGAACGCCTGCGCCGGCTCGGCTGGCACTTGGATGTACGCAGCCTGTTCAGCACGCCGACCCTGGCGAGCCTGGCGGCAGAGTTGGCGGCGGCATCAGACGTGATCGTCCCGCCCAACCGCATCGGTCCAGCCTGCACCCGCATCACCCCGGACCTGCTGCCGCTGGTCGAACTGACCCAGGCCGAGATCGACGCGATCGTGGCCACTGTCGCCGGTGGGGTGAGCAATGTGCAAGACATCTATCCTCTGGCCTCGCTGCAGGAAGGCCTGCTCTTTCATCACCTGGCCAATCCGCTCGCCGACCCCTATCTGCATTCTGTCCTGCTCAGTTTCCCGTCACGCGACCAGCTCGATGCGTTCCTCGACGCGCTCGATCAGGTCGTGGCCCGCCACGACATGCTGCGCACCGGCTTCGCCTGGCAAGGCCTGCCTGCACCGGTGCAGGTGGTCTGGCGCCAGGCCTCGCTCGCGCGTCGCCTGCATGTCTTCGACGGACCCGACCCTGCCGCTGAGTTGCAGGCCTGGATGCACGCACCGGCCGCCGCGCTCAGCGTGCAGCATGCGCCGCTGATCCATGCACACCTGGCCGACGACCACGCCGCCGGACGCTGGCTGCTCGGCCTGCAGCACCATCACCTGGTGATGGACCACACCACCCTGGAACTGGTCATCGAGGAAGTGCAGGCGCACTTGAGCGGAAGCCAGCTGCATCTGCCCGCGCCACTGCCGTTCCGCGATTTCATCGCCCACGCACGCAGCGGAATGTCCGAGCAGGACCACCAGGCCTTCTTCACCGAGATGCTCGGCGATATCGACACGCCCACCGCGCCGTTCGGCGCGCTCGCTCCGGTGCACGGCCCAGCCGCGCTGCAACGGATCCAGCGGCCGCTGCCCGCAGCGCTGGCCAATACGTTGCGCGCACAGGCACGACGCCATGGTGT
Organism: Xanthomonas translucens pv. undulosa; assembly: GCF_017301775.1. NCBI lineage: Bacteria > Pseudomonadati > Pseudomonadota > Gammaproteobacteria > Lysobacterales > Lysobacteraceae > Xanthomonas > Xanthomonas translucens. The sequence goes on from NZ_CP063993.1 coordinate 148,896, forward strand.
CAGTGTCGCCAGCATCTTCCATCTGGCCTACGCCCTGCTGCTGGCCCGCAGCAGCGGCCGCGACGAGGCGGTGTTCGGTACCGTGCTGTTCGGCCGCATGCATGCCAGCGCCGGCGTGGACCGCGTGCTGGGCATGTTCCTCAATACCTTGCCGATCCGCCTGGGCGGCGCACACGACAATGTGCTGCAGGCTGTGCGGCATACCCAGCTGTGCCTGGCCCGCCTGCTGCACCACGAGCATGCGCCGCTGGCCCTGGCCCAACGTTGCAGTGCGGTGGACCCGACGCTGCCGCTGCTCAACGCCATGCTCAACTACCGTTATGCCGGCGGCAGTAACGTGCTGGACGACGAAGCCCATCCGCACCACGACGCCTTGCGCGAGGTACAGCAGCTAGGCGGGCAGGAGCGCACCCATTATCCGCTGGCGGTGTCGGTCGACGACCGCATTGCCGACGGCGGCTTCCACTTGGATGTGCAGTGTGTGGAACAGATCGGCAGCGAACGCGTGGCGGCGCTGCTGCTGCAGACCTTGGAGGCGCTGGTACACGCGCTGGAGCATATGCCGGAGACGGCATTGCATGCGCTGGACTTATTGCCCGCCGAAGAGTGTGCGCAGCTGCAGCGCTTCAACGCCACCGCCACCGATCTCGACGGCACGGGCTACCTGCATCGCGCCATCGAAGCGCAAACGCAGCGCACGCCCGACGCCATCGCCGTGGCCGACGACCACGGCATGCTCAGCTATGCCGACCTCGATGCCCGCACCAACCAGCTCGCCCATCATCTGATCGGCCTGGGCGTGGTGCCGGAAAGCAGTGTCGCCGTGTGCCTGCCGCGCAGTATCGACCTGGTCGTCGCCCTGCTGGCGATCCTCAAGGCCGGTGCGGCGTACCTGCCGCTGGACAGCGACGTGCCGGCCGCGCGTCTCGACACCATGCTCGCCGATGCGCGGCCCCGCGTGCTGCTGGCCCATCGCCAGACTGCGGCGCTGTTGACGTCACGCGACGATCGGCACAGCGTGTTGCTGGACGCCGATGCGGCGTTGTGGGCCTGCGCTTCCACGCAAGCGCCCACGGTGGCACTGCACCCGCAGCATCCGGCCTACATCATCTACACCTCCGGCTCTACAGGCACGCCCAAGGGCGTGGTCAACACCCACGCCGGTATCGACAACCGCCTGCAGTGGGGACAACAGGCCATGGACCTGCAACCCGAGCAGCGCGTCCTGCAGAAGACCCCGGTCGGCTTCGACGTGTCGGTGTGGGAACTGTTCTGGCCGCTGCGCGTGGGCGCGCGTCTGGTACTGGCGCAACCGGGTGGTCACAAGGATCCGGCCTACCTGATCGACCTGATCGAACAGGCCGGTGTCGACACCGTGCACTTCGTGCCCTCGATGCTGCGTGCATTCCTTGATGCCTTGCCGGACGGCGGATGCGCGAACCTGCGGCGCATCGTCTGCAGCGGCGAGGCGCTACCGGCGGATCTGGCGCATGCAGCACGGGAGCGTCTGCCGCAGGCGCGCCTGTACAACCTCTACGGCCCGACCGAAGCGGCGGTGGAAGTCAGCGTCTGGGAATGCACCGATATCGATACCGACGCCAGCGGCGTGTCGATGGGCCGACCGATCGCCAATACGCAATTGCACGTGCTCGATGCACAGCGGCAACGCTCGCTCATCGGCGTGCCCGGCGAACTGCAGATCGCCGGTGTGCAGCTGGCACGCGGCTATCTGGGCCGCCCGGACCTGACGGCCGAACGCTTCGTGCCCGATCCGTTCGCAGAGCAGCCCGGTCAGCGCATGTACCGCACCGGTGATCTGGCCCGCTGGCGTGCCGACGGCGCACTGGACTACCTCGGTCGCAACGACGATCAGGTCAAGCTGCGTGGCGTGCGCATCGAACTGGGCGAGATCGAAATCGCCTTGCGCGGCTGCGCTGGCGTGCGCGAGGCGGCGGTCGTGGCACGCGACGATCTGCCCGGCGATACCCGCCTGGTCGCCTATGTCGTGGGCGACGATGACGCCGTCAGTGCCGACACCTTGCGTACCCAACTGGCCGCGCGTCTGCCCGATGTGATGGTTCCAGCGACCTACATGCAACTGGACAGCCTGCCGCTGTCATCCAACGGCAAACTCGATCGTCGCGCCTTGCCGGTACCGGAGGCCGACGCGCTCGCCACACAGCTCTACGTGCCCCCCGAGGGCGAGCTGGAAACCCTGCTGGCCGCACTGTGGTGCGAGTTGCTCGGCCTCGAACGCGTCGGTCGCCAAGACAACTTCTTCGCCCTTGGCGGACATTCGCTGCTGACGGTGCGCTTGTCCGCAGCGATTCGCCGAGACCTGCAATGTGATGTGCCGATCCAAAGCTTGTTCGCGCAACCGACGCTGCAGCAGATGGCCTATCTGGTCCTGAGCACGCGTCTGGAGCAACTGCAAGCCGCCGACGCCGCGGACTTTCTCTCCAAAGCCAAACTGGAACGCTAAACCCTATGTCCTCCTCCAAGCTTCCGCAGGATATTTCGACGCTGACCAAGGAGGAGGCCAACCGACTCTGGGCCTTGTTGTCCAAGGCGGCACCTGCAGCCGATGCGCAGGAGACGATCCAGCCACGCAACGGCGACGAGGCGCCGCCGCTGTCCTTCGCCCAGCAGCGGCTGTGGTTCCTGGCCCAGCTCGATGCACAGGCCGATCTGGCCTATCTGATGCCCAACGGCCTGCGCCTGCGCGGCCGGCTGGACCGCCATGCCCTGCGCCAGGCACTGGACCGCATCGTCGCCCGCCACGCGACCTTGCGTACCCGCATCGGCCTGCACCAGGACCAACCGGTCCAGATCGTCGACGCCGCCGACGTCGGCTTCCGGCTCTGCGAACACGATCTGAGCGCCTGTCCCGATCCAGAAGCCCAGGCACAGATCCACGCCGAACAGGAAACCCAGACACCCTTCGATCTGGCCCACGACACCCTGGCACGCGGCCAACTGCTGCACCTGGGCGAGGACGACCATGTCCTGCTCGTCACCCTGCACCACCTGGTTTCCGATGGCTGGTCCATGGGCCTGCTCATGCACGAACTGACCACGCTCTATGCCGCCTTCGCGCTTGGTCAGCCCGATCCGCTGCCCCCGTTGCCGCTGCAATACGCCGATATCGCCGTATGGCAGCGCGGCCACATTACCGGTCAGGTTCTGCAACGCCAAAGGGACTTCTGGCTGGAACATCTTCGCGACGCCCCCGCCCTGCTGGACCTGCCGAGCGACCGACCCCGACCGGCGCTGCAGGACTACCGCGGCGACACCGTCGGCATCACATTGGATGCCGACCTCACCGACGCGCTACGCCGTTTCAGCCAGCGCCATGGCACCACGCTGTTCATGACCATGCTGGCCAGTTGGGCGGTATTGCTGGGACGCCTGTCCGGCCAGGACCAAGTGGTCATCGGCACGCCCGTGGCCAATCGCACCCGCAGCGAACTGGAACCGTTGATCGGCTTGTTCGTCAACACCCAGGCGCTGTGCATCGATCTGCGCGCCAACCCGAGCATCGCCCAAGTCCTGGCGCAGGTCCGCGCCACCGCGCTGGCGGCACAAGACCATCAGGACCTGCCGTTCGAGCAGGTCATCGAAGCAGTCAGCCCAGAACGTAGCCTTGCCTATTCCCCGCTGTTCCAGGTCATGCTCGCGTGGCAGAGCACACCCAACGCCGAACCCTCACTGCCGGGCCTGCGCCTGAGTCCGATCGACAAAGCCGTCAGCGACGCCAAGTTCGACCTCGACCTGTCGCTGCACGAGGCCGACGACCGCATCGTCGGCGGTCTGTGCTATGCCACCGCACTGTTCGACCGCGACACCATCGAGCGCCACGTGGTCCTGTTCGTCCGCATGCTTCATGGCATGCTCGCCGACGATCAAGTCCGCATCGCACAGCTACCGCTGCTGCGCGACGAAGACCGCAGGCAACTCCTGCAGCAGTTCAACGCCACCACGATGGCGCTACCTGCCGCCGGCTGCGTCCACGACCTATTCGAAGCGCAAGCCCGACGCACGCCCGATGCCATCGCCCTGGTTGCCGGCCACTCACAGCTCCGCTATGCCGAGCTGGACGCGCTCGCCAATCGACTGGCAGCCCGGCTGGTCGCACTCGGCATTGGCCCGGAACGCCGTGTTGCGATCCGTCTCGAACGCAGCCCCGAGCTGATTGTCGCCCTGCTTGCGGTGCTCAAGGCCGGCGGCGCCTACGTGCCTATCGACCCGGCCTATCCAATCGAACGCAGCGTCTATCTGCTGGAAGATAGTCAGGCGTGCGTGCTGTTGACCACCACCGCACTGGAAGCAGAGCTGCGTTTCAGCGACGTCCTGCGCACCATCAGTGTCCTGTTGATGGACCAGCCCGACGCCAGCGCCCAGCATGACGCAGCACTGGATACGCCCGCACCTGCCCCGGCCGCGTATCCGCAGCAGCCGGCCTACGCGATCTACACCTCCGGCTCCAGCGGACAGCCCAAGGGCGTGCTGGTCGAACACCGGCAGCTGTGCAATCTGATCCATTGGCATATCGCGCGCTTCGGCCTACAACCAGGCGAACGCTGCACCTCGCTGGCGGGCCTTGGCTTCGATGCCGCCACCTGGGAAATCTGGCCGGCGCTATGCGCCGGTGCCACCTTGCTGCTGGCACCGGCCGCAGCCAGTGCCGATCCCGGCGCGCTGCTCGCTTGGTGGCGACAGCAGCAGATGCATAGCAGCTTCCTGCCCACACCGCTGGCCGAAATCGCCCTGCGCGAGCCGGGTCTGCCGTCGACGCTGCGCGTGCTGCTCACCGGCGGCGATCGGCTCGGCGCAATCGCGCAGCTGCCATCGGTTCAACTTATCAACAACTATGGTCCCACCGAGACCACGGTGGTGGCGACCTCGGCGCAGGTCACGCGCGCCAGCGTGCTGCCCGGCATCGGCCAGCCGATCGCCAACACCCGTGCCTATGTACTGGACGCACACGGCCAGTTGGCGCCGATCGACGTCGTCGGCGAACTGCATCTTGCCGGACGTCAGCTCGCCCGCGGCTACCTCGGCCGCCCTGGACCGACCGCCGAACGCTTCGTCCCCGATCCGTTCGCCGAGCAGCCCGGCCAGCGCATGTACAAGACCGGCGACCTGGTGCGCTGGCGCGCCGACGGCAGCCTGGATTTTCTTGGCCGCAACGACGCGCAGGTCAAGCTGCGCGGGGTGCGCATCGAACTCGGCGAGATCGAAGCGGTACTGCGCGCCTGCGATGGCGTGCGAGAGGCCGTCGTCCTCGCCCGGGAGGATAGCCCTGGCGATACCAGATTGGTCGCCTACCTGGTTGGTGACGCGACACCGGGCGACGCTGCCATCTGCCTCGGTGCAGACAGGCTGCGCGCCCAACTGGCCACACGCCTCCCCGACGCCATGATTCCGGTGGCGTATGTCCGGCTGGATGCCCTCCCGCTGACCACGAACGGCAAACTCGATCGGCGCGCACTCCCACTACCCGACACGGACGCCTTCGATGTACAGGCCTATGCCGCTCCCGAGGGCGAGCTGGAAACCATGCTCGCCGCGCTGTGGAGCGAACTGCTTGGCGTCGACCAGATCGGTCGTCACGACAGTTTCTTCGCCCTGGGCGGACATTCCTTGTTGGGCACGCGGCTGATCTCGCGCATCCGTCGCATGCTCGGCCTGGAACTGCCGTTGGCCGCGTTGTTCATGCAGCCACGCCTGGCCGAGATGGCGCGCGCCATGGACAGCCTCGCGGCCAGCCAACTGCCGGCCATCGTTCCGCTACCCCGCGAAGGCGACCTGCCGCTGTCCTTCGCCCAGCAACGGCTGTGGTTTCTCGCTCAGCTCGATGCCCAGGCCGACCTGGCCTACGCGATGCCCGGCGGCGTGGAACTGCACGGCGCATTGGACCTGGCGGCACTGCGGCAGGCGCTGGATCGCATCGTCGCCCGCCATGAGGCATTGCGCACCACCTTCGTGGCCAGCGGCGACAGCGCCATCCAGCGCATCGCCCCAGCCGAGGTCGGCTTTGCGCTGGACTGCATCGACCTGCGCCACGCGCACGATCCCGACGCCGACGCACAACGCCTGGCCGAGCAGGAAGCCAACACGCCCTTCGACCTGGAACACGGACCGCTGATCCGCGGCCGCCTGCTGCGCCTGGCCGAGCACCGCCATCGTCTGCTCGTGACGATGCACCACATCGTCACCGATGGCTGGTCGATCGGCCTGTTGCTGCGCGAACTCGGCGCCCTGTACGCCGCCTTCGTCCAGGGCCAGCCCGATCCGCTGCCGCCCCTGCCGATCCAGTACGCCGACTACACCTTGTGGCAGCGCCGCTGGCTCGATGGTCCGCTGCTGCAGCGCCAGCTCGATTTCTGGCGCGACCACCTGGAGGGCGCACCGACGCTGCTGGCATTGCCGACCGATCACCCGCGCCCCGCCCTGCAGGACTACCGCGGCGACAGCGTCGATCTGACCCTCGATGCCGATCTCACCGAGGCTCTCACGGCCTTGAGCCAACGCCACGGCACCACGCTGTTCATGACCGTCTTGGCCGCCTGGGGCGCCCTGCTGGCGCGCCTGTCCGGACAGGACGAGGCCGTCATCGGCACCCCGATCGCCAACCGCACCTGCAGCGAACTGGAGCCGTTGATCGGCTTCTTCGTCAACACCCAGGCCTTGCGTATCGACCTGCGTGGCAATCCCTCGGTCGCCGAGCTGCTGGCGCAGGTGCGCAGCACCGCCCTGGTCGCGCAGGACCATCAGGACCTGCCCTTCGAGCAGGTCATCGAAGCGCTCAACCCGGCGCGCCATCTCGGCCATCACCCCGTCTTCCAGGCCATGCTGGTCTGGCAAAACAACGTGGACGTCGCGCTGGATCTGCCTGGCCTGCACAGTCGGGTGCTGGAACAAGACAACGCCACCGCCAAGTTCGATCTGCAACTGACCTTGCAAGTGCAGGACGCACACATCGCCGGTCAGCTCACCTACGCCACCGCGCTGTTCGAGCGCGACACCATCGAGCGCCATCTGGCCCAGTTCGTGACGCTGTTGCACAGCATGGTCGCCGACGACCACGCATGCGTCGTGCAACTGCCGCTGCTGCCGGACGACGAACACGCGCAGTTGCACGGCTTCAATGCCACCGCCACCGACCTCGACGGCACGGGCTACCTGCACCGCGTCATCGAAGTGCAGGCGCAGCGCAGGCCCGACGCCATCGCCGTGACTGATGACCACGGCACGCTCAGCTATGCCGACCTCGATGCCCGCGCCAACCAACTCGCCCATCACCTGATCGTGTTGGGCGTGGTGCCGGAAAGCAGTGTCGCCGTTTGCTTGCCGCGCAGTATCGACCTGGTCGTCGCCCTGCTGGCGATCCTCAAGGCCGGTGCGGCATACCTGCCGCTGGACAGCGACGTGCCGGCCGCGCGTCTCGACACCATGCTCGCCGATGCGCGGCCCCGCGTGTTGCTGGCCCATCGCGAGACTGCGGCGCTGTTGACGCCACGCGACGACCGGCACACCGTGTTGCTGGACGCCGACGCGGCGTGGTGGGCCACCGTTTCCACGCAAGCGCCCACGGTGGCACTGCTCCCGCAGCACCCGGCCTACGTTATCTACACCTCCGGCTCCACCGGCACCCCCAAGGGCGTGGTCAACACCCATGCCGCCATCGACAACCGCCTGCTGTGGATGCAGCAGGCACTGCGGCTGCAACCCGAACAGCGCGTGTTGCAGAAAACCCCGGTCGGCTTCGACGTGTCGGTGTGGGAGCTGTTCTGGCCGCTGCGCGTGGGCGCGCGTCTGGTGCTGGCGGAACCGGGCGGCCACAAGGATCCGGCCTATCTGACCGACCTGATCGAGCAGACCGGCATCGATACCGTGCACTTCGTGCCCTCGATGCTGCGCGTGTTTCTCGAGACCTTGCCGGACGGCGCCTGCGCGACGCTGCAGCGCATTGTCTGCAGCGGCGAGGCGCTGCCGGCGGATCTGGCGCATGCAACACGGGAGCGCCTGCCGCAGGCACGCCTGTACAACCTCTACGGCCCGACCGAAGCAGCGGTGGACGTCAGCGTCTGGCAATGCACCGCGGCCGACACCCACAGCGTGCCGATCGGCCGGCCGATCGCCAATACGCAGTTGCACGTGCTCGATGCACAGCGGCAGCGCTCGCCCATCGGTGTGGCCGGTGAACTGCAGATCGCCGGCGTGCAGCTGGCGCGCGGCTATCTGGGCCGCCCGGACCTGACCGCCGAACGCTTCGTCCCCGACCCGTTCGCCGAGCAGCCCGGCCAGCGCATGTACCGCACTGGCGATGTGGCGTGCTGGCGTGCCAACGGCGCGCTGGAGTACCTCGGCCGCAACGATCACCAGGTCAAACTGCGCGGCGTGCGCATCGAACTTGGCGAGATCGAAGCCGCCTTGCGTGCCTGCGGCGTGCGCGAGACGGTGGTCGTCGTCGATGGTGCCGATAACAAACGGCTGATCGCCTATCTCGTCGGCGACGGTGCGGCTACAGATCCAACCGCCCTGCGCGCCCAACTCGCCGCGCGCCTGCCCGAGTACATGGTCCCCGCGGCCTTCGTCCACATGGACGCGTTGCCGCTCACGCCCAACGGCAAGCTGGATCGTGCCGCCTTGCCCGCAGCGGACACCGACGCACTGGTCGCGAACGCCTACGCCGCGCCCGAAGGCGAACTGGAAACCCTGCTCGCCACGCTGTGGCGCGAGTTGCTCGACGTGCCGCAGGTCGGCCGCCACGACAACTTCTTCGCACTCGGAGGCCATTCGCTGCTGGCGGTCAAGCTGATCGAGCGCCTGCGCCGGCTTGGCTGGCAGTTGGAAGTCCGCGCCCTGTTCGGCACGCCCACCGTCGCCGGGCTGGCCAATAGCCTGCACAGCGCCTCCCAGGTGGTCGTCCCGCCCAACCGCATCGAGGCCGACTGTAGTCGCATCACGCCCGACCTGCTGCCGCTGCTGGAACTGACCCAGGCCGAGATCGACACGGTGGTGGCCAACGTCGACGGCGGCACGGCCAACGTGCAGGACATCTATCCGCTGGCGCCGCTGCAGGAAGGCCTGCTGTTCCATCACCTGGCCGATCCCCTCGCCGATCCGTACCTGCAATCCTCGCTGCTGGCCTTCTCGACATCCGAGCAGCGCGTCGCCTTCCTCGATGCGCTCGACCAGGTCATCGCCCGCCACGACATCCTGCGCACCGGCGTGGTCTGGCAGCACCTGCGCGTGCCCGTGCAGGTGGTCTGGCGCCAGGCCACGTTGCCACGGCATGTGCACGTCTTCGACGGCCCCGATCGGACCACGGCGCTGCAGCACTGGATGCATGCGCCCGAGGCCGCACTGCGCCTGCAGCAGGCGCCGCTGATTCACGCCCACCTGGCCGACGATCCGGCCCGCGGCCGCTGGCTGCTCGGCCTGCAGCACCATCACCTGGCGATGGACCACACCACCCTGGAACTGCTCATCGAAGAGGTGCGCGCGCATCTGGCCGGACAGCAGCACCAGTTGCCGACACCGCTGCCGTTCCGGGACTTCGTCGCCCACACCCTGGCGGGCGTCTCCGCGCAGGAGCACCAGGCCTTCTTCACCAAGATGCTGGGCGACATCGAGACGCCCACCGCGCCGTTCGGGGTGTTCGCCCCGGTGCGCGATCTGGAGAGCCTGCAACACCTCCACCAGGAGCTGCCCACCACGCTCGCCCAAGCCGTCCGCGCCCAGGCGCGGCGCCATGGCGTCACCGCGGCCAGCCTGTTCCATCTGGCCTACGCGCTGCTGCTGGCGCGCAGCAGCGGCCGCGACGAGGTGGTATTCGGTACCGTGCTGTTCGGCCGCATGCATGCCAGCGTCGGCGTGGACCGCGTGCTGGGCATGTTCCTCAACACCTTGCCGATCCGCCTGGGCGGTCGCGGCCACAACGTGGTGCAGGCCCTTCATCACACCCAGCAAGCCCTGGCGCGCCTGTTCCACCACGAGCATGCGCCGCTGGCGCTGGCCCAACGTTGCAGTGCGGTGGAACCGACGCTGCCGCTGCTCAATGCCATGCTCAACTACCGCTATGCCGGCGGCAGCAACGTGCTGGGCGACGAGGCCCATCCACACCACGATGTCTTGCACGAGGTACAGCATATCGGCGCGCAGGAGCGCACCCATTATCCGCTGGCGGTGTCGGTCGACGACCGCACCGCCGACGGCGGCTTCTCCTTGGATGTGCAGTGCGTGGAACAGATCGGCAGCGAGCGCGTGGCGGCGCTGCTGCTGCAGACCGTGCAGGCGCTGGTAAACGCGCTGGAGCATGCGCCGGAGACTGTGTTACATGCGCTGGAGTTACTACCCGCCGAAGAGCGCGTGCGGCTGCAGCGCTTCAACACCACCGCTACCGATCTCGACGGCACGGGCTACCTGCACCACCAGATCGAAGTGCAAGCACAGCGCACACCACACGCCATCGCCTTGGTGGAAGGCCAGGAGGAGCTCAGCTACGCCGCGCTCGAGGCCAGCTCCAACCAGCTAGCTCACCACCTGATCGCGTTGGGCGTTGTGCCGGAAAGCCGTGTCGCCGTGTGCCTGCCGCGCAGTATCGATCTGATCGTGGCACTGCTCGCTGTCCTCAAAGCAGGCGCGGCGTACTTGCCGCTGGACAGCGACGTGCCGCCCGCGCGTCTCGACACCATGCTCGCCGATGCACGGCCCCGCGTGCTGCTGGCCCATCGCGAGACCGCGGCACTGCTAGCGCAATGCGCTGATCGGCACAGCGTGCTACTGGACGCCGACGCCGCGTTGTGGGCCACCACTTCCACGCAAGCGCCCACGGTGGCACTGCACCCGCAACACCCGGCCTACGTCATCTACACCTCCGGCTCCACCGGCACGCCCAAGGGCGTGGTCAACACCCATGCCGCCATCGACAACCGCCTGCAGTGGATGCAGCAAGAGCTGCAGCTGCAACCCGGGCAGCGCGTCTTGCAGAAAACCCCGGTCGGCTTCGACGTCTCGGTGTGGGAACTGTTCTGGCCGCTGCGCGTGGGCGCGCGTCTGGTATTGGCGCAACCCGGTGGGCACAAGGATCCTGCCTATTTGACCGACCTGATCGAGCAGAACAGCATCGACACAGTGCACTTCGTGCCCTCAATGCTGCGCGTGTTCCTGGATGTCTTGCCGCAAGGCACATGCGCCAGCTTGCGGCGCATTGTCTGCAGCGGCGAGGCGCTGCCGGCGGATCTGGCGCATGCAACACGGGAGCGCCTGCCAAACGCACGCCTGTACAACCTCTACGGCCCGACCGAAGCGGCGGTGGATGTCAGCGTCTGGGAATGCACCGATGCCGACGCCAACGGCGTGCCGATCGGCCGACCGATCGCCAATACCCGCCTGCACGTGCTCGATGCGCATGGTCAGTTGACTCCGATCGGCGTGGCCGGCGAACTGCAGATCGCCGGCGTGCAGCTGGCACGCGGCTATCTGGGCCGCCCCGACCTGACCGCCGAACGCTTCGTCCCCGATCCGTTCGCCATGCAACCCGGCCAGCGCATGTACCGCACTGGCGATGTGGCGCGCTGGCGTGCCGACGGCGCACTGGACTATCTCAGCCGCAACGATCACCAGATCAAGCTGCGCGGCGTGCGCATCGAACTGGGCGAGATCGAAGCCGCCTTGCGCACCTGCGCCGGCGTGCGCGACGCCGCAGTGCTGCTGCGCCAGGACAACACCAACAAGCCGCGCCTGGTCGCCTACGTGGTCGGCGATACCGAGGTGCTCGCCGCCGCCACGCTGCGCACGCAACTGGCCGCACGTCTGCCCCACACCATGCTGCCCAGCGCCTACGTGCCGCTGGACGCCTTGCCGCTGAGCGCCAACGGCAAACTCGACCGCCGCGCCCTGCCGGCGCCGGATGCCGATGCGCTGGCGACGCAGACCTACGTCGCCCCCGAAGGCGAGCGCGAAATCCTGCTCGCCGCCCTGTGGAGCGACCTGCTCGGCGTCGAACAGGTCGGTCGCCACGACAGCTTCTTCGCCCTCGGCGGTCACTCCCTGCTGGCTGTGCGGCTGATCTCGCGCGTTCGCGCCTCGCTCGGACTGGAACTGCCCCTGGCCACGCTGTTCGCCCACCCACGCCTGGCCGATCTGGCCCAGGCCCTGGACAGCGCCGCTGCCAGCACCCTGCCCGCCATCGTGCCGGCCGAGCGCAGCGCACCGCTGCCGCTGTCCTTCGCCCAGCAACGGCTGTGGTTCCTCGCCCAGCTCGATCCTCAGGCCGATCTGGCCTATCTGATGCCCAACGGCCTGCGCCTGCGCGGCAAGTTGGATCGCCATGCCCTGCGCCAGGCGCTGGACCGCATCGTCGCCCGCCACGAGAGCTTGCGCACCCGCATCGCCCTGTACCAGGACGACCCGGTCCAGATCATCGCCCCCGCCACGATCGGCCTGCGCTTGCGCGAACACGATCTCAGCGGCCATCCAGAGCCCGAGACTGAGCTGCTGCGTCTAGCCGAACAGGAAACGCGCACGCCCTTCGACCTGGCCCACGACACCCTGGCCCGCGGCCAGCTGCTGCGCCTGGGCGAGCACGAGCATATTCTGCTCGTCACCTTGCACCACCTGGTCGCCGACGGCTGGTCGATGGGCGTGCTGGTGCACGAACTGGGTGCGCTCTACGCCGCCTTCGCCCAAGGCCGGCCCGATCCGCTGCCGCCGCTGCCGATCCAGTACGCCGACTACAGCCTGTGGCAACGTCGCTGGCTCGATGGGCCGCTGCTGCAGCGCCAGCTCGACTTCTGGCGCGACCACCTGCAGGACGCGCCGGCGCTGCTGGAATTACCCACCGACCGCCCGCGCCCGGCGCGACCGGACTCCGGCGGCGACACCGTCGAGTGCGCGCTCGATGCCGAGCTCAGCGCTGCGCTGACAGCGCTGAGCCAGCGCCACGGGAGCACTTTGTTCATGACCCTGCTGGCCGCCTGGGGCGTGCTGCTGGCGCGCCTGTCCGGCCAGGAGCAGGTGGTCATCGGGATGCCGGTCGCCAACCGCACCCGCAGCGAACTGGAGCCGTTGATCGGCCTGTTCGTCAACACCCAGGCGCTGCGCATCGACCTGCGGGGCGAGCCCTCGTTCGCCGAACTGTTGGGCCAGGTGCGCGCTACCGCGCTGGCCGCACAGGCGCATCAGGACGTGCCCTTCGAGCAGGTGATCGAAGCGCTCAACCCGGCGCGCAACCTGGCCCACCATCCGCTGTTCCAGGTCATGTTCGCCTGGCAGAACACCCCCAGCGTCGCGCTGGAACTGCACGATCTGCACCTGCACAGCGTGCAAGGTCCATCTCCGATCAGCAAGTTCGATCTGGAGCTGGCGCTGCACGAGCGCGACGGAACCATCGTCGGCACGCTCGGCTATGCCACGGCGCTGTTCGAGCGCAGCACCGTGCAGCGCTTCCTCGCCAGCTTCGTCCATCTGCTGCGGGCCATGTCCTCGCACGACCACGTGCCGGTGGCCCGGTTGCCTTTGCTGGATGCGCCGCAGCGCCAGCACCTGCTGGCCGTGTTCGGCACGGGGCCGACCGTCGCCATGCCGGCGCAGTCCGTGCACCGGCTGTTCGAAGCCCAAGCGCAGCGCACGCCCGATGCCATCGCCGTGGTCGCCGACCAGCAGTGCGTCAGTTATGCCGCACTCGACGCACGCGCCAACCGGCTGGCGCAGCGTTTGCTCGCGCTGGGCCTGCGCACAGGCGCGCAGGTAGCCATTGCGCTGCCGCGCTCGATCGAGTTGATCGTCGCGCAATTGGCCGTGCTCAAGTGCGCGGCGGTCTATGTGCCGCTGGATTGCGCGCATCCGCGCGAGCGCCTGCTCGCGCTGATCGCCGATGCACAGGCCCAGGTGCTGATCCAGGAACCCGACGGCATGCTCGCTCCGGCAGGCGTGACCTGCCTCAGCTTGGCCGATCTCGACGACGCGAACACAGCCGCGCCACCGGCGATCGCCGTGCCGGCCACGGCCACGGCCTACGTCATGTACACCTCTGGCTCCACCGGCACGCCCAAGGGTGTGGCGGTGTCGCATGCGGCTGTGCTGGCCTTCGCACTCAGCCAGCAACATGCGCCGTTGCAGCCGCAGGACCGCGTCGCCTTCCTCGCCAATCCCGCCTTCGATGCCAGTACATTCGAGATATGGGCCACGCTGCTGCATGGCGCGGCCATCGTCGTCGTCGATCAGCAGACCCTGCTCGACCCGAACGCACTGGCGCGGTACCTGACCGCCAGCGAGGTCAGCATCCTGCATCTGACCGCCGGGCTGTTGCCCGGCTACTGGCAGGCTATGCGCACATTCCTGCCGACGCTGCGTTGCCTGCTCACCGGCGGCGACAGCGTCGATGCCGGTACCATCGCCGCGATCCTGGCCCAGGCCGCGCCACAACGGCTGCTGCATTGTTATGGCCCGACCGAAACCACCACCTTCAGCGTGGTCCATCCGGTCGCGACAGTAGCCGCAGACGCGGCACGGATCCCGCTCGGCCGGCCGTTGCCGGGCAGCCGTGCGTATGTGCTCGATCGCCACGGTCAGCCGGTTCCGATCGGCGTGGCCGGCGAAGTGCACATCGCCGGTGTGCAGTTGGCGCAGGGCTATCTGCACCGCCCCGACCTGACCGCCGAACGCTTCGTCCCCGATCCGTTCGCCGAACAAGCCGGCGAGCGCATGTACCGCACCGGTGACCTGGCGCGCTGGTGCGATGACGGACTGTTGGAGTCCCTCGGCCGCAACGACGATCAGATCAAGCTGCGCGGCTTCCGCATCGAGCTTGGAGAAATCCAAGCGGCCTTGCGCGCCTGCGACGGCATACGCGAGGCGGTGGTCATCGCCCGCCAGGACAGCCCTGGCGAGCAACGTCTGGTCGCCTATCTGGTTGGCGACGGCGCCGCGCCCAGCCCCGAGGCATTGCGTACCCAGCTAGGTCTGCGCCTGCCCGACTACATGGTGCCCAGCGCCTACGTGCGACTGGACGCCCTGCCGCTGACCGCCAACGGCAAGCTCGATCGCCGCGCACTGCCGGCGCCCGACGCAAGCGCCCTCGCGCTGCAGACCTACCTGGCCCCCGAGGGCGAGCTGGAGATCTTGTTGGCCGGACTATGGAGCGAGCTGCTCGGCGTCGAGCAGATCGGCCGCCACGACAGTTTCTTCGCCCTGGGTGGCCATTCCCTGCTGGCGGTACGGTTGATCTCGCGCATCCGCAGCGCGCTGGGCGTCGAACTGCCCCTGGCAACGCTGTTTACCCAACCTTGCCTGGCCGACATCGCCATCGCCCTGCGCAGTGCGGTAGCCAGCACATTGCCGGCGATCGTGCCGGTGCAGCGCGAGGGCACTCTGTCGCTGTCGTTTGCGCAACAACGCCTCTGGTTCCTGTCCCAGCTCGACGCCCGTGCCGCACAGGCCTATCTGCTGGCCGGCGGGGTGGACCTGCACGGCGAACTGGATCTGCCCGCGCTGCAACGGGCGCTGGATCGCATCGTCGCCCGCCACGAAGCGCTGCGCACCAGTTTCGTCTCCATCGACGACGGCGCTACGCAGATCATCGCACCACCGGACATCGGCTTTGCGCTGCACTGCATCGATCTGCGTCAGTCAGCAGATCCGTACGCCGATGCCCAACGCCATGCCGAACAGGAGGCCAGCACTGCCTTCGATCTGGAACATGGACCGCTGATCCGCGGCCGCCTGCTGCGCCTGGACGCGCATGAGCATCGTTTGCTGCTCACCATGCACCACATCGTCACCGATGGCTGGTCCATGGGCCTGCTGGTGCGCGAACTCAGCACCCTGTATGCCGCCTTCGCTTTGGGCCAGCCCGATCCGCTGCCGCCGCTGCCGATCCAGTACGCCGACTACGCCCAGTGGCAGCGTTGCTGGCTCGAAGGCCCGCTGCTGCAACGCCAGCTGAGCTTCTGGCGCGAGCATCTGCAAGGTGCCCCGGCGCTGCTGGAACTGCCCACCGACCGCCCGCGTCCAGCGCTGCAGGACTACAGCGGCGACAGCATCGAAATCGCCCTCGATGCCGAACTCACCAGCGCCTTGCGCGCCTTGAGCCAGCGTCACGGCAGCACCGTCTTCATGACCGTATTGGCCGCCTGGTCAGTGCTGCTGTCGCGCCTGTCTGGACAGGACGAAGTCGTGATCGGCGCGCCTGTCGCCAACCGCACCCGTAGCGAACTCGAAGCGCTGATCGGCTTCTTCGTCAACGCACAGGCGCTGCGGATCGACCTGAGCGCCAATCCCTCTGTCGCCGAGCTGCTGGCCCAGGTGCGCAACACCGCCCTGGCCGCGCAGGACCATCAGGACCTGCCCTTCGAGCAGGTCATCGAGGCGCTCAACCCCGAGCGCAGCCTGGCCTCGCAGCCGGTGTTCCAGGTCGTGCTGACCTGGCAGAACGTCCCCGAGGCCGACCTGACCCTGCCTGGCCTGCGGCTGCAGCCCATCCAGGCCCAGGCACGCGATGCCAAGTTCGATCTGGAGCTGTTCCTGGGCGAAGTCGGAGATCGCATCGTCGGCAGCCTGAACTACGCCACCGCGCTGTTCGACCGCGGGACCATCGAACGCCAGCTGGCCCAGTTCGTTCAGTTACTTGCCGGCATGGCCGCCGACGCGCAAGCACGCATCGCGCAACTGCCGTTGCTGCCCGCCGACGAACGCGCCCAGTTGCACAACTTCACCGCCACAGAGACCGCTCCTCCGGCGCAAGCCACGTGCATCCACCACCTGTTCGAAAACCAGGTGCGCCGCACGCCCGATGCCATCGCGTTGCTGGATGGCGATGTCCAACTCAGCTACGCCGCGCTCGACGCGCGCGCCAACCAGTTGGCCCATCGCCTGCACAAACTGGGCGTTGGACCGGAGAGCCGAGTCGCGCTGTACCTGCCGCGCGGGATAGATCAAGTCGTGGCGCTGCTCGCCGTCCTCAAGGCCGGTGCGGCCTATCTGCCGCTGGATCCGGAGTTGCCCAGCGAACGCCTGGCCTTCCTGCTGGAAGACAGCCGCCCGCGTGCAGTGCTGACCTGCACCGAGCTGCAGGATCGCCTGCCCGCCAGCCGCGCCATGCTGCGCGTCAGCGTGCTGACGCTGGACACGGACATGGATGTAGGTGCGGACGATCCCGGCGCACCGATGGTCCCCGGCCTATGCCCGGACAACCTGGCCTATGTCATCTACACCTCAGGTTCCACCGGCCAGCCCAAGGGCACGTTGCTCACTCACGCCGGCGCTGCGCATTACCTGCAATGGGCCATCGCCACCTATCGTCCGTTCCCGAGTGCAGTGGTGTCTTCCTCGCTGGCCTTCGATGCAACGCTGACCAGCCTGCTCGCCCCACTGCTGTGCGGTGCACGGGTCGAACTGCTGCCCGAGCACGACACGCTCGACGCCTTGCGCCAGCGCCTGTGCGATCCCAGCCCGCTGGGCCTGGTCAAACTCACCCCGGCCCATCTGGAAGTGCTCGGTCAGCAGTTGACCGATCATCCAGGACCGCTCAGCCCGGCAGTGATGGTGATCGGCGGCGAAGCCCTGCCCGCAGCAACACTCGCACGCTGGCAGACCCTCGCACCACACACGCGGCTGATCAACGAATACGGCCCTACCGAAACCGTGGTCGGCTGCGTGGTCCACGACACCACCAGCGAAGACGCACTGGACCCCAGCGGCCGCGTGCCGATTGGTCAGCCCATCGCGCATCTGCGCATCCACGTGCTCGACGCGCACGGTCAGCTGGCACCGATCGGTGTCAGCGGTCACCTGCATATCGCCGGCCCGCAGCTAGCGCGCGGCTACCTGGGCCGTCCCGATCTGACCGCCGAACGCTTCGTCCCCGATCCGTTCGCAGAACAGCCCGGCCAACGCATGTACCGCAGCGGCGATCTGGCCTGCTGGCGTGCCGACGGCACCCTGGACTTCCTCGGCCGCAACGACGATCAGGTCAAGCTGCGCGGCTTCCGTATCGAACTGAGCGAAATCGCCGCCGCGCTGCGCGCCTGCCCCGGCGTGCACGACGCCGTCGTGCTGCTGCGCGAAGACACTCCCGGCGAGCCGCACCTGGTCGCCTATCTGGTCACCGAACAGCCCGAGCAAGCCGAGCCGTCTGCGCTGCGCGACACCTTGGCCACGCGTCTGCCCGAGGTCATGCTACCGACTGCATACGTGCGACTCGACGCCTTGCCATTGACCGCCAATGGCAAGCTCGATCGCCGCGCTCTGCCGGCAGCCGATGCCGATGCGCTCGCCGTCCAGGCCTATGCGCCCCCCGAAGGCGAGCTGGAAACGTTGCTGGCCGCGCTGTGGGGCGAGCTGCTTGGCGTCGAACGCATCGGCCGCCACGACAGCTTCTTCGCACTTGGCGGCCACTCCCTGCTTGGCGTGCGCCTGATCTCGCGCATCCGCAGCACGCTCGGCCTGGAACTGCCGTTGGCCGCGCTGTTCGCCCAGCCGCGCCTGGCTGAGCTGGCCCAGGTCCTGGGAGAGGCGAGCGCCACCGCTTTGCCACCGATCCTGCCGATGCCGCGCACCGCCCCGATGCCGCTGTCTTTCGCCCAGCAGCGCCTGTGGTTCCTGAACCAGCTCGATCCGCGTACCGGCGCGACCTACATCATGCACCGCGGCGTGCGCCTGAGCGGCAGCTTGCACGTGCAGGCGCTGACCCGTGCGCTGGATCGCATCGTGGCGCGTCACGAAACCTTGCGCACCCACTTCGCCAGCGTGGACGACATCCCGGTGCAGATCATCGCCGCACCGTGCGAACTGGCCTTGCAACGGATCGACCTGAGCAGCGACCCGGCACCGGAAAGCGCCGCCCGCCTGCACGCCCTCAGCGAAGCCAGCACCGGCTTCGACCTCGCCAACGGTCCGTTGGTCAGAGGCCGACTGCTGCGCCTGGCCGAGGACGAGCATGTGCTGCTGCTGAGCATGCATCACATCGTCTCCGACGGCTGGTCCATCGGCGTCGTGATCGAGGAGCTCGGCGCGCTGTACGCGGCCTTCGTCGGCGATGCCCCCGATCCGCTGCCGCCGCTGCCGATCCAGTACGCCGACTACGCCGCCTGGCAACATCGCTGGATCGACAGCCAACTGCAGCAAAAGCAGCTGGATTTCTGGCGCACGCATCTGCGCGATGCGCCAGCCTTGCTGGAGCTGCCCACCGATCGGCCGCGCCCGCCGCTGCAAGACACCAGCGGCGACGATGTGGAGCTGATCCTGGACGAACATCTGAGCATGCGTCTGCAGGCACTGGCCGTGCAGCACGGCGTCACTATCTTCGGTCTGTTGCTGTCTGCATGGGCAGCGCTGTTGGCCCGCTACAGCGGGCAGACCGATCTGGTCATCGGCACACCGTCGGCAGGCCGTAATCGCAGCGAACTGGAACCGTTGATCGGCTTCTTCGTCAACACCTTGCCGTTGCGCATCGACCTGTCCGCTCGACCGACGTTCCTGGAATTGCTGGACCAGGTCCAGACCAAGCTGCTTGCCGCACAAGCCCACCAGGATCTGCCGTTCGAACGCATCATCGAAGCGGTGCGGCCGGTCCGCAGCCTGGCGCATACGCCGTTGTGCCAGACGATGTTTTCCGCCGACACCACGCCTGCCAGCGCACTGGATCTTCCGGACCTGCAGCTGAGCGCTTACCCGAGCGAACATTGCGTCGCCCAGTTCGACCTGTCGCTGGAAATGCAGATCGCTCCCTCGCGGATCGGCGGCGTGCTGCGTTACGCCACCGCGCTGTTCGATCGCAGCACCATGCAGGCGTATCTGCACAACTACGCGCGCCTGCTGGCCGCGCTGGCCGATGCGCCGACGCTGGCGGTGGACCGGCAAGCGTTGCTGGATGCAACCGAATGGCGCGCGTTGCAGCAGTGGAACGGCACGGTCCGCGCATTGCAAACGCCGACAACGATCCACACCGCGTTCCAGGCGCAGGCCCGCATCACACCCGATGCCATCGCCGTCATCGACGGCGCCCGCAGCCTGCGCTATGCCGAACTGGACGCGCACAGCGACCGCATCGCCATGCACCTGAGCGCAGCCGGCGTGCGCACTGGCGATTGCGTGGTCACGTTGCTGCCGCGCAGTGCGGAGCTGGTGGCCGCACAGCTGGGCATCCTCAAGGCAGGCGCGGCCTATGTGCCGCTGGATCCGCGTCAACCCGCGGCCAGGCACGCCCAGTTGGCCGGGGATTGCCAGGCCCGCGCCATCGTGCACGCGGCTGGCGAGGCGCCGCCCTGGAGCGCAGCGCCCTGCCTGGAAATCGCACTGGCCGGGCAACCGACCGCAGCGTTCGCCGCGCCACCGCTGCCGGCCGCCGCGCCCGCCTATGTCATGTACACCTCCGGCTCGAGCGGCAGTCCCAAGGGCGTACTGGTGCCGCACCAGGCGGTGCTCAACCTGGTGCGCGACCCGGACTACGCCCGCTGGCAGGCCGACGACCGCTTCGCCTTCGCGTCCAACCCGGCCTTCGACTCCAGCACGCTGGAAGTGTGGGCGCCGTTGCTGAGCGGTGGCAGTGTGGTGGTGGTGCCCCAGGAGGTCATGCTTGACCCGAGCGTGCTGGCCCAGTTCGTCCGCACACATGCCATCAGCGTGCTGATCCTGGTCGCTGGTGTGCTAAGGGCTTACGCAACCGAGCTGGCGCGCGAGCTGCCGACGCTGCGCTATCTGATCACCGGTGGCGACATCGCCGACCCGCAGGCGTTGGCCACGCTGCTGCGCGACACCCCGCCGCAGACGCTGCTGCAGACCTACGGCCCCACCGAGACCACCCAGTTCGCCACCGCCGTTGCAGTCACCGACGTGCCAGCCGACGGCCAGCGCATTCCGATCGGCAAGCCGATCGGCAATCTGCGCCTGTACGTGCTCGACCGGCATCGCCAGGCGCTGCCGGTCGGCATGCAGGGCGAACTGCATATCGCCGGTCTCGCACTGGCGCTGGGCTATCTGCGACAACCGGCATTGACCGCCGAACAGTTCGTGCCCGATCCCTTCAGCGGGGAACCGGGAGCGCGCATGTACAGGACCGGCGATCTGGGACGCTGGCGCGCCGACGGCCTGCTCGAATGCCTGGGCAGACGCGATGCGCAGAGCAAGATTCGCGGTTTCCGGCTGGAACCGGGCGAGATCGAAGCGGCGCTGCACACCCATCCGCAGGTCGACCAGGCGCTGGTGCGGGTGCGCGATGACACGGCAGGGCAACGCCGTCTGGTCGCCTATGTGATCGGCTCGCAAAACGATGCCATGACGGCGCACGACCCGGACGAATTGCGCCGCCATCTGGCGGCCACGTTGCCCGACTACATGCTGCCCGACGCCTACGTGGGCATGCAGGCCTGGCCGCTCACCGCCAACGGCAAGGTCGACGTGCGTGCGCTGCCCGCGCCCGACGACACCCAGCGGGGGATTGCCGAGGCGGATCCCGCGCAGGGCGCGACCGAATGCGCATTGGCGCAGATCTGGTGCGAATTGCTCGGCGTCGGCATGGTCAACCGGCACGACAATTTCTTCGATATCGGCGGGCATTCGCTGTTGGCGGTGCAACTGGCTACCCGCATCCAGGCCCGGCTCGGGCGCCGGCTGCCGCTGTCGCGGCTGTTCGCCGAGCCCACGCTTGCGCGCATGGCCGCGGCGCTGGCCGACAGTGCCGCCGCGTCCAGCGCCCCGATCGCCGCGCTGGTGGACCGGAGCAGCTATTACGAATGATCTGCCTCGGTCAACGTCCAGCGCAGACGTTGGCGCGCCGCGGATCCACGGCACCCACTTGCCCAGCATGCTCGTGCATCAGGCAAGTGGACGTCACGTTGAGTCAAGCGTGAGGGTTCAGTAACGGGGAAAAAGACGTCCTGCGGTGCAGGTTGGATGCGCCGCGCAGACGGTCTGCGCGTGCGGGTTCGGCGGCATCCCCTGGCCACTCCCATTGCAGGCGTCCCGAGTTTTTCAATGGATCGACCTTTGAAGACGTTGCCGGCCTCGTTCGCACAACAGCGCCTGTGGTTTCTGGCAAGGCTCGACCCACGTGGCAGCACCGCCTATCACCTGGCGGGCGGACTGCGCTTGCACGGCAGCCTCGACGAAGACGCCTTGCACGCCGCGCTGGACCGGATCGTGGAGCGACACGAAGTGCTGCGCACCTGTCTGGTCGAGGTGCAAGGCCAGGTCAGGCAACGCATTCTCGAAGTAGCCGGATTCCCCCTGCAGCGGACGGATCTGGGCGGCCACGCACAGTCGGCCGCATGCGTCGACGCATGCGCGCGCGACGAGGCGGGCCGGCCGTTCGATCTCGCGCACGGCCCGCTGATCCGCGGGCATTTGCTGCGTCTGGACGACCAGCAGCACGTGCTGCTGGTGACGATGCACCATCTGGTGTCCGATGCCTGGTCGATGGGCGTGCTGCTCAAGGAGCTCGGCACGCTGTATGCCGCATTTCTGTGCGGACATCCCGATCCATTGCCACCGTTGCCGGTGCAATACGCCGATTATGCGATCTGGCAACACAAGCGACTCGGCAGCGATGCCGTGCAACGACACCTCAGCTACTGGAAGACCCAGCTAGGCGGCGCGCCGACGCTGCTGCCGCTGCCGCGGGATCATCCGCGCCCCGCGCTGCAGGACTATGCCGGCGCCAGCGTCGAGTTCGTGCTGCCGGAACCGGTGACACAGGGATTGCTGGCGTTGGCCCGATCGCATCGCTGCTCGCTGTTCAGCATGCTGCTGGCGGCGTGGGCGCTGCTGCTGTCGCGGCTCAGCGGCGAAGCGGATCTGGTCATCGGCACCGCCGTCGCCGGCCGCACGCGCAGCGAGATGGAGCCCTTGATCGGCCTGTTCGTCAACACCGTGGCGCTGCGCTTCCAGGTGCCTGCGCAGGCCACGCTGAGCGACTGGCTGCAGCAGGTGCGCGATGCGGTGTTGAGCGCGCAGGACCACCAGGACCTGCCGTTCGAGCGGGTCGTCGAGGTCGTGCAGCCGCCTCGCGCGCTCGGCCATACCCCGATCTACCAGGTGATGTTCGGTCTGGATGCGATGCAGCAAGACCAGTCGTTGACCTTGCCCGGTCTGGAGGTCGCACCGCTGCGCAGAGGCCAGGACAGCGCCGAATTCGATCTCGCCTTGTCCATGCAGCATCACGGCGACACGCTCGGCGGGCGTCTCGCTTATGCCACCGCACTGTTCGACGGCGACAGCATGCAACGCCACGTCGCGCAGTTGCTGCAGTTGCTGCAGGCCATCGGCACGGACGCCAATCCGCGCTTGGCGCAGTTGCCCTGGCTGCCGCAGCAGCAACGCGATCAGCTGCTGCACGGCTTCAACGCCACCGAAGCGCCGCTGCCGCCAGTCGCGACCCTGATCCAGGGCCTGCTGGCCCAGGTCCAGCGCGCTCCCCAGGCAACTGCGCTGATCGATGGCGATCTCAACCTCAGCTATGCGCAGGTGTGGAACCGCGCCGCTTGTCTGGCCGAACACCTGCAACGGCAGGGACTGCAGCCCGGCCAGCCGGTGGCGCTGCTGTTGCCGCGCTCGGCCAGTCTGGTCATCGCGCAACTGGCCGTGCTCAGGTGCGGCGCCTGCTATGTGCCGATGGATCCGGAGCAGCCCACCGAACGTCTCGGCCAGTTGCTGCGCGACTGTCGTGCTCGGCTGGCCCTGATGCATGCGCAGACGCCGCTGCTAGACGTTCCGGAGCTGCTTTGCCTGGATCCGGATCAGTTGGCGCTCGATGCGCCAGCGACCCTGCAGCAGGTGGTCACCCATCCGCTCGCGCCGGCCTACGTGATGTACACCTCCGGCTCCACCGGCTTGCCCAAGGGCGTGACGGTGTCGCATGGCGCCGTGCTCAACCTTGTCGTGCAGGACGGACCGGCCCGTCTGCAGGCCAGCGACCGCGTCGCCTTCGCCTCCAACCCGGCCTTCGACTCGGCCACGCTCGAGGCCCAGCGAACGCCTGGCCTTCCTGCTCACCGACAGTCGCCCGCGCGTGGTGCTGACCTGTCGCGAACTGCGAGAGCGGCTTCAGTCCATCGGCAGTGCCATGCCAAGCATCAGCGTGCTGACCTTGGATCTGGATGCCGATGCGGATCGGCACGACCCCGGCGCACCGACCGTCCCCGGGCTATGCCCGGACAACCTGGCCTATGTCATCTACACCTCCGGCTCCACCGGCCAGCCCAAGGGCACGTTGCTCACTCACGCAAGTGCCGCCCATTACCTGCAATGGGCCATCGCCACCTATCGTCCGTTCCCCAGCGCGGTGGTGTCTTCCTCGTTGGCCTTCGATGCCACGCTGACCAGCCTGCTGGCGCCGCTGCTGTGTGGCGCACGGGTCGAACTGCTACCAGAGCACGATACGCTCGACGCCTTGCGCCAGCGCCTGTGCGATCCCACCCCGCTGGGCTTGGTCAAACTCACCCCGGCCCATCTGGAAGCGCTCGGACAGCAACTGGCCGATCATCCAGGACCGCTCAGCCCGGCAGTGATGGTGATCGGCGGCGAAGCCTTGCCCGCAGCAACACTCGCACGCTGGCAGACCCTGACCCCACACACGCGGATCATCAACGAATATGGCCCTACCGAAACCGTGGTCGGCTGCGTGGTCCACGACACCACCAGCGAAGACACACTGCACCCTAGCGGCCGCGTGCCGATTGGCAAACCGATTGAGCATCTGCGCATCCACGTGCTCGATGCGCACGATCAGCTGGCCCCGATCGGCGTCGCCGGGCAGCTGCATACCGCCGGCCCGCAGCTCGCCCGCGGCTACCTCGGACGCCCCGACCTGACCGCCGAACGCTTCGTTCCCGATCCGTTCGCAGAACAACCCGGCCAACGCATGTACCGCAGCGGCGACCTGGCCTGCTCGCGTGCCGACGGCACATTGGACTTCCTCGGCCGCAACGACGACGAGGTCAAGCTACGCGGCTTCCGTATCGAACTCGGCGAGATCGCGGCGTCGTCCAGGTGGCAGACGACCTGCCGCTGCACACCCCGGCGCAGCAGCAGCAGCCGACGCACGCCCCGCCCTGCGAAACGGTGCAACCGCTGCCGGCCAGCGTGCATGCGGCCTTTGCGCAACAGGCGCAACGCACGCCCGCTGCGCCCGCCGTCTGCGACGGGACGCTGCAGCTGGACTACGCCGATCTGGATGCGCGCTCGGACGCCTTGGCGCAGCAGCTACGTGCTGCCGGCGTCGGCGCCGGCGCCACGGTGGCGACGGTATTGCCGCGCAGTGCCGCCCTGGTGATCGCGCAGTTGGCCATCCTCAAGTTGGGTGCCGCCTACCTGCCGCTGGAACCGCAACAGCCCGCCCTGCGCCTGGCGCAATTGGTGGAGGATTGCCGCGCCGCCGCGCTGCTGCATCCGCCACAGGCACGTCCGGCCTGGGCCGGCGCACTGCACTGCCTGGCGGTCGACGTGCATGCGCCGACCGCCACAGCGGAGCGGTTCTCTGCTGCGGCGGTGCCGGGCAACGCACCTGCCTACGTCATGTACACCTCCGGCTCCAGCGGTGTGCCCAAGGGCGTGGCCATCACCCATCGCGGCATTCTCAATCTCGTCGCCGCGCCGGACTACGCCGATTGGAAAGCGCAGGACCGCTTCGCCTTCGCCTCGAACCCGGCGTTCGACTCCACCACCCTGGAAGTCTGGGCGCCGCTGCTGTGCGGTGCCTGCGTGGTGGTGGTGCCGCAGGCGGTGGTGCTCGATCCCAGCGCATTGGCGAGCTTCGTCCGCACGCAAGCGATCAGCGTCCTGATCCTGGTGGCCGGCGCGCTGCGGGCGTACGCACCGCAACTGTCAACCTCCCTGCCCAGATTGCGGTATCTGATCACCGGCGGCGATGTCGCCGATCCGCATGCGCTGTCCCTGCTACTGGGTTCTGCCGAGGCGCCGGAGCAAGTGCTGCAGACCTACGGACCGACCGAGACCACCCAGTTCGCCACCACCCTCGCCCTGCGCCAGCCACCGCCGGATCGGCGTGTTCCGATCGGGCAGCCGATCCGCGACATGCAGGTGCGCCTGCTCGACGCCCGCGGCAAGCCGGTGCCCATCGGCATTCCCGGCGAACTGCATCTGGCCGGTGCCGGCCTGGCCCAGGGCTACGTCGGGCGCCCCGACGCGACCGCCGAACGGTTCGTGCCGGATCCGCATGCCACCGCACCCGGCGAGCGCATGTATCGCACCGGCGACCTGGCCCGCTGGCGGGAAGACGGCAGCCTGGATTTCCTCGGGCGCGCCGACGCGCAACTGAAGTTGCGTGGCTTCCGCATCGAGCCGGGCGAGATCGAGGCCGTGCTCGGCACCCACCCGCAGGTGGCGCAGGCGGTCGTGCATGTCCAGCTCGATCTTGCCAATCAACCGCGCCTGCTGGCGTACATCGTCGCGGACGCCGCAGCCGAAGAAACCACGCTGTGCCAGCGCCTGCGCCCCTGGCTGATCGACCGATTGCCCGACTACATGCAACCGGCCGCCTACATCCCGCTGCCACGGCTGCCGCTCACGGCCAACGGCAAGCTCGACCGCAACGCATTGCCGAGCGACGCCGGCCAGGCGCGCAGCGGCGAAGCGGCGCAAGGCGCGAGCGAGCAGGCCTTGGCGCGCCTATGGTGCGAGCTGCTCGGCCTGGAGACGATAGGCCGCCACGACGATTTCTTCGAGGTCGGCGGTCATTCACTGCTGGCGGTGCAACTGATCGCACGCATCGAGTCGCAGCTGCAGCGACGCATCGCCGTTTCGCAACTATTCGCCCATTCCAGCGTGGCCGCGCTCGCGGTCCTGCTGGACGCCACCGAGATGCACAGCGACGACATGATCACGACCAGCGACCGCGAGGACTACTTCGCATGAGCCGGTTCGATCCGCGTACGCCCGTGTCCGCCGTTAAGCGCAGCCCAGCTCGACGGCAACGCCTGCCCCACGCGCTTTCCGTCAACGCGGCCGCAGGATGCACCTGGTATGCCGCGACGTCGAACTAGTGCAATGCCGGCCCGAACAATGCGCACTTGCGGAATGTGGCGGCCACGCAACGGTCGCTGCTCGCGACCAGATTGCGCATCGGGCAATCTGGTCGTGAGCAGCTTTATTCGCTATCGACCGTGATTCGTGCGCCGATCAATAATCGCCACGGCGATACCGCAGCGGCGACGCCCCCATTTGCTGCTTGAATAGACGACTGAAATGCGGGCAACTGCTGAAACCGAAAGAATAGGCGATTCCCGTAATACTCAAATTACTGGAACCACGCAGCTCCTGCGCACATTGTTCGATTCGCCGCCGCCACAGGTAACCGTTCAAACTCTCGCCGTTGCCGCCCTTGAATGCGCGGTAAACCGTGCGCTTGCTCCACCCGAGCGCACGCGAGATGGTGTCCGGAGACAGCTTCGGGTCACGCAGATTGCGCTCGACGAACTGCAACACCATCTCGCGCGAGGGCCGGTTGGGTTCCGCCTGAGGCTTCGCCACGGCGGCCTCCTTGAACGCCAGCTCCAGCAGTTTGATCATCGCCTGCGCAAAGAATTGCCCGCTCTCCGGATTGCAAAGATCTGGCTCATTGAATAGGCGTTCGACGAAACTGCATGCCAGACGCTGCATCGGCGCCGGCCTACAACGCCGATGTGAGACGACGCCATCCATCATCCTGATCGCATGCCGCGGCTTCTCGAACCAGATGAAATGTTGTTCGACACTGGATTGATTGACGATGCGCAACGCGCGCTGGATCGGCAGCACCACCATCTCGCCGGCCCGCAACCGCAACGGCACGCCATCGTGCACGAACTCGCTGGTGCCCTTTGATTGCAGCGCGATCAGGATGCGGGGATGACGTTCGGCATTGCCGCCGAACGTGAATTCCAGCGCGTGTCCGCTGGCCGACACCTTGGAAACATGCAAGGCGCCCAGGCGTAATCGGGTGACGGAACCCTGGAACGCCGATTGCGCGGCATCGAAGGAAAACGTGTGCCGCCCGGGCGTGTCGTCAACATCCGCACCGACCGAGCGTGCCATCCACTCGAGCCAGCGCAGCACACGCTCGCCAGGGTGAACGTGCGAGGTGGAAAACGCATTCACTATATCCAACGATGACGCAGACTGCACATCCGGTGCGCAACGTGAAATTTCCATTTGTGCTCGGTGTGACTTATTCATTCCATCCGGCCCTCAGGAATCAGGTTGTGGCGCCGGCATGCTAGGCAGGCACTGCGTCCTTTTCGTGACAGGTTCGTAAAAATTCGTCATTGATTTGTAGAAATGAAATTTATCCAAATTAAATTTTCGGTTTGAATGCGGATGTCATGTAATGGAAATGCGACGAATTCCACGGCATTCGCAAATATATAAAGATGAATTATTTTTTATAAATCCAACGTTAATCCATACGGAAATAGCGAACCGCCGCTTCGGATTCACCGCATGGTCGCCTGCATGTCACAGCCTTTTCTTAATTGCGGATCATCCTGGATGCTTGCTTCTGAGCACCGCATGCACCTGAATTCTTCTCCACGCCTGCGCCGATGCAGAACGACTCAGCTTCGACGTCAACGCATACGGGCTGGCCAAGATGCCACTGTCGTCGGCAACGCAGCGCCTTTCCCGATGACATACGGAGCGTTCGATGACCAAGAGTATTCAACAACCCGATACTGCGCCGCGTTACCACAAGATCGATCACATCGCACTGGCGGTCAACGATCTTGAAGCAGCGATCACGCTGTTCCGCGACCAACTCGGCTTTGTATTGACCGGGCGACGCCACATCAGCGGCAAGACAACCGGCATGCTTTCGGCTGAGATGCAGCATGGCGACCTCATGTTCGTGCTGTGCCAAGGCACCGAACCGCAATCGCAGGTGTCGCGACTGATCGAGAATCACGGCGTGGGCGTCGCCCATATCGCGCTGCGTGTCGACGATGCCCATGCGGCCGCCAAGCACCTGCGCGAACGCGGCCTGGCCTTCGACACCAACGTAATCGAAGGCCAGGGGCTGCGGCAGACCTTCTCCAAACGCGACGAGGTCACTGGACTGAGCTTCGAATTCATCGAGCGCAGCGGCGAAGTCGGCTTTCAGGATGCCTCGGTCAACGAGCTCTTCGCGCAATTGGAGCGCAGTGGCGCCTATTGACCGAACATCTCGCACTTCATGAGCCAGCCGATGCCAAACACAAACGCCTCCCAAGCGGCCGGCGATCGTCTGAAGGTGATGAACTTTCTCAACGAGGTGTCGTCCCGACACCCCAACGCCATCTCGTTCGTTTCAGGACGTCCAACCGACAGCTGCTTCGATCTACAGGCCTGGATGCGTGCTGTCCCGCGCTTCGCCGCGCACTTGGCGCAGCGTCACCCCATCAGCCAGGCAGGTGCGCTAGATCTGATCGCGCAGTACGGAACCACCCAGGGCATCGTTGAAGATCTGGTGGTGGCCCAGCTGGCCGTGGACGAAGGCGTACCGGCCAGCACCGATCGCATGCTGATCACGGCGGGTTGCCAGGAAGCGCTGCACTTGTGCGTCACCGAATTGTGCCGACAGCCGAACGATGTTGTGCTGGTACGCAACCCTACCTATATCGGCATCACCGGAGTCGCCGACAGCCACGGCATTGCCATTACCGCGTTCAATCGCGGCGGCCGCGCCGACGCCGAGGCACTGGCCGAGACGCTGGCCGCACTGAACGCTGCCGGGCAGCGCGCACGCCTGCTCTATCTGGTGCCGGATTTCGACAACCCCACCGGAACGGTACTGCCATACGCTCAGCGCGAAGCGATCATGGCGCTGTGCGCCGCGCACGGCATCCTCATCCTGGAAGACAATCCCTACGGGCTGTTTGCGTTCGAGGCAGAACGCGTACCCACGATGCGCGCATTGGACAGCCATGGTTGCGTCATCTATCTGGGCACCTACTCCAAGACGCTGTGCCCAGGCCTGCGCGTGGGCTTCCTGCTGCTGCCGCCGACGCTATTCGGCAGTGCGGCAGCGGCGGGCGCCATGCACCAGGCGCTGATACGGCGCAAGAGTTTCGGAACGCTCAACACCAGTCAGGTCACCCAAGCCATCGTCGGCGGCGTGCTGCTCGAACACGGCGGCAGCCTGGCGGCCTTGATCGAGGCCCCGCGTGTCCTATACCGGCGCAATCGCGACCGCATGCTGGAATGCCTGGCGCACGAACTGGGCGACATGACCCCGCAGATCCATTGGAACGTTCCGGCAGGCGGTTTCTTCCTGGTGGTCACGCTGCCGTTCGTGTTCGCCGCCGAAGAAGCCGCGTGTTGCGCGCGCGAATGCGGCGTGCTGGTGATGCCGCTGTGCTTCTTCGCGATCGATGGCAGTTGCCGCCAGCAAGTACGCCTTGCCTATAGCAACGTGGCGACCGACCGGATCGCCGAAGGCATCGCGCGGTTCGCGCGATTCGTGCGCCATCGACTGCATGCGGACAATGGCCTGCGCCAGTTGGCGCCCAGCCTTCCGTAATAGATCCCTGAGCCCCCCGTTGCCCGGTAATGCGCATTCGCGCAACGCAGGCACAACGCGAGCAGACCCGCCAAGCGATCTCCATTACCGTGGTGAAGACGCGGTTCCTGGGCGTCCACCAGCTGACAGCGCTGCGCCGAATGCAATCAATCCAGGACGACCGAGCGAGCGATCTCTGCGATCCGGGTCCGTCCGCACAAGGCCATCGTCAATTCCAGTTCACGCTGGATCAACGTCAACACCCGCGCCACGCCCTGCTCGCCCAGCGCCCCGAGCCCATACAGCCACGCACGGCCGATATAAGTACCGCACGCCCCGAGCGCCAGCGCCTTGAGCACGTCCTGGCCACAACGGATGCCGCTGTCCATGTGGACCTCGGCGCGGCCGGCAGCGAGCTCGGCGATCGCAGGCAGGGCGCGAAGACTCGAAACGGCCCCATCCAGTTGTCGTCCTCCGTGATTGCTGACCACCAACGCGTCGGCGCCGGCCGCCAACGCCTGCCGCGCATCTTCCGCATCGAGCACGCCCTTCACCACCAGCATCCCACCCCAGCGGCTTCTGATCCAGGCCAGGTCGTCCCATCCCAGACTGGCGTCGAACTGGCGAGCGGTCCACTCCGCAAGCGTCTGCAGATCGCCTCGATCAGGCGCGTACTCAAGCAGATTGCCGAAGCAACGGCGGCGCGTGCGCAACATTCCCAGTGCCCAGCGCGGATGGCTGAGGAAATCCAGCAGCACAGCAGGCCGCAAGCGAGGTGGCACGCTCAGCCCATTGCGAAGGTCGGCATGGCGCTGGCCCAGGAACGGCACATCCATCGTCACCATCAACGTGCTGCAACCGGCAACGGTGGCACGCTCGATCAACGCCGCGACGATGCCCCGATCACGCAGCGGATAGAGCTGAAACCAGCAAGGCTGGCGCACACTTGCGCAGACCTGCTCCAGCGAGCAGATGCTCATCGTCGACAAGACGAACGGCACGCCAAACGCCTCGGCCGCGCGCGCACCGAGAATCTCGCCATCGGCGCGGATCAGGCCAGCCAGTCCGGTCGGCGCCAGCGCGACCGGCATCGCCACCGGCTGCCCGAGCATGAGCGTGGCCGTGCTGCGCAGCGAAACATCGCAACCGATACGCTGGCGCAGTGCAAGCGCATCGAAATCGCGGCGATTGGCCTGCACTGTCGATTGCGACCAGCTACCGGCGGTCGCATAGTCGTAGAACATGCGCGGCACTCGGCTACGCGCCAAGGCTTGAATATCGTCCAGGCAGGTCAGGGTCTGCATCGTGCGAGCCTAACGCGCGCAGATGACCACAATACGGCGCACATACCCATGCATCGCAGCAGGCCAACCGGCTACGCCGCAGACAAACGCGCGTCACGGCCAGTCAAGATGCCGGCCGAGCATCGCCGTAAAAAGGCCGACATCCACCGCTTGGCAGCCAGCGCCTGGCGCGGCGTACGGCAACCGTTGGCCGCTGGTGGATGCGACGTGCCCCACAACGTCGCTCGCCTTCAGCATCGGGCAGGCAGGACGGATGCGGGATCGACGCATCCGGCCTTGCTGGGGCGGGATGCTGCTGTCACGAATCGAGACCGATATGAACGACCCTCGCCAACTGTTTCAGCACCATGAATCCAATGTGCGCAGCTATTGCCGCGCGTTCGACGTACTATTCGTCCGCGGTGCGGGCAGTGAGCTGTTCGATGCGCAATCATTGTCAGGCCTCGGCTTGCCGTTTTCGCTGTTGTTGGTGGCTCCCGAGCACGACAGCTGGCTTCCCGGAGAACACACCGGCACCTTCCGCGGCAACAACCATGCCATGCTCACCGCGACCGTGGCGCTTCGCAAATTCTGGACAGACGATGCGCTCTGCACGCAGATCGACAGGCGTGGCCAGATCGTGGCCCAGGCGCTGACACGCATGGCGGAGCACGTGCCGGAAGCACGGCTCAAGGGACGCGGCATGTTCATGGGGCTCGATCTGCGCACGCGCGAACGTGCTGCCTCCGCAAGCGCACACGCATTCCGCAACGGACTGTTGATCGAAACCGCAGGGTCGCGCGGCGAGGTGCTGAAAGTCATGGCCCCATTGACCACGCCCGATGCGTTGCTGCACGAGGGCCTGGAGATCCTGTCGCATGCGGTGCTGTCGGCACGCGGATAACATGCGAAAGGAGGGCGTCGAGCTCTCCAGGCTCGGTCACAACGTCCGCCTCGTCGTTTTACGCCAACGCGCGCGCGAAGTGCCAGGCCTACTGGCCCTGGCGCAGTGAGTTTGGTTCGTGAAGGTACGGCAGCTTGCGCTTGCTCATAAGTACTCTCGTAGCTCGATCGGCGCCGGGATGGGCCGACATCGTTACCCCCTGATCGCCGGGTCGCTCAACGCATACCACTGCTGCAGGAAGTGGATCTTCAATGACCTGGCCCAGCTCGCCTATGGCGGATAAACCGAAGCCGACCCTCAATACGCGCCAGCGAGCACCCCAGCGTCGCGGCTGTTGGTGGCACATGAGCGCGCCTGATCGCGTAGACCTGTCCAGCAAAAAGCCCAGCGCATCGGCTGGGCCGTTGGTGGCAAGACCAGTCGCAGACCTTGCAAAGGCGATCAACTGAAACGTCTGTGGCGGATCTGCTCGCGTTCTTGGTTGGTCAAGTCATCAATGTGGATGTAGTGGACTCCTTGACCGCGCGGTGTGCTGAGAAGCTGCGACTCGATCTCGTCCTGGCTATGGTCGGGCGATGACATCACGATGCGGGACTTTCTGATTTAGCGCTGCGGCTGCGCACCGGGTCATCTGGGTTTCGCTGCTGCTCGAAGGGTTTCGCGTACTACGCTCAGTGGACCAGATGGGCTGCGATCAGCTTGGCGCATTGGTTGCTGATTTCGATCTCGAGGGTCGGCAGGAATTCGTGAAAAATTCTTTTCTGACGGTGATTTGCTCACTTTTGGCTGTTTTTTACACAAATCCCTACCGACCCTCATGTGGCGGCGCGACCGCCCAGCGCCGCGCCCCGTTCCCTGAGTTGCAGCAACAGACAAGATGTTCTCCGTACTGGGCTAAGGCGCTTGCCAACGCAGCCTCAGATACTCCACTACCTGCTGGGTCTGTGGAGCAGCCAGGAAGCCTTGGCGAAACAACATGCATCCGTGCACTTGCGGCAACGATGCATTCACGTCCAATTGCCTGGCGATCTCCGGCACCCCGCCCTCCACGGTCCAATCCGGCTCCAGCGGATTGGCGATGCCGACCTTGTACAAGGCCATGCCGATATACAACTGCACGCGATAGCCGCGCACGGTCTCGGCCCACCAGCGGGCGATCGTGTCGTAGCGCACCGCCGTGCGTGCAAGCGGCCAGTAGATCTGCGGCACGATGTAGTCGACGATCTCTTCGCGGACCCAACGACGTGTATCGGCGTACGCGCTATCGAACGCGGGAGCGCCCGCCTCGGTGTCCGATCCAAGTGGATCGTCCTGATGGTTGCGCCATACGCCGGCCGGGCTGACGCCGAAGGCCACGCCGGGCCTGATCACGCGGATGGTTCTGGCCACATCGCGCATCAATCGATAGGTATTGTTGCGGCGCCAATCGCCTTTGTCGGCGAATCCCGCTCCATACGTTGCGTAGGTTTGTGTGTCGTCGAGTGGCGATTGCAGGGATTCTGTATAGAAGTAGTCATCGAACTGCACGCCGTCCACGCGATAGCAGATCACCAGTTCCGCCACCACCTCGCAGATCCAGCGGCGCACGGCCGGGATTCCTGGATCAAGGGTTAACCGGTTTGCCGCAACGCCGACCCAGTCGGGGTGGCGCACATACACACTCGCAGGCGAATCGGGCGATACCGTGGTGAGCGCGTCCAGCGTGGACTGATCCAGGCCGGTCGACACCCGGTACGGATTGAGCCAGGCATGAACCTTCAGGCCGCGCGCGTGCGCGTGCGCAAGCAGAAAGGCAAGCGGGTCAAAGCCGGGGTCTTGTCCGAGCACGCCGGTCAAGACTGACGACCACGGCAGGATGCGCGAACGATACAGCGCATCGGCACAGGGCTTGACCTGAAAGACCAGCGTGTTCAAATGCAGCGCCGTCGCCTGCTCGATGATGTCCAGCAACTCCTGCTGCTGAACCCGCACGCGTTCGGCAGGGTCGGCGATCCGGGTAGACGCCGCGCTTGGCCAGTCGAGATTGAACACGCTGGTGACCCAGGTGGCGCGCATCTCGCCGATCACAGGCGCCGCCGCGCGCGCTGGCAGGCCCGTGATCCCGGCCACCACGGCCGCCGACCCCAGGCCGAGGAAGCGCCGCCTGTCGATCCCGGCAGATTCGCTGGCAGGCGCTGCATCAGTGCGCAACGGGTAGCTGTTGCCATCGCTCTCTTTCATAAGCTCTCCTGTAGCGTGAGCATCTGCGCACAAAGCGGCAGTTGCACAGTCGGGCAATGCACCCTAACAAGCGCCAAGTTGGCGCTCAATGTCCAAGTGCAAGATCCTCCGAGCAAGTCACATAGGGTGCATGCAGGCCAAAAAACTATTTCATCCCAGTGCAGAAAAACGGGCTGTCGCGCAGATCGAAACGCGACGTGGACGCCGCTTGCGCTCGATATCCAGGCCAAGCCGAGGGAGCGGATTCTCCTCCCCACGAAGCCTTAACCTCCTCGTCCTATGCTACCGACGCGCCGAACCACGCCTGCCACGCCCTCACGCATATCCGTGACGTACAGAGCACGTCGCCGGCCGCCAACGGACATCGACATCGCAAAGGAGATTCTATGAAGAAGCTGCACATACTCGTGTTCGCCGGATGCCTGCTCGGCCTGAGCCCGCTGGCATCCGCGGAGGTCGTCAATTTGACCAACAGTGCGGATGGGGCCAATCGCGACGCCGGCATTGCCGCGGTAAAGAAGAAGCTGCAGGATGCTTGCACGTCGCGCAAAGGCACGCCGGATCTGGACTCGTTCGAGGTGGTGTTCGAGAAGACCAGCCAGAACCCGGATGTCCCCAAGCCCTATTACGTGGATGGCAAGCTCAAGTGCAATCTGCCGTAAGGCTGCTGCTACCGGCGCTGCACCAGTCCGCGCCTTGAAACCATGCAAGCCGAACAAGGCCCCGCTCCTGCGGGGTGTTGTCTTTCGGCGTGCACTTCCTGCGCTGGCTTCTTCGGCACGAAGCCAGCGACACGCCGGGACCAGGCCGGCGCCGTCCTTCGCGCCCTGCCCACTGCTGATATAGTCCGGTCAGCACGATGGGCATGGTGCCCGTCCACGCATCAAACGGAGTTGTCATGGGCCTGGTACAGGCGTTGGCGGGTGCGGTCGGCGGCGTTCTCGCCGATCAGTGGAAAGACTTCTACACCGTTCCGGTCGGCCTGCCGGCGACAGCTGCGCTGTTCGCCGCGGTGCCGCACGGCACCAATGCGGGTCGTGGCTCAAACACCGGCGCGTCGTCGAACATCATCAGCAACGGGTCGAAGATCGTGGTGCCCGAAGGCTATGGGCTGCTGCTGCTCCAGGACGGTGCGATCACCGGCTTCGTCGCCGAGCCGGGTGGTTACGAATGGCGCTCCGAGGATCCTAATGCGCAGTCGATCTTCGCTGGCGACGGCCTGGTCGCGCCGCTCATCCGGCAGAGCTGGGAGCGCTTCAAGTTCGGCGGCCAGCCGGGTTCGCAGCAAGCCGCATTCTTCGTCTCGCTGAAGGAGCTGCCCGACAATCGCTTCGGCACGCAGTCCGAGATCTATTGGGACGACGGTTTCCTCGGCACCCAGGTCGGCGCGGTGACGCGCGGCGCATATACGCTGAAGATCGTCGATCCGATCCTGTTCGTGAAAAACTTCGTGCCGGCGCGCTATCTGCAGCCGGGCCAGGTGTTCGACTTCACGGATCTCGACAACGCCGCCGCCAACCAGGTGTTCAACGAGGTGATCGGTTCGCTGGCGCCGGCCTTCAGCCTGTACACCAACGACCCGGGCAAGGGCAACCGCATCACCAAGCTGCAGCAGGATTCGCTCGGCTTCGCCACGAGCCTGTCCGCTGCGGTCGAGCAAGCGTACCAATGGCGCTCCGAGCGCGGCCTGGCCATCGTCAAGACCGCGATCGTCTCGATCGAGTACGACGCGAACACGCGCGAACTGCTCAAGACCGTGCAACGCGCCGACGCGCTGGCCGGTGCGCGCGGCAATTCCAACCTGCAGGCGAGCGTCGCCCAGGGCATCCAGTCGGCGGGCGAGCATGGCGGCGCCGCGGGTCTGGTCGGGGTCGGCATGGCCACGGGCATGGTCGGCTGCGTGGGCAGTCTGCAGCAGCCGGTCGCGCCCGCCGCGCCGGCCGCCGACGACGCGGTCGCCAAGCTGAAGAAGGCCAAGGAGATGCTGGACCTCGGCCTGATCACCCAAAGCGACTACGACGCGGCCAAGGCCAAGGCGCTGGGCTTGTAAGCCGCCGGACGCCGCGATCATGTCCGACCCCAGCACCCCGCCGCCGTTGCCGCCGATCCCCCCGCCGTTGCCACCGCGGTCGGCCGCGCCGCCGCCATTGCCGGCGGCGGCGGTGAGCGGCCCCGGCTCGCCGCAGGATGTGCCGCCCCTGCCCGGCAGTTTTCCGCTCGATCCGGCCACCCTGCCCGCTCCGATCCGCGACGAACTGCGGGCGCCCGATCCGCTCGCCATCGACACCGCCGCCAACGCGCTGAAGGACGGCCTCAACCGCTGCCCGAAATGCGGTGCCACCGACATCCGCCCCAAGCTCGGCACCGACCTGCTGGTCTGCCAGTACTGCCGCAACGAATGGCACGGCGCGCGGGTCGAGGAGGTATTCGGGTTCGGCGAAGGTCTCGACGCGCTGCGCGGCACGGTCATCGCTTCGGGTGCGCGCGACATCGCCGCCGACGCCGCCGTCCTGATGAGCTTCAAGTGCAGCGGCTGCGGCGCCGAGGTCACGGTCAACACCGAGAGCACGATGACCGCACGCTGCCACTGGTGCCGCCACGTGTTCGGCGTCAACGAGCAGGTCGCCAACGGCGCGGTGCCCGACGC
This sequence comes from Xanthomonas translucens pv. undulosa, assembly GCF_017301775.1. Classification (NCBI taxonomy): domain Bacteria; kingdom Pseudomonadati; phylum Pseudomonadota; class Gammaproteobacteria; order Lysobacterales; family Lysobacteraceae; genus Xanthomonas; species Xanthomonas translucens. The sequence continues at coordinate 186,422 of NZ_CP063993.1, forward strand.
GGTGCTGCCGTTCCACATCAAAAAGGAGGATGCGGTCGCGCGCATCCGCCAGTTCGTGGACAAGCGGCGCCTGTTCGCGCTGAAGGCGTTCAAGCAGCAGTTCACGCCCGATAACGTAGTCGGCGTCTACCTGCCCTACATGATCGTCGATGGCAACGTCAGCGCCAGCGTGGCCGGCACGGGCGAGATCGAGACGCGCAGGTACACGCGCGGCACGGAAAAGAACAAGACCACGTACTACGACGCCGACGTATACCAGGTGCAGCGGCACGTGGATTTCACCGTAGACGACCTGCCGCTGGAATCGTCTTCCGAGCGCGGCAACCTGGACACCCAGGCCAACACCAACAACATCATCAACACGATCCTGCCGTTCGACACCAAGAATGCAGTGCAGTGGAATGCGTCGTATCTGGCGGGCTTCACCTCGGAAAAGCGCAACCGCGACGTCGAGCAACTGCGGCCGCGGCTGGAGGACCAGTTGCTGTCCATCGCCCGTGCCCAGATCGAAGACTCGGTCGGCCACTACGACCGCGGCGTGCGCTGGGAGCAGGAGCGGCTCGAGGTCCACGGCACGCGCTGGGTGTCGATGTACCTACCGGTGTGGCTGTACTCGTACCGCCAACCCGGCCGCAACGGCGGCATGCTGCACTACATCGCGGTGAACGGCCGTACCGGCGAAACCATGGGCAGCGTGCCGGTGCAGCAGTGGAAGCTGCTGCTGACCGCGCTCACCGCCGGCACCTTCATCGAAGCCATCGCACTGTGGATCCTGGTAGGCAGCTCATGAGCGACGACAGCGGACTCTGGTTGCTGCTGGCCGGCCCGGCCGGCGCGAGCGCGTTGTACTGGACCCTGTACCGGTACTACCGCAACACCGACAAATCGCACGCGTTCGAGCGGGAAACGACGGTCGAGGCCAAGCCGGTGACCGGCTCGGACAGCAAGATCGACACGATCACGGGCACACAGGAAAGTCGCATCCGCGGCGACAATGTGCGCGCGTTCCGGGCGCGCGTGCAGCGGGACACTGGCTGAAGCGCCATCCAGATCCATGCCGCGCCAAGGGGGCTGCTGGCGGTGCAAGCCCGAGATGCAGCGCTGCGACGCGACGCTCCATCCATGGCGCGATGCTTCCGCGCCGATCGCGTGGCGCGCCCTCGCCTATCGCTCAACGCCCTTTGCGCAAGCGTCGCTGCAGCCCCGCGATCTGCCGCGGGCTGAAATCCCGGGCATGGCGCTGAAGCAGTGCGAGGATCGCCGCATGCGCCTCGCCGGTGCGGCGCTGCAGCTCCTGCGCCGCGGCGCGCTCGATCGCCTGCCACTGTGAAGGGGTCTTGCCGGTCTTGCCGGTCGGGCCGGTTGGGCGCTTTGCAGTCAATGCGTTTGTCCGATGATGGAAATCCAGGTTGGCCGGTTGCATCGGCCAAGTGCAACTTTACCGCCAAATCCGTCGTGAACGGGCCGGCCTTGCCGCCGGTATCGCGCACCGACGCGGCGCCCCTGCCCGCGCGGGATTGCGCAGGCATGGCCAAGAAAGCCCAGCGCGATCGGCATCATAGGCAAGGTCCATGGCCGCAGCGGCGGTGAAGCCGACCGGCATACCCGCCTCGGCCAACGCCTGGATCGTGGCTTCGCCCAGGCGCAGTTGCGATGCAGGTAGCCGCATACATGCTGTTGCTGTTGGCTGCAGCCACGACCATCCTGAGTTCGATCCCCTACAGCTTCATGCCCAAGTCCGATCGCCTGCAGTTCCAGATGCCGGTCACCCTGCAGCCGGGCAGCGATTCGCGCGAGACCCTGCGCACCGTGCAGTCGATCAGCCGCTGGCTGGCCGATCGCAAGCGCAATCCCGAGATCGTGGACAGCATCGGCTACGTTGCCGACGGCGGACCGCGCATCGTGCTCGGCCTGAATCCGCCGCAGGCCGCCGCCAACATCGCCTACTTCACCGTCAGCATGCGCCCCGGCACCGACCTCGACGCGCTCATCGCCCGCGTCCGCCAGCACATACGCCAGGGCTATCCCGTCGTGCGCGCCGAGCCCAAGCGCTTCTCAATGGGCTCGACCGAATCCGGCGTGGCGATCTATCGGGCGGCCGGTTCGGACGAAGCGCAGTTGCGCCGCATCGCCGCCGGCATCGCCCAGGCGCTGCGGCAGCTGCCCGGTACCATCGATGTCAGCGACGATTGGGAGATCCGCCTTCCCCGCTACGACGTCCGCGTCGATCAGGTCAAGGCGCGCCGCGCCGGTGTCGACAGCGACGACATCGCCCAGGCCCTGCAACTGCGCTACAGCGGCATCGATGTCTGGGCGATCGCGGAGATTGCGCTGTCTTCGGAACCATCGGCGATCCAGCGCCGCAACCTGAGCCGCGCCATCACCGTCAGCGGGCACAACCCAGGCATGACCACCGACGAGGTCGCCGCCGCCCTGGCCGGCAAGGTCGCCGCGCTGCGCCTGCCGCCGGGCTATCGCATCGAGATGGGCGGCGAGCTGGAGGATTCGGCCGAAGCCAACCAGGCCTTGCTGCAATACATGCCGCATGCGCTGGGCGCGATCCTGCTGTTGTTCATCTGGCAATTCAACTCGTTCCGCAAGCTGTTCATCGTTGTCGCCAGCGTTCCGTTCGTGCTGATCGGTGCGGCGCTGGCGCTGCTCGTCACCGGCTACCCGTTCGGCTTCATGGTCACCTTCGGCCTGCTCGCGCTGGCCGGCATCATCGTCAACAACGCGGTACTGCTGCTGGAGCGCATCGATGCCGAACTGGCCGATGGCCTTGGCCGGCACGAGGCGGTGATCGCCGCGGCGCTCAAGCGCCTGCGCCCGATCGTGATGACCAAGCTGACCTGCATCGTCGGACTGATCCCATTGATGCTGTTCGCCGGCCCGCTGTGGACCGGCATGGCGATCACCATGATCGGCGGCCTGGCGCTGGGCACGGTGGGCACGCTGGGCGTGATCCCAATGCTGTACGACCTGTTGTCCTCGCTACGCAGCGGCCACAGCGCCACGCCGATGGCGCAGGCGAGCGCGTGACCGGCAACAACGGCGACTCGGCGCTCGCAACCCAAGTCGTCCAAGCGGCGCACGCAAAACGCGGACAAAAAACACCCGGACGTGCCGGGTGTCTTGGTATGAAATGGCGTCCCCACGGGGATTCGAACCCCGGTCGCCACCGTGAAAGGGTGATGTCCTAGGCCTCTAGACGATGGGGACGCTGATGCTGTTGCCGCTTTGCGGACAGGCCTAGTGTCCGAAAAAGTTGGTGGAGCCAGCCGGGATCGAACCGGCGACCTCTTGCATGCCATGCAAGCGCTCTCCCAGCTGAGCTATGGCCCCACGTGCACTGGCAGGGACGGAATCTTACCCGATTCCTGTGGAATGTACAAATCCCGCACAAAAAAAGTCCGGCATCGCCGGACTTCAGGTTTCTTGCAAAGAAAATGGCGTCCCCACGGGGATTCGAACCCCGGTCGCCACCGTGAAAGGGTGATGTCCTAGGCCTCTAGACGATGGGGACGCTGATAACGATGTAGCTTTTGCGGACAGGCCTAGTGCCCGAAAAAGTTGGTGGAGCCAGCCGGGATCGAACCGGCGACCTCTTGCATGCCATGCAAGCGCTCTCCCAGCTGAGCTATGGCCCCACGTGTGCTGCTAGGAGCGGAATATTAGCGATGGCGCCCTGTATGCGCAAGCGTTTTTTGAAGTTTTTTTAACGCGGCGAAGCGTGCGATTTCGGCGATCGGCTGTCGCAAGCGCAGAGCGCATGCGTCGATCGCATCGACGCATTCCCCTTCGATCGCATTGGATCGCCAGAAGCTAGGCAGTGTTGGTGTGCCTGGCCAGACAGCCGGGCCGACAACGAAGCACCGCATCGCACATCGGCGCCTATAGATAAGCCAAGCGAACTTCGTATCGGTTTGGCGCGGGAGTTCGCGTACGCGACGCCATGGGCCTAGGCGATGCTGCCAACCCGGGTCCACGCTCCGTCTCGGCAAGGAGCGGATAGATGCCCTGCTCGCCTCCACCATGCACGGACAACCTGCGCCCCCTAGCAGAAGCCGTCGTGTCGATGCGGTCGCCGCGGCCCAGGCGGCGCAGCGCGGTGGCAGGTCGGTGCAGAACATCCAGGACCGATCGCGCAAAAAACAAACGGCAGCCGAAGCTGCCGTAGGTCCTGGTGCCGAAGGTGGGACTCGAACCCACACGCTTTTAAGGGCGGCGGATTTTGAGTCCGCTGCGTCTACCGATTCCGCCACTTCGGCGCGGCCGCGAAGTATAGCCGACAGCAACCGCCTGCGACAGGGGTAAACCCTTCATCTTCGTTGGGATCGCGATCCAACCAGGGCCAGCGTGGCTACCGCTATAATTTCCATTACTCAAACCTTAACGAGCAAGCGATGTCGGCATTGCGGGGCCTGCGTATCCTGGTGGTCGAGAACGACGAAATGAACGCCACACTGCTGGAACTGCAGCTGGCCCAAGCCGGGGCCGAGGTGATCGGCCCTGCCGAGTCGGTGCGCCAGGCGCTTGCGTTGATCGAGCAGGAACGGCCGGACCGGGCGGTACTCGACTTCCGCCTGGCCGCTGGGGAGACCAGCGAGCCGGTTGCGCACGCCCTCACCGAGCATGACATCCCCTATGTGCTGGCCACCGGCGTCGCCGCCGAGTCGCTCCCCACCGGCTTCGCTGCCGGCGTGGTGTTGACCAAGCCCTACCTGTCGGAACAGCTGATCAAGGCACTGGTCGATGCTCACGCCAAGATGACCGCGCGACCTTGACAATCCCGGATCGGGAGCCTGCCCCGCAGGGATCGATTCGAGGGACATCGCCATCAACGCTAACGCCTGCTCGCCCCCTCCTGTCTGGCTGCCCGCCAACAGCGCCACGGGGGAGTTGTTGCGCGCCACCGATTGGTCAGGCCACGCGCTGGGGCCGATCCAGGACTGGCCGCAGAGCCTGCGCTCGGCGCTGTCGCTCTGCCTGAGTTCGCGCTTCCCGATGGTGATCCGCTGGGGCCCGCGGATGATCAATTTCTACAACGACGCCTACATCCCGATCCTGGGGATGCGCCACCCGTTCGCGTTCGGACGCGAGGTGGCCGAGGTGTGGCCCGATGTGTGGCCGGCGGTCGCCAGCCAGGCCGAGCACGTGCTGGCGACCGGCGAGTCGACCTGGAACGAGCATGTGCCGTTCGTGATGTTGCGCAACGGCTACAGCGAAGAGGTGTATTTCACTTTTTCCTACAGCCCGATCTTCGACGACCGCGGCGGCATCGGCGGCGTGCTGTGCGTGTGCACCGAGGACACCGCGCAGATCAAGCTGGAACGCGAGCGCGACGTATTGCTGCGGGCGCTGGACGCGCAACGCATGCAGATGGCCGACGCGTTCGAGCAGTCGCCGGCGGCGCTGGCGATCCTGCGCGGCCCGAACTACGTGGTCGAAAGCGTCAACCAGCACTACCAGCAACTGGTCGGGCCGCGCGAAGTGGTCGGCAAGCCATTGGCCGAGGCGATCCCGGAGATCCAGCAGCAGGGTTTCATCAGCCTGCTCGACAACGTGCGCGCCAGCGGCCTGCCATTCACTGGCGAGTCGATGACCTTCAACCTGCGCCGCACGCCGCACGAAGCGGTTTCCGAGACCACGCTGGAATGCGTGTACCAGCCGATGCGCGACGCCGAAGGCAAAGTCACCGGCGTACTGGTGCACGGCATCGACCGCACCGAGCAGACCCGCGCGCAGGCCCACGACAGCTTCCTGCTGATGCTCGAGGACGCGCTGCAGAACCTGGACAGCGCCGAGGCCATCTGCGAGACCGGCGCCGTCCTGCTCGGCCGGCACCTGCATGCCAGCCGCTGCGCGTATGCGATCGTCGATGCCGACGAGGACGCGTTCGAGATCCGCGCCGACTACGTCGACCGCACCGCGCACGTGACCGGCCGCTTCCGCTTCAGCGATTTCGGCAGCGACCTGCTGGAGTGCATGCGCGAGAACCGGCCGTGGGTGGTGCAGGACACCGAGGCGCACGTGCCGCCGATGCGCTTCGACGACCCCGGCTACCGGCGCATGGGCACCCGCGCGTTGCTGAGCGCGCCGCTGCACAAGGCCGGCCGCCTGGTCGCCGCGATCGGCGTGCACCAGTTGCAGCCGCGGGTGTGGACCTCGGCGGAGATCGAACTGGTACGGCTGGTGGCAGCGCGCTGCTGGGAGTCGATGGAGCGTGCCAGCGCGCAAGCGGACCTGGCGCGCAGCGAGGCGCGCCTGCGCGAGCTGGCCGACGCGATGCCGCAGATCGTGTTCACCGCCACCGCCGACGGCGAGATCGATTACTTCAACCGGCGCTGGTACGAGTACACCGGCCTGCCGGCCGGCGAATGCGGCTACGACAGCTGGCGCAAAGTGCACACCGACGATGGCTTGGCGCGGGCCATGCAGGCCTGGCCGCAAGCCGTGCGCAGTGGCCAGGGCTACGAGATCGAGTATCCGTTGCGGCGCCACGACGGCAGCTATCGCTGGCATCTGGGCCGCGCGCTTCCGATCCGCGATGGCGATGGCAGGATCGTGCGCTGGATCGGCACCAATACCGACATCCACGATCGCCGCGTGGTCGAGCAGCGGCTGCAGGAAAGCGAGCTGCGCTTCCGCAACCTGTGCGACAACGCGCCGGTGCTGATCTGGATGGCCAATGCCGACGGCGATTGCGAATACGTCAGCCGCCAGTGGTACCTGTTCACCGGGCAGACCGAACAAGAGGCATTGGGCTCGGGCTGGATGGAGAAGATCCATCCCGACGACGCCGCCGCGGTCGGGCGTACAGTGGCCCGTGCCGCCGCCGATCGGCGCGCGTTCACCATCGAATACCGGTTGCGCCGCCACGACGGCGAGCACCGCTGGTGCGTGGACACCGCCTCGCCGCGCTTCAGTTCCTCCGGCCAGTTCCTCGGCTTCATCGGCTCGGTGCTGGATATCGCCGAGCGCAAGCGCATCGAGAACGCCACCGCCGCCGAACGCGCGGCGCTGGAAATGATCACCACCGGCAAGCCGTTGAGCGCGGTGCTCGAATCGATCGCGCGCGGCATCGAGGCGCAGAGCGACGTGGGCCTGCGCTGCACCATCATGCTGGTCGACGAACACCGCCAGTGCCTGCTGGAGGGCGCCGCGCCGAGCATGCCCGCCGGGTTCCGCAAGAGCATGCAACGCCTGCCGATCGGCGAACGCAGCGGCTGCTGTGGCCGTGCCGCGTTCCTGCGCCGGCAGGTGCTGTGCAGCGACGTGCGCGTGGATCCGTACTGGCAGGAGTACCTGGTCGCGGCCACTGCAGCGGACATCGTGGCCTGCTGCTCCACGCCGATCCTGGCCAGCGACGGCCAGGTGCTGGGCGTGGTCGCGCTGTACTACCCGTTCGTGCACTACCCGACCATGTATGAGCAGGACCTGGCGCGCTCAGCATCGCACCTGGCCGGCATCGTGATCGAACGCCGCGAGACCGACCAACGCCTGCAGCAGCTGCTCGCCGCCGAGCAGAGCGCGCGCGGCGAGGCCGAGCGCGCCAGCCGCATGAAGGACGAATTCCTGGCCACGCTGAGCCACGAACTGCGCACGCCGCTGAACGCGATCCTGGGCTGGTCGCGGCTGATGCAGGGCGATGCGGTGCGCGAGAAGGACTTGGTCAGGGGTTTGGAGGTGATCGAGCGCAGCGCCCATGCGCAGGCGCAGATCATCGACGACCTGCTGGACATGAGCGCGATCCTGTCCGGCAAGGTGCGCCTGGACCCGGCCGAACTGGATCTGTGCGCGCTGGTCGGCGAGGCGATCGACGCGGCGCGGCCCGGCGCCGAGGGCAAAGGCATCGACATCGTGCTGACGCCTTGCGCCGACAGCCCGGTTCTGCCCTATGTCGGCGATGCGGTGCGGCTGCAGCAGGTGCTGACCAACCTGATCGGCAACGCGATCAAGTTCACCCCCAGCGCGGGCAAGATCACCCTGACCCTGGACAGCAGCACGACCCATCTGCGAATCAGCGTCAGCGACAGCGGCGTCGGCATCGATCCGTTGTTCCTGCCGCACGTGTTCGACCGCTTCCGCCAGGCCGACGCCAGCAGCACGCGCAGCGCCGGCGGACTCGGCCTGGGCCTGGCGATCGCCAAGCAACTGGCGGAAATGCACGGCGGCCAGCTGTCGGTCAGCAGCGACGGCATCGGCCTGGGGGCGACCTTCACCCTGCTGCTGCCGCGCAACGATCTGCACGGTATCGATCCGGCGCGGCGCAACGATGGCACGGCGATCGCCGCCGCCGCGTTGCAACGCGGCGGGATCCGCCTGAACGGGGTGCGCGTGCTGGTCGTCGACGACGACATGGACTCGCGCGGGGTCACCCAACGCTTTCTGCAGGAAGCCGGCGCCGTGGCCGAGGCGGCGGTCTCCGCCGACGATGCCGAATCGCTGCTGCGCGAGCGTCCCTACGCCCTGCTGGTCAGCGACGTGGGCATGCCGCGCCGCGACGGGCACAGCCTGATCCGCAGCGTGCGCTCGCGCGGCGCCGGCGCGGTCAGCCGCATCCCGGCGATCGCGCTGACCGCGTACGTGCGCGGCGAGGATCGCTCGCTAGCGCTGGAGGCCGGCTTCAATGCGCACCTGGGCAAGCCGGTGGACCCGGTCAAGCTGGTCGCGCTGGCCGCGTCGCTGACCCAGCCGCAGATCGCCGCCGAACCGGATTCGAACGCGAAAGCCGAATCGGCGTGAGCCGGCCGGCGCGGGCCGCATGCCGCGGCCGCGCCGACGCACGCGTGCGCTCAGTTGCGCTTGGCGCGGGCGAACGCGTCGGCCAGGGCGCTGTTCAGCGGCGGTGCCGCCGGTGTGCGCGGCTTGCCGTTGCCGCCACGCGCATCGCGTTCGCGACGCGGCGCGCCCGGCGCCGGACGCGCGCTGCCATCGCGCTCGCCGCTACGCACCGATGCCGCTGGCGGCGCATCGTCCAGGCGCCGGGTCAGCGCGATGCGCTTGCGCGCCACATCCACTTCCAGCACCTTGACCTTGACGATGTCGCCGGCCTTGACCACGTCGCGCGGATCCTTGACGTAGCTGTCGGACAACGCCGAGATGTGCACCAGGCCGTCCTGGTGCACGCCGATGTCGACGAAGGCGCCGAATGCGGCGACGTTGCTGACCACCCCTTCCAGCACCATGCCCGGCTTGAGGTCCTTGATGTCCTCCACCCCGTCGGCGAAGCGTGCGGCCTTGAACTCCGGGCGCGGATCGCGGCCGGGCTTCTCCAGTTCCTTCAGGATGTCGCGCACGGTCGGCACGCCGAATTTCTCGTCGGTGAACTGGTCCGGCTTGAGCGCGCGCAGGAAACCGCCGTCGCCGATCAGCGCCTTGATCGGCTTGCCGGTGGCGCCGACGATGCGCTCCACCACCGGATACGCTTCCGGGTGCACCGAGGAGGCGTCCAGCGGCTCGTCGCCGTCGGCGATGCGCAGGAAGCCGGCGCATTGCTCGAAGGTCTTGTCGCCCAGCCGCGGCACCTTGAGCAGGTCCTTGCGGCGCTTGAACGGGCCGTTGTCGTCGCGGTGGCGGACGATGTTCTCGGCCACGCTGGCCGACAACCCGGACACGCGGGACAGCAGCGCCGCCGAGGCGGTATTGACGTGGACGCCGACCGCGTTGACGCAGTCCTCCACCCGCGCATCCAGCGCCCGTGCCAGGCGGTACTGGTCCACGTCGTGCTGGTACTGGCCCACGCCGATCGCCTTCGGCTCGATCTTGACCAGCTCGGCCAGCGGATCCTGCAGGCGCCGCGCGATCGACACCGCGCCGCGCAGCGACACGTCCAGCTGCGGGAACTCCCTGGCCGCGAATTCGGACGCCGAATACACCGACGCACCGGCCTCGCTGACCACGATCTTTTCCAGCGTCAGCTGCGGGTTCTGCTTGATCAGGTCGGCGGCGAGCTTGTCGGTCTCGCGGCTGGCGGTGCCGTTGCCGATCGCGATCAGCTCCACGCCATGCTGCGTGCACAGCTGCCGGAGCGTGTGCAGCGACTGGTCCCACTGCTTGCGCGGCTCGTGCGGATAGATGGTGTCGGTGGCGAGCAGCTTGCCGGTGGCATCGACCACCGCGATCTTGCAGCCGGTGCGGATGCCCGGATCCAGGCCCAGGGTCACCCGCGCGCCCGCCGGCGCGGCCAGCATCAGGTCCTGCAGGTTGTCCCCGAACACCGCAATCGCCTCGGCTTCGGCCTTCTCGCGCGCCTGGTTGAAGAGATCCAGAAACAGGTGCATGTGCAGCTTGGCGCGCCAGGTCAGACGGCACGCGTCGAGCAACCAGCGGTCGCCGGGACGGCCCTGGTTGGCGATGCCGGCGCGCAGCGCGACGCGGCCTTCGGCGTACTGATGGCCGGCCTCGGGGTCGCTGCCCGGGTCCAGTTCCAGATAGACGATTTCCTCGCGGCGCGCGCGGAACAGCGCCAGCAGCCGGTGCGAGGGAATCTTGCCCAGCGCTTCGGCGTGGTCGAAGTAGTCGCGGTACTTGGCGCCCTCCTGCTCCTTGCCTTCGGCCACGCGCGCGCGGATCACGCCGACCTCGGCGAGCCAGGCGCGCAGTTCGCCGACCAGCGCCGCGTCTTCGCCCCAGCGCTCCATCAGGATCGCGCGCGCGCCTTCCAGCGCCGCCTTGACGTCGGCCACGCCCTTGTCAGCATCGACGAAGCCGGCGGCGAAACTGTCCGGCGTCAGCGACGGATCGGCCAACAGGCCGTCGGCCAGCGGCTCCAGGCCGGCCTCGCGCGCGATCTGCGCACGCGTGCGGCGCTTGGGCTTGTATGGCAGATAGAGATCTTCCAGCCGCGACTTGGTATCGGCGGCGACGATCTCCGCGCGCAACTCGGCGCTGAGCTTGCCCTGTTCGTCGATGCTGGCTAGCACCGCGGCGCGGCGGTCTTCCAGCTCGCGCAGATAGGTCAGGCGGGTTTCCAGGTTGCGCAGCTGGGTATCGTCGAGGCCGCCGGTGACTTCCTTGCGGTAGCGCGCGATGAACGGCACGCTGGCGCCTTCGTCGAGCAGGGCGATGGCGGCCCGGGCTTGCGCCGGCTGCGCGCCGATCTCGGCGGCGATAGTGTTGGCGATCTGCTGGGCGAGCTGAGTGTCGTGCATTGCGTCCGGCCGGAGCCGCCTTGCGGAAAGACCGCTATTTTCGCAGTGTCGGCGCCATCCGGGAACCCGTTGACAGGCGCTCCCCCGACCTGTCGGCGTCTGCTCACCCCAGCGTCCGCCCCGGCAGGATCAGCTCACCCCGGTAGGACCGTCCAGCACGGTGCGCACCTTGCGGGTCAGTTCCTGGCGGTTGTAGGGCTTGGACAGCACGTCGAACTCGGCGCCGCCGGCGTCGGTACGCTCGATCGACGTCTCGGCATAGCCGGTGGTCAGCAGCACCTTGATCTTGGGCCGGCGCCGCCGCGCCTCGCGCGCCAGCATCACCCCGTTGAGCCCGCCGGGCATGATCAGGTCCGAATACAACAGGTCCACCTGCAGTCCGTTGTCGAGCAGTTCCAGCGCTTCGCGCGCGTTGTGCGCGACGTGGGTGGCGTAACCCTGGTCCTCCAGGAACAACCGCGCCAGTTCGGCGATGTCCGGCCGGTCCTCCACGATCAGGATCGTCTCGTCGCCCTGCCGGTCGAAGGCGCGGCGCGCACGCGAGTCGCGCGGCGACATGTTCTCGATATTGTCGTCGATCGGGAAGTACAGCCGCACCGTGGTGCCGTGGCCGTGTTCCGAATACAGCCGCACCGCGCCGCCGGACTGCTTGGCGAAGCCGTACACCATCGACAGGCCCAGGCCGGTGCCCTTGCCTTCTTCCTTGGTGGTGAAGAACGGATCCAGCACCCGCGCCAACACCTCCGGCGGCATGCCGCTGCCGTTGTCGGTGACCGACACGCAGACGTAGTGGCCGGGCAGCAGATTGTCGTAGGTGGTGGGTTCGTCAGCGCGGATCGAGACGTTGCGGGTCTGGATCACCAGGCGCCGCGCGGGCTGCTCGGCCATCGCATCGCGCGCGTTGATCAGGATGTTCAACAGCGCCACTTCGGCCTGGGTCGGATCGATCCGGCAGTTGCGCAGGTCGGCCGCCAGGTCCAGCGAAAACGCGATGCCGTCGCCCAGGGTGCGCTCAGCCACGTCGCTCATGCCGGCGACCAGCGCGTTGAGATTGAGCACGCGCCCTTCCAGCTTCTGCTTGCGGGCGAAGGCCAGCAGTTGCTGGGTCAGCCGCGCGGCCTGGCCGGAGGCGTCGCGCGCGCGCTCCACGCTCTTGCGCAGCCGGGCCGGATCCAGCGGCTCGCGCTCCAGGCCATGCTCGATCAATTCCAGATAACCGGACATGACCTGCAGCAGGTTGTTGAAGTCGTGCGCGATCCCGCCGGTCAGCTGGCCCAGCGCCTCCATCTTCTGCGCCTGGCGCAACGCGTCCTCGGTATCGCGGCGGCGGCTGACGTCCAGCTGCGAGCCGAAATAATAGACCAGCTCGCCGTGCTCGTTGTAGACCGGCGAGATGAACAACGCGTTCCAGAAACTGGAACCTTCCTTGCGGTAGTTGAGGATCTCCACCGCCACTTCGCTGCGCGCGGCGATCGCCTCGCGCACGCTGTCCACGGTGTCGCGGTCGGTGTCGGGTCCTTGCAGGAAGCGGCAGTTGTTGCCGAGCAGCTCTTCGCTGCTGTAGCCGGTCATCTCCAGGAACGCGCGGTTGACGAACACGATCGGATTGTCCGCCTGGCGCGGATCGGTGACGATCATCGGCATGCGTGTGGTTTCCACGGCGGCGAAGAAGATATCGCTGCGGTGCTCGGACAGATCGGTGGTGGTACTTTCGTGGACGGTGACGCGTGGGGCCTTGCGGGTATCGGGTGCGGGCATGTTCGAAGGCAGATCGATGCGAACCGTTGCTGGCCCGCCTAGGCGGGCGGCCACGCCGGGGTCCGCATGCCGGCGTCAACGCGAATAATACTGGTGCAATCGCTCCGCCACGATCTCGTCCTGCAGCGATTCCAGCGCCATGATCCGGACCCGGCGGTCGCTCAGCGCCAGCACGCGCTCGACATAGATTTCCGGCCCGGCGTCGGTCTCTTTCATCGATTTGCTGAAGCCATAGGGCATCACGCCCTTCTGGCCATCCTTGCTGCCACCGATATACAGAACGACCGACATGACGCTTCCTCTGCTGGGAATTGGTAGAGCTGGCGAGCAGCCTACACAGCGCATCGTGACGGATGTCTGCACGCGGGTTAATCGCGGCTGTCGCCAGCACAGGGCCTGCCCGCATCTCACGCCGGCTTAACCGGCGGTGCGCCTTAGTCGCGCACTTCCCATTGCAGCGAACAGGCATGGATCTCAAGAGCGGCTATCCTTTCTGGTCGGTGCGCAACGGCCTGATGCAGAGCTTTCCGCAATTGCACAGTGACCTGCGCTGCGATGTGGCGATCGTCGGCGGCGGCATCACCGCGGCCTTGATCGCTGACGAACTGATCGCGCATGGCCACGACGTGGCGGTGCTGGAGCAACGCGACATCGGCTGGGGCAGCACCTCGGCCAGCACCGCGCTGCTGCAATACGAGATCGACACGCACATGCTCGATCTGGCCAAGCGCTACGGCGAAGACGCCGCCGCCCTCGCCTACCGTTCCTGCGCGCAGGCGCTGGAGCAGTTGCGTGCGCTGGTGCGGCCGCTGCGCGACGTCGATTTCGGCTGGAACGACAGCCTCTACTACGCCAGCCGCCGTCGCCACGTCCGCGTGCTGCAGCACGAACTGCAACTGCGCGCGCGCCACGGGCTGGACGTGGAATGGCTGGATGCGCAGGCCTTGCGCAGCGCCTACGGGGTCGAGGCGTATGGCGCGATCCTCAGCCACCAGGCCGCACGCGTGGATCCCTATCGCCTGACCTATCGCCTGCTCGGTCGCGCGCTCAAGCGCGGTGCAGGCGTCTACGACCGCACCCGCATCACCGATATCCAGGTGAACGGCCGCGGCGCCATCCTGCGCACCGAGCGAGGCGCGCAGGTACGCGCCGGCCATGTGGTGATGGCCGCCGGCTATGCCAGCCAGGGTTGGCTGGACCAGCGCGTGGCCAGGAACCGCAGCAGCTACGCCTTCGTCAGCGATCCGCTGGACGACGCCCAGCTCGGCGCACTGAAGGACACCATGGTGTGGGAAAGCGCGCGCCCCTACCTGTATCTGCGCAGCACCGGCAATGGCCGCATCGTCGCCGGCGGCGAGGACGACAGCATGGATATTCCCGCGCGCCGCGATGCGCGGGTGGACGCCAAGGCGCGTAAGCTGTGCCGCAAGATCGCCAAGGCGCTGCCGGGCCTTGAAGTGCAGCCGACCTTCGCCTGGGCCGGCACCTTCGCCGAGACCGCCGACGGTCTGCCGTTCTTCGGCCCGCACCCGCAGCACGGGCCGCGCATGCAGTTCGCCATGGCCTACGGCGGCAACGGCATCACCTACAGCATGCTCGGCGCCGGGCTGCTGCGCGCGCAGATCGAGCGCCGCGCGCATCCGCTGAAGCAATTGTTCGGTTTCGCCCGGCTGGACTGAGCGTCAGCGCCGCCATGGCCACCAGCCGTGGCCGTGCAAGGCATAGCGGTCGGCGGCGCGCTCCAACCGGTTGCCCACGCCGACCCCGCCGCAGGCGAAGTACACCGGCAGGAACAAGGGGCCGAGCAGCAAGTATTGCAGCACGTGGGCACGCTCGTGGTCGCCCAGGCGCACGTTCGGGTGCCGGCAGCGGCCGGCGGCATGTTCGTAGGTGGCGCACGCCACGTCCAGGTCGTCGGCACTGACCAGGATCACGTTTCCCAGCGTCAACGCGCCGCGCGGCCCCCACGGAAAGCGGTCGAACACCAGCGCCAGCTCGCGCCGGCTGACGTACGCGCGCGCGCCGAAGGGCATGGCGGCGAAGCCGGCGATCAGGCCGAGCAGCGTATTGGGCGACGTCCACAGCGCGCCCAGTGCGAAACCGGCCAGGCGCAGCGCGCCCAGTGCAGGCCGCGTCAATCGGCGTCGTCGGGGATCAGCAGCCACAGGATCAGGTACACCAGGATGCCGGGGAACGCGGCCGAGGCGATCGAGCCGACCACGTACACCACCCGCAGCAGGGTCGCGCTCCAGCCGAAGCGGTGCGCGATGCCGCCGATCACGCCGGCGAGCATGCGGTCGTCGAGCGAGCGCGACAGGGTGCGGCTGGGCTGGGACATGGCGGCGGCTCCTGCGGCGAAGGCGCGGCTAGTCTGGGCGCGGCGCCGCCGACACGGCGTGATGGCGCAGCGCGGCCAGTTGCTGCGCGAACCAGCTCGCCGCGTCCTGCTCGGGCTGGCCCGGACAGGCTACCCGGTAGGCCGTCCCACTGCGACTGCTGCGGCTGGCGCCGCGCGCGATGAATTGCTCGGCGCTGGCGGCCAGGTCGCGCTTGCGCAGGTAGTCGTACTTGCGCTGCAGATGCGCCTTGGCCTCGGCCGCCGGATACCAGTTGCCGTTGCGCTGGAACCGGCACGGCGAGGCCTGCAAGGCCGCCAGCAGCGCGCCGATTTCGCGCTCGGCCACCGGCGCCGGCGCCGGCGCGGCCGCGGCGGCGGCAGCCGTGCAGACGCAGGCCAGGCCGAACGCCAGCAAGCGCGCGCCGAGTCGGCGCGGGAAGCACGCAGCGCGCCGCGTCACGCGCTCACGCGCCGCCATCGCGCTCGGCCAGCCAGCGGTGCAGCGCCGCCGGCACTTCGCGCTGCGCGCGGCCGGACACGTAGATGCCGATGTGGCCGCCGCGGAAACTGAGTTCGGCATAATCGTCGCTGCCGACCAGGCCGCGCAGCGCGCGCGAGGCGTCCGGCGGCACCAGGTGGTCCTGTTCGGCGTAGATGTTGAGCACCGGCATGCGCACCTGGGCTAGGTCCACCGCGTGCTCGCCGATGCGCGCGCGGCCATGCACCAGCGCGTTGTCCTGGTAGAACTGCTTGACGAATTCGCGGAAGGTCTCGCCGGCCAGGTCGGGCGAATCGAAGATCCACTTTTCCATGCGCAGGAAGTCTTCCAGCGCGCGCGGATCGTCGAGGATGTCCAGCAGTCCCACGTATTTCTGCAGGTTCAGCCGGAACGGCTTGAGCATCAGGTAGCTGGCGTTCATCAGGTCCGCCGGCACGTTGCCCAGCGTGTCCACGAACAGATCCACGTCCACCTGCCGCGCCCAGTTGGACAGCATGTTGTCCGGCGTATGGAAATCCACCGGCGTGACCATCGTCACCAGGTTGCGCACCTTGTGCGGCTGCAGCGCCGCATAGCACAGCGAGAAGGTGCCGCCCTGGCAGATGCCGAGCACGTTGATCGGCGCGCCGGCAGCGCCGCGCAGGTGATCGACCGCGCCGTCGATGTAGCGCAGCAGATAGTCTTCCAGGGTCAGGTAGCGCTCGGAACGGTCGGGATAGCCCCAGTCCAGCACATACACGTCCTCGCCCAGCGCCAGCAGGCCCTTGACCAGCGAGCGGTCGGCCTGCAGGTCGACCATGTACGGCCGGTTGACCAACGCGTAGACGATCAGCAGCGGCACCTTCGCAGTGGGCGGCCGCTCGCCGACGAAGCGGTACAGCACCACCTTGCCGTCGCGCCACACTTCCTGCCGCTCGGTGACGCCGTACTGCACCTCGTCCAGCCCCGGCAGCACGCGCAGCCCTTCCATGAGCTTGCGCTGCAGTTCCAGGGTTTCCTGCAGCAGGTCGTCGCTGCTGAAGCTCAACGGCCCTTTCATGCGCGGCTCCGGCGCGGCGCCGCGCCCGACTTGCCACGCGCCGGCTTGACCGCCGCAGGCTTGGGCTTCGTGACGGGCTTGGGCTTGGCCGGCGGCTTGGGCGTGGAAGCGGCGCGCGCGCCGGACGGCTTGGCAGCGGCCTTGGCCCTCGCGCCAGTTGCCGTCGCCTCAGACGGCGCAGCGGCCGCCGGTCTGGATCGCGACGGCGAACGCGGCGCCGCCTTGCCGCCCGCGGTCGTTTCGGAAGGCGCCGACGCAGCGGCCGGTGCCGCGCCCCGCTCCAACCGGCGCAGCCGCCGCTCCAGGTCGGCGATATGCCGATGCGCGGCATCCAGCTCAGTGCGGGTGGGCAAGCCCAACTGCTCGCACAGCTGCTCGGTCTCGCGTTGCAACAGCGCGCGCAGGCGCATCTGCGCATTGGCGAAGCCGGCGTAGACCTCGCGGAATTCTTCCGACAGCGCGGACGCGGCGTAGGCCTCTTCGGCGGCATCGATCCACAAGTCGAACATCGCCCGCGCATTGGTCAGCTGGCGACCCGGATCCTCATGCTCGCGCAGCTTGGCCTCAAACACGCCGAAGGCGCGATCGATCGCGCCCTGCAGCTGGCCCAGGTAGGCCTGCAGCTGCGCCTGGTACTCCTGCTGCGCCTTGGCCAGCGCGCGCCAGCGCGCGTGGTGGTTACGGCCTGGGCCGAAGCCCGGCATCTGCAGCCACGGCCCGCTGTCGCGCTGCCAGCCCTGCAGCCAGTGCGCCGCCTGCTGCAGCCAGGGATCCATGCCGGGCTGGCCGGCGCCGCGCGCGGTGCCGATCAGCCATTGCAGCATCTGCTCGCGCTGGCCCTGCACCTGCTGCTTCCAGGCCTCGGCCACGTCGGCACTGCTGGCATCGCGCCCGGCGAACTGCGCGGCCACCTGCTGCATCGCGCCGAACCACTCGCCGGCGTGCTGCTGCAACTGCGACACCGCATCCTCGGCCTGCGTCCCGGTGCCACGCGGCAACCATTGCGCCCAGGTGTCGATCGCCTCGCGCCACGAACCGTGGCCGGCACCATCGGCGGGCGCTTGCGCGCCCGCACCGCCGCCCTGGCGCAGCGCGTCGCTCCACGCGCCCCAGTACTGCCGCGCCAACGCTTCGAAATCGCCGGCACCGCTGCCGCCGCTAGCCTTCATCGCCACCCTCCCAGGTCGAACCGGGATGATAACAACCTGCCAACGCTCAAGGCTTGGGAATGCGCAGGGTCTTGCTGATCATCAGCGAACCGGACAGGGCGAAAAGCAGCACCAGCGGGTGCAGCAGCCACGGCCCCAGCCGCCATTGGCCCCACCACAGCGCATCGCCGAGATGGCCCAGATGCGCGGCGACCGCCAGCACGATCACCAGCGCCAGGCTGCTCGGGATCGGCGTGCCTTCGAAATACGGCACCTTGTCGCCGTCGCCGGCCAGCTGCTCGGCGGTGACGTTGTAGCGCGCCAGGCGGCTGACCCCGGAGCACACGAAGAAGCTCAGCACCAGCCAGTCCCAGCCGCCCTGCATGCCGCAGGCGTAGGCCAGCGCCGCCGGGGCGACGCCGAAGGAGATCACGTCGGCCAGCGAATCCAGCTCGCGGCCGAGCGTGGAAGAGGACTTGCGCCAGCGCGCCACGCGCCCGTCCAGCGCATCGAACACGAACGCCAGCGGGATCAGCGCCATGCCAACCAACAGGTCGCTGCGCCGGCCCTCCTGCAGGAAACGCATCGACGCGAACACCGCGCCTGTGCCGCAGAAGGCATTGGCCAGGGTGAACCAGTCGGCCAACTGGAATTCGCGCAGCATCGAGAAGTGGCGTTTCATCGGCATAGCGTGGCGGATCCGGGGTGAGAAGGGTGCGACCGGCACAGGGTAGCGTGGCGCCACCGCACTGGCGAGGACCGCGGCCACGGCGCCATCGCGCCACGCTGCTACGCTGCGCCCTTTCCCCGACAGGTGCCTTTGCATGCAGACCGTCCTGATCACCGGCGCCGCCAGCGGCATCGGCGCCGGCATTGCCCGCGAACTGGCCGCCGGCGGCCGCCACATCGTCGTCAGCGACCTGGATGCGGATGCCGCGGCCGCCGTGGCCGCGCAGCTGCGCGAAGCCGGCGGCTTGGCCGAATCGGTGGCGCTGGACGTGACCAGCCAGGCCAGCATCAATGCGGCGCTGGCGGCGATTTCGCGACCGGTGGACGTGCTGGTCAACAACGCCGGATTGCAGCACGTGGCGCCGCTGCAGGACTTTCCGATGGCCAAGTGGAGCCTGCTGATCGAGGTGATGCTGACCGGCGTAGCGCGGCTGACCCAGGCCGTGCTGCCGGGCATGCGCGCGCGCGGCTTCGGCCGCATCGTCAACATCGGCAGCATCCACTCGCTGGTCGCCAGCCCGTACAAGAGCGCCTACATCGCCGCCAAGCACGGCCTGGTCGGGTTCTCCAAGGCCGTGGCGCTGGAAACTGCCGATACCGACATCACCATCAACACGCTGTGCCCCAGCTACCTGAAAACCCCGCTGGTGGATAAGCAGATCGCCGACCAGGCGCGCACCCGCGGCATTTCCGAAGCCGACGTGATCGCGCAGGTGATGCTCAAGCCGATGCCCAAGGGCGTGTTCATCGACTACGACGAGCTAGCCGGCTGCGTCGCGTTCCTGGCCTCGCCGGCGGCACGCAACATCACCGCGCAGACCATCGCCATCGACGGCGGCTGGACCGCGCAGTAGCGGCGCGGCACCTGACGGAACAGCAGCCTGGGTAGCAACGTGAATCCTGGTTGGCGAATTTTTCGCCAACCAGGCGGCAAGCCCTGCGCTGCAACGTGGCGACGCGCTTATCCACAGACTTTGGCCGATTTCATCCACACCCGCTGTGGAGAAGCGCCGAGCGCACTGGCGAAATTTTCGCCAGGCACAAAAATCCGGCAGCGATTTCAGCGACTTGCCATGCTTGCCCACAGGCTTGTGCAGCATCGATCCACAGCCTCTGTGGACAAGCGCAGCGCAGATGCGAGCCGCTCAGACCCGCGAATAGCGCCACGACAGCATGCGCCCGTCGCGGTACGGCATCACCCCGTGGAACGGACGCGGATCGCCATCGAACACCAGCGGCAGGAAGTGGCGGTCGCCCTCCCATAGCGGCAGCGTTTCCATCTCCGCCACCGGCACCCAGGCCAATGTGCCCTCGGCGTTCTCAGTGAAGGGGTCGCCGCGGTAGGCGCTGATCAGGAACAAAAAGCCCAGCCAGTCCTCGCCGTGCTTGCCGAAGCCGGGCCAGCTGATCGTGCCGCGCAGTTGCAGCGCGTCGCATTCGATGCCTGCTTCTTCGCGGATTTCGCGGCGCATGCCGTCCAGCACGTCCTCGTCCGCCTCGACCTTGCCGCCCAGGCCGTTGTACTTGCCCAGGTGGTGGTCGCCGGGCCGGGCGTTGCGATGGATCAGCAGCACCTTGGAGCGGTCGGGCGACAGCACGTAGCCCAGCGTGGCGACGATCGGGGTGTAAGGCATGCGGCAGGTGGGCGAGTCGGCGGGCGCGCAGTATGCCGCATCCGCCAGGGCCAACGATCAGGGCGCGGGCGTCGCCGCGTCCTCGGCTGGGCGCCGCAACGGCCCGGCCGGCTTCAGCGTGGCCACGCCGTGGCCACGCTCGGCCAGGTATTCCAGCCACTTGCTGAGGAAGGTGTTCATACGCATGCGGTGGCTGATCAGTTCCGCCGGCGGCGGATACAGCCCCATCACGTCCTGCCAGCGGCGGCCGACGTAGCAATGCGTGGTCTCGGCCTGGCGCGCGTCGCGGTACAGGCGCACGTAGGCCGAGGGGTCCGGCTCGCCGGTGAGCGGATCGCACAGGTCGTAGGTGAGGCGCAGTTCCACCGTGTAGCGGTGGTGCTCGATCACGTCCAGGCGCAGGTCCAGGCCGTCGCCAATCGAGGACAGGTAGCTGCCCACGGCCAAGTCCGAGGGCACGAACAGGCGGTTCAGGTGCACGAAGTTCTCGGCGTACAGGCCCATCAACCAGCCGAATCGGCTCAGCCGGGGGATGCGTTCGCTACGGGTCAGGGCGTGCTGCATGGCACCGATGCTACACGCTGCAACGCCGGCGCGGCAGCATTGACGGATCGCCCGCGCCGGCCTACCTTGGAAGTCTGGGCACGGTGGCGCGACCGTCTCGCCGATAGGCCGATTCCACGGAGTCGGCCCGATCCGTCCTGTAGCGTTCAGAACATCTCGCGCTGCAGCCCCAGCGTCGCCAGCACCTTGCTGGAAATCTCCTCGATCGAGGTATGCGTGGTGCTCAGGGTCGGAATCCGCTCCATCCTGAACATGGTCTCGGCCGCGGACACCTCGCGTCGGCACGTCTCCAGGTTGGAATAGCGCGAATTCGGCCGCCGTTCCTGGCGGATCTGCTGCAGCCGGTCCGGATCGATGGTCAGCCCGAACAGCTTGTTGCGGTACGGCCGCAGCCGCGGCGGCAGCCGATCGTGCTCCAGATCCTCCTCGGTCAACGGATAGTTGGCCGCGCGTACGCCATAGTGCAGCGCCAGGTAGATGCAGGTCGGCGTCTTGCCGGCGCGCGAAACGGCGACCAGGATCAGGTCGGCCTCGTCGTAGTTGATCGCGATGCCGTCGTCGTGGGTCAGCGCGAAGTTCATCGCGTTGATGCGGCGGTGGTAGGTCTCGAAATCGACCAGGCCGTGCGCCTGCCCCACCCGCGAATGCCGCGGCGCGTTCAATTCGCGCTCCAGCGGCTCGATGAACGGCGCGAACACGTCCAGCATCAAGGCGCCGCTCTCCGACAGCAGCATGCTCAGTTGCGGATCGACGCAGGAGTTGACCACGATCGGCCGCACCTGATACCTCTCGCCGGCGGCATGGATGCGCTGCGCCGCCTCGCGCGCTTTTTCCGGCTCGTCTACGAACGACATACGGTCGGTGACAAAGCTGAAACCGCTGAACTGGGTGAGCAGGCTATGCCCAATGGTTTCAGCGGTGATACCGGTTCCATCGGAGACGTAGAACACCGGTCGGATCGTCGACATTGCCTGGATTCTCCTTGCTGAAACCCAACGGATGCGCCCGGCCGCGCTTGTGCCGGCTCGGGTGCGCACTGCATGATATCGGCTTCTTCCCCCACGGACGCGGCCACTCTGCCCGCTTCGGGCGATGGCCCTACGGAGCATCGCGCTTGAACGAGAACATCCTTTGGTTGCACGAGTTGCGCCTGACCGACCTGGCCCGTGTCGGTGGCAAGAACTCCTCCCTTGGCGAAATGATCGGCAACCTGGCAGGTTTGGGAGTCTCGGTACCGGGCGGCTTCGCCACCACCGCCGAAGCGTTCAAGGCGTTCGTCGCCCACAACAATCTCTATCAGCGCATCTTCGACAAGCTGGCGACGCTGGACGTGGAAGATGTCGGCGCGCTGACCGTGGCCGGCAAGGAAATCCGCGGCTGGGTCACCGATGCGCCGCTGCAGCCGGAGCTGGACCAGGCGATCCGTGACGCCTATGCGCAACTGTGCGCCGAGAACGGCGGCGGTGACGTCGCGGTAGCGGTGCGCTCCTCGGCCACCGCCGAAGACCTGCCCGACGCCAGCTTCGCCGGCCAGCAGGAGACCTTCCTCAACGTGACCGGCGCCGACGACGTCGTGCACAAGGTCAAGGAAGTCTTCGCCAGCCTGTACAACGACCGCGCCATCGCCTATCGCGTGCACCACGGCTTCAAGCACGAGGACGTGTTCCTGTCGGCCGGCGTGCAGTTGATGGTGCGCTCCGGCGTCGGCGCCGCCGGCGTGCTGTTCACGCTCGACACCGAATCCGGTTTCCGCGACGTGGTGTTCGTCACCTCGAGCTTCGGCCTGGGCGAAATGGTCGTGCAGGGCGCGGTCAATCCCGACGAGTTCTACGTCTACAAGCCCACCCTGGCGGCCGGCAAGCCGGCGATCCTGCGCCGTTCGCTGGGCAGCAAGCTGATCCGCATGGTGTATTCGGACGTGCCGGGCGAGCGCGTGCGCATCGAAGATACCCCGGCCGAGCTGCGCAATACCTTCTCGATCAGCGACGAGGACGTGCAGGAACTGTCCAAGCAGGCGCTGGTGATCGAAAAGCACTACCAGCGGCCGATGGACATCGAATGGGCGAAGGACGGCGTCAGCGGCAAGCTGTTCATCGTGCAGGCGCGCCCGGAGACGGTGAAATCGCGTGGCCATGCCACCCAGATCGAGCGTTTCGCGCTGGAACAGCGCGGCACGGTGATCGCCGAAGGCCGCGCCATCGGCCAGAAGATCGGCGCCGGCGTCGCCCGCGTGGTGCGCAGCCTGGACGATATGAGCCGGGTGCAGCCCGGCGACGTGCTGGTCGCGGACATGACCGATCCGGATTGGGAGCCGGTGATGAAACGCGCCTCGGCGATCGTCACCAACCGCGGCGGCCGCACCTGCCACGCGGCGATCATCGCCCGCGAGCTGGGCGTGCCGGCAGTGGTCGGCACCGGCAACGCGATGGAGCTGATCGAGGATGGCCGAGAAGTCACGGTGAGCTGCGCCGAGGGCGACACCGGCTTCATCTACGCCGATCTGCTGCCGTTCGACCGCACCACCACCGATCTGGGCAACATGCCGCCGGCGCCGCTGAAGATCATGATGAACGTGGCCAACCCGGAGCGCGCGTTCGACTTCGGCCAGCTGCCCAATGCCGGCATCGGCCTGGCGCGGCTGGAGATGATCATCGCCGCGCACATCGGCATCCATCCCAATGCGCTGCTGGAATACGCCAGGCAGGACGCGGCGACCAAAAAGAAGATCGACGAGAAGATCGCCGGCTATGCCGACCCGGTCAACTTCTACATCAACCGCCTGGCCGAAGGCATCGCCACGCTGACCGCGTCGGTGGCGCCGAACCCGGTGATCGTGCGCCTGTCCGACTTCAAGTCCAACGAGTACGCCAACCTGATCGGCGGCAGCAACTACGAGCCGCACGAAGAGAACCCGATGATCGGCTTCCGCGGCGCCAGCCGCTACGTCGATCCGAGCTTCTCGGCCGCGTTCGCGCTGGAGTGCAAGGCCGTGCTCAAGGTCCGCAACGAGATGGGCCTGGACAATATGTGGGTGATGATCCCGTTCGTGCGCACCCTGGAAGAAGGGCGCAAGGTCATCGAGGTGCTGGAGAAGAACGGGCTCAAGCAGGGCCAGAACGGCCTGAAGATCATCATGATGTGCGAGCTGCCGTCGAACGCGCTGCTGGCCGACGAGTTCCTGGAAATCTTCGACGGCTTCTCGATCGGCTCCAACGACCTGACCCAGTTGACCCTGGGCCTGGATCGCGATTCGTCGATCGTGGCGCACCTGTTCGACGAGCGCAACGCCGCGGTCAAGAAGTTGTTGTCGATGGCGATCAAGGCCGCGCGGGCCAAGGGCAAGTACGTCGGCATCTGCGGCCAGGGTCCGTCGGACCATCCTGACCTGGCCGAGTGGCTGATGCAGGAAGGCATCGAGTCGGTGTCGCTGAATCCGGACACCGTGGTCGATACCTGGCTGCGCCTGGCCAAGCTGAAAGCCGCTGGCTGATGGGCACGGCGGCAACGTTGCTGGCAGCGGTCGCGGCGGCGACCCCGGCCGCGCCGGCGGAGCGGACACAGCAGCCGTTCAACTGGAGAGACCTGGATTGGGCGCAGTACGCGCTCAATTGGGGCGTGGCGCTGGTCATCCTGGTGCTGGGGATGTGGATCGCCAAGCGCCTGAGTCAGTGGCTGCACCGCGCGCTGGTCCGCGCGCGGGTGGAGACCACGCTCAGCAATTTCCTGCGCAATGTCGCCTATGCCTTGCTGCTGGTGCTGGTGTTCGTGACCGCGCTGCAGAAGGTCGGCGTGCCGCCGACCTCGCTGTTCGCGGTGCTCGGTGCGGCCGGCCTGGCCGTGGGCCTGGCGCTGAAGGATTCGCTGTCCAACATCGCCTCGGGGGTGATGCTGATCGTGCTGCGGCCGATGCGCGACGGCGACCATGTGGTGGTGGCCGGCCAGGAAGGCATCATCGACGAGATCCGGATCTTCCAGACCCGCATCCGCAGCTTCGACGAGCGCATGATCACCCTGCCCAACAGCACCATCACCACCGCGCCGATCGTCAATTACAGCACCCTGCCCAACCGGCGCATGGAGATCACCGTCGGCGTCGGCTACGGCGACGACCTGAAGAAGGCGCAGCAATTGCTGCTGCAGATCGCCCAGGACAATCCCAGCATCCTGGAGACGCCGGCGCCGTTCGTGCAGGTCACCAACCTGGGCGAGAGCACGGTGGACCTGATGCTGTTCGCCTATGCCAGGAACGGCGACTTCGGCGCGGCCAAGAGCAGCACGCTGGAGAACATCCGTAACCGGTTGCTGGAGAACGGGCTCAGCATTCCTTATCCGCAGCGCGATCTGCACGTGTATCACCACGATGCCGACGGCCGTCCGATCGCAGAGCTGCTGCTGAAGGGCGTGACCGACGACGGCGAGACCAGGCAAGGGCCGCCGCTGGCCCGTTGACGCAAGTCATTGCGCAAGGCCATGCCGGACAGGCGCGGCCTGCGTGCCGCGCAGCGCGACTCAGCGTGCGCCGCCGCCCTGCCCGCCCAACGCGCCCATGAACGGGCGGTAGTAGCGCAGTTCGTCGATCGAGTCGTGCACGTCGCTGAGCGCGGTGTGCGAGGAGGTCTTGTTCAGTCCCGAGGCGACCGTCGGCGCCCAGCGCCGCGCCAGTTCCTTCAGCGTGGACACGTCCAGGTTACGGTAGTGGAAGAAGCGTTCCAGCCGCGGCATCTGCCGGTGCAGGAAGCGTCGGTCCTGGCAGATCGAGTTGCCGCACATCGGCGACGCGCCGGCCTTGCACCATTGCGCCAGGAACGCCACGGTCTGCGCCTCGGCCTGGCCAAGGGTGATCGTGCTGTCGAGCACGCGCTGCCACAGCCCGGAATGGCGATGCTGGTTGCGGTTCCACTCGTCCATCGCTTGCAGCGTCTGCAGCGGATGCGCGATGGCGAATTCCGGACCCTCGGCCAGCACGTTGAGCTGGCTGTCGGTGACCACCGTGGCGATCTCGATGATCGAATCCTTGTCGGTATCCAATCCGGTCATTTCCAGATCGATCCAGATCAGTCGATCGTTGTCCACGTGCGGTTCCGCCATATCACCATCCAATCGTTCGCGGCGGCGCTGCCGGCGCGGGGGTTTCGTATCGGTCGTGCATGATACCGCGCGCGATACAGCGGCTTCACAGCAGCGGCTTCACATCCGCCAGCCGCCGCGCCGCGCCGCGCTGTGGCGCCTAGCCGCCGAGCAGCGGCTTGCCGCGTTTGGCGCGGAAATAGTTGCTCAGGCGCAGCCCGGCCGGCGTCGCCAACACGCCGCCGCGCACCTGCACGCGGTGGTTGTGGCGCGGATCGGCGAGCAGATCGAACACGCTGCCGCAGGCACCGGTCTTCGGATCGGCGGCCGCGAACACCAGGTGCGCCACGCGCGCATGCACCACCGCCATCGCGCACATCGCGCACGGCTCCAGGGTCACGTACAGGGTGCTGCCGACCAGGCGGTGGTTGCCGAGCCTGCGCCCGGCCTTGCGCAACGCCACGATCTCGGCGTGCGCGCTGGGATCGTGCTCGGCGATGTTGAGGTTCCAGCCCTCGCCCAGCACCTCGTCCTGCGCCGAAACCAGCACCGCGCCAACCGGGATCTCGTCGAATTCGCGTTCGGCGCGGTCGGCCAGGGCCAGCGCATGCCGCATCCAGCGCTCGTCGCGCGCGGCGGTGTCGCTATCGCCGTTCATCGCGCTGCGGCGTGCTTGCGCACGAACGCGGCGAACACTGCCAGCGTGGCTTCGCTGACATGGTGCTCGATGCCCTCGGCGTCGCGCCGCGCGGTGTCCTCGTCGATGCCCAGCGCCAGCAGGAACTGCTCCACGGTCTGGTGCCGCTGCCGGCTGGCCGCCGCCAGCGCTTCGCCGTCCGGGGTCAAGAATACGCCGCGATACGGCCGTTGGATCACCCAGCCGCCCTTGACCAGCCGCTTGAGCATCTTCGCCACGGTCGGCTGGGCCACGCCCAGGCGCGCGGCGATATCCACCTGCCGCGCCTCGCCACCGTCGGCCAGCAGGTCGGAGATCAGCTCCACGTAGTCCTCGATCAGTTCCAGGCGGTGCGCCTCGCGCACCTGGCGGAAGCTCTCGACCTGTACCTGCGCGTCGAGCAGCGCCGCCCCTGGCGCCGTCAACTTCCCGCTTTTGTGCATCGCAAGGCCCTTGTCCGGTGCCGGCAAACGCCGGCCGCTGACTATTCTGGACGAAATCGCGCCTATCGCAGCGATTTGGTTTGCCAATGCTAAACAGAATAGCAAGTGCTATATACTGGATGGTGCTCCTCCCACACACGTTTGCGCCATGGCCGATCCCCTGCCCCAGCCCGATTCCAATGCCACGTGGCCGCAGACCAGCGAGCCGCGGCGGCGCAGCCTGGGGCGCATGAACGGCAGCGTCGCCGTACCAAGCGGAGGACTCGGCTGGCGCCGCTTCCTGGCGTTCCTGGGACCTGGCTACATGGTCTCGGTGGGCTACATGGATCCGGGCAACTGGGCCACCGACATCGCCGGCGGCTCGCATTTCGGCTACCTGCTGCTGTCGGTGATCCTGCTGTCGAACCTGATGGCGATCGTGCTGCAGGGGCTGGCGGCGCGGCTGGGCATCGCCACCGGCTGCGACCTGGCGCAGGCCTGCCGCGAGCACTATTCCAGACCGGTCAACATCCTGCTGTGGCTGGCCTGCGAGGCGGCGATCGTGGCCTGCGACCTGGCCGAGGTGATCGGCACCGCGATCGCGCTGAAGCTGCTGTTCGGCATCCCGCTGACCCTGGGCGCGATCATCACCGCGATCGACGCGCTGCTGGTACTGTACCTGATGCGGCGCGGCTTCCGCACCCTGGAGGCGTTCGTGATCGCGCTGCTGATGGTGATCTTCGCCTGCTTCCTGGTGCAGATCGTGCTGGCCGCGCCGCCGCTGCACGAGGTGCTGGCCGGCTTCATCCCGCGCGCCGAAGTGGTGACCAACCCGGCCGCGCTGTACCTGGCGATCGGCATCATCGGCGCGACGGTGATGCCGCATAACCTGTATCTGCATTCGTCGATCGTGCAGACCCGCGCCTACGAGCGCACCGACAATGGCCGCCGCTCGGCGCTGCGCTGGGCGCTGGCCGACAGCACCATCGCGCTGAGCCTGGCGCTGTTCGTCAACGCCGCAATCCTGGTGCTGGCCGCGGCGGTGTTCCATGCGCACGGCCGCACCGACGTGGAGGAGATCGAGCAGGCCTACGAACTGCTGGCGCCGATGCTCGGCGTCGGCGTGGCCTCGACCCTGTTCGCGGTGGCGCTGCTGGCCTCGGGCATCAACTCCACGGTGACCGCGACGCTGGCCGGGCAGATCGTGATGGAAGGCTTCCTGCACCTGCGCATCCCGGCCTGGGCGCGGCGCCTGCTGACCCGCGGCCTGGCGATCGTGCCGGTGGTGGTGGTGACCTGGCTGTACGGCGAGCAAGGCACCGCCAAGCTGCTGGTGCTGAGCCAGGTACTGCTGTCGATGCAGCTGCCGTTCGCGGTGATCCCGCTGGTGCGCTTCGTCGCCGACAAACGCAAGATGGGCGCGCTGGTCGCGCCGCGCTGGCTGGTCTGGCTGTCGTGGGTCATCGCCGCGCTGATCGTGGTGCTGAACGCGAAACTGCTCGGCGACATGCTGCTGCACTGAACTGGCGCCAGCACGGCGCGGCGCTGGCGCACTGTCGGAACGCTGCGGCGCCCGCGCTTGCCGGCGCCAACCGCGCATGCGTTCAGGAATACAGGGGAGCCGCTTCCGGTTTGCCGTGGGCGCCGGGATTGGAACGCACCTGCTGCAGCGCCGCCGCCAGCTCGTCCAGCCGGTAGGGCTTGGGCAGAATCTGCACGCCTTCCGCTTCGGCCGCCGATTTCGCCGCTTCCGCATAGCCGCTGGTGAGCAGGATCGGCAGTTGCTGGCGCCGCATGCGGATCTCGTGGACCAGTTCCAGGCCGTTCATGCCGCCAGGCATCATGATGTCGGAAAACACGATGTCCACCACGCGCTCGTTGGCCAGCGCGCCCAGCGCCGCCGCCGCGCTGGCCACGCGGGTGACCTGGTAGCCGAGCTGGCGCAGCATTTCGCCGACCAGCGCGGCGACTTCGTCGTCGTCCTCTACCAGCAGCACATAGCCGGCCTCGCCCGGAACGCGGCGCGTCACCTGCAGATCGAGCAGATGCCGCTCGTCCAGCGCCGGCGCGCGGAACGAGCGCGGCAGCAGCAGGTGGATGGCGGTGCCTTGCCCAAGGTCGCTGTCGATATGGATCGAGCCGCCGGATTGCTGGACGAACCCGTGCACCTGCGCCAGGCCCAGGCCCGACCCCTTGCCGATGTCCTTGGTGGTGTAGAACGGTTCGAACACCCGCGCCTTCACTTCCGGCGCCATGCCAGTGCCGGTGTCGACGATCGACAGGCGGATGAAGTCCGGATCGGTCTTGCCCACGCCCGGCAGATTCTGCGCCCGCACCACGATGGTGCCGCCGCTGGGCATCGCATCGCGCGCATTGACTGCCAGATTGAGCACCACCAGTTCCAGCTCGCCCGGGTCCACTTCGATCGGCCACAGGTCCTCGGCAAAATCGAAATCCACATGCACGTCGCCGCGCAGGCTGCGGTCCAGCAGCTCGCGCATGCCGCCGATCTGCCGGATCAGATCGACCGGCTCCGGCTTGAGTTCCTGCCGCCGCGAAAACGCCAGCAACTGCCGGGTCAGTCCGGCGCCGCGCTGCGCCGCCTTCTGCATGCCGTCCATCAACCGCTTGCGCACGGCCGGGTCGGTCTGGATGTCGAGCATCGCCAGGCCGCCGGAAATCACCATCAACAGGTTGTTGAAATCGTGCGCGACGCCACCGGTCAATTGACCGATGGCCTCGATCTTCTGCGCGTGGCGCAGGGTCTCCTCGACCCGCGCGCGCTCGTCCATCTGCGTGCGCAGCAGACGGTTGGCTTCTTCCAGCTCACGCGTGCGCGCCACCACCTGCGCCTCCAGCTCCTGCGCCGCCGACGCCTGCGCCTGCAGCAGCGAGCGCACTTCGTATTGGCGGGCGCGGGCGCGCAGCGCGGCCTTGATGGTGCTGGTGAAGGTGATCGCCTGCACCGGCCGCTCGAGCAAGGCCACATTGCGCAGGGACGCCACCAGGTTGCGCCGCCAGCTCACCACCGACGGTTGCTCCTGATGGCTGGTGAGCACCACGAATGGCAGATCCGACCATGCCGGCTGCGCATTGGCCCAGGCGAACAGCGCCGATGCATCCCTGCCGAACAGGCCTTCCTCGGCGACGAACACCGCGGCGGCACCGACCTCCAGTTCGCCCACCAAATTGTCCAGATCGGGACAATGGCAGGCCACCACGCCGCCACGCCGCAACAGCTCTACCGATGCCCCACCGTCGCGGCCGATCGGGGCATGAACCAGAACGCGATGCTCGGTCGCGTCGCTGCTGCTCATGAAGGCGTATCCACCAGCAACGGCATCTCCTCTCCGCTGTAACGCGGTGTTCCCGAGAAGATGCCGCTGAACCCCTTGAGTGGCGGACCGACATCGATGCCGTTGCGGCTGAGGCGGAATTCGCGGATGGTGTTCTCGTGCTGGCCGCTGCGCTTCTTCACCACCGACAGCGCCCGGCGCACTGTGCCGTCCACCTCGAAATAGCGCAGCATCAGCACCGAATCGCTCAAATAGCTGAGGTCCAGCGGCGTTTCCATCGGCCCGACCAGGCCGTGCTGGGCCAGGACCAGGATGGTCAGCACGCCCTTCTGCCCCAGATAGCTGAGCAGCTCGTGCATCTGCAGGATCAGGAAGCGTTCGTCCGGCATCGCATTGAGATAGCCGTTGAGGCTGTCGATGACGATCACCCGCGCGCCGTCCACTTCCACGCTGCGGCGCACGTTGGCCGCAAACTGGCCCGGCGACATCTCCGCTGGATCGATCTGCTGGAACCGGATCAGTCCGTTATCGAGCTTTTCATCGAGCGGCAGGCCCAGGGTGCGCGCGCGCGCCTCCACGGTACCGCGCCCCTCGTCGAAGGCGAAGAACACGCTGTGCTCGCCACGCTCGGCCGCGGCGATGGCATAGGTCAGCGCCAGCGAGGATTTGCCCACGCCGGCCGCGCCCAACAGCAGCGCGTTGGTGCCGCGCTCCAGACCGCCGCCGAGCAGCCTGTCCAGTTCTTGGTTGCCGCTGGGGGCGACTTCGTGGATGTGGTGGTGCTTGTAGTCGGCCGCGATCAGGCGCGGGTAGATTTCCAGCCCGCCCTTCTCGATGGTGAAGTCGTGGAAACCGCCGCGGAACTGGATGCCGCGCATCTTGATCACCCGCAGGCGCCGGCGTTCGGCGCCGTAGTCGATGGCCAGCTGTTCCAGCAACACCACGCCGTGGGTGATGGAGTGCAACTGCAGATCGTTTTCCTGCGAGGACAGGTCGTCGAGCATGATCACCGTGCACTGCCGGCTGGCGAAGAAATGCTTCAGTGCCAACACCTGGCGGCGATAGCGCAACGGACTCTGCGCGAGCAGGCGCAGTTCGGAGAGACTATCCAGCACCACCCGCGTGGGGTTGAGCTGCTCGACCTTGTCGAAGATCAGCTTGGTGGTCTCGGTCAGTTCCATTTCCGCGGGATGGAACACGGTGAGTTCGCGTTGCGGATCCAGCGCGGTCTCCGGCGGCACCAGTTCGAACACGTCAACCTGGTTCATGCTCCAGCCGTGGCGGCTGGCGACCAGGCTCAGTTCGCGCTGAGTCTCGGACAAGGTGATGTAGAGCACCCGCTCGCCGTTGCGCGCGCCTTCCAGCAGGAACTGCAGGGCGATCGTGGTCTTGCCGGTGCCTGGGCGGCCTTCGTAAAGATAGAGCCGATTGGGGTCCACGCCGCCGCCGAGGATGTCGTCCAACCCCGCGCTGCCGGTCGAGATGCGCGGCGGATCGTCGCCATTCACGTGATCGCGCTGCCGATGGGGCGTCATGGTCGTCCTTATACTTGCGGTTGGATGAAAGGCGCCGGTTGTCCGTCGCCGCTGCGGGCCCACGCGCAGCGACTCGAACCGAGTCCACCTTCGCCAGCACGCGCTGCCAGATCCTGCGACAGACGCGCCAAAGGGTGGCGCTCAGCGCACGAATCGCATACTTCAATCACACTACGTTCGGCAAAGTGATGGTCTTGTGTAGAACCGCCGCACGCTCGGCAGCGGCGCATTGCCGCTGCCTTACCTGCAGCGGCATGATCGGCGAAGCGCGACGCGAGCGCCTGGCCGCGCCATTGCCGACGGGCCTGCTTGCAATCGAACAGCAACAACGCCGCGCGTCAGAACCGGACCGTAGCCGCTGTCCCGGTGTAGGAGATCCGCCTGGTGACTGGCGCCGGTTCCAGGCCGCCACCGGTCGCGCCGTCCACGAGCACCAGATCGAGTTCCCGCCGCCGGGACATCCCGGGAAAACCGCCGCGTCGCGGGCCGATGGTCAGCGTCCTGGCCGCATCGTTCCAGACCAGATCGTAGGTGGCATAGCCTCCCTGCTCGTAGGCATAGGTTTCATTGTCGTCTTCGTAGAGCGTGAAGCGCGCGTCCGAACCTGGATAGATGCGGACCTCGTACGCCGCGCCCGGGTCTTGCGTGGCGTATTGCACATGCGGCCCCATCGGCACGATCGATCCGGCACGCACATAGAGCGGCAGCAGATCCAGCGGCGTGCGGCGCGCGACGCGGCGGCCGCCATCGAAACGCTGATTGGTCCAGAAGTCGTACCAGCCCGCAGCCTTGGGCAGATAGGTCTCGACGTTGTCGTCCATGGCGGCGCGCGGGGCGGCGAGCGCCTGCCGCTCGCTCGGCGTTCGCCATGCCAGGCGCAGCATGCGATCGGCATCGCCCTGGTAATACTCGAGTCCGAGCTTGACCACCTGGCCCTTGCGCAGCGCGACCGTGGTTGCCTTGTAGCGCGCGGCGCCTGCCGCCCAATCCTGCACCACGGTCTTGCCGTCGAGCATCAGCCGGACGCCGTCGTCGGCTTCGACCCCGATCTCATACTCGCCCGCTTCCGGCGCGGTCAGCGTGCCCTGCCAACGTGCCGAGAAGTGCGTCAGCCCGGCAAGGCCGGCCGGCACCTCGGCGAGCGGCGGATCCGGCCAGGTGTGGTCCACCTTCGGATCGACGACGCGGCTCTTGGGCGTGTCGAAATTCTCGCCTTCGAAATACTGACCCGCCAGGCCCGGCTTCCCGTCCGGCGTGCGCAGCACCGCGCTCGGGATGGTCGTCGCCGGCGGCGGCTCGATGTGGTACATGGGCCGTGTCACCGGATGCACGAGAAAGGCGCTGCCGAACATGAAGGTATCGTCGATGGTGTCGGTGGCGCGGTCTTCGGGGAAATCCATCATCAGCGGCCGCATCAGCGTATAGCCGTCGGAGGTCACCTTCCAGCTGAGGCTGTAGAGATACGGCAGCAGGCGATAGCGCAGCTGGGTGCTCTTGAGCAGCGAGGCATAGACCGCCGGGTCGGTGGACTTGAACCGGTACGGCTCGCGCTCGACGTTGGTGCCGTGGATGCGCATGATCGGATTGAACGCGGAGAACTGCAGCCAGCGCGCATAGAGCTCGCGCCACGCCGGATTGTTCTCGCCACCGGGGAAATCGGCGACGAAGAAGCCGCCCGTATCCTGCGTCCAATACGGGTTGCCGGTCACCGTGACATTCACCCCGTCGGCGACCTGCTGTTTCAAGGTTTTCCAACTGGCGTAGATGTCGCCGCTCCATGACGCCGCCGCGGTGCGTTGCGCGCCGGCCCACGCCGAACGGGTCAGCGTGAACACGCGCTTGTCGCTGGTGGCGCGCTGGCCGTCGTACGTGCCCTGCGTGGTGAGCAGCGAATAGGGATTGAGGTAACGGGTGAAGTCGCCCAGGGCGTTGGCGCCCAGCGCCTTGGTGTCGCGGATATTGTCCTGCGCATTCCACATGGCGCTGCTGACTTCGATCTCGGTCCCATCCATCCACAGCGCATCGACGCCCTTGTCGAGCAGGCCCGATTTGAGGTGCTTGAAGTAGATCTGCCGCCCCAGCGGACTGTAGGCGTCGTAGACCCGCGCGTGCTTGGAGATCCAGTGCAGCGGCGCGAAACGCAAGTTGTGCCGGTCCAGCTCGTGGGCGAGCGCAGTATCGTCGCCGACGGAGGGCCAGATCGACACCATCAGCTTCATGTGCAGGTCATGCACCTGGCGCGCCATGCCGGCAGGATCGGGATAACGGACCGGATCCCAGGTCATGCCGCTCCAGCTGCCGTCCTTGTCCGATCCCCAGTACTGCCAGTCCTGCACGATATAGTCGAGCGGGAATCCGTCGTTGCGGAAGCTGCGGGCGACGTCGAGCAGTTGCTCCTGGGTCTTGTAGCGTTCCTTGCTCATGAACAGGCCGAACGCCTGCTTGGGATACATCGGCGCCTGGCCGGTCAGCGCCCGGTAGGCCGCGACCACCGCATCCGGGGTGTCGCCGCCCATGAAGTAGTAATCGACGCCACCGGGGGCGCTTTCGGCCCACATCGATGCGCCGTTCGCATCGTCCTTGAAGCGCATTTGCGAATAGGTATCCCACAGGATCCCGTAGCGACGCGAGGACATCAGCACGGGGATGACGATGCCCACGTTGGTCTGCACCAGCAGCAGTTCCTTGCCGCGCCGATTGCTGTTCTCCTCGCCGAGGAAGCCCAGACCGTAGATCGCCTCGTCCGGGCGCAAGGTAAAGCGGTTGGCCGCCTCGAACGTCGGCGCGCCCGACACCACGAGCTTCTTCAAGGTCTGCGGCGCGTCGCGGTTTTCTTCCGTATAGAGCTTGCCTGCCGCGTCGAAGAAACGCAGCGCACCGGTCTTCTTGCTGATTTCCACGCGCAACCTTGCGCTTTCGAGCGTCAGCGTGTCCGCGGTCTCGCTGGTGGTGAAGGCGATCCGTTGCGGCTTGCCGGTCACGACGAGGCTGGCGGCGGTCCAGTAATTCTCCCCCAGGTTCGCATTCACGCGAACGGTCTGCGGCCCGTAGAAGATCACGTTCTTGGCGATCTGGCCGATGCGGACCTGGACCCCTTGCTCCAGCCGCATATACGCGAAAGACTCGCCGCGCCCGGTCGCCACAGCGCGCAGATGTCCGCGCGCATCCAGGCCGGTCTGCGCGGCCCCCGCGGCCTGCATCGCAGCAGCGAACGCTGTCGGAACGGATCCCCAAAGCCCGACGCTCAGCAACGCCGCCGCCAGCAACCTGTGTCGTCCGATCCGCATCATGACACTCCCTTTTCGCCCATCACGGGCACATGGCGTTCGCCTTGCGAAAAAGTGTACGCCATGTGGCCGGACGATCAACCGAAGCTTGCAACTGCATGCGTACGCTACGCGCGCATGCGATCGGCACGGTCCGCGCCAGTGGAATTCTCCACGCGGTGCGGCAGCTGCCGCGTCTTCGGTTTCCCTCAGCCGCCTGGCAGCGGACCGCGATCGCCAGCAACCAGCGGGGTCGGTCCGGTCGGCGCATGCGCTCGCGCCTGTCTTCGACATCTGCCCGATTCCCGCAACGACGGTCAGACCGCGATCGGCCGCCAGTAACGACCGCCCGCAGGCAACTGGGTCACTCCCACTCGATCGTCGCCGGCGGCTTACCGGAGATGTCGTAGACCACGCGCGAGACGCCGCGCAGTTCGTTGATGATGCGGTTGCTCACCGTGCCCAGGAAGTCGTACGGCAGGTGCGCCCAGTGCGCGGTCATGAAGTCGATGGTCTCCACCGCGCGCAGCGCGATCACCCATTCGTAGGCGCGCGCGTCGCCGACCACGCCCACCGACTTCACCGGCAGGAACACCGCGAACGCCTGGCTGGTGGTGTCGTACAGGTCGGCCTTGCGCAGCTCTTCGATGAAGATCGCATCGGCCTTGGCCAGCAGCTCGGCGTACTCGCGCTTCACTTCGCCGAGGATGCGCACGCCCAGGCCGGGACCGGGGAACGGATGGCGGTAGACCATCGTGCGTGGCAGGCCGAGTTCCACGCCCAGGCGCCGCACTTCGTCCTTGAACAGCTCGCGCAGCGGCTCGACCAGGCCAAGCTTCATGTGCTCGGGCAGGCCGCCGACGTTGTGATGGCTCTTGATCACGTGCGCCTTGCCGGTCTTGCTGCCGGCCGACTCGATCACGTCCGGATAGATCGTGCCCTGCGCCAGCCACTTGGCATTGGCCAGCTTGTTCGACTCTTCGTCGAAGATCTCCACGAACAGGTTGCCGATGATCTTGCGCTTGGCTTCCGGGTCGCTGACACCGGCCAAGGCGTCGAAATAGCGGTCGGCGGCGTTGACCCGGATCACCTTGACGCCCATGTGCTCGGCGAACATCGCCATCACCTGGTCGCCTTCCTGCCAGCGCAGCAGGCCGGTATCGACGAACACGCAGGTCAGCTTGTCGCCGATCGC
Source organism: Xanthomonas translucens pv. undulosa (assembly GCF_017301775.1). Classification (NCBI taxonomy): domain Bacteria; kingdom Pseudomonadati; phylum Pseudomonadota; class Gammaproteobacteria; order Lysobacterales; family Lysobacteraceae; genus Xanthomonas; species Xanthomonas translucens. The sequence goes on from NZ_CP063993.1 coordinate 222,741, forward strand.
CTTGTGCAGCAGCGCGGCGACCACCGACGAATCGACGCCGCCGGACAGGCCCAGGATCACCTCGTCGTCGCCGACCTGGGCGCGCACGCGCGCGATCTGGTCGTCGATGATGTTGGCCGCCGTCCAAAGGGTCTCGCAGCCGCAGACGTCGACCACGAAGCGGCGCAGCAGGGTCTGGCCCTGCAGGGTGTGGGTGACTTCCGGATGGAACTGCACGCCGTACCAGCGCTTGGCCGCGTTGGCCATCGCCGCGACCGGGATGCGCTCGGTCACCGCGGTGATGGTGAAGCCCGGCGGCACCTTGGAAACGTGGTCGCCGTGGCTCATCCACACGTTCAGACGCGCGGCGCCGGGGTGGTCGCTGAGGCCGGAGAGCAGCGCGTCGGGCGCGATCACCTCCACTTCGGCATGGCCGAACTCGCGCTGGTCAGCCGCCTCGGTGGCGCCGCCCAGCTGCGCGGCCAGGGTCTGCATGCCGTAGCAGATGCCGAACACCGGCAGGCCGCTGTCGAACACTTGCTGCGGCGCGACCGGCGCGCCCGGCAGCGTGGTCGATTCGGGGCCGCCGGACAGGATGATGCCCTTGGCGCCGAAGCCGGCGATCTCGGCAGGATCGTGGTCCCAGGCCCAGATCTCGCAGTAGACCCCCAGTTCGCGGATGCGCCGCGCGATCAGCTGCGTGTACTGCGCGCCGAAATCGAGGATGAGGATCTTGTCGCTGTGGATGTTTGACATCGGGACTCGGGACTCGGGACTCGGGACTCGGGATCCCGCGATCCGGTAGCGATCGACGATGAAGAAACGGCGAGGAGGAATCGCTTCGTCCGTCGCCGTCCAACTGCTGTGCCGAGTCCCGAGTCCCGAGTCCCGAGTCCCGGCGCTTACCCCATGCGATAGTTCGGCGGTTCCTTGGTGATCTGCACGTCGTGCACGTGGCTCTCGCGCTGGCCGGCACCGGTAATGGTGACGAAGCTGGGCTTGGTGCGCATGTCCTCGATGGTCGCGCAGCCCACATAGCCCATCGTGGCGCGCAGGCCGCCGACCAACTGGTGGATGATGCCGCTGAGCGGGCCGCGGTACGGCACGCGGCCTTCGATGCCTTCCGGCACCAGCTTGTCGGCGTCGGAGGCGTCCTGGAAATACCGGTCCTTGCTGCCCTTCTCCATCGCGCCCAGGCTGCCCATGCCGCGGTAGCTCTTGTAGCTGCGGCCCTGGAACAGCTCGACCTCGCCCGGGGCTTCCTCGGTGCCGGCGAACAGGCCGCCGACCATCACCGTGGAGGCGCCGGCGACCAGCGCCTTGCCGATGTCGCCGGAATAGCGGATGCCGCCATCGGCGATCAGCGGGATACGGTCCTGCAGCGCCTCGGCGACCATGTCCACCGCGGTGATCTGCGGCACGCCGACACCGGCGACCACGCGCGTGGTGCAGATCGAGCCCGGACCCACGCCGACCTTGACCGCGTCGGCGCCGGCGTCCATCAACGCCAGCGCGGCATCGCCGGTGACGATGTTGCCGCCGATCACCTGCAGCTGCGGGTAGGTCTTCTTGACCCAGGCCACGCGGTCGATCACGCCCTGCGAGTGGCCGTGCGCGGTATCGACGATGACCACGTCCACGCCCGCCGCGGCCAGCAGTTCGATGCGCTGCTCGGTGTCGCCGCCAACCCCGACCGCCGCGCCGACCAGCAGGCGCGTGGACGCATCCTTGGCGGCGTTGGGGTTGTCGGTTTTCTTCTGGATGTCCTTGACCGTGATCAGGCCGCGCAGCTCGAAGCTGTCGTTGACCACCAGGATCTTCTCGATGCGGTTGCGATGCAGCAGCTGCAGCACTTCCTCGTCGCTGGCGCCTTCGCGCACGGTGATCAGGCGATCCTTCTTGGTCATGATGTGGCGGACCGGATCGTCGAGCTTCTTCTCGAAGCGCATGTCGCGGCTGGTGACGATGCCGACCAGCTCGCTGCCGTCGACCACCGGCACGCCGGAAATGTTGCGCGCGCGGGTCAGTTTCAGCACTTCGCCGATGGTCGTTTGCGGACCGACGGTGAACGGCTCGGTGATCACCCCGGCTTCGAACTTCTTGACCTTGGCCACTTCCGCCGCTTGCTGCGCCGGGGTCAGGTTCTTGTGGATGATGCCGATGCCGCCGAGCTGGGCCATGGCCACCGCGAGGCGGTGTTCGGTCACCGTGTCCATCGCCGCCGACAGGATCGGCAATTTCAGGCGCAGGTCGCGGGTCAGCCGGGTTTCCAGGCTGACGTCCTTCGGCAGGACGATCGAATGGGCGGGGACGAGCGAAACGTCGTCATAGGTAAGAGCTTCAGCCTGGATGCGCAGCATCGGCGGACCCGAATGTGGGGAAGCGCGGCATTTTAACCTGAAAGGCGAGTCCAGGCTATGGGAGAAGAGCCGGGACTCGGGACCGGGGACCCGAAGAGCGTCCATCGGTAAAGCCACACAAATCTCGGCCGTCAGACGCTCGCGCCTGGTTTTACCGAGTCCCGAGTCCCGAGTCCCGAGTGCCGAGTCCCGGCCCCATCCGCCGCCTCGATCGTGTTCTGCATCAGCGTGGCCACGGTCATCGGCCCGACCCCGCCCGGCACCGGGGTGATCCAGCTGGCGCGCTGCGCGGCCGCATCGAAGCCGACGTCGCCGACCAGGCGGCCGTCGTCGAGGCGGTTGATGCCCACATCGATCACCACCGCGCCGGGCTTGACCCACTCGCCCGGGATCAACCCGGGACGGCCCACCGCCACCACCAGGATGTCGGCATCGCGCACGCGCGCCTGCAGCACCTCCGGCGGGGTGAACTTGTGGCAGCAGCTCACCGTGCAACCGGCGATCAGCAGTTCCAGCGCCATCGGCCGGCCGACGTGGTTGCTGACCCCGACGATGGTGGCGTTGCGGCCGCGCACCGGCTGGTCGGTATGCCCGAGCAGGGTGACGATGCCGCGCGGCGTGCACGGGCGCAGGCCGAATTCGCGCAACGCCAGGTGGCCGACGTTCTCCGGATGGAAACCGTCCACGTCCTTGCGCGGGTCGATGCGGTGGATCAGCCGGCTGGCGTCGGGAATGCCCGGCAGCGGCAACTGCACCAGGATGCCGTGGATCTTGGGATCGGCATTGAGTCGGTCGATCAGCGCCAGCAGCTCGGCTTCGCCGGTGCCGGCCGGCAGGTCGTAGTCGAATGCCTCGATGCCGACCTTTTCCGCCGCGCGGCGCTTGTTGCGCACGTAGACGGCGGACGCCGGATCGCCGCCGACCAGCACCACCGCCAGGCCCGGCCGCGGCTGCCCGGCCGCCAGCCGCGCATCGACCCGCAGCTTGAGCTGGTCGAGCAGTTCGTCGGCGATGCGCCGCCCGTCGAGGATGCGGGCCGGAATGGAGGAGACGGGCGCGGAATCGGTCATCGAGGCGAGCGGGTGTAGAGTTTGGGGACCCCCATTGTCCCCGATTCCGCCATGACCGACACCACCCGCATCGAGGCCGCCGCGTTCCGGCGGCTGCTGCAGCACCTCAACCAGGAGCGCAGCGACGTGCAGAACATCGATCTGATGATCCTGGCCGGCTTCTGCCGCAACTGCCTGGCCGACTGGTACCGCGAGGCCGCGGCTGCCGAAGGCGAAACGCTGAGCAAGGAACAGGCGCGCGAGCGCGTCTACGGCATGCCGTTCGCCGACTGGAAGACGCAGTTCCAGGCCGAAGCCACGCCGCAACAACTGGCGGCCTTCGCCGACGCACAACGCCGGCGCGCATAGATGCTGCGTCACCTGGGCATCGTGGCGGCGATCGCCGCCGTCGCCTACCTGGTGGTCTGCGCCCTGCTCTACCTGGGCCAGCGCGACCTGCTGTATTTCCCGCAGGCGACCCGCGTGGCGGCGGCGCAGACCGATTTCACCCTGCCGCGCAGCCGGGCGTTGCGCCTGCGCGGCTGGCAGCTCAATCCCGGACGCGACAAGGTGTTGCTGTACTTCGGCGGCAACGCCGAGGACCTGCGCCAGGCGCGCGCGCAACTGGCGCCGCTGCTGCCCGGCTACAGCGTGTACCTGCTCGCCTACCGCGGTTACGGCGCCAGCGACGGCACGCCGAACGAAGCGGCGCTGATCGGCGATGCGCTGGCGCTGTACGACCATGTGCGCGCCGCACAGCCGCAGGCCGAGATCGCGGTGCTCGGGCGCAGCCTGGGCAGCGGCGTGGCCAGCCAGCTGGCGGCGCGGCGGCCGCTGGCGCGGCTGGTGCTGGTCACCCCGTTCGACAGCCTGGCCGCGGCCGCGCAGGCGCACTACCCGTGGGCGCCGGTGCGCTGGCTGCTGCGCGACCGCTACGACTCGGCCAGCGCACTGCGCACCTATCGTGGCCCGTTGCTGGTGTTGCGGGCCGGCCGCGATCAGGTGGTGCCGGCGGCGAGCACGCAGCGTCTGCTCGACGCGCTGCCGCAAGCGCCCACCCTGGTCGCCCTGCCCCACGCCGGACACAACGACATCAGCGCCGACCCGCGCTATGCGCAGGCCTTGCAGGCGTTTTTGCGCTGACGCATTCAGATCGCGCAGTTCCTGTGGGAGCGGCTTCAGCCGCGACCGGGGCGTCACCGGTAACGTCCGGTCGCGGCTGAAGCCGCTTGTGTCTAGAGGTTGCTTTACAGTTTGAGTGGAGAGCGATGTGCGGCACGCCGACAGGCCGCAGTGTTCCAGCACGTGTAGGAGCCAGGGCGGCCGCACATCGACCTCGTTGCCTAGCCCGAACAGTTGAACGAGCGTTCGCTCGAACTTCACAAGCGTGGGCAGCGACGAGGTGGCTCTCTCCTGTCCCTTAGTCTACCTAACGCTTATGCCTCTTTGGATCGGTATCGATGTGGCCAAGGACACCTTGGCCGTCCACGTGCTTCCCCTGGACCAGTTGCTGTCCTTTCCCAATACCGCCCAGGGCCACCAGCGCCTGTGCGACCACCTTGCCGGGCACTGCGTCGGCAACGCGCTGCTGGAGGCCACCGGCGGCTACGAACGGGCGGTGATGACGGCACTGGCCACGGCAGGGATCCCGGTGACCCGGATCAATCCGCGCCGGGCACGCGCTTTCGCCACGGCCTTGGGCACAACCGCCAAGACCGATCCGCTGGATGCGGCCTTGCTGGCGCGCATGGCTCAACTGGTGCAAGCGCCCGCGCCGGTTCCCGATCCCTTGCGTGAGCAACTGCGCATGCTGGTCCAGCGCCGCGAGCAACTGGTCCAGCAACGTGACGACGAGCGCCGTCGGTTGCATCAGGCGACCCTGGCCATGGTGCGCGCGTGCCTGATCGAGCAGATCGGCGACTTGCGCCGCCGTATCCAGCGGATGAACCAGGCGATCAAGCAGGTGCGGTGCCAGCTCGACGATGCGCTGGCGCACGCCCTGGGCACGGTCCCGGGCATCGGCGAGGTCACCACCGCCAGCCTGATGGCCTATCTGCCCGAACTGGGGACGCTGGATCGTCGCCAGATCGCGGCCCTGGTCGGCCTGGCTCCCTACAACGTGGACAGCGGGCAGCACTGCGGCAAACGCCGCATCCGCGGCGGGCGTGCCACGATCCGACGAGTGCTGTACATGGCCTGTTGGAGCGTTGTGCGCACCCAAGCCTCCTTCAAGGAGCTTTATCAACAGTTACGGGCACGCGGCAAGCCCGCCAAGGTCGCCATCACCGCATGCATGCGCGTACTGCTTATCCGACTCAACGCCATGGCACGAGATCGCACACCATGGCGTGAGGTGATCGGATGAGAAGACAGTTGCTCCTACAGGTCGGCTGTGCCTTAATCGTTACGGCGCGCGTCCGCCGCCGGCACCGCTTCGGGATTGAGCGTGCGGCTCTCGCGCCGCGGCGGGGTGAACGGGGTCGGCTTGGGCACCGCCGGGGCGATGTTGCCGTACATCAGGCCGCTGCCGGCGCGCACATCGCCCGCGGCGATCTCCAGGTCCAGGCGCTCGGCGTCGCGACGGCGGATCGCGCGGGCGATGCCCGCGGCCTCGTCCTCGGCCATGCCCAGTTCGATCAGCGCGGCCTGGCCGAATTCCACCGCCGATTCGAAGGTTTCGCGGATCTGGTAGTCCACCCCGGCGGCGATCAGCTTCAGCGAATGCTCGCGGTCGTAGGAGCGCACCAGCAGCTTGGCGTGCGGAAATTCCTGCGTGGCCAGTTCGACGATACGGTTGGCCGCCTCGCGGTTGTCGATGCACACCGCGATCGCGCGCACGCTGTGCGCGCCCGAGGCATGCAGCACGTCCAGCCGGGTGCCGTCGCCGTAATAGATCTTGAAGCCGAACTCGGCCGCGCTCTGGATCATCTCGATGTCGTTGTCGATGATGGTCACGTCCACGTCGCGCGCCAGCAACGACTGGCTGGCGACCTGGCCGAAGCGGCCGAAGCCGATGATCAGCACGCTGCCAGTGAGCCCGTCGGCCGCCTCCACGCCATCCAGCGACGGCGCCTCCACCGGCGCCCAGCGCCGGTACAGCAGCACGAACAGCGGGGTCAGCGCCATCGACAGCACCACGATCGCGGTCAGATTGGCATTGACCTGCGCATCGATGACCCCGGCCGCGCCGGCGGCAGCGAACAGCACGAAGGCGAACTCGCCGCCCTGCGCCATCAGCACGCCGCGGTCCAACGCCTGCGTGTGGCCGCTGCCGGTGAGCCGCGCGACCAGGTAGATGCACGCGGCCTTGGCCGCCATGAAGGCGAGCACGCCGCTGAGGATCAGGGTCCAGTTCGCCGCCACCACCGCCAGGTTCAGGGCCATGCCCACTCCGAGGAAGAACAGCCCGAGCAGGATGCCGCGGAATGGCTCGATGTCGGCCTCGATCTGGTGGCGGAAGGTGGACTCGGACAGCAGCACGCCGGCCAGAAACGCGCCCATCGCCATCGACAGCCCACCGAGCTGCATCAGCAAGGCCGCCCCTAGGACGACCAGCAGCGCAGCGGCGGTCATCACTTCGCGCGCCTTGGCCGCGGCCAGCAACCGGAACAGCGGGTTCAGCAGCCAGCGCCCGGCCACCAGCAGGCCGACGATGGCTGCCGCGCCGATGCCGATGCCAATCCAGCGCGAAGGCGCATCGGCGGCGACCGGCACCGGCGCCATCCACGCCACCACCGCCAGCAACGGTACGATCAGTAGGTCTTCGAACAACAGGATCGCGACGATCTTCTGCCCGGCCGGCAAGGCGATGTCGCCGCGCTCGCCGAGCAATTGCATCACCACTGCGGTAGAGGTGAGGACGAAGCCGGACGCGGCGATGAACGCCACCGGCAAGGACAGCCCCAGTGCCAGCCCGACCCCGGTCAGTACCGTCGCGCAGACCACGATCTGCGCCGTGCCCAGGCCGAAGATCTGCTTGCGCAGGCTCCACAGGTGCGAGGGCCGCATCTCCAGCCCGATCACGAACAGAAACATCACCACGCCCAGCTCGGCCACATGCAGGATCGCCTGCGGATCGGCGAACCAGCCGAATCCGAACGGCCCGATCGCCAGGCCCGCGGCCAGATAGCCGAGCACCGAGCCCAGGCCGAGGCGGCGGAACACCGGCACCGCCACCACCGCGGCGCCGAGCAATGCCACCACCTTGATCAATTCGCTGCTGTCGGCTGCACTGGTCATGCGCCGATTCTACGCACATGGTCGGACCGGTCTCATGCACCGATGTGCGGGACGGCATACTGCGGCGGCGACGCCATCGATACGTCGCTTTCGTCTGCAACGTTCGCTTCGCCATCCGCGCGGCGGGACTGAAGCACGGTTCCACAAAATTGGTCGCCCCCCTTGTAGGAGCGGCTTCAGCCGCGACGGGCGTTACCGGTGAAGCCACGTCGCGGCTGAAGCCGCTCCTACAGAAAAGCCCGGATGCCGTGCTCAGGTGTGGGCGCCGCAGAACTGGGCGTAGTCGATGTAGCCAGGAAACGCCAGGCCGGGCGCGCAGACCGGGCACTGCGGATCGGCGGCCAGGCGGGTTTCGCGGAAGCGCATCGCCAGCGCGTCGAAGTACAGCAGGCGGCCGCGCAGCGGCTCGCCAATCTCCAGTAGCAGCTTCAGCACTTCGTTGGCCTGCAGCAGGCCGACGATGCCGGGCAGCACGCCGAGCACGCCGGCCTCGGCGCAGCTGGGGGCGAACTGCGGCGGCGGCGGCTCCGGGAACAGGCAGCGGTAACACGGCGCCTGGCCGCGCCGGCGGCCGGCGTCGAACACGCTGACCTGGCCTTCGAAGCGCTGCACCGCGCCGTACACCAGCGGCTTTCCGAGTTTCACGCAGGCGTCGTTGAGCAGGTAGCGCGCCGGAAAGTTGTCCGAGCCGTCGAGCACCACGTCCACGTCCTGCAACAGGCGTTCGACATTGGCCGCGCTCACCCGTTCGCGCACTGCCTCGACCCGCACGCCCGGATTCAGCGCACCCAACGCCGCGGCCGCCGACGCCACCTTGGACTGCCCGACCCGCGCCTCAGTGTGCAGGATCTGCCGCTGCAGGTTGCTGCGATCGACTACGTCGTCATCGGCGATGCGCAGCTGGCCGACTCCAGCCGCCGCCAGGTAGAAACCTGCCGGCGAACCCAACCCGCCGGCGCCGACCAGCAGCACGCGCGCCGCCTGCAACCGCCGCTGGCCGTCGATGCCGACCTCGGGAAGGCGTAGGTGGCGCGAATAGCGCTCGAAGAAATCCTGCTGCTCCGGCGCCAGCGCCGGCCGCTGCAGCGGCAACCCGTCGCGCTGCCAGCGCGTGGTGCCGCCCAGCACCGAGGCAATCGCGGAATAGCCGGCCTGCTGCAGGAACAGCGCCGCTTCATGCGAGCGCTTGCCGCTCTGGCAGATCAGGATCGTCTCGGCATCGGCCGCGCCAAGATGCGCGGCCGGATCGTCCTGCAACTGCGCGCGGGCCACGCCGAGCGCGCCCTCGGCCATGCCGGCGGCGCGTTCGTGTTCCTCGCGCACGTCGATCAGCCGCGCACCCTGGGCGATGCGCGCGCGGGCCTGCTGCGGGGTCAGTTGTCGAATGCTCATGCGGGCATTATCGGCGCAAACCTGTGGTGCGTCCTTCGCTCAGCAACCCACACACGCGCGGCTCAGTACGCGAACATCTCGACCACGTCGCCGCCATCGAAACGGCGCGCGCCCTCGTCCAGGCGCAGCAGCACGTCGCTGTCGGCGGCACCGCGCAGGCGGTGCGAGCCGTCGGCCGGGTTCGGCTCCACCCACAGCTGCCCGTGCGCGTCGCAGCGCATGCGCCCGCGCAGGAATTCCAGGCGGTCGTGGCGCTTGTCCCAGCCCGAGGCCAGACGCGCGCGCCATTGCGGGCGCGGCTCGGTGCGCTGCTGCAGCGCGTCCAGCAGCGGCCGCCCGATCGCCATGAATGTGGCCAGCACCGACACCGGGTTGCCGGGCAGGCCCAGGAACAGGGCACGGTCCAGCTCACCGAACAGCAGCGGCATGCCGGGGCGCATGCGCACCTTCCAGAAATGGATGCGGCCGCGCTCGGCCAGCAACCGCGGCAGATAGTCCTTCTCGCCGGCGGAGACGCCGCCGCAGGTCAGCACCACGTCGAACGCCGAGGCCGCATCGCTCAGCATGCTTTCGATCCGCTGCGGATCGTCCGGCAGCGTCGGCCACGCGGTCGGCTCCAGGCCGAGCAGGCGCAGCTGCGCCATCAGCATGTCGCGGTTGCTATTGTAGATCTGCCCGGGCTTGAGCGGCATGCCAGGCTCGACCAGCTCGTCGCCGGTGGCGAACACCGCCACGGTCGGTCGCGCCGCCACCGCCACCTGCGCCACGCCAAGCGCGGCGGCCAGACCGATCCGCGACGGCGTCAGCACCACGCCCGCTTCGAGCACGCGTTCGCCGGCACGCACATCCTCGCCGCGGACGCGCACATGCGCAGCGGCGGCCGGCGCGGCCGGCACCTGCACCTGGCCGTCGCGCTCGACGACGTTTTCCTTGATCACCACCGTATCGGCACCCGCCGGCAGCGGCGCGCCGGTGGTGATGCGCAGGCATTCGCCGACGCCGATCGCCTGCTGCAAGTCCTCGCCGGCGAACTGCTCGCCGGCCAGGCGCAGCATGGTGGGCGCATCCGCACGCAGATCGGCATGGCGCAGCGCGAAGCCGTCCATCGCGCTGTTGGCGAACGGCGGCAGGTCGATCGGCGCGTCCAGCGGCGCGAGCAGGATGCGCCCGTCGGCGCGCGGCAGCGCCAAGCGTTCGGTCGGCAACGGGCGCGACTGGGCAACGCTGGCGACGATGGCCAGCGCTTCGGAATAGGCAATGCGGGAGGGATAGTCGTTCATGGCGCCGGCAGGATACCCGCTGCGTGCAGATCCTGCGGCGTGTTGAGGTTGCCCAGGACCACCCCCGGCAGGCGCACGCAGGCCAGCGCCAACGCTCGCTGCAGGGCGCGCGGCGCGTAATCCCGCGCCGCCAACGCCGCGGCCAGCGCGGGACGCAGGCGGGCGACTCGGTACAGCGCCACCAGCGGCTGCAGGCCGTCGTCGTCCTCGACATAGGCGCCATCGCCGGCACCGACCGCATCGATCAGCAGCGTCGGCAGTGCCGACGGAAGCCGGCGCAGATCCACCGGCAAGGTCAGCAGCCATGGCGTGGTGCAGGCGGCGGCCAGCGCATCCAGACCGGTGATCGGCCCCAGCGAGCGTTCGGCGCCCGCTGGCGCGACGATCCGGTCGGGCACCGCGTGCAGGCCGACGGCGGCATAGCGCGGCAGGTCGCGGTTGGCGCTGACCAGTACCGCGGCCACCGAAGGCGCCAGCGCCTGCACCAGTTGCCGCACCAGCGGCTGCCCGTCGCGTTGCAGCCAGGCCTTGTCGCAACCGCCCAGGCGCTGCGCGCGGCCGCCGGCGAGGATGCCCAGCGTGACCTCGCGCCGCGCGTCCATCGCCGGACTACTTGCCGCGGACGTGCTTCATCAGGCGCCGCTTCTTGGCGACCTGGCGCTCGGTCAGCACGTTCTTCTTGCCTTCGTACGGATTGGCGCCTTCGCGGAACATGAAGCGCACCGGCGTGCCGACAAGTTTGAAGCGCTTGCGGAAGAAATTCTCCAGATAGCGCTTGTACGACTCCGGCAGCACCTTCAGCCGGGTGCCGTGGACGATGAAGGTCGGCGGATTGCTGCCGCCCGGATGCACGTAGCGCAGCTTGGAGACGTGGCCGCGGATGCTCGGCGGCGGATTGGTCTCGTAGGCCACTTCCAGCGCCTGGTTGACTTCGCTGGTGCTGAAGACGCGCACAGCCGAGGCATGCGCGCTGTGGATCGCGCGGAACAGTTCGCGCAGGCCGGAGCCGTGCTTGGCCGAGATCCGCACCGCTTCGGCCCAGGGTACGAAGCCGAGCTTGCGCGACAGCAGCGCCTCGGCCTGCTCGCGCTGGTAGTCAGTCAGCCCGTCCCACTTGTTGACCGCCACCACCAGGGCGCGGCCGGCGTCCAGGATCGCGCCGAGCACGCTGGCGTCCTGGTCGGTGACGCCTTCGGTGGCATCGAGCAGCAGCACCGCGACCTCGCATTGCTCAATCGCCTGCAGCGTCTTGAACACGCTGAACTTCTCCACCGCCTCCTCGACCCGGCCCCGCCGGCGCAGGCCGGCGGTGTCGATCAGCCGGTACAGGCGATCGTCGCGTTGCAGGTCCACCGCGATCGAATCGCGGGTGGTGCCCGGCACTTCGGACGCGATCATCCGCTCCTCGCCGAGCAAGCGGTTGACCAGCGTCGACTTGCCGACGTTGGGACGGCCGACGAAGGCGATGCGCATGCGCGCAGGATCGGTGTCCAGCGTGGCGCCGGCTCCCTCTTCCGGCAAGCGCGACAGCACTTCCTCGAGCAGGTCGTCGATGCCATGGCGGTGCGCCGCGGACACCGCGATCGCCTCGCCCAGGCCGTAGCGCGCGAACTCGGCGCGCACCTGGTCTTCGTCGGTGCCGTCGATCTTGTTGATCAGCAGCAGCGTCGGCCGCGCCAGCTTGCGCAGCCAGGCCAGGATCTCGTCGTCGAGGGAGGACGAGCCCTCGCGGCCATCGACCACGAACAGCACCAGGTCGGCTTCGCCGGCCGCGGAACGCGCCTGCTCCGCAGTGGCGCCGGCCAGGCCTTCTTCCTCGCCGGAAATGCCGCCCGTGTCGACGATCACGAACGGGGTGTCCGGCTCCAGCCGGCACACCCCATAGTTGCGATCGCGGGTGACACCGGGCTGGTCATGGACCAGCGCGTCGCGGCTGCGCGTGAGCGCATTGAATAGCGTGGACTTGCCGACATTCGGCCGTCCAACCAGGGCGACCAGCGGCAGCATCGCGAATTCCTTCCCTTATTGACCCAACCGGAACGCGGTCAGGTCGCCTTTCGTGTTCTGGACCAGCAGGATGCCATCGGCCACCACCGGCTGCGCTACCAACGCCTTGCGTCCCACCCGCTCGCGTGCGGCGATCTCGCCGTTGTCGAGCTTCAACCAATGCAGATAACCCTTGTAGTCGCCAACCACGGCGTAGTCGCCCTGGATCGCCACGCCGGTCAGCGAACGCCGTGCCAGCGCCGGCTGCGACCAAGTCGCCGAGCCGGTGGCCTTGTCCAGCGCCCACACCGAACCGGCGTTGTCGGCCACCACCACGCTGCTGGAACTGACGCCGACACCGCCGGCGCCGCCATGATCGCGGGTCCACAGCGGACGCCCGCTGGGGCCTTCCAGCGCCACGGTCTGATTCTTGAAGCTGGTCGCGTACAGGGTGGTGCCTTCCAACACCGGAGCGCCGTCCACGTCGGCCATGCGCTCCAGTTCGGTACGCCCTTCCGGCACGCCGATGGTCTGCTCCCACAGCACGCGCCCATCCTGCATCGCCAGCGCCGCCAGGGTGCCGTCGTCGTTGCCGATGAACAGCACGCCCGGGCCGGACACCACCGGCGCGTTGCCGCGCACGGTCAGTGTCGGCAGTTCCTGCGCGTGGAACCAGCGCTGCTGGCCGCTGCTCGCATCGAACGCGGTGACGTGGCCATCGTTGCTACGCACGAACACTAGGTTCTGCAAGACGACAGGCGCGGCGATCACTTCGTTGGGCACCTTGGCGTGCCACTTCTCGGTGCCGCTGGCGGCGTCGAGCGCGATCACCTCGCCATTCAGGCCGCCGACGACGACCAAGCCCTCGCCCACGCCAGGACCACCGGCGAAGCGCGGCAGCGGGCGGTTCTTCTCCAGCCGCTTGCGCTCCTTGGCCTGCTGCTTCTCGTTGCGCAGGCGCTGCTTGTAGGCCACGCGCTCGTCCTTGGACAGGCCCTTGCTGGACTCGCCCTCGACCTGGCTCTCCGGCTGCGCCTGCACCTGCGACATGCGCTCCTTGCGCGCCTTCTTGGCGTCGTATTCCCACAGCGTCTTGCCGGTCTGCAGGTTCAGCGCGTAGACCGAACCGGAGGCCGCGGCCAGGTACACCTTGCCGTCGGCCACGGCCGGATGCTGGCGCACGCCGATCCGCTTCTCACCCTTGCCGGCATCGGTGGACCACAGCTTGACGACCTTCACCGACGGCTTGAAATCGACCAGTTCGGCCGGCTCGGCGGCCTTCTTGGCGGCCGCGTCCTTGCCTGCGAACCAGCCCTTGACCGTGCTGCAGCCGGACAGCGCCAGACCCAGCAGCGCGATGGTCGCGATGCGCTTAAACATGACTACCTTCATCAGATCGGCTCCGCAGGATTCGGCACGGTGCCGCCCGCATCCATCAATTTCGTTTCCAGCAGTCGCCGTTGCGGCGCCGCCACGTCCAGGGTGGTCAACGACTTGGCGTACGCCTCGCGTGCCGCGTCGCGCTTGCCCTGCGCGATCAGCGCATCGCCACGGATCTCCAGGCTCTGGTTGTCGTCGGCCGTGGCCAGCAGCTTCAGCGCGTCATCGCTCTTGCCGGTCTCGATCAGCAACCGCGCCACGCGCTGGTCGACCAGCAGCTTCAGCTCGCCCTCGGCCTTGAGGCCGCGCAGCGTCGCCAGGGCCTGGTCGTACTTGTTGTCATCGGCTTGCGCCTTGGCCAGGCGCAGCGCGGCCAGTTCGGCGTAGATGTTGGCCGGACCTTGCTGCAGCGCCGCCATGTCCTTGCCGGCCTTGTCCAGTTGCTTGGCCTGGATGCTCTTGAGCACGGCGTCGTAGCGGGAATTGGCCAGCGCCAGGTCGTTGGAATGCTGCTTGGTCCACCACTGCCAGCCAATGATCGCGCCGATACCCAGGGCAATGCCGCCGATCAGGCCGGCGCCATTTTTCCTGAGCCAAGTGCGGACGCGTTCGCTTTGTTCGTGCTCGTCGAGCAGGTCGTCGATCGCCATGCGTACTCTCGCCCCGCCGCAACGACGGGACATGAAATGTTGAGATTGAGGAACCGCGCCGCCGTCACTCGGACGCTGGCACCACGGAACCGTCAGAGGATACCGCAAAGCGGGCCACGTTCGCGCGCTTGTACGGCGTCAGATCCACGGTACTACCGGATTGCTGAACCTGGACCGCCGAGGCATTGCCGAGCACGATGCGGCCCACTTGACCCGGCGCGTAGTCGCGCTTTTCGCCAGCTTTCAGCAATGCCTTCTCCAGCGGCGTGCCGTCCGGGGCGATGATCTGCACCCAGCTGTCGCCCTGGAACGACAGGCTCAGGCCGGGCTTGTCCGGCTCGCTGGAGGCGCGCGGCAGCGGCGTCAGCGAGGCGATGTACGGCGCCGCGCTGGGCGCGGTGTGGGCGACCGGCGCGGGCGCAGCGGCGTTGCCGTTGCCGCCCTTGCCGGCGGCCGCGGACGGCGCGGTATCGCCCGGCGCAGCCGGCACCACGTCCAGCGACGCGGTGCTGGGGCCGTCTTCGGCGAAATGGGTGCGGGTCGCGTACCATACCGGCACCGCCAGTCCGGCGGTGATCACCACGTACACCAGGCGCCGGGTGGCGCTTTCGAGCATGCGCCGCAGCGGCGGCGTATGCGTGTGGCTGATCAGCTCCACCGGCTGCACCGGCGCGATGTGCGCGCTGGCCAGCAGCGGATCCAGGTCCACCCCGAGCAGGCGCGCATAGCTGCGCAGCTGGCCGCGCACGAACACCGGCGCGCCGAGGCGCTCCCATTGCTCGGTTTCCAATGCACGGATCACGTGCAGCGGCATGCGCAAGCGGCTACCGACGTCGTCGATGCTCAGGCCGGCGGCTTCGCGCGCTTCGCGGAGCTGTTGCCCGCAACCTTTGGCGCCGTCGAAAGCGTTCGGATTGGAATCACTGATCACAATGCACTAGCCCCGGGAGTGGTGGTCGCGGCATCGGGAAACTCCTTGCGCAACCGCTGTTGGTAACGGCCGGCAGCAGCCATGTCGCCCAGCCCTTGTTCAATCTGAATCGCAAGTTGTAACACGGATGCAGTGGCCGGCGCAGCCGACAGACGCCGTTCGGAGAAGGCGCGCGCCTCGAAAAAGCGCGTCTGCGCCGCTTCGTCGCGCGCCATCGCTTCCAGCGCGTAGGCATTGTCCGGCTGCAGCGCCAGCGCCTTGCGCAAGTCGCGTACGCCGCGTTCGCGCTGGCCGATCTGCAACGCGCAACCGCCGGCATTGGCCAGGGCCGATGCCGGCGTGGCGTAGCCGGGGGCCGCCAGCGCGCGATCGAACCACTGCAGCGATTCGGCGATGGCGCCGTTGGCGCACAGCCAGGCGCCGTAGTTGTTCAAGGTCTCGCCGCGGTTCGGTGCCAGTTCGGCCGCCTTGCGGTAATGCTCGCCGGCGGTGACGGCATCGCCGCGGCGCCCGGCGACCACCGCCAGCAGCGTGTGCGCCTGCACCGACTCCGGCGCCAGCGCCAAGGCCTTGCGCGCATGGTCCGCGGCGCCTGCCAGATCGCCGCCGCTGAGCCGGTTGCCGGACAGGCCCAGCTGTTCCTGCAGCGCATAGCGCGCCTTGACCTGACCGTTGTCGCGGAAATCGTAGTCCGGTGCCACCTGCTCGACACTGCGCAGCTTACCCGGCTTGCTGCTGCGTCCGGCGCAGGCCGACAGCGCCAGCAGCGCCGCGACCGACAGCGCGATGGACAGGGCGTGTCTAGGCCGCCGCATCCCGGTCCGCCTGGGTCTGCAACTGGCGCTGGAAATCGGCCTGGCGGCGGGTGCGGTCCAGAACCTGCCCCTTGAGCTGACCGCAGGCCGCGTCGATGTCGTCGCCGCGCGTGCGCCGCACCATGGTCAGCACCTGCGCATCGAGCAGGATCTTCTGGAACGCACGGATTTCCGTTTCGCCGGAGCGCTCGTAGCGCGTGCCCGGGAACGGATTGAACGGGATCAGGTTGACCTTGCCGGCGTTCGCGGCCTGCACCGCGTTGTCGAACTGGCGCATCAGCCGCGCCAGCTGCCGCGCATGCTCGGGCTGATCGTTGATGCCCTTCATCAGCGTGTATTCGAAGGTCACCGACTCGCGCCGCTTGTTGGCGCGCAGGTAGCGCGCGCAAGCGGCCATCAGTTCGGCGACCGGGTACTTCTTGTTCAGCGGCACCAGCGTCTCGCGCAGCACGTCGTCGGCCGCATGCAGCGACACCGCCAGCGACACGTCGCTCTCGGTGGACAGGCGATCGATCATCGGCACCAGGCCGGAGGTGGACAGCGTGACCCGCTTGTTGGCCAGGCCGTAGCCGAGGTCGTCGCGCATCACACTCATCGCGCGCACGACGTTGTCGAAATTCATCAGCGGCTCGCCCATGCCCATCATCACCACGTTGGTGAGACGGCGCTGCTGATGCGGCACGTTGCCCAGATGCCGCGCCGCGACCCACACCTGGCCGACGATCTCGGCGGTGGACAGGTTGCGGTTGAAGCCCTGGGTGGCGGTCGAACAGAACGTGCAGTTCAATGCGCAACCGACCTGGGAGGACACGCACAGCGTGCCGCGGCCCTTGTCGGGGATGTACACCGCCTCGATCGCGTTCTTGCCGTCGCTGCCCATAGCCAGCAGCCATTTGTGAGTGCCGTCGGTGGACGGCTTGTCGAACACGATGTTGGGGACGACGACCTCGGCATGCTGCTGCAGCTTGGCCCGCAGCGCCTTGCCGAGATCGGTCATCTGGTCGAAGTCGGTGACGTAGCGATGGTGGATCCACTTCATCACCTGGTGGGCGCGGTAGCGCGCTTCGCCGAGCGTGTCGGCGAAGAAGCGCTCCAGGCCCTCGCGATCGAGGTCGAGCAGATTCTGCTTGGCGGCCGCACCGGTCCGGATCGGATCGGCGAGCGCCAACGGGGTGTGGACGACCTCGTTCACGATGACCTCTTAGCGCGAAACCACTTCGGTGGCGGCGAAGAAATACGCCACTTCGTTGGCCGCGTTCTCGACCGAATCGGAACCGTGCGCGGCGTTGGCGTCGATCGAGTCGGCGAAATCGGCGCGGATGGTGCCGGGCGCGGCGTCCCTCGGGTTGGTGGCGCCGAGCAGGTCGCGGTGCGCGGCCACGGCGTTCTCGCCTTCCAGCGCCTGGATCATCACCGGGCCGGAGATCATGAACTCGACCAGCGCGTTGAAGAACGGACGCTCGCGATGCACGGCGTAGAAGCCCTCGGCCTCGCGGCGCGACAGCTGCTTGTATTTGGCGGCCACGACCTTCAGGCCGGCCTTCTCGAAGCGGGAATAGATCTCGCCGATGACGTTCTTGGCGACGGCATCGGGCTTGATGATGGACAGGGTGCGCTCCAGCGCCATGGGAAGTTCTCCGTTGGGCGGGCCACTAGATCAGTTGGCCCGAGGTTAGCATGAAAAAAACCCGCGTCAAAACGCGGGCTTAGCCAGAATTGCGGTGGACAATTCTATCCAATCGCAATGCGATTTGCACGGCCGCCCGCAGAATCGTGCTGCATTGCAGCATGACGCAGGCGGATGCCAGGCTTAGACTCAAACAATCGTTTGATTGATTCTGGCGGCCGCATGGCAAAGCAAGCGCACTTCTCGACCAAGGACCGCATCCTCAGCGCGGCCGAGGAACTGTTCGCCCAGCACGGCTTTTCCGGGACCTCGCTGCGCCAGGTCACCAGCCAGGCCGACGTCAACATCGCCGCGGTGAATTACCACTTCGGTTCCAAGGAAAACCTGGTCAACGAGGTGTTCCGGCGACGCATGGACGAGATGACCGCGGCGCGCCTGACACAGCTGGAAACCGCGCAGCGCACGCATCCTGGCCAACTCGGGCCGGTGCTGGCCGCATTCGTGGAGCCGGCGCTGGCGATGGCCCAGGACCGCCAGAGCGGCGGCGCCTTCGTGCGCGTGATCGCCCGCGCCTATGCCGAAAAGAACGACAGCCTGCGCCAGTTCCTGTCCGACCACTACGGCCACGTGCTGCGCGAATTCGGCAAGGCCATCGCCGTCTGCGCGCCCGAACTGAGCAAGGAAGAACTTTACTGGCGCCTGGACTTCCTGGCCGGCGCGCTGACCTACGCCATGGCCGACTTCGGCCTGATCAAGCGTCCCGCCGGGGTCAGCGAAGGCGCGCATCGCGCCCATGCCGCGCGCGAACTGATCCGCTTCGCCGAGGCCGGCTTCCTGGCGCGCAGCGCGCCCTGATTCCGCAACACCCCGTTCCGACCACATCCCGCAATCGTTGATCCACAGAGGCTGATCGCTATGTCCAACCCCCTGCTAGTCCGCCGTGTTGCCGTCCTGGGCGCGGGCGTGATGGGCGCGCAGATCGCTGCGCACCTGACCAACGCCGGCGTCGACACCGTCCTGTTCGACCTTCCTGCCAAGGACGGCCATCCCGACGGCATCGTGCTCAAGGCCATCGCCAACCTGACCAAGCTGAGCCCCGCCCCGCTCGCCAGCGCCACCCTGGCCGAGGCGATCACGCCGGCCAACTACGCCTCCGGCCTGGAACAGCTGCGCGGCTGCGACCTGATCATCGAAGCCATCGCCGAGCGCATGGACTGGAAGCAGGACCTGTACAAGAAGATCGCCCCGTTCGTAGCCGATCACGCGGTGCTGGCCTCCAACACCTCCGGGCTGGGCATCAATGCGCTGTCCGACGTGCTGCCCGAGCAGCTGCGCCACCGCTTCTGCGGCGTGCATTTCTTCAACCCGCCGCGCTACATGCACCTGGCCGAGCTGATCCCGGCCAAGGGCACCGATGCGGCGGTGCTGGAAGGCCTGGAAGCGTTCCTGGTCACCACCCTGGGCAAGGGCGTGGTCTATGCCAAGGACACCCCGAACTTCATCGGCAACCGCATCGGCGTGTTCTCGATCCTGTCCACCATCCACCACACCGCGCAGTCCGGCCTGGGCTTCGACGAAGTGGACGCGCTGACCGGCCCGCTGGTCGGCCGCCCGAAGTCGGCGACCTACCGCACCTCCGATGTGGTCGGCCTGGACACCATGGCCCACGTTATCAAGACCATGGCCGACACCCTGCCCGACGATCCGTGGCACCAGTACTTCGCCTCGCCGAAGTGGCTGGAGGCGCTGATCGCCAAGGGCGCACTGGGCCAGAAGGTCGGCGCCGGCATCTTCCGCAAGGTCGGCAAGGACATCGTAGTGCTGGATCTGGCGAAGCAGGACTACCGCGCCGCCGACCGCACTGCGGCGCCGGAAGTGGTCGAGATCCTGAAGATCAAGAACCCGGCGGAGAAGTTCGCCAAGCTGCGCGAGAGCAAGCACCCGCAGGCGCAGTTCCTGTGGGCGACGTTCCGCGACCTGTTCCACTACAGCGCCTACCATCTGGCCGATATCGCCGAGACCGCGCGCGACGTGGACCTGGCGATCCGCTGGGGCTACGGCTGGTCGCTGGGTCCGTTCGAGACCTGGCAGGCCGCCGGCTGGAAGCAGGTCGCGCAGTGGATCGCCGACGACATCGTGGCCGGCAAGGCCATGTCCAGCGCACCGCTGCCGGACTGGGTGTTCGACGGCCGCGACGGCGTCCATGCTGCCGAAGGCAGCTACAGCCCGGCGCGCAACGCCAAGCTGCCGCGTTCGGCGCTGCCGGTGTACCAGCGCCAGCGCTTCCCCGATCCGCTGCTGGGCGAGACCTTCGCGCCTGGCGAGACCGTGTTCGAGAACGACGGCCTGCGCCTGTGGCACGACGGTGACGACATCGCCGTGGTCAGCTTCAAGACCAAGATGAATACCGTGTCCGACCAGGTGCTGGACGGCCTGCAGGAAGCGGTCGGCCGCGCCGAGAAGGACTTCAATGGCCTGGTGCTGTGGCAGCACAAGGAACCCTTCTCCGCCGGCGCCGATCTGGCCGGCGCGCTGGGCCTGCTGCAGGCCGGCAAGGTCGATGCGTTCGAGGCGATGGTCGCCAACTTCCAGGCCACCAGCCAGCGCATCAAGTATTCGCTGGTGCCGGTGGTCGCGGCGGTGCGCGGCCTGGCACTGGGCGGCGGCTGCGAATTCCAGATGCACAGCGCCAAGACCGTGGCCGCGCTGGAGAGCTACATCGGCCTGGTCGAGGCCGGCGTCGGCCTGCTGCCGGCCGGCGGCGGCCTGAAGGAGATCGCGGTGCGCGCCTCGCAGGCGGCCGGTCCGGGCGGCGACGTGTTCGCCGAGCTGAAGAAGACCTTCGAGACCGTGGCGATGGCCAAGGTTTCCACCTCGGCGGTCAACGCCAAGGAACTGGGCTTGCTGCGCGGCACCGACAAGGTCGTGTTCAACAGCTACGAGGCGCTGTACATCGCCAAGGCCGAAGCGCGCGCGCTGGCCGAGAGCGGCTACCGCCCGCCGCTGCCGGCACGCCGCATCCAGGTCGCCGGCGACGTCGGCATCGCCACCTTCAAGATGCTGCTGGTCAACATGCTGGAAGGCCGCTTCATCAGCGACTACGACTACGAGATCGCCACCCGCATCGCCACCGTGCTGTGCGGCGGCGAAGTCGATCGCGGCGCACTGGTGGACGAAGAGTGGCTGCTCAAGCTCGAGCGCAAGCACTTCGTCGAACTGGCCCAGCAGGAAAAGACCCAGGCGCGGATCGGGCACATGCTCAAGACGGGTAAGCCGTTGAGGAACTGATTGAAGACGGGACTCGGGACTCGGGACTCGGAAAGTCAAAAGCGCGCTGTGGCGGCTCTTGCTTTTCCGAGTCCCGGGTCCCGAGTCCCGAACCAGCAAACTTCCAGCCATTCGAGACTCCCCAAATGACCAGACAAATCCAAGACGCCTACATCGTCGCCGCCACCCGCACCCCGGTTGGCAAGGCGCCCAAGGGCGTGTTCCGCAATACCCGTCCGGACGACCTGCTGGCGCACGTGCTGCGCGCAGTGGTCGCGCAGGCGCCGGGCATCGACCCTTCGCGCATCGACGATGCGATCATCGGCTGCGCGATGCCCGAGGGCGAGCAAGGCATGAACGTGGCGCGCATCGGCGTGCTGCTGGCCGGGCTGCCGAATTCGGTGGCCGGGCAGACCATCAACCGCTTCTGCTCCTCCGGCATCCAGGCCGTGGCGCTGGCCGCGGACCAGATCCGCCTGGGCAATGCCGACCTGATGCTGGCCGGCGGCACCGAGTCGATGTCGATGGTGCCGATGATGGGCAACAAGGTCGCGCTGTCGCCAAGCGTGTTCGCCGACGACCACGTCGCCATCGCCTACGGCATGGGCATCACCGCCGAGAAGGTGGCCGAGGAATGGAAGGTGTCGCGCGAGGACCAAGACGCGTTCGCGCTCGCCTCGCACCAGAAGGCCATCGCCGCGATCGCCGCCGGCGAATTCCGCGACGAGATCAGCCCGTACGAGATCCTGTCGCACCAGCCCGACCTGGCCGGCAACGTGATCGCGCTGCGCAAACGCCTGGTCGATACCGACGAGGGTCCGCGCCCGGACAGCTCGATCGAAGGCCTGGCCAAGCTGCGCCCGGTGTTCCGCAACGGCCAGTTCGGCGGCAGTGTCACCGCCGGCAACTCCTCGCAGATGAGCGACGGCGCCGGCGCGGTGCTGCTGGCCTCCGAGCAGGCGATCAAGGACTACGGGTTGACTCCCCTCGCCCGCTTCGTCAGCTTCTCGGTCGCCGGCGTGCGCCCGGAAGTGATGGGGATCGGCCCGATCGCGGCGATCCCGAAGGCGCTCAAGCAGGCCGGGCTGAGCAAGGACCAGATCGACTGGATCGAGCTCAACGAAGCCTTCGCCGCGCAGTCGCTGGCGGTGATCCGCGACAGCGGCCTGGATCCGTCCAAGGTCAATCCACTCGGCGGCGCGATCGCGCTCGGCCATCCGCTCGGCGCCACCGGCGCGATCCGCACCGCCACGCTGGTGCACGGCCTGCGCCGCCGCCAGCAGAAGTACGGCATGGTCACCATGTGCATCGGCACCGGCATGGGTGCGGCCGGCATCATCGAAGCGCTCTGAGCGGCGCGTTTGGGCAACGAAAAAGGGCAGCCCAGGCTGCCCTTTTTCTTGCATCGGCGGGTGCGCTGCCGAACCCCGTACGCAACGCGGCGGACCCGCGCGCTTCGGCAGCCTCGCCGTGCGTTTACTTGCTGCCGGCGTCCACGTCGGCCAGCGCACGACGCATCATGTCCTGCGCCGGCTTGCTCAGCTTCTCGTGCTCCAGCGCATAGCGGATGGTCGCCTCGATCAGGCCGATATGGGTGCCGCAGTCGAAGCGGGTGCCCTCGAAACGGTAGGCATGCACCGGATCGCTCTCGATCAGCGCGGCGATCGCGTCGGTCAGCTGGATCTCGCCGCCGGCGCCCGGCACGGTCTTTTCCAGCAGATCGAAGATCTTGGAACTGAGCACATAGCGGCCGACCACGGCCAGGTCGCTCGGCGCATCGGCCGGCTTGGGCTTCTCGACGATCGCGGTGATCTTGCCTTCGCTTCCATCGAACGCCTCGGTGGCGACGATGCCATAGCTGCCAGTGCTCTCGTGCGGCACGTCCTGCACGGCGACCACGCTGGCGCCGGAGCGCTCGGCCACGTCGGCCATCTGCGCCAACGCGCCGGGGCCGCGGTTCCAGATCAGATCGTCGGGCAGCAGCACCGCGAACGGCTCGTCGCCGATGATCGGCTTGGCGCACAGCACCGCATGGCCGAGGCCGAGCGCTTCGGCCTGGGTCACGAAGATCGCGCGCACCCCGTTGGGCAGCACGTGGCGCACCAGTTCCAGCTGCTCGAGCTTGCCGGCGCGTTCGAGCTTCTGTTCCAGCTCGTAGGCCTTGTCGAAATAGTCCGCAACCGCATGCTTGTAGCGGTTGGTGACGAAAATGAGGGTGTCGCAACCGGCCTCGATCGCCTCGTCCACGGCGTACTGGATCAACGGCCGATCGATGATCGGCAGCATTTCCTTGGGTACCGTCTTGGTGGCGGGGAGGAAGCGGGTACCCAGACCTGCAACCGGGAAAACTGCCTTGCGGATTCTCTTGATCATCAGAGCCTTCTGGCCTCGCGTGCGGGGAAGGGAACAATTGTAGCGGAGCTATCCTGACCAGCTTGTTGTCGCAGCGGCGAGAATTCGGGCATTGTCGTGCGCAGCACTTTTTCGATGCTATCGCTGTCGTATTCGGCCACAGCAGCGCGCAATTGCTGCAGGCCCTGCAACACGTTCTCGCGCGAGAACGTGCGTGCGCCAGCCTCGAGGATCTTCGGATGCGAGGTGGGACGATAGTTCTCATCGGAATAGAACAGGGTCTCGTGCAGCTTCTCGCCCGGACGCAGCCCGGTGTAGACGATGGCGATGTCGCGACCGGGCTGCTTGCCGGCCAGACGGATCATCTGCTCGGCGAGCAGGCGGATCGGCACCGGTTCGCCCATGTCCAGCGTATAGATCGCGCCGTGCGACGCCGACGCGGCGGCCTGCACGATCAACTGGCAGGCCTCGGGAATGGTCATGAAATAGCGGGTCACCTGCGGATCGGTCACGGTGACCGGGCCGCCCTGGCGGATCTGCTCGCGGAACAGCGGCACCACGCTGCCGGCCGAATCCAGCACGTTGCCGAAACGCACGGTGACGAAACGCGTGCCCACGGTCTGGTCATCCAGCGACTGGCACACCATCTCAGCGTAGCGCTTGGAGGCGCCGAGCACGTTGACCGGATTGACCGCCTTGTCGGTGGAGATGAACACGAAGGTCGAGACCTTGGCGGCGACGCAGGCGCGCGCCACGTTCTCGGTGGCCAGCACGTTGTTGCGGACCGCCTCGCGGAACTGCTTCTCCAGCAGCGGCACCTGCTTGTAGGCGGCGGCATGGAACACCGCATCCGGCTCGGCGATGCGCATCGCATGACGGGTCACTGCCGGATCGCCGCAGTCGCCCAGCACGCACTCGATCTCCAGGTCCGGGAAGGTGCGGTGCAGATCGGCGTGGATGGTGATCAAGGCCAGTTCGTCGATCTCAAGCAGCACCACCTTGCGCGCGCCATGGCGCGCGCACTGCCGGCACAGCTCCGAACCGATCGAGCCGCCGGCACCGGTCACCATCACCGTGCGCCCGGACAACCAGGCATTGATCAGCTTCCAGTCCGGGGTCACCGGCTTGCGCCCGAGCAGATCCTCGATCGCGACCTCCTTCAATTCGCCCGGCAGATAGTGGCCTTCGAGCACGTCGAGCAGGCGCGGCACGGTCCGGAACGGCAACCCTGTGCTTTCGCAGATCGCCACCACCCGCTGCATGCCGGTCGCATCCAGCGACGGGATCGCGATGACCAGCAGTTTGGCCGCGGTTTCCTTGGCGATCGCGCCAGCTTCGTCGATCCGGCCCAGGATCGGCAGGCCCTGCAGCTTGGCGCCGTGCAGATGGCCGGCATCGTCGACGAAGCCAACCGGATGATAGGCGCCGGAACGGCGCAGGTCGCGCACTAGCGCCTCGGCCGCACGGCCGGCGCCGACGATCAACACGCGTCGCGCGGTCTCGTCCGAATGCGCGATCTGGTAGTCCTTCCAGGCGCGGTACAGCAGCCGCGGCGCGCCGAGCAGCGCCGACAGCGCGAACGGATAGACCATCAGCACCGACAGCGGAATGGCATCGAAGCGGCTATATGCCAGCCCCAGCACGATCGCGACCAGGCCATAGAAACTGGCCTTGAAGATGTTCAACAGATCCGGAACGCTGGCGAAGCGCCACAGCCCGCGGTACAAGCCGACCTTCCAGAACACCAGGCCCTGCGCCACCAGCACGATGGCGGTATTGAGATTCCACAAGGGCAAGGGATGCTCGCCGGGCAGCATCGTGTAACGCGCCGCATGCAGCGACTGCCAGCAGATCCACACGATCACAAGATCGTGCACGACCACGGAGGCCTTGGGGAACAGCTCGGTCAGACGGTCGCGGGTCGATAGCATCAGTTATCCATGAGAGTTCAGCACAATCCCTTGCGCAAAGTCAGCCAAAGCGCACTCGCCAATGCATACCAGGCAAGCGCCAACCCAGCCTGCCCGGCGGTTTGCAACGTTTCACCTAACCAGGCAATTGTAATCGCGACAATGCTGAACAGGGCATAGGCGAAGGTCACAAGCGTGTGGCTCCTGCCTGTATGTACCCAACGCTGGTAAAAATGTTGCGCATGCGGTTGCCACCAACGTTCACCAGCGAGCATGCGCGACAGCAATGTGAAGCCGGCGTCGATGGCGAACGCTGAGATTGGTATCAACAGTAACCATGGCGTGAGCTGGGTCACGCTGTTGCATAGCGCGAACAATGCGGCGACCAAGTATCCCAGCGCCCCACTCCCGACGTCGCCGAGGAAGATGCGCGCACGCGGATAGTTGAACGGCAGGAAGCCGGCGCAGGCCACGATCAACACCCAGCACGGCCAGCGCAACGGCGCGGGCAGCAGGCAGGCGAAGCCCAACGCCACCAGCATTGCCTGGCTGGTCGCCAGGCCATTGATGCCGTCCATGAAGTTCCAGATGTTGATCAGCGAGATCGTCGCCAGCCAGGTCAACGCGGTCAGCCAGGGATTGTGCTGCAATCGGTAGACGAGTCCGGCCAACAGGGTGGCCGCCAGCGCATGCACCAGCAGCCGCAGCGCGGCCGACAGCGGGCGGTGATCGTCCCACCAGCCGATGCCGGCGACCAGTACCAGCCCGCCAGCGAACGCCGCAATGGCCATGCCCTGCGGCGGCCACAGTGCCGCCGCATACGCGCAGGCCGCCAGCACCGCGACCACGATCGCCACACCGCCGCCGCGCGGCGTCGCCACCGTATGGCTGCGGCGCTCGCCGGGAGCGTCCATCAACTTGCGCGTCAGGGCATAGCGGCGCGACAGCCAGGTCCCGACCGCGCTGAACGCCGCCAGCGCCGCGAGCAGCGTCCACCCTGCGACCGGCACCTACACCACCGCGTAGTTGAGCAGCGGCTTGACCGTACCCCACTCCTTGCAACTCGGACATTGCCAGTGGTGGGTGCGGGCGCCGAAGCCGCAGCGCGTGCAGCGGTAGCTGGGATTGCGCACCAGCAACTGGTCGGTGATGTGCTTCAGATCCTGCAGTGTGGCAGTCGAATCGGCGCCCTCGGCCAGGGTCAGGTCGATCAATGCCGATTCGCCGCGCACCGAGGGCCGGTCCTTCAGCTGCCGCCCGAGGTAGGCGCGCGCCGCGGACACGCCTTCCTGCGATTCCATCAAGCGGGTCAGCGCCAGCACCGGGGCGATACCGCGATAGTGCTCGGTCATTTCCGACAGGAAAGCGCGCGCGCCGCTGAGATCGTTGCCGCGACGGTAGCAGTCCATCAGCGCCGGCATGATCTCCGGCAGATAGTCCGGATCGTGGCGCGCGGCGCGTTCGAAGGCGCGGATCGCGGCCTCGTCGTTGCCGTCGTCCACGTCGATGCGCCCTTCCAGGATGCCGGCGCGCACCGAGGTGGCGTCGGCCTGGTAGGCGCGCGCGATCGCCGCCCGCGCCAGCTCGGACTTGCCGGAGGCGCGGTAGCGGTCGGCCAGTTCGCATTCGAACTGCGCGATCAGCTTGCCCATCGGCTCGCCGGTCACGTCTTCGTAGCGGGTGGCGTTGTCGATCGCCTTTTCCCATTCGCGCTCGGCCTGGTAGATGCCGATCAAGTGTTTGAGCGCCTGCGGCGCGCGCTGGTCGATCTGCGCCAGCTCGGTGAACACGGTCTCGGCCCGATCCAGCAGGCCGGACTTCATGTAGTCCTCGCCCAGCGCCAACAAGGCCTGCACGCGCTGCGGATCGCTGAGGTCGGCGCGCTGCACCAGGCCCTGGTGCAAGCGGATCGCCCGATCCACTTCACCGCGACGGCGGAACAGGTGACCGAGCGCGACCTGGGTCTCGAAGGTTTCCTTGTCCAGTTCGGCGATGTGCAGGAACAGCTCGATCGCCTTGTCCGGCTCTTCGTTGAGCAGATAGTTCAGGCCGCGGAAATAGGTGCTGGAAAGGCGGCTGACCTGCGTGTCGCCATGGCGTTGGCCGCCGCGGCGGCCGATCACCCACCCGCTCAGCGCCGCCAATGGCAGGAACAGGAAGAACCAGAACCACTCGGTCAGGAAGTCCATCGAAGATCAGCGTCCGTCCACAGGCGGGGGATAGGTCGGTACCGGCGCGACGGCCGGTGCGGCGGCGGCGATCGCGGCCTTGTTGGCGCGGCGCAGCTTGGCGTACAGCGGGATCACCAACGTGACCAGCAGCAGTGCCGCGCCGATCACCACGCCGGCGAACAGCGAGACGATGATGGCGATGCCGGAGGTGGTGCTGATGCCGGTGAAACCAAAATTGATGACGATCTGCTGCGAATTCAGCGATCCGATGACCAGCCCGGCCAACAGGAACACCAGCAGTATCAGCAGACGGGCAATTTTCATGAAGCTCTCCAGCGTCGGGAGACACTAGATTAGCCGAACCGGCGTGGGTTCCGGAAAAGTCCGGGACGCAGCGGAACAGGCGTGGGGCGTATCAGGGCGTGTCGGACTCGACCGGAACGACGCCGCTGACGCGTTCGCGCAATTCCTTGCCTGGCTTGAAATGCGGCACATGCTTGCCGGGAAGCGCGACGGACTCGCCGGTCTTGGGATTGCGTCCCAGGCGTGGCGGCCGGTAATGCAGGGAAAAACTGCCGAAACCGCGGATCTCGATGCGGTCCCCGCCGGACAGCGCACCACCCATCATCTCCAACAGCGATTTCACCGCCAGATCGACGTCGTCCGCCTTCAGATGCGCCTGCTTGCGCGCCAGGATTTCGATCAGTTCGGACTTGGTCATTACGGCTTCGTGCGATGGGGGTACAACCCGGCACGGCCCGGATCGACCGGGCCGTGCCAGAAACGCTGCGTGTGGCGGATTACTCGGACTTGTTGCCGTTCAACTGCGCACGCAGCAGCGCGCCCAGCTGAGTGGTGCCGCCCGACGCGGACTGGTATTCCTCCAGCACTTCGCGCATTTCGGCATCGTCCTTGGCCTTGATCGACAGCTGCAGGGTACGGCCCTTACGGTCCATGCCCACGAACTTGGCTTCGATCTTGTCGCCGACCTTCAGGTGCTGGGTCGCATCGTCGACGCGCTCGTTGGCGATGTCGCGCGCGGCGACGTAGCCCTCGATGCCGTCGGCCAGGTCGATGGTGGCGCCCTTGGCGTCCACTTCACGGACCACGCCCTCGACCTTCGACCCCTTCGGATTGGCCGCCATGTACTGGCCGAACGGATCCTGCTCCAGCTGCTTGACGCCCAGACTGATGCGCTCGCGTTCCGGATCCACCGCCAGCACCACCGCTTCCAGCGTGTCGCCCTTCTTGAAGTTGCGCACGATGTCTTCGCCGGTGGTGTTCCAGCTGATGTCCGACAGGTGCACCAGGCCGTCGATACCGCCGTCCAGGCCGATGAAGATGCCGAAGTCGGTGATCGACTTGATCTGGCCGGACACCTTGTCGTTCTTCTTGTGGGTGGCGGCGAAGGTCTCCCACGGATTGGCGGCGACCTGCTTCATGCCCAGCGAGATGCGGCGACGCTCCTCGTCCACGTCCAGGACCATGACCTCGACCTCGTCACCGACCTGCACGACCTTGGACGGGTTGACGTTCTTGTTGGTCCAATCCATCTCGGACACGTGCACCAGGCCTTCCACGCCGGGCTCGATCTCGACGAACGCGCCGTAATCGGTGACGTTGGAGACCTTGCCGTACACGCGGCTGTTGGCCGGGTAGCGACGCGCGATGTTGTCCCACGGATCCTCGCCCAGCTGCTTCAGACCCAGCGAAACACGGTTGCGCTCGCGGTCGAACTTCAGCACGCGCACGTCCAGCTCGTCGCCGACGTTCACGACTTCGGACGGATGGCGCACGCGCTTCCAGGCCATGTCGGTGATATGCAGCAGGCCGTCGATGCCGCCCAGGTCCACGAACGCGCCGTAGTCGGTCAGGTTCTTGACCACGCCCTTCAGGATTGCGCCTTCCTGCAGCTTGTCCATCAGCTGCTCGCGCTCTTCCGAGTGCTCGCTCTCGACCACCGCGCGACGCGAGACCACCACGTTGTTGCGCTTGCGGTCCAGCTTGATGAGCTTGAACTCCAGCTCCTTGCCTTCCAGGTAGGCCGGGTCGCGCACGGGGCGCACATCGACCAGCGAACCCGGCAGGAACGCGCGGACATCCTTGATGTCCACGGTGAAACCACCCTTGACCTTGCCGCTGATACGACCGGTGATGGTCTCGTTCTTTTCCAACGCTTCTTCCAGCTCGTCCCACACCATCGCGCGCTTGGCCTTCTCGCGCGACAACACGGTTTCGCCGAAGCCGTTCTCGAGCGAGTCGAGGGCGACCTTGACCAGGTCGCCTTCGGCCACGTCGATCTCGCCAGCGTCGTTACGGAACTGTTCGATCGGCACGATGCCTTCGGACTTCAGGCCGGCGTTGATCACCACCACGTCGCCGCGGACTTCCACGACGACGCCGGTGACGATGGAGCCCGGCTTCAGCTTGGCCAGATTGGTTTGACTGGCTTCGAACAGTTCGGCAAAAGATTCGGTCATTTGAAATTACTCTAGTGGACACACGGACAGGGCGTTTCTTCTGGAAACGGCGAACTGCCCACCTGGTTAGTCGGCCCAAACCGCGGCCGGGTGTGAAATGGGAAAAACCGCAGCGCGACATTGCGCGGCGGAGCGTGGAACAACGGTGTTACGGCATTACGTGGTGAAGCGCACTGCGGTGCAACTGGCCTGGATGGCACCGAAGCGGCGCCATGCTGCTGCTCTACTCCCGGCGCGACTCTCAGGCGGGCAGCAATTCCAGGACGCGGCCGACCACCTGTTCGATGTCCATGCCGGTGGTGTCGAGGAGGACGGCATCGTCTGCCGGCCTCAGGGGCGCCACCGAACGTTGGGCATCGCGTGCGTCGCGGGCCATGATCTCGCTCAGCAGGTCATCGAATATAACGGAAACTCCTTTTCCCTTCAACTGCTTATGCCGGCGCATGGCGCGCTCCTCGGCGCTGGCGGTCAGGAACACCTTGTACGGGGCGTCCGGGAAAATCACCGTGCCCATGTCGCGGCCGTCGGCGACCAGCCCCGGCAGGCGCCGGAACGCGCGCTGGCGCTGCTTCAGCGCCGAACGCACCTCAGGGATCGCGGCGATCGCCGAGGCCACCGCACCGGTGGTCTCCAGCCGCAGCTCGTCGGTGGCGTCGACCTCGTTGATCCTGACCCGCAGGCCACCGCCGGCCAGATCCTCGAAGCTGACATGGGTAGCGAAGGTGCAGCGCACCAGCGCCGCGGCGTCGGAAATGTCCAGGTTGGCCCAGCTGGCGGCCACCCCGACCGCCCGGTACAGCGCGCCCGAATCCAGGTAATGCCAGCCCAGCTTGGCGGCGACGATGCGGCTGACGGTGCCTTTGCCGGCCCCGGAAGGGCCATCGATGGTCAGGACGGGAGCGGGGTCGTTCATGCGGTTCCTCGGACGGGGGGCGACGCATTGTAGCCCCGGCGCCGGCCCGGCTGGCGCAACCAGTTGAAACCATGAAGAAAACCAGGATATACTCGCCGACTTACTGATCCAGCGACGTGGTTTCGCCGCGCCGTGTCCTTCTCTAATCCACAAGTTTACGCCGAGGTGTGCCATGAAAGTCCTGTCCTCCCTGAAGTCGGCGAAGGCCCGTCACCGCGACTGCAAGGTGGTCCGCCGCCGCGGCAAGGTCTTTGTGATCAACAAGACGAACCCGCGTTTCAAGGCTCGCCAGCGCTGATCCGACGACGGCCCACCCCGCGGCGCCGCGCGCACGCTTGCGGGTCATCGACGAAAGCCGCCTTCGGGCGGTTTTTTGTTGCCGAAATTTGCTGTAATCGCCGTTCGTCCTCTGGGGAGCACACCGTGATGAAGCACCGTCTGACCGCACTGCCGCTGCTGCTCGTCCTGGGCCTGGCCGCGGGCGCGCACGCCGAGACCCTGCTGGTGGAGCGGGTCAAGCAGGAACCCGTGGCGGCGATGCCGGCGCGCGGGCTGAGCATGGACGAGGTCGAGTCGCGCTACGGCGCCCCGCAGTCGAAGCTGGAACCGCGCGGCGGGCAGAAGCGGCAGTGGCCGACGATCAACCGCTGGGTGTATCCGGCCTTCACCGTGTACTTCGAGAAGCACAAGGTGGTGGATGTGGTGGCCAACAAGGCCGATGCCAACGAGGTCGGGCCTAAGCCTGCCATTCGGTAGTGCGAGTTGGCATGCGAGTCCCTTGCAAGAGCCCGCACATCCATGTGCGGGGATCAAATGAAAAGCCTGGGCTTCGGCTTGGGCATGACGTGAGTAGTGGTCGCAATGACTGATCGCCTTCGCCTTCCCGCGGAATGGGAGCCCCAGTCCGCCATCCTGATCGCCTGGCCGCATGCCGGCACCGACTGGGCCGAGCGCCTGGCCGAGGTCGAGGAGACCTATATCGCGCTGGTCGCGGCGATCGCGCGCTATCAGCGCGTGCTGATCTGCGTCGCCGATGCCGACCTGCAGATCTACGCCGAGGCACGGCTGCGCTCGGCGCGGGTGGACATGCAGCGCGTGCGGTTCGTCGAGGCCGAGTACGACGACACCTGGCTGCGCGATTCGGGCCCGATCACCCTGGCCCGCGCCAGCGGCGGTTTCCAGTTGCTGGACTTCCGCTTCACTGGCTGGGGCGGCAAGTTCCAGGCCAGCCGCGACGACCAGTTGGTGAGCGCGCTGGCGGCGCAGCGGCTGTTTGCCGACAGCGATGTGCGCAGCATCGATTTCGCGCTGGAAGGCGGCGCGATCGACAGCGACGGCGCCGGCACCCTGCTGACCACCTGGCAGTGCCTGCACGAACGCCATCCGCAGCGCGCGCGCGAATCGATGAGCCGCGACCTGGCCGACTGGCTGGCGCAACAGCGCGTGCTGTGGCTGGATCACGGTTACCTGGAAGGCGACGACACCGACGCGCATATCGACACCCTCGCCCGCTTCGCCAGCGAGGACGCGATCGTCTACCAGGCCTGCGACGACGCCGCCGATTCGCACTACGCCGAGTTGCAGGCGATGGGCGCCGAACTGGCGGCGCTGCTTACTGCAGACGGCCGCCCGTACCGGCTGTTCCCGCTGCCGTGGGCGCAACCAGTGCTCGACCATGGCCGACGCCTGGCCGCGTCCTACGCCAACTTCCTCATCGTCAACGGCGCGGTGCTGATGCCGGCCTATGGCGATGCCGCCGATGCGCAGGCGCAGGCGGTGATGGCCCAGGCGTTCCCGCAACATGAGATCGTGCCGATTCCGTGCCGCGCGCTGATCTGGCAGAACGGCAGCCTGCACTGCATCACCATGCAGTTGCCCGAGGGCGTGCTGGCGGCGTGATCCGCGTTCGCTGATCGAAGGCGTACCCAACGACGG
Source organism: Xanthomonas translucens pv. undulosa (assembly GCF_017301775.1). Classification (NCBI taxonomy): domain Bacteria; kingdom Pseudomonadati; phylum Pseudomonadota; class Gammaproteobacteria; order Lysobacterales; family Lysobacteraceae; genus Xanthomonas; species Xanthomonas translucens. The sequence continues at coordinate 255,457 of NZ_CP063993.1, forward strand.
CAGGCGTTCGCCGGGTCGCATCGACTCGCAGCAATCGGCAGACGCGCCGCCGAAAAACGCCGCTCCCGAGGCGGCGATGGCGGCAACACGCAGGAATTCCGATCCCTCGGTGGAACTCAGGCAACGGACCGGATTGGGCGCCGCATGGCGCTGGCGCCCACAACGCCGAGCCACCGGAACGTGGCCGCAGCGCGCCGGGCGGCATTCATCTGCCGGGAACCTGCCGCGGCGCCATCCGCGTTACCATGCGCGCTTTCGCCGACCATCCTTCCGCCAATGAGCCGAAACACTCTTTCCGTCGCGCTGATCCAGGAGCGCAACCATGGCGATGCCGCGGCGAATCTGGCGGTCATCGAATCGCGCGTGGCCGAGGCCGCGGCGCAGGGCGCGCAGTTGGTGCTGCTGCAGGAACTGCACAACGGCGCCTACTTCTGCCAGCACGAGTCGGTGGACGAATTCGATCTGGCCGAGCCGATCCCCGGCCCCAGCACCGAGCGCCTCGGCGCGCTGGCCAAGCGCCATGGCGTGGTGCTGGTCGGCTCGCTGTTCGAGCGCCGCGCCGCCGGCCTGTACCACAACACTGCGGTGGTGTTCGAGAAGGACGGCAGCCTGCTCGGCAAATACCGCAAGATGCATATTCCGGACGATCCGGGCTTCTACGAAAAGTTCTATTTCACCCCGGGCGACCTCGGCTTCACCCCGATCCAGACCTCGGTCGGCCACCTTGGCGTGCTGGTGTGCTGGGACCAGTGGTATCCGGAAGCGGCGCGGCTGATGGCGCTGGCCGGCGCCGAACTGCTGCTGTATCCGACCGCGATCGGCTGGGATCCCAGCGATGCGCAGGCCGAGCAGGAGCGCCAGCGCGACGCCTGGATCCTCAGCCACCGCGGCCATGCCGTCGCCAACGGCGTGCCGGTGCTCAGCTGCAACCGGGTCGGCCACGAAGCCTCGCCGCTTGCCGCCGATGGCGTGGTCGGCGCGGCCGGCATCCAGTTCTGGGGCAATAGCCACGTGCTCGGCCCGCAGGGCGAGTTCATCGCCGAAGCCGGCGCCGAACCGACCCTGCTGGTTTGCGACGTGGACCTGCAGCGCAGCGAGCACGTGCGGCGGATCTGGCCGTTCCTGCGCGACCGCCGCATCGACGCCTATGGCGACCTGCTGAAGCGTTACATCGACTGAGCCGCTGCACCCCGGCGCCGATCAGGCGCCCTCCGATGAGTGATGGAATGAACGAACTTTCCCAGGCCGGCGACGACGCGCTGTTCGCCGGCCAGCCGTACCGCATCGTCGAGCGCGATGGCGTGCGCTACACCCTGCTCGGCACCGCGCATGTGTCGCTGACCAGCGTCGCCGCGGTGGAACGGGCGATCGACAGCGGCCGCTTCGATGCGGTCGCGGTCGAACTGGACCCGCAACGGCTGCAAGCGCTGACCGACCCGGACGCGCTGACCAAGCTCGACCTGGTGCAAGTGATCCGCAAGGGCCGGGTCGCATTGTTCGCGGCGAACCTGGCGCTGGCCGCCTACCAGCGGCGTCTGGCCGAACAACTGGGCATCGAACCGGGCGCCGAACTCAAGCGCGCGGTGCTGTTGGCGCGCGAGCGGCAGCTGCCGGTGTACCTGATCGACCGCGAGGTCGGGCTGACCTTCAAGCGCGCCTCCGGCCGGCTCGGTTTGTTCGGCAAGCTCAAGCTCGGCAGCGGCCTGCTCGGCGGCCTGTTCGCCTCCGACGAGGTCGGCGAGGCGGAGATAGAGAAGCTCAAGCAGGGCGACATGCTTGAGGCCAGCTTCGGCGATTTCGCCAGCGAGAGCCCGGCGCTGTACGACACCATCATCGCCGAGCGCGACCGCTACATGGCCACCCGCCTGCGCGAGGAACACGCGCAGCGGACCGCGCCCAGCCAGACGTCGATCGCGACTCCGGACTATCTCGAGACCGCGCGCGCCGACGGCATCCGCAACGTGCTGGCGGTGGTCGGCGCCGGCCATCTGGCCGGTCTGGCCAGGCACTTGCAGGACGACCAGGACGATCCGGCCACGCTGCGCAAGGCGCTGGAAGACGTGCCAACCAAGAAAAAGGTTCCGTGGATCACCCTGACCCTGACCGCGCTGGTGCTGGGCGGCGTCGCCTGGGGCTACTGGCGCGGCGGCTTCGCGCTGGGCACCGACCTGCTGCTGCAATGGGTGCTGTTCACCGGCGGCCTGGCCGGGCTCGGCTGCCTGCTGGCCGGCGGCCATCCGCTGAGCATCATCGCCGGCGCAATCGCCGCGCCGTTGAAGCCGTTCCGGCCCGGTGTGCCGGCCGGTGCGTTCAGCGCACTGGTAGAGGTGCATATGCGCAAGCCGGCGTACGGCGACTTCCTGGCGCTGCGCGACGACGCGCAGAACCTGCGCGGCTGGTACCGCAACCGCGTCTCGCGGGTGGTGCTGACCTTCCTGCTGACCAACCTCGGCAGCATGATCGGCGTGTGGCTGGCAGGTTTCCGCATCTTCGGCAAGCTGGCCGGTTGAGTGCGCCGCGGCGGCAGGGTCATGCGCCCTGCCCCCATCGCATAGCCGCCATGTCGTGAACATTGTGGGAGGGGCTTCAGCTCCTCCCACAGGTTTTCCGCGCGATGCAGCAGGCGACGATTGCAACAGCCATTCCTGCGCGCGGCCCACCTCCCTTCGTCAGGACACCTGCGGCGCCGCCACGCCGCGGCCGCCGCGGGCGCGGCGCAGCAGCTGCGCCACGCCGCCGCTGAGGTCGTCGAGGATCGCGTAGATGGTCGGCAGGAACAGCAGGCTGACCACCGTGGAGAACGCCAGGCCGCCGGCGATCGCACGCGCCATCGGGTAATAGGCCGGGCCGTCGCCGAACATCTGCGTGGTGGTCAAGGAGATCGGCACCATCGCCAGGATCGCCGTGCCCATGGTCATCATGATCGGCCGCAGCCGCTCGCGCGAGCCTTCCACCAGCGCTTCGGTGCGGCCCATTCCGCGCCGGCGCAGGTTGTTGATGTGCTCGATCATCACGATGCCGTTGTTCACCACCACGCCCATCAACACCAGGATGCCGATGAAGGCCATGATCCCGAAGTTGGTGCCGCTAAGCCAGAACAGCCAGAACACGCCGAAGATCGAGAACAGCACGCCGCTCATGATCGCCGCCGGGAACAGCAGCGATTCGAACACCGCCGCCATCACCACGTAGATCATCAGCAGCGCGATCAGCAGGTTGAACAGCATCTGCTGGCCGGCCTGGTCCTCGTTCTGGCCGTCGGCGCCGTCGAAACTGTAATGGTAGCCGGCCGGGAAGCTGACGTCCTTGAGCGTTGCCTCCATTGCCTGCTTGGCCTCGGCCGGCGTGATCTTGACACCGAGGTTGGCGGTGATGGTCAGTGTGGTCTGGCGGTTGGTGCGCCCGATCTGGGTCGCCGCCGGCCGCGTCTGCACGTCCACCAGGCTCAACAGCGGCACGCTGCGCCCGTCCTTGGTGCGCACGTTGAAGCTGTCCAGGTCTTCGGGCGTGGTCTGCTCGGCGCCGGCGAAGCGCACCCACACCGGCACTTCGGTGTCGCCGCGGCGGAACTCGCGCAACGAGGCGCCGCGCAGCGCCAGGCCGACGAAGCTGGCGACCTGCTCGGCATTGAAGCCGAACGCCGATGCACGCTCGCGATCCACCCGCACCGCCAGCTCGGTGCTGCGGTCGCCAGTGTCCACGCGCACGTCGCGCAATTCCTTGCGCCGCGCCAGCAGCGGCACCACGTCGTCGGCGATCGCGCGCAGGGTCTGGGTGGAATCGCCGACCAGTTGCACCTGCACGCTCTGCGCACCGCTGCCCTGCCCATTGCCGTTGCCGTTGCCGTTGCTGCCGACGCTGTAGTCGGCCAGCGCCGAGCGCGGCAGTTCCTTGCGGATCTGCTCGATCAGCGCCTGCAGGTCGCGCACCTGCTTCAGGTCCACGGTCAGCGTGGTGCTGCTGCCTTCCACTTCGCTGAACCAGGAATACACCTGGGTGACGTGGTAGGGCTGGCGGCGCGCGTCGATGAAGCGTTCCAGTCTGGCCACTTCCGCGGACAGCTGCTCGCGCGTGTACGAGCCCTTCCACTGGTAGCCGATGAAGATCTGCTCGCCGCCGTCGCCGCCGAACATGTCCTTCTTGGTCTGCAGCATCGGCACCACGCTGAGCGCGGCGATCAGCGCGATCGCCGCCACGCTCCAGCCGCGATGGGCCAGCGACCAGCGCAGCAGCCGCGCATAGCGGCGCTGCAGGCGCGGGATCAGGCCGCGCTCGGAGCGCACCAGCGCCGGCGTGCGCATGCGCGCGGACAGCATCGGGATCAGGCTCACCGCCACCAGCCACGAGGCCAGCCGCGACACCGAGATGGTGATGGCGATCTGCGCCATGAAGATGCTGATGTTGTTGGTCTCGCCGAACAGGTTCGGCACGAACACGATGCAGTGGCACAGGGTGCCGGCCGACAGCGCGATGGCCACGTTGCGGGTGCCGATGATCGACGCCAGCTGCGGCTGGTCCGGCATGCGTTCGCGTTCCTGGTAGATGCTTTCCACCACCACCACCGCGTTGTCCACCAGCATGCCCACCGCCAGCAGCAGGCCCATCATGGTCAGGATGTTGAGGGTCACCCCGGCGAAATACATGAAGCCCAGGGTGATGGTGAAGCAGATCGGGATCGCCAGGGTCACCATCAGCGTCGAGGGCCAGTGCCGCAGGAAGAAGAACAGCACCGTCACCGACAGCAGCAGGCCGACCCCGCCGGCTTCTGCCAGTTCGGTCAGCGACGAGGTCACCGCCTTGCCCTGGTTGTCGATGACCTTGACCTGCACCTCGTTGAGCGCCGGCTGGGTGCGGATCTGTTCGACCTCGGCCAGCACCGCGCGCGACACCTCCACCAAGTTGGCGCTGCGTTCCTTGTACACGTCCAGGCCCACCGCCGGGCGCCCGTCCAGGCGCCGGCCGTAGTTCATCCGGGTCGGTTTCAGCCGGATGTCGGCGATGTCGCCCAGGCGCAGGCCCTTGGGGTCGATGACCAGGTCGCGCAGTTCCTGCAGGTCGCGCAGCTCGCCGACCGGCTGCACCCGCAGGCGCTGGCCATGGTCGTCGATCTGCCCGGCCGACAGCGAGAAATTGAGCTTGCCCAGGCGCTCGCTGAGATCGTTGAGACTGAGGTTGTGCGCGCTGAGCCGGTCCGGGACGATCGCGATCTCGACCTCGTTCGGCGGCGCGCCGGACACCTTCACCTTGGCCACGCCGGGGATGCGTTCCAGGCGCCGCTTGAACTCGCGGTCGAGCATGTCGTAGGCGCCGGTCAGGTCGGCCGCGCCGGCCAGACGCACCTTCAGCACCGGCTCGTCGCTGCTGGACCACTTGAACACGTGGTAACGCTGCAGATCGGAAGGCAGGTCGGCGCGGATCGCGTCGATGCGCTCGCGCGCGTCGGAGGCGGCGATGGCAATGTCGCGATCCCAATCGGAGAACTCGATGAAGATGTTGGCGCCGTCGGCGGTCGCGGTCGAGCGCATGCGCTTAATCCCGGTCATCGTCGCCAGCGCTTCCTCGGTCGGCCGCACCAGGTTGCGCTCGACCTCGTCCGGGGTCGAGCCGCTGTACGGCAACTGCACGAACAGGAACGGCGCGGAGATGTCCGGCAACGCCTCCAGCGGCAGCCGGAACGCCGCGATCAAGCCGACCACCACCAGCGACACGAAGCACATGATGGTGGTGATCGGACGGCGGATGCTGAACTCGGCGACGCTCATACCGGTTCGCCCGCGCCGTCGCCTTCGGCGCGGCCAAGACCTTCAAGACGCCGCCGCGCGCGCTGCCCGCGCTCGGCGTAGTCGCCGTCGGCGCGTCGGTCCAGGCGGTCGTAGACCACCGGGATCACCACCAGCGTGAGCAGCGTGGACACCAGCAGGCCACCGATCACGGTGATCGCCATCGGCGCGCGCACTTCGGCGCCCTCGCCCACCGCCAGTGCCAGCGGCAGGAAGCCGAACAGCGTGCACAGCGTGGTCATGATGATCGGGCGCAAGCGCGAGCGTGCGCCCTCGATCAGCGCCTGGCGCTTGGCCACGCCGTCCTCGCGCAGCTGGTTGACCTTGTCGATCAGGATGATCGCGTTCTTGGTCACCAGCCCGACCAGCAGGATCAGGCCGATGAACACCACCACCGACACCGGCTTGCCGGTCAGCAGCAGCGCCAGCACCGCGCCGACCATCGCCAGCGGGATGGTGAACAGGATCACGAACGGGTGCAGCAGCGATTCGAACTGCGAGGCCATCACCAGGTACACCAGGAAGATCGCCAGGCCGAACGCGAACAGCAGCGACCTGGCCGACTGCGCCAGTTCCTCGCCCTGCCCGCCGATGTGCATGCCGACGCCGGCGCCGAGCGGTTCGCGCGCGACCAGCTCCTGCACCTCGCGCACCGCGCCGCCCAGGTCGATGTCGCGCAGGTTGGCCGACACGATCGCCACGCGGATCTGGTCGGCGCGGTGGATCTCGCTGGGTCCGGTGGTGGCGACCACGTCGGCGACGGCATCCAGCGTCACCGGCTTGCTGTTGCCGGGATTGACGATCAGCCGGCGGATGCTGTCGACGCTGGCGCGATCGCTCTGCTGCGCGCGCACCAACACGTCGATCTTGCGGTCGCGGAAGCTGTAGCGGGTAGCGACATCGCCGCGCACCTTCTTCACCACCACATCGGCGATCTGCCGCGTGGTCAGGCCCAGCGCACCGGCGCGCTCCTGGTCGAAGCGGATCTGGATTTCCGGAAAGCCCTCTTCCACGGTCGATTTCACATCGGCGTAGTGGCCATTGCCGCGCAACATCGCGGTCAGCTTCTGCCCGGCGTGCTGGATCGTCTCCAGGTCCTGCCCGCGCAGCTCGATTTCCAGCGGCGTGGAGAAACTGAACAGCTCCGGGCGGCTGAAACCGACCTGCACGCCCGGACGCTTGCGCATCGTCGCGCGCATGCGCTCGCTCTGCTGCGCCTCGAACTGCGCGCTGCCGCCGCCGGCCATGGCGATGGTCAGCTTGCCGATGTTCTCGCCGCTTTCGGTGGGGCTGGCATCGAGCCGGGTGCCGCTGCCGCTGACGCCATACAGCGCCTGCACGCCGGCGTCCTTGCCGTGGGTTTCCTGCAGTTCGCGCACCAGCGCATCGGTCTGCCGCAACGGCGTGCCGTCCGGAAGCTTCACCGTCATCTCGAAACGGTCCTGGGCCAACTGCGGAATCAGGTCGGCGCCGAGCATCGGCAGCACCGCCAGCGTCGCCGCGAACGCCAGCGCGGCCAGCCCAAGCACCTGCCACGGCCGCGCCAACGCGCCCGGCAGCAAGCGCAGATAGCCGCGTTCGGCGCGCGCATACGGCGCCATCGCCAGATCGCTGGCCTTGCGCATCACCGGCGCGACCAACGCCATGCCGCCGCGCCACAGCCGCACCAGCAGCCACGCCGCGCCGAAGAACGCGCCGCGCACCGCCGCGCCGGCACCGCGCCGGCACCGCGCCGGCCCCACGCCGGCCCCACGCCACCGGCTTCAGCCAGCCGCGCTGCGGCTGCCAGTGCGGCTGCTCCGGTTCGGGCGGGAACGCCAGCGGCGGGCGTCCCTTCAGCGAACTGAGCATCGGGATCAGGGTCATCGACACCACCAGCGAGATCGCGATGGCGATCGCCACGGTCAAGACCTGGTCGCGGAACAGCTGCCCGGCCACGCCTTCGACGAACACCAGCGGCAGAAACACCGCGATCGTGCTCAGGGTCGAGGCGACCACCGCCATGCTGACCTCGCGGGTGCCGGCAATGGCCGCATCGAGAATGCTCAGGCCGCGCTCGCGCGCCTTGGCGATGCTCTCCAGCACCACGATCGAATCGTCCACCACCAGCCCGGTGGCCAGCGCCAGGCCGCCCAGCGACATCACGTTCAAGCTCAGCCCGAGCTGGCCCATGAAGAAGAACGTGGCCACGATCGACACCGGCAGCGACAGGCCGATCACGAACGTGCTCCAGCCATCGCGCAAGAACAGGAAGATGATCAGGATCGCCAGCAGGCCGCCGATCACCGCGTCCTTCTTGACGTCGCCGATGGCGTGTTCGATGAAGCGCGACTGGTCTTCCAGCGTGGTCAGCTCCACGTCCGGCGGGATCTGCGCCTGCAGCTGTTCCAGGCGCTTGCGCAGCGCCGCCGCGGTGGACACGGTGTTGGCGTCGCCCTCCTTGTAGATCGCCAGCTCCACCGCTTCCTTGCCGCCCAGGCGGATGATCGCCTCGCGCTCCTTGTAGCCCTGCCGCACCTGCGCCACGTCCTTCAGCCGCACCGGCATGCCGTTGGCGATGGTGGTGGTGGCACTGGACGAGGCGCTCTGCGCCGCCGAGGCCGCGGCCAGCGCCGCTTCCGAACCGGTCGAGGCGGCGATCGCGTACATCTGCTGCATCGCCGAATCGGCGGCGCTGCTGCCCGCGCCCTGGGTAGTCAGCAGCAGATTGCGGATTTCGTCCAGGTCGGCGAACTGGTTGACGGTGCGCACCATGTAGCGCTGCGAACCCTGTTCCAGGCGCCCGCCGGAAATGTTGATGTTCTCTTCCTTGAGCCGGGTGATGACGTTGTCGATCGGCAGGCTCAGCTGCGCCAGCCGCTGCTGGTCGATATCGACCTGGATCTCGTCTTCCAGCCCGCCGCCGACCTTGACCGCGGCCACGCCGGCCACCGGCTCCAGCTTCTTCTTCAGGTCCTCGTCGGCATAGCGGCGCAGCTGGGTCAGCGCGCGCACCGCATCGGCGTCGCTGGCCGGCGTCGCCTTGCTCGCCAGCACCAGGCGCATGATCGGCTGGGTGGAGGGATTGAAGCGCAGCAGCACCGGCGCCTTGGCTTGCAGCGGCAGCTGCAGCGCCTCCATCTTGTCGCGCACCTCCAGGCTGGCCTGGTCCATGTTGGTGCCCCAGGCGAACTCCAGCACCACGTCGCTCTGCCCGGTGCGCGACACCGACTTGAGCTTGCGCAGGTTCTTGACCACGCCGACCGCTTCCTCGACCGGCTCGGTCACCAGCGTCTCGATCTCCGACGGCGCCGCCCCGGTGTACTCGGTGCGCACGGTCAGGGTCGGATAGCTCATGTCGGGCAGCAGGTTGACCTTGAGGCTGTTCAGCGCGATCACGCCGAACAGCAGCAACGTGACCGTGGCCATCGCGATGGTGACGCGGCGGCGCGTGGCAAATTCAACCAGCCCGCCGCCGCGCACGCCGGGCGGCGCGTGGTCGTGCGGATCGCTGCCGTGATCGGAACCGGCGCTGGTCATCAGTACGCTCCGACCGCGGCGGCGCCGCCGACCTCGGCGACCTCGCGTTGCGGCACGATTACCTGCACGCGGCTGCCGTCGCGCAAGGCGACCTTGCCGGCGGTGACCACCTGGTCGCCTGGCTGCAGGCCGTCGCGGATCTCCACCCACTGACCTTCGGCGTAGCCCAGCTTGACCGGTACCCGCGTCACCTTGCCGGCACTGACCCGGAACACCGCCGGCTCGCCGTCGTCGAGCAGCGCCAGGCGCGTCACCACCAGCGCATCGGCGCGCTGGTCGTAGTCGATGCGGATGCGCCCGAACATGCCAGGCTGCAAGGCTTCGGCGCCTTCCTCGAACGCACACACCACGCGGAACGTGCCGCTGCCCGAATCCACTACCGGCGCGATGCGATCGACCTTGCCCAGGCACTGCTTGCCCGGCAGCGCATCGGCCAGCAGCGTCACCGGCTGTCCGGCCTTGAGTGTGGCCAGCTCGCGCTCCGGCACGTTGAGCGTGGCCTCCAGGCGCGAGTCGTCGACGATGCGGAAGATCGGCGTATTGATCTGCACGAAGTTGCCGGTCTTGATCGAACGCGACGCGATCACCCCGGAAATCGGCGCGACCACCGTGGCGTAGGACAGTTCCAGCGATGCCAGCTGGTGCTGCGCGCGCACGTTGGCCAGGTCGTACTTGATCTGATCGACATCGGCGGCGCTGACCAGTTGCTGGCCGACCAGTTGCTGCGAGCGCCGGTAGTTGTTCTCCAGCTTGCTTAGCTGCGCCTCGCTCTGCGCCACCGCCAGCCGCGCACGGTCCGGGTCCAGCCGCACCAGCGGCTGCCCGGCGCGGACCTGCTGGCCTTCTTCGGCCAGCACCGCCAGCGCCACGCCGGAGGTCTTGGCCACCACCTGCGATTCGGCGCGCGCCTCCAGCGCCGCGGTGCCGCTGTAGCTGGCCGCCACCGCGCGCCGGCCGACCTTGGCCACCTCGACCGGCACCGCGTCGGGCGCCTTCTCGGCCTGCTTGGCCTTGGCCTGCGCGTCGCCGGCCGCCGGCTTGCAGCCGCCGAGCAGCAGTGTGGAGGTGATCAACAGCGCGGCGGCGCAGCTGGCGGTGCGTCGGCGCGTGGAATATCGCGTCATCGTCGTGTCCTTGGTGGATGGCGTGAATGGTGTTGTAGGTAAGTAGATCACCTGATGACGCCCAGGTGAATGAGCCAAAGGTCATGGCCCCCTGCGTGGCGCAGCGTGGAGGATTGCCAGGGCCTGTTTCGGAGCCGCGAAAGGCCAGGCTATACTCGGGTCGTTCCGTGTTCCCCCACGCCGGAACGCCCAGTCCCGTCCTCCGGACCACGAAACCATGCGCACGCAGCCGCTAGCCGCTTGTTTTGCTTTGGCCGTACTCGTTTCTCTCGGGGTCGCCCCGGCCGCGGCGCAGACCGCGCCGGCGCCCGCCGCTGCCGCTCCAGCCGCTCCCGCAGCCGTCGCCGGCAATGCCGACAACGGCAGGCTGCTGACCTATACCTGCCAGGGCTGTCACGGCGTGACCGGCTACAAGAACGCCTATCCGAGCTACCGGGTCCCCAAGATCGGCGGCCAGTCGGCGCAGTACCTGATCCAGGCACTGAGCGAATACCGGCTCGGCAAACGCAAGCATCCGACCATGCAGGCCCAGGCGGAGAGCTTCTCCGACCAGGACATCGCCGACATCGCCGCTTACCTGACCACCCTCAAGTAGCCCTCCCATGCCGAAAGCCGCGCACGCATTGCGTCACGCCATCGTCCTGCTTGCTGCCCTGTGCCTGGGGGCGTGTTCGCAATCGCAGGTGGAATCCACCAGCCAGTCCGCCGCCGACCCCGGCCACGCCAGCGGCGAGCACGGTTCCGGCTCGTCCGCCGGCCTGCCCGGCGGACGCGTCGCCGCCGGCGAAAAACTGGCCCACGCCAAGGGCAAGGCCACCGGTCAGAGCTGCATCGACTGCCACGGCGCCGACGGCAACGCGCCGATCGACCCGAGCTATCCCAAGCTCGGCGGCCAGTACGGCGACTACGTCGCGCATGCCTTGCAGGCCTACCGTGCCGGCGATCGCCAGCACCCGCTGATGACCCCGCAGGCGGCGCCGCTCAGCGATCAGGACGTCGCCGACCTGGCCGCGTACTTCGGCTCGCGCGCCACCCAACTGCGCGATCTGCACGGGCTGAAGTGACCGCGTGCGCCGGCGTCTTGCCGCTAGTGCGTGCGGCAGACGTGGCGTAGCCGGCGCAAGGTGCCGGGCAGTGCACGCACCGCGTCGGCCGCACATCCTGTAGGAGCGGCTTCAGCCGCGACAGACTCTATCGGTAACGCCTGTCGCGGCTGAAGCCGCTCCTACAAGATCCAGGCGTCTGCATGTTGGCGGATCGCTGTGAACTCCACCGTGCAGATGCGCGCGCTGCCGCTACCTACTTCACGCTGCCGTTGTCGTCCTGCAGGCCCGGCTTGAACGGTACCGCCGGCGGCGGCCGCGCGCCGGCGGGCTGGTCGTTGAGGTTCGGATCGGTGATGCCGCAGCCACCGCCCAGCTGCAGGATCGAGATTACGCAGGAAATGCTGCTGCTGGTGCCGGGAATCGGGATGTTGACGCTCTTGATGCCGCGCCGCACCCACTCTTCCAGTAGCGTCGCGTTCGGCAACCAGTACTTGTCGAACGAGGTCGGCGTGTAGTCGTAGGGCGGACGCTTGAGCCACTGCCCGGCATTGGCGATCCGGTCGCGCGACCAGCTGTCGGTTTTGCTTCCCGGCGCGCCGCGCGGCGGCGCCTTGCCCTGCCCGTCGCCGCCGGGCACGCGCACGCTGCCATCGGCGTTGAACATGCCATTGCGCTGGCTGGCGCCGGCTCCGGCATCGCCGGCGCGGTTGCGCGCCGATGCGCCCCAGTCGTCGCCGCGCTGCGGCGTCGCCCAGCCGCCGTCATGCGCGACCGCCGCCGGACCGCTGCCCGGTGCGGATGCCTGGCTACCGGGCGGCGCGGCGCCGTTGCCGGTCGGCGTTCGCGTCTCGGCCTTGCCCTGCGCCGTGGTGCTGGCCTGGGCCGGCGTCTGCGCCGAGGCCGCGCTGGCCGTCGCCTCGGGCTGCACAGCCGCTGCTGTCGGCGTCGGCGTCGGCGTCGGCGTTGCCACTGTGGCGGGCGTCGGCACTTCGATCTGTCGCACCTGCGGCGCCTCCGGCGTACGCAGCGTCGGTGCGGGGTCGCGCGCGCGGATCTGCGGCATCGGCACCTGCACCTGCGGCAACGGCGCGGGCACTTCGCGCTCGCGCACCTGCAGTTGCGGCGCCGGCGCGCGCGGCACCGGCAGTTCGCGCGGACGGAGCGGCGCCACCGTCGGAATCTCGGTGACCACGTCGACGTCGCGCTCCGGCACCTGCACGCTCGGCGGCGCGATCTCGCGCAGGGTCAGGGTCGGTTCGCGCACGCTGGGCGGCGGCAGCACGAAATCGCTGCGCGGCTGCGCGGTCTCGGTGACCTGCAGCGATTGCTCCTGCGGCGGCGGTGGGCTGGTCACGGCCTGCGCGGTGCTTGCAGCCGCTGCGGCGGAGGCGGCAGGCGCCGCCGTGGCGGTCTTAGGCTGCGTGGCGGCAGTCGTCGCTGTGGCCCGCGGCGCACTTGCCGCTGCCGCCTGCTGCGCGGCGGGCGCGGCATCTTGCGCCGCCGCGCCGCCACCGGTGTCGGCCGGAGTGCCGCGACCGACGAATTCCACCTGCACGCGCCCGGCCTCGCCTGCGTCCGGACGCGGCGGCAACCAGCGCACGAAGGCGACCCACGGCAGAAACAGCGCGAACAACAGATGCAAGGCCAGGCTGACCAGCGCCGCGATCCGCCGCCACCAGCGCTGGTCGTACGGTGCCGGATCCCAGTCCTGCCACCACAGCCGGCGGAACGCCTGCCACGGGCTCAGTGCGGGCAGCCGCGACGTCGCTGCCGGCAGCGGCTGCGGCAGCGCCGCGAGCAACTCGGAGCAGACGAACGGGCGCGGCACGGCCGGCTGCGAGGAGATCCAGTGCGCCCAGCCGTACGGCAGGCCGCTGCGGCGATCGCGCAGCAGCTTGCGCGGCGAGCGCGCCAACAACGCGTCGAGGATGTCGGCGGCGCGCGTCACTGGCGTGGCGACGGAATCAGGCCGCGGAGTCGCGCGGGATATACGGGGCGCTGCCGCTGTCGTGGTCGGTGGCGTCGCGCACGGCGGTGATGCCTGGCACGCGCCCCATCAACGTCTTCTCGATGCCCTGCTTCAGGGTCACGTCGGCCATGCCGCAGCCGTGGCAGCCGCCGCCGAAGCGCAGCAGCACCACGCCCTCGGCCGACACTTCCTGCACCGCCACGCGGCCGCCATGCTGGGCCAGCTGCGGGTTGACCTCGTTCTCGACCACCCAGCGCACGCGCTCGACCAGGGAGGCGGCCTCGCCCGGGGCCTCGCCCTTGATCTTCGGCGCCTTGATCGTCAACTGCTGGCCGGTACCCTGGGTAACGTAGTCGATCTCGGCGCCGTCCAGCCAGCCGACGCTGTCGGCGGCCACATACAAGGTGAAGCCGGCGCAGTCGATCGCCCATTCGTCGCCGGCCAGGTCCGCCGGTTCAGCGAACTCCAGCCGCGCGTCGGCGCGTGCGGTGCCGGGATCGACCGCGCTCAGGCGCACGCCCATGCCGGGCACGGCCTCGCGTTCGAGCAGTTTGCGGAAATGGGTCTGCGCATTGTCGGAGATCTGGATCATGCGGTTATTCTAGCGCTTCCACGCGACCGGCTCATCGCGAACCTTCCCCATCGGCGGCACGTTCAGCCGCCACGCCGCGGAGACCACGACATGAACGACCTGATCCCGCTCGCACAGGCCCATTGCGCGCCCTGCAAGGGCAGCGAATACAAGCTCACCCAGGCGCGCCTGGCCGAACTGCTGCCGCAGGTGCCCGGCTGGGAACTGGTCGAGAACGGCATGGCGATCAGCCGCACGTTCCGCTTCCCCGACTACTACCGCAGCCTGGCGTTCGTGAATGCGCTGGCCTGGATCGCGCACCGCGAAGACCATCACCCCGACCTGGGCGTGCACTACGACCGCGTGGTGGTGCGCTATTCCACCCACGATGTCGGCGGCCTCAGCGAAAACGACTTCATCTGCGCCGCCAAAGCCTCTGCCCTACCGGAATGACCCTCATGCCAGCCGCATCCCGCCGTTCCATGCTCGCCGCCACCTGCCTGCCGCTCGCCGCGATGCTGCTGCTCGGCGGCTGCGGCAAGTCCGAACAAGCGCAGACCCAGCGCGTGGCCGCCGCGCCGACCGAAGTCGCCGCGGTGCAGACCCCGCCGCCGGACTACCCGATCGAACTGGCCTGCGCCGGACTCGGTGGCAAGGCGGTGCTGAGCGTGGTGGTCGGCGTGCAGGGCAAGCCCACCGACGTGCAACTGGTCAGCAGCAGCGGCCAGCCCAAGCTCGACGCGTCGGCGCAGCAGCGCGTACGCGAGTGGATCTTCAACCCCGCCACGCGCGAGGGCAAGGCGGTGCCGCGCATGATCCAGGTGCCGGTGAACTTCAACCCGCCGCAGCCGCGGCCGGACCGCTGCTTCGCACTCGACGCGCAAGCGCACCACGCCAACTGAGCGCGGCCCCCGGGCCGCTTCCGCGCGCGGCGCCGACCGCGGCGCGGCGTCGCCTTCACACTGCACCAGCCTCGCGCCCGCTTTCATCGCCCTCTGGACACAGGAGCCGCCTGGCGCATGCTGGATATTCCCTCGCACAACGTGTGGGTCGCCCTGGCGGTGACCCTGGCCGCCGGTCTGGCCACCGGCCTGGGCAGTGTGCTGGTGCTTTTCACCAAGGGGCCGAACCCGCGCCTGCTCGCCTTCGGCCTGGCCTTCGCCGGCGGTGCGATGGTGTACGTGTCGCTGACCGAGATCCTCGGCAAGTCGGTCGCCGCCTTCAGCCACGCGTTCGATCCACGCCTGGGCTACGCCTATGCCACGCTGGCGTTCCTGGCCGGCATGGCGCTGATCGTGGTGATCGACCGGCTGGTGCCCAATCCGCACGAAAGCCTCAACACCCAGGACCCGCTGTTCCGTGCCGACAACCACGCCTACGTCAAGCGCGTCGGCCTGCTGACCGCGGTGGCAATCACCGCGCACAATTTCCCGGAAGGCCTGGCGACCTTCTTCGCCACCCTGGAAAGCCCCACCGTGGGCATGCCGCTGGCGTTCGCGATCGCCGTGCACAACATTCCCGAAGGCATCGCCATCGCGGTACCGGTGCACTACGCCACCGGACGCAAGTCCTACGCCTTCGCCGCCAGCCTGCTGTCGGGGCTGGCCGAGCCGATCGGCGCGATCATCGGCTACGTGGCGCTGTCGCGGTTCCTGTCCGAAGCGATCTTCGGCTCGGTCTTCGGCGTCATCGCCGGGGTGATGGTGTTCCTGGCGCTGGACGAATTGCTGCCGGCGGCCAAACGCTACGCCAAGGGCCACGAAACCGTGTACGGACTGGTCGCCGGCATGGCCACGCTGGCGCTGAGCCTGGTGCTGTTTCGCCTGTCCACCACGCCCTGAGCCGGCAAAGGCGGCCTGTCTGAACGGACGCTGGCGCGACCGGCGTTGCGGCGCGTCGCAGAAAGCTTGCAGACATGCAACACAGAGCATCCTGGGCGCAACTTCACGAACGCCAGTCGCAAAGGTGCCGCATGGATATCCGCTCCCTGCCATCCACGAAGTTGGCGCTGGTCACCGCCGCGAGCATGCTGGCGCTGAGCGCGTGCCAGCAGCAGCCGTCGCCAACAGCAGCCCCGGCCGCCGCGACCGCCGCCGCGCCCGCGCCCGCCCCCTACCTGCCGCCCAGCGCCGAGCAGCTGTACAAGCTGGTCGCGCCGATCGCGTTGTTCCCCGACAAGCTGCTTGCGCAGACCCTGGCTGCCTCGGTGTATCCGGACCAGGTCGGCGACGCTCAGGGCTGGCTGCGCAGCAATAGCGGCCTGGCCGCGACCGATCGCCTGAAGGCGGCCGCGGCGCAGCCATGGGATCCCAGCGTCAAGGCGCTGACCGCGTTTCCCGAGGTGATCGACCAGTTGGCCAGCAACGGCGACTGGACCCGCGCGCTCGGCGATGCCTATGCGCACGACCCCAACGAAGTCCTCGACGCGATCCAGGTCATGCGCGGGCGCGCGCAGGCGCAGGGCCACCTGCGCAGCACGCCGCAGCAACGGGTGCAGATGGTGCAACGCACGGTGGTGGAACCGGCCTACGCAGACGAGCGGATCCCGCCGCCGCGCCAGACCATCGTCATCGAACCGGCGCAGCCGGATGTGGTCTATGTGCCGCGCTACGATCCGGACGTGGTCTACGGCGCACCGGTCGACGTCTACCGCGAATACCGCTACCACCCGCGCTACTACAGCGAAGGCGATCTGGTCACTGCCGGCATCATCTCCTTCGGCGTCGGCGTGCTGGTCGGCGACGCGCTGGAGCACCGCCACCACGGCCCGCTGGGCTGGCTGCAACCGGAACCGGCCTGGCACCCCTGGGGCTGGAACAGCTGGGGCATGAACTGGAACGCCCCGCCCTCGGCGCCGCATTACGTGGTCTACCAGAACCGCGTCTATGCGCCGCGCACAACCATCATCAACAACAACATCACCAATAACATCAGCAATAACATCAGCAACAACCGGATCGACGCGCGCCGCTTCGTGCACAACGACAACCGCAGCTTCCCGCAGCAGGCGGCGCTGGCGGCGATGCCTGCGGTCGCCGCGGCCGCCGCGCTGGCGCCGCATCTGGCGCAGAACTCGCGCGGCCCCGCGGCGCAGTTCGCGCCTGCGGCGGCGCCACGCCACGCGCTCGACTATGCGCAGCTGTCCACGCCGCATTTCAATGAGCGGATGCTGCAACCGGGCCGTCCGGTCGTCGCGAACGCCGCGCAGCGCGCGCCGCTGCCGGGGCTGGGCGGCCAGAACGCAAGGGATGCTGCCCACGATGCGCGTGCACAGCCGGCATTCGCGCAATCGCGGCACGCGCCGATGCCGATGTCCGCCAGCGATCCCCGCCACGCCATGGCGATGGCCAACGCCGCCGCAGTGCAACGCCGCACCATGCCGCAGGCGCCGCACGCCAACGCGCCGATGCCGATGGGCAACATGCAGATGGCGCATGCAGCGCCGCCGCATGCGCTGTCCATGCCTGCACCGCACCGTGAGGATGCGCGCGCGCAGCAGGCCCGATTCGCCCAGTCCGAACCGCCACGGCAGGCGCCGCACCAGTTCGCCGCCTTCACTGCCCAGCAGCAGGCCCCAGCGCACCGGGAGGCGCCGATGCGGCAGTTCCCTGAGCGCGTTCAGGCCATGCCGCGACAGGAACAGCAGCGTCCGCCGATGCAGGAGCAGCACATGGCCCGGATCGCGCCGCCGCGGCAGCAGCCGATGCGAGCGGCCGAGCCGCGCCCAGCGCCGCGCCCGGCGCAAGCGCACTCCGAGCCGCACCGCGAGCACGACAAGCACAACGGTTAGACGGCACGGGCCGGGCGGCGTGCGACAGCGACGCCCGGCCGCGCGTGGTTCAGCCGCCCAGGCGGCTCAGCGCCTCGGCCAGCTCGTCGGCCAGCGGCGCATTCAGCAGATACGGGGTCTTGCCGCCATCGAGGGTGAATTCCAGCGACGCGGCATGCAGGAACAGGCGCTTGAGCCCGATCTGCTCGCGCAGGCGCTTGTTCACTGCCGCATCGCCGTACTTGTCGTCGCCGGCGACCGCATGCCCCAGGTGCTGGGCATGCACGCGGATCTGGTGGGTACGGCCGGTCTCGATCCGCACCTCGCAATAAGAATGCCCGCCGCGCCGCTCCAGCACCCGGAAATGGCTCAGCGATTCCTTGCCACCCGCGTTCACCTGCACATGGCGTTCGCCGCCCTGGCGCAGGCCGATGTGTAGCGGCGCGTCCACGCTCATCACCCCGTCTGGCATGCGCCCGACCAGCAGGGTCAGGTAGCGCTTGCTGATGCCGCGGCCCTCGACCCGGTCGTCCTCACGCATCAGCGCCTGCATCTCGGTCAGCGCCGAGCGCTTCTTGGCCACGATCAGCAGACCGGAAGTGTCGCGATCGAGCCGGTGCACCAGCTCCAGCGACTGGTTCGGGCGCAACGCACGCAGGGTCTCGATCGCGCCAAAGCTGATCCCGCTGCCGCCATGGCTGGCGACCCCGGACGGCTTGTTCAGCGCCAGCAAGCGCGCGTCCTCGTAGACGATCGCCGCCTCCAGCCGGGCCATGAACGCGTCCGGCGGCGCGGTCTTCTCGCCCTCCTCGTGCAGCTTCACCGGCGGGATGCGCACTTCGTCGCCCGCCTCCAGCTTGCGCTCGGCCTTGGTGCGGCCGCCGTTGACCCGGACCTGGCCGCTGCGCATCAGCTTGTAGATCAGGCTGCGCGGCGCGCCCTTGAGCTGGCCGAGCAGGAAATTATCCACGCGCTGTCCGGCCCTGTCTTCCGGGACCTTGAGAATGCGCACCGCGCTGGTCGCGACGTCGCGCGGCTTGGGAGGGATCGGGGGGGAAGTCATCAGGCAGTTTATTCTGTTACACTCGGGCGGCGAGATAAGGGTTTGATTTCGTTGGAAGTTAGCGCAGGGCCAGAAGCCCGGCTTGCGACGATTCCGGCACAGTGCGCGACCACCGCCCCCGGGGCGGCCATGTTAGCGGCTCACCGGCCTACCCGGCCATCGCCGGACGCCACAAGCGTCCGCGCTGAACATGCCCCGTGCGGCGCCCAGCCTGGCTGGAGTCGCCGCCGGTCCTGAACCACCTAAAAGAAAGAAGCGCTCCCGCGGCTCGCCGTGGTGTCGTAGCGCTGGAAACCCAAGCTGCCCTCCCCGCGCCTGCGCGATGGGCGGCGAAGCGTGACCAGAAGCGAAACCCCATGGCGTTCCGCGCGGTAGCAGCGCGAGGAACGCAACAATGAAGCGAATGCTGATCAACGCCACGCAGGCAGAAGAACTGCGTGTGGCCATCGTGGACGGCCAGACCCTGTACGACATCGACATCGAGCAGCCGTCCAAGGAACAGAAGAAGTCCAACATCTACAAGGGCCGCATCACGCGGCTCGAACCCTCGCTCGAAGCCGCTTTCGTCGAATACGGCGGCGAGCGCCACGGCTTCCTGCCGCTGAAGGAAATCTCCCGCGACTACTTCCAGGCCGGCGTCGACCACAACAAGGCGACGATCCGCGAACTGCTGCGCGAGGGCCAGGAAGTGGTGGTCCAGGTGGACAAGGAAGAACGCGGCAACAAGGGCGCCGCGCTGACCACGTTCATCTCGCTGGCCGGCCGCTACATGGTGCTGATGCCGAACTCGCCCAGCGCCGGCGGCGTCTCGCGCCGGATCGAGGGCGAGGACCGCGCCGCGCTGAAGGAAGCGCTGGACAAGCTGAACATCCCCGACGACATGGGCGTGATCATCCGCACTGCCGGCGTCGGCCGCGATGCCGAAGAGCTGCAGTGGGACCTGGACTACCTGCTGCAGGTGTGGAAGTCGATCGCCGAAGCCGCGCTGGCCAAGCCGGCGCCGTTCCTGATCTACCAGGAATCGCGGCTGATCATCCGCGCCCTGCGCGACTACTTGCGCGCCGACATCGGCGAGATCCTGGTCGACACCCCCGAGATGTACGGCGATGCCCAGGAGTTCATGCAGCAGGTGATGCCGCAGAGCCTGCGCAAGCTCAAGCACTACACCGACGACATCCCGCTGTTCAACCGCTTCCAGATCGAATCGCAGATCGAGGCGGCCTACGAGCGCAGCGTGCGCCTGCCGTCCGGCGGCTCGATCGTGGTCGACCAGACCGAAGCGCTGACCGCGGTGGACGTCAACTCCTCGCGCGCGACCAAGGGCAGCGACATCGAGGACACCGCGTTCCAGACCAACCTGGAGGCCGCCGAAGAAGTGGCGCGCCAGCTGCGCCTGCGCGACCTCGGCGGCCTGGTGGTCATCGACTTCATCGACATGGCCTCCAACAAACACCAGCGTGAGGTGGAGAACCGCCTGCAGAACGCGCTCAAGTACGACCGCGCGCGGGTGCAGATCGGCCGCATCTCGCGCTTCGGCCTGCTCGAGATGAGCCGCCAGCGCCTGCGTCCGTCGCTGGGCGAGTCCAGCCAGATCGTCTGCCCGCGCTGCGACGGCCACGGCCGCATGCGCAGCGTCGAATCGATGTCGCTGTCGATCATCCGCGTCGCCGAAGAGCATGCGATGAAGGAGAACACCGGACAGGTGCTGGTGCAGGCCCCGGTGGAGATCGCCAACTACCTGCTCAACGAGAAGCGCCGCGCGCTCAGCGAGATCGAGAAGCGCCACGACGCGCCGATCGTCATCGTCGCCGACGAGCAGCTGCACACGCCGCACTACGAAGTGACCCGCCTGCGCGAGAACGAGCTCGGCGAGGAAAGCGCCAAGCCCAGCTACCAGCGCAACACCCCGCGCAAGCTGCCGGTGCATGCGCTGACCAAGGCGCAGTTGAACATCCCGGCACCCGCCGTGACCAATGTGAAGCACTCGCAGCCGGCCCCGGTGCGCGAAGTGGTCGAGGCGCCCGAACCGGTCGCCGCGCCCGTGCAGGTCCAGGCGCCGGCCCCCGCCCCGGTCGCGGCCCCGGCCACCGGCGTGGTCGGCTGGCTGAAGCGGATCTTCGGTGCCGGCGAAAGCCCGGCCCCGGCGCCGGCCGCAAACGAACCGGCGCAGCGCCAGCGCGCCCACGACGGCAACCGCAACCGCAACGACCGCAGCGACCGCAACGCGCGGCGCGACGGCAACCGCAACGGCGGCCAGGGCGGCAATGCCGCACGCGGCAATGGCGGCAACGTGCGCCGCGACGAGCGTCGTCCGGGCAACGGCGGCGGCAACCCGCAGGGAGGCCAGCAGAACCTTGCAGCCAAGTCGCCGCGCAACGAACAGGCGCCGCAGCAAGCCAAGCCGCAGCAGAACCCGCCGCAGCAGCCGAAGGCGCCGAAGCAGCAGCAGCCGCAGAACCCGCCGCGCCAACCCAGGCCGCAGCAGGACCCGGCACAGGCCGCCCTGCAGAGCGACAAGCCGCAGCGCCAGCCGCGTCAGGACGAGAGTGCGGTCAAGCCGGTCACCGCACCTGCCGCTGTGCAGGACGTCACCACGATCGCGGCCGCTGCCGTGGCCGGTGGTGCAGCCGCGCTGAGCAGCGATGCACCGGCCAGCGAGGCCACCAGCGCCGCGCCGGCAGCGGCAGCGGCAGCAGCGCAGCCGAACCTGGCGCAGGCGAGCGTCGATGAGCGCGAGAGCGCAGCGGAAACCGCGCAGGCCGTCCCCGCTGGCGAGAACGGCGATGGCGACGACGCCAATGGCGAGGCCGGTGGCCGCCGCCGTCGCGGTCGTCGTGGCGGCCGTCGCCGTCGTCGCGGCAATGGCGAAGCCGGCAGCGGCAGCGAGGGTGCAGCGTTCGACGACAACGACCTGGATGCAGGCGATAGCGAAGGCGACGGCGAAACCGCACCAGCGCCGAGCCGCAGCCAGCCGGAGTTCGATTTCGACGACGATGCGGCCCCCGCCGAAGCCACCGAAACCAAGCCGCAGCAAGCGCCGCGTGTCCCGCGAGAGAAGCGCGAGCCGCGGCCGCCACGTACGCCGCGTCATGAGCAGCCTGATGCCGCGCAGACGCCTGTCGCTGCTGCGCCGTCAGTCACCGACACGGGAACCGACCCTGCCGCAACCCAGGCTGCGCCGGTTGCTGCAGCCGCTGTGGCTGCGATCGCAACGGCTCCTGCCGTTGCCGAGCCGGCACCGGCATCGGCACACGTCGCGGCAGCGCCTGCGCAAGCAGCGACGCCGGTAGTGGCAGCGCCCTTGCCGCCGGCCAGCGATGTACATGCCGCACAGGTCGAGGCAGCGCCTGCAGCGGAACCTGCCCAGTCGTTCGTCGTCGAGTCGGCACCGTCCGAGCCAACGCCGGCGACAATCGAGGCCGCGACGCAACCGGCCGCGACGCCGATCGTCGAACGGCCTGCGCCGATCGCCGCAACGCCGCCAGCGGCGGCAGCGGAAACGGCAGTGGCACCGGCCGCAGCAGCCGAAGAACCTGCAACGCCGTCGCCGCTGGTTGCCCAGCCGCGGCAAGCAGCCGCTGCGGCAACGCAACCGATCGCAGAGGAAGCAGCGCCGGCCTACGTGCCGGTGCAGACCACGCTGCTGGACGCATTGCACGAGGCGCCGGCCGCCGCGGCCGAACCGACGCCGCACGCACCGGTCGCCGCTGCCGCCACTGTGTCGAACGACGACAGCGAGCGCAGCCAAGCCAGCGCTGCCGAACCGGCACCTGCCGCTGCCGCGGCCAGCACCGGCCTGTTCGATGCGCCGCCTGCAGCTCCGGCGGATGCGCCGGTCGCTGTCGCCCAGCACCAGCCGCACGCCAAGTCCGGCGAAGGCGAGAGCGACGACGACAAGGAGCACAAGGAACGCGCCAGCTGATCCGGCGCCGTTCTTCGCAACAGAAAAAAAGCGGCCTTCGGGCCGCTTTTTTGTCTGGGCGTGGATCCATCTCTATTTGCGCACTACATCCGGGCCGTGGGCAGCTTGGGCGCACACGATCGGCGCGGACCGAAAACGGAATCGGGAACCGCTGGGGGGGGAGACGCTGGCAGTTGGAGCGACCGCTCAGGCCTCTGCGGTCCAGAGCCCCGGATAGTCGCGCACGAAGCCCTCACCGGTCGCACACAGCGTCGCCGCATAACCGAAGCGCTTCGCTTGGTAGGCGTAGGCATCGTCGGCGGTGCGCGCGTAGCGCTGCATGAGCTCGCTGAGCGTGCCGCCGCCGTCGAGGTCGACCCAGGCGGCCGGGGCGTCGGCACCCTCGCCCACTGCCAGGCGAAGCCGGCGCAGTTGCAGCAGGTTGGTGGCCGGCGTGAAGCCGAGGTCGAGGTCGATGCAGTGCGACACGTCGGCCACCGGCCGACCGTTGAGCTTCCAGTGGCCACGCACATCGCGCGCGATCGCCAGGTCGACCGTCCCGCCGCCGAGCCAGCCGCGCACGGTGCCCCTTTGCGTGTGCCAGTGCAGGTCGCATTGCACGCGGTACTGCAACTGGCCGATGCGGCCGTGTTCGAGGCGGAACACGGCGGCGCCGTCGAGCTGCCATGCGCTAGCGTTGCGCTGGAGCCGGCAAGCGTCATGGCCCGGTGCGTCGAGCCTGCGCCACAGGATGGAGGCAACGGTGTGCATGCCGCGGATGATGCCGCGGGCGGACACCCGAGGCAAACCCTGCAAACTGGCGACATCCGACGGCAGCGCATGCACACGAGGAGCACAAAAAAAGCGACCCGTCAGGTCGCTTTCCTTTGCGCAAGGAAAACCCGTGGCGCTAAAGCGGATGCGCCGGATCCAGCAGGCCGTACTGCGTTGCCAGGCGCGCCAGCGCGATGTTGTCGTGGATGCCGACCTTCTCGAACAGTCGCGCCTTGTGCGTGTTGACCGTCTTGGCGCTGAGGCTCAAGCGCTTTGCGATGTCCTCCTGCCGCAGCCCGCGGGTCAGCAGCAGAGCGACTTCCAGTTCCCGTGGGGACAGCGCATCGAACGGCGAACCGCCGCCTTCCAGGTTGGCCAGCGCCAGATTCTGCGCGATGTTGGCACCGAGATAGCGCTTGCCCATCGCCACATCGCGTACCGCGCGCAGCAGTTCCTGCGCGTCGCCCGCCTTGCCCACGTAGCCGGACGCGCCGGCCTCGAGCAGGCGCTTGGGCAACGGGCCGTCTTCCAGCACCGACACGATGATGACCTTGGTGCCATGATCGCCCTTGACGATACGTTCGGTGACCTCGAGCCCGCTGACGCCAGGCATGTGCAGATCGCAGAGCACGATGTCCGGCTTGAGCTGACGGATCTGCGGCATGGCGACCTCGCCGCTCTCGGCCTCACCGACGATTTCGATATCGGTCTGATTCGAAAGGATCAGCTTCATGCCAGTACGGACAAGAGCGTGATCGTCGACCAAAAAAACCCTGATGGCCATCTCGTATAACCCCAACGCAGCGAACGCCACACGTTCAGACTAGCGGCGTGAACTGTTCAGGGCAACCGAAATTTGTAGACAAAACCATCCAGCCTTCACAGTTCGCTCACTAGTCGCACTGCGCTGTCATCATGCTGAAAAACACCACACCGAACTTATTCAAGGCTCGGCACGCGGGGCGAGTGACCAGCCTGTTCGCTCCTCTAGTCTGCCCTGAAGAATCTCCGCCAGTAGATGACCGCCGCAACGACTGCGGTGGATTTCGCCATCGGCGCGAGCACGCTGGCTCGGAGCCAAGCACGCAAAAACGCGATCCAACGCATCAGCCGGCGGGGGTACGTCGGCCCTTACGCTGCGCGCGCATGCCCTCGCCTTGCTGACCGATACGCCGCTGCCCGAACAATCGGTCAGCTACGTTAGCCGCAGGTAGATGGCGAATAAGAAAAGTCAATCCAGGCGCGGATGGGGCATGCACTGCTCCAACCCGCAGCGAGCGTCGCAAACGGAATGGAAGCTTCGCTGCGAGCAGGACGGTGGGCAGGGAGATTGAATAAATTACAGGCATGAAAACCTCCAATGTCAATCTGAACGCATTGCGCACGAATCTGTCTTTCCCCCGCGAGGACCAGCCCATGTCGGCCGGGGAGCAAGCTGTACGCAGCACCCGCGACAGTCAGCCGCCGCTTGGACGGCCACCGGCCAAACGGCGGCGGCTGGAGCCAGCCACTCACTCGCACAGGCACGATGAACCCAGCGACCGACGCGGTATCGCTCCGGAGCGGCGCCCGGACAGAATGCCGGCTTACGCCAGCACCTCGTCCTCGCAGCGTCTGCCACAACGACCGAGGAATGGTATGCAGGCGCCAGCAGAGCTTCGCCTGACGGAACAAACGTCCGACCGGGCTGCCGGAAAACGACCGCGCGAGCAGCAAGAGCCGTATCGGCAGCCAAAGCGGCCACTGCATGGCGTGGAGTTGACGCCGGCGGAGATTCGCCTAGCCGAACATCAGCTCGACGCGGCGGAAAAAAAACAGCTGCAGGCAGAGCGAGAGCGCTTTCGGCGGCATTTGAGTGCGCCCAACCGGTTGGTGCAGACGCACAACGCCCGCCTGAGCGTCTCAATGACGCAGTATAACGTACTGGCGCGCCGCATGAGCTGCAAGCTGGCCCTGCCATTCCTGGACAGAAACGCCCACGCACAAGTCAATGCGCATTTGCTGGACAGATATCTTCAGATGATTGCCAATGCAAGGCGGTTCGCAGGCCAAAGTATAACGCACCGCGATCTCGATCGTTGCACCGAACTTGCGGCGCAGTATCTCTACAAAACCGGGTGGTTCAACGGAGCATCGCTGAAACAGCTGGCCCATGTGGCCAACAAGCTGAGCAAGCACCCGAACCAACCGGCGTGCATGTATGCAATCGCGTGGATCGCTGGAGAGGTGATCCAGGCCGATGCTCCGCTGGGGCTGGATGGCGCCCCGTCAATCCTCCTCCTGAACGCCTTCGCCAAGAACACCGACAGCGGAAGGTGCGAACTCGCGGTGGCGCGTCTGGCACGTCACCTGCAACGTGAGCACAAGGCCCGGCAGTCCATGGACGCGCAGGGCATCGGCCTGGCACTCAATGCCTTCAGCAAGTGGTCCGATAACCCTGACTGCCAGTCCATCGCGCACTCGCTTGCCGAGCTACTCGCCAGCAACAGGCACATGCGTCATGCGATGGATGCACAGAGCGTTGCAAACACGCTCAACGCCCTGAGCAAATGGCACGACGCCGAGCTGTGCGAAGTCGCCGCCAGCGCGTTGGCCTTGCGCCTGGCCACCGAGCGCGGTTTGTGCAACGCCTTCAAACCGCAAGAAGTCGGAAACGCGTTAAATGCCCTGAGCAAATGGCACGACACGCCTCACTGCAAGGATGCCACAAGCGCGCTGGCCTCGCGATTGGCCAATGATGGCACTTTACGCAACGGCCTCGAGGCGCAAGGCGTTGCCCAGGTGTTGAACGCCCTGAGCAAATGGCACGACACGGAGATCTGCGCGGTGGCCGCCAGCGCGCTGGCCTCGCGATTGGCTGATGACCGCGACCTGTGCAACAACCTCAACTCGCAAGGCGTGGCCAACGTGCTCAACGCCTTGAGCAAATGGCACGACACGACGGTGTGCGCCACCGCCGCGGAGGTGCTGGCGGCACGACTGGCCGACGATCCCGGATTATGCGACGCCCTCGAAGGGCAACACATGGCCAACGTGCTCAACTCCCTAAGCAAATGGCCCGACACGCCCGACACGCCCGACTGCCAGGATGCCGCCAAGGCACTGGCCTGGCGACTGGCCGGTGAGCCCGCGTTGCGCGACGACCTCGACGCGCAAGGCATGGCCAACGCGCTCAACTCCCTGAGCAAATGGCCCGGCACGACGGTGTGCGCCACCGCCGCGGAGGCGCTGGCGGCGCGACTGGCCGACGATCCCGGGTTGTGCGAAGCCCTCGAAGGGCAACACATGGCCAACGTGCTCAACGCCTTGAGCAAATGGCACGACACGACGGTGTGCGCCACCGCCGCGAAGGCGCTGGCGGCGCGACTGGCCAACGATCCCGGGTTGTGCGACGCCCTCAACCCACAAGAAGTCGCCAACGCGTTGAATGCCCTGAGCAAATGGCACGACACGACGGTGTGCGCCGCCGCCGCGGAGGCGCTGGCGGCGCGACTGGCCAACGATCCCGGGTTGTGCGACGCCCTCGAAGAGCAACATATGGCCAACGTGCTCAACGCCTTGAGCAAATGGCCCGACACATTGCTCTGCGCTGCCGCCGTCGAGGCACTGGCCTCACGCTTGGCCGACGATCCCGGGTTGTGCGACGCGCTCGAACCGCAAGGCGTGGCCATTGCGCTGAACGCCCTGAGCAAATGGCCCGACACGACGGACTGCAACGACGCCGCCAACGCACTGGCCTTGCGACTGGCCAAAGATCCCGAATTGTGCGGCGCCCTCGAACAGCAGGAACTGGTCATCGCCCTGAATGCCCTGAGCAAATGGCCCGGCATGCCAGTCTGTGCCGATGCCGCCAGCAGGGTGGCATCCCGGTTGGTGAACGAGCCCGAGGTGTGCGGCGACCTCAACACGCAAGGCGTGGCCAACGTATTGAACGCCCTGAGCAAATGGCCCGACACGCGTGAGTGCCAGGATGCCGCCACTGCGCTGGCCTCGCGCCTGACCGACGATCCCGAGTTGTGCAACGGCCTCGACCTGCAAGGCGTGGCCAACGTGTTGAACGCCCTGAGCAAATGGCCCGGACGTGCGAACTGCGAGCAGGCCATCGACGTGCTGGCCGACAGGCTGACGGAGGACCACGACCTGCGACATGCCATGCGGGCGCCAGACGTGGCAATGTCACTCAATGCGCTGAGCAACGGCCTCGAAAGGCCGGCGTGTCAAACAGCAGCGGTGCTGCTCGCCGAACGCACCGACTCGGCCGCGTTGCCGTGGCAGCAGTTCGATATGCGTGGGCTGACCATGGTGGCCAACGCGATGTCCCGCCTGCTGCACTTGGACGATGAACAGTTGCAAGCCCTGGGTGGCGCCAGACTGCGGGCGATGGCCGGGCACCTGGAGTTGCACCGCGAACGTTTTGAGTCAGCCCCCGCCGGAGAGATCGGGGTGATTTTCAAGGCCCTTGCATCGGCGCAACTGCATCGCCAGATGCGTCCGCTGGCAGGGCCAGCACTGGAGCGGGTTTCGGCGCTTGCGCAGGACGACGGATTACGTGAAACCAGCCTTGAGGGTCTCGGCAGCCTGTGCATGGGACTGTTGCCATTGATCCGCAACCCGGAGCTGAGCCCTCGCCATCGCAGACGCGCATTGCGCGTGTTCAACGCATTGCAGCCCATTGCCGAGCGCAAGATCGACTTGTACCTGGGCGGCGCTGGAGCGCAGGCTTCGGCCGACACCGAACAGCACGCAACGCGATGCCCGGCGTTGTCCTTCTTCCAGGTGCTCAAGGCCTATGGCGTGATCTCCGGGCAATGGAAGACGCGCCATGTCGAAGGCTCACGCAAGCAAGTGCAGCAGCGCCGCGAGCAATTGACGACATGGGTAGAGCGGACGCTGGAGCGGACCCGCGAGGCCATCGAGGCTGACCTGGGCGAGATGAGCTGGAACTTGATCGCGCAGATCGAGGCTGGTGACCAGGTGTTTGACACGCTGGACCTGCGCATGGCGAAGGAGTCGACGCAGATTGCGCAGGCCCATCCACCGAGCAGCTTCGACCTGGACAGCGGGCGCTTGAGCATGCGCTCAGCTCCGGGCCAGCCTGCCGCACCCGTCGCCGGCACGGGCAGCACGACGCATGTCGTGGTCGACATGCGGGGCAAGGAAATCTCGAACAATCTGGCCGAAGCGGACAAGCCCTACTCGCTGTTCGCGCGTCTGACCGGCCTGCCGCTGGTAGAGGTCCAGCTGCCGGGGCCGATTTCGCCGTTCATGCTCGCGCGTACGTTCAACTATCAGGATGAGCAATGGCGCTTCGACATGTTCGGCGGCAGCCGCGCCGTGGGCAACAAATCGGCCAGCAGCGGCCTGTCGCTGCCAAGCCGGCCTGAAAAAACCTCGCTGTTGCCGGCGTTCCGCTATGCCGACACTGTCCCGGGCAGCAGCCTGATGCAACTCGCAGCCAAGCTCGCCCCGCAACGAGAGGACTGGTCGCGCATGCAGCGCTCGCTGCTGGAGATGGTCCCGAGCGACCATGTCGTTGAGGGCACGCTGCGCCTGGGCTTTTTCGATGACGTCCAAGGCCCTGCGCACCCGTTCAAGCCTCTGGCATGGGATGGGAGCCCGCTGGCGCTGTGCCCCAACGATGGCTGCGGCTTTCTGAAGTTGGAGGTGGCCTTGTGCATCCCCGCCTTCCGCAAGCATTACGATGCCTGGCAAGCGGCGCAGGCCGGCCAGGCCAGCCAGGAGCAGCTCGCGCTTCTGGCCGTGGACAAGGGTCCTTCGATGATGCCAGCGCAGGCGCTGCAGCACTTTCCGCGCGACGAGGCGGCATTGCGGGAGGCGCACGAGGCGATGCAGCAGCGGCTGAAGGCGCTACCGCTTGACTCGGTTGAGCCACTCTCGACGTACAGGCTTGCCGTCGGCGGCGGCTACCAGGGCCAGAGAGTCAGGGCGGTGCCGTCCGCCGATGACAAGGTGCACCTGCCGCGGCAGCGCAGCCAGGCCTTCGACGCCGCAGGCGGTCCCTTGCTACTCGGCAAGCCGCCCTACGACAAGGAGAACCTGCTGCCGGTGCCAGAGGAGCGCGTCGCGACCGTGGCGCAGGGCGATGCCACCGCCGAGTTCCTCTCGCAGTCGTTCGGCATCCAGTACAGCTACACCGGCTTCGACGACGGATCGGGCGACGACGACCCGCAGATGCTGCACAGCAAGGGCATGCTCATCGTGGTGCCGAAGACCAACTGGCCGGCCGATTTCGCCAACAAGGATCTGGTCTGCTCCAAGGAGGATCTCAAGACGCTGTCGAGCTGGACCACCGGCCGCGACCGCAATGCCTTGCCGCGCGACATGCGCAGCACCGGTAGCCTGCGGCTCAAGGACATCGTGGAGCCCGGGCGTCTGGGCGCACTGCCGATCGCCGAGTTGCGCAAGCGCAACATGGATACCGACGGGGACGACGCCTTCGTGTACGCAGGCTACCCCAAGCTGGCCGCGCTGATTTCGCGGGTGATGGCCGAGCGCGAGGTTAGGCTCGGTCGGCAGCAGTCCTTCAAGCCACCGAAGACGGCCACGCCGGCCGTCAACCCCGTCACTGGCCACTACCAGGCCGGGCGGCTGTCGGAGATCATCTCCTTCAAACGCGGTCAGCACATCACAAGCGCGGCCGCCACCCTGGCGTCGCGCTTCATGGCGCAGCCCGACGAGCTGCGCGAGGCGATGGCGCGCAGCATGATGTTCGGCACTTACGATGGCATCGAGCCCGCCCTGCGCAACGGCTTGCGCGAGATGCTCGAAGACGACGCCCGCGATCCGCAGATGTTGGCGGAACTACGCACCCAGGCGCAGGAGGCGATCGGACGCGCCCACATGCCCGAGGCGCGCGAAGCCGCCGAGCTGCTGAACGCGCAGCTGGCTGGGCTTGCGCCGGGTTCGGCCGCCAGCAGCGACGCGCCGCGTCTGCCCGACGCATTGGCTGAGGCGTTTCCGCTGCTTGCCCAGGCCTACGAGGCAGCGCCTGGCATAGAAGCGCGCATTCAGGCCATCCTCGACAACTACCCGGTGTGCCGCTTATCGCACGTGCAGTTCCCGAACGGGCAACCGGGGCTGGTCCAGGATGAGCCTGAACTGAGCATGCGCAACCTTTTCACCATCGCGATCAAGGTCGGCACCGATGCGCTGAAGTCTGACACTGGCACGGCGTTGTTCGCCAAGATCGTGGAGGCGTGCGAACGATCCGAGCGGGCGTTCGCCAAGCGCGTGCCCATCGTGCCGTACGGCAAGGCGACCGCCCGGGCCATGCACGAGGGTCGCTTCGATCCCGAACGGACCAAAGGACTGCTGAAGGACATGCCGTCGATGGCTGCGGGTGTCATGGAAGACGCGCTTGACGCGCTACAGCAGGCAGGCCTGATCGCAACGCCGCCGCCGCCGGCAGCGCGTTTGCGCGAGGTTCGGCGCGAGGACATTGCGCTGCAGGCGCAGGCCTTGCTGACCCGTGCTCGCGAAATGGAACCCAAGGTCACCGACATGCTGATGCGTGTTGCCGCGCCCCATGGTGGGCGACTGGAGGGAACACAGCATCAAGTGAAGTCGCACGGCTCGCTGCTGGCAAAGCTCGAGCAGCGGATGGCGTTGAAAAAGCAGACCTTGGAAGAAGCCGCGGCCGACATGAACGACGCGCTGCGCTACAGCGTGGTACTGGAACCGCAGGACTTCACCGCCGGCCTGCGCGGTGTGCTGGCCGCACTGGACGACCAGGGGCATGCACGGGTCAAGCTGAACAACCACTTCAGCATGTACCGGCAAACCTTCAAGGCAGTCAATGTCACCTTGCGAAGCCCGGAAGGCGCGCTCTGGGAAATCCAGTTCCACACGCCGCATACCTTCCAACTCAAGGAGCAATTCCATGACCTCTATAAACGCTCATTTGCGCTGAAGCTCGGCGGCGCCGCACCGGCCGAGAAGCGCGAACTGGAAGCCCCTGCGCTAGCGGCTTTCAGTCGCGTGGCTTCGCCGCCAGGGTGCGACGAGATCGAGGATTGGGAAGAGTCCAGCCCTTGACGCGGCGTAAGCCAAGCACCAGTCGGGGCTGCCGATCATCGCAGGCCCCGTTGCAGAGGCGGCCGGGATTCTTGCAAAAAGCAGCGATTTCTCCGCCCACCCAATCGCCTCGGGCGGGATAACGTCACATTATCCCGCCCGACGTATCAGTGCCCCACAGTGCGGCAAACTCTCAAGCAGCATGCACCGCCATCGTTCGCGCCAGCACCGCAAGCAGCGCCAGATGCCCAACGTAGTAGATGTAAAACGCCCAGCGCGTGCGTGGAATGGGGAAATCGCGGTTCGCCAGCAATGCCCAGCCGCTAACGTTCCAACAGCACAGCGGCACGAACGACCCTGCGAGCACCAAGAGGCGCACGGTGAGGCTTTCGCTCCAGTCACGAAAACCGTTGCGCGGCGCAGCCTGGCGTGGCGCATGCGGCACAATGCGCAAACGGAACACCACCCCAGGGCGGCAAGCACAAGAATCAATCCGCTCCAGTTGTAGTCCAGCAGCGGTAGAACGGCCAGGGCGCACATGCCGAGCAGCAGCCATTCGCGGCGCTGGATGCTCCAGACCACCGCCGCGGCCAGGGCAACGCTCAGCAGCACATTGAACGGCACCCAGTAGCCGAACGCCAGTGCATGTGCCGGCTGGGCCAGGATGCCCCACAGCAGCAGCCTGCGCACGGACTTGAGCACGTCGGCGCCAGGTTGTGCCAGGTTGTGTAGGCCAGGACCAGGGCGAACAGCGGGAACGCGATACGGCCCAGTTCGGAGACGACCGGGAAGCAGCCGTCGCCGAGCACCTTCGCCACGTGATCGCCGGTCATCAGCAGCAAGGCCATCCAATTCAATAGTTCGCCGGCGCTGCTGGTCATCGTGTCGTTCAGAACGCTGCTCCTGGCGGCTAGGTGAACGCCCTGCCCATGGCCTTGCGCCATTGCCTGTGATGGGCGCTAAGGCAGGAATACGGACCAGTGTTTTTCGCAGTGCGGCGCGCCATCGCCGATCGCGCCCGCAGGCGACACCGGTCAGTGCGGTGCTTGCGCCATCGCCAGTGGCGCCGATGCCGGGCGCGCCAGGTGCAGGCAGCGGTCGGCCACGCTGGACAGGCTGGTCCGGTGCGAGACGACGACCAGCGCGGTACGCGGCAGGCGCTGCCGCAGCGTCGACAGCACCTGCTGCTCCGAGACGGCGTCGAGCGCGCTGGTGGCTTCGTCCAACAGGGCGATCCGCGGTTGCCTGAGGATCACCTGCGCCAGCAGCAGGCGCTGCAGTTCGCCGCCAGAGAGTTTGGCGGCGGCGCCGCTCAGGGTCGTGTCCAGGCCTTGCGCGCCTTCGTGCAGGCGTGCGGCCAAGCCGACGTCGCGCAGCGCCTGCCACATCGCCGCTGCGCTCGCGCCCGGCTCGGCCCAGGCCAGGCAGTCGCGCACCGTGTGCTGCCACGGACGCACGCTCTGGCCGACATAGGCGCCGTGCCGGACCAGGGCGCGATAGGCGGTGAAATCGAGCGCCCGTCCGTCGCAGTGCGCGGCGAACACGCGCGGTTCGACCATGCCGGCGAGCACATCCATCAGGCTGCTCTTGCCGGCACCGGAGTGTCCGCAGATCAGGGTCATGCTGCCGGGCGCCAGGATCAGTTCGCCGATCGCAACCGCGGCCAGCGGCGGCGCCAGGCCGATGCTGTGGATCCGCAGCGGGCCACGCATGGGCGCGGCCGTGTGCGGCGTTGCCGGCAGCGCCCTCGCCGTCCCCAGGCCCACATAGTGCTGCCATAACTCCAGCGCCGGTGCCGCCGATCGCAGTTGCTGGAAGCTTTGCCGGGTCGAGACCAGATACGGCAGCAGCCTTCCCAGCAACAGGCCTACGGTGATCAGTGCGCTGCGGTCGATGCCGTGCCACAGGCCGGCCAGCAACATGATCGCGGCGATGGCGGCGACCGCGCTCAGTTCGAGCAGCAGCCGGCCCGAGGCGACCAATGCCTGCTGCCGCCAGTAACCATGGCTGAGCCGGCTGGAGATCGCGTCGTAGCCGCTTTTCTCCAGGTCTTCGCGTTCGAACGAACGCACGTGGCGCAGGCGCCGCGGGAAATCCTCGCTGAGCCAGAACAGCCGGGTCATGTCGGCGACGTACTGGCGGCTCACCCGCGCCTGTTCCTGGCCGGAGATGCGGAACGCGAGCACCGCCAGGCCCAGCAGCGGCGGCAGTGCCAGCACCAGGGCCGGCGACACCAGAAAGGCGATGCCCAGGCTGACGCCTGCGGTGATCGCCGCCACCAGCAACTGCAGCAATGCGCTGAAGCCCTGGACGATGATCTCGATGTTGTAGGTGAGCACATTGGCGATTTCCGCCGAACTGGCGCCGGCGAGCGCCGGCAGCGGCGCGGCGAGCAGGCGCGCGTGCACCTGGCGGCGCAGGCGCAGCGCATGGCCGCTTGCCAGGCTTGCGGCCAGCCGCGCGCCCGCCCAGCGCAGCAAGGCGAAACCGGCACTGGCGACGACGAAGATCGCCGCCTGGGCGAGGACGCCGTCGGGCAGCGCCAGGACGTGGCCACCGAGTGTCAGGGCATGCCCCGGTTGCACCAGCGGCACCAGGGCGACCGTGGCGACGACGCCGGCCAGCGCGCACAGCAACGACAGCGCGACGTACAGACAGATGCGCATCCGCTCGCCACGATCCAGGGTAGCGCTGAACGCGTGCAGCAGCGGCTGTGCCGGGTCGGGCACGGTGGTGTCGCGCTTGGTCATAGGTGGCGGCCTGGGAATGCCGGCTGTCCACTGGATGCCACGGCTGGCGGCGGCGTCCGCGTGGCGACGCGGCGGCGGCCCTCGCCTGCGCGCGAGGCCATGCTCATGGCGCGCATCCGCTCTCCGCCGCCGCGCTCATCGCAGCAACTGCAGCAAGGCATCGACCGAGGCATCCGGATCCGCGCCGCGCTGCAGTTCGTACACACCCAAGCGCTGCAGTTGGCGCGCGAACAGCGACCATCCCGGTTGCGCGGCGGCATACGGCTGGTCGGCGATCAGGCGCTCGAGCAGCTCGTGCTCGGCGATGGGCCGCAACAGCTGCTGCGGATCCGCGGCGGCCGTGCTGGAGACGAACACCGCCGCGGCCAGCTGCAACGGCGCGGGCGCAAGGCATGCGCGGCCGTTGCGGATATCGACTTCGTGCTTGGCCACGCCGCTGCGGCGCCGGATCGTCGGCGCGGCGGCGATCCAGGCGCGCGTCGGCGCATCGACCAGCCGCAGCAGATCCGGCCGCAGATGCAGGAAGTTGCCGATGCCCGTGGCGAGCATGCGCTGCGGCTCGACGAACAACGCATCCTCGGCGAGGAACTCCAGGTCGCGCAGCAGGCTGTGCAGGGCCAGCGTGGACTTGCCCGCACCACTGGCGCCGAGCAGCAGCACGCCGCGCCCGCCGGCGCCGACACAGGCGCCGTGCAGCGGCACCAGACCCATCACGCGCGCCGCCAGCACGAACACCGCGAACTCGATCAGTTCGTAGCGCACATGGTAGGGATGGGCGAGCATGTCTTCCGACACCACCAGCAGCGCCCTGCCCTGCTCCGGCGACAGCACCATGTAGTTGTCGGCGTCGATGACGCCGCACAACACGCCGGCCCCCGCATGCGTGCGCACCGGCGGCGGTTCCAGCGCGAACACATAGGGCGCGTCATTGCGCGCGACCAGGTTCAGTTCGATGCGAAGCTCGGCGGCATCGTGAAGTTGGTGCGCCGGCACCCCGCCGAATGCCGCTTCGACCAGCTGCAGCAAGGCCTCGCTGTTGCTTTCGAACCGGAAGCGGCAGCCCAGCAGCTGCTTGCTGAGCACGTGGTCGCGCCGCAGCCGCTCGTGGAACGGATCGGCGGCCACGCCAGCGTGCGTTGCGCCGGGGCTGGCCACAGGCGCCCAGCGTTGCGTGCGCACGGTCGAGAGCGGCATCGGGATTGAATCCATGGGGGTCGATGTGCGTGAGTGCGCGCAGCGGCGACAAAGGTTGCGCGGCAGGCGCCGCAGTGCGCTGTCGGCTGCGCACGCCGCTGCGCCGGTGCAGCGCGCACAACCAAACACGGCGATGGCGGCACTTACGGCACGGCCACCTGTGCGCGGCCACTGTTGCATGCGCCGCGGCCTTCGTTGCCGGCGCCGAACGAGACCCTTCCGCCGATGCCAAAGATCCAGGTCAGCCATTCCTATTTCCTGCGCTACGATCCCAAACAATGGGAGCGCGGCAAGCCGTATCCGCCGCTGGCCACGCTGCAGGTAGCCACGCTGCTGCGCCGGCAAGGGCACGCGGTGACGCTGTTCGACGCGATGCTGGCCGACGGCGTGGAGGACTACCAGGCCTCGCTGCACGCCGCGCATCCGGACCTGGTGGTGTTCTACGAGGACAACTTCAATTTCCTGACCAAGATGTGCCTGAGCCGGATGCGCGAGGCCGCCTGCCGGATGATCGGCGAGGCGCGTGCCGCAGGCAGCCGGGTGATCGTGGCCGGCTCCGACGCATCCGACCATCCCGAAGCGTTCCTGGCGGCCGGTGCGCACGCGGTGCTGATCGGCGAAGGCATCGCTGCGCTGCTGCAACTGGTCGAGCGGCTGCAGCAAACGCCGGACCTGGATGCCGCGTCCTGGCTGGCAGATGTGGCCGATATCGCCACCGCCGCGCTGCCGCAACTCAACCGCGCGCAGATCGGCGCGCGGCCGCCGGACCCACGCCTGTCCGGGCTGGCCGCCTGGGACCTGGTCGATATCGAGCGCTACCGGCGCCTATGGCTGCAGAGGCACGGCTATTTCAGCCTGAACATGGCCGCCTCGCGCGGTTGCCCGTTCCGCTGCAACTGGTGCGCCAAGCCGATCTGGGGCAACCACTACAAGCGCCGCAGCGCGCCGGAAGTGGCTGCGGAAATGATCTACCTCAAGCGCGCCTTCGCCCCCGACCATATCTGGATGGCCGACGACATCTTCGGTTTCCACATCGACTGGGTGGAAGAATTCGCCGCGGTGCTGGCCGCGGCCGATGGCTCGATTCCGTTCACCATCCAGACCCGCGCCGATCTCGGCAGCGAACGCATGGCCGACGCGCTGGCCCGCGCCGGTTGCGCGGAAGCATGGATCGGCGCGGAAAGCGGCAGCCAGCGCATCCTCGACAAGATGACCAAAGGCACCGCGGTGGAGGACGTGATCGGCGCCCGCCAGCGCCTGGGCGTACAAGGCATCCGCGTCGGCTTCTTCCTGCAGCTCGGCTACCTGGACGAGCAACTGGACGACATCCTCGCCACCCGCGCGCTGGTGGCGAAGGCGCGTCCGGACGACATCGGCGTCAGCGTGTCGTACCCACTGCCAGGAACCAAGTTCTACCAGCAAGTGAAGAACCAGCTCGGCCACAAGACCCATTGGCAGGACAGCGACGACCTGGCGATGATGTTCCATGGCGCCTATGACTCGGAGTTCTATCGGCGCGTGCGCGATCTGCTGCACCGGCAGGTGAACCTGCAGTGCAGCGAGGACACGCGGCAACCGCACGATTATGCGCGGGACTTGGCAGAACTGGATGCGCAATGGCAGACGCTGATCGCCAGCGAAGGCAGGCACCGGACCGACGCCGCCAGGCCCTCGGTAATCCCTGACTGCGACCCCGGCATCCCGCTGCTGCAACGCCAATGACCGTGCACGCGACAGCGCAAGCGCATGCGCCCTGCTCCACCAACCCCATCGACGACCGCGCAGTGCAGCCCGCATTGAAGCATGTCGGCAAGGGCCTGCGCCTGGCGACGGAAACCCTGGCGCGCGAGCTGGCGCGGCCGGGCAACGCGATGCCGCAGTGGAACCGGCTGCAATGGCAGCTGGCCGCGGCGGCGACCGCCGCGCACGGCATCGGGCCGTTGCTGAGCCGGCGGTCGGTGTGGCCCGATCGCGACTGGAGCGCGTTCCTGGCCGGGCAGCGCGAGCACGTCGCCCACCGCTACCGGCGCATTGCTGCGCTGCTGCAACGGATCGATACGCTGGCGCAGGCCGCCGGCGTGGCGATCGTGCCGCTGAAGGGCGCGGCCTTGCACGCGCAAGGCCTGTACCTGCCGGGCGACCGGCCGATGGCCGACATCGACCTGCTGGTGCGCGCCGAAGACGCCGCGCAGGTGGGCGCGCTGCTGGGCGAGCTCGGTTACGTGGCCGAATTCGCGCAGTGGAAGCACCAGACCTTCCGCCCGGCGCAGGCGCAGCCCGTCGCCAGCCTGGGCGAACATCGCGACACGCCGATCAACATCGAGTTGCACCTGCGCATCCAGGAACGGCTGCCGCTGACCACCGTCGATATCAGCGAGCGGGTGTTCCCGCGCGACAGCCGCCCGGGGCTGAATCCCTATCCATGCAACGGCGCGCTGATGAGCCATCTGCTGCTGCATGCGGCCGGCGGCATCTGCGGCCGCAGCCTGCGCCTGATGCATCTGCACGACATCGCACTGCTGGCCACGCGGCTGAGCGGCAAGGACTGGCGGGTGCTGTGCGACGCCACCGATGGCGCGCCGTGGTGGGCGTGGCCGCCCTTGCAACTGATGCTGCGCTACTACCGTACGGCGATTCCGAAAGCGGTGTTGGCACAGTTGCGCGCGCAGTGTCCGCCGCTGCTGCGGCTGGTGTCGCGGCGGCTGGACCTGACCCGCGCCTCGTGCTCGCAGCTGTGGCTGCCGGCGCTGCCCGGGATCGAGTGGGCGCGCTCGCTCGGCGAGATGCTGCGCTATCTGCGGCAGCGGCTGCAGCCGTCGCAGGAGAGCCGGCAGGAGCGCGCCGAGATGATCCGCACCCAGCTGTGGCTGCAGGGCCAATCCTGGGTCGCCCTGCCGCAGCGGCGGCGCGTGCTGCTGCGCCTGCTGCGGCCGGTGCCGCGCATGGATACCCTGTATGCGGTGCGCAGCGCCTTGCAGGGGTATGCGCCGGGTTAGGTAGCCGCGGCTTCAGCCTCGACAACGTCCGAAGCCGAAAGGCCCGCCGCTGCGCTC
This sequence comes from Xanthomonas translucens pv. undulosa, assembly GCF_017301775.1. Taxonomy (NCBI): domain Bacteria; kingdom Pseudomonadati; phylum Pseudomonadota; class Gammaproteobacteria; order Lysobacterales; family Lysobacteraceae; genus Xanthomonas; species Xanthomonas translucens. Next base: position 294,004 of record NZ_CP063993.1, read on the forward strand.
GCCGCGACTTCAGGGCACCTCTAAAAACCTGCCTGCTTTGGCATCATAGGGTCTTAGCCAACAGCCGAGGTCGCGCGATGATCAGCTTGTTTGCCGGACACGAACGCGAGTCCAAGCGGCAGCAGATAGGCGACCCGCTGGCGGTGTTGCCTCGCCATATCGATTTCGCAGCGATTGCTCAAGCCGTCGATGCGAAGCTGTCCTTGTGCACCGGCACGCGCGGGGGCCGTCCGGCCTGGCCGACGGTCGTCATGGTCAAACTGCTGCTGTTGCAGCAGTTGTATAACCTCTCTGACGATGCGCTGGAGTACCAGGTGCTGGATCGGCGTAGTTTTCAGCAGTTCTGGACTGGCCAGAGTTCCGTAGACACTCAGTTGCGGCTCTGCGCGTAGCGCCTTTCAAACTCTACAGGTGACAGCCCGGCAGCGGAACCATGCCGGCGGATCGGGTTGTAGAACATCTCGATGTAGTCGAACACGTCCGATGCTGCCACGGCGCGTGTCGGGTAGATCCGCCGCTTGATCGGCTCCTTCTTCAAGACGCTGAAGAAGCTCTCGGCCACGGCGTTGTCGTGGCAGTTCCCGCGTCGGCTCATGCTCGGCACCATCCGGTGCGCTTTCAGGAACGACTGCCAGTCGCTGCTGGTGAACTGACAGCCCTGATCCGAATGCACCAGCACACCTGGGCCCGGCTTGCGCCGCCAAGCTGCCGCCACCAGCGCCTGCAGTACCAGATCGCTGGTCATCGTCGACGCCGTCGCCCAGCCGACGATCTGCCGCGAGTACAGATCCATCACCGTCGCCAGGAACAGCCAGCCCTCGTAGGTCCTGATGTAGGTGATGTCCGTGACCCAGACCTTGTTCGGCGCCTGTGGCGCGAATTCCCGGTTGAGCACATTGGTCACCACGCCCACGGGACCACCGTGATGACGTGGCTTGCGGCCGTAGCCGACTTGGGCACGCAGGCCTTCTGCTTTCATCAACCGCAGGACGCGGTGCCGGCTGCAGCGCTCGCCGGCCTCGCGCAGGTCCAGGGTGATCTTGCGATAGCCATACACCGTGCCGCTGGCCAGCCAGTGGTGCTTGATCAGCCCCAGCAGACGCTGATCTTCGCGCTCGCGAGTACTGGCGCCATGGCGCAGCCAGGCGTAGTAGCCACTGCGTTGCACGTCCAGCACCCGGCACATCGCCACCAGACGGAACTCCCGGACGTGCGCGCGCATGAACGCGTACTTCGCCCTTACCCCTTGGCAAAGTACGCGGCGGCTTTTTTTAGGATGTCGCGCTCCTCGGTTACCCGCCGCAGCTCAGCCTTGAGCCGGCGGATCTCGGCCGAGTCGCTCGGCGCGGCCGGGGCTCCAGGGGCCGGTACCGTCTTCTTGGCCGCCTGCACCCAGCCATACAACGTGTGCTTGGGGATCCCTATGCGGGAGGCGACGTCAACCACCGTGAAGCCACGCTCGATCACCTGCCTCTCCGCCTCGGCACGGAACTCATCCGTGTACTGCTTGCTGTTGCCCATAAACACCTCGGTCATTGCCATCAATTATGGCAACTGGATGTCTACGAAAGGCTGGCCGGTCCAGCTGTTGTCCAGTGATGGCAGCAAACGCTTCGCGGACCATCGCTGTAATGGCTCGCACACAACGCGCGTGGACTCCTTGCCCCCGTCGAGATCCAGGCGCTACCGCCGCAACCCCGCCTCGGCCAGCGCTTCCAGCAGCCGCAAGTTCACCTCGTGCTGCTGCACCTGCCACGCCGCCAGCGATTGCGGCGATGGCGGCGGTTGCGCATCCAGCGCCGCCAGGCGCCGCTTCCAGCACTGCGGATACCGGGCTTCCGACACCTCGCCGGTGATGTCGCTGCCGAGCAGTTGCCCATGCAGGTAGGCGATGGCGGTGAGCAGGTGCGGCACCCGCAGTTCGCCCTGGTCCCAGTTGGTGCGCGCGTCCTGCGGATCCAGCACGTCCTTGTCCAGCGACAGGTAGGTCGGCATCGGCGTGCTGCGCAGGTGTTGCAGGAAGGCGTCGATCATTTCCATGCTCGAGCCGAAGCCGCACACCGCGCGGCCCAGGCCCAGGCGTCGCGCCCAGCCCACGTCCACGCCGCTGCACCAGTAACGCAGCTTGCCGCGGTACAGCGGCCGCAGATGGTTTTCCCAGGCATGCGCGGCACCGACATCGCCCGAGGTGATGCCGACCACTTCCACCCGCGCCACCTGCGGCAGCGCCGCCACCCGCCATACCCACGAACCGCAATGCACGGCGAACGGGAACCGCATGTTGTCCGGGTGGTTGTCGAACACCACGACCCGCAGCGGCTCCTGCGCGCACTGCGCCTGCCGCACGATCAGCGGCAGGCTCAGGTGATGGAAATCGCCGCTGCCCAGCAGCACGGTCCCGTGCCGTGCCGGCAGTAAGCCTTCGAGCGCGGCGCCGAAACGCCGTAGCCGGTGCAGCGAACAGGCGAAGCGCAGCCCGTCGCGCCATTCCTGCAGCGGCAGGCGCAACGCGCCCGGCACTGCGCCGAGCGAGTCATCCAGATCCAGCAGTACCGGTGCGCTCATCTCATTGCGCCAGGTCGGCATCGGTGTCGGCAAGGCCGACGTCGTCGGCTTCGAACAGCGGCCGCAGCCGCGGCAGCGCGATGCGCAGCAGCGGATTGCGCAGGTACACCGCATGCCAGGTATAGGTGAAGCTGGCGCCGATTTGCGCCTTCACTTCCGGATCGGTCCAGCCGGCGACATAGGCGCGCAAGCCATGGCGGCAGGCGTAGTCCAGGTTGTGCATCCAGCTCAGCGCATACAGGTTGTGCTCGCGCGCCTGCGGGTAGTGCAGGCCGATGTACTTGTCCAGCAGCCGCCCGTCGTGCACGTAGCACAGGTTCCAGCCAATCAGCCGGCCCTGGTGGCGATAGGTGAACACCAGCCCGCCGGCGTCCGCATCGGTCAACAGCGCGTCGAAGAACGCTTCGCTCAGCAGATCGAAATGCACCTCGCTCTGCGCATAAACCTGCAGGTACAGCGCATAGCAGTGCGCGCGCAGCGCCGGGTCGGCGAAGGCGGCGCCGGTTGGCAGCGCCCCGATCTGCAGATCGGCGCGCGAGCGCAGCTTGCGGCGGATGTTGCGGCGGCGGCCACGCGACAGGCGCGCCAGATAGTCGTCGGTGGACGCGAAATCGATCGGCACCCAGGCCAGCGCCTGCCCGCGCAGCAGCTCGTAACCGCTGCGCGCGCAGGCATCAAGGAACACGTGCGCCCAGGCGTTGTCGCTGGCATCGAGCAGCGGCGAGTGCTGCCGGATGTCCTTGACGATCAGCAGCGGGCGCTCGCGCCCCAGTTGCGCCCGCCACTTGCCGGGCAACTGCGCCGGGTCGGCCGGGCGCGGCAGCCAGGCGTACTCGCTGACGGTACTGCCGACGAAGCTGGTGCGCGGACGCAACCAGCGCCGCCACAGCCACTGCAGCGGCCAGCCGGCCACGCGCGCGCGCAGTGCAGGGTCGGCGGTGGTGAGCAGGTCGAACACGGCGTCGAACGCCGGCACGCCATGCTCCAGGGTCCGCGCCTGGAAATCCTGCGGGGGATGCGCGAGGAACTGCTGCTGCAGCGCCCGCGGTTCGAGTTGGCTTACGAAAGGCATCTGCAAGATTGACCGGCTAGCGTGGAGGATGGACGCCGCAGCCGTGGGCCGCGGCATGCCTTCCACCGGCGGCACGTGCCGCGCGGTGGCCTTTCATTTCGCGGAGGACTGCCATGACCACGTCTATCGAGACACAGATCCACAGCATCGTCGCCAGGCATGGCGAGATCGATCCCGCCGGCCTGAGCGCGGACACCAAACTGCAGGACCTGGGCGTGGATTCGCTCGAGGCGATCGAAATCCTGTTCGACATCGAGGAGCACTTCGACATCACCTTCCCGCAGCGCGATCCGAACCTGGACGACGGTTCGCTGGGCAAGCTGGCCGAGGCGGTGCAGCAAGCGCTGGACGCCAAGGCCGCCGCCGCCGCGCCGGCACCGGCGCACTGAGCCGGCATGGACCGCTCGGCGCAGGGACACCGCGTCGTCGTCACCGGGATGGGCGCGGTCAGCGCGCTCGGCCTGGGTGCCGATGCCCTGTGGCGAGGCATGTGCGAGGGCCGTAGCGGCATCACCGCGCTGGCCACGCCCGATCCGCAGGCCACGCTGAAGATGCGCCTGGCCGCGAGCGTGCCCGATTTCGCGCCGCAGTTGCACGGCATCGCGCCGGGCCAGCTGGATCGGATGACGCAGATGGCGCTGGTCGCGGCCTGCGAGGCCGTGGCCCAGTCCGGGCTGGCGCTCGATGGCGCAGCCGCCGCACGCGCGGCGTTGGTGATCGGCACCGGCGTCGGCGCCGAACTCAGCCGCGACGAACAATCGCGGCGGCTGTACCGCGAGCAGGCCGAGCGCCTGCATCCGCTGACCATCGTGCGCAGCATGAACAACGCCCCGGTCAGCCAGATCAGCATCGCCTTCGGCCTGCGCGGCCCGGCCTTCGCCGTGTCCAGCGCCTGCGCCTCGGCCAACCACGCGCTGGCGCAAGCCGCGCTGCTGATCCGCCACGGCCTGGCCGACGTGGCCATCGCCGGCGGCAGCGAAGCCTGCCTGAGCCTGCCGCTGATCCGCGCCTGGGAAGCGATGCGGGTGGTCAGCAACGACACCTGCCGGCCGTTCTGCGCGCAGCGCAGCGGCCTGGTGCTGGGCGAAGGCGCCGGCATCTTCGTGCTGGAAAGCGCCGCGCACGCCGCCGCGCGCGGCGCGGTGCCGCTGGCGGAACTGGCCGGCTTCGGCCTGGGCGCGGATGCGCACGACATCGTCGCGCCCAGCGCCGACGGCGCCGCCGTGGCGATGCGCCTGGCCTTGCAGGACGCCGGCCTGGAGCCGCAGCAGATCGACTACATCAACGCCCACGGCACCGGCACCCTGGCCAACGACGGCGGCGAGACGCAGGCGATCCGCCAGGTGTTCGGCCGCCACGCCGATGCGCTGGCGGTGAGTTCGACCAAGGCGGTGCATGGACATGCGCTGGGCGCCGCCGGTGCGCTGGAACTGGTCGCGGCGATCGGCGCGCTGCGCGAGCAGCGGGTGCCGCCGACCGCCAACTTCCTCGATCCGGATCCGGACTGCGACCTGGACTACGTGCCCAATCAAGCCCGCGCGCAACGGGTGCGCGCGGTGCTCAGCAATTCCTTCGCCTTCGGCGGCCTCAACGCGGTGCTCGCGGTGCGCGAGGCGCGCTGAGGCCGATGCCGCGGCGGGCGACGGGAGGCAACGCGGCGCCAACGCGCTGTCTCCCGCCATTTCACGCCACCCGCTTGGCGCGGGTCAGCAACTGGTCCAGCAGCGACAGCCCCAGATCGATCTCGTCGTGGCTGATGTGCAGCGACGGCGCCAGAGTGATCACGTTCTTGTAGTAACCGCCCACGTCCAGCACCAGGCCGATGCGCTTGCCGTTGTGGCGCAGCTCGCCTTCCAGGCCCATGTCCACCATCGTGTCGAGCAGCTTGCGGTTCGGGGTGAAGCCGTCCGCCTGGCAGATCTCCGCGCGCAGCGCCAGGCCCAGGCCATCGACGTCGCCGATTTCCGGATGGCGCGTCTGCAGGTCGCGCAGGCCGTCGAGGAAGTGCGCGCCCTTTTCCATCACCATCGTCTCGTAATCGGTCTCGGCGAGCATGCGCATGGTCTCCATGCCGACCGCGGTGCCAAGCGGATTGGAGGCGAAGGTGGAATGGGTCGACCCCGGCGGGAACACGGTCGGGTTGATCAATTCCTCGCGCGCCCAGACGCCGGCCAGCGGATTGAGGCCGTTGGTCAGCGCCTTGCCGAACACCAGCACGTCCGGAGTCACCCCGAAATGCTCGATCGCCCACAGCTTGCCGGTGCGGAAGAAGCCCATCTGGATCTCGTCCACCACCAGCAGGATGCCGTACTTGTCCAGCACCCGCTTCAAGCCGGTGAAGAAGTTCGGCGGCGGGATCACGTAGCCGCCGGTGCCCTGGATCGGCTCGACGTAGAACGCGGCGTACTCGCACTGCCCGGCCTTGGGGTCCCACACGCCGTTGTACTCGGTCTCGAACAGGCGCTCGAACCTGGCCACGCACTGCTCGCCGTACTCTTCCTTGGAAATGCCCTTGGGGCCGCGGAAGTGGTACGGGAATTCGATGAACTGAGCGCGGTCGAAATGGCCGAAACGGCGCCGGTAGCGGTACGAGGAGGTGATCGCCGAGGCGCCCAGGGTGCGGCCGTGGTAGCCGCCCTCGAAGGCGAACATCAGGCTCTTGCCGCCCGTGGCGTTGCGCACCAGCTTCAGCGAATCCTCCACCGCCTGCGCGCCACCGACGTTGAAATGCACGCGGCCCTTGCGGCCCCACTTGCGCTGCGCGTCCTGGGCGATGGTCTTGGCCAGTTCGATCTTGGTCGGGTGCAGGTACTGGCTGGCCACCTGCGGCAGGCTGTCGATCTGCCGCTTCAGCGCGCCGTTCAGGCGCGGATTGGCATAGCCGAAGTTGACCGCCGAATACCACATCTGCAGGTCCAGGTACGGCACCTCTTCGGTGTCGTACAGATAGCTGCCGTCGCAGTGCGCGAAGATCCGCGGCGGTTCGCTGTAGTGCACGGTGTCGCCGAACGAACAGTACTCGGCCTCGTCGGCCAGCATCTGCGCATCGCCGAGCGCGGCGTGGTAGGCCGGGCCGGTGCGCAGCAGCGCGTCCGGATCGGGCGAGGCCGGCTGCAGGCCGTCGTGCGCGGCCAGATCGAGCGTGTCGAGATCGCCGTGGAGCGGCGCAAGCGCGGTGGGGAGCGGAACATTCCGATTCATGGGGATCAAGCTCGTTGGGGAACGGGGAGTGGGAAGCGCGCGCTGGCGACAGCAGGCGCGGCGAGTTCGTGCAGCAGGGAGATGGCGTCGTCGAACCCGTTGATCGCGCGGTGGGCGATGCCGCTGGCGCGGCAATGGCGCAAAAGGCCGTCCTTGGCGAAGACCAGATCGGCCTTGCCGGCCACGCAGAAATCGGAGCGGCCGTCACCGATCAGCAGGGTGGAACGCACCGGTTCCTGCTGGGCCATGACCGCGCACTTGCAGGTGCCGCTGGCGCAATCGGGCTGCGCGTGCGGCGAGGCCATGCGCCATTGCCCGGCATCGGTGCGCAGCAGGCGGTTGGCGATGATCGGCAGCTGATGCAGGCCGTGCCGCGCCAGGATCAGCGCGATCGGGTAGTCCAGACCATCGCTGACGATGCTCAGCGGCATGCCCAGGTCGCGCGCCAGATCGACGAAGCGCACGAACGCCGGGTCGATGCGCACCTCGTCGAGCACCCGGTACAGCGCGTCCACGTCGCCGTCGAGCAGCGCCACCTGGCCGCTCATGCACTCGCGCGCGCCGATGCGCCCGGCCAGCCAATCGTCTTCCAGCGCGCGCCAGCCGGGCTGACCGAGGCGCTCGAGCAAGGTATCGGTCACGTCCTGCAGCGACACGGTACCGTCGAAATCGCAAAGAATTTTCCACTGGACGCGCAAGGCGGCTCTCCGGCTAATTCGGGCAGAGCCTAGGCAGGTTGTCTTTCGTGCTCCTTTCGGGCAGATCTCAAGCAGATGCCGCCGCGCCGCATGCCGCGCCAGCGCCACGCGCGGTTCCCAATTCGGACACAATCAGGCACGCTAGCGGCACCAGGCCCGGATGGCGAAACTGGTAGACGCATCGGACTTAAAATCCGCCGGGGGCGACCCCATGCCGGTTCGATTCCGGCTCCGGGCACCATCTGCGTTTCGGCGCGCGCAATCGCAGTCGAACGCCATACAAGCCGCCACGGCGCTACACCCGCCAGACAAAAGCCCCGGCGTCGCTGCCACGACGAGACCGGGGATGCCACTCGGCAAACAGTGAACCCGTCGGCGGGCGTCGCTCAGATCGCCCGCGAATAACGTGCCGGCTGCACAGGCTCGCGCAGGTAGCGGTCGAAGCACATCGCGATCAGGCGCAGCAGCGGGCCCCCGCGCGCGGTGGCCTGGATCGTGCCGTCGCGGTAGTCGGCCAGGCCGTCGGCGCACAATGGCGCCAGCGCCTGCAGCTCGTCGTGAAAATAGGTCGCGAAGTCGATGCCGTGGCGCTGCGCCAGCGCGGCGACGTCGGCGCGCCCCTGGCACATCAGCTGCTGGATCAGCTCCGCGCGCAGCGCATCGTCGGCGCTGAGCCGCAGGCCGCGCAGCACCGGGCTGTCGCCGGCATCGACCGCCGCCTCCCAGGCCGGCAGCGCGCGCTGGTTCTGGCTGTTCGCTGAAGCGAAACAACACGCGCAGGCCCTGCAGCAGTTCGCCAAGCAATTCAGGGGCCAGGGACAGGCAGGCGGCCATCATCGCCGCCTCGCGCAACACGCGCTGCACGTAGGCGCGGCCCTTGCCGACATCGCGGGTGATCACCCGGTTGCAGCCGCAGTAGAAACACGGGCTGCGGCAGCATTGCATTGCGCACGCTCGGCGCCGATGCCGCAAACGCCGCCATCGATGCCGCGGCAGCGCCGCGGCAGCCTGTGGCTGCTGTTCGCCGCGTTCTACCTGCTGCCGTGGCTGCGATTGCTGGCGGCGCTGCTCGCCGCCGGCTGAGCCGCAGCCGCGAGGACACCGCATGCAGCGGCGGCGAACGCCAGCACCCGTGCGTGCGGCGCGGACATGCACGCGATCTGTGGCCCACCTCGAGACACCCCCACCCCGCGACTTCATGCACACGGACTATTACCACGCGGTCCCGGCCGCGCCGCAACGGCGGATATTTTTGCCGGGAGGCTAGCGCAACGCACGGGAGGGCTGTAGAATGACTTGCTCACAAGCGGGAATAGCTCAGTTGGTAGAGCGCAACCTTGCCAAGGTTGAGGTCGCGAGTTCGAGTCTCGTTTCCCGCTCCAGATTCAGACAGAGCCCCGTCAGCGGGGCTTTCTCTTGTCGGACACCGTTCCAGCGGTTTCGGCTAGAATTGAGTCCACCGGCCTGGTGGCAGAGTGGTTATGCAGCGGACTGCAAATCCGCGTACGCCGGTTCAATTCCGACCCAGGCCTCCATCTGCGATTCCGAACGCCCGGTAGATCCACGATCTACCGGGCGTTTGCGTTTGCGCGCCGCTGCAGCGCACCGCGCTCCGACACTGCCGCCGCACTAACGCGCCGTTGGGCGCGCGCCGTGCGCCGTGCGCATGGACGGTGTCGCAGATCGCCTTGGCGCCGGTGAAGGTCGGGACCACGTCCTCTGTTCTGGCCGTCCTGACCGTGATCGTTGTCGAGCCGCCAACTGAACATGCCGCGCAAGCCGTTCTGCAACGCGTAGCTGCTCCGGCCGCAGTGTCTTCGAGCGAGGACGGCAACCCGCCGCGGCAGAACGCAGCGATAGCCGCCGTGATCGACTCCACACTCCCGCACTGTGCCGCTGCCGACAGCGATGACCCGCACGATATCCTGCGGGTTATTGCATGGTCTGAACGAATCCGCCAGGCCGGTGCTCGAAGTTCATTGCTTTTGTCATCGACAGGATCGGCAAGGACTCGAGCAGTCGCAGGAAACGCGCCGATTCTTCTCCAATGGAGTTCGACCTTGAGCAATTCGGCCAGTGAACCCCTTCGTGTCCTCGGTTTTTGGCGCGATCTGGAAGTCTTCAACATCCCCGCCGCGCCGTCGGCTCGGGATGCCAGCAGCCAGACCAAGATCACGACGCTCCGCCATGGCGATCCTCTGCCGTGGCAGCACGACGATTTCAAGCCCACGGTCGAATACGGCTACGTTCATGTTGTCTATCTCGGCGTCGCGGATACCGAGGCTCTTTCCCGCCTGCTGTTGCGCGCGATCTTCCCCGACCGCGACCTGAGCGAGCGCGAGCGTCAGCGCGCCAGCGGCAACGGCTGGCTGGCTGCCTTCGTCGCCGACGAGCATGGTTGTCCCAAGCCAGACAGCTACCTGGCTGCCAGCTTCGCCCACGGCGCGGCGGCACTGCGGCAAACCGACTCGCTGGAGAACGTCAATGCGCGCCTAAGCCGTGCACGCGACGAATTCGCCCAACGCTGCCACCGTTTCGAAGAAATCCAGGATGCCTCCGTTGCCCGCACGGGGAGCGACAGCGCAACTGCCATGCCCCTGACCTGGGACGAACTGAGGAACGAGTTGCAACTGGTGCGCCGGTTGCTCGGCAGCGAAACCAAGCAACCGGACCTGGACTGGCGAATGGTGGTGCGCAGCAGCCGAGTCAAACGCCGCTACCTGAGCGACAACCTGCAGGCCGCAACCGATTTCCTGAATTCGTTCTACCTGGACGACCTCGATCGCCTGATTGCCCAGGCACGAAACAACCGCCCTTTCGGCGCGGCGCTGAGCGCCTACCTGGGACGTGCACTGGAGCAAGACCAGCGTACCGACATCCTGGTACAGCACGCCGAAATGGCCAAACTTCTGAGCGTGGCGCATCTCCCCAGCGCACGTTGGCCCGCGCCATCCGAGCATCCTTTGGTGCTGGCGCAGCAGGCTGCAGTCGCACAGGTGTTGCATACGCTCGGGGCCTCCAATGGCGTCATCGGTGTCAATGGACCTCCCGGCACGGGCAAGACCACCCTGCTGTGCGATGTCATCGCAGAGATCGTCACCGAACGCGCGCGCCGGATCGCCGCGCTTGATCGCCCCGTGGCACTGTTCGAAGAGAAGATCAGCGTGGCCGGCAAGGGCTTCTATCCGCTCAAGGCCTCGGTGATCGCCGGCACTTCCATCGTGGTCGCCAGCACCAACAACAACGCGGTCAAGAACATCACGCAGGAGTTGCCGGCACGCAAGAAGGTCGCAGGCGAGTACGGCTCTGTCGATTATTTCGCCAAGGTCATGGGAGAGATATTCAAGGCGCAGAAGGTCCTGGACGACAAGGATCAGCCGCTGGAAGGCTGGGGCGTGATCGCCGCTGCGCTGGGCAACGCTGGCAACCGACGCTCGTTCGCCCAGGGTTTTTTCCGCGACGAGTACGTGCCGCGGGCAGAGGCCGCCGAGGTAATGGGCGAGGATTCGGAATCGACGGAGGACGAAGCCGATCAGGCGGCCGACGCGGCTCACTCCCCCGTGCTGCCGCCATCCATGAAGCAGTTGCTGGAGGTTGCCTCCAATGACGACTACCGGCGCCACCAGGACGAATGGCAGGCCACCAAACTCCGTTTCCTGGCGCTGCTGTCGGAGTTCGAGCAGCGCCGCGAGGCGTTGATGCGAGCGGAGCAAGCGGCTCAGTCTCTGGATGCCGAACGCGGCCACCTCGACACGCTCCAAGCCGAAATCAATCACATGACCGACGACATCGCCGAGCACGCGCGGACCCTGTCCCGGCAGCAGGAGACGCTGTCGGATCAACGCGCGATGTTGGAGGCCCACAAAGCCCTGCTCGCGCAGCGGCAGGCGGCAGCGACGCCCAACCTGCAGGACCGCCTATCGGCCTTGTTCGGCCGCGAAACGCAGCGGATGGCGGTATTGCGCCGATCCCTGGAGGAACCTGCCAAACTTCTGGCCGAGTCCGCCGCCGTCTTTGCGCACCAGGCCAAGGAGGTCGCCCACACGCAGGCGGAGTTGGAGCGTCGGCAGGAGCGTCTGAAGCCGCTGTCCTCCAAGCGGGACCAGTTGGACAAGGAACTCCAACGGCATCGACAGGCGCTGGACGCCGTCTACGCACTGGGCACCCGCCACTTCCCGGATACCCGTCTGTGGGAACTGCCGAACGCGGACCGCCAGCGCGCAAGTGTCGCCGTCTATGCGGAGCTGGACCAACTGCGTGCGCAGGTCTTCCTGCAAGCGGTGGAGCTGCACAGGCTGAGCATCCTGGCCAACGCCGGCAAATTCATCGCCAATCTGCGCGCGGTGAACGGCATGCTGATGGGCACACTGCGGGACAAGCTCCCCGTCGAACAACGCCCCACGCTGTGGGATGCATTCTTCTTCGTCGTGCCGGTGGTATCCACCACCCTCGCCTCCTTCGACCGCCTGTTCCTGGGCATGGGCCAGGACAGCCTGGGCTGGTTGCTGCTGGATGAAGCCGGCCAAGCCACGCCGCAATCGGCGGCTGGCGCGCTGTGGCGCAGCCGTCGTGCCGTGATTGTGGGCGACCCGCTGCAGATCGAGCCAGTCTTCACCGTGCCGCTCAGCCTCGCCGAAGACCTACGCCAGCGAAACGGCGTCGACCGCACCTGGTCGCCGGTCGACGAATCCGTGCAGACCCTGGCCGATCGCATCACCCCTTTCGGCTCATGGGTCGCGATGGCATCCGATCCTTCCGCAGCCGATACGCCGGAACGCCTTTGGACCGGCATGCCGTTGCGCACGCATCGTCGCTGCGACGCCCCCATGTTCTCCGTCGCGAACGAGATCGCCTATGCAGGGCAGATGGTGCAAGGACGAGTGGACGCACAGGGGCAACCCAAGCCCATCGCGTTCTCCTGCATCCTGGGCGAAAGCGCCTGGATGGACGTTCGCTCCACGCAAGTCGAGCATCCGGTCTGCGCCGACGAAATCGCTCACCTGCTCGCGTGCCTGGAGCGATTGCGTCAGGTACCGGCACACGTGTTGTCGGGATCGCCGGATGAGCCTGGCCCCCTGGCCAAGGTGTTTGTCATTTCGCCGTTCCGCAAGGTCGTCCAAGCCTGCAAGCCCCGCATCAAGCAGGCTGGCTTCAGCGGCATCGAATGCGGCACCGTGCATACCTTCCAAGGAAAAGAAGCGGAAATCGTGTTCTTCGTCCTGGGTACCGCACCGGGCTCGGAGGGCGCGGGCGCGCGTGCTTGGGCTGCCGGCAAGCCGAACCTGTTGAACGTCGCGATCACGCGCGCCAAGTGCCGCCTCTATGTGCTGGGCGATGTGCAGCAATGGGGTGGACTTGACTATTTCCGGCAATTGCGGGAAGCGCTACCGGTGCAGCGTATCGAATCGACGGCAGCATCGAGGCCGTAGCAGGCGGCGCCTACGCCCGCGAAGCGACACCGGCCGGGCGCAACATGCTCGATATGGCCAGTAACGATACCCGGGGTGCGCCCCGGCGAGCGCATCGCACTCGGCCAGAACGAAAAAAGGACCCGAAGGTCCTGATTTCATCGTTTTGCAAATACCCGCTGGGTACCTGCGAAACCGTCTGGAGCGGGAAACGAGACTCGAACTCGCGACCTCAACCTTGGCAAGGTTGCGCTCTACCAACTGAGCTATTCCCGCTTGAGGCCGCGAATTTTACCGGGAACCTGCAGGCTGTCAACCATTGCCTTCGATTTTCTTCGCATTCTTGTCCGCCACCGCGGCGCGCTCGTCGGCGCGCAGGCTCGGCCAGGCCGCATGCAGGTACTGGATGCCGGACAGCAGGGTCAGGATCGAGGCGATCGCCAGCGTCCAGTCGCCGATGTGGAAGATGAACAGGCCCATCCACACGCTCTCCGGCGGCGAGCCGTCGGGCATCACCGAATACAGCAAGCACAGCAGCGCCACCATCTGCGCGGTGGTCTTGACCTTGCCGATCATCGCCACCCGCACCTTGGCGCGCTGGCCGATCTCGGCCATCCATTCGCGCAGCGCCGACACCGCGATCTCGCGGCCGACGATCACCGCCGCCCAGAACGCCATCCACGGCGTCGGGTGGCCCTGCACGATCAGGAACAGCGCCACCGCCACCATCAGCTTGTCGGCCACCGGGTCCAGGAACGCGCCGAACGCCGAATACTGGTGGTAGCGCCGCGCCACCCAGCCGTCCAGCCAGTCGGTGAACGCGGCCAGGCCGAAGATCGCCGCCGAAGCGAAGTTCGTCCACGTGTAGGGAAGGTAGAACACCAGCACCAGCACCGGAATCATCACGATGCGCAGCAGCGTCAGCCAAGTGGGGATGGTCAACTTCATTGCGCTGCTCTACTCGCCTGCCGGATCGGGCACCGGCAGCCCGTGCAGGTTAGCGTAGATTCGTGCGGCGAGCGCGTCGTTGATGCCTTCCACGCGCGCGATCTCCGCTTCGCCGGCGGCCTTAAGTCCGGCCAGTCCGCCGAAATGCTTCAACAGGCTGGCGCGGCGGCGCGGACCGATGCCGGGGATGTCCTCCAGCTTGCTGGTCATGCGCGCTTTCTGGCGCCGCCCGCGGTGGCCGGTGATCGCAAAACGGTGCGCCTCGTCACGTACCTGCTGAATGAACTGCAGCGCCGGCGAGGCCGCGCCGGGGCGCAGTTCGCGCCCGTCCGGCATCACCAGGGTCTCGTGGCCGGCGCGGCGTTCGGCGCCCTTGGCCACGCCGATCACCAGGATGCCGTCCACCCCCAGGTCGGCGAGCGCGGCATTGGCCTGCGCGAGCTGGCCGGCGCCGCCGTCGATCAGCAGCACGTCGGGCAGCACCGCATCGGCCTTGCCCTCGCCCTCCGCCGCGCGGCGGAAGCGGCGCTCGATCGCCTGGCGCATCGCCGCGTAGTCGTCGCCCGGCTCGATGTCGCTGATGTTGTAGCGCCGGTACTGGCTGCGCACCGGGCCGCTGGCGTCGAACACCACGCACGAGGCCACGGTGGCCTCGCCCATGGTGTGGCTGATGTCGAAACACTCCGCGCGCCGGACCGGCTCGGCCAGCCCCAGCATCTCGCGCAAGGCCTCGCTGCGCGCGTGCTGCGCGTTGCGGCTGGTCAGCTCGGTGACCAGCGTGGCCTGCGCGTTGCGGCTGGCCAGTTCCAGATAGCCGGCGCGCTCGCCGCGCACGTTCCAGCGCAATTGCACCTTGCGCTCGGCAGCCGAACCCAGCGCCGCTTCGATCAGTTCGGCGTCGGCAATTTCGCGATCCAGCAGTATCTCGCGCGGCGGCGCGTGCTCGGCGTAGTACTGCGACACGAACGCGCCGAGCACCTCGGCCGCGCTGTCCTCGCCGTTGGTCTTGGGGAAGAACGCGCGGGTGCCGAGATTGCGCCCGTCGCGGAACGCCAGCAGCAGCACGCAGGCATTGGCGCCCTGGGTGGCGCAGGCGAGCACGTCCAGGTCGGCGGCGCGGCCGTCCACGTACTGGCGGCTCTGCATGCTGCGCAGCGAGCCGAGCAGGTCGCGCAGGCGCGCTGCGCGTTCGAACTCCAGCTGTTCGCTGGCGGCCTGCATCGCCTGCACCAGTTCCTCGCCGAGCTGGTCGCTGCGCCCGTCCAGAAACATCGTCGCGCGGCGCACCGACTCGGCGTACTCGTCGGCCGGCACCAACGCCACGCACGGCGCGCTGCAGCGGCCGATCTGGTACTGCAGGCACGGCCGCGAGCGGTTGCGGAACACGCTGTCCTCGCAGCTGCGCAGCTTGAACAGCTTGTGCATCAGGTTCAGCGTCTCGCGCACCGCGGTGACGCCGGGATACGGGCCGAAGTAGCGCCCGGGCAGCGCGCGCGGGCCGCGGTGCAGCGCGATCCGCGGCCACTCCTCGCGGGTCAGCAGCACGTAGGGATAGCTCTTGTCGTCGCGCAGCGACACGTTGTAACGCGGCGCCAGCGACTTGATCAGCTGGTTTTCCAGCAGCAGCGCCTCGCCTTCGCTGCGGGTCACGGTGACGTCCATGCGCGCGACCTGGGCCAGCATCGCCATGGTCCGCGCGTTCTTCGGCGAGGCGCTGAAATAGCTGGACACGCGCTTGCGCAGCGCGCCGGCCTTGCCGACGTAGAGCAAGGTGTCGTCGGCCGCGTACATGCGGTACACGCCGGGCGCGGTACTGAGGTTGGCGGCGAAGGCCTTGCCGTCGAACGGGGGCAGCGCAGATGCGGTCATTCGCTGATCGGCACGTCGCTCAGTTCGCCACTGGCGATGTCGTAGCGCAACACGGCGTGGGCATCGGTTTCGGCGATCCACACCGTGCCGGCGCTCACCGCCAGCCCGGCCGGGCCGTGCAGGCGACGCGGCAAGGGCGTGGTCGACAGGTCGCCGCCGCCCAGGCGCAGGCTGCGCAGGCTGCCGTTGCCGCTGTCGGCGATCCATAGCAGCGGCGCGTCCGGACTCAGCGCGATCGCCTGCGGGAACTGCAGCCGCGCGCGGCTGCGCGGGCCGTCCTCGTTGCCGAAGTCCCACGGCCCCTGCCCGCCGAGCAGGGTCTGCACCAGGTCGCCGCGCAGCTGCAGCGAGCGCACCGCCGAGCCCAGCGCGTCGCACACGTACAGCGCCTGCTGCACCGCGGCCAGGCTGCACGGCTGCGCGAACGCGGCCAGGTGGCCGCTGCCGTCGCGCAGTTCCAGCGCGCCGGCGCCGGCACGCCAGCGCAGGCTGCGGTTGCCGAGTTCGTAGCTCCAGATGCGGTTGTCGCCGGCCATCGCGATATGCACCTGGTTGTCGGCCACCACCACGTCCTGCGGGTGGTTCAGCGGCGCCTGCTGCGGGTGCTGCACCGGGCCTTCGACCGGCTCGCCGGCACGGCCGTTGCCGCACAGCGTATCGACGTGACCGCTGAGCAGGTTGATCCGGCGCAGCGCGTGGTTGCCGGTGTCGGCGACGTACAGCACGCCGCGCTCCAGCGCCAGTCCGCGCGGCCGGTGGAACGCCGCCTCGCCGATGCCGCCGTCGATGAAATCGGCGGTGCCCAGCCCGAACTGGCGCAGCATGCGGCCGCCGCTGGTGCATTCGACAATGCGGTGGTGGCCGCTGTCGGCGATGTACAGGCGATCGTCGGCGAGCGCCAGGCCGAACGGGAAGCGCAGGCTCAGGCGCGGCTCGGGCTGGGTCTCGCGCGCATCGCGCAGTTCCTCGTCCAGCGGCAGCGATTGCCCGGCGCACAGCGCGTTGAGCGCCTTTTCCAGATCCGCGCCGCCGATCCCGACCAGGCGCTCGCGTTCGTAGCCGCCGGCATCGAGCAGCACCAGGGTCGGCCACGCCTGCACGGCGAAACGCTGCCAGGCGGCCCAGTCGGCGTCGAGCAGGATCGGCGCCGACACGCCCTGGCTGCGCAGCAGTTTCAGCGCGCGCTGCGGTTCGCGCTCGCTGTCGAAACGCGGCACCTGCACCACGATCAACTGCAAACGCCCCGGATTGCGCGCCTGCCACTGCGCCAGTTCGCCCAGGCGCTGCGCGCACCATACCGAGGCGGCGTTGACGAAGGCCAGCACCAGCGCGCGCCCCTGCTGCTCGCGCAACGTGGTCGGCGCGGCATTGAGCCAGATGCCGGGCTGCGGCAGTTCCAGGGCGGCGATCGCGTTCATCGGCCGATTATGCCGGAGCCGCCGTCGGCGGACAGGCGAGCCACGCTACCGGCGGCGGCATCGTCTACAAGGCGCCAGACATCCTCGAAATGGTCGCTACCGCCGGTGTACGGATCTGGGATCTCGCGGCGCCCATCCAGGCCCGCCCACGGCAGCCACAGCGCCACCCGTTGCAGCGCGACGGCCGGAGCGCGCCGGCGCACGTCGCGCAGGTTGCTCGCGTCGGCGCACAGGATCCAGTCAAAGTCGGCGAAGTCGGCGGCCTGCAGCTGGCGCGCGCGCAGCCAGGCGATGTCCACGCCATGGCCGCGGGCGCAGGCGATGGCGCGCCGGTCCGGCGCCTCGCCGCTGTGCCAGTCGCCGGTCCCGGCCGAATCCACCTGCACCTGGCCGGCCAGCGGCGAGCGCTCGAGATGGTGGCGCAGCGCGCCTTCGGCCATCGGCGAGCGGCAGATGTTGCCCAGGCACACCAGCAGCAGTTTCATGCCAGGGCCTGCAGATGCGCCTCGGCGCGGGCCAGGTCCTCGGGCGTGTCCACCCCGGGCGGGAACGGCTCGGGCGACAGCGCCACCGCGATGCGGAAGCCGGCTTCCAGCACCCGCAGCTGCTCCAGCGCCTCCAGCTGTTCCAGGCCGCCCGGCGGCATCGCCGCGAAACGGCGCAGAAACCCGGCGCGGTATGCGTAGATGCCGATATGGCGCAGCCACGGGCCCGGCGGCAGCCGTTCGCGTGAGGCGGCGAACGCGTCGCGGTGCCAGGGGATCGGCGCGCGGCTGAAATACAGCGCATCGCCCTGCGCGTTGCGCACCAGCTTGACCAAGTTCGGATCGAACAGGCTCTCGGCAGATTCCACCGGAGTGCCCAGCGTCGCCATCTCCGCGCCGCTGGCGGCCAACGCCTTCGCCACCGCGACGATCCCGGCGGCCGGCGCGAACGGTTCGTCGCCCTGCAGATTGACCACCAGGGCCGCATCGTCCCAGCCGGCGAGGTCGGCGCATTCGGCCAGGCGATCGGTGCCGGAGGCGTGCGCCGCCGAGGTCAGCGCCACGTGCACGCCGTCCAGATCGGCCACCGCCGCAGCGATGCGCGGATCGTCCGCGGCCACCCACACCTGCTGCGCGCCGGCGCCGAGCGCACGGCGCGCCACATGCCGCACCAGCGGTTCGCCGCCGAGCAGGCGCAGCGGCTTGCCGGGCAGGCGCGAGGCGGCGTAGCGCGCCGGAATGGCGACCACGAACGGCGGCGGCATGGCGTGTGCGGCACTCATGCGCGGCGCGCGCCGGCGGCGGCTGAATGCTGGAATGCGCGGAATCCAAACATGGATGGTCTTCTCCGTTGTCGATGGGGGCAAGGCGTCTTCGAAGGCTTGGCGGCGGCAGCCGGTTCGCTGCAGCCAGGCACGCTAGCAGGCGCCGAGCGCGTGGCGCTCGCCTTTGCTGCCATTCTATAGACCCTGTCGATCGCGCTCTGCACCTGCTCGGCTTGGGCGAAAGCGTCTGCAGCGTCGGCGACGGCTGGTCCGCGATGGCAGCACAAACGCGCACAACGCCTTCGCGTGGCCGGGCGACGGCATTTCGACACGGCACTGCAGCCAGCGCGGGACCTTGTGGGAGCGACTTCTGTCGCGACGGGCGTTACCGATAAAACCTGTCGCGACTGAAGTCGCTCCATGATTCGCCTGCCGTGGTGCGTTACTGCAAACGTCACGGATGCGCTGTTTGCGCCACCCTATTCGATGGCGTCGCCGCTGCGCCCGCGCAGCTTGTCCAGCCGGTCGAGCAGGCCGATCCAGAACGCGGCCGGCAACTCGGCCACCAGCGGCACGCTGAAGCACCAGTCGTTGACCAACTGCGCGCACTTGACCGCGTCCTTCTCGGTCATCAGCACCGGCAGTTCGCTGCCGAACGACAGGTCGGCGGCGCGGTAGCGGTGATGGTCGGGAAACGCGTGCGGCACCACGCCGATGCCATGCGCGCGTAGCATGTCGAAGAAGCGCTGCGGATGGGCGATGCCGGCGACGGCATGCACGCGCTGCCCGGCGAAGCTGCGCAGCGCGCGCGCGCGGCCGCCCTGCAGCGGTTGCGCGCTGTCGATGCGCAGGCGCATCGCCCACTCGCCGAAACCAGCCTGGACTTCGCCGACATCGCTGGCCTGGCCCAGGTTGATGACCCGGAAATCGCATTCGCGGCCGCGCGCCACCGGCTCGCGCAGCGGCCCGGCCGGTAGCAGACGGCCGTTGCCGTAGCGGCGATGGCCGTCGACCACTTCGATCTCGATGTCGCGCTGCAGGCGGTAGTGCTGCAGGCCATCGTCGCAGACCACGATGTCGCAGCCGGCCTGCAGCAGCGCGCGCGCGGCGGCGACGCGGTCGCGGTCCACCCGCACCGGCGCGCCGGTCTTGTGCGCGATCAGCACCGGCTCGTCGCCACCGAGTTCGGGCGTGGTGCCGGACTCGATCCAGCGCGCGACCTGGTCCTGGCTGCGGCCGTAGCCGCGGGTGGCCACGCCCGGTTTCCAGCCGGCGTCCTGCAGCTTGCGCACCAGGGCGATGGTCAGCGGAGTCTTGCCGGTGCCGCCGGCGGTGAGGTTGCCGACCACCACCACCGGCACCGCGATGCTGTGGCGCTTGCGCCAGCCGCGCCGGTACAGCGCGCGGCGCAGGCCGATCGCCGCCGCGTACAGCGGCGTGAGTAGCTGCGAGTACAGCGGCGGCGTACCCTGGCCATACCAGTAACCAGGCGTGTGTGGCCCGCGATCGCTCATCACGGCTGCCTTTCGCGGAACTGCATGCTGTGCAGGTGGGCGTACAGGCCGCCCTGGGCTAGCAGCGCGTGATGGGTGCCGCGCTCGACGATGCGGCCGTGGTCCATCACCAGCACCTGATCGGCATGTTCGATGGTGGACAGGCGGTGCGCGATGACCAGCGTGGTGCGCTCGGGCATCAGCCGGTGCAGCGCGTCCTGCACCAGCCGCTCGGATTCGTTGTCCAGCGCGGCGGTGGCTTCGTCCAGGATCAGGATCGGCGCGTCGCGCAGGATCGCGCGGGCGATCGCCAGGCGCTGGCGCTGGCCACCGGACAACAGCGCGCCGTTCTCGCCGACCGGGGTGCGCAGCTGCAGCGGCAGCCGTTCGATGAATTCCCAGGCGTTGGCCGCCTCGGCCGCGGCGCGGATCTGCGCGTCGCTGGCCTGCGTGCCGTAGGCGATGTTGGCGGCGATGGTGTCGTCGAACAGCATCACCCGCTGCCCGACCAGGGCGATCTGCCGGCGCAGGTCGTGCAGGCGGTAGTCGTGCAGCGGCACCCCATCCAGGATGATGCTGCCGCCGCTGGGTTCGTAGAAGCGCGGCACCAGCCGTACCAGGCTGGTCTTGCCGCTGCCGGAACGGCCGACGATGGCGGTGACCGTGCCTGGCTTGGCCGTGAAGCTGATGTCGTCCAGGGCCAGGCCGCCGTCCTGGCTGTAGCGCAGCATCACCTTGTCGAACGCCAGTTCGCCGCGCACGCGCTGCACCGACACGTTGCCGGTGTCGCGCTCTTCGGGCGTATCCAGGATCGAGAACAGCCGCTCGGCGGCGGCCACGCCGCGCGAGATCGAGGTCTGCACGCTGGTCAGCCGGCGCAGCGACGGGATGATCGCCATCATCGAGGTCATCAGCGCCATGAACTGGCCGGCGTTGAGGCGCCCGGCCAGCGCCTCGCGGGTGGCGACCCAGACGATCGCCGCCAGCGCCACCGCGGCCAGGAACTGGACCATGCTCGAGGCCAGCGCGCGGGTGGTCTCGACCTTCATGTTCAGGCCCAGCATGCGGTTGGCCAGCGCCGCGTAGTAGCTGATTTCCAGCGCCTGGGTGCCGTGCACCTTCACTTCCTGCTGCGCCCCCAGCGACTGCTCGGCGCGCTGCGCCATCGAGCCCATGCCGTCCTGGATGCCGCGGCTGATCTTGCGGTAGCGCTTGCCGACGTAGGACACGATGACCCCGATCAGCGGCGCCACCACCAGCAGCGCAAAGGTGACCTTGACGCTCATCTGCAGCATCACGATCAGCATGCCGATGATGGTCAGGGTATCGGCCACCAGCGTCTTCAGCGCATCGGAGGCGGCCTGGGTGACCTGTTCGGTATCGAAGTTCAGCCGGCTGACCATCACCGGCGTGGCCTCGACGTCGAAGTGTGAGGACGGCAGGTGCAGGTACTTGGCCAGCACCTGCTCGCGCAGGTCGCGCACCACGCTGCGGCCTGTGCGCGCCATGCAGTAGTCGCCGACGAAGGTGGCGACGCTGCGCATCAGGAACAGGCCCAGGATCGCCAGCGGCAGCAGCACCGCCATGCGCGCCTCGGGATTGACGAAACCGCGGTTGACCAGCGGATCCATCAGCCGGGTGAAGAAATAGCCGGCGGTGGCCTCGATCACCATCGCCACCACCGCCGTGGTCAGCATCGCCCAATAGGCGTGGGTATAGCCGAGCAGCCGACGGTAGATCGGCCAGACCGGTGCCGACTTCGCGCTCACTGCTTGACTTCCGGCGCGGTGGCGATAGCGATGCGGCGGAAGCCGAGCTGGCCCAGCGCGTCCTGCGCGGTGACCACGGCCTGGTAGGGCGTGCGCGCATCGGCACGCAGCAGCACCGGCTGCGCGCGGTCGTCGCCGGCGACCTGGGCGATGCTGCGCTTGACCGACTCCACGTCGGTGCGCAGCACTTCCTGGTCGTTGATGAAGTAATGCCCGTCGGCGTTGACCAGCACGCTCAGCGCGCGCGGCGGCGGCGGGTTGTGCTGGTCGCTGGCGTTGGGCAGTTGCAACTGCAGCGTGGAACGGGCGTCGAAGGTGGTGGTCACTACGAAGAAGATGATCAGAACAAGGATGACGTCGATGAGGGGCACCAGGTCGATCTGCGGCTCGTCTTGGCCGCGATCGTCACGAATCCGCACCGGTCAGCCCTTGGCCGGCGCAGCGGCACCGCCGCGCGAAGCCGGGCGTGCCGCGGCCGGGGTCGGCGCGCCGTCGCGGCCATGGCCGTCGAGGACATCGCTCAAGGCGGTGGCTTCGCGCTCCATCTCGATGATGTAGCCAGCGATGCGGCCCTTGAAATAGCGATGGAAGACCAGTGCCGGTACCGCGATGATCATGCCGGTGGCGGTGCACACCAGTGCCTTGCCGATGCCGCCGGCGAGTTGGTTCACGTCGCCAACGCCGCGGTCCAGGATGCCCAGGAACATCTGAATCATTCCCACCACGGTGCCGAGCAGGCCAAGCAGCGGCCCGGCCGAGGCCACCGTACCCAACGCGTTCAGGAACCGCTCCATGCGATGCACGACGTGGCGGCCGGTGTCCTCGATGCGTTCGCGGACGATCTCGCGCGGCCGGTTGCGCACGTCCAGGCCGGCGGCAAGCAGCTCGCCCAGTGCAGAATTGCGCCGCAGCGACTCGATGTGGATCGGGTCGAGCTTGCCGCGGGTGGCCCAGTTGCGCACTTCCTGGCCCAGCCCCGGCGGCAGCACTTCGCTACGGCGCAGGCTCCAGAACCGCTCCAGGACGATCGCCAGCGCGACCACGCCCAACAGCAGCAACGGCACCATCGGCCAGCCACCGGCCTTGACCAGTTCCCACACGTCGCAACCCTCCGGCACGTTCGGCCGTTCGTTCACCGGCCGATAGGATAGCAGCCGCCCGCGCCCGCTCCGCGGCATCCCACAGCCGCGCCCGCCACGGCCGCCGTTCGCGCAGTTGCAGGCCGGCGCGTCCCAGCCACACGCGCAGCGCGCCGCCCTGCGGTGTGGTCGCGACCTCGGCGCCGGACGCCTGCCAACGCGCCACCACCACCGGCCGCGGATGGCCGAAGCGGTTGCCCTCGCCCGCCGAAATCAGCACCAGGCGCGCGCCGGTGGCGGCGACGAAGGCCGCCTGCGAGGAATGCGCGCTGCCGTGATGCGGCGCCAGCACTACCTCGGCGCGTAGGTCCTGCGGCGCCTGGCGCAGCAGGCGGCTCTCGACCACCTCGCCGATGTCGCCGGTCAGCAGCATCGCGCCATGCGCGCTTTCAACCCGCAGCACGCAGCTGGACTCGTTGTCGAGATAGGGAAAGCCGGGCGCCGGATGCAGGAAGCGGAAACGCACGCCATCCCATTCCCAGGCGGTGCCGGCCAGGCACGGCCGGTCCACCCGCACCGGCGCGCCGGCCGGCGCCTCGGACAGGCCGACCGGCAGCGCCGCGCGCACCGCCTCGAAACCACCCGCATGGTCGTTGTCGCCGTGGCTGATCACGGTGCGGTCCAGCCGCGCCACGCCGAGCGCGTGCAGCGCAGGCACCACCGCGAGCTCGCCGGCGTCGTAGCCATCCTTGATCGCCGGGCCGGCGTCGTACAGCAACTGGTGCTGCGCGGTGAGCACCAGCACCGACAGCCCCTGGCCGACATCGATCATCACCAGTTCCACCTCGCCCGCGGCCGGCCGCTCCAACGGCGGCCAGAACAGCGGCAGCCACAGCAGCGCCGCCAGCGGCTTGCCCGGTACCGCGCGCGGCAGCAGCAGCCAGAACGCGCCCAGCAGCGCCAGCGGCAAGGCCCAGTTGCGCGCTTCCGGCAGCCAGCGCAGCGCGAAACGGCTTTCGCCGAGCGCGGCGAACAGCGGCCAGGTCAGGTCGAAGCACGCCGCCGCCGCACGCCAGGCCCACACACCGACGCCGGCGTGCAGCGCCTCCAGCGCGGTGCCGAGCAGTGCTAGCGGCACCACCACCAGGCTCCACCACGGGATCGCCAGCAGGTTAGCGAGCGGACCGACGGCCGAGGCCTGGCTGAACAGCATCGTGCTCAGCGGCAACAGGCCCAGCGTGGCCACGCCCTGCGCCGACAGGAACTCGCGCAGCTTGCCGTGCCAGCCGCTGCCGGCGGCAGGCATGCACCAGGCCAGCCAGGCCACGCCGAGGAAGCTCAGCCAAAAGCCGGCGGACAGCACCGCCAGCGGGTCGAAGGCCAGCATGACGATCGCCGCCAGCGCCAGCGCATCGACCACCCGCACCGGGCGCCGCCACAGCCGCGCGACCACGACGACCGCGATCATCAGTGCGGTCCGCACCGTGGGCAGCGCCATGCCCGACAGCAGGGTGTAGCCACCGGCGCCGAGCACCGCCAGCAACGCGGCGGCCTGGTGACGCGGCCAATAGCGCCCCAGCCGCGGCCACAACCGCCACAGGCCGCCCCCGAGCAGCGCGAACGCGCCGGCGACCAGGCCGACATGGAAACCTGAAATGGCGATCAGATGGGTCAGGCCCGCAGCGCGCAGGATGCGCCAGTCGCGATCGTCCAGCGTGCGCGTGTCGCCGAGCGCCAGCGCCTGCACGTAACGCGCCGACGCGCTCGGCACCGCCGCCGCAATCCGCGCCGACAGCCGCTCGCGCCAGGCATCGATGCCCTGCCCAGGCGCCAGTTCGGCGGCTTCGTGCGGCGCGGTCACGTAGCCGCTGGCACTGATCCGCTGCGCCAGTGCATAGGCCTCCGCGTCGAATCCGCCCGGATTGCTGAGCCCGCGCGGCGCGCGCAGGCGCACGCTCAGGCGCCAGCGCGCGCCGGCGTGCAATGCCGTGCGCGGACCAGGCGCGTGCGCGCCGAAATCGTCGTACCAGGCCAGTTGCAGCAGGCGCCCGCGCAACGGCGCCGGCTGCGTGGCATCGGTGTCCACCCGAAACATGAAACGCGTGCGCCGCACCTCGGCCTGCGGCAGTTCCAGCACCTGCCCTTGCAGCGTCGCCACGCGCTTTTCCCAGTCGGCGGGCAATTGCCGCGCCAGAACCATGCCGGCAATCAGCCCCAGCCAAGCAAAGCCCAGGGCGAAGGCGCCCAGCCAGCGCCAGTGCGGCATGCCGATCCACACCGCGCTGCCGCCAAGCAACAGCAGCAGGGACAGCGGCCACGGCGCCAGCCGCGGCAGCCACAGTGCCGCCAGTACGCCCGCGGCGAGCGCGGCGGCGACGCCGATGCCGAACGGGGCGATCGCCTCGGCACGCACAGGTCCTGGTGCGGCAAACCCAAGACCAGGCGCAGACTCAGGATGTTGCTGCATGCGATCGCCGCTCCTTGACGTAAACAGGGTGCAGAGGTAACAGCGGCGATCGCGACAGGCGGCGACAACCACAACGAGGCCAGGTCGATAGCCTCGCGCGCCGCGGTGATGTCCGCCATCGGCAAAGCCCTGCAAGCGGTGTAGGAATTCGCCTGGAGACGCACGACGCCGCGCGGCGCATGGCCGCTTTTCGCCATACTTTCATCGGCCTGCGGCTAGCGTGCCCGGTTTAAATCGAAGGAATCCATGCATGCGCAAGGGCACCGCACTGGTGGTCGGGGTCACCGGCATCTCCGGCTACAACCTGGCCAAGGTTCTGGTCGCGGACGGCTGGACCGTCTATGGCCTGGCACGCCGCCCGATCCCGCAGGAAGGCGTAATTCCCGTGGCCGCCGACCTTCTCGACCGCGACGCCACCGCGGCCGCGCTGCACGGGCTACCGATCACCCATGTGTTCTTCTGCACCTGGACGCGGCGCGACACCGAAAAGGAAAACGTCGCCGCCAATGGCGCGATGCTGCGCCACTTGTGCGAGGGCCTGGACGGGACCGCGCTGCAGCACATGGCGCTGGTCACCGGCACCAAGCACTACCTGGGTTCGTTCGAGCACTACGGTAGCGGCAAGGCAGAGACGCCGTTCCGCGAGAGCGAGCCGCGCCAGCCGGGCGAGAATTTCTACTACACGCTGGAAGACCTGCTGTTCGACGCCGCCGCGCGCCATGGTTTCGGCTGGAGCGTGCACCGCTCGCACACCATAATCGGCCAGGCCCACGGCAGCAACGCAATGAACATGGGCGTGACCCTGGCGGTGTACGCCACGCTGTGCAAGCACAGCGGGCAGCCGTTCGTGTTCCCCGGTTCGCGCGCGCAGTGGGACAGCCTCACCGATCTCACCGACGCCGGCCTGCTCGGCCGCCAGCTGGCCTGGGCCGCGACCAGTCCGGCCGCGCGCGACCAGGCGTTCAACACGGTCAACGGCGACGTGTTCCGCTGGCGCTGGATGTGGGGCGAGATCGCTGCGTTCTACGGTCTGGAGGCGGCGCCGTATCCGGAAGCGCCGATGCCGTTGCAGCCGCGTCTGCAGCACACCGCGCCGGCGCAGTGGCGCGCGATCGCCGAACGCCACGGGCTGGTGCAGGCGGACGTGAATCAGTTGGCATCGTGGTGGCATACCGATGCCGACCTCGGCCGCGAGATCGAGTGCGTCAACGACATGACCAAGAGCCGCGACCTCGGCTTCCTCGGCTATTACGACAGCCGCGCCTCGTTCCTGGAGCTGTTCGCCAGGCTGCGTGCGCAGCGGATGATTCCGTGAGGTGTGCGCCCTCGGTGGGCGAGTTGCTGCCGCGGGGAGATGGGCGGTGCAGGATCGTCGACTAGGCAGGCGTTCGAGCGTTTTTTCCATGCGATTGTGCGTCTCCATTGGGAGAGCGCCTGCGGGTGGCCTCGGGCCATCGGCCCCGAGCGATTCCGCAACCGGACAGACTCCGGCTGCGTTCATCGCGGCTGAAGCCGCTCCTACAAGGGGCGGTTGGCTGCACTGTAGGAGCAACTTCAGCCGCCGACCGATAGCCCAAGCCGCTGCGATCCCCGGCCTTTTCCTGGCCCATCTGTCGCGATCGCTTCTGAGGCCCGGCAACTGGACGGCTCCGCGCGTCGCGACTGAAGTGTCGCTCCCACAATGACTTGCGGCCAGCAGGCTGGGTGCACTGTCGGAGGGACTTCAGTCCCGACTGTTTCCGAAGCCGGATAGCCGGATGGCTTCGTTCGTCGCGGCTGAAGCCGCTCCTACAGGAAGCAAGCGACCGACTCGCCGGCTGCACTGTAGGAGCGGCTTCAGCCGCGACCGATTGCCGAAACCGTCATGGTTCCGGGCTGCATTCGTCGCGGCCGACAGGCCGCGGCCATAGGCATGCGCGCCGCTACACGTCGGCAGGCGCCAGTTCGCGCAGCTTGCCCTGATGCAGTTCCAGCACGCGGTCGAGCTTGCGCGCCAGGCTGCGGTCGTGGGTGACCAGGGCCAGGCTGGTGCCGTGCGCGCGGTTGAGCTCGAGCATCAGCGCGAACACGTTGGCCGCGGTCTTGTCGTCGAGGTTGCCGGTCGGCTCGTCGCCGAGCACGCAGGCCGGACGGTTGACCAGCGCGCGCGCCACCGCCGCGCGCTGGCGCTCGCCGCCGGACAGTTCGCCGGGCTTGTGCTCCAGGCGATGGCCCAGGCCCACCGATTCCAGCAAGGCGCGCGCGCGCGCGTCGGCGTCCTTGACCGCGGCGCCGCCGAGCAGCACCGGCATCATCACGTTCTCCAGCGCGGTGAATTCCGGGAGCAGATGATGGAATTGGTAGACGAAGCCCAGCGAGCGATTGCGCAGCTGGCCGCGCGCCGCGTCCGACAGCGCCGACATGCGCTGCCCAGCCACGTACACCTCGCCGGCGGTCGGCACATCGAGGCCGCCGAGCAGATGCAGCAGCGTGCTCTTGCCGGCGCCGGACGCGCCGACGATGGCCACGGTCTCGCCCGGCGCCACGCTCAGGTCCAGCCCGTCGAACACCGGCGTACGCATCTTGCCCTCGGCATAGGTCTTGCCCAGGCCTTCGGCGCGAATCGCCGCGTCTGCTTGCGGTGGCGTGTGCACTGCCGATTCCCGATTCCCGATTCCCGATTCGCGGCCGTCATTCATAACGCAGCGCCTCCGCCGGTTGCGTGCGCGCAGCGCGCCAGGCCGGATACAGCGTGGCCAGGAAGCTCATCAGCAGCGCGACAAGGGTGATCACCACCACGTCGCGCGGCTGCATGTCGGTGGGCAGGCCGGTGATGTAGTACACGTCCTCGGGCAGCAGCTTGATGTGGAACAACGCCTCGATGCCGGCCAGGATCCGCTCCAGGTTCAAGGTCAGCAGGATGCCGCCGATCACCCCGGCCACGGTGCCGATCACGCCGATCAGCGTGCCCTGCACCATGAACACCTGCATCACCCCGCCCGGGCTCAGCCCCAACGTGCGCAGGATGGCGATGTCGGCCTGCTTGTCGGTGACCAGCATCACCTGCGAGGACACCAGGTTGAACGCGCCCATCGCGATGATCAGCGACAGCAGGATGCCCATCACCGTCTTTTCCATCTTCAGCGACTGGTACAGGTTGGCGTTCTCGCGGGTCCAGTCGCTGACCATGTACGGGCCGTGCAGGTTCAGCGCCAGGTCGCGGGCCACGTTCCAGGCCAGGTCCATGTCGTACAGCTTCAGGCGTACGCCGGTGACGCCGTCGCCGATGCGCAGCACGCGCTGCATGTCCGCCATGCTGGTCACCGCCAGGCCGCGATCGATCTCGTTGTAGCCGGCCTCGAAGATGCCGCTGACGGTGAAGCGCTTGTAGCGCGGCACCATGCCCATCGGGCTGGCCTGCGGTTCGCCGAGCATCACCACCACCTTGTCGCCCACGCCCACGCCCAGCCACAGCGCCAGTTCCTGGCCGAGCAGGATGTTGTAGGAACCGGGGGTGAGGCTGTCGATCGAACCCTGCTTCATCTTCTGCGCCAGCACCGAGACCTTGGACTCTTCGCGGGGCAGGATGCCGCGCACGATCGCCGGCTGGTTGCGCTGCCCGGTGAGCAGCGCTTCTTCCTCGACATACGGCGCGGCGCCGGCCACACGCGGATCGCGGGTAGCCACGTCCACCGCGTGCTGCCAGTTCTCCATAGGCGCGCCCTGCGCGCTGACGGTGGCATGCGCGGCCATCTGCAGCAGGCGGTCGCGGATCTCCTTCTGGAAGCCGCTCATCACCGCCAGCGTGGTGATCAGCACGGTCACGCCCAGGGCGATGCCGAGGATCGAGGCCATCGAGATGAAAGAGATGAAGTTGTTGCGGCGCTTGGCGCGCAGGTAGCGCAGGCCGATGGCCACGGGTAAGGGTTTGAACATGCGCAGCCACCATCCAGGGAGCGCTATGGTGCCATCTGCGGCGGCGCAGACGAAGCGGCACGGGCCTGAGCGGCCAGACGCAGTTCACGTCGTGCCGGCGGCGGCAGGGTGTCCGGCCACCAGGCCAGGCGCCCTACCCGGCCATCCGCATCGCGCCAGCGTACGAACGCCAGCGGCCCGCGCCAGTCCACCTGCAGCGTCGCGACCGGCTGGCCATCGACGCTTGCCGCCACGCTGCCCTGCGCCGGGAGCAGCAGGGTACGCGGCGCCCGCCGCGCCTCGCGCCGCAGCAGCCACGCCGCATACAGCGCGGCCAGCGCCGCCGCAGGCCAGGCGCAGGCGCGCGGCATGTCCGAGCCCAGGATCGACAGCGGCGCCAGCACGCTCAGCAGCGCCAGCGCCGCCAGCAGCCAGCGCGAGGGGCGCCACTCAAGCCGGCAGGGCGCGGATGGTGGCGATGAGATCGGCGGCGCGTGCATCGGGACAAGCCTCGTAGCCCATGAACCAGCGCCACAACTTATCGTCCTCGCATTCGAGCAGGTATAGGAAAACCCCGCGCTCGGCCTCGGAGGACTGCGCCCAGCGCCGGTCCAGGTAGCGTCCGAACAGCTGATCCAGCTCGCGCATGCCGCGCCGGCAGCGCCAGCGCAGCTTCTTCAGTTCGGTGGCTTCGTCCATCGCATCGCACCCCAGGTCTTGGTGGACGGACGCCTAGGTCGGCGACCGTCGAAAACGCGCGCGGCACCGAACCCGAGAGCCGGTGCCGCGCAGTCGAACGGGCCTGCCGTCCGTGGTGGCGACGCTAGCCGATCAGGCGCGGCGCGCCATCATCAGCTTCTTGATCTCGGCGATCGCCAGCGCCGGATTCAGCCCCTTCGGGCAGGTGCGCGCGCAGTTCATGATGGTGTGGCAGCGGTACAGCTTGAACGGATCTTCCAGATCGTCCAGGCGCGCACCGGTGTCCTCGTCGCGCGAGTCGACGATCCAGCGGTAGGCCTGCAGCAGGATCGCCGGACCCAGGTAGCGCTCGCCGTTCCACCAGTAGCTCGGGCAGCTGGTCGAGCAGCACGCGCACAGGATGCACTCGTACAGGCCGTCGAGCTTCTTGCGGTCTTCCGGCGACTGTAGCCGCTCGCGGTCCGGCGGTGGCGGGGTCTGAGTGCGGATCCACGGCTTGATCGACGCGTACTGCGCGTAGAAGTGGGTCAGGTCCGGCACCAGGTCCTTGATAACCTCCATGTGCGGCAGCGGATAGATCGGCACTTCGGCCTTGCCGCAGTCGGCGATCGCCTTGGTGCAGGCCAGCGTGTTGGTGCCGTCGATGTTCATCGCGCACGAACCGCAGATGCCTTCGCGGCAGGAACGACGAAAGGTCAGGGTCGGATCGATATCGTTCTTGATCTTGATCAGCGCGTCCAGGACCATCGGGCCGCACGCGTCCAGATCCACCTCGTAGGTGTCGGTGCGCGGGTTGCTGTCGTCGTCCGGATTCCAACGGTAGACCTTGAAGGTGCGTGCATTCTTCGCGCCGGTGGCGGGAAAGTGCTTGCCCTTGCTGATCTTGGAATTCTTGGGGAGGGTGAACTCTGCCATGGCTTTAAAATCCGGGAATGGGGATTGGGGAATGGGAAATGGGAAGCAGGGGCGAAGAGCGCAGGCGCTGTTCTCGATTCCCCATTCCCGATTCCCGATTCCCGGCTTTGGTCAGTACACGCGCGGTTTCGGCGGCACCACGTCAACGTCCTTGCTGAGCGTGTACATGTGCACCGGGCGGTAGTCGAAGCTGCACTGGCCCTTGTCGTCGACGCTGACCAGGGTGTGCTTCTGCCAGTTGACGTCGTCGCGGTCCGGGAAATCCTCGTGCGCATGCGCACCGCGGCTTTCCTTGCGTTGCTCGGCCGAGTTGATCGTCGCCACCGCGTTGAGCAGCAGGTTGTTCAGCTCGTAGGTCTCGATCAGGTCCGAATTCCACACCAGCGAGCGGTCGGAGACCTTCACGTCCTCGAAGGTGGCGTAGATCTCGGCCATCTTGTCCACGCCTTCCTGCAGCGTCTTGCTGGTGCGGAACACCGCCGCGTCGGACTGCATGGTGCGCTGCATCTTGTCGCGGATCACCGAGGTCGGCGTGCCGCCGTTGGAATTGCGCAGCTTGTCGAGCAGGCCCAGCGCCTTGTCGCAGGCATCGCCGGGCAGGGTCTTGTGCGGCGCGCCGGTCTTGATGGTCTCGGCGCAACGGATCGCCACCGCGCGGCCGAACACCACCAGGTCCAGCAGCGAGTTGGACCCCAGGCGGTTGGCGCCGTGCACCGACACGCAAGCCGCTTCGCCGATCGCGTACAGGCCGGGCACCACCGCATCGGGGTTGTCGCCGTCCTTGCGCACCACTTCGCCGTGATAGTTGGTCGGGATGCCGCCCATGTTGTAGTGCACGGTCGGGAGCACCGGGATCGGCTGCTTGTGCACGTCCACGCCAGCGAAGATCCGTGCGCTCTCGGCGATGCCGGGCAGCTTCTCGTCGATCACCCCCGGGCCGAGATGGGTCAGGTCGAGCAGGATGTGGTCCTTGTGCTCGCCGACGCCGCGGCCTTCGCGGATCTCGATGGTCATCGAACGCGACACCACGTCGCGCGAGGCCAGATCCTTGTAGTGCGGCGCGTAGCGCTCCATGAAGCGCTCGCCGTTGCTGTTGCGCAGGATGCCGCCTTCGCCGCGCACGCCCTCGGTGATCAGGCAGCCGGCGCCGTAGATGCCGGTGGGATGGAACTGCACGAACTCCATGTCCTGCATCGGCAGGCCGGCGCGCATCACCAGGCCGCCGCCGTCGCCGGTGCAGGTATGCGCGGAGGTGGCGCTGAAGTAGGCGCGGCCGTAGCCGCCGGTGGCCAGCACCACGCCATGGGCGCGGAACAGGTGCAGCGAGCCTTCGGCCATGTCCAGCGCGAGCACGCCGCGGCACACGCCTTCCTCGTCGAAGATCAGGTCGAGCGCGAAATACTCGATCATGAAGCGCGCATCGTGCGCCAGCGACTGCTGGTACAACGTGTGCAGCATGGCGTGGCCAGTGCGGTCTGCGGCGGCGCAGGTGCGCTGCGCGGACGGGCCTTCGCCGTACTTGGTGGTCATTCCGCCGAACGGACGCTGGTAGATCTTGCCGTCCTCGGTGCGCGAGAACGGCACCCCGTAGTGCTCCAGCTCGATGATCGCCGGGATCGCCTCGCGGCACATGTACTCGATCGCGTCCTGGTCGCCCAGCCAGTCCGAGCCCTTGATGGTGTCGTAGAAGTGGTAGCGCCAGTCGTCCTCGCCCATGTTGCCGAGCGCGGCGGAGATGCCGCCCTGCGCGGCCACGGTGTGCGAACGGGTCGGGAAGACCTTGGTCAGGCAGACCGTCTGCAGGCCCTTGGCGGCCAGGCCGAAGGTGGCGCGCAGGCCGGCGCCGCCGGCGCCGACCACGACCATGTCGTACTTGTGTTCGGTGATCTTGTAAGCGGACATCTAATTTGAATTCCTGTTCCGGGCGCCGATCAGGCGCTGCCCAGCGCGATGCGGGCGACCGCGAATACACCGACGAGCGCACCGAGCACGGCGACGAACTTCACCGTGGTCTGCAGCGCCAGGGCCAGCAGCGAGTTGTGCACATAGTCTTCGAGGATCACCTGCAGGCCGATCTGCGCATGCCAGAACATCGCGATCAGGAAGCCCACCAGCAGCACGGCGTTCCACGGCTTGGTCACCGCCGCGGTGGCGGTGACGTAGTCGGCGCCGAGCAGGCTCAGCACGAACACCAGGAACCAGATGGTGAGGCCGACCAGCGCGGTGGCGGTAAGCCGCTGCAGCACGAAATGCTCGGTGCCGGACTTGGCCGCGCCCAGGCCGCGCACGTTCTTCAACGGGGTGCGGTAGCGGTTCATGCGGCGGCTCCGGTCAGCACGTAGGCCCAGATCAGCGCGACGATCAGCAGGCTGCCGATCACCGACAGCCAGCTGTTGCGCACGAAGGCGGGGATGCCGAAGCCGTGACCGAAGTCCTGCACGATGTGGCGCAGGCCGTTGCACAGGTGGTAGGCGAAGGCCCAGCTCCAGGCGAACAGGAACAGCTGGCCATACCAGGCGCCGGCCATGCCGCGGAAGCAGTTCCAGGACGCCGGGCCGAGCATCAGCACCAACAGCGCGGCGGCAATGATCAAGGCACCGACCGACAGAATGATTCCAGTGGCTCGATGCAGGATGGAGGTGACCATCTGGATCTGCCAGCGATAGACCTGCAGGTGGGGGGAAAGAGGACGTTCGCGCGTAGCCATTCGCTGGGCTCGTTGTCTCGGCTGGGCGGCGTGCTTAAGGCCGCGTTGGCTCAAAGCTGCTCAGAAATCGATGCAGCGTCCGTTTTTTTCCCAGTCGCCGTAGCGCGTCGGTTCGAGGCCGCCGCGACCGCCGATTTCCCTCGGTGCAGGCGTCGCTTGCGGAGTGTTCTCCTCGGCGGGTCGCTGCGTTTCGGGCTCGGGCTCGGGTGTGGGGGTTGCTTGGCTTATCATGCGGGTCTCACAACAATATAATTTTAGTCCTCCCCCTCGTGCCTGACAACCTGAATCTCACTTCCACCGGTTTTTCCGCGCTTCCAGACCTGCAATACGTGGCATTGAGCGGCACGGATGCAGTGGCTTTCGCCCAGGCGCAGTTCGCCAACGATGTGCAAGCGCTGCGCAACGGCCACTGGCAATGGAACGCCTGGCTGAGCGCCAAGGGCCGGGTGATCGCGCTGTTCGCACTGCTGCGCAGCGCCGACGACGCCTTGCTGGTGCTACTGCCGGACGGTGGTGCGGCGGAGCTGGCAATCGCGCTGAACCGCTTCGTGTTCCGGCGCAAGCTGCGTATCGCCGCGCACGACGACCTGCATGCCTACGCGTGCCTGGCTTCGCCCGCGCAGGCGCAAGGCGCGGCGCTGGCGGAGCGTGGCGACGGGACGATCGAACTGGACATGGGCGGCGCCGGCCTCCCGCGCACGCTGCTGTTGGTGCCGGCAGCACAGGCTACGCAGGACGCGGCCGACCCGGCCTTCGCCGCCGCCTGGCGCCACGCCGACCTGCGCCTGGGCCTGGCCCGGCTCGACCCCAGCCAGCGCGAGCAATGGACACCGCAGCAGCTGGCGCTGGACCGGCTGCATGCGTTCAGCGTGAAGAAGGGCTGCTATCCGGGCCAGGAGATCGTTGCCCGCACCCATTTCCTGGGCAAGGCCAAGCGCGCCCTGCAATTGCTGGAGATGGACGGCGTAGCCGAGGTCGGCGCGCAGGTGTTGCGCGACGGACAGCCGCTGGGCAGCGTGGTCAGCGTCGCCGGCGCATTGGCACTGGCGGTGCTGCCGCTGGAAGAAGTGCCGCCTACCGGCTTGTCCATCGGCATGCATCCTGCGCATTGGCAGCCACTGCGCGACGGCCTCGCGCGCTGAACCAGCCCGCCCGCGACGCCCGCCTTGGCTTATTGCGGTCCCGAGTCCCGAGTTGCAAGTCCCGAGCCCCGTACATCAAGACGCTCTCCGCTCTCCGGATCGAAGAAATGCAGCGCCTCGCCGCGCACCGCCACGCGCAGGCGCTCACCCAGGCCCGGCAGCGTGCGCGGTGCCACCCGCATCACCAGCGGCTGGCTGCCGTGGCTGAGGTTGACGAAGATCTCGTTGCCGACCGGCTCGATCATCTCGACCGTGGTCTCAAACCCGCCCTGCCCGTCCGCGCTGGGCTGCAGGTGCTCCGGGCGCACGCCGATCGCGATCGGCCGGCCCAGCCACTGCGGCGCGACCTGGGCGCCGTGCAGCGGCACGCGGCTGCCGTCGGCCAGCTGCAGTTGCAGGCCGTCGTCCTCGACCAACTGGCCCTGCAGCACGTTCATCGCCGGGCTGCCGAGGAAGCCGGCCACGAACAGGTTGGCCGGGCGGTCGTACAGCGCCATCGGCGTGTCGATCTGCTGGATCAGCCCGTCCTTGAGCACCACGATGCGCTGGCCCAGGGTCATCGCCTCGACCTGATCGTGGGTCACGTAGATCATCGTGGTGCCGAGCTTGCGATGCAGCTGCGCGATCTCGGTGCGCACCGAGTGGCGCAGCTTGGCGTCCAGATTCGACAGCGGCTCATCCAGCAGGAACACCGCCGGTTCGCGCACCAGCGCGCGGCCCAGCGCCACGCGCTGGCGCTGGCCGCCGGACATCGCCCGCGGCAGCTTGTCCAGCATCGGGGTCAGGCCCAGGGTGTCGGCGGCAGCGGCGACGCGGCGCGCGATGACCTCCTTGCTCTCGCCGCGCAGCTTCAACCCGAACGCCAGGTTCTCGGCCACGGTCATGTGCGGATACAGCGCGTAGCTCTGGAACACCATCGCGATGTCGCGGTCCTTCGGCGCCACGTCGTTGACCACGCGCTCGCCGATGCGCAGCTCGCCGCCGCTGATCTCCTCCAGCCCCGCGATCATCCGCAGCAGGGTGGACTTGCCGCAGCCCGACGGCCCGACCAGCACCATCAGTTCGCCGTCGGCCACTTCGAAACTGGCCCCGTGCACGGCGACCTGGCCGTTGTCGTAGACCTTGCGGATGTTGTCCAGTTGTACGTTCGCCATGGTGCGGTATCCGGTTTCCGGCAGGAGGGACGGGCTGCCGCCGGTCCCTCCCGAAGGCAGTGCATACGCATGCGGCTCGCATCGTGCCAGCGACACAGGCAACAATGGGAGCGCAATGCGGTATTCTGCCATGTAACCGTTTTCACGGGGCAACATCGACGCCTGGGAGGGCCGCCGATGCGATCCGCCAGCCGCCGCCGTCCGGGCGTGCGCCGAGCACCGACTCTGATGTTTGCGGCATTAGGCAGGTATGCTGGGAGGTCTGGCCGTCGTATTCATCTCCCGGATCGTGCGCTCCCGCCTGGCGGTCGTCATCGCCATGCCCCCGCGCGAGCTGCAGGACGGATACAGGCCGGCTCCGCCGCTTGCTTACCAACGCCACGTCACTACTAGCCCCCAGGTAATCGACGAAATGTCACCCGAAACCGAAAACCGGTCGATGCACGATACGTTCCTGCTGTTTGGCGCCACCGGCGACCTCGCCCAGCGCTACCTGTTCCCGTCGCTGCTGCGCATGCTCGACGACGGCTTCCTGCCGGACGACTTCCGCATCCGCGCGCTGGCGCTGTCGCCGCACGACACCGCCAAGTTCCACGACATCCTCAAGCCGCGGCTGCAGGCGGCGATGCCGCAGGTCAGCGAGGCGGTGATCCAGTCGCTGCTGGATCGCACCGACTACCGCTCGGTGGACCTGCGCAATGCCGAGTCGGTGGCCGATGCGGTGCGCGAACTGGCCGCGCGCAAGTGCGTCAGCTACCTGGCGATCCCGCCGGGGCTGTACATCAGCACCTGCCAGGGCCTGGCCCAGGGCGGTGCGCTGGCTGCGCCGAACCGGCTGATGCTGGAGAAGCCGATCGGCCACGACTCGGCCAGCGCGCGCGCGATCCTGCAGGCGATCGGCGCGCTGATCGACGAGGACCGCGTGTTCCGCCTGGACCACTACCTGGGCAAGGCGGCGGTGCAGAACCTGATCGCGCTGCGCTTCGGCAACACCCTGCTGGAAGCGGTATGGAACCGCAACTACATCGAGTCGGTGGAGATCCTGGTCGCCGAGAGCGAGGGCGTGGACGGCCGCGACGCCTACTACGCGCGTTCCGGCGCGCTGCGCGACATGGTCCAGAGCCACATCCTGCAGCTGCTGTGCCTGGTGGCGATGGAGCCGCCGGCCTCGCTGGAAGCGGACCGCATCCGCGACGAGAAGGTCAAGGTGCTGCGCGCGCTGCGGCCGCTGCAGGCCGCGCAGGCCGCACGCGACAGCGTGCGCGGCCGCTACACCGCCGGCACCATCAACGGCCAGCAGGCGCAGGCCTACCAGCCGCCGGAAGGCAGCGATGTGGAGACCTTCGTCGGCGTCACCGCCTACATCGACAACTGGCGCTGGGCCGGGGTGCCGTTCCGGCTGTGTACCGGCAAACGCCTGGCCGAGCGCACCACGCGCATCGTGGTCACGCTCAAGCCAGTCACCCACTGGCTGTTCGAGCGCCCCGACGCGCAGCACGTGGCGCCGAACCGGCTGACCTTCCAGTTGCAGCCGCAGGAAAACATCGAACTGGGCCTGATGAGCAGCCTGGCCGGCCCGGAATGGGGCGCGCTGGAACTGCAGCCGCTGGAACTGGAACTGTCGATGCCGACCGGCCTGCATCGCCGCATCGCTTACGAGCGATTGATGCTCGACGCGCTCAACGGCAACCATGCGCTGTTCGTGCGCGACGACGAAGTGCGCGCGGCCTGGGCCTGGATCGACAGCGTCAGCGACGCCTGGGCGCAGGCGCAACTGCCGCTGCTGCCCTACCCGGCCGGCAGCTGGGGGCCGCAGGAAGCCGAACGCTACGTGTCCGCCGACGACGCCAGCGCCGTGCAGCGGGACACGCCATGAGCGCGCCGCTGCGACCGGTGCTGGTCGCCGACATCGGCGGCACCAACGCGCGCTTCGCGCTCGCCGACGTCGGCGCGTCCACGCCGCTGCTCGACGACAGCACCCAGACCTATGCGGTGGTGGAATTCCCGTCGCTGGGCGACGCGGCGCGCCACTACCTGCAACAGACCGGGGTGGAGGCACGCAGCGGCGTGTTCGCCGTGGCCGGGCGGGTGGATGGCGACGAGGCGCGGATCACCAACCATCCATGGGTGATTTCGCGCTCGCGCACCCGCGCCATGCTCGGCTTCGACGCCCTGCACCTGATCAACGACTTCGCCGCGCAGGCAATGGCGATCAGCCTGCTGCAGCCGCAGGACGTGGTCCAGGTCGGCGGCGCGGCGTGGCAGCCGGCACCGATCGCGCAGCCAGGCAACTACGCGGTGATCGGCCCCGGCACCGGCCTGGGCGTGGGCGGCCTGCTGATCCGCGGCGGCCGCTGCTATCCGCTGGAGACCGAAGGCGGCCATGTCAGCTTCCCGCCGGGTACGCCGGAGGAAATCCGCATTCTCGAGCTGCTGTCGCAGCAGTTCGGGCGCGTGTCCAACGAACGCCTGATCTGCGGTCCCGGCCTGGTCAACATCCATCGCGCGCTGAGCGAGATCGCCGGCGACAACCCCGGCCCGCTGCAGCCGTCGGACATCACCGCGCGCGCCGCGCAGGGCGACTACCGCGCGATGCGCACCATCGACGTGTTCTGCGCGGTGTTCGGCGCCATCGCCGGCGACCTGGTGCTGATGCACGGCGCCTGGGACGGCGTGTTCCTGACCGGCGGTCTGGTGCCGAAGATGCTCGACGCATTGCAGCACTCCGGCTTCCGCCAGCGCTTCGAGCACAAGGGCCGCTTTTCGTCGATCATGGCGCGGGTGCCGTCGCTGGCGGTGACCCACCCCCGTGCCGGTCTGCTTGGCGCCGCCGCCTATGCGGTCGATGCCGAACGCGAATCCCCAGGAGTCGTTGCATGAGCCCCACGTTGTCCGATCGCATCACCCTGATCCGTTACGACGATGCCGACGAATGGATCGACGCGGCAGCGGCCGAGATCGGCGCTGCGCTGCGCGCGGACATCGCGCTGCGCGGCGGCGCGCGCCTGCTGCTGTCCGGCGGCACCACACCGGCGCCGGTGTACCAGGCGCTGGCCGAGCTGCCGCTGGACTGGAGCAAGCTGGAAGTGGGCCTGGTCGACGAACGCTGGCTGTCGCCGCAGGACAGCGACAGCAACGCCTACCTGGTCCGGCAGAGCTTCCTGGAGCGTGCCGAAGGCGCGCGTTTCGAACCGCTGGTGCGGGTCGGCCAGCCGCTGCAGGATTGCGTGCACGCCGCCAACCTGCATGCGCAGCACGCGCCGGCCGCGTGCATGGCGGTACTGGGCATGGGCGGCGACGGCCACACCGCGTCGCTGTTCCCCGGCGCCACCGACCTGAACAAGGCGCTGGCCAATCCGCTGCCCTACGCCGCGCTCGACGCCACCGGCTGCCCCGGCGCCAATACCTGGCCGCTGCGCATCACCCTGACCCCGGCCGGGCTGGCGCCGATCGGCCAGCGCATGCTGCTGCTGCGCGGCAAGCAGAAACTTGAGGTGCTCGAACGCACGCTGTCCGGCAACGATCCGCACGAATTCCCGATCCGCGTCGCCTTCGACACGCCCGGTGCGCGCTTGCGCGTGCACTGGTGCGAGTGAGGCCGGGACTCGGGACCCGGGACCCGGAACCCGGAACAGCCCAGCGCTGCGCATTCCCGCTTTCCCCAGTCCCCAGTCCCCAGTCCCGACTACACCCCACACTTCATAGCCACTTCTGCCAATGACCCTGCACCCTAAAATCCACGCGATCACCGAACGCATCCGCGCGCGCAGTGCGCCGTCGCGGCGTGCCTATCTGGCCGGCATCGACGCCGCGTTGCGCGACGGCCCGTTCCGCAGCCGCCTGAGTTGCGGCAACCTGGCGCACGGCTTCGCCGCCTGCGGCCCGACCGACAAGAGCCGGCTGGAAGGCGGGATCACCCCGAATCTGGGCATCGTCACCGCCTACAACGACATGCTGTCGGCGCACCAGCCGTTCGAGCACTACCCCGAGATCATCCGCAGCACCGCGCGCGCGCTCGGCGCCACCGCGCAGGTCGCCGGCGGCGTGCCGGCGATGTGCGACGGCGTGACCCAGGGCCGCCCGGGCATGGAGCTGTCGCTGTTCTCGCGCGACGTGATCGCCCAGGCCACCGCGATCGGCCTCAGCCACGACATGTTCGACACCACCATCTACCTGGGCGTGTGCGACAAGATCGTGCCCGGCCTGCTGATCGGCGCGCTGGCGTTCGGCCACCTGCCGGCGGTGTTCGTGCCGGCCGGGCCGATGACCCCGGGCATCCCCAACAAGCAGAAGGCCGAGGTGCGCGAGCGCTATGCCGCCGGCCAGGCCACCCGCGAGGAACTGCTGGCCGCCGAATCGGCGTCCTACCATGCGCCAGGCACCTGCACCTTCTACGGCACCGCCAATTCCAACCAGGTGTTGCTGGAGGCGATGGGCGTGCAGTTGCCCGGCGCCTCGTTCGTCAATCCGGGTACGCCGCTGCGCGATGCGCTGACCCAGCAGGCCACCGAACGCGCGCTGCGCATCACCGCGCTGGGCAGCGATTTCCGCCCGCTCGGCCGGCTGATCGACGAACGCGCGATCGTCAACGCCGCGGTCGCGCTGATGTCCACCGGCGGCTCCACCAACCACACCATCCACTGGCTGGCGGTGGCGCGCGCAGCCGGCATCGTGCTGACCTGGGACGACCTGGACGAACTGTCGCAGATCGTACCGCTGCTGACCCGCGTGTATCCCAATGGCGAGGCCGACGTGAACCACTTCGCCGCGGCCGGCGGGGTGGGGTTCGTGTTCCGCGAGCTGATGGACGCGGGGCTGATGCACGACGACCTGGCGACCATCGTGCCCGGCGGCATGCGCGCCTACGGCGACGAGGCGTGTGTGCAGAACGGCGCGCTGGCCTACGTGCCGAGCCCGGCCAAGAGCGCCGACGAAGCCGTGGTACGCCCGGCCTCCAACCCGTTCGAAGCGCAGGGCGGGCTGCGCCTGCTGCGCGGCAATCTCGGCCGTTCGCTGATCAAGCTGTCGGCGGTGAAGCCGGAATTCCGCACCATCGAGGCGCCGGCGGTGGTCATCGACGCGCCGCAGGCCTTGAACAAGCTGCACGCCGCCGGCGTACTGCCGCATGATTTCGTGGTGGTGCTGCGCTACCAGGGCCCGCGCGCCAACGGCATGCCGGAACTGCATTCGCTGGCGCCGCTGCTGGGCCTGCTGCAGAACCAGGGCCGGCGCGTGGCGCTGGTCACCGACGGGCGCCTGTCCGGCGCCTCGGGCAAGTTCCCGGCGGCGATCCACATGACCCCGGAAGCGGCCCGCGGCGGCCCGATCGCGCGCGTGCGCGAAGGCGACATCGTGCGCCTGGACGGCGAGGCCGGCACCCTGGAAGTGCTGGTGGATGCCGCCGAATGGGCGACGCGTGCGCTGGCGCCGAACACCGCGCCGGCCGCGCACGACATCGGCCGCAACCTGTTCGCGCTCAACCGCCGCGTGGTCGGCCCCGCCGACCAGGGCGCGATGTCGATCTCCTGCGGCCCGCCCGCGGCCGATGGCGACGTCTGGGACTACGACGCCGAGTACGACCTGGGCCGCAACGCCGAGGCGGCCGCGGCACCGCACGAGTCGAAGGACGCCTAACCCTGCAACCCGAAGCGGCGCCGCGCGCGCCGTGCTGCCCCCACGGTGGCCGCCTGCGGCCGCCACACTCCTGACCATCATCGCGAACACGAGATTGCCATGACGATTGCCGAATACCAGAACACCGCCGAACAGCTCCTGCGCGCCGCCGGCATCCTGCCGGTGGTGACCGTGCACAGCCTGGACGAGGCGCGCCGCGTCTCCGCCGCGCTGCTCGAAGGCGGCCTGCCCGCGATCGAACTGACCCTGCGCACGCCAGTGGCAATGGACGCGCTGGCGATGCTCAAGCGCGAGCTGCCGCACATCAAGATCGGTGCCGGCACGGTGCTCACCGAAACCCAGCTGCAGCAGGCGATCGACGCCGGCGCCGATTTCATCGTGACCCCGGGTACGCCGCCGGCGCTGGCCGAGGCGCTGGTGCGGGCGCCGCTGCCGGTGGTACCGGGTGCGGCCACCCCGACCGAACTGCTGGCGCTGATGGCGCGCGGCTTCCGCGTGTGCAAGCTGTTCCCGGCCACCGCGGTCGGCGGCCTGGCGATGCTCAAGGGCTTGGCCGGTCCATTGGCGGACCTGAAGCTGTGCCCCACCGGCGGCATCGGCGAAAGCACCGCCGCCGAGTACCTGGCGCAACCGAACGTGGTCTGCATCGGCGGCTCGTGGATGGTACCGAAGGACTGGCTGGCCAACGGCGCGTGGGACAAGGTGCGGGAGAGCGCGGCGAAGGCGGCGGAGATCGTCCGCGGGACTCGGGACTCGGGACTCGGGACTCAGTAAAGCCGGGACTCGGGACTCGGGACTCGGGACTCGAAAAGCGAACCACAAAAAAAGCGCCGGCATGCCGGCGCTTTTTTGTGGCTGTTGCTGTCGCGTTTACTGTCCCGGGTCCCCGGTCCCCGGTCCCGGCTTTACCGAGTCCCGAGTCCCGAGTCCCGACGTCCCGGCCTCACCTCACCTCACCTCAATCTGCACATCCGCCGGCAAAGACTGGATCCGCAACTCGCCATGTTCCCATTGCGCCGGCTCGCCGTTGATCTGGGTGCGCCCGGGTTCGCCCGGATACGGCCACGGCAGCACCAGGCCGCCGCTGGGCACGCGCAGGCCGCCGCTGATGCTCAGGGTCAGGCGGTTCTTCTGCCGCCGCAGCTGGTAGCTCAGCTCGCCCTGCGGGGTGCGCAGGTCCTGGATCGCAATGCCCTTGTCGTCGAACCACGCCACCGGCACGCCGGCCGCCAGCACCAGGCTGTCGTCGATGTCGCGGGCGTAGGCGAACATGTCCAGCACCGAGCGCACGAAGTCCGAGGCCACCCAGGCATGCGGCAGGTCGCCGAGGAAGAACGGCTTGCGCGGCGTGCGCGAGACCACTTCGGCCCACTGGTTCCACGGCTGCGGCGCGCGGTCCTTGAAGAAGAACTGGATCGCGTCCCAGGCGCGCGCGCGCCAGCCCAGACGCACGAACGCGGCGACGTTGCGCCATTCGTACGGGGTGTAGTCCTTCCACTCGCGCTTGCCGTCGCGGCGGCTCACGAACTCACCCCAGTAACGCTCGAAAGTGCCGTTCAGCAGTTGCGGCGGCAGCCGTCCCTGCTCCCCGCCCGGCGCCAGCGCGATGGTCGTGGAGGTGGGATCGAAATCGCCCAGCTCGGCCGAGCCCGGCAGGAAATCGATGTGGTGCTGCTGCGTGGCGGTCTGCAGCGAAGCGTACAGGTCCTGGCGGAACTCGTCGCGCGCGGCGGCGAAGCGTGCCACATCGTCGATGCGGCCCAGCTCGGCGGCGATCTCCACCGCGTCCTTGTAGCCGCGCAGCGCCCAGAAGTTGTCCCAGTACGAATGCATCGGCTTGGCCGAATAGCCTTCGTGGCTGATCGACACCGGCATCATCCCGTAGAACGCCGGGTTGCGCGCCCGGTTCTCCTCGGTGCGTTCGCTGAGCCGCAGCTGGTCCATGTACTCGTACGCGGCCAGCACGTGCGGCCACATCTTTTCCAGGAACGCACGGTCGCCGCTGTAGCGGTAGTAGTCGGCGACGCCGAAGATCAGCTCGCCGTGGCTGTCGTTCTCCGGCACCGGATCGCTGCCGCGGTCGTCCACGCAGCACGGCACCATGCCGTTGGCGAACTGGTACGGCGCGTACCAGTCAAGGTATTCGCGTGCCACGTCGGCGCGGCCCAGGCGCAGCAGGCCTTCGGAAATCATCGCGCCGTCACGGATCCAGCTGCGCGAATACGAGCGCGTGCCCGGCTGCAGGCGCGGCCCGATCCGCGAGATCAGCATGTGCGCCAGCGCGGTGCGCAAGGTGTCG
This sequence comes from Xanthomonas translucens pv. undulosa, assembly GCF_017301775.1. Lineage (NCBI taxonomy): Bacteria > Pseudomonadati > Pseudomonadota > Gammaproteobacteria > Lysobacterales > Lysobacteraceae > Xanthomonas > Xanthomonas translucens. The sequence goes on from NZ_CP063993.1 coordinate 337,684, forward strand.
GCCAGCGGCTTGCCCTCGGCCGGAACATTCAGCTGCAGGCGATCCAGCTTCTCGCGCCACTGCTCGGCCACCAGCTGTTGCGCACGCGCCGCATCGAAGCCGGATGGCAGTGCCTGCGCACCGGTCTGCGGGATCAGCAGGGCCACGTCGCGCACTTCGCCCGGCGCCAGGCGCCCTCGGTACAGCAGCGCGCCCGAGGCCAGCCCGTCCGCATCTTGCGCCTGCTGCGGCAGCGCGGCGGTGTCGGCGGCCAGCCGCTCGATGTCGATGCCGGCGTCGAACGCCGTGGCGTACGCGGCGTCGGGCTTCTGCACCGCGAACACGCGCGGCTGGCCGTTGACCTGCACCTGCGCGCCGTCGAACGCCAGCGAACGGATCGGGCTGACCCCGCCGACGGTGTTGAGGAACTGGCTGGGCGGGTTCACCTGGAACGGCCGCACCGCCAGCGCCAGGGTGTAGTCGTGCGGCGTCTTGCTCGGGTTGCTGAGCCGGTAGCGCGCCACCAGTTGCGCCTGCTCCGGGGTGCCCTGCACGAAGGCGGTGATGCGCAGGGCGGCGTTATCGTGGCGCCAGTCCACGCTGGGGATCGGCAGGTAGTCGTCCTGCAGGCTCTGCGCGCTCTTCACGTCGGCCCAGCTCAGACGCTTGCCGTCCAGCAGCAGGAACGGCTCGATGCTGAAGCCGCCCTTGCCCACTTCGATCGCACCGTCCTCGCCGACCAGGCCCTGCTCGCGGCCGCCGTCCAGGCCGACGATGGTCCAGTATGGCTGCTCGCCGCTGAAGCCACGCGGGAACCAACCGCGGGTGGAATCGGCCGCCACCGACTTGACGAAATCGTTCGGGGTCGCAGCGAAGGCCAGCGGCTGCAGCGCGATGTCGGCGATGCCGTAGCGGAAGCTGGGGCCGTCCTCCAGGTCGATGCGCACGTAGCGCGCCTCGGTCTCGGGCAGCGGCAGCCAGTCGGTGCCGCCGTTGCCGGCGCTGACGGTGCGCAACTCGCGCCAGCTGCGGCCGTCGGCCGAGCCCTGCAGCTTGTAGCGCGAGGCGTACACGCCCGGCGCCCATTGCACTTTGGCGCCGCCGAATTCGCGCACCTTCCCCAGGTCCAGCATGATCGTCTGGGTCTTGGCGTTGCCGCTGTACCACACCGTGTCGGCCTTGCCGTCGGCGATGCGCTGCTCCAGCGCCGGCGCGGTGTCAGCGCTGACCTTAACGGTCAATGGCGAGCTATCCTGCGGCGGCAGCGGGGTCAGGCTCAGCTGGTCGAAGCACACCGTGCCCTTGCCGCCGACCTGGTTGTAGAGGGTGAACTCGACCTGCGCGCTGCGCTTGAGTTCCTTGTCCGGACTCGGGCCCCAGGCCTTGTCGATCTGCCGCTTCTTGAAGCTGACCGTGCTCCACTGCTTGGGAAAGTCGTAGCGCGGCCGGTTGACCCACCACACGTTGTCGCCGCTGGCGTCGACCAGCTTGAACTGCAGGTCGTTGCTCGGCGAATCGCCGCGCAGCTGGAACGCGAACTGGTAGTTGTCCGGATACTCGATCGGGATCGCGCGGCGGATCCCGGCATAGCCGGAGACGCCGTTGAAGTCGTAGTCCAGGCAGATCGCCTTGGCGCGGCCGCCGCTGGCGGCCTGCACCAGCCGGGTCGAAGCGGTGACCTGGTTGGAGACGACGATCTGCCAGTTGTCGAGGTTGTTGAAGCCGTCCAGCGGCACCGTCGCGGTCGGCGCCGCGGCGAAGGCCTGCACCGCCGCCAGGCCCAGGATGGCCATCGTCCACCGTCTGCTCGTCATCGCCACTCCCGTCATGAACCTCGTTCCCGTTGTGTCGTTGGCTTTTTGTAGGAGGGGTTTCAGCCCCGACGCTGTCCTGGCAAGGCGTCGGGGCTGAAGCCCTCCTACAGCTACATCCTCCGCATGGCCGGCAGTTCAGCGCCGAGCGACGCAAGCGCGTTCCCACACTCGCGCATTCCCCATGCCGTCCATGGCGCAGCATACTGGGTCCGGATACGCCGGCCGGGCCATCCATGGCCGGGCGTTCGCGGACGCGCGAGCCAGTGGCTCGCAAGCGCGTCCGCTCACCCCTTAACGCTACCCAATAGCAGTCCCTGGATGTAGTAACGCTGCATTGCCAAGAACAGCGCCAGTACCGGGATCACCGTCACCACCGCGCCGGCCATCATCATTTCCACGTCCATGATGTGCTCGCGCGACAGCGCCGCCAAGGCCACCGGCAAGGTGTAGTGCTCCTGGTCCGTGAGCACGATCAGCGGCCACATGAAGTCGTTCCACGCGGCCATGAAGGTGAAGATGGTCAACGTCACCAGCACCGGCTTGAGCATCGGCAGCACGATCTGGAAGAAGATGCGCAGCTCGCCGGCACCGTCGATGCGCGCGGCCTCCAGCAGTTCGTCCGGGATCGAGCGCGCATACTGCCGCACCAGGAAGATGCCGAACACGGTCGCCAGCGCCGGCACCACCACCCCACCGAAGTTGTTGACCAGGTGCAGCTGCTTCATCAGCAGGAACAGCGGCAGCATCGCCACCTGCGCCGGGATCACCAGCGCCGCAAGCAGCACCTGGAAGATCCGCTCCTTGCCGACGAAGCGCAGCTTGGCGAAGGCGTAGCCGGCCATGGTGTTGATCAGCAGCGAGCCGAAGGTGATCGCGCACGACACCAGCAGGCTGTTGGCGAAGTTGCGGGCCATGCCGGTGCGCGAGAACAGCTCGCCGTAGTTGGCCAGGGTCGGGCCGGTCGGCAGCATCGGCGGCGGGAAGCGGCTCGCCTGCCCAGCAGGCATGAACGACACCGACACCATCCACAGCAGCGGCGCCAGGCTGACCAGTGCCAGCACCAGCAGCCCGCCGTTGACCAGCAGCGTGTTCCAGCGCGACGCACCGATTTCGCGGCTCATACCAGGTCCTTCTTGCGGCCGAAGCGCAGCATCACGGAGGTCACTCCCAGGATGATCAGGAACAGCAGGAACGCAACCGCCGACGCGCGGCCGAGGTTCCACCACTTGAAGCCTTCCTCGAACATGAAGTACAGCACGCTGACCGTGCTTTGCAGCGGGTCGCCGCGGGTCATCACGTAGGGTTCGGCGAACAGCTGGAAATAGCCGGATACGGTGATCACCCCGACCACCAGCAGCACCGGCCCCAGCATCGGCAGGGTGATGTGCAGGAACTGCCGCCACTTCGACGCCCCGTCGATGCGCGCGGCCTCGTACAGGTCCTGCGGGATGCCCTGCAGGCCGGCCAGGAAGATCACCATGTTGTAGCCGAAGTTTTTCCACACCGCGAACAGCATGATCGTCGGCATCGCCCAGTGCGGGTCGCCGAGCCAGTCGATCGGGCCGATGCCCAGATGGCTCAGGCCATAGTTGACCAGGCCGTAGCTGGTGTGGAACAGATAGCGCCAGATCACCGCCACCGCCACCAGCGTGGTCACCACCGGTGCGAACAACGCGGTGCGGAACAGCGGCTTGAAGCGCGCCACCGGCGCGTTCAGCAGCAGCGCCGCGCCCAGCGAGGCGCCGATCGAGAGCGGCACGCCGACGATGACGAAGTAGGTGGTGTTCCACAACGACTTCCAGAACATCTGCGTCTTCAGCAACACGATGTAGTTACCGAAACCGACGAAGCGCAGGTGGTTGCTGTCGGCCAGCGCGTACAGGTCGAAGTCGGTGACGCTCAGCGCCAGCGCCGACAACACCGGCAGGCCGAAGAACACGCCGATCACGATCAGCGCCGGCCCGGCGAACAGCCAGCCGACCAGGGAACCGCGCTTCATGGCGCCGCTCCCGCAGCCGGCGCCGCCGCGGCCTGCGGATGCTGCTGCTGGTAGATCCAGCGCCGCTTCTCCAGGATTTCGTCCACGCGCTTGTCCAGGTCCTGCACCGCCTTCTCCTGGCTTTCGCCGCCGCGCACCACGCGCTCGGTGACCAGCCGCATTTCCTGCACGATGCGCTCCCATTCCAGCACCTTCGGCGCCGGCTTGACCCGCTCCAGCTGGTCGCGGAACGCGTGCGCCAATGGATCGTTGGCCAGCGACGGATATTCCCAGGTGCTGCGCCGCGGCGGCATGTCGCCGATCAGCGCATGGAAACGCGCCTGGGTCTGCGGCTGCGACAGGAACTCGATCAGCTTCCACGCCGCGTCCTTCTGCTGCGACTTGCGGAAGATCACCAGGCTGGTGCCGCCGGCGATGCCGGCACCCGGGCCGTCCGGACCGGGCAACGGCATCGTGCCCCACTGCCCTTTCAGCGCCGCCGGCTCCAGCTTGCGGAACTCGCGGATATTCCACGGCCCGGAGATGTAGAACGCGTAGAAGCCGTTGAAGAACTCGTCCCAGACGTTGGAGATCTGGGTTTCGGACATCTTCGGTGCCCAGCCCTGCTCGAACATGTTGGCGTAGAAGCCCAGCGCCTTGCGGAAACCGGGGCTGCGGAAGTTGCCGTAGTTGTTGTGGTCGCGCAGCAGCGGATCATTCAGCTGCAGGCCCAGCGACAGCTGCTGCTCGAATTCGTTGATCGGCATCAGGATCGCATAGCGCTTGGGCCCCACGTGCCGCTTCACCGCGGCCATGGCCTGTTCCCACTCGGCCCAGGTCTGCGGCAGTTTTTCCACGCCGGCGTCCCTGAGCATGTCCTTGCGGTAGAACAGCAGGCGCGTGTCCACGTACCACGGCACCCCGTACAGCTGGCCGTCGATGACGCTGGTGTCCCAGATGCCGGCGAAGTAGTCCTTCGGATCGATCACCTTGGATTTATCCACGTAGGGCTGCAGCGGCTGCAGCGTGTCCAGCGCGGCGAACTCGGGAATCCAGGTGTTGCCGAGCTGGCACACGTCCGGCAGCCCGTCGGCGGCGAACGCAGTCAGCAGCTTTTCGTGCGCGGCGGTCCACGGGATGTTCTGGATATCGACGTGGATGCCGGGATGTTCCTTCTCGAACTCGGGGATCAGCTCGGCCACCACCTCGGCCTCGCGGCCCATCGCCCAGAACCGCACCACCTCGCCCTGCGGCGCGCGCGCGCAACCGCACACGGCCAGCACCAGCACGCCCAGCGTCGCCCAGCGGCGCATCCTCGGCAATGCGCTCATTGCGGATTCTGCGGTTGGCGTTGCACGGGATTGGGCTGCGCCTCGGCGGAGGCGGCACGCGACTCGGCGATGCCCAGCGCGCGGGCCGTGGCGGCCTGCTCGTCCTTCTTCGGCACCGGCGGGGCCTCGCCTTCCGGGGTCAGCCAGCCGCCGCTGAAACCGGCGCGCTCCAGGCCGGTCCGCAGGTACTTGTTCTTCTTCATCACGTTCCACACGAACTCGTTGCGGTAGTTGGCGATCATGGTGACGATCGCGCCTTGGTCGATGCCGATGTAGTCGCCGGCGACCCAGCCGCGGTTGGGCAGCATGCGCCCGGTCTTGAGCGGGATATCGTAGTTGAAGCTGGGATTGAACGAATCCAGGAAACCGTAGCTGGAATAGATGTAGTCGCCGAAGCGCTTGTGCATCTCCTGCGTCGCCGGGATCACCACTTCCGGCGCGAACACGATCGAGGACACCGCCGCGGTCGGCGCGATGGTGCCGTCGTCGAAGGCTTCGAACAATCCGGCGCCGCGGGTACGGTAGTGGAAGAACTGGCGCTGTTCGCCGCGGTAGTCCTGGGTGGTGTTCTGCGGGCCGTCGCTGGCGGTCAGGCCCCACACGTTCTCGCCGTACTCCTTCCACTTCATCGGGTTGTCGATGGCGTACTCGCGCTGGGCGAGCGTGGCGCGGCGGCTGTTGAGGAAGTAGTCGATGCCGTGCTCGCGCATATACTGATCCTGGATGTCGCGGAAGTCGATCCAGACGTGGTTGTACTGGTGCGCGAACAACGGCCCGAACGCCAGGTATTCCTGGCCGTAGTACACGCCCCAGTCCTTGTTGTAGGTGCGGGTCCACTCCAGCCACGCATCCGGTTCCACCGGATGGGTCGGCGAGCCCAGCGCTAGCAGGTAGACCATCATGCCTTCGTTGTAGCCCATCCAGTCGTGCTGGATGAAGCCGCGCTCGGGGTACCAGCCCATCGTGATCAGCGGCGTGCGCTGCTGCATCCACTTCCAGTCCACGCGCCGATACAGCGTGTCGGCGATCTGGCGGATCTCCTTTTCGTCGGCGCTGTCGCCCTCGTAGTAGGACTGCGCGAACAGCACGCCCATCATCAACAGCGCGGTGTCCACGCTCGACAGCTCCACCCACTGGTCGTAGCGCAGGCCCTTCTGCATGTCCAGGAAGTGGTAGTAGAAGCCCTTGTAGCCGGCACGGCCGGTGCGCTGCGGGCCGACCGGCACGTCGCGCAGGAAACGCAGCGTGGTCAGGGTGCGCTGCACCGCCTGCTCGCGGCTGATCCAGCCATTCTCGTAACCGATCGGATAGACGGTGAGCGCGAAACCGACCGAGGCGATGCTGGCGAACGGGCGCGACGGGTAGCGATCCACCGCCATGCCGTTCTGCTCGTTGGTAGTGTCCCAGAAGAACTGGAAGGTGCGCCGTTCGATGTCGTCGAACAGCGGCGGCAATTCGGGCTTGACCAGTTTGGGGGGGAGTTCGGCTTCGATCAGGATCACTTTTGCCGGCTTCTTGTCCGCAACGGAGGGCTCCTCGGTTTTCTTGCAGGATGCCAGCAGCGTTGCCGCCGCCAGCAGCAGGACCAATGGTGAGCGTGCGACGCTGCCCAGTTTCATGCTTTCGACACCCCTGTGAAATCGCTTACATACGCGGTTGAAACTATCCCATTCCGGGACCTGCTGCTGCGGCCGCCCCGGAACCTTCCGGGGCGGCCTTGATGTCGCTGCTTACCAATTCAGGCCGAACGACAGCCGGAACGTGCGCATCTGACCATAGATCTGGTAATCGGTGGTGCCATACGCGGTGTCCGGATCGGTGGCGGTCCCGGTATTGGCGCCGTAGGAGTTGTAGTTGATCCAGTTGAACACATTGAGCACATCGGCACGGACGTTGAACTTGACGTTGCTGCCAGTATCCCACTGCTTGTTCAAGGTCAGGCTCAGGTCCTTGTAGCCGATGCTGCGGTCCGGGGTGAACTCGATGATGCTGCACTGGTCGTTGCCGGCCAGGCAGTTGGTGCCGTAAAACGGCGTGGGCGTGGACAGTGTCAGCTTGCCGGACAGGGTGATGTCCCACGGCAGATCATAGATCGCAGTGGCGACCAGGCGATGCTTGGGCACGCCGGCGGCCTGGTGCCAGCCGTAGCCGCCGATGCTCGGGTAGTCGAGCGAATAGTGCTCGCCGAACTTGCGGTTCTCCTTGGCATTGCTGAAGGTGTAGGCCACGGTCACGCCCCAGCCGGATTTGGCGGTATACGGCTTGTCGATCTTCAGCCCGAGGGAATCGTTGCGCGTCTCCAGCGCATTGGTGCCGAGCAGCACGCTGCCGAAGCCGTCCGGGCCTTCGCCGAACGGCGCGCCATAGACGGTGCCGGGGGCGAAGAACGAACCGTCGGCGCGGCGGTTGCCGAGCATGAACGCGAAGCCGTCATGGCTGGCGATGTGCGACAACGTGACCTCGGTGTTCCACTGATTGCCCCACAGATCCACCGCATTGCGCATGCCCAGGCTGAACTGGTCCGAGTACGGGGTCTTGATGTCGTTGTCGATCAGGTAGATCTCGCGGCCGCTGCCGGCGCCACCGCCGGCCACCAGGGCCTGCAACGCGGCCGGATCCAGGTACGCCGGATCCCAGCCCAGGCATGGCTGGCCGCGGCATGGATTGGCTGCCGACTGAAAGTAGTAAGTATAGGAACGGAAGCTGCCGTTGAGCTGCTCCAGCGACAGGTAGTCGAAAATGTTGCGGTCGTAGGCACGGCCAGCGCCGCCGAAGATCACGTGGCGCTGGTCGCCCGCCAGATCGTAGGAAAAGCCCAGCCGCGGCTGCCAGGCATCCTTGAACGCCTTGCGGTTGTTGCCGGTGCTGATGTAGTTGCGGATGTTGTAGTCGGCGTTGTCCAGGTTGCTCCAGTTCAACAGCGCCGAGCTGACGTCGCCCGGGGTCTGGAAGTTCAGGAACGACGGGGTCTTCTCGTAGTCCCAGCGCACGCCCAGATTCAGGGTCAGGTGTTCGTCGACCTCCCAATCGTCCTGCAGGTAGATGCCGTACTGCTTGTTCTTGGAGATGGCGTTGCCGCCGCTGGTGCCGGCGACCGCATCTCCGAACTGCACCTGGTAGGGAACCTCGGTGCTGGTCAGGATGTTGTAGTAGAACTGCGGGTTGTACGGGATCTGCTGCAGCGTGTTGAGTTCCACGTCCTTGTACTTCACGCCCATCTTCAGCGTGTGCGTGCCGTGCCACTGCAGGTCCTGGAGGGTCAGGTCGTCCTGCAGGCCCACGCCCTTCTGGCCCTTGCGCTGGTAGTTGGAGCCGGCGCCGACACTGAGGATGGCGTCCGGATTGCCGTCGGCCGGGTAGTACATCAGGTTGTAGCCGAGTCCGCCGTTGACCGCCTGCGGATTGACGAAGGAATTCTCATAGGTCACGTGCGCATCGTTGATGATGCGACCGTAAGTGAACTGATAGCGCAGATCTGCGCGCTTGTCTTCCTGGTAGGTATCGGTCGCATACGACGCAGCGTCGGTGCCGTCGATGCCGTCGATCGAGCTTTCCTTGCGGTACTTGCCGCTGAGCTCGAAGTAGTGGTTCTCGCCGATGGTCCAGTCGAGCTTGCCGAAGTACAGGTCTTCCTTGAAGGGCTGCGGATAGGTGCCGATTTGCGACCGCAGGTTGGCCGGCAGTTCCTCGACACGGTCGCGATAGATCGAACCGGCCTGGACCACGCCCGGGGTCACGTATTCCTTGGCCTCGTAGGCAACGAAGAAGTGCGCCACGTCCTTGAGGATCGGGCCGCTGAAGGTGGCGCCGTACTGCTCTTCCTTGAACTCGTCGCGCTTGCCGTCGCGTTCTTCCAGCGGGCTGGGCTTGCGCCACTTGTCGTTGGTGTAGTCCCAGAAGAAGCTGCCTTCGAAGGCGTTGCCGCCCGAGCGCGTGGCCGCGACCACCGCGGCGCTGCTGAGCTGGTCGAACTCGGCCTTGTAGTTGGAGGTGATGACCTTGTACTCGCCGATCGCCGACTGCGGGAACGGGTTGCCGCGGCTGGAGTCCTGGCCACTGACGCCGCCGGTCAGCACATAGTTCTTCTGGCTGACTCCGTCGATGAACACGTTGGTGCCGTTGGCCGAGGTGGCGCCGGAGCGCATCGTCGTGTTGCCCTGGCCGTCGCGGCTGAACTGTACGCCCGGCACGGTATCGGCCAGTTCCAGGAAGTTGCGGGTCGCGCGCGGCAGCGACTCGATCAGCTTGTTGGAAATATAGGTGGCATTCTCCGAGGTACGGGTTTCCACCAGCGCCGGCGCGGTGACGTTGACCGCGCCGAGCGTGGTGGCGTCGCCGGCAGTCGCGGTGGCCGCCTCGCCGCCCACCCCCAGGTTCAACGTCGCCACCTGGCCAACCTGCACGGTGACATTCTGCGAGGTGGTCTGGCCATTGGCGGCGACGTCGATACGGTAGGAACCCGGTGGCAAGCCGCCAACGGCGTACACCCCGTTGCTGACCTGCACGCTGCGGGTCAGGCCGGTGGCCAGGTTGGTGGCGGTGACCTGCGCCGCGGTGGCCGGCACGGAATCGACCATGACCTGGCCACGGATGGTCCCACCGGTGCTCTGCGCGAGCGCCGGTGCGGCGCCAAGCAACAGACAACTGGCCAGAGCGCAACTCAACAGCTTGGGCGCGGGCCGCGCGGAACGTCGGGGGTGCTTCATGTGGTGCTTCCCTCCAGGGATGGCATTGTTCGTTATGGGTGATGAGTGGTGCTGGAATACGGACAAAGCGAAACAAGACGGCTGGGAAGCGGACAGCGGCGCCGCTACGAACGGGCCATGCTGGAATCGCGCACGACCAGTTCCGGAACCAGGGTCTGGCGCTGCATGTCGTCGGTGCCGGGGTGGTCGATCAACTGCAGCAGGCGGCGCAGCGCCTGCTCGCCAAGCCCGGCGATGCTGACCCGCATGGTGGTGAGAGAGGGGTGAACGAAGCGCGCCAGCGGGATGTCGTCGAAACCGGCCAGGGCGACGTCGTCGGGCACGCGCACGCCGGCCTGGGCGAAGGCGTACAGGCAGCCGAGCGCGGTCATGTCGTTGGCGGCGAACACCGCGTCGGGCAGCGGGCCGGCCTGCAGCAGCGCCTGCCCCGCGCGATGGCCGGAGGCTTCGTCGAACTGGCCGGGAAATTCCTGGACCTGCGCCTGGCCAGGATGCGCGGCGATCGCGTCGCGGAACCCGCGCAGGCGTTCGCGCGCATCGAAGTTCAGTTCCGGACCGCCGACGAAAGCGATGCGGCGGTGGCCCATCGCAAGCAGGTGCTCAGTCATCGCCACCGCGCCGGCATGGTCATCGATGCTCAGCACCGGATACTCGGCGCCGGGCAAATGGGTATTGATCAGCACCGTCGGCAGCGCCTGCGGCAGGTTGTCGGTGAGGAAGCCGGGGCGTTCGGCATACGGCGACAGCACCAGCAGGCCGTCCACGCGCCCGCGCATCGCGCGCAGCGCACGGCCCTGCTCTTCCGGATCGCCGTGGTAGCTGGACACCAGCAGGTGCTGGCGGCGCGCGCGCGCGGCACCGTCGATGCCGCGGATCAATTCGGAGAAGAACTCGCCGTACAGGTCCGGCAGCACCACGCCCAGGGTCTGGGTGCGGCGGCTGCTGAGGCTGCGCGCGGCCGCGTGCGGGCTGTAGCGCAGGCGCTCGGCCACTTCCAGCACCAGCTTGCGCACCGGCTCGGCGACGTTGTCGTGTCCGTTGAGCGCACGCGACACCGTGGCCACGGATACCTGGGCCTCGCGTGCGACATCTTTGATGGTGATCGCGCTCTTCGCCATCATGCCGCCCTCCGCGGCTGAGACATTGAGAAACTGGCGCGGACTGTAATCGTTTTCAGCACGAGGCAGAAGTGTTTTGTTAGTTTTTCAATAGAAACCTTTCAATTCAAAAACTTGATCGAGCGCAAAATCGCCGGAATCATGACGCGTCGCAGCATAATGACGCTATGGATTCCGCTTTTCCTGGCTGCCGCGGCATTCGCGCGGCACCCCGGGCGGTCGGCCACGCGCGGCCTGCGCGACGAATCAGGCAACCTCGCACGGCGTCTCGGCACGGATCGACAGCGCATGGATGTCGGTCTGCATCATCGCGCCGAGTGCGGCATAGACCGCGCGGTGCCGGGCCAGCGGCGCCATGCCGGCGAACGCCGCGCTGACGATGCGCACATTGAAATGGCCGCGCCCGTCGCGCGCGCCGGCATGGCCGGCATGGCGGTGGCTGTCGTCCTGGACCTCCAGCGCCTGCGGCGCGAATGCGGCCTGCAGCGCGGCACGGATGCGCTCGACCCGGCGCGCGGCGGTCTCGCTCGCGGCAGGCCCGCTCACGGCAAGGTCTTCCGGAACGGCCGCACCTCGACCCGCGCGTAGACACCCGCGGCCACGTACGGATCGGCCTCGGCCCAGGCCCGGGCCTGCGCCAGAGAGTCGAATGCCGCCACCACCAGGCTGCCGCTGTAGCCGGCCGGACCCGGGTCCTCGGCGTCGATCGCCGGGCAAGGACCGGCCAGCAGCAGGCGTCCGGCCTGCTGCAATGCCTCCAGCCGGGCCAGGTGCGCCGGCCGCGCCGCCGCCCGCCGCGGCAGCGCATCGGCGCCGTCGTATCCCTCGATCACATACCACATACCGCCACCGCCCTTCGTTTCGCAGATGAACTCCGCACAATTCTAGCGCCATGGCGCTGGACACCGACCCGGCTGGCGCATTACCCTTGGCTCCATTGCACGCGGCCGGATGCAGCGGCCCGTCGGTGATTGGCTCCCCCAGCACCTTCCGACGACCGATTCGCTGCCCGACACCGCCCGCGCAGACGTCCTCCTCAAGCTGTTCCATCGCCGCGACTCGTGCGGCGTATGCCTTGTGCCCTGTTGAAGTGTGTGTGGCTCGCGTTGCGGGGATGACGCGACATGCAACCGTAGTCCTGCAGGCAAGGCGCCGCGCCGGATCGCCCCTGCCCGGCCCTTCGCTACCGCAATACCTGATGTCCCTGATCTCCAACTGATGACCTCCGAACTCGCGCTCGACGCGAACCCGCCAATCCAGCCGACCGCGCCACAGCAGCAGGAAATGCCGCTGGCGGTGGTGCATGGGCAACCGGTCCTGCAGATCCCGCAGGACCTGTACATCCCGCCGGACGCGCTGGAAGTGATCCTGGATGCGTTCGAAGGCCCGCTCGACCTGCTGCTGTACCTGATCCGCCGGCAGAACCTGGACATTCTGGACATCCCCGTCGCCGAGATCACCCGGCAGTACGTGGACTACATCAACGTGATGCAGGAGCTGCGCTTCGAGCTGGCCGCAGAATACCTGGTGATGGCCGCGATCCTGGCCGAGATCAAGTCGCGGATGCTGCTGCCGCGGCCGCCGGCGCAGGAAGGCGAGGAAGCCGATCCGCGCGCCGAACTGGTCCGCCGCTTGCAGGAGTACGAACGCTTCAAGCAGGCCGCCGAGGACATCGACGCGCTGCCGCGGCAGGACCGCGACACCACGCCGGTGCAGGCGCACGTGCCGGACCGCGCCGCGGTGAAGCTGCCGCCGCCGGTGGAGCTGAAGGAAATGCTGCTGGCGCTGTACGACGTGCTCAAGCGTGCCGAACTGTTCAGCGGCCACGCGATCAAGCGCGAAGCGCTGAGCGTACGGCAGCGGATGGGCGATGTGCTGAGCCGCCTGGACGACGGCCGGTTCTACCGTTTCGAATCGCTGTTCAGCGCCGAGGAAGGCAAGCTGGGCGTGCTGGTCACCTTCCTGGCCTTGCTGGAACTGGCCAAGGAACAGCTGCTGGACATCGTCCAGGAGCCGATGGAGCAGGCCGTTCGCAATGGCGAACGGCTGCCGCTGGCGCCGATCTACGTCAAGTCGCTGGCGCTGGGCAACACCAACGAACCGCTGCAGTTCAACAGCGAGTTCGACGATACCGACGCCGCCAACGACCCTACCTGAGTTTTCGAAGACCCCCTTCCGCATGGATCAAGCGCTGATCAACCGCATCGTCGAGGCTGCCCTGCTCGCCGCCAACCAACCGCTGCCGCTGGCGCAGCTGCACGGCCTGTTCCCCGAGGACGAGCCGGCGCCGCCGGGCAGCATCGAGCGTGCGCTGGAGCAATTGCGCGAGGCCTGCGCCGGGCGCGGCGTGGAACTGGTGGAAGTGGCCTCGGGCTTCCGCTACCAGGTCAACAGCGAGGTGCACCCGTGGGTGGCGCGGCTGTGGACCGAGCGCAAGACCCGCTACACCCGCGCCACGCTGGAAACCCTGGCGCTGATTGCCTACCGGCAGCCGATCACCCGCGGCGAGATCGAACAGGTGCGCGGCGTGGCGGTCAGCAGCAACATCATCCAGGCGCTGGAAGAGCGCGAGTGGATCCGCGTGGTCGGCCACCGCGACGTGCCCGGCAAGCCGGCGCTGTTCGGCACCACCAAGGGCTTCCTGGATTATTTCGGGCTCAAGCGCCTGGACGAACTGCCGCCGCTGTCGGAACTGAAGGACATCGGCGAACTGGAACCGCAACTGCAGCTGGACCGCGCCACCCTGCCGGTCAGCGACAAGGCCCAGGCCCCGGCCGGCCCGGCCGATGCCGATGCCGGCGCGGCCAAGTCGGCAGCGGATGCCGACGCAGCCGACGTGCCGCCCGCCGAAGCGAGCGACGAAGACAACGACACCGCATCAGATCCGGAGACTGCACCCGATCCGGACGCACAGGCCGAAGCCGACAGCGCAGCCGATTCCCACGCTGCGGACGACACCGCCGCCGCGCACCGCGATACCGACACCGAACGCGACACCGATGTAGACGCCGCCACGGCGACTGCCTCGTCTCCCGACACCGCCCCGACGGGCGAACCCGAAGCCGCGCCGGGAGAGCGCGCGGCGGATGCGAACGAAGCCGAAGACAACGCCGTCGCGACGACGACCGTGGCTGTTGACGATGCCGATTCCGAACCACAGGCCGACGCAGCCCGCGCCGGCCGGAGCCAAGTAAATGAGTGACACCTCCCGCAAGCTGTCGTTGAACAAGCTCTCGCTCAAGCGCGATGCCGCCGGCGAGCAGCCAAAACTGGAAGAACGCCTGCACAAGGTCCTGGCCCAGGCCGGGCTGGGATCGCGCCGCGCGCTGGAGCAGCGTATCGCCGACGGCCTGGTCAAGGTCAACGGCGAAGTCGCGCAGACCGGCATGTCGGTCAAGAGCGGCGACCGGATCGAGCTGGACGGCCGCAGCTTCGTCGCCAGCGCGCTGACCGAGCCGGCGCGCGTGCTGCTCTACAACAAGCCCGAAGGCGAAGTGACCACGCGCGAAGACCCGGAAGGCCGCCCGACCATCTTCGAGGCGCTGCCGGCACTGAAGGGCGCGCGCTGGATCGCGATCGGCCGCCTGGACATCAACACCACCGGCCTGCTGCTGCTGACCACCGATGGCGAGATGGCCAACGCGATGATGCATCCGTCCTACGAGATCGAGCGCGAGTACGTGGTGCGCGTGCGCGCCCCGGAAGGCGAGGACAAGGTACCCGACAGCATGGTCGAGCGCCTCTCGCGCGGCGTGCTGCTGGAAGACGGCGGCGCCAAGTTCGACGAGATCGAACGCATCGGCGGCACCGACTCGCACGATTGGTTCCGCGTGGTGGTCAAGGAAGGCCGCAACCGCGAAGTGCGCCGCCTGTGGGAATCGCAGGGCTGCCAGGTCAGCCGCCTCAAGCGCACCCGCTACGGCAAGGTCGGCCTTCCGCGCGAACTGCTGCGCGGGCAGTCGCTGGAACTGGCGCAGGACAAGGTCGAGGCGCTGCGCGCCGAACTGAAGCTGGAAGAAGGCACGCCGTCGGCGCTGACCCTGCAGCCGGTGATCGGCCAGCGCAAGGCGGCTAAGGCCACCGTGCAGGTCGGCCGCGGCGGCAACGCCTATGTCAACGGCCACAACGTCGCCGACGAAGGCCGCGAGCTGCGCCGCTTCGACAACTTCCGCGAGGACCGCGGCCGCGGCCGCGGTGGCAAGAAGCCGCACGGCGGGCTGACCGTCAGTGGCGAAATGGCCGCCCAGCAGGCGCAGAAGCCGTTCAAGCAGCGCAACCCGAAGGGTCCCAAGCCGCTGCCGGACGGCAACCCCGCCGCGTTCCGCACCTGGTACGTGCCAGACGGCGTCAGCACCGGCCCGACCGGCCACCGCAATGCCGGTCCCGCCACCGCCCATGGCTCGGGTCAGGGACAAGGCCAGGGTCGTCCCTACGGCAAGCCGCGCCCCGCCGGCGCAGGCCCAGGCGCAGGCCAGGGCCGTAGCGGCCAGGGTCAGGGACAAGGCCAGCGCAAGGCGCAGCCGTACGGGCATCCGGGCAATGCGCCCAGCTTCCCGTCCGACCATGCCAACCCCGGCTTCAGCCCGTACGGCGCCGCACCGCGCTCGGCGCGGCCTGCCGGCCCGCGTGCCGACGGGCAGAAGCGCGGCCCGGGTGGCCCCGGTGGTCGTCCGGGCGGCAACCGCCCCGGCGGCGGTCGTCCGGGTGGTGGCGGTCGCCCCGGCGGCGGTGGCAACCGCGGCCCGCGCGGCGGCGGCTGAGCCCACACGGCCGGCGCGCAACGTTGGCCAGACTCGAACAGACGGAGGGCGCCGTGGATGCGGCGCCTTTTTCTATTGGGCTGGTGCGTCGGGCGTTGCAGGATTTCGCCAGGCCCATCCCGCAGGGCCGCCGTTGCGCGTGCAGGCGATGGGTCAGCGGGCAGGCATGCACGCGCAGCAGCGGCGCGTGCGGCTCGAGGAGGAGACCCCCCCTAAGGCGAGCCAGGCCGGCATTCCTGGCTGTAAGCCACGGCGTAGGATTTTTCCATGCACCGCGCCAGCCCTTCGACGACGTCCGCATTCGGCGGCCAGCGCATCTTGATCACTTGCCCATCCTGCATCGGCAGTTCGATCACTCCGTCTTTCAACGGCGGCAAGTCCGGGGAAGGCGGCAGCGCGTCCAGCGCCTGCTTCGCCGCTGCCAGGCTCTGCTTGTCATAGGCAAGGTGAACCTGTCCCACTGAAACGGACGCCAGGAAGCGATACTTTCACCGCAACCTGGAGGTTTCCATGCAACGCATTACCCGTCGTCGCTACACGGACGATTTCAAGGCCCAGGCGACCGCCTTGGCAGAGTCGGTTGGTCGCGCCAAGGCGGCCCGTCAGTTGGACATGTCGGTCAAGACGTTGGGCAATTGGGTGGATGCTGCGCGTGCCGGCCGCCCGTGCAGTTCTCCCAGCCGCAAGCCGGTGAGTGAGATGGAGAGCGAGCTGGCTCAGCTACGGGCCGAGAACGCCACGCTCAAAATGGAGCGCGAAATCCTAAAAAAAGCGACGGCGTTCTTCGCCAGGGAGTCCAAGTGAGGTACGCCTTCGTCGCGCGTGAACGGACTCACTATCCGATCCGGATGTTGTGCCGCGTGCTGGCGGTGTCGGTCTCCGGCTTCCATGGGTACCTGCACCGCCGCGATCGCCCGGACCCGGAGGCGGCCCTGCGCGCCGACCTGCGCACGCTCCACGCCGGCAGCCGTGGCACCTACGGACGCCCGCGCATGGTCCGTGCGCTGCGCGCATGCGCGCACGCCGTGGGCCACAAGCGCGTGGCCCGGCTGATGCGGGAGGAGGGGCTGCGTGGCAAGACCAAGGGCCGCTTCACGCCGCGCACGACGGACAGTCGGCATGGCCGGCCGGTGGCCGAGAACCGTCTGGATCGTCAGTTCGCTGTGGATAGCACGGTGCCGGCCTGGGCCGGTGACATCACCTACGTCCCGACCCGCGAGGGCTGGTTGTATCTGGCCACCGTGCTCGATCTGCGGACTCGGCAGGTGCTCGGCTACAGCCTGTCCGAGCGGATGCCCGACGATCTGGTACGGCAAGCGTTCCTCAATGCCTGGTCGGCCTCGCCGGTCGGTGCCGGCGTGCTGTTCCACTCCGACCGCGGCAGCCAGTACGCAAGCGGCGACTTCGGCAAGACGCTGGCCGCGCACGGCTTCGTGCCGAGCATGAGCCGCAAGGGCAACTGCTGGGACAACGCCGTCGCCGAGAGCTTCTTCGCCACGCTCAAGAACGAAGAGGCCACCGGCGTCTACGAGACCCGGGCCGCTGCCCACGCCGCCATCGCCAGCTACATCCATGGCTTCTACAATCCCACGCGCTTGCACTCGGCGCTTGGATACCTGTCCCCCAACGACTATGCCAAGACACTGAAGCAAGCCGCTTAACCCCCTGCTTCTTGGCGTCCGTTCTCAGGGGGCAGGTTCAAGGAAGGCCATCGTCGCATCGACGTAGGGATTCCATCCGGCAGGATCCTGCGGCGCCGGCTTCTTGGACGCCAGCATCAACGCCATCGCGGCGGGATAGTCGCCGGCAAACGCGCGCAGCTGTCCCTCATGCCAATAGAGAAGACTGGGGTCGTCGGGATGCGTCTTTCTGTAGTCGCGGATCAGATCGGCGGCGGCGGTTTCGCAGCCGGGACGCGCCGCAACGGCGCGCCAACCGCCGCCGGCACCGCGCACGTCCTGATCGAACTGTTGTTGATCCAGAGCCAGCAGCCTGGGCCTGTCGATCTCGCAGGCTTGCTTGCCCTGCCCGGCTGCAGACGCCTCGCGCGCCGACAGCAGCGTCATGAACACGATAGCCAGCACGATCCTGCTCATCGATTGCCCCTCCTGCCTGCAGCATGCGCATACGCCGGATGTCCGTGGCGATCTTGCCACGGCAAGCGACCGCCTGCGAACACGCGTGCGACCGGTCTTCGTCCGCGCAGGCCGGCCATGACGCGCATGACGCGAAAGTCCAATGCAGCATCCGCATATGGGCTCAGTGCCGAGGCGCCGATGCACAAAGGCACCGAAGCCGATATCCTGGGTCTGCTGAGCGGCCCATTTCCGCGGCAGCGCCTCTACCGATCGGGAGATTCCATGTCACGGAAGATACTGTTGCCGCTGTTGATCGCTGCCGTGCTGAGCCTGGGCGCGTGCAAGAAGGTGCAGGAAGAAGTGGCCGCCGCGCAGAACCCCTACCCCAAGCGTTCGCCGCTGCACGAACCGTTCGACCGCATGCTGCGCAAGCTGGTCAACGACCCGCGTTATGTGGCGCTGCTCAAGCAGGGCGACAAGGCGCAGGCGCAGCGCGCCGGCTTCGAACTGGCGCAGAAGGGCATCAGCCGGCTGGACCATGCGACGCTGGAACAGCGGCTGGAGATCGTTGCCGCAGTCAGCGAAAAAGTGGACATGCCAAAGTGCGCGCTGCTGGCCCGCGGCGGCAATCCGAACGATGCGCGGGCGATGAGCGCGACGATGCTGCAGGGGCTGGAAACGCTGCCGCCGGCGCAGATCGATCAGTGGTTCGAGATTTCGCTCAAGGCGACCGATGCGCAGTTGAGCAACACCCCGCCGCAGACCGTGGCGCCGGCCGATGTGCAGGCGGCGATGACCAGCCTGATCAACGCTTTGCCCTCCGACCAGCAGCAGCGCCTGGTGAAGGTGCTGCCGCAAATGGCGCAGGCTAGCGACGCCGACGCCTGCTGGGCCGCGCGCACGCTGTACACGCAGGCCCTGGCGGCCAAGGAACCGGTGCGCGGCCAGCTGGCCTGGGTGTTCGCTCAGCAGTGAGCGGACCTGCGAGCGATGCGGCCTCCTTCGGGAAGCGGCATCGCTCTGGCGCCGCTGCGATCGCAGACGGCGCGCGCGGCTCAGCGCCGCTCGATGGTGAAGCCGCCGACCGCCACGCCCAGGTCCCAGCCCTTGCCGGTGCCGGCCAGGGCCAGCGAGATATCGCCCTTGGTCATCACCTGCGCATCGGAGGACTTGACCGCGCCGGCATGCGCCTCGGCCACCGCATAGGTGCCGAACAGGTCGTTGAGGGTGTAAGCGCCGGTGAAGCGGCCGCGGCCGTCGACGATCTTCGACTTGCCCACGCTCAGGCCGCCGCCCTTGGCGCTGATCTTGACCGGAATCGTGGAACCGTTGTCGCAAGTGATGGTGCCGGTGCCGCTGGCGGTCTTGTAGAACACCGACCAGCCGGACAGGTTGAAGCGCAATTGGCAATCGATGTTGCCGGCGGCATGCGCCTGCGGCATGAAGGCGATGCCGGCGAGCAGCGCGGCGGTGGTCAACAGTTTGTTGTACATGGCAACGCTCCAGTGGATGGGGAAACTGGCCCGAGCCTAGCAGCGCACCGCACAAGGCGGCGTGGTGAAAATCGCGTCCGGCACGGCGCCGTTCAGCGATCGGCGTTAGGCGCCCCGAGGCTGAAGGCGTCGGCGTCGAGCATCGCCGGGAAGCGCGCGCGGTGCGCGGCCAGCGCCGCCGCCGAGATCGTGGTGGTGGCGACCTGCTCGCGCTCGCGGATCTCCAGCTGCGGCTGGCCGAGGAAATCGATCACCGCGCTGTCGCCGGCATAGTGCAGGCCGTTGCCGTCCTCGCCCACCCGGTTGACCGCGGCCACGAAGCACAGGTTCTCGATCGCGCGCGCGCGCACCAGGGTGCGCCACGGGTAGGCGCGCGCCGACGGCCAGTTGGCGACGAAGATTTGCAAATCGAAATCCAGCTGGCCGGGGCGCTCGACGTCGTAGCGGTTGCGGCAGAACACCGGGAAGCGCAGGTCGTAGCAGACCTGCGGATTGATCCGCCAGCCCTTCCAGTCCACGCACAGCCGCTCGCGCCCGGCGGCATAGCGCTGGTGCTCGTTGGCGTAGCGGAACAGGTGGCGCTTGTCGTAGTGCTGCAGGCCGCCGTCGGGCGTGGCCCACAGCAGGCGGTTGAACACCTTCGCGGTGCCGTCCTCGCCGGGTACGCGCAACTGCACGCTACCGGTCACCGCCGCCCCTAGCCGCGCCGCCTGCTCGCCGATCCAGGCCACGGTCGGCCCGTCCATGCCCTCGGCCTGGTCCAGCGCCTCGTTGGAGAAACCGATGGTGAAGGTCTCCGGCAGGATCACCAGATCGGTGGCGCCAGCGAGCGGCGCCAGCAACGCGGCGTAATGCGCGCGGTTGCCGGCCGGATCGTGCCAGCGGGTGTCGCCTTGGATCAGGGAGATGCGGAGGTCGGTGGGGGGCATGGCGGGTGTCCGGTTCTAAGGTGGCGGGACTCGGGACTCGTAAAAGCGGCGTCGCCGATTCGCGTTCTTGATTTTACGAGTCCCGAGTCCCGACGCGGCGCGTCAGAGCCGCACCAATCGCTCGATCGCCGCATCCAGCGTCGCTTCATTCTTGGCGAAGCACAGCCGGGCCAGGCGCTGGCCGGGCGGCGGGGTCTGGTAGAACGGCGACAGCGGGATCGCGGCCACGCCCTTCTCGATGGTCAGCCACTTCACGAACTCGGTGTCGGGCAGGTCGCTGATGGCCGAATAGTCGACCAGCTGGAAGTAGCCGCCCGGCACCGGCAATGGCTTGAGCCGGGTGGTCAGCAACTGTTCGCGGAAGCGGTCGCGCTTGGCCTGGTAGAACGCGCCGAGCTGTTCGTCGTGTTCGGGCTCGTCGCGGATCATCGCGGCGAAGGCGTACTGGGCCGGGCCGAAGCTGGTGAAGGTGTTGTACTGGTGGACCTTGCGGAATTCGGCGCTGAGCGCCGGCGGTGCGATCGCGTAGCCGATCTTCCAGCCGGTGCAGTGGTAGGTCTTGCCGAAGCTGGAGATGACGAAGGCGCGTTCGCGCAGTTCCGGCCAGCGCAGCACCGATTCGTGGCGGCGGCCGTCGAATACGATGTGCTCGTAGACTTCGTCGGAGATCAGCAAGATGTCGCTGCCGCGCAGCAGGTCGGCGACCGCCTGCAAGTCGTCGGCGCCGAGCATCGCGCCGGACGGGTTGTGCGGGCTGTTAAGGATCAGCAGCCGCGTGCGCGGGGTGATCGCCGCGCGTACCCGCTCCCAATCCACCGCGAAGGTCTGCGGGTCCAGCGGCACGTGCACCGCGCGCGCGCCGGCCAGGTCGATCGCCGGTTCATAGCTGTCGTAGGCCGGATCCAGCACGATCACTTCCTCGCCCGGCCGCACCACCGCATGGATGGCGTTGAACAGCGCCTCGGTGGCGCCGCTGGTCACGGTGACTTCGGTATCGGGATCGACCTGCGCGCCGTAGCAGCGCAGCGCCTTGCCGGCGATCGCCTGGCGCAGCACCGGCACCCCGGTCATGGGCGGATACTGGTTGTGGCCATCGCGCATCGCCTGGGCGAGCGTGTCGATCAGCCGCGCCGGCGCGGCGAAGTCGGGAAAGCCCTGGCCCAGGTTGACCGCGCCGTGCTCGGCGGCCAGTTGCGACATCACGGTGAAGATGGTGGTGCCCACCTTGGGCAGCTTGGTCTGCGGATGCATGCGTCGGTTATGTGAACGGGAAAGCGTCGAGTGTACGCAAAGCCGCTTGCCGGCAATGCATCGCCGCCGCGCAAAACAGCGTTCTTCACATGGTCCCACTGTGCCGGCGCCGCAGTCGCCGCGGCACCGCCTGCGCCGGGCGGTCGCATGCCGATACAATGCGCGCCTTCCCGCACCCACCGCCTGCCGCTGCGTCCGTCCCGGCGCGGCCCTCCGCCGATGACCGATCCGCTGCATTCCCCGCCGCCGCTGCTGGCCGCGCATGGGCTCACCTTCGCCCGCGACGACGCCGCCGTGTTCGGCCCGCTGGACTTCCATCTGGATGCGGGCGAGGCACTGCTGGTGCAGGGCGACAACGGCGCCGGCAAGACCACCCTGCTGCGGGTGCTGGTGGGGCTGCTGCGCGCCGAGGCCGGACGCATCGAGATCGACGGCCGCCCGGTGCGCCGCGGCGACCGCGCGCGCTACATGGCCTACCTGGGGCATCTGGGCGCCCTGAAGGCGGACCTGAGCACGCTGGAGAACCTGCACTATTTGTGCGGCCTGCAGGGCCGCCGCGCCAAGCAGATGCCGGGCAGCGCACTGGCCATCGTCGGCCTGTCCGGCTACGAGGACACCCTGGTGCGGCAGCTGTCGGCCGGGCAGAAGAAGCGCCTAGCGCTGGCACGGGTCTGGCTATCGCCGGCGCCGCTGTGGCTGCTCGACGAGCCCTACGCCAACCTCGACTTGGACGGCATCACCCTGGTCAACCGGATGATCGCCGCGCACCTGCGCAGCGGCGGCGCGGCGCTGGTCACCACCCATGGTGCCTACGCCGCGCCGCCGGTGCGCACGCGCATGCTGAGCCTGAGCGGAGTGGCC
Organism: Xanthomonas translucens pv. undulosa; assembly: GCF_017301775.1. Classification (NCBI taxonomy): domain Bacteria; kingdom Pseudomonadati; phylum Pseudomonadota; class Gammaproteobacteria; order Lysobacterales; family Lysobacteraceae; genus Xanthomonas; species Xanthomonas translucens. The sequence goes on from NZ_CP063993.1 coordinate 359,982, forward strand.
GCATGAGCCTGGCCGCACCGCTGCCCTCGTTGTGGCAGGCCACACGCGCGCTGCTGCTGCGCGACCTGCGCCTGCTGTGGCGGCGCCGCGGCGACGCGCTGCAGCCGGCGTTATTCGCGTTGCTGATCGTGGCCCTGTTCGCACTGGCGCTGGGCAACCAGCCGCGCCTGCTCGGCGAGGTCGCCGGCGCCGCGCTGTGGCTGGCGGCGCTGCTAGCCGGACTGCTGGCGCTGGACAGCCTGTTCCGCGGCGACGCCGAGGACGGCTCGCTGGAGCAGTGGCTGCTGGCGCCGGTGCCGCTGGCCTGGCTGGTGCTGGTGCGGGTGCTGCTGCACTGGCTGACCACCGCGCTGCCGCTGATCGTGGCGACCCCGCTGCTCGGCGAATTGCTGCACCTGCCGCATGACCGCATGCCGGTGCTGCTGGCATCGTTGGCGCTGGGTACGCCGCTGCTGAGCCTGATCGGCGCGGTGGTGGCGGCACTGACGGTGAGCATGAAGCGCGCCGGGATCCTGGTCGCGCTGCTGGCGCTGCCGCTGTACGTGCCGGTGCTGGTGTTCGGCGCCGGCAGCGTGGCGGCCGTGGCGCAGGGCCTGGACCCCGGCGGCGGCCTGCTGCTGCTGGCAGCCGGGCTGGTGCTGGGCCTGGTGCTGGCGCCGCTGGCGGCGGCGGCGGCGATCCGCATCTCGTTGAGCTGAGCGTGTCGGCGCCGCGTGCGCGCGGCGCGCGCCGTACCATCTGGTCTATTGTTGAAGCACTGTCACCGCACCGTCGCAAGCCCTCCGCCCGCTAGAATCGACCGCATGTCCTCCGTCGTCCGCTGGTTCCACCAACTCGGTTCGCCCCCCGCCTTCGACCGCTTCGCCGCGCGCTGGACGCCGTGGTGCTACCTGGCGGCGCTGCTGCTGGGCGGGTTGGGGATCTGGCAGGCGCTGTTCGTGGTGCCGGCCGACCGCCTGCAGGGCGACGCCTTCCGCATCCTCTACATCCACGTGCCCAGCGCGTGGATGAGCCTGTTCGTGTTCGGGCTGATGGCGCTGTACGCGGCGATCGCGCAGGTGTGGCGGATCAAGCTGTGCGAGGTGCTGGCGATGGCCTGCGCGCCGATCGGCGCCGCCTTCACCGTGATCACCCTGCTGACCGGCAGCATCTGGGGCAAGCCGATGTGGGGCGCCTGGTGGGACTGGGACCCGCGCCTGACCACCGAACTGATCCTGCTGTTCCTGTACATCGGGGTGATGGGCCTGTACCTGGCGATCGAGGACCGCCGCAACGCCGCGCGCGCGGCCGGGTTGCTGGCCATCGTCGGCGTGGTGCTGCTGCCGGTGATCCGCTATTCGGTGGTGTGGTGGAACTCGCTGCACCAGGGCCAGACCATCCGCCTGTTCGGCCAGTCGAGCATGGCCCCAAGCATGCTGCCGCCGCTGTGGCTGATGGTGGCGGCGACCAAGTTCTGGTTCGCCGGCGCGCTGCTGGCGCGCGCGCGCGCCGACAACCTGCGCCGCGAGGCCGGCAAGGATTGGGTGGCGAAACTGGCGGAGGCGCGCGCATGAACTACCTGCCCTACGTGATCGGCGCCTATGCGGTGTTCGTCGGCGTGCTGCTGGCCGACTTCGTGCTGGCGCGGCTGCAGCTGCGCGGCGCCCTGCGCGCGGCGCGGCTGCGCGCGCAGCGCAAGCAGCAGCCCAAGCCCGACCCGGCCACGCTGGACCTGAGCCGATGACCCTGCAACGCAAGCGCCGCCTGCTGCTGTTGATGCTGCTGGTGCTGGCCGCCGGCCTGACCACCACACTGGTGGCGATGGCCCTGCAGCGCAATACCGCCTACCTGTACACCCCGGCCGAAGTGCTGGCCGGCCAGACAGGCGAGCACGCGCGCTTCCGCCTCGGCGGCATGGTCGAAAAAGGCTCGTTCCAGCGCGCGCCCGGTTCGTTGCTGGCGCGGTTCCGGGTCACCGACGGCGATGCGCAGCTGACCGTCAGCTACGACCGGATCCTGCCCGACCTGTTCCGCGAGGGCCAGGCGGTGGTGGCCACCGGGCGCATGCGCGACGGCGTGTTCGTGGCCGAGGACGTGCTGGCCAAGCACGACGAGACCTATATGCCCAAGGAACTGGAAGACAAGATGGGTAGTGCGCATCGGAAGCATGCTGTGGCGGAGACGGCGCAGTGACTGGAGCGTTTTGCGGGACTCGGAACTCGAGACTCGGGACTCGTAACAGCCAACGCCCAGGCCGCGCGCGGCCCCGCTTTTCCGGGTCCCGAGTCCCGAGTCCCGAGTCCCGGCCCCATGCTCCCTGAACTCGGCCAAATCCTGCTCATCCTGGCCCTGCTCGCCGCGCTGCTGCAGGCGGCGCTGCCGCTGGCCGGCGCGCAGCGCGGCGACGCGCGCTGGATGGCGGTGGCGCGGCCGGCGGCGTTCGCGCAGCTGGCGCTGGTCGCCGGTGCCTTCGCGGTGCTGACCCATGCGTTCCTGGTGCAGGATTTCTCGGTGGCCTACGTGGCCGAGAATTCCAATTCGCTGCTGCCGCTGATCTACCGCTATTCGGCGGTGTGGGGCGCGCACGAAGGCTCGCTGCTGCTGTGGACGCTGATCCTGGCGCTGTGGACCGGCGCGGTGGCGCTGTGCTCGCGCAGCCTGCCGGCGCCGGTGGTGGCGCGGGTGATCGGCACGCTGGCGCTGGTCAGTCTGGGCTTTTTGGCATTCCTGCTGTTCACCTCCAACCCGTTCGCGCGGCTGCTGCCGGCGCCGCTGGAAGGCCGCGATCTCAATCCGCTGCTGCAGGACCCGGGCCTGGTGATCCACCCGCCGCTGCTGTACGCCGGCTACGTCGGCTTCGCGGTGCCGTTCGCGTTCGCGATCGCCGCGTTGCTCGACGGCCATGTCGATGCGCGCTGGCTGCGCTGGACGCGGCCGTGGACGAATGTCGCGTGGGGTTTCCTGACCATCGGCATCGCGCTGGGCAGCTGGTGGGCGTACTACGAGCTGGGCTGGGGCGGCTGGTGGTTCTGGGACCCGGTGGAGAATGCCAGCTTCATGCCGTGGCTGGCCGGCACGGCGCTGCTGCATTCGCAGGCGGTGACCGAGAAGCGCGGCAGCTTCACCGCGTGGACGCTGCTGTTGGCGATCGCCGCGTTCTCGCTGTCGCTGCTGGGCACGTTCCTGGTGCGTTCTGGCGTACTGACCAGCGTGCACTCCTTCGCCGCCGATCCCGGCCGCGGCTTGTTCATCCTGGTGTTCCTGAGCCTGGTCTGCGGCGGCGCGCTGCTGCTGTACGCGCTGCGCGGCGGACGCATCGGCGCCAGCACCGGCGACGAGCGCCAGCGCTTCGCCGCGTCCTCGCGCGAGACCTTGCTGCTGGCCAACAACCTGCTGCTGACCTGCGCCTGCGCGATGGTGCTGCTGGGCACGCTGTATCCGCTGCTGGCCGACGCGCTCGGGCTGGGCAAGCTGTCGGTCGGCCCGCCCTACTTCGGCACCTTGTTCGTGGTGCTGATGGCACCGCTGGTGGCGTTGCTGCCGTTCGGCCCGCTGACCCGGTGGCAGCGCGAACAGCCGTCGCGGCCCCTGGCGCTGCTGGCGCCCTGGGCCGGGCTGGCGCTGCTGGCCGGCGTGCTCGGCTTCTTCCTGGCGCCGCAGGGCCCGTGGAAGACCGCCGCCGGCGTGGCCGGCGCGGCCTGGGTGCTGCTGGGCAACGCACGCTTCGTGTGGAGCCGCTTCCAGCTCAAGGGCAGCCGCTTCACCGCCGAAATGCTGGGCATGACCCTGGCGCATGCCGGCATCGCCGTGTTCCTGACCGGCGCGCTGCTGGTGGAAGCGCTGGATCAGCAACGCGAAGTGGCGCTGGCGCCGGGGCAGAGCCTGCAGATGGGCCGCTACCGCTTCGCGTTCCAGAGCCTGGACCAGCTCCGCGGCCCCAACTACCTGTCCGAACGCGCGCACGTGCAGGTGCTGCGCAACGACCGCCCGCTGGCGCTGCTGCATCCGGAAAAGCGCGTCTACGCCAGCGGCGGGCAGAGCCTGAGCGAGGCCGGCATCCATCCCGGCCTGTTCGGCGACGTCTATATCGCCCTGGGCGAACCGCTGGGCGGCAACGCCTGGGCGATGCGCCTGCATGTCAAACCGTTCGTTCGCTGGATCTGGCTCGGCGCGGCGCTGATGGCGCTCGGCGGCTTCGTCACCGCCGGCGACCGGCGCTTCCGTCGTTCCCCGGAGAAATCCTGATGTCCGCTCCTGCTCCACGTCGTCTGCCGCTCGCCGCCATCGTGCTCGGCGCCCTGTTCTTCATCGGCCTGCTGGCACTGATGTTCTATGCGGTGCAACGTTCCGGCATGGCCGATCGCGATGCGCTGCCGTCGGCGCTGATCGGCAAGCCGGCGCCGGCGTTCGAACTGCCGGTGCTGCACGATGCGTCGATCCGCGTGCGCAGCGCCGAGCTGCGCGGCGCGCCGTACGTGCTCAACGTCTGGGGCAGCTGGTGCGCCACCTGCCGCGAGGAACACCCGGTGCTGACCCGCTTCGCGCTGACCAAGCGGGTGCGGGTGATCGGCTACGACTGGAAGGACACCCGGCAGGATGCATTGCACTGGCTGGAGCAGTTGGGCAATCCGTTCTTCGTGGTGCTGTTCGATCCGGACGGGCGCACCGCGATCGACTGGGGCGTGGCCGCGGCGCCGGAGACCTTCCTGGTCGATGCGCGCGGCGTGGTGCGCTGGAAGCATTCCGGCGCCTTGACCGACCGGATCGTGCAGGACGAACTGCTGCCGGCGCTGCTGCAGGCCGAACGCGACGCGCCGACCGCCAGGCAGGGCCGGGCCACGCCGTGACGCGCCGCTGGCACGCGCCGCTGGTGCTGCTGGTGCTGCTGGCGTGCGCCGGACACGCCAGCGCGCAGCCGGTGGCCGATCCGACCCCGCTGGCGTATCGCTCGGCGGCCGAGGAAGCGCGCTTCCATGCGCTGACCGCCGAACTGCGCTGCGTGCAGTGCCAGAACCAGTCGCTGGCCGACTCGCATGCGCAGATCGCGCTGGACCTACGCCGCGAAGTGCTGCAACTGATGCAGCAGGGACGTTCGGACGCGGAAATCAAGCGCTTCCTGGTCGATCGCTACGGCGAGTTCGTGCTGTACCGGCCGCAGGTGGAAGCGCGCACCTGGCTGCTGTGGTTCGGGCCGTTGCTGCTGTTCGGCGCCGGTGCGCTGCTGCTGATCTGGGTGGTGCGCCGCCGCGCGCCGGCTGGCGCGGCGCCGCCGGCGCAGGAGGAACAGGAATGGTGAGCCGATGCTGAGCTGGGGCATGCATGCCGCAGCGGCGGTGCTGGCCGCGCTCGTGTTCGGCGCGGTGCTGTGGCCGTTGCGGCGTGGCCACGGCCGTTGCGACGCGGCACTGCTCGGGGTCGCGGTGCTGGCGCTGGGCATGGCCGCCGCCGTGCTGTACGCGCTGGTCGGCACGCCGCGCGCGCTGCGGGCGCAGAACCGCGAAGCGCCGCGCAATCTCGAAGACGGCGTGGCGCAACTGCAGGCGGCGCTGGCCAAGGATCCCAACCGCGCCGAAGGCTGGGCGCTGCTGGCGCGCTCGCAGATGTCGCTGGGCCGCCCCAACGAAGCCGCCACCGCGCTCGCCCGCGCCGTGCAGCTGGCGCCAGACGAAGCGCAATGGCTGGTGCAGGCGGCCGAAGCGCGCGCGTTGGCCACGCCGCAGCGCCAGTTCGATGCGCAAGGCGTGGCCTGGCTGCGGCATGCCTTGCAGGTCGAACCGAACAACGAGCGCGCCGCCTGGTTCCTGGGCATCGCGCAGCGCCAGCGCGGCCAGCATGCCGAGGCCGCGGCGACCTGGGAAGCGCTGCTGCCGCGCGTGGATGCCGCCACCGCCGCCGCGCTGCGCCCGCAGATCGATGCGGCGCGCGCCGATGCCGGGTTGCCGGCGCTGCCGGCTGCTGCGCCAGGCGCCGCGGCACCGGCACAGGCAAGCGCGACCGCAGCGGCGAACGCCGCATCAGCGCCTGCATCCGCCGCCGTTGGGACGCTGACCGTCTCGGTGTCGCTGGACCCGGGATTCGCCGCACGGGTGCGTCTGCGCGGCGACGCCAGCGTGTTCGTGATCGCGCGCGTGCCCGGCGGCCCGCCGATGCCGGTCGCGGTGCAGAAGCATTCGCTGCAATCGCTGCCGCTGCGCGTGACCCTGAGCGACAGCGACAGCCCGATGCCGACGCAGACGCTGTCGCAGCTCAAGCAAGTGCAGGTGCTGGCGCGGCTCTCGAACAGCGGCAACGCGATGCGCCAGGAAGGCGACCTGGAATCGGCAGCGGTGACGGTGACGCTGCCGACGGCGAGGCCGGTGGAGTTGGTGATCGGGAAGCAATAGCTCGGCTTTCCTGTAGAAGCGGCTTCAGCCGCGACACCGGCGCCGGGAACATGTCGGTTGCGGGGAATACCTGTCGCGGCTGAAGCCGCTCCTACAAGGGCGCACCTGACGCCACACGCACGCCGCGTCCGCCGCGGCACGGATAGAATCGGCGCATGACCGAATTCATTCCTCCCGGCAGCCGCTTCCTCGCCCTGCCCTCGCCGTTCCCGATGAAGCGCGGCGGCCAGCTGCGCGAGGCGCGCGTCGCCTACGAGACCTGGGGCACGCTGGCGGCGGACCGCAGCAATGCGCTCCTGATCGTCACCGGCCTGTCGCCGGACGCGCATGCCGCCGCGCATGCCGACGACCCCAGCCCCGGCTGGTGGGAGGCGATGCTCGGCGCCGGCAAGCCGATCGACACGCAGCGCTGGTTCGTGATCTGCGTGAATTCGCTGGGCAGCTGCAAGGGCTCGACCGGCCCGGCCTCGCCGCATCCGGACGACGCGCAACCGTATCGCCTGCGTTTCCCGGAGCTGTCGATCGAAGACGTGGCCGATGCTGCCGCGCACGTGGTGCGCGCGCTGGGCATCGAGCGGCTGGCGTGCGTGATCGGCAACTCGATGGGCGGCATGACCGCGCTGGCGTTGCTGCGCCGGCATCCTGGGCTGGCGCGCAGCCATATCAACATCTCCGGCAGCGCGCAGGCCTTGCCGTTCTCGATCGCGATCCGCTCGCTGCAGCGCGAGGCGATCCGCCTGGATCCGAACTGGAATGGCGGCGATTACGACGAAACCACCTACCCCGAGTCGGGCATGCGCATGGCGCGCAAGCTGGGCGTCATCACCTACCGTTCGGCGCTGGAATGGGATGGCCGCTTCGGCCGTGTGCGGCTGGATTCGGAGCAGGCCGACGAGGATCCGTTCGGCCTGGAATTCCAGGTCGAAAGCTATCTGGAAGGCCATGCGCGGCGCTTCGTGCGCCGCTTCGATCCGAACTGCTACCTGTACCTGAGCCGTTCGATGGACTGGTTCGACCTGGCCGAATACGCCGGTGGCCACGTGCTCGCCGGGCTGGCGACGATCCGCATTGAGCGCGCGCTGGCGATCGGCGCCAACACCGACATCCTGTTCCCGGTGCAGCAACAACAGCAGATCGCCGACGGCCTGCGCGCCGGCGGCGCGCAGGCGCAGTTCCTGGGCCTGGACTCGCCGCAGGGACACGACGCGTTCCTGGTCGATTTCGCGCGTTTCGGGCCGGCGGTGAAGGGGTTTTTGGACGCGCTTTAGCCGATCCTGCAGCAGCGGCTGGCATCGCGCTTCGTTGTCGGGCGGGGATGGGATTGGTTTACCGCTCCGTTCGTCGCGGCTGAAGCCGCTCCTACAGAGAGCTTCTTGCGACCGAGGGCATCTGCTGCTTCATGTAGGAGGGGCTTCAGCCCCGACATGTAGTTCGGTCCTGAGATGTGGTCGCGAACAGATGGCTCGCGACTTCGCTCGTCGCGGCTGATCGTCCGGCCACACGGAACCGCTCGCGCGACAGAACAACGGCATGCTGCTGCCCTTTGTGGGAGGGACTTCAGTCCCGACTGCATCCACCCTCGGCACAGGCGCCGCTCCGATCATCGCGACCGATACGCGCGATGCTACGGCTCGGCCTGCAACCGCCCCTGCTGCATGCGATAGCGCGTATGCACCACGCCATCGGGCAGCGCGTCGTGGCTGATCAGCAGCAGGCTGCGTTGGCCCAGCGCCTGGGTCAGATCGCGCAGCAAGGCCTGTGCGGTGTCCACGTCCAGGCCTTCGGTAGGTTCGTCCAGCACCAGCAGCGGTGCGTTGCGCAGCAGCGCGCGGGCCAGAGCCAGGCGCCGTGCCTGGCCGGCGGACATGGTCGCGCCGTTCTCGCCCAGCCAGGCATCCAGGCCGCCGACTTCGTGCAGCCATGCGTCCAGGCGCACGTCGGCGAGCGCGCGCTGCAAGCTGGCGTCGTCGGCATCGATCGCGCCCAGGCGCAGGTTGTCGCGCACGCTGCCGGCGAACACCGGCGCGCCCTGCGGCAGCCAGGCGATGCGCTGGTGCCATTGCGCCTGGGCCAGCTCGCGCAGGTCCACGCCGGCATAACGCACGCTGCCATGCTGCGGATCCCACAGCCGCAGCAGCAGCGCCGACAACGTGGTCTTGCCGCTGCCGCTGTCGCCGCAGATGGCCACGCGCTCGCCCGGGGCGATACGCAGGTCGATGCCGTCGAGCACGTGCCGGGTCTCGCCGGGCCAGGCGAAGACGACCGCGTCGAACTGGACGTCGCCGGCGGCGGGCAGCGGCTGCGGCTGCGCGGCGTCGGCCACTGGCGCGCGCTGGCCGGCGATGGCCTGCAGCCGCTGCGCGGCGACGCGGCCGGATTGCAGCGCCTGCCAGGCCAGGCCGGCACCGGCCCAGACTTCGAGCAGGGCCACGCTCAGGAACAGCAGCCCGGCCGCCTGTTCGGCACCGATCAGCTCGGCACGCGCCGCGCCCAGCGCCAGCCACAGCATCGCCAGCAAGCCCAGCGCGGCGCACAGCGCGTGCAGCGCGTTGCCGCCGATCAGGCGCTGCCGCTGCTGCCGGTCCTGCGCGCGCAGGTCCTGCGCGCTGGCGTCCACGCGCGCGATCCAGTCGGCCTGCGCGTCCAGCGCGGCCAGGTCGGCGGCGCCTTCAAGGCCTTCGTAGGCCAACGTGCGCAAGGTTTCGCGCTGCTGCGCGCGGCGCTGCTCGCGCACACGGCCGCCGCGCGCGACCACCCAAGGCACGCCGGCGCCGATCGCCAACGCCAGCAGTGCCAGCAGCGCCGCTGCCGGCCAGTAGATCGCCGCCGCCGCGGCCACGCCGGCCACGCCGACGCCCAACAGCGCCGCCAGCGGCGCCAAGGCGCGCACCACCAGGCCATCGACATCGCCGATGTCGGACATCAAGCGCGACAGCAGTTCGCCGGTGCGGCTGGTACCGAGCCTGGCCGGCGCCAGCGGCAGTGCGCGGCGGAAGAACCACACGCGCAGGTCGCGGGCGATGCGCAAGGTGGCGTCGTGGCCGACCAGCTTTTCGCCGTAGCGCGAGGCGATGCGGGCGAAGGTCAGCGCGCGGATGCCGGCCGAGGGCGAGAAGAAATTGAAACCGCTGCCCATGCCGGCCACGCCGGCCAGCGCCGCGGCGGTCAGGAAGCCGCCGGACAGGCCGAGCAGGCCGACCCCGGCCAGCATCGTGCACAACAGCAGCAGCGCGGTCAGCAGCAGGCGGCCGAGGTGGCGGCCGAACACGCGGCGCAGGTCGTCGCGCACCGGCCCGCTCATGATGCGGCTCCGGTCGCGTCGTCCGCCGCGCCACGTGCCGGCAGCCGCAGCACGCTATCGGCCCAGCGCATCGCCGCTTCGCTGTGGGTGGCGACGATCACGCTGCGGCCGTGGCTGAATGTCGCCAGCGTGCGCAGCAGTTCGGCCTCGGTGTCCGGATCGAGGAAGGCGGTGGGTTCGTCGAGCAGCAACAGCTGCGGATCGCGCAGCAGCAGCCGCGCCAGGCCGATGCGCCGCGCTTCGCCGCCGGACAGGCCGAAGCCACGTTCGCCGATCACGGTGTCCAGGCCCCGCGGCAAGCGCGCGGCGAAGCGCATGACCTGCGCCGCATCGGCCGCGGCGTGCAACTGCGCGGCGCTGGCCTGCGGCGCGGCCAGGCGCAGGTTGTCGGCGATGCTGCCGTGGAACAGATACGGGCGCTGCCCGGCGTAACCGACGCGCAGTCCGGGCCGCAGGTGCAGGCTGCCGGCGCGTGGCGGCAGCCAGCCGGCCAGTGCTTCGAGCAGGGTGCTCTTGCCGCTGCCGCTGGGTCCGACCAGGGCCAGGCGCTGGCCGGGCTGCAGGGTGAAGGACAGCTCGTGCAGCGCGTCGCAGCGCGCGCCTTGCGGGCGCAGGGTCAGTCCCTCGGCGCGCAGTAGCGGCTGTGCGGTCGCTGCCGGCATCGCCAGCGCCATGGGCACTGCGGGAACTGAAGGCTTTTCAGGCACTGCGAGCGTTGCAAGCACCGCAGGCGTTGGCAGTGCTGCAGGCGATGGCACTGCGGATTCATCAGGCGCCGTCGGCATTGCGGGCGCAGCAGGTGGCACAGACAACGGCGGCGCAAGCGATGCGAGCGCCGGCGCGGCAACCGCCGGCGACGACACAGACGGCGCCAGCGCCACCGCCGAATCCGGCAACGCACCAAGCAGGCGCTCCACCTCGGCCGCCGCGGCCAGCGCGTTGGCGCGGTCGTGGTAGTGCGCGGCCAGGCGCCGCAGCGGCGCGTAGAACTCCGGCGCCAGCAGCAGGCAGAACACGCCCACGCCCAGGGTCGGCACCGCCGCGTGCAGCGCGATCATGCCCAGGTAGCTCAGGCCCAGGTACATCGCCACCATCGCCACGCTGACCGAGGCGAAGAACTCGAGCACGGTCGAGGACAGGAAGGCAATGCGCAGCACGTTCAAGGTGCGTTCGCGCACGCCCTCGGCGGCGGCGGCGATGCCGCGCAGTTCGTCCTCGCCGCGGCCGTACAGGCGCAGCAGGCCCAGGCCCTTGAGCCGGTCGGCGAAATGCCCGCCCATCCGCGCCAGCTCGCGCAGCTGGCGGCGACCGGCGGCTTCGGCGCCCCAGCCCACCAGCATCATGAAGATCGGCACCAGCGGCGCGGTGCACAGCAGCAGCAGGCCCACCACCCAGTCGCTCCAGCCGACCGCGAGCAGGATCAGCAGCGGCACCACGCTCACTTCCAGCCGCGCCGGCTGGTAGCCGGCGTAGTAGCCGTCCAGCGCGTCGCCGTGGGCCAGCAGCAGTTCGCCCAGTTCGCCGTTGCGCTGGCCGCGCAGCCACAGCGGGCCGCGCTGCAGCAGGCGCCGGTACACGCGCCGGCGCAGTTCGAACTTCGCCGCATCGGCGACATCGCCGGCGGCGCGCTGCGCGCAGGCGCCGAGCAGCGCGCGCACAGCCAGCACCAGCGCCAGCACCGCAAAAGCGGGCAGCGCCTGCGGCAACGCGCCACGCTCCACCAGCAAGGCCTGCAGCAACCAGGCGATGGCGCCGGCCTGCACGATCAGCAGCGCCCCGGACAGGCCGATCGCGGCCGCGGCCAGCCGTTGCCGCCCGCGCGCCGCCGCCGCCAGCGACGCCAACCAGCGCACGCGTTGCTGCCGCAGGTGCGGCGACTCGGCAGGCGGTGCGGCGGAGGACTCGGCGGGATCGGTCAAAACGGACTCGGCGCGGCAAACGGGCCGCCATTGTAAGTCGGCATCCCGGCCGGGAGCGCCGCGTGCCGTCATGGTGCCGATCGCGGCCGGAACCCGCATTGATCTGGATCAAGGCCGCGCGCGCGGCGGAAGCGGAACATCGGCTTCAACCTACCGCCACCCGGCCACCCAGATGCATATTTTCCACGAGGTAGCACAGCCATGATCGACACCACTGTCGTCGAGCTGTCGCGGCTGCAATTCGCCATGACCGCGATGTACCACTTCCTGTTCGTGCCGCTCACGCTCGGCCTGTCGTTCATGATCGCGATCATGGAAAGCGTGTTCGTCATGACCCGCAAGGAGGTCTGGCGGCGCATGGCGCTGTTCTGGGGCATGCTGTTCGGCATCAACTTCGCAATGGGCGTGGCCACCGGCATCGTCATGGAATTCCAGTTCGGCATGAACTGGTCGTACTACAGCCACTACGTCGGCGACATCTTCGGCGCGCCGCTGGCGATCGAAGGGTTGATGGCGTTCTTCCTGGAAGCCACCTTCATCGGCCTGTTCTTCTTCGGCTGGAACACGCTGCCGCCGGTCAAGCACCTGATGGTGACCTGGCTGATGGCGCTGGGCACCAACCTGTCGGCGGTGTGGATCCTGATCGCCAACGGCTGGATGCAGAACCCGACCGGCGCGGTGTTCAATCCGGACACGATGCGCATGGAAGTGGCCGATTTCATGGCGGTGGTGTTCAACCCGGTGGCGCAGGCCAAGTTCGTGCACACGGTCAGCGCCGGCTACGTGACCGGCGCGGTGTTCGTGATGTCGATCAGCGCGCTGTTCCTGCTGCGCGGCACGCACCGCGACATCGCGCGGCGCTCGTTCGCGGTGGCGGCCGCGTTCGGCCTGGCGTCCTCGCTGTCGGTGGTGGTGCTCGGCGACGAGAGCGGGTATGCCGCCAACGAACACCAGAAGATGAAGCTGGCCGCGATCGAGGCGATGTGGGAGACCGAGCAGGCCCCGGCCGACTTCACTGCGTTCGGCATCCCCAACCAGGCCACACGCAAGAACGACTACGCGATCAAGGTGCCGTACCTGATGGGGCTGGTCGCCACGCGCTCGCTGGACACGCCGATTCCCGGCATCCTGGAGCTGGTCGGCCGCGCCGAGCACCGCATCCGCGGCGGGCAGATCGCCTACGGCGCGCTGGAGCGGCTCAAGGCCGACCGCAACGACGTGCAAGCGCGCGAGGTGTTCGATCGTCATTGGCAGGACCTGGGCCACGGCCTGCTGCTCAAGCGCTACCGCGACGACATCCTCAACGCCACCCCGGAAGAAATCTCCAAGGCCGCGCTGGACACCGTGCCGCGCGTGCTGCCGCTGTTCTGGACGTTCCGGGTCATGGCCGGCCTGGGCTTTTACCTGATCGCCTTCTTCATCGCCGCGATGTGGTTCTCGTGCAAGCACACCTTCGAGGACAAGCGCTGGTTCCTGAAGCTGGCGCTGTGGTCCCTGCCGGCGCCGTGGATCGCGATCGAATGCGGCTGGTTCGTCGCCGAATACGGCCGCCAGCCGTGGGCGGTGGAAGGCGTGCTGCCCACCTTCTACGCCGCCTCCGGCCTGGCCCTGCACGAGATCGTGATCACCCTGGCCGGCTTCGTGGCGATCTACAGCGTGCTGCTGGTCATCGAGATCAAGCTGATGCTCAAGGCGATCCGCAAGGGCCCGGACCATCTTTCCGCGCTACTGCAGCCGACCCCGCGCCCCGCCGCGCCCCTTGCCGCACCTGCGGCCGCCGCTCAACGCTGATCCCGGCAGGAGAATGACGATGGACTTCATTGCATTGGACTACACCACGCTGCGCCTGATCTGGTGGCTGCTGCTCGGCATCCTGCTGATCGGTTTCGCGGTGATGGACGGCTTCGACCTGGGCGTCGGCGCGCTGCTGCCGTTCGTGGCCCGGAACGACGCCGAACGCCGGCTGGTGGTCAACACCATCGGCCCGGTCTGGGAAGGCAACCAGGTCTGGCTGGTGCTCGGCGGCGGCGCGATCTTCGCCGCCTGGCCGCCGCTGTACGCAGTCAGCTTCTCCGGCTTCTACCTGGCCATGTTCGTGATCCTCTTCGCGCTGATCCTGCGCCCGGTCGGGTTCAAGTTCCGCGGCAAGCTGCCCAGCCAGCGCTGGCGCAACGGCTGGGATTGGGCGCTGTTCGTCGGCGGCTTCATTCCGGCGCTGATCATGGGCGTGGCGGTGGGCAACGTGATGCTGGGCGTGCCGTTCCACTTCGACGACACCCTGCGGGTGTTCTACACCGGCAGCTTCTTCGGCCTGCTGATGCCGTTCGCGCTGCTCGCCGGCCTGCTCAGCGTGAGCATGCTGGTGGCGCACGGCGCGGCGATGCTGGTGCTGAAGACCGACGGCCCGGTGGCCGAGCGCGCAGCCAGCTACGGCAGCGTGGCGGCGCTGGTGGCGTGCGCGCTGTTCGCCGCCGCCGGCGTGTGGGTGGCGCTGGGCCTGCCCGGCTACGCGGTGACCTCACCGGTGGTCACCGACGGCGCCACCAACCCGCTGCTGAAGACCGCGGTGCTCGGCGAGGTCGGCGGCTGGATGCGCAACTACCAGGCGATGCCGCTGACCGGGCTGGCGCCGCTGGCCGGCCTGCTCGGGCTGCTGCTCAGCGCGGTGCTGCTGCACAAGCGCCGCGGCGGGCTGGCGTTCATCGCCTCGGGCGCGGCCATCGCCGGCATCATCCTCACTGTCGGCTTTGCGATCTTTCCGTTCCTGCTGCCCTCCTCCAGCCAGCCCGGCTCCAGCCTGACCGTATGGGACGCCTCCAGCAGCCGCCTGACCCTGTGGATCATGCTGCTGGCCACCGCGCTATTCCTGCCGATCATCATCGGCTACACCAGCTGGGTATACCGGGTGCTGAAGGGCAAGGTCAGCGCCGCATCGCTGGACGACAACCCCAACGCGTACTGAGTGCGTTCAACCCGCTCGCATAGGAGACTGCAGCATGTGGTATTTCGCCTGGATTCTCGGTGTCGGCCTGGCCTCCACCGCCGCCATCCTCAACGGCATGTGGTTCGAGGCCCGCGAGGGCGCCGCCCCGGACGCCGCCGACTGAAATTTTTTCGCAAAGGATCTTGCCGAATGCGGGCGACCCCCGTATCATGTGCGGCTCCTTCGGGGTGTAGCTCAGTCTGGTAGAGCGCTACGTTCGGGACGTAGAGGTCGCAGGTTCGAATCCTGTCTCCCCGACCAGTTTCACGGTCACAAAAAGCCTGGAAAACGTCAGTTTTCCGGGTTTTTTTGTGCCCACAGAGCGCAGCCCGGTGGAGCCGCCTCGCACAAGCGGGCCTGCCGCCGCGTGCGGCGGGTCCGCACTCTTGCCGCCACCAACCGCGCAGCGGCAGCGCGGTCGCGCACGCCGCGAACCGCCCACACCCGCCTGCTGCACCGCCACCACATCCTTGGCCCGCGCGCTGCAGCAGGCTGCGGCCGCGCGACCATGCCGTTTGCGGAAACGAGTCGATATCCAGCAGCACGCGCGAACCGGCGCGCGGCGATGTAACAGACCGCGCGCATGCGTGCTCTGCGAGGAACACGCGACGATGCGCGCCGATCATGAACGTGACTGGCTTCGTTCGGCCATTGCGCGCGCTGGTTAGCTGAGCAGACAAATCCGGCGCCGAATTCGCATAGGGCAGCGTCGCTTCGGAATCGCGCCATTGCATTCCAGACCCGCTACTAAGATGCGCATCGCGTTTATCCAAACGCTCCAAATACTTTCTATGGATACTAAAAAATCATGCATCCGTCCCCATCGATAAACTCATCCTTGCTCACTCCGCTGATCACGCCGGCGCAGCATCCGCACACCGATGCGAACGCATCGCAGCCCGACCTGGAACAGGGCAACATCCATACTGACCTGCCCGTCGCAGTGCTAAGCAGGCCGCCGCGTCGCGGCTTGAAGGGCCAGCAAGCCACGAACGCCACAACCTCGGCGAACACGGCCAGCGGCCGCGCCGCCTCGGCCGAAGCACAGCAATCGCTGCAGCCAGTATCCGCTGATGCGGTTGCGGGCAAAACCTTGCATGCCGGCGCGGTGCGTTTGGAGAATCGAAGGCTGGTTTCCGACGATCCGGTCATCCATGCATTGCTGTCGTTCGCGCAAGCCAACGAGCCGCTGCAAGCGCGGATCGCAAGTAATCCCGATGCCCCCACGACATTGGAAATATGCGCTCACCCTGACCTCGAGGACGCGCTGGAAGCGTTCAAGGACGCCTTCATGGTCAAGCACGCGAATCTGCTTTCCCCCACGGATCCGTCGGGTGCGCGCGTTTACGATGATGTCAAGGGAGACATTCATATTGCCGTGTTGCAAAAAGCCATCGAAAAAGGCGCAAACGCGTTTGGGGAAAATGCACAGATCTCCCACGACGGCGAAGCGTTGACTGCAGCACAGTTCCTGGCCTTGCATGCCCCCAGCATCCACTGCAACGACGACGTTCTGGAGGTGAACGTCAACCAACGCGTCCGCTGCGACCGCGATCTGCTGGTGCGCCTGGGCGCGCAGTCGCTGCTGCACGCCGCCACCAAGAAAGAGACGGATCCAATCGGGCTGTTGGGCAGCCTTGCCGCGAGCAGCGGACTCGGCTCGCTGTGGGAATTGAAAGCGGCGCAGGCGCTGAAGGACACCGTCTTCGGCGCCCACTATTCGCCGAGCAAGCATGCGCTGCAATTGGCAGGCATCGATTCGGTCCCGCCCATGCTGATCGAGACATTGGACACGATGTGCGTGCTGTCCATCATGCAGCGCATGAAAGGCGAGAGCGAACCGCTGAGCGCTTTGCTGCGCAAGGCCACCACGGCCGGCGCGATTTCCTCGGTACTTTCCTTTCCCAACAACCTGTTGCAATACGCCGGCTTCAAGTCACGGCCGGCGGACCTTGCCGCCAACGTGCTGACGACCGAAGCGGCCATCTTCGGCTCAGCCTCGGGGATTCCGCCCGAAGTGAAGGAAAACGAGGAACACCTGCGCGCTGGCCTGTTCCAGAGCATGAGAGCGGGCATGCTCGCGGCGCCTGCCGACGCAGCCTCGGCGCGGCAAACGGTCGAGCAGATGACCAAGCATGCGCTGGAGATCGGGCCAGGCGAAAGCACGGCGGTGAAATCCATGGGCGTGGCCGCGATGGTCGGCCTGATCCCGTTGATCGCCGGCGACAAGGCGACCGGACTGCTGTCGGAACGGGTCTTGCGCATCTTCCGCAGCACCGTGTTCAATCCGATCGAGGCAATCGCGCTCAACGCGCTTGCCCTGAGCAGCCGCGTCACTATCCCCAAGGTCTTCGATTCCCACGATACCAAGCACGCACGTGTCGCGCAGGCCATTCTCATGCGTGCCAGCCAACAGATGGATGCCGGAGAACGCACGATCAGCCCAGAAGAGTTACACGAGAAGCTCGGCCAGCAGCGTAATTTCCTACACCGACTCGGCACAGTTATCGTCGATGGCATGAACGCGATGTTCGAATCGGTTCCGAGCGTGGTGCGCAAACTCGGCTATGGCGAGCCGCCCTTGGATGAGCGCATTCCGTATCAGGATCTGCATGTGCCGTTGCCGCCACCGCCGGCATCGCAGACATCGCAGGCATCGCAGGCGCCTCCGGCAACGCACGCAGCGCCGATACCGCCAGTGTAGCCCTGCCCGAGACGGCAGCGAGCGCGCTGCGACGGTCACCGGCGGTTCGCCACCGGTGACCCTGCGCGGTGTGCCACGGCATGCCGGCCAAGCGAGCGGCCGCCGCCACGCCGGTCTGGCGGCCGCGTGCAGTGCGGCCGCCAGACTGCCGCGCCGGCGCCGCCATCGACGGCTGTGCGCCTGGCGCCCGCCCGCTCAGCGCACCGGCAGACCGATGTAGCTCACCTGCTGCGGCGTGTGCCAGATGCGCTGCGTGGCCTTCTGGTAATCGCCGGGCTGGACCGGCCAGCCTTTCGTAGACATCCAGTTGCCATAATTGATGGCAATGACCGAGGTGTTTATGGGCAACAGCAAGCAGTACACGGATGAGTTCCGTGCCGAGGCGGAGAGGCAGGTGATCGAGCGTGGCTTCACGGTGGTTGACGTCGCCTCCCGCATAGGGATTCCCAAGCACACGTTGTATGGCTGGGTGCAGGCGGCCAAGAAGACGGTACCGGCCCCTGGAGCCCCGGCCGCGCCGAGCGACTCGGCCGAGATCCGCCGGCTCAAGGCTGAGCTGCGGCGGGTAACCGAGGAGCGCGACATCCTAAAAAAAGCCGCCGCGTACTTTGCCAAGGGGTAAGGGCGAAGTACGCGTTCATGCGCGCGCACGTCCGGGAGTTCCGTCTGGTGGCGATGTGCCGGGTGCTGGACGTGCAACGCAGTGGCTACTACGCCTGGCTGCGCCATGGCGCCAGTGCTCGCGAGCGCGAAGATCAGCGTCTGCTGGGGCTGATCAAGCACCACTGGCTGGCCAGCGGCACGGTGTATGGCTATCGCAAGATCACCCTGGACCTGCGCGAGGCCGGCGAGCGCTGCAGCCGGCACCGCGTCCTGCGGTTGATGAAAGCAGAAGGCCTGCGTGCCCAAGTCGGCTACGGCCGCAAGCCACGTCATCACGGTGGTCCCGTGGGCGTGGTGACCAATGTGCTCAACCGGGAATTCGCGCCACAGGCGCCGAACAAGGTCTGGGTCACGGACATCACCTACATCAGGACCTACGAGGGCTGGCTGTTCCTGGCGACGGTGATGGATCTGTACTCGCGGCAGATCGTCGGCTGGGCGACGGCGTCGACGATGACCAGCGATCTGGTACTGCAGGCGCTGGTGGCGGCAGCTTGGCGGCGCAAGCCGGGCCCAGGTGTGCTGGTGCATTCGGATCAGGGCTGTCAGTTCACCAGCAGCGACTGGCAGTCGTTCCTGAAAGCGCACCGGATGGTGCCGAGCATGAGCCGACGCGGGAACTGCCACGACAACGCCGTGGCCGAGAGCTTCTTCAGCGTCTTGAAGAA
Organism: Xanthomonas translucens pv. undulosa; assembly: GCF_017301775.1. Lineage (NCBI taxonomy): Bacteria > Pseudomonadati > Pseudomonadota > Gammaproteobacteria > Lysobacterales > Lysobacteraceae > Xanthomonas > Xanthomonas translucens. Next base: position 378,582 of record NZ_CP063993.1, read on the forward strand.
GGAGCCGATCAAGCGGCGGATCTACCCGACACGCGCCGTGGCAGCATCGGACGTGTTCGACTACATCGAGATGTTCTACAACCCGATCCGCCGGCATGGTTCCGCTGCCGGGCTGTCACCTGTAGAGTTTGAAAGGCGCTACGCGCAGAGCCGCAACTGAGTGTCTACGGAACTCTGGCCAGTCCACCCACGCTTCCATCATCTTCCGCCACTTCTCCAGCATCTTGCCGCGCTTGTATGCGGCTTTGGCCTTATCCGTTATCTCATGCGCAATCGCCGCCTCTGACCGGTCATCGGGGAAGTCGGTGATCTGGCTCGCCCAGTCCTTAAGCGGGGCGCGGCGAAGCCGCGGGGGACAGGCTGCGTGGCCCGCGGCGGCGCCAACCGTTTGCGCCGCAAACGGTTGGGTCAAGCTCCGTGTGACGTCACACGCCGTGCGCCGCCAGCTGCCCGAGACGCTGCACCGCCACCGACACCGTCGGGTAGTCAAGCGCCTTCTGCGCCGACAGTTCCTGCAGCATGTTCAAGGTGAAGCGCAGGCTGCTGTCGTCGCGCTGCAACCACTGCTGCACCTTGGCCTCGGCATTGCCGCCCGGCAACGCCAACGCCTGTCCGGCCAGCGCGCTGTGGTGCTTGGCCAGTTCGTCGCGCAACACGCCACGGGCTACCGCATGCCAGCGGCCGTTGACCTCAAGCGCGTCGATCTGCTCGAAGATCCACGGCAGCTGCAAGGCCTCGCCCAGGCGGAAGTGCACCTTCGACACCTCCACCGGCTTGAGCTTGCGGGTGCGCGCCATCTCGATGATGTCGAACGCCGGCTCCAGGAAGCGCAGTTCCGACAGCTGCTGCGCCAGCGCCGGCGGCAGGCCCTTGTCCTGCCATTCCTGCACCAGCGCCTCGTACAGCGGGCGCTGCGAGTCCGACAGCACGCCGGAGGCGACGCGGATGTCGTTGAACGGCTCGTGGTAGCGCTCCACCGCCGCGGTGATGCCGGGCATCGGGCCGGGCCGGAACAGCAGCCAGCGCACGAACGCGCGCTGCAGCTTCCAGATCACTTCCAGCGCATCGATCTGCACCGACTCGGGCACCTGCCCGTCCAGCGCGTCGATCTGCGTCCACAGCGCGCGCGCGTCCAGCGTCTCGCGGCTGATCGTGTACGCCTTGGCGACCTCGCCGATGCTGCGCCCGGTGTCTTCCTGCATGCGCATCAGGAAGGTCGCGCCCATGCGGTTGATGGTGGTGTTGGTGACCGCGGTGGCGATGATCTCGCGCTTCAGCCGGTGCCGCTCCATCGCATCGGCGTACTTCTTCTGCAGCGGCTGCGGGAAGTAGCGCTGCAGCTCCTTGGACAGGTACGGATCCTCGGGGATGTCCGATTCCAGCAGCTGCTGGAACGCGACCAGCTTGGAATACGACAGCAACACCGCCAGCTCCGGCCGGGTCAGGCCCTGGCCGCGCGCCTTGCGTGCGGAGATCTCCGCATCCGAGGGCAGGTATTCGATCTGCCGGTCGAGCAGGCCCTGCGCTTCCAGGGTGCGGATGAAGTGCTGCTTGGAGCCCAGGCGCTTGACGCTCATCCGCTCCATCAGGCTCAGCGCCTGGTTCTGGCGGATGTTGTCCCACAGCACCAGCTCGGCGACCTCGCCGGTCATCGACGCCAGCAGCGTGTTGCGCGCCGCCACGCTCAGCTTCCTGGCCTGCACCACGTCGTTGAGCAGGATCTTGATGTTGACTTCGTGGTCGGAGGTGTCCACGCCGGCCGAGTTGTCGATGAAGTCGGTGTTGAGCAGCACTCCGACCTGCGCGGCCTCGATGCGGCCGAGCTGGGTCAGGCCCAGGTTGCCGCCCTCGCCCACCACCTTGCAGCGCAACTGACCGCCGTTGACGCGCAGGCCGTTGTTGGCGCGGTCGCCGACGTCGCCATGGTTCTCGCTGGCGGCCTTGACGTAGGTGCCGATGCCGCCGTTCCAGAACAGGTCCACCGGCGCCTTGAGGATGGCGTTCATCAGCTCGTTGGGCGAGAGCTGCTTGACCCCCGCCTCCAGGCCCAGCGCCTCGCGCACCGGCGCGCTGATCTCGATCGACTTCAGCGTGCGCGGATAGAGGCCGCCGCCGACGCTGATCAGCGTGGCGTCGTAGTCGGCCCAGCTGGAGCGCGGCAGCTTGAACAGGCGCTCGCGCTCGGCGAACGAGGCGGCCGGGTCAGGCGTGGGATCCAGGAAGATGTGGCGGTGGTCGAACGCGGCCAGCAGGCGGATATGTTTGGACAGCAGCATGCCGTTGCCGAACACGTCGCCGGACATGTCGCCGATGCCGACCACGCTGAAGTCCTGGCTCTGGCAATCGCGGCCCAGCGCGCGGAAGTGGCGCTTGACCGACTCCCAGGCGCCGCGCGCGGTGATGCCCATGCCCTTGTGGTCGTAGCCGACCGAGCCGCCGGAGGCGAACGCGTCGCCGAGCCAGAAGCCGTGGTCGATCGCCAGCCCGTTGGCGATGTCGGAGAACGTGGCGGTGCCCTTGTCGGCGGCGACCACCAGGTACGGATCGTCCTGGTCGTGGCGCACCACCTGCGGCGGCGGCACGATCTTGCCGCCGACGATGTTGTCGGTGATGTCGAGCAGGCCCTGGATGAACAGCTTGTAGCAGGCGATGCCTTCGGCCAGCACCGCGTCGCGGTCGCCGCCGACCGGCGAGCGCTTGCAGAAGAAGCCGCCCTTGGCGCCGACCGGCACGATCACCGTGTTCTTGACCATCTGCGCCTTGACCAGGCCCAGCACCTCGGTGCGGAAATCCTCGCGCCGGTCCGACCAGCGCAGGCCGCCGCGCGCCACCGCGCCGAAGCGCAGGTGCACGCCTTCCACGCGCGGGCCGTACACGAAGATCTCGCGGTACGGGCGCGGCTTGGGCAGCTCCGGCACCTTGGCCGAATCGAGCTTGAAGCTGATGCAGTGGCCCAGGCCGCCGTCCTTGCCGGTCTGGTAGTAGCTGGTGCGCAGGGTCGCTTCGATCACGCCCTTGAAGCTGCGCAGGATGCGGTCCTCGTCGAGGCTGGCGACCTGGTCGAACAGCTTCAGCAGCGCGGCATTGGCCGCCTCCAGCTGCGCATCGCGGTCGCCGCGGCGCGCGTCGATCACCGGTTGCAGCGCCTTCAGCGCGCCTTCGTCGCCGGCCGCCAGCAGGTGCAGCTGCGCCGTCAGCGCGGCCTGGCCGTCGGCGATCTGCGCCTTGCTCTCGTTGCCGGTGGCCGGATCGAAACGCGCTTCGAACAGTTCCACCAGCAGCCGTGCCAGCAGCGGATAGCGCGTGCAGGTCTCTTCGACGTAGGCCTGCGAGAACGGCACCCCGGTCTGCAGCAGGTATTTGCAGTAGCCGCGCAGGATCGCCACCTGGCGCCAGCCCAGGCCGGCGCCGACGATCAGGCGGTTGAAGCCGTCGTTCTCGGCATCGCCGCGCCAGATGCGCACGAACGCCTCGCACAGCGGCGCGTCGGCGCGTTCGACGTCGATGCTGCCGGCCAGCGGCTCCACTTCGAAGTCCTGGATGTACAGCAGCGTGCCGTCCACGGTCAGCCGGTACGGGCGCTCGGAGATCACCCGCAGGCCCAGGTTCTCCATCATCGGCAGCACGTCCGACAGCGGCAGGTCGTCGCGCTGGCGGTACAGCTTCAGGCGCAGGCTGTCGGCGCCGTCGCGGCGCAGCGACTGCAGGCTCAGGTGCAGGTCGTCGGGACCGCGCAGCGCGGCCAGGCGCTCGACGTCGCGCGCGGCGATCTGCGCGGTCGATTCCTCGATGTAGCCGGCCGGCAGCGCGCGGCCGTAGTTGGCCGCCAGGCGCAGGCCGTCGCGCTCGCCGCGGCTGGCGACCAGCGCCTCGCGCAGGTCGTCCTGCCAGTTGCGCAGCAGATGCGCCAGGCGCGCTTCCAGTTCGGTGGTGTCGAATTCCAGCGCCTCGCCCGGCTTGGGCCGCACGATCAGGTGCAGCTGCGCCAGCAGCGATTCGCCCAGCACCACGCTGGAGTCGATGTATTCGCCGTGCAGCGCGTCCTTCAGCAAGGCCTCGATGCGCAGGCGCACGTCGGTGTTGAAGCGCTCGCGCGGGAGGTAGACCAGCGCGGAAATGAAGCGGCCATACTTGTCGCGGCGCAGGAACAGGCGGCTGCGCACCCGCTCCTGCAGGCCGAGGATGCCCATCGCGGTGCGGTACAGCTCTTCCTCGTTGGACTGGAACAGCTCCTCGCGCGGCAGCGTCTCCAGGATGTGACGCAGCGCCTTGCCGCTGTGGCTGCTCGGGGTCAGCCCGGAACTGCGCATCACGTAGTCGTAGCGCTCGCGCACCAACGGGATCTCCCACGGCCGGCGGTTGTAAGCGCTGGAGGTGAACAGGCCGAGGAAGCGCTGCTCGGCAACGATGCGGCCCCTGGCGTCGAATTCCAGCACGCCGATGTAGTCCATGTAGCCGCTGCGGTGCACCCGCGAGCGCGCATTGGTCTTGGTCAGGATCAGCGCTTCCTTGATCCCCGATTCGCTCAGGCCGTGCGCGGCCAGCGTGCGCACCGGCCGCGACGGCGACTTGTCGTGGCCGCGCAGCAGGCCCAGGCCGCTGTCCTCCAGCGGCGCCAGCACGTCTTCGCCGCCCTGCTTCTCGACCCGGTACTCGCGGTAGCCGAAGAAGGTGAAGTGGTCGGCCGCGGCCCATCGCAAGAACTCCTGCGCCTCGCGCCGGCCCTTGTCGTCCACCGGCAAGCGCCGCGTGGTCAGGTCGTCGGCCAGGGTCAGCATCTTTTCGCGCATGCCGCTCCAGTCGCGCACGATGTTGCGCACCTCGCCGAGGATGCGCCGGATCGCCGCGTCCACCCGCGGCATGTCCTCCGGCGGCTGCCGGTCGATCTCCAGCAACATCAGCGATTCCGGCTTGCCCTCGCCGACCGTGTCCAGCGTGCCGGCCTTGTCGCGGCTCATGCGCAGCACCGGGTGGCCGAGCACGTGTACGCCGATGCCCAGCTCCGACAGCGCCATGCTCACCGAATCGACCAGGAACGGCATGTCGTCGTTGACGATCTGCAGCACCGTGCGCGAGGACTCCCAGCCGTCCTGCTTCAGGCTCGGATTGAACACCCGCACATTGACCGTGCCCGGCTTGCGCTTGCGCGCGAACTCCAGCATCGACGCCGCCAGCGCCGCCCACTCCTGCGCGCTGTGGTGGGGGAACTCGTCCTCCTCCATGCGCTTGTAGAACTCCTCGGCGAACAGCTGTGCCTCGGCCTGGCGGCCGCTCGGATAGCGCTGGCGCAGCGCCGCATACACCGGCTCCAGGCTGAAGCCGCCAGCGGCCGCGGCCGGCACTGCAGCGCTGGCCCGCGCCGTGGCGGCCGCACGCGGCGCGGTGCGCTTGGCGGCAACCGGGGCGGCCTTGGCCGCCTTGGCGGACTTGGACGAGGGGAGAGCGGGCTTGGACGCGGACTTGCTGGAGGATCCGGCCGAGGACGTGCTGGAACGGGAGGCGTCTGATTTGGGTTTCATGACGGGGAGCAACAACGATGCTCATTGGGAAAGCCAGAATTGTACCGGTGACGTGTGCAACTCCCTTGCTGCATGGCGCAAACCGGGATGGGCAGCGACACCACACGCCACATCCGGCAACCGCGCGCGGGCGCCGCCGTCACGCCGCCATCACCGGTTGCGGCAGAGCGTCGCCCATGTCGCGACCTGCTGCGATCGGCGCGCTGCTGTCAAGGCTGTTCTAATTCTAAACTGGACGGTATAGTCCAAATTCAATGACCGCCTCCCCAGCCCCGCTCCGCCAGTCCCAGGCGCGCGATCAGCGCGTGTATGCCGCTGTACGCGAACTGTTGGCCGAAGCCGGCATGCGCCTGAGCATGGAGGCGGTGGCCGCCCGCGCCGGCTGCTCCAAGCAGACCCTTTACAGCCGCTACCGCAGCAAGCAGGACTTGCTGCAGCGGGTGATCCAGGACCATACCGAACTGAGTGCCACCCACCTGGGTCCGGCGAAGGGCGAACTGCGCAGCAGCCTGCTGCGTTTCGCCCGCGAGCACCTGGAACAACTGTCCGAGCCGCGCGTGCTGCAGAGTTGCCAGCTGATCGCGGCCGAAGCGCGGCATTTCCCCGAGCAGGTGCGCGCGCTGTTCCGCGACAGCGCGCAGGCGCTGATGCAGCGCCTGAGCGAACGCCTGCAACTGGCGGTGGCCGCCGGCCAGCTGCGCCATGACGATCCGCACTGCATGGCCGAACTGCTGTTGAGCATGATCGTCGGCATGGATTTCGAGCGCCAACGCTTCCATACCGCCCATCGCAGCGACGCCGCCGCGCAGCGCGCCTGGGCCGAATTCGCCGTCGATGGTTTCCTGCGCGCGTTCGCCGCGCCCACCCCCGCCTCCCTTTCGTTTTCAACACCAGACCGGAGTACCACCCGATGACCTCCCCGTTGCGTTCCCTCGCCCTGGCCTGCGCCGTCGTGGTGGTGTTGGCGTCCTGCAAGAAACAAGAGGAACCGCAGGCCATGCCGCCGCCGGAAGTGGGCGTGCTGGAAGCCAGGCCGCAGACGCTGCCGCTGCAGCGCGACATGGTCGGGCGCCTGTCCGCGTACCGCAGCGCCGACGTGCGCGCCCGCGTGGCCGGGGTACTGGAGAAGCGCCTGTACACCGAAGGCACCGACGTGAAGGAAGGCCAGCCGCTGTTCCAGATCGACCCAGCGCCGCTGCGCGCCTCGCTCGCCTCGGCGCAGGGCCAGCTGGCCGCGGCCGAAGCGACCTACGCCAACGCCAAGGTCGCCGCAGGCCGTGCGCGCAGCCTGGCGCCGCAGGCCTACGTGTCCAAGTCCGACCTGGACAGCGCCGAAGCCACCGAGCGCACCTCAGCCGCCTCGGTGCAGCAGGCGCGCGCGGCGGTGGAAAGCGCACGTATCAACCTGGGCTACGCCACCGTCACCGCGCCGATCGCCGGCCGCGCCGGCAAGCAGCAGGTCACCGAAGGCGCGCTGGTCGGCCAGGGCGACACCACCCTGCTGACCACGATCGACCAGCTCGACCCGCTGTACGTGAACTTCTCGATGAGTTCGGACGAACTGGCGCAGCTGCGCCAGGCGCAGACCCAGGGCAACGTGGCACTGAACGACGCGGGCAAATCGACCGTGCAGGTCAAGCTCGGCGACGGCAGCATCTATGCGCAATCCGGCACGCTGGACTTCTCCGACACCGCGGTGGATCCGAGCACCGGCTCGGTGACCCTGCGCGCCCTGTTGCCCAATCCGGACCGGGTGCTGCTGCCCGGCGCGTTCGTCAGCTTCGCCGCCAACCTGGGACAGCGCAATAACGCCTACCTGATCCCGCAGCAGGCGATCCAGCGCGATGCCAAGGGCGCCTACGCGCTGGTGGTCGGCAAGGACGGCAAGGTGCTGCGCAAGGATGTGGTCACGGTCGGCCAGCAGGAAGGCAAGTGGATCGTCGGCTCCGGCCTGGCCGGCGGCGACCAGATCATCGTCTCCGGCCTGCAGAAGGCGAAGGAAGGCGCGCCGGCCAAGACCACGCCGTGGACCCCGGACGCAGCGGGCCAGGCGCCGGGCGGCGCCGCGCCGCAGGGCCAAGCGCCCGCTGCCGCCGCGTCGCAGGACAAGGCCGCCGGCCAACCGCAGGGCGCAGCGAGCGGCGACACGCCGGCCGCCGCGGCCGATTCCAAGCCCGAGCAGCAGTAACGGACCCCCGCCATGCCTAAGTTCTTCATCGAACACCCGGTCTTCGCCTGGGTGGTGGCGATCCTGATCTCGCTCAGCGGCGTGATCGCCATCCTCAACCTCGGCGTCGAATCCTATCCCTCGATCGCGCCGCCGCAGGTCACCGTCACCGCGACCTACCCCGGCGCCAGCGCCGACACCACCGAACGCTCGGTCACCCAGGTGATCGAGCAGCAGCTGACCGGTATCGATCACCTGCTGTACTTCAGCTCCTCGTCCTCCTCCAGCGGCACCGCCACCGTCACCCTGACCTTCGAGACCGGCACCAATGCCGACATCGCCCAGGTGCAGGTGCAGAACAAGGTGTCGCTGGCGACGCCGCGCCTGCCCTCGGAAGTGACCGCGCAGGGCGTGGTGGTGGCCAAGGCCAACGCCGGCTTCCTCAGCGTGATCGCGCTGCGTTTGGACAACCCGTCGATCGACCGCAGCGCGCTCAACGACATCGTCGGCTCGCGCGTGCTGGAGCAGATCTCGCGCGTGCCCGGCGTCGGCAGCACCCAGCAGTTCGGCGCCGAATACGCGATGGACATCTGGCTGAACCCGGAAAAGCTGCAGGGTTATCACCTGTCCCCGAGCCAGGTGTACAACGCGATCAGCGCGCAGAACGTGCAGTTCGCCGCCGGCTCGATCGGCTCCGATCCGGCCCCGTCCGGGCAGTCGTTCACCGCCACGGTCACCGCCGAAGGCCGCTTCAGCTCGCCCGAGCAGTTCGAGAACATCATCCTGCGCGCGGACGGCAACGGCAGCGTGGTGCGGCTGAAGGACGTGGCGCGGGTTGCGTTCGGCCCGACCAGCTTCGGCTTCGACACCCAGTACAACGGCAAGCCGACCGGCGCGTTCGCGATCCAGCTGCTGCCCGGCGCCAATGCGCTGAGCGTGTCCGAGGCGGTCAAGGCCAAGATGGACGAGCTGCAGCCGAGCTTCCCGCAGGGGGTGAGCTGGTTTACCCCGTACGAAAGCACCACCTTCGTGCGGATCTCGATCGAGGAAGTGCTCAAGACCCTGGCCGAGGCGATCGTGCTGGTGTTCCTGGTGATGCTGGTGTTCCTGCAGAACTTCCGCGCCACCATCATCCCCACCCTTGTGATCCCGGTGGCGCTGCTGGGTACCTTCCTGGGCATGTGGGTGATCGGCTTCACCATCAACCAGCTGACCCTGTTCGCGATGGTGCTGGCGATCGGCATCGTGGTCGACGACGCGATCGTGGTGATCGAGAACGTCGAACGCATCATGTCCGAAGAACACCTGGCGCCGAAGGCGGCCACGCAGAAGGCGATGACCCAGATCACCGGCGCGGTGGTGGCGATCACCGTGGTGCTGGCGGCGGTGTTCATCCCCTCGGCGATGCAGCCCGGCGCAGCCGGCGCGATCTACAAGCAGTTCGCGATCACCATCGCCATGGCGATGGGGTTCTCGGCGTTCCTGGCGCTGAGCTTCACCCCGGCGCTGTGCGCGGCGTTCCTGAAGGCCACCCACAATGAGAACCCGAACTGGGTGTACCGCACCTTCAACAAGTACTACGACAAGCTGGCGCACCGCTACGTCGGCGCGGTCGGCAGCACCATCGGCCGCGCGCCGCGCTGGATGGCGGTGTTCGCGCTGCTGGTGGTGCTGTGCGGCTTCCTGTTCACGCGCATGCCCGGCAGCTTCCTGCCCGAGGAAGACCAGGGCTTCGCGCTGGCGATCGTGCAGCTGCCACCGGGCGCGACCAAGGCCCGCACCAACGACGTGTTCACGCAGATGCGCGGCGTGCTGCAGCAGCAGAAGGCCGTGGAAGGCATGCTGCAGGTGGCCGGCTTCAGTTTCCTGGGCCGCGGCGAGAACGTCGGCATGGGCTTCATCCGGCTCAAGCCGTGGGCCGACCGCGACGTCACCGCCACCGACCTGATCGGGCAGTTGAACGGCATGTTCTACGGCATCAAGGGCGCGCAGATCTTCGTGGTCAACCTGCCCACGGTGAACGGTCTGGGCCAGTTCGGCGGCTTCGACATGTGGCTGCAGGACCGCACCGGCGCTGGCGAGGAGGCGCTGATGCAGGCGCGCAACATCCTGCTCGGCAAGGCCGCCGCGCGCCAGGATGCGCTGGCCGGGGTCCGCCCCAACGGCCTGGAGAACGCGCCGCAGCTGCAGCTGAGCGTGGACCGGGTGCAGGCGCAGTCGATGGGCCTTTCGGTCAGCGATATCTACCAGTCGATCCAGATGATGCTGGCGCCGGTGTACGTCAACGACTTCTTCTACGAAGGCCGCATCAAGCGCGTCAACATGCAGGCCGACGCGCCGTTCCGCACCGGTCCGGAGTCGCTGCGCAACTTCTACGTGCCCAGCAGCAGCGCCACCGACAGCGACGGCCTGCCGCAGATGATCCCGCTGAGCACTGTGGTGAAGTCGAACTGGATCTACAGCTCGCCGTCGCTGAGCCGCTACAACGGCTATTCGGCGGTCAACGTGGTTGGCAACCCGGCCCCGGGCGGCAGTTCCGGCCAGGCGATGAGCGCGATGGAGGAGATCGTCAACAACGACCTGCCGCCGGGCTTCGGCTTCGATTGGAGCGGTATGTCGTACCAGGAGATCATCGCCGGCAACAGCGCTACGCTGTTGCTGGTGCTGTCGATCGTGGTGGTGTTCCTGTGCCTGGCGGCGCTGTACGAGAGCTGGTCGATCCCGGTGTCGGTACTGCTGGTGGTGCCGATCGGCGTGCTCGGCGCGATCACCTTCTCGCTACTGCGCGGCCTGCCGAACGACATCTACTTCAAGATCGGCATGATCACAGTGATCGGCCTGGCGGCGAAGAACGCGATCCTGATCGTGGAATTCGCGGTGGAACAACGTGCGGCGGGCAAGACCCTGCGCGAGGCGGCCACCGAGGCGGCGCACCTGCGCTTCCGTCCGATCCTGATGACCTCGTTCGCGTTCATCCTCGGCGTGCTGCCGATGGCGATCTCCAGCGGCGCCGGCGCCAACGCGCGCCACTCGATCGGCACCGGCGTGATCGGCGGCATGGTGTTCGCCACCCTGCTCGGCGTGCTGTTCATCCCGCTATTCTTCGTGGTGGTGCGGCGCATGCTCGGCGACAAGCTGGACGAACCGTCGAAGGAATACGTGGCGATCCAGCAGGAAGGGCAGAACCGGCATCAGCCGGATCGGTGAGGCTGTTGTCGGGACTCGGGACTCGAGTCAGAGCGCTGAATTTTTAAGAGAGGTTGAACTGCACGCAACAAAAAAGCGGCCGGATCGGCCGCTTTTTTGTTTTGAGCCCTTAGGGAAGCGAGCCACGCCAACGACCGTACAGGCCCGGCGCTCGCTCCAGCCATGCTGCTCGATGAGCCAGGCAAGAAGCGGGCGTTTGTGCGCCGGGTCTACAGCTTTTTTGCGATGACATCCTTGAGTGCATGGTTTTCCATGGCGAGCTCGGCGTACATGCGTTTGAGCTTGCTGTGCTCGGTCTCCAGGTCGCGAAGGCGCTGCACGTCAGCAGCCTCCATGCCGCCGTACTTGGACTTCCAGACGGAGTACGTCGCGTCGGAAATACCAGCTCACGGCACACATCCTTGACATGGCGGCCGCCCTCAACCTGCTTCAGCGTGGCGACGATCTGGCTCTCGGTGAATTTGCTCTTGCGCATCGTTGGTCTCCTCGGTGGCTAGTGTGCCCGGAGACCTCTAGTTATGGATGGATCAATTTTACGGGGAGTCGACACTACCAGCGCATTACCAAGGATTGTTGATCCTGTTGAATCATGCTGTCAAGGCGAGCTTGGAGCAGCCGCGCGTTGGGACAAATCCGGGACAGCGGCTCTGCAAAACCAGTTCAACACGCTTGTATTCATCGTCGTTGAAGGATTTTTCTGGAGACACAAAAAAGCCCGGAAAATCCGGGCTTTTCAAGGCTTTACATTGTGCCCAACCCCTTAGGAGTTGGTGGGCGGTACAGGGTTCGAACCTGTGACCCCTACCATGTCAAGGTAGTGCTCTACCGCTGAGCTAACCGCCCATCGCTGCTGCGGCCATACCGCTGCAGGGGCGCGAATTTTAGCCCACCTTGCAGCCAAGAACAATAGCCGCCGGCAGGACGCCGCCAGCCTCGTGCCTAGCTGACCAGGCTGGCGTCGCGCAGCTTCTTGATCTGGTCGCGCACCCGCGCAGCGTCCTCGAACTCCAGGTCGCGGGCGTGCTGGTACATCTTCTGCTCCAGCGCCTTGAGCCGCGACGCCACCTCGGCCGGCTCCAGCATGCGGTAGTCGGCCGGCTCCTCCGCCACCCGGCGTCCCTTGCCCTTGCCGGACTTGGTCTCGACCGCGCCATCGGCGCGCGCGCCCTCCAGGATATCGACGATCGGCCGCGCCACCGACTTCGGGGTGATGCCGTGCTCGAGGTTGTACTCCACCTGTTTTTCGCGGCGACGCCCGGTCTCGTCGATCGCCGCCTGCATCGAACGGGTCATCCGGTCCGCGTACAGGATCGCCTTGCCGCGCAGGTTGCGCGCGGCGCGGCCGATGGTCTGGATCAGCGAACCAGTCGAACGCAGGAAGCCCTCCTTGTCCGCGTCCAGGATCGCCACCAGCGACACCTCGGGCATGTCCAGGCCCTCGCGCAGCAGGTTGATCCCGACCAGCACGTCGAACTTGCCCAGGCGCAGGTCGCGGATGATCTCCACGCGCTCGACCGTGTCGATGTCCGAGTGCAGGTAGCGCACCTTGACTCCGTGTTCGCTCAGGTACTCGGTGAGGTTCTCGGACATGCGCTTGGTCAGCGTGGTGACCAGCACGCGATCGCCCAACGCCACGCGCAGCCCGATCTCGGACAGCAGGTCGTCGACCTGGGTGCCGACTGGGCGGATTTCCACCTCCGGATCGATCAGCCCGGTCGGGCGCACTACCAGCTCGGTGATCTCGCCGGCCGATTCGCGCAGCTCGTACGGACCTGGCGTGGCCGACACGTAGATGCTGCGCGGCGAACGCGCCTCCCATTCTTCGAAACGCAGCGGCCGATTGTCAAGCGCGGACGGCAGGCGGAAACCGAACTCGACCAGCGTCTCCTTGCGCGAGCGGTCGCCCTTGTACATCGCGCCGATCTGCGGGACAGTGACGTGCGACTCGTCCACGACCAGCAGCGCGTCGGCCGGCAGGTAGTCGAACAGGGTCGGCGGCGGCTCGCCTGCGGCCTTGCCGGTGAGATGCCGCGAGTAGTTCTCGATGCCGTTGCAGTAGCCGACCTCGGCCATCATCTCCAGGTCGAACTGGGTGCGCTGCGCCAGCCGTTGCGCCTCGACCAGCTTGTTCTGCGCGTACAGATGCTCCAGCCGCTCCTTCAACTCGATCTTGATCGTGTCCACCGCGCTGAGCGTGCGTTCGCGGGTGGTGGCGTAGTGGGTCTTCGGGTAGACGGTGTAGCGCTGCAGCTTGCGCAAGGTCTCGCCGGTCAGCGGATCGAACAGGGTCAGCTGCTCGACATCGCCATCGAACAGTTCGATGCGCAGCGCCTCGCTGTCCGACTCGGCGGGAAACACATCGATGACTTCGCCGCGCACGCGGAATGTGCCGCGGTGCAGTTCGTATTCGTTGCGGGTGTACTGCAGGTCGGTCAGGTGCTTGATCAGCTGGCGCTGCTCGATGTGCTCGCCGATCGACAGGATCAGGCGCAACGACAGGTAGTCCTCCGGCGCGCCCAGGCCGTAGATCGCGGACACCGTCGCCACCACTAGCGCATCGCGGCGCGACAGCAGCGTCTTGGTCGCGGCCAGGCGCATCTGCTCGATGTGCTCGTTGATCGAACTGTCCTTCTCGATGAAGGTGTCCGAGGACGGCACGTAGGCCTCGGGCTGGTAGTAGTCGTAATAGCTGACGAAGTACTCGACCGCGTTGTTCGGGAAGAACGCCTTGAACTCGCCGTACAGCTGCGCGGCCAGGGTCTTGTTCGGCGCCATCACCAGGGTCGGCTTCTGGATCGCCTCGACCACGTTGGCGATGGTGTAGGTCTTGCCCGAACCGGTGACCCCGAGCAGGGTCTGCTTGGCCAGACCGGCCTCGAAGCCGGCCACCAGCTTCTCGATCGCCCGCGGCTGGTCGCCGGCCGGCGAGTACGGCGATACGAGTTGGAAACGGTCGGACATGAACGGGCCTCGGGATGAATGTGAGTACAGGAGCCTCGGCTGACGCACTGCCGGGAGGATTCCTTACATGGGAACGGTGAACCCTCTCATTCAAGCCCCTGCGCAAGGGGACCGAGACTGGTAGCCCCCATCGAAGGGTGACTCCCATGTGGAAATCCAGTGTTCGAGGCTACACATTGCTGCAGTTGGCAATCGTGATGGCGATGATCTGCGTGCTGACCGCGATCGGCATACCGGCCTTCCAGGACCTTCTGATGCGCCAACGCCTGGCAGTCACCAGCTATCGGCTCAGTTCGCAGCTTGCCCTGGCGCGCAGCAGCGCCATCAGCTACGGCACGCCGGTCAGCGTGTGTCCATCGGGTGGCGACGGGAAATGCCGCGCCGACAACGACTGGAGCCACGGATGGATGGTCTACCGCGACCTGGAACGACAAGCGCAACCGACCGACCCAAGCAGGATTTTGGGCCTGGAAACCGCACCGGCGGCGGCCTCCATCACTGTCATCTCGAACAGCGGCAGGCAGGCCGTGCGCTTTCTGCCGGACGGCCGCAGCGCCGGCAGCAACCTCAGCATCAGGATCTGCGGAAAGGGGCGCCTGCTGGCTGAGGTGGTCGTGAACAACGCCGGCCGGACCCGCTTGGCCAGGGCGGCGGCAAGTCAGGCATGCCAAGCGAAAAACTGAATTCCCGGAGCAACGAAAAAGGGCTTGCGGATGACTTGCAAGCCCTTGATATTTTTGGCGCCCGAAGTTGGACTCGAACCAACGACCCCCTGATTAACAGTTAGGGCTACGAAGCTTTTAGATCAATAGGTTACATCGGTTATTTTTCCCAGAGACGGCTCCGCGAGCCGTTGCAGTGCTTGGCTTCAACAGCGAATTCTCCCGGTACGCCATCGAGCGGGATGGTGCGCTGCGTAGACGATAACAGCCGACCGGTAGCTGGCAGGGGCCTGCTTGTGGCAGCTTTGCCCACTGGATGATTCGCGGCAGGCAAAGGAAGGGCCAATGGCTCGAATGTGGATCGTGGTCGGCGATCCGACCAGCAGCGGCGGCCGTGTCGTCACCGGTTCGCCTTACACGGATATCGAGGGCGCACCCGTCGCTCGGGTGGGCGATAAGGCCGTCTGCCCGCTGCACAAAGGCGCGTTTCCGATTGTGGATGGCGACCCCACGATCGTCATCGACGGCCAGCCGGTCGCGCTGGATGGCTCCAGGCTCGCGTGCGGCTGCAGCGCCACCACCCAGCGGCAATCGCGCACTTCTGTGGACCAGGGCAGCGGCGCGGCCGCGGAATCGCCTGCGACAGCTTCAGTCCCGCTGTTGGCACCGCTGCTAGCCAACAAGCCCCGGGTCTGCCTTGAATGCCTACTGTCCGGCGCGGCGACCGGCGCGCCGCTCCTGGGCCGCGCATGACCACCTGGTATCAGTTCGCGCTGATCGACTGCGCCGGCGGCCCGGACAGGATGGCCACGCTGCAATACCACGCCGCGAAGGACGGGCTGCAGCATCGATCGCTCTTCGATCGTCAGCCAGAGGCCGAGCATGCCGCGGCTGCGCCCTGGCTGCTGGCACTGCCGCACGGCGCGGTCAGGCCGACGCTAGATCCCTGGCTGGCGCAGTTGGGACGAAGTAATACCGGGCTGACGCGCCTGGCTTCGGAGGTACCCTTCGACGCCTTGTTCGACCATCTGGAGGCGCAGCTCGACATCGCGCTGCCTGACGGCACCCTCGCCCTGATGCGGTTCTTCGACCCACGCGCCTGGCTGCGGTACGCCGGCGTGCTCACCGTCGACCAGCAACTGCAGTTGCTCGGTCCGGCGCTTGAATGGCAGATCACGCTGCAGGGCCAGGAATGGACCCTGGCACGCGCGGACCTGCGGCGCCTACAGGAGGGAGCCGAGCGTGCTGCAGCTGACGCCTGAGCAGTACGCAAAGCTGTGCCTGCCTGATCCGGGTGCCTTCCTGCCGCGCCTGGCCGCCGAGGTCCGACGCGACTACCCAAAGCAGGTGGCCAAGCACGATGACGTGGCGCTGCTCGCCCTGGTGCGGAGCAGCTACGACCACGCCGTCCACGTGCTGCACATCACCCACCTTCCGACGCTTGTTCGCTGGGTGAAAGCCGACGTCGCATGGGCGCCGGGCCTGCGCAACCAGGCGATCACCGGCGTATGGTTTGCGGAAACGGACAACCCCAACGTGACGGCTGCCGACTTGCTGTGCATGCTCTCTTCCGATCTTGGACAATGAAGGAAAACACAAATGGTTGCTGTACCCGTTCCGATTCCGCCGCCACCCGTTGTCCGGCCAGCGTGGGATCCAACCCAGGCGGACCCTTACGGCGGCCCTACGGTCGGCCAGGTCTGGAATAAGGTGAAAGAAGCGGCCGGCGTCAACACCGACAGCAAGGCGGAGCCGCGCGTGCGGGCGCAAGACACGGACTGCTCGCATACCATAAACCAGAACGAATGCAATCAGTGCAAGCTGGCGCAGGGCATGCCGACGCCGGCGAACTACACCATCCCGGCCAAGCAGTACGGCGACTTCGATTACCAACTCCGCATCGCGAACATGCGTGCGGCGCCGGAGCATTTCGACTACACCTATGGCGGCACGAATCTGGATCGCGCCCGGGCAAAATTGTTGGGTGGCAAGAATGAGATCACGGTGATCGAGTGGCTTCACGGCCCAATTCGTTTTGACGGCTTCTGGCGTCCCTCCTGCACTGCGGTCGAGGCGAAGGCGCACTACAAGCAGTTCATCGACGCGGGAACAGGGGAGTTGCGGCCCTGGGCGATGGTCAAAGCACCCAGCATCTTTGACTCCTGGCTAAGGCAGGTCGTGAACCAAAAAGCCTACGTCGATACACTCGGCAGTCCTGCGAATCTCGAATGGCACTTCCTCGAATTCGTTAGTTTTCGCGCTGCGCGTACACTTTTCGGCCCCCTCGGCAGCGTCTGCCGCCACACACCGTGAGCCAAATGAGCGACATGATTCGCGCTTTCATCGACGCATCGATACCAGCTGGCACGCCCGATGTCGAAGCCGCCTACGATCAACTGGCCATGCTGGTTGCGCAGCTCGCCCTGGTGCATCCCGCTCTCGCCGGATGGGTCGAGCACCCACGTGCGGGTGACGCAGGCCCAATGCCATTCTCTGACCGGGCCGGGTACATCGAGCGTGTCAGCCGATACGCTGCCCAGGACAAAGTGCAATATCCGCACACGCCGAACGCGGGCGCGATCGAGGCCAACTTAACTACCGCGGTGACCGAAAGCGATTGGCTAACGCCAGGGAGAGCGTCGATCAAGTACATGCCTGCGCTTGGGCGCATGACGCTGCAGATCTACGAACCCACCAAGGCTTTCGCCGCCGGCGACACGCCACGCATCGTCCGGCAGTGCGTTGCAGCGCTGGGTGCGGCACTGCCAGCGACATTTATCGCCACCGACGCGCACGCGCGGATGCAGAACGGCGAGGAAGGTTTCGAGACCTATGCGTTCGACCATCAGCTGTTCCCGCATCGCCGCTGGCTCGGTTGGATGGGCTACGTACCGCACCTTGTCGAATCGCGGCACATACCAGAGGCGGCCGCACTGATTCCGGTCGGCCGCAAGGGAACTGTCATCGTCGCCGTGGATGAGTGCTTCGATTTACATAACCCTGCCCACATGAAGCGCGCACACGAAGTCGAGGCACGCATGGCGCATCTCGGCCTGCTCGAGGTCACCGATACTTCCTTGCTCGGCTAGCTCCATCACCGTTTCTTCCAGCCGCCCCGGTAGATTCGCGCCATAGCGCTTCCTGACGGCTATGCGTGGCGAGAATGGACCGACGACGACCTGGCACTCACGCTGGGCGGCCGCAACATCGGCCTGTTCGTCCAACTCGCAAACAGCCACTGCCGGGTCCACGCAACGTCAGCACCACGCACACGGCAACTGCCTTCCTGCCAGACCAGGTCCGCTCGATCGCATTTCTGGAGGCGTGGGCAACTCGCTGGGACGAGCGGATCCGCGAGCAGTACAGCCGCCTCAATCTTCACCTCGACACGCCGCCGGCACCTGTGCCGCACGATTCATACCCGGACGTGCCCGTTCCAAAGCGCCGCCGGCGACGGTAGCGCGTCCTCTCTCATCCCACCCCGACTCTGGCCAAGGCGACCAGCTGCGCGCGCGTGCGCCAATGACACGTCGACGTCGACGCCATGCGCCGGAAGTCAGCCTGCAGCAGCGGCTGACAATTGGCAGAGTCTTTGCAACCGTATAGCCCACTCTCAAAGGCTTGGGCTGCAAGATGCGAGCGAAGGTATTGCAACCCACTGGCAAAGTTGGTGACACTAGCTTCGAATTCGATCCAAGTGACGCCACTGGGTTCCCAAGACGCTTGCCGCCCGCTCGAAAAATTGGCCTAGGCCGCAGTGCACTTACCGGTCTCATCCCTAGTCAGAAGCTGTCCGAAGGGGCGTCAGCACGCTTCGAATCCTCGTTGCGGCTCGTTGGGGGAGAAAAGGTGAGAGGGGCGGACGCTCACCGAAGAACTGTAGCTGGCTCATGATTGTTAGCGGTCTCGCTCCTTCTCTGCGACATGGCGGTGATATGAGCAGATTGATTCGCCATACTCATCTAGGCCCAGAGGCACGGAGCAAACCAGACACTTTTTTTCTTCATACTCGAAGCCGCAGGCGAGGCACATTTCTTCCTCATGAACATATGCCTCTTCGTCACATTCGGGGCAGGTATCCAGAGGATCAGGTCCACCATCTTTCGCCGCTAAGAAGCTTGCGCCAGCAAAGTGGCTGGGAAGTATGCGAACGAGCCACTCCTGATTAGAGCTAGTGTAACCGCAAGCTCTGCACGCCCACTGAGCCTCAAATGGATTTGTGTTTTGTGGCTGGGTCTGCCTGATAAGCTGGGAGCTACATTCAGGGCATCCCTCGCGCTCAATAGCATCCGTTAGCAGGCCAGGGCCATCGATTTGCGCATAAGAAGCCCTGCACTTCGCTCTGAGGCGATCTTCGACCTCCTTTTCTTTCACAAGTAAGGCCCATGCGCTCTCGTCGATCTCCTCCTGAGGATCGACCCCCAAATGCTTTGGCATGAACTGAGAGAGAAAAAGAAGGCCATCAGCGAAAGCGCCCCGGATCTGACTAACATCATCAACGTGGTGATGCTCAACGCGGTTCCGGATTTCCGTGATCCTCTGTAAAAGGTTGGCGTCCACTTCAATGTCGCAGGATTTAAAGCGTGCAATGATCTCAGATACGTCAACTGTCGTTCTACCTGACTTCTCGAAGATTACGTTCCCATCATCATCCAAGGAAGGCGTGATTTGTTTCCAAATCAGAATCTCGTCTGTAGAAGATAAGCGCCGAAGCTTCTCCTTACAAAGAAGCAAGATGCCGGCTGTCAGGTTTCGGACTGCTGACGAGAGGCGAGGTGGGGAGCCATCATTGAAATCCTCCACGCCAACCTGTATTGCGTTGAGCGCGTTAAGGTATATCGGATGCTTCGGCATGACCTGTCCCCCTCTCAGTTTCTTCAAGAATAGAACTTTCCGGGGTCGGATAGGGACTCCCAAACTGCCATTTTCTGACAGATTCAGCGTGTTGCTAGCACGCCGAGGCGGCGGACCCACCACCTGCCGCGCCGGCGTCGACGCCGACCTGGTCAGCTTGCAGCGACCGCGGCGGCCGGGCTGCGCACGGCGCCCTGCAGGCGCTGCCGCCCGCCGACCAGCAGTTTCAGGTCGTCGCGGTGTTGTGAGAGTTGCATCCTCTTTGCCTAGTTGCGCTGACTTTGCCAATTCACAGCGGCCAACCACCGACGTGGCCAAGCGCCAGTGAGAACGAGCGCGGGAGAGAACAGGCCCAATGCCCCATCTAATGCCGATTTTTCGGATAACCATCGGAGACAGGTAATTTAGGTAATCTGCCCATACGAAGGGAACTTTCTATAGTAATTTCAAATACATACAATAATTCATTAAAGGTAATTTCGGGGTAATATGGAGGTAACGGGATTACTTTTGCAGAGGTAATCTGATCATGTAAAAAATTCCTTGTAAATCAATGACATCACCTTCTCCGACTCGGCGGATTACCTGAAATTACCACAGGAGGTAACTTAGTAATTTCGATTTATAATCAATGACTTGATGCAACATCCGCCCCCGGAATTACCTGGGTTACCTCATTCCGATGGTCATCTGGAAATTCTGGCTATCGGGCCGGCAGCCGCCATGGCCCCGTGGGAGGCGTTACAGAGGGGCCACCCGCGCAGGGATCCGCAGGGGCCGGGAACCCAAGAAAACCGTCCTGAGAGACAGCAGCGGCGCGCCCGCTCAAGGCTGCAGGGGCGCAGAAAAACCGGCGCATGAAGACCGCAGGCGTGGCGGGGCGACGACTGCGCGCGCCAGGAGCTGACGCCTGCCAATAGTGATCTATCCGCGACCGGGGCGTCGACGCCCCTTGGCGCGCCGACTGCGCGCGCATTCGGGGCGTGCGGGGCCAGCCGCCCGCCAGGCGCCCACGAAAAAGCCGCCCCGTAGGGCGGCTTCTTTGCGGCCTGGTGATGGGTTGGCCGATTACTTGATCGGGTCCACTTCGCGCCCTCGCTGAAAGCGCTACTTCGGCGCGGCCTGGGCGGGGCGTGCCTTGGGCGCTGCGCCAAGGGGGGCCAAGCGCCGCAGCAAGATGCTCGGGGCTCGTCTGGAGCGCCTTCGAGACTTACGCGCCAGGAGGAGGATTACCAGCACACGACTTCGTGCGGTACGAGTGGTAATCGGTGACCGCCCAGCCCCCACCGGCACTGTTCGACACCCACATGTATGTCCACGACTGGCTCACGCCGCCGCCGCAGGATCCCACGGAGAAGGTAGCACCTGGTTGGCCAGAGATAGGAAGCTGCACAGGCGGCAGCGGAGCATTCATGTCTGCCAGTGTCGCATTGGTAGGGATCACTTCGGTGTACTTAACCGTAACCGTTCCGAGGTTCTGGGGATCGCCCGCCATTCTGCCTGTGGGATCGGAGTGCAGCAGCAACCACTGCTGGATTTGCTTAACTTCCTTCGACCCGGGCAGATAGGTCGTTTCGACAACCCTGCTCGTCGTCGTCTTCGTCGTGCTTTGCTCGGCCTGCACAGTGACAGCCATGCTCCCTGCAGCCACAGCAAGTGCGAGCACGGTACCCTTCAAGTAGCGTTGAAATTCCATCTTTTATTGTCCTTTGGCATAGTGTCGGGATGTCTATCCAGACATGAGCATCTTAGACCTGCAGGCACCCGCGGGACGGAGCACTTCGTAGACAACTGGAATCATCCATGTAAGGCCCGAGACGCTTGCTGCAAATTCTCCACTGGTCCTGTCGGCCGAGCCGCGCAACGGCTCGACCCTGGATTCACTCAGTTCTCGCCAAGTATCCGCACCCTCGACACCGTGGCGTAATGCTCTGTCATCTCGACGCCAGTACAGTGGTATCCCTCCAACGCCGCCGCCACCAGCGTCGTGCCGCTGCCGGCGAAGGGATCGAGGATCCGTCCACCGCGCTCGCAGATCCGCACCAGCTGCCGCACGAGTGCCGTGGGCTTGCCAGTGAGGTGGTGCTTGTCGGCCTTGCGCACTGGCTCGCGGATCACGCCGGGCAGCACGGGTGCGCGGCGCTGCAGCGGCATGTGGCCCTTGCTGCCCCATACGATGTATTCGGCCTGGTTGCGGAAGCGACCGAGCTGCGGCCGCACGCCTTCGGTCTTGTCCCACACCGTAATGCCGCGCCAAGTGAATCCGGCAACCTGCAGCGCGTCGGTGGTCAGCGGCAGCTGCCGCCAGTCGGTGAACAGCAGCACGGGCGCGCCGTCCTTCAACAGCCGCGCGCAGTCCGATAGCCACAGGTGCATCCAGCGCAGGTGTGCGCGCTGGTCGCGCTCGTCGCCAACGAAGTCCGCGTGCCCGGCATCGCGGCAGTATTTCTTGGAGGGCGACTGGGCGCGCGCCGCAGCGGTGATTCCGCCGCTGGCATACGGCGGGTCAGTGATCAGCGCGTCGAACGATTCCGCGTCGAGCGTGGGAAGTGGACTGGCCAGAGTTCCGTAGACACTCAGTTGCGGCTCTGCGCGTAGCGCCTTTCAAACTCTACAGGTGACAGCCCGGCAGCGGAACCATGCCGGCGGATCGGGTTGTAGAACATCTCGATGTAGTCGAACACGTCCGATGCTGCCACGGCGCGTGTCGGGTAGATCCGCCGCTTGATCCGCTCCTTCTTCAAGACGCTGAAGAAGCTCTCGGCCACGGCGTTGTCGTGGCAGTTCCCGCGTCGGCTCATGCTCGGCACCATCCGGTGCGCTTTCAGGAACGACTGCCAGTCGCTGCTGGTGAACTGACAGCCCTGATCCGAATGCACCAGCACACCTGGGCCCGGCTTGCGCCGCCAAGCTGCCGCCACCAGCGCCTGCAGTACCAGATCGCTGGTCATCGTCGACGCCGTCGCCCAGCCGACGATCTGCCGCGAGTACAGATCCATCACCGTCGCCAGGAACAGCCAGCCCTCGTAGGTCCTGATGTAGGTGATATCCGTGACCCAGACCTTGTTCGGCGCCTGTGGCGCGAATTCCCGGTTGAGCACATTGGTCACCACGCCCACGGGACCACCGTGATGATGTGGCTTGCGGCCGTAACCGACTTGGGCACGCAGGCCTTCTGCTTTCATCAACCGCAGGACGCGGTGCCGGCTGCAGCGCTCGCCGGCCTCGCGCAGGTCCAGGGTGATCTTGCGATAGCCATACACCGTGCCGCTGGCCAGCCAGTGGTGCTTGATCAGCCCCAGCAGACGCTGATCTTCGCGCTCGCGAGTACTGGCGCCATGGCGCAGCCAGGCGTAGTAGCCACTGCGTTGCACGTCCAGCACCCGGCACATCGCCACCAGACGGAACTCCCGGACGTGCGCGCGCATGAACGCGTACTTCGCCCTTACCCCTTGGCAAAGTACGCGGCGGCTTTTTTTAGGATGTCGCGCTCCTCGGTTACCCGCCGCAGCTCAGCCTTGAGCCGGCGGATCTCGGCCGAGTCGCTCGGCGCGGCCGGGGCTCCAGGGGCCGGTACCGTCTTCTTGGCCGCCTGCACCCAGCCATACAACGTGTGCTTGGGAATCCCTATGCGGGAGGCGACGTCAACCACCGTGAAGCCACGCTCGATCACCTGCCTCTCCGCCTCGGCACGGAACTCATCCATGTACTGCTTACTGTTGCCCATAAACACCTCGGTCATTGCCATCAATTATGGCAACTGGATGTCTACGAAAGGCTGGCCAGTCCAGTTTCCTGTTCCACTGCGCCTCAAACCCGCTAGTCGAGGGTTGCCAGGATTATCGGAAGTTGTGTCCTGCTATGCGAATTTGGAGAAGCCGCGTCGGGACCAGAGACCTTAGTATCGAAGCGACGACGTTCTCTGAAAGAGGAATGCCTGATGGATCCCATTCGTTCTCGCACGCCAAGTCCTGCTCGCGAGCTTCAGGCCGGATCTCAGCCGGATGCGGTCCAGCCCATTGCGGATCGGTTGGTGTCTCCGCCTGCTGGCAGCCCGCTGGATGGCTTGCCCGCTCGGCGGACGATGTCCCGGACCCAGCTGCCGTCGCCCCCTGCAAGCGTGCCTGCGTTCTCAGCGGGCAGCTTCAGCGACCTGTTACGTCAGGTTGATTCGTCGCTTTTTGATGCATCGTTTTTTGATTCGATGCCTGCCTTCGGCGCTCATCATGCACAGGCTGCCACAGGCGAGTTGGATGAGGTGCAATCGGCTCTGCGTGCAGCCGATGACCCGCAGCCCCCCGTGCGCGTAGCTGTCACTGCCGCGCGGCCGCCGCGCGCCAAGCCGGCCCAGCGGCCACGGCGTGCTGCGCAAACCTCCGATGCTTCGCCTGCCGCGGATGTGGATCTAAGCACGTTCGGCTACAGCCAGCAGCAACAGGAGAAGATCAAACCGACGGTGCGTTCGACAGTGGCGCAGCACCACGCCGCATTGGTCGGCCATGGGTTTACACACGCGCACATCGTTGAGCTCAGCAAACACCCGGCAGCGTTAGGAACCATAGCGGCCAGGTATTCGGAGATGATTGCGGCATTGCCAGAGGCCGCACACGAAGACATCGTTGGCGTCGGCAAACAGTGGTCGGGCGCACGGGCCCTGGAGGCCTTGCTCATGGTGGCGGAAGAGTTGAGAGCTCCACCGTTACAGTTGGTCACAGGCCAACTCCTCAAGATTGCAAAACGTGGTGGCGTGACCGCGGTGGAGGCCGTGCATGCATCGCGCAATGCGCTGACTGGCGCCCCCCTGCACCTGACCCCGGACCAGGTGGTGGCCATCGTCAGCAATAATGGCGGCAAGCAGGCGCTGGAGACGGTGCAGCGGCTGTTGCCGGTGCTGTGTCAGCCCCCCTATAACCTGACCCCGGAGCAGGTGGTGGCCATCGCCAGCCACGATGGCGCCAAGCCGGCGCTGGAGACGGTGCAGCGGCTGTTGCCGGTGCTGTGCCAGCCCCCCTATGGCCTGACTCCGGAGCAGGTGGTGGCCATCGCCAGCAATGGCGGTGGCAAGCCGGCGCTGGAGGCGGTGCAGCGGCTGTTGCCGGTGCTGTGCAAGGAGTATGGCCTGACCCCGGAGCAGGTGGTGGCCATCGCCAGCCACGATGGCGCCAAGCAGGCGCTGGAAACGGTGCAGCGGCTGTTGCTGGTGCTGTGCCAGGAGTATGGCCTGACCCCGAACCAGGTGGTGGCCATCGCCAGCCACGATGGCGCCAAGCAGGCGCTGGAGACGGTGCAGCGGCTGTTGCCGGTGCTGTGCCAGCCCCCCTATGGCCTGACCCCGAACCAGGTGGTGGCCATCGCCAGCCATAATGGCGGCAAGCAGGCGTTGGAGACGGTGCAGCGGCTGTTGCCGGTGCTGTGCCAGCCCCCCTATGGCCTGACCCCGGAGCAGGTGGTGACCATCGCCAACAATTTTGGCGGCAAGCCGGCGCTGGAGACGGTGCAGCGGCTGTTGCCGGTGCTGTGCCAGCCCCCCTATGGCCTGACCCCGAACCAGGTGGTGGCCATCGCCAACAATATTGGCGCCAAGCCGGCGCTGGAGACGGTGCAGCGGCTGTTGCCGGTGCTGTGCCAGCCCCCCTATGGCCTGACCCCGGAGCAGGTGGTGACCATCGCCAACAATTTTGGCGGCAAGCCGGCGCTGGAGACGGTGCAGCGGCTGTTGCCGGTGCTGTGCCAGCCCCCCTATGGCCTGACCCCGAACCAGGTGGTGGCCATCGCCAGCCACGATGGCGCCAAGCAGGCGCTGGAGACGGTGCAGCGGCTGTTGCCGGTGCTGTGCAAGCCCCCCCATCCCCTGACCCCGAACCAGGTGGTGGCCATCGCCAGCCACGATGGCGCCAAGCAGGCGCTGGAGACGGTGCAGCGGCTGTTGCCAGTGCTGTGCAAGCCCCCCTATGGCCTGACCCCGGACCAGGTGGTGGCCATCGCCAGCCACGATGGCGCCAAGCAGGCGCTGGAGACGGTGCAGCGGCTATTGCCGGTGCTGTGCAAGCCCCCCTATGGCCTGACCCCGGACCAGGTGGTGGCCATCGCCAGCCATAATGGCGGCAAGCAGGCGCTGGAGACGGTGCAGCGGCTGTTGCCGGTGCTGTGCCAGCCCTCCTATGGCCTGACCCGGAACCAGGTGGTGGCCATCGCCAGCCATAATGGCGGTAAGCAGGCGCTGGAGACGGTGCAGCGGCTGTTGCCGGTGCTGTGCAAGGAGTATGGCCTGACCCCGGAGCAGGTGGTGGCCATCGCCAGCCACGATGGCGGCACGCAGGCGCTGGAAAGTATTTTTGCCCAGTTATCCAGCCCTGATCCGGCCTTGGCCGCGTTGACCAACGACCGCCTCGTCGCCTTGGCTTGCATCGGCGGACGTCCTGCGCTGGATGCGGTGAAAAAGGGATTGCCGCACGCGCCGGCATTGATCACAAGAGTCCATAACCGTGTTCCCGAAGGCACGGCCCATCTGGTTGCCGACCTCGCGCAAGTGGTTCGCGTGCTGAGTTTTTTCCAGTGCCACTCTCACCCAGCGCAAGCATTTGATGAAGCGATGAGGCAATTCGGGATGAGCAGGCACGGGTTGTTACAGCTATTTCGCCGTGTGGGCGTCACAGAACTCGAAGCCATCAGTGGAACGCTCCCCCCAGCCTCCCAGCGTTGGGACCGCATGCTTCAAGCATCAGGGAGGAAAGGGGCGAAACCGCCCTCTGCTTCGGCTCAAACTCAGGGCCAGGAGTCCTTGGATGCATTCGCCGATTCCCTGGAACGTGAACTGGACGCGCCCAGCCCAATGCACCAGGCAGGCCAGACTCTGGCAAGCAGCCGCAAACGGTCCCGATCAGAGAGTTCTGTCAACCGCTCCTCCGCACAGCAGGCTGCCGAGGTATTCGTTCCCGAACAGCGCGATGCACCGCCTTTGCTCCCCCTCAGTAGCTGGGGTGTAAAACGCCGGCGTACCAGGATCGGCGGCCTCCCGGATCCTGGCACGCCGACGCACGGCGACCTGGCAGCGTCCAGCGCTGCGTTCTTGGAGCAAGATGCGGACCCCTTCGCAGGCGCAGCGGAAGATTTCCCGGCATTCGACCAAGAGGAGATCGCATGGTTGAAGGAGCTATTGGCTCATTGAGGCTCAGTCGGAGACTACCTGATTGACGTGGAGCCGATCACGGAACCGTATGAGATTGAACTGGCGTTGGCGGTGTAGTTTTGTTGCCAAGAAATGCCCGATAAATCACTGATACAATAGATGAAATCCGATCTTGTGAGTCATTTTTACACGTCTGTCGACTGAACCCCGACAAGGCCTACGACATGGATCGGTGCCGGGACCACCTGAACCGCCCCGGGTTTCCCGGAGACCCCTTGGTTTGAGTCACGCCGACATGGCGGACTCATGGGAGTGAGAATAGTAGTTGGCCTCAGCCTCGGCCGGTGGGATATTCCCGATCGGCTCCAGCAATCGACGGTTGTTGAACCAGTCGATCCAGTTGAGCGTGGCCCACTCGACCTCCTCGCGCGTGCGCCAGGACGACGTGCGATGGATCACCTCGGCCTTGTAGAGGCCGTTGATGGTCTCGGCCAGCGCGTTGTCGTAGGAGTCCCCCACGCTGCCTACCGAGGGCTCCAGGCCGGCTTCCACGAGCCGCTCTGTGTAGCGGATCGACACGTACTGAACGCCTCGGTCGCTGTGGTGAATCAGGCGATCCGGGCCGACCGGCTTGCGCGCGTAGAGTGCCTGTTCGAGCGCGTCGAGCACCAAGTCCGTCTGCATCGAGGACGACGCCTTCCAGCCCACGATGCGACGGGCGAAGACGTCGATGACGAAGGCGACATAGACCCATCCTTGCCACGTCGAGACGTACGTGAAATCGCTGACCCACAGCGCGTTCGGCCGATCGGCCTTGAATCGCCGTTTCACATGATCCAGCGGGCACGGTGCCTTCGGGTCGCTCACCGTCGTCCGCACGGTCTTGCCTCGCATGACGCCGCGCAAGCCTTGCCGCTTCATCAACCGCTGCACGGTGCATCGCGCCACGTCGAACTATTCGCGTCGCAGTTGCCGCCAGACCTTGCGCACACCGTAGACCTTGAAGTTCTTGTCCCACACGCGCTGGACTTGCGCCGTCAACGCCTCGTCGGTCTTCGCGCGTGCGCAGCGCAACTGCGGATCGGCCATCCTGGCCGCGTGCGCGTGGTAGGTCGACGGGGAGATCGGCAGCACCGTGCAGATCGGCTCGACCCCGTGGACATCACGATGCTCATCGATGAACTGCTTCATCGCTTGAAGGGGCGGTCGAGCTCCGCCTGCGCAACATAGGCCGACGCCTTGCGCAGGATTTCGTTGACCTGACGCAGCTCGCGAACCTCGCGCTCAAGCGCCTTGATGCGCTCTTGCTCGGTGCTCGTCATCCCCTCGCGCTTGCCAACGTCGCGCTCGTGCTGCCTCACCCAACCCCGTAGCGTCTCGGCTGTGCAGCCCACCTTGGCCGACACCGACACCATCGCCGCCCATTGCCAGTCGTACTCGCCCTGGTGCTCCAGAACCATCTTCAGCGACCGTTCCCGGATCTCCGGGGAGAACTTGCTTGCTCTGCTCATGGCTCCATCTTCTCAAGTCATGGAGACTCCGGGATTCCCGGGGCGGTTCACTGTACCTGGCCGTGGTGCTGGATCTTTTCTCAAGGAAGATCGTGGGTTGGGCGATGCAATCAACGATGCACACCGACGTGGTGCTGCAAGCCTTGATGATGGCCGTATGGCGACGTAAGCCGCCTGCGGGGCTGCTAGTGCACTCGGATCAAGATACGCAATTCACTGGGCACGACTGGCAAGATTTCCTGAAAGCACATGGCCTGGTCAGCAGCATGAGCCGGCGCGGCAACTGTCACGACAACGCGGTCGCCGAGAGCTTCTTTCAGCCCCTCAAACGCGAGCGCATCAAGCGCAGGATTTACGTGACGCGGGAGGAAGCCAAGTCCGACGTCTTCAACTACATCGAGATGTTCTACAACACCAGACGACAGCACGGACACAACAACGGGCTGTCTCCGGTAGAGTTCGAAAAGCAACGATCAAAATGAGGCTTCGGGGTGTCTACAGAAGCCGGGGCGATTCAACAACGCAAACAGCACGTTCAACTGCGCGTCGTTCTTGGCCAGCCCCCGATAGCGCACCTTCCGGTGGCCGAACTGCCGCTTGATCACCCGGAACGGATGCTCCACCCGCGCCCGCACCTTGGCGATCAGGTGCTCGACGAATTCGCTTAGGGTCTTCAACTCGCCCTCCGGCAGCGCCCTGATCCGGCTCCGCCGCTCGGCAATGTTCCAGCACAGGCGCTTGCCCTTCAGTTCCTCGCGCTTGTCCGCCCCGGTATACCCGGCATCGGCGTAGACCTCGCGCTCCTGGCCGTGCAGCAGCTTCTGCGCCTGCGTCACATCGGCCACGTTCGCCGCGGTCGACACCACCGTGTGCACCAGGCCCGAGTCCCGATCCACCACGACGTGCGCCTTCATCCCGAAGAACCACTGCTGGCCTTTCTTGGTCTGGTGCATCGCCGGATCGCGCGTGCCGCTGCTGTTCTTCGTCGAACTCGGCGCCTCGATGAGCGTGGCGTCCATGATCGTTCCCTGTCGCAGCAACAATCCCTTGCCTTGAAGGTGCCGGTTCACCGCCTCCAGTAGCTTCGGCGCCAATCCATGCCGTTCCAGAAAATGCCGGAAGTTGAGGATCGTCGTCTCATCCGGTATCGCCTCCAGCAACGACACCCGTGCGAACTGACGCATCGAGGCGATCTCGTACAGCGCCTCCTCCATCGCCGGGTCGCTCAACGCATACCACTGCTGCAGGAAGTGGATGCGTAACATCGTCTCCAGCCCATACGGATGGCGGCCCCCACCGGCCTTCGGGTAGTGGGGCGCGATCTGCGACAGCAGCGCGCTCCACGGCACGACCTGGTCCATCTGCGCGAGGAACACCTCGCGGCGGGTTCGCTTGCGCTTACCGGCATGCTCGGCGTCGGAGAAGCTCAGCTGCGTCATGTCTCACGCCCTCGATCACATCCTGATAGTGTCGCCGATATGGGGAGGCTTGTTCAGAGCTTCCTTAGGCTTTTCGAGTCCCGAGTCCCGAGTCCCGAAAACCTTACCGCAACCCCGTCTCATTCCGCGCAATCACCAACCGCTGGATCTCCGAAGTGCCTTCATAGATCTCGGTGATCTTGGCATCGCGGAAGTAGCGCTCCAGCGGCATTTCCTTGGAATAGCCCATGCCGCCGTGGATCTGCACCGCCTGGTGGGTGATCCACATCGCCGCTTCGGAGGCGGTCAGCTTGGCCACCGCGGCCTCGGTGGTGAAGCGCTGGCCCTGCCCCTTCACCCATGCCGCACGCAGGGTCAGCAGCAGCGACGCGTCGAGCTTGCACTTCATGTCGGCGATCTTGGCCTGGGTCATCTGGAACGCGCCGATCGGCGAGCCGAACGCCTTGCGCTCCTTCACGTAGTCCAAGGTGGCCTGGTAGGCGGCGCGGGCGATGCCGATCGCCTGCGAGGCGATGCCGATGCGGCCGGCGTCGAGCACGCTCATCGCGATCTTGAAACCCTCGCCCGGCGCGCCAAGGACCTCGTCCGGGGTCGCCACGTAGTCCTGGAACTCGATCTCGCAAGTGGCCGAGGCGCGGATGCCGAGCTTGGGCTCGGTCTTGCCGCGATGGAAGCCGGGCTTGTCGGTGTCGATCACGAACGCGGTGATACCGCGCGAACCCTGCTCCGGATCGGTGACCGCGAACAGCACGATGTACTTGGCGACCGGGCCGGAGGTGATCCAGCTCTTCTTGCCGTTGATGACGAAGCTGCCGTCGTCCTGGCGCACCGCCCGGCACCGCATCGCGGTGGCGTCGGAGCCGGACTGCGGCTCGGTCAGCGCGAACGCGCCGATGTGGCTGCCGTCGGCGATCGCGCGCACGTACTTCTGCTTCTGCGCCTCGTCGCCGTTGTTCAGGATGCCGGCGCAGAACAGCGAGTTGTTGACCGACACGATGGTGGAATGGGCGGCGTCGCCAGCGGCGATCTCGACCATCGCCAGCACGTAGGCGATCGGATCCATGCCGGCGCCGCCATATTCCTCCGGCACCTCGATGCCCATCAAGCCGTTCTCGCCGAGCAGGCGGATGTTCTCCAGCGGGAACTCGCCGGTGCGGTCGTGATGCTCGGCGCTCGGGGCGATCCGTTCCTGGGCGATGCGTCGCGCCACGTCCTGGATCATCAATTGCTCTTCAGTAAAGCTGAAATCCACGTAGATCCCCTCCCAGGCTGTGTGATGCGCCATTGTAGCCACCCAGACCATACGCTGGCGTGCGCACGACTTGACCCGATCCAGCCTCGGGACCAGAATATCTCTATATCGCGATAGGAAGATATTATGGATCTGGAGGACTGGTCGACCCGGCTGAAGGTGTTCGCCGATGCGACCCGGGTTCGCCTGCTGGCGTTGCTGGAGCAGGAAGAGCTGACCGTGGCCGAGCTGTCGGCGATCACCCGGCTGGCGCAGCCGCGCGTTTCCACCCACCTGGCCAAACTGAAGGAGGCCGGGCTGGTGCGCGACCGCCGCGCCGGCGTGTCGGCCTACTACCGCTTCGACGAAGCGCAACTGGACCCGGCGCAGCGTGCGCTGTGGCTGGCGCTGAGCACCGGCAGCGACGATCCGCTGCTGCGCCAGGACGCCGAACGCGTGGCTGCGGTGCTGGCCAACCGCGCCGCCGACCAGAACTGGGCCGACTCGGTGGCCGGCGACATGGAACGCCACTATTCGCCCGGGCGCACCTGGGAAGCGCTGGCGCGCACCGCGCTGCCGCTGCTGGAGACAGGCGACGTGCTCGACATCGCCTCCGGCGACGGCGTGCTGGCCGAATTGGTGGCCCCGCATGCGCGCCGCTACGTGTGCATCGACACCAGCGCGCGGGTGGTGGCCGCGGCCAGCGAGCGCCTGCGCCGGCTGGGCAACGTGGAAGTGCGCGAAGGCGACATGCACGCGCTGCCGTTCGCCGACGCCAGCTTCGACCTGGTGGTGATGATGCACGCGCTGACCTACGCGGCCAAGCCGGCGCAGGCGGTGGCCGAATCGGCGCGGGTGCTGCGCCCCGGCGGGCGCCTGCTGCTGTGCAGCCTGGCCCGCCACGAGCACAAGGCCGCGGTGCAGGCCTACGGCCACCTCAACCTCGGCTTCGCCTCCAAGGAACTGCGCAAGTTCGTGCAGAAAGCGGGGCTGGACGTGTCCAGCCTGGAAACCGTGACCCGCGAGAAGCGGCCGCCGCATTTCGAGGTGGTGTCGTTGATTGCGGTGAAGCCGGGACTCGGGACTGGGGACTCGGGACTCGGAAAAGCCAGGGCCGAAGCAGGAGCAAGAGCATGAGTACATCCGCCTTTGACCGAGTCCCGAGTCCCGAGTCCCGAGTCCCGGGCCTGCCCTGGCTACACCCCCAGCGCACGCACAAACTCCTGCAGGCCCTGGCCGAACGCATCCTGATCATCGACGGCGCGATGGGCACCATGATCCAGCGCCACGACCTGCAGGAAGCCGACTACCGCGGCGCGCGCTTCGCCGCCGGCTACGACGGCGCGCACGTGCACGGACCCGGCTGCGACCACGCGCCGCAGGACCACGACCTGAAGGGCAACAACGACCTGCTGCTGCTGTCGCGGCCGGAGGTGATCGCCGGCATCCATCGCGCCTACCTCGACGCCGGTGCCGACCTGCTGGAAACCAACACCTTCAACGCCACCTCGATCAGCCAGGCCGACTACCATCTGGAACACCTGGTCTACGAACTCAACAAGGCCGGCGCGCAAGTCGCGCGCGACTGCTGCGACGCGGTCGAGGCGCTCACCCCGAATCAGCCGCGCTTCGTCATCGGCGTGCTCGGCCCGACCAGCCGCACCGCCTCGATCAGCCCCGACGTCAACGATCCCGGCTTCCGCAACACCAGCTTCGACGAACTGCGCGGCACCTACCGCGAAGCGGTCGAAGGCCTGATCGACGGCGGCGCCGACACGCTGATGGTGGAAACCATCTTCGACACGCTCAACGCCAAGGCGGCGCTGTACGCGATCGAGGAAGTGTTCGACGCGCGCGGCGCGCGCCTGCCGGTGATGATCTCCGGCACCATCACCGACGCTTCCGGGCGCACCCTGTCCGGGCAGACCGCCGAAGCGTTCTATGCTTCGGTGGCGCACGGCCGGCCGCTGTCGGTGGGGCTGAACTGCGCGCTCGGCGCCAGCGACCTGCGCCCGCACGTGGAGACCCTGGCGCGGATCGCCGACGGCTACGTCAGCGCGCATCCCAACGCCGGCCTGCCCAACGCCTTCGGCGAGTACGACGAGACCCCGGAGGAAATGGCCGCGACGCTGAAGGAGTTCGCCGAATCCGGCCTGCTCAACCTGGTCGGCGGCTGCTGCGGCACCACCCCGGCGCATATCCAGGCGATCGCCGAGGCGATGCGCGGGCTACGTCCGCGCACACCGCTGGCGGCGCAGGCACAGTCGGCCTGAGATGCGCGCGCATCCGCTGCCGCTTCCTGCATGCGCGCGCGGCGCGGCGAGCGCCGCCCCCGCCGCTGGCGCACGCGCGCCCACCGCAACGATCCTACAAGGCTGACCTATGTCCGTGCGCATTACCCGCCTGTCCGGCCTGGAGCCGCTGCTGCTGACCCCGGACCTGCTGTTCGTCAATGTCGGCGAACGCACTAACGTCACCGGCAGCGCGCAGTTCCGCAAGCTGGTCAAGGAAGAGCGCTACGAGGAAGCGGTGGAGGTGGCGCGCCAGCAGGTCGCTAGCGGCGCGCAGATCCTCGACGTCAACATGGACGAGGGCCTGATCGATTCGGAGAAGGCGATGACCCGCTTTCTCAACCTGATCATGTCCGAGCCGGACATCGCGCGCATCCCGATCATGGTCGATTCCTCCAAGTGGAGCGTGATCGAGGCCGGGCTGAAGTGCCTGCAGGGCAAGAGCGTGGTCAACTCGATCTCGCTGAAGGAAGGCGAGGCGGTGTTCGTCGAGCACGCGCGCAAGGTGCTGCGCTACGGCGCCGCCGCGGTGGTGATGGCGTTCGACGAGCAGGGCCAGGCCGACACCTGCGCGCGCAAGATGGAGATCTGCAGCCGCGCCTACCGGATCCTGACCGAGCAGGTCGGCTTCCCGCCGGAAGACATCATTTTCGACCCGAACATCTTCGCCGTGGCCACCGGCATCGAGGAACACGACAACTACGCGGTGGACTTCATCGAGGCCACCCGCATCATCCGCAAGACCCTGCCGCACTGCCACGTGTCCGGCGGCGTGTCCAACGTGTCGTTCTCGTTCCGCGGCAACGAAACCGTGCGCCAGGCGATCCACTCGGTGTTCCTGTACCACGCCATCGCCGCAGGCATGGACATGGGCATCGTCAACGCCGGCGGCATGCCGATCTACGACGACCTGGACCCGGACCTGCGCGAGCGCGTGGAGGACGTGATCCTCAACCGCCGCCGCGACGGCACCGAGCGCCTGCTGGAGATCGCCGAGCGCTACAAGGGCAAGAAGGGCCAGAGCAGCGTCGAGGACCTGAGCTGGCGCGAAAAGCCGGTACGCGCGCGGCTGGCGCACGCGCTGGTGCACGGCGTGGACGCCTATGTGGAACTGGACACGGAGGAAGCGCGGCAGCTGTCCACGCGCCCGCTGGACGTGATCGAAGGCCCGCTGATGGACGGCATGAACGTGGTCGGCGACCTGTTCGGCGCCGGCAAGATGTTCCTGCCGCAGGTGGTCAAGTCGGCGCGGGTGATGAAGAAGGCGGTGGCCTACCTGCTGCCGTACATCGAGGCGGACAAGCTGCGCACCGGCGACACCGGCAAGTCCAACGGCAAGATCATCATGGCCACGGTCAAGGGCGACGTGCACGACATCGGCAAGAACATCGTCGGCGTGGTCCTGGCCTGCAACAACTTCGACGTGATCGACCTGGGGGTGATGGTGCCGACCCAGACCATCCTCGACCGCGCGCGTGCCGAGAACGCCGACATCATCGGCCTGTCCGGGCTGATCACCCCATCGCTGGAGGAAATGAGCCACGTCGCCCGCGAGATGCAGCGGCAGGGCTTCTCGATGCCGCTGCTGATCGGCGGCGCCACCACCTCGCGCGCGCACACAGCGCTGAAGATCGATCCGCACTACGCCGCGCCGACAGTGTGGGTCAAGGACGCCTCGCGCGCGGTCGGCGTGGCGCAGTCGCTGATCTCCAAGGAGTTGCGCGCCGCGTTCGTGGCCGGCAACGACGCCGACTATGCCGAGATCCGCCAGCGTCACAAAAACCGCGGCGACGCCAAGCGCCTGGTCTCGCTGGAAAAGGCGCGCACGCAGCGCTTCGACGGCGGCTGGGACGCGTACACGCCGCCGGTGCCGAAACAGCCGGGCCTGCACGTGTTCGACGACTATCCGCTGCCCGAGCTGATCGACCTGATCGACTGGACCCCGTTCTTCCAGGCTTGGGAACTGGCCGGCAAGTTCCCGGCGATCCTCAGCGACGCGGTCGTCGGCCAGCAGGCCAGCGACCTGTACCGCGACGCGCGCGCGATGCTCAAGCGCATCGTCGGCGAGAAATGGCTGACTGCCAAGGCGGTGTTCGGGCTGTGGCCGGCGCAGGCGGTGGGGGATGATGTGGAGGTGTTGATGAGGCGGGACTCGGGACTCGGGACTCGGGACTCGGCAGACGCATCCGGTGCCAGTCCGGCCTTGCAGGCAAGCGCTTCCGAGTCCCGAGTCCCGAGTCCCGAGTCCCGACACCTCCTGCACTTCCTCCGCCAACAAGTCGACAAACCCGTCGAACGCCCCGATTTGTGCCTGGCCGATTTCATCGCGCCCAGGGACAGCGGCAAGCAGGACTGGATCGGGGCGTTCGCGGTCACCGCCGGCATCGGCATCGAGCCGCATGTGGCGCGCTTCGAGGCGGCGCACGACGATTACAACGCGATCCTGCTCAAGGCCCTGGCCGATCGCCTGGCCGAGGCCTTGGCCGAGCGCCTGCATCAGCGCGTGCGCCGCGAATTCTGGGGCTATGCGGACAACGAAGCGCTGGACAACGAGGCGCTGATCGCCGAGAAGTACCGCGGCATCCGCCCTGCCCCCGGCTATCCGGCCTGCCCCGAGCACAGCGAGAAGAAAACCTTGTTCGCGCTGCTAGACGCCGAACGCAACGCCGGCATGTCACTGACCGAAAGCTTCGCGATGCTGCCGACCGCGGCGGTATCCGGCTATTACTTCAGCCATCCGCAGAGCCAGTATTTCGTGGTCGGGCGGCTGACCAAGGAACAGGTCGCCGACTACGCGCGACGCAAGGGCGTGCCGCTGCTGCAGGCCGAGCGCTGGCTGGCCTCGAACCTGGACTACGATCCGGAGTGAGGGCGTCCTTCTCCCACCGGGACCATGGCCCCCTTTTTGGGGGAAGGTGGCGCGCAGCGCCGGATGAGGGGACGGGCGCAGCCTCGCGCACCCAAACTCCGCGAGACGCTTCGCGCCGGCCCCTTACCCCACCCCCTTTCTCAGCGGGAGAGGGGCTAACAGCAGCTCAGCGCAACAGCACCGACACGCCCAGCCCGCCCTGCCAATCCGAGGTCGGCGCGGACAGCCCGCGCAGCACCGACAGGTCCAGTTGCACACGCTGCGCGATCAACCAGGTCAGTCCGGTCCCGAGCGCGCGCATCTGGTCCTCGCCGCCGCCGATGCCGGCTTCGGCATAGGCGCTGAGGTTGCCCTGCGCGTAAAACGTATAGCTCGGCGACACGGTCCAGCCGTGGCCGTCATCGCTGTCGCTGAGGTTGGCGTACAACGCGACATTGCGCCCGCCGTCCAGGTCCCAACCGGCGCTGACGCCGAGGTCGTAGCGATGCCCGTCGTCGCCGTACGGCGCACGCCCCACCGGTAACGCGGCGGTACCGAGCAGCGCCCAGGAAAAGCTGTCGCGCGCGCTCGGCAGCGCCCATTTCAGGCCGACGCTGGCATCGCCGCCGCCGTGCCCGCGGAAATCCTCGCCGGTGCCGCGCACGCGCTGCCAGACCTGGCTGTCGAGGGCCAATTGCAGCTCCGCCTGCGCGCTCAGGCCGATCCGCAAGCGGCTGTCGGCCACGTACTCGGTGCTGCGCACGCCGCTGCTGCGGTCGTAGCTCACGTCCGACAGCGCCTGCTCCAAGGCGACGCTACCGGCCGGCAGGGTTTGCGAGGCGAAGCCGATGCCGGGACGATCGAAGGCCGGCGCGTCATCGGCGCAGGCGGCTCCGACCGCGCCCAGGCCACCAAACAGAACCAGCGCGTACCCCGCGCGCCGGATGCGAACGTTCGCTCGCTGCGGGCCAACAGGAATGGCTATGATCATCGTCCGACTCCGGGAAAGTGGGCGACGCCGCCGCTCACGGCGTCGCCCCCGATTGTGCCTGCAGCGCCTTGAAATGTGCGGTGAAGCTCGGCAACAACAGCCGATTGCCGTAGCCGCTGAGGTGATCGGCATCGAAGAACAGCGGATGCCCGTCGCGCATGCCGGCGCAACGCTGCGGCTCGCACAGCACTGGCAACGGATCCCAGACCGAGGCATGCGGCAGCCGCGCGGCGATCCGCTGCAGGCTCTGCAGTACCGGCGCGCGGTAGCGCTCCATCGTGTCGCGCGGGATCTGCGTGGCGCGCGCGCAGATCGCGTTGCCGCGGTTGAACCAGTCCGAACAGCGATACGGCGGCGCGCGCAACAGCGGCTTGGGCGCTTCGAACACGATGCGCACGCCGCGCTGCGCCAGCGGTTGCAGCAGCGCCACCGCCGCGTCCTCGCCAGCTGCGCGTACCGCCTGCGCCTGCGCGCTATCCTGCTCGGACATCACCGCCGCCTCGTCGAACAACTGGGTCTGCTCGGCAAGACGCAGCAGCCGCAGCGCGGGCAGGAACAGCACGTCGCCGGCGCGCGCCTGCGCCTGCACGTCGGCCAGGGTGCTGCGCTCGTACGCCTGACATCCAGCATGCGTCGCCTGCCAGGCCTGCAGGCCGCCGATCGGACACCCACCGACGCCGTACAGGCGCACCGCCACCCCGCTGCCCAAGGCGAAGCGGCGCAGCAGTTCGTTGTAGGCCAGCGCATGCGAATCGCCGGCGACGAACAGCTGCCCGCCATCGCGGTTATGCAAGTCGCAGTCGCCGCGCTCGAACAGCCTGGCGCTGCCGACCTGCAGCTCCGCCCGTCCGGTCTTCAGCGTGCAATGCGGGAACTCCTTGCGCATGCCCTTGGCATACGCGTACCAGTCCAGCCGATGCCGGCTCACCGTGCTCAGCGAGTAATAGCCCTGCGTGTCCAGCAGCAGCGCATGCATGCCGGCCGCGAGCAGGATCAGGCCCAGCCCGGCGGCGATGGTTCGTGCCGGGGTGCGCATCCTGCCGATGCGGCCGCTGCGCCACGGCAATTCCACCCAGCGGTACGAGGCGATCGCCAGCGCCGCCACCAGCAGCAGCGCCAGCGCTTTGGCCAACGCCGACTCCAGGCCCACGGTCCAGCGGAACAGCACGAAGACCGGCCAATGCCACAGGTACAGCGAATACGAGACGCGGCCGATCGCCACCGCCGCGCGCTGCGACAGCGCCCGCTTGATCCAGCCGGCCGGCGCACCGTGCAGCAGCGCCAGCAGGCCCAGCGTGCCGAGCACCGGCCACAGGCCGTCGGGCCACGGCGAGTACCCGGGGCGCGCGCGCCACAACCCGAAGCCGACCAGGCCCAGCGCCAACGCCAGCAACGGCGAACGCCAGTTCCAGGCCGCCCGCGGCGCTGGCGCAGCGCCGCCATCGAAACGCCCGCTCAGCGCCAGCGCCTGATACAGCAGCACGCCGCTGCCCAGTTGCCAGAAGCGCGCGGTGGTCAGATAGAACGCATCGCCGGCCTCGCCGCCGCCGCGGCTGCGCAGCAGCGCATACGCCAGCGAGCCGGCCGAGACCAGCGCCACCAGCAGCAGCGACCACACGCGGCCGCGGCCGCCGCGGTTCCAGGCCAGCAACAGCAGCGGGAACAGCAGGTAGAACTGCTCTTCCACGCCCAGCGACCAGGTATGCGTATACGGATTGAACTCGGCCTTCGGCGAAAAATAATCGCTGCCGGTAGCGGCCAGCACCCAGTTGCTGAGGCCGACGAAGGCCATCCGCCCGGTCTTGGCGCTGGTCTGGCTCAACCAGGAGTCGGGGATGAACAGGCCGCTGGCCAGCGCGGTGACCAGCAGGCAGGCCAGCAGCGCCGGCGCGATGCGGCGCATGCGCCGCGCGTAGAACTGCGCGAACACGCCGCAGCTGCCGGCCGCCGGCAAGCGCTGCAGCGAGGCGCTGACCACGAAACCGGAAATCACGAAGAACACATCGACGCCGGTGAACCCGCCCGGCAGCCAGGCAGGATCCAGGTGGTAGGCGATGACCGACAGCACTGCGAGCGCACGCAGTCCGTCGATATACGGCAGATAGCCGCCCACCGCGTGCACGGGCGATGGCGGGTGCAGGCGCTCGGTGCCTGCGCGCCCCATCCCTGGGAACGCCATGCTTACCAGACCAGATCGTCGGGGATCTGGTACTTCGGATCGGCGTAGGGATCTTCTTCGGCGGTGGCGTTCGGATCCACCCGCAGCGCCACCGACGCTGGGAAGATCGCCTCGGCCTGATCCAGCAGCGCCGCCGTCACCAGCAGATAGCGGCCGTTCTGCTGCAGCACGCCAAGCTCGCCGGCATTGAGCGCCTTGAGCTGTTCGGCGGTGACGTAGATGCGCTTGATCTTGCCGCCATAGGGGAAATGGCGGGCGATGTCGGCCTCGGCGTGGTTCAGCGCCTGGTCCTTGAGCAGGTCGTCGAGCTTGGCCCGCGCCTCGCGGCGCAGCCGTGCCTGTTCCTGCTTGAGCCGCTCGGCCTCGATGCGCTCGTCCTTCTCGCGCTGCGCACGGATCGCATAGGCCTTGGCCAGATCGATGTCCTCGCGCGAGCGCGGCGGCCGTGCCGATTGCGGCCGTGCCGGTTGCTGGCCAGGTGCGCCCTGCGGACGGCCCGCTCCCTGCGGACGGCCACGGCCGTCGCCTGCCGCGTGCGCACGCGCGGCACCGTCGCCACGCGGACGGCCGGCACCGTTATGCGCGCGCGCGCCACCAGGCTTGCCGGCGGCGTGCGGGCGTTCGCCACGCGCGCCTGACGGCTTGTGCGCCTGCCCCGGATGCTGGCCGGGCCGCCCCCGCGCCGGCTGCGCGGGCGTGGCATTGCGCTCTGGGCGTTCGGGTTTCGGCACAGGCTTGAAGCCCAGGCCCAGCAGCTGGTCGCGGAGGGTATCGCTCATCGTGGCAGGATCGGATCGGTATCAATAATGCGGAGGGGGTGGTTCGTCGGCGGCATCGGCATACAGCGTGCTGCGCACCTTGCCCAGGTCTTCGAGCAGGTGGCGCAGCAG
Organism: Xanthomonas translucens pv. undulosa; assembly: GCF_017301775.1. NCBI lineage: Bacteria > Pseudomonadati > Pseudomonadota > Gammaproteobacteria > Lysobacterales > Lysobacteraceae > Xanthomonas > Xanthomonas translucens. The sequence continues at coordinate 418,461 of NZ_CP063993.1, forward strand.
CGTGGCGTTGCGCTGGCTTTCGGCTCGCGCCTCGGCCAACGCATCGCTGACTTCCGACAGCGCCTGTTCCTGGAAGGACAGGCGCGTCTCCAGCTCGATCAACCGGTTCTCCAGCAATCGATCCTGGGTGGAGAAGTCATGCTTCACTGATCGAACGCCCGCGGCCGATGCCATAGTAAGCCAGGCCGAAGGTCTCGATTTCCTGCGGATCGTAGAGATTGCGGCCGTCGAACACCACCGCGTCGCCGAGCAGTTCCTTGATCCGGGTGAAATCCGGGCTGCGGAACTGCTTCCATTCGGTGACCACGACCAGCGCATCGGCGCCTTCCAGCGCCGCGAAGGCGTCCTCGCAGAAGCTCAGGTCGCCGCGTTCGCCGAAGATGCGCTTGGCTTCCTCGGTGGCTTCCGGATCGTAGGCCCGCACCGTCGCCCCGGCCTCCCACAGCTGCGCCAGCAGGCGGCGGCTGGACGCGGCGCGCATGTCGTCGGTATTGGGCTTGAATGCCAGGCCCCACACCGCGAAGGTCTTGCCGGCCACGCTCTGGCCGCCGTAGTGGCGCTGGATCAGCTCGTACAGATGGCCCTTCTGCGCCTCGTTGACGGCTTCCACCGCGTCCAGCAGCTTGGCCTCGTGGCCGTACTGCTGCGCGGTGCGCGCCAGCGCCTGCACGTCCTTGGGGAAGCACGAGCCGCCGTAGCCGGCACCCGGGTAGATGAAGTGCCAGCCGATGCGCGGATCCGAACCGATGCCCTGGCGCACCTTCTCCACGTCGGCGCCGACCCGTTCGGCGATGTTGGCGATCTCGTTCATGAAACTGATCTTGGTCGCCAGCATCGCGTTGGCCGCGTACTTAGTCAACTCGGCCGAACGCACGTCCATCTCCACGATGCGGTCGTGGTTGCGGTTGAACGGCGCGTACAGGCGGCGCAGGCGCGCAGCGGTGCCCGGCTTGCTGCTGCCGATCACGATGCGGTCCGGACGCATGCAGTCGGCGACCGCGTCGCCTTCCTTCAGGAATTCCGGATTGGACACCACGTCGAACTCGATCGTCTCGCTGCGCTTGTCCAGCTCGGCGGCGATCGCCGCGCGCACCTTGTCGGCGGTCCCGACCGGCACCGTCGACTTGTTGACCACCACGGTCGGTCCCTGGATGTGCTGGCCGATGGTACGGGCCACCGCCAGCACGTACTGCAGATCGGCGCTACCGTCCTCGTCCGGCGGCGTGCCGACGGCGATGAACACGATATCTCCATGCGCGATGGCGCTGGCCGCATCTGTGGTGAAGAACAGCCTCCGTGCGGCGTGATTGGCCTTGACCATCGGCGAGAGGCCAGGCTCGTAGATCGGGACCACGCCCTTGTTGAGCCCATCCACTTTGGCTTGGTCGATGTCCACGCACACCACGTGATGGCCTACCTCGGCCAGACAGGTTCCGGTGACAAGCCCGACATAGCCGGTGCCGAATATCGCTACGCGCATGTAATCTCCCTTTCGGTTATTGAAGGATGCCCAACAGTTCCACGTCGAAGGTCAACATGGCATCCGGGCCAATCGGGCCGCCCGGCGTGCCCTGCGGGCCGTAGCCCAGGTTTGACGGAATCCAGAAACGGTATTTGGAACCGACCGGCATCAGCGCCACGCCCTCGCTCCAGCCCGGCACCACCTGGCTGAGCGAGAACTCGGCCGGCTGGCCGGTCTTGTACGAGCTGTCGAACACTTCGCCGTTGATCAGCTTGCCTTCGTAGTTCACCCGCACCTTGCTGGTCGGCATCGGCCGTTCGCCGCTGCCCTGGCGCAGCACCATGTACTGCAGGCCCGACGGCGTAGTGACCACGCCCTTCTGGGCCTTGTTCTGGGCCAGGAAGGCGTTGCCCTTCTCGCGGTTCTCGGTGGCCGCGGCGGCCTGCTTGGACGCGATGAACGCCTGCAGCGTGGCGGTCGCCTGCTCCTGGGTCAGCGCGGTGTCGCCCTTGGCGAACACGGTACGCACCGCGCCCATCAAGGTGGCCAGGTCGATCTCGTTCTGGATCCGCGCCAGCGACGGGCCGACCGCGCGGTCGCCCAGCATCAGGCCCACGTTCTGCTTGGACACCGGCGGCGGCTGGCTGCCCGGCGCTATGCCCGGCACCGGCTGCCCGCTGCGCGCGGCCATCTGCGTGCGCAATGCGGTGTCGGTGGCCTGCGCCTGCTCGTCGGACAGCAGCGGCTTGCCGCCCTTGAAGGCGTTCTCGATCGCGCGCTGCATGGCGTCCACATCGATGTCCTGGGCGATAGGCTCGAACGAGCGCGCCACGTCCATGCCCATCGCGTAGCTGACCTTCTGCTTCTCGCTGCCCAACGCCGCCGGCTTGGCCGCCGCCGGCGCCTGCGCGGACGCGCCACCGGCCACCACCGCCATCCCCATCAACAGCGACGCCACTGCGCCGCGCATTCCCATCTTCATTCGCTACGTTCCTGGAAGTGAACTAGAGGCGCCGCGATGGCGCAGAGGCCGCATTGTCGCATGCGCGGCAACGATATCGACCTGGATTCAATGTGATCCCGACGGCGCTTTCAGTTCGCGTTCGATGGCCGCACGCAACGCCGGATCGTCCGGCGCGATCTTGCTGGGGAACTGCGCGACCACGCGTCCGTCGCGCGCGATCAGATACTTGTGGAAGTTCCAGCCCGGCGCCACGCCGGTGGCCTTGGTCAGTTGCTGGTACAGCGGAGTCGCCTCGGCGCCGAGCACATGCACCTTCTCGAACATCGGGAACTTGACCCCGTAGGTCAGCTTGCAGAATTCCTGGATCTGCTGCTCCGAGCCGGGCTCCTGGCCCTTGAAGTCGCTGGACGGGAAACCGAGCACGCTGAAGCCCTGCGCGGCGTAGCGCTGCTGCAGCTGTTCCAGGCCGTCGTACTGCGGGGTGAAGCCGCACTTGCTGGCGGTATTGACCACCAGCAGCACCTTGCCGCCGTAGGCATTGTTCAGATTCACCTTGTCCTTGCCGGCCAGCGGACGGTAGTCCAGGTCCAGCAGCGACGCCGCCCAGGCACTGCCCACAGTGCCGGCAGCGGCCAGGATCGCGAGGAAAAACAAGCGTTTGGATAGTTTCATCAGGGCACCGTAAGGAAGCAAGGGAAACGCGCAGGCACTAGGCCATGCGTTGGGTGGTCGCTTGTTGACATCACGTGTGGCGGTGTTATACTTTAATACAACACCAATCACCCAGAGCAGGACAAACGATGAACCTCCAACGCATGCAGCGCAGCCTTCCGGCCATGGTCGTCGTCGGCGCCCTGTTCTCGGTGAGTTGGGTCGGCGCCCAAGGTAGCCAGGGACGGTCGCCCGATTATGGCGCCAGCGAGCCGCAGGAAGACAGCCACGCCCCTCCCGCCGCGCCTGCGCCGGTGCGGCGGATGCGTGCATCGCTGTCGATGCCCTATTTCTCCTTCGCGCACACGCTGCGCCCACGGAGCTGACCATGAGCGATATCCACTGGAGCGATGGCGCTCCGATCTACCGCCAGCTGAAGGATCGCGTGATCGCGATGATGCTGGACGGCATCATCAAGCCTGGCGACGCGCTGCCCTCGGTGCGCCAGGTCGCCGCCGAATACCAGCTCAACCCGATCACCGTGTCGCGCGCCTACCAGGAACTGGCCGACGAGGCCCTGGTCGAGAAGCGCCGCGGGCTGGGCATGTTCATGACCGAGGAAGCGGCCAGGAAGCTGCGCGGCAGCGAACGCGACCGCTTCCTCAACGAAGAGTGGCCTCTGGTACTGGAACGGATCCAGCGCCTGGGCCTGACATTGGAAGACTTGTTGCCACCGGGGAAAACACCATGACTGCCGCTGTCGCCGCATCCGAATCCGTCGTCTCCGCGCGCTCGCTGCGCAAGACCTACAACCACAAGCCGGCGCTGGCCGATATCTCCTTCGCGATCGCGCCGGGCCGGATCGTCGGCCTGATCGGTCCCAACGGCGCCGGCAAGACCACCGCCTTGAAAGCGGTGCTCGGCCTGACCGCGGTCGAGGGCGAACTGCGCGTGCTGGGCATGGACCCGCGCAAGCAGCGCAACGACCTGATGAACGACGTGTGCTTCATCGCCGACGTGGCGGTGCTGCCGCGCTGGATGCGGGTACGCGAGGCGATCGACTTTGTCGCCGGGGTGCATCCGCGCTTCGACCGCGCCAAGTGCGAGCGCTTCCTGGCCAACACCAAGCTCACCCCGAAGCTGCGCGTGCGCGAAATGTCCAAGGGCATGATCGTGCAGCTGCACCTGGCGCTGGTGATGGCCATCGACGCGCGCCTGCTGGTGCTCGACGAACCCACCCTGGGCCTGGACATCCTGTACCGCAAGGAGTTCTACCAGCGCCTGCTGGAAGACTACTTCGACGAACAGAAGACCATCATCATCACCACCCACCAGGTCGAGGAGATCGAGCACATCCTCACCGACGTGCTGTTCATCCGCGACGGCCGCATCGTGCTCAGCGCCGACATGGAGCACATGGCCACGCGCTACACCGAACTGCTGGTGCCGGCCGAACGCATCGACGCGGCGCGCGCGCTGCAGCCGATCGACGAGCGCGGCCTGCCGTTCGGCAAGACCGTGTTCCTGTACGACGGCGTGCCGCAGGCGCAATTGGCCGCGCTCGGCGAAACCCGCACTCCCGGCCTGGCCGACCTGTTCGTCGCCATCATGAAGGGGACCTACGCATGAACGCACCTGCCAAGCAGATTTCCGCGCTGACCAGCTTCAAGTGGCTGCTCAAGCGCGAGTTCTGGGAACACCGCGGCGGCTTCCTGTGGGCGCCGGTCATCGCCGGCAGCGTGATCACCGTGCTGTACGCGCTGCTCGCGCTGATCGGCACCGTGGCCGGTCGCGGCGACGACAACGGCTTCCATGTCGACGGCGGCCCGGAGAAGCTGCACGAGATCATCGGCGCGGTCGGCGACGGCACCATGCTGGCCGGCGTGGTCCTGGCCTGCGTCGTGCTCGGCTTCGTGGTGTTCTTCTACGCGCTGGGTTCGCTGTACGACGACCGCCGCGACCGCAGCGTGCTGTTCTGGAAATCGCTGCCGCTGTCGGATCTGAACACGGTGCTGTCCAAGGCCGCCTGGGCGCTGCTGCTGGCGCCGATCGTGGCGATCGGCATCGGCCTGCTGATCGGCCTCTGCCTGTGGCTGGTCACCGCGCTGACCCTGTCGGTCAACGGCATCAGCCAGAGCAGCGCGGTGTTCACCCACTCGCATCCGCTGCGCATCATCGGCGGGGTGCTGTCGAACCTGCCGATCTATGTGATGTGGTCGCTGCCGACCATCGGCTGGCTGATGTTCTGCTCGGCCTGGGCGCGCACCAAACCGTTCCTGTGGGCGGTGCTGATCCCGATCCTGGGCTGCGTGATGGCGAGCATGATGGGCATCCTGCCGATGCTGCACGTGAACCACAACGCGATCTGGTACACGGTGGTCTACCGCGGCCTGCTGAGCGTGCTGCCCGGCACCTGGCTGCCGGTGCTCAGCGAAAGCGCGCCGCCGGTGCAGATCGACGGCGCACAGGACCTGGCCAACGCGATCCAGCTCAGCGATGGCTGGCGCATCTTCCAGAGCGCCGACATCTGGATCGGCGCGGCGTTCGGCATGGCCTTCATCGTCGCGGCGATCTACCTGCGCCGCTGGCGCGACGAAGCCTGATCCGCACCGCCATCCCGTCGTCCCTTTCCCGATTCCCTCTTTGCATATGGAGTTCACGATGATGCGCAAGACCTCGCTGCTATCCGCACTGCTGCTGGTCCCTGCCCTCGCCCTGGCCGATGAATGCCGGCATTCCGAGCCGCGCAACCTGAAACTGGACCTGGCAAGCGCCAAGAATGTGATCTTCGATGCGCAGCAGAACAACCTCAAGCTCACCGGCGCTAGCAGTGCCGCATTCGAACTGCACGGCCGCGCCTGCGCCTCCGATGCGGACATGCTCAAGGAATTGACCGTGCGCCAGCGCCGCGAAGGCGACACGCTGATCGTGACCCTGCAGCACGACGGCAAGATCCACGGCATCAGTTCGGGCACCCGCTACGCCTACCTGGACCTGGCCGGCAGCGTGCCGAGTTCCCTGGCGGTGCAGTTGCGGCTGGGCTCCGGCGATGCCGACATCGGCGGCGTGGCCGCGCTCGACGCCACGGTCGGCTCCGGCGACCTGCATGCGCACGGCGTGCGCGGCGCGGTCAGCGTCACGGTGGGATCGGGCGACATCAAGCTGCGCGACATCGGCAGCCTCAGCCTGCCGACGCTGGGCTCGGGCGACGTCAAGGCCAGCCAGGTCGGCGGCGACGTCAAGATCGGCACGGTCGGCTCCGGCGACCTGACCGTGCACGGCGTGCGCGGCGCGCTGCAGATCGGCAGCATCGGCTCCGGCGATGCGCAGCTGAGCGACGTGAGCGGCAACGTGGCGCTGCAATCGATCGGCTCCGGCGACCTGGAAGTCAGCGGCGTCGGCGGCAACCTCAGCGTGGAGCGGGTCGGTAGCGGCGACATCCACCACAGCGGCGTGCGCGGCAGCGTCAACGTGCCCAAGCCGCGCTGAGCTGCGGCCTTCCCTTCTCGCTTCGATCGAGGACACACCCATGCAGCATCGTTCCCTGCCGTTGGCCGGCATTGCCCTGATCGCGCTGTTGGCCCTGGACGCCTGCCAGCCCTCGACGCCGCAGTCCGACCGGACGACCAGCAACACGCCCAGCGCGCGCAGCCTGAGCTTCGACAACGGCGACATCACCCTGAAGGTCTCCGGCCAGCCGCCGGCGACCATCACCCGTAGCGGCGACCTGCTGATCGACGGCAAGCAGGTCGCGCTCAGCGCCGAGCAGCACGCCTTGCTGGTGGCCTACCGCGCGCAGCTCGGCGCGGTCGGCATGCAGGGCCTGGAGGTCGGCAAGCAAGGCGCCGCGCTGGGCGTGAAAGCGGCAGGCGACGCGCTGGCCGGGGTCATCAGCGGCAACACCGAGCATGTCGGCGAGCACATCGAGGCGCAGGCCGAGAAGCTCAAGCAGGAAGCGCTGAAGATCTGCGCGCAGGTGGCGACGCTGCGCCAGGCACAGGACACGCTGGCGCAGCAGCTGCCGGCATTCCGCCCCTATGCCAGCCTCGATGCCAGCGACATCAGCGACTGCGACAAATCGGTCAAGTAATTGCGCCGTTCCCGGCCTAAAATGGCCGGGACCCTCCTGCTTTGAATCGATCAATGAAGAAGACGCTAGTCGCCTGGTTTTCCCTGATCGCGCTGTGCCTGCTGCTGGCGGCGTGCGGCGCGCGCGACGGCGCCGCCGCGTCCTCGCGCGCCGAGCGCGGCAAGCCGCGCGTGTCGGTGGACAGCATGAGCGTGATGCTGCGCCGCGCGCCGGCCGCCAACGCCTCGATCGGCCCCGACGGCAGCCTGCGCATCGACGACATCGAACTGCCGCTGCCGCAGGCGCAGCGCACCCAGCTGCAACAGCTGTTCATGCAATTGCAGATGCAGCGCCAACGCACCCTGGAAACCGCCGCGCCTGATCCGAACATGCGCTCGGTCGGCTTTGCCACCACGCCTGAAATCAGCGCCCTGCAGAGCGCGGTGCTGCACGATATCCCGTCGCTGCAGCCCTACCAGGAAAGCTTCGGCAACCTGCAGGCGGAGCGGCGCTGAAGTAGCTGGCGCCCGCCGCACACACGCCATCGGTCGCGACCTTGGCGGTGACGATGGACGTGCAACGCCGGATCCTGTCGCGGCTGAAGCCGCTCCTACGGTGAACCCGGACATTCCATTGCAGGCTCCCCGGTAGGAGCGGCTTCAGCCGCGACAAGCACGGCGACAAGGGTTCCGGCTTCGGATACCGTCGGGGCTCAAGCCCCTCCCACAGTGCATCTAGGTGGGCGATCCCATAGGGCAATTGTGGGAGCGACTTCAGCCGCGACGCGCGAAGCCATGAAGGTGTACGTTTCGGAACTGTGTTGCGGCTGACTGGCCGATCTGCCGGAAGCTCGTCCAGCGGCTCCGGTTTACGCCTCGGGCGACGGCCTGTCGGCTCCCTAGATCCGCTCCAAACGCGATACGCCTGCCGCGCATGGCACGGCACCGCCGCACCACGCCGGGGCACCACGCCTCAGCCGCCACCGCCCGCACCGGCGTGGATGCCGCCCTTGGTCAGCGCCGCCGGGTCGAGCAGCTTGCGCAGTTCGGCTTCGCCCAGGCCGCTGTCCTCCAGCGCGATCTCCAGCACCGGGCGGTTCTCCTTGTAGGCGCGCTTGGCGATCGCTGCGGCTTTCTCGTAGCCGATGATCGGATTCAGCGCGGTGACCAGGATCGGATTGCGGTGCAGGGTCTGGCGGACCCGATCCTCGCGCACCTTCAGCCCGGCGATCGCCGCATCGGCCAGCAGCCGCGACACGTTGGCCAGCAGCTTGATCGAATCCAGCAGGTTGGCCGCGATCAGCGGCAGCGCCACGTTCAACTGGAAGTTGCCGGTCTGCCCGGCCACGGTGATCGCGGTGTGGTGACCGATGACCTGCGCGCAGACCATCACCGTGGCCTCGGGAATCACCGGATTGACCTTGCCCGGCATGATCGAGCTGCCCGGCTGCAACGCCGGCAATTCGATCTCGCCGAGGCCGGCCAGCGGCCCGGCATTCATCCAGCGCAGGTCGTTGGCGATCTTGATCAGCGCCACCGCCAGTGCATTGAGCTGGCCGGACAGCTCCACCGCATCGTCCTGCGCGGCCAGGCCTTCGAACTTGTTGTCGGCGCTGCCGAACTTGCTGCCGGTCAGCGCCGACAGGGCCTTGGCCACCTTGCCGCCGAAGCGCGGATCGGCGTTGATCCCGGTGCCGATCGCGGTGCCGCCCAACGGCAGCCGGCGCAGCCGCTTGAGACTGTCCTGGAGCCGCTCCTGCGCCGAGGACAATTGCGCCGACCACGCCCCGAATTCCTGGCCGAAGGTCAGCGGCATCGCATCCATCAGGTGCGTGCGGCCGGTCTTGACCACCTTGTCCAGTTGCCTGGCGCGCTTGTCGATGACCTTGCGCAGGTGCTTCAACGCCGGCAGCAGCTGTTCCTGGGTGGCCAGCTGGGCGGAGACGCGGATCGCGGTCGGCACCACGTCGTTGGAACTCTGGCCCAGGTTGACGTGATCGTTCGGATGCACCGCCGGCGCGGCGGGCTTGGCCGCGCGCGAGGCCAGCGTGGCGATGACCTCGTTGGCATTCATGTTGGACGAGGTGCCCGAGCCGGTCTGGTAGACGTCGATCGGGAAGTGCGCGTCGTGCTTGCCGTCGGCCACCTCCAGTGCGGCCGCCTGCACCGCCTTGGCCACGGCCTTGGGCAGCAGTTCCAGGTCGGCATTGACCCCGGCCGCAGCGGCCTTGATCAGACCCAGCGCGCGGATGAAGCCGCGCGGCATCGGCTGCCCGGACACCGGGAAATTCTGCACCGCACGCTGGGTCTGGGCGCCCCACAGCGCCTCGGCCGGCACCTGCAACTCGCCCATGCTGTCGTGCTCGACCCTGAATGTGTCGCTCATTGCGCACTCTCCACATCTGCATAAAAGGAATTCACCCGGCCCTGTCGCGAGGGACGTCCGGGAAGGCAGGCTGGCGGAGCTGCGGCTGGCTTAGACATTATCCGCGGCACAGCGCCCGGCGTCAGCAGTGTGCGCCAAGGGTTGTTAGCAAGGCCTGGAGGGGCGGCGCAGCGCCCGACACGACATCGCCGCGCGGCCGGGTTCCCGATCCAGGCGCAACGGCGGCGGCGTTGCAGCCGGCCGCCGCGACCCGCGGTTACTGGCGGTTGCTCTGGAAGACCAGGTTGTTGTAGGTCTTCAGCAGCCGTCCCGGCGAGCCTTCCGGTGCCAGCGTCGGGTTGTCGAGCCAGCCCTGTTCCATGCGGCTGTACGGGGTCTTTTCGACGACCCGCTTGATCCGCGCCTTGCCTTCCTTGCGGAAGTTCTCCGCGGCGGTCTCGAAGCTGTTCCAGTCCAGCTTGCCCGGTTCCTGCTCGGCGACCTTGGCGTGGGCCTCGTCGGACAGCGTGTTGAAGCGGTCGAGCAAGGCGGTGGCCTTGGCCGTATCGAACGCGTCCTCCTGCAACAGGGCGACGATGTCCTTGGCCTCGAGCATCATCGACAGCCGGTAGAAGTCGCGGGTGCGGCCTTCGGCCTGCTCCATCGCCTTCAACTGCTCGCGCTGCGCGGCGTCGTTCTGCGCATCCAGTTCGGCGCTGAACGCATGGCTCGCCTCGGCGAACTCGGACAGGGCGGCCATCAGCGGCGCATGCAGCTGCTTGCCCTTGGCGAACCCGTCGTCCTGATAGTCCTCGCGCTCGTAGTAATCGCGCACCTGGTTGCCGAGCGGCTGCAGCGTCTTCAACGCAGCCAGATAACGCTTCGCGGCCGCATCCAGGGCCGGCAGCAGCGGTTTGGCGGCGGCTGCCTGCAGCATCGGCGCATCGCAGGCCTTCATGTCGTACTGGTCGATCTTGGCAGGCCCGTAGACGCTGGTTTCCTTGCCGGTCGGGCCGGCGGCGGGCTCCTTCATCCAGCCGACATAGGACTGGGCGCCGCGATGGATGTCCGCATCGACCTTGTTGAAGCACTCGATATATGCGTTGAGCTTGCTGGTCAGCGCCTCGTGCGGATCGCTCGCGGCCTGGTCGGCAGGCGCCTTGCCGTCGGCCGGGGCAGCTGGCGTGGCCGAGGGCTTGCCGCCGCAGGCGACCAGGAAAACGCAAACGGCAGCGGCCAGCGCAGCCAGGCGGAAGCGGGAAGTCATGCGAGTACGTCCTTGTTGAAAACGGTTACAGGCGCACAGTGTAGCAACTCGCGTTACTCCAGCGCCAGCGCGCCCACGGCCGCGCAACAGGGCTTCGGCGCGGCGCGGCGGTCGCGTCCACCTGCCCGTCTGCGCCGCTGCACGCCGACGTCCGGCGGCCGGCGGCACGGCATGGCCGGTGCGCGGCCGGCTAGAATAGCCGCCCCACCGCTGCCGCCCTGCCCCTGCCCATGTCGGATTCCGCCCTGCTCGCCCTGTCCCCGCTCGATGGCCGCTACACCGGCAAGGTCGATGCCCTGCGGCCGATCTTCTCCGAATACGGCCTGATCAAGGCGCGGGTGAAGGTGGAGATCGAATGGCTGCTGGCGCTGGGCGCCGAACCGGGCATCGCCGAGCTGCCCGCGTTTTCGGCCGCGGCCACGCAGCGGCTGCGCGCGCTGGCCGACGGTTTCGGCGTGGAGCACGCGGCGCGGGTCAAGCAGATCGAGCGCACCACCAACCACGACGTCAAGGCGGTGGAGTACTTCATCAAGGAGCAGCTCAAGGACGACGCCGAACTCGGCCCGGCGCTGGAATTCGTGCATTTCGCCTGCACCAGCGAGGACATCAACAACCTCAGCTACGGGCTGATGCTGGAGCAGGCACGGCGCGAGGTGCTGCTGCCGACGCTGGACGGCGTCATCGCCTCGCTGCGCGCGCTGGCGCATGCGCAGGCCGCACAGCCGATGCTGTCGCGCACCCACGGCCAGACCGCCTCGCCGACCACCCTGGGCAAGGAGATCGCCAATGTGGTCGCGCGCCTGCAGCGCCAGCGCCGGCAGATCGCCGCGGTCGAGCTGACCGGCAAGATCAACGGCGCGGTCGGCAACTACAACGCGCATGTCGCCAGCTATGCGGACGTGGACTGGCAGGCGTTCGCGCAGCGCTTCGTCGAGGGCCTGGGCCTGGTGTTCAATCCCTATACCACCCAGATCGAGCCGCACGACAACATCGCCGAACTCGGCGACGCCACGCGCCGCGCCAACACCATCCTGATCGACCTGGCCCGCGACATCTGGGGCTACATCTCGCTGGGCTACTTCAAGCAGAAGCTCAAGGAAGGCGAAGTCGGTTCCTCGACCATGCCGCACAAGGTCAACCCGATCGACTTCGAGAACGCCGAAGGCAACTTCGGCATCGCCAATGCGCTGTTCGAACATTTCAGCGCCAAACTGCCGATCAGCCGCTGGCAGCGCGACCTCACCGACTCCACCGTGCTGCGCGCGCTCGGCACCGCGTTCGGTCACAGCCAGGTGGCGCTGGATTCGCTGGCCAAGGGCCTGGGCAAGCTGACCGTCAATCCCGAGCGCCTGGACGGCGACCTCGACGCGGCCTGGGAAGTGCTGGCCGAAGCGGTGCAGACGGTGATGCGCCGCCACGGCCTGCCCAACCCGTACGAGCAGCTCAAGGCGCTGACCCGCGGCCAGGGCATCACCGCCGCCTCGATGCAGGCCTTCGTCGAAACCCTGGAATTGCCGGAGGACGCCAAGCGACGCCTGCGGGCGCTGACCCCGGGCGGCTACATCGGCCTGGCCGAGCGCCTGGCGCGCGCGATCTGAGCCAGACGCGCCGCCCCCTTCGCCGACGCGGCAACACCGCCTTCGAACCACGACAAGGAGAGATGCGATGACGCCGAATTTGTTTCTCTGCCTGCCGTTGCTAGCGTTGGCAGCCTGTACACAGCAGCCCTCGCCCTCCGGCAGCGATGCCGCCGTTGCGGCCACACCTGCAGCGGCCGCGCCTGCCGCCGCCACGCCCGCCGTGGCACCGATCGCGCCGGTGCCAGCAGTCCCCAGCATGTCGGCACAGGCGACGAGCGACGCGCAGGCCAACGGCCAGCCGGACGGCGAACGTCCGACGCTGATGGTGACCTCGACCAGCGGCACGATCGACTGCGACGGCCACAACCTGGACATCACCGGCCGCGATGCCAGGCTCGTGCTGCGCGGACAGTGCGGCATGATCGCGTTGCTGGGCGCGAACGGCACCTTGCAGATCGAGCACGCCGAAGGCGTGCGCGTGGTCGGCGACAACGTGCAGGTGGTCATGAGCAGCGACACCAAGAATGTCGAGCTGTTCGGCCGCCACGGCAACCTGCAGATGGGCCGCATCGAGACGCTGGCGGTACCGAGCGACGAAAACCAGCTGCGCGCGATCGCCATCGGCTCGGTGACCCTGCACGGCAGCAAGAACCAGCTCACCCAGCAAACCGGCACCGCGCAAGTCCAGGACTACAGCCGCGACAATCAGATCGCCGGCAACTGAGCGTGCCGACGCCACGCGGCCGGCCGCTCGCGGCCGGACCGCGTACCGCGCAGCGCGCACCGCGCTCAGGTTCTGACGAAGATCTCCACGCGCCGGTTCAACTGCCGTCCGGCGGGATTGTCCTGGCCTTGCAACTGGTTCGGCGCCACCGGACGCGATTCGCCGTACCCCTTGGCGGACGCCTGCAGCGCCAGTCCGCGTGCACGTAACGCCTTGGGCACCGCCGCGGCACGGCGTTCGGACAAGGCCTGGTTATAGTCGTCGCCGCCCTTGCTGTCGGTATGCCCGCCCACTTCCAGGTCGCGCGCCTGCACGGTGCCGAGCGCGGTAGCCAGCGTGTCGAGCACCGTTGCGGCATCGGCACGGATCTGCGACTTGTCGAAGTCGAACAGCACGCGGTCGTTCAAGGTGATCAGGTAGCCGCAGGGCGCGCCGGGCGGGGCGAACTTGCGCAACGACGGAAAGCGCCCGGCCGGCGGCACCTTAGGCAGCGGCGCCATCGCCACCTTGCGCCCGGGTGTGCCGATCATGCCGGTGCCGTCACCGTTGTTGCGAATCAAGCCTTGCTCGCCGTTCCAGGTCCCTGAGCCATCGGCATTGATGGTCAGCAGGCCTTCGCGGCCGTTCCAGGTGCCGCTGCCGTCGCCATTGTTCTGGATCAGGCCGCTGCCGCCGTTCCAGGTGCCTGCGCCCCGGCCGTCCAGCGTGATCAGGCCGACCGGGCCGTTGTAGCTGCCCGATCCATCCGCCTGCACGCGCACGATCTCGCCGTCGCCGACGCTGCCGTTGATGGTGCCGCTGCCGTCGGCGTTGATCTTGAACAGGCCGTTCTCACCGTTGCGCAGCAGATTGCCCTGCGCATCGACGCCGGTGATGCCGGCATCGTTGACCAGCACGCCATCTGTGCCGCAGCGCGCCGGCGCGATGCTGCCCCCCTGGATCGGATCCAGCGCGCCCTTCATCGAGGCTTCCAGCGCGCGCTGCGCAGGCGTCACCCCGAGGATTTCCGGGACCACGATCAGCGGAATGGCCGGGAACTCCGGCACGTCCGCCGCAGCGGCGACCGTGGTGTCGCGCGTGGCAGAGGCCTTGGCCGCGGCAACTGTCGGCGCGGACGGCGTACCCGGCGTGTCCGCGGCCCCACACCCTGCCAACAACAACGACGACAGCAAGATCGGCAGTGAACGCATTCCCTTCCCTCCTGGTCCTGAGGCGCGCACTTCAGCCTGCGCGCAGGCCGCTTGTCAAACCGGCGCCGCAGCGGCGGGCGAACTGCAACGGCACGGGCGCGTCGCCCGCCGCGCCCGCAAGCACGCCGCCGGAGCCGCCGCCATGCGCACGGACAACGCAGCGTGCGGCAGGCTAGGCGACAATGGCGGCCATTGCCGGCGCCAGCGTCGGCCTCGCCCCTGCCGGACCGCCCGCCATGAAGAAATTCACCCCGTTCCCGATCGACATCGACGCTACTCGGCAACTGCCGCTGGGCATGCCCGCCGCGCGCTTCCTGCGCGACTACTGGCACAAGCGCCCGCTGCTGATCCGCAACGCCTTCCCCGGCTTCGTCTCGCCAATCGAGCCGGGCGACCTGGCCGGGCTGGCCTGCGAGGAGGCCGCGTTGTCGCGGCTGATCGTGCACGACCGCGGCAACGACCGCTGGAGCGTGCGTACCGGTCCGTTCCAGGAAAGCGAATTCCCCGGCATGCCCGACCACGACTGGACCCTGCTGGTGCAGGACGTGGACAAATGGGACCCGGACATCCGCGCCCTGCTTGAGCAGTTCCGCTTCCTGCCGCGCTGGCGGGTGGACGATGTGATGGTCAGCTTCGCCGCCCCCGGCGGCTCGGTCGGCGCGCACGTGGACCACTACGACGTGTTCCTGCTGCAGGCGCACGGCCAGCGCCGCTGGCAGATCGACGCCAGCGCGTCGATGGGCCGCAAAGCGCCGCCGACCGACTTCCGCGAGGACGTCGAATTGAAACTATTGCGCAGCTTCAGCCCCACCCACGAGTGGGTGCTCGGCCCCGGCGACATGCTGTACCTGCCGCCGCTGGTGCCGCACCACGGCGTCGCCGAAGACGCCTGCCTGACCTTCTCGGTGGGTACGCGCGCGCCATCCTCGGCCGAACTGATCGGCGACTACCTGGACACCCTGATCGACGGCGCCGACGAGGCGCTGCGCTACCACGACGAGGATCTGCAGGTACCGGCCGATCCGTACGAGATCGACGCGGCGGCGATGGGCCGGGTGGTCGAGGCGCTGAACGCGCTGCGCATGAACGACCCCGACCGCCTCGGCGCCTGGTTCGGCCGCTTCATCACCACCTACCGCGCCGCCGGCGAGATCCTGCCGCCGGCCAACCCGCCGGCGCCGCAGGAAGTGGCCGCGGCACTGCAACAGGGCCTGGTCCTGCAGCGCCACCCATGGGCGCGGCCGGCCTGGCGCCGGGCCACGCGCGGCGCCATCCTATTCTGCAGCGGCCTGGAATTCGCCCTGCCGATCAAGGACGCGCGGCGCCTGGCCGCGGCCGAGCATCTCGACGGCAGCGACTACGCCGCGCTGTCCGCCGCAGGCCGCGACACCCTGCTGCAGCTGGTCGGGGCCGGCTTCTACCAGCCGCTGGACGCGGCCGAGCACGGCGACGAGGATGACGAGGCGCAGGACTGAGCGGCCCGCCATGCCGGCCGCCCCAGGCTTGCGCATCGAAACGCTGGACCCGGCCCGCCAGTCCGGAGAACTGCGTGCGCTGCGCGCGCAGGCCGGCCTGGCGACGCCTGCGGATGCGGCTGACCAGGCCCTGGATGCGCTGAGCTACCACGTGCTGGCGCGCGCCGGCGACGGCCAGGCGCTCGGCAGCGCCCGGCTCGGCACCGAGCCGCGCATCGACTGCATGGCGGTGCTGCCGGCCTGGCGCGGCCGTGGCGTCGGCAGCGCGCTGCTGGCCGCCTTGCTGCAGGAAGCGCGGCGCCGGCACTGGCCGCGGCTGGAACTGCAGGCGCCGCCGGCCGCGCTCGACTTCTATGCGCGGCACGGCTTCCTGCCGGTCGGCGCGCACGGTGCCGGCGCCGCTGGCGAAGCACAGCCGATGCAGCGGCTGCTGAATGGAGCCGCCGCGGTGGAGGACGCCGCCGCGGCGATCGCGGCCAGTACCGCGGTGGTCGCGCAGGCGCGGCGCCACTTGCTGATCTGCAGCCGCGCGCTGGATCCGGGCCTGCTGGACAGTGCGCCGCTGCTCGCGCAACTGCGCCGCTTCGCGGTGGCCGCGCACGACAAGCAGGTGCGCGTGCTGCTGCACGACGCGGCCGCCGCACAGCGCGCCGCCGCGCCGCTGCTGGCCCTGGCGCAGCGCCTGCCCAGCGTGTTCCGTTTCCGCGAAGTGGTCGATCCGGTCGATCGCGGCGATGCCACCGCCTACCTGGTCGACGATGGCGGCGGCTACTACTTCCGTGCGCTGGGGCACCGTTACGACGGCGAAACCGACCTGCTCGGCGGCGGCCGCGCGCGCCAGCTGCGCGACGCGTTCGCGCGGGTCTGGGAGCGTTCGCGCGACTGCACCGAGCTGCGCGCGCTGGGCTGGTAGCGCCGCGCCGCGGCGTCCAATGGCGCAGTGAATGAACCCGGCATCGCCCCTGTGTCTGCGAAATGCACACCCTGGCTACGTCATGGGGGTATAATTTTTCTGCTTGATTACGCCCGCGCGGGCGACGCCTCCGCCGGTTCCAGCCGTAAGCCAACCCACCAAAGCGACCCGACCCCACCATCGTGGACAATCTCCTAAAGCAGTTTGCGCAGTCATCGCAACTCGCCGGCGGCAATGCCGCCTATATCGAAGACCTGTACGAGCAGTACCTGGTCTCTCCCGACAGCATCGACCCCAAGTGGAAGACCTACTTCGACGGCTTCCAGGGCCGCGATGCCGGTGACGTTCCCCACTCCGCGGTCATCGCTCACATCGCCAGCGCAGCGCGGCAGGCCGCCAACAGCGGCACCAGCCCCGGCGGCGACGAGCGCGAACGCCATGTCGGCCGGCTGATCACCGCCTACCGCTCGCGTGGCCACCTTGGCGCGCGCCTGGACCCGCTGGGGCTGACCCCGCCGATCAATCCGCCGGACCTGGGCCTGCCGTTCCACAGCCTGTCGGAAAGCGACCTGGGCAGCGAGTTCAGCACCGGCGGCCTCGGCGGCCAGCCGCGCATGAAGCTGCGCGACCTGCTGGCACGGCTGAAGGCGACCTACACCGGGTCGATCGGCGCGGAATTCATGCACATCTCCGAATTCGAGCAGCGCCAGTGGATCTACCAGCGGCTGGAGAACGCTGGCGGCAACATCGCCGCCGATGCCGACAGCCGCCGCCGCACGCTGGAGCGGATCACCGCCGCCGAAGGCCTGGAGCGCTACCTGCACACCAAGTACGTCGGCCAGAAGCGCTTCTCGCTGGAAGGCGGCGATGCGCTGATCCCGATGATGGACGTGGTGGTGCGCCGCGCCGGCGCCGATGCGGTCAAGGACATCGTGGTCGGCATGGCCCACCGCGGCCGCCTCAACGTGCTGGTCAACACCCTGGGCAAGAACCCGCGCAAGCTGTTCGACGAGTTCGAGGGCAAGTTCGAGCACGCCCACGATGATCGCGCGCACACCGGCGACGTCAAATACCACATGGGCTTCTCCGCCGACGTGGCGGTGGCCGACGGCAACTCGGTGCACCTGGCGCTGGCGTTCAATCCCTCGCACCTGGAAATCGTCGACCCGGTCGTGGTCGGCAGCGTGCGCTCGCGCCAGGAACGTTACGGCGACGCCGCGCGCAAGACGGTGCTGCCGGTGGTGATCCACGGCGATGCCGCGTTCGCCGGCCAGGGCGTGGTGATGGAGCTGTTCCAGATGTCGCAGGCGCGCGGCTTTGCGGTCGGCGGCACCGTGCACATCGTCATCAACAACCAGATCGGCTTCACCACCAGCGCCCGCGACGACGCCCGCTCCACGCTGTACTGCACCGACGTGGCGAAGATGATCGGCGCGCCGGTGTTCCATGTGAACGGCGACGATCCGGACGCGGTGGCGTTCGTGGCCAACCTGGCCTACGACTTCCGCCAGCAGTTCAAGAAAGACGTGGTCATCGACCTGGTCTGCTACCGCCGCTGGGGCCACAACGAGGCCGACGAGCCGGCGGCGACGCAGCCGGTGATGTACCAGACCATCCGCAAGCACAAGACCACCCGAGAACTATATGCCGCGCAGCTGGAAAGCGAAGGCGTGATCCAGGCGGGCGAGGCGCAGGCGCTGGTCGACAGCTACCGCAACAAGCTCGATTCGGGCGAATACACCACCGAACTGGCGACCCGCAAGCCGGACGAGTTCGCCATCAACTGGTCCAACTACCTGTCCGGCAAGGTCACCGACAAGGTCGATACCACGGTCAAGCGCAAGACCCTGGACCACCTGGCCAAGATCATCACCACGATCCCGGCCGGCGTGGAACTGCATCCGCGCGTGGGCAAGATCTACGAGGACCGGGTGAAGATGGCCGCCGGCGACCTGCCCGGCGACTGGGGCTTCGCCGAGAACCTGGCCTACGCCACCCTGCTCGGCGAGGGCCACAAGCTGCGCCTGGTCGGCCAGGACGCCGGCCGCGGCACGTTCTTCCACCGTCACGCGATCCTGCACGACCAGAAGACCGACAGCTATTACCTGCCGCTGCGCCAACTGGTCGAAAACCCCGAAGACGCCACCGTGATCGACTCGCTGCTCAGCGAGGAAGCGGTGATGGGCTTCGAGTACGGCTACTCGACCACCGATCCCAACGCCCTGTGCATCTGGGAAGCGCAGTTCGGCGATTTCGCCAATGGCGCGCAGGTGGTGATCGACCAGTTCATCGCCGCCGGCGAAGCCAAGTGGGGCCGCATCAGCGGCCTGTCGCTGTTCCTGCCGCACGGCTACGAAGGGCAAGGCCCGGAGCACAGCTCCGCGCGCCTGGAGCGCTTCCTGCAGCTGTGCGCGCTGGAGAACATGCTGGTGTGCGTGCCGACCACGCCGGCGCAGTGCTTCCACATGATCCGCCGGCAGATGCGCATGACCACGCGCAAGCCGCTGGTGGTGATGACGCCCAAGTCGCTGCTGCGCCACAAGCTGGCGGTGTCAACGCTGGAGGAACTGGCCGACGGCGAGTTCCAGCACCTGATCCCGGATGCAAAGGCCGATCCGAAGCGGGTCAAGCGCGTGGTGGCCTGCTCGGGCAAGGTCTACTACGACCTGCTCGAGGATCAGACCAAGCGTGGCCAGGACGACGTCGCCATCCTGCGCGTGGAACAGCTGTACCCGTTCCCGCGCGAACTGCTGGCCGCGGAGCTGAAGCGCTACAGCAACGCCACCGACCTGGTCTGGTGCCAGGAAGAACCGCAGAACCAGGGCGCCTGGTACCAGATCAAGCACCACCTGCAGGCCTGCCTGGCCGACGGGCAGAGCCTGCACTACGCCGGCCGTCCGCGCTCGCCGTCTCCCGCTGCCGGGCATTTCGCCGAGCATCTGGAAGAGCAGCTGAAGCTGGTCGCCGACGCGCTATTGAATCCGTTCAACGACCAAGTCGCTGAATAACCCGCCTTTCCCTTCCAAAAGACCCCACTAGGACGCCCTCTGCAATGGCCACCGAAGTCAAAGTTCCGGTACTGCCCGAATCCGTATCCGATGCCACCATCGCCAGCTGGCACAAGAAAGCAGGCGACGCGGTCAAGCGCGACGAGAACCTGGTGGACCTGGAAACCGACAAGGTCGTGCTGGAAGTGCCCTCCCCGGTCGATGGCGTGCTGAAGGAGATCAAGTTCGAGGCCGGCGCCACCGTGACCAGCTCGCAGCTGCTGGCGATCATCGAGGAAGGCGCCACCGCCGCTGCGGCTCCGGCCGCGGCCAAGGTCGCCGACGCATCGGCGCCGGAAGCACCGAAAGCCGCTGCCGCCGAAGCGCCGAAGGCGGCCAAGGTCGAGTCGGCCAAGGCTGCCGGCGACGTCTCCACCCTGCCCCCGGGCGCGCGTTTCTCGGCGATCACCGAAGGCGTGGATCCGGCCCAGGTCGACGGCACCGGCCGGCGCGGCGCGGTGACCAAGGAAGACATCCTCAACTACGCCAAGAACGGCGGCGCCGGCAAGGCCGCCGGCGCGCGCCCGGAAGAGCGCGTGGCGATGACCCGAGTGCGCAAGCGCATCGCCGAGCGCCTGATGCAGTCGAAGAACTCGACCGCGATGCTGACCACCTTCAACGAGGTCAACCTGGCCAAGGTCTCGGCCGCGCGCAAGGAGCTGCAGGACGAGTTCCAGAAGGCCCACGGCATCAAGCTCGGCTTTATGAGCTTCTTCGTCAAGGCCGCCGCCAACGCGCTGCAGCGCTTCCCGCTGGTCAACGCCTCGATCGACGGCGAAGACATCATCTATCACGGTTACAGCGACATCTCGATCGCGGTCTCGACAGAGAAGGGCCTGGTCACGCCAGTGCTGCGCAACGTCGAGCGGCAGTCGTTCGCCGAGATCGAGAAGGGCATCGCCGACTACGCCAAGAAGGCGCGCGACGGCAAGCTGAGCCTGGAAGAACTGCAGGGCGGCACCTTCACCGTGACCA
Source organism: Xanthomonas translucens pv. undulosa (assembly GCF_017301775.1). Taxonomy (NCBI): domain Bacteria; kingdom Pseudomonadati; phylum Pseudomonadota; class Gammaproteobacteria; order Lysobacterales; family Lysobacteraceae; genus Xanthomonas; species Xanthomonas translucens. Next base: position 439,142 of record NZ_CP063993.1, read on the forward strand.
ACGGCGGCACCTTCGGCTCGCTGCTGTCCACCCCGATCATCAACCCGCCGCAGAGCGCGATCCTGGGCATGCACGCGATCAAGGAGCGTCCGATCGCCGAGAACGGCCAGGTCGTGATCGCGCCGATGATGTTCCTGGCGCTGTCCTACGACCACCGCATCATCGACGGCAAGGACTCGGTGCAATTCCTGGTCGACATCAAGAACCAGCTGGAAAACCCGGGCCGGATGCTGTTCGGCCTGTAATCCAGCTGCCGGGACGCGGGACTCGGGACTCGGGACTCGGCAATGCAGATCAAGCAGGACGCGGGACATGCAGGCGATGGCTTTGCGGGTCCCGGGTCCCGAGTCCCGAGTCCCGCAAAAGCACAGGACTCCCGCAACATGTCAGAACAACATTTCGACGTCGTCGTCATCGGTGCAGGTCCGGCCGGTTATCACGCGGCAATCCGCGCCGCACAGCTGGGCATGAAGGTCGCCTGCATCGACGCGGCCCTGGGCAAGGACGGCAAGCCGGCGCTGGGCGGCACCTGCCTGCGCGTGGGCTGCATCCCGTCCAAGGCGCTGCTGGATTCCTCGCGCCAGTTCTGGAACATGGGCCACCTGTTCGGCGAGCACGGCATCAGCTTCAAGGACGCCAAGATCGACGTCGCGGCGATGGTGGGGCGCAAGGACAAGATCGTCAAGCAGTTCACCGGCGGCATCGCGATGTTGTTCAAGGCGAACAAGATCACCCCGTATTACGGCTTCGGTGAACTGCACGCAGGCAACGTGGTCAAGGTCAAGCAGCACGACGGCAGCATCGTCGAGCTCAAGGGCACCAACGTGATCCTCGCCGCCGGCTCGGATTCGATCGAGCTGCCGTTCGCCAAGTTCGACGGCGCCACCATCGTCGACAACGTCGGCGCGCTCGACTTCAGCGAAGTGCCCAAGCGTCTGGCGGTGATCGGCGCCGGCGTGATCGGCCTGGAGCTGGGCAGCGTGTGGAAGCGCCTGGGCGCCGAGGTCACCATTCTCGAGGCGTTGCCGAACTTCCTGGCCCTGGCCGATGCCGAAGTGGCCAAAACCGCGCTGAAGGAATTCAAGAAGCAGGGTCTGGACATCAAGCTGGGCGCCAAGGTCTCCAAGACCGAGCTCGCCGGCAAGGGCAAGAAGCAGGAGGTCGTCGTCACCTACACCGATGGCGAAGGCGAGAAGAGCCTGACCGTGGACAAGCTGCTGGTGGCCGTGGGCCGCCGCGCCGCCACAAAGGGCTTGCTGGCAGAAGGCACCGGGGTCAAGGTCAACGAGCGCGGCCAGATCGAAGTCGATGCGCATTGCCACACCGGCGTCGATGGCGTATGGGCGATCGGCGACTGCGTGCGCGGGCCGATGCTGGCGCACAAGGGCTTCGAGGAAGGCATCGCGGTCGCCGAGCTGATCGCCGGCCTGCCCGGCCACGTCAACTTCGACACGATCCCCTGGGTCATCTACACCGAGCCGGAAATCGCCTGGGTCGGCAAGACCGAGCAGCAGCTCAAGGCCGAGGACGTGCCGTACAAGACCGGCAGCTTCCCGTTCGCCGCCATCGGCCGCGCCGTGGCGATGGGCGAGCCGGCCGGCTTCGTCAAGGTCATCGCGCATGCCGAGACCGACCGCGTGCTCGGCCTGCACCTGGTCGGCGTCGGCGTCTCCGAACTGGTCCACGAAGGCGTGCTGGCGATGGAGTTCAACGGCTCGGCCGACGACTTGGCGCGCATCTGCCACGCCCACCCGACCCTGTCCGAGGCGATCCACGACGCCGCGATGGCGGTGAGCAAACGGGCGATCCATAAGGCCAATTGAGCCGGAACTCGGGCAGAGCCCTGGCCACTGACGAACGCCGGGCATCGCCCGGCGTTCTCTTTTCGAGACCATGATCCCCAGCCTGGTCCCTGGTCCCGAGTCGACCAAAGCATCCCATCCCTCTGATTCCCCTATCTCCATGAAAAGCATCTGCGTCTATTGCGGTTCCAACGCCGGCAACAAACCCGCCTACGCCGAGCGCGCTACCGCGCTGGGCACGCGCATCGCCGAGCAGGGCCTGCGCCTGGTCTACGGCGGCGGCAATGTCGGGCTGATGGGCACCGTGGCCAATGCGGTACTGGCCGCCGGCGGCCAGGTCACCGGGGTGATCCCCAAGCAACTGGCCGACTGGGAAGTGGCGCACCGCGGCCTGACCGAACTGGAAATCGTCGGCTCGATGCACGAGCGCAAGTCGCGCATGTTCGACCTGTCCGACGGCTTCATCGCTCTGCCCGGCGGCTTCGGCACGATGGAAGAGATCTTCGAGATGCTGACCTGGCGCCAGCTCGGCATCGGCAACAAACCCTGCGCATTCCTGGACGTGGAAGCGTTCTACGCACCGCTGATCGGCATGATCGACCGCATGGTCGCCGAGCGCTTCCTGCACCCGGACCAGCGCGCCGACCTGTGGTACGGCAACGACATCGACACCATGCTGGCGTGGATGCACGACTACACCCCGGCGCAGGCATCGAAGTGGATCGACGAAAAGCGCCGCAATGCGCTGCGCTGAAGCCCGCCGCTCTTAACAAGCCGTACCCCCAGGGCGCGTCGCAACGCACCCAGCATCCGCGGTAGAGGTTTCAGTCCCGAGAAGCCGCATAGTCCGCCGCATGCGGACGACGTCTGTCGCGGCTGAAGCCGTTCCTACAGGGACTTCGGAGCGCGGGGCGGTGCGCTATCGCGCACGCTCGCTCGCCATCAATCGTGCTGCGCAGGCCGTCCCAACAGATACCCCTGCCCGTAGTCGCAACCCAGCTCACGCAGCGTATCCAACTGCTGCTCGGTCTCGATGCCTTCACCGATGGTCTCGATGCCAAGCGTACTGGCCAACGCCAGAATGCTGCGCACCAGTGCATAACTGCCCGCACCGCTTTCGCCATGCAGCCCGGCGACGAAACTCTGATCGATCTTCAACGCCGAGATCGGGAACCGGTGCAGATACGACAGCGCCGAAAACCCCGTGCCGAAATCGTCCAGCTGCGCCACCACCCCGCGATCGCGCAGTGCCTGCAGGATCGTCAACGTACGCGGCGCATCGTCGAGCAGCGCCACCTCGGTGATCTCCACCCGCAAGCGCTGCGGATCGGCGCCGGCACTGTCGATCAGCCCGAACAGCCGTTCGGTGAAGTCCGGCGAACGGAAATGCCGCGGCGAGACGTTAACCGACACGTAACCGCTGCCGCCCTGGACCAGGCGCCGGATCACCTGCGCATACAGCAACCAGTCCACCTGCTCGATCAGCCCACTGTCCTGGCCCAGATCGATGAACTGGCTCGGCACCAGCAGGCCGCGGCTCTCATGGCGCCAGCGTAGCAGCGCCTCGTGGCCGACCACCTCGCCATCGACCAGGCGCACGATCGGCTGGTAGAACGGCTCGAAATCGCCGCTTTTGATCGCCCGCCGCAGATCCGCCTCCAGGTCCAGGCTGCGCAACGCCGCCTCGCGCATCGCCTCGTCGAACACCGCGCACCGGTCCTGAGTCTGCACCTTGGCCCGATACATCGCCGCGTCCGCATCGCGCAGTAGTTCTTCACCGCTGCTGTAGCGCGGATGCCAGGCGGCAATGCCCAGGCTGCCGGACGGGAACAGCTCGCGGCCGGCCACCCACATCGGCTGGCCGAGCACGCCGAGCAGGCGCTGCGCCAACTCGCGCACGCCCTCCAGCCCCTCTTCGCAGCTGACCAGGATCGCGAACTCGTCGCCGCCCAGGCGCGCGACCACATCGTCGCTGCGCAGCGTGGAGACGATGCGCTTGGCCACCTCCACCAGCATGTCGTCGCCAGCGGCGTGGCCGATGCTGTCATTGACCAGCTTGAACCGGTCCAGGTCCAGGAACAGCACCGCGAAGGACATGCCGTCGCCGTTGCGCGCGCGGTGGATCGCTTCGCCGAGCCGGTCCAGCAGATGCGAGCGGTTCGGCAGCCCGGTCAGCGCATCGTGCAGCGCCTGGTGGGTCAAGCGCTGCTCGGCGCGCCAGCGCTCGGCGATCTGCGCCAGCAACTGCTGGTTGACCTCGGCCAGTTCGCGGGTGCGCTCGGCCACCCGTTGCTCCAGTTCCGCATGCGCCAGCTGCAGCCGCTCCTGCGCGCGCTGCCGGGCCAGGCCGCCGCCGACGTTGTGCGCGACGAAGGTCAGCAGCCGCTGGTCGTATTCGGTGAAGCGCACCTGCGTGGTGTAGCTCTGCACCACGATCGCGCCGACCACCTCACCCTCGTCGAACAACGGCACGCCCAGCCAGCTGTGCGAGCGGCCGCCGTATTCCTGCACCTCGCCCTGCACCACAAGCGCCTCGATCTGCGCCAGTTCCAGCAGCATCGGCTGGCGTTTGCGCATCACGTACTCGGTCAGGCCCCTGCCCCGCCGCCGCAGCGGACGCCGCGGGCTGTGCTCGTCAACCGAGTAGACGAACTCCAGCATCTTGGCGTCGTCGGACAGCAGCGCGATGTACAGATTGCGCGCGTCGATCAGACCTCCGACGATGGCATGCACCTCGGCGTAGAACTGCTGCAGGCTCTCCGAGCGGATCGCCAGCTCGGCGATGCGGAACAAGGCCAGTTGCAGAGTTTCGGCACGTTTGCGCTCTTGTATCTCGTCCTGCAGGTCGTGGTTGGCGCGCTGCAGTTCCTGGGTGCGCAACTGCACGCGCCGCTCCAGCTGCACCTGCGCTTGACGACGGTCCATTGCGGTCAGCACGTGCTGGGCGACGTAGGCCAGCAGCGCGCGGTCGGCATCGGTGTAGTGCAGCGCGTGGTCGTAGTTCTGCACCACGATCGCGCCACAGACGCAGCCTTCGCGCAGCATCGGCACGCCCAGCCAATCCTTGCTCTCCGGGCCATGCAGGGCGTCGTAGTCCACCCGCAGGCGGTCGCGCACCTGCGGCGACGGGCCGCGCACCGCCTGGCCGTGGCGCAGCAGGGCGAAGGTCAGGCTGTTGGGCATGTCGCGCTGGAAATACAGCGTTTCCGGATCGGCGACGAAGTCGTCGTGGCGGTCGGAGAAGTACAGGAACCGCATGCTCTGCTGCTCTTCGTCGTACTCGACGATGTAGCAGTTCTCCGCATACATCAGTGAATCCAGCACCGAGTGCACGTGCTGCAGCATCTGCCCCATTTCCAGGTCCGCCCCGGCCAGATCGGCGATCTCGTATAGCGCCTGCTGCAGCTGCTTGGACTTCTCCAGGCCCTCGATGCGCGCATGCATCCGCTCCGTTTCCAGCAGCGCCAAGCCGAACGCGGCCGCCATCTCGCACCAGGCGGCGCGATGCGGCTCGGACAACGGGTGTTGCAGCCGGGCGGCCACCGCCACGCGGGCCCCGTCCGCCGTCTTCAGCACGTGCAGCAGCGTCTGCGCAGGCGCCGGCACGGTTTCGGCCAGGCAACGCCGCACCAGCACCGGCAGCCAGGCCGGCGCATCCGGCGTGGCGCCGAACAGGCGCCCGCCGACCGCGTCGTCGCCGCACGCGATGGCCACGTCGCTGCCAGGCGGCAGCAAGCCACACAGTGCCACTGCGGGGTGCGTGAAAGCGGGGCCGTCGGGTTGATCCTGGCGGACGATCGCGGACGGCTCGAACAACATCGACAACAACTCCTCCATGACGTCGGACCTGCCCTACGCCTCCCCCTTGGACGTCAGCATACCTTTTACGTGAACAGGCGCACATACGGTGACCCCATGCAGGCCGCTGGCGCGTTCACTATCTACGATGTCCGCGCCCCTCCCGCCCCTGCCCGCCGCCGCCGTGCACACGCCGCGCTATGCGCCGGCGCGGCGAACGCTTAGGCTTGCCGCCGTGGATGCCCTGGTCGAAACGAGCGACGAAGCCCTGATGCTGGCCTACGCGGCCGGCGACGCCAGCGCGTTCGAGACCCTGTACACGCGTCACCGCGGCCGCCTTTACCACTACCTGCTGCGCCAGCTGCGCGACGTGGCGCTGGCCGAGGAGATGTTCCAGGACGTGTGGCAACGGGTCATCGCCGCGCGCCAGGGCTGGCAGCCGCAGGCCGCATTCAGCACCTGGCTGCTGCGCATCGCCCACAATCGGCTCGGCGACCACTGGCGTGCCGCCAAGCACCGCCCGGCGGCGCCGGCCGACGCCGAACTGCGCACGGCCAGGGTGCCGGATCTGGATACCCCGGAGCGGCAGCTGTCCGCGTTCGAACAGCGGCGCCAACTGCAGTTGGCGCTGGACGACCTGCCGGAGGACCAACGCGAAGTGCTGCTGCTGCGCCTGGAACAGGAACTGAGCCTGGAGGAGATCGCACAGATCACCGGGGTCGGCCGCGAGACGGTCAAGTCGCGGCTGCGCTATGCGATGGACAAGCTGCGCGTGAGGCTGGGCGGATGAACGCCGACGAACCGCTGACCCCGGAAGAACGCGCCCTTGCCGAACGCCTGCGACAGGGCCGGAAGGCGCTGCCGTCGGCGGCGCTGGACGCATCGATCCTGGCCGCTGCGGCGGCCGCGGTCGCCGCGGTCGCCGCAGCGGACACGCCGCATCCGCACCCAGCCGCCAGCATGCCGGCGCCGCGCGCGGCAGCACCATTGGCGGCGGACGCGGCCGCTCCCATCACACGGCCGCGGCGCCGGGCGCGTTGGCCGGCTTGGAGCGGGCTGGCAGCATCGTTGACGCTGGCGGTCGGCATCGCCTGGCACCTGCGCCCCCCGGAACCCAGCGCTGCCGCAGCGACTGCCGACCAGGCCGCTGCCGAGCGACCGGCCGATCCGCAAGAGGCTGCAACGGCGTCGGCCGCAGCTACAGCCGACGCACCCCAAATCGCCACCGCGGTGACGCCGCCCGCACCGCCACCGTCAACACCTACGCCGAAGCGGGCGCCGGCGGTTGCCGGCCGCGACACGATCCGCGCCGCACCCGCACCCGCACCCGCGCCAGCGCCAGCGCCCGCGGACCTGCCCGCCGCGGCCGAACCGGCGCCGATGGTCGAGCCACTCCCCCCGGCCGCGCCGCCGGCCATGCCCGCCCCTGCGAAAGCGCTCGCGCCTGCGCAACCGCAGGCGCTGGCGAAGCAGGCAACGCGCTCGCGCGAAGCGGATGCCCCGCAGCGCGAAGACCGCCGCCTGCTGCAGCAACGCCGCCAGGACCGCGACGAGCGTGCGGGCAACGCCGCGGCGAGCACACAGGCATGGGAAGCGGAAGGCGACACCGCGCGTATCGAGGGCGACCTCAGCGCAGTGCCGGCACCGGCACCGCTCGCCGCGATACCGGACGCGCCTGTCGCAGCGGACGCGGCCGCAGACGCCTACGACGCCGATCCGGCGTTTGCGGCCGCCGTGGAGAGCGACGCAGGCCTGCCGCCACGACGCTGGCTGGCGCGTATCCGCGAACGCCGCGACGCCGGCGAGCACGCGGCCGCGCGCGCCAGCCTGCAACGGCTGCAGCGCGAGCACCCGCACACGCACATCCCCGAAGACCTGCGCGACCTGCTGGACCACTGAGTCGTATCCGCGCCCAACCCCGCTGGCGGCACTACGGACCGATTCGGCGCCGGTGATCGCGGAACAAAATCCGCCGCGCGCGTTCCTCGCACGCATGCGTCGCAACGCGAACCTGCCCACTGCCGTTTGCAACTGTGCGTACATCGGCGCAGTTGCCTGATTGCGCGCGATGCCGAATGGCGCAGCTCACCGGCATCGAAAGCAACGCTTGCCCCCCGCATCCGCGGTCGGCCGCGGCGCCTCGTCTAGAATGGCGCCGATGCCCGATACGCTTCCCCATCCCGTCAGCCACAGCGTGGACATCAAGCACAGCCGCTTTCTGGCGCGGGCTGAGCCGATCGCCGACGCCGGCGCGGCGCTGGCGTTCGTGCAGCGGATCGCGGTAGCCGATGCCACCCACAACTGCTGGGCCTACCGACACGGCGACGACTACCGCTCCAGCGACGATGGCGAACCGGCCGGCACCGCCGGCCGTCCGATCCTGGCGGCGATCGACGGCCAGGGCTTCGACCGCGTGGTGGTGGTGGTCACGCGCTGGTACGGCGGCATCAAGCTCGGCGCTGGCGGCCTGGTCCGCGCCTACGGCGGCACCGCCGCCGAGTGCCTGCGCCTGGCGCCACGGCAACCGCTGCTGGCCTTGCGCCTGATCACCCTGCACTGCGGCTTCGACGATCTGGGCACCGTGCACGCGGCGCTGAGCGCCTGTGCCGCCGAAAAACTCGATGAACGCTTCGACGCGGACGGCGCCGAACTGCAGCTGCGATTGCCCAGCGATCGCGTGGATGCCTTGAAAACGCGACTGCGCGACGCCACACGGAACAGGGTCCGCTGTTCGGAAACCTCCCCCGCATGAACGATCCGTCGGCCGACCAGGCCAAGTCGCTGCGCAAACTCGGCAGCCTGCGCACCCTGTGGCCGTTCGTGCAGCGCCAGCGTGGCCTGTTCGGCGCCTGGCTGTTGGCGCTGGCGGTGTCGTCCAGCGCGACGCTGAGCCTGCCGGTGGCGGTCCGGCAGATGATCGACCACGGTTTCAGCGACAGCAGCAGGATCAACCAGTCCTTCGCGCTGCTGTTCGCGGTGGCGGTGGTGCTGGCGATCGCCACCGCGCTGCGCTTCTACTTCGTGTCGTTGCTGGGCGAGAAGGTCGTCGCCGACCTGCGCGGGCGCCTGTACGCGCACCTGATCGGCCTGCATGCCGGCTTCCACGACCGCAACCGCAGCGGCGAGCTGGTGTCGCGGCTGTCGGCCGACAGCGAACTGCTGCGCGGGGTGATCGGCAGCACCATGTCGGTGGCGCTGCGCAGCACGGTCACGGCGATCGGCAGCATCGTGATGCTGTTCGTGACCAGCCCGCACCTGGCCGCCTACGCGCTGCTCGGCATCCCGCTGGCGGTGTTGCCGATCGTGCTCGGCGCGCGCCGCCTGCAGAAGATTTCGCGCGCCAGCCAGGACCGCGTCGCAGACGCCAACACCCTGGCCGCCGAAACCCTGGGCGCGGTGCGCACGGTGCAGGCGCACGCGCGCGAACCCTACGAGCGCAAACGCTTCGGCCAGGCGCTGGCGCTGTCGGTGGATGTGGCGCGGCGCCGGGTGCGTGCGCAGGCGCTGATCACCGCGGTGGCGATCGTGCTGGTGTTCGGTGCGATCGTGCTGGTGCTGTGGTCCGGCGCGCACGAAGTGGCGGCCGGCGAGCTGAGCGCCGGCGCGCTCGGCCAGTTCGTGCTGTATGCGATGTTCGGCGGCGGCTCGGTGGCCTCGCTGGCCGAAGTCTGGAACGACCTGCAACGCGCCGCCGGCGGCATGGGCCGCATCGCCGAACTGTTCGCCGAACGCCCCGAGGTGCTGGCGCCGGCGCAGCCGCGTGCGCTGCCGCAGCCGCTGCGCGGCGAGGTGCGCTTCGAGAACGTGGTATTCCGCTATCCGCAGCGCCCCGACCATCCCGCGCTGGACGGCTTCGATCTGCACGTGCGGCCCGGCGAGAGCGTGGCCCTGGTCGGCCCCTCAGGCGCCGGCAAGAGCACCGTGCTGTCGCTGCTGCTGCGCTTCCACGATCCGCAATCGGGCGTCGTGCGGGTGGACGGCGCCGACCTGCGCGAGCTGGACCCGGCGCAGCTGCGCGAAGGCATCGGCCTGGTGCCGCAGCATCCGACCCTGTTCGCGGCCAGCGCTGCCGACAACATCCGCTACGGCCGGCTCGCGGCCAGCGATGCCGAGGTCGAGGCCGCGGCGCGCGCCGCCGAAGCCGACACCTTCATCGGCCAGCTGCCGGACGGCTACGCCAGCGAACTGGGCGAGCGCGGCGCGCGCCTGTCCGGCGGCCAGCAGCAGCGCATCGCCATCGCCCGCGCCCTGCTCAAGGACGCGCCGATCCTGCTGCTGGACGAAGCTACCAGCGCGCTGGACGCGCAGAGCGAATACGCCGTGCAGCAGGCGTTGGAACGGCTGATGGCCGGGCGTACCACGCTGGTGATCGCGCACCGCCTGGCGACGGTGCTCAAGGCCGACCGCATCGTGGTGATGGACAACGGCCGCATCGTCGCCCAGGGTACCCATGCCGAACTGCTGGCGCAGGGCGGCCTGTACGCGGAACTGGCACGGCTGCAATTCATCGACTGAGCACACCGCGCTCACACCGGCGGGACTACGGTCCCGCTGCGCCCCACGCAACCGCTGCGGCGCAAGGCGCCGGCAGCGTTTCCGGCGCAATCCGGTTCGATGAATCGCCTTCGACAGGAGACACGTCATGTCCTTTCGCCAACTGCCCGCCCTCGGCCCCGACGGCGAGGCCTATCTGATCACCGAGTTCCAGGACGAAACCCAACGCCAGCAGCAGGCGCAGCACGACGCGCCGTCAAGGCCAACGCTGCGCTACGAACTGGCCGATGGCCGCAAGCTGATCCGCCGCGGCCAGCAGTTCACCAGCACCGGCGGCGAACTGACCCTGACCGCGGCGTGAGTGCGTGCACTGCCGCGCGGCGACGAGCGGTGGTGCGATAGCTCCGCCTGCTGCGCAATGCGCGCGGCGAGCCAGTGATTAATTATTGACCAAGCCTCTTGACACGCCCACTCAGCAAGGCGTGCAGACACTTATCCACATGTTTGCGCGCATTCCGTCCACACTGCCTGTGGATGAAGTGCGACGGCGGCAACCGGATGTACCTGCCTCCTTGTAGGAGCGGCTTCAGCCGCGACAGGCAGTACCGATCACGCGATTGCTTGTGGTCGGTGCGCAGCATGTTGCGCATGCATATCCGTGTCCAGATAGACCCGGTCGCGGCTGAAGCCGCTCCTACAGGGTTGGCTGTCTGCGTAGGACTAGCGCGGCAACACCCGGCCGATGCCGCTGGCGTCGATCTCCGCCGCTGCCGCGTCCAATGCCATCGCCACCGTGGCCGGATCGAAACCGATGCGGAAATGCAGCTCGCCGGCCGGCGTGCGCGAGGAATGGATCGATGCCAGGCTGACGCCGTGGCGCTCGAACACGTACAGCAAGCTGCGTAGCGATCCGGCGCGGTCTTCGGGCAGATAAACGCTGAGGGCCAGCTGTTCGGTCAGATCGGCGAGCAGATAACCGACCCGTTCGTAGCTGTAGTTGCCATGCGCGATCGCCGCCTCGCCCAGTGCCTGGCGGTTGGCGTCGAGGAACTCGGCGCGGAACTGCGCGCGCGCCGCATCGTCGCCGCAGCCGACCTGCGCGCGCAGCCGCGCCAGCTGCGCGATCAAGCCATCGAGCACGCCGCCGACATGCGGGTTGCCGAACTGGATGTCTTCGTAGATCGCCGGATTCAAGGCCAGGATGCGCGCGATGATCGCGGTGTCCAGTTCGAACGAGGCCGAGCGATACGGCATCAGCGCCTCCAGCGGTCCGAGCGTCGGCGCATGCGCGCGCAGCACGCCGGCCTGGGCCAGATGGCTGGCGTGCACCATCGCCTGCACCAAGGCCATCACCTGGTCGTGGTGGTCGGGCGTGCTGCGCACGCATTCGGCTTCCAGCGCCGTGCACAGCTGTTGCAGCCACGCGCTCCAACGGGACAGGCGCGCTTCGCAGACCACCAGCACGCGGCCCTTGAGCGTGGGCGACTTCGGCGGCGCGGTCATCGGATGCAGGCCGGCCACCTCGGCCTGCGAGGCCAGCATCGCCGCCACCGGCTCGCGCTTGACCGAGGTCACGTCCAGCCACAGCTGATCGCGTTCGCGCCCGGCGGCGCGGCGCACGTAGTCGCCGATCAGCGCCGGCGTGTGCCGGATCGGCGCGGAAAAGATCAGCACCTGCGCGCGCTGCAGCAAGGCGTCCGGATCCAGCGATTGCGGATCGGCCGGATCGTGGCCGACCACCTCCAGCTGCATGCGTTCGCGGAAGAACCGGCTCAGCCAGCGGCCATAGGCGCCGGCACTGCCGACGATGCCGACGACCGGGCGCAGGCTCACGCCAGGCGCTCGGCGGCGAAGCGCACCGGCGTGGCCAGCGCCGCCGGTGCGGCGGCGAGCACGTCCAGTTCCTCGTAGCCGCTGGCCAGGGTCGCTTCCAGCGCCGCATGCACGCCGGCGATGGCACGGCCGATCGCCAGCTCGAACGCGTCGCCGCGCAACAGGAACGCGACCAGCAACACCATCAGCACGTCGCCGGTGCCGGCCACGTCCACCGGCAACAGCGGCGAACACCAGCGGTAGACCGCCTCACGGCTCACCGCCAGGGTCACCAACTGGCCCGCATCGCCGCTGACGCTGTGCGCCAGCACCCACTGCGGCCCACGCGCCAGCAACACGCGCGCCGCGGCGATGGCATCGTCCTGGGCCAGTGCCGGCAGGCCAGTCAGGCAGCCGAGTTCGAACGCATTCGGCGTGACCAGCCAGGCATGCGGCAGCAAGCGTTCGGCGAACACGCGTTCCAGCCCCGGCTCGACGTAGGGCCCGGTATGCGTATCGCCGATCACCGGATCCAGGCAGTAGCGCAGCGCCGGGCACTGCGGCAGCGTGGTGTCGAGCCAGTCGGCGAACGCCGTGCCGTTACCGACGCTGCCGAAATAGCCGGACACCAGCATCCGCGCGCGCTGCGGCAGGCCACGCTCGCTGGCACCGAGCAAGAGATCGGCGAACCAGTCCGCCGGCAGCACCTTGCCGCGCAGCGTGGCGTAGAACGGCGCATTGCTCAGCAAGGTGGTCGGGATCTCGGCCACGCGCAGGCCCAGCGCACGCAGCGGCGGCACCGCCGCGCTGTTGCCGGCATGGCCGTAGACCAGTTGCGACTGCACGGAAATGACATCGACCGGAACCGGCCCATCGGGGCGCTGGCGACGGCCGTGGATCAGATGGCTTTCGGCGGGTGCGTTCATCGCCGTAGTTTAAAGGACTCGGGACTCGGGACTCGGGACTCGGGACTCGGGACTCGGGACTCGGGACTCGGGACTCGGGACTCGGGACTCGGGACTCGGGACTCCAGGATGGTGTCCCGGGGTAAATCGATGTCAAGCGATTTGATAAAAAAGTGCCGCTTTTTTTAAAGAAAAAGCGGCACTTTTTTGCGGCTCCGGCGAACCGTTTTTTTGTAGGAGGGGCTTCAGCCCCGACGCCTTATCGGTAACGCGTCGGGGCTGAAGCCCCTCCTACAGAAAAGCGCGGAAGCTGCGAACTTGCGAAAATCCCGAGCCCCGAGCCCCGAGCCCCGAGCCCCGAGCCCCGAGCCCCGAGCCCCGTCAAGACGTCATCCGGTCCCAGAACCCCTTGACCCCGTCGATGAAGGTCGCCGACTTCGGCGAATGCTTGCGCGCGTCCTCGCCGTTGAAAGTGGATTCGAACTGCTCCAGCAGCTTGCGCTGGTCGGCGGTGAGGTTGACTGGGGTTTCCACCACCACGCGGCAATACAGATCGCCTTCGCTGCGGCTGCGCACCGAGCGCACGCCCTTGCCACGCAACCGGAACAGCTTGCCGGTCTGGGTTTCGGCGGGAATGCGGATCTCCGCCTCGCCGCCCAGGGTGGCCACGCGCACGGTGTCGCCGAGCGCGGCCTGGGAGATGCGGATCGGCACTTCGCAGTGCAGGTCGTCGCCGTCGCGCTGGAAGATCGCGTGCTCGCGCACCCGCACTTCCACGTACAGGTCGCCAGGCGGGGTGCCGGCCGGACCAGCCTCGCCTTCGCCGGACAGGCGGATGCGGTCGCCGTTGTCCACGCCGGGCGGAATCTTCACAGACAGCACCTTGGTTTCCTCGACGCGGCCGGCGCCGTGGCAAGTGCCGCAAGGGTTCTGCACGATCTGACCGCGCCCGCCGCAATGCGGGCAGCTCTGCTGCATCGCAAAGATGCCGCGCTGGATCCGCACCTGGCCGCGGCCCTGGCAGGTGCTGCAGGTCTCGACCTTGCCGTCTTCCGAACCGCTGCCGTGACAGTGCTCGCATTCGCCCAGGGTCGGGATGTCGATGCGGCGCTCGGTCCCGGCCACCGCTTCTTCCAGGTCCAGTTCCAGCACGTAGCCGATGTCGGCGCCGCGCCGCGCCGCACGGGCGCCGCCGCCGGCACCGCCGAAGATGTTGCCGAAGATGTCGCCGAAGATGTCGCCCATGTCCGGGCCGCCAGGACCGCCACCGCCGCCCATGCCGCCCATGCCGTGCTCGAACGCGGCATGGCCATGCGCGTCGTACATGCGCCGCTTGTTGCCGTCGGACAGGACCTCGTAGGCCTCCTTGCACTCCTTGAACGCGGCCTCGGCGGCATGGTCGCCCGGATTGCGATCGGGGTGGTGCTTCATCGCGCAACGGCGATAGGCCTTCTTGAGCTCGTCTTCGCTGACGGTACGGGCCACGCCAAGCACTTCGTAGTAGTCGCGTTTGCTCATAGATCGGGACTCGGGACTCGGGACTCGGGACCCGGCAGGAAGGGGAAGTGATTCAAAGCTGCTACTCCAGGCGATAACGGCAGGACCGGAAAAAAATGGCAGGACCGGAAACCATCGGGACCCGGCAAGTCGCCTTGCCGAGTCCCGGGTCCCGAGCCCCGAGTCCCGGTCTTACTTCTTGTCGTCCTTGACCTCGGTGAACTCGGCGTCGACCACGTCGTCGCCGGCGGCCTGCGCGCCACCCGGGGCAGCACCCGGCTGCTGTTCGCCGGCGGCCGCAGCCGCGTACAGCGACTGGCCCGCTTCTTCCAGCGCCTTGGTCTTGGCCTCGATCTGGCCCTTGTCGTCGCCCTTCATCGCCGTTTCCAGGTCCGCCAGCGCCGACTCAACCTTGCCGATCACGTCGCCGCCGACCTTGCTGCCGTGCTCGGTGATCGCGCTGCGGGTGGCGTGGATCAGGCCGTCGGCCTGATTGCGCGCCTGCACCAGCTCGTGGAACTTCTTGTCTTCCTCGCGGTTGGCTTCCGCGTCGGCGACCATCCGCTGGATCTCGTCGTCCGACAGGCCGGAGCCGGCCTTGATCTCGACCTTCTGTTCCTTGTTGGTCTTCTTGTCCTTGGCCGACACGTGCAGGATGCCGTTGGCGTCGATGTCGAAGGACACCTCCACCTGCGGCAGGCCGCGCGGCGCCGGCTCGATCCCGGACAGGTCGAACTTGGCCAGCGACTTGTTATAGCGGGCCTGCTCGCGCTCGCCCTGCAGCACGTGCACGGTGACCGCGGACTGGTTGTCTTCGGCGGTTGAAAAGGTCTGCGAGGCCTTGGTCGGGATCGTGGTGTTCTTCTCGATGATCTTGGTGAACACGCCGCCCAGGGTCTCGATGCCCAGGCTCAGCGGGGTCACGTCGAGCAGCAGCACGTCCTTGACGTCGCCGGCCAGCACGCCGCCCTGGATCGCCGCGCCCAGCGCCACGGCCTCATCGGGGTTGACGTCCTTGCGCGGTTCCTTGCCGAAGAACTCGGACACCGCCTGCTGCACCTTCGGCATGCGGGTCTGGCCGCCGACCAGGATCACCTCGGTCACGTCGCTGGCGCGCAGGCCGGCGTCGTTGAGCGCGGTGCGGCACGGCTCGATGGTGCGCTTGACCAGGTCCTCGACCAGCGCCTCGAGCTTGGCCCGGGTCAGCTTGATGTTGAGGTGCTTAGGACCCGACGCGTCGGCGGTGACGTACGGCAGGTTGACTTCGGTCTGCTGCGAGGACGACAGCTCGATCTTGGCGCGCTCGGCCGCATCCTTCAGGCGCTGCAGCGCCAGCGGATCCTTGCGCAGGTCGATGCCCTGGTCCTTGTTGAATTCCTCGACCAGGTAGTCGATGACGCGCTTGTCGAAGTCTTCGCCGCCCAGGAAGGTGTCGCCGTTGGTGGCCAGCACTTCGAACTGCTTCTCGCCGTCGACGTTGGCGATCTCGATGATCGACACGTCGAAGGTGCCGCCGCCCAGGTCGTATACCGCGATCTTGCGGTCGCCGCCCTGGCCCTTGTCCAGGCCGTAGGCCAGCGCCGCGGCGGTGGGCTCGTTGATGATGCGCTTGACGTCAAGGCCGGCGATGCGGCCGGCGTCCTTGGTCGCCTGGCGCTGGCTGTCGTTGAAGTACGCCGGCACGGTGATAACCGCCTCGGTGACGGTCTCGCCCAGGAACGCCTCGGCGGTCTTCTTCATCTTCTCCAGCACCTGCGCGGAGATTTCCTGCGAGGCCAGCTTGCGGCCGTCGGCGGTGGCCACCCAGGCGTCGCCGTTGTCGTGCTGGACGATGCCGTACGGCACCAGGCCGATGTCCTTCTGCACTTCGGCGTCGGTGAACTTGCGGCCGATCAGGCGCTTCACCGCGTAGAAGGTGTTCTTCGGATTGGTGACCGCCTGGCGCTTGGCCGAGGCGCCCACCAGCACTTCGCCGTCCTTGGTGTAAGCGACGATCGAGGGCGTTGTGCGGTCACCCTCGGAATTTTCGATGACGCGGGCCTTGCCGCCGTCCATGATCGCCACGCACGAATTGGTCGTGCCCAGGTCGATACCGATGATCTTGCCCATTGGATGACTCCTGAAAATTTCTGGTGTCCGGCCGCTGCCGGGGTCTGGTTCGGATATAGGGATGGCCGCAGGTCATTCAAGCCATCACCGCAAATTAGCGTTGCGCCGCGGCAGCGCCCGATTCAGGCGCCGCGCACCGGCGGCACGCGTCAATCGTGCTTGGCCACCACCACGAGCGCCGGCCGCAGCAGGCGCTCGTTGAGCAGGTAGCCCTTCTGGAACACCTGGACCACATGGCCCGGGGCGATGCCGTCGGCCTCGGCCTGGCTGATCGCCTGGTGGTGCTCCGGGTTGAACGGCTGCCCGGTCGGGTCGAGCAGGGTCAGGCCGTTGTCGGCGGCGACCTTGAGCAGCTGCTTGTAGGTCAGCTCCAGGCCGTCGCGCAGCGGGCTGGGCTCGCTGCCCGCGGCGCTCAGGCCGGCGTCCAAGCTGTCGAACACCGGCAGTAGGTCGCCGAGCAGGCGCTCATTGGCGAACTTGCGCGCCTGCTCGACGTCGCGGGCGATGCGCTTGCGCTGGTTTTCCAGGTCGGCGCGCTCGCGCAGGGCGTCGGCCTTGACCAGCGCCAGCTCGCTGCGTAGCGTCTCGATCTCCGCCTGAAGCGGATCGGAGGCCGGCTGCTGTGCCTCGGAGAGGTGTTCAGAATCGAATTCGGGGTGATCTTGGTTCATTTCCGGTTCCCTGGCGGGAGATACACCCGCCCTACCGCACCACCTATGTGGGCGTGTGCGGCGGATTCAAGATGCTGTGTTGCGTGTTCGGGACTCGGGACCGGGAACTCGGGACCCGGGGGACACGCGGCCTGGGGATTGGCTGGCTGGCGGAAAGGCAGTGCCGACGCTGCCCTGTACGGGCGCGAAGCGGTCAGCGTTCGCTCGGTGGGGTCGGGTCCAGGGCCGCGCCGAGGACTTCGGCGGCGGTCTGCACCAGCGGGATCACCCGGTCGTAGTCCATGCGCTTGGGACCGATCACGCCCAGCACGCCCAGCACCTGGCCGCCGGCCATGTACGGCGCGGTGACCAGCGACACGCTCTCAAGCGGCACCACCCCGGTCTCCTCGCCGATGAAGATGCGCACCCCCGGCGCGCGGATAGTGCGCTCCAGCAGCTGCAGGATTTCGCGCTTGCTGGCGAAGATCTCGAACAGCTCGCGCAACCGCTCCAGGTCCGACAGGTCCTGCACCCCCATCAGCTTGGTCTGCCCGGCCAGCACCATGTCGTCGCCGACCGGGGCCAGCGCCTGCTCGGCCAGCTCCACGCTATGCGCCAGCAGCAGCTCCATCTCGTCGCGCGCATGGCGCAGGTCGCGCACCAGGCTGGCGCGGATGTCGGCCAGCGCGCGCCCGGCAAAATGCGCGTTCAGATAATTGGCCACCCGCTCCAGCTCGGCCGGCTCGTAGGCCTTGCGCGGTTCGATGACCCGGTTCTGCACCTCGTTGTCGGCGAACACCAGGATCGCCAGCACCCGGCGCGCGTCCAACGGCACGAAGTCGATGTGCCGGAACGCGAACTGCTCGCGCTTGGGGGCGCTGACCACGCCGACGAAATGGGTCATCGCCGACAGCAGCTCCGAGGCGCTGCCGAGCAGCGCCTGGGTGCCGGCGGCGTTGCTCATCTCCGCGCGCAGCCGCGCCACCTCGCCCTCGCCCGGCGGGCGCATCTGCACCAGGCTGTCGACGAACACCCGGTAGCCGGTGGCGGTGGGAATGCGCCCGGCCGAGGTGTGCGGCGAGCTGAGCAGACCGGCATCCTCCAGGTCGGCCAGGATGTTGCGGATCGTCGCCGGGCTCAGGTCCAGCCCGGCGTGGCGGGCCAGGGTCTGCGAGCCGACCGGCTCGCCGTCGCGGATATAGCGCGAGATCAGCGTGCGCAACAGCTGCCGGGCGCGTGGGTCGAGCGAGGAGTGGACCGGGTAGGCGCGCATGCAATCAATCCGTGAGACTGGACACTAGATAATGGCTGCATGCCGGCTTGGCAAGTGATTGGCCCACCTACGCGCGCGTGCTAGCGTTGCGCGGCCCCGGATTCCGACCCTCATGCTCACACATCTCTCGATCAAGGATTTCGCCGTCGTCCGCGGCACCGAACTGGAATTGGGCCCTGGCATGACCGTGGTGTCCGGCGAAACCGGCGCCGGCAAGTCGCTGATGGTGGACGCGCTCGGCTTCCTGTCCGGGCTGCGCGCCGACAGCGGCGTGGTCCGCCACGGTGCCGACCGCGCCGAACTGTCGGCAGAATTCGCCGTGCCCGAGGCCGCCCCGGCGCGCGCCTGGCTGCGCGAGAACGAACTCGACGACGACGACCAATGCCAGCTGCGCCGGGTGATCCGCGCCGACGGCGGCTCGCGCGCCTGGATCAACGGCCGCCCGGTGACCCTGTCGCAGCTGGCCGAACTGGCCGGCCACCTGGTCGAGATTCACGGCCAGCACGAACACCAGGCGCTGCTCTCGCGCGGCAGCCAGCTCGGCCTGCTCGACGCCTACGCCCGCAACGAGGCCGAACGCGCCGCGGTGCGCGCCGCTGCCGCGCGCTGGCAGGCGCTGCTGGCCGAGCGCGAAACGCTGCTGGCGCAGGGCGACGTGTCCGACCGGATCGGCTTCCTCGAGCACCAGCTGGCCGAGCTGCAGCGCGAGGACCTGGCGCCGGCGGCGATCGCCGCACTAGACGCCAACCATCGCCGCCAGGCCCATGCCGCGGCGCTGATCGGCGCCTGCGAAGGCGCGGCGCAGCGGCTCAACGGCGACGAGGCGCCGGCGGTGCTGGCCCTGCTGCAGCAGACCCGCCACGAGCTCGGCAAGGTCGGCGAGTACGAGCCGCGCCTGGCGGAGGTCGACGCGCTGATCGACAGCGCCACGATCCAGCTGGAAGAGGCGCTGGCGCTGGTGGACCGGGTGCGCGACGACCTCGACGCCGACCCGGCGCAGTTCGAGGACATGGAACGCAAGCTGGGCCGGCTGCACGACCTGGCACGCAAGCACCGGGTCACCCCGGACACGCTGGGCGAGCACCGCGACGCGCTGCTGGCCGAAGTCGAGGGCCTGCGCGGGGCCGGCGAACGGCTGGACGTGCTGGATGCGGAGATCGCCCGCGCCACCCAGGCCTGGCGCGAGGCTGCGGCCGCACTCAGCGGCACCCGCCAGCGCGGCGCGCAGGCGCTGTCGCGCGACACCACAGCATTGATCGGCGAGCTGGGCATGGGTGGCGGGCGCTTCGAGATCCAGCTCGAGCCGCACGAGGCCGAGCGCCCCGACCCGGCCGGCGCCGAGCGCGTCGAATTCCTGGTCGCGGCCAACGCCGGGCAGCCGCCGCGCGCGCTGCGCAAGGTCGCCTCCGGCGGCGAGCTGTCGCGCATCTCGCTGGCGATCGAGGTCGCCGCGCTGGGCCTGGACGCGGTGCCGACGATGGTGTTCGATGAAGTGGATTCGGGCATCGGCGGCGCGGTCGCCGACATCGTCGGCAAGAAGCTGCGCGCGCTCGGCGAGCAGCGCCAGGTGCTGTGCGTGACCCACTTGCCGCAGGTCGCGGCGCAGGGCCACGCCCACTACCGGGTCAGCAAGGCGCCGGTCGAGGGCATGACCCAGAGCTCGGTCGAACTGCTGGCGCCGCGCCAGCGCGAGGAAGAACTGGCGCGGATGCTGGGCGGGGTCGAGGTCAGCAAGGAAGCCCGCGCCGCGGCCAAGCGGCTGTTGCAGAGCGCTGGTTGAGGCGCTGTGCCGGGCTGCGCCGGGCTGGCGGGCTGCGCCTGGGGTTCGGTTCGACAATCGGAGCGCTACTGCGCGCATGTCGCTGGGTCGCCTCGAGCCATCAGGCGACTCGAGCCCTGTGATTCGAGCCGTCAGGCGATATGAAGCTGCAGGCTTCGGATGGTGTCGGGTCGGGGCTTAAGCCCCTACCAAAGTGCACCCAGCCGTTTCGTCGCGAGCCCCTGTAGGAGCGGTTTCAACCGCGACGAGCGGAGCCGTCCGACGAGCCGGAGGCGGAAGGCGTCGGGACTGAAGTCCCTCCCACAGTGCACCCAGCCGGCTCGCCGCAAGCCCCCTGTGGGAGCGACTTCAGTCGCGACGAACGGAGCCGGGAGATCAGTGACAGCTGGCAATCCGTAGAAACCGAAGCCACTGAGGCCCTTCCTCTCCCACGCGGTCCGCGGCGATGGCCCTGAGTCGCACGCGACCGCGCGCGTACGGGCGCCGGCTCAGCCCTTCTTGGCGCCCGGGCGCTTGCTGCGCACGTACAGCACCAGCGAATGCTCTTCCAGTTCGTAGCCATGCTCGGCGGCGATCTTGCGCTGCAGTTCCTCGATCTCGGCGCTCTCGAACTCGATGACGTTCCCGGTATCCACGTCCACCATGTGGTCGTGGTGGCCGCCACGGTCCAGCTCGTACACCGCCTGGCCGCCTTCGAAATTGTGCTTGAGCACCAGCCCGGCCGCCTCGAACTGGGTCAGTACCCGGTAGACCGTGGCCAGGCCGATCTCGTCGCCGTGGTCGAGCAGCTGGCGGTAGATCTCTTCGGCAGTCATGTGGTGACGCGCCGACTTCTGCTCAAGCAGCTCCAGGATGCGCATCCGGGGATGCGTGACCTTCAGGCCGACTTTGCGCAGATCGTGGGATTCCATGGTGGCTCCGTTCATAGCTGGTTTAACGCCAGCTGCCTCGGGGTGGGTCGCGGCGGTCGGCGGGAGTGTATCATCGACCCGATTTCCCTCAGTACTGTCCCCGATGCGCAATCTCTTGCTGGTCGCCGCTGTTGCCCTGTCCACCGCTGGCTGCGGAATCATCTACAAGCAGCCTATCTACCAAGGCAACCTGATCAAGCAGGCGGCCGTCGATCAGCTCAAGGTCGGCCAAAGCAAGCAGCAGGTCAACGCACTGCTCGGCACCCCGTCGATCCCGGATCCGTTCCATGCCCAGCGCTGGGACTACACCTCGACCGAGCGCCTCGACCGCCTGGGCAGGACCGAGATCAAGAATTTCGTCGTCTATTTCGACAACGACACGGTGACCCGCTGGGAAGGCGACTATTTCCCGGAGAACGATTCGGAGCTGGCCAAGAACAGCGTGCGCCAGTTCGGCCGCAACCTGGCCAAGGACAAGAAGAAACAGCGCCGCAGCGAGTAAGCGGGCGCAGTGGCGGCCGGTGCGGCGACGCTAGCGCGGTTTCGCGCGCCGCCGCCGGGCGTCCTTCGGATCGGCCAGCAATGGCCTGAGCAGTTCGACCCGGTCGCCGTCGTGCAACAGCTGGGTGGGTGCGACGACGCTGCCGTGGATCGCGCAAGGCATGCCCTGCTCGGCTTCGGCCAGTGCGGCCGCCGCCAGCGCATCGGCGACGGTGGCGCCTTCGGGTAACTGCAGCGTGCGCGCGACGAAGCGCTCCGGCCAGGCCAGCACCACCTCGACCCGCAGCCCGCTCATGCGTCTTCGCGGTCGGCCACGCGCACGAAATCATTGACCATGCGGTCGGCCAGGCTCTGGAACCCCAGCGCCAGCGCCGGTCCCAGCAGCCGCGAGGCCGGTTCGAAATCCAGCATCAGGCTGACCTTGCTGGCATGGTCGTTGAAACCATGGAACTCCCACTGCCCCTGCAGACGCTTGAACGGACCGTCGCGCAGCAGCATATCGATGCGGTCGGGGCGCTGCAGCCGGTTTTCAGTGGTGAACCAGGTCCGGAACGAGCCCAGGCCCAGGTCCAGCCGCGCCACCAAGTGCTGGTCGCTGTGTTCGAGCACATGCGCCGCATCGCACCAGGCGAAGCGGCGCGGGTAGGCGGCGACATCATTGACCAGATCGAACATGCGCGTTGCGGGGTGTTCGACCAGGGCGCTGCGGCGGATGATAGGCATTCGGTGCGGGGAAAGTGGACCAAGACGTTCGGGAGGCCCCGAATCGGAGACAATAGCAAGATGAGCAAGAAACCCGCCAAGGATAAAGCAAACGGCGCGACGGCCAACAAGACCATCGCGTTGAACAAGCGTGCGCGCCACGAATACCACCTGGAGGACCGCTACGAAGCCGGCCTGGCCCTGCAGGGCTGGGAGGTGAAGTCCATCCGCGCCGGCCGCGCCAACATCGGCGAGAGCTACGCGTTCGTGCGCCAGGGCGAACTGTTCCTGTTCGGCGCGCAGTTCACCCCGCTGATCCAGGCCTCCACCCATGTGGTCGCCGACGACCGCCGCACCCGCAAGCTGCTGTTGCACCGGAGCGAGATCGACAAGCTGATCGGCCGCGTCGAGCGCGACGGCTACACCCTGGTGCCCACCGCGATGTACTGGAGCAAAAACAAGATCAAGCTCGAGATCGCGCTTGCCAAGGGCAAGCAGGACCACGACAAGCGCGACGCCGCCAAGGACCGCGACTGGGCCCGCGACAAGCAGCGGATCATGCGGCGGCACAACAAGAACGCGTGAGGCCGGGATCTCGGGACTCGGGACTCGGGACTCGGGACTCGGGACTCGGGACTCGGGACTCGGGACTCGGGACTCGGGACTCGGGACTCGGGACTCGGGACTCGGGACTCGGGACTCGGGACGGCAGGATGATGTCCCGGGGTAAATCGATGTCAAGCGCTTTGATGCAAAAAGGGCCGATTTTTTTAAAAAAAGCGGCTTTTTTTGCAGCTCCGGCGCAGCCGCTTTTTTTTGTAGGAGGGGCTTCAGCCCCGACGCTTTACCGGTAACGCGTCGGGGCTGAAGCCTCTCCTACAGAAAAGCAGAAATGCGGCGAACTTGCGAAAATCCCGAGTCCCGAGTCCCGAGCCCCAGCAACACCCTCACGCCGCCCCCAGCATCCGCATCAGACTCGGCAAGCCCTGCCCCTGCATGTACGGATCGCGTTGCAGGTCCAGGCACTGGTCGAGCAGTAATTGCTTGACCCGGTCCGGGAAGCCGATGAACTCGCGGCGCACCGACAGGAACGCGGCGATCAGCCCGGACACGTGCGCGGCCGCCATACTGGTGCCGCTCATCTCCACCATCCAGGTGCCGGGGTCGTCGGCGGCGTAGCGGTGATGGGCCGAGACGATCTTCTCCCCCGGCGCCACCAGGTCCGGCTTGTGCCGGCCGTCGGCGGTCGGCCCGCGCGAGGAGAAATACGACACGCCATAGCTGTGCGGGCTGCTCTTGTGCACCGAGCCCACCGCCAGCGCTTCCTCCAGATTGGCCGGATCGCCGATGCTCAGGTCCAGGTTCAACGGATAGGCCTGCCCGTCGTTCTGCACCAGCCAGGCCAGGCCGTCGTTGCCGGCCGCGATGACCACCACCACACCCTGCCGCCATAGCCGGCGCAGTTCGTTGCACAGCGGGGTGAAGCCGCAGCCGTAGCTCTCCGCGTCGAAGTAGCCGCCCAGGCTCAGGTTGACCCCATGGATGACCAGCTCGCCGGCGCGTTCGTTGATCTCGGCGACCTGCTGCACACCCTTGATGATCCACGAATCGCGGCCGTTGCCGTCGTCGTCCAGCACCTTCAGCCCGTACAGCCGCGCCTGCGGCGCCATGCCGGCGAAGCGCAGCGGCGTGGCCGGCGCCCCCCCGGGCAACGGCGCCTCGCACTGCCCGGCGATGATCCCGGCCACGTGGGTGCCATGGCCGTTGCCATCCAGCGCGGCGAAGCCGTCACCGTCGCGGCGGCGCAGTTCGCGCGCGCGACCGCGCTGTGTGCAGTCCCATTGCACCAGCACCGTTTCGGCCAGACCGGGCTGCTGGAAATGCGGATGCGCCGCGGCGATGCCGCTGTCCAGCACCGCCCAGCCGATGCCGGCGCCGAGCGCACGGTACGCCACCTGCGCCGCGTCGGCCTGCACGGTGCTGCGCGACTGGTAGATCAGCGCGCGCTTGCCGGCATCGCGCCACAGCCGTTTCAGGCTCAGGCCGCGACAGCGATCGCGCAGGCTTTCGATCTCGAACCGGGTCAGGCGCGCCGACACGTAGCGCTGCAGCGTGTCCTCCAGCGCGATCGCCGCGTCCAGCGCGTCGCCCTTCAAACCGGTGGAAGCCTGGGTCAACGCGCGCAGCGCCGCGACCAGATCGCGCTTCAACTGCGCCGGCGCGCGGTCGCCCGGCAGGCGGTCCAGCTCGATCAGCACCTCGTGCCGATAGTCCGGCGCGCGCGCCTCCAACTGATCGGACAAGTCCTTGATCAGCACCGGATGCGCGATCGGCTGGTCGAAACCGACCCCCACCGCGCGCCGCAGCTCGGCGCGGACCTCGGGGATGGACAGATAGCCGGAAGCGGAATGCGGGTTGCGCTGCCAATCCGGATTGATCCGCGACCCGGCGATGGTGTGGAAACGCCCCTGCGCATCGGCGATGTCGTCGCTCAGGTCGTCGTCCAGCGCCACCGGATCGCGCCGCTCGGTGACGTTGACCCAACGCTTCACGCAAGCCGGAAACGGCAGCTTCGGCGTGCCGGTCCACTGCGTGAACATGCTGCGCACCACCGGCAGGCCCAGCGGCGAGCCCAGGGTCAGCAACAGCGACACCTCGCAGCCCTCGGCCTTGAATTCGCGCAGCACGTCGTAGGCGATCAGCGAGCCCTGGCTGTGCGCGACCACCACGAACGGACCGCCACCGGCGCGCAGGCGCTGCAGCAGGCTCTCGCGCATCTGCTCGCGCCGCGCCGGCACGAAGAAGAAATCGTGCACGTCCTGCAGCAGCGCCGCGGAGATCAGCTTCAGCAGCATCCGGTTCAGCACGTCGATCGGCCCCTGCGCGTGCAGGCCGGCAGCCTCCGGCGCGGCGGCCTGCACCTCATCCAGCAACTGCTGCAGACACGCACGCTCCGCGTCGCTGCCGGCCAGCGCATCGGCCAGTTGGCGCAGATCGGCCAGCTGCGGCACCACGCCCAACGCGCCGAGCACCCGCTGCTCGGCCTGGTTCAGCGCCGGGCCGCGGTCCTGGTCCTGGCAACCGCCCGTCTCCGGCGACGGATAGCGCTCGCGGCTGACCCAGTAGGCCATGCGCGTGCGCTCGCCCATCTCGCGACCGAACAGGGCGCGGTCCCACTGGCAGCGCAACACCTCGGCCGGCGGCTTGTTGCCAATACCATGCAGGTAGACGACCGTGCGCGCCGGCCCCTGCGCCAACGAGCCTTCGCCGGTGGCCTTGGGCAGGGTCGCGCGCGCAGGCGCCCGCGCGCGCGTGGCGCTGGCGGTGGCTGCGTCGCGATGAGAGGACGGCACGCGCCTGGGGGAAGCTTCCGGCTTGGCTGTCCCGGGCTTGGCTGTCTCGGACCTTGCTGTCTTGGACTTGGTCGCTTTGGGCGCGTCTGTCCTGGGTTTGTCGCCAGCCACTGTTTTCGCCGCGATGCGCCGCGTTGGCTTGCTCGGCCGCGCGGCTGCCGTTTCCGCGGTTTTCGCCTGGGCCGGCTGCGCAACCGCCTTCTTCGGCTTGGCCTGCTTCGCCGCAGCGGTCCGCCGCGCGGGCGGCGCCCGGCCGGCGTGCGCTGCTGCTTCAGGCGGTTTTGGCGCTGCCGTCGCGGCCGCGGCCGCTCGCTTCTGCGCCCGTCCGCCGGCGCGCGCACGCTGTTGCCTGGTTGCCATAGCGGTGCTCCATGCCTGGGGAGATCCGTCGGCACTGCCGGTAGCGGCCGCGCCGAGTGAAGCCAGCTTAAGCCGCCTTTGCCGCAAGGCTTGTGACTGCCCTCCCCGATCCCTACACTGTACCCGTCAGCGTTTTACGTTTTCCCCGGGGGTGCACTGGTTTCGACGGGGGTTGCAAAATCGCTTGGCGCATGCCGAGGGGGCCGCTTTCCTCGTAAATCCAGCAGCAAACTTATAGTTGCCAACGACGACAACTACGCACTGGCCGCTTAAGGCCTAGCCCCGAAATCGCTTGTGTCCGTGCTCGCGACGTAGGGTCATTATCACGGAATCGCCGGTGGTGGCTGCCTGTCAGCCATTGGCTAAATGAAGCAGGCTGGTCCCGGGATGCGCTCCGCACATCGTGCTGTTCCGGGATGAGATCCAACGATGAGCTAAGCATGTAGTGCCGGGGATGGAGTGCCTTCGGACGGCGGTTCGATTCCGCCCACCTCCACCATTCTCACCTGCAAAGCCAGCCTAAGCCGCTTGATTTTGCAAGGTTTATTGGTGATTCACGAGCCTCAAACGATACCCCTTCCAGGTATCGTTTGAGGTATCGTTTTGTATGAAGCGCACCAGTGGTGCTGCATGCCAGCGTTATTCTGCGCGCTGACTGCCCCCATTGACAGGTTACCGCTTGCTCATCCGCGCCCTGCACGGCCGGGGGCGACGCCGCCCAGGGCTGGACTGGCTTGCTTGCGTCGGCCGGAAGACGCTGGACACTAGTGGCGGTCGTGATGCGACCGAGGCGCCTGCTACTGGGTGGGTCAACGTGGTGTTCGGCAATCTCACACGTGCGATCGGCAGCGTGCTGCACGCCATCGCGCATCGCGCGAGGCGAATACGCAAGGCGTCTCTGCCAGGCGCCGCCTAGCGTTGCAAGCGCAGATCACATTTGCGCGGACTGCTTCCAGGACTTGCCACTGTCATGATGCGATGCAGGACTGACCGGAGCCGGATACAGCGCTCAATCGGTTTTGTTGGCAGCTCTCAATCATTTACAGAATCTTCGCGCGCTTCGTCCGGGATATGAAGCGCTATCTCGGGAAAGTGTTCGCGGTCTCTCGGATCTTCAAGAACCAGCATTTCGCGCACCTTCCACATCTGCACCGCTTTAGACAGATTGACTGCATTGATCTTGCTATCACAACGAAATATATTTTTATTATTCTCGTCACGGATGCCAAGATGTGAATTCTTCAGCGCCAGCCAATCGTTCGTAGCGGCCAGATAATCGCCTTGCGCTTCGGCACCGCTGCGGATAGGTGCACTTTCGCGCAACCTTTGCGCCATTCCATCCAATTTCTCGATAAATTCATTGGTTTTGCTTTCACTGAGCATCATGGCGATTGAGGATACCTCACCAAGCATGGTGGGAGTTCCAGGGCAGCGCTTTTCCGGAATGAAAAACGGAGCGTCCGCAACGAAGGGATTTCTTTCCTCCATCACCAGATGCAGCAGGGCGTACGCGGTGTCATCGATCCTCTTGTGCGCTTGCTGTTGCGTTTCACTGCTGCTGGACGTCGCGGCAGAAGAAGATGCACCCGTGGCCTCCTGGGCAGCCCTGGCAGCCCGGGCAGCCCGGGCAGCCTGGGCCACCCGAGCTGCCCAGGCCGCCAGGGCAGAAGTCGGCTCGGAGCGGATAGAGAGGATTCGGTCGAGTTCATGTTGCAGACGTGGTGAAACTAGGATCGTGCAATCCGCAGGTAGCCGAAAAATACTGACAGGCAGCCTTTGCAGATTGTCGCAGCCGCGCAGGTCGAGCTTCTGAAGTTGCGACAGTTTATGTATATCACGTGGCAACGAGCGCAGATTGCTACAGTCTCTCAGAATGATTTTCTTCAGCGGCGCTCGCGCTTGTGAAATAAGCGGGTATTCGCGCAACTCCGTGCAGCCACTCAGATCCAGTTGCTCCAGCTTGGGCAGGCCATGAATGCTGCTGTCGAGTTCGGCAAGTGGTGAATTGGCAATCTTTATTTCCTTCAACTCTTTCAAGCGTCGGAGGGACGGCGGGAGCGAGCGGATCCCGGTGTTCGACAGTTCAAGCTTCTGCAAGTTGACCAATCCTTCGCGCTCGCCGGATGCATTGCGGATCGCAAGATCCTCGGGGAGTTCGGACAATTCAGGGCAGGAGAGGACGGAGAGCGCTCGCAACTCCTTTAGCCTGGAGATGGACGCAGGCAGCGCGCTGATCGGATTTGCATCTAACTTCAATGTCCGCAGGCTGGTCAGGTCGCCGATGGACTCGGGAAGTTCCATCAGGCCAGTTCCTCTGATCGTCATATTTTGAAGATGCGAAAAGCGGAACGTCTGCTCCGGGAGCCGTGGCAGCGGGAGATATTCGATATCCAATGAGGTGACGTTGGGAGACGTTGCACGTGCCAGCATCCTTGCAGTGGCTTGTAGCGCGACGCGGGGATGGGACTCGATTCTATTTCTATGTGCCGGCGCGTAGATGGAGCTCGAGGCGCCTAACCAACTGGAGCTTTCAGCCTCGCATTGCTGGCGCCACTGCGATAGCACGCGCTCGTAAGATTGAATCGGTTCGCTGCGTTGCCGGAGCGGCTGGCGCTGCAGCGCTTGCGCAGGCGAAGGTGTCGCCAGGACGAGCGGAGAAGGTGCCGCCGCCGCTTGCATCGGATGGTGGAGCGCATCCGGGGTGGGTTGCTGGCCGGGCGCATCGCTGCGCCGCGATGGCGTTGACGGATGGCGCGCGCGCTGACGAGGAAAACGTCTGAACAGGCCGCTGAGCAGGCCAGAACTGGGTTGCGTTGCGCCAAGCGGCCGCGGCCGCTCGCCCGGTGCTGCGCTCGTACTCGATTCGGCGTGCTGCGGAATTTCCGCTGGCGTTTCTGGCGCGCGCACGCGGTTGATGCGTGGCATGGCAGTCCTCGTTCGCTGCATGGCGTATGCACAGCATGATCGATCTGAAGCGCAGCGGATAACGGGTTCGGGGCGAAACCCTGATCGGTGGGGCGAAGTCTAGGTGGGTGCGATGGTCGCCTGAATCCAAGGCCCACGCACAGAACCCGATCTTCCCCAAGCATCCGGGCAATTCGGTTTTTTCATCTGCCCATTGCAGCAATGGATTGCCAGGCAGGTTGTCGCAAGCATGGCCCGCCGCAACGGCCGGGCAACGCTTGAACGCAGCGCCATCCGGCAATGTCGGCAGCAGCAGGCATGAGATCTGCCGGTGCTTAATGAAAGTGGTCCAGCCGCGGATGCCTGCATCCTTGAAGCAGCCCCGAGCGTCGCCTTCGGCCGCACAGCTGGTAGGCGAATCATGCGCGTGCATCCGTTACGGCAGCGTCCTTGGGGCGTTGCGGAATGATGTCGGGGCCGTCGCGGTGGGGCAAGGAGACGGACCACGCCGACCACGTCGAGACAGCAATCCGGGGCACAGGACCGGCAACGCAGACACATGCGTTACTCGCCCACATGCCCATCACCGTCGGTCTGTACGGTAGGCGATGACCTTCAGATCAGGACGCCCCGCCATGTCATTGACCCAGGAACAACTGCGCATCCTGCAGGACATCCATGCCACCAGACCGGTCGGCGAAGCGGAGACGGCTTGGGCGGTGCGCGAGAATTATGCCGCGCAAGGCGAAGATGGCGATCTCGCGCTAAGCCAGAACGGGCTGCAAGCGATCGACGGCAGCGAAGCGTAATCCCAGGCGCCGTGTCGCCTTCGCCGCACCATGGCAGCGCCGCTGCGAGGCAATAGGGCACAGTGCTGCGGCCATCCCACCTGGACCCGGCTGGCGCCATTGTGGTGTGGTGATGATGCGCAACTTCTTCGTGGTCGTGTGCGGCGTCGGGGACGCTCGCGCCGTCAGTGTGCGACCGGCACAGGCAGCGGCGTTGCCAGCGCCACCTCCGGCGGCAACACCGCGTCCTGGCCCCAGCCGCCGAGCGCCTTGTACACCCGCACCACGCCGACATTGACCGAGGCCTCGGCATCGGCCAGGGCATCGTCGGCACTCAGCTTGGTGCGCTGGGCATCGAGCAGGGTCAGGAAATCCTCCGAACCGGCACGGTAGCGGATCTGCGCCAGCGCTTCGGCGCGGCCTGCCGCTTGCGCCTGTTCGACGACGATCGCCAACCGCGCTTGCTGCTTGGCGTAGGCGGTCAAGGCGTTCTCGGTGTCCTCCAGCGCGCCGAGCACCGCCTTCTCGTAGTCGGCGGCGGCGCCGTCGGCCTGCGCCTCGCTGGCGCGCAGCCGCGCGCGCACGGTGCCGAAGTCGAACGCCGCCCAGCTGATCGACGGGGT
The DNA here is from genome assembly GCF_017301775.1 of Xanthomonas translucens pv. undulosa. Taxonomy (NCBI): domain Bacteria; kingdom Pseudomonadati; phylum Pseudomonadota; class Gammaproteobacteria; order Lysobacterales; family Lysobacteraceae; genus Xanthomonas; species Xanthomonas translucens. The sequence goes on from NZ_CP063993.1 coordinate 469,404, forward strand.
CAGCGACCAGGCCTTGCTGCTGCCCTGCAACAGCGCGCCGGCATCGCCGGACAGGAAGCCGACGAAGCCGCTGAGGCTCATCCGCGGGAACAGGTCGGCGGTGGCCACGCCGATCCGCGCCGTCGCCGCCGCCAGCCGGCGCTCGGCAATACGCACGTCGGGTCGCCGGCGCAGCAGCTGGGTGGTATCGCCCAGCGGTAGCGCGCGGGCGTAGGCGGGCGTGGCGCGCGGCGCCGGCAGGTCGTCCAGCGCGCCTGGCGGACCGCCCAGCAGCACCGCCAGCCGATGCCGGGCCTGCGCTTCGCTGACTTCCAGCAACGGGATGTCCGCCTCGATCGCCTTGAGACGGGCGCGGCTGCTCTGCACGTCCAGTTCGCTGCCGGCGCCCAGTTGCGAGCGGGTCTCGGTCAGGCGCTGGGTATCGCGCAGGTTGTCCAGGGTGGTGCGCGCCACCGCGATGCGTTTCTGCGCGCCGCGCAATTCGAAGTAGTTGCGCGCCACTTCCGCGGCCACGGTGACCTGCGCATCGGCCATGCCGGCCTGCTCGGCTTCCAGGTCGGCGCGCGCCGCCTCGCTGGCACGGCGCTGGCGTCCGAACAAATCCAGTTCCCAACCGGCATCGAAGCCCAGGCTGTAGCGCTCGGTCAGCACCCGTGCGCCGCCGGCGTCGGCATCCGGCGCCTTGCCGCGGCTGTAGTCGCCGTTGGCGGTGACGTGCGGCGCCTGGTCCAGGCGTCGTTCGGCGAACACCGCGCGCGCCTCGTGCACGCGCGCCAGGGCGATGCGCAAGTCGAGGTTGGCGACCAGGCTCTGGTGCACCAGCTGTTCCAGCACCGGGTCGTCGAACTGCGCCCACCACGACGCCACCGGCGAGGTGATCGCGAACACCGGTGCCGCCGCGCCCTGCAGCGTCACCGGCGCCGGGTCGGGCGCACGGTAGTTGGGGCCGACGCTGGCGCAGGCGCTGAGCAGCGCCAGCGCCAGCGCGCCGATCGCGGGCCGGATCACCATGGCAGCACCTGGCCCACATGGGTGTAGCTGCCGGTCGCGCCATCAGCATCGAGCAGCGCCATCATCACGCTGCTGCGCGCGCCGTCGGCCACGTCCAGCTCGCCCTCGCCCGAGTTCATGTCGGTCTTCACGTAGCCGGGATGGATGCTGTTGACCTTGATCGGGGTGTCGCGCAGTTCGTAGGCCAGTTGCACGGTCCACGCGTTCACCGCGCTCTTGGACACGTTGTAGGCCGGCACCTTGAAGTCGTAGATCGGCGAGCCCGGCTGGCTGTGCAGCGTGACCGAGCCGAGCACGCTGGACACATTGACGATGCGCGCGGCCGGCGCGGCGCGCAGCAGCGGCAGGAACGCCTGGGTCACCGCGATCAGGCCGAACACGTTGGTGTCGAAGGTGGTGCGCCAGGTCTCCAGGCTCTGCTGCCAGACCGCGAGTTTCATGTCATCGAGCATGATGCCGGCGTTGTTGACCAGGATGTCGAGCAGGCCATAGCGCGCCTGCACCGTCGCCACCGCGGCGGCGATGCTGGCGGCGTCGGTGACGTCCAGGGTCAGCGCCTCCACCGGCAAGCCCTCCCCTTGCAGTTCCAGCGCGGCGGCCGTGGCGCGGGTGGAATCGCGGCCGGCCAGCAGCGTGTGCACGCCGGCCTCGGCCAGCTGGCGCACGGTGTGCAGGCCGATGCCGCGGGTGGCGCCGGTGACGAGGGCGATTTTCTGAGTCGTGGTCATGCGGATTTCCTTGAAGGTGGGAATGGACGGATCAGGCGTGGGTCGGCGCATCGGCGGCGTGCGCCGGCGCATGCGACACCAGCGGACGCCCGGACAGCTTGCGCAGGGCGACATAGAACACCGGGGTGAGGAACAGGCCGAACAAGGTCACCCCGAGCATGCCGGCGAACACGGTGATGCCGGTGGCCGAGCGCACTTCCGCGCCGGCGCCGTGCGAGAACACCAGCGGCACGGTGCCGGCAATGAACGCGATCGAGGTCATCACGATCGGGCGCAGACGCAGGCGGCAGGCCTGCAGCGCCGATTCGACGATGCCCTTGCCCTGCAGCTCCAGTTCGCGGGCGAACTCGACGATCAGGATCGCGTTCTTGCACGCCAGGCCCATCAGCACTACCAGGCCGACCTGCACGAACACGTTGTTGTCGCCGCCGCTCAGCCACACCCCGAACAGCGCCGACAGCAGCGTCATCGGCACGATCAGGATCACCGCCAGCGGCAGCGTCCAGCTTTCGTACAGCGCAGCGAGCACCAGGAACGCCAGCATCACCGCCAGCGGGAACACCACCATCGCCGCCTTGCCCTGGCTCGCCTGCTGGTAGCTCAGGTCGGTCCATTCGATCTCCATGCCGTTGGGCAGCACCTGCTTGGCGATCTGGGTGAGCTTGGCCATCGCTTCGGCCGAGGACAGCATGCGCGCATCCGCCTCGCCGGCCAGATCGGCGGCCGGATAGCCGTTGTAGCGCAGCACCGGATCCGGACCGAAGGTCTGCTTGACCGTCACCATCGAGCCGATCGGCACCATTTCGCCGGCGGCGTTGCGGGTGCGCAGCCGCGCGATGTCCTCCACGCTCTCGCGGAACGGCGCGTCGGCCTGGGCGATCACCTGCCAGGTACGGCCGAACTGGTTGAAGTCGTTGACGTAGGTCGAGCCCAGGTAGGTCTGCAGCGTATCGAACAGATCGGTCAGGGCCACGCCCTGCGCCTTGGCCTTGACCCGGTCGACCTCGGCGTCCAGCTGCGGCACGTTGGCCTGGTAGGTGCCGATCGGGAAGCTCATGCCCGGGGTCTGCGACACCGCGCCCTGCATCGCGTTGACCGCGTTCTGCAGCGCGCCGTAGCCCAGGTTGGCGCGGTCCTCGATGAACAGCTGGTAGCCGTTGCCGTTGCCCAGGCCCAGGATCGGCGGCGGCATGAACGCGAATGCCATGCCTTCGCCCAGCTGCGAGATGCGCTGGTTGATTTCGGCGTTGATCTCCAGCGCGCTGCGATGGCGCTTGGCGAACGGCTTCAGGGTCAGGAACACCACGCCGGTATTGGGCGTATTGGTGAACTGCAGCGCGTTCAAACCGGGGAACGAGATCGCATGCTCGACGCCGTCGGTCTGCATGGCGATGTTGGTGACCTTGCGCAGCATCGCGTCGGTGCGTTCGAGCGAGGCGCCCTCCGGCAGCTTCACGCCGGCGATCAGGTACATCTTGTCCTGGGTCGGAATGAAGCCGGCCGGCACCGCCTTGAACATCACACCGGTGACCACCAGCAGGCCGAGATAGACCACGAACACCACGCCGCGCTTGCCGAGGATGCGCGACACACCGCCCTGGTAGCGTTCGGAGCTGCGGTTGAAGAAGCGATTGAACGGACGGAACAGCCAGCCGCCGAACAGGCGGTCCATCAGCCGCGACGCGGCGTCCTTGGGCGCGTCGTGGGACCGCAGCAGCAGCGCGGCCAGCGCCGGCGACAGGGTCAGCGAGTTGATCGCCGAGATCACCGTGGAAATGGCGATGGTCACCGCGAACTGCTTGTAGAACTGGCCGGTCACGCCGGACAGGAACGCCATCGGCACGAACACCGCGCACAGCACCAGCGCGATCGCCAGGATCGGGCCGGACACCTCGCGCATCGCCTGGTGCGCCGCGGCCAGCGGAGTCAGCCCTTCCTCGATGTTGCGCTCCACGTTCTCCACCACCACGATCGCATCGTCCACAACGATGCCGATCGCCAGCACCAGGCCGAACAGGGTCAGCGTGTTGATCGAGAAACCCAGCACGTACAGCGCGGCGAAAGTACCAACCACCGACACCGGGACCGCGATCAACGGAATGATCGAGGCGCGCCAGGTCTGCAGGAACAGGATCACCACCAGCACCACCAGCAACACCGCTTCCAGCAAGGTATGCACCACGGCGGTGATCGAGTCGCGCACGAAGATCGTGGTGTCGTACACCGCTTCGTACTTCACGTCGTCCGGGAACTGCTTGGTGAGCTGGTCCATCGTGGCGATCACCTGATCGCGGATCTCCAGCGCATTGGCGCCCGGCGCCTGGAAGATGCCGATGCCGACCGCGTTCTTGCCGTCCAGCTGCGAGCGCAGCGTGTAGTCGCCGGCCCCCAGTTCCAGACGCGCGACGTCGCCCAGGCGCACGGTTTCGCCGTCGGCGCCGACCTTGAGCACGATGTCGCCGAACTCTTTTTCGCTGCGCAGGCGGCCCTGCGCGTTGATCAGGGTCAGGAACTTGCTGTCGGGCATCGGCTCGGCGCCGAGCTGGCCTGCCGAGACCTGCACGTTCTGCTCGCGCATCGCTGCGACCACATCGCTGGCGGTGAGCCCGCGCGCGGCGATGCGTTCCGGATCCAGCCAGGCGCGCATCGCATAGTCGCCGCCGCCGAACACCTGCGCATCGCCCACGCCCTGGATCCGCGCCAGCGCGTCCTTGACGTGCAGGCGCGCGTAGTTGCGCAGATACAGCGTGTCGTACTTGCCCTTCGGCGAGGTCACGTGCACGACCATCAAAAAGGTCGGCGACTTCTTCTGCGTGGTCACGCCCTGCCGGCGCACGTCTTCGGGCAGGCGCGCCTGCGCCTGCGAGACGCGGTTCTGCACCTTGACCGCGGCGTCGTCGGCGTCGGTGCCTGGGCGGAAGGTGATGGTCATCTGCAGCACGCCGTCGGAGCCGGCCACCGACTTGATGTACATCATGCCCTCCACGCCGTTGATCGCCTCCTCCAACGGCGTGGCGACGGTCTCGGCGATGACCTTGGGATTGGCGCCCGGATACACCGTGCGCACGATCACCGACGGCGGTACCACTTCGGGGTACTCGCCGATGGGCAGCATCGGGATCGCGATCAATCCCGCGGCGAAGATGACGATCGACAGCACGGCCGCGAAGATCGGCCGGTCGATGAAGAATCTGGAAAAGTCCATGGGTGGTGGTCCTGGAAACTAAGGTGAAACGGATGGCCGAACAGGAATGCGGGCAAAGCGGCGGCAACGCCGGGCCACAACGGTGGCCCGGCCTGCAAACACCGGTCGCCAGCGCGGCCGGTCTACGACGCTGTGCGCGCCCCTGGCGTCAGTCGGGGACGACTCAGTCGAGGGCGACGGCCTTGCGTGCGGCCGCCGGCGAAGTCGTGGCCAGGGCCACGGTCTTGGCCTGCACCGGCATGCCCGGCATGAACACTTTCTGCACTCCGTCGACGATGACGCGGTCGCCGGCGTTGAGCCCGCCGAGCACGATGCGCAGGCCTTCGGCGCTGCGTCCCAGCTGCACGTCGCGACGCTGCGCCTTGCCGTCCTTGTCGACGACGTAGACGTACTTGCGGTCCTGGTCGGTCAGCACCGACCTGTCGTCGATCAGCAGCGCGTTGAAGCGGCCGCTGCCGAGCAGGCGCACGCGGGCGAACAGGCCCGGGGTGAAGCTGCGATCGGCGTTGTCGAGCAAGGCGCGCACGCGGATGGTGCCGGTGCTGCGGGTGATCTGGTTGTCGAGGAAATCGACCTTGCCGGCGTGCGGGAACCCGTCCTCGCCGACCAGGCCGACCTGCACCGGCAGCTGACCGTCGCGCTCGCTGGGCCGCTCGCCCTTGCGCGCCATCTGCGCATAACGCAGGAAGGTGCCTTCGTCGGCATCGAAATAGACATGCACCTTGTCCAGCAACACCAGCGTGGTCAGCACGCTGGCGCTGTCGCCGGCGCTGACCAGGTTGCCGGCGGTGACCAGGGCGCGGCCGGCGCGGCCGGCGATCGGCGCGCGCACCTGGGTCCATTCCAGATTAAGGCGCGCGGTATCCACCGCGGCCTGTGCGGCGAGCACGTCGGCCTCGGCCTGTTCGGCGGCGGCGTGGCGCTGCTCCCAGCTCTCGGTGGAGATGGCCTGCTGGTCGGACAGTTTCTTGGCGCGCGCCGCCTCGCTGCCGTTGAGCCTGGACTGGGTCCGCGCCCGCGCCAGCTCGGCGTTGGCGCGCGCCAGTTCGGCGCGGTAGCTGCGCGCGTCGATGGTGAACAGCACATCGCCCTTGTTCAGTTCCTGGCCTTCGACGTAATTGACCTTGTCGATGTAGCCGGACACGCGCGGACGCAGATCGACGCGCTCAACCGCCTCGACGCGGCCGCTGAACTCGTCCCACTGGCTGATTTCCTTCTGCAGCGCGGGCGCCACGCCGACCGCCGGCGGCGGCGGCGCGCCCTGCCCGTCGGCTTTGCTGCCGCAGGCGGCCAGGGCCGCGGCCAGCAGCGCGATCGCCAGCGGGCGCCAGGCGCGCGAGGGGCAATGGAAAAGCGGCATCGGAATCGGGTTCATGGAAAAACCTCGTGAGTGGAAGGAGAAAAATGCGCGGCGGTCATCAACGAGGTGCGTGGATGCGCGTAGTGGTGCTTGTCGATGTCGACGATGGCCTGGCCAGGCACGCCGCCGTCGGCCAGCAGCGCCACCGCGGCGCGGCCGACGCTGAGCGTGGTGAACCATTCCGGGCAGGCGTCGGCGCCGGCTTCGCTGCGGCAGACCGGATGGGTCAGCGACAGCAGTTGCACGCGCACGCCCAGCGGCTTGGCTTCTTCGTGCAGGACCTGGGCGAGCATGCGGATCGCCGCCGCGGCCACCGAGCTTTCGCCATGCCCGGCCCAGGCGCGCAACGCGCACGGGCTGCCGAGCAGGATGTAGCGGCCGCCGCGCTCGGCCTGCGCCAGCAGCGGCAGCAGGTGCCGGGCCGCGGCCAGATGCGGCAGCAGGTCGGCTTCCATGCGCCGGCGCAGCGCGGTCAGCGGCTGGTCCAGCAGGCGCCCGCAACGCAGCGGGCTGCCCAGGCTGGCGACCACCCCGGCCAACGGCCGCGGCCGCTGGTCCACGGCCGCGGCCAGGGTGGCGGCGGTGGCATCGTTGCAGACCGACCCCTGCAGCACGTCCAGCGCCGGTTCGTCGCTGTAGCGATCGCGCAAGGCGCGCAGCCGGCCTCGGTCGCGCGCCACCGCCAACACCGGACTGCCGGCTTCGAGCAAGGCGCGGACCACGCCCAGACCGATGTTGCCGGTGCCGCCGAGCACCAGCACCTCCGGATCCAGCGTCCCGCTCACGGGACTTTTACTCCCGCAAACGGGACAATCGCGATCCGACCGAGTCGGCCGCTGCCGCGCTGGCCCAGCTGCATCGCGCCGCCGGCCTGGCTGCGCGGCGGCGGGGTGAACTCGCGAAAGGCCTTGAGATAGCCGGTTTCCAGCGCGTCGATGGGCGTACCATCGCGTCGATTGGGGCAACGGACGCCTGCGAGAAACGGCAACAAAGTACGCAACGACATGAGCAAGTGGCCTGGGTGGCGGCGAATGCGCACAAATTAGGCGTCAAAGTCGCACTTGATTAGTCCGAATTAAGGGGAATAATCGTCCCGTCACCGGTCCAATCGTCCTCCCTCCTCAGGAACCCGCCATGACCCACGATCTGAACGACACGCTGATCTTCGTCAAGGTGGTCGAGCAAGGCAGCTTCATCGCCGCGGCCAACGCGCTTGGCCTGCCCAAGACCACCGTCAGTCGCAAGGTGCAGGATCTGGAGGCACGCCTGGGCGCGCGCCTGCTGCACCGGACCACGCGCCGCCTCGGCCTGACCGAAGCCGGCGCGGTCTATCACGAGCATTGCCAGCGCATCGCGCGCGAGCTTGAAGAAGCCGAGAGCGCGGTCGGGCAGCTGCAGGCCGGCCCGCGCGGCTGGCTGCGTTTCAGCGTGCCCTACTCGGCCGGCATTTCCTGGGTGGCACCGATCCTGGGCGAATTCCACAAACAGCATCCGGAAGTGCGCCTGGAAATGATCATGACCAGCGACAAGGTCGATCCGATCGCCGAGGGCGTGGATGTGGCCCTGCACATGGGCGCGCTGCTGGATTCGACCATGGTCGCGCGCAAGCTGGCCACCTTCCGCACCCAGGTGTTCGCCAGCCCCCACTACATCGAACGCCACGGCGAGCCGCTGCATCCGGACGACCTGCAACACCACCGCACGCTGGCGCTCAGCAATGGCCGCAACGGCGGCAACCGGCTCAGCTGGCCATTGCGCAACGGCAAGCAGAGCGGCGACTTCGCGATCCAGCCGATCCTGCTCGCCAACGACTCGGCCGCGCTGATCGGTGGGCTGGTCTGCGGCGAAGGCCTGGTGCTGGCCAGCGACGCGACGATCAAGCCGCTGATCGAGGCGGGCAAGGCGCGCCGCGTGCTCGGCGGCTGGGTCGGCCCGGACCTGGATTTCAACGCGGTGTTTCCCGGCGGGCGCATGCTGTCGCCGAAGGTGCGCGCCTTCGTCGATTTCCTGGTCGACAAGCTCAACTTCGACGTCAACTACATGCTGGCGCAGTGCCCGGCCAAGCTGGCCACGCAACACGCCGACAGCGGCGCCGAGTTCACCCTGTGCAGCGGCGTGGCGATGAATACCCAGACCCTGGCGTTGCCGCAGTTGGCCGAACTGCCATCGCTGCAAGAGGCGGAACCGGCGCCGGAGCTGGAGGAAGAAGCGCTGGTCTGAGCAGGCAGGCGCGTAGCGAGCGCGGCGGTTGGCGCTGGCTGCGTGCCCGGCGCCCGCGTCTACGCCGCGGCACACGGGTGACGCCACAACGCGAAACGGGCCGCATCAGCGGCCCGTTCGCGTTCCAGCCCGGCGGTCGCGGCTCAGGAGCGCAGCGGCACCACGCGGATTTCCACGCGGCGGTTCTGCGCACGGCCGGCCTCGGTGCTGTTGTCGGCGATCGGGTATTTCTTGCCTGCGCCCAGCGTCTCGATGCGCTCGCGTTGCACGCCCTGCGCGGTCAGGTACGCCGCCACCGAGGCGGCGCGCTGCTCGGACAGGCGCTGGTTGACCGCATCGCTGCCGACGCTGTCGGTATGCCCGACCACTTCGATCATGGTCTGGTTGTATTCGCCCAGGGTCGAGGCCACGCCGTTGAGCGCCGAATAGAACTGCGGCTTCAGCGTGGACTGGTTGAAGTCGAAGGTGATGCCGTCGGGCAGGTTCAAGGTGATGTTGTCGCCGTCGCGGCGCACGTCGATGCCGGTGTTGGCGGTGCGCTCGCGCAGCGCGCGCTCCTGGCGATCCTGGTAGTTGCCGATCGCCGCGCCGCTGAGCGCGCCGATGCCGGCGCCGATCATCGCGTGCTGGCGGCGCTCGGTGGCGCTGCTGCCGCTGAGCAGGCCGGCGGCGACGCCGACCGCGGTGCCGATCAGCGCGCCGCGGCCGGTGCGGTCGTTCTGCTGTTCGGTCTGGTTGCCGTACTGGTCGCGCTGCACGTAGGAGCCGCCGGTGGCGCAGGCGGACAACAGCAGCGCGCTGGCCAGCGTCACGGACATGCCTTGGATAGCGGTGCGTTTCATCGCGCTCTCTCCCGATTCTGAAATGAAGTGGGAGCCAGCATAAACAGTGGGCTGCGAGACGGGGATGAACGCTGCGCGCGCCGCACCGCGCCCCGTTCAGGAAGCCGGCAGCAACGCCTCCGCATCCACCGCGCGCAGCGGATGCTCCCAGTCGCCCATCAGCGCCAGGTACAGCAGCTTCTCGAATTCGGCGCCGATGCGGCGCATCACCGCATCCGGGTCGGGAATCAGCCGCGCATCGCCGATCAGGCCGAAATGCACGCGATGGTTGTAGCTCATGATCGACACGCCGACCCCGATCGAACCGGTCTGCGGCACCCAGAACATCATCTCGCGAACGCGGCTGCCGGCCAGGTACAGCGGCTGCTGCGGCCCCGGCACATTGGTCGCCACGGTGGTCGCCTTGCGGCTGAACAGGTCCAGCGCCAGCGACTGCAGCGCCGCCGGCGCCATGCCCACCGCCGCCAGCAGTCCGAACACCACCATCGCCTGCCGCGACTGCTTGAGCTGCTGCATCGAGGCGGCCACGCGCTGCACGCGCCGCACCGGATTGGCCTCGCCGACCGGCAGGTCCAGGAACACCAGCCCGAAATGGTTGCCGAGCTTGCGCGCATGTTCCAGCGGGCGCAGGTTGACCGGCACCGTGGCGCGCAGGGTCACCCCGTCCAGCGCTTCGCCGCGCTCGAGCATGTAGTCGCGCAGGGCGCCGGCCATGGTCGCCATCAGTACGTCGTTGACCGTGCAGTCGCAGGCGCGGCCGACCGCCTTCACTTCGTCCAGGTCCAACGGCGCAGCCCAGGCCACCCGCTTGCTGACCCCCAGGCGCCCGCGCAGCAGGGTCGGCGGATCGTCGGACAGCAGCAACGCATTGGCCAGTTCGCGGCCGATCAGGCCCCCTTCCTTGGCCAGCATCTGCGCCAGGTTCGGGTCCTGGTACATGGCACGGCCCTTGTCGAGCATGCGTCCGCCCAGTTTCAAATAACGGTCGATGGCGCCGACCCGGCGCACCACTTCTTTGCCGTCGTCCTTCAGCCAGGCGCGGCCGAGTTGCGCCGACGGCTCCGGCACGCGCTGCATATCGGTCAGCGACAGCAGTACCTGCACCAGCGCGATGCCGTCGGCGTAGCTGTGGTGGATGCGCGCCACCAGCGCCGAGCCGCCTTCGTAGCGTTCGATCAGATGGAACTGCCACAGCGGCTTGGTCTTGTCCAAGGGCGTGGACGCCATCTGCCCGGCGAAGCGCTCCAGCGCCTGCTTGCCGCCGCGCCCGGGCAGGGCCGACAGGCGCACGTGCCAGTCCAGGTCGAAGTCGTCGTCGTGTTGCCAGTGAGCGCCGGTCGCGGTGTCCACCGGCTTTTGCTGGAAGCGCGGAAACGACAGAAAGCGTTTGCGCACCAACTGCTTGAACTGCGGCAGCGACAACGCCTCGTCGAACATCAGCACGCCAGTGATCATCATCGGATTGGTCGGCCGCTCCATCCGCAACCAAGCGGTATCCACACGCGACATCGGTTCGCGCCGCGGCTTGCGGCGGGCTGTGCTGGTGGCCATGCATGCTCCTGTGCGTGGCCGGAGTGAATCATGGCGCAGCGAAGGGCGTCAATCGCAGCGCCCTGCCCTGCGCTGCCGCGGTTCACGCCGCAGCGCCGCTCGCGCGCACTGGGTTGGCCCGCGTCAGCCGCCGCCAGTCTCGCGATAGGCGGCAAGCGCGGCGTCGCGGCCGGCGGCCAGATCCACGATCGGCTGCCGCGGATAGTGCGGCGCGCTGGTGGCCAGGCGCTGCGGCGACAGCCACGGCGCGAAGCGCTCGGCCACTGGCAGCGCCGCCAGTTCCGGCACCCAGCGCGCGATGTAGCGGCCTTGCGGATCGAACTTCTGCGCCTGCGTCACCGGATTGAACACGCGGAAATACGGCGCGGCGTCGGCGCCGGTGCCGGCCACCCACTGCCAGCCGAGGGTGTTGTTGGCCAGGTCGGCATCGACCAGCGTGTCCCAGAACCAGCGCGCGCCTTCCGACCAGTGCACGCGCAGGTGTTTGCACAGGTAGCTGGCGACGATCATCCGCACCCGGTTGTGCATCCAGCCGGTGTGCCACAGTTCGCGCAGGCCGGCATCGACGATCGGCACGCCGGTGCGGCCGCGCTGCCAGGCCTGCAGCTGCGCCGGGTCCGGCGTGGCCCAGCGGAACCGGGCGAAGCGCGGATTAAGGTTGTGCTCGGGCGTGGCCGGGAAATGGTGCAGCAGGTGGTGGGCGAAGTCGCGCCAGCCGAGCTGGCGGATGTAGCCGTCGATCGCCGCGCCGGTGGCGGCGCTGCGCTGCTTTTCCAGTGCGGCGACGATCCGCCACGGCGCGATCTCGCCGAAATGCAGGTGCGGCGACAGCCGCGAGGTACCGACCTGGTCGGGACGGTCGCGGCCCTCGACGTAGCCGCGCAGGGCGCCGTCGACGAACACCTCCAGCGCCTCGTGCGCGCCCGCCTCGCCCGGTTGCCATACCTCCCAGAAGCCGCGGTCCCAGCCCAGCGCCGGCGCCAGCCCAAGCTGTTGCAGCGGCAGGCTGGGCAGGGCCGGTGGTGGTGGTGGCAGCGTCTTCGGCGCGGGCCGCAGCGCAGGTACCTGCCAATGGCTCAGGGCGCTGCGCCAGAACGGCGTGAACACCTTGTACGGCCCGCCCTGCTGGGTGGCCAGTTGCCACGGTTCGAACAGCAACGCGCTGTTGTAGCTGTGCACGTCCAGGCCCTGCTCGCGCAGTTCGCGCTTGAGCTTGGCGTCGCGCGGCTGCGTGGCCGGTTCGTAGCGGCGATTCCAGTACACCGCGACCGCGCCGCATGCTTGGATCAGCTCGCGCAGCACGGTCTCGGCCGGACCCTGGCGCAGGATCAAGCGCGATCCGCGCGCTTGCAGCTGCGCGTCGAGCGCGGCCAGCGCGCGCTGCAGCCAACTCAGCGAGGCCGCGCCGGCGGACCAGGCGCCTTCGTCGCCGGGACTGTGCACATAGACCGGCACCGGCGTGTGCCCGGCGGCCAGCGCCGCGTGCAGCGCGGGGTGATCGTGCAGGCGCAGGTCGCGCCGGAACCAGACGATGGCGTAGCTCATGCGCAGAACGGGCCGGAAAAGGACGCGCAAGGATACGCGTGGCCGGCGCGCAGCCGGCGTGAGCGCGCGCAATCGATGAAGGCGCGCGCCGACGCAAGACATCTCGCAACGCAGCTGGCGCTCGACCGCCAGCGCGGGCGCACGGCCCTATTCGAACGCGCCCACCGAATCGTGCGCCAGATTGTCGAAGCGGGTGTACTCGCCGAAGAACTTGAGCTTGCACGAACCGGTCGGGCCGCCGCGGTGCTTGCCGATGATGATCTCGGCCAGGCCCTTGTCCGGCGAATTTTCCTTGTTGTAGTAGTCGTCGCGGTAGATGAACACGATCATGTCCGCGTCCTGCTCGATCGCGCCGGATTCGCGCAGGTCGGCCATCACCGGGCGCTTGTCGGTGCGCGTTTCCAGCGAGCGGTTGAGCTGCGACAGCGCGATCACCGGCACGCCCAGTTCCTTGGCCAGGCCCTTGAGCGAGCGCGATATCTCGGAGATCTCGGTGGCGCGGTTCTCGCTGTTGCCCGGCACCGCCATCAGCTGCAGGTAGTCGATGACGATCAACCCCAGGTCGTGCTCGCGCTTGAGCCGGCGCGCCTTGGAGCGCAGGATTTCCGGCGACACGCCCGGCGTGTCGTCGATGAAGATCTTGGTCTCCTTCAGCATCTTGATCGCACCGGTGACCCGCGCCCAGTCCTCGTCCTCGAGCTGGCCCGTGCGCAGGCGCTGCGCATTGATCCGGCCGTTGGAGGAGATCAGGCGCATCGCCAGCTGCGAGGCCGACATTTCCATCGAGAACACCGCTACCGCCTTCTTCGACTTGATCGCCGCGTACTCGGCGATGTTCAGCGCCAGCGTGGTCTTGCCCATCGCCGGACGCGCGGCCAGGATGATCAGATCGGTCGGCTGCAGGCCGGCGGTCATCGCGTCGAAGTCGCTGTAGCCGGTGGGCAGGCCGGTGATGTTGCCGCCGCTCTCGAAGCGGCTGCGCAATTCCTCGAACGCGTCCTTCAACGCGCCGGGCATTGCCACGAAATCGCTGCGCCCGCGCGCGCCGGCCTCGGCGATCTTGAACACCGCCTTCTCGGCGCTGGCCAGCAGCTCGGCGCTCTCGCGCCCTTCCGGCTGGAAGCCATCGTTGACGATGCTGGTGCCGACCTCGATCAGCTGCCGCAGCACCGCCTTGTCGCGCACGATCTCGGCGTAGGCGGCGATGTTGGCCGCCGACGGCGTGGTGCTGGCCAGTTCGATCAGGTAGGCGCCGTCGCCGACCATCTCCAGCTTGCCCTGCGATTCGAACCACTCGCCCAGGGTCACCGCATCGAACGGGCGGCCCTTCTCGGCCAGCTCGCGGATCGCGCGGTAGATCAGCTGATGGTCGCGGCGGTAGAAATCGTTGTCGGTGAGCTGGTCGTTGACCCGGTCGTAGGCGTCGGGCGCCAGCATCAGGCCGCCGAGCACGGCCTGCTCGGCCTCGATCGAATGCGGCGGCACGCGCAACTGATCGATACGCGGCTCGCTGCGTTCGCCACGCTCGCTTTTGCGGTCGCCGCGGTAGCCGGGACGGGCGGACATGGGCTGGGTCTTCTCTCTACGGGACTGCGGGACACGGGCGGCGCGACGGCGCGGCACGGTCGGCCATCTTAGTCAGCGGCGCACGGCACGGCTAGGGACAAGTCTGTGGACAACCCGTTGAGAACTGTGCACAGGCCCCGCCACGCAAGGCGATCGCCGCAGCGCCGCGACACCTCGCGCCGGCTGCGACCGAACGCGCCGGACCCGACGCGCGGCCGCACGCGCTCAGGCCTGCAGTTCGTCCACCCAGGCGATGAACTTGTCGACGAAGCCCTGCAGGAACTTGCGCGTGTCGGCGTTGCCGATGCTGCCGTCGGTGTCGATCAGCCCGTCCTTGAACTGCAAGAACACCTCCGGCTGGCCCAGCACCGGCATGTCCAGGTAGGCCAGTACGTTGCGCAGGTGCTGCTGCGCCAGCGCCGTGCCGAGCGCGCCGGGCGAGACTCCGCACAGCGCCGCCGGCTTGCCGGCGAAAGCGCTGTCGCCGTATGGCCGCGAGCCCAGATCGATCGCGTTCTTGAGCACGCCCGGGATCGAGCGGTTGTATTCGGGGGTGACGAACAGCACCGCGTCGGCGTTGCTGACCTGCGCCTTCAGCCGCTTGCCCTGCTCCGGGTAATCCTGGTCGTGGTCCTGGTCGTACAGCGGCAGGTCGCCGATCTCCACATACTCGAAACGCGCGCGGTCGCCGACCAGCGTCTCCAGCGCCAGCGCCAGGCGCCGGTTGTACGACTCCTTGCGCAGACTGCCGACGAAAACCGCGATGCGGTACTGGCTCATGGCGTACTCCTGACCGATTTGGGGCTTGCAGCCTAGCCGCCGGCGCGGCGCCGCCAGGTGAATACGGCCCAAACGACCGCTGCCAGGCCGCTCAGCGCCACGCCTGACAGGCTGCGCGACCGCCCCCACACCTCCACCGCGTGCGCCTGCAGCGGCTCGGACAGCCGGTCATGGCGCAGGGCAGGTAGCACGCGCCCAGCTTGGCCGCCACCACTTTGGAATTGGCGTTCTCGGCGGCGAACGCTCATGCCCTCTCCCCCTCGTGCCGGTCGGTTGCGTCGGCGACCACGCCAGCGCCGCCAACCGATTCAGAACGCATTGATCCCGGTCAGCTCGCGGCCGACCACCAGTTGGTGCACGGTCTCGGTGCCTTCGTAGGTGATCACCGATTCCAGGTTCAAGGCATGGCGGATCGCGCCGTACTCGGTGGTGATGCCGGCAGCGCCGAGCAGGTCGCGGCAGTCGCGGGCGATGTCCAGCGCCATGCGCACATTGTTCCACTTCGCCAGCGACACCTGCGCCGGCTGCAGCGTGCCGGCATCCTTGAGCCGGCCCAGCTGCAGCGCCAACAGCTGCGCGCCGGCGATGCGCCGGGCCATGTCGGCCAGCTTGATCTGCGCGCTCTGCGTGGCCGCCAGCGGGCGACCGAACAGGATGCGTTCGCCGGCATAGGCCAGCGCCTCGCGCAGGCAGGCGATCGCCGCGCCGATCGCGCCCCAGCTGATGCCGTAGCGGGCCTGGGTCAGGCAGCCCAACGGGCCTTTCAGCCCGCGCACACCCGGCAACCGCTGGCTATCGGGCAGGCGCACCGCGTCCAGGAACAGCGCTGAGGTCACCGACGCGCGCAGGCTCATCTTGTTGGAGATGTCCTGCGTCGTGAAACCGGGCGTGCCGGCCTCGACCAGGAAGCCCTGCACGCCGTCCTCGGTCTGCGCCCACACGATCGCCACGTCGGCCAGGCTGCCGTTGGTGATCCACATCTTGCTGCCGCTCAGGCGCCAGCCGTCGCCATCGCGCACCGCGCGGGTCTGCATCGCCGCCGGGTCGGAACCGCCCTGCGCCTCGGTCAGGCCGAAGCAGCCGATCGCGCTGCCGGCGGCCATCGCCGGCAACCAACGCTGCCGCTGCGCCTGGCTGCCGTAGGCGTGGATCGGATACATGCACAGCGAGGACTGCACGCTGACGAAGCTGCGCAGGCCGCTGTCGCCGCGCTCCAGTTCCTGGCAGATCAGGCCGTAGCAGACCGCATTGAGGCCGGCGCCGCCAACGGCCGGCGGTAGCGTGGCGCCGAGCAGGCCCAGTTGCGCCAGCTCCGGTACCAGTTCGGCCGGAAACCGCGCCTGGTCGAATGCATCGCCGATGATCGGCAGCACCTTGGCATCGACGAAGCGCGCCACCGCATGCTGGATCGCGCGCTCCTCCTCGCTCAACAACGAGGCCACATCGAACAGATCGTCGCAGGGCAACGGCATGGCAAGACTCGGGGCGAAAACCGCAGTGTATCGGAGCGCGCGCGCCGCCAAAAAAACAGAGGCCGGCGCTGCGGCCGGCCTCGCTCACCACGCTACTGGCGTACGCCGCTTCAGCGCTGGCTGACCACGTCGCTGGCCGAGGCGGTCTGTGTGACCAGGCGCCCGTCGAGCACCGGCAGGCGGTCGCTGTTCGGCCTGTCGTCCATGCGCACGGTCTTCTCCTGGCCGTCGTAGCGGTAGGTGACCTCGTAGCCCTTGACCACGTCGTCCCTGCCCAGCGCGATGCGGCTGCCCGGCTTGCTGTCGGTGCGCATGGTGCCGGTGCTGCCATCGTCGTTGCGGTAGGTCACGTTGTAGCCGGTGATCCGCGACGACTCGGCGGTACTGTTCTCGGTGTGGCACTTGCGCTCGGTACGGTCGACCACGCGGCCGCCGACGTGGTTGCGGTCGACCTCGTTGCCGATGAAGCCGCCGGCCACCGCGCCGGCCGCGGTGGCCGCCTTGCGGCCATTGCCGTGGCCGACCTGGTTGCCGAGCAGGCCGCCAACCAGCGCACCGACCACGGTGCCGCCGACGTTGCCGTCACGCTCGGGCAGGCGCTCCTGCACCACCACGTCGTTGCACACTTGCCGCGGGGTGGTGGTGCTGGAGGTCTCGCGCAGCGGCTCGGTGCCGATCACCTCGGCGTAGCGCTGCTCCTGTTGAGTGATCGGATCGACCCGGACCACGTCGGCGTATTCCAGCTTGCCGCCGACGCCGTTGCTGGCGGCCGCGTCGCCGCTCGGGCTATTGTCCAGGGCCGGACGCACGTCGCCATTGCCGACGAATTCCTGCTTGTCGCGGTTGTTCATGAAGGCCGCGGTGGCCACACCGCCGACCAGCAATGCGCCAGCCGCGACCAGAATGGTTGTCGTATTGCTTTTCATCGTTGCTCTCCTGCGGTCTGGCCGCGTTGTCTACGATGCTGTGATTACCATGCCGAAGCTGAACCAATCCGCTCCCTATTCAGTAAAAATCCGCAGCGTGCTCTGGTGACACGCCTGGAAAGCAGCCATATCAAGAGTGTTAGCGTTTTCATCACTTCGCCGGAGGACCGTCCATGCCCAACCCGATCACGCTGCCTTTGCTGCGCTGGGCCGGCAAATTGCGCTACCCGACACTGTTCAAACTCACCGCCGGCCTGTTCGTGCTGAGCGTGCTGCTGCCCGACCCACTGCCCTTCATCGACGAGATCGTGTTCGGCCTGGGCACCTTGTTGCTGGCCAACTGGAAGACGCGCACGCCTGCGCCTGCCGAAGCGGAGCACATCGCGTCCAGCGCGCGGCGCGTGCGCCGCTGAGGCCCGATGCGGCTGATCGATAGCCACTGCCATCTGGACGCCGCCGAGTTCGACGGCGACCGCGCCGCGGTGATCGCGCGCGCGCAGGCCGCCGGCATCGCCGCGCAGGTGCTGCCGGCGGTGACGGCGGCGTCCTGGCCGAAGCTGCGCGAGGTCTGCACGATGGCCGACGGCCTGTCTCCGGCCTATGGCCTGCATCCGCTCTTCCTGGATGAGCACCACCCCGAGCATCTGCCTTTGCTCGGCGAGTGGATCGCACGCGAGCGCCCGTGCGCGATCGGCGAATGCGGGCTGGATTTGTTCGTCGAAGGACTGGATGAAGCCGAACAGCAACGCTACTTCCTCGGCCAGCTGCAGCTGGCGCGCGAGTTCGACCTGCCGCTGATCGTGCATGCGCGGCGCGCGGTGGACGCGGTGATCCTGGCGATCCGCAAGGTCGGGCGCCTGCGCGGCGTGGTGCACAGCTTTGCCGGCAGCACCGAGCAGGCGCAGCAGTTGCACAAGCTGGATTTCCTGATCGGCCTCGGCGGCCCGGTCACCTACGAACGCGCGCAGCGGCTGCGCCGGCTGGCGGCCGAATTGCCGCTGCAGCAACTGCTGCTGGAAACCGACGCCCCGGATCAGCCCGACGCGTTAATCCGCGGCCAACGCAACGAGCCGGCGCGGCTGCGCACGGTGCTGGACACCATCGCCATGCTGCGTGGCCAGCCCGCTGCGGAGATCGCCGAACAGACCACGCGCAACGCGCAGCAGTTGTTCGGCCTGCAGACGCCGGCTGCACAGCCTGCCTGACCCAAACCTGGTGGTTCGCGGCAGGTGCTGGCACGTCGGGTGCGTTGCCGTCTGTGGCAGCGCCCGCCGGTGGCCTCGGGCCATCCGTTGCGGCTGCACTCACGGTAACGCCCGTCGCGACTGAAGTCGCTCCCACAGTGGTTAAACAAGCGCGAACGCGTTGATTTCTGCAACGCACTTGGCCTCAGAGCGCATCGATTCTCGCCGCGTCGTCCGCCTGCACTGCGGCCGTTGCCACGCTCGCCTGCTCCCGCCTGGGCTTCAACAGCATCTCCAACGCCTTGCCGGCCGCGGCGAACGCGAACGCGCCGGTGATGTGGGTGGCCGCGCCCAGCCCGGCGCCGCAGTCCAGATTCAGTGCCGCATCGGGCCCCAGCGGCGGGCGCAGTCCGCAGACGCTGCCGTCGGCCTGCGGATAGCGCACGTTCTCCAGCGAGTATACCGCCGGCACGCCGAAGTAGCGCTGCGGGTTCTTGGGGAAATGGAATTCGCCACGCAGCTTCTTGCGGATCAGCGCCAGCATCGCGTCGTGCTCGGTGCGCGACACGTCGCGGATGCGCACCAGGGTCGGGTCGGTGCGCCCGCCGGCCGAGCCCACGGTCAGCAACGGCAGCTTGCGCCGGCGGCACCAGGCGATGGCCTCGACCTTGACCCGGAAGCTGTCGCAGGCGTCGATGACCAGGTCCAAGCCGCCGCCGAGCAGCTCGGCGATATTGGTCGGGGTCAGGAACGCCTCGACCGCGCTCACCGCGATCGCCGGATTGATCGCCACGCAGCGCTCGGCCATCGCCCGCGCCTTGTTGCGCCCGTACTGGCCTTGCAGCGCCGGCAACTGGCGGTTGGTGTTGGACACGCAGATGTCGTCGGCATCGATCAGGGTCAGATGGCCGACCGCCGACCGCGCCAAGGCCTCCACCACCCACGAGCCGACACCGCCCATACCCACCACCGCCACGCGGCATTGCGCCAAGCGCTCGATGGTCCCGCGCCCGTACAGCCGGTCGATGCCGGCGAAGCGCTCACGCAGTTGTTCGTTCATGCGCGCAGTTTATTTCATCGGCGACGCGGCGGCGGCGCCACGCAATCCCGGCGACGGGCGTACTATCGCGCTTTCGTCCTGCACGCCCGCCCGCCATGGCCAGCCCGCACGCCCCCGCTTCCAGCGCCTCGCGCTACCTGTTCGTGCTGCTCGCCGGCCTGCTGATCGGCCTGGTCGCGACGGTGATGGCGATGCGCGCATTGCAGGCGCGCCAGGATCCGTTCCCGCGCAGTCTGATGCAGGTGATGGACAAGCAACTGGCCCTGCTGCAACGCAGCCATGCCCAGAACCGCTGTAGCGCCGCCGACTTGCAAGCGCGGGTGCAGACGCTGCGCCTGCTCGGGAACGATCTGGAAACCGCGTTCCCCGGACTGGGCGACGACAGCCGCTTCCAGCAGCACGCCCGCACGCTGCGGGCCACCCTGGATGCGGCGCAGGCCACGCTACCGGCCAGCTGCGCCGCGCTCGACCAGCTCACCCATCGCCTCGACGACGGCTGCGCCGCCTGCCACCGCGATTTCCGCTGACCCGCGATCGCTCATGTCGATGAATTGCCCCTGACGCTGCAGCGCGTCAGCGCCGCACCCGCGTCTCGATTGGCGTTGCATTCACACACTGACGGACAGGATGCGTGCAAACGCGGATCTGCCGCGATCACCGTTCGTCGAGGAGAGCACATATGAAGATTCATCTACTGGCCACTGGCGCCGTCGCCGTTCTGGCATTGGCCGGCTGCGCCACATCCCCCGGCTATGGCGGTGGTGGTGGCGGCTATAGCCAGCCGTCGCGCGGCTATTCGGACAATCGCTGTGCGGACTGCGGCATCGTCACCCGCATCGATACCGTGGGTTCCGGCCGCACCGCGCCCACCGGCACCGGCGCGGTCCTGGGCGGCATCGTCGGCGCGATCGCCGGCCATGAGGTCTCCGACCATACCGGCGGCAGCAAGGGCAACCAGAACGTGTCGGCCGTGGCCGGCGCGGCGGCCGGCGCCCTGGCCGGCAACCAGATTCAGAACAACGTCACCAGCGACAGCTACGACGTGCACGTGCAGATGGACGATGGCCGGGTAATCGTGCTCAACCAGCGCGACCTGGCCGGGATCCGCGAAAACACCTATGTGCGCGTGGTCAACGGCCGCGTGGTGCCGCGCTAAGCACTGGCACGGCCCGCCGCAACGCAAAAAGGCCCGCGACTGCGGGCCTTTTTGCTGCGCGCGCCGGTTGCGCATGCGCTCGGCGTGCGCGCGCCGCGGTCAGACCGGCTGCACCGCATCGGCCTGCAGGCCCTTCTGGCCCTGCACCACGGTGAAGCTGACCCTCTGCCCTTCCTTCAGGCTCTTGAAGCCCTGGGTCTGGATGGCGCGGAAGTGCACGAACACGTCCTCGCCGTTCTCGCGGCTGATGAAACCGAAACCCTTGGCATCGTTGAACCACTTCACGGTGCCGTTTTCGCGATTGCCGTCAGTCATGGACTTACTCCTTGAAACAGTCTCAGAGGTGGGTACGCCGGGGGTTCGGCGGCTGGTTGCAAGGAGGAAGCGAGGTATAACGCTGTAGCGACGCACTGGATCTACCGCATCGGGCCACGATTCACGGTGACCTTTGCAAACGCAGCGGCTGAAAACTTACCGCGGCGAAAATGAAAATGCAATCCGCAAAACCACCCTCTCTGTCAAGCCCAAAATCGCCCCGGAGCAAACTGCGTGGATCCTACGTTCATCTACTACATGGTCGCCGGGCTGCTGGTCTTGCTAGGCCTGGCCGGGGTGGTGCTGCCGGCGCTGCCGGGCATGCCGCTGCTGTTCGCCGGGCTGCTGCTGGCGGCCTGGGCCGACGGTTTCCAGCGGGTGGGCTGGGTGATGCTGACGCTGCTCGGGGTGCTGACGCTGCTGTCGTTCCTGGTCGATTTCCTGGCCACCGTGTTCGGCGCCAAGCGCGTCGGCGCCAGCCGCAAGGCGCTATGGGGCTCGGTGCTGGGCAGCGTGGCGGGCCTGTTCTTCATGCCGATCGGCCTGTTCGTCGGCCCCTTCGTCGGCGCGCTGGCCGGCGAGTACTGGCATGGCCGGCAGCTGCAGCAGGCGACCAGGGTCGGCCTCGGCACCTGGCTGGGCATCGTGCTGGGCACCGCCGCCAAACTGGCCCTGGCGCTGGCGATGGTCGGCCTGTTCGCGGCGGCCTGGCTGTTCTGAGTCGTGGCGAAATGAACGTGTGATGACCCCGTTATAGCGGCTGCTGTATTTTCGCAGCCGGCTATTCACATCGGCAGCGCACTCCCCGCCCGCGCCGCCCATTTTCGAGAGAACCTGCATGATCCATCGCCCGGCCCGTCCCCTGTTGCTGCTGTCCTTCGCGGCAATGCCGCTGGCCCACGCCCAGGAAGTGAAACCCACCCCTGCCTCGCCCGAAGCCTGCGTCGCGATCACCAGCAACGCCGCGCGCCTGTCCTGCTACGACCAAGCATTGTCGCGCCGGGTCGCCGATCCGCAGGCCGCCGATGCGGCGGCGAAGATGGCCAGCCAGAACCAGAAGCAACAGCTGGATGCCGCGGTCCCGCAGGACGCCGGCCTGGCCGAGCGCACCCGCCAGCGCACCGCCACGCTGTTCAAGAACGACCTCTACGACGCCACCATCGCCAACGCCGGCAAGGGCTCGCTGCTGGACAGCCGCTGGGAGCTGGCCAAGGACTCCAAGCTGGGGACCTTCCAACTGCGCGCCTACAAGCCGGTGTACCTGCTGCCGGCGTTCTGGACCAGCAAGAAGAACGAGACGCCGTCCTCGCCGAACCCGAACGACACGGTGACCAGCCCCGAGTCGCTGGACAGCATCGAAGCCAAGTTCCAGCTCAGCTTCAAGACCAAGATCGTGGAGAACATCTTCGGCGACAACGGCGACCTGTGGGGCGCCTATACCCAGAGCTCGCGCTGGCAGGTCTACAACAGCGAGCAGTCGCGGCCGTTCCGCGAGACCAACTACGAGCCGGAACTGGCGCTGGTGTTCCGCAACAACTACAGCCTGTTCGGCTGGAAGGGGCGGATGACCGGGATCCAGCTCACCCACCAATCCAACGGCCGCAGCGATCCGTTCTCGCGCAGCTGGAACCGGGCGATCCTCAGCGTCGGCCTGGACCGCGAGAACTGGGCGCTGGTGCTGCGCCCGTGGTACCGGATCCCGGAGAACGAACGCCAGGACAACAACCCGGACATCGAGGACTACATGGGCCGCGGCGACGCCACCCTGACCTACAACCGCGGCGGCCACGAGATCTCGCTGATGGCGCGGCATTCGCTACGCAGCGGCGACCGCTCGCACGGCGCGCTGCAGCTGGACTGGGGCTTCCCGATCAGCAACCTGCTGCGCGGTCATGTTCAGGTGTTCGACGGTTACGGCGAGAGCATGATCGACTACAACCACCGCGCCACCTATGTGGGCCTGGGCGTGTCGCTGCTGGAGTGGTACTGAGCCTGCGGCACGCCTGAAACGCATGCGGCGTCCGCCTGGCGTGCGGATGCCGCATGCGCTGGGCGAACCATCGCCTGCGTCGAGCGCCCCCGTGCAGAGCTAGTCACTGCACGGCGCACTGGTGACCGACCACGAGATCCAAACGCGCGACGCGTCCGCCGCGCGCGCTCAGAACCGATAGTTTCCCTTCAGCCACAGGTTCCGGCCGGGTTCGGCGATCCGTACCGGGTCGGCCGGGAAGCCGAAATCGGCGCTGCCGGCCAGGTTGAGGTGCTCGCTGTAGCGCCGGTCGAAGACGTTGTCGACGCCGGCACTCAGGCGCAGCGCCTCGCTGACGCGGTAGCCGCCGCTCAGCCCCAATGTGGCGAAGCCGGCGCTGCGGCCAAGGTCGCGGCCAACTACGTTGCCCTGGTCCGGCGCCACCCTCCCCTGTCGCGCGACCGCCCGCAACAGTAGCCCGGCCGACCAACGCTGGCCTTCCCACTCCGCCCGCAGCCGCGACTCCAGCGGCGGCATCTGCGGCAACGGCGTGCCGTCGCTGCGGTTTTCGCCCCAGGCATAGGCCAGCGTGCCGCCGAGGGTCAGGCCCTGCAGCGGCTGCCAATCCAATCCAGCCTCGGCGCCGGCGATGCGCGCATCGACGTTGTCGACGCGGGTGGTGGTGCCCATCCTGCTGCTGTCGGCATAGGTGAACAGGATGAGGTCCTGCACCCGCCCGGCATAGGCCGAGACCCAGCCCTGCAGCGTGGCGCCGCGGTACTGCAGGCCGACGTCCAGTTGGGTGGTGCGCTCCGGGCGAACACCGGCGAAGGCATTGGCCGCGCCCATCGGGCCCATGTCGGCGGAGAACAGTTCCCAGTAGTCGGGCATGCGCGCGCTGTGGCCCAGGCCCGCGTACCAAACGGTGTTGGCGGACAGATCGCGCTCCACGCGCACGAAGCCGCTACCCAGGTGCTCGCGGCGGGTCTGCCCGGCGGTGGGATTGGGCATGCCCATCATGCCGATGCTGCTGCGGTTGTCCTCGGCCTGCGCGCGATCCAGGCGCAGGCCGGTGATCCAGCGCTGTGCGGTATCCGCGCCGAAGGTGGCTTCGGCGAAGGCGCCGAAGTTGTCGAAATGCGCATCGATGCGCCACGGCAACGTTCGGTACACGCCCTCGCCGCTGGCGCTGCGATCGCGATGGCGGCTGCGCTGGGTATCCACACCCGCCTGGACCGCGATCCGGTCCCAACGCCATTCCGCCTCCACCCGCCCGCCGCTGGTGCGCCGGTCCACGTTGGAGGCCATCGGCATCGGCATCGCCGACTGCGGATTGGGCCGGCGCAGCGTGTAGTTGTCCATGACATGGTCGGCGTCGTTGAGGTAGACGTTGGCGCGCAGCGCCTCCCAGGCGCCGGGCAGATCGGTGCGCTCGAATCGCGCGGCATAGCTGCGGCGGCGGAACTGGCTGCCGTCCATGCCGCGCCCTGCATAGCGGGCCAGACCGTCGCCGGTGCCGGCGGAGAATTCCAGCACCGTGTCCGGGTCCAGGGTCCAGCCGAGCGCGGCATCGGCATTCCACTTGCGCCAGCGCGACGGCACCACCGCCCCATCGCCGTCGCGGTAGTCGTCGGACTCGGAGCGGTTGGCGTCCAGTCGCGCGTAGCCGCCGCGGCTACCGCCGCGCAGATCCAGGTTCTGGTCGTTGCGGTTCCAGGAGCCGACCAGCGCGCTGGCCTCGCCTTCCAGGGTCGGCATGGCGTAATGCGGAGTATCGCGCTCGAAGCGCACGGTGCCTGCGGACGCGCCCGGCCCCCAGCGCACCGTCTGCGGACCCTTGACGATGGTGAGCCGGTCGAAGGTTTCCGGCGCGATGTAGGACAAGGCGTTGTCCATGCGCGCCGGACATGCGCCGACCAGGGCGCCATCGTTGCTGAGCACGTTGAGCCGCGAGCCGAACATGCCGCGCAGCACTGGATCGCCGTTGGTGCCGCCGTTGCGGATCGCGGCGAAGCCGGGCACGGTTTTCAGATAGTCGGCACCGTCGCTGGCCGGCACCGGCTGCCGCGGCAGCTTCGGATCGACCGTCCAGGTCAGTGGCGCGACGGGCGCAGTGGCGGTCACGACCATCCGGTCGAGGGTGATGGCATCGGATGCCTCGGCGCGGCCGAAGGCGGGAAACAGGCTGGCGAGGACGCAGCACGACAACGCCGCCCGCGTGGGCGACGGCAGCAACTGGGACATGGATCGGACTCCAGAAAAGAACGATGCCGGCGCGCCTAACGTGCCGGAAACAGGAGAGCGTTCTGGAGGACTGACGGTGGCCCGCGCGCGCAGTGGGCACGCCAGGGCACGCTGGCATGGACGCGGTGGCGCAGCGGCGTCGCCGCCGCCGGCACCGGCAACGTGGCGGCCAACAGCAGGACGATCGCCAGCCCCGGCAGAAGGCGCGCGGCGAGCAGGCAGTAGTCGCAAGCCGCATGCGCCGGGCCATGGTCGCGCTGCGCGTCCGACGCGTCTCCGTGCGCGGTGTGCGCGGCACTATGAAGCGACGGCGAGTCCAGTGCCGCCTGCAACCCGGCCGAGGTGCACAGCGGCACCCACAGCGCCTCGGCCTCAAGCAGACGGCTGGCCACCGGCGCGACCACCAGCAACAGCGTGGCCAGCAAGGCGGGCCAGCGCATCAGGCTGCGCAGTCGGGTTGGATGGCGGAAGGTGGACACCGCTCTATTCTAGTGGCACTGCCGGTCGCGGCCGGGGTGCGGCCGCGGGTGCGGGTGCGACAACGTGACGCAGCAAGCGCGCGCGCCCAGCGTCGGCCTTCCCACCGCAGGCAGCCGCGACTCCAGCGACGGCACCTGCGGCAAAACGGCGCGCGGTCGCTGCGGTTCTCGCCTCAAGCGTAAGCGAGGTGCCGCAGATCGACTGATTGCATCCAGGGAAGTGACTTGCCGAGGAACTGGCGAGCCTGACCTTCCATGCACGATCATCCGGCAAGTCGTCGCGGTGGCTCGCGCGACGTCCCCGCCGTATGAAGAACAACCTTACCGCCCGAGCGCTTCGGCACGGACCTACGGCCTGGCCGCGCTCGTCGCAGGACTGCTGCTGACGCCGCTGTCCTATGTGGCGATCGGCATGCTTGGCGAATTCTCCGCAGCGCTCGCCATCCTGTTCGTCCCGCCGTTGATCGTCTGCGAATGGCGACCGATTCGGTCAGCACCTGCCTGTCCAGGACCAGCGGAAGCCAGCGCCGATTATGGCCATGGCGCCGGCCCAAGGCCAGCGACCACGCGCGCACCGGCGACTGCGCCGGCGTGCGCCGCAAGGCCGATCAGGCCTCGACCACCACCGGAATCTTGCCGATGCGCGATTGCCATTCGCGCGGGCCGGTCTTGTGCACCGACTCGCCGCTGGAGTCCACCGCCACCGTGACCGGCATGTCCTTGACCTCGAATTCGTAGATCGCCTCCATGCCCAGGTCTTCGAACGCCAGCACGCGCGCGGCCTTGATCGCCTTGGACACCAGATAGGCTGAACCGCCGACCGCCATCAGGTACACCGCCTTGTTGTCGCGGATCGCATCGATCGCCGCGTCGCCGCGCTCGGACTTGCCGACCATGCCGAGCAGGCCGGTCTGTTCCAGCATCTGCCGGGTGAACTTGTCCATGCGCGTGGCGGTGGTCGGGCCGGCCGGACCCACCACTTCGTCGCGCACCGGATCGACCGGGCCGACGTAGTAGATGAAGCGGTTGCTGAAATCCACCGGCAGCGTCTCGCCGCGGTTGAGCATGTCGATCATGCGCTTGTGCGCGGCGTCGCGGCCGGTCAGCAGCTTGCCGTTGAGCAGCACCACCTCGCCCGGCTTGAAGCTGGCGACCTCTTCGCGGGTGATGCTATCCAGGTTCACCCGGCGCGCGTTGCTCGGGTTGTAAGTGAGCTTAGGCCAGTCTTCCAGCGACGGCGGCTCCAGCATCACCGGACCGCTGCCGTCCAGGGTGAAGTGCGCGTGGCGCGTGGCCGCGCAGTTCGGGATCAGCGCCACCGGCAGGTTGGCGGCGTGGGTCGGGTAGTCCTTGACCTTGATGTCCAGCACCGTGGTCAGGCCGCCCAGGCCCTGCGCGCCGATGCCCAGCGCGTTGACCTTTTCGTACAGTTCCAGGCGCAGTTCCTCGGCCCGGTTGGACGCGCCGCGCGCCTGCAGATCGACGATGTCGATCGGCTCCATCAGCGCTTCCTTGGCCAGCAGCATGGCCTTCTCGGCGGTGCCGCCGATGCCGATGCCGAGCATGCCCGGCGGGCACCAGCCGGCGCCCATGGTTGGCACGGTCTTGAGCACCCAGTCGACGATGGAATCGGACGGGTTGAGCATGGCGAACTTGCTCTTGGCTTCCGAGCCGCCGCCCTTGGCCGCGACGATCACTTCGACGTGCGCGCCCGGCACGATCTTGGTGTTGACCACCGCCGGGGTGTTGTCCTTGGTGTTGGCGCGCTTGCCGGCCGGATCGGCCAGCACGCTGGCGCGCAGCTTGTTGTCCGGATGGTTGTAGGCGCGGCGCACGCCCTCGTTGACCATGTCCTCCACGCCCATCGTGGCGTCGTCCCAGCGCACGTTCATGCCGATTTCCAGGAACACGGTGACGATGCCGGTGTCCTGGCAGATCGGGCGATGGCCCTCGGCGCACATGCGCGAGTTGATCAGGATCTGCGCGATCGCGTCCTTGGCCGCGGGCGACTGTTCGCGCTCGTAGGCGGCGGCCAGGTTCTTGATGTAATCGACCGGGTGGTAGTAGCTGATGTACTGCAGCGCGTCGGCGACGGACTGGATGAGGTCTTCCTGCTTGATCGAGGTCACGGCTGGCTCTACGGCTGGCGGGGGGAAACCCTGGCATTTTAGGGCAAAGTGAGCGCCTGGCCCGCTGTCACGCCGGCACCCGCTGTTCCGTCCTGGTCGCCATGAGCCCCGATCCCGCCTTCGAATCCCAACGCCCCCGGCTGTTCGGCCTGGCCTATCGCCTGCTCGGCAGCCGCAGCGACACCGAGGACGTGCTGCAGGACGCCTGGCTGCGCTGGCAGGCCAGCGACCGCGCCGCGATCCGCGATCCCGAGGCCTGGCTGGTGACTACCACCACCCGGCTCGGGCTGGACCGGTTGCGCGCGGTACGCAGCGCCCGCGTCCACTACACCGGGCCGTGGTTGCCCGAGCCGCTGGAGATCGCCGAGGACACCGATCCGGCCGCGCGCCACGTGCGCGCCGAGCAGGTGTCGGTGGCGTTCCTGGCGCTGCTGGAACGGCTGGGTCCGGACGAGCGCGCCGCGTTCCTGCTGAAGGAGGCGTTCGACTACGACTACGCGCAGATCGGCCAGTTGCTCGGGCATGCCGAAGCCAACTGCCGGCAGCTGGTGCATCGCGCGCGCGAACGGCTCAAGGCAGGCCGGCCGCGCTTCGCGGTGGCGCCGGAACGCCACCGGCAGCTGCTCGAACACTTCATGCATGCCTCGCAGCAAGGCGACCGCGGCGCGATCATGGCTCTGCTCGACGCCAACGCGCGGATGCGCTCCGACGGCGGCGGCAAGGTCACCGCCACGCTGCGCCCGCTGCTCGGCGCCGAGCGTATCGCCATGCTGTATTGGGCGGTGGCGCGGCGCGGCCTGGGCCTGCAGGCGCGGATCGGCACGGTCAACGGCGAACCGGCGATCCTGCGCTTCATCGGCACGCGACTGCATTCGGCGGTGCTGGTGGTGATCGACGGCGAGCGCATCGTCGAAGTGCTGACCCTGATGAATCCGGACAAGCTGCCGGCGCTGGCCGGCGCGGACGCTGCCGCGAGCGGCTGACGCGAACGCCTGATCTGCGACGGCACTGTCACGCCGCCGCGCGCTGCCGCGTCCTTGCTGCGAAGACGGCCATTGCGGCCATCATGGAGCAGGACACATGTACTTCCATCGCGTCGACTACACCCGCCACGAACCCGCCGCCTTCCGCGCC
The DNA here is from genome assembly GCF_017301775.1 of Xanthomonas translucens pv. undulosa. Taxonomy (NCBI): domain Bacteria; kingdom Pseudomonadati; phylum Pseudomonadota; class Gammaproteobacteria; order Lysobacterales; family Lysobacteraceae; genus Xanthomonas; species Xanthomonas translucens. The sequence continues at coordinate 498,280 of NZ_CP063993.1, forward strand.
CTGCTGAGCGCCAGCCAGCAGGTGCACGAAGGCGTGCTCGGCCACGAACTGGCCGAACTGGTGTTCCTGCGCGTCTCCCAGCTCAACGGCTGCGCCTATTGCATCGACATGCACGCCACCGCGCTGCGCAAGGCCGGCATCGAACCGCGCAAGCTCGACACCCTCGCCGGCTGGCGCGAGAGCCGTTTCTTCGATCCCCGCGAACGGCTGGCGCTGGCCTGGGCCGAGGCGCTCACCACGCTGCCCTCCGGCGCGCCGCCGCAGGACGCCTACGACGCCCTGTCGGCGCACTTCGACGAGCACGGCATCAGCGCGCTCACCATGGCCATCGCCGTCATCAATGCCTGGAACCGGCTTGGCGTAGGCCTGCAACCGGCAATGCCGTAAGCGGCGCAGCGGCTTATGCCGTTACGCCACCCGCCTCTCAATCCCCAATCGCCGCTTTCAACAGCTCAATGGCGGGTCCTCCCGGCTTGCGTGACCGCAAACCGCAACACGACACCGCTAGCGTTTGCGCATCACCAACGCAGAGTGAGGCGTGCATGAGCGAGAAATTCCTGGCGGGTGGCGCGGCCGCGAACGACACCGACCTAGCGCTCGCCGAGCCGGAAATGCAGGCGTCCATCACTGCGCACGCAGGCCACCGCCTGCTGATGTGCGCGCCGCAGCACTTCGCCGTGGACTACGTGATCAACCCCTGGATGGAAGGCAACGTCCACGCCGCCAGCCGCGAGCGCGCCCAGGCGCAGTGGGATGCGTTGGTCGCGGCGGCCGAGGTGGCCGGCGCCCGGGTCGAGCGGATCGCCCCGGCCGCCGGGCTGCCGGACATGGTGTTCAGCGCCAACGCCGGCCTGGTGCTCGGCAACCGCTTCGTGCCCAGCCGCTTCCGCCATGCCGAGCGACGCGGCGAAGAAGCGCTGTTCGCCGACTGGTGCCGCCGCGCCGGCTTCCGCATCCGCGCGCTGCCCGAGGACGTGCGCTTCGAGGGCGCCGGCGACGCACTGCTGGAGCGCGGCGCACGCCGGCTGTGGATGGGCCACGGCCATCGCAGCGACCTGGTCGCCGCGCATGAACTGGCCGACTTGCTGGACATCGAGGTGATGCCGCTGCGCCTGGTCGATCCGCGCTTCTATCATCTGGACACCTGCTTCTGCCCGCTGCGCGACGGCTACCTGCTGTACTATCCGGCCGCCTTCGATGACGACGCCCAGCAGGCCATCGCCCGCCGCATTCCGCAGGCGCAGCGCATCGCGGTGAGCGAAGCCGACGCCCTCGCCTTCGCCTGCAACGCGGTGGACCTGGACCAGCACCTGCTGCTCAACCGCGCCTCGCCCGAGCTGTGCGCGGCTTTGGCCAAGATCGGCTACCGCGTGGTGCAGACCGCGCTGGACGAATTCCTCAAGGCCGGCGGCGCGGCCAAGTGTCTGACCCTGCGCCTGGACGAGTGAGACTGCAGCCCGAACTTTTTCCGGTGGGAACGGCGCCGATTGGCCTGGGGCTATCGGTCGCGACTCGGACACGGTCGGCGAGGCCCGTCGCGACTGAAGTGGCTCCCACAAAATAAGCCGGTAGCCGACCAACCAAGGCTTCGGCGATGGCCGGCGTTGCCCCGGATGCCGCCGTCCAGCGTCCGGCCTGTCAGCGTTTCTGTGGGAGCGACTTCGCGACGGCCTTACCGACCAAGCCCAATTCAGCGCATGCAGGAAGTTGCAGTGCTGGACAGGTCTTCACGCTTGCACCGATCGTGAGTCCTGCGCGCCAACACTCCCCGCGCACACCCGGCCCCGGCACAATGCGCAGATGGCCTCCCCTGCTTCTGTCCATGGCGCGCCGCGCCCTTCTCCCCGCACCGGTCCCAGCCTGCGCGAGCGCTTCGATGCGATGCGCAACCTGCCGCCGTTCCTGCGCCAGATCTGGCGGACCAGCCGCTGGCTGACCCTGACCAGCATCGGCCTGCGCATGCTGCGCGCGCTGATCCCGGTGGCCTCGCTGTACATCGGCAAGCTGATCATCGACGAGGCGATCCACCTGGTCGGGCAGTCGCCCGGCTTCACCTCGTTCGGCGAGGCGCTGGCCAGCGGGCGGCTGTCCCGGCTGCTGGAACTGCTGGCGCTGGAACTGGCGCTGGCGATCGGCTCGGACCTGCTCGGGCGGCTGGTCAGCTATGCCGACACGCTGCTGTCGGAACTGTTCAACAACGTCACCAGCGTGCAGTTGATGGAGCATGCCGCGCAGCTGGACCTGGAGGATTTCGAAGACCCCGAGCAACAGGACAAGCTCGACCGCGCGCGGCGCCAGACCATGGGCCGGATGAACCTGATGAGCCAGCTGTTCGGCCAGGTGCAGGACGCGATCACCGTGGTCAGCTTCGCGATCGGCCTGCTGGTCTATGCGCCATGGCTGATCCTGCTGCTGGCGCTGGCGCTGATCCCGGCGTTCGTCGGCGAGGCGCACTTCAACGCGCTGGGCTATTCGCTGAACTTCCAGTGGACCGCGGAGCGGCGCCAGCTCGACTACCTGCGCCAGGTCGGCGCCAGCGTCGAGACCGCCAAGGAAGTGAAGATCTTCAACCTGCACAGCTTCCTGATCGAGCGCTACCGCGCGCTGGCCGACCGCTTCTTCCAGGCCAACCGTGCGCTGGCGCGCAAGCGCATGCTGTGGGGCACGCTGCTGGCCGCGCTGGGCACGCTGGGCTATTACGCCGCCTATGGCTACATCGCCTGGCGCACGGTGCGCGGCGATTTCAGCATCGGCGACCTGACCTTCCTGGCCGGCAGCTTCCTGCGCCTGCGCCAGCTGCTGGAAGGGTTGCTGATCGGGTTTTCGCAGGTGGCCGGACAGGCGCTGTACCTGGACGACCTGTATTCGTTCTTCCGCATCGTGCCGGAGATCCGCACCCGCCCCGGCGCGGTGCCGGTGCCGCGGCCGATCGTGCGCGGCTTCGTGTTCGAGAACGTCGGCTTCCGCTATCCGGACGCCGAGCAATGGGCCGTACAGCACCTGGACTTCGAACTGCGCGCCGGCGAAGTGCTGGCGCTGGTCGGCGAGAACGGCGCCGGCAAGACCACCCTGGTCAAGCTGCTGGCGCGGCTGTACGACCCGGACGAGGGCCGCATCCTGCTCGACGGCCGCGACCTGCGCGACTACGACCTGGACGATCTGCGCGCCAACCTTGGGGTGATCTTCCAGGACTTCGTGCGCTACCACCTCAGCGCCGGCGAGAACATCGGCGTCGGCCGGGTCGATTCGATGGCCGATGCGGCGCGAATCCGCGCCGCCGCGCAGCGGGCGATGGCCAGCGAGCTGATCGAGGGCCTGCCGCACGGCTACGCGCAATTGATCGGACGCCGCTTCAAGACCGGCGTGGACCTGTCCGGCGGGCAATGGCAGAAGATCGCGATCGCGCGCGCCTACATGCGCGATGCGCAGCTGATGATCCTCGACGAGCCGACCGCGGCGCTGGACGCGCGCAGCGAGTTCGAGGTGTTCCAGCGCTTCAAGGAGCTGTCCGACAACCGCACCGCGGTGCTGATCTCGCACCGCTTCTCCAGCGTGCGCATGGCCGACCGCATCCTGGTCCTGGCCGGCGGCCAGATCGAGGCCAGCGGCACCCACGCCGAACTGATGGCGCAGGGCGGGCGCTACGCGGAGCTGTTCGAATTGCAGGCCGCTGGGTATCGTTGAGCTTCGCCTGTCCTTTGGATCCGCCAATGCTGCGACGCTTCCTGCCCTGCCTGCTTGCCGCCGTGGCGTTCCCCGCTGCCGCGGCCGACCCGCTTCCCGGCCCATCCGACTACGACGCCGCCAAGGCCCTGGCCGACCGCGACGAGGCCGCGCTGCCCGGCGCGCTGGCCGAGCGCCTGAAGGCGCTGCAACGCGCGGCGCTGGACGAGGGCGTGGCCAGCTGCGCCACGCCGCGCCCGGACACCTCGCCGTTCGTGGTCGTGGTCCAGCTGCAGGACGACGGCAGCGTCGGCGCCAGCTGGCGCAACGGCACCACGCCGCTGGCGCTGTGCCTGGAGCGCTTCCTGGGCAAGCGCCCGTTGCTGGTCCCGCCGCAGGCACCGCTGTACCTGTCCTATGAACTGTCGTTCGAGAAGTGACGTACGCCGGGATGCATCACCACAAATGAGATTCCCTCTCATTTGAGTTGACATGGGGTAGAATGGCGTCCGCTCCTTCCCCCTCACGATCAACGGCATGTCCTCTGCTTTTGGCCCCGAAACGGTGCTCGACGTCCGTCACTGGACGGACGACTACTTCAGCTTCACCACCACCCGCAACGAAGGCTTCCGCTTCGACAACGGCCAGTTCGTGATGATCGGCCTGGAGACGGAGACGCGGCCATTGCTGCGCGCCTACTCCATCGCCAGCGCCAACTGGGAAGAGCGGCTGGAGTTCTTCAGCATCAAGGTGCCGGACGGTCCGCTGACCTCGCGCCTGCAGCACATCCAGCCGGGCGATGCGGTCCTGGTCGGCAAGAAGCCCACCGGCACCTTGCTAATCAGCGACCTGCACCCGGGCCGGCACCTGTACCTGCTCGGCACCGGCACCGGCCTGGCGCCGTGGCTGTCGGTGATCAAGGATCCGGAGACCTACGAGCGCTTCGACAAGGTGATCCTGACCCACGGCGTGCGCTTCGAAAAAGACCTGGCCTACCGTGATTACTTCGAGAACCAATTGCCGCAGCACGAGTTCCTCGGCGAGACCATCCGCGAGAAACTGCTGTACTACCCGGCGGTGACCCGCGAGGACTTCCGCAACCGCGGCCGCCTCACCGAACTGCTGGACAGCGGGCGCATGCAGCAGACCCTGGGCCTGCCGCCGCTGGATCCGGAGTACGACCGGGCGATGATCTGCGGTAGCCCGCAGATGCTGGCCGACCTGCGCCAGACCCTGGACGCGCGCGGCTTCGTCGCCTCCTCGCGGATCGGCACACCGGGCCATTACGTGTTCGAGCGCGCCTTCGTCGAGAAGTGACGCGCAGCCGCATGCCTGCGCCAGCCAACCGCCACGCGTCACTGGAGTGACTTCCGTCGCGACGAGCGCAGCGGCGGGCCTTCCGGCTTCGGACGTTGTCGCGGCTGAAGCCGCTCTTACAGTGCACCCAGCCGGCGATCCGCAGGCCGTCGTAGGAGCGGCTTCAGCCGCGACAGCTGCTATCCGTAGAGCCTGTCGCGGCTGAAGCCGCTCCTACAGAACAGCAGGCCGCGTCGCGCATCAAGTCCGCTCAACCCAGCGCGCGCTCGATGTCCGCCGCCAGCGCTTCGGGCTTGTCGGTCGGCGCATAGCGCGCCAAAACGCGGCCGTCGCGGCCGACCAGGAACTTGCTGAAGTTCCACTTGATCGCGGCGATGCCGAGCAGTCCCGACTTCTGCTGCTTGAGCCATTGCCACAGCGGATGCGCGGCGTCGCCGTTGACCTGCACCTTGGCGAACATCGGGAAATCGATGGCGTAGGTCAGCGCGCAGAAGCGCTTGATCTCGTCCGAGTCGCCGGGCTCCTGGTGGCCGAACTGGTCGCAGGGAAATCCCAGCACCACCAGCCCGCGTTCGCGGTATTGCTGCCACAGCGCCTGCAGCCCGGCGTATTGCGGGGTGAAGCCGCACTTGGAAGCGACGTTGACGATCAGCAGCACCTTGCCGGTGTAGTCGGCGAGCGGCTGCGCGTGGCCATCCAGGTCGGTGGCGGTGAAGGCGTAGGCGGTGGTGGGGGTGTCCATGCGCTCAATCCTCGATGGTGGCGGTGCGCGCGGGCGCGGCGAAGGCGGCGATGCCCAGCGCCGCGTAGATCCCGCTGGGGTAGTGCGCGCTGCCCGGCTTCAGCGCCAGCGCGACCTTGCACAGGGGGGCGATGCCGCGGGTCGGGTCGGCAAAGATCGCTTTCATGGTGTCTCCCTGCGGCGGTCGGCCGTCTTCACGCAATGATGCAGTGGTCTGCCTCGGTCAGGCGCTATATGACGCCGCCGCGGCGGCGAAGGCAAGCGCGGTTGCCGCAGTCGCTGCGAAGCGGGGCAGACACCTGGCTGCAGTCACGGGCCGCATGCGCCACGTTGGGATAGCCCGCATGATCCAACCTCATCGCTGGATGCCGCTTGATGACCTCCCGCCTCGCCCTGGCGCTCGCCGCCACGCTCGGACTCGCCATGCCTGCCTATGCCAACCCCGCCACGCCCGCTGCCGCGCAAGCGGCGATGATCGACAAGGAACACAAGGCGGCCGGCAAGCCGAGCTTCACGCTCTCCGCCTGGGACTGGGCCTGCTACACCGAGAAGATGCGCCGGGCCAAGTACGACTTCGACGAGTCCCAGCTCAAGCCCTACTTCGAACTGAAGAATGTGCTGGAAAACGGCGTGTTCTACGCAGCCAACCAGGAATACGGGCTGACCTTCAAGCAGTGCAGCGACCTGCCGACCTACCGCGACGACCTGCTGGTCTACGACGTGTTCGACGCCGACGGCCAGCAGCTGGCGATCTTCATCGCCGACATGTACGCGCGCCAATCCAAGCGCGGCGGCGCCTGGATGAATTCCTACGTGTCGCAGTCGGCGCTGACCGGCTACAAGCCGGTGGTCGCCAATCACCTCAACATTCCCAAGCCGCCGGCCGGCCAGCCGACGCTGCTGACCTGGGACGAGGTCACCACCGTGTTCCACGAGTTCGGCCATGCGCTGCACGGCATGTTCTCCAACGTGAAGTACCCGTACTTCTCCGGCACCAGCGTGCCGCGCGAATTCGTCGAGTTCCCGTCGCAGGTCAACGAGATGTGGGCCAACGATCCGGCCATCCTCAAGCACTACGCCAAGCACTACCAGAGCGGCGTGCCGATGCCGCTGGCCTTGCTGGACAAGGTGGTGGTCGCGGCCAGGTTCAACCAGGGCTTCGCCACCACCGAATGCCTGGGCGCGGCGATCCTCGACCAGCGCTGGCACCAGCTCGGCGCCGGCCAGGTGCCGCCGGCCTCGGGGGTGATGGACTTCGAGGCCAAGGCGCTGGCCGCCGACGGCATCGCCTACGCGCCGGTGCCGCCGCGCTACTGCACGCCCTATTTCTCAGCCACATCATGGGCGGCTACGCGGCCGGCTACTACGCCTATATCTGGTCCGGGGTGCTCGACGCCAACACCCAGCAGTGGTTCAAGCAGCATGGCGGGCTCAGCCGCGCCAACGGCGACCGCTTCCGCCAGACCCTGCTCTGACGCGGCGGCAGCGTCGATGCGATGCAGCTGTTCCAGGACTTCGCCGGACAGGCAGCGAAGATCGAGCCGTTGCTGGAAAAACGCGGCCTGACCCCGGGCGGCGGCGGCGGTGCCTTGCCGCAGACGCCTGCAGACAAGGACTGATCGGCAGCATCGCGCATCACCCGACGCTGCCCGCATCCCGGGCGGCGTTTTCGTTTGCATCACTGCCGTAAGTGCCGCCGGCACGCGCGGACGCGGGGCGCTCAGCCGGCGCTGTCGATGCCGGCGAGCATCTTCTTCAGCAGCCTCTCCAGCTGCACCTGCTCGGCCTCGCCGAGGCCGGCGGTTTCCTCTTCCAGGAAACTGCAGACCTCCGGCAGCATGGCTTCGATCAGCGCGGTCCCGGCCGGCAGCAGGGTCATGCTGATCTTGCGCCTGTCCTCGGGGCTGGCCGAACGCAGGATCAAGCCCTTGCTGCACAGGCTGTCGGTGAGACGGGTGATGTTGGCCGGCTTCTCGCCCGCGGCCTCGGCCACTTCGGTCGGGGTGATGCACTCGCCGGGCGTGCCGTACAGCATCATCAGGATGTCGTACTCCGGCGGACTGATGCCGTAGGCCTTGAGCCGCACGCAGGCATTGGCGTGGATGCGCTTGTACAGATGCTTGACGAGCCTGATCACCACGGCAGGTTCGCGCGGGAAAGCATGGTAGCGCTCGCAGGTGAAGACGACGCGTCGCTCGGTCTGATCAAAACTTCCCATGGAGAATGCAATCGTTTGTGGGGGACGAAGCCGCTAATGCTACCGGCTGTTGTGCGGCGCAGACCAGCCACGGCCGTTCAGCACGGTGCGCGGTATCGTCTCGGTACACCTTCGGGCGACAGCAGCCGCTGCCACAGTCGCGCGCACGGCAGCGCAAGCTGGCCATCGACCGGCCGGATTGGAGCGCCACACGCGCCGGAAACGCCGCTCGTAGCGCTGCGCATGCAGCCGTGGCCAGGCAGGCCTCGCCGTTGTCGCGCCAGGCCTGCAGAGTGCGCTCGTGGTCGGCGCCGACGTTGTGCCAGTGCGCGAAGACGAAGCGGCCTTCCAGCGTCGCGGCCAGCTGCGCGACCGACGACAGCATCGAACTGGAGAATAGCTAGCGCGCGATCCACGAATCGGTGCGATGCCGCGACACGGTGCTGCCAATGGTGTGAAGCGGGAACAGCCCGTCGCCCGTCCGCGCGCGGCCGATACCGCAGCCGCTACGCCGCGAACAGCGCCGCGTATTCCGGCGCCACCAGGCCGCGCAATACGCTGGCCGGGACATCCACCGACTGCGTGCCATCGGAATAGGGTCCCACCTGGTAAGGCGGGAACACGAAGCGCAACGCCACGATCTTGCCGGCAGCGTCGACCAGCGGCTGGAACTGGCTGAAGTTCTGCGCCTGCGGCCCGGTACCTTCGGCGATCATCTTGTCGGCGCTACGGACCTGTTCGTCGTGGTCCTCCGGCGGCAGCTGCTCGGCATCCACCCGCGCCTGCACCGCCTGGCGCAACTGCGGGGCGACATAGCCAGCCACCTGCGCCCAGCCCTTGGGATCGGGGATCAGCGTGTCGGCGGTGAGCATGCGCTGCTGCTGCGGCAGCCACACGAAGCGCGCCACCAACGGTTCGCCATGGGCGCCGCCGGTGTAGCGGCTACCGTCGGCGGCCACCGCCACCAGCTCGGGCCGTTCCAGCAGCATCTCGAACTGCAGCGACAACTCGTAGGGTGCGCTAGGACGGTCGTTGCCGAGGCCGCCGACCGCCTGCATCAACTCGCCGCGCGCGGCCTGCGCGTAGCGGCCGACTGCCTGGGCCAGGCCCGGGTAGCGATTGAGCGCTGGCGGGAAGGTGATGCCAACCACGTAGCTGGGCGTGTGCTCGATCACGTCCTTCAGTTCCGTCGGCGCCGGGGCGGCCGGCGCTACTGCGGCAGTGGGGGCGGCGGCCGCCGGTGCCGGTGCGGCAGCGGGCGCAGCAGCCTCGCGCTTGCAGCCGGCCGTGGCCAGGCTCGCCGCCAACGCCAGCGCCGTCCACCGCCATGCCATGTGTTGCCCCGTTTGTGCGCTGTGCCTCACGTCCGCTCCCCTGTGTGCTGCCTGTGTGTGATGACCAATTATCGCGCCGTCGTCGCGTCGTGCGCACTCAACCGAGCACGTCGGCGTATTCGGGATGGCGCTGCACGAACAGCGCCGCATACGAACAGGCAGGGACCACCTTCAATCCCTGCGCGCGCGCATGCTCCAGTGCCGCGCTCACCAGGCGCGCCGCCAGCCCACGGCCGCCGATCGCGCCCGGCACGCCGGTATGGGTGACGACCAGGCGCCCGTCCTGCAGCAGGTAGTCCAGCTCGGCCTCGTGGCCGTCCAACTGCAGCGTGAAGCGCTGCCGCTGCGGATCGTGTTCGATCGGGGGAGGGGACGCTGCGCTCATGACCCGGCTCGTGCGACGGAATGCACAGTCTGGTCGCGCGCGCGCCGCGGCCATGTGAAGCCGCACGCCGCGCGGCGTCACCCGCTGACGCCACGCTGCGTCACTTCCGACCTGGGGCAGGCCGGCATTTAACCCGTGCCCCGCCCTGCGCGGCGCGCGAATTGTGCGCCGGGTTGTGAAACGGATCCTGCGGGCTAAAGCCACGCCGCAGGCAGCCGCTATCGATTCTGGATCACCGCACGAACCTGGCATGGGTTTTTGCGCAATCCATCACGATGTAATCGAAAAAGGGCAAGGCGCATGAGCGACAACGAACAGATCCAGGGCGACCACGACACGTCGTTGCTGGAAGGCTTGTTCCAACTGGTGGTGGATGGGCAGACCCAGGGCTGGGAATTCGAGCAGCTCAGCAGCGAGGTCTACGACCGGCTGAAGGAAACCTACGAGCACGCCGCCATTGGCAGCGCCAAGGTGCAGCTGCGCGGCAGCATGGCCGGCTGAGCGGCTGAGCCTAACGCTGCGGCCCGCGACACGGCGCGCAATCCTGTCAGTGGCGCCCGAGCCGCCGCCACGCGCGGCGCGCGCCGGCCGCATCTCCCGCACCTGCGTGTCCACCGCGCGCGTCGCTCGCTAGCCGCGGCCGAAGCGCGGTTGCGCCAGTTCGTCGAGAAAGTGCTGCAGCACCGACGGCTCCATGATCAGCAGGAACATCACCCCGAACGCGGCGCCGGCCAAGTGCGCGCTGTGGTTGATGTTGTCGCCGCCGCGGCGGTCCATCCAGATGCTGTAGCCCACGTAGAACAGCGCATACAGGATCGCCGGGATCGGGATCGGGATGAAGAAGAAGTAGATCCCGGTCCACGGCGCCAGCAGGATGTAGGCGAACAGCACCGCCGACACCGCGCCGGACGCGCCCAGGCTGAAATAGTTCGGGTTCTTCTGGTTCTTCAGGTAGCTGGGCAGGATCGCCACCACCAGCGCCGCCAGGTAGAACAGCGGATAGGTCAGCAGGCTGCCGGTCAGCCGCTCCATCAGCCGCTCGATCGGGCCGCCGAAGAAATACAGCGTGACCATGTTGAACAGCAGATGCGGGAAATCGGCATGAATGAAGCCGTGGGTCAGCAGCCGGTCGTACTGCTTGTGCCGGTCGATCGCCGGCGGCCACAGGATCAGCCGGTCGAGCAGCTTGCGGTTGTTGAACGCCGCCCACGACACCAGCACGGTGAGCACGATCAGGATCAGGTTGACGGGGGTGACGGACGGCATGCGGGGGCCTCAGGCGGTACGGTAATGATCGACCATGCGGTAACGGCGCGCGTACAGCCCGAACAACAGCGCGGCGACGCAGGCGAAGGCGGCGAAGAAGAACATCAGGAACGCGGTCTCGCTGAGCCCGGTACTGCCGATGTGCGCGGTGACGGTGGCGTTGCGCACCGCCGCGTTGGACAGCAGCACCCACAGGTTGCCGACCGTGGTGGTCAGATTCCAGAAACTCATCACCACGCTCTTCATCGATTGCGGCGCCTGGCTGTAGGCGAACTCCAGCCCGGTCGCCGAGACCAGCACCTCGCCGAAGGTCAGCAGCGCGTACGGCAGGATCTGCCAGGCGATGGACAGCGCGTCGCCGCCGTCCATGGCCACCTGCAGCGCGCCGACCACGATCCAGGCCAGGCCGCTGCAGGCGATGCCGGCGGTCATCCGCCGCAGCGCGGTCGGCTCGTAGCCGCCGCGGCGCAGCAGCGGGTACAGCACCAGGTTGTTGAACGGGATCAGCAGCATCACCAGCGCCGGATTCAATGCCTGCATCTGCGAGGCGCTGAACCAGTCGGGCATCTGCATCTGCTGGCCCTGCAGCACCCAGGTCGAGGCTTTCTGGTCGAATAGCGAGAAGAACGGCGTCGCCAGCGCGAACACCACCAGCACCCGCAGCACCGCGCGCACGCCGTCCACCGCCGCGTCCGGATGCACCGCGCGGGCGCGCTCCAGCTGCCACCAGGTGCCGCCGCCGATTCCGGCCAGCAACAGCACCAGCGCCAGACACAGGCAGATCACGATGCCCAGCGTCGGCAGCAGCGCGAAACTGGCCAGCGCCAGCGCCACCGCGATGGCGGCCAGGGCCAGGCCGGGACGCCCCTGCCCCGGCGCGCGCGACAGCAGCGCGCTGCGCACTACCTGGGCGAAGCCATGCGGATCGCGCGGCAGCAGCGGCTCGCGCACGTAGCGGCGGCGGCCGGCCCAGAACACCAGCGTGGCCACGAACATCAGGAGGCCGGGAATGCCGAATGCCCAGGCCGGGCCGAGGTTCTTCAGCGCCAGCGGGATCAGCAGCGAGGCGAACAGCGAACCGAAGTTGATGATCCAGTAGAACGCATCGAACACCAGCTTGGCCAGGTGCTTGTTGGATTGGTCGAACTGGTCGCCCATGAACGAGGCCACCAGCGGCTTGATCCCGCCGGCACCCAGCGCGATCAGCCCCAGGCCGACGAAGAACCCTTCGCGGCTGCCTTCGAACAGCGCCAGGCAGGCATGGCCCGCGCAATAGATCAGGCTGAACCACAGGATGGTGGTGTATTTGCCGAAGAAGCGGTCGGCCAGCCAGCCGCCGAGCAGCGGGAAGAAATACACGCCGACCATGAAGCTATGCATGATGTGCTTGGCCTCGGCCTCGCGGCCGGGCGCGGTCGCTTCCTGCAGCAACAACGAGGTGATCAGGAACTGCACCAGGATGTTGCGCATGCCGTAGAAGCTGAAACGCTCGCAGGCCTCGTTGCCGATGATGTACGGGATCTGCCGCGGCATCCGCGCGCCGGCCGCCGCGCTGGCCGCGCTCATCCAGCATTCCTCGTCGCTCGATCGTGCGTCACAGGCAGTGGTCCAGGCAAAATTTTCAGCAGGTTACCCGATCGTTCCGGGCGAATCGAACCGGCCGCGACGCGCGCGGCGGCATCCGGGTGCTTTCGCAATCGGCGCGCTGCACGCATCATGGGGGCCTATCGCGCGACGGAGCCGCAATGATCCGACCCTGGCTGGTCCCCTTCCTGCTGTCGATGCTGCTGTGCAGCATGCCATTGCTGGCCAGCGAGGCGGGCCTGTCCACGCAGGCCGAACGCAGCGGTTACGCGCGTACCGGCCGCTATGCGGAGACCATCGCATTGTGCGAGGCGTTCGCGCAGCGCTATCCGCAGGCGGTGCGCTGCTTTGAGTTCGGCACCACGCCCGAAGGCCGGCCGATGCAGGCGCTGGCGGTGTCCACCTCCGGCGCGCTGGATGCGGCCGCGGCGCAGGCGCGCAAACTGCCGGTGGTGCTGATCCAGGGCGGCATCCACGCCGGCGAGATCGACGGCAAGGACGCCGGCTTCCTGGCCCTGCGCCAGCTGCTCGACGGCCAGGCCGCGCGCGGCGCGCTGGACAAGCAGGTGTGGCTGTTCGTGCCGGTGTTCAACGTCGATGGCCACGAGCGCTTCGGCGCCTGGAATCGGCCCAATCAGCGCGGCCCGGAGCAGATGGGCTGGCGCACCACCGCGCAGAACCTCAACCTCAACCGCGACTACGTCAAGGCCGACGCGCCGGAGATGCAGGCGATGCTGCGCCTGGTCGAACAGTGGGATCCGCTGCTGTACGTGGACCTGCACGTCACCGACGGCGCGCAGTTCGAACACGACGTGTCGGTGCAGGTGGAACCGCTGCATGCCGGCGACGCCGCGCTGCGCGGCGACGGCCTGCGCCTGCGCGACGGCGTGCTCGCCGACCTGACGCGGCAGGGCTCGCTGCCGCTGCCCTACTACCCCTCGTTCGTGGTCAACGACGATCCGGCATCCGGCTTCGAGGACGGCGTGGCCACGCCGCGCTTCTCGCATGGCTATTTCCAGCTGCGCAACCGCTTCGGCATGCTGGTGGAAACGCATTCGTGGAAGCCGTATCCGCAGCGCGTGCGCATCACCCGCAACACCATCGTCTCCGTGCTGCAGCAGGTGGAGCGCAACGGCAGCAGCTGGCGCGCCGACGCGCTGGCAGCCGACGTGCGCGCGCAACGGCTGGGCGGGACGACGCTGGCGCTGGACTACCGCACCACCGAGCAGTCGCGGCTGGTGGAGTTCCGCGGCTACGCCTATACCCGCACGCTGTCGCCGGTGTCCGGCGCACTGATGACCCGCTACGACGAGCACACCCCGCAACTTTGGCGGGTACCGCTGCGCGATCACATCGTACCCAGCGTCGAAGTCGTGGCGCCGCGCGCCGGCTATCTGGTGCCGGCCGCGCAGGCCGCGCGGGTCGCCGCCAAATTGCGCCAGCACGGCATCGCCTTCCGCACCCTGGAGCGCGCCGCCACGCTGCCGGTGCAGACGTTCCATGCCGACGACGCCAGCTTCGCCGCGGGTTCCTCCGAAGGCCACCAGCGGCTCAGAGTGCAGGGCGCCTGGACACCGGAAACGCGCGCCATCGGCGCCGGCGCCTTGTTCGTGCCGATCGCCCAGCCCAAGGCGCGGCTGCTGATGGCGTTGCTGGAACCGCAGGCGCCGGACTCGCTGCTGCAATGGGGCGAATTCAACAGCGCCTTCGAACGCGCCGAATACATGGAAGACTACGTCGCCGAGGACGTGGCGCGGCAGATGCTGGCCAGCGACCCGGCGCTGCAGGCCGAGTTCGAGGCCAAGCTCGAGCACGACGCCGACTTCGCCAAGGATCCACACGCGCGGCTGGAATTCTTCTACCGCCGCCATTCCTCCTGGGACGCGCAGTACCGGTTGTATCCGGTGATGCGTAGCGACGAAGCGCCGTCCTAACGCCGTACCCGGCTGTTCGCTTCCCCCGCTTCCCCCGCTTCACCCTCCCCCACTCCCCGATGCGACTTTCCCTTCTGCTGCTGGAGAGGCCTCACGCCCTGCCATGAAAACGTTTTCAGGACTCCTCTGCCTGGCGCTCGCGCTGGCCTGGCCGGCCTTCGCCGCGCCTGCGCCCGCGACCGACAAGGACACCCCGACGCTCAGCGTGGTCACGCTGAACCTGTATCACGACAAGCTCGACTGGCCGAAGCGGCGCACCCAGATCGTGCAGACCCTGCGCGAACTGCACCCCGACGCGATCGCGCTGGAAGAAGTGCTGCAGCACGACGCCCTGCCCAACCAGGCGCAATGGCTGGCCGAGCAACTCGGCTACGCGTGGTACTTCACCAGCGTCGATCCGCCCGGCGCCGCGCAGCGCTACGGCAACGCGCTGCTGACCCGGCGCCCGATCCTGGCACGCGAACAGATCCGCCTGAAACGGCTCGACGACAGCCGCACGGCCGGACGCCTGCGCCTGGACGTGGACGGCCGCGCGGTCAATCTCTATGTCACCCACCTGCACTGGACGCAAGCCGGCGGTGCGCTGCGCGAACGCCAGCTGCAGGACCTGCTGGCCTGGGTCGAGAAGACCGCCGACGGCGCGCCGTCGCTGCTGGCCGGCGACTTCAACGCCAGCGCCGATGCGCCGCAACTGGCCGCGCTGCGCGCCGGCTTCGACGACAGCTACGGCAGCCTGAACGGCACCAAGGACCGCCGAGCCGACAGCACCTTGAACCCGAAGTTCAACCCGCCCAAACGCATCGACCATGTGTTCTTCCAGCGCGCGCGCTTCGAACCGGTGAGCAGCCGCATCCTGTTCCAGACGCCCGATGCCAACGGCATATGGGCCTCGGACCATTTCGGCCTGGTCAGTACCTTGCGCCTGGCGCCCAGCGCCAGCGCCGACGCGCAGCGCCCGTGGGCCGACCGCGCGCTGGCGCCGGACCGCCGCGCCGCGTTGCTGGTGCAGGCGATGACCCAGGACGAGAAATTCCAGATGCTGCACAGCTACTTCGGCCTGGGCAAGGACGGCGGTCCGCTGCCGCCCGGCGCGCTCGGCTCGGCCGGCTTCGTGCCGGCGATCGAACGCCTGGGCATCGCCGCGCAACAGCTGGCCGATGCCGGCGTCGGCGTGACCAACCCAGGCAACGTGCGCCACGGCGACCACGCCACCGCGCTGCCGTCCGGCCCGGCCACCGCCGCCACCTGGAACCGCGAACTGGCCTACGCCGGCGGCGCGACGATGGGCCGCGAAGCCTGGCAGCAGGGCTTCAACGTGCTGCTGGCCGGCAGCGTCAACCTGCAACGCGATCCGCGCAACGGCCGCAACTTCGAGTACGCCGGCGAAGATCCGCTGCTAGCCGGGGTGATGGTCGGCGAGTCGATCCGCGGCGTGCAGAGCCAGCACGTGGTGTCGACGATGAAGCACTTCGCGATGAACGACCTGGAGACCGGGCGCAACACCCACAGCGCCGACATCGGCGCGCAGGCCATGCACGAATCGGACCTGCTGGCGTTCGAGCTGGCGCTGCAGATCGGCGAGCCCGGCTCGGTGATGTGTTCCTACAACCGCATCAACGGCATCTACGGCTGCGAGCACGACTACCTGCTCAACCAGGTGCTGAAGCAGGAATGGAAATTCCCCGGCTACGTGATGTCCGACTGGGGCGGCGTGCACAGCGGCTCCAAGGCGGCGCTGGCCGGGCTGGACCAGCAATCGGCAGGCGAAGTGTTCGACAAGGCGGTGTACTTCGACCAACCGCTGCGCCTG
The DNA here is from genome assembly GCF_017301775.1 of Xanthomonas translucens pv. undulosa. Lineage (NCBI taxonomy): Bacteria > Pseudomonadati > Pseudomonadota > Gammaproteobacteria > Lysobacterales > Lysobacteraceae > Xanthomonas > Xanthomonas translucens. The sequence continues at coordinate 514,512 of NZ_CP063993.1, forward strand.
GCGGTGGCCAGCGGCACGGTGCCGCAGGCGCGGCTGGACGACATGGTGCGGCGCATCCTGCGCGCGTTCATCGCCACCGGTAGCTTCGACCATCCGCCGCAGCGGCAGCCGATCGACGATGGCGCCGGCGGCGACGCGGTGCAGAAAGTGGTCGAGGAAGGCACGGTGCTGCTGCGCAACGAGCGCGACACGCTGCCGTTGCCGCGCACGCTGCGGCGCATCGCGGTGATCGGCGGGCATGCCGACAAGGGCGTGATCGGCGGCGGCGGCTCGTCGATGGTCGGCTTCACCGTCAACGGCGCCAACGCGGTGCCGGGGCTGGCCCCGACCACCTGGCCGGGCCCGGTGATGTTCCATCCGTCCTCGCCGCTGCAAGCGCTGCGCAAGGCCCTGCCGGAGGCGCAGATCGACTACGCCAGCGGCGACGATGTGGCCGCCGCGGCCAGGCTCGCGCGTGGCGCCGAGGCGGTGATCGTATTCGCCACGCAATGGTCGGCCGAATCGGTGGACCTGCCCGACATCACACTGCCCGGCAAGCAGGACGCGCTGATCGCGGCGATGGCCAAGGCCAACCCGCGCGCGGTGGTGGTGCTGGAAACCAACGGCCCGGTGGCGATGCCGTGGCTGCAGCAAGTGCCGGCGGTGCTGGAAGCCTGGTACCCGGGCATCCGTGGTGGCGAAGCGCTGGCGCGGCTGTTGCTGGGCGACGTCAATCCGTCCGGGCGCCTGCCGGTGACCTGGCTGCGCGACGTGGCGCAGCTGCCGCGGCCGTCGATCCCGGGGCTGGGCTTCAAACCGGCGCAACCGGCAGGCAGCAATGTCGACTACGCCATCGAGGGCGCCAACGTCGGCTACCGCTGGTTCGCCGCGCGCGGCCTGGAGCCGTTGTACGCGTTCGGCCACGGCCTGTCCTACACCCGTTTCGACTACGCCAACCTGAGCGTGCAGATGGACGGCAGCTGCGTGATCGCCAGCTTCGACGTGCGTAACAGCGGACCGCGCGAAGGCGCCGACGTGCCGCAGCTGTACCTGCGCCTGCCGCAGGGCCACCACACGCCGATCCGCCTGGTCGGCTGGGACAAGCTCACCCTCAAGCCCGGCGAGACCCGCCGCGTCAGCATCGTCGCCGAACCCAAGACCCTGGCCGACTACGACCCGGCGCAGCGCCAGTGGCGCATCGCCGCCGGCGACTACGAACTGGTGCTGGGCCGCTCGGCGACGCAGGCCGCGGCCAGCGCGCCCCTGCGTCTGGCGGAAAGCGTGCTGCCGCGCTAGGAACTGCAGCGCCGCGTGTCTGCGTACACGCGGCGCTGAAGCCGCACGCCCTAGCATGCGACGCATGACGGGCAATCCACGACGACGGCATCGCCTCGGCTGGCTGCTGCTGGCCCTGGTCGCGCATGCGGGCGCGCAAGCGCTGCCCGCCCGCTTGCCTGCGCCGCCGCCCCCGACCGCCGCGCTCAGCGTGGTCAGCCTCAATCTCGAGCAGGACCGCAACGACTGGCCGGCGCGCCGCGTGCGTATCGTCGAGACGCTGCAACGCCTGCAACCCGATGCGATCGCGCTGCAGGAAGTGCTGCAGACCAAGGCGTTGCCGAACCAGGCGCAATGGCTGGCCGCACAGCTCGGCTACCACTGCCATTTCATCAGCGCCGATCCGCCGAGCCGGCCGCAACGCCGCGGCAATGCGCTGCTGACCCGGCTGCCGGTACTGGAGGAAGCAGAAACCTTATTGCATCCGTTCGAGGACTACAGCGTGGCCGGGCTGGTACGCGTGGACCTGCGCGGGCAGCCGGTGAACCTGTACTTCACCCGCCTGCATGCCGAACGCGATGGCGGCGCCAGCCGCCGCGAGCAGGCCGACGACCTGATGGCGTGGATCGACGCCACCGCCGAGGGCGTACCCTCGCTGCTGGCCGGTGGCTTCTTCGCCGCCGCCGACGCGCCGGAGCTGGCGCCGCTGGCCGCACGCTTCGGCGACAGCGATGCGCGCCTGCGCGACGCACGCAACGACATCCAGCGCAACGGCCTGGATCCGCACCTGTTCGCACTGTCCGCGCAGGCCGACCATGTGTTCTTCGAACGCGACCGCTTCCGTCCGCTGCGCAGCGCGCGGCTGCTGCCGCGCACCCCGGGCGCCGCGCGTGGCAGCGACCCGAGCGGCCTGCTGGTGGCGCTGCAACCGCTGGATCCGCTGCCGGTCGAGGCGCTGCCACCGCTGCCGCCGCGCTGACCGCGTGCCTGTCAGGGGCATGCATGTCTGCGAAAAACAAAGGCCGGGCAAGCCCGGCCTTCGGTGCGACAGTGACGCCGCTGCGATCAGGCGATCGCGGCGTGGTAGCGGCGCTCGACTTCGTTCCAGTCCACCACGTTGAAGAACGCGCCGATGTAGTCCGGGCGGCGGTTCTGGTACTTCAGGTAGTAGGCGTGTTCCCACACGTCCAGGCCCAGGATCGGGGTGTTGCCCTCGAACAGCGGGCTGTCCTGGTTGGCAGTGCTTTCGACCACGATCTTCTTGTCCGGAGTCACGCTCAGCCACGCCCAGCCGCTGCCGAAGCGGGTCAGCGCTGCCTTGGTGAAGGCGTCCTTGAACTTGTCGAAACCGCCCAGTTGGCTGTCGATCGCCTTGGCGACCTCGCCGACCGGGGTGCCGCCGGCGTTGGGCGCCATCACCGTCCAGAACAGCGAATGGTTGGCGTGGCCGCCGCCGTTGTTGCGCACAGGACCCTGCAGGTTCTCCGGCAGCGACTTCAGCTTGGACACCAGCGCTTCGACCGGCAGCTCGGCGTACTCGGTGCCTTCCAGTGCGGCGTTGGCGTTGGTGATGTAGGTCTGGTGATGCTTGGTGTAATGGATTTCCATCGTCTGCGCATCGATGTGCGGTTCCAGCGCGTCGTAGGCGTAGGGCAGCGTGGGGAGGGTGTAGGCCATGTAGTTCTCCTGGACGTTCGCCCGCCGGAAGGACGGACGTTGCGTGATCAATGGTAGGGACGACCGGCGACCATACCAAGACCGGCGTTGCGGAAACATCGTCCCATCGCGCAGCGGCCGTGCCGGGCGCCGCCGCGGATCGGCGGCTACGATGCGCCCGCCCCCGGTTAGTCGAATGTGAATCGCGTGTTGCAGCGGCATCGGCAGCGCCGCTGCGATGCCAGGCCAGCGTTGCCGGCGCCTGGTTAAGAGCACGAACAGCCCCACTCGCCCATACTGTGCCGCTGCTGCGCCAGAACGCGGCGTCCGCCGTTCTCGCTGGAGCTCCCCCTCGATGCGCAAGCCCGTGTTACTGATCGTCGCGATCGCGCTGCTCGCCGCCGGGCTGTGGGGCATCCGCGCCTTGCAGCAGCCGCCACATCCGCAGTTCGCGCCGGCGCTCACCAATCCCGCGCCGCTGCCTGCACCGGCACCGCCGCCGGCCGCGGACGCGGACGCGGACGCGGACGACACGCTGCCACCGTTCCTGCCGCCCGAAGCGCGCGCCACCATCGCGCTGATCCAGCGCGGCGGTCCGTTCCCGCATCGCCAGGACGGCAGCGTGTTCGGCAACCGCGAAAACCGGCTGCCGTCACGCCCGCGCGGCTACTATCACGAATACACCGTCGACACGCCGGGGCTGGAGCAACGCGGGACGCGGCGCATCGTCACCGGCGGCGACCCGCCGGACGTCTGGTACTACAGCGACGACCACTACGCCAGTTTCCGCAATTTCAGCATCGCCTCCGGGAGGCCGTCGCCATGAACACTTTCAATTTTTCGCTCAACCTGGCCGAGCCGGCCGCCTCCGGCGTCTACCGCGTCGCCAACAGCGACCTGGACAGCATCGCCGCGCTCGGCCGCGACGCCGGCCTGCGGCTATGCCGGATCGACCTGCAGGGCTGCAGCAGCAAGCCGATGCTGCTGATGCGGCTGGCCGCGCAGCTGGACTTCCCGATCGGCTTCGGCCGCAACTGGGATGCGTTGATGGACGGCCTGCGCGACCTGTCGTGGCTGCCGGCCAAGGGCGGCTACGCGCTGCTGCTGGAAGACGCGGCCGAACTGCAATCGGTGGCGAAGAAGGATTTCGACGTACTGCTGGAACTGCTCGACGACGTGGCCAAGGAATGGGCGCAGGACGGCATCGCTTTCGTCGCCTTCGTCGGCCTGCTGACCGGCGACGAGGCCGAACCCGACGAGCGAACCAGCCAGGCCGATGATCTGGATGAAGACGACGACGAAGAGGAAGCCGCTTCGCGCTGAGCCAACGCCGGCTGCGCCGTCGCGCCGCTGGCGCCTGTTCGACCCTGAAGTCCCGCCCACAGTGCACCCAGCACGCTGGCCTCAAGACCTTTGAGGAGCGGCTTCAGCCGCGACGAACGAAGCGGCGAAGTCGCCGCAACCGGACCGCGTCGGGACCGAAGCTCCTCCCACACTGCACCTAGCCAACTCGGCGCGAGCTCCCTATGGGAGCGACTTCAGTCGCGACGAGCGAAGCCGTGGACTGTCCAACTTCGGACGCTGTCGGGACTGAAGTCCCTCCTACAGTGCGCCAGGCCATCCAATGGCGAGCGTCTGCAGCAGAGAACGCCGCGCCAACCGGGCCGCTAAGCGTCCAGTTCGCTCCAGCGCGCATACGCCGCGTCCAGCTCGGCCTGCGCCTGGGTCAGCGCCTGCGTATGCGCGCTCACCGCCGCCGCATCGCGCTGGTAGAACGAGGACTGCGTCATCGCCGCGGTCAATGCCGCGACCTGCTGCTCCAGGGTCTCGATCCGCGCCGGCAATTGCTCCAGTTCGCGCGCGTCCTTGTAGCTGAGCTTGCGCTTGGCGGCCGGCGCGGCAGCGGCCGCCGCCGGCGCGGTGGCCGCTGCAGTGGCCGAGGCCTTGGCCACCGCCATCGCACTGGCCGGCGGCGCGGCGCGCTGGCGCACCCAGTCGCTGTAGCCGCCGACGTATTCGCCGATGCGGCCGTCGCCTTCCATCACCATGGTCGAAGTCACCACGTTGTCGATGAAGTCGCGATCGTGGCTGACCAGCAGCAAGGTGCCGGTGTAGTCGCCGAGCAGCTCTTCCAGCAGCTCCAGCGTCTCCACATCCAGGTCGTTGGTCGGTTCGTCCATCACCAGCAGGTTCGACGGCTGAGCGAACAACCGCGCCAGCAGCAGGCGGTTGCGCTCGCCGCCGGAAAGGCGGGTGATCGGCGCGCGCGCGCGTTCCGGCGTGAACAGGAAATCCTGCAGATAGCCGTGCACGTGCTTGCGCTTGCCGTTGACCTCGATGAAATCGCGGCCCTCGGCGACGTTCTCGATCGCGCTCCAGTCCTCGCGCAAGGTGGCGCGGTACTGGTCGAAATAGGCCACCTGCAGGTTGGTGCCGGTGCGCACCTCGCCGCTGGCCGGGGTCAGTTCGCCCAGCAGCAGCTTCAGCAGCGTGGTCTTGCCGCTGCCGTTGGGGCCGATCAGGCCGATGCGGTCGCCGCGCAGGATGGTGCTGGAGAAATCGCGCACCATGGTCCGCGCGCCGAAGGCGAAGCTCAACTCCTTGGCCTCGATCACCTTCTTGCCCGAGGACTCGCCCTGCGCCGCCTCCATGCGCACGTTGCCGCCGAGCTCGCGGCGCTGGGTACGCTCGTTGCGCATCGATTCCAGGCGCCGCACGCGGCCTTCGTCGCGGGTGCGGCGCGCCTTGATGCCCTGGCGGATCCACACTTCTTCCTGCGCCAGCATCTTGTCGAAGCGCGCGTTCTCCTGCGCCTGCGCGTTGAGCCGTTCCTCGCGGCGGCGCTCGTAGTTGGCCCAGTCGCCGGGCCAGCTGGTGACCTGGCCGCGGTCGATTTCGACGATGCGCGTGGCCAGGGCACGCAGGAAGCGCCGGTCGTGGGTGACGAACACCACGCTGCCGTTCCAGCCTTTCAGGAACAGTTCCAGCCAGTCGATCGCCTCGATGTCCAGGTGGTTGGTCGGCTCGTCCAGCAGCAGCAGGTCCGGCGCCGAGACCAGCGCGCGCGCCAGCAGCACGCGCCGCTTCATGCCGCCGGACAGCCGCGCGAACTCCGCGTCGCCGTCCAGGTCGAGCCGGGTCAGGGTCTCGTTGACCCGCTGGTCCAGCGCCCAGCCGTTGGCGCCGTCGATCTTGGACTGCACCGCGCCCAGCGCATCGCCGTCGAACTCGGCGGCATGGCTGAGCCGGTGGAACTCGGCCAGCCAGTGGCCGAGCTCGCCCAGGCCATCGGCGACCACGTCGAACACGCTGCCGGCGGCGCCGTGCGGCACCTCCTGCTCCAGCCGCGCGATGCGCACGCCCTGCTGGACGCGGATCTCGCCGTCGTCGGGCTTGAGCTCGCCGGCGATCAGTTTCATCAAGGTCGATTTGCCGGCGCCGTTGCGGCCGATCAGGGCGATACGCTCGCCCGGCTCGATCGACAATTCGGTCTTTTCCAGCAACAAGGGGCCGCCGACGCTGTAGTCGACGTTCTGTAGGGTGATAAGAGGCATGGGGGGAATTGTACGGGACTCGGGACTCGGGACTCGGGACCAAGCGCGCAGACAGCCGCGGTTGGCGCCGCGCATTGCTCTGGATTTGCCGAGTCCCCGGTCCCGAGTCCCCAGTCCCGGCTAAAATGCGCCATGAACGATTTCGACACCCTGTCCCTCTCCCCGGCGCTGGCGCCGGGCATCGACGCGCTCGGCTACACCACGATGACCCCGGTGCAGGCGCAGAGCCTGCCGCCGATCCTGGCCGGCAGCGACGTCATCGTGCAGGCGCCCACCGGCAGCGGCAAGACCGCCGCGTTCGGCCTGGGCCTGCTGCACAAGCTGGATCCGGCGCTGACCCGCGCGCAGGCGCTGGTGCTGTGCCCGACCCGCGAACTGGCCGACCAGGTCGGCAAGCAGCTGCGCAAGCTGGCCACCGGCATTCCAAACATGAAACTGGTGGTGCTGACCGGCGGCATGCCGCTTGGCCCGCAGCTGGCCTCGCTGGAGGCGCACGACCCGCAGGTGGTGGTCGGCACGCCCGGGCGCATCCAGGAACTGGCGCGCAAGCGCGCGCTGCACCTGGGCGGGGTGCGCACGCTGGTACTGGACGAGGGCGACCGCATGCTCGACATGGGCTTCGAAGAGCCGATCCGCGAGATCGCCAGCCGCTGCGACAAGCACCGCCAGAGCCTGCTGTTTTCGGCCACCTTCCCCGATGCGATCCGCACCCTGGCGCGCGAGCTGCTGCACGAACCGGTCGAGGTGACCATCGAAGGCGCCGACAGCGCGCCGGAGATCGAGCAGCAGTTCTTCGAAGTCGATCCGAGCTACCGGCAGAAAGCCGTGGCGGGGCTGCTGCTGCGCTTCACCCCCGAATCCAGCGTGGTGTTCTGCAATACCCGCAAGGAGGTCGATGAAGTGGCCGGCTCGCTGCAGCAGTTCGGCTTCTCGGCGCTGGCGCTGCACGGCGACATGGAACAGCGCGACCGCGACGAGGTGCTGGTGCGCTTCGTCAACCGCAGCTGCAACGTGCTGGTCGCCAGCGACGTGGCGGCGCGCGGACTGGACGTGGAAGACCTGGCCGCGGTGCTCAACTACGAACTGCCGACCGATACCGAAACCTACCGCCACCGCATCGGCCGCACCGCGCGCGCCGGCAAGCGCGGCCTGGCGCTGAGCCTGGTGGCGCCGCGCGAAGTAGCGCGCGCGCAGGCGCTGGAGGCCGAACAGGGCCAGCCGCTGCGCTGGTCGCGCGCACCGCTGGCCACCGCGCGCCCGGCGCAGTTGCCGCAGGCGGCGATGGTCACGCTGCGCATCGACGGCGGCAAGACCGACAAGCTGCGCGCCGGCGACATCCTCGGCGCGCTGACCGGCGACGCCGGCCTGTCGGGCGCGGCGATCGGCAAGATCGCGATCTACGCGACCCGCTCCTACGTCGCCATCGCCCGCGAGCACGCCGGCCGGGCGCTGGGCCAGCTGCAGGCGGGCAAGATCAAGGGCCGCCGGTTCCGGGTCAGCAAGCTGTGACCGCGCTGGCGCAGAAGGACGCGCTGCGACCACTGCTGCCGCCCCTGTGCGCTGGCGGCCGCGCGTGACGGCCGCCGCACCGCGTCGCCCTCAATAGGTCAGCGTCGCCAACAGCGGCACGTCCTCGCTCCAGCGCTCGCGCCCCTGCAGCGCCTGCAGCTCGACCAGCACCACCGCACCGACGATCTCCAGCTGCAGTTGCCGCGCCAGCGCCAACGCCGCGCGCAAGGTGCCGCCAGTGGCGAGCACATCATCGACGACCAGCACCCGCGCGCCGGCCGGCAGCGCGTCGGCGTGCATCTCGATGCGGTCGCTGCCGTATTCCAGCGTGTAGTCCTGGGTCACCGTCCTGCCCGGCAGCTTGCCCGGCTTGCGGATCGGCACGAAACCGGTGCGCAGTTCATGCGCCAGCGCCGCGCCCAGGATGAAGCCGCGCGACTCGATGCCCAGCACCGCGTCCAGCGGCGTGGTGCGCCAGGGACGCGCCATCTCGTCCAGCGCCGAGGCGAAATCCGGGCCGTCGGCCAGCATTGGGGTGATGTCCTTGAACACGATGCCCGGCTTCGGGAAATCGGCGATATCGCGGATGCGCCCGGACCAGTGGGCCGGTGCGTCGCTGGGCCCGCCGCAGCAGGAGGAATCGTTCATCGGCACATCGCAGCGTGGGGAAACGCCCATTTTAGGCGCAATGCGGCCCCGTGCAGCGGCACCGCATGCGCATCAAGCGCCTACCCCGCCGGCGTGTGCACCGCCTGGCCATGCAGCAGGCGCCGCACCAGCACGAAGAACAGCGGCACCAGCAGCACCGCCAATGCGGTGCCGGAGAGCATGCCGCCGATCACGCTGACACCGATCTCGCGGCGGCTGGCCGCGCCGGCGCCGGTGGACAGCGCCAGCGGCAGCACGCCGGCGACGAACGCCAGCGAGGTCATCACGATCGGCCGCAGGCGCAGCCGCGCGCCTTCCAGCGCCGCCTCCAGCAACGGCCGCCCGGCACGTTGCTCGGCCTCGGCGAACTCCACGATCAGGATCGCGTTCTTCGCCGACAGACCGATCGTGGTCAGCAGGCCGACCTGGAAATAGATGTCGTTGACGAAGCCGACCAGGGTGGTCGCGACCACCATACCGAGCACGCCCAGCGGAATCACCAGCAGCACCGCCAGCGGGATCGACCAGCTCTCGTACAGCGCCGCCAGGCACAGGAAAATGAACAGGATCGAGGCGGTGTACAGCCACAGCGTCTGGTTGCTCGACAGCTGCTCCTGGTAGGACAGGCCGCTCCACTGCAGGTCGAAGCCCTTCTGCTTGGCGACCAGTTTCTGCATCCGCTGCATCGCCTCGCCGGAACTGCTGTCGGCCGCCGCGCCGCCCTGGATCTGCGCCGCCGGCAGGCCGTTGAAACGCTGCTGCAGCTGCGGCCCGCGGGTCCAGTGGGTACTGGCGAAACTGGCGAACGGCGCCATCTGCCCGTCCTTGCCACGCACATACCACTGGCCGATGTCTTCCGGCAGCGAGCGGTACGGCGCATCGCCCTGCACATAGACGCGCTTGACCCGGCCGCGATCGACGAAATCGTTGACGTAGCTGCCGCCCCAGGCGGTGGACAAGGTGCCGTTGATGTCGCCCTGCGCCAGGCCCAGCGCGCTGGCCTGGGCCTGGTCGATATCCACCTGCAGCTGCGCCTTGTCGCCCAGGCCGTTGAGCCGCACCGCGGTCAGCTGCGGATCGTCGCCGGCGTCCTGCAGCACCTGCTGCTGCGCCTTGAGCAGGGCCGCGCGGCCGGTGCCGTCGCTGTCGCGGATCCACAGCTCGAAACCGCTGGACTGGCCAAGGCCGCGCACCGCCGGCGGCGACAGCACGCTGACCTTGGCGTCGGCGGTGCCGCGGAAATACGCATTGGCGCGGTCGATGATCGCCTGCGCGGTGTTGTCGCGGTTGCGCTCGCCCCATGGCCGCAGCGCGACGAAGGCCTGGCCGGCGTTCTGCCCGGTGCCGGCGTTGTTGCGGCCGATCACCATGAAGACCGCGGTGATGTTGTGCTTCTCGTGGGCCAGGAAGTAATCGTTGATGCGCCGGCCCAGCGCCTCGGTCCTGGCCAGCGGCGTGCCCTCGGGCGTGGTGAACTGGATCTGCACCTGGCCCTGGTCCTCCACCGGCAGGAAGCCGGTCGGCATGCGCGCGTACAGCGCCGCCATCGCCAGCACGATCAGCACATACAGCACCATCCAGCGCCGCGGCTGCCGCAGCAGCGTGCCGAGCCGACGCTGGTAGGCCTGCTGGCTGCGCTCCACGCCGCGGTTGAACCAGCGGAAGAAGCGTCCGAGCTGGCGCTCCTTTTCCACCGGCTTGAGCAGGGTCGCGCATAGCGCCGGGGTCAGGGTCAGCGCGACCAGCGCCGACAGCGCCATCGCCGAGGCGATGGTGATCGAGAACTGGCGGTAGATGATGCCGGTGGAGCCGCCGAAGAACGCCATCGGCAGGAACACCGCGCCCAGCACCACGGTGATGCCGATCAGCGCGCCGGTGATCTCGCCCATCGATTGCTGGGTCGCCTCGCGCGGCGGCAGATGCTGCTCGTGCATGATCCGCTCGACGTTCTCCACCACCACGATGGCATCGTCCACCAGCAAGCCGATCGCCAGCACCATCGCGAACAGGGTCAGCGTGTTGATGGTGAAGCCGGCCGCGGCGAGGATGCCGAACGTGCCCAGCAGCACCACCGGCACGGTGATCGCCGGGATCAGCGTGGCGCGGCCGTTCTGCAGGAACAGGAACATCACCACCACCACCAGCACGATCGCCTCGATCAGGGTGTGCACCACGCCCTTGATCGAAATCCGCACGAACGGCGTGCTGTCGCGCGGATAGGCGACCTCCATGCCCGGCGGGAAGGTCGGCTTGAGCCGCTCGATGGCGGCACGCACCGCATCGGAGGTGGCCACCGCGTTGGCGCCGGAGGACAGCGTCACCGAGAAGCCGGACGCCGGATGGCCGTTGAGCGTGGCGCTGTTCTGGTAGTTCTCCGCGCCGATCTCCACACGCGCCACGTCGCCCAGGTGCACGCTGGAGCCGTCGGCCTGGGTGGCCAGGATGATGGCGCGGAACTGCTCCGCGGTCCGCAGCCGCGACTGCGCGGTGACCGTGGCGTTGAGCGCCTGCTCGGCGCCGGTCGGCAGCGCGCCCAGTTCGCCGGCGGTGACCTGGGTGTTCTGCGCCTCGATCGCGCTGCGCACGTCGCCGGGCATCAGTTTGTAGGCGTTGAGCTTGTGCGGGTCTAGCCACACGCGCATCGCGTACTGCGCGCCGAACACGTTGATCTCGCCGACGCCGTTGATGCGGCTGATCGGATCCTGCAGGGTGCTGATCAGGTAGTCGGAGATATCGACGTTGTCCAGGCGGTCGGTGCTGTCGTACAGCGCCACCGCCATCAGGCTGTCGCCCTGCGACTTGGCCACGGTCACGCCCTGCTGCTGCACTTCCTGCGGCAACCGGTTGAGCGCCTGGTTGACCGCGTTCTGCACCTGCACCTGGGCGATATCGGGATTGGCGGCCTGGTCGAAGGTGATGCTGATCCGCGCCTGCCCGGACGAGGAACTGGTCGAGGAGAAGTACAGCAGATGATCGATGCCCTTGATCTGCTGCTCGATCACCTGGGTGACGCTGTCCTCCACCGTCTGCGCCGAGGCGCCGTTGTAGGTGGCGGTGACGTTGACCGTGGGCGGGGCGATGTCCGGGTACTGCTCCACCGGCAGGGTGACCACGGCGATGGTGCCGGCGGCCATGATGCAGATCGCCAGCACCCAGGCGAAGATCGGGCGGGCGATGAAGAAGCGCGCGAGCATGCCGGCTCAGCCTTTGCCGGCGGCAGCGGCGGCCGGCTTGACCGTGACCTTGGCGCCGTCGCTGAGTCCCTGCCGGCCTTCCACCACCACCCGCTCGCCGGGCTTGAGCCCGTCGCCCACCAGCCAGCGGTCGCCGACCGCGCGCAGCGTGGTGAACTGGCGCTGGCGCACGATGTTGTCGGCGCCCACCACCCAGGCCTGCGCGTCGCCGCGCGGCGTACGGTCCACCGCCGCCTGCGGCACCAGCAGCGCCTGCTGGCGGATGCCCTGGCCGACGATCGCGCGCACGTACATGCCCGGCAGCAACTGCGCGTCGGGATTGGGAAAGCGTGCGCGCAGGGTCACGCTGCCGGTGGTCTCCTCCACGTCCATGTCGGCGAACTGCAGCGTGCCAGGCAGTGGGTAGTCGCTGCCGTCGGACAGCTTCAGGCGCACGTCGGCGGTCGCCGGCTGCACCCCGCCAGCCGCGATCGCGCGGCGCAGCGCCAGGAACTGGCTGCCGGACTGAGTGATGTCCACGTTCATCGGATCCAGTTGCTGGATCTTGGCGATCGCATCGGCCTGGCTGGCGGTGACCAGCGCGCCAGGGGTCACCCGCGCGCGGCCGATGCGGCCGCTGATCGGCGCCTCCACCGTGGCGAAGCGCAGCTGGGTGCGCGCGGTGTCCAGCGCGGCGCGGTTGGCGTCGCGGCCGGCCAGCGCTTCCTTGTAGGTGGCCTGGGCGTCGTCCACGTCCTGCTGCGCGGCCAGCCGGGTCTTGCCCAGTTCGCGATAACGCTCGGCACGCAGCTTGGCGGTGGCCAGGGTGGCCTCGGCGGTGGCCAGGTTGGCTTGCGCCTCGTTGGCCGCGGCCTGGTACAGGACCGGCTCGATCTGGAACAGCGGCTGCCCGGCACGCACCATCGCGCCCTCTTCGAACAGCCGCTTGCGCAGGATCCCGCCGACCTGCGGGCGCACTTCGGATTCTTGGGAGGCGGCGGTGCGCCCGGCCAGTTCGGCGCTGAGCGGCACGCTTTGCGGCTGCAAGGTCAGCACCCCCACGGTCCTGGCCTGCGCTGGCGGCGCGGTGCGTTCGCCTTTGCAGCCGGCGAGCGTGACGAGGGCGAGGCACAGCAGCAACGACAGCGTGCGGCGGGAACGCTGGACGAAAGGCGCGGACATGCGCTTGATCCTGGGAGCTGAGAGGAGGATCATTTAATTTACTTAAAGACAAATAAATAAGCATGAAGGATCGCACAATCGCCCGCGCGACGCCGCCTCACCCTGTCGCAGCAGCAGCCGAGACAGGCGTGGTTGCGCCGGCCGGCCGCCAGCGCGGGCGTCCGGCGCTGGCGCGGCCGCGGTTGTTGCGCGCCGCGCGCGAACTGCTGCTGGAGCACGGCCTGGAGGTCTCGCTGGAGCAGATCGCGCTGCATGCCGGGCTCACCCGGCAGAGCCTGTACAACCATTTCTCCAGCAAGGCCGACCTGTTGATGCAGGTGTTCGAGGTGCTGAACGAGGAACTGCAGGCGCAGTTGGAGAACATCGGCGATGCGGCCTCGCAGGACCTGCCGCGCACGCTGCAGCAGATCGCGCTGACCGTGCAGACGCACCTGTACGCGCCGTCCTCGCTGCGCCTGCATCGGCTGCTGGTGCAGGCCAGCGCGCAGATGCCGGACCTGCTGCAGTCAATGCACCAGCGCCGCACCGGGCGCCTGCGCCAGCGCCTGAGCGACCTGCTGCAGAGGCTGGATGCGCGCGGTGACGTCAGCGTGGCCTCGCCCATGCTGGCCGCCAGCGCCTTCATCGGCGCGGCGATCGGCTACGCCTACCCCGGCGCGATGCTCAATGGGCAGGCCCCGGATCGCGATAGCCAGCAGGCGCTGGCCGCGGAAGTGGTGGCCACGTTCCTTGCCGCCTGGCGCTATCGCGCAGCTGCGCCGCGCTGACGTCCTGCACGTCGCTTGCGCTGCCCGCGCCGCGCTTTTCACGGCGGGGTTTCAGCCCAGACGCGTTGCCGGCAAGGCGTCGCGGCTGCAGCTCCTGCTACAGCACGTCGCGCCTGGTCAGGAACTGCACGACAGCATCGAACAACCGGCGCGTTCGCGCGCCCAGTCCGGGCGCCGCGCCGCGAACCCCTCGCGTCCCGGCTGCTCGTCGTAGGGCCGGCGCAGCACGTCCAGCAATTCGGCGATGCCGTCGGCGTCGCCCTGCTCGGCCCGGTCGATCGCCTGCTGCGCCAGGTAATTGCGCAGCACGTAGCACGGGTTGGCCGCGCGCATCTTCGCCTCGCGCGCGGCCGCCGGCAGTGGATCGTCTCGCAGCCGCTGCGCGTAGCGCGCCAGCCAGGCCTCGAACGCCGGCGCCTGCGCGGCCAGCTTGGCCGGGTCGTAGAACGCATCGGCCAGGTCCGCCAGCATCGGCAGCTGCGCCGCGCTCAGCCCGCGGAACCATAAGGTCATGTCCACCTCGCCCTGCTGCAGCAACTGCAGCAGGTCCTGCAGCAGCGCCAGGTCGGCCGCGCCGCATTCGGCCAGGCCGAGCTTGGCGGCGGCGCTGTCGCGTTCGGCCTGCGCGTATGTGTCACGGAAACGCGCCAATCCGGCCTGCAGCGGCGCCACGTCGGCGAACAGCGGCGCCAGCGCCTGCGCCAGGCGCGTCAGGTTCCAGTACGCGATCTGCGGCTGGGTGCCGAAACGGTAGCGGCGGCCCTGCGCATCGGTGGTGTTCGGCGTCCAATCCGGATCGTAGTCGTCGATCCAGCCGTAAGGGCCGTAGTCGATGGTCAGCCCCAGGATCGACATGTTGTCGGTGTTCATCACCCCGTGCACGAAGCCGACCCGCATCCACTGCGCGACCATCGCCGCGGTGCGCGCGCAGACCTCGCCGAACCAGTCAGCGTAGCGACTGGCGCCGCACGTGCGCAGCGCGGGGAAATCGCGGTCGATCACGAAGTCGGCCAGTTGCCGCAGCAAGGCCGTGTCGCCGCGCGCGGCAGGCAGTTCGAAACTGCCGAAGCGCACGAACGACGGCGCGACCCGGCACACCACCGCGCCCGGCTCGGCACGCGGATGGCCGTCGTAGAACATGTCGCGCACCACGCGCTCGCCGCTGGCGACCAGGCTCAGCGCGCGCGTGGTCGGCACACCGAGATGGTGCATCGCCTCGCTGCACAGGAATTCGCGGATCGACGAGCGCAGCACCGCGCGGCCGTCGGCGCCGCGCGAATACGGCGTGCGCCCGGCGCCCTTGAGCTGCAGTTCCCAGCGTCGTCCGTCCGCGCCCAGCGCCTCGCCCAGCGCGATCGCGCGGCCGTCGCCGAGCTGCCCGGCCCAATGCCCGAACTGGTGGCCGCCGTAGTTCGCCGCATACGGCCGCATGCCCGGGTAGAGCGCGTTGCCGGCGAAGACCTCGGCGAACTGCGCCGCGAGCACCTCCTGCTCCGAGAAGCCCAGCATCGCCGCGACCTCGCGCGAGTGGGCCAGCAGCTGTGGCGCGGCCACCGGCGTCGGCGCGACCTCCGACCACAGCGCGCCCAATACCTCGCGCAGGCGCGGGCCGCGCTCGGGATCGCCGGGCAATTCGGCGGTAAAACGGTTGTCTAAGCGCAATGGCGGCATATGCGCCAGCTTACAGCCCTCTCCCGTCGGGAGAGGGGTTGGGGTGAGGGTCCGGCGCGAAGCGGCTCGCGGAGCGAAGTACACAAGACTGCGCCTGCAGCCGACACAGCGCATCCGCAGCCTCATCTCCCGCGTAGTTGCCTGCAGGACCGCCACACCATGCACTCGCTGCCGACATGCGCATGCGGCATGCTCCTGCTCCTTTCCCACAGGTACCGCCTATGTCCGAACGTTCGCCGTTGCCGCCGCGCTGGCCGCGCCACCTGCTGGTCGCGCTGTCCTCGCTGCTGGTCTCCGCCTGCAGCAGCGTGTTCTTCGCCGGCCTCAATGCCGGCTCCGGGCGCCACGGGCTGAGCGAGCAGCGCGGCATCGTGTTCGATGCAGCGCACGGCTTGAAGCTAGACGTCTACCGCCCGGCCGCAGCCAACGACGCGCCGGTGGTGGTGTTCTTCCACGGCGGCACCTGGAAGACCGGCAACCGCCAGCAGTACCGCTGGGCCGGCGAAGCGCTGGCGCGGCACGGCGTGGTCGCGATCGTGCCGGATTACCGCAAATACCCGCAGGTGACCCTGGACGGCTTCATGCACGACGCCGCCGCCGCCGTGGCCTGGAGCCAGCGCCATGCCGCTGAGCACGGCGGCGACCCGCAGCGGCTGGTGCTGATGGGACACTCCGCCGGCGCGCACATGGCCGCGCTGCTGGCCAGCGACGGCCGCTGGCTGCAGGCGCAGGGCCTGTCACCGCGGCAGCTATGCGGCCTGGTCGGCCTGGCCGGTCCCTACGACTTCCTGCCGCTGACCGATCCCGACCTGATCGGCATGTTCGGCCGCGACCCGGCACAGCAGCGGCGCTCGCAACCAGTCGCCTTCGTCGATGGCGACGAACCGCCGGCGCTGCTGCTGCACGGCGCCGACGACCGCGTGGTCGAACCGCGCGACAGCCAGTCGTTGCAGGCGGCCTTGCAACGCGCCGGCGTGCCCGCCGAACTGAAGCTCTATCCCGGCGTCGGCCACCTGCACCTGGCGTTGGCGCTACGCAAGGACGATCCGGCGCTGCCGGTCATGGCCGACAGCATCGCCTTCGTGCGCCAGTGCCAGCCACGCATGCCGCCGCCGTGAATCCGGCGCGGCGTGTCGAGCGCCCGCGCCGCGTGCAACGCCCGGCCTCAGCCGGCCTTGACGCTGCCGAGCAGCTCGAACGGCCCGCCCTGCTGCAGCGCGCGCCGGTAGGCCGGGCGCTGCTCGATGCGTTGCACGAAGCCGGCCAGGTTTGGATAGGCCTGCAGCCCGGCGCGTGCGGCCGCAGCCTGCACCGGGAAGCTCATCTGCACGTCGGCGGCGGTGAAGCGCTCGCCGGCGAACCAGCCGGTGGCGGCCAGCTCGCGCTCCATCCAGTCCAGGTGCAGCGTTAGCTGCGGGCCGACGAAGCCGTGCATCGCCTTGTCGACGATGGCGCGGGCGATCGGCCGCGCGAAGAACGGCATCTTCGCCGAACGGATGCGCCCGAACACCAGGCTCATCAGCAGCGGCGGCATCGCCGAGCCTTCGGCGTAATGCATCCAGTAGCGGTAGCGCAGGCGCTCGGGCGCCTCCAGCGGCTGCGGCGAAGGCGACAGCGCGCGCACGGTGTCGTAGCGCTCCACCAGGTAATCGAGGATCGCGCCGGATTCGGCCAACACGTGGCCGTCGTCGGCCAGCACCGGCGACTTGCCCAGCGGATGGATCGCGCGCAGTTCCGGCGGCGCCAGCATGGTCTGCGGGTCGCGCTGGTACTTGACCACCTGGTAGGGCAGCGCCAGTTCCTCCAGCAGCCACAGCACGCGCTGGGAACGGGACTGGTTGAGGTGATGGACGGTGATCATGGCAACGGCTCCGGAGGACGCGTGGCCGGCAATGGTAGCCGTACCCGGCGGCAGGCCGCGCATGCAACGCAGGCGCGGCTACGCCCCGATGCGACCGCGGGCCGATCGTGGCAACCGCGGCTCCACAGCGCACAAATGAAAAACGCCGAAAGCTTGCGCTCCCGGCGTTTTGGCAACCTTGATGCAGCTGGCGTCTAGATTTAGACGGCCTGCACCTGGTCAGCCTGCATGCCCTTCTGGCCCTGGACGGCGACGAACGTCACCTTCTGGCCTTCCTGCAGCGACTTGAAGCCGGTACCCTGGATGGCACGGAAGTGCACGAACAGGTCGGGGCCGCTTTCCGGGGTGATGAAGCCGAAGCCCTTGGCATCGTTGAACCACTTCACGGTACCACACTGACGATCGCTCATTTACTAACTCCTGAAACATTGAATTGAAAAAAATCGCAGCCACCGGGTATCGGGGCCGAGACTGAGTTGCAGGCGTTGGTAAAGCGGAACGATGAAGCGGATCGCGAGATCAACTGCACCAGGCCACGATTCACGGTGACCCTAGCAAACACAGTGGGGCCTACCATACGCGGGTCGTCCGCAAAAAGCGACAATTTTTATGTAGACAAACCGAGATCGCCCACAAAGATGCTGAACCTAGGCCTAAAGTTCGCGGCAGTGCCGTCGATACACCTGCTGCCTTACACAAATCGTGCAACCTCCCTGCCTTGCCGTGCATTTGACTGGATAGGGTGGCGGCGCACGCAATCACTGAAAGTCCCTCTCCCACCGGGAGAAGAGTTGGGGGTGAGGGTCCGGCGCGAAGCGTCTCACGGAGTTGGGGCGCATCGTCACGCCGGCGACCAGGCCAAGGTCTGCGCACTGGCGAAGTGGCGCGCCTGCCCACTGAGCGGATCGTCGAACGCCAGTCCGCACGCCAACAGCTGCAGCACACAGGCGCAGGCGTCATCCCCCTCCGCGCGCAACTGCGGATACAGCGTATCGCCCAGGATCGGCGCACCCAGCGCGGCCATGTGCACACGTAATTGGTGCTTGCGCCCGGTCACCGGCGCCAGCGCATAGCGCCACAGCGGTCCGTCGGGCGCGTCCAGCACCGCGATCCGGGTCAGGCTGTTGGCCTCGCCGTCGGCCTCGGCCATGCGGAAGAACGGCTCGCCGCGCACCAGCCGGCTCGCGCGCACCAGCGGAAACACCTGTCCCGGCAAGGCCGGAGCCAGCGCCTGGTAGGTCTTGGCGATGCGCCGCTCGCGGAACAACGCCTGGTACGCGGCGCGGCTGCCCGGATCGGCCGAGAACAGCACCAGCCCGGCAGTGGCGCGGTCCAGCCGGTGCAGCGGCACCAGCGCCGGATTGCCCAATCGCGCCACCAGCCGCGCCAGCAAGGTCTCGCGCAGATAACGCCCGGACGGAGTGACCGGCAGCCCATGCGGCTTGTCGGCCACCACCAGGTGCGCATCGGCGTGGACGATGCGCTCCACCGCGGCGATCGGCGCCTCGTCGGCAACCTCGCGAAAGTAGCGCACTTCCAGCCCAACCCGGTACGGCAGCGCCGCCGGCAGCGGCTGCCCGCGCGGATCCTGTACCCGGCCGCGATCGCAACGCTCCTGCCACTGCGCCCGCGACACCTGCGGGAAGCGCGCGCACAGCCCGTCCAGCAACGTCGGCCACGGCCCGGGCGGCAGCTGCCAGCGGCTCGGGGCCGGAACCAATGCGGACGGTGGGCGGGGATCGGACATCGCCACGCATTATCATGGCCGCCCTTTGATCCCGGTAGCCGCATGGCCCTCACCGCCACCCTCCGCAAGGCCGAGCTGCAGATTTCCGACATGGACCGCGGCTACTACGCGGCGCATTCGCTGACCCTGGCCCAGCACCCGTCCGAGACCGACCAGCGGCTGATGGCGCGGCTGCTGACCTTCGCCCTGTTCGCCGAGGAACGCCTGCTGTTCGGCAAGGGCCTGAGCAGCGACGACGAGCCGGACCTGTGGCGGATGGACTACACCGGGGCGATCGAGCAATGGATCGAGGTCGGCCAGCCCGACGAATCGCGCATCCGCAAGGCCTGCGGCCGCGCCCGCGAGGTGGTGGTGGTCAACTATGGCGGCCGCCTCGCCGACATCTGGTGGGAGAAGAACGGCTCCGGCCTGCTCAAGCTCAAGCCGCTGCAGGTGCTCGACCTGCCTAGCGACGCGGTCTCGGCGGCGGCCGAACTGATCCAGCGCAGCATGCGCTTCGACGTGGTGATCCAGGACGGCGAAGTGCAGTTGCTCGGCGACGAGGCCAGCGTCACCTTCACCCCGACGGTGCGCAAAGCCGCGGCATGAACGCGCGCGCCGAGCCTCTCCGCGTCGATGTCGCCGTCATCGGCGCCGGCGCCGCCGGGCTGATGTGTGCGCTGACCGCCGGCCGCCGCGGCCGCCGCGTACGGGTGATCGAGCACGCCAACAAGGTCGGCAAGAAGATCCTGATGTCCGGCGGCGGGCGATGCAATTTCACCAACACCGGTACCGGCCCGGGCAATTTCCTGTCTTCCAACCCGCACTTCTGCAAGTCGGCGCTGGCGCGTTACCGCCCGGCCGACTTCGTCGAGATGGTTGAGCGCCACGCCATCGCCTACCACGAGAAGGAACTGGGCCAGCTGTTCTGCGACATCTCCTCCAAGCAGATCGTGCGCATGCTGGTGGACGAATGCGAGGCGGCCGGCGTCAGTATCCAAACCCAATGCGGCGTGCGCGGCGTGGAACGCGGCAGCGAAGGGTTCCGCATCGACAGCGACGACGGCCCGCTGCACGCCACCTCGCTGGTGGTGGCCAGCGGCGGGCTGTCCATCCCCAGCCTGGGCGCCAGCGGCTTCGGCTACGAACTGGCCCGCCAGTTCGGCCACGCGGTGCTGCCGACCCGCGCCGGACTGGTACCGCTGACCCTCAGCGGCAAGCACCAGGAACGGTTGCAGGACCTGTCCGGACTGGCGCTGCCGGTGGAAGCCAGCTGCAACGGCGCCAGCTTCCGCAACTTCATGCTGATCACCCACCGCGGCATCAGCGGCCCGGCGATCCTGCAGATCTCCTCGTACTGGCAGCCGGGCGACGACCTGCGCCTGGACCTGCTGCCCGGGCAGAACGCGGCCGCGTGGCTGCGCGAACAGAAGCGCCTGCGCGGCGCCTCCGAACTGCGCACGGTGCTGGGCGAGGCGCTGCCGCGCCGCTTCGCGCAGCGCCTGTGCGAGGTGTGGTTGCCGGACAAGCCGGTGCGCCAGCTCGACGAACCGCAGTTGCGCGCCGCAGCCGCCTTGCTCGGCGCCTGGCCGCTGGTGGCCAGCGGCACCGAGGGCTACCGCACCGCCGAAGTCACCCTGGGCGGGGTGGACACCAATCAGGTGTCGTCGGCGACGATGGAATCGCGCCAGGTGCCCGGTCTGTACTTCGTCGGCGAGGTGCTGGACGTCAGCGGCTGGCTGGGCGGCTACAACTTCCAGTGGGCCTGGGCCTCGGGGCATGCCGCCGGCTCGGTGGTTTGAGGGCCGGGATGAGCAGCCATTCGGCTGTTGAAAGCGGGGATTCGGGATTGGGGATTCGCACAAGCGCGTTTCGGTGTTTGCACGCCGCCTCGGGGGGCCGCGAACGTTCAGACAAGCCGGCCCCGGGTTTGCGAATCCGCCATCCCTGCACCCCACATGGACGGCACAGTGGGCATCGTGTATTAAACCCCGTCTCAGGGAGGCTTCATGCAAACAGGCAAAGACATCACCCTACGTCTGATGATCATCGACGACAGCGGTGAAAACGCCGAAGCGATCGTCAGCAGCCTGCGCAACAGCGGCATCGCGGTGCGACCGTCGCGCCCGCAGCACGCCGAGGAGCTGGGCGCGATGCTCGCCGCGCAGCCGATCGACCTGGTGCTGAGCGCGCGCTCGCAGACCATCCCCCTGCCGCAGGTGCTGCAGCGGGTAGGCGCCAGCGGCAAGGACATCCCGGTGATCCTGCTCGCCGACAGCATCGACGAGAACGAATGGGTCGAGGCGGTGGCCGGCGGCGCCCGCGCGATCGCCCTGCGCCAGCGCCCCGAGCACCTGCTGTCGGTGCTGCGCAACACCTGGGCCGACCTGCAGGCGCGCCGCGGGCTGCGCCGGATCGAGGCGCAGATGCGCGAGACCGAGCGCCGCTGCGACGCGCTGATCGCCTCCTCGCGCGATCCGATCGCCTACATCCACGAAGGCATGCACATCCGCGCCAACGACGCCTACCTGGAGATGTTCGGCTTCGCCTCGTTCGACGACGTCGAAGGCGTCTCGCTGCTGGACATGGTCGCGCCGCAGCATGTGGAGGAATTCAAGCGATTGCTGAAGTCACTGGGCAAGGGCGAACCGCCGCCGGCGCAGTACCAGGTCGATGCGCGCACCATGGAGGGCGAGAGCTTCCCGGCGACGATGGAGTTCGCCACCGCCAGCTATGAGGGCGAGGCCTGCGTGCAGGTGGTGTTCCGCCGCCGCGAGGAATTCGATCCGGAACTGGCGCGCGAGGTCGAGGACCTGCGCCAGCGCGACCAGGTCACCGGCCTGCTCAACCGCCCGACCTTCATGCTGGCGCTGGAGAACGCGGTGGCCCAGGTCGGCCGTGGCGACGGCCACTACGGCTTCCTACTGGTCGAACCCGACCACTACACGCGGCTGCTGGCCGACATCGGCCTGGACTCGGCCGACGCGCTGGTGGCAGCGCTGGCCCAGCATCTGGCCGCGGCGATCGACGGCGACGTGCAGGCCGCGCGCTTCGGCGAGCACAACTTCGCGCTGCTGCTTCAGGGCGACTACGGCCGTACCGCGGCGCAGGCCGAACACCTGCTCAACGCCTACGCGGCGCACGTGTTCAGCGTCGGCGAGCGCTCGGCCACGGTCACCGTCAGCATCGGCGGCGTGCAGATCGGCGAGAAGATCGCCACCGTCGGCCAGGTCCTGGCCCGCGCCAGCGAGAACGTGCAGGCCACGATCGAACTGGGCGGCAACGCCTGCAAGATCTTCGACCCCGGCGCGGCCGACCGGGTCGAGGAACAGCGCATCCAGCGCTGGGTCCAGCAGCTGCGCGAGGCGCTGGCCGGCGACGGCTTCCTGCTGCACTACCAGCCGGTGCTGAACCTGCAGGGCGAGCCGCACGAACTGTACGAGGCCTACCTGCGCCTGGAGCGCAACGACGAGATCATCGGCCCGACCACCTTCCTCGGCATCGCCGCCGAACATGGACTGATGGCCGAGATCGACCGCTGGGTGGTAGCGCGCGCGATCGCGGTGATCGGCGAGCGCCAGCGTGCCGGCCACGCCACCAGCCTGCTGGTCAATATCAGCCCGGATGCCTTCGCCGATCTGCAGATGGTGGAATTGATCCGGCGCGAATTGGCCGCGCACGGCGTGCCCGGCGAGCGGCTGTGGCTGCAGACGCCGGAAGCCAAGGTGTTCACCCACCTGCGCAACGCGCAGCAGTTCCTGGCCGAGGCCACCGGCCTGGGCTGCAAGGTCGGGCTGGAGCAGTTCGGTTCGGGCCTGGACTCGTTCCAGCTGCTGGCGCACTTCCAGCCCTCGTTCCTGAAACTGGACCGCGGCTTCACCCAGGAGTTGACGCAGACCCGCGAGCACCAGGACAAGATCCGCGAGATCACCGAGCGCGCGCAGTCGGCCGGGATCCGCAGCATCGCCGAGTTCGTCGTCGACGCCACCTCGATGAGCCTGCTGTTCAGCGCCGGCGTGGATTACGTGCAGGGCGAGTTCGTCGGACTGGCCGGGCCGGGGATGACGTTCGATTTTGCTTGAACGTTGCGGGACTCGGGACTCGGAAAAGCGGTTGACTGACGCCGACATGCTGCGGGTGGAAGCGGGTGATGAGCCGCTGCGTTCGGTTCGTGCGGTGGCTTTAGCTCACCGTGGCGCTGTTGTGCGACGCGCGCAGCGTGGCGATGCGCTCGGACAGCGGCGGGTGGCTCATGAACAGCTTGCGCACGCCCTTGCCCAGGCCGCCGGCGATGCCGAACGCCTGTACCTGCGACGGCAGCGTGCTCTGCCCGTGGTTGAGTTCCAGCCGCTGCAGCGCCGCGATCATCTTGTTGCGCCCGGCCAGGCTGGCGCCGCCGGCATCGGCGCGGAACTCGCGGTAGCGCGAGAACCACATCGCGATCATCGTCGCGAACAGGCCGAACACCAGTTCCAGCACCATCACGATGGCGTAGTAGGCCAGGCCGCGGCGGCCGTCGCGGTTGCCGGACAGGTAGCCGTCCACCACCCCGCCGACCACCCGCGCCAGCACGATCACGAAGGTGTTCAGCACGCCCTGCAGCAGCGCCATCGTCACCATATCGCCATTGGCGACATGGCTGATCTCATGGGCCAGCACTGCTTCCGCTTCGTCTTCGGTCATGTTCTGCAGCAGGCCGGTGGACACCGCGACCAGCGCGTTGTTGCGGTTGGCACCAGTGGCGAAGGCGTTGATCTCCGGACCATCGTAGACGGCGACCTCGGGCATGCCGATGCCGGCAGCCTGCGCCTGCCGCCGCACCGTCTCCAGCAGCCAGCGCTCGGTGTGATTGCGCGGCTCGGCGATCACCTGCGCGCCGGTGGCGCGCTTGGCCATGAACTTGGACAGCAGCAGCGACACCAGCGAGCCGCCGAAGCCGAACAGCGCGGCCATCACCAGCAGGCCGCCCATCCGGTTGGGATTGATGCCGAACACGGACATGACAATGCCGGCCAGCACCAGCACCGCCAGATTGGTGATGAGGAACAAGGCGATTCGATTGAACATGTGAGCGTGGACTCCGCACCAGGAAACATGAAGGATTGGTTCGGATCTGCGGCGCGTACAGCTTGAATTCAAGCGCATACCTGACCGACGATTCAGCTTGCCCATGTCCTCGCCTCCCTACCGCGGCCGTTTCGCGCCCTCGCCCACCGGCCCGCTGCATCTGGGCTCGCTGCTCGCCGCCTTCGGCAGCTGGCTGCTGGCGCGGCATGCTGGCGGCGAGTGGCTGCTGCGCATCGAGGACGTGGACCGGCCGCGCAGCGTGCCCGGCGCGGCCGCGCGGCAACTGGCCAGCCTGCGCGCCTGCGGGCTGGAGGCGGACGGGCCGGTCCTGCGCCAAAGCGACCGCGGCGCGGCCTACCAGGCCGCGGCGCAGCGCCTGCTGCAAACCGGCCAGGCGTTCACCTGCAGTTGCAGCCGCAGCGAACTGGCCGCGCAGGGCGGCGCGCATCACCGCTGCGTGGCGGCGCAGACCCGGCCGCAGCCAGCGCTGCGCCTGCGGGTCCCGCCAGGCAGTGCAATCGCGTTTCGCGACGGCGTGCGCGGCGACATCGCACAGGATGTGCATGCCGAGGTCGGCGACTTCGTGCTGCTGCGCGCCGACGGCTGCTGGGCCTATCAGCTGGCGGTGGTGGTGGACGATGCCGCGCAAGGCATCAGCGACGTGGTCCGCGGCGCCGACCTGCTCGACTCCACGCCGCGGCAGATCCTGCTGCAGCGCGCGCTGGGCTTGCCGACGCCGCACTACCTGCACCTGCCGCTGCTGCTCGGCCCGGACGGCCGCAAGCTGTCCAAGTCGCATGCCGCGCTGCCGCTGGACGACGCCGATCCGCTGCCCGCGCTGCGCCTGGCCTGGGCGCTGCTGGGGCAGGCCCCGGCGGCGCTGGCCGGGGCCGGCTCGGTGGCCGCGCTGCTGGCCGCGGCGCTGCGCGCATTCGAGCCGGCAAGGCTGCCGGCGCAGGATCGGACGCTGGCGGATGCGGCCGATATCCCCAGCGACGCCAAGGCTGACTAGAATCGAAGGTTGGGCCGCAGCGGCCCTCCCTTCTTTCTTCCCTATCCGGAGCGAATCCATGACATCACGCGTTGCGCTGGTCACCGGCGGTACCGGCGGCATCGGCACTGCGATCTGCGAGCGGCTGGCCGCGCTGGGCCATCGCGTGGCCAGCAACTACCGCGACGCGGCCAAGGCGCGCGCCTGGCAGCAGCGCATGCGCGAACGCGGCCACGAGATCGCTATCGTCGCCGGCGATGTCGGCTCGCCCGACCACGCACAGGCGCTGGTACAGGAGGTGGAACGGCAGCTCGGCCCGATCGAGGTGCTGATCAACAACGCCGGCATCACCCGCGACACCACCTTCCACAAGATGACCGCCGAGCAGTGGCACGAGGTGATCAACACCAATCTCAACTCGGTGTTCAACGTCACCCGTCCGGTGATCGAAGGCATGCGCAAGCAGCGCTGGGGCCGGGTCATCCAGATCAGTTCGATCAACGGCCTCAAGGGCCAGTACGGCCAGGCCAACTATGCCGCAGCCAAGGCCGGCATGCATGGTTTCACCATTTCCCTGGCGCGCGAGAACGCCGGCTACGGCATCACCGTCAACACGGTATCGCCGGGCTACGTGGCCACCGACATGGTGATGTCGGTGCCGGACGAGGTCCGCGCCAAGATCATCGCCGACATCCCCACCGGGCGCCTGGGCAGGCCGGAAGAGATCGCCTACGCGGTCGCGTTCCTGGTTGCCGAGGAGGCGGCCTGGATCACCGGTTCCAACCTGGACATCAACGGCGGCCACCACATGGGCTGGTAACGGCAGGCGACTGAACCGCTCAGGTCGATGCGCGGCGTGGCCGAGGTAACGCTATCGAAAATGCTGCAGCTGGCGCTGAGTGCTGTGCATTCATGCTGCGCGCCTGCTGCGCAGCATTTTTTTGCCGTTCGGCCCGAGTTCAGGAGCGTGTGGCGGTTGCAAGCCCTGCTGCGCTGCGCCATGCTGCGCGCCTACCGTCAAGAGCGACCGCTTCATGGCTGAGATTCGCATCATCAAGAAGTATCCCAATCGCCGCCTCTACGACACCGAGATTTCCAGCTACATCACCATCGAAGACGTCCGCCAGCTGATCATCGACGGCGAAGAATTCGAAGTCCGCGACGCCAAGACCGGCGAAGACCTCAGCCGCGCGGTATTGCTGCAGATCATCGCCGACCAGGAGCAGGACGGCGAGCCGATGCTGTCCACCCAGTTGCTCAGCCAGATCATCCGGTTCTACGGTGATTCGCTGCAGGGCTTCATGGGCAACTACCTGGAGCGCAGCATGCAGGTGTTCCTGGACCAGCAGCAGCAGTTCCGCCAGCAGATGGGCAACCTGCTCGGGCAGACCCCGTGGACCATGATGAACCAGCTGACCGAGCGCAACATGGAGTTGTGGCAGGAATTCCAGCGCAACCTGGGCACCGGCTTCGGCCGCCCCGCCGCCGGTGGCAGCAGCAAGCCGAGCGAGCCGCCGCCCGCTGCCGGCGCCGCACCGAAGTCGCGCGCGCGCCGAGCCGAGCCGTAAGCCGTAGCGCGCCTGCGCGGCGCGCGCCCTTTGTAGGAGCGGCTTCAGCCGCGACAGGCTCTACGGGTAGATTCTGTCGCGACTGAAGCCGCTCCTACAAAATTGCCGCTACCTCAGCGCGAACGCGGCGCTGGCGACGCCCGGCAGCCGGCACAGATCCGCTCGACCTTGTAGCCGCGCGCGCGCAGCGCCTCGACCACGCCGTCGGGGCCGAGCAGGTGCAAGGCACCGACCACCACAAGCGTGTCGCCCTGGCCGTCGCGCAAGCGCTGCTCCAGCCGCGGCACCCAGGCCTGGTTGCGATCGACGTTGATGCGCTGGTACAGGCGCGGATAGTCGCGCTTCATCTCCATGCCCATGTCCTGCCACAGCAGGCGCTCGTCGCCGCGGCGCCAGGCCACGTACAGGCGCTGAGTCTGCGCCGCGCCCTGCTCGGCATCGTCCAGCGCTTCGATCAGCATTTGCTTCTGCTCCACCGGCTGCATGCCGTCGAGCATCGCGATCTGCGCCTGCGCGGTCTCCAGGCCCTCGGCGGTCTTGCCAGCCTGCGCCGCCATGTCCATGAAATGCCGGTCAAGACCGGCATCGGCCTGCAGCCCCTGCGCCTTCATCTCGGCGATGCTGATGCTCAAGCCGACGAACCACGGTTCGAATCCGCCCATCTGCTCCAGCGGCAGGCCGTGGCCGGCGGCGTAGCGGCGCAGGCGCTGCCAGGTGGCCGCGTCCAGATCGTCCTGCAGGCGCTTGCCATCCTTGCGCTGCGCCGCCTGCAGCATCTGCGCGCCCAACTGCGGCGACTCCACGTCCCGCGGCGACAGCTCGAACAGCAGCCGCGACGACGCAGCGTAGGCCGCATCGACCTCATGCGCCAACGGATAGTCCTGCGGCTTGAGCAGATGGAACGAACCGAGCAGGTACAGCGCGCCGCGCGGCCCGCTGACTTTCCACAGCAGCGGCGTCGGCGGCGCGGGCGTCGCGCTGGGCATTGCCGGCGGCGGCGGCGTGCGCGCCGGCACCGGCGCGGCGGCGAACAGGGTCAGACACAACAGCAGGCTGCGCAGCAGGCGCGGGATCGGCATCATGGGGGCTCTCGGTTCAGTGTGCGGCGTAGGTCTGCTCGCCGGCCTCCACCGCCAGATCCAGCCGGTTCTCGGGCGGCGGCAGCGGACAGGTCGCGAACGGGGTGAACGCGCACGGCGGGTTGTAGGCGCGATTGAAATCCAGCACCACGCTGCCGTCGGCGCTCGGCGCCGGCACATCCAGGAAGCGCCCGGCCGGATAGCTGCCGCGGCCGCTGCTGCGGTCGGCGAACACCACGAACAGCGGCCCCCCGGGTTCGCCGATCGCTTGCAGGCGGAAGCGCCTGCCGTCGCGCTCGAACTCCAGCGCACCGGCGTTGGGCGATGCGGTGGTGACGCCGATGATGTCGACGATCGGCAGGGTCTTGCCCGGCGGGTTGGGCACGAAGCGGCCGCGGATGCGCCAGGAGTCGGCCGTCGGCCAATAGTGCAGCCCGGCGAAGCCGAGCCGGGTCGGCGCATCGGCGTGCTTGACCCGCAGCGCATAGCGCCCGCCACGCTCGATCAGGCTCAGCTTGCCCTTGCCGCCGTCGAAGTCGATCACGCTCGGCGTCGCGTCGTGGTCGCTGTACATGCGCGTGCGCCGCTGCAGCGGCGTGCCGTCCACGCTCAGCGCCGCGCCGGGTTCAGGGGTCAGGAATACCTGTCCGTCCACGCGCGACACCAGCGCCATCCGCGCCGGCCCCACCGCCAGGTGGATGCCGCTGCCGGGGCCGCTGCCGATGTAGTGCTCCTTCAGTTCCAGCCAGTGCAGGCCGACCAGGCTGGTCCAGCCGTCGGCCGCGAGCAGCGCCTGTTTGCGCTGCGCGCGCCAGCGCTGCTCATCGGCCAGGAACGCCTTGTCGGCGACCGCCGGCGCGGCCGGTGCCGGCGCATGCCTGCCGCATGCAGCCAACGCGAGCAGCGCTGCCAGTAGCGCCGCCGCCCTTCCCCGCTTGCCCATCAGCGCCCCCGTAAGAACCAACGATCGATCTCGCCCAGCGTGAAACGCGCCCAGGTCGGACGCCCATGATTGCACTGCCCGGAGCGCTCGGTGGCTTCCATGTCGCGCAGCAGCGCGTTCATTTCCGGCACGGTGAGGCGCCGGTTGGCGCGCACCGCGCCATGGCAGGCCATCGTCGACAGCAGTTCGTCGCGCGCGCCGGCGACGCGGCGGCTGTGGCCGTGTTCGCGCAGGTCGGTCAGCACGTCGCGCAGCAAGGCTTCCGGTTCGGCCTGGGCCAGCAACGCCGGGATGCTGCGCACGTGCAGCGACTGCGGGCCGCTGCGGGTGATCTCGAAACCGAGCGCGGCCAGCGTTTCCGCCTCGCGCTCGGCGGTGTCGGCGTCGCGCTCGCCCACCGCCAGGGTGATCGGCACCAGCAGCGGCTGCGCATGCAGGCCGATGCCGTCGTGCGCGTTCTTCAGCCGCTCGTAGCCGATGCGCTCGTGCGCGGCATGCATGTCCACCACGATCAGGCCTTCGGCGTTCTCGGCCAGGATGTAGATGCCGTGCAGCTGCGCGATGGCATAGCCGAGCGGCGGCACGCCGCTGTCGGCCGAGGTCGCCGGCAGGCCGCCGGCCGCATCCTGGTCCTGCAGCGGCATGCCCGCTGCAGGATCGGCGGCGCCTGCCGGCGCGGCGTACAGCGCAGCGTAGGCGGCCGGCGCCTCGTTGACGCGCAGGCCGAGCGGCGACTGCGCCGGGCGCCATTGCGCGCCATAGCCCTGGCCGCTCGAGCCACCGCTGCCGCTCGGGTTGCCGGACATCGGCAACGCGCCGCCGGCATACCCCAGCGGCGCCGCCTGCGCGGCATCGCCGGCGGTCGGCGTGCTGCCGGCGCGGGTCTGCGCCAGCGCATCCTGCAGCGTGCGATAGACGAAATCGTGGATCAGCCGCGCATCGCGGAAGCGCACCTCGTGCTTGGCCGGATGCACGTTGACATCGACCCGCGCCGGCTCCAGTTCCAGAAACAGCACATAGGCCGGCTGCCGGCCATGGAACAGCACGTCGCCATAGGCCATCTTCACCGCATGCGCCACGCTGCGGTCGCGCACCGAACGGCCGTTGACGTACAGGTACTGCTGGTCGGCACTGGCCCGCGAATAATGCGGATGGGCGATCCAGCCATGCAGGCGCAGCCCGGCGCCGCTGTGGTCCACGCGCAGCGCCTGCCGCGCGAAGTCCTCGCCCAGGGTTTCGCCCAGCCGCGCGTCCGAATACAGGTCGCCCGGCTTGTAGCGCCGCGACGGCTTGCCGTTGTGCGACACGCGCAATTCCACGTCCGGGCGCGCCAGCGCCAGCGAACGCAGCCATTCCTCGATATGGCCGAGTTCGGTGCGCTCGGCGCGCAGGAACTTGCGCCGCGCCGGCACGTTGTAGAACAGCTCGCGCACCTCCACCGTGGTGCCCGGCGCCTGCGCGCGCGGCTGCACCTGCCCGACCTTGCCGCCATCGACCTGCAGCGCGGCGCCGTGCTCGTCGCCGGGACGGCGCGAGGCCAGGGTGAAGCGGCTGACCGAGGCGATCGACGGCAGCGCTTCGCCACGGAACCCGAGCGTGCCGACCGACTCCAGGTCGTCGAGCGAGGCGATCTTGCTGGTCGCGTGCCGCGACACCGCCAGCGGCAGTTCCTCGGGCGGGATGCCGCCGCCATCGTCGCGGATCCGGATCAGGCGCACGCCGCCTTCTTCCAGGTCGATGTCCACCCGGCGCGCGCCGGCATCCAGCGCGTTCTCGACCAGCTCCTTGACCACCGAGGCCGGGCGCTCGACCACTTCGCCGGCGGCGATCTGGTTGATCAGGATCTCGGGCAATTGGCGGATGCTCATGCCGGCTCCCGCCCGCGCAGCGGCGTGCACGCGCAATGCGCGCGCCGCGCGATCGCGCGGAATTCGGAAAAGGGAGAGCAGAAACGGTTACGGGACATCGGCACGGCTCACGGCGCGGACGCCGCCATCGGGTTCAGCCGGCGATGATAGCCGAGCGCCTCAGCGGCTGCCGCCGGCCACGGTGCTGGCCGCTTCGGCCTCGGCCTGCGCGCGCGCCGCGAACAGCGTGCCTGGCGGCGGCTGGCGGGTGAAGAAGGTATTGACCCCGTCCAGCACCGCGCCGGCCAGGCGCCGCTGGTAGCCAGGATCGGTCAGCCGGCGCTCTTCGTCCGGATTGGAGATGAAAGCGGTCTCGACCAGCATCGCCGGCATGTCCGAGGTGCGCAGCACCGCGAAGTTGGCGCGCTCCAGCTCCGGCTTGTGGTTGTTGCCGATCCGCTTGAGCCCGCCCAGTACGTGGCCGGCGGCGTCTTCGGAGGACTTCATGTGGCCGCTCTGGGCCAGGTCCAGCAACACGCTGGCCAGGGTGCTGTCGGTCTTCTGCAGGCGCACGCCGCCGACCAAATCGGCCGCGTTTTCCTTGTCCGCCAGCCAGCGCGCGCGCTGCGAGGAAGCGCCCTTGGTCGACAGCACGTAGACCGAGGAACCGGTCGCGCTGCGGTTCTCGGCGGCGTCGGCGTGGATCGAGATGAAGATATCGGCCCTGGCCGCACGCGCCTTCTGCGCGCGCATCGGCAGCGGGATGAACACGTCGGTATCGCGGGTCATATAGGCCTTCATGCCCGGCGTGGCGTTGATCTGCCGCGCCAGTTCGCGACCGATGGCAAGGGTCACGTCCTTCTCGCGCTTGCCGCTCGGCCCCATCGCGCCGGGATCCTGGCCGCCATGGCCGGGATCGATGGCCACGATCAACGGCCGCATGCCCGGCTTCATCCCCACCCGCGACGGCGCGCTCGGCATCACCGGGCGCGCTTCGGCAGCGGCGGCGACCGCCGCGTCGTCGCTGCTGGCCACGTCGGGCCGATCGGGCATCGGCGCTGGCGCGACGGTGCCCTGCTGCGCCGGCACGGCGGCGCCGACCGACGCGGACGCGGATGCGGTCGGCGCCATCGAGCTAACGGCGCTGGCGGGCGCAGCGGCCGGCGCCGGCACCACGCCCGGGCGAGCCGCCGCGGTCATGGGCGCTGTGTGTACTGGTGTCGGCGGCGGCGGCGCTGCGCGTTGCAGCACCGACGACGTCAGGGCCGCGGTCGCGCGCGCCGCTTCCTGGCGCGGATCGGGCGTCGGCTTGGGTTCGACCGCCACCGCGGCGGGCGCCGCGGATGGCGTCGGCGCGGGCGTGGCCGCGCCATTGCCGGCACTGGCCAGCGGCTTGGCCGACGACGCATCGCCCGGCCACTCGATCACCAGCACCGAACTGCCGGCCACGGTCTGCATCTGCGGCTTGAATGCCACCACCGGGCTGCTCAGGTCGAACACGATGCGCAAGGTGCCCGGGACCGGATGACCGGTGCGCACCGCCGTGACCACGCCGGTGCCCGCAGGCAGCTTCAAGCCCTGCGCGGCAGAGGATTCAGGAAGATCGACGACCAGCCGGTTGGGGTTGGACAGGGTCAGCGTGGTGAAGCCGCCGCTGCCCTGCAGCCGGATCTCGGCACGGGTGCCGGTGGCGCCGTTGCCGACCGACACCGTCTGCACCTGGCCCGCAAACGCCGATTGCGCCGCCAGGCAGCAGCCTGCGGCGATAACGGAACAAGCGAAAAAATGGATCCCCAGGCGCATGGAGGCGATTCAAGCATCACCGGGACATAAACACAAGCGGTTTTCCCTTAATAATCCATAACCTGCCTGCACTTCCTAGTGTCAGCTGGCAGAAAAACCCCGCAAGTCATCGCGTTCGGCCATCCGCGACAACCAGGCCGCGCCCACCGCCGTGCCGGCCTGCAATTGCACTGCGCGCCCCGCGTCACGCAGCGCCAGCGCGACGACCAGGTCGGCCGGCGGCAGCAGATCGCCGCCGCGTTCGGGCCACTCCACCAGCCACAAGGTCGCCGCGGCCTCGTCCAGCCCCAGGAAATCCAGCTCGCCGGCAGCGCCGATGCGGTACAGGTCCATGTGCCAGGCTTCGCCATCGGCCAGCGGATAGCGCTCGACCAGGGTGTAGGTCGGGCTGCGGATCGCACCCTGCACGCCCAGCGCGCGCAGCAGCGCCCGTGCCAGGGTCGATTTGCCGGCCCCCAGATCGCCGTGCAGGTGCACCGTCGCCTGCGCCGGGCGGGTGGCGGCCAACGCCTGGCCGAGGCGCTCGGTGGCGTCGCTCTCTTCCAGGTAGAGCCGCATCATCGCCTTGTTTCCGGATTGGCCAGGTGGCGCAGCGCGGGCAGCAGATCGGAGGGCAGCAGGCCGCGCTGGCCTTCGGCGGCGGCGCGATCGCCTGCCGCCGCATGTAGCAGCGCGCCGACACTGGCCGCCTCGAAGGCGGCCAGGCCTTGCGCGCGCAACGCCGCGATCACCCCGGTCAGCAGATCGCCCATGCCGCCGACCGCCATGCCCGGATTGCCGGCGGCGATGACCCGCGGCACCTGTCCCGGCGCGGCGACGATGCTGCCGGCGCCTTTCAATACCACCACTGCCTGGTAGCGCTTGGCCAGTGTGGCGGCGGCGGCGAAGCGGTCGCGCTGCACCTCGGCGGCGGCAATGCCGAGCAGGCGCCCGGCTTCGCCCGGATGCGGGGTCAGCACCGCGTTCGGCAACACGCGCGGCGCCTGTGCCAGCAGGTTCAGCGCATCGGCGTCGATCACCACCGGCAATTCGGCCGCCAACGCCAGCCGCCATAGTTCCTGCGCCCATCCGTCCTGGCCCAGTCCGGGTCCCAGCGCGAGCACGCTCGCCTTGCGCAACAGCGGCGCCAGCGCGGCGCCGTCCTCGACCGCGTGCGTCATCGCCTCCGGACATCGCGCTAGCAGCGGCGCGACATGCGCGGCGCGGGTCGCCACGCTAACCAGCCCGGCACCGCTACGCAATGCCGCTTCGGCAGTGAGCATGACCGCACCGCCGCTGCCGAGGTTGCCACCGATGCACAGCACATGCCCGGAATCCCCCTTGTGGCTGTCGCGCCGGCGTGGCGCCAGGCGCGCGGCCAGCGCCGCGCTGGTCCAGGCCTGCGCCTGCACCACGCAGCCATCGAACGCAGCGGCCGGCACCTCCAGCGTCGCCAGCGCAGTAGCGCCGACCTTGTTCAGCGCCGCTCCGGTGTGCAAGCCGGCGTGGGCGACGATGAATTGCACAGTCAGCGTCGCCGGCAATACCGCACCGGGCACGCTGCCGTGTTCGGCATCCACGCCGCTGGGCACGTCCAGCGCCAGCACCGGCGCGCCGAGTCCGGCAAGCGCGCCGAGCAAGGCGGCCAGTTCGGCGTCCGGCGCGCGGTTGAGACCGATGCCGAGCAGCGCATCGACGACCACGTCGGCCCCCGCCAGCGCCGCATCGAACACCTCGATGCGGCCGCCGACACCGATGTAGTCGGTGCAGGCGCGCTGCGCCAACGCCGATTGCGGGCCGGACAACTGCAGCACGCGCACGCGGCGCCCGGCGCAGTGCGCGAGCCGTGCCAACACATAGCCGTCGCCGCCGTTGTTGCCGCTGCCGCAGGCCACCAGGATGCGCTGCGCCTGCGGCCAATGCTGCAGCAGCGTCTGCCAGGCGGCTTGGCCGGCGCGCTGCATCAGGGGGTAGCCATCGCCGCCGAGCAAGGCCGTGGCCTGCGCATCGATGCGCCGCGCGGCGGCGGTGTCGTAGAGATCGAACGAGTTGGACATGCGCGAGATTCTATACTTGCGCCATGTCCAGCAACGTCGCCCCCGCCGATCCCCGCACCGCTGCTGCGCGCATCCGTGCGCTGGCGCGCGAGTTCGGCTTCCAGCGCTGCGGCATCGCCGGCATCGAACTGCAACAGGACGAAGCGCATCTGCGCGACTGGCTGGCGCAAGGCCTGTACGGCACGATGCAGTGGATGGCGCAGCACGGCGACAAGCGCGCGCGTCCGGCCGAATTGATTCCAGGCACGCTGCGGGTGATCTCGGTCGGCCTGGACTACGGGCGCAACGACGACGATTCGGCCTGGGAGACATTGCGCGACGGCGAACGCGCCTACGTCGCCCGCTACGCGCTGGGCCGCGACTACCACAAGCTGATGCGCAACCGCCTGCAGAAGCTGGCCGAGCGCATCCAGGCCGAGATCGGCCCGTTCGGCCATCGCGTGTTCGTGGATTCGGCACCGGTGCTGGAGCGCGCCCTGGCGCGCGACGCCGGCCTGGGCTGGATCGGCAAGCACACCTGCCTGATCGACCGCAACGGCGGCTCCTGGTTCTTCCTCGGCGAAATCTACGTCGATCTGCCGCTGCCGATCGATCCGCCGGCCAGCGCGCACTGCGGTACCTGCACGCGTTGCATCGAGGTGTGCCCGACCCAGGCGATCGTCGCCCCGTACCGGCTGGACGCGCGTCGCTGCATCGCCTACCTCACCATCGAGCACGAGGGCGCGATTCCCGAGGAACTGCGCCCGGCGATCGGCAACCGCATCTTCGGCTGCGACGACTGCCAGTTGGTATGCCCCTGGAACAAGTTCGCCAAGCGCAGCGACGAACCCGACTTCCGCGCCCGCAACGCGCTCGACCGGGCCACGCTGGCGCAGCTGTTCGCCTGGGACGAGGACGAGTTCCTGCGCCGCACCGAAGGCAGCGCGATCCGCCGCAGCGGCCACGAGCGTTGGCTGCGCAACCTGGCGGTGGCACTGGGCAATGCGCCGACCACGCCGCAGGTACTGGCCGCGCTCGACGCGCGCGCGCAACATGGCTCGCCGCTGGTGCGCGAGCACGTGCAGTGGGCGCTGGCGCAGCATGCGGACCAAGCGTCCGTGAGCGAGGCCGCATTGCCGCGACCGGCCGCTCACGGCGACGTGCGAGGATAGGCGACCCGCACGCCCACGCACCGCCCGCATGCCCGATCGCGACGACCAGATCCTCAGCCCCAGCCAGCTCAACACGCTGGCGCGCGACCTGCTGGAAAGCGCGTTCCCGCTGGCCTGGGTGGAAGGCGAGCTGGGCAACGTCACCCGGCCCTCGTCCGGCCATCTGTACTTCACTTTGAAGGATGCGCGCGCGCAGGTGCGCTGTGCGCTGTTCAAGCCGAAAAGCCAATGGCTGAAGTTCGTTCCGCGCGAAGGCCTGCGCGTGCTCGCGCGCGGCCGGCTGACCCTGTACGAAGCGCGGGGCGACTACCAACTGGTGCTGGATCACCTGGAGGAAGCCGGCGAAGGCGCGCTGCGCCGCGCGTTCGAGGAACTCAAGGCCAGGCTCGCCGCCGAGGGCCTGTTCGCCAGCGAGCGCAAGCGCGCCCTGCCCGCATTCGTGCGCCGCCTGGCGGTGATCACCTCGCCCAGCGGCGCGGCGGTGCGCGACGTGCTGAGCGTGCTCGGCCGGCGCCTGCCGCTGCTGCAGGTGGATATCCTGCCAAGCCTGGTCCAGGGCGACAGCGCCGCCGCGCAACTCACCTCGCTGCTGCAGCGCGCCGATGCCAGCGGCCGTTACGACGCGATCCTGCTGACCCGCGGCGGCGGCTCGCTGGAAGATCTGTGGGCGTTCAACGACGAACGCCTGGCGCGGGCGATCGCCGCCGCGGCTACGCCGGTGGTGTCGGCGGTCGGCCACGAGACCGACGTGACCCTGGCCGACTTCGCCGCCGATCTGCGCGCGCCGACGCCGTCGGTCGCCGCGGAACTGCTCGCCCCCGACCAGCGCGACCTCGCCGCGCGCCTGCGCGGCCAGCACGCGCGGCTGCTGCAGTGGCAGCAGCACCGCCTGCGCCAGGCGATGCAGCGCGCCGACCGCGCCTTGCTGCGGCTGCAGGCGCAGAGCCCGCAGGCGCAACTGCAATTGCTGAAGCGCCGCCAGCAGGATGCGGCGCGGCGGCTGCTGGCGTTGTGGCGGCAGCAGCACGAACGCCGCGGCGCACGCCTGCGCCATGCCGCCGCAGTGCTGCGCGCGGCACAGCCGCAACGGCGCCTGGCCGCACTGCGCGAGCGCCTGCTCGCGCTCGGCAGGCGCCCGCAGGCGGCGATGGCGCGGCAACTGCAGGCCGACACGCAGCGCCTGCGCGCACTGGCCCGCGCGCTGGAAACGGTCAGCCCGCTGGCCACGGTGACCCGCGGCTACGCGATCCTGACCCGGGTCGACGACGGCACGCTGGTGCGCTCGACCGCGCAGCTCGCGCCCGGCGACCGCCTGCGCGCGCGGGTTGCCGATGGCGAGGTGACGCTGCGTACAGAATGAATGCGGTACACCTACACGCCATCACGCATGGTCACCGCATCCGCATGTCGCCGCCCACCTCCAACGAACAACGTATCAAGGCGGTGCTGCAGGGCATGCGCCGTGCCGAGCGCGCCAGGGCCGGCCAACTGGCGCGCTCGACCAACCTGCTGTCCCTGATCGACGGCGCCACCTACGGCTCCACCGCAGACGCGCAGCGCGTGATCGACTGGCTGGCGCGCGATGCGGACACGCTGGCGCAGTTGCGCAAGGAGCACCTGCTCGATGTCGGCGAGCTGATCTGCCTGGTCTGGAACGGCTGCGGCGGCGACAGTGCCGCGCTGTCGCAGTGGCTCAACAGCAGCCACGCGCAGCTCGGCGGGCATACGCCGCGCCAACTGCTGATGGACGGCGCCAGCGCGCGACTGCTCGATGCGGCCCGCGTCTGCTTCGCCAGTTAGCGGCCCCGCGCCGCGCATGCACGCAGACGGCAGGCGGTTCAGTCCAGCGGCGCAACCACCAACAACCGATCCAGGTCGTAGCCCATCGCCGTTGCCGTGGCCTTGATCTGCTCGAACAGCGCGCGCGGCATCCGCGGCGAACGCGACAGCACCCACAGATACTTGCGGTCCGGCTCGCCGATCAGCACCCACTGATACTCCGGATCCAGCGCGATCACCCAGTAGTCGGCCCACACCAGCGGCACCCAGGCCAGCCAATCCGGCGCGAACCGCACCTGAAGCCGCCCGGGATGGCCCGCCACCCGCCGCGCTACGCCCTCGGCGGCAAGCAGGTCGCCCTTGCCGGTGCGGCAGACATTGCGCACGCCGATCAGCCCGTCCTCGCGCAGCACATAGGCGGCGGTGATGTCGGCGACGCACTTCTTCTGGAACGACACCGGCAGGTGCGCGATTTCGTGCCATTGCCCGGCGTAGCGGCCAAGATCGAACTCGGCGACGGAGCGCACCGGCTGCGTAGCCCGCGCCGGCAGCGCCAGGCACAGCAGGCAGGCCAGCAGCACCGCGATCGATGGATGACGCATGCGAACGGCCCTGCAAAAATTTAGAGAAGACCAGACTTATGCAGCAGCGGCGCGGCGATGTAAAGCGCAGCCTTCGCGCAGGCCTGCGGACAACGGCCGCTGCGGCGGCACGCCATGTCGCACGCGACGGCCAGGCCGTTACGACAGGCCAACACTACGCAAGCAAGGTGCGGATGGCCCATGCCGGGCAAAGCGCGGCGGCAATGCATGCAACGCGGCGCACCCGGCCGCGAGCGCAACAGGCCTCGCCCGGTGCGGCGGCAATCGCCGAAAATGAGCAACCCGCCAGCGTGCCAGGCCGACGCTTGCTAGTTGGACACGTGGGCCACGGCAAGATCCTTGCCCTGGTTGCCGTTGCTGCATTCCACCGGCTCGCGCAGGATGACCTGTTGGGCGACACCGTCGCGCTGCTCTAGGTACACGTTGACCATCACGCACTCGGAGCCGACCTGCTCGATATACGGCGCGCCTGGATTGAGACCGCCCTGATAGGGAGTAGCATCCGGCCTGCTCGCCGTCGGCGCGGCGCTAGCGCCAGCGGCCACAGCCAATGAAAAGGCCAACACACACCCCCGCGTGAAGTTCCTGTGCATTAGCTCACTCCCAGATTAACCATGTGCTAATGATTACGACATCCGCGCCGCATAGTTGAGCGCTACATCCCGACAAAGCCCAAATTCATGCTCTTGTCTACGAACGTGCACACGACCACGGCCGCCAGCGATAGCATGAACAGACCAGCCTGGATGCGGAAATCGGCACACAATGCGGTATCGGCGATGGCCCGTCACAGTTCCGGCATTCCGTTGACGCATGGCGCGCCGGGTGCGACCTGCGTGGCAGCACTGCGGTCATCGCACCACGACGGATCGGTGCAAATTCGGTGCAAGCCAAAAAAGACAAAGGCTCTGCATCGCTGTAGAGCCTTGATAAATATGGTGGCCGAGGACGGAATCGAACCGCCGACACGGGGATTTTCAATCCCCTGCTCTACCAACTGAGCTACTCGGCCACTGCGCAACGCGGCAGTACCGGTGCGGGGACGCGCATCATAGCGATGCGCTCGGGATTGGGCAAGTGTGGCATTGCGGATTCCCCCTACCGGCCGGCATGGCTAGCAGCGACTGCGCCAAGCGGCGGCGCCGCGCATGCTGATGGCGTCCTCGGCGGCCTGGGTCCACGCACGGACACGGATGCCGCTGGCGATGGTCATGGGCCAGGCCGCCGCGGGCCCGGCGACGCAACCAGCGCAGCAGCGTCGTGGCTGCTGCGCCGATGACGTTGTCGGCACAGGCGTCCGATCCGGACACCTGGCCAGCGCCAGCATCGGCGTGTCCCGCGTGCCAGTCGCGTCTCACAGATCCCGGACACCACCGACCCACGGGAAGGCAAGGGGAATGGGGCACGGAGGCCGGGCCGGACACAGCTGCGGCAACGGGTCGCCAGCGACCCGATGCCGCGGCCTGGCTGGACCCGCGCAAACCGCAGCTGCACGGCAGCGCGGGCGCGGATGTCCAGCTGGGCGCCGGCCCCACGCTGGGTACGCTGGCGCCGTAGTATTCTTCGCCGGTCTTCACGTCCTGGAATCCGGTCATGCGTCAGCGGCTTCGCTTCGGCTTGCTCGTGTTGTGCGCTGCACTGCTGGCCGCCTGCGGCGACGGCATGGTGCGCCGCGTGTCCGACCCCGCGGCCAGCCTGCAACAGCTCACCGTCAACATGGACGGCAGCTGGAAAGTGGAACTGCGTCTGCAGAACTACAGCAGCATCACGATGCGCTACGACCGCGTGCGCCTGGACCTGGGCGTGGGCGGCGAAGCCGCCGGGACCCTGCAGCTCGCGCCCGCGATCTCGATCGGACCTGAAACCGCGGACGTGGTCAGCGCCGCGCTGCGCCCGAGTTCGGCTGCCCGCCTCGCCGTCGCCGATGCGCTGGCCGGCCGCCGCAGCCTCGACTACACGCTCAAGGGCAGCATCGACGCCACGCCGGAACAGAAGAAGCAGCGCAAGTTCGAAATCGATACGCGCAATATGCTCAACCCCGCGCCCGGGCTGGACGGCGTCCTGCGCTAGCCTCATCCCACCGCGCCAACGCGGCGCGGTGCTGCCCTCGCTTCGTGCGCCCGCTGTGACCTAGATATGTAATAGATGTCCAACCAGCCATGAGCCGCTTCGCTGCCACCGAGCAACGCCTGGACGTCACCGGCCAGAAGCATCCGGGTTTCCCTCATGCCCGACGTGTTCGTGCACCTCAGCGCCTACACGCAGCACCTGCAGCGCGCCGAACTGACGCAGCTGGAAGCGCTGCTGAAGAAATTGCTGCGCAGCATGGAGGACCCGGCGTGAACGCACACGGCGCCGATGTCGCCGCCACACGCCCGGCACGGCAGCCGCGCCGCGGTTGCGCACGCTGCTGGCCTCCAAGCCGGCGCTGTTCGGTTTCGCCACCGGCACCAATCTGGCCTTCATCTCGATCCTGGCGGTGCAGCCGACACCGAGTTTCAATGCCGTCGCCACCTTCAACAGCGTGGTGCCGCTGCTGCTGGGCACGCTGGCGGTGAGCGTGGCGTTCGTGTTCGTGCCGCCGGTGATCGGCACGCGCTGACATCGCCGGCGCCTGCTGGAGCAACTGCGCCGACAGACCACACTGGGTGCGCGCGCGCCGCTGCCCGGTCTGCATTTGCGACTGGAAAGCGTCAACCGCGATCTGTTCCAGCAGATCGTCGCGCATACCCCGCCGGGCAGCGACGATCTGCGCGACCTGTGGATCTATGGCTATTTCGAGGAAACCAAGCTGCCGCGGGTGCACGTCGGCGACCGCGCCGACATCCGCCTGATGAGCGGCGGGGTGCAGCTGCACGGCAAGGTCGAAGGCATCGCCCGCGGCATTGGCGACAGCGACAACCCGACCAGCGCCTCCCTGCTCGCCGACGTCAGCCCCACCTGCAACTGGATCCGTCTGGCGCAGCGGGTGCCGGTGCGGGTACGCATCGATCCGGCCAGCGTGCCGCCGAATACGATCCTGGGCGCCGGCATGACCGCGACAGTGACGGTAAGTGGGGAGCCGTGATTCAAAGCCGGGATTCGTAATTGGGATTGGGGATTCGTAAAAGCCAACGGCGGGCCTCCGATCCATCCACTCCAAGCGACGGCCGTTACGAATCCCCATTCCCCAATCTCGAATCCCCGCCCCACATCCATACGCCGTAGTATCCTGCACACCTCGGCCGCGCCGCGGCCTCTGTTCGAGCGACCGCATGAGCACCTACCAAGCCCCGCTGACCGACCTGCGCTTCGCGCTGCACGACGTGCTGCAGGTGGAAGCGCTGTTCGCCCGCCTCGGCTATGCCGAGGCCACCACCGACGTGGTCGATGCCGTGCTGGAGGAAGCCGCGCGCTTCACCGGCAGCGTGCTGGCGCCGCTGAACCGGGTCGGCGACGAGCATGGCTGCACGCTGGACACCGCAACTGGCGCCGTCACCACCGCGCCCGGTTTCCGCGAGGCCTACCGGCAGTTCGCCGAGGGCGGCTGGACCGGGCTGACCGCGGCCACCGAGTTCGGCGGCCAGGGCCTGCCGCATACCCTGGGCGTGCCACTCAACGAGATGGTCAACGCGGCCAACCTGGCCTGGGGCAACTTCCCGCTGCTGTCGCATGGCGCGGTCGAGGCGCTGAAGCAGCACGGCGAGGCCTGGCAGCAGGAGGTGTTCCTGAAGCCCTTGGTGGACGGACGCTGGACCGGCACCATGTGCCTGACCGAGCCGCACTGCGGCAGCGACCTGGGCCTGCTCAAGACCCGCGCCGAACCCAATGCCGACGGCAGCTGGTCGGTCAGCGGCACCAAGATTTTCATCACCGCCGGCGAGCACGACTTCACCGACAACATCGTGCACCTGGTGCTGGCGCGGCTGCCGGATGCGCCGGCCGGCGCCAAGGGCATTTCGCTGCTGGTGGTGCCGAAGTTCAAGGTCGCCCGCGACGGCAGCGTCGGCGAGCGCAATGCGGTGCGCTGCGGCTCGCTGGAGCACAAGATGGGTATCCACGGCTCGGCCACCTGCGTGATGCACTTCGATGGTGCCGAGGGCTACCTGGTCGGCCAGCCGCACAAGGGCCTGCAGGCAATGTTTACGATGATGAACACAGCACGGCTCGGCGTCGGCCTCCAGGGCATCGGCCTGTCCGAGCGCGCCTACCAGAACGCCCTGCGCTATGCGCGCGAGCGTCTGCAGTCGCGCTCGCTAACCGGCGCCAAGCTGCCGGACAAGCCGGCCGACCCGATCCTGGTGCACCCGGACGTGCGCCGCATGCTGCTGACGGTGAAGGCGCTGACCGAAGGCAGCCGCCTGCTGGCGCTGCACGCCGCGACCCTGATCGATATCGCCCACCACGCGCAGGATCCGGCCGAGCGCGAGCAGGCCGATGTGCTGGTCAGTTTCCTGACCCCGATCTCCAAGGCCTGCCAGACCGAATGGAGCGTGGAGAACACCTATCACGCGCTGCAGTGCTTCGGCGGCCACGGCTACATCCACGAGCACGGCATGGAGCAGCTGGCGCGCGACGCCCGCATCACCACGCTGTACGAAGGCACCACCGGCATCCAGGCGCTGGACCTGATCGGACGCAAGACCGCGTCCAGCCAGGGCGCGGGGCTGAAGCTGTTCCTGGCGCAGATCGAGGCCTTCGCCGCCGAACATGGGGACAACCCGGCGCTGGCCGAGTTCGTCGGCCCACTGCGTGCGAAGGCCGGCGAATGGGCGGCGCTGACCAAGCGCATCCTGCAGCGCGCCGCCGGCAACGCCGACGAACTGGGCGCGGTCAGCTACGACTATGTGTTCTATTCCGGCTACGTGGTGCTGGCCTACTGGTGGGCGCGCAGCGTCGCCGCGGCGGATGCATCGGCGCACAGCGAGACGTTCAAGCAGTCCAAGCGCGAGACCGCGCGCTTCTACTACGCCAAGCTGCTGCCGCGCACGCTGACCCACGCCGCGGTGATCGAGGCCGGTGCCGAACCGCTGATGGCGATGTCCGACGCGCACTTCTGAGCAGCGCGCGCTGCGCGACCGGCGGCGCAACGCGCCGGTCGCACGGATCGGTCCTGCTTGGATACACAAATCGTCAACAATCGGGTATAAGCTGTTTTCCCGATGGAGACAGACACAACAACGCTTGGTCTGATCGATACCGGAGCCTTTGCCGCTTCGGCCGGCGACGCGTCGTTGCCGCCTCCCCCTGTTCACGCCCATCTGCCTTCGGTGCGACTGCTGTCGCTGGATGCGCATGGCCGGGTACTGGACTGGATCAACTGGCAATCGGCCGCCTGCCTGTATGCGCGCGGCGCGGTGGCCTGGACCCTGGGCGAGCCGTGCATGCACATCCATGGCGGCATGTCGCGCGCCAGCGGCGAGCGCAGCGTGCTGCACCTGCATCCGATCATCGCCGCGCGCGGCCATGCGCGCTCGCGTGCACTCGATCCCACGCCCACCTTGACCAACACCGCGCTGTTCGCCCGCGACGCGCAGCTGTGCCTGTACTGCGGCCAGCAGTTCAGCCGCCCGCACCTGACCCGCGACCATGTCATGCCGGTGTCCAAGGGCGGCCGCGACACCTGGGAGAACGTGGTCACCGCGTGTTTCCACTGCAATTCGCGCAAGGGCAACCGCACCCCGCAGCAGGCCTCGATGCCGCTGCTGGCGGTGCCTTACCGGCCGAGCTGGATCGAGCACCTGATCCTGTCCAACCGCAACATCCTCGCCGACCAGATGTCGTTCCTGAAGGCGCAATTGCCCAAGCGCTCCAAGCTGTCGCTCTGAACCGCACGCCGCCGCGCACTGCGACGGATTGCCGCACCTCCCGTCCAGCCTGGCCCGCGCCCGTGCGCAACTGAATGGGTTGCTTGCCCGTGCCCGGAATGGGGAGGAAAATGGACGGTCCGCTGAACCCGAATCCCGATGATCGACCCCACCCGCTATCCGCGCCTTGCGCGCATCCAGATCCCCGCAGAACTGCGCCGCTTCGAGGAGTCGGAACTGCCGGCGATCGCGGAGGAACTGCGCGCCTACCTGATCGAGTGCGTCGGCAAGAGCGGTGGCCATTTCGGCGCCGGGCTGGGCGTGATCGAACTCACCGTGGCCCTGCACTATCTCTACGACACCCCGGTCGATCGATTGGTGTGGGATGTCGGCCATCAGACCTATCCGCACAAGATCCTGACCGGGCGCCGCGACCAGATCCATTCGGTCAAGCAGGCCGGCGGCGTGGCGCCGTTTCCCAAGCGCGATGAGAGCGAGTACGACACCTTCGGCGTCGGTCATTCCTCCACCTCGATCTCCGCGGCGCTGGGCATGGCCATCGCGCTGCAGCGCGCCGGCGACGAGCGCAAGGTGGTGGCGGTGATCGGCGACGGCGCGATGACCGCCGGCATGGCCTACGAGGCACTGAATCACGCCGGCGGCATGGACCCGGAACCGAACCTGCTGGTGATCCTCAACGACAACCGCATGTCGATCTCCGAAGCGGTCGGCGGGGTCACCAAGATGCTTGGCCGGATGAGCGGCAGCAAGACCCTCAATGCGATCCGCGAGGGCGGCAAGAAGATCCTCGGCGACAAGAAGAACAATCCCACCGCGCGTTTCGTGCGCCGCTGGGAGGAGCACTGGAAAGGCATGTTCGTGCCGTCCACGCTGTTCGAGGAGATGGGCTTCCACTACACCGGGCCGATCGACGGCCACGACCTGCCGGCGCTGATCGGCGCGCTGAAGACCCTGCAGACGTTGAAGGGTGCGCAGTTGCTGCACGTGATCACCACCAAGGGCAAGGGCTACGAGCTGGCCGAGGGCGACCAGATCGGCTACCACGCGGTTGGCCCGTTCGATCCCAGCAAAGGCCTGGTGTCCAAGCCGGGCGCCAAGGCAACGACCTATACCGACGTGTTCGGCGACTGGATCTGCGACATGGCCGCGGCCGAACCGGCGCTGCTGGCGATCACCCCGGCAATGCGCGAAGGCTCGGGCCTGGTGCGCTTCAGCAAGGAATACCCGCAGCGCTACTTCGACGTGGCGATCGCCGAGCAGCATGCGGTGACGCTGGCGGCGGGCATGGCCACGCAGGGC
Source organism: Xanthomonas translucens pv. undulosa (assembly GCF_017301775.1). NCBI lineage: Bacteria > Pseudomonadati > Pseudomonadota > Gammaproteobacteria > Lysobacterales > Lysobacteraceae > Xanthomonas > Xanthomonas translucens. The sequence goes on from NZ_CP063993.1 coordinate 559,485, forward strand.
GCCAAGCCGGTGGTGGCGATCTACTCGACCTTCCTGCAACGCGGCTACGACCAGCTGGTGCACGACGTGGCGGTGCAGCAGCTCGATGTGCTGTTCGCGATCGACCGCGGCGGCGTGGTCGGCCCCGACGGCGCCACCCATGCCGGCAACCTGGACCTGAGCTTCCTGCGCTGCGTGCCGCACCTGGTGCTGATGGCCCCGGCCGACGAAGCCGAGTGCCGGCAGATGCTCAGCACCGGCCTGCGTCACGCCGGCCCGGCCGCGGTGCGCTATCCGCGCGGCATCGGTCCCGGCGTGGCGCCCGGCACCGCCCTGGAGACGCTGCCGATCGGCAAGGCGCAACTGCGCGTCCAGGGCGCCACGCTGGCGCTGCTGGCATTCGGATCGACCGTGGCCGCGGCCGAACAGGTCGGCCGCGAGCTGGGCCTGAGCGTGGTCAACATGCGCTTCGTCAAGCCGCTGGATCGCGCGCTGCTGCTCGAGCTTGCGCGCAGCCACGACGGCTTCGTGACCATCGAGGACAACGTGGTGGCCGGCGGCGCCGGCGCCGGCGTGGCCGAACTGCTCAATGCCGAAGGCGTGCTGCGCCCGCTGCTGCACCTGGGACTGCCAGACGCGTTCCAGCACCATGCTAGCCGCGAGCAGTTGCTGGCCGAAGCCGGCATCGACGCCGCCGGCATACGCGCGGCGATCCTGGCGCGCTGGCCGCAACTGGCGGCCGGCGCCAATCCGCCGTGCACCGCGGCCGGCTGAGCGCAATCCGCGTTGGTGGTGCGGCATGTGTGGCGTCGCCGGGCAATCGGCACGCCGCACATCGCGCGCTCAAGGCGCGATCACCTCTTTTGCACGTTGGCGTCGCGGGCCAGATAGCATGCCTTTGGGCAGCGGCGACAGCGTGCCCAGGATCCACGGCATGTGGTCGCCGCGGCGCACCTGCCACAGCCGCCTGGCTGGCGCCCGGTCACCAACACCCGATCCAGGTCGACTACCTGCGCCACTGACGGTACCGCCAACACCAGCAATAGCGCCCCCGATGCCTCTCAACGCGTTCGCCAACGGCATCGCAGCACTCCTCAGCAACATGGCGCGACGCCGCAGATCGCGCGGCGCCAGTGATGTTCAGCCTGCCAGCTTGGGCAGGTATGCGACCAGCGGATCGGTGGCGGGCAGCAATTCGAAGCGTTCCCACAGGAAGCCTGGCGTCACCACGCAGCGCACCAGGCTGTAGTCGTCCAGCGGCCGTGCCGCCTGCCAGCTGCCGGCCGGGATCACCACGGCGGGCAGGCCGCCGCGCTCGCTGGCGTCCATCCGGTAGCGCTGCAGGCCATGCTGCGGATCGAAGCTCAGCAAGTCCAGCGCACCGCCCTCCTCCCATTGCCAGGTTTCGTCGGCATCGATCCGGTGCCAATCGCTGCACTCCCCGCGCACCAGCAGGAAGCGGATCGCAGTGCAGGCCGGGCGCGTGGTGCCCCCGTGCTGGACCTGCAACGCGGAGGTGTGCACGCGCGCATAGCGCCCGCCTTCCGGGTGCGGCAGCAGCGACAGGTCGCGCAGCAAGGTAGCGATGCGAATGGACGATTTCGTAGACATGGCGCATTTTAATGCCTGCCGGCGGGCTTGGGCTAGACCACCGACGCGTTGGCCGTCCCGGCGATCGATACGCGCCGGCGGCCACCGGCTAGCCACGGCTGCCTAGCCCAGGTGCCGGCCGTTGCGCAGGCAGACGCCGAAGAACACCAGCAGGTCCCAGCTATAGCGCTTGAGCAGGCGTCGCGGTTCGCGCAACAGGCGGTACATCCACTCCATGTGCAGCCGGCGCACCCAGGATGGCGCGCGCTGGGCGTTGCCGGACAGGAAATCCAGCAACGCGCCGACCCCGAACAGCAAGCGCGCATCCAGCTGCGCTGCATGCTCGAGGATCCAGCTTTCCTGCAGCGGATTGCCGAACGCCACCAACACCACGTCGGCGCCGCTGGCGTTGATGCGCCCGGCCAGGGCGGCGCCCGCGGCGGCGAACTCGGCATAGCCGTCGCAGGTCCCGACCACGTCCTGGCCCAGCGTCTGCCGCAGCGTCTGCGCAGCGGCCTGGGCCACGCCCGGACGCCCGCCCAGCAGGAAGAAGCGCAGCGGCCGCCGGCTGTGCCGGCACAGGTACGGAATCAGGTCGGTGCCATTGAGGTTGCCGGCGAAGCGGCGGCCATGCACCAGCAGCGCGCCCAGGTCCATACCAATGCCGTCGTTGACGATGCGCACGCCCGGCGCGCGCAGCCGCGCGCGCAGCGCCTGACACTGCACCACGAAGTTGGTGTTGGCGAAGAACACCAGGCGCTGCTCGCCATGCGCCTGCGCCTGGAACAGCGCATCGGCGAACGCCGCTTCGGTGGTGCGTAGGATCGGATAGCCGCCCAGCGCCATCACCTCCCGGGGTTCGGCTTGTGGGTCACCAGAGGTCATGAGGAAAACTGTCCAACAGGCCGCGCTGCACGGCATTCAGATCGAATGGGACATTGCCGCCCAGGGCCAGGCACTCCTCCACGCTGTGGCCGGCATGCCACTGCATGCGCCCGGTGCCGTGGTAATAGTCGTCGTACTTGAACCGATCCTCGCCGTTGCCCCAGTCCAGGTACACCGACGGCACGCCATAGGCTTCGGCCAGGATCAGGCCGTGCAAGGAACTGGAAATCACCAGTTCCGCGGCCAGCAATTGCCGCACGAACCCGGCCGGCTGCCGGTTCGGCAGCACCAGCTGGTGATTGTAGCGCGCATATTTGTCCGACGGCTCGTTGAAGTGCGGCACGATCAGGAACGGCTGCCGCGCGGTCGGCGGCGCCAGCGCTTCGCGCGGGAAGAACAGCGGCATCAGCAGCCCGGGGTCGCCGTAGATCTCCGGCACGTCCAGGCCGCGCTCGCACAGGAAGGCGCGGGTCCTGGGTCCGCGTACGGCGCGCACGTCGAGCGTGCGGAAGGTATGGCGGTCGGCGCGGATCTTGCCGTTGACGCCACTGCCCCACACCGTGTCGCCATCGCTGGCGAAATGCAACACCGAGCCGATCGCGATCAGACGCTTGCGCTTGTCGCGCTTGTCCAGCAGGGTCCGGTCGCGCTGCCCCAGCACGTTGGACACGATGATCTTGGACAGGTGATCGCCCACGTTGATCTCCCCGTTCTTCGGCTTCCACCAGAACAAGGCGCGGCGCTCAGTGTAATCGATCCATTTTTGTAATGCGGACAATGCAAGACCCTCCTGTTGGTGCGCGCATGGCGCTCGACGGCGAATCGGTACTGATCAGGCGGCATCGCCTGCGAAAAGCCGGGTTTCCGGATACGCCGACGGATCCAGGACGCGGTCGGTGGTTTCGGACCAGCTCAGGCATTGGCGGTGGCGCACGTGCGGCGCGTGCAGCGCTTTCCCGATCGCCGCGACGATCGAAGCTTCGTCGCCCGGCGTATAGCCGAAGCGCGACTGGTAGCTGCCCACCACCGCGTTCGGGCACACCGCCGGCAGGCCGAAGAAATCGTACTGCAGCAGCTTCATTGAGCTGTCGGCCAGATACACCGGCACCTGCTCGGAGGCATACGGCGCGATGCCGAAGCGCGCGTGTTTGATGTAGCCGATGGTCTCGGCGTGCTTCATTTCGCCGTACACCACCACGTTGTCGCCGTAGCCCGGCGCGCGGCCCATGCCAGAGCCGATTACGTGGAAAGTCACCTGCGGGAAGGCGCGGCTGGCGACGACGAAGAATTCCGGATCGAACAGCATCGAGCCGACCGCCACCGCATGGATGCCCTCGGCGTACGGCGACGGATCGCCGAGCGTGTCCAGGTTGTGGTCCACCCCATGCCCGACATGGAACACGTTGTGGCGGCTGGAAATCTCCTCGGCCATCGCCGGCGACACCAGCGCGATCACGTCCAGGCTCGGCGCCACGCGCGCGAACTCGCGCTCGATGTAGTCGGCGACGTTGATCGTGCTCAGGCCGTCGGAAGCGCGGTAGACCTTGCGTGCGGTCGGGTTGATGCGTGCCGCCAGTTCGATGAAGGCCACCGCGATGCCGCTTTCGAACACGATCACGTCCGCCTCGCGCATCCAGCGCAGCAGCGTGGCCGGCGGCTTGGCCGCGTACAGCTTGAACATCAGGTCTTCCAGCGGTCGCAGCCAGCGCCGCCGCGTGTTGAACGGGTGCAACGGCGCGCGCCACAGGTAGCACTCCACGCCGTTGTGCTCGACCACGCTGTTGGCGGTGGCGTCCAGCGGTAGCCGCAGGTCGCCCTTGAGCCGCGACAGCAGGCTGTAGCGCAGCGAGAAGAAGCGCGTGGTGCCGCGCTTGGCAAGCTCGTCGGCGATGAAGTGGATATTGGCGCGGCGCGGCGTGCGGTAGTCGTGCGCGGACAGCACCAGATAGCACGGCGGACGTCCGGCAAGGGACGCCGCCGGTGCCGCAGCGAGCGTCGCCGACGCGGAAGAATCGCTCATGCCATCGCTCCTTTGCGGGAAGGGTGTTCGGGGAAAATCGACTGCGCGCACGTCATCGCTTGGCCCTGGCATCGCGCAACAGGGTGCGCATGTTGAGGATCGCCATCACGTCGCGGCGGAATGCCGGCCACAGCGCGAACACCAGCACGCAGCCCAGCGCCATGGCCAAACCGCCCACCGCCAGTTGCTGCCACAGCGAACTGCCGCCCCACTGTTGCGCGGCGAAGTACGCCGCCGCGCCTGCCGCGCCATAGCCGAGGATCGCGCGCAGGGCGTTGTTGAACAACTCCATGGCCGGCACCTGCGGCGCCACCTTGGCGATCCAGATGACCGACAGCGGCCACATCACCAGCAGGCCCAGCGTGTAGCCGATGGTCACGCCCATCACCCCCCAGACCGAGCCGGCGAAGATGCAGACGATCAGCATCACCCGCCCGACCACCGAATACACCAGCTGCTGGCGCATCAGGCCCTGCGCCAGGAACACCCAATAGGTGGCGTAGGACGCGGTCTGGAAGATGCCGCCCAGGGTTAGCACCTGGAACAGCGGCACCGCCGGCCGCCATTGTTCGCCGAGCACCAGCACGATCAGCGGCAACGCCAGTGCGCAGGCGAAGGAGAACAGCGCCACGATCAGGTGCACCATCACCGTCTGCCCGCGCAGCAGGAAGCTGCCGAAGCGCGGCGGGTCGTCCTGCAGCTGCGACAGCACCGGCAGCGCCACCGACGTGGCCGGCGCATTGATCTGGTTCAGCGGCATCATCAGCAGCTGGAACGCGCGGTTGTACAGGCCCAGCGCCTCGGCGCCGATACGGTGGCCGATGATCACCTGGCCGACGTTGCGGCTGGCGTAGCCGAGCAGCTGCGCGGCCATCAGGTTCCAGCCGAAGCTCAGGAACGCGCGCATCGGCGCGTCGCGACGATAGCCGCGCGGCAGCCAACGCGCGCAGACGCCGGCGATGGCCAGGTTGACCAGCGCCTGCACCACCTGTTGCCACACCAGCGCCCAATAGCCGTAGCCGGCCAGGGCCACGCCGACGCCGGCGATCAGGCCCATGACCTGCGCGCCGACATCGCTCAGCGAGACCTGACCGAAGCGCAGCCCGCGGCTGAGATGCGCGCGGTACTGGGTGGTCATGCCATTGAGCAGGAAGGTCACCGCCAGCGCCTGCGAAATGCCCAGCAGCGCCGGCTCGCGATAGAAGCGCGCGATCCACGACGAGGACAGGAACACCACGATCGCCAGCACCAGGCCGATGCCGCTGTTGATCCAGAACAGGTTATCGCGCTGCTCGCGGCTGACGTGCTTGGCCTGGATCGCGGCCGAGGACAGGCCGAAGTCGCGCAGGATCTCGGCCATGCCGACGATCGCGGTGACCATCGCCATCAGGCCATAGTCGTAGGGCGTCAGCAAGCGCGCCAGCAGCACGATGCCACCGAACTGCACCACCATCTTCGCCAGCTGCCCGGCCATGGTCACCGCCGCGCCACCGGCCGCGCGCGCGCCGAGGCTGCGCTGCGGCGGCGTGGCGGAACCTGGGGTTTCGGTCGCGCTCATGCCCGTGCCTCGTTGCGTACGCCGCATGCATCCAGATAGCTGCGGTAATGCTGCAGGCCGATCGCGCACCAGTCACGCCGCGACAGGTCCGGCACCGCGTCGGCGGGCAGGCGCCGTGCCTGCGCCAGCGCGTCGGCCAGTTGCGCCGCATCCAGCTCGCCCTGGTACAACAGCACCCAGCCCGGCCCGACCTCGTCGGCGATCGCCGCATTGGCCGCGCTCCACGGCGCCAGCACCGGCCGCGCCAGCGACAAGGCCAGCAGCAAGGTGCCGGAGTTGTGCATCTGCCGATACGGCAGCACCACCAGCTCGGCCTCGGCGACCTCGCGCGCCAGGACGTCGTCTTCCACATACTGCAGGCGCGCGCTGATCCGCGGATCGGCGGCGCAGGCCTGTTCGACCACGGCGCGGATCTGCGCATCGATCGGATTGCCGGCGATGCGCAGGCTCAGTGCCGGATCGGGCAAGGCCTGCAGCGTCGCGAGCAGGGTTTCCACGCCCTTGTAAGGACGCAGCAGGCCGAAATGCAGCAAACGTCCCGGCACCCGCGGCGGCTGCGGCATCGCCGCGTACCAGTCGCGGTAGTGCCCGTGCAGGATGGTGTCGGTGGCCGGCGCGCGTTCCGGCGTGGTCGCATTGATGCGGATCCAGCGTGCGGTCAGGCGATCGGTCCAGCGCAGCAGCAGGCGCTCGCGCCAGCCCTTGTCCTCGTGCGGCGCCACGTTGTGCAGCGTGCGCACCAGCGGCACCCCGCCGAGCTTGAGCCGTAGCAGCAGCAGCGCCATGCACGCCTGCTTGGCCAGCGTGCCCAAGGCAGTGGGATGCCGCATCATGTATTCCGGCCAGTGCACGTGCAGCACGTCGTAGCGCGACAGCAGCGCCGCGCGCATCGAGAAGAAACGCAACTGCACCTGCTGCGGCAATGCCGCATACAGCTGGGTCAGATAGGGATTGGTGGTCGCGGTCGGCCGTTCGGTCGACAGCAGCACGCTGATCGGCGGACCGGGCACGCGCGCATCGCCGCTGCAACGCGGTTCGCCGCTCATCGCCCCCCCTCCGTCTTGCCCAGTACCGCGCGGTATTCGTCCAGATAGGCGCCGACCACGTGCTCCCAGTCGTAGCGCTGCGCATAGGCCATGGCCGCTTGCCGCTGCGCGGGGAACGTCGTGTCGGTGGCGGCGGCATAGGCGTGTACCGCCGCGGCGGCGCGCTGCGGATCGGCCGGATCCAGCAGCACGCCTTGCGCCGATTCGCGCACCAGGCGCGCGAACGGCGGAATGTCGCTCAGCACCGGCAACAGGCCGGCGCTCATCGCTTCGACCGCGGCCAGGCCGAAGCCTTCGTGACGCGACAGGCACACGAAGTACTGCGCGCTGCCGAGCAGCTGCGCCAGTTCCTCCTGCGACGGCGCCACGCGCAGCTGCACGCGGTCCTGCAGGCCGCGTTCGGCGATCGCCTGCAGCAGATCGGATTGGGTGAAGTCGTATTCGCGCCCGGCCACGATCAGCTGCCAGGCAGGATCCTGCGCCGCCAGCGCGCGCAGCAGGTCCAGCGTTTCCAGCAAGCCCTTGTTGACCGACCAGCGCCCGAAATAGATCAGCGTGCGCCCCGGCGTGGCGCTGCCCTGCCCGGCGAACTTGCTCACGTCCACGCCGTTCTCGATCACCCGCAGGCGCTGCGGCGCGACCACCGCCGAGAACACCTGGCCATCGTTCTCGCTGGTCGCCACGACCCGCGCGTAGGCCCAGGCCGAGGCCCGGGTCAGCGTCTTGAACCACAGCATCTTCAGCCGCGAGGCATAGGTGGTATGGAAGAAACCGCCGTGGGTGGAGACGATCATCGGCGTACCGTGCAGGACCCGGGTCAAGGCCAGGAAGTCGTAGAAGAAATCGATCCCGTGCACGTGCACCAGGTCGGCGCCGCGCAGCGCCGCAAGCACCGTCGGCGCCAGCGGATAGCGCGAGGAACCGCGGAATGGCAGGCGCACGATCGGCACGCCCTGGTAGGCATCGCGCGGCGCGAGCCGCTCCTGCGGCCGGGTAAAGACCCGGTCCAGGGTCACCACTTCGACCTGGTCGCGGCCCTGCTGCAGATGCCGCCGCGCGATATTCAGCACGACCTCTTCCATGCCGCCCACGGACGGATGGAACTGGCGCACCACGTGGACCACCTTCATTGAACACTCCCGTGCGCCAGCGCACCGCATTGCGACGGCGCCATCAGGACGCCTCCGGCCGTGCCGGCTCGCGCCGCACCCCGATCATCCACGGCGCCACGCGCACGATCACCGCGCGCATTGGCACGCTGGCGAGCACCGCGAACACGCTCACCGACACCGCCCAGGCCGGCCCCCAGGCATCGCCGCGGACCAGGCCGGTGCGACTGGCAACGCCGGCCATGACCGAGAACAGCAGCGTATGCGTGCACAGGATCAGCAAGGTATTGCGCCCGATCCACTGCACCCACGCCCACTCCTGCACCAGCCGCGCCGCGCACAGCGCCATCGCGCTGCCGAGCAGGCTAGCGGCCAGGAACCCCAACGGCGAATGGCCGAACTTCATCATGTTCACGTCCACGCGGCCGTTGTTCCAGGCGATCGCGAACCACGCCGCCGCCAGCAGCAACGCCGCCACCGCATTGCCGGTGCGACTGGTCGGCAGCCAGCCGCTGCGCTTGGCCGCAGCCGCGCCGAGCGCGAAGAAGCACAACGACACCGGCAATACATCCAGCGCAAACGGAAGCCGGTAATCCTGGGTCGGGAACCAGATCGCCCAGCCCCAGGCCAGCAGCAGCGACAGCACCGCCAGCACGTCCAGCGACAGGTGCCGGCGCAGGTACAGATAGCCCAGCGTGGTCACGAACAGCGCCGGCAGGAACCACAGCGCCGGCATCACGTACAGCTTGGGTCCGATGCCGCTGACCAGGCCCAGCAGCGGCTCCCACCACGGCCGGTCGCCCCACAGCTGCGCCTTGGAACCGATGTGGCGGGTCAGCATCCAATACGCGTAAGCGACCAGGAAGAACCCCAGGTACGGCAGCAACAGGCTGCGCGCCAGTTTGGTCCAGGTCGCCACGCCCAGCGGCCGCTTGCCGAACGCCTCGCCGACCCAGCCGGACAGCACGAAGAACATGGGCACGTGGAAGCTGTAGGCCAGGATCACATAGGCATGCGGGATGCCCTTGGCATGGCCAAACACCACCAGCAGGATCGCCAGCGCCTTGGCCGCATCGATCCGCGCATCGCGCGTGCCGCGCACGCCGGCGCGGGCCGGCTGCTCGGCCAGCACCGTCTGCACCGCCTGCGTGTGCGCGCTCATGTCGCCACCGCCGCACGCGGCGGCGTGTCGCTTGCCGGCGGCAACGCATCCGGCGCTGCGCGCCTCGGCGCCATCTGCCACAGGCAGCCGCAGACGAACCACCACAGCGCCGCGGTCTTGATCGAGAAGTAGCCGTTGGACACCAGCAGGCTCAGCGCGAAGGCGAAGATCAGCAGGTTCTTGAACAGCTGGCCCTCGATCGTGCGCATCAGCATCGCGAACGAATAGGCGAGCAGGAATGCAAGCACCAGCACCACCGACTGGGAGGAGATGAAATAAGCGATGCCGCTATCGAAGTATTTGTACGGCATGTCGAAATCCAGGCCCAGCCACGACTCGGCAGTCATGTTGCGCATCGAATAGACGGTGAAGAACACCCGCCCCAGCGTGGTGTCCTCGTAGCTCTGGATGCCCGACGCCCACACCATCAGCCACGCGCCCAGCAGCACGCCGAAGAAGATCAGGAACCCCAGGCGCTGGTCCATGCGCAGCAGCAGCGGCGTCAGCGCCACCATCATCACGCAGGTGCCGGCGGCCAAACGCCCGTCCGATGCCACGATCAGGAAGCCGATCATCGCCACCGACACGGCGATGCCCACCGGCCGCATCCAGCGCCAGAAGGTCAGCAGGATCGCGGTGAAGAAGATGATGAAGTTGCCCATCGTCACCGGCTCGATGAACACCGAGGACGCACGCGGCAGGTTGGAAGACGGCAGGAAGTTGCGCGCGCCCGGCCGGGTCGCGCTGACGAACAGGTTGCTGTCCTGGTTCCAGAAACTCGACGCGCTGGCGCCGCGCGCATTGACGAAGTAGCTTTTGGGATTGACCACGTCGCCGTATACATTGGGCAGCGCCAGCTCGAACGCCGCCACCAGCGACACGACCAGCGCCATGCGCAGGAACAGCTTGGGCAGCGAACCGGTATAGGCCGCGCCCAGCACCAGGAACGCGAACGGGATCAGCGCGTCGCGGAAGAACTTGGGATCGATCGACCAGACCAGGAACAGCCGCACGAGCATCAGCACCGCCAGCAGGCCGATGCCGGTGAACACCATCGCCGTGCGCTTGCGGTCCAGCGACCACAGCCCGATCAGGAAACAGGCGCCGTAGATCGCCACTTCCACCACATAGGTCATGGCCGGGCTGACCCGGAACACCTTGGCGTTCACCACCGCGAGCAGGAAGTTGTAGCCGATGGCGAACAGCAGCACCAGCTCGATCAGCAGGTTGTGGCGCTGCTCGCGCAGCGTCATCGGCGGGGCATCGATGGCGGTGTTCAGCACGCGGCACCTCGCTGCGCCACGCGAGGCGCCACACGCTGCGACAACGGCCGCCGCCACGCAGCCAACGCGGCACGCCCCGCGCACACGACACGGCGGCAAACGAACTCGATGGCGCTGCGGCACGCGGCCCAGCCGACGCCGCCGCCGCTGCCGACGACGGGGCAGCGCCGGCAGTGGGGACGGTCGGCGCGATATCGGTACATCGGGCCCATCAGTAGGCTGTCTTCTGCCCGAGCACCTTCACTGCGGTGAGCACGATGATCCGCGTATCCAGCCACAGCGACCAGCGCCGGATGTAGTCCAGATCGTACTGGATGCGCTTCTTCATCGTCCGCAGTTCGGGCGTCTCGCCGCGGAACCCGTTGACCTGGGCCCAGCCGGTGATGCCCGGCTTGACGTAGTGCCGCTGCATGTAATGGTTGATCAGCTTTTCGTAGTGGGTGTTGTGCTGCGCCGCATGCGGCCGCGGCCCCACCACCGACATGCTGCCACCAAGCACGTTGAACAGCTGCGGCAGCTCGTCCAGGCTGCTGCGGCGCAGAAACGCGCCGAACGGCGTGACCCGGCTGTCGCCGCGCTTGGCCTGCACCACCACGTCGTTGGGTTCCTGCTGCACGCGCATCGAGCGGAACTTGTACATGTAGAACTCGCGCCCACCCAGGCCATGGCGGCGCTGGCGGAAGAACACCGGACCTGGCGAACTCAGCTTCACGCCCACCGCGATCGCCAGCATCACCGGCCACAGCATTGCCAGCGCGGCCAGCGCGACCAGCTTGTCCTGCAGCGCCTTGGCGACCACGAAGTAGGTGTTGCGGTCCACCCCGCCTTGGCGCAGGTTGATCACCGGCACGTTGCCGATCTGGTCGCCGGACTGGTTGAGCATACCGAAGTCGAACAGGTCCGGGATCAGCCTGACCTGGATCGGGTAGCGGTCCATCTGCTGCAGCAGTTGCTTGATGTGGTCGCGCTCGCCCAGCGGCAGCGAGATCCACACCTGCTCGACCTCGTTGTTGTTGAGGTAGTCGATCAGCGATTCCGGCGTGCCTGCTCCCAGGCACTGCAGCTTCTTCGGGTGGTCGGCCACTGACAAGTCGTAGTCGCTGCTGAAATAGCCGACCAGCTGCATGCCGACCCACGGATTGCGGCTCAGGTAGTTGTGGATCTTGACCACAGGATGGCGCAGGCCCACCACCACCACGCGCTGCACATCCACGCCTTCCGAGCGCAGGTGGTTCAGCACGCCGCGCACCATGGTGCGCGAGACCAGCAACGTGGCCAGGCTGGTGACGAACCACAGGCCGATCCACAACCGCGAGACCTGCTGCCCGAACTGCACCACGAACGCATGCACCGCGAACAGCGCGAACACGCCGCCGCAGGCCAGGCTCAGCACCATCATTTCGCGCAGCAGGCCGCGTCCGCGCCAGCTGCGGTACAGCGGGAACAACGCAAAGCAGATCACCGCGTACAGCAAGGTGGTACCGATCGCGACCCGATAGGACGCTTCCGGCAGCCAGCTGGAGAACAGCAGGCGGTGGGTCAGCAGCGCGCCCGCGACGATGACCGTCAGATCCGACACGCGTAGCAGGATGTCCGCGGCGGCTGCATATTTGGACAGCAGGCGGGGGGACGATGTCGTATAGGTGGCGCTACTCAGGTCTGCAAGAAGCATGGCGGGATTCCCATCCAAACTCGGTCGGTGGCATGCGGGGGAACATGCGACGTATGCGAGCCTCGATCTCATCTGCCAGTGGACCGCTGCGGTGACTTCCTCACCGACCCCAGGTCCACGGCAGCCCGTGTTAATTCAAGACAAGGACGACTGCGTACAACTGGTCAGGAAAATAATGGAGCACCTCCTTACTTAGCTGAATCACGTATCACCTCGCTGAAGAATTTGCGTAGAAAAAAGACGATGTGCCTGCGTCGTCGCATCCGCCGCGATCGCGATCAAGCCGCATCGCCCCAGGCTGTGCGCCATGCGCTTCATGCCACGGCCGCCGCATTGGCTTCGCGCAGGAAATAGCGGATCAAGGCGATGGCGATGGCCGAGAACAGGCCGAACACGAACGCCAGCGCCAGGTTCAGCAAGATCTTCGGCGAACTCGGCTTGCCCGGCACGTCAGCGCGGTCGATGATCGACACATTGTTGGTGCCCACGTTGCCGGCCACGCCGATCTCCTTGTAGCGCTGCAGCAGCGCGTCGTAGAGCTGGCGGTTGGTGTCGGCTTCGCGCCTGAGCATGTTGTAGCGGATGCTGCGGGTCTGCAGATCCAGCTCGTCGTTCTTCAGGGTAGAGATGCGTTCGGACAACAGGGTCTCCTGCTGCCGCGCCGCTTCGTAATCGTTCTTCAGCGCGCTGCGGATGTTGGCGATCTCGTTACCGATCTGGCGCTTGGTCTCGGCGATCTGGTTCTGCAGGCGCTGCATCTCCGGATAGCCGGGCTGGAAGGTGGCCAGCTTCTGTTGGTAGTCGGCCTCCAGCTTGGCCTGCTCGGTGCGCAGGCCCTGGATCAGCGGGCTGCTGATCACCTGTGGCAAGCCCATGCCGTCGCCGATCCCGGCCTGGCGCCAGGCCGACTCGGCCTTGATCCGCGCATCCTGCGCGGCCGCCAGGCGCACGTTCAATTCGCTCATGTTCTGCGTCGGCAGCGACGGCTTGTCGTCGCCCAGCGACACGATCTGCTCCTTGCTGGAGTAATCGACCGCGTTCTTCTCCGACTCTTCCACCTTGGCGCGCAGTTGCTCCAGACGCTCGGACAGGTACTTGGCGGCGAACGAGGACGCCTGCAGGCGCCGCTCCTGGGTCGAGGCGATGAACATGCGCGCGTAAGTGTTGGACACGCGCGCGGCCAGCACCCGATCCGGCGAATCGAAGTTGATCCGCACCAGCCGCGAATCGCGCACCGGCTCGATCATCAACGCGTCCAGCACCGGACCGACCAGCGCGTTCTCGGCGGCGGCGGCGCGCGCCTGCGGCGACGGCGCGCGGCCATCGCCATTGCCTTGCAGCTTCTCCAGCGCCTCATCGATCAGCGGCTTGAACGTCGGCTCCTGGGTCAGGTGCGCCTCGCGGATCACCGCCCGCGCCAGCGAGCGGCTGCCGAGCAGTTCGTACTGGGTCTGGTAGAAGTCGCGATCCTGCGGCGATTCCACCGGCATCAGGTTCGCCACGTTGGTCACGTTCAAGGACTCGCGCTCGATCTGCAGCACGCTGGTGGCGCGGTACTTGGGGGTCATCAGTAACGTTACCAGCAGCGCCAGCAACACCACCGCCGCGGTGATGCCGACGATCAGCCAGCGCTGCCGGTACAGGGCGTTCCAGTAGTCCAGCAGGCTGATGTCGGCAGGACTAAGCGGCGCGGAAGAAGTACGGGTGTGCATGCTCGAGAGACTCATCGGTATGCCCGCCAGACCATGACGAACGGGGTCAGCTGCACCATGGTGCGCAGCACTACAAGCGCATCGGAGCGATACACCACGACGATGTCGCCGCCGTAGATTTCAGGATCCGGCGAGATGCCCTTCTGGATATCGCGCAAATCGAAACGGGCCAGCATCTTCTGCCCGCCGACGTTGCGGAACACCACCACGTTGCCGCGGCTGGCCACATCGCTGACGCCCTTGCCCAGCGACAACGCCTGCTGCAGGGTCAGTGCCGACCCGGCGATCGGATAGATTCCCGGCTCGCCTACCGCGCCGGTCACGGTGACCCGGTTGCCGGTGAACTCGTTGACCAGCACCGACACCTGCGGGTTCTGCAGATAGCCGTTGCGGTAGCGTTCGGTGATGTCCTTCTGCAATGCGTTGACGCTGAGCCCGGCCGCCTTGATGTCGCCGACCAGCGGCAGCGAGATGCGGCCTTCGTTGTCGACCCGCACCTGGCGCTCGAGGTCGTCGACCTGGAACACCTTGACCGTCAGCAGATCGCCAGGACCCAGCAGATATTCCGGCTGACCCATAGAGCCGGCCAGCGGATCGCCAGGCGGCAGTTCCGTCCGCATCTTCGGCCCGCTGCTGCAGGCGGACAGGAAGACCAGACTGGAAAGGGCCAGGCACCATGCCCAGTTGAACGTACCGGAGAGTTTACCCATGTGCGATGCAGATGCCCTCTGTCGAGTGATTTTGGGAACGCCGCACTCATCTAACCAGACGGCGCTCCATCACCGTTCGGGGCAAGACGATTGCAGTGTCATTTCATGCCCGGGGCGACGGCCCGGAGCAACAGCGAAGCCTCGTGTTGCAGTGCACTATGGCACAGCTATCGGCCCCTACCAAGACATCTTCCGACATTTTTTTGACGCCATACCGCGCGGATTCAACTACATGTCCACGCATTCAGCATGGGCAGCGAAGACGCGTATCAAAATACACGACGTTAACGTGACGCATGTCAAGGCATTGACGGCTCTGTTCTGCAGTTCACTGCCGGATTTCCGTCCCGCTCGCCGGCAGGTTACGCACGCATGACGCCAGCGCCGACGCCTTTGTCTACCCCTTCGTCCGAGCCGCTGCGCGCCCGCTGCCGTGTGGCTGGAAAGGACGCGCAAGAACACCCGGCCGCCATGCCGCGAATACCGGACCCAGGCAACGCCATGCCTGCCGAATCGTGCGCGGGCCTCGGCTGCGCGCCTGCGATCGGGCTGCGCAAACCCCGCAAAACGAAAAAGGCCCATGTCACTGACATGGGCCCTCGAAGATGGTCGGGGTAGCCGGATTCGAACCGACGACCACTAGTCCCCCAGACTAGTGCGCTACCAGGCTGCGCTATACCCCGGTAAAAACATCCGCCGTTGGGCGGTCCCGCCTCGCGGCGAGCTGGCGATTATAGCGGGATTGGGGCGGCCATTCCTAGCAGGTCGCGCCGTTGCCGCTCAGCGCCGCAACAACTGCAGCACTTCTTCCAGTTCCTGCCGCACCTGCTTGATGATCTGGTTGCTCAGCGCCGACTCCTGCTTGGCACCCTCGCCCTCCAGGCGCAAGCGCGCCCCGCCGATCGTATAGCCCTGTTCGTACAGCAGGCTGCGGATCTGCCGCACCATCAGCACGTCGTGGCGCTGGTAGTAGCGACGGTTGCCGCGGCGCTTGACCGGCTCCAGGCTGGGAAATTCGGTTTCCCAGTAGCGCAGCACGTGCGGTTTGACATCGCACAGCTCGCTGACCTCACCGATGGTGAAGTAGCGCTTGGCCGGAATCGGCGGAAGTTCGCGGTTACTGCCCGGGTCCAGCATAAGCCTCCACTCGCTCCTTGAGCTTCTGTCCTGGGCGGAAGGTGACTACCGTCCGCGCCGAAATCGGGATTTCTTCGCCGGTCTTTGGATTGCGACCGGGCCGTTGGTTCTTGCGGCGCAGATCGAAGTTGCCGAAACCGGACAGCTTCACCTGCCGACCCTGCTCCAGCGCATCGCGCAGCACATCGAAGAAAGCATCGACGAATTCCTTGGCCTCGCGCTTGTTCAGCCCGACTTCGTCGAACAACCGTTCGGCCATTTCCGCTTTGGTCAACGCCATTGCCCTGCTATCCCCTACGTCTCAGCCGCGAATCCGCGCATCGTGTTCGCGCGCCAGCACCGCCACTGCATCGGCGACCACCGCCTCCACATCGCAATCCGTCAGAGTGCGCGAGTTGTCCTGCAAAATCAAGCCCATAGCGAGACTCTTGAAACCCGCCTCGACCCCCGGCCCGACGTAGCGATCGAACAGCACCACCTCGCGCAACAGCGGCCCGACCGCGCCGCGCACGCTGCCCACCAGCGCCGACCAGGCCACCGCCTCCGGCACCAGGAACGCCAGGTCGCGGCGCACCGACGGGAATCGCGACAGCTCGGCGGCACGCGGCAGCGCGCGCGCGGCCAGCGGCGCCAGATCCAGTTCGAAGCCGAGCACCTCCACGTCGATCTGCAGCGCCTGCAGCAAGCGCGGATGCAGTTGGCCGATCCAGCCGATCCGCGCGCCGTCGCGGTACACGTCGGCCGACCGGGTCGGATGCGCGAACGGCAGTGCCGACGGATGGTAGTCCAGGCGTGCGCCGGTGGCGCTGGCCAGCGCGTCCAGGTCGCCCTTCAAATCGTGGAAATCGACCTTGCGTGCCGGCAGGCCCCACTGCAACGCGTCGGCGTCGCCGCACACCGCGGCCGCCACGCGCTGCGTCTCGATAGGCGCAGCAGCGGCCACCGCCGCCTCGAACACCTTGCCCAGTTCGAACAGGCGCACCCGCCCAGCCTGGCGGGCGACGTTGCGGCCCAGCGCCGCGACCAGCCCCGGCAACAGCGACGGACGCATCACTGCTAGTTCGGCGCTGAGCGGATTGGCCAGCGCCACGCGCCCGGCATCCAGGCCCCACTGATCCAGCAACGCCGCATCGACGAAGGCGTAGTTGATGGTTTCCAGCATCTCGCGCGCCACCAATTGGCGGCGCACGCTCAGTTCGTCCAGCTGCGTCTCGCTGCCCATGGCGATGCGCGAGGCGCCGCCTGGCAGCGTGGTCGGCAAGCGGTCGTAGCCGTGGATGCGCGCCAGCTCCTCGATCAGGTCCTCTTCCAGGGCGATATCGAAGCGCCGGCTCGGCGCAGTGACCTGCCAGCCATTGGCGGCAACCGCGACCTCCATGCCCAGCGCGCGCAGGATGCGCTCGACCTCGGCGTCGGCGATCTCGATGCCGAGCACGCGCACGATGCGCGCGCGGCGCAGCGCGATCGGCGTCGGCGCCGGCAGGTGCTCGGGCAACTCGGCCTCGACCACCGGACCGGCACGGCCACCAGCCAGTTCCAGCACCAGCCGCGTCGCCAGTTCCAATGCCGGCCGCGGCAGCGCCGGGTCCACGCCGCGCTCGAAACGGTGGCCGGCATCGGTGTGCAGGCCGAGCTTGCGACCGCGGCCCATGATCGCGGCCGGCGCGAAATGCGCGGCCTCCAGGAACACATGCCGGGTCGCATCGGTGACGCGGGTGGCGTGCCCGCCCATCAGGCCGGCCAGGGCGACCACGCGGTCGCCGTCGGTGACGGCCAGGAAGCCGTCGTCGAGCGTCGCGTCGCGGCCGTCGAGCAGCTTCAGCGTCTCGCCGGCACGCGCGCGGCGCACGCCGACCGGGCCGTGCAGCGTGTCCAGATCGAAGGCATGCATCGGCTGGCCCAGTTCCAGCATCACGTACTGAGTGATATCGACCAGCAGCGACACCGGACGCACGCCGCAGCGGCGCAGGCGTTCGGCCATCCACAGCGGCGTCTTCGCCGCCGGGTCGAGATCCTCGACGACGCGCCCGCAGTAGCGCGGCGCATCGGCGCCCGCCTTCAGGCGCACCTCGAGGCAGCGCTCGCTGGCGACAGCGACCGGCGCGGCCGCGAACGGCAGCACTTCGCTGGCGCAGGCCGCGGCCACGTCGTAGGCGATGCCGCGCACGCCGAAGCAATCGGCGCGATTCGGGGTCAGCTTGATCTCGATGCTGGCGTCGGGCAAACCGAGATACTCGCTCAGCGCCTGGCCGATCGGCGCATCGTCGGGCAGCTCGAACAGGCCCGACGCATCGCTGTCCAGGCCCAGCTCCTTGGCCGAGCACAGCATGCCGTTGGACTCCACGCCGCGCAGCTTGGCTGCCTGGATCGCGATGCCGCCTACCTGGGCGCCGACCAGCGCCAGCGGCGCGACCAGCCCGGCGCGCGCATTCGGCGCGCCGCAGACGATCTGCAGCAAGCCACCCTGCCCGGCATCGACCTGGCACACCTGCAGCCGATCGGCTTCCGGGTGCCGCACCGCCTCGACGATGCGCGCCACCACCACCTGCTGCAGCGACTCGCCGAGCGGCGTGACCTCTTCGACCTCGAGACCGATGGCGGTCAGGGTCGCAGCCAATTCATCGCGCGAGGCCTGGGTTGGGACGTGGCTGCGCAGCCAGTTTTCAGAGAATTTCATGAATTTTCCGGGACTCGGGACTCGGGACCCGGGACTGGGATACCAGGACGCGCGGACACGTGGAACGCTGACGCTTCCACGAGTCCCGAGTCCCGAGTCCCGAGTCCCGAACAGAACTCAAGCAAACTGACGCAAGAACCGCACATCGTTCTCGAAGAACGCGCGCAGATCGTTGACGCCATAGCGCAGCATCGCGAAGCGCTCCACGCCCATGCCGAAGGCGAAGCCGGTGTAGCGCTCCGGATCGATGCCGACGCTGCGCAGCACGTTCGGATGCACCATGCCGCAGCCGAGCACTTCCAGCCAGCGGGTGCTGCCATCGGGCTGCTGCCAGGCGATGTCCACTTCCGCGCCGGGTTCGACGAACGGGAAATAGCTGGGACGGAAGCGCATCTCGAAGTCGCGCTCGAAGAACGCGCGCACGAACTCGGACAAGGTGCCCTTAAGGTCGGCGAAGGTGGAATGCTCGTCGACCAGCAGGCCTTCGACCTGGTGGAACATCGGCGAGTGGGTCTGGTCGCTGTCGCTGCGGTAGACCTTGCCGGCGGCGATCATGCGCAGCGGCGGCGCATGCTGCCCCATGTAACGCACCTGCACGCCAGAGGTATGGGTGCGCAGCAGGCGCCCGTCGCCGAAGTAGAAGGTGTCGTGCATCGCCCGCGCCGGATGGTGCGGCGGAAAGTTCAGCGCTTCGAAGTTGTGCCAGTCGTCCTCGATCTCCGGACCGTCGGACAACTCGTAGCCGAGCCGCGCGAAGATCTCGGTGATGCGCTCCAGCGTGCGCGTGACCGGATGCAGCGCGCCGCGCTCGCCGCGCCGGCCCGGCAGGGTCACGTCGATGCGCTCGGCGGCCAGACGCGCATCCAGCGCCGCGCCTTCCAGCAGCGCCCGGCGTGCGGCCAGCGCCGCGGAGACCGCATCGCGCGCCTGGTTGATCGCCTCGCCGGCAAGCTTGCGCTGCTCGGGCGGCAGCGCGCCGAGCTGTTTCAGCTGTGCGGTGATGCTGCCGCTCTTGCCCAGCAGCGCAACGCGCAGCTGCTCCAGCGCTTCGGGACTGGCCGCCGCGGCGATGTCCGCCAGCGCCTGCCCGCTCAGGGATTGGATATCACTCATTCATTAGCACTCGCGCCTCACTTCAGCCGACCACCCCGACCCGGATCCTGCGCTCGGGAGACACCCCGCGACAGGACCGATCCCGCAATCGGGATGCACAAAACGCAAAAAGGGGAAGGACTCGCGCCCTTCCCCTGCATGTTGGCGATGGCTCCCTCGTTGAACACCCGCACATGGATGTGCGGGCTCCTGCGAGGGACTCGCACTTATGCCGCCAGCGCGCCCTTTGCCTTCTCCGCCAAGGCGGCAAAGCCCTGCGCGTCGTGCACGGCGATGTCCGCCAGCACCTTGCGGTCCAGGGTGATGCCAGCCTTGAGCAGGCCATTCATGAAACGGCTGTAGCTCAGGCCGTTGGTGCGGGCCGCCGCATTGATGCGGGTGATCCACAGCGAACGGAACACGCGCTTCTTCTGCTTGCGGCCGATGTAGGCGTACTGCTGCGCCTTGATCACCGCCTGCTTGGCGACGCGGAAAACCTTGCGACGGGCGTTGTAGTAGCCCTTGGCGAGGTTCAGAACTTTCTTGTGACGACGGCGTGCCTGGACGCCACGTTTTACTCGAGCCATGGTTCAGTCCTCAGAGGTAAGGCAGCATACGGTCAAGACGGCCAGCGTCCTCGGCACGAACATGGTTCGTCTGCCGCAGGTTGCGCTTCCGCTTGGTCGCTTTCTTGGTGAGGATATGGCTACGGTTGGCGTGGCCGCACTTGTATTTGCCGGAGGCGGTCTTGCGGAAACGCTTGGCCGCCGCCCGGTTGGTCTTGATCTTGGGCATTGCAATGTCCTTGATGGTGTTTTGTCACTGGTCAGGGCGGTGGCTGCGCCACGCTTTCCGTCCGTGCCCGTACCGGCTTGTAAGCCCTTGATCCTCAAAGAATCAGGGCGGGTCCTATTGCCGCGTTGACGGCAAACCCGATGCACTGGGCCGCGCATTATGCCAGGGCTTGGAATGCCTTGCAAATCATGTATTTCGATCCGGGCGCCTGCGCGTCGGGACTCGGGACTCGGGACTCGAACAGGCTGCGCGATGCGCGGCCACGCGGCAACAGCGCGACGGCGGAGCGCGGCGACGGGACACACGGAGGGAGCCGACAGGCGCCCGTGGCGACCGCGCTCCCGCGCATGGACGGGGGCGCGATCCGGAGCGGCTGGTCAGCGCTTCTTCGGCGCGATCATCATCACCATCTGCCGGCCTTCCAGGCGCGGGCGCGATTCGATGACGATGTCTTCGCCGAGGTCGGCCTCGATCCGCGACGCCATTTGGCGCCCGAGTTCCTGGTGGCTCATCTCGCGGCCACGGAAGCGGATATTGACCTTGACCTTGTCGCCCTCTTCGAGGAAGCGGCGCATGTTGCGGAGCTTGATCTGGTAATCGCCCTCGTCCGTGACCGGACGGAACTTGATTTCCTTGATCTCGACCTGCTTGGTCTTCTTCTTGGCTTCGTTCGCCTTCTTCTGCTGCTCGAACTTGAACTTGCCGAAGTCCATGATCTTGCACACCGGCGGATCGGCCTGCGGCTGGATCTCGACCAGGTCGAGGCCATCCTCTTCTGCCAGCGCCAACGCTTCGTCGCGGGTCAACACGCCGACCATCTCGCCGTCCTTGCCGATCACGCGAACGCGCGGGACACGGATCTCTTGGTTCTTGCGGTTCTGTTTGTTGTCAGGGGTACTGATGTTGCAATCTCCCAGGGGAATCGGACCGACGCGGAAGGAGGCTCCGCCCGCATCGGGGTTGTCTTACGCCAGTTGCTCGGCGCGCAGCCGGTCGGCGAAGGCGGCAACCGACATGGTCCCCAGATCCTCCCCCGATCGCGTGCGGACTGCAATGGCGCCGTTTTCCTTCTCGCGGTCGCCCGCCACCAGCAGATACGGCACCCGCTGCAGCGTGTGTTCGCGAATCTTATAGCCGATTTTTTCGTTCCGCAAATCGGCCTCGATGCGGAACCCTTGATTTGCAAGGAGTTTCCGCACGCTCTCCACATAGTCGGCCTGGGCATCGGTGATGTTCATCAGCATTGCCTGCACCGGCGACAGCCAGGCAGGGAACGCGCCGGCGTGGTGCTCGATCAGGATGCCGATGAACCGCTCCATCGAACCGACGATGGCCCGGTGCAGCATGACCGGGGTTTGGCGCTGGCTCTGCTCGTCCACGTACTCGGCGCCAAGGCGCTCGGGCATGAAGTAGTCGACCTGCATGGTGCCCAGCTGCCAGGTGCGGCCGATCGCATCCTTCAGGTGGTACTCGATCTTGGGCGCGTAGAAGGCGCCCTCGCCCGGCAGCTCCTCCCACTCCACGTTCACCGCGCGCAGCGCGCGGCGTAGCGTCTCCTCGGTGCGATCCCAGAATTCGTCGGTGCCGATACGCTTGTCCGGGCGCAGCGCCAGCTTCACCGAAATGTCGGAGAAACCGAAATCCGCATAGACCTTCAGCGCCTGCAGGTGGAAGGCGGTGACCTCGGCCTCGATCTGCGCTTCGGTGCAGAAGATGTGGCCATCGTCCTGGGTGAAGCCGCGCACGCGCAGGATGCCGTGCAGCGCGCCGGACGGCTCGTTGCGGTGGCAGGCGCCGAACTCGCCGTAGCGGATCGGCAGGTCGCGGTAGCTGTGCAGGCCCTGGTTGAACACCTGGACGTGGCCCGGGCAGTTCATCGGCTTGACCGCGTAAGTGCGCTTCTCCGACTCGGTGAAGAACATGTTGTCCTGGTAGTTGTCCCAGTGGCCGGATTTCTGCCACAGCGACACGTCCAGGATCTGCGGGCAACGCACCTCGCCGTAGCCGCTGGTGCGGTACACATTGCGCATGTACTGCTCGACCACCTGCCAGATCGACCAGCCCTTCGGATGCCAGAACACCAGCCCCGGACCTTCTTCCTGCAGATGGAACAGGCCCTGCTGCTTGCCGATCTTGCGATGGTCGCGCTTGTCCGCTTCCTCCATGCGCAGGATGTAGGCATCCAGCTGCTTCTTGTCGGCCCAGGCGGTGCCGTAGATGCGCTGCAGCTGCTCGTTCTTGGCATCGCCGCGCCAGTAGGCGCCAGAGATGCGGGTCAACTTGAAGGCCTTGAGAAAGCGCGTGTTGGGCACGTGCGGGCCGCGGCACATGTCCACGTATTCCTGGTGGTAGTACAGGCCCATCGCGGTGACGTCGTCGGCCATGTCCTCGATCAGACGCAGCTTGTAGTCCTCGCCACGCTGGCGGAACAGCGCGATTACCTCGGCGCGCGGGGTGACCTTCTTGACCACATCGTAGTCCTGCGCGATCAGCTCCTGCATGCGCTTTTCGATCGCCGCCATGTCCTCGGGGGTGAACGGGCGCTCGCTGTAGATGTCGTAGTAGAAGCCCTCGGCGATGATCGGGCCGATCACCATCTTGACCTCGGGGTACAGCTGCTTGACCGCATGGCCGACCAGATGCGCGCAGGAGTGGCGGATGATCTCCACGCCTTCGGCGTCCTTGGCGGTGACGAGGCGCAGGTTGGCGTCGTGCTCGATGGGGTCGCAGGCGTCGACCAGGCGGCCATCGACCTGGCCGGCGATGGTCGCCTTGGCCAGGCCCGGGCCGATGCACTGGGCCACGTCCATGGGACTGACGGGGTGTTCGAATTCGCGGCGGCTGCCGTCGGGGAGCGTGATCGTGATCATGGGAGTCGGCAAGAAGGAAAGCGAGGCGGGGCGGACGTTTCCCGCCGCGCGTCGGAAGCCGGCGGCGCAAGGCGCGGGATACAAAGAAGGCGCCGCAAGGGCGCCTGCTCGGACAGCCTTGGACGGGGTTTCATGCTGGGGCGATGGTAGTGCTCATGTCGCACGCTCGGCCGGCGTTGCCGCGGGCCACCCGTAGTTCCGCATTCAATAATGACCAAATGGTAACCCATTTGGCGGGATTGTGAAGTCGCACCGTCGGCAACGCCGCAGCCGCAGGTTCCCGAATGCCTCGGCCTACGTGCGACGCAGCCGGACCCGCCATGCCCAGGCCCGAGAACATCCGCGCCCGATCTTTCTCTTTGTCACGCTCTAGATCCCCAGCCGTATTGATCTGGTCGATGATCGTCATCCCCACCTGCATCAACGCCAGGTTCTTGTCGACGGGCTGTCCGAACTCCCCGTCACCGTCTTCACGATCGCGCTGCTCAGACCGCCCGTCGCCCTCCAGTAGAGGCTGGTCTCGTCTCCATGCGGCTTGGCCGCGGACACCATGCCCATCGCCACTGGCCTGGCAAGTCAGCGAAGACGCGCGGTGCCGCGGCGTGGTGCAATACGCGTTTTACGTGCGTCATAGCGCCCAGTCCGCTTGCCGGATCACGCTGCATGTCGCAGCACCTGCATCGCGCGATGTTGGATCAGCCCTGCCCTTGTTCATCATGCGATCGTGGCTGACGCATCCGCAGCGATACCTCTGTGGTGCCTGTGATCGCCGTTTCAACGCAAGCAGTTCGCTACTCAATCACTGGTCGATGGGCGCCACGTCGATGCCTAGGTAAACCATCGAATGCTGCGCCGTTCGGATGCTACGAGAATGGCTGGTGCCTAATACGAAGCCACCTGAAACGGGTCGAGCTGAAGTTGATAGGGCAGCGAGACCAGGTTCATGATCCGTTTCACCACTGGTCAGCTAGTCGAAGATGCACTTGACCTGGTCGGGGGTGAACGCCTGCGAGCCATGGCTCTTCGCGCGCTGCTTCTTCAGCTTCCTGATCGCGCTGGCATGACTGGAGCACTGCGAGGCAGCGGCAGCGTAGAGCACACCATGCCGGCAGACGCTGCGGCGATGCCGCCCCAGGGCGTGTCATCCCTCCCCCGAGCAGCTCGCGCCATTGCCGCGCAGCGTGTTCACGTCAGCGCTGGCACGGCAGCGTACACGCGCAACAATGCCCCTATGGGTTGGGCCTGTCAGGCCGCCAGACTCAATGCCGCTGCGGCGGAGTGGGACCGCAACTGTCGCAACCGCCGCAGGCACCGCCGCCGGCGCTGGCCGCCGGCGCGATCTTCCTGCCCAGCGCCTGCAACCAGGTCGCACGGCCCGGCTTGAGCAAGCGCAGGGCGATCGCACTGCGCAGCGTGCGCGCAGTGCCGGGAAACTGCTTCTTCAGCACCACCCAGGCGCTGAGCAGCACCGCCAGCGCGATCACCAGGTACTGCAGCAGCAGCGACGTGCTCATCTCAGCCGGCGCCCAGCGCCGCCGCAACCTGGTAGGTGAGCAGCGAGGCCAGATACGCCAGCGCGAACAGGTAGAAGGCCGCGAAGCTCATCTGCTTCCACGAGTTGGTCTCGCGCTTGATCGTGGCAAGGGTGGAAATGCACATCGGCGCATAGATGTACCAGACCAGCAGCGACAGCGCGGTGGCCAGCGACCAGCCATTGTGAATCAGCGGCGATAGCGCCTGCGCCGCGGCATCGTCGTCGGCCGCCGACAACGCGTATACCGTCGCCAGCGACGCCACCGCCACCTCGCGCGCGGCCAGGCCGGGGATCAGCGCGATGCAGATCTGCCAGTTGAAGCCCAGTGGCGCGAACACCGTGGTCATCGCGTGGCCGATGCGGCCGGCGAAGCTGTAGTCGATCGCCGGTAGCGTGGCGTTGGCCGGCGCGGCCGGGAACGACAGCAGGAACCACAGCAGGATGGTCAGCGCCAGGATGATGCCGCCGACGCGCTTGAGGAAGATCGCCGCGCGCTCCCACAGGCCCAGCGCCAGGTCGCGCAGGTGCGGCACGCGGTACGAGGGCAGTTCCAGCAGCAACGGATGCTCGCCCTTGTCGCGGCGCCACTTCTTCATCGTCCACGACACCGCCAGCGCGCTGGCGATCGCGGCGAAATACAAGCCGAACAGCACCAGGCCCTGCTGGTTGAACACGGCCCAGACCTGTTTCTGCGGGATGAACGCGCCGATCAGCAGCGCATACACCGGCAACCGCGCCGAGCAGGTCATCAGCGGCGCGACCAGGATCGTGGCCAGACGGTCGCGCGGGTCCTGGATGCTGCGCGTGGACATGATCCCGGGCACCGCGCAGGCGAAGCTGGACAGCAGTGGGATGAACGAGCGCCCCGACAGCCCCGCCGCGGCCATCATGCGGTCGAGCAGGAACGCCGCGCGCGGCAGGTAGCCGGATTCCTCCAGCGCCAGGATGAAGGCGAACAGGATCAGGATCTGCGGCAGGAAGATCACCACCCCGCCGAGGCCGGCGATGATGCCGTCGACCAGCAGGCTATTGAGCGGCCCGGCCGGCAGCGTTGCACCGACCCAGGCGCCGAGCCCCTTGCTGCCGGCATCGATCAGATCCATCACCGGCTTGGCCCAGGCAAACACCGCCTGGAAGATCAGGAACATCACCACCGCCAGGGTCAGCAACCCGGCGACCGGATGCAGCAGCCAGCGGTCCAGCGCGTCGTCGATGCGCGAAGTGCGGCTCGGCATCGATACCGCGGCGGCGAGGATGCGCCGTACCTGCTGGTGGTAGTCGCCCTGCCCTTCGGCCGGCGCCACCGCCGGCGGCAGCGCCGGGGCCATCGCGTCGAGCCGCTCGACCAGGGCTTTGGCGCCGTTGCGGCGCACCGCCACGGTCTCGATCACCGGCACGCCGAGCGCGTCTTCCAGCGCCTGGCGGTCGATCCGGATGCCGCGGCGCTGCGCGGCATCGACCATATTCAGCGCCACCAGCATCGGCTTGCCCAGCTCGCGCAGCTCCAGCGCGAAGCGCAGGTGCAGGCGCAGGTTGGTGGCATCGATCACGCACACCAGCACGTCCGGCGCCGGCTCGCCCGGATAGAAGCCGCGGCACAGGTCGCGGGTGATCGCCTCGTCCAGGCTGGCCGGCTGCAGGCTGTAGGCGCCGGGCAGGTCGAGCACGGCGAAGTCGCGCCCGGACGGCGCGCGGAAGCGGCCTTCCTTGCGCTCGACGGTCACACCGGCGTAATTGGCTACCTTCTGCTTGCTGCCGGTGAGTTGGTTGAACAGCGCGGTCTTGCCGCAGTTCGGATTGCCGACCAGGGCCAGGCGCAGCGGGACCACGTCTGCGCTCATGACTGCATCTCAGCGCTGACGCTGACCTGCACCCGCGCCGCTTCGCTGCGGCGCAGCGCGAAACGCGTATAGCCGACCTGCACCAGCAACGGCTCGCCGCCGACCGGACCGCTGGCCAGCACCTGCACCTGCTCGCCGGCGACGAAACCCAGTTCGCGCAGGCGGCGCGCGATGGCGTCGTTGGGCTGGCGCTCGTGCACGGTCTCCACGGTGGCGGTGCTGCGCAACGGCATATCGGACAACGTCACGGAACGTTCCGTCGATAAGAATGGTTATCAATTGTAGCATCGTCGCATCGCATCATGGCGCGGCCGGCACGGCCCGCTATCATCAGCCGTATGGCTGCCGTTATCCCTTCGCGAGAGAACTGCCGATGAGCGATGCACTGTTGCTGGAGCGCTCAGGCAAGGTCCTGACGCTGCGGCTGAACCGACCCGAGGTACGCAACGCGTTCGACGCCGCGCTGATCGCGCAGCTGACCGAAGCGCTGCACGCGATCGGCGCCGATCCGAAGGTCAAGGTAGTGGTGCTGGCGGGGGCCGGCGCGGCGTTCTCGGCCGGCGCCGACCTGCAATGGATGCGCTCGATGGCGAGCGCCAGCGAGGCGGAGAACATGACCGATGCGCTGGCGCTGGCGCAGCTGATGCGCACCCTGAACGAACTGACCAAGCCGACAGTGGCGCGGGTGCATGGCGCGACCTTCGGCGGCGCGGTCGGGCTGGTCGCCTGCTGCGACATCGCCGTGGCCTCCACCGACGCCCGCTTCGGGCTCAGCGAGAGCCGCCTGGGCCTGTTGCCGGCGGTGATCTCGCCGTATGTGATCGCCGCGATCGGCGCGCGCCAGGCGCGGCGCTGGTTCGCCAGCGCCGAAGCGTTCGATGCGGCCACCGCTACCCAGATCGGCCTGGTGCACCAGACCGTGGCGCCGACCGCGCTGGACGCGGCGGTGCAGCGCCAGGTGGAACTGCTCGGCCAGGCCGGCCCGCTCGCCACCGCCGGCGCCAAGGCGCTGGTGCGCCGGGTCGCCGCAGGCGGCGACAACGCCATGCTGGACCGCGACAACGCCGCGCTGATCGCCCGACTGCGGGTCTCGGCCGAAGGCCAGGAAGGCCTGAGCGCGTTTCTGGACAAACGCGACCCGAACTGGCTGGGATTGTGGTGAGCGCGCTCGACCACATCGGGATGCGCTGGGTCGATCTGGAGCGCAGCTTCGCTTTCCACTCCAAGGAATGCATGTGACCGCCAATTCACCGTTTCCGCCCTGCCCCGCCCGGCCTCTCTTGGCCGCGCCCGCTTGCGCGCCCCGCTGCAGGCGCCGCCGATGAGCGACTTCGTGCGCCTGGTGGAAGTGGGACCGCGCGACGGCCTGCAGAACGAGAAGGCCTGGGTCGCTACCGCCGACAAGATCGAACTGATCGCGCAGCTGTCGCGCACCGGCCTGCGCAGCATCGAGGCGACCAGTTTCGTCAGCCCGAAATGGGTGCCGCAACTGGCCGACGCGGCCGAGGTCTATGCCGGCATCGTGCCGGCGCCGGGCGTGGACTACCCGGTGCTGGTGCCGAACCTGCAGGGCTACGAGCGCGCGGCCGCGGTGGGGGTGCGCGAGGTCGCGGTGTTCACCGCCGCCTCGGAAACCTTCAACCGCACCAACACCAATGCCGGCATCGACGAATCGCTGGCGCGCTTCGCGCCGGTGCTGGCACGCGCGGCGGCCGATGGGGTCAAGGTGCGCGGCTACGTCTCCACCGTGCTCGGTTGCCCCTACCAGGGCGCGGTGCCGCTGGCCGACGTGGTGCGAGTGGCGCGGCAGCTGCACGCCATGGGCTGCTACGAAATCTCGCTGGGCGACACCATCGGCGTCGGCACCCCGGCCAAGGCGCGGGCGATGCTGCGCGCGGTCGCCGCCGAACTGCCGATGGCGGCGCTGGCGGTGCATTTCCACGACACCTACGGCCAGGCCCTGGCCAATATCGCCGCGTGCCTGGAAGAAGGCGTGCGCGTGGTCGATGCGGCGGTATCCGGCGCCGGCGGCTGCCCGTACGCCAAGGGCGCCAGCGGCAACGTGGCCAGCGAGGACGTGGTCTACCTGCTGCACGGCAACGGCGTGGCCACCGGCATCGATCTGCCGGCCCTGGCCGCGACCGGGCGCTGGCTGGCGCAGAAGCTCGGCCGCGCGACCGGCAGCAAGGTCGGCCAGGCGCTGGCGGCGGCGTAACCGCAAGCGACCGGTGCGCCGGCAGCGCTCGGCCGCGCGTGCCCTGCTGCCCCACGCCACCCACCGTGCACGACGGCGACGCATGCACGTCCCGACCTTAGCGACAAAGAACGAAGCCTTCCCGAGAGACGTTCTTCGAGTCTCGAGTCCCGAGTCCCCGGTCCCGACGTCCAGCCAGCTAAACTGCACGCTTCCCTGGAAAGGAGCACCTCATGCAGCTTGCCGATCTCCGCGCGGTGGTCACCGGCGGCGTGTCCGGCCTCGGCCTGGCGGTCGCGCAGCGCATCGTCACCGAGGGCGGCAAGGTCGCGCTGTTCGACCTCAACGACGACAAGGGCGCGGCCGCGGTCGCCGCGCTCGGCGCCGCGCAGGCGCGCTATTTCCGCACCGACGTCAGCGACGAGGCGCAGGTGGCAACGCACCTGAGCGCGGCGCGCGACTTCCTCGGCGGGCTCAACGCCGCGATCAACTGCGCTGGCATCCTCGGCGCCGGCCGCGTGCTCGGCAAGGAGGCGCCGATGGCGCTGGCCACCTTCCAGGACACGGTGATGGTCAACCTGGTCGGCAGCTTCAACGTCGCCAAGGCCGCCGCCGATCTGATGCAGCACAATGCGCCGGGCGAAGACGGCGAGCGCGGCGCGATCGTCAATACCGCCAGCGTCGCCGCTTACGAAGGCCAGATCGGCCAGGCCGCGTATGCCGCCTCCAAGGGCGGCGTGGTGGCGATGACCCTGCCGATGGCGCGCGAACTGGCGCGCTTCGGCATCCGCGTCAACACCATCGCCCCGGGCATCTTCTGGACGCCGATGGTGGACGCCATGCCCGAGGCGGTGCAGCAGTCGCTGGCCGCGTCGATCCCGTTCCCGCCGCGGCTCGGCCGCCCCGAGGAATTCGCCGACACGGTGCTGTTCCTGCTGCGCAACCGCTATCTCAACGGCGAGGTCATCCGCCTCGACGGCGCGGTACGCTTGGCGCCCAAGTAGCGGGGAGTCGGGAATGGGGAATCGCAAAGCGCATCCCTGTCACTGATTCCCGCCCGCCTGCTTGACGCTTTTCCTATTCCACAATCCCGATTCCCAGCCCCCTATGAAAGCCAACGAAATCAAGAAAGGCAACGTCGTCGAGTACAACAACGGCGTCTACCAGATCCGCGACATCGAGCGCAGCTCGCCGCAGGGCCGTGGCGGCAACGTGCGCTTCCGCTTCGTGATGTACAGCGTGCCGGGCGGCAACAAGCTCGATGCCAGCTTCGACGGCGACGACGACCTGCGCGAAGTCGACCTGCTGCGCCGCCAGGCCACTTTTTCGTACAAGGACGGCGAGGCGTTCGTGTTCCTCGACGACGAGGACTACACCCCGTACACCCTCGATGCCGACGTGATCGGCGACGACGCCGGCTACATCACTGAAGGCCTGACCGGCCTCTACGTGCAGGTCATCGACGACCAGCCGGTGGCGGTGCAGTTGCCGCAGAGCGTGACCCTGGAAGTGATCGAAACCCCGCCGGAGCTGAAGGGCGGCACCGCGACCAAGCGGCCGAAGCCGGCCAAGCTCAGCACCGGGCTTGAGATCATGGTGCCGGAATACATCGGCAACGGCGAGCGCGTGCTGGTCAACACCACCACCGGCGAGTTCGCCGGCCGCGCGGACTGAGTCGGTGCGTGCACGGCGCGCGCTCGCGCTGGCCGTGCTGCTGATCCTGCCGGGCTTGGCGGCGGCCACGCCTGCTGCCGCGGAGCAGGCCTGTGCCGGCTGCGCGATCCCGGCGGAGGTGGATCCCGAGCACCACGCCGGCTTCTGCGCGCTGCCGCAGGAGATCCGCGCCTTCGTCGCGCGCCAGGACGTGTGCAGCCACTTCGCCGGCGAAGAAGCCGACGATGCCGCGCGCCGCCGCGCGCTGGAAAAGGCGATGGCGAAGTAGTGCGACGGCAACGAAGCGACCTGGGCCAGGCTGCGCGCGAAGTAGCGGCAGGATCCTGCGCGCCATGCTTGGTTGGATCGCCATGGCGAAGACGTGGGTCGCGATTTGCCGTAATGGCGGCTGGTTGAGCGAGTTGCGCCGATGGTCCTGTCGCGGCTGAAGCCGCTCCTACAGCGGGCAGCCAGCTCTTATAGGAGCAGCTTCAGCCGCGACAGACCGTGCCAGGAATGCATTAGCGTCCGCTGGCGTCAAGATGCCTTTGGTCGCTCTGACATGCCCTGTCGTGACCGGAATCGAATCATCACGCGGCGCGCGTCAGCCTCGAACCACCTTACCAGCGCCGTCATTTCGTGTCCGCAGGCTGCAGCCGCGACGGCGACAGCAACTGCAGCCCCCCACCTTCGCGGTTGAGTTCGCGCAGCCGCGCGCCCAGCGCCGCCAGATTCGCGTCGATCTGCGGCAGTTCCGCGCGCAGCTGTGGCGGCAGCAAGGCGTGCAGGCGCGCCTGCAGCACTGCGCCGTCGCGGCGCAGCGCGTCGATCCGCGGTTGCCCCTGCTGCTGCAGCCAGGCACGCTCCTGCGCTTGCGGCAGCCCATAGCCCGGCTGGCCCTGCAGCAGCGTCGACGGTTGGCTCAACAGGCCTTGCTGCGCCAGCACCGCGCGCACTGCGGCAGCGGCATCCTGGGTCTGGACAGCCGTCGCGTCGGCGACCGTGGTGGCAACACTGGTACCAACATCGACGCCGGAGCCGGCCGCGGCAGGCAGATGCGCCCTGGCTAGATAGCGCCGTTTCAACGCATCGCGACCGCGCTGCTCCTGACGCCGGCGCGCGGCGTTCTCCAGCAACAACAGTGCGGCGCTGGCGCGCAGGTCGCCGCGCTGCAGCCAGGGCGTGCGCTGCGCCGCCGGCAAGTCCAGCCAGGCTTGCGCAGTGCGCGCCGGCAGTGCCAGCTGCGCGCGCGCCACCGCGAACATCGCCGCGTAGTGCGCGCTCGCCGGTGCGAAGTAATAGCCCTGGCGTGTGGCCGCATCCGCATCGTCCAGCACCGCGGTGTCGGCGATGCCGGCGCGGGCCAGGCGCCGCAGCAGCCCGGTGGGGCTGATCCCGGACAAGCGCGCGCCGGCCAGGCGCGGCACGCCGTCGTGCAGCAGCTTGTAGGTTTCCACCGCGCAGTTGTTGCTGAGGAAGTAATAGCGCCCGTCGTAGCTCCAGTGCAGCTGCGCGGCGCGTTCCAGCAGTGCCGCGATCTCCTCAGGCTTCAGCCGCAGCGGAATTGACTGCAGGCCGCGCAGCTGCACCTGGGTGTAGTCGTCCACCACCTGGCGCAGCGGCAGCACGAACAGCCGCGACGGATACGAACCGAGCAGACCGCGCAGGTTGGAGATCTGCACGTCGTCGACGAACGCGCGGAACGACAGCACCTTGTGATACGCCAGGTCCAGGCGGCAATCAGGACCGGGCGCGCGTCCCGGCGCGCAGATCACCAGCCGCAGCATGCTGTGGCCCCAATGGCTCATCGGCTGCGCGTTGCCCTCGGCCAGCAGGTAGTCCACCGCGTAGACCCGCGCCGGATCGACTTGCAGCAGCGCCGCCTCGTCGGCCAGCGGATCCTGCAGGTAGGCCAAGCCGGGCGCGCAGGCCGTCGCCGACGGCGACCAGGCCAGGCGCTGCGCGAAATACCGCGCCAGCGCCGGGCGCCGGCAGGCGTAGTCCGGATCGAGCAGGAAGTGCTCCAGGTTGACCGCGACGAATTCCGCCGGAGACGCCAGTTCGTAGCGGTCCGGACTGCGCTCGCGGAAGGCGTTGCGACCCCGGCGCAGGCCCAGCCGCATCGGGCTGACCTGCCAGCCGGCCAGATCCAGCAGGCGCGGATCCGACGACAGCCGGCCCGCCGCGGAACGATCGTAGAAATGCGCCAGTTCGTGCAGCAGCGCGGCGACCGACGGCCGCCGCGCCGGATCTGCTGCGCCAGCGTCGGCGGCACCGGTGGCGGGCGGCGCCATCCACGCGCGCAGCACGGCCTTGTTCAATAGCAGCTGCCGCGCCTGCGCCCGTCCGTGCACCTGCTCGGGCAGGTCGTCACGCCACTGCAGGGTCGGCGGTGCCGCGATCGCCGCGCTCCAGGCCGGTGGCAGCGTCGGCAGGGTCGCGTCGAGCAGCGCCTGGCTGGCCGCGCGTTCGGGCGCGCTCAATCCGCTCGGATCGACCTGCAACTGCAAGGCCTGCGCCGGCATTGCGCAGGCCAGCCCCAGCAGCGCCAGCCATGCCAGCCGGCGCCGCCGGCGCGGTGTCACAGCGCCAGGATGGCCTGCGCCAGCTGCAGGTCGCTGGCCTGCTGCGCCTGCGGGTTGCGCTCGCGCAGTACGCGCAGCGCCGCTTCCAACTGCGCGCCGCGGAGGCGGCCGGCGCTGGCGACGAAACCAGCCGCGTCGTCGCGCGCCTGCAGCACCAACTTGTCGTTGCCGGAGCTGCTGTCCGAGGACGCCGAACTGCCGGCCGAACCGACCGAGGCCGAGCCGGCGGAACTGCCGGCGAAGCTGGATGCCTGCGCGAACGCCGGGACGGTCAGGATCAACAACAGCGCGCAGCGCGCGGTCACTCGGTTCATCGCATCGGTTCCAGCGGGATCGGGAAAGAGGGGACGGCCGTGGCCGCCTCGGCATAGCCTAGCCGGCCGCCGCCGCGAGCGCGAGCATCGCCGCGGCACCCGTGCCTGCGTGGCCTGCGCACGGCTCAGGGATCGAACAGCTTGCCTGGATTGAGCAGCCCGGCCGGATCGAACACGCGCTTGACCGCGCGCATCAGCGCGATCTCCTCGGCGCTGCGGGTGCTCTCCAGATACGGCTTCTTGACCAGGCCGATGCCGTGTTCGGCGGAGATGCTGCCGCCATGCTCGGCCAGCACCTGCGCCAGCAGCTTGGTGACCTGCTCGCAGGCGGCGATGAAATCGGCGTCGGCGGTGGCGTCGGGCTTGAGCACGTTGATGTGCAGGTTGCCGTCGCCGATATGGCCGAACCAGACCACGTCGAACTGCGGGTAGGCTTGGCCGAGCAGCGCCTGGGTCTGCGCCAGGAACGCCGGCATCGCCGAGATCCGCACCGACACGTCGTTCTTGTATGGCGTGTAGCGCGCCACTGCCTCGGTGATGCCTTCGCGCAGGCGCCACAACTGCGCGGCCTGCGCATCGCTCTGGCTGATCACCCCGTCCAACACCCAGCCCGGCTCCATGCAGGCCTCGAACGCGGCCAGCGCCGCGGCTTCCTGCGCCTCGTCACCGCTGGCGTACTCGGTGACCACGTAGTACGGATAGACCGTGTCGAACGGCGCCTGCGCGCCGTGCGCCAGCACATGCTGCAGCGCGCGGTCGGTGAAGAATTCGAACGCCTCCAGCTGCAGGCGGCTGCGGAACGCGGCGAACACCTGCATCAGCACTTCGAACGAAGGCAGCGCCAGTAGCATCACATTGCTCGGCGGCGGCGGGTCGGTCAGCCGCAGCGTGGCCTCCACGACGATGCCGAGGGTGCCTTCCGAGCCGATCAGCAGTTGGCGGAAATCGTAGCCGCTGGAATTCTTGATCAGTCCGCGGTTGAGTTCGAGCAGCTCGCCGCTGCCGGTCACCACGGTGAGCCCGGCGATCCATTCGCGGGTATTGCCGTAGCGGATCACGCGGATGCCGCCGGCATTGGTGGCGATGTTGCCGCCGATCGAACACGAGCCGCGCGCGGCGAAATCCACCGGATACACCAGCCCGTGCTCGCGCGCCGCGTTATGCACCGCCTCCAGCGGCATGCCGGCCTGCACGGTGAGGGTGCGATCGACCGCATCGAACGCCAGCGCCTTGTTCATCCGCTCCAGGCTCAGCACCAGTTCGCCGTGCGCGGCCACCGCACCACCGGACAGGCCGGTGCGGCCGCCCGACGGCACCACCGCCACCGCGTGGTCGTTGGCCCAGCGCAGCACCGCCTGCACCTCCTGCACCGTGGCCGGCAGCGCGATCGCCAGCGGCGCCGGCGTCCAGCGCCGGGTCCAGTCGCGGCCGTAGTGCTCCAGGTCGGCGGGGTCGGTCTTCAGGCGCAGTCCGGGAACGGCATGCGTAAGGGCGTCCAGGCGCGGGTCGGTCATGGGCTCAGAGGTCGGGGCGAAGGCAAGCGTTCAAGCGTGCCAGCGTTGTGCGGTGGCGTCTAGTTTTGTTCGGGACTCGGGACTCGGGACTCGGAAAAGCGAAGGGCCACCGGCTCGAAGCAAGGACGGCTGTCAGGCGCACGCTCGCTCCGAGTCCCGAGTCCCGAGTCCCGAACAAGATGCAACTGAAACCGTCGCCACTGTTGCATCCGCGCCCTCCCGGCATCCTATTGCGGCGCACCAAAGCGCGGATCCATCTGGCATAGTGACCGCCCCTTTCGCCAGGCCTCGTCGCCGCAATGTCGCCCAAGAAAACCTCGTTTCCGAAGCAGGATATCCGCGTGCTGCTGCTCGAAGGCATCAGCCAGACCGCCATCGACGTGTTCCGCGCCGCCGGCTACTCGCAGATCGAACTGCACGCCAAGTCGCTGCCGGAAGACGAACTGAAGGCGCGCATCGCCGAGGCGCATATCGTCGGCATCCGCTCGCGCAGCCAGCTCAGTGCCGAGGTGCTGGCGCAGGCCAAGCGCCTGATCGCGGTCGGCTGCTTCTGCATCGGCACCAACCAGGTGGACCTGGACGCGGCCGAGCTGGCCGGCATTCCGGTGTTCAATGCGCCCTACTCCAATACCCGCAGCGTCGCCGAGCTGGTCATCGCCGAGGCGATCCTGCTGCTGCGCGGGATTCCGCAGAAGAACGCCGAATGCCACCGCGGCGGCTGGTCGAAGTCGGCCGCCGGCAGCCACGAGACCCGCGGCAAGGTGCTGGGCATCGTCGGCTACGGGCATATCGGCACCCAGGTCGGCGTGCTGGCCGAGTCGCTGGGCATGCAGGTGATCTTCCACGACATCGAAGCCAAGCTGTCGCTGGGCAACGCGCGCGTGGCGACCGACCTGGACGAGCTGCTGGCGCGTTCGGACGTGGTGACCCTGCACGTGCCGGAAACGCCGTCGACCAAGGACATGATCGGCGCGGCGCAGATCGCGCAGATGAAGCCGGGCGCGCACCTGATCAACGCCTCGCGCGGCACCGTGATCGACATCGCCGCGCTGGACGCGGCGCTGCGCTCAGGCCACATCGGCGGCGCGGCGGTGGACGTGTTCCCGGTCGAACCGAAGGGCAACGGCGACGCATTCGAATCGCCGCTGACCGCGCACGACAACGTGATCCTGACCCCGCACGTGGGCGGCAGCACGCTGGAAGCGCAGGACAACATCGGCGTGGAGGTGGCGGCCAAGCTGGTGCGCTACAGCGACAACGGCAGCACCGTGTCGGCGGTGAACTTCCCCGAGGTCACCCTGCCCGAGCACGCCGAGAGCCTGCGTCTGCTGCACATCCACCGCAACGTGCCGGGCGTGCTATCGCAGATCAACGAACTGTTCTCGCGCCACAACGTCAACATCGACGGCCAGTTCCTGCGCACCGACCCCAAGGTCGGCTACGTGGTGATCGACGTCGCCGCCAGCGAGCAACTGGCGGCGGTGCTGAAGGACGAGCTGGGGCAGATCGCGGGAACGGTGCGGACGAGGGTTCTTTACTGAGTGCGGGACTCGGGACTCGGAACAGCGGCGACGCCGGCGAGTCCGTTCTCCGACTGCGATCAGGCTTGGATGGATCGCGGTGACGCAAACGCACGAATGCAACAGAGGCAGGAAACAAGCGTGGAAAAGCAGATCACGCAACCCACGCTTTTCCGAGTC
Organism: Xanthomonas translucens pv. undulosa; assembly: GCF_017301775.1. Classification (NCBI taxonomy): domain Bacteria; kingdom Pseudomonadati; phylum Pseudomonadota; class Gammaproteobacteria; order Lysobacterales; family Lysobacteraceae; genus Xanthomonas; species Xanthomonas translucens. The sequence continues at coordinate 596,117 of NZ_CP063993.1, forward strand.
CCGAGTCCCGATCAAGGCTGCAATTCGCCGCGCAACCCCTCGCTCAACAGATAATCGTCGGCCTTCAGGTACCACCGCTCCGGGCCGGTGGTGACGGCCTCCATGTACAGGCCGGCACCGTCCTCGCGCGGCGGGCGCTGCAGGCTGACGATCGTCACGCCATGCGGCGGCCCGCTCAACGCCAGCAGCGCTCGGTGCACGGTGCGCGCCAGTTCGGCCGACGCCATCCGTTCGTCGAGCGGGCGGAACGCCAGGCGGTAGGTGAAGGCAGCAGCGGTGCGGGACATGGGCATGGACAGGTAACGGGCGCCCAAGGGTACCCAATCCCGCAATGCACGCCCAGCCAGCGGCGGATGCTCAGCGCCCGCGCACGCCAGTCAGGCAACGCCCGTCACCCGTCACCCGCGCATCAGCGGCCGCGCTGCGCCAGCCACTTGCCGGCCATGCGCCGCAGCGACGGGTCCAGGTCCGGCTCGGCCAGCAGTTCGGCGATCGGGCGCCAGGCCAGGGCCAGCGACTCGGCGCTGACCGCGAACGCCTCGTCGGCGCCGGCGCGCACCACGTAGCGCGCGTCGAAGTGCCAGTGTCCGGGCACGTCGCTGCGCTCAGGAATCCAGTGCCGGTCCAGGTCGAACAGGGCGCCGTCCTCCAGCGCCAGCCCGGACAGCCCCGATTCCTCCTCGGCTTCCTTCAGTGCCACCCGCGCCAGGTCGCGCTCGCCGTCGGCATGCCCGCCCAGTTGCAGCCAGCGCTGCAGCTTGCGGTGGTGGGTCAGCAGGGTGCGGGTGCCGTCGGCGCTGACCAGCCAGGCCGAACCGGTGAAGTGGCCGTCCAGGCGTGCGCGCACGAACGGGTCCTGCGCATCGTCCAGCACTGCCAGGAATTGCGCGGCAACCTCGGCCTGCTGCGGCCAACGGGTGGCATAGGCGTGCAAATGGCGGCGCAGGGAAAGGTCCGGCATGGGCGGTTCTCGCGATCGGGGCCGGCCATTATCGCCGCCGACGGCGCAGCGCTGCTTGTGGCGGCCGCCCGGCTTTGGCATGGTACGACGCTTGCGTGGCCTGCTTGGGCCTAGCGCACCATCGTTACCGGGGCGAGACCGCTCCGATCGCCACTGGGAAATGCACCGCATGCTGAAGTCTCTGTTGAGGGTCAAGCCGATCGAGCCTGCCGGCCACGTCGATGCCGGCGAACCGTTCGAAGGCAGCCTGGAAGGCGAAGCCACGCTGCAACGGACCCTCACTGCGAAGCATCTGATCATGCTCGGCATCGGCGCGGTGATCGGTGCGGGCATCTTCGTGCTGACCGGTCAGGCCGCAGCCAACCACGCCGGACCGGCGGTGATGCTGTCGTTCGTATTCGCCGGCGTCGCCTGCGCCTTCGCCGGGCTGTGCTACGCCGAGTTCGCGGCGATGATGCCGGTCTCCGGCAGCGCCTACTCCTACTCCTACACCACCCTGGGCGAAGGCGTGGCCTGGTTCATCGGCTGGTGCCTGGTGCTGGAATACCTGTTCGCCGGCTCCAGCGTCGCGGTCGGCTGGTCGGCCTATCTGATCAGTTTCCTCAGCGGCACTCTGGGCCTGCCGTTCCCCGCCGAACTGGCCGGCGCGCCGCTGGTCTGGGACGGCGATGCCTTCGTCGCCTCCGGCAACATCGTCAATCTGCCGGCGGTGCTGATCGTGGTCGCGGTCAGCGCGCTGTGCTACGTCGGCGTCACCCAGTCCGCGTTCGTCAACGCCATCGTGGTGGCGATCAAGGTCGCGGTGATCTGCCTGTTCGTCGGCTTCGGCATTTCCCATATCGATCCGGCCAACTGGCACCCGTTCATCCCCGAGAACACCGGGCCGGGCCAGTTCGGCTGGAGCGGCATCTTCCGCGCCGCCTCGATCGTGTTCTTCTCCTACATCGGGTTCGACGCGGTCTCCACCTCGGCCGGCGAAACCAAGGACCCGCAGCGCAACATGCCGATCGGCATCCTGGTGTCGCTGGCGGTATGCACGGTCATCTACATCATCGTCTGCGCGGTGCTGACCGGCCTGCTGCCCTACACCCAGCTCGGCACCGCCAAGCCGGTGGCCACCGCGCTGGAGCACTACCCGAGCCTGGCCTGGCTGAAGACCGCAGTGGAGATCGGCGCGATCGCCGGCCTGTCCTCGGTGGTGCTGGTGATGCTGATGGCGCAGCCGCGCATCTTCTACACCATGTCCCGCGACGGCCTGCTGCCGAAGCTGTTCGGCAAGGTCCACCGCAAGTTCCACACGCCCTACGTCGGCACCCTCTTCGTCGGCGTGGTGGCCGCGCTGCTGGCCGGCCTGATCCCGTTGGACGTGCTCGGCGAACTGGTGTCGATGGGCACCCTGCTCGCCTTCGCCACGGTCTGCATCGGGGTGATGGTGTTGCGCTTCACCAAGCCCGACCTGGCGCGCCCGTTCCGGGTGCCGCTGGCGATGGTGATCTGCCCGCTCGGCGCACTGGCTTGCCTGTTCCTGTTCCTGCAGGCGTTCCAGGAACACTGGAAGGTGTTCGTCGGCTGGACTGTGATCGGCCTGTTCATCTATTTCGGCTACGGCATCCGCCACAGCCGTCTGGCCACCAAGGCGTAATTGCGCGTCCCTCGCAAAAGCCCGCACGTCCATGTGCGGGTATTCAGATCTCGCGTCCCTCATGCAAGAGCCTGCACCTCCATGTGCGGGGATCAACAGGAACCGCTCCATGTTCAAACAACTCTGGGCCACCAAACATCCCCACGCCGCCCACGAGGACGCCGGCGGCCTGGGCCTGCAGCGTGCGCTCGGTCCCTGGGGCCTGACCGCACTGGGCATCGGCGCGGTGATCGGCGGCGGCATCTTCGTCATCACCGGGCAGGCCGCGGCCAACCACGCCGGGCCGGCGATCATGCTGTCGTTCGTGCTGGCCGCGCTGTGTTGCACGTTCTGCGCGCTGGCCTACGCCGAGTTCGCGGCGATGGTGCCGGTGTCCGGCAGCGCCTACACCTACACCTATGCCACCTTCGGCGAACTGGCGGCCTGGTTCATCGGCTGGATGCTGGTGTTGGAATACGGCGTGTCGTCCTCGGCGGTGGCGGTGAGCTGGACCGGTTATTTCCTGAGCCTGCTCGACCATTTCGGCATTCACCTGCCCGCGGCCCTGGTCAATGCGCCGCTGGACGGCAAGCTGCAGCGCACCGGCGCGATCGCCAACCTGCCCGCCGCCGGCATCGTGCTGCTGCTGACCTGGCTGTGCTACGTCGGCATCCGCAAGTCCTCGGCGATGAACATGGCGATGGTGGCGCTGAAGACCGGGTTGATCCTGCTGGTGGTCGCGGTCGGCTGGAAGTACGTGGACAGCGCCAACTGGCACCCGTTCATCCCGGCCAACGCCGGCCCCGGCAAGTACGGTATGGAAGGCGTGCTGCGCGGCGCGGCGATGGTGTTCTTCGCCTACATCGGCTTCGAGGCGGTGTCGGTGGCGGCGCAGGAATCGCACCGGCCGCAGCGCGATCTGCCGATCGGCATGATCCTGTCGCTGGTGATCTGCACCGTGCTGTACATCGCCATGGCGGCGGTGATGACCGGGCTGGTGCCGTACACCCAGCTCGGCACCGACGAGCCGGTGGTGACCGCGGTGGCCGCGCATCCGCAGCTGGCCTGGCTGCGGCTGGTGGTCGAGGTCGGCGCGCTGATCGGGCTGTCCTCGGTGGTGCTGGTGATGATCATCGGCCAGCCGCGGATCTTCATGATCATCGCCCGCGACGGGCTGCTGCCTCCGCTGTTCACCCGGATCCATCCCAAGTACCGCACCCCGCACATCAACACGGTGATCACCGGCGTCGGCATCGCGCTGCTGGCGGCGCTGTTCCCGCTGGACGTGCTCGGCGAGCTGACCTCGATGGGCACGCTGATCGCCTTCGCCGCGGTCTGCGCCGGGGTGCTGATCCTGCGCCGCACCCAGCCGGACCTGCCGCGCCCGTTCCGCATTCGGTTCGCCTGGCCGATCTGCATCGCCGGCGTACTCAGCTGCCTGGCGCTGCTGTCGGCGATGACCGCGCACAACTGGCTGCTGATGGGCGGCTGGACCGCGCTCGGCCTGCTGATCTATTTCGGCTACGGCTTCCGCCACAGCCGTCTGCGTGCCACACAGGCTCGCTAGAATACGGGCATGAACGCACAGCCCTACGATACCGAACGCCTGCGCACGCTGGCGCAACTGCTGATCGGCAACATCCGCGAACTGGCGGAGGCCGGCTGGACCCCGGCCACCAGCAGCAACTTCTCGCACCGGCTCGACGCCGCGCATGCCGCGATCACCGTGTCCGGCCGCGACAAGGGCCGCCTGGTCGAGGCCGACATCATGGTGGTGGACTTCGACGGCAAAGCCGTCGGCAGCGATCACCGGCCCTCGGCCGAGACCCTGCTGCACACCCAGCTGTATCGCCGCTTCCCGGAGGTCGGCTGCGTGCTGCACACGCATTCGCCGGTGCAGACCATCGCCTCGCGGCTGTACGCCGACGCCGGCCACGTGCGCCTGGAAGGCTACGAATTGCTGAAGGCGCTGCACGGCAACCAGACCCACGAAACCGCGGTGGAGCTGCCGGTGTTCGCCAACACCCAGGACATGACCGTGCTGGCCGCGCAGGTGGACGCGTTGCTGGACCGCACCCCGCTGTGGGGCTACCTGATCGACGGCCACGGCCTATACGCCTGGGGCCGCGACATGGCCGAGGCGCGCCGCCACCTGGAAGCCATCGAGTTTCTGCTGCATTGCGAACTGGAACTGCGCAAGCTGCGCGCGCTGGGCTGAGCCCGGCACGCGACGCGCCTACAGCGTTCCAGCGCCGCAACGGCGGCTTCCCCGCCAGCTGCTACCCTTTTCCTCCCCTCCACGACGCCCTCGCCCGCCACCATGAGCCGACTCCGCATCTTCGCCGAAACCACTCCCGACGCGCTGCTGTTCGACAGCCGCGATGGCGACGCGATCGCCGCCGAGCTGCGCAAGATCGGCGTCACCTTCGAGCGCTGGCAGGCCGACCAGCCGATCGAGGCCGGCGCCACCCCGGAAGCGGTGATGGCCGCCTACAAGAGCGACATCGATCGGCTGGTCGCCACGCACGGTTTCAAGACCGTGGACGTGGTCAGCATCGCCCCGGACCACCCGCAGCGCGAGGAGATGCGCAAGAAGTTCCTCGACGAGCATTTCCACAAGGAGGACGAAGTGCGCTTCTTCGTCGCCGGCTCGGGCCTGTTCACCCTGCACGTGGACGGCAAGGTCTATGAGATCGAATGCGTGCAGAACGATCTGATCGCGGTGCCGGACGGCACCCACCACTGGTTCGACATGGGCCCGGAGCCGCGCTTCATCGCGATCCGCTTCTTCACCGAGCCGGACGGCTGGGTCGGCCATTTCACCGGCACCGACATCGCCCGGCGCTTCCCGCGCTACGAAGCGGCGCTGCGCGGCGAGGCGAACTGAGCGATGGCCAGCCCGCGCGTGATCCTGACCGATATCGAAGGCACCACCAGCAGCATCTCCTTCGTCAAGGATGTGCTGTTCCCCTACGCGCGCCGCGCCCTGCCCGAGTTCGTCCGCACGCACGGTCGGCAGCCGCAGGTCCGCCAGTGGCTGGACGCGGTGGCCAACGAATGCGGCGGCATCTGCAACGACGCGGTGATCGTGGAGACGCTGCAGGGCTGGATCGACCAGGACCGCAAGCATACCGCGCTGAAGGCGCTGCAGGGCATGATCTGGGAGGCCGGCTACCGCGACGCCGACTTCGCCGCGCACATCTACCCCGACGCCGCGCCGGCGCTGCATCGCTGGCATGCCGACGGCCACCCGCTGTACGTGTACTCGTCCGGCTCGGTGCCGGCGCAGAAACTGTTCTTCGGCCATAGCGACGCCGGCGACCTGAGCGGACTGTTGTCCGGCTGGTTCGACACCGAAGTCGGCGCCAAGCGCGACGCGGCCAGCTATGCGCGCATCGCCGAGGCGATCGGGGTGGCGGCCGCGCAGATCGTGTTCTTGTCCGACGTGGTCGCCGAACTCGATGCCGCGCGCGAGGCCGGGCTGGACACGGTGCTGGTCGATCGCCGCGAGGACTATCCCGAACCGCGCCTGGGCGATGCCTGCAACGGGCACCGGCGCGTGGAGAGTTTCGCCGAACTGGCGTTCTGAGTGCCCCGCGGCATCGCCACGCACTGCCGCGTCCTTCCTCCGTCGCATCCGCCGCCGCCCATGCCTTCGTTCCTGCGCAACAGCAGCCTGCCGTACCGCCGCCTGGCCCTGGCCCTGCTGCTGGCGCTGCTGCTGCCGGCTTGCCATGCGGATGCCGGCGCGGCGCAGGCACAGGCCGATGCGCCGGCGCCGGTCGATCCGATCGACCAGGCGCAACTGCGCAAGGCGTTGGCCGCGCTGCAGCCGCAGCGGCCGGGCACGACCGACCTGTACGTGGTCGGCTTCGCCGGCGACGCCAGCGAGGACGTGTTCCGCAACGAAACCCACTACCTGCGCCAGCTGTTCGCGCAGCGCTTCGGCGCGGCGGGGCGCATCGTCACCCTGATCAACCACGCCGACAATCTCGGCGCCCACGCCTACGCGCCGCAGGCCTCGTACGACAACCTGGCCGATACGCTGCAGCGCATCGGCAAGCTGATGGACCGGCGCGAGGACGCGCTGCTGCTGTTCCTGACCAGCCACGGCACCGAGCAGCACGAACTGTATGTGCAGTTCGGCCCCGGCGAGGACGCCGACTACGACACCATCACGCCCAAGGAACTGCGCGGGCTGCTCGACGACGCCGGCATCCGCAACCGGGTGATCGTGCTGTCGGCCTGCTACTCGGGCGGCTTCGTGCCGGCGCTGAAGAGTCCGGACACGCTGATCATCACCGCCGCGCGCCGCGACCGCTCCTCGTTCGGCTGCGGCAACACCGCCAGCGCCACCTATTTCGGCCGCGCCTGGCTGATCGACGCCCTGGCGCGCACCACCGATTTCGTCGAGAGCTATCGCCTGGCCACGGCCGAGATCAGCGCGCGCGAACGGGCGCAAGGCGAAGCGCCGTCGTACCCGCAGCTGTACGTCGGCGCGCGCATCGCGCCGCTGCTGCAGCGCTGGCGCGCGCCGCTGCAGCCGGTCGCGGCGCCGGCGTATCCCTATCCGGAACCGGAGGCGCAAACGCAGACGACAACAGCGCCGGCCACCGCGGCCGACGGCAAGGCCGGACACTAACCAGGCCGGACGAGGCTGCGGATCCGAATGCTGAGGCCGAGGCCGAGACGGCAAGTTGGGTGCGTGGGTGACAGCATGCGACAGGATGACGAGGTGGCTTCGCCCCGACCCTCGCTCCACCCCCTCTCTCCCACGCGGACTTCCTTCGGTCGCCGGAGGGAGCGAGGGGCTTCGGTATGGGCCCTGGGTATCGCCTTGCGCGGCCGCGCCTACCATGTGGGTCGCGCGACGACAGCCGCTCAAGACGATCCGGCGACGCGCGTAGTGCGGCATCGAGCGCATGTCTTTCGTGCGCCGCCTTGCGAGAAGATGCGAGTGAGTCGCGTTCGATCGCCACATCCTGGCGCTCGCTAGACTTGACCCCGCAGCAAGCCCGCCAGCCTCACGCCAGCCAGCTGCGCCCGATCCTTCCGCCCGCTCGCCTTCGCTCGCCAGCCAGGATCATTCGCTTTCGACAGCCTCCCGCGTGGAGGCGTTTTTGTTTTCGGGATTCGGAAATCCACCTGCTGCTCTTGTGTCTTGTGGCCAGCGGTGCCGACAGATCCGCGGGCTCTGAAGGGTTTGCTACTCGCGCTCGTCGCGGCTGATGGCCCGAGGCCAACCAGACTCGCGCCCACAACACTTGCGGCAAGCCAACCGTGGTGCACTGTAGGAGTGGCTTCAGCCACGACCGTTAGCCTGCACAGCCGACCAGGTTGCCGGCGCATCTGTCGCGGCTGAAGCCGCTCCTACAGGAACTTGCGGCCTGTTCGCCGGGTGCACTGCGGGAGGGACTTCAGTCCCGACTGCATGCGTAGCCGGTTGGCCTCCTCGCTCCGTTCGTCGCGGCTGAAGCCGCTCCTTGCATCTGCCAGGAACCTGTTGCATCGACGCGCCGATGCGCGGCCCGCTCAGGGCATCGCGTCCTGCAGGCGATAGCCGGTGCTGGCGCGTTGCTCGCCGCGCCAGCGGTCGAAGGCGCGGACCTCGATGCGGTGCGCGCCGGCACCCAGGTCGGTCGGCAAGGCGCCGCGCCACAGGTGCTGCGACGGGATCGCTTCCGGCGAGCGGTCGTAGCCGCGCAGTGCGTCGGCAGCGTCGTCGCGCGCGTTCTCGGCGAGCAGGTCCGGATCCGGCTGCTGCACGCGCGCCATCGGCTTCCACGCGCCGTCGTCGATGCGGTATTCCACGCGGCTGTCGTCCTCGCCCATGAACACGTTCGCATACACCGCCCAGGCCGGATACGCGCCGCGGCGCAGCACTTTCGGCGCATGCAGAACCATCGGTGCATCGTCGTGGGCACGCGCGGCGTGATAGGCCAGCGCATAGCGGCCATCGCGCTGCACGGTCAGCAGCGCATAGCCGTTGGGGGTGCCGTCGGCCATCGTCGCCGCGGGAATGCCGTCGGCGTCCTTGGCCCCGGACCAGAACGCGCCGCAGGCCGCGCCCACGTTGTATTCGTGCAGCGGCTGCGCGCCGTGCCAGCCATCGCCGGCACCGTGATAGTAGTGGCGCTGGGTATGGCTGTGGCCGCTGAGCACCAGCACCTGCGCGAACGGTTGCAGCAGCGCGAACAGGCGCGCGCGGTCGGCATGGCGGAATGTTTCCTTGCCCGGCGCGGCGTCGAACAGCGGGATGTGCATGCCCAGCACCAGCAACCGCTGCTTCGGCAGCGTGGCCAGGTAGGCCTGCAGGAACGCGAACTGGTCCTCGCGCAGGCCGCCGATGTAATTGGGTTGCTTCTGCGGCTGGTAGACCACGTCGTCGAGGAACACGAAGCTGGCGCCGCCCTCTTCCGCCGCATAGGTATCCGGCCCGTAGACCGCGCGCCAGCTGGACAGCGAGCCGGCATCGTCGGCCGCGTCGAAATTCAGGTCGTGGTTGCCGGGCACGTGGAACCACGGCACGCCGAGCTTGGCGGTCTCGGCGTTCAATGCGGGATACAGCGACAGGTCGTCGCTGACCACGTCGCCCAGGGTGGTGCCCAGGCGCGCACGGGTCTTGCCGAGCAGCGGCGCGACGATGTCGCGCGCGTAGTAGCCGACGTCGGTCGCCGAGGCGGTCTGGGTGTCGGCGAACACCAGCACTTCGGTACTGGCCGCGGCCGGTTGCGCACGCAGCGCGAAATCCCAGCCGTCGCTGGCGCCACTGGTCGGCGCGATGCCCGGGTAATTGAGCTTGGGCGATCCCGCCGGCGCATAGTGCCGCCAGTAGGCCGGCAAGCCGTTGCCGGCGCTGGCGAAGGCGTAGCCGTCGGGCTTGATCACGAACACCGTGCGCCCCGGCTCCACTTCGAGGCGGTAGCGGCCCTGCGCATCGGTGCGCACGATCTGCACGCCGTCGGAGACCTGCACGCCGGCGATACCGCGCTCGCCGGTGCCGCGGCCCGCGTGGCCGTCGCGTTCCTGGTAGACGCTGCCGCTGATCGTGGCGGTCTGTGCCAGCGCAGGCGCAGCGGCGGTCAACAGGCAGAAAAGCACTACGGCGCGCAGCGACATGCGTGAAGTCCGGCATCGAGGGAATGCCGCGATTGTAGCCATCCGCCACGACACGGCGCCGACCGCCGTCGCGCGAACCTACTTGTGCCGCGCTTCCAGCACCGCGACCGCGTCGGCCAGCGCCAGGCCGCGCGCGCGCAGCAGCACGGTCAGGTGGTACAGCAGGTCGGCCGATTCGCCGAGCAACGCTGCATCGTCCTGCGCCACGCCGGCCAATGCAGTCTCCACGCCTTCCTCGCCGACCTTCTGCGCGATGCGCCGCGTGCCCTTCTCGAACAACTGCGTGGTGTAGCTGCCCGGCGGACGCTCGCGTTCGCGCTGTGCGACCAGGCGGTCGAGCGCGCCCAGGAACTGGCCCGGCGCCTGCGGAAAGCAGCTGCTGCGGCCGAGGTGGCAGGTCGGCCCATGCGGGTGCGCGGTGACCAGCAGCGTGTCGCGGTCGCAGTCGGTCTCGATCGCCACCAGCTCCAGGGTGTTGCCCGAGCTTTCGCCCTTGGTCCACAGCCGCTGCTTGCTGCGGCTGTAGAAGGTGACCTTGCCGCTGGCGCGGGTCGCGGCCAACGCTTCGGCATTCATGTAGCCGAGCATCAGCACGCGCAGCGTGGCCGCGTCCTGCACCACCACCGGCAGCAGGCCGTCGCCCTTGCTCCAGTCCAGCGTGCTCCAATCCAAGGTGTCCCCAGCAAACGCCGCATCCGCGGGCGCGGCGGCGGCTTCGTGCTCATGCGCCATCGCGCACCTCGATCTGTCGTTGGCGCAGAAAGCGCTTGAGGTCGGGAATCGGAATCGCGCCGCTGTGGAACACGCTAGCGGCCAGCGCGCCGTCCACGTCGGCCTGTTCGAACACGTCGGCGAAGTGCTGCAGTTCGCCGGCGCCGCCGGAGGCGACCAGCGGCACCTTGCACAGCGCGCGCACCTCGAACAGCTGGGCGATGTCGTAGCCGCGGCGCACGCCGTCGTTGTCCATGCAGTTGAGCACGATCTCGCCGGCGCCCAGCTGCTGCGCCTCCACCACCCAGTCCACGGTGCGCACGCGCAGCGCCTGGGTCTTGTCCGGGTCGCCGGTGAAGCGGCGCACGCGCCACTGGCCGTCGTCCTCGCGGATCGAATCGATGCCCACCACCACGCATTGCACGCCGAACGCTTCGGCCAGTTCGGCGATCAGCGCCGGCCGCTCCAGCGCTGGCGAGTTGATTGAGATCTTGTCGGCGCCGGCATGCAGCACCGCGCGCGCGGTGGCCACGTCGCGGATGCCGCCGGCCACGCAGAACGGGATGTCGATCAGCCGCGCCACGCGCTCGACCCAGGCGTAGTCCACCGAACGCCCTTCCGGGCTGGCGCCGATGTCGTAGAACACCAGTTCGTCGGCGCCCTGGTCGCGGTAGCGCAAGGCCAGCTCGACGATGTCGCCCATGTCGATGTGGTCGCGGAACTTCACGCCCTTGACCACGCGTCCATCGCGCACGTCCAGGCACGGGATGATGCGCCGGCTCAGCATGCCAACGCCTCGTCCAGCGCCAGCCGGCCTTCCAGCAGCGACTTGCCAAGCACTGCGCCGGCGCAGCCGACCTCGCGCGCGGCGCGCACGTCGGCGGCGTCGCGGATGCCGCCGGAGGCCTGCACGTGCACGCCCGGCGCGATCCGGCGCAGGTAGGCGTACAGCTCCAGGTTCGGCCCGGACAGCATGCCGTCGCGGGCGATGTCGGTGCACAGCAGGTGTTTCAGCCCGGCCGCGGCGTACTCGACCGCCAGCGCTTCCAGGGTCAGCGAGGAGGTCTCGGTCCAGCCAAGCACCGGCAGCCGCCACACGCCGTGCGCGTCCTGGCGCGTGTCCAGCGCCACGGTGATGCGTTCGGCGCCGAACTCGGCCAGCCATTTCAGCACCGATTCGCGGTCGCGCACCGCCAGCGAGCCGATCACCACGCGCGCAGCGCCGGCGTCGAGCATGCGCTGCACGTCGGCGCGCGAGCGCACGCCGCCACCGGTCTGCACCTGCAGCCGGGTCTGCGCGCGGATCTGGCTCAGCAGCGGTGCCAGGGTGTAGCCGCCGGCACGCGCCGCGTCCAGGTCCACCAGGTGCATCCAGTCTGCGCCGGCATCGGCGAAGGCCTGCGCGCGCGGCAGCGGATCGTCGCCGTAATGGGTTTCGCGGGCGTAGTCGCCTTGCGCCAGCCGCACCACGCGGCCGTCGCGGATGTCCAACGCGGGATAGACGATGAAGCTCATCGGAAATCGGTCTCGAGGAAGTTGCGCAGGATGCGCGCGCCGGTGCTCGCCGAGCGCTCGGGATGGAACTGCGCGCCGCAGCGGCGGCCGCGCTGCACCACCGCGGTGAACAAGCCGCCATGATCGCAGGCGGCCACGGTGTCGGCAGTGACCGGCGCGGCGTAGCCATGCACGAAGTAGGCGGTGACGGTGTCGGGAAGGCCGTCCAGCAGCGGCGAAGCGCGCATCGGCAGCAGCCGATTCCAGCCCATGTGCGGGACGCGGATGCCCAGCGCCGGCGGCATGTGCCGCACCACGCCGGTCAGCAAGCCCAGGCAATCGACGTCGCCTTCCTCGGAATGCTCGAACAACAGCTGCATGCCCAGGCAGATGCCGATCAGCGGCACCTGCAGCGCGCGCAGCGGCTCGATCAGCCCTTGCTCGCGCAGCCGCGCCATCGCATGCGGCGCGGCGCCGACGCCGGGCAAAATCACCCGGTCCGCGCCCTGCAGACCGGCCGCGTCGCGCACCAGCCTGGCTTCCACGCCCAGGCGCTGCAGCGCGTAGCGCACCGAGCCGAGGTTGGCGCCGCCGGCATCGATCAGGACGATATCGCTCATCGCAGCCTCCCTGCGCAAGCGCCGCGCATCACAGCACGCCTTTGGTCGAAGGCAGCGCGGCACCCTCGCGGCGCAGCGCCTGGCGCAAGGCGCGCGCCAATGCCTTGAAGCAGGCCTCGACCTTGTGGTGGTCGTTGTCGCCGTGCACGCGCAGATGCAGGTTCAGGCCCGACGCGTCGCACAGCGAGCGGAAGAAATGCGGCACCAATTCGGTCGGCAGGTCGCCGACGCGCTCGCGCTTGAACTCGCCTTCGAACACGAAATACGGGCGGCCGCTGAAATCCAGCGCGGCGCTGGCCAGGGTCTCGTCCATCGGCAGGGTGAAGTCGAGGCGCGCGTCGCCGCCGGCGGCCAGCCACGGGCTGTCCGGCGGATCGAAGCCGTAGCGGCCGATGCCGCGCTTGTCGCCCAGCGCCTGGCGCAAGGCCTGGCCCAGCGCCAGGCCGGTGTCCTCGATGGTGTGGTGTTCGTCGATATGCAGGTCGCCCTCGGCGCGCACGTCCAGGGCGAAGCCGCCGTGCTTGCCGATCTGCTCAAGCATATGGTCGAAGAACGGCAGGCCGGTGGCGCAGTGCGGGTCGCGCGCCAGGTCCAGATCGATCTCGACCGCAATCCTGGTTTCCTTGGTGTCGCGCTGCACCCTGGCGCGGCGCGGCGCATCGGCCAGTTCGTGGGCGATGCCGGCCCAGTCCCAGTCGCCGCCGAACTGTTCGGTCTTCAGCTGGAAGCCGCGGATGCGCAGATTCTCGGCGAACTGGACGTCGGTGAGGCGGTCGCCGACCATCGCCGAGCGCGCCCAGTCGATGCTGCGGTCCTGCAGGTACGGCAGCATCAGGCCGATGCCGGGCTTGCGCGTGGGTGCGTTGTCGGCCGGCCAGCTGCAGTCGATCAGCACCTCGCGGAAGGCGATGCCCTGGCTGGCGAAGATCTGCAGCATCAGGTCGTGGGGGCCGTCGAACGCGGCCTGCGGAAAGGCTTCGCTGCCCAGCCCGTCCTGGTTGGTGACGATGACGAACTGGTAGCCGGCGTCGCGCAGCTTGAGCATCGCCGGGATCACGCCCTGCACGAAGCGCAGCTTCTCGTAGGCGTCGATCTGGAAATCGGCCGGCTCCTCGATCAGGGTGCCGTCGCGGTCGACGAACAGGATCGGGGTCATGCCGCCGCCCTCCCCGCTTGCAGCGCGCCGAGCACGCGCTGGTTCTGTTCCGGGGTGCCGAGGGTGAGGCGTAGCGCATCGCCCAGGGTCGGCGCGGCGCGCTGGTCGCGCACCACCACGCCGGCAGCCAGCAGCGCACGGAATGCGCCTTCGGCATCGTCGAAGCGCAGCAGCAGGAAGTTGCCCTGCGAGGGATACACCCGGCGCACGCCGGGCAGCGCGGCCAGCGCGGCGGTCATGCGCTCGCGCTCGCCGCGGATCTCGGCCACGCGCAGCGCGGTCTGGCGCAACGGCTCGGGCTGCAGTGCGGCCAGCGCCAGCTGCGTGCACGGCGCCGGAATCGGGTATGGCGCCTGGCAGCGGCGCAGCACCGCGATCAGCGCCGGATCGGCGATCACGCAGCCGATCCGCGCTGCGGCCAGCGCATGCGCCTTGGACAGCGTGCGCAGCACCGCCAGGTTGGCGTGGCGCGCCAGCAGCGTGCTCGCCGAGGGCACGTCGGAGAATTCGCCATAGGCCTCATCGACCACCAGCAAGGCGCGCCCATGCAGGCGCTCGGCGGCACGTTCGATCTCGGCCAGCGGGATCGCCGCCCCGCTGGGATTGCCGGGCGAACACAGGAACACCAGCTTGGCCATCTGGCTCAGCGCTGCCTCCACCACCGCATCGATGTCGGTGACCAGCCCAGCCGCGTCTTCGCGCAACGGCACTTCGACGATGCGCGCATTCTGCAGCCGCGCGCACACCGCATACATGCCGAATACCGGCGGGGTGATCACGATCGCGTCGCGGCCCGGCTCGCACAGCGCCCGCAGCAGCAGGTCGATGGCCTCGTCGCTGCCGCGGCCGAGCAGCACCTGCTCCGGCGCGCAGGCGTACAGCGACGCCAGCGCCGCACGCAACGCCGGCGGCTGCGGATCCGGATAGCGGCGATTGCCGGCGTCGCGGTCGGCGGGATTGGCCCAGGCCGATTCGTTGGCGTTGAGCCAGATCTCGCCGCGCAGCGCGCTGCTGCGCGCCGAGGAATAGCCGGCGAAGTCGCGCAGGTCGTGACGGACCAGCGCCAGCATCGAGCCCGGCGCCGGTGCTTCGAGCGGCGCGCTCATGCCGCCCTCTCCATCCGCAGCGCCACCGCATTGGCATGCGCGTCCAGGCCCTCGGCACGGGCCATGGTCACCGCGCAGGCGCCGATCGCGGCGATGCCGGCGCGGCTGGCGCTCTGCACGCTGACGAAGTTCTGGAAACTGGCGACGCTGACCCCGCTGTAGGCGCGCGCCGCACCGTTGGTCGGCAGCACGTGATTGGTGCCGCTGCAATAGTCGCCCAGCGCTTCCGGGGTGTAGTCGCCGAGGAACACCGAGCCAGCCGCCTCGACCCGCTCCAGCCAGGCGCGCGGCTCGCGCAGCGCCAGGATCAGGTGCTCGGGCGCGTAACGGTTGCTGATCGCGAACGCGTCCTCGAGCGTGCCGACCTGGATCAGCCGCGACGCGGCCAGCGCCTGGCGCGCGATCGACGCACGCGGCAGCGTCGCCAGCTGGCGCTCGATCTCGTCCTCGACCGCCTCGATCAGCTCGGCGCTGTCGGACAGCAGCAGCACCTGCGAATCCGGGCCATGCTCGGCCTGCGACAGCAGGTCGGCGGCGACGAACGCGGCATCGGCGCCGACGTCGGCGATCACCAGCACCTCGGACGGCCCGGCCGGCATGTCGATCGCCGCTACGCCGGACTGCGCCAGCTGCTGCTTGGCCTCGGTGACGTAGCCGTTGCCCGGACCGAACAGCTTGTCGCAGGACGGCACCGAGGCAGTGCCGAAGCCCATCGCCGCAATCGCCTGCGCGCCGCCCAGCTTGAACACGCGATCCACGCCGGTCAGCGTGGCGGCGACCAGCACCGCCGGATCGGCCGAGCCGTCGGCGCGCGGCGGCGTGCACAGCACCACCTCGCGGCAGCCGGCCAGCGCCGCCGGCACGCACAGCATCAGCGCGGTGGACGGCAGCGGCGCGCTGCCGGCCGGCACGTACAGGCCGACCCGGCCGATCGGCCGGACAACCCGCTCGCAGACCACGCCCGGCGCGGTTTCCACCGCATAGGGTTGGGTCATGCCAGCGCGGTGGAAGGTCTCGATCCGCGCCGCGGCCTGCGCCATCGCCTCGCGCAGCACCGTCGGCACCGCCGCTTCGGCGGCGGCGAACTCGTCGGCGCCGACTTCGAAACGCTGCAGCACCACGCCATCGAAACGCGCGGTGATCTCGCGCAAGGCCGCATCGCCGCGACCGCGCACCTCGTCCAGCAACTGCGCCACCGCAGCGCGGGTCTGCGCGGCCACAGTCTGCGCCGGCCGGGTCAGGGCCTGCGTGCGCGCCTGCGCGTCGAGCGAATTCCAGTCCAGTCGGTTCATGCCAGCGAGCGCTCCACGGTCAACACCATCAGCCCCTGCGCACCGGCACGCTCCAGTTCCTCCATGCGCTGCCAAGTGATCGCGCCATGGCACATGGTCTGCAGCTGCAACGGGCCGTCGCCGTCGCCGGGCAGTTGCACCAGCGGATCGGCGTCGGGCAGCAGCCGGGTCAGTTCGGCGACGTGGTCGCGCGTGGCGCGGAACATCAACAGCTTGCTGTCGCGCAGCTTGAGCACGCCGTCGAGCCGGCGCAGCAGCATCGCCGCCAGCCCGGCGCGGGCGTCGCCCGGCTCGCGCACCGGCCCGGCCAGCACCGCTTCGCTTTCCAGCAGCGTTTCCACCGGCTTGAGCTGGTTGGCGGCCAGGGTCGCGCCGCTGGACACCAGGTCGCAGATCAGGTCGGCGGTGCCCAGGCGCGGCGCGATCTCCACCGAGCCGGACAGCTCCACCACCTGTGCGTCGAGGCCGCGCGCCTGCAGCCAGTCCGCCAACACCGCCGGATAGCTGGTGGCGATGCGTTTGCCCTGCAATTGTTCCGCGCCGGTCCATTCCCAGGTCTCGGGCACCGCCAGCATCAGCCGGCACTGGCCGAAGTTCAGCCCGCGCAGCGCGCGGTGGGCCTCGGGCAAGCCGTTGCGGCGGCGCTCGCCGGCCTGCTCTTCCAACTCGTTGCGGCCGACGATGCCGAAGTCGCAGACGCCGTCGGCGATCAGCCCAGGGATGTCGTCGTCGCGTACCAGCAACAGGTCCACCGGCAGCGATTCGCCGTAGCAGAACAACTTGTCGCGGCTCTCGCGCCAGCTCAGCCCGCAGGCGGCCAGCACCGCCCGCGCCGGCTCGGCCAGGCGGCCGCTCTTCTGGATCGCGATACGCAGCCGGTCACGCGCCGGCGCTGCCAGGGAAGCACTCATCAGGACATCTCAATGGGAATCGGAGGGGCGCGCCGCTTGCCGGCGCAGCGCCGTGGCATAGCCGCCGGCGCCGTATTCCATGGTCCGCGCGACGCGGCCGATGGTGGTGACGCTGACCTGGGTCAGCTCGTGGATTTCGCGGTACGGCACGCCCTTGAGCAGCAGCGGCACCACCCGCCAGCGGTCGGACATCGCCTCCAGCTCGGCCGGCGTGCACAGGTCCTGCAGGAACGCGGCAACCTCCTGCGGCTTGCTCAGGTGGGCCAGGACGCGCGACAGCGCCTTGAACGAGGGGTCGCTGTCGCGATCGGGTTGCGTGGAAGGTCGTTGTTTCATTGCGACAATGTAATAGCGTGTTAGTACATTAGCGCGACTGGACAGGCCGGGTCAAGCCGCGGCGGGCGGGCGTTGCGTGGAGGTGTTCGATCGCTGATGGGCACGAGGCGGCCATGCCTTCTGTCGCGGCTGAAGCCGCTCCTACAAAAGCGCACGCGCCCCCCCTGTAGGAGCGGCTTCAGCCGCGACAGGCACTCACACCCATCGCATAAGGTTCAATGGCGCCGGCACCGCTCCGGTCGCCTGATTGCAGGCGGCGAACGCGCATTGCGCTCATCGTTGCGCGAGCGGCTTCAATAGCGGCAGGCTCTGGTCATCCGCGTCGCGACTGAAGTCGCTCCCACAAGGGACACGCAGCGCGGCCGTCCAGGTTGCGCCACACCCAGCCCTGCATCCCCGCTCAGGGCATGACCTTGGCCTGCTCCAGCTCGACCAGCAGGGTGCTGGCCAGTTCGTCGCGGGCGACCTCGAACTGCTGCTCGCGCACCAGGTCCTTGACCGCGACCACGCCGCGCGCCAGCTCGTCGTCGCCGGCCAGCACCACGAAGCGGATGCCGGCGCGCGCGGCGTACTGGAACTGCTTGCCGACCTTCTTCGGCTCCATCTGCACTTCGGTGTTGATGCCGCCGACGCGCAGGCGCCGGGCGATGTCCAGTGCGTCGTCCAGCTTGGCCTCGTCCATCAGCGCCACCATCGCCTGCACGCTGCTGGAGGCGATGCCGTCGATCAACCCGGCCTCGCGCAGCTGCCAGAACAACCGGGTCAGGCCGATGGAAATGCCCACGCCCGGCAGCCTGGATTTGCTGTAGTGGCTGGCCAGGTCCTCGTAGCGTCCGCCCGAGCAGATCGAGCCGATCTGCGGGTAGTCGGTCAGCAGGGTCTCGTAGACGGTGCCGGTGTAGTAGTCCAGGCCGCGGGCGATGGAGAAGTTCAGGCAGTAGGCGGTTTCCGGCACGCCAAGCGCCTTGACCAGGGCCAGCGCCTCGCGCAGCTCGGCCACGCCCTCGCGCAGCGTGGCGCTGGCCTCGGCCGCCGCGGCCAGCGCATCCAGGCGCGCCAGCGCGTCGTCATGGCCGCTGGAGCGTACCGCGACGAAGGCCAGGATCCGCTCGACCTGCTCGGCCGGGATGTCGAAACCCTCTCCGGCCAGCGTCTCGCGCACGTAGTCGGCGCCGCGCTTGTCGAGCTTGTCGACCTCACGCAGCACCGCCAGCTGGCGCTCGCCCTCGGCCACGCCCAGAATCTCGAAGAAACCGCGCATCAGCTTGCGGTTGTTCAACTGCACCGCGAACGCGCCGATGCCCAGTTCGGCGAACACCGCGTGGATCACCGCCAGCACTTCGGCGTCGTAGCGGATGCTCAACGCGTCCTTGCCGATCACGTCGATGTCGCACTGGTAGAACTCGCGGAAACGGCCTCGCTGGGCACGCTCGCCGCGGTACACGCGCTGCATCTGATAGCGGCGGAACGGGAAGCTCAGTTCATGCTCGTGTTCGGCCACGTAACGCGCCAGCGGCACGGTCAGGTCGAAGCGCAAGGCCAGCTCCGGCAAGCCACCCTCGCCGCTGGCCTCGGCATTGGCCAGCGCGCCGGTGGATTGCACGAAATACACCTGGCGCTCGGTCTCCCCGCCGGACTTGGTCAGCAGCACGTCGGACAGTTCGAACACCGGCGTCTCCACCGGCAGGAACCCGAACCGCTCGTAATTGCGGCGGATGACGTCCAGCATGCGCTGGAACGCGATCTGCTCGCGCGGCAGCAATTCCATGATGCCGGGCGGCGTACGGGGCTTGATCACTTGCAAAACTCCTGCGTCTTGGGGGCAAACAGACGCCAATTCTAGCCGTACTGGGATGCCGGCGATCGTATCGGCGTATCATCCGGGGGTGCCAACTCCGCCCGTCACGCGCATGCACCGGACCGTCCCCGGCTTCGCCATGCCCTATGTCGAAACGGCCGCGGCCCGCGATCCGAACGCGCACGAGTGCCTGCATTGCGCCGTGCGCCACCTGGCGATCTGTTCGGCGCTGGCCTGCGACGAGGTGCAGGCGCTGGAGCGGGTGACGACCTCGCTGGCTTACGCGGCCGGTGCCACCCTGGTCCGCAGCGGCGAGGCGCGGCAGTCGGTCTATACCGTCACCTCCGGCGCACTGCGCCTGGTCCGCACCCTGGCCGACGGCCGCCGCCAGGTGGTCGGCTTCGTGCTGCCGGGCGACTACGTGGGCCTGAGCGAATCGGCGAAATACCGCAACGACCTCGAAGCGATCGCCGACAGCCGCGTGTGCCGGGTTTCGGTTGTGCAGATGCGGCTGCTGCGCACGCAATACCCGCAGCTGGAGCGCAAGCTGTTGCAGCGCGCCTGCCTGGAGCTGGACGCGGCACAGGATGCGGCACTGTCGCTGGCACGCCTGCAGCCGATGGAAAAGCTCGCCGACTTCCTGCTCAAGCTGGCGGCGCGCACCGCCAGCCGAGGCGATCCCGGCAACACGGTGACCTTGATGATGGGCCGCGGCGACATCGCCGACCATCTCGGCCTGACCATGGAAACGGTCAGCCGCAGCTTCACCAAGCTGCGCCAGCAAGGCCTGATCGCGCTGCCGCAGCTGCACGTGGTCGAGATCCGCGACTTCGCCGCCTTGCACCGGCTGGCTTCCGACGAAGCGTGAGCCTGCGACGGCGACGCCGGCGATTTTTTCGCCAGCCCCTGTCCACGCCTTGCACCACCGCGCCCGCAGCGACTTATCCACACCTTTCCAGGGCAACGCTCCACATGCGCTGTGGACAACCCCGCTGCCGAGGCGGCGGCAGGCCGACGCGCCAGCGACGCCCACTGGCGTAGCCGCTGAATGCTTCAGACTGTGGCCGCACCCTACCCCGCGTCCAGGCATAGACTTGCAGCCGCAACACACCTGCGGCGCCGCCGCGGTGCCGGTGGGGGGAACCATACGGGAGTGCAACCATGCTCGTCGCCATCGATATCCTGCACGACACGCGCGCCTGCGTGATGCTGGATCGCGAAAGGGAACTGGACTACTGGAAGGCGCATTTCACCCAGGCTCCGTTCCATCAGCCTGGACATGCCTTCACCGACTACGAGCCGGCGCTGAAGCTTGCCTACGACGCCTACCTGAAGTACCACGGCCAGCGCTTCGAGGACGTGGTGCCGCTGCTGCGCGACGTGTTCCTGCGCGATCACCCGCGCTCGCGCCTGGACTGGCTGCAGGTGCGCAGCGTGGTGCAGGCCGCCTGGCAGCGGATGCAACCGCAGGACCAGGCGTAAGCCTGCACGCCTGAGCGTGCGCGCCGCCATGCCTGGCGAACGCAGGCGGCACCGCGGCATCCCGGGCGGCGGCAGCGCCGCTGCCCCGTCCAATGGCAGCCGCCGGCCTCAGCCGGCCAGCAGACGTGCGCGCAACGCCGCGTAGTCCGGTGCGATCGGCTCGGCCTGCGCCGGCCGCTGCAGCAGAGCCGCCAACGCCGGCGGCACCGGCACCGGCTGGCCGATCAGCGGCTCCACCACTGCCTCGAACTTGGCCGGATGCGCTGTCGCCGCCAACGCCCAATCGCCCGCATCGGCCTCGGCGCCCTCGGCGCGGATCTGCTGCAGCACATGCAATGCGGTGGCGGTATGTGGGCAATGCACCTCGCCGTAGCGGCGGAAGCGCTCGCCGATCAGTTGGCGGATCTGCGCATCGTCCACCGAATAGGACTGGAACTGCGCGCGCAGCGCGGCATCGTCGCCGCGGTACAGCCATCGCAGGCGCTCGAAATTGCTCGGCGCGCCGACGTCCATGGCATTGGCCACAGTAGCCACGCTGGGCTGCGGCGCGTAGTCGGCGCCGGCGAAATAATCCGGCAGCACATGGTTGGCGTTGGTGGCCAGCACGATGCGGCCCAGCGGCACGCCCAGGCCGCGCGCCAGGATCGCCGCCAGCGCATTGCCGAGGTTGCCGGTCGGCACCACCAGGTTCAGCGCCTGCGCATGCGCCGCGTAATGGACCAGTGCGCTGTGCGCGTAATAGCTCATCTGCGGCAGCAGCCGGCCCAGGCTGATGCTGTTGGCCGAACTCAGCGGCGCCTGCGCCTGCAGTTCGACATCGCGCAAAGCCTGCTTCACCAGCGCCTGGCAGTCGTCGAACGAACCAGCCACGCGCAGCGCCTGGATGTTGTCGCCGAAGCAGCCGAGCTGATGCGCCTGGCGCGGCGACACGCGCCCGTCCGGATACAGCACCACCACGCGCAGGCCGGGCTGGCGATGGAAGGCCGCCGCCACCGCCGCACCGGTATCGCCGGAGGTGGCGACCAGGATGGTCAGCGGCGTGGCGGCATCGCGGCGCAGCCGCGTCAGGCAAGCGGCGAGGAAGCGCGCGCCGAAATCCTTGAACGCGGCGGTCGGCCCATGGAACAGCTCCAGCGCGTGGTCGCCGGGCGTGGCCAGCGGCTGCAGCGGCGCGTCGAAGTCGAAGGCCTCGGCGCAGATTGCCGGCAGTTCGGCAGCGAGCGCGTCGCCGTCGAAGAATGGCGCCAACAGGTCCGCTGCGGTTTCAGCCAGATTGGCGCCGGCCCGCAATGCGCGCGCTGGCGGCATGCGCTCGGGAACGTAAAGCCCGCCGTCGGGCGCCAGGCCGGCGGCGATGGCCTGGCTGAGCGTGGCGGCGGGAGCGGCATGACGCGTGGAAATGAAGTTCATCGTTGATCCATGACGGTAAGAATGCGCCCCACCGCCGCCGTTTCGCCCTCGCCTTGCGCGGAGTCGTGCCGGCACCGCGAGCGGGACAACGCGCCTTGGCGAGCGAAGCGCGTGGTTACCCGGCGGCAGTGGGCCGGAGCCGGCGCCGCAACCACTGCCCGAGCGAGGGAAGTGGCGCATGCGCATCGACACCTGCCGGTGGCGAACGTTACCAGATGACGCGCGGTGCGTCCTTTCCAGGACCCGGCGCGGATATCGCACGCCGCTCCTAGCGCCAGCGCTTGCACAGCGACTGGCGACGCCATCGGGGCATGTCCTGCGCACGCAGGATCGTGCATGGCGCTGCGGCGAGCGCAATGTATCCGGCCGCAATGGACCGAGTGGTGACGCGCGTGCGCTGAATTCTCGGCTGGATGGCACACCTATTCGACGCAACGGCGCCGTCGTGCGGCGCCGCCTATCGCCTGTTGTGCCAGACGAACGGCCGCAAGCCCACGCTTGCGACCGCCCGACTTATCGGCCTTGCGCCGCGCCTGGCAACGCCGCGCGCGCAGGCGCAGCACCGTCGAGGTAGGCACCGCGCGGACTGTCCACACAGATGAAGTTCTGCGCATCGTCGGCGCTGCCCTGGCCGATCCATAGCGCCGATTGCGGGTAGTGGCACAGCGGCCGGGTGCGGGCCACGCCCTTGGCCGGGTCGTCATTGACGTATTTTGCCGCGACGATGCGCTCCGGTGCGATGCCTTGCTCGACCCACGCCACCATCGCCGACAACACGTCGTGCTGGCGATCGATGGCCAATGGGGGCGGCCCATAAAGCGCGCCGAAGGCCGACGTGCCGGGTCCGCCGGTGAAGTGGCCCATGCCGGGCACCATGAACAGGCGGAAGAACTGCTGGGTCTGCGCAAGCGCATCCTGGGACCTGGTGATCTGCGGGTTGTCCAGCCATTGCCTGGCCACGACCGATTCGTAATAGCTGATCGCGCCTCGCGGCGGAACCACCGGATCTTCCCAGCCGATATACAGGATCATCTTGCCGCTGCGCGCGCGAAACCCGCTCAGATCCACGGAGGTGGCGTCGATGACGCTGACCAGCGGCTCGCCCATGACCGGCTTGGCTTCGGCGCGCACGACATCGGTATCGAAGTTGACCTGGGTAGGGTCGAACGCGGCGCTGCCGGTATCGAACACCATGTTGGCGAAGAACTGGTTGGCGAGCACCGTATGGCCGCCACCGGGAACGGCGGCGTTGCCGGTGACCCACTGGTCCCATATCCCCGGAGTGGCGACCGCGAACGGCTCTAAACCGTAGTAGATGCGTTCGCCGGTGCGCGGGTTGATCGGGCCGGTAAGGATGGCGGCGAGCGCCTGCAGCTGCGGCGCAGTGAGACAAGCGTCGGTCTCGGCGCCGCTGCACAACAGCACGCGCGGATCGAAGCGGCACCGGCGTGGGTCGTTGACCACGCCGTCGGGCGTGTGGTCCTTCGCATCGCATTGGGCGAGCGCGGCGGCCTGGATCGCCGGCAGCTTGGCCGCCGAGATGGTCGCCGCCGGACTGCCGAACTGGGCGTCCTCCGACCACAGCCAGGAAAACGCGTTGTGCACCCAGGCGCTGGACGGCGCATCGACAATGATGCCATCGAAGGCGCCCGGATAGCGCTGCGCCGCCATCAACGCATCACGGCCACCATTGGAGGCGCCGAAAAAGTACGAATAGCGCGGCGCGCGATGCGTATAGGCGGAAACCAGCGCCTTGCCGTTGGAGATCGTCGCGCCCAGCGCCCGATAGCCCCAGTCGACGATCTTCTGCGGGTGGCCGAGCGCAAAGCTCGCATCGCCGATCGACGCCCGGTGACCGCCGTCGGTGGTCGCGGTCGCATAGCCGCGGCGCAAGGCGAAACCAAGCGAACTGTATTGAATGTTGCCGGCGAAAACGACTGTGCCGACCTGCAGGTAGTTCTGGTTCCAGCCCGCGGACGGAATCCAGACCTCGAACCCGATTTCCGAATCGCTGGCCGGCCGCGACACGCCGACGACGCGACAGAACGCCGGCAGTCCGTCGAGCACGGTACCGTCCGGCGCAGTGAAGCTGCCGGCGGGCACATCGGTAGCGCTGCTGATCGTGGTGGACGGCAGCGGCAGCGCGAGCATGTCGGCGCAGGCGGCCGACGCCGAGGCCGTTGTCAGCAAAGCGCCGGTTGCCGCCAGCGCGCGTAGCAACACAGGTAACCCGTTCAATCGAAACATGCGCAGTTCCTTGGTTGAAAAAACAGCTGCAACGGACCTGCAACCGACGCGCGCAGCGATGAAAGGGATGGCGTGGGTGGATGCCGCAACAGCGCCTGCTGCACTGCGGCGGCCATGCTTATTGGCGCAGGCGCTGCAGCAGCGAGATGCTGGCATATCCGTCCGCTGGCAGATGCAGATCCTGCTGGTAGGCGCGGATGGCGGCACGTGTCATCGACCCCAGCACGCCGTCGGCGGTGCCGGGCGAGTAGCCCTTGGCGGTCAGCCGCTGCTGCAACTCGGTGATCTGCGCGACGCTGCTCAATGGCGGATCATCGGTCGGCCATGCGTGGGCCACGCTGCCAGCGCCCGCATAGCCGTCGGCCAGCAAGCCGATCGCCAGCGCGTAGGCTATGGAGTTGTTGTAGCGCAGGATGCTGCGGAAATTGCGCAGGACCAGAAAGGCCGGACCGCGATAACCGGCAGGCAACACGATGGCGGCTTGCTCCTGGGCGAGCGCGTCGGGAATGGCGAGCGTGGCGCCCATCACCCCGAGGCGTTGCCATTCGGCAACCGACTTCTCGGTCGAAAGGTCCGCCTGGGTGTAATCGAAACTCGCCGGTAGCTGCACTTCCTGGCCCCAGGGCGTGCGCGCGTTCCAGCCGCTACGCTGCAGATAGGAGGCCGTGGACGCCAGCGCATCGGCGCGGGACGTCCAGACGTCGCGCAGATGGTCGTGATCGAAATCGACCGCATAGTCCAGATAGGTGCTTGGAATGAATTGGGTCTGTCCCATGGCGCCGGCCCACGAACCAACCAGCTGGGTGCGTGCGGCGTCCTTGTTTTGCAGGATATGGAGCGCGGCCATCAATTGCGTGGCGCCGTAGTGCATGCGCCGCCCGCTGTAGGCGAGCGTGGCCAGCGAACGAATCACATCGCGGCTGCCGATGTCCTTCCCGTAGCCACTCTCCACGCACCAAATGGCCGCCACGATCCCGGCATCGACGCCATAGGCGCGCTCCACCTCGGGCAGCACCGGTTCGCTGCGCAGCAGTTGCTGGCCCTGCTGGATATTCTCCGCGCTCACGCGCTTGGCCAGATATTCCCAGATGGGGGTGGTGAATTCCGGTTGCGCGATATCCAGCTGGTGCACCGAAGGATCCGGCGTGACGCCGCGGAAGGCGAGATCGAGCGTGCTTTGGTCGATGCCCTGGGCACTGGCATCGCTGCGGAACGTCGCCAGCCATTGCTGGAAATCCGCCTGGGAGGCGGCGTCGGCCGGCGCGCTGGACGTCGCATCTGCGGCAAAACAAGCAGGAGCGGCCGATGCAGATGCAAGCGCAACGACCATCAGCGATGTAGCGAGAATAGTGGAACGCATGGGCTGTATATCCATAAATGGCGTTAATCAGACGCCGCGTGGTGGAGATCAATCGCAGCGTTTACTTTCGAAATGAAACACACCCCCCCTTGGGACCGATCATCGGTCGCCACCGCAGCCGGCGTCGAGCGCAAGAAGCGAACAACCCACCGCGCAAGCGAAGATCCCCGTAGACAGCGCAGCGCTTGCCGCGCCGGCCGATTGGCCGCATCTATGACGGCCATCCAGGAACGATGCCGCCCCGGGAGCGCTGGCGACGGCACCCGATCGGGAAGGCATGGCAGGGCGTTGCCGCGGAGCGCCCCCGCAGCGGCGCAGCGGAACGCCGGCGCGAACGCAAGCTACAGCAACCTGGCGCCCTGGCAATTCAGCGAAGACACCCAGTGCTGGCTGGCGAAACCGGCCGCCGCGAACGCCGCCTGCACCGCCGGCGCGGCCGCTTCCGCCGCTGCGCGCGTCGTGAACCACGCGAAAATACTGGGACCGGCGCCGGAAATGCTCGCGCCCATCGCGCCGGCGTCCAGCGCGGCTTGCTTGGCCGCATCGAAGCCGGCGATCAACGGCGCACGCCGCGGCTCGATCAGCACGTCGCGCAAGCCCGCGCGCACCAGCGCCTCGTCGCCGGCGTGGCAACCCGCCAGCACCAGCGCCAGATTGGAACTCTGCGCCACGAACTCGCCGAGCCGGTAGTCGCCGGCCAGCGCCTCGCGCGCGCGACGTGTCTCCAGTACCGCGTCCGGATGCACCAGCAGACTGTGCCAGGCCGCCGGTACCGGCAGCGGCACCATCCGCTGCAACGTGGACAGCACCAGCCCGCCCAGGAACATCGGGCCGAGGTTATCGCCATGGCGGCTGCCGCTGGCCACCGCCTCGCCCTCCAGCGAATACAGATACAGCTGCTGGCGCGACAACGGCGCGTCCAGCAGCGCATTGGCCGCCACCAGCGCGGCCACGCACGAGGCCGCCGACCCGCCCATGCCGGAACTGAGCGGGATGCCCTTGTCGATCTCGAGTTCGAAACCGAACGGCAGCGCCAGCGCCTCGCGCAAGGCGATCAGCGCCGCGCCGGCGGTGTTGCGCGCGGCCTCCAGCGGCAGTGCCACGGTGGTGCCGCGGATCGCAGCGATGCGTACCTGCGGCGCATCGATGCGACGCACCGTCACCGTGTCGCCGACGCCTTCCACCGCATAGCCGAGCAGGTCGAAGCCCACCGCCACGTTGGCCACCGAAGCCGGCGCGAAGGCGCGTGCCTCGCGCGGCGCGGTGCGGGTATGGGAGTGCGGCGCCGGCGACGTGTACACCTGGCTCACAGCCGCGCGCCCTCGCCCGCCGCCACCCGCAACAGGTCGGCGAACACGCCGGCGGCGGTGACTTCCGGACCGGCGCCGGGACCCTGCACCACCAGCGGATTGTCGCAATAGCGACGGGTGGTGAACTGCACCACGTTGTCGGTCAGGCGCAGGTTGGCGAAGGCATGCTCGGCCGGCAGTTCCACCAGGCCGACGCTGGGCGCGCGCTCCGGGGTCAGCTGCGCCACGTAGCGCAGCACGCAGCCGCGCGCCCTGGCCGCCTGCAGGCGCTGCGCGAACGCCGCGTCCACTTCATGCAGGCCCGCCATGAAATCCTCCACGCTGGCCTGGCGCAGCGCTTCCGGCACCAGGCTCTCCACCGCCACGTCCTCCAGGCTCAACTCGCGCCCGGCCTCGCGCGCCAGGATCACCAGCTTGCGCGCCACGTCGGTGCCGGACAGGTCGTCGCGCGGATCCGGCTCGGTATAGCCCATGCCGCGCGCATCGGTGACCAGCTGCGAGAACGGCACGCTGCCGTCGTACTTGTTGAACAGCCAGGCCAGGGTGCCGGAGAAGATGCCTTCGATCGCGGTGACCACGTCGCCGGTATCGACCAGGTCGCGCAGCGTGGTGATCACTGGCAGGCCGGCGCCGACCGTGGCTTCGTAGCGGAAGCGCGCGCCGCTGCCCGCGGCGGCGGCGCGGATCGCGTGGAAACGCGCCAGCGGCCCGGCCCCGGCCTGCTTGTTCGGGGTGACCACGTGGATGCCGGCGGCGAGCCAGCCGGCGTAACGGTCGGCGACGTCGGCGCTGCCGCTGCAATCGATGATGACCGCATGCGGCAGGTGCGCCGACAGCAGGTGCGCGGTGAACGCGTCCAGGTCGGTGGGCTGCTGGCCGCTGGCGAAGGCCTGCCGCCAGTCGCCGGTGATCGCGCGGGTTTCCAGGCACATCGCGCTGCGCGAGGCGATCGCGCGCAGGCGCAGGTCGAGGTTGGCCTTGGCCAGCAGCTGCGGCTGAGCTGCGCGCAGTTGGTCGAGCAAGGTCTTGCCGACGTTGCCCGGGCCGATCACCCCGACCGAGAAGGTCTGCGGCGACAGCCAGAAGCCGGCATGCGCCGCGCGCAGCGCCTTGGTCGCATGCGCGCTGTCGATCGCCACCGAGATATTGCGCTCCGAGGAACCCTGCGCGATCGCCAGGATGTTGACCTGGGCGCGGCCCAGCGATTCGAACAGGCGCGCGGCCACGCCCGGCTGCCCGGCCATGCCGTCGCCGACCGCGGCCAGCACGCTGATGCCGGTGGTCAGCTGCACGCGCTGTACCTGGCCGAGCACCAGTTCGTGCGCGAACGCCGACAGCAGCGCGTCGCGCGCGCGTTCGCATTCGTTCTGCCGCACCACGCAGCAGATCGAATGTTCAGAAGAGCCCTGCGAGATCATCACCACCGACACCCGCGCATTGCGCAGCGCGGCGAACACGCGCTCGGCGGTGCCAGGCACGCCGATCAGGCCGGTGCCTTCCAGGTTCAGCACCGCCAGGTCCGGGCTCAGGGTAAGACCCTTGATCGGCCCGCTGGTGGCGCTGCTGGCGGTGATGCGGGTGCCCGGGTGTTCGGGCTGGAAGGTGTTGCGGATGATGATCGGCAGGCCGCGCTCGATCGCCGGCGACATGGTCTGCGGATGCACCACCTTGGCGCCGAAATAGGCCAGTTCGCAGGCCTCGTCGTAGCTCAGCGTTTCCAGTTGCACCGCTTCGGGCACCACCCGCGGATCGGCCGACAGCACGCCGTCCACGTCGGTCCAGATATGCAGTTCGTCGGCATCGAACAACGCGGCGAAGATCGCGCCGGAGTAGTCGCTTCCGTTGCGGCCGAGCGTGGTGATGCGCCCGGCGCGGTCGCGGGCGACGAAGCCGGTGACCACGATGCGCTGCTGCGGGTGCTGCGCGCGCCAGTCGGCCAGGCGCGCCGCGCTGGCCTCCCAATCCACGTCCACGCCCAGTTCGCCGCGGTCCACCACCAGCACCTCGCGCGCGTCCAGCACCGCGCACTCCTCGCCCAGCGCGCGCAGGTGCTCGCCGAGCAGTTGCGCCGAATACACCTCGCCCAGGCCCTGCACCCGGTCCAGCACCTCGCGCGGCAACTCGCCGATCACCGCCAGCGCGCCGAGGATGTCTGCCAGGTGCGCGAAGCGCGCATCCAGCCATTCCACCGTGGCGCCGGCATGCTCGCCAAGCAGCGACACCGCCGCGGCGCGGTGCCGCGCGCGGGTCTCGTGCCAGCGCTCGCGCCAGTCGCCGTTCTCGCTGGCGGCCAGTTCGGCCAGCCCGATCAACGCATCGGTGACGCCCTTCATCGCGGAGACCACGGTGATCTGCAGGGTTTCCGGGCGCGCCAGCAGCAGCTGCGCGACATGGCGATAACAGTCGGCGTCGGCCACCGATGTGCCGCCGAACTTGTGGACGGCGGTGCGCGCGGCGAGCGCGGGATCTGCGGTGAGTGCGGAAGCGACAGCGGGGGACGGCATGGGAGACCTCGGAGTAGAGGCCCCGCTCGCATCAGGCCGACGGGTTCCCCCGCAACCTGATCCGGGTGCGGGGCCGTGGGTTTCGAAAGTTACGCGAAAACGACGGGCCGCACCGGGCGAATGGTGTGGATGGTAATACCGGTATTAATGCCCGCGCAGAGCACCGCCGTGCGCCGCAGCGCGGGCGGAAGAACACAGCTGGCAAAGGCGAAGGCGTGGTGCATGGCGGCAAGGGGACATCATGCGCCGGGCTGCTGTCAAGGGCCGCACGCGACCCGGCCGCGAATGCACTGCGGCCGGGTCGATCGGTTGCAAAAGTTACTATCGGCGCGGCACCCGGGATCGCGCGCCATCGGGCGCTGCCGCCGGTGGCGCCGGCACCGCCGCGAGCGCATGGCCAGTGGCCTGGCGCATGCGCCGCGGACGCACGCAGATTCCGCTGCTGCGTGCGCGGCCTGGCGCTCAGTGCTGCGGTTTGTCGGTGGTCGGCTGCTGCTGCGGATCGCTGGTGGGTTGCTGCGGATCGGTGGCCGGCGGCGTGGCGGGCTGTGCGCCCTGGGTTGCGTCGCTGCCCATCGCCGCATCCCCGGTGGTGCCGGCTGCCGGGGGCGTGGCTGCGTCCTGACCGGCGGCCGGGGCGGTGCTGCCATCGGCGGCAGGTGGCGGCGTTGCGGTCTGTTCGTGCGTGGGCTGGTCGCCATCGCGGTGGCAGGCGACCAGGGCGGCCAGAACCGAACCGATCAACGCGACTTTCAACGTCTTGCTCATGTGCTTGCGCATGTGGCTGACTCCTGCTTTGGCATTCGTACGGTGCCGAGTGGGTGCGGCCGCGCTCGGGCGACCGGAGGAACGAGCCCGCATCTGCAATGCCGCCGTCAGGTCGCGTACGCGATCCAGGCCAGCAGCGGCAAGCGCGGCGCAACGAAGGCGTTGCGGCATTGGCGGGCTTGCACAGGCTACGCAATACGGCGCTCAGATCGCGTCGGCATAGGGTGTAGAACGCGTTATCCGCAGTCGCGGCATTTCGCCTGCATCGACGGCGCTGCTGCCGATGGCGCGCGCAGCGAACGTCGGCAGCGAACGCGCCGGCTGCGCGATTGCCACTGTGTGTGGTGACCCCGGCGCGATTCGAACGCACGACCTGTCCCTTAGGAGGGGACCGCTCTATCCAGCTGAGCTACGGGGCCTTGGCCGGCGCATTGTCGCACGATCGTCGCGCTTGCCAAGCCCGGCGCGGCGCGCGGCGGCTGCGGCCGGACCCGCCCGGTCTGCTAAAGTCGGCGGCTAGCCGCGTCCCGCGTCCCACCGCCTGCGGTCGCCTTCCCTGTCGCAACGATTTTCCAGGAGATTCCATGTCCGCTGACCTGCTCAAGGCGCTCGGCCTGACCGCGTCCAATTCCGGCACCTACCTCGGCAACGGCGAATGGTCCACGGCCACCGGCGCCGGCGTGCTGCAGCCGCTGAATCCGTCCAGCAACGCGGTCATCGCCGAGGTGCAGGCGACCACCATGCAGGATTACGAAACCGTGGTCGCCCGCGCGCAGGCCGCGTTCAAGGTCTGGCGCACCACGCCGGCGCCGCGCCGCGGCGAGGCGGTGCGGCTGTGCGGCGATGCGCTGCGCAAGCACAAGGACGCGCTGGGCTCGCTGGTCGCGCTGGAAATGGGCAAGAGCAAGCCCGAAGGCGACGGCGAAGTGCAGGAGATGATCGACATCGCCGATTTCGCGGTCGGCCAGAGCCGCATGCTGTACGGCTACACGCTGCACTCCGAGCGTCCCGGCCACCGCATGTATGAGCAGTACCAGCCGCTGGGCCTGGTCGGCATCATCAGCGCGTTCAACTTCCCGGTCGCGGTGTGGGCGTGGAATGCCTTCCTGGCCGCGATCTGCGGCGACATCTGCCTGTGGAAGCCGTCCAACAAGACCCCGCTGACCGCGATCGCGTCGATGAAGATCTGCAACGCCGCGCTGCGCGATGCCGGCTTCCCGGACATCTTCTTCCTGATCAATGACGCCGGCACCGAACTGGCCGAAACGCTGGTCGAGGACACGCGCATCGCGCTGATCAGCTTCACCGGCTCGACCCAGGTCGGGCGCAACGTCGCCGAGAAGTGCGCGCGGCGCCTGGGCCGCTGCCTGCTGGAGCTGGGCGGCAACAACGCGATCATCCTCGACGAGAGCGCCGACCTGAAGCTGGCGATCCCCGGCATCGTGTTCGGCGCGGTCGGCACCGCCGGCCAGCGCTGCACCACCACGCGCCGGCTGATCGTGCACGCCTCGATCTACGACACCGTGCTGGCGACGCTGCTCAAAGCCTACAAGCAGGTCGAAGGCAAGATCGGCGACCCCACCGACCCGGCCAACCTGATGGGGCCGCTGAACAGCCGCGGTGCGGTCGAGCAGTTCCTGGCCTCGATCGCCAAGGCCAAGGCCGCTGGCGGCACCGTCGAGACCGGCGGCACCGCGCTGGACCGTCCCGGCAACTTCGTGCTGCCGGCGATCGTCACCGGCCTGCACAACAGCGACGAAGTGGTGCAGCACGAGACCTTCGCGCCGATTCTGTACGTGATGAAGTACGACACGCTGGACGAGGCCATCGACATGCAGAACGGCGTGCCGCAGGGCCTGTCCTCGTCGATCTTCACCCAGAACCTGAAGGCGGCGGAGAAGTTTCTGTCGGCGGCCGGCAGCGACTGCGGCATCGCCAACGTCAACATCGGCACCTCGGGTGCGGAGATCGGCGGTGCGTTCGGCGGCGAGAAGGACACCGGCGGCGGCCGCGAATCCGGCTCGGACGCGTGGAAGGTGTACATGCGCCGGCAGACCAACACGATCAACTACTCCGACTCGCTGCCGCTGGCGCAGGGCATCAAGTTCGATCTTTGACACAATGCGCGCGGCGCGCTGCCGCACGCTCCACCCTTGCCTCCAGGAGTCCGGCCCGATGAGCAACGTCCGCGAAACCAATTCCCTCGCCGTGGTCAGCCTGGTCGCCGGCATCCTCGGCTGGACCCTGATGCCGCTGCTCGGCAGCCTCGGTGCGATCATCACCGGACACCTGGCACGCGCAGAGATCCGCCGCCAGCCGCAGCGCTTCCAGGGCGACGGGCTGGCGGTCGGCGGGCTGATCCTGGGCTGGACCGCGGTGATCGTCGCGATCCTGTCGGTGCTGGCGTTCGTGCTGTTCTTCGGCGGGCTGGCCTGGTTCGCCAGCACCCAGGCCTGAGCCGATGGACGCCTCCGCTCCGCGCGAACGCTTCAGCGACCGCGTCGCCGACTACGTCCGCTACCGCCCCAGCTACCCGCCGGCCTTGCTGGACTGGGTGCACGGGGAACTCGGCGTGGCACGCGAGGCGCAGGTCGCCGACATCGGCGCCGGCACCGGCATTTCCACCCGCATGTTCCTGCAGGCCGGGCATCCGGTGCTGGCGGTGGAGCCGAACGCGGCGATGCGCGCCGCCGCCGAGAGCTGGCTGCGCGACGTCCCCGGCTTCGCCGCAGTCGACGGCAGCGCCGAGGCCACCACCCTGCCCGCCGCCAGCGTCGATCTGATCAGCGCCGCGCAGGCCTTCCACTGGTTCGACCTGGACGCGGTACGCCGCGAATGGGCGCGTGTGCTGCGTCCAGGCGGGCTGGCGCTGGTGTACTGGAACTCGCGCCTGCTCGACAGCACGCCGTTCCTGCAGGACTACGAACAATTGCTGCGCGACTACGGCACCGACTACAGCGCGGTGGCCGAGCGTTACCACGACGATGCGACGATGCAGCGCTGGTTCGGCGCCGGGCTGCGCGGCACCGCGCAGTTTCCCAACGTGCAGCAGCTGGACTACGACGGCCTGCGCGGGCGCCTGCTGTCCTCCTCGTATGCGCCGCTGGCCGGGCATCCGCGCCACGAGGCGATGCTGGTCGCGCTGCGCGCGCTGTTCGATCGCCACCAGGTGGATGGCCTGGTCGATGTCCACTACCGTACCCGTGCCTTCGCCGGCACGTTGAACTGAGCTGTGCCCATGTATTCCCTCGCCCGCCCGTTCCTGTTCGCCCTCGACGCCGAACGCGCCCATGCGCTAGGCTTGCGCGCGATCGAGATGGCCTACCGCACCGGCACCAATCCGCTGCTGGCCAAGGCGATCGCGCCGATGCCCACGCGCGCGTTCGGCCTGGAGTTTCCCAACCCGGTCGGGCTGGCCGCGGGCCTGGACAAGAACGGCGAGCACATCGACGCGCTGCTGGCGCTGGGCTTCGGCTTCGTCGAAATCGGCACCATCACCCCGCGCCCGCAGCCGGGCAATCCGAAGCCGCGCATGTTCCGGCTGCCGCGGGAACAGGCGGTGATCAACCGCATGGGCTTCAACAACCTCGGCGTGGACGCGCTGGTGCGCAACGTCGAACGCGCGCGCCGCCGCCGCGGCCTGCTCGGCATCAACATCGGCAAGAACAAGGACACGCCAAACGAGGACGCCGCGTCGGATTACCTGCATTGCCTGGAGAAGGTCTATGCGCTGGCCGACTACGTGACCGTCAACATCTCCTCGCCGAACACCGCCGGCCTGCGCGAGCTGCAGGAGGAACAGGCGCTGCGGCAGCTGGTGTCGCAGCTGCGCGAGGCGCAGGAAGCGCTGGCCGCACGCCATGGCAAGCGCGTGCCGATGCTGGTCAAGGTCGCGCCGGACCTGAGCGACAGCGACATCGACGCGGCGGCGCGGGTGCTGTCGGACCTGCAGGTAGACGGGGTCATCGCCACCAACACCACCATCGCCCGCCCCGGCCTGGAGCACGACGCGCTGGGTGCCGAAGCCGGCGGCCTGTCCGGCGCGCCGCTGTTGGAGCAGTCCACGCTGGTGCTGCGCCGGCTGCGCGCGCGCCTGCCCGAGGCGATCCCGTTGATCGGGGTCGGCGGCATCCTGTCCGGCGCCGATGCGGTGGCGAAGATGGCCGCCGGCGCAGCGCTGGTGCAGTGCTACAGCGGGCTGGTGTTCCGCGGCCCGGCGCTGATCGGCGAATGCGTCGAGGCGATGCGCCGGCGCCGCGAAGCGCCCAGCCGCGGCGCGGTCGCTGCACTATGAGCAACGCCTGGTCGCTGACCGCGAATGCGCCGCTGCAGGCGCTGAACACCTTCCATGTGGCCGCGCAGGCGCCGTGGCTGCTGCAGATCTTCGCCCCCGAGGCACTGCCCGAGGCACTGCTGGCGCCGCAGCTGGCCGGCGCGGCGCTGCTGCCGCTGGGCAGCGGCAGCAACTTGCTGTTCGCAGGCGACGCGCCCGGCGTAGTGCTGGCCTTCGCCAACCGCAGCATCGACACGCTCGAACACCGCGTGGACTACGCCATCGTCCGCGCCGGCGCCGGGGTGGGCTGGCACGAGCTGGTGATGTGGTCGCTGGCGCAGGGCCTGTCGGGCCTGGAGAACCTGGCGCTGATCCCCGGCACGGTCGGCGCCGCGCCGATCCAGAACATCGGCGCCTATGGCGCGCAGGTCGGCGAGTTCGTGCACGTGGTGGAGGCCTACGACCGCGCCGACGCGCGCTTCGTGCGGCTGGACGCGGCCGCCTGCGAGTTCGGCTACCGCGACAGCCTGTTCAAGCGCCAGCCCGACCGTTATCTGATCGCCGCGGTGGAATTCAACCTGCCGCGGCTGCATGCGCTGCGCCTGGACTACGCCGGCATCGGCGAGGAACTGGAGGCGCTCGGCATCGCCATGCCCGGCGCGCCCGACGTGGCGCAGGCGGTGATCAACATCCGCCGCCGCAAGCTGCCCGACCCGGAGGTGCTCGGCAACGCCGGCAGTTTCTTCAAGAATCCGCTGCTGCCGGCCGAACAGGCGCAGGCGCTGCAGCACGCGTACCCGGCGCTGCCGGTATTCCCCGGCGACGGCGAGGACCAGCGCAAGCTGTCGGCGGCATGGCTGATCGAGGCCTGCGGCTGGAAAGGCCACCGCGACGGCGACGCCGGCGTGTCCGCCGCGCACGCGCTGGTGCTGGTCAATCACGGCCAGGCCAGCGGCGCCGAGCTGCTGGCGCTGGCGCGGCGCATTTCCGCCTCGGTGCTGGAGCGCTTCGGCGTGATCCTGGAGCCGGAACCGCGCATCGTCGGCGCGCACTGGTGAACCAGGCCGTCTCATTGCGTGCGGCCGCGCTGATGCTGGGCAGCACGCTGTCGTTCGGATTCATGGTGGTCGCGATCCGGCTGGCCTCCGCGCACCTGTCCACGGTGGAGATCGCCTTCTTCCGCAACCTGTTCGGCCTGCTGTTCCTGCTGCCGATGCTGCTGCGCCCGGGCCAGCCGTTGCCGCGTACCGCGCAGCTGCCGCGCTACCTGCTGCGCACCGCGATCGGCCTGGTGTCGATGCTGGCCGGGTTCTGGGCGATCGGCCACCTGCCGCTGTCGCAGGCGATCGCGCTGTCCTACTCCACGCCGCTGTTCGTGACCCTGGCCGCGGCGTTGTGGCTGGGCGAGAACGTGCGCCTGCGGCGCTGGATGGCGGTGCTGTGCGGCTTCGCCGGCGTGCTGATCATCCTGCGCCCCGGCGCGGCCACGTTCAACGCCGGCACCCTGGTCGCGCTGCTGGCGGCAGTGATGGGCGCGCTGGTGGCGATCCAGATCAAGCAGCTGGCACGGGTGGATGCGGCCAATACTGTGGTGTTCTACACCTACGCGTTCTGGGTGCCGATGTCGCTGCTGCCCGCGCTGTTCGCCTGGACCTGGCCGCAGGGCATCGACTGGCTATGGCTGCTCGCCACCGGCCTGTTCGGCACGCTCGGGCAACTGCTGTGGACGCGGGCGCTGCGCATCGGCGAAGTCTCGGCGCTGACCCCGATCAGCTTCATGCAGCTGCCGTTCGTGGCGCTGCTTGGCTGGTGGCTGTTCGCCGAGGCGATCGCCGCGCATACCCTGCTCGGCGCGAGCATCATCGTCGCCGCCAACGTCTACATCGCGCATCGCGAATCGGTCCTGGCCAAGCGCGCCGCCACGTGCGCGCCGCTGGAAGGGGCAAAACCGGGCGAATAAGGGTGCCGCCACGTCTGCGCAAACACCATCCATGGGCGCACGATCGATTCCATCAGCGCCGATACGGCGCCTGTGCTTGCGTGGCATCGTTGCGTCGCCTGTTGCTGCGGCCGGCACCGCCCGCCTGCGCCATCGAGGTTCCCGCGTCTACACCGCCCCGCATGCGCCAGCGCATGGGCGTCGTGGCCGCGACCAGCCCGTGTCGCAATCTGGCCGCGGCCGCGGCACTCGACATCCTCGTTCACGGCGACGATCGAGCGGCAGTCCACAGTCAACGCCCATCTTTTCGGTGTGTGCCGGATGCCAAGCGCGGTGGTGTCGCCGCTAGCGCGAGAAGCCTGCGTGCAGCCAGGCTGCGACCCGCAAGCGGCCACCCTTCAACCACCTGCAAGCGTCCGGCTGCATGCTCAGGACCTACCGTGTTGCCACTGCCGCAGCTGTTCCTTGTCAGCATAGGCAGTTTTAACCGTCTGCAACTGTGCGATCAACTCGGCGGTCAACGCGGGGTCAAGCAGTCGCTCACCGTCACTGGCCTCTTGCAACATGGCCAGCCGATCAAGTGCATTTTCGACAGCCGCAAGCAAGACCGACGGCGTGCTTTTTTGGTCTTTTAGCTGCTGCAAATCGTCGCGTAATGGGCCAGCGCCAGGGCTGAGCGGCACCGGCACGCCAGCGCCTTCTTCCATCGAGCGCGCAACATCGGCCTCCACTGGCGGCGAAAGCAACGCGATCGTCGTGTCCAGAATCTTGGCGATATCCTGCGGCGTGCACGAAATCGTCCTGTCCTGCTCGGCTACCGCAATGGCACGCTCCTGGTCCAGTCGTGTGGCCTGGGTCGCGTTGGTACCGTTCTTGGCTTTGAACGCATTCCAGACCAGGTCGTTGAAGAACATCTGCGTTCCTTGCTGCAACATCCATGCTGGCGAATTGTCGGCCTCTCCCGGCAGGCTGCCACCGCCATACCCGCCGCGCAGGGTGGACGCGATCAATCTGGTGGCCCCGAGCGAGGCAATATTGGACAGCACGTTGCCGACCATATGACGTCCCAGCACGTCGCGTAGTGCCGTCGTTGCCGCATTGGCCGTGCTGAAGGCCTGACCGGCCAGCGCCATCGCTTCCTTACCGGTCTGCAGAACATAATCGGGAAAATGCACGGCGTCGGACCACGTGGCCGGAGGACGTGTCTTGTCCG
Organism: Xanthomonas translucens pv. undulosa; assembly: GCF_017301775.1. Taxonomy (NCBI): domain Bacteria; kingdom Pseudomonadati; phylum Pseudomonadota; class Gammaproteobacteria; order Lysobacterales; family Lysobacteraceae; genus Xanthomonas; species Xanthomonas translucens. The sequence continues at coordinate 633,748 of NZ_CP063993.1, forward strand.
GCAATGCCAGGGCGAACAGATTCAAGCGCTGATGCCCACCAAACAGATCGGGAACCGTCACCTGACCAGTGCGCCCCATGACCTTGGCGGCGTCCAGCAGCGCCTTGTGCAAAGCGCCTGCGCCGCCAATGGCGAGCGCGCTCAAGCCGACCTCGGCAGCGGCCGTACGGGTTGCCGGATCGCCTGAGGTGCGCCGGGCGGCGTTAAAGACGCCGCTGATCGATGGCCTAAACAGCATCGTGTCCAGCGCCGTATCGTCAAGTGTGGATTGGCGCTGGGATATCCCCGCACGGAGGTCGTAAGCCTGTGCCGTGAGGTCAGCGCGCGTCGGCGTGCCGTTCTCACCGGGACGCATGAAGCGTTTGCTTCCGTCCGAAGCGATTTCCAACAGGACCGGAGGCGGGTCTGGCACCAGGATTTTGGGGTCGACCGCCTGGAAACGCGGCAGGTTGGCGACCCGGGCACGCCGGTCCATCGAGGGGAGCAACAGCGTATCGCAAGTATACGATCCCATTCCCGATATCACCCCGGCAAGCATCGCCGTACTCACCGGCTCGGATGCGGGAGCGTGACTGCTCTGATAAGCGGCGGCCGCCGAAATTCCGAGTGGCGTGCGCAGTGCGCCAACGAGAAATGATCTGAGACATTCGTAGGCAATGGGCAGCGATGCTTTTTTGCCCAAGGCCTTCATATCCCCGGCAACTTCGTAGGCGGCGTCCGGTCCGAACGCATCGGCACGTTCCTGGAGACGGGCATCGGCCCATTGCAAGTAGCGCGCCTGCAATTCCTCCTGCTCTTTCGAAGGCTCGGCAAACGGGCGCTTCTTCAGATCGGCACGCAGCTGCGCCTTCAGGCGGTCGGTAGTAGCCGAACGACGCTCTGCAGAGGAACCCGGCTCAGCCGAGGGGATGACCATCTGCTGGCCGCCTCGCGGCTGTCCAGCGCGATGGCTGCTGTCCGCGCGCTGAGATGCAGCGTGGGAAGATTCTCCGAATTCTGGGTGCCGCTGTCTCATTTCGGTGGAGGATGCTTCGCCCCCAGTTGGGTTGGCGTTGGTCTTTGCGCGCGCACCCGAGCGCAAACGCGCGCTTGGTGGAGATAGGCCTTCCAATGGCGCGGGGCGCGACGGCTGCGTTGCCGGCACGAAACCATCGCTCTGATGCACTGCGTTGGCATGCCCGGACGACGCACTCGGGATAGACGCTGGAGCGCTGTTCTGGCGTGTGAGCTTCATACGGTCGCTTCCTTAGCGCTGCCGGCCTGTGTGACCAGCGCATCCAAGACGACACGCGCGATGACCTGTCCGCGCTCAAGGGTGGCTGCCACGTCTTCAGGCGTCTGCGCGAGCAACAACGGGCAGATACAGAGCAAGCCGAGATTGGACATCGTCAACCGCCAACCGTATTCGGTCAGCAGTTGCTCCTGTAGCGCCAGCAGTGTCACCACCTCGTCTCCACCCAATTCGCGTGCGGCCAACGGCAGGATCACTTCCGGAAAACCTGCCACACCGTCGTCCTGCACCCGCGTATACACGCGGCACAGCATGCCTGCAGGTCCGAGGACGGTCTCGCCTTCGCGCAGCCGCTGCACCAGCGCATCGGTTAACCCGAGGCGTATGCCGAGGCTGGAAAAAAACGCCGTGCCCATGGAATCGTGATGAGTTTGATCAGACGTCATTGAGATACCTCAAAGTGAGAATTTCGACATGTTTTATGTGTCAACTTGCCCCGCTGGGCAATATTTTGACAGCCATGGACGAACGATCGGGATGACAGCGCGAATCACCGTCGCAGCGCACGAAGCGCGCCGGCGTTACTTTCAAAAACGCATTCGACCAACGCACTCTGATTCGAGAAAAACCAAGAAACTTCGTGGAAGCGATACAGCCTTGGAGCAACCAACAAACCATCTTGCACTACCGAACACAATGGCAAAAATGCCAGCATGGCCCGTCGCGAAGATATTCCGATTGCGCCGTGAAAGCGCATTGAGCCGCTGATTCCGCACGTGAAGCCCTCGTGCCCAAGGGCGATCGGCCGCGCATCAGCGATCAGCAACCCTCAACGCCATCCTCTACGTCACGCGCACCTGCATTGCCCGGGAAGATCTGCCGCTGGAGTTAGGCTATGGCAGTGGCATGATCTGCTGGCGGCGTCTGCGCGACTGGCACGCCGCCGGTGTGTGGAATAGATCGAGCGCGATGATCGGCTGGGGGCGACATCGCTGGGTGGTGGCCTGCGCGACCATCTGTTTTCGTCGTCTTTGGGGTTTGTCAACCGCTCCACGCGTGAGCGCTTGCGCAGGCAATCAGCACTGGCTGGGCGTTTTTCATTTGTCTGCGAGGGAAAGGCCGCTCGATGCGTCAGAAAGGAAGCATGGCGCTGTGACAGCGAGGACTCACACAGGCAGAGTCATCCAGCGCTGCGCGGACCGGTTGCCAACCACAGCATTGCCGAGATGTCGCGGATGGACCACGACCGAAAGCTCACCACGCACCGCAATCGGGCGCCGCGCGCCGAGAGCGCCAGCGCGGCCGCCGTTCGCCTAGGAACAGTAGCAAATACAGCCCGACCACCCACACCAGCGCCGCACACCAGCCGCCGAGGATGTCGGAGGGGTAATGCACGCCCAAGTAGATCCGCGACACGCCGACCAGCAGCGCGAACGTGCCTGCCAGCAGCAGCACCGGCCAGCGCCAGCGGGTGCGCCAGGCCAGCGCGACCAGTACCGCGGCCAGGGTCATCGAGCCCATCGCGTGGCCGCTGGGAAAGCTGAAGGTGTGCTCCGGCGCGATCGACTCCCACAGGCTGGGCCGGTCGCGCTGGAAGAACTGCTTGGCGCTCATGTTCAACAGCGCCGAACCGACGAACGAGAAGCCGGCGAACATCGCCTCGCGCCAGCGCCGCAGGCCCAGCAACAGCAGCACGATCAGCGTGTCCAGCGGGATCACCCCGTACTGGTAGCCGGCCTCGGTGACGACGGTAAAGAACCGGTCCCAGCCCGGCGAGGCCAGGCCGCGCATGCTCCACAGCAACGGTTCGTCGAAGTAGAGGTTCTCCAGTGCGTGGACCTCGTCGGCCAACGCCACGAACACGCCCATCGGCAGCAGCACGCCGGCGAACAGCAGAGCGATGCGCCAGGCGTTGCGGCACAACCAGTGACGCAAGCCGGCGGCTTGCTCGGCCGGGGTTTCACCCGGCGCGGCGGACATACTTGGTCTGGACGTAGTCGTCGATCAGCGCGACGAACTCGTGGGCGATGTTCTCGCCGCGCAGGGTCACCGTCTTTTCGCCATCGACGAACACCGGCGCCGACGGCGCCTCGCCGGTACCCGGCAAGGAAATGCCGATGTTGGCGTGGCGCGATTCGCCCGGCCCGTTGACCACGCAGCCCATCACCGCCAGGGTCATGTTCTCGGCGCCGGGATGGCTCACCTTCCACTCCGGCATCTTCGCGCGGACGTGGTTCTGCACCACCTTGGCCAGTTCCTGGAAGAACTCGGAGGTGGTGCGGCCGCAGCCCGGACAGGCGGTGACCAGCGGGGTGAAGGCGCGCTGGCCGGTGGTCTGCAGCAATTCCTGGGCGACGATCACTTCCTGCGTGCGCGACTGCCCCGGCTCGGGGGTCAGCGAAATGCGGATGGTGTCGCCGATGCCTTCCTGCATCAGCACCGCCAGCGCCGCGCTGGACGCGACGATGCCCTTGCTGCCGATGCCGGCCTCGGTCAGGCCCAGGTGCAGCGCGAAATCCGAGCGCTGCGCCAGGTCGCGGTACACCGCGATCAGTTCCTGCACGCCGCTGACCTTGCAGCTGAGCACGATGCGGTCGCGGCCCAGGCCCAGTTCCACCGCACGTTCGGCCGAATCCAGCGCCGAGCGGATCAGCGCCTCGCGCAGTACCCGGCCGGCGTCCCACGGCGTGTCGCGGCGCGAATTCTCGTCCATCAGCTGCGCCGCCAGCGCCTGGTCCAGCGAGCCCCAGTTGGCGCCGATGCGCACCGGCTTGTCGTACTTCAGCGCGAACTCGATCAGCTGCGCGAACTGGGTGTCCTTCTTCTTGCCGAAACCGACGTTGCCGGGGTTGATCCGGTATTTGGCCAGCATCTCGGCGCAGGCCGGTTCGGCGGCCAGCAGCTGGTGCCCGTTGTAGTGGAAATCGCCGATCAGCGGCACCTCGATGCCCATCATCCGCAGCTTGTCGACGATACGCGGGATCGCCGCGGCCGATTCGGCGTTGTTGACGGTCAGCCGCACCAGCTCCGAGCCGGCGCGCCACAACTCGGCCACCTGCTTGACCGAGGAGGCCACGTCGGCGGTGTCGGTGTTGGTCATCGACTGCACCACGATCGGCTGGCCGCCGCCCACGACGACGCCTCCGACGCGGACCGGCTGGGTGGAACGGCGCGCCCAGGGCGCGGCGTCGCTGGGGGGGGTGGGTCGGCTGACGGCGTCGTACATGCGCGCATTTTAGCGTGTACGGGCGTCCGCGCCCCAGCCCACCGCGCTGCCGGGTTCAGCGGTCCGCCGGACACTGCGACGGTTTGTCGCAGACAGCCGCGTGCGCCAGCGCATACGATGCGGGCCATGACTTCCACCGATGCCTCGTTCCTGCGCACCCTGTGCAGCCTGCGCTGGCTGGCCACCGCCGGGCAGGCGGCGACGATCCTGGTCGCGACCTGGGCGATGCGCCTGCCGCTGCCGCAGCTGCCGCTGTGGTCCGGCGTGGCAGCGTTGACCCTGTTCAACCTGTATGCGCAGCTGCGCCTGCGCCATGCCGACACCGCCGCGCCGGCCACCGCCTTCGGCCACATCCTGGTCGACGTGACCGTCCTGACCTGGATGGTCGGCTGGAGCGGCGGCATCGGCAACGCCTTCGGCTCGCTGTTCCTGGTGCTGATCGCGCTGGCGGCGCTGGCCCTGCCGCTGCGCTGGGCGCTGGCGGTCGCGCTGGCCTGCGTGGCCGGCTACGCGGTCAGTGCGCTGTTCGGGCTGCCGCTGCCGCGCGGCCCGCACCAGGCCCTGGACCTGCAGCGCTGGGGCATGGCCGCCAATTTCCTGCTGTCCACCGTCGTGGTGCTGGTGTTCTCCACCCGCCTGGCGCTGTCGCTGCGCGAACGCGAACGCGAGCTGGCGCTGCTGCGCGAGCGCTTCACCCGCAACGAAGGCATCGTCGCCCTGGCCACCCACGCCGCCTCGGTCGCGCACGAGCTGAACACGCCGCTGGCGACGATGACCCTGCTCACCGACGACATCGTCGAACAGAGCGATCAGCCGGAACTGCGCGAGGACCTGGAAACCCTGCGCGAACTGCTGGTGCAGTGCCGCGAACGGGTGCTGGCGCTGGCCGCGCCGGCGCAGCGCCCCGGCGGCGGCACGGTGGCGCTGGCGCACGTGCTGCACCGGTGGCAACTGGTGCGGCCGACCGTGCAACTGTGCCGCAACGACGACGCGCCGCTGCAACTGCGCCTGGAGAGCGCGATCGGCCACCTGCTGCAGGTGCTGCTGAACAACGCCGCCGATGCCGGCGAACGCGCCGGCCATCCGCAGGTGGACCTGAGCGTGCGGGTCACCGGCAGCGAACTGGTCGGCGAGGTCCGCGACTACGGTGGCGGCTTCGACGCCAACCAGGTCGCCCTGCCGGCCACCCTGTTCCGCAGCGGCAAGCCCGACAGCATGGGCGTTGGCCTGGCGCTGTCGCATGCCACCATCGAACGCCTGGGCGGCGAACTGTGGACCCAACCGGCGCCGGACCACGGCGCACGGGTCGGTTTCCGCCTGCCGCTGCTCGCCCTGGAGACGCCCGCATGAGCATCGACGCCCCGCTGGGCCTGCTGGTCGACGACGACCCGCTGTACCTGCGTACCCTGCAACGCACCCTGGCCCGCCGCGGGCTGGAGACGCTGACCGCCGACAGCGGCGCCGCGGCGCTGGCGCTGGCCACGGCGACGCCGCCGGACTACGCGCTAATCGACCTCAAGCTCGGCGATGAGTCCGGCCTGGCGCTGATCCAGCCATTGCGCGCGATCCGTGCCGACATGCGCATCCTGCTGGTCACCGGCTACGCCAGCATCGCCACCGCGGTGGAGGCGATCAAGCTCGGTGCCGACGACTACCTGCCCAAGCCGGCCACGGTGCAGATGATCCTGCGCGCGCTGAGCCTGGAGGCGGAGCCTGCGGACGAGGACGACGGCATCGATCTGCCGGACGCGATGACGCCGCTGAGCCGCCTGCAGTGGGAACACATCCAGCAGGCCATGCACGAGACCGGCGGCAACGTCTCGGCCGCCGCGCGCCTGCTCGGCATGCACCGCCGCTCGCTGCAGCGCAAGCTGGCCAAGCGCCCCAGTCCGCAGCGCGAGCCGCCGCGCTGAGCAGGCGCGAGCGGCATGTGCGGCAGCGTGATTGCCTCGGCGGCCTCCACATCGCCCTCACTTTCCCGGCCGGAAGGTGTTGGCCGGGCGCGCATGTCGCCGCCAACGGTTCAAGTCGTGCGCCCGCGCGCCGCTAACCCGGCATGACTCCATCCTCTCCGCCATTGCCGCCCGACGAATCGAAGAGGCTGGCCACGCTGCGCCAGCTATGCCTGCTCGATACCCCGCCCGACCGCGTCTTCGACCTGATCACCCAACTGGCCTCACGCACCCTGCGCGCCCCGATCGCGCTGGTCTCGCTGGTCGACGAGCAGCGCCAGTGGTTCAAGTCGCGGGTCGGCCTGGACGCGGCGCAGACGCCGCGCAGCCAGGCCTTCTGCGCGCATGCGATCCACAGCCCGGAGCTGTTGGTGGTCACCGACGCGCGGCAGGATCCGCGCTTTCGCGACAACCCGCTGGTCACCGGGCCGCCGTTCATCCGCTTCTACGCTGGCGCGCCGTTGATGCTGGCCGATGGCACCGGCCTGGGCACGCTGTGCGTGATCGACAACGAACCGCGCAGCGAATTCGATGCGCCGTCGCGGCAGACCCTGCAGCAATTGCGCGACCTGCTGCTGCTGCGGATCGAGACCCTGCGCAACACCGGCTTCGTCGATGCGCTGACCGGCCTGCCCAACCGCAGCGGCTTCAACGAAGACTTGACGATGTGGCTGTCGCTGCAGGCCGTGAACCAGCACGACGCCTGCGTGGCGATCGACGTCTGCGGCACCGAGTACTTCCGCGACATGGTCAAGGCATTGGGCTGGGAATACGCCGAGGGCTACCTGCTGGCCACCCGCGACCGCCTGCTGCAAGCCCTGGACGGGCTGCCGGCCTACCGCATCGATACCAGCAGCTTCGCCTTCGTCGTGCAGGGCAACGACCCCGCGCAGCTGGCATTGCATTGCGAGCGCGTGTGCAGCGCCTTCGCCGAGCCGATCGAGCACCAGGGCATTCCGCACGCCGCAACCCCGTCGCTCGGCGCGGTGAGCCTGGACGGTGCGCTGAGCGCCAACCATACGCTGCGCTCGCTGACCACCGCGGTGGACATAGCGCGCCAGCGCGGCCTGCCGTGGAGCCTGTACGAGCGCAGCCACGACGCCAGCCAGCGCAACGCGTTCCGCATCCTGGCCGCGTTGCCGGAGGCGCTGGACGCACGCGAGCAGTTGAGCCTGCACTACCAGCCGCGGGTCAGCCTGCGCAGCGGCGAATGCGTCGGCGTGGAGGCGCTGCTGCGCTGGCAGCATCCGCTGCTCGGCAATGTCGCGCCCAACGACTTCATCCCGCTTGCGGAAAAAACCGCGCTGATGAGCCGGGTCACCACCTGGGTGCTGCAGGCCGGCATCGCCCAGGCCGCGCTGTGGCAACGGCAAGGGCATCGCTTCAGCGTCTCGCTGAACGTGTCGGCGGTGGATCTGGAACGGGCCGACCTCATCGCCACGCTGCGCGAACTGCTGGCGCAACATGCGCTGGAACCGGGCCGCATCGAAATCGAGTTCACCGAAAGCGCGATGATCCGGCATCCGCAGCGCGTAGCCGAACAGCTGCAGGAGATCAGCGCGATGGGGGTGAAGATCGCCATCGACGATTTCGGCAGCGGCTACAGCAACCTCAGCTACCTCAAGCGCATCCCCGCCAACGCACTGAAGATCGACCAGTCGTTCGTCCGCTCGCTGCCGGACAGCCGCAAGGACTGCATGATCGTGCCGTCGATGATCCGGCTCGGCCACGACTTCGGCCAGCAGGTGGTAGCCGAAGGCATCGAGAGCGAGCAGATCTACGACATGCTGCGCGAATGGGGCTGCGACGAGGGCCAGGGCTACTGGATCGCACGGCCAATGCCGGCGGCAGCGCTGGAGACCTGGCTGGCCACGCCCTGGCGCGACCCCGCCTGAGCGCGCGGGCGAACCCGCCGCGGCCGCAAACGCACGGCCGCTGCGGCCACGCTCAGGCCGCGCTCACCAAAACACCGCGTACAGCGCGATCAGGATCGCGACCACGCCCACCGCCCCGATCTTAAAGCCGAGCGTGGTGGCATAGCCGACGTCGTCGGTGCGGATCAGGTCGCGCGCCTGCGTGGCCGGGGTCAGCAGCGACACCACCACCGCCAGCACCAGCGCCGCCACGAACACCACGCCAATGCGGTCCATGAACGGCAATGCCGGCCAGGCGAACTTGAGCGCGAACGACAGCACCACCGAGCCGATCGCCGCGGTCAGCGCGCCGGCCTCGTTGGCGCGCTTCCAGAACAGGCCGAGCATGAAGATCACCACCACGCCGGGAGTGAAGAAGCCGGTGAATTCCTGGATGAACTGGAAGCCCTGGTCGAAGTTGCCGAGCAGCGGCCGCGCGGTGAGGATGCCGACCAGCACCGACGTCACCGCGGCGATGCGACCCACCCGCACCAGGTGCTTCTGTTCGGTCTGCGGGCGGAACTTGGCGTAGAAGTCCAGGGTGAAGATCGTCGCCACCGAATTGATCTTCGACGCCAGCGAGGCCACGATCGCCGCCACCAGCGCGGCGAACACCAGGCCGAGGATGCCGCTGGGCAGCAGCTGCATCATGGTCGGATAGGCCTGGTCGGGCTTGGCCAGGGCCGGCGCCAGCACCACCGCGGCGATGCCCGGCACCACGATCACCAACGGCATCAGCAGCTTCAGGAACGCGGCGAACACCATGCCCTTCTGCGCCTCGCCGATGTTCTTGGCGGCCAGCGCGCGCTGGATGATGTACTGGTTGAAACCCCAGTAGCTGATGTTCATCACCCACAACCCGCCCAGCAGCACGCTCAGGCCCGGCAGGTCCTTGTAGAACGGGTTGTCCTTGCTCAGGATCATGTGGAAGTGCTCGGGGTGCGCGGTCCACAGGTGCTTGAACCCGGCCAGCACGCCGGCACCGGCACCGATGCGCGACAGGGTCAGCCCGGCCACCAGCAATCCGCCCAGCACCAGCAGGGTGACCTGCACGATGTCGGTCAGCGCCACCGCCTTGAGCCCGCCGTACAACTGGTAGACCAGCGCGAACACGCCGATCAGGGCCAGCGCCAGAGTCTGGTCCATGCCGGTGACCTGGCTCACCGCGATCGAGCCCAGCCACAGGATCGAAGTCAGGTTGACGAACACGTACAGCAGCAGCCAGAACACGGCCATCAGCGTGCGGATCCACTTGCCGTAACGCTGCTCCAGGAACTGCGGCATGGTGTAGATGCCGTTGCGCAGGAAGATCGGCAGGAAGAACTTGCCGACGATCAGCAAGGTCAGCGCCGCCATCCATTCGTAGGACGCGATCGCCAGGCCGATCGCATAGCCGGAACCGGCCATGCCGATGATCTGCTCGGCGGAGATGTTCGCCGCGATCAGCGACGCGCCGATCGCCCACCACGGCAGGGCCTTGCCGGCCAAGAAGTAGTCCTCGGCGCTCTTGCTATGCCCGGCCTTCTCCCGCGATACCCATTGCGCGAGCACGAAGATGCCCGTCAGGTAGACCACTACGATCGCACTATCCAATATCGCCAGACCCACTGCATTTCTCCCACGGGCCGCGGCCCTTTCGCCTGTGTCTCGATGCGCCCATCCGCACAGGACGGGCGTTGTCTTTGTAATGGCCGAGCGCGACCGCGAGCGGTTTGCGCAGCGACTGGCGCTATCCGCCTTCGCCGCAGTCCCGGCATCCCGCCCTGCGCCGCTTGCGTCCGTCTCGGTCGCAGGCGACGCCATCCGGCGACGGTGCCAGTGCACTCTCCTCAGGCGCGCATCAGCGCACCGGGCAATCGACCACGCTCTGCGCGTCGTTGCTGGCGCCCAGCGCGACCCGCGACAGCGACAGATCCAGCGTGCCGTCGCTCTCGATCACCGGCAGCCGCTCCAGCCTGGACACATCGGCGCCGGCGACGCTGAAGCACTTCAACGGCACGCCCAGCGTGCGCCATTCGCCCTTGGGCAGCGCGGCCAGCGCCTTGCCCAGATCGACCTGCGCTGGCGTACAGCCATTACCGCAGGCCACACCGATGCGCGCGCTGCCGCTCGGCGCCGCGTCCACCTTCAAGGTCAGGATCAGCTGCACGTCGCCGTTGCTTTCGCGCGACACGTCCAGCGGCCGGGGCAGCACCAGCGCCATGCCCGCCTTGCCCTTGCCCGACCACTTGAGGCGGCGCGCATCCTCCTGCGCCTTGTGGTCGACCGAAGTCATCCTGAGCGAACCGTCGGCCAGCGCCGCCGGCGTCGTCACCGCCGGCAGATTGGCCTGGCTGGCGCCTTGCAGGATCATGGTGATGCCCGCCGCCGGCTTGCCGCGCTCGAAGTACACCCCGCCCACCGCTTGCGCGCCGGACACACCGGAGACTTCCGACAGCCGGATCAGATCGCCCTTGTCGGCATAACGCAGGCCATAGCCGAACGCGAACTGCGGGTTGTAGTTCTTCTGCCCGACGTTGTTGGCGTACTGGGTCGCGGTGCGCGGCCAGGAGAAGCTGAGCTTGCCGTGGAAATCGTACTGGATGCCGCCGTCCGGCTTGCGCAGCAGCACGTCGGCGATGCCGCCGCCTTCCGACCCCGGCAGCCACGCGGCGACGAAGGCATCGGCGGTATTGATCTCGCGGTTCACCCACAGCGGGCGCCCGCTCAGGAACACCGCCACCACCGGAATGCCCTCGGCCTTGAGCGTCTTGATCAGCTGCAGGTCGCTGTCGTCGCCGGGCTTGTACAGCAGCGTGGCGATATCGCCCTGGAACTCGGCGTACGGGTTCTCGCCGAACACCACCACCGCCACGTCCGGCTTGGTCTGGTACTTGCCGTCGATCGCCAGCTCGGCGCTGCCGCCGGCCGCCGTGACCTGCGCCTGCAGGCCTTCCCAGATGGTGTTGCCGTTCGGGTAGTCGGCGCGCTTGGTGCCGGTGCCCTGCCAGTTCAGCGTCCAGCCGCCGGACTGCTTGCCCATGTCGTTGGCGCCGTCGCCGGCGACCAGCACCTTGCTCTGCGGCTTCAGCGGCAGCAGCTGCTTCTGGTTCTTCAGCAGCACCAGCGACTCGCGCACCGCCTGCCGCGCCACCGCGCGGTGTTCGGGCGCGCCGAGCAGTTCGAACTTGCCGCCGAGCGGGCGCTGCGACGGCTTGCCGGCCTCGAACAGGCCCAGCCGCAACTTGACCCGCAGGATCCGCCGCACCGCATCGTCCAGCCGCGGCATCGGGATCTCGCCCGATTTGACCGCCTGCAACGCGCTCTCGTAATAGCCCTTCCAGCTATCCGGCGCCATCAGCATGTCCACGCCGGCATTGAACGCGGCCGGGCAGTCGTCGTTGCGGCAACCGGGCACCTGGCCATGGCCGTTCCAGTCGCCGACCACGAAGCCGCCGAAATGCATCTGCCCCTTCAGCACGTCGGTCAGCATCGGCGTGTTGCCGTGCATCTTCACCCCATTGAAGCTGTTGAACGAGGCCATCACCGTCTGCGCGCCGGCGGCGATCGCCGGCGGATAGCCGGCGCCGTGGATGTCGCGCAGCTGCTGCTCGCCGACCCGGGTATCGCCCTGGTCCTTGCCGTCGGTGGTGCCGCCGTCGCCGAGGAAATGCTTGACCGAGGCGATCACGTGCGAACCGTCGAGGAAGCCGGGCTGCCCGGGCACGCCCTGCAGGCCTTCGACCACCTTGCCGGCAAAACTGGCGACCACCTCGGGCGATTCGGAATAGCCCTCATAGGTGCGGCCCCAGCGATCGTCCTGCGGCACCGCCACGGTCGGCGCGAAGGTCCACTCCATGCCGGTGGTGCGGGTCTCGGCAGCGGTGACCGCGCCGATCTTGCGCATCAGCTCCGGGTCGCGTGTGGCGCCCAGGCCGATGTTGTGCGGAAACAGCGTGGCGCCGACGATGTTGCTCTGCCCGTGCACCGCATCGATGCCGAAGAGGATCGGGATCGCCAGACCGCCATTGCCCTTGTCCATCGACGCCGCGTAGTAGGCATCGGCCAACTTCAGCCACTCCGCCGGGCTGGCGTCGTACTTGCCGCCGGGATCGGAATTGCCGCCGGCCAGCACCGAGCCGATGTGGTACTTGCGCACGTCGTCCGGGGTCATGCTGGCGATATCGCCCTGCACGATCTGCCCGACCTTCTGCTCTACCGTCATCTGCGCCATCAGCTTGGAAATGCGCGCCTCCAGCGCCGCATCGGCGGCCAGCGGCCAGGCCGGCGACGGCCACAGCTGCGGATGGATCGCCGGCGGCGCGACGGCGACGGCAGTAGCGGCGGCCGCAGCCGATTGGCCAGGGCCGGCCGCGGCCAGCGCCAACAGGCCCAGCGCGGCAGCAGTGACCAGCGCATTGCGAATCGGCGCGGACACGCCGCCAGCGGACTGTTTTTGCAAGATATTCCCTCCCAGGACCGGCGAACGCGCCACACACGGCAACCGCGCTCCCTCCCGAGACGCGCGACCGGAGCCTACGCTTCATTAATTGCCCCGATGCTGTCAACAACGCCGCGAGGTATGCCTGACCCGGCAATGGATATCGGATTGCGCTATAGCGATGGAATACCGACAACGTCGACTTCATGCACGAGGGGCGCGTTCGCAGGCCGCGGCTGCGACGACGGCGGCGAATGTATTTTGCGGCACCGCAACAACCGCTTGCCCTAGGACTGCGCAAACTTCGCCGCGGCAGTGTTATGTAGTGTGCATGGCGCGGCGGCCAAAGAACCGCGAGCCACCATGCAGCCCACCCCCACAACTGGCAGCCCCATCGCACCGATGCCCAGGCCACACTCAAGCCGATCCTGGCCGCCGGCCTGCTCGCCGTAGAACTTGGCCTGTCCTGCTCCGGCACCGGCAAGCTCACGCCAGCCTTCGCGCTTGAAGGGCCACAGGGCGCGTCCGCGTCACCGCGCATCTCGCCCGCGGGCAGGCGCGTGACCCGGGCCGGTCGCCACCTGGACGCATGCCCATCAGCGAGCCCAAGGGGTGGTGACGCCATGACAGATTTGCTAACGTGCGCGCAGGGGTTCAGTCAAGTCAACGCTGGGGAGCGCTGACGGGGAGATTCAGTGATGGATGCACTGACAATGCTAACGACCGCAATAGCACAGTTCGACGATACCCAGCGCCTATACCGCTTGCAGCTGCCTGGCGGGGATGTCCAGGTGGTGGAGCGCTGGAGCGGGTCGGAACGCCTGAGCGAGGGGTTCGTGTGGTGGGTGGACGTGCTGAGCACGCAGGCGGGCTTGCCGCTGGAGGCGTGGCTGGGGCGTCGCGCGACGCTGTACACCCGGCTGGCCGATGGCGGCGAGAGCCCGCGCACGGGGCTGATCCACGAAGCGTACGAACTGGGCAGCGACGGCGGTCTGGCGCGCTACCGGGTAGGCCTGGTGCCGTGGACGTGGTGGCTGTCGCAGGGCCGGCACAGCCGGGTGTTCCAGGAACGCACGCTGGTGCAGATCGTGGAAGCGGTGTTCGCCGACTACGCGCCGATGGCGAGCTGGCAGTGGAGCGAGGAGGTGACCGGGTTCCTGGCCCAGGCGCGGCCGCGCAGCGACTGCGTGCAGTACCGCGAGAGCGACCTGGACTTCGTGCAGCGGCTGCTGGCCGAGGAAGGGCTGGGGTGGCGGCTGCAGGAGGCGGACGCGTCGCCCGGCGGGCACCAGCTGGTGGTGTTCGCCGACAGCGCCGCGCAACCGCAGGACCCCAGTTCGGCGCAGGGCGGCGGGCTGCGCTACCACCGCAGCGACGCCACCGAGGCGGCCGACAGCGTGCTGGCGCTCGGCGCCACCCGGCGGCTGGGCAGCGGCCGGCTGACCGTGCTCAGCGAAGACGTCAAGACGCGTCAGGCGCGCAGCGCGCAACTGCCGCTGCACGGCGGCGGCAGGCAGTCGCTGCGCGAGCTGTACGAGCCGGTGGGGATGGACGCCTTCGCCAGCGCGCAGGAAGCGGACCGCTATGCGGAGTTGATGGCGCAGGCGCAGGAGGCGCAGTGGTCGCCGTGGCAGGGCCGCAGCACGGTGCGCACGCTGCGCGCCGGCACCTGGTTCACGCTGACCCAGTCGCCGCAGCAGGGCCAGGCGCCGCCGGCGCAGCTGCTGCTGACGCGGGTGTGGCATGCGGGCATCAACAACCTGCCGGTGGACGTGCGCGCGGCGGTGCAGGCGCAGTTGGGGGCCGCGCCGGCGTGGCCGGACGCCAGCGCGGTGGCCGCACGCAGCACCTGGGCGCAGGCCGAGGCGGTGGGCTACGGCAACGCCTTCGAGGCGGTGGACCGGCAGCAGCCGTGGCGGCCGGTGCTGGCCGACGGCACCGGGGCGCGGCTGAACCCGCGGCCGACCGCGCCGGGCTACCAGAGCGCCATCGTGGTCGGCGCCGATGGCAGCACCAGCGGCAGCCAGGAGGTCTATGCCGACGCGCTGGGCCGGATCCGGGTCAGGTTCCACTTCCAGCACGCCGCGTCGGCCCCGGCGGCGCAGGACAGCACGTGGCTGCGGGTGGCGCAGCGCTACGCCGGCCCGGGCGTGGGCAGCCAGTTCCTGCCGCGCATCGGCCAGGAAGTGCTGGTGGGCTTCCTGGAGGGGGACATCGACCGTCCGGTGGTGCTGGGCGCGCTGTACAACGGCAAGGGCGAAGCCGGCGTTCCCGCCACCCCCGGCGGCGCCAGCGCCGAGGCCGACACCCGCCTGTATGCCCAGGCCGGCGACGGCCGACCCAGCGCGCAGGGCAACCTGGCCGGCGGCCACGCCCCGGCCTGGCACGGCGCCGGCGGCGGCGCGGACAACCACCGCAACGCCACCGCGCTGTGGGGCGTGCAATCCAAGGAATGGGGCGGCGCTGGCCACAGCCGGCTGGTGTTCGACGACAGCGACCAGCAACTGCGCTTGCAACTGGCCACGACCCAGGCGGCCACGCAACTGAACCTGGGGCACCTGATCCACCAGGCCGACAACTACCGCGGCAGCTTCCGCGGGGAAGGCTTCGAACTGCGCACCGACGCATGGGGCGCGGTGCGCGCCACCTCAGGGTTGTGGCTGAGCAGCTATGCACGCAGCAGCGGCCCGGCCGGCGAGGCGACCCAGCCCAGCGCATTGCTGAGCCAGTTGCAGACGCTGGGCAAGACCTTCTCGCAGGCGGCGGGCACGCACCAGACGGTGAAACTGGCCGCGCACGAAGGGGCAAAGAAGGCGAACCAGTCGCAACTGATCCCCGATCAGGCGCCGCTGCAGGCGTTGCTGACCAGCGTGAAAACCACGGTGCCGGGCACGGCCTACGCCGACGCCAAGGGCGCGGCGGCCGAGCGCAGCGCCAGCCCGGGCGACGGCCGCGTACCGCACACCGGCGATGCGCTGCTGGGCCTGGCCGCACCGGCGGGGATCGGCGTGGTGGCCGGCCAGGGCCTGAGCTGGAGCGTGGGCGAGACGCTGACGCTGGCCAGCGGCGGCGGCAGCGAAGCGGCCATCGCCGGCGACGCGCGCCTGCACAGCGGCCAGGCGATCGGGGTGCTGGCCGCGGCGGTGGACGGCGGGCAAACGCAGGCGCACAGCCTGAGCCTCGTCAGCGGCGAAGGCGAACTGGACGTGCAGGCGCAGTCGGACGAAGTGCGCGTGCAGTCGAAAGAAGGACTGAAGCTGATCAGCGCCAATGCCGAAGTGGAACTGGCGGCAGGCAAGACCATCCACCTGGCGGTGGCCGGCGGCGCCAGCGTGACCATCGAAGGCGGCAACATCACCGTCGCCTGCCCCGGCACCATCACCGTGCAGGCCAGCAAGAAGTCGTTCGTGGGGCCGGTGCAGCAGAACTACAAACTACCGATCCTGCCTCAGGAGGTATGCATCGAGTGCCTGATCAAGCGCGCGGCCCAGCGCGGCGGCTTCGTGAATAAGGGTGCATGACATGATTCTGGAAAGGGATAATACGCAGCCTTCTGAAATAGTCGCGCTATTCGTGACCAGCGATACGAGTGACATAGCAGAAGTCGGATATTGCTACGCATTGATTGATCCCGCACAAGACGGGCAGATTCTTGATGCGCTGCGTCATGCACGCGCCCACTGTTTCCTGGGTGACGCCAGCGCGGTAAGAGAAGTGTCGCCACACCTAGTCGAGCTTCCCAGTGGCACCCATTCATTATCAAGTTGGAATAAATTAATACGTCGCGGCAAAGAAAAACCTTGCGCTTTGCTTTTACGTAGCAATCTAAGCTTCGACCGACTTTTCTCTCATTTTTTGGATTTTCTTGACGTGCAGGTCAATGATTCCACTACGATGCTTCTTGCGTGGTGGGATGCGGCTATTCTAGCGAGCCTACTAGGACAGCCAAATGATAAAACCCTCCATGAAAGGGGCCCGGTTTTTACTGCTCAACAGCGACGCGCATTTGTTGATCCGTTGATCAAAATCGGATATTGGGATCGCACAGGCCAGCTACAAGTAATCAAAGTAAAAGAGCTCGATGAAACTGTGCCGGCCTTATCCTCGGAGTATCTCCGGGATTCCGTATTGCCCCTAAAGTTCTCTGCCGATCAAGTTCGCTTGCTGGTAAAAGCGACTACACCCGATCAAGTATTGCATGAATTAAGGCTAAATCAACCAGGCGTGCTTTCAGATCGAAGCGAATGGGAAAACTATCGGATGACCTGCAATCTCGTCGATGCAGCCCGCAACTACGGTATTGTTGGCTTGCAAGATATGGTTAATTTCACGGGAGCCGGGATGATTTTGGGTGAGGAGTTTTATCTACATCCGAAAATTTCGGGCGAACTTGCAGCTATCCAAGAGAGTAAGCGTTCCTTCTCCGATGTTCTGAAATCGCTGCCCCCAGACCTGCTGTTACAAGCCAAGAAATGGAAGCGCATAGATTGAGGGAATTTCCCATCATAAGTGCATAAAATAATTTATCTCAATCATTAAGGCCGTCAGTTCATGTCAAGCAACCCACGGTTTTTTCGAAAAATAATAAATCACTCATTTTCTTCAATAAAAGAAAAATCAATAAAAATTTCAATTATTTTACTTTCACTTACCGCAGGTGGCTGTATGGCTCGTGAAATGACAGTAAACGTGGTTGTATTTAATTACACATCAAAGCCACTTGCGGAAATGACTGTACAAGGGAAATACGTGGGCGGCTACTTTCAAGAGTATGGAGATGGTGGAACAGGAGGAGGTGTTTTCTGTTGTATTGATGTAAAACAGGGGCCAGCCGAGGTCAAATGGACTTATGGCGGCGAGGAAGGAACGCCAAAGACAGGAATCAATGCGTCATCTTCTGGGGACATTCCTGTACTACGGGGTGATTACAAGTACCTTGGCGTACACATCTACCCTGATGAGAAAGTGGAGTTTACTCTAACGGAAAGTATACCTGCCGAAAGAAGGGAAGGAGAAAATTGAAATGGAAGAACTTCATGACCTCATAGCGTCTCTGACAGCTTCGACCAATGATGTCAGCAAGAATGAACCCAATGCTACACAAGACTGTTATGATCGCCTTAAGATTTCTATTTTTTTTGATGGGACAGGCAATAATCGCGATGCGGATGCAGAGGGCCATAAATGGAGCAATGTTGCAAGACTCTTTGATGCGTCCCGGAGGGAGCCAAATAATGGAATATATTCCTACTATATATCAGGGGTCGGCACCAAGCTAAATCAATCCGAGCCTTGGTGGAAGATCTCTAAATATATTCGCGACACATCATCCGTAGGCGGCGGGGCTGGCATAGGCGTTAATTCGCGCTTGGAAAATGGTGACTTAAGCATGGATAACATGCTTAAGCGCGCCCTAGAGATTGCCACTGAAAAAAAGGGCGGTGAAATTAAATCGATTTATACCAAAAATCAGAGCAATGGATTTCAGCAGCTTAATTTAGCCCTTAGTAATCATCGATTGATAAAGTCGATTGAAGTTTCAATATTTGGATTTTCAAGGGGCGCTGCGCTAGCTAGGGCATTTGTAAATCGATTAATTGGATTTTGCAAAAAAGAAAATGGCACCTTAACTTACCAGACATACCCGATTACATTTAATTTCCTAGGCATTTTCGATACTGTCGCTTCAATGGGCAGGCCAGCAAGAAATGACTTCAAAGAAGTTGATCTATGGCTTCCAAGTGAATTACAGTGCTGCATTCATTACGTCGCCGCGCACGAGCTGAGGTATTCGTTCCCAGTCGATTTGATTCGCCAGGGCACTGGATATCCTTCAAATTGGAAAGAAGATGTTTTCCCGGGTGTGCATTCTGACGTAGGAGGTGGATACGGGGAAGAAGAGCAAGGTCGTTCTAATGAGCTAGCACGTATACCATTAATGAGCATGTACCGCGAGTCACTTATAAATGGGGTTCGACTTTTTAATTGGAACAAAATCTCCAGCGACTCATTATTGAAAAAGAAATTTATTGTGCCGCAACAAGTGCAGAGCCTGTTTGATGAATATATGAAATCTGTTGGGCTGGATGGCCAAAATGGCACAATCGAAAATCGAATTAAAGCGCATATGAAGTTATGGTATACCTATAAGCACGCGGTTAGTAGTGAGGCATCATCCGGAAATGTGACTTATCAGGAGTCGTCCAGGGCATTAAAGTCTAAAATTGAGCAACTCAATTCCAGCATTTCTGGCATTGTACGTAATGGATCGCGTAGTCAGGCTGAGTTGGAACGTGCTCGTCAGCTTGCGAAACAGCGCGATGAAACTCAGGCAAGTTTGGATTCATTGGAGAGTGGGAAATCTCAAATTGACGGTGGTCAATTTACAATCGCTGAAGAAGCAGCTGAGCTTCTCGAAAAACGTAAAAATAATGAGCCTTTGAAAGTTGGCAAGATAGGGGCTTCGGGTCATTACGTATTTGAATCGACTGCTGAGGCATGGATGCTCGATGCTTATTATAGTGCTCCGCCTAAAATAGGAGTAATTACCTTCTTTGACAAACTTGTGCATGACTCCAAGGCGGGATTTCTTGGAGGACACGAGCCATTTGCTTATTTCCGAAATCGCGGTGTGTGGGAGTCAGCCAATCCAAGTCCCGTACTATCAAACTATGAGCAAGAACGCCAAGCTCTACAGAACCAAATCAACATCAAGGGCGTTGATTTCTCTGCATTTCGCTAAAAATCTGCCGCCTGCCCCGGCACCATCACCGTGCAGGCCAGCAAGAAGTCGTTCGTGGGGCCGGTGCAGCGCAGCGCGCCGCTGCCACTGTTCCCGCAGTCGGTCTGCGTGGAATGCATGCTCAAGGCGGCACGTGCCGGCGCGCCGTTCGCCGTTCTCCAATAAGCGCGGCGGCCACCATGAGCAGTTCCATCGACTTCGCCTACGACCGTCCCGATGCCGCGCAACAGCAGGCGCTCGCCGCGGCGATCTGCGCAAGCCATCCATCCTGGGCCGTACTGGATCTGGCGCTGCTCGATGCCACCACGCTGCATCGCCGCATGCAACGCAACCGATGGACGCACTACAACGCCTATGCCGCCTCCAGCTTGGCGGCCTTTGCCGAGCATGCCGTGTGGCTGGTGGCGCTGGACACCGAGCCGGCGGCGCACGCGAAGCAGATAGCAACCCTGCTGAACTGGACGGCCGGCACTCCCGCGCTGAGCTTCCTTTACGGCGTGGCGGAACCGGCACAGCTGCAGGCGCTGGCCGGCTATCTGGCCAAGATCGCCGTGGAAGAGCGCAAGCAGCCGCTGCATTGCCGCTTTGCCGACACCCGCGTGCTGCCCGGCTTGCTGCGCCAGCTGGATGCCGCGCAGCGCAGCCGCGTCCAGCAGGCGATCGAGGACTGGGGCTGGATCGACCGCCATGCCGCCTACGCACGTTGGCAGCCCGCTCCCGGCGGTGTGGCCGCCGATAGCGCCGCGCACCTGCGGCTGAGCGCCGCACAGTTCCGCGCCTTGCGCGCGGCGTCGGACGCCGATGCGATCTTCGTCCTGTTGCTCGAACAGACGCCCAGCCTGGTTCCCGCCGAACGGCGCGGCCAGTTCCACGCCCGGCTGTGCGCCATCCTGGAGACCGCGGACAGTTACCGCGTCCACGATCCGCACAGCCGCCTGCAATTCGTGGTGCTCAGCATGACCTGCGGCGAAGGGTTTCACCGTCTGCATGCCCTTGCCGACACCTGGGCGGGGGTGCAGGCCGGCGAGCACACGCTGGCCGAGCACATGCCGCTGTGGGACAGCAAGGTGTGGGAGCAGCTCGACGCCGACCCGGCGCGGCACGATGGCAGCCCGTTCGGCGAGCAGACCGCATGAGCGCGCACAACAGCCTTCGCAGCGCCTTCGGTTGTGCCGCGCTGGTCGCGCTATTGGTGGCCTGCAAGGCCGAGCCCTCCACAACGGCCGAAGCGAGCATCAGTCCGTACAACCATACCGAGGACTATATTCACCAGCTCTATATCGATGGACAGTGGGGTGGAAACTCGCGCCCGTACGGCGGCGGCGGGAGCTTCGTCTGCTGCGTCACTTATCCACGCCAATGGCACCCTGGCCTGACCGCCAAGGTTCGTTGGACAACATCGAGTGGCATTCCCGGCGGTGACGATCCAACCGAAACCTGGCATGAGAAGGTCGTCCCTATCGAACGCTATGAGAAACCCGGGACGACGCTCAATGTCCACTTTCTGCCGGAAGGGAAGGTGCGGCTATTGATCTGGAACGGCTCGGCCGGATCGAAAGGCTACAAAGGCCCCGATGCACCGGTCAAACCCGAAGGTTGGCCGCCGCTACCGCCGCCACCGACATTGCCGGACGCAAAATCCGAACACACCGATGCGGAGCAGCAGCCATGAGCGACTTCAAACCTGGGTGGTACGCGGTCAAGCGCCTGCAGGATGGCGCGGTGGACAGCTGGTATTTCGAGACGCGGGAGCGGGTGACGCTGACCGCGCGCATGCTGGCAAACGCCGATCATGCCATGCATTCCCGGCCCGTGTCATTGTGACGCGCTCTGGTTCCCCGACTCCTGCACGCAACACGCTGCCGCTGCTTCGCTACAGCAATTACGAGGACACGATGCGACACCATGATGATGACCAAACCCGTAGTAGAAGCAGGTGTGCCGTTGCCCGCCTGCTGATCGCGCTATCGCTGCTCTCGCTATTGGCTGCCTGCAAAGCCGAGCCTTCCACAACGGCCGAAGCGAGCATCAGTCCGTACAACCATACCGAGGACTATATTCACCAGCTCTATATCGACGGCCAATGGGGTGGGAACTCGCGCCCGTACGGCGGCGGGGGGAGCTTCGTCTGCTGCGTCACTTATCCACGCCAATGGCACCCTGGCCTGACCGCCAAAGTTCGTTGGACAACAGCCAGTGGTATTCCCGGCGGGGACGATCCAACCGAAACCTGGCATGAGAAGGTCGTCCCCATCGAACGCTATGAGAAACCCGGGACACGGCTCAACGTCCATTTTCTGCCGGAAGGGAAGGTGCGGCTGCTGATCTGGAACGGCGCGGCCGGATCGAAAGGCTACAAAGGCCCCGATGCACCAGTCAAACCCGATAACTGGCCGCCGCTACCGCCGCCACCGATATTGCCGGAGGCAAAATCCGAACACACCGATGCGGAGCATCAGCCATGAGCGACTTCAAACCTGGGTGGTATGCGGTCAAGCGCCTGCACGATGGCGCGGTGGACAGCTGGTATTTCGAGACGCGGGAGCGGGTGACGCTGACCGCGCGTCTGTGGTCCAACCGCCACCAGATCCTGTACTTCCGTCCCACATATTAGCGGCGCACTCTGGTGCACTGAATTCCTGCAACCAACACACCACTGCTTCGCCAATGCAATACGAGGACATGATGCAACACCACGATAAATACCAAGCTCATAGCAGAAGCTGGCGTACCATTGCCCGCTTGCTGGCCGTGCTGATGCTGCTGTCGCTATTGGTCAGCTGCAAGGCCGAGCCATCCACAACCGCCGAAGCGAGCATCAGTCCGTACAACCATACCGAGGACTATATTCACCAGCTCTATATCGACGGCCAATGGGGTGGGAACTCAAGTCCGTATGGTGGAGGGGGAAGCTTCGTCTGCTGCGTCACTTATCCGCGGCAGTGGCGCCCGGGGCTCACCGCCAAGGTTCGTTGGACGACATCCAGTGGCATTCCCGGCATTCGCAGCGAACCGGTCTGGCATGAGAAGGTCGTCCCCATCGAACGCTATGAGAAACCCGGGACGACGCTCAATGTCCACTTTCTGCCGGAAGGGAAGGTGCGGCTATTGATCTGGAACGGCTCGGCCGGATCGAAAGGCTACAAAGGCCCCGATGCACCGGTCAAACCCGAAGGTTGGCCGCCGCTACCGCCGCCACCGACATTGCCGGACGCAAAATCCGAACACACCGATGCGGAGCACCAGCCATGAGCGACTTCAAACCTGGGTGGTACGCGGTCAAGCGCCTGCAGGATGGCGCGGTGGATAGCTGGTATTTCGAGACGCGGGAGCGGGTGACGCTGACCGCGCGTCTGTGGTCCAACGGCCACCAGATCCTGTACTTCCGTCCCACATATTAGCGGCGCACTCTGGTGCACTGAATTCCTGCAACCAACACACCACTGCTTCGCCAATGCAATACGAGGACATGATGCAACACCACGATAAATACCAAGCTCATAGCAGAAGCTGGCGTACCATTGCCCGCTTGCTGGCCGTGCTGATGCTGCTGTCGCTATTGGTCAGCTGCAAGGCCGAGCCATCCACAACCGCCGAAGCGAGCATCAGTCCGTACAACCATACCGAGGACTATATTCACCAGCTCTATATCGATGGACAGTGGGGCGGGAACTCATATCCATTCGAGGGAGGGGGAAGCTTCGTCTGCTGTGTCACTTATCCACGCCAGTGGCACCCAGGACTGACCGCCAAGGTTCGTTGGACGACATCGAGCGGCATTCCTGGCGGAGATGATGGAACACCAACATGGCACGAGAAGGTCGTCCCCATCGAACGCTATGAGAAACCCGGGACGCGGCTCAATGTTCATTTCCTGCCGGAAGGGAAGGTGCGGCTGCTGATCTGGAACGGCGCGGCCGGATCGAAAGGCTACAAAGGCCCCGATGCACCAGTCAAACCCGATAACTGGCCGCCACTACCGCCGCCACCGATATTGCCGGACGCAAAATCCGAACACACCGATGCGGAGCAACAGCCATGAGCGACTTCAAACCTGGGTGGTATGCGGTCAAGCGTCTGCAGGATGGTGCGGTGGATAACTGGTATTTCGAGACGCGGCAGCGGGTGATCATGACTGCGCGCGTGCTGGCAAACGCCGATCATGCCATGCATTCCCGGCCCGTGTCATTGTGACGCGCTCTGGTTCCACGACTCCTGCACGCAACACGCTGCCGCTGCTTCGCCACAGCAATTACGAGGACACGATGCGACACCATAATGATGACCAAACCCGTAGTAGAAGCAGGTGTGCCGTTGCCCGCCTGCTGGTCGCGCTGATGCTGCTGTCGCTATTGGTCAGCTGCAAGGCCGAGCCCTCCACAACCGCCGAAGCGAGCATCAGTGCCTACAATCATACGGAAGACTACATCCATCAGTTTTATATCGATGGCCAATGGGGCGGGAACTCCCGCCCTTACGGTGGTGGTGGGAAGTTCACTTGCTGCATCACCTATCCGCGTCAATGGCGCCCGGGGCTCACCGCCAAGGTTCGTTGGACGACATCGAGTGGCATTCCCGGCATTCGCAGCGAACCGGTCTGGCACGAGAAGGTCGTCCCCATCGAACGCTATGAGAAACCCGGGACGCGGCTCAATGTCCACTTTCTGCCGGAAGGGAAGGTGCGGCTACTGATCTGGAACGGCGCGGCCGGATCGAAAGGCTACAAAGGCCCCGATGCACCAGTCAAACCCGATAACTGGCCGCCGCTACCGCCGCCACCGACATTGCCGGACGCAAAATCCGAACACACCGATGCGGAGCAGCAGCCATGAGCGACTTCAAACCTGGATGGTATGCGGTCAAGCGTCTGCAGGATGGTGCGGTGGATAGCTGGTATTTCGAAACGCGGCAGCGGGTGACGCTGACCGCGCGCGTATTGCCCAATGGCGACCAGATCCTGCTTTTCCGTCCCACGCCGCAACAGCCCTATCTGTCCAAGACCTGGTCGTCCGCCTACGAATGGTTGCCCACTGCCAAGCCCGGCGACCATTGGGACAACGACAAGTACGGTGCGGCGGCCGACGGCAAGACCGAGTTGCCGGGCAAGTTCTCGCGCAGCCAGCGCAAGCCCAGCGCGCGCGAACTGAGCCAGCGCGCCAGCAAGGCCTGCTTCTCGTCGGTGGACGGCCTGAGCTGTACGCGCGAGATCCATGTGGCGATCTTCTTCGATGGCACCAACAACAATATGGAGCGCGATCGCCCATTGCAGGGGCACTCCAATATCGTCAGTCTCTACGACGCGCACAAGGAAGACAGGGTCGAGTATTTCCGTTATTACGTTCCTGGCGTCGGGACCAAGTTCAAGGAAATCGGCGAGCTCGCCGAGGACGCCACCGGCAAGAGCATGGCCCGTGGCGGCGAGGATCGCATCCATTGGGCTTTGACGCGGCTCTATAACGCAGTCAATACCTCGGTCAACGGCTTCGACTTGCTGGACGAATCAGAAACCAAGGACCTGGTCACCGGGGTGTTCTCCGGCCTGCACACCTGGTACCGGCTCGGCGATGGCAAGATGGAATCGATCTTCCGCAACCTGGACCGGCGCCTGCTCAAGCAGGTGGCCGACAAGCGGCCGACGATTACCCGCCTGCATCTGTCGGTGTTCGGCTTCTCGCGCGGTGCGGCCGAGGCGCGCACCTTCTGCAACTGGCTGGCGCTGGCGACCCGCGGCAAGGTGGGGCCGGCGGAGGTCAATCTGCGCTTCCTCGGCATCTACGACACGGTGGCCTCGGTGCTGCTGGCGGATTCGTCGCCGGTCGGCAGCGGCCTGTTCGACTGGGCCAACAAGACCATGCGCATCCCCGAGGTCGAGGGCGCCGTCCACTACGTGGCCGGGCATGAAATCCGGCGCTCGTTCCCGCTGTCCACCGCGCGTGCTGGCGGCAGCTGGCCGGCGCACGCCAAGGAATACGTCTATCCCGGTGCGCACTCGGATATCGGCGGCGGCTACTCGCCGGGTGACCAGGGCAAGGCACGCGGCGGGCGATCGAGCCTGATGTCGCAGATACCGCTCAACGACATGTACTTCGATGCCAGCAATCGCGGTGTCAAGCTTCGTCCATTGGAGCTGTTGCAGAAAGAAATCCGCAACGACTTCAAAATCGATCCCTCCCTCGAAACCGCCTTCTCCGCCTATCTCGACTGGACGCCCGCCAACGAAAAGGGCGAGAACCTGTCCGGCACCAAGCGCGGGGTGATGGAGAACCGCATGGAGCAGCAGATGCAGCGCTACTGGCGCTGGCGCGCGTCCAAGCGGGACACCGCGCAGTTCCGTGCGATGGCGAGCTACCAGCACGCCACGGCGCAGGACCGCACCGATCTGGAAGAAGGCAATCTGGACTGGCAGGCCGATATCGCGCATGCGCGCACGGCGAGCCAGCCATCGAGTTACACCTTCTACTCGGAAGGCATGTCGCATACGGTGCAGGTGCCGCCCGACCCCAGCAGGACGCAGCGCGATCTGCTGGCGGCGGTTGACGACACCACACCGATTCCGGGCGAGGTGGATCGCTTCTTCGACGACTTCGTGCACGACTCGCATGCCGGTTTCTGGCTGCTCGGCCCGGTCTCGCAGGCGGACAAGAACGCCTTCGCCAACGAGATACGCAAGAAGAACGCACAGCATGCCGCGCCGCTCAAGGCGGCCGATGCCGCCGCCGAACACGGCATGTTCGAAGGTGCGGTGCAGGCGCGCCAGCAGGCCGAACGCTACGCGCTCAACCACTTCGAGCAGCGCGTGCTGGCGCAGAACCCCAAAGCCAGCGACGACGGCAATCCCGCCACCATTCCGCTGATGACCGACAAGGAAGCGGCGGACCTGCGCGCCAGTGCCGGTTTCGATGGATGGATCGTCCGCAATGTGCTGGGCACCGCGACCCGGCGCGAGGCCAATGGCCCCGGACACTACCGCCGCGTGTTCGACCGCGACCACGAAAGGCTCCAGCTCGTGGACGAAGCCGTGTACCAGGGCGGACGCCTCGGCGACGCGGCCAAGGACGGCCTCGACGATGCGGTCGAATCCGCACGGCAGGCGGCCGCCGCCGCCAAGGAGCGCGCGCAGCGCGCGGCCGGCCAGGCGGTGGACAACGCCATCGACGCGGCGGGCAGAGCGGCCCGCGAAGCGCTGGAAAGCGGCTTGAAGAAGATCGTCAATCCCAGCGGGCCGAGCTTGTACTAGCCACCCGACGCGCTGCGCCGGTGGCCGCAATCGGCCACGGCACGGGACCCGCGATCTGCGTGGATGCCGCAGCGTTGCCGCGGGTGCCGAAGACTCCCCCGCCGGACGCATCCGGCCGCAGGCGGATCGAGCGACTGCGACTCAGCCGCGCAAGCGCGCCAGTACCGCGCGCGTCACCGGGTCGGCGACCTCGGTGGTTTCGCCCTGCAGCGCCGGCAGCAGCTGGCTGGCCAGTTGCTTGCCCAGTTCCACGCCGAACTGGTCGAAGGCGTTGATGCCCCAGATCACCGACTGCACGTAGACGCTGTGCTCGTACATCGCGATCAGCGCGCCCAGCGCCTGCGGGGTCAGCGCGTCGAGCAGGATCAGCGTGCTCGGGCGGCCGCCGGGGTAGTCGCGGTGCGGGTCGTCGCTGCCCTGCCCGTTCGCCAGCGCCTCGGTCTGGGCCAGCAGGTTGGCCAGCAGCGCCTGGTGGTTGACCGTGTACGGATCGTCGTTGCGGATGCAGCCGATGAAATCGGCCGGCACGATGCTGGTGCCCTGGTGCAGCGCCTGGAAGAAGCTGTGCTGCACGTCGGTGCCGGCGCCGCCCCACCACACCGGCACGGTATCGGCCCGCACCGGGCTGCCGTCCAGGCGCACGCGCTTGCCCAGGCTCTCCATCACCAGTTGCTGCAGGTAGGCCGGCAGCAGCGCCAGGCGCTGGTCGTAGGTCATCACCGCCTGCGTGGCGTAGCCGAGCACGTTGCGGTTCCACAGCGTGGTCAGCGCATGCAGCACCGCCACGTTGCGCGCCAGCGGCGCGGTCAGCGCGTGTGCGTCGAACTGCGCGGCGCCGGCCAGCAACTGCTCGAAGCCGTCGGCACCGATCGCCAGCGCGATCGGGAAGCCCACCGCCGACCACAGCGAGTAGCGGCCGCCGACCCAGTCCCACATCGGCAGCACGCGGCTGGCGGCGATGTCGAAGGCCTTGGCGGCGCGCTCGGGATTGGCGCTGACCGCGTAAAGGCGCTCGCTGCCGCCGAGCCAGTCGCGCAGGATCTGGCCGTTGAGCAGGGTTTCCTGGGTGCCGAAGGTCTTGGAGATCAGCACGCCGGCGGTGCGCGCCGGATCCAGCGTGGCCAGCGTGCGCTGCATCGCCGCGCCATCGACGTTGGAGACGAAATGCACGCGGAAACGCGCGCCGTCGGCCGGACGCAGCGCGTCGGCGACCAGCCGCGGGCCGAGGTCGGAACCGCCGATGCCGACGCTGACGATGTCGGTGACCTCGGTCTGCGCCAGCGCCTGGATCAGCGCGCGCATGCGCTGCTGCACCTCGCGCGCGCTGGCGTTGGCGTCGGCCGCCACCGGCGCGCCGCTGAGCTCGCCGCGCAGCGCGGTATGCAGTGCGGCGCGGCCTTCGGTGACGTTGACCGTCTCGCCGCGGAACAGGCGCTGGAACGCGCCGGCCACGTTGTGCTCGGCGGCCAGCGCGAGCAGCGCGTCGAGCGCGGCACGGTCGTATGTCTGCCGCGCGAAGTTGAAGTACAACGGCCCGACCTGCAGCGCCAGGTCGTCGACCCGGCCGGGCTCGGCGGCCAGCAGTTCGGGAAGGCGCGCCCCGCGCAAGCGCTGGGCGTGGGCGTGCAGTGCGTCGAAACCGTTGGACTGTGTCATGCGGCCTGCTTCGGGATGCTGTGGTTGGTATGGGTGATCTTGTTGGCGCCGTCCACGTAGACCAGGGTCGGCTGGAAGCGCGCAGCTTCCTCTTCGCTCATGCCGGCGAAGGCGGCGATGATGATCAGGTCGCCGACCTGCACGTGGCGCGCGGCGCCGCCGTTGAGCGAGACGATGCCGCTGCCTTCGTCGGCGCGGATCGCGTAGGTGCTGAAGCGTGCGCCGTTGGTGACGTCCCAGATGTGCACCTGCTCGAACTCGCGGATGCCGGTGGCGTCCAGCAGCAGCCCGTCGATGGCGATCGACCCTTCGTAGTTGAGCTCCGAATGGGTGACGGTGGCGCGGTGGATCTTGGTCTTCAACAGGCTCAGCTGCATGCTTGCGGTACTGCGGTGAGGAAAGGTGCGCAGTTTAGCAGCCGAGGGGTTAAGCGGCAGTGGCAGCAAGGGCTGGCGGTGCGTATGCGACGTTGTCCGGCGTTCGTCTTGGCATGCAGGCCACAGGACATGGCGTGACCGCTTGATGCGGCACTGTGCGCTGCGAGCGACGCCAACCGCGGCCGGCAGAGCGGCGAATCCCGCGGTTGCCGATAGCATCGCGAAGCGCCAGTCCTGACGGCTTCGGACAGCGTCGGGGCTGAAGCCCCTCCCACAGTGCACCAGCCGGCTCGCCGCAAATCCCTGTAGGAGCGGCTTCAGCCGCGACGAACGAAGCGGCAGGCTCGACGGCTACGGACACAGTCGGGGCTGAAGCCCCTCCTACAGTGCACCCAGCCGGCTAGCCGCAAGTCCTGTAGGAGCGGCTTCAGCCGCGACGAACGAAGCGGTGAGCTCGACAGCCCCCCTGTGGGAGCGACTTCAGTCGCGACGCGCGAAGCCAACCGGCGATCCAGCACCCTCGACCGCATTCGGCACATTGCCGGCGCCGACGCCGCGACAGCCGCAATGCGCTGCTGCGCTCAGAACTCCAGATTGTCGATCAGGCGGGTACGGCCCAGCCGCGCGGCGATCAGCGCCACCCGCGGGCCTTCCTGGTCCTGCGGCTCGCTCAGGTCGGGCAGGCGCAGCACGGTGTAATCGACCTCAAAGCCGGCGGCCTGCAGCTGCGCGCTGGCCGCCGCCTCGATCTCGGCACGCGGACGCCCGGCGACATGCCCGTCGCGCATCGCCAGCAGGGTCTGGCGGATCTGCGCCGCGCGCGGCCGCTCCTCGGCCGACAGATACTGGTTGCGCGAACTCATCGCCAGACCGTCGGCCTCGCGTACGATGCCGCCGCCCAGGATCTTGATCGGGAACGCCAGGTCGGCCACCATCTGCCGGATCACCGCCAGCTGCTGGTAGTCCTTCTTGCCGAACGCGGCCAGGTCCGGCTGCACCTGGTTGAACAGACGCGCGACCACGGTGCACACGCCGTCGAAATGCCCCGGACGGCAGGCCCCTTCCAGCACTTCGCTGATCCCCGGCGTGTGCATGCGCAGCGCCAGTTCCACGCCCAGCGGGTACATGCTCTCCACCGTCGGCAGCCACAGCACGTCGCAGCCGGCGCCTTCCAGGCCGCTGGTGTCGGCCTCGGGGGTGCGCGGGTAGCGGGTGAAGTCCTCATTCGGCCCGAACTGGGTCGGGTTGACGAACACGCTGGACACCACCCGGTCGGCATATTGCCGGGCCAGCATCACCAGCGAGAAATGCCCGGCGTGCAGGTTGCCCATGGTCGGCACGAAGGCCACGCGCAGGCCCTGCCGCTTCCAGCCGGAAACGGTGGAGCGCAGCCGCGCCAGGTCGGTGAGGGTGTCGATCATTTGGCGTAGGCGTGTTCGGCGTCGGGGAAGGTGCCGGCACGCACCGCGTCGGCGTAGGCGCGCACCGCGCCGGCGATGGAGCCGCCTTCGGCCAGGAAATCCTTGACGAAGCGCGGCCGCCGGTGGCCGCTGTCCAGGCCCAGGACGTCGTGCAGCACCAGCACCTGGCCGTCGCAGTCGGGACCGGCGCCGATGCCGATGGTGGGAATCCCGATCTCGGCGGTGATGCGCGCGGCCAGCGGCGACGGCACGCATTCCAGCACCAGCAGCGCGGCGCCGGCCGCAGCCGCCGCCTTGGCGTCGGCAAGCAGTTTGGCCGCGGCGGCTTGCTCGCGGCCCTGGATCTTGTAGCCGCCGAAAGTCAGCACCGACTGCGGGGTCAGGCCCAGGTGCGAACACACCGGGATGTCGCGCTCGCTGAGGAAGCGGATCACCTCCAGCTTGTGCCCGGCGCCCTCCAGCTTGACCATCTCCGCGCCGGCCTGCAGCAGCCGGGTCGCCGCGTCCAGCGCGCGCTCGGGGGTGGCGTCGGACTGAAACGGCAGGTCGGCCACCAGCAGCGCGCGCTGCAGCACCCGTGCCACCGCCGCGGTGTGGTAGACGATGTCGTCCACGGTCACCGGCAGGGTCGAGTCGTGGCCCTGCACCACCATGCCCAACGAATCGCCGATCAGGATCAGGTCCACCCCGTTGGCGTCGAACACGCGCGCGAAGCCGGCGTCGTAGGCGGTCAGCATCACCAGCTTCTGCTGGCGGCGCTTGGCCTCGGCCAGGGCGGGAACGGTCCAGGGCTTGCTGTCGGCGTGGCTGCTCATAAGCTCATGCGGTGCGGTGATAAGCCGAACATTATCTACCGATTGCCACGATCCCGTCGGTTTCGATGCGGCCGCTGACGTCACGCACCGTTCCATGGCCGGGAATGGTCGCCTCGGCGGCGATCTCGGCCAGCGGCAGCAAGGCGAAAGCGCGCTGGTGCAGGTGCGGGTGCGGCACCTGCAGCGCGGGCAGGTCGATCACCGCCTCGGCGTACAGCAGCAGGTCCAGATCCAGGGTGCGCGGGCCCCAACGTTCGCCGGGGGTGCGCTGGCGGCCGTGGCGGGCTTCCAGCGCCAGCAGCGCCTGCAGCAGTTCCGGCGCCGGCAAGCCAGTGCTCAGCAGCGCGGCGGCATTGATGAAATCCGGCTGCGCCTGGTTGCCCCAGGCCGGGCTGCGGTACAGCTGCGAGGCGCGCAGCAGGCGTGTGTGCGGCAGCGTGTCCAGGGCGGCGATGGCCGCGCGCAGGGTGGCGACCGCATCGCCGAGGTTGCCACCCAGGCCGATGCAGGCCTGCACCGGCGCGTGACCGAGCGCGGCGCTCACTCGGCCGGTGCGCCGGCATCCGGACGGCGGCGCCGGCGCCGACGGCGCTTGGGGGTTTCCTCGCTGTCGGCCGGGGCCATCGCCACCTCGTCGCCGACGTAGTCGATCTCCGGGTCGAAGCCGCGCGGCGGCGGCGCGTAGCCGGGCTGCTGCTGCAGTTCGCGCCAATAGGCGATGTCGGCCTCGTGCTCGGCCGAGGCCGACTGGCGCAGGATCAGGAAATCGAACGCGGCGCGGAAGCGCGGATGCGACAGCGTGCGCACCACCCGCTTCTTCTGCCGCGAGGTGAAGCGCGACTGCAGCAGCCAGATCTCCTGCATCGGCAGCGAGAAACGCCGCGGCAACGCGACCGTGCTCAGCTGGTGCAGGGTCACCCGGTCGGCGGCGCGACGCTGCGCTTCTTCCAGCTGCATGCCCTGCTTCTGCAGCGCCATCAGCGCGCGGCAGTAGGCCGGCCACAGCAGCAGCGCGAACAGGAACGCCGGCGATACCGGCTCGTCGTTAGCCACCCGCGCATCGGTGTTGCGCAGGCCTTCGATCAGCATTCGCCGCAGCGCGCCGCTGCGGTTGGAATGCAGCGCCGCCGCGCTCTCCGGGAACAGCGCGGCGAGCAGGCCGTAACGCTCCAGGCCCTCGAAGCTGGCCACGCCGTCGCCGGACAGGAACAGCTTCAGCACTTCCTCGAACAGCCGCGCCGGCGCCGCTTCGGCCAACAGCCCGGCCAAGCGCGGGAGCGGCTCGGCGGTATTCGGCTCGATCTCGAAATTCAGCTTGGCGGCCAGGCGCACCGCGCGCAGCATGCGCACCGGGTCTTCGCGATAGCGCTGCTCGGGGTCGCCGATCATGCGCATCAGCCGCGCCTGCACGTCGGCGAAGCCGCCGGTGTAGTCGCGCACCGAGAAATCCTCGATCGCGTAGTACAGCGCGTTGCAGGTGAAGTCGCGGCGCACCGCGTCGTCCTCGATGCTGCCGTAGACGTTGTCGCGGACCAGGCGGCCGTTGTCGAGCTCGCGGTCGCCGCTGCCGTCGTCGACGTTGGCGCGGAACGTGGCCACTTCGATGATCTCGCGGCCGTAGACCACGTGCGCCAGGCGGAAGCGGCGGCCGATCAGGCGGCAGTTGCGGAACAGCTGCTTGACCTGCTCGGGAGTGGCGTCGGTGGCGACGTCGAAGTCCTTGGGCTGCAGCTCGACCAGCAGGTCGCGGACCGCGCCGCCGACCAGATACGCGCCGAAGCCGGCTTCGCGTAGCCGGTACAACACGCGCAACGCATTGGGACTGATGTCCTTGCGCGAGACGTTGTGCTGATCGCGCGGGATCAGCTGCAGGGTGAACGGCACAGGAACTGGCGGATTGATGATGGCGCTTCCGTATCGAGTTGCGGGATTGCCGCAGGGCGGCTAGCCCCATATACTAGCGCCCTGCAATCGATGCGACCAACCTGCTCCCTTCGTCTAATGGTTAGGACGTGGCCCTCTCAAGGCTAAAACAGGGGTTCGAGCCCCCTAGGGAGCACCATCGCCACTTCGCCTGCAGTGAAAACCACAAAAGCCCCGCCTGTGCGGGGCTTTTGCGTTGGCGGCCGGCGCCGCAGCCTGCTCACCACTGGTTGCGCAGGCGCCGGTAGCCTTCGACCAGGCGGTTGTTGGTCGCGGCCACCTCTTCGGAGAATTCGGTGGCCGCCACGCTGACCCGCGCGATCTTGGACAGGTCGGTGCGCGGCCCGATGCGCTCGGTCGAGGGCACGTAGAACCCCGGCGGCAGATCGCAACCGTCGACCACGGCGTTGTGCCGGACCACGCAGCCGTCGCCGACCTCGCAGTTGAACAGCACGCTGTTGAAGCCGATGAACACGCGCTCGCCGACCGTGCACGGCCCATGCACGATGGCGCGGTGCGCGATCGAGGTGCGCGCGCCGATCAGCACCGCCGCGCCGGCTTTGGAATGGATCACCACCCCGTCCTGGATGTTGGCGTAGGCGCCGATGTGGATCGGCTCGATGCCGCCATCGGCGTCGGTCTCGTCGGCGCGGATCACGGCATACGGGCCGATGAACACGTGCGCGGCGACGACGACCCGTCCGCACAGGATGGCGGTGGGATCGACGAATGCGCTCTCGTCGACCACCGGCAGGTCGCCGCGCGGATTGCGGCGGATCATCGGGCGCCCTCGCCCGCCGCGAACGGGTCCGGAGCGCCGGATCCGCCTTCGGGAGCACCGGCCTCGGCCACTGCGTCGTGCGGGTGCAGGCTCTCAAGGTGCCGCACCTGCACCCGCACGTCCTGGTAGCGCGCGCCCAGCGCCTGCTGCAGGCGCCGCGCCGCATCTTCCACGTACATCAGGTTGGCGCCATTGAGGCGGGCGAAGGCCTGTTCGTCGGCGCGCCGCACCGCGGCCTGCACCGGCGTGGCCAGGGCCTGCTCGGCCAGGTCGATCAACGCGCTCAGGTCGAAGCGCAGCGCGCGCGGCGACACCGCCACCTGCAGCGTGGCGATGCTGCGCTGGCTGTGCGCGGTGGCATGGCTGCCATGCTGCAGCAGCCACGCAGCCACGGCCTCGCGCTGCAGCGAGGGCTGCGCGGCATGCTGCTGCAGGAACGCCGCGCTGAGCAATTGCCGCGCCAGCGCCGCCGAGCACGGACAGGTCGAGGAATAGAGCACGTCCACAGCGACCTCCACGCGCACACTGGCGCCGCGCAGCACCGCGTCGATCCGCAGCGGATACGCCTTCCAGCCTGCCAGCCCCTCGCTGCGCAACGCCGGGCTGCGCCGCAGCAGCGACAGGCGCAGCGATATCCGCGCCGCGCTGGAGGCGCAATCGGCATGGCTGTGCACCATCGCGCGCAGCAGCTGCGCCAAGAGCGACGGCGACAGCGGCTGCTGCGCGTAGTCGTCCAGCAGCCGGTACAGCCGCGACATGTGGATGCCCTTGACCTGCACCGCCGGCAGATCGACGTGCAGCGCCGCCTGCGCCGGCAGGGGGTCACTGGCGGCCGCATCGCACAGGCGGATCGGCAAGGCGATGCCGTCCATGCCGACCCATTGCAGCGGCGCGGCGATCGTGGACGGTTCGCTGCTCGCCACGTCGGGCAGCGGCGATTGCATGGGCAGGTGCAT
Source organism: Xanthomonas translucens pv. undulosa (assembly GCF_017301775.1). Classification (NCBI taxonomy): domain Bacteria; kingdom Pseudomonadati; phylum Pseudomonadota; class Gammaproteobacteria; order Lysobacterales; family Lysobacteraceae; genus Xanthomonas; species Xanthomonas translucens. Next base: position 668,398 of record NZ_CP063993.1, read on the forward strand.
TGGATGGGCAAGCATCAGTGGCGGGGAACGCAGCGGCTCAGGCATGCACCGGAAACGCCTGGAAGTAATCGTCGATGCCAAGTTGCAGCGACTGCGCCAGTTCTTCCTGGTGGCGGTCGCTGACCAGACGGCGGCAATCGTCGGCGTTGCTCATGAAGCCGGTCTCGACCAGCAACGACGGAATGTCCGGCGATTTGAGCACCGCGAAGCCGGCCTGGCCGACCTCGCCCTGGTGCAGCCGGGTGATCTGCTGCAGGCGTCCGAGCATGCTCTTGCCGAACTGCAGGCTGGTGGCGATGGTGCCGCTCATCGACAGATCCACCAGCACCTTGGACAGCACCGGGTCCTTCTGCCGCAGGTAGCGCTCGGCGACGTTGCCGTACTGGTCGGCGCTGTTCTCGCTGTCGGCGATCCAGCGCGCCAGCGCCGAGCTGGCGCCGTTCTCCGACAGCGCGTACACCGAGGCGCCCTGCGCGCTGCGGTTCGGCGCGGCATCGGCATGGATCGACACGAACAAATCGGCCTTGCGCTGGTGCGCGATCACCACCCGCTCGTGCAGCGGCACGAAGCGGTCGTCGCTGCGGATCAGCGTCGGCCGGTAGCGCGGGTCGGCCTGCAGCGCCTGGTGCAGCCGCCCGGCCACGCCCATCGCCACGTGCTTCTCGTAAAGGGCGTCGGCGCTCACCGCGCCCGGGTCCTTGCCACCATGGCCGGCGTCGATGGCGACCACGCGCGGCCGCGACGGCGTCGCGATCGACGTGCGCGGCGGCACGACGAGTGCGGCAACGGGCGCGGCAACTGCGGCGTCGACCGGTCCGAGGTCGAGCAACAACCGTGGCGACACCCCCGCATCGGCGTCCCAGTGCGCGCTGGCGGTGACCGGCCGGCGCAGGTCCAGCACGATGCGCAGGCCATCGGCCTGCGCCCCGCTGCGGATCGCGGCGACCACCGCATCGGGCGCCGGCAGCAGGATCGGCGGCGCCGGCGCGGCGATCCCCGGCAGATCGATCACCAGCCGCTCCGGATCGGACAGCGCGAACACCCGGTAGTCCACCGTCGCATCGAGCTGCAGCCGCAACCGCAGGCGCCCGTCATCGGTTTCCAGGCTACCGCCGGTCAGGCGCGGCGCCGACCCGGCGCGCGCCCAGGCCGGCGCCAGCAGCAGTGCCGTGCCGGCCATCCCCAGCCATTCGCGCCGGTTCATGCGTGGTCTCGCCATGACGCGCAGCGGAAATCGCGGACGCAGCCGGAACCGAACCGAAAGACGCAACCGGACACTGCAACGCTCCAAGCCAATAATGTTACTAAGTAACATATCGCGGACGCAGTGCGACCGCCATCCCATGGCGACCGGCAGTCAGCTGGCAGATGGGTGGGAACTTGACAGCACAGGACAGCAGGCGACGTGTGCGCTGCTGCCGGTCAGCGTGGTCGATCTTTCGGACGCGGCCATGGAAGGGACGATGGCGCCACCATGTAACGGCAGGCGATGCCGGACTGCCGGCGATCGCGCCGGACACGGTACAACGTCCGCCGGCGCGACCGCATGGGCCGCGCCGGCAACAGCGAGCGCTTAGCCCTGCATCTGCTCCAGCTCGCGGCCCTTGGTCTCGTACACGTACTTGAGCACGAAGAACACCGAGACGAACGCGGCCACGGTGTAGATGCCGTACGCACCGGCCAGGCCGATGCTGCCGAGCAGGATCGGGAACGACACGGTGATGGCGAAGTTCGAAGTCCACTGCGCCGCGCCCGCCACCGCCAGGCCGGAGCCGCGGATCTGGTTGGGGAACATCTCGCCCAGCATCACCCACATCACCGGACCCCAGGACATGTTGAAGAAGATCACGTAGACGTTGGCCGCGACCAGCGCCAGCCGGCCCATGCCCGGCGACATCGCCAGCTTGCCCGCCGCGTCCAGCGAGGCGCTGGCGAAGGCCAGGGTGACCAGCGCCAGCGACACCGCCATGCCGGCCGAACCGATCCACAGCAGCGGTTTGCGCCCGATCCTGTCGATCAGCAGCACCGTGATCAGGCAGGCGCCGATGCTCAGCGCGCCGGACAGCACGTTGATCAGCAGCGAATCGCTTTCGGAGAAGCCCACCGCCTGCCACAACACTGCGCCGTAGTAGAACACCACGTTGATGCCGACCAGTTGCTGGAACGTGGCCAGGCCGATGCCGATCCACACGATCGGACGCACCTTGCCGGTGACCTTGCTGACCAGGTCCGACAGCTTCGGCTTGTGCTGGTCGGCGGCCAGCGAGGCGGAGATCTCGGTCAGCTTGGCGTTCGCCTCGCGCAGGCCGTAGAGCCGGGTCAGCACCGCGAGCGCATCCTCGCGGCGGCCCTTGACCACCAGATAGCGTGGGCTTTCCGGGATCGCCAGCAACAGCAGCAGGAACAGCAAGGACGGGAACGCCTGCATCCAGAACATCCAGCGCCACGCGGCCTGGCCCAGCCACAGCGGCTCGGTCGAGGCGCTGGCCAGCTTGACCAGCACGTAGTTGCTCAGGAACGCGGTGAACAGGCCGCTGATGATCGCGATCTGCTGCACCGTGGCCAGGCGCCCGCGGTAGCGCGCGGGCGCGACCTCGGCGATGTAGGCCGGCGACATCACGCTGGCCGCGCCGACCGCGAAGCCGCCCATGACCCGGGCGAAAACGAAGAACATCGAACTGTGCGAGGCGCCGGCGCCGAGCGCCGACAGCAGGAACAGCACCGCGGAGATGATCAGCACCGCACGGCGACCGAGGCGGTCGGCCAGCCAGCCAGCGAAGAACGCGCCGAACGCGCAGCCCAGCAGCATCGAGGCGACCTCGAAGCCGGTGCCGGCGGCGCTGGAATGGAAGGTCTGCTTGAGGCCGTCGACGGTGCCGTTGATCACGCCGCTGTCGAAGCCGAACAGGAAGCCGCCGATGGTGGCGACGCAACTGATGAGGATGATAAGACGTGTGTTTTCGCCTGCGCCATGGGCGCGGTCTAGGGATACGCTGGACATTGAGTCACCTGGTGTCGTGCAGAAAGGAAAGCAGCCATCGGGGGATGGACAGCACGGCCGGCGCCAAGGGTGGCGCCGGCCGTCGCGCGCATCAGCGGATCAGATACTGGTTGATCAGGTTCTCGTAGGCTTCCTGACGGCCGCTCACCTGCGCCGGCGCGCCGGCCTTGGCCGCGTGCGCCGCCAGGTCCGCCAGCGTGCTGCGGCCGGCCGCGAACGCCGCGCCGGCGCCGCTGTCGAAGCTGCTGTAACGCTCGGCGCGCCATTGCTCCAGCGGCGAGGACGTCAGCAGCGCATGGGCCACTTCCAGCCCGCGCGCGAACGCGTCCATGCCGCCGATGTGCGCCAGGAACAGGTCCTGCGGATCGGACGACTCGCGCCGCACCTTGGCATCGAAGTTCAGCCCGCCCGGCGCCAGCCCGCCCTGCCGCAGCACCACCAGCATCGCCCCGACCGTGTCGTACAGGTCGGTCGGGAACTGGTCGGTGTCCCAGCCGTTCTGCGGGTTGCCGCGGTTGGCGTCGATGCTGCCGAGCAGGCCCGCATCGGACGCCACCTGCAGGTCGTGCTCGAAGCTGTGACCCGACAGCGTGGCGTGGTTGGCCTCGATGTTGAGCTTGAAGTCCTGGTCCAGCCCATGCTGGCGCAGGAAGCCGATCACCGTGGCGCTGTCGAAGTCGTACTGGTGCTTCATCGGCTCCATCGGCTTGGGCTCGATCAGGAAATTGCCGGTGAAGCCGATGCTGCGCCCGTAGTCGCGGGCGATCGTGAGGAAGCGCGCCATGTTGTCCTGCTCGCGCTTCATCTGCGTGTTGTGCAGGCTGGCATAGCCTTCGCGGCCGCCCCAGAACACGTAGTTCTCGCCGCCCAGCTCGACGGTGGCATCCAGCGCGGCCTTGACCTGCACCGCCGCGCGCGCGACCACGTTGAAGTCCGGATTGGTCGAAGCGCCGTTCATGTAACGCGGATGCGAAAACAGGTTGGCGGTGCCCCACAGCAGCTTGATGCCGGTGTCGGCCTGGCGCTGCTTGGCGATGCCGACCATATGCCGGAGGTTCTTCTCGTACTGGCCCACATCGTCCGCGTCCGGCGCCAGATCGATATCGTGGAAGCAGTAGTACGGCACGCCGAGCTTGGTGAAGAATTCGAACGCCGCATCGGCCTTGGCCTCGGCGCGGCCCAGCGCATCGCTGCCGGCGTCCCACGGATAGGCGCGCGTACCCGGACCGAACGGATCGGCACCGTTGCCGCAGAAGCTGTGCCAGTAGGCGACGGCGAAGCGCAGGTGCTCGGCCATGGTCTTGTCGCCGATGCACTTGTGCGCGTCGTAGACCTTGAATGCCAGCGGATTGTCCGAGGCCTTGCCTTCGAACGCGATGCGGCCGATGCCCGGGAAGTATTCCTTGGCGCCGATGTAGAAGGAGTTGCTCATGAAGACGTCCTGGTGTGCGTTTGCGGGGGAAAAAGTGGGTCAGCCGGCGTAGAGCGGGCCAATGGCGTGCAAGTGTTTCAGGAAGGTCTGGTAGTGCGCCTGGTACTGCGCACCGCGTTGCGGATCCGGCTGCGCGGACAGCGCGGCCTCGTCCTGCTGGTGCTGCAGCACCACCTCGGCCAGGCTGGCCTGGTCGCCCTGCGCATGGCCGTCGGCCCACAGCGCCTGCAGCGCGGCGCCGAACGCGGCGCCCTCGGCCTGCGCCGGCACGTGCACCGGCAAGCCGAACAGGTCGGCGATCAGCTGCCGCCAGCCGGCGCTCTTGCTGCCGCCGCCGGTGACGTAGACCGAGTCGAACGCCAGCCCGGCATCGACGAAGGCATCGAAGCCGTTGCGCAGGCTATAGCTGGCGCCTTCCATCGCCGCGCGGTAGAAATGCGCCGGAGTGGTGTTGTGCAGGTCCATGCCGGTCATGCAGCCACGCGCGGCCGGCAGGTTCGGGGTGCGCTCGCCGTTGAAGAACGGCAACAGCAGCAGCCCGCCAGCGCCGGGTGCGGTGGCGTCGAGCAAGGCCTCGCCCTGCCCGGTCTTGATCCCGAACAGGCGCGAGATGGTCTCGGTGGCCACGGTACAGTTCATCGTGCAGATCAGCGGCAGCCAGCCGCCGCTGGACGAGCAGAACGCGGCCCAACGCGCGGCAGCGTCGACCACCGGCCGATCGGCATACGCGAACAGCGTGCCGGACGTGCCCAGGCTCATCGTCAGCCGTCCCGGCACCACGTTGCCGGTGCCGATCGCGGCCATCATGTTGTCGCCACCGCCGGTAGCCACGCGCACCTCGCGCGGCAACCCCAGGGTCTGCGCCGCCGCGGCGGACAGGGCAAAGGTGGTCTCGGTCGGTACCAGCGGCGGCAGCGCCGCGGCCAGGTCGCGCTGCGGATCGATCGCCTGCAACAGCGGCGCCGACCACTGCCGGCTGCGCACGTCCAGCCAGCCGCTGCCGGAGGCGTCGCCGAACTCGGTGTAGCGCTCGCCGGTGAGCCAGAAATTGACATAGTCGTGCGGCAGCAGCACCGAGGTCATCGCCGCGTAGGCGTCGCTGCGGTGCTTGCGCGTCCACGGCAGCTTGGAGGCGGTGTAGCCGGCCAGGACCGGGTTGCCGGCCAGTTCCACGCAGCGCCGTTCCCCTCCGGCCGCCTGCATGATCTCCTCGCACTCCAGCTGGGTGCTGGTGTCGCACCATAGCTTGACCGGCGCGGTGACCCGCCCTTGCGCATCCACCGGCACGAAGCCGTGCTGCTGCCCGGACACCGAAATCGCCCGCACCTGCGCGCGCTGCTCGGAGCTCAGCGCGGCGAAGCAGGCGACGATGCCGTCGATCCACCACTGCGCCTGCTGCTCGCGGGTGCCGTCGTCGCGGCTGATCAGGTCCAGCGCATGGCCGTGCGTGGCGACCACGCGGCGGCTATCCGCATCGTAGGCGAGCAGCTTGACGCTCTGCGTGCCCACGTCCAGGCCGATGTACAGACTCACTCCCACACCAGCCGATCGTCGTGCAAACCCAGTTCCATCGTCGCTCCAGAAGAAAGGTCGGCGGTCAGGGTCTGCCCGCCGTAAGCCAAAGTGTAGTGCCCGCCGCGCTCGCTGCTAAGTCGCGCGTACTGCAGGCGGCCGTCGCGCCAGGCCAGATCGACGCCGGCCGCGCCGCGCACGCGCAGACCGCGCACCTGCCCCTGCGGCCAGGCCTGCCGCAGCGCCGGCAACAGCCGGATGCTGCCGCCCCAACTCTGCAGCAGCATTTCGGTGATGCCTGCGGTGCCGCCGAAGTTGCCGTCGATCTGGAACGGCGGATGCGCGTCGAACAGATTCGGGTAGGTGCGCTCCGGCGACAGCAGCAGTGCCAGGATACGGTGCGCGTGCTCGCCGTCGTGCAACCGCGCCCACAGATTCAGGCGCCAGCCAAGACCCCAGCCGGTAGCGCTATCACCGCGGCGCTGCAGCGAGCGCGGCGCTGCGGCGGCCAACGCCGGGGTATCGCGCGGGTTGATCTGGCGGGACGGGTGCAGCGCATACAGATGCGAGACGTGGCGATGGTGGAGTTCCGGGGCCTGCATGCCCCAGTCCTGCTGCCACTCCTGCAACTGCCCGGCGCGGCCGATACGGTCCAGCGGCAGCGGCGTGCGCAGCGTCGCCAGGCGCTCGCCGAAGGCCGCGTCCACACCCAGCAAGGCGCCCATTTTGATGCACTGCGCAAAAAGATCGCGCAACAATTGCGCGTCCATCGCCGGTCCGGCGCACAGTGCGGCGCCGAACGGATGCCGGTTCTCCGGCGACAGCGACGGGTTGGTCAGCATCGCCCCGCTCTGCGGATCGCGCACCAGGGTGGCGGCGAAGAACTCGCCCGCGCCCTTGAACAGCGGGTAGATGCGCTGCAGGCAGGCGCGATCGCGGCCATAGTCCCAGCGGCCCCACAGCTGTTGCAGCAGCCACACGCCGCCCATTGGCCACAGGCTCCACTTCACCCCGTCGACCGGCCCGGCCTGGCGCCACAGGTCGGTATTGTTGTGCACCACCCAGCCCGGCGCGACGTACATCGTCTGTGCGGTGTGCGCGCCGGTTTCGGCGAGATCGAACAGCATCGCCTCCAGCGGTTCCACGCATTCGTGCAAGGCATTGGCCTCGCTGGGCCAGTAGTTTCATTTGCGTCCGCGCTCGATGCGGGTGGTCCCGCCGGAGGCGCGCGGCAGCACGCGCAAGGCGAAGCGCAGTCGGCCCTCGATACCGACGAAACCGGCATTGCGCCCGGTCAACAGCAGCGCGCCCTGCTCATGCGTGACCTCGCCCGCCTGTGGACTGTCGATGCCGATGCGCAGCGCGATGCGGGTGGGGTGATCCCAGGACAGGCGCACCACACTGCAGGCGTTCGTGGGCGATGCCGCCCCACACCATCGTGCCGAGCCGGCCATTGCCGACCGGCAGCGCCTCCCCCCACTGCGTGGCCGGGCGCGGGTACCACAGGGTCAGCGCGGCCGGATCTACAGCCGGATCCGGATCCGGCGCACCGGTACCGCATCCGGGCGCCAAGACCCACCGACATCATTGCACGCGCACCGCAACCTCTGCGCCGAAGGGAGCGACAGCTCGATGACGAGGCCGCCACCGATGGCGACCCGGCACCACTGGCAGGTCAGCCACTCGCCCGCCCCGCTCGCCACCACGCACAGCAAGAGCGGCAACAAGCAGAAAAACACGGACGGCGCGCAGCGTGCGACGTAAGCGGCGATGCGCCTGAGATGGCGTGCGCGCCTGCATCCGCAGCACACCGCGCCGGCAATGGCAAGGCAATACGCGGCAGGCTACGGCCGGATGCGCGCAAACGCACCACTGCCGGTTCCGCCAGCACGGAACGTAGCGGGACTGCAACGCCATGAATCCCCCCGCACAGGAAACATGTATTGCTGTTGCGGCGTCAATCTCCATCCGGTCAGGCCAACGTCGATCATGTCCGCAAGCGGGTCCTGCATGGGGCCTTGAGCCACCACACCTTGGTCACGCTGCGACGGGTGGTGGTGACGCGCACCGCGCTCCCGCGGGTCGCTGCTACGCCAGACGCTGCGGCGTCGTGTTGCTGCGCATGAGATGGAATGGAAGCGACCGGAGATCACAGACAGCGACGCGAAGACGCCCCACACCGACACTTGCTCCAGGCCTGAAGTACGCTTCCCACATGCGGAAAGCCAGACTGTCGCTGAGCAGGAGTGGGAAACGTCCGTGCCGTCAATCGGCGAGCGCACATTGAACGGGCGGTCGACGCGTACGGAAACGCGCCCATGCAATCGCCGCATGCGGGCCGGTAACGAGCGCTGCGGACGTTACCAGTTGGCGCGCAACACCAGGGAATAGCGGCGGTCGTTGACGAACCAACTGCGGGTATACAGGTGGTGGTCGACCTCGCCATCGCTATAGGAGGTCGGCCCCATCAATACCTTAGTCATCGAGTTGGTGATGTTATTGGCCTGCACGCCCAGTTGCACGTGCGGCGTGAAACGGTAGAAAAACGATCCGTCCAATTGCCCGAAATCGTCCGCCCAAGCGGGCAGCCTGGTGATCACGTCGCTGGCGGTCAACAGGTAGCGCGATCGCCAGTTGTAGGCCAGGCGAACCGATAGCGGCCCCTTCTCGTAGATCCCGGCCAGGTTGTAGCTACGCCGTGACAATCCATCCAAGGGCAGGCGCACGCCACCGGCGGTGGTGCCGGCGTTGGGATCCGTCGCGCGATGGATCCCGCCGCTGCTGTCGACGAAGGTGAAGTTGGCGTTGACACCGAAGCCGCTCATCCAGCCCGGCAGCGAATCGAAGAACTGGGTGTAGCCGTATTCGAAGCCGCGGATGCGCCCCTTGTCCATGTTATAGGGGCGGGTCACCAGCCACGGCCGCCCATCGTAGACCTCGCTGACGGTCTGGTTGGAGAAGTAATCCTTCACGTCTTTGTAGAACACGGTGGCATACATCATGTCGCTATTGTCGAAGTACCATTCCAGCGCGGTGTCGTACTGGTTGGCCTGCATCGGCTTCAAGTTCGGATTGCCCGAGGTGCCGGTCCATCGCGTCACCACGCCGTCCTGGACCGTCGCAGCGAGCAGCAGATACGCCTGCAGTTGGTCGTAGCCCGGTCGCGCCATCGCCTTCGAGGCAGCGATGCGCCACTGCAGCGCATCGGAGAACTTGAAGCGCATATTGAAACTCGGGAGCACGTTGGTGTAGCTGCCCTGCGCGCTGTTGGCAAAGTACTGGCCGGTGTACTGCTTCCGTAGCGCTTCCGATCCCGTGCTCCCGGAGAGATCGGGAAACTGGCCGTAACCATTGGCTTCGGTCTTGGTCTGCACCACGCGCACGCCGATGTTGCCGTCCACAGGCAGCCCCAGCTGATCCTCGTTGCCGAAGTACAGCGCCGCATACGCAGCCTGAGTGCGCTCGAGCTGGTGGTTGACATCCTTCAAGCGGTAGTTAACCGGCGACCAGCCGGTGCCACGCAGTGCGACGATCTGCTCGATCAGCTTCGTGGTACCGGCATAATCCTTCACCGCAGCGTCGCTGGGGAAATACAACTGTCCGGGTACATTCGCCTTGCCCCGGAACAGGTTCGACAAGGTGTACCACGACGAGGACTCGGTCATGTAATCGGCAAGATCGGCCAGCCCGTTGGCGGCACCGGGGACGGGAGCCGACCTGTCGGAAATCACGCCCCAGTTGTAGCGTGTGTTCTTGTTGGTCTGGTTGTGATCTGTAGCGCGAATGCCGGCGCGAAAACTGCGCAACCAACGGCTGTCGTATGTGTATTCAAGATCGAAGCGCGTGGCCAGTTCACGACCATGGTTTTGCCCAAGATGATCCATCGCCGCTCTCCAGAAATAGTTTGACGGGTCAGCGATGTAGCTGGTATCGGCTATCGTGGCCGCCGGGTACCTGCCGCTCAGATCGACCGTCAGGCCCGGCAGGTAGATCGTGTTGAACAGGGAAAAATCCAACGTGTCGTTGTGGGACTGCACCAACTGCATATCGCCGCGCATACTCAACCTGTCGGTCAGGCGATGGGTGAAGCCCCCAGCCAGATCAGCGGTCGTGGTGGTTTTTTGGGCGTAGCGATTCTGGGTATTGAAGCGCACAATGTCATTGTCGGCACTCTGACCGAGCCACAAGCTCGATCCTGGCTGCCCCCTCAAAAAGCGGCCTTCATCATTATAGGAAAACACTGTTCCCGGCACGGGGCTGATCGCATTGCTCTGATCGTTGAAGACTGCAGCGTGATCCCCCCAGTTCATGTCATAGGCAAACCGCATGTACTGCAGGTAGAGTTCCGTGTCTTCGCTGGGCCGCCACTGGAACGCCCCGGCCAGGCCTTTACGCTTGCGCTCAGACAGCATTTGCCGCCAATCGAGCCCGCCCGGCACATACACTTTGTAAAACTGCGTCCCTGCCAGCAACGCCGGATCGGTACGGCGCACGAACGGCTCCACCTGGATGCCATCGCTGCGCGTGACCATCGACGAGTACGACGCATCCAGCATCAAGCCCATTTCGCCGAGGCCGGTAGCCCAGCGATCACTGAACAGGAACGAGCCGGACGGCTTGGGTGTCTTGCCGAGATCGCCCTCATTGGCGTCTGCGTTGAACGCGATGGTGCGGCCGGGCTGATCGAACGGCATGCGCGTACGCAGGTTGACCGTGCCGCCGAGGCCACCCTCGATGATCTCGGCCGATGGGTTCTTGTACACGTCCACGCCAGCCATCAGTTCGGCCGGCACGTCCTCGAAGCTGAGTCCGCGGCCGCTGGCGGCGCTGAAGCTGTCGCGGCCGTTGAGCTCGCCGCGCACCTGGGTCATGCCGCGGATCATCACGCCGCTGCCTTCGGCGGAGAAATGGTCGGGGTCGTTGCGCGCGATGAAATGATCAATGGTCACACCGCTGACCCGTTGCAGGGTCTCGGTGACGCTGCGGTCGGGCAGCGCGCCGATGTCCTCGGCGCTGACGGAATCGACCACCTGCTCGGCATCGTGCTTGATCGACTGCGACTTGATCAGGCTGGCACGCACGCCGCGCACCTCCACCATGTCCAGATCCACCGGAATGCTGGCATTGCTTGAGGGCGCTGTCTGCGACGACGGCGCCTGCTGTGCATGTACCGGCGCAGCGAGCAATAGACCGATGCTCAAGGTCATGACAGAACCACTTAACGGAGTAAGGCCGCTGGGGTACAGACGGCTTTCTGCCAGTGTGGCTTTTGAAAATGGATGCATTTTGATGAATACCAGAAAGCAAACGGAGTGAACATGGCCGTCGCGCACAACACGCGCATGGCCAAGCGAAAGATCTGCGATGACGCCTGCCGCTCTCGATCTGGAATATGCTTCAGTGCACTTAAATGACAAGGACCCACGAGAACGCACCTGATCGCTGAAGCATAAGACGACATTGCTCAGCTCGGCATGCGCCATCGAACGTTTCGATCATTATCCGAATAACGTATCCCGCCCCTGGGTCGGGATATTGTCTTGTCTACAGATTACGTAGCTGCGGCTAGCAGACGCTCACCATATGCGAAAGGATATCATTGCTTGCGAATGCATCCAGCAACAACATCGCCGCATGTGATAGGCGGCACGGTTGGCAGCATGACCGAATCGGCGCTCCCGCTCCCACCCGACGTACCCCCAATGTTGAGTAGCATGCCGGTTTGGAGTCCAATTCCCTACCTTAAGGAGATTGGACGTGAAGAAGCGTTTTACCGAAGAACAGATTATCGGCTTTCTGCGCGAGGCCGACGCCGGCGTGGCCATCAAGGACCTGTGCCGTCGCCATGGTTTCAGCGAGGCCTCCTATTACCTATGGCGTAGCACCTTCGGCGCGATGAGCGTGCCCGATGCCAAGCGGCTCAAAGATCTGGAGGCAGAGAACGCTGACCGCAATGTCGACCTGCGCCAGCGCATCGTGGCGCTGGCGCACCGGCACAAGCGCTATGGCGTGGGAATGATCTACCTGAAACTGCGGAAGGAAGGGCACATGGAGAACTACAAGCGCGTGGAGCGGCTGTATCAGGAGCAGCAGTTGCAGGTCGGACGTCGCAAGCGCAAGAAGGTGCAGGTCGGCCAGCGCCAGCCATTGCTGCGACCAGCACAGGCCAACCAGGTATGGTCGATGGACTTCGTGTTCGACCGCACTGCCGATGGGCGGGTGATCAAATCGCGGGTGATCGTGGACGACGCCCCCCATGAAACGGTCGCGATCGAGGTGGAACGTGCGATCTGCGGCCATGGTGTGAGCCGCGTCCTGGACCGCTTGGCAATCAGTCGCGGCCTGCCGCAGGTGATTCGTACCGACAACGGCAAGGAGTTCTGCGGCAAGTCCATGGTCGCCTGGGCGCATGCCCGTGGCGTGCAGCTACAGCGGATCCAACCAGGCAAACCGAACCAGAACGCCTACGTTGAATCCTTCAACCGCCGGCTACGCGACGAATGCCTCAACGAACACTGGTTCCCAAACCTGCTGCATGCGCGCACCGAGATCGAGCGCTGGCGACGCGAATACAACGAGGAACAACCCAAAAAGGCAATCGGCGGCATGACGCCCGCTGCTTATGCCCAACATTTCGCAAACACCGATATCATTACCCCTGGACTCTAAACCCAACCGCTACTCAGGGCGGGGGACGTCGGATCCAGGCTAACAGCGCCAGGCCCGCGCTAGTGCGCGGCCGCCCGGGTCAGCGTCGCGCGAAAATCGAATAGCGGCCGGCCAGAGCGTTGAACGGCGAGCATGCCACGTGCCCAACACGCCATGTGCCCAAACAGAGTCTACAACCGCAGCAGAGCTGCCCGAGCGTCACGGCCGCAACGGCGGCGTGTACGCAGTTGGTGGCAAGCTTGCCCCGCAGCATCGCCAACGCCAGCAACGAAGGACCGTTCGCGCCGGACATCGCAGCCTGTCAGTGCCGCACCTGGCCCTCGCCGCGCACCACGAAGCGCTCCACGGTCAGCGCTTCCAGGCCCATCGGGCCGTAGGCGTGCAGGCGCGTTGTGGAGATGCCAATCTCCGCGCCCAGGCCGAGTTCGCCGCCGTCGGAGAAGCGCGAGGAGGCGTTGACCATCACCACCGCCGCGCGCAGCGCATGCACGAATGCTTCGGCGTTGGCCGCATCGGCGGTGGCGATGACTTCGGTGTGGTCCGAGCCGTAGTGGCGGATGTGCGCGATCGCCGCGTCCAGGTCCGGCACCACCCGGATCGCCAGGATCAGGTCGAGGTATTCGGCCGCGTAATCGGCATCGCTGGCCGCGTCGATGTCCGGCAGCAGCGTGCGGCTGGCGTCGTCGCCGCGCAGGGCCACGCCGCGCTGCTGCAGCGCCTGCGCCGCCAGCGGCAGGAAGCGCGCGGCGATATCGGCGTGCACCAGCAGCGTCTCCAGCGAATTGCACGCGGCCGGGCGCGTGGTCTTGCCGTCCACCAGCAGCTTCACCGCCAGCGCCAGGTCCGCCGAGGCGTCCACGAACAGGTGGCAGACGCCCTTGTAGTGCTTGATCACCGGCACCCGCGCGTGCTCGGCGACGAAGCGGATCAGGCCCTCGCCGCCGCGCGGGATCGCCAGGTCGACGATGTCGTTGAGCTGCAGCAGTTCCAGCATGGTCTCGCGGCGCAGGTCTTCCACCAGGGTCAAGGCGTCCTCGCCGATCCCGGCCTCGCGCAACGCGCGCCGCAGCGCGGCGGCGATCGCGGTGTTGGAATGGATCGCCTCCGAGCCGCCACGCAGGATCACCCCGTTGCCGGCCTTGATGCACAGCGCCGCGGCATCGGCGGTGACGTTCGGGCGCGCCTCGTAGATCATCGCGATCACGCCTAACGGCACCCGCACCTTCTGCACGCGGATGCCATTCGGGCGCACGTCGTCGCGGGTGACCTGGCCGACCGGATCGGGCAGCGCTGCCACCTCGCGCAGCGCCGCGGCGACGCCGGCCAGGCGCGTGCCGTCCAGCGCCAGCCGGTCGAGCATGGCGTTGCCGACATTCCTGGCCCGCGCCGCCTCCAGATCGCGCGCATTGGCGGCGAGGATCGCCTCCGCATCCGCTTCCAGCGCCGCCGCCATCGCCTCCAGCAAGGCCTGCTTGGCCGCGGCAGACAATTGCGCCAGCGCCTGCGCGGCGTCGCGGCAGTGCAGGGCTTGGGCTCGGATCGTGCTCATTGATGGTTCCAGTTGGTTCGGGACTCGGGACTCGGGACTCGGGACTCGCAAAAGTCTGCGCGGGCGGTAAGGACTGTCAAGCAGACGAAGCGAAAAACGCCAGACGCGTTCTCGCATTTGCCGAAGGTGCGCGATGCAATGGCGTGTCGGCCTGCGCATGCGCCGACCGGCCACGCTCACACCGAGTCCCGAGTCCCGAGTCCCGAGTCCCGAACAACAACCAGATCGTCGCGGTGAATCACATTCTCTCCATAGCTATACCCCAGGATCGCTTCGATGTCGCGCGAGTGACGGCGGGCGATGCGGCGCACGTCGGCGGCCGAGTACTGGCTGACGCCGCGCGCCAGGCAGCGGTCGCCGGCGGCGTCGCGCAGGCGCACTTTGACCATGTCGCCGCGGCGGAAGTCGCCTTCGGCACCGACCACGCCGCCGGGCAGCAGCGAGGCGCCCTTGTCGGCCAGCGCGGCGGCGGCGCCGGCATCGACCAGGATCGCGCCAGGTTCCACCGGCACCTGGCGCAGCCAGTACTTGCGCGCGGCGAGGCGGGTGCGCGCCGGATGGATGCGGGTGCCGCGCAGGCGGTCCTGGGCCAGGCCGCGCACCACCTCGGCGCTACGGCCGTTGAACAGATAGGTCTCGATGCCGGCGGCGCCGGCCTTGGCCGCGGCCTCCAGCTTGGTACGCATGCCGCCGGTGCCGACGCTGCTGCCGCTGCCGCCGGCCATCGCCAGCACCGCCGCGGTCAGCTCGGGGACGTCGTCCAGCGGCTGCGCGCGCGGGTCGCTGCGCGGATCGGCGGTGTACAGGCCGTCGATGTCGGTGGCGATGAACAGCGCATCGGCATCGACCAGCGCGGCGACGATCGCGGCGAGATTATCGTTGTCGCCGAGCTTGAGTTCGTCCACCGACACGGTGTCGTTCTCGTTGACCACCGGCAGCGCGCCCAGCCGCAACAGCTCGCCCAGCGTGGCGCGCGCGTTGAGGTAGCGGCGGCGGTTGCGCAGGTCGTCGTGGGTCAGCAGCACCTGCGCCACCGGGCGCTCGAAGAAGCGTTGCCACAGCGCGATCAGCTGCGCCTGGCCAAGCGCGGCCAGCGCCTGCCGGGCGGCGATCGCCGCGCCGGCCTCGGCGGCCCGCGGCAGGATCGCGCGTCCGGCAGCGACCGCGCCGGACGACACGATCACCAGTTCGCGCCCGGCCGCAAGGTTGGCCGAGACGAACTGCGCCAGCCCCAGCGCGTAGCGCGGCGACAGCCCGCCACCGCCGTCGGCGGCGAGCAGGCTGCTGCCGACCTTGAGCACCGCGCGCCGCCACGGCGGCAGCGCCTGCTCGACGAACGCCGCTGCGGCAGCGGTGGCGGCGCTCATCGCAGACGCGCCCGGCTCATTGCGCGTTCCATGCATGTACGCTCAGTTCGGACGCATCCTCGATCGCCAGCGGATCCTCGGCGACGATCGCCCGCGCCTGCTCCAGGCTGGCGACGTTCTTCAGCAGATAGGCGCCGCCGCTGCCGTCGCCGAAACCGCCGGCCAGTTCCAGCAGCCCGCGCGCGCGCAATGCGGCGAGAAAATCGCGGTGCGGCTGGACCACCGACGGCGGAAAGTCCGGCTTGCGTATCGCCATCACCAGATACAACGTCATCGTGCTTCTCCTCGATCGACTAGGTCACCACCCGGCCAGCGTGGCCGCGCGCCCTTCCCGCACCATCTGCCAGCGGCCGCTGCCGACACTAGCGCACCACCGCCACGCGTGTCGCCGCGAAATAGCGCAGCAGGCGCCGCATCTTGTCCTGCGCCGCAGCGTCGCCGCCATCGTCGTCCATCCAGCTGGCGTCGGCTTCGGGATGCGGGCCGGTCAGCAGCACCGTGCCGGCGCCATAGCCGTAGCGGGCCATGGCCACGTCGCCGTTGCGGTAGTGGGCGATCGGCAAGTAACCCGACGCGGCCTTGCCGGTGAAATACGGACCGTCCTGATAGTAGAAGCGTTGCAGCGTCCCGTCCCAGCGCACCTCGATCGTATGATCGCCTTCGTCGTCGATGCCCGAGCCCGGGCGCCCGACCTCCGATTGCAGCGCCACATCGACCAGCCCGATCCAGTCGCGGTCGGCCAGATACGCGCCCATGCACAAGCCGAGGAAGCCCTTGCCGCCGCGCACGAACGCCCGGATCGCGCTGGCACCATCGTCGCCGATGGCGGCATAGGCGGCAGCGATGTCCTGCCCGCCGCCGGGCTGGACGTACAGGTCGAATCCGCTCAGCGTGCGCGCGTTCACCTTGAGCGGCTCGCGCTCGCCGACATAGGCGAGTTCGAGCTTCAGACCGGTTCCCCGCAACGCTTTCACCACCATTTCCGAACAACCGCGGCAACCGGCCTTGCCCCGGTACACCGCCACCTTCAGCGCGTCACCGTCTGCCGCTGCCGCATGCGCCGGCAAGGACGGCGCCAGCAGCAGCGGCAACAGCAACGCCGCCAGCACGGCCCATCCAAGGCGCTTGGCTACCTGCGGCAGCGCGGTCGATCGGTTCATGCATCCTCCGTCCGATGAAAACCCGTAAACCCAGCGTGGCAGCGTGCTGCCTCAGCCGGCCAGCGCGTCCCAGCGCGATTGCAATTGCGCCAGACGCAGATCGGCGGCGGCACCGGGCGAGACCCGTGCAGCCAGGCTGCCTTCCGGGGTGCGCCCCTGCCCTGCGCTGTCCGCCGACGCGGCGGCGGCCTGGTAGGCCTCGCGGAACGGCACCCCGGCCAGCGCCGCCTCGACCGCGACGTCGGTGGCGTACATGCCCGTGTCGATCGCCGCGCGCAGCCTGTCCTCGCGCCATTCCAGGTTGGCCAGCAACGCCGGCAGCAGCTCCAGCGCGGCCAGGCCGCGGCCGAAGCCGTGGAAGATCGCGCCCTTGCTGCTCTGCAGGTCGCGGTGGTAGCCGGACGGCAGCGACAGCAGCTGTTCGATCTCGGTGCGCGCGGCGGCCACGCTGGCGTGGGTGGCGCGCATCAGTTCGATCACGTCGGGATTGCGCTTGTTGGGCATGATCGAACTGCCGGTGGTGTACTGCGCCGGCAAGGCGACGAAACCGAACTCGCCGCTGGTGAACAGCGACAGGTCCCAGGCCAGCCGACGCAGGTCCAGGGTCGCGCTGCCCAGCGCTTCCAGCGCGGCCATCTCGAACTTGCCGCGCGACAGCTGTGCGTAGATCGGTGAGACCTGCATGCGCGCGAAGCCGAGTGCGGCGGTAGTGTGCTCGCGGTCGAGTTTCAGATTGACGCCGTAGCCGGCGGCGGTGCCGAGCGGGTTGGCGTCGATCAGGCGCAACGTGTCCTGGGCGCGGATCGCATCGTCGATGAAGGCTTCGGCCCAGCTGGCCCACCACATCCCGGCCGAGGACACCACGGCGCGCTGGATATGGGTGTAGCCCGGCAGCGGCAGCGCCTGCTCGGCCTGCGCGCGGTCCAGCGCGACCTTGGCGATCTCGCGGCTCAGCTGCGCCAGTTGCGCCAGCCGTTCCTTCAGCCATAGGCGGGTGGCGACCAGGATCTGGTCGTTGCGGCTGCGCCCGGTGTGGATCTTGCGGCCGGCATCGCCCAGGCGCTCGGTGAGCCGCGCTTCGATCGCCGAATGGCCGTCCTCGAAGCGCGCGTCGAGCACGAACGCGCCGCTGCGGAAATCCTCGGCCAGGATCGCCAGTTCGCGCTGCAGCCCGGCCAGTTCGTCGGCCGAGAGGATGCCGATGCGCTGCAGGCCTTCGGCATGCGCGCCGCTGGCGGCGATGTCGTGCAGGAAGAACTCGCGGTCCAGGATGACGTCGTCGCCAGCCAGAAATGCCTGGATCTTGGCATCGACGGCAACGCCGGGTTTTTGCCAGAGGAGATTGGTCATTGGGGTTCCTTCGGGACTCGGGACTGGAGACTGGGGACTCGGAAAGCGACTGGCTGTTGTCGTTCGGTTCGCGGGCCGGCCGAAGATGCTTTTGCCCTTATCGGGTCCCGAGTCCCGAGTCCCGAGTCCCGTCCAAATAGCCTCATTGCGTCTGTCCCACCACAGGAATCGACGTCAGTTCGTCCAAGCCCAGCGCCAGGTTGAGATTTTGCATCGCCTGCGTCGCCGCGCCCTTGAGCAGGTTGTCCAGGGTCGCCACGACGACCAGGCGCTTGTTGCCCGGCGCCAGGGTGAAGCCGCCGATCTGCACGCCGTGCTTGCCGGCGATGCGGCTGACCCACGGCGCGGCGTCGAGCACCTCGATCAGCGGTTCGCCGGCGTAGCGCTCGCGGTAGCGGCGCTGGATCGCGTCCAGCGCCAGCGGTTGCTGCAGCCACAGGTTCACGGTCATGCTGATGCCGCGGAAATGCGGCGCCACGTGCGGCATGAATTCCACCGGCACGCCCAACTGCATTGACACTTCGCGCTCGTGCATGTGGTCGGTCAGCGCGTACGGCATCAGGTTGTCGCGCAGCAGCTCGGGGTTGTTCTTGTCCGACGGCGTGGTGCCGGCGCCGGAATAGCCGGACACGCCGAAACACTGCGGCGGGCCGGCCAGCTGGTCGAGCAGCGGCGCGATCGCCAGTTGCATCGCGGTGGCGTAGCAGCCGGGATTGCTGATCCGCTTCTGCCCGGCGTAGCGGCGGCGGGTCAGTTCCGGCAGGCCGTAGTACCAGCCCGGATCGAAGCGGTAATCGGCCGACAGATCGACGACGATGCTCTCGGACGCCGCCGCGTCCAGCGCGGCCACGTAGGGCGCGGCCTTGCCGTTGGGCAGCGCCAGCACCACCGCGTCGGCGCGCTTGGCCGCGACCGCGTCGGCATCCAGGTTCTCGTAGCGCAGCTCGCCCTGGTAGGCGGCGCTGTGCTCGGCCACGCGCTGGCCGGCCAGCTCGCGCGAGGACACGAAGGCCAACTGCAGGTGCGGATGCGCGGCGACCAGCTTGATCAGTTCGGCGCCGGTGTGGCCGCGCGCGCCGACGATGCCGACGCTGTAGATGTTGGAAGTCATGTATGCGAGTCCAGGCGGAACTGCAGGTGGCGTTTCACCCCGGCCCATTCCGTGTCGATGATGGAGAACACCACGGTGTCGCGCGGGGTGCCGTCGGCGTGGCGTTTGTGGTTGCGCAGCACGCCGTCCTGCTTGGCGCCGAGGCGGGCGATGGCGGCGCGCGAGGTGTGGTTGAACCAGCTGGTCTCGAAGCCGACGCTGAGGCAGCGCAAGGTCTCGAACGCGTACTGCAGCAGCATGCGCTTGACCTCGGTATTGACCCCGCTGCGCTGCACCCGCGGCGCATACCAGGTGTAGCCGATCAGCAGCGTCGGCACTTCCGGGTCAAGCCCGTAGCAGCGGGTGCTGCCGACGACTGCGCCGGCCGCGTCGCGCACCACGAACGGCAGCACCCGGCCCTGCGCCTGCGCGTCCAGCGCCGTGGCCACGTAGCCATCGACCTGATCCGCGGCCGGCACGCTGGTGTACCACAGCCGCTCCAGGCCGCTGCCGTGCAGCGCCGCGCGCAAGGCGTCGGCATGCGCATGCTGCAACGGCTCCAGCGACGCATGCCGGCCCTGCAGGCTCGGCACGGCGCGCCACAGCGCAGGCAGCAGGTCCAGGGGCATCGCGCTCAGCCCAGCAAGGTTGGCGTGCGCGTGGCGCAATGCGCCACGCAGTGCTGGATCTGCTCGAAGTTCTCCAGCCCGTACCAGAACACCTTCCACTTCTCCTGCTTGAAGCAGCCGTCGGATTCGGCGTAGTAGAAGATGTTGACCTGGTTGTTGTGGCGCGAGCGCCAGAACAGCTGCGGCGTTTCCTCGCGCATCACGTTCCACACCGCGCGGCCCAGGCCTTCGCCCTGCGCGTCGTCGAGTACCGCGAACTTGTCCAGGTAGGTGTAGCCGTCCTCGTGGGTCAGGATCACCGCGGCGCGGTAGTTCTCGCTAACGTAGGCGCGCAGCAGCCGGGTCTTGTCGAAATACTCCGGCACCAGCGTGCGGCCGAAGCTGGATTCGATCAGCGACTTCAGCCGCTGCGTGTCCAGCTCGCTCCACGCCGTGGCGCGCAGCACCTTCTCGCCGCGCCGCACCAGCGTGCCCGAACCCCTGTGGGTAAACAGTTCCTTGGCCAGGTCGGCCGGGCGCGTGATCGACACCGACGACTCCAGCGGCAGGCGGTCCAGCAGATCCTTGATCTGCTCGATCTTGACCCGCATGCCGCCGTTGATCCACGGCTGCTGCATCAGGTGCGCGTATTCGGTGGACAGGTTGATCGAATCGATCACCTTGCCCTCCGCGTCGAGCAGCCCGCCGGTGCCGGTGAGGAAGATGATCTTGTACGGCTGCAGTTCCTGCACCAGTTCGTTGGCGGCGAAATCGGCGTTGATGTTGAGGATCTGCCCGCTCGGGGTTTCGCCCAGGCTGGTGATCACCGGGATCGAGCCGGCCTGCAGGCTGGCCTCGATCGGCGCCAGATTCACCGCCTTGACCTCGCCGACCAGACCGTAGGTGTCGCGATCCAGGTAGTGCGCTTCGAACACCCCGCCGGTGATCGAGGTGGCGCGTGCGCCGTTCTGCTGCAGCGCTTCGACCAGCTTGAGGTTGGACGCCTGGAACACCTTGCGCACGATCGCCAGCGCTTCAGGCGAGGTCACGCGCAGGCCGTTGACGGTCTGCTTCTCGATGCCGGCGGCCGACAGCTCCGCATCCAGCTGCGGACCGGCGCCGTGCAGCACGATCGGGGTCAACCCGACCTCTTGCAGGAACGACAACGAGGAGGTCAGCGCCTCCAGATCATCGCGCAGCACCGCGCCGCCGACCTTGACCACGGCGAAGCGCTTGGCGTCCAGCTGCGAGAAGCGCTTGAGGTACTGGCTGATCTCCTTGGCGCTGGCCATGCTCGAGAGCAGGCGGACGATGGTCTGGCGGGTTTGCTTGTTGGCGTGCATGGCGGTGATGGCGGTTCCGTGATCCGGGATGGAAGGGCCGTGGCCCCGGCGGCGCGTGCTCAACGCACGCCGTTGATGATGCGGTCCACCGAGCTCGCATAGCGCTGCAACTGCTGCAGCGTTACGAACTCGTCGGCGGTGTGCGCCTGGGCGATGTCGCCCGGGCCGTACACCAGCGCGGTGTAGCCGCCGGCCGAGAACAGCGAGGCCTCGGTCCAGAAGTCCACCGCATTGCCGATCGGCAGATGCAGCGCATCGGCGACGTCGCGCGCGGCCAGGCGCTTGTCCTCGGCATGCGCGATGTCGCCGGAAGGCAGGCTCGGCCCGCGGAAGGTCTCCTCGAACTGCGCCGCGGCCGGATCGGCGAAACCGGCGAAGCTCGCCAGCAGCGCATCCACGTCCATCGACGGCAGCGGCCGGAAGCCGAAGCGCAGCTCCGCGGCCGGCGCGATCATGTTGGCCTTGATCCCGCCCTCGACCCGGCCGATGTTGAAGCGCAAGCCGGTCAGGCCGCCGAAGCGCGCATGCGCCAGCGACTCGACATGGTCCAGGGCCTTGCCGCCCCAGCGCATCGCCTGGTGCAGCGCGCTGGCCGAGGGATCCTGCTTGCCCGACGCATGCCCGGCGCGGCCGGCGAAGCGCATCAGCACCGAACTGATGCCGCGATGCGCCAGCACCGCCTCGCTCATCGTGGGTTCCGCCACCAGCACCGCCTCGTAGGGAATGCGGCGTTGCAGGAACGCAGCGATGCAGCGCGGATCGTTGGCTTCCTCGTCGCTGGAGAACAGGAACGCGGCGTCGCCGTCGCCGGCATTGGCCGCCGCGACCAGCGCCGCGGCCGCACCCTTGATGTCGCACACGCCCAGGCCGATCACCCGGTCCTCGGTGCGGCGCATGCGGTGCGGGTCGGCGCTCCAGTGCGGCGAGTCCGGCACCGTGTCCAGGTGCACGTTGAACAGGTACTTGGGCGTGCCGCGCACCGCGTACAGGCTGACCGCCCCGGCGCCGTGATCGATCACCTCGACCTGGAACCCCGGCAGCTGCGCGCGCAGGTAATCGAAGATGCCATCGGTGCCGATCGCACGCGGCGGATTGCGGGTGTCGAAGGACACCAGCTGGTGCAGGTGATCGAGCGTCTGTTCGAGCATGAATCGAGGATCCTTCAACACTGCATCCGCTCGTCTGAAGCAGAGCCCCCTTCATGTTGAAGGGGGGCGCGCCAACGGCGCGGGGTTTAGGTGGAATGCGCGGGCTCTACGCCCAGGTCAACCGCGGTTGACCTGGGCGTAGAGCGTGGAGCTCATGCCGAACAGCTTGATGAAGCCTTCCGCCTCGGCCACGCCCCAGTCCGCCGACTGCGCGTAGGTCGCCCCCTTGGCGTTGAGCAGGTGCGGCGACTTCACCGCCACCGCATCGACGCGGCCGCCGCGGGTTTCCAGCGTGACTTCGCCGTTGACCTTGGCTTGCGAGGAATCCAGGAACGCCTCCAGATCGGTCTTCAGCGGATCGTGGTAGAAGCCTTCGTAGACCAGCTCCACCCACTTGCGCGCCACGTCCGGCTTGAAGCGGTTCTGCTGCTTGGTCAGCACCGCGTCTTCCAGCGCGCGGTGCGCGGCCAGCAGCGCGATCAGGCCCGGCGCCTCGAACACGATGCGGCCCTTCAGCCCGATCACGGTGTCGCCGGTGTACATGCCGCGGCCCACGCCGTAAGGGGCGAACAGCTTGTTGAGCTTGGCCAGCAGCTTGGCGCCTTCCAGCGGCTTGCCGTCCACCGCCACCGCTTCGCCGTGCTCGAACTTCAGGGTCACCGTCAGTGGCTCGATCGGCCACGCGCTGCGCGGCGCGCACCAGCCGCGGGTGCCCTCGCCCGGCGCTTCCCAGCGGTCGATCTCGCCGCCGGACATGGTCACGCCGAGCAGGTTCTCGTTGATCGTGTAGGCCTTCTGCTTGGCGCGCACGCCGAAGCCGCGTTCTTCCAGATACTTCTGCTCGTAGGCGCGGGTCTGGGTGTGCTCCTTCTGGATCTCGCGGATCGGCGCCACGATTTCGTAATCGCCCAGCGCCTTGACCGCCAGGTCGAAGCGCACCTGGTCGTTGCCCATGCCGGTGCAGCCGTGCGCGATGACCCGGGTGCCCAGCGCGTCGGCGCGCTTGAGCGCGGCATCGACGATCAGGTAGCGGTCGGACACCAGCAGCGGATACTGGCCCTGGTAGCCCTCGCCGGCCCACACGAACGGCTTGACGAAGCCGCTCCAGATCGCCGGGCCGCCATCGACGGTGACGTGGCTGGCCGCGCCCAGTTCGGCGGCACGCTTCTCGATGAAGTCGCGCTCCTCCTCGTCCACCCCGCCGGTATCGGCGAATACCGTGTGCACGGCGTAGCCCTTGGCCTGCAGATAGGGAATGCAGAAGCTGGTATCCAGGCCGCCGGAGAAGGCGAGGACGATGTCCTTGCTGCCGGGACGCGGGACGCGGGACGCGGGACTCGGAGAAGCGGTGGATTGCGACATGGATGAACTCCTGGGGGAATGCTGGATAAGAAAGAAAGACGAAGATGCCCGGCTCGGACTTTACGAGTCCCGCGTCCCGCGTCCCGAGTCCCGCACCAACGCCGCCATCACCGCCTTCTGCACATGCAGCCGGTTCTCGGCCTCGTCGATGGCGATGCAGTTCGGCGAATCCATCACCGCGTCGGTGGCCTTGACGTTGCGGCGCAGCGGCAGGCAGTGCGAGAACACGCCGTTGTTGGTCAGCGCCATCTTGCGCTCGTCGACGATGAAGTGCTGGTACTGGTCGCGGATCGGCTTTTCCGGACCCCAGTTGCCGAAGAACGGCAGCGCGCCCCAGCTCTTGGCGTAGACCACGTCGGCGCCGGCATAGGCGCTGTCGATGTCGTGGCTGACCTGCAGCGAGCCGCCGCTCTCGGCCACGTTCTGCGCCGCCCAGTCCATGTAGCGCTGGTCCAGCACGTAGTCCGGGGTCGGGCACAGCAGGGTCACGTCCATGCCCATGCGGGTGGCGATGGTCAGCGCCGAATTGGCCACCGCGGTGTTCAGCGGCTTGGGATGGTAGGTCCAGGTCAGCACGTACTTCTTGCCGCGCAGGTCCTGGGTGCCGAAATGCTCCTGCAGCGCCAGCGCATGCGCCAGCTCCTGGCACGGGTGGGTGATGGTCTCCATGTTGATCACCGGCACCGGCGAGTACCTGGCGAAGCTCTTCAGCACCAGGTCCTCGCGGTCCTTGGACCAGTCCACGAACTTCGGGAACGCGCGCACCCCGATCAGGTCGACGTAGCGGCCCAGCACCCGCGCCACCTCGGCGATGTGCTCCTCGGTGTCGCCGTCCATCACCGTGCCCAGGTCGAACTCGATCGGCCACGCGTCCTTGCCCGGCTGCAGCACCACCGCATGCCCGCCCAGCTGGAACGCGCCCAGCTCGAAGCTGGTGCGGGTGCGCATCGACGGGTTGAAGAACACCAGCGCGATCGACTTGCCCTTCAGCTCGCTGCCCAGCTTGTTGCGCTTGAACAGCGCGGCCTGGGTCAACAGCGCGTCCAGCTCGGCCCGGCTCCAGTCCTGGGTGTTCAAGAAGTGCTTCAGAGACATCGGTCCATCCTTTGCTGCGTGGAGCCACCGCGGCGGTGGCGTGCGCGGGACGCGCGGTAGTCAGTTCTTTACGGGTGAAACCTTTCCGGGGTATGAAAACGAAAAAACCCAGCCTCGGGCTGGGTTTTTCAGAACGAACGGCACAGCGTTCCGGTTACCCAGCAAGGATGTGGGATTCCGGTCGACGCGCGCGCGACGTCATGCCCGAGGCCATGCGTGCGGCGCTGAGATCGTGCTGGGGCAGATTCGCTTTCATGGGCGCGCATCCTCGCACGCGCATGCCGCAGGCGCAAGCGCGCGCACTCATCGCGGCGGCACCACGACCGCGTCGGGCACGTACGGCGCCACCGACACACGGATGCGCAACCGGTTGCCCGGGTCCTCCGGCAGCCGCGAGCGGTACTTGGTGCCCTTGTAGACGTAGTCCACGTCGTAGGCGATCGGACGGCGGAACTCGCGGCCGACCTCGATGGTGCGGCAATTGCGTCCGCTCGACGGCGCCGGCGCCGGCGCCTCGGCCACCGGTGCGGGCGCATCGTGGCGGCGGCTGAAGATGTCCTTCACGGAATCCATCAACCGGTTCAAGCGGCTATCGTCCTCAGGCTGGGCCGGGACGGGCGCCGGCGCCGGCGCCGGCGTCTGCACCGGATCGCATTGCTGTTCGGTGCGGGTGGCGCGCAGGGTCTGGTACACCGGCTCCACGTTCAGGACCTGCGCGTAGTCGAGCCTGACGTTCTCGATCACCGCCACGCGGTTGCGCGCCTCGTTGTCCTGGGCCCAGGCGGGTACGGCGACGCATGCGAACAGGCCGACCAGCGGCAACAACAGGTTCGGACGCATCGGCACCAGGCTTCGAAGGACAGATCGATCAGTGTAGGCATCGCAGCTTGCGTCGGGCTGAACGCAAGCCCACGCCGCAGCGGCCTACACCGGATTGGGGCGTGCGGCGCCGCACGCCCGGCCTGCCCAGGTACGGATGAGACGCTCCGCGCCGCTGCCGGTAGAATCACAAGGCTTCCCTACGCCCGATGCCGATGAGCCTGCGCCTGCACAACAACCTGACCCGCCGGGTCGACGCCTTCGAGCCCCTCGATCCGGCCGCTGGTCCCACCCTGTACGTGTGCGGCCCCACCGTCTACAACTACGCGCACATCGGCAACGCGCGCGGCCCGGTGGTGTTCGACGTGCTGGCCGCGCTGCTGCGGCGCCGCTACGGCGCGCTGCGCTACGCGCGCAACATCACCGACGTGGACGACAAGATCAACGCCGCCGCGCAGGCGCAAGGCGTGCCGATCGCCACCATCACCGACCGCTTCGCCGCCCTCTACCGGCAGGACATGGCCGCGCTGGGCGTGGCGCCGCCGGACCTGGAACCGGAGGCGACCGCGCACATCCCGCAGATCGTGGCGATGATCGAACGGCTGGTCGGCAGCGGCCACGCCTATGCCGCCGAAGGCCACGTGCTGTTCGCGGTGGCCAGCTTCGCCGGCTACGGCAAGCTGTCGCGGCGCGACCCGGAGGAGATGCTGGCCGGCGCCCGCGTCGAGGTCGCCCCGTACAAGCGCGACCCCGGCGACTTCGTGCTGTGGAAACCGTCCAGCGACGACCTGCCGGGCTGGGATTCGCCGTGGGGCCGCGGCCGCCCCGGCTGGCACATCGAATGCTCGGCGATGGCCGCCGCGCACCTGGGGCCGACCATCGACATCCATGCCGGCGGCGTGGACCTGCAATTCCCGCATCACGAGAACGAGATCGCGCAGAGCGAGTGCGCGCACGGCGGCGCCACCTTCGCCCGGTTCTGGTTGCACAACGGCATGCTCAACTTCAGCGGCGCCAAGATGAGCAAGTCGCTGGGCAACATCGAGACCGTGCACGACCTGATCGCCCGGCATCCGCCGGAGGCGCTGCGCTATGCGTTGTTGAGCGCGCACTACCGGCAACCATTGGATTGGTCCGATGCGCTGATCGAGCAGTGCAAGAACACCCTGGACCGGCTGTACGGCACCTTGCGCGCACTGGACGCGATCCAGGCCAGCGCGTCGATTCCGCAGGCGATCGAGGCCGCGCTGGAAGACGACCTCAACACCCCGCAGGCGCTGGCCGAAATGGCACGGATCGCGACGGTGGCGCGGCAACTGCTCGCGCAGGCCGGCGGCCGCGACGCAGCGCGCGACGCACAGTTGCAAGCGCAATTGCAGCAGGCCAAGTCCGACCTGCTCGGCGCCGGCCTGGCGCTGGGTCTGATGCAGCAGACGCCCGAAGCCTGGTTCAACCGCGGCGTTGGCGACGGCGACGACGCGCGCATCCAGGCGCTGATCGACGCGCGCAGTACCGCCAAGAAGAACCGCGATTTCGACCGCGCCGACGCGATCCGCCAGGAGCTGGCCGACGAAGGCGTGGTGCTGGAAGACACGGCGCAAGGCGTACGCTGGAAGCGCAGCTGAGTCATTGCTTCTCCGCTCGGGCGAGGGTGCGCCCGTACCCTCCCTCCCCTCTCCCGGGGGGAGCCGGGCTTTACCGCTTGATCCTGGATTTGCGATGACCGATACCGATTTCCCGCTGGAACCCACGCCCGCCGATGCCCAGGCCGCCATCGCCGAGGAATTCGGCTTCTTCGGCGATTGGTCCGAGCGTTACCAGTACTTGATCGATCTGGGCCGCAAGCTGCCGGCGTTCCCCGAGGAGTGGAAGACCGAGCAGCACCGCCTGCACGGCTGCCAGTCGATGGTATGGATCGTGCCCGAGGGCGATGCGCAGCGGCTGGTGTTCCATGCGATCAGCGATTCTGCGATCGTCTCCGGATTGATCTATCTGGCGCTGCGGGTCTACTCCGGACGCAGCGCAGCGCAGATCCTGGCCACCGCACCGGACTTCGTCGCCGCGATCGGCCTGGGCAAGCACCTGTCGCCGACCCGCAGCAACGGCCTGGCCGCTATCCTGGGCTTCATCCAGGACAGCGCACGCGCGCATGCATGAGCGCCCCGCCGCCCTCGCCCGCACAGAGCCTGCGCACGCTGCTGGCGCATCCCGGCTTCGCGCTGGTGCTGGCCTACCGCATCTGCACGATGATGTCCTACCAGATCGTCGCGGTCACGGTCGGCTGGCACATCTACGAAATCACCCGCGATCCGTTCTCGCTGGCTTGATCGGACTGGCCGAGATCCTGCCGTTCTTCTGCATCGCGCCGTTCGCCGGCTACCTGGTCGATCATTTGCCGCGGCGCAGGCTGGGCATGCTCGCCAGCCTGGGCGTGATCTCGACCGCGGCGGTGCTGACCGCGCTGACCCACGGCTGGCTACCGGTGCACGGCGTGTGGCCGATCTACGCGGCGATCACGCTGACCGGCGCGGCGCGGGCGTTCCTGTCGCCGGTGTACAACGCGCTGTTCGCGCACGTGCTGCCGCGCGAGGCATATGCGCGCGGCGCCAGCATCGGCAGCGTCGCGTTCCAAACCGGCATGGTGATCGGGCCGGCGCTGGGCGGGGTGCTGGTCGGCTGGGGCGGCAAGGGCCTGTCCTACGGCGTGGCGATGGCGGTGGCCTGCGTGGCGATGCTGGCGCTGGTGCTGCTGCGCGTGACCGAGCCGGTCAATGACGGCCCGTGTGCGCCGATCTTCCGCAGCATCGCCGAGGGCGCGCAGTTCGTGTTGTCCAACCAGATCATGCTCGGGGCGATGGCGCTGGATATGTTCTCGGTGCTGCTCGGCGGCGCGTTGTCGATGCTGCCGGCCTTCATCCACGACATCCTGCATTACGGCCCCGAAGGCCTGGGCATCCTGCGCGGCGCGCCGGCGCTGGGTTCGGTGCTGGCCGGGCTGTGGCTGGCGCGGCGGCCGCTGCAGCGCAATGCCGGCCGCATCCTGCTGCTGGCGGTGGCCGGCTTCGGCCTGTGCACAATCGCCTTCGGCCTGTCGCGGCATTTCTGGCTGTCGGCGGCGATCCTGCTGGTCTACGGTATGTGCGACGGGGTATCGGTGATCGTGCGTTCGACCATCCTGCAGCTGGCCACGCCGGATGCGATGCGCGGGCGGGTGTCCTCGATCAGCGGCATCTCCATCGGCTCGTCGAATGAGCTTGGCGCGTTCTACGACGGCGTCATGGCGCGGCTGGTCGGCCTGGTGCCGGCGGTGGTGATCGGCGGCTGCGTGACCCTGGGCGTGGTCGCGACCACCGCCTGGAGCGCCGAAGCTGCGCAAACTGGACCTGCGCGAACTGCAGTGACGGCGCAGTAGCCGCCGCGTCGCGCTCAGCGCGCCGCGGCGGCGGCGTCCAGGCGCTCGTCGGCGTTCCACGCCGCCGCGCAATCGGGCACGTTCGCCGGCTGGGTCAACCCGCCCTTGCCGGCCAGGAACCGGCAGGTCGCCGCGAACACCGCCGGCACCGCCTTGGAGCGGATCGGCGAGGCCAGCACGTGATTGCCGGCGCCGGCGAAATCCACCGCCTGGCACAACGCCGGCGGTGTGCCCAGTTGCGCGAACATCGCTTGCATCGCTGTCACCGACACGGCCGCGTCCTGATGCTGCGCGTCGCGATAGTAGTAGCCGAGGAACACCGGCACGTGGATCCGCGCATAGGTCGCCGGCAGCATGCCGCCGCGGGTCAGCGCAGCCAGCGCACGGTAGCCATCGACATGAGTGGCGTCGGCCCAGTAGCCGCTATCGACCGGGTTGCGCATGACCGGATCGCCGCCGTTGCGCAACCACAGCAGCAGCTGCGCGCCCCACGGCCACAGCATCGGCTGCAGTTGCTCGCCGTGCTCGCGCACCAGCGGCGACCACAGCACCAGGGCCTGCACCTGTTGCGGGTGCGCGGCCACGGTCTGCAGCGCCAGTGCGCCGCCCATCGAATTGCCGATCACCACCACGCGCCGGCCCAGCACTCGCGCCACCGCCAACGCCTCGGCGGCACCGCCGAGCAGGCGCGGCGCATCGATGCCGCGCAAAGCGTCGGCGGCGACCAGCCCGTGCCCCGGCAAGCGCGGCAGATACAGATTGCAGCCGAAGCTGCGCGCCAGACGCCGATGGGTCGGCGCGCCCTCGCCCTGGCTGGCGGTGAAGCCGTGCAGATAGACCATGGCGCAGTCGCGCCGTCCCGGATGCGCCGGGTCGGCCCAGACGATGCGCGCCTGATTGTCCGCACGCAGGCCGGCAGTGGCCCGTTCGCGCGCGTCCAGCCAGGCCTGCAGCGCGAGCGGATCCTGCGGCACCGCCGGCAACGCGATCTGCGGCAGCGCGGGGCTGACCCGCGGCCCCAGCGCCAGCACCGCCAGCAGCACCAGCAAGAGCAACAGCGGCCAGCGCGCGTAGCGCCAGACGCGGGACCTGCCTGCGCGTGAGGGCTTCGCCGCAGCGGACACCGGCGTGGGGCTCATGCGCACCTGTGCGCAGCCTGCCGCGGATGGCGACGCGCCCGCGGCGAACGGCGCGGCGTGGCTTGCGTAGCGGCCTCGGCGCCAGCAGCACGGACCCAGCATGTCGCGGGAGCGTGCACGACCAGGACGACCACGCGCTGCGGCGGGCAGGAAAGGCGATTGGCGAGCATCGGCAGGCGGCGGCAGCGTGGCCGTTCGCCACGGGTCCAGTCTGCGGCGGGGGCATGACAGGCGCATTTAAACCCGGTCGCGGTCCGGCATGCGCGGCGAGGATGCAACGGCGCAACCTCGCCCTTTTCGGCTTGCGCCTGCGTCGCCGCAGGCAGGTCCGGCGCATTTGTCTACAACACGCGCAGAGCCCGCTCGCGCACGCCCGCCTGCGCTGCAGCGACGTCGATATGCTTGCGTCCCGGGGGCGAACTACGCACGCCGTCTCACTCGCTTGCAGCAGGCGGCGCATGCGCGCGCCATGGCCGGATCGCAGCGCCGCGCTGCCGAAAGGTTCGCGAAAGCCATGCCTGGAACCGTTGCGCCCGGACCAGCGGCAGGGTCCTTAAAGGAACGCCAGGTTCGCCGCTTGCCTGCATTTTCCCGTGCGAAGTTCATACGGAGAGAAGTGAAATGGAAGGTTCGCTTTTTCGCAGCGAGGTGCTGGACGCACCCAGCCAGGCATGGCTGGGGACAGTGCGATTGGCCACGCCGGTCTCGACTCAGGCATGGACGGTCGCCGCGCTGCTCATCGGCGCCGCGATCCTCGCCTGGCTGTTCGCCGGACACTACACGCAGCGCGTCCACGTCACCGGCCTGCTGGTGCCGCGCGCCGGCCTGATCAGCCTGACCGCCAACACCGTCGGCGTGGTCGACCACGTCGCCGCCGCCGAAGGCGATCGCGTCGTCGCCGGGCAGATCCTGGTGTCCCTGTCCGGCGAACACACCAGCAAGGCGCTGGGCAATACTGCGGCCGGCGTCAGCACGCAGCTGCAGCGGCAGGCCGGCAGCCTGCGCCAGGACATCGGCGATGCGCTCACCCTGCGCGACAAGCAGGCCGAGGACAACCGCGCCCAGCAAACCCTGCTGAAGGATCAGCTGGCGCAGATCGACGCGCAGATCGCGATCGAGAAGAAACAGATGGCGCTGGTCCAGGACCTGGTGAACAAGTGGTCCGGGCTGGTGGCCGGCGGCTACATCCCGGCGCTGCAGGTCGAGCAGGAACAATCGGCCCTGCTCGCCGACGAATCGCAATTGCGCTCGCTGCAGCAGCAGCACGCCGGCACGCGCCAACAACTGAGCGCGCTCGACGACCAGTTGACCCAGCTGCCGCTGGCGGTCTCGGCCAAGCTCAACGAACTGCGCCGGCAACTGGCGCAGGTCGAACAGGCGCTGGCCCAGAACGAAGCGACCCGCGCCAGCGAGCTGCGCGCGCCGGCCAGCGGCATCGTGTCCTCGCTGCTGGTCAAGCCCGGCGCGTCCGTGTCGCTCGGGCAGCCACTGCTGGCCATCGTGCCCGACGGTTCGCGGCTGCAGGCGCAGCTGCTGGTGCCCAGCCAGGCGGTCGGCTTCGTGCATCCGGGCGTGGAGGTCACCCTGCACTACCAGGCCTTTCCCTATCAGAAATTCGGCCTGCAGCATGGCGTGGTGCGCAGCGTCTCGCGCAGCGCGCTGATGCCCGGCGAGGTGACCCTGCTGCTCGGCGGCGGCACGCCGCCATCGACCGACTCGCTGTACCTGGCGCGCGTGGATCTCGCCAACCAGAACGTGCAAGCCTACGGGCAGCAGCAGCCGCTGCGCCCGGGCATGGCGCTGGAGGCGGACATGCTGCTGGACCGGCGCCGCATCGTCGAATGGATCTTCGAACCGCTGTACGGCATGGGGCATCGCTGGAGCAGCGGTTCGTGAGCCGCCACGCCGAGGATCGCAGCGCGAACGACGACAGCCTGCATGCCGCTCGCGCGCAGGGCACGCCGCGGCTGCGTTTCTGGCGCGCGCGCGGGCTGCCGAACGTGCTCCAGTCCGAAGCGGCCGAGTGCGGACTCGCCTGCCTGGCGATGATCGCCGGCTACCACGGCCACCATACCGACCTGGCCGCGCTGCGCCGGCGCTTCACCCTGTCGCTGAAAGGCATGACCGCGCGGCGCCTGATCGAAGTGGCGCACGCGCTGGGGCTGCAAAGCCGGCCGCTGCGGCTGGAGATGGACGAACTGGGCCAGTTGCAGACGCCGTGCATGCTGCATTGGGATCTCGACCATTTCGTGGTCCTGCACGAGGTCGGCAGGAACAAGGTCACCCTGCACGATCCGGCCGTGGGCGTGCGCACCCTGCCGCTGGCCGAGGTCGCACGGCATTTCACCGGCGTCGCCATCGAGTTTTCGAAAGGCCCCACGTTCCAGCGCCAGCGCGAAGCGCCGCCGGTCTCGCTGCGCTCGCTCGCCGGCTCGATCCGCGGCCTAGGCCGCGGGCTCGCGCAGATCTTCGGCCTGGCGCTGGTGCTGGAGCTGTTCGCCTTACTCGCGCCGCTGTTCATGCAACTGGTGGTGGACCAGGTCATCGCCGACGGCGACCACGACCTGCTGACCTTCCTCGGGCTCAGCTTCGCCCTGCTGATGGTGCTGGAAACGCTGGTCTCCGCGTTGCGCAGCTGGACGGTGATGTGGCTCAGCACCCACTTCAACCTGGGCTGGACCGGCAACGTGTTCCAGCACCTGATGCGGCTGCCGCACGCCTACTTCGGCGCGCGCCACCTCGGCGACATCGTGTCGCGCTTCGGCGCGATCGACGCGATCCAGCAGACCCTGACCACGCGCTTCGTCGAGATCATGCTCGACGGGCTCATGGCCGGCATCACCCTGGTCGTGCTGTTCGTCTACAGCCCGCTGCTGTCGGCCATCGTGCTGAGCGCCGTGGCCCTGTATGCGGGCCTGCGGCTGCTGTATTTCCGCATCTACCGCGAAGCCAACCTCAGCCAGATCACGGTGACCGCCAAACAGCACAGCCGCTTCCTCGAAGCGGTGCGCGGGGTGCAGACGATCCGCCTGCACAACCAGGAAGCCGAGCAGACCGGGCGCTACCTCAATGCGGCGGCCGACACGCTCAACACCTCGATCGCAGTGCAGCGCCTGGACATGCTGTTCACCGCGCTGCAGGGCCTGGCCACCGGCGCGCAACGGCTGGGCGTGCTGTGGCTGGGCGCGTGGCTGGGGCTGAAGGGCCAGTTCACCGTCGGCATGCTGACCGCGTTCGTCGCCTACGGCGACCAGTTCAGCAGCCGCGTCGCCAGCCTGATCGATTACGCGATCGAACTGCGCATGCTGCGCCTGCAGGCCGAGCGCCTGGCCGACATCGTGCTGACCGCGCCGGAAGCCTACGCCAGCAGCGAGCACGTCGGCCCGCTGCCGGAACCTGGCGTGGCCTTCAACAAGGTCGGCTTTCGCTATGCCGAAGGCGAGCCGTGGATCCTGCGCGAGTGCAGCTTCGCGGTGCGGCCGGGCGAATCGGTCGCCATCGTCGGCCCGTCCGGATGCGGCAAGAGCACCTTGATCCGGCTGCTGCTCGGCCTGCTCGACCCGCAGCAGGGATCGATCGAGATCGGCGGCATCGATCTGCGCCGGCTCGGCAAGTCGCGCTATCGCGCGATGACCGCCAGCGTGATGCAGGACGATCACCTGTTCACCGGTTCGATCGCAGAAAACATCAGTCTGTTCGACGCCCTCGCCACGCCGCAGGACATCGAGGACGCAGCGCGCCTTGCCGGCGTGCACGAGGACATCGTGGCCATGCCCATGGGCTATCACAGCCTGGTCGGCGACATGGGTTCTTCCCTTTCCGGCGGACAGCAGCAGCGCCTGTTCCTGGCCCGCGCGCTGTATCGCCGGCCGCAGATCCTGGTGCTGGACGAAGCCACCAGCCACCTGGACGTCGCCATGGAACGGCGGCTCAACCACGCCATCAAGGCGCTGAACATCACCCGCATCGTCATCGCGCACCGGCCCGAGACCATCGCGCATGCGGACCGTGTCATCGAGTTGTGCGAAGGGGCGGCCGTGACGCGTCCGCTGCCGCGCCACGCGGCTCCCATCGCGGCGACGTCGTCCATCGGAGACGCGCCATGAGACCACGCCGGCTCCTGGCGGGCGTCGGCGACGACGCCGCGCCGCTGCCTCCGCCGGGAACGCGTGGCGCTCGCCCATCCCCGCTCCTTTCGCCCTCCACGAAACCATGAGGTAACGCCGTGTCGTCATCGGAAGCGTCATCCCTGAAGGTCGTCAACAACTTCGTCGACGTGCAGCATCTGCCGGAACTGGCCAGCGGTCGCGGCGGCTGGGCATACGGCGTCTACCCGGGCCTGCTCGGCGACGCGCATCCGTCCTGGCACATCCACCTGTGCGGCAGCCGCAACGCGCAGGACCGGGCCATCCACGACGACGTGCTCAACGCCACGCCGGGGCTGGAATCGCTCAACGACGTGTGGCGGCACATCCGCGAAGAACTGGCGCCCGACTACGGCCTGGTCCGCGCCTATGCCAGCGGCCACACGCACGGACAGGACGGTGCCGCGCATCACTACGCCAAGCCGTCCGACCAGGAGCGGGTCGCCCTGCTCTACACCAGCACCGAATGGAAGGACGGCTGGGCCGGCGAAACCGTGTTCTACGATGCCGCGCGCGAATGCATCTCCATCCGTCCGCGTCCCGGCCGGCTGGTGCTGTTCGACGGGACCATCGTCCGCGCGTCGCGCGCCCCGGCCCGCGATTGCCCGACGCTGTGCACCACCCTCGCGTTCCACATGCGGCGCATCCGCCGCTAGACCAGCACAGCAAGAGACGACTTCCGATGCAGACCACCATGCCACGCAGCGCGCTCGTGGCGGCGCTCCTGGCCTTCGCCGTGGCGCCGCACGCAGCGGCGGCGGACGCTCTCGGCCGCAGCCGCGCCGATCCGGGCGAACCGTTGCGGATCCCGATCGCCGACGACAGCGGACATCCATGGACGCTGCAAGGACGCCTGTGCCGCCCCGAGGGCGTGCATCGCCCACGGCTGGTGGTGATCGCGCACGGCTCGCCGGCGAAAGCCTCGGAGCGGCCGGGCATGACGCTGGAGAGCTGCAGCGGCGAATCCGCGCAATGGTTCCTGCACCGGCACTACGCCGTCGCGCTGGTGCTGCGGCTGGGCTACGGCGCGACCGGCGGCCCATGGACCGAAGGCTACGACGGCTGCGACCGCGCCGACTACGCCAAGGCCGGCCTGGAGACGGCGCGGCAGCTCAAGACGATCGTGGATTTCGTCACCGCCCTGCCCGGCCTCGACCCGGACCGCGCCATCGTCGTCGGCCAGTCCGCTGGCGGCTGGGGCACGCTGGCCTACGACAGCATGCCGCATCCGAACGTCGCGGCCTTCGTCAACATGGCCGGCGGCCGCGGCGGCCACTTCCACGATCGGGCCAACAGCAATTGCGCGCCGGAAAAACTGGTCGAGGCGGCAGGCCGCTTCGGCACGACCGCAAGCACGCCGATGCTGTGGATCTACACCGGCAACGACAGCTTCTTCGACCCGGCGCTGGCCGCCGCGCTGCATCGCGCCTTCGTGCAGGCCGGCGGCCGCGCCGAACTGGTCGCGCCCGCCGCCTACGGCGACGACGGGCATCACCTGTTCTTCGGCCGCCGCGGCTCCGCGATCTGGGGACCGCCGGTCGATGCCTACCTCAAGACGCTGGACGCTGCGGCGTCCCCATGACCTCCCCGACCACCCGCGCAGAGCACACGATGACCATGCAATCGATCCGGGACATCATCCAGACCATCGGCCTGCACACAGCGGCCGAGAACATTCCGCTGATCACCAAGAAGGGTGGCGCGTACACCTGGCTGTTCGACCTGCGCCGGGTGTTCATGCAGCGCGAGGCGCTCGAGCAGATCGCCCACGCGTTCTGGGAGCGCAACGCCAGCCGCGAACCGTTCCAGCTCGGTGGCCTGGAGACGGCGGCGATCCCGCTGCTCACCGCGTTGCTGCTGACCGCGCCGAAAGAGCGCGGCGCGGTCAACGGCTTCATCATCCGCAAGGACCGCAAGACCACAGGCCTGGGCAATGCGATCGAAGGCGAGGTGCTGGACCTGCCGATCGTGCTGGTCGACGACTCGCTCAACTCCGGCAACAGCGCCGAAAAGGCGCGCGCGGTCATCGCCATGGCCGGCCACCCGCTGGGCGAGGTGTTCGTGGTGGTCGATTTCCTGTCCAGGGCCGGCATGCAGTGGCGCAAGACCCACGGCATCGCCGTGCAATCGCTGTTCACCCTGAAGGACTTCGACCTTCCGCCGGACCACAGCACGCCGCACCCCACGCAGGCCTACCGCGAGCTGTGGCGAACGGCGACACCGGGCGGCTTCGCCTATCACGTGGTACCGAAGTCCGCGCCGCTGCTGGTCGGCGACACCATCTTCCGCGGCTGCGACGCGGCGAAAATGCAGGCGTTCTCGGCCGAGACCGGCGGGCTGCTGTGGGAATACCAGGTGACCGGCGCGGCCTATACCAAGAAAGGCATCTGGTCGTGCCCCGCCCATCACGACGGGCGCCTGTACTTTGGCGCCTACAACGGCACCGTCTATTGCCTGGACGCGCAGAGCGGCGAGGAGATCTGGACGCATCCGGACGGCGACTGGATCGGCGCCTCGCCGCTGCTGCTGCCGCAGCACAACCTGCTGTATGTCGGCATCGAGTACGTCCGCCCCTGGGCGCAGGGCAGCCTGGCCGCCTACGACATGGGCACGGGCGAGAAGGTCTGGGAACATCAGGTCGAAAAGCTGCAGCACGGCTCGCCGGGCTATTGGGAAGGCGGCGACCTGGTGATCTGGGGCAGCGCCGATCACGAGACGCTCGCGCTCGAGGCCAAGACCGGCCGCATCGTCTGGCGCTTCCCGACGCGGCGCTCGGTGAAATACGCGCCCGCCGTCGACGAACAGCGCCGGCTGACCGCCTTCGCCTCCTTCGACAAATCGATCTACCTCCTCGACGTGGCCACCGGCGAGAAGCGCGGCGAATGGCAGACCGACGAGATCTGCTACACCACGCCGCTGTTCGCCGGCAACAAGCTGTTCTGCGGCTCCGGCGACCGGCATCTGTACGTCATCGACGTGGACACCATGCAGCTGCTCAAGAAGATCAATCTGCGCGCGCGGGTGTATGCCTCGCCCAAGCGCGTGGGCAATCGCGTCATCGTCGGCAGCAATGGCGGCCGCGTCGTGGAGATCGACATCGACACGCTGGAAACCAAGGGCGTGCTGCAACTGCCGGATGCGGTCACCAACGGCGTCGCGGTCTCGCCGGACGGCCGGCGCATCTTCGTCTCCACCTACATGAACCATCTCTACGCGTTCGAGCGCTTGCGCGAGGCCGGGGAAGACGCGGCCGGCCAGGCGCTTGCCGCGTCGTCGTAGCGCGGCGCGCGCGGCAGGATCGATCCGGACGCGCGGCCAGAAACGGCGTGCCGCCGGATCAGCCGAAGCGAGGACGGTTTTCCCCGCAAACATGTCAAAGGATCAACATGAGAACGCTCGATATCATCGAAATCGACATGGTCGCCGGCGGCACGCGCGCTTCGATCGGCGCGCACCCGTTGTCCACCTCGATCCATCACGCCAAGGCGCACAAGAAAGTGCACCACGCCAAGGCCAAGGCCCATCACCACCACGCGGCGATGCACAAGTCGGCCGCGATGCAGACGGTCGCCGAGTTCGACGCGCCGATCGAGGCCGAAGGCGGTGAAGGTGGCGAGGGTAGCGAGGGAGGCGAAGGTGGTGAGGGAGGTGAAGGTGGCGAGGGAGGCGAAGGCGGCGAAGGCGGTGAAGGCGGCGAAGGCGGCGAAGGCGGCGAAGGCGGCGAAGGTGGCGAAGGTGGCGAGGGTGGCGAGGGTGGCGAGGGTGGCGAAGGCGACGGCGGCGGCGGTTACGACGACGGCAACGATGCGGACGGCAACGGGCCGGCCGATACCAACATAGGCAGCAGCCACCAGACCAGCGATGGCAGGACGGTTTCGATCACCTACCAGAACACGCAGGATGGTTCGAGCAGCGACAATCCGGTCACGTCCAAGATGGCCTCGGCGCTGAACTCGGTGCTCGACAACGACGATGGCGTCAACAGCATCGACATCTCCGCCACGACCAACGGCAGCCACAACCCCAACTCCGCCCACTACACCGGCAACGCCGTCGATATCAACATCATCAACGACGTGCATGTCGGCACCAGCGGCACGGGCTTCGACAACGCGCAGGCGCTGGAGAATGCCGCGATGAGCGATCCCAACGTCAGCTACGTGGAAGGTCCCGCCGGCAATTTCATCAGGTCGAGTCCCACCGCGGACTGGACGGCCGCCAGCCGGGAAAGCGGCGACACGACGCACGTCCATATCAGCGTCTTCAAGTAACCCGGATCCCACTCCCCTCTTCCGGGCCGGAACCGCTCCGGCCCGGAAGACAATCACCTATCGGAGATTCCCCATGAAGTCCTCCTGGCTGCCGCGCATGTGCATGGTGTCGCTTCTCGTCTTCGCCGCGCAAGGGTCGTTGCAGGCGATGCAACCCGCACCCGGCAACGAAGCTCAACAGGCGCTCACCTACGTCCTGAAGAACGACATCGTCCTGGCAAGGACGTTCGGGGAGTGCCCGAACCTGACATTCACCCGCAGCGCGGCAAAGGGAGCCCACACGTTCCTGATCGAGGGCAGCTGCGACATCAAGAACAATCCCGAGGAAGACGCGGACTGTCCCGCCTACCACGTGCACGCGAGCGGGACGATCGACACGCCGTCGCATTGGACCGTCCGCCAGTTGCAGTTGAAGCGGGTGTGTTCCAGCGAGGGAGAGCAGGCGCAACGCCGGATGTGATCGTTCGGCACGCTGCTCATCCTTGCGGAAAGCGCGATTGCCGGAGCCACGCGTGGCACGCGGCACGCAGTGCCGGCTACCACGTCGCGCCGGCCTGCGGCCGCAAGCGACCCTCGGCGTGGCGATGTTCTCCGGTTCCCGGGACGCATCGGCATGGCGATCTGCACGAACCATCTCTACGCGTTCGAGCGTTTGCGCGCAGCCGAGGAGACCACGGCCGGCCGCACGCTTGTCGCGTCGCCGCAGCGCAGCGCGCGCGGCAGGATCGATCCGGGCGTGCGGCCATGCGCCGTGCGGCCGGATCAGCCGAAGCGAGGACGGCTCCTTCCCCGCAACATGTCAAAGGATCTACATGAGAACGCTCGATATCATCGAAATCGATATGGTCGCCGGCGGCACGCGCGCTTCGATCGGCGCGCACCCGCTCTCCAGCTCGATCCATCACGCCAAGGCGCACAAGAAGGCGCACCACGCCAAGGCCAAGACCCACCACCATCACCACGCGGCGATGCACAAGGCGGTGGCGATGCAGACCGCCGCCGAGTTCGACGCGCCGATCGAGGCCGAAGGCGGGGAAGGCGGTGAAGGTGGCGAGGGCGGTGAAGGCGGTGAAGGCGGAGAAGGCGGAGAAGGCGATGGCGGCGAGGGAGATGGCGGCGACGGTGACGGCGACGGCGATGGTGACGGCGGCGATGGCGACGGTGGCGAGGGAGACGGTGGCGCCGGCAGCAACGCCAATCCGGCCACCTCCGCATCGGCCAGCGGCACCACGGTGACCTACACCGCGGCGGACGGCTCCACCCAGCAGGTCACCGGTACCCACCCGAACCGAGACAACAACCCGCTCGACATCCGTTCCGGCAGCTTCGCCGACGACCACGGCTCGCTCGGCAACGATCGCGGCTTCGCGATCTTCTCCAATCCCCAGGCCGGGCTCGACGCCGCAGTGGCCAACATGAACCGGATCAACGACAACAACAACGGCACCGCCACGCTCAGCCAGATCATCGGCACCTGGTCGCCACCGAGCGAGAACCCGACCGCGGAGATGATCACCACCATCACCACCAATTCGGGCCTGAATCCGACCGACCAGTGGAGCTCGTTGACCAGCGCCCAGCAGAGCGCCTTCGTCACGGCCTACGGCCACCGCGAAGGCTGGCACGGCAACTGATTCACCCTGCGGTGAGGCCGGGATGCGCATCCCGGCCTCATTCACCACGACACGCTACGGAGATCCCCATGACACCCCGATCCCTTTCGCTGTTCGGCCTGCTCGCCTTCGGCATGGCCGTCGCGCAGGCCCACGCCGCCGGCAGCGACGCCGCTGCCTGCACGCGCGCGTTGCAGCAGGCCTTCGCCGCCTCCGCCAGCGCGGCCACCCTGCCCGCTCCGTGCACGCGCATCGGCCCGGTCGCGCTGGGCATGCGCAAGCAACAGGTCCTGGCCGCGCTCGGCCAGCCGGACGTCACCCGCGCCGATGCCGCACACCCGCAGACGCTCAGCGTCGTGTACCTGTACCCGCGCGAGCTCAACGCGCAACTGGCGCGCCATCCGCGTCCGGCCGGCACGCTCGTCCACAGCCAGTTGGCCGTGGGCTTCCGCAACGACCGGGTCACCAACCTGATCGCCTTCGCCGATCCGAACGTCCCCTTGCCCTTCGACCTGCTCGGCCAGCCGGCCGGCACCCACATCGACCGCCTGCTCCAGGCGATCGGCGGCCGCCCGCAATGGAACGACAGCCGCGACTACGTGCAGTTCGCCGCCATGCCGCTGGGCGTGGACGTGGATCCGGACACCTCGGCCATCGTCGGGCTGAACATCGCAGCGAGCAAGGCGGACCTGGATAGCTTCGGCCTGCCCGGCCTGCAACTGCTCAAGGACGCGAAGAGCGGCCTGGTCAACGGCGTCCGCTGAATGCCGGCGTCGTCCCCGCGGCGCGCTGAGCGGCGTGCGCCGCAGCGCGGCGTGGGTCCGCCGAGTCGGGATCGGCGGCGTTCGCGAGACCTGCGCACGCGCCATGGCCGACGCACCAGGCGCAGCGGCCGCACATGGCGCGGACGCCATCGCCACCGGGCTGCCGCCCATCGCCGCGGCACCGGCTCGCACGCCTGGCGGCCGGCCGGGCCCGCCGGATCGCCGCGAACGGCCAGAAAGCACAAGGCCCCGCGCGAGCAGGGCCTTGGGCGAACGCAGACGCGGGTGTTGGCGAATCAGTCGCCCTGCTGCTTCTGCAGGTGTTCCCAGCGCTCCTGCGCATCGATGGTGCGCTCGGCGGTCAGACGCGCCTCCAGGCGCTCCAGGCCGATCTCTTCGCCGGTATCCACGCAGTAGCCGTAGTCGCCGGCATCCAGGCGCTTGAGCGTGCTGTCGATCTTGCCGATCAGCTTGCGGTAGCGGTCGCGGGTGCGCAGTTCCAGCGAGTTCTCGGTCTCGCGGGTGGCGCGCTCGGCCTCGTCGCCGATGTCGCGGACTTCGTCGCGCAGGTTCTCGATGGTCTGCTTGGATTCCTCTACCAGGTCGGCACGCCAGTTGAGCAGGCGCTGGCGGAAGTACTCCTGCTGCAGCGTGCTCATGTACTCCTCGTCGCCGGCCGGCTTGTAGCCCTTGGGCAGGATCGGACGACCGGTCGCTTCGTCGGTCTTGTACTCGACCAACTTGTACTTGGCCGGCTTGGCGGGGGTGTTGG
This sequence comes from Xanthomonas translucens pv. undulosa, assembly GCF_017301775.1. NCBI lineage: Bacteria > Pseudomonadati > Pseudomonadota > Gammaproteobacteria > Lysobacterales > Lysobacteraceae > Xanthomonas > Xanthomonas translucens. The sequence continues at coordinate 710,019 of NZ_CP063993.1, forward strand.
ACTTGGCGGTCACCGCGACGGCGACCTTGCCGGTCGGCTTGGCGATCGGCGCCTTGGGGGTGGATTCGGATTTGGTGGGGGTTTTCGCGGAGGATTTCGAAACGGACACGGGATTCTTATGTGACGGGGCCGAAGGCGCGGCGGGCTTGGCGGCGACCGGCTTGGAAACCGGTGCAGCGGCGGGCGTGGCGGCCTTGGCTGGGACAGACTTGGCCGGCGCCGGCTTGGTAGCCGGCTTCGGTACGGATGTGGCAACCGCCGGGGCGACCGGGGCGGTGGCCTGCTTTGGCTTTGCGACGGGCGCGACCGGCTTGCCCGCGGGCCTTGCCGGCTTGGCGGCCGGCGAGGCGCTGGATTTGGCGGCGGCGGCCGGCTTGGCGGCCGGCTTGGCCGCGGCTTTCTTGGCGGGCGCAGCGACCGGCTTGGCCACCGGCTTCTTCGCCACGGCCTTGGCGGGCGCCTTCTTCGCCGGCGCCGGCTTGGCCGCCGGCTTGGCCACCGGTTTCTTCAGCGGCTTGGCAGCAGCGGACGCCGTCGCTTTCTTGGCAACGGGCTGGACGGGCTTCTTGGTGGAGGCCTTGACGGCCTTCTTTGCAGGTTTTTTAGCAGCCACGAATCGCTCTTCCTTGGTTTCCCCGGGGCCCGGGAAAGCGGGCCTTTATAGCCTACCCTACCCCCAGCGGCAACCACGCCGTCTACACGCTAATGAACGGCAGGCCGGCGAACGGCGGCCCGTTGCGCAAGTGGCATATCATGGCCGGGTGATCGCCCGTGCTCTCATTGTCTTGCTGCACCTGTATCAGCGCTTCATCAGCCCCCTGCTGGGGCAGCGCTGCCGTTTCGTGCCCAGTTGCTCGGCCTACGCGGTCACCGCCATCGCCCGCTACGGCGCGCTGCGCGGGGGCTGGATGGCCGCCCGCCGCGTCGGCCGCTGCCATCCCTTCCATCCCGGCGGGTTCGACCCGGTGCCCGATCCCGCGGTGCCGCCGGCCTGCCGCTGCCCAGGAAAACACTGAATGTCCTCCTCCACCCTCATCGTCAACGCCCGCCTGGTCAACGAAGGCCACGAAACCCAGGGCGACCTGCGCATCGCCGACGGCCGCATTGCCGCGATCGCCCCGCAGCTGTCCGCCCGCGACGGCGAGACCGTGGTCGACGCCGCCGGGCGCTGGCTGCTGCCCGGCATGATCGACGACCAGGTGCACTTCCGCGAACCCGGCCTGACCCACAAGGGCGACATCGCCAGCGAGTCGGCGGCCGCGGTGGCCGGCGGCCTGACCAGCTTCATGGACATGCCCAACACCAACCCGCCGACCCTGGGCGCGGCCGCACTGCAGGCCAAGTACGACGCCGCCGGCGGCCGCGCCTGGGGCAACTACGGCTTCTATCTGGGCGCCAGCAACGACAACCTGGCCGCGATCCAGACCCTGGACCCGACGACTGCACCGGGGATCAAGGTGTTCATGGGCGCCTCCACCGGCAACATGCTGGTCGACAACCCGCAGACGCTGGACGCGATCTTCCGCGACGCACCGACCCCGATCATCACCCACTGCGAAGACACCCCGACCATCGACGCGACCCTGGCCGCGTTCAAGCAAAAATACGGCGACGCGCTGACCCCGGACATGCATCCGGACATCCGCTCGCGCGAGTCCTGCCTGAAATCCTCGCAGCTGGCGGTATCGCTGGCGAAGAAGCACGGCACACGTCTGCACGTGCTGCACATCTCCACCGCCGACGAACTGGCGCTGTTCGCGACCGGCCCGATCCAGGGCAAGCGCATCACCGCCGAGACCTGCATCCACTTCCTGCGCTTCGACCGCGCCGATTACGCGGCGCTGGGCAACCTGATCAAGTGCAACCCGGCGATCAAGGACGCCAGCGACCGCGAGGCGCTGATCCGCGCGCTGGCCGAGGACGTGATCGACGTGCTCGCCACCGACCACGCGCCGCACACCTGGGAAGAGAAGAGCAAGCCGTATGCGCAGGCGCCGTCGGGCCTGCCGCTGGTGCAGTACGCGCTGGTCGCGGCGCTGGAGCTGGTGCACGAAGGCCGGCTCAGCGTGACCCAGGTGGTGCACAAGTTCGCGCATGCGCCGGCGCTGCTGTTCGACGTGCAGCAGCGCGGCTTCCTGCGCGAGGGTTACCACGCCGACCTGGTGCTGATCGACGACACCGCCTTCACCGTGCGCCGCGAGGACATCCTGTCCAAGTGCGGCTGGTCGCCGTTCGAAGGCCGCACGTTCCGCTCCAAGATCGCCGCGACCTGGGTCAACGGTGAACTGGCCTGGGACGGCACCCGCCTGATCGGCAGCCCGAACGGGCAGCGCCTGGCGTTCGACCGCTGATGCGGCACGCCGCACGTGTGCCGGGCGCCGTGCTGGCGCTGGGCCTGCTGGCGTCGGCGCTGGCGCTGCCGTCGCTACAGGCGCAGACCGGCTCCGTTGCCGGCGCAGACCCGCGCAGCGTGTTCCCCGCCAGCGCCTCGCAGGGCGCGCTGGTGATCGGCAAGGTGGCGCCCGGCAGCCGCGTGCAGTACGCCGGGCGCACACTGCGGGTCAGCGGCTACGGCAGCGTGGTGTTCGGCATCGGCCGCGACGAACGCGGCCCGCTGCGGCTCCTGGTGCAGCGCGCGGACGGCGGCAGCGAAACCATCGACATCGCGGTGACCCCGCGCGACTGGCCGCTGGAACGCGTCAATGGCGTGCCGCCGAAGACGGTCAACCCGCCGCCGGCGATCGCCGAGCGGATCAAGCGCGAACAGGCGCAGGTCACCGCTGCGCGCGACCGCGACGACGACCGCACCGACTTCGCCGCGCCCTTCATCTGGCCGGTGCAGGGCCGCATCAGCGGCCGCTTCGGCAATGCCCGCGTGTACAACGGGCAACCCGGCGCCGGCCACTCCGGCATGGACATCGCCGTGCCCACCGGCACACCGGTCAAGGCGCCGGCGGCCGGCGTGGTCACCTTCGCCGCGCCGGACCTGTACCTGACCGGCGGCACCGTGCTGATCGACCACGGCTACGGGGTCAGCTCCAACTTCCTGCACCTGTCGCGGATCGACGTAAAGGTCGGCGACCGCATCGCCCAGGGCCAGGTGCTCGGCGCGGTCGGCGCCACCGGCCGCGCGACCGGGCCGCATCTGCATTGGGGGATGAATTGGTTCGATGTGCGCATCGATCCTCTGTTGGTGCTGGAGCGGAGCAAGTAACGGGCAGTGCTTTTTTGTGGGAGCGACTTCAGTCGCGACGGGCCTTCCACGTAGCACCCGTCGCGGCTGAAGCCGCTCCTACAGTGCACAAGGCACCTCCCCGAGCGCCTTGTAGGAGCGGCTTCAGCCGCGACAGGCTGCATCCGCCAACGCCCTGTCGCAACCGAGACCAGCATCGCCGCAGCGCCATGGTCAGCCGGCCATGCAGGCGATGCCCACTGTGGTGCGCATCAAGCAATGCCGCACATGGAAAACGCGATTGCGCGCACAGGCAATAGCGCGGGTGCACTTCAAAACACGGAAAAAAGCATTTTTCCCGCGGAAAACGCACAACGGCTGCATCTGCACCCGCTATAACTTCGCGGTAAATATCCTGCAAACACAAAACCTATTACAAAAAAACGCGGCGGGGAGCGCACTCTTGTCGCGCTGCACGAACTTGCAGATGCATTCACTTCGGGCGATCCACAGTGGCCATGCACAGACCCGCGCCAAACGACCGATGCTCGCCGCCATCCTGCTTCGAACGAGAGCAACCTCCATGCATTTCTCCGCTTCGTTGCACGCTTCCGCGCTACTGGCCATCTGCAGCGTCTTCAGCGGTAACGCACAGGCCGTTACCGGGTCCGCCGACCGGCCGCAATTGAGCGCTGCCGACGCCCGGCAGCAGACCGTCTCCAGCTACCTGGCCAAGGCCGGCATGATCGGTGCGCTGGTCACCGACAACTGGGATCCGAGCGCCGGCGTGGCACTGCTGAGCGCGGACTATCGCGTCGCCAGCGATGGCTCCGAAGCGTTCAGGAGCGTCCAGGCCGCCGTGGACAAGGCCGTCGCCGATGGCGGCAAGATGCGCCGCTACATCAGCCTCGCAGCGGGAACCTACAACGAACTGGTGTGCGTACCCGCGGACGCGCCGCCGATCACCCTGTTCGGTCTCGGCAAAACCCGCAGCGAGACGCTGATCAGCTTCGACAACGCCAATCGGACGCCAAAGCCGGTCGGCACGCCCAGCCAGCCCTGCGCCACCAACGCCAAGGCGGCGGTGACCGGCACCTCCGGCAGCGCCACGGTCACGGTCAACGCAGGCGCGTTCCAGGCGCGCAACCTGACCATCGCCAACACCTATATGGAGGGTACCTATGCCGGCACCAATCAGGCGGCGGTCGCCATCAACGTGCGCGGCGACAAGACGGCCTTCGAAGACGTGGCCTTGCTCGGCAACCAGGACACCTTGCTGGTCGGCGCCAGCAACCCCGCGTCGCTGATCCGTGCGTACTTCAAGAATTGCCTGGTGCAGGGCGACGACGACTTCATCTTCGGCCCGGGCATCGCGGTGTTTTCCCACAGCATCATTCGCTACGACGCCAGGCGCACGGGCGGCGATTTTGGCCGCTATCTCTTCGCACCCAGCACCCTGCCCGGCAGCGCCAATGGCTTTCTCGTCATCGAAAGCGTGTTCGACCTGATCGGCGATATCGCCGACAACGCGGTCTATCTGGGCCGCGCCTGGGACCAGAGCGTCCCCGACCTCACCCATTATGTGAACGGCACATCGCCCAATGGCCAGGTGACCATACGCAATTCGCTGCTTGGCGCGCACATCCGCAAGCAAGCGCCATGGAGTATGTCCACCGTCAAGCGCCCTTATTGCAGCGCCGATTGCGCGTACGCCAGCAACCGCTTCTACGAATATGCCAATACCAGCCCCGGCAGCGCCGACTGAATCGCGCCGCCCCGGCCGCGCGGCCGTTCGCGCGGCTGCCGGGGCCGGCATCCGGCGTCTCCATTCCCCTTCCCTCGTCAAACCCGAAGACCCCACCTCATGACCACCGCAAGCGCGATGTCCCGTCTCAACCTCGCCCTGCCGCTGCTGGCGATCGCCTCGCTGCATGCCAACGCAGCCGTGCGCCCGCCTCTCGCCCAGCGCGACGAGGCACCCAACGTCAGTACCGGCTGGGGCACAATCGATCAGCCAACGCTGCCGCAGAACGTGTGCATGACACTGGCGGCGACGCTGCAACCAATCGGCGGTTCGCTCGACGGCGTCGATGCCGACCCGGCCTACTCGGCGCCGGACACGCTGCGCATCCAGGATGCGATCAGCGATTGCCCTGCCGGCAGCGCGGTACAGCTGGTGACCGGCGCCCATGGCGCATCCGGCTTCCTCAGCGGCCCACTGACCCTCAAGAGCGGAGTGACGCTGTGGATCGACCAGGGCGTCACCTTGTTCGGCTCGCGCAATCCGCGCGACTACGATAACGGCCTGGGCACCTGCGGCATCGCCAACACCGACAAGGGCAAATCCTGTAAGCCGCTGATCTACGGCAACGCGATCAGCAACAGCGGCTTGGTCGGCGGCGGCAAGATCGAAGGACGCGGCGGTAGCGTGCTGACCGCAGGCCCGAACGCCGGCAAGCGCAGCTGGTGGGACGTGGCCTACCAGAACGTGAGCCAGGGGCTGGTGCAGCACGCGCCGCGCCTGCTGCAGATCGACAACAGCAAGGATTTCACCCTGTATGCGCTGACCCTGGAGAATTCGCCCAATTTCCATGTGGTCACCGACAACGTCAGCGGCGTGACCGCCTGGGGCATCAAGATCCTCAGCCCGAGCCTGGTCTACACCCGGCCAGGCTACGCTTGCCCGGCCGGCAGCACGCCGGACCAGCGCACGCCCGCCACCTGCTTCACCCCGGAAACGGCCAAGAACACCGACGGTTTCGACCCCGGCCAGTCCAGGAACGTGCTGCTGGCGTATTCCTACATCAGCACCGGCGACGACGACGTGGCCATCAAGGCGCACGCAAGCGCCAAATCCAGTAATCCGTCCACCGACATGGCCTTCGTCAACAACCAGTTCTACTACGGCCATGGCATGTCCTTCGGCAGCGAAACCGATACCGGCATACGCCGCGTCCTGGTGCAGAACCTGAGCATCGACGGCTTCAACAGCAACGACGCGATCAAGGACCCCGCCGCCAACAACGGCCTGCGCATCAAGTCCGACCGTACCCGCGGCGGCCAGGTCTCCGATATCACCTTCGAGAACATCTGCATGCGCAACGTGGCACGCCCGCTGGTGTTCGACGCGTTCTACAGCAAGCCGGCCAATGCCGATCTCGGCAGCGCGTACCCGCGTTTCGACAACATCACGCTGCGCAACGTGCATTCGCTGGGTTCACGCGACTTCGGCGCAGGCCAGTTGAGTTTCTACGGTTACCGCGACGCGAAGCTGTCCTATCCGATCACGCTCGCACTGGACAACGTGGTGCTCGAGGGCGGCGCCATTTCCTTCGCCGCGCCGCACAATGGCGGGCCGAACGCCAATCCGGCGGCCACCCACTTCAGCTTCAGCGGCGGACCGGTCAGCTTCGCCAACCTGCTGGCCCCTTCCACCCAGTACGACGTGCAGTTGCAGGGCCAGCCCGGAACCGGCAAGCCGCTGGACTGCAGCGCGGCATTCGTCACCTACAGCAGCGTACTGGCCGATTCGCCGATCTGATCGCACGCGTCGAGCATGCGCAGCGCCGGCATCCGCACGGGGCTGCGGCATCGCTGTCGCCAGCGCAGATGCGGCTCGCCGCGTCCGCGCTGGCGCAGCGCTCCAGGCGATGGGCGGCACCGCTGCGAACAAGCCGCTGATGTGACGATGGGCGGCGGCAAGCAGACGCGCCCGCCCGGCACCGCGCGCGCAGCGGCGCCATGGGTGTCGGCGTCCTGCAACAGCGCACGCGCCCTGTGCATCCGCACGCAGCGCCTCGCGCAACAGCGTGGCGCTGCGCAACAGCCTACGCCGAGCGCGCGCACTGCCAGCGGCTGTCCTGGGATGCGATTCCGCTGCGGCCGAGCAACCGATCCCATCTTCGGCGACGGCGGCGGCATGGCCAACGCCGCCGACGGCTCCACTCGCTACCGCAGCGTGCAGGCCGCGGTCGGCACCTCCGACAGCGGCACCGTCACCGTGCGCGCGGCGCAGTTCCAGGCGCGCAACCTAGCGATCGTCAACAGCTACGTCGAAGGCACCTACGCCAGCAGCAACCAGTCCGCAGTGGCGCTGGCGCTGCGCGGCGACAAAGCGGTGCTGGAGAACGTAGCGCTCACCGGCAACCAGGACATCTTGCTGGTCAGCGCCGCCAGCGCCAACAAGGTGATCCGAGCGTTCTTCAAGGGCGGCAGCATCGAGGGCGACACCGACTTCATCTTCGGCTCCGGCGTGGCGGTGTTCTCCGGCAGCAGTATCCGCTACACCGCCACGCGCCGCGGCGCCGGCAACGGCGGGGTGATCTTCGCGCCCAGCACCCGCCCCGGCAGCGGCTACGGCTTGCTGGCCGTCGCCAGCAGCTTCGACGCGGTCGGCGGCGCGGCGGCGAACACCGTGTCCCTGGGCCGCGCCTGGGACGAGAGCGTCGGCAGCCTGTCCAACTACGTCAACGGCAGCTCGCCCAACGGCAAGGTGGTGATCCGCGAGTCCAGCCTCGGCGCGCACGTGCGCAAGAGCGCGCCATGGAACGCTTTCACGGTCGGCCGCCCGTATTGCAGCAGCGGCTGCACGCAATCGGTCAACCGCTTCTACGAATACACCAACAGCGGCGCCGGCAGCGCCGACTGAGTTGCGTGACTGGGGCGCGCCGTGGCGCTCAGCCCAGGCCGGCCCACCAGGCGCGCCACAGCGTGGCCATCTGGCTCGGCGGCTTGCGCGCGGCGCGGGCCTGCTGCGCGATCCGCGCACGCGCCAGCGCCGCCAGGATGCGCCGCGGCCGTGGCCCGTGCACGCGCCGCGGCCAGCGTTGCAGCAAGGCCTGCGCCCAGCGCTGCTGTGCCTGCGCCGCGTCGCCGCCACCGCGCAGCGACAACGGCACCGCGGCGATGCCGGCGTCGGCCAGGCGCTGCGCCAGCACCTGCGTGGCCAGCGCCGCCGCCGCGTCGCGCTGGCCCTCGAACACCGCGCATTCGACCTGCGCCGCGGCCAGCGCGAACGCCTCCAGGCGCGCGTAGGCATGCGCCGGATCGGCCGCGGCCGCACGCGAGGCGAGCAGCCCCGGCAAGGCCTCGGCCAGCGCCGCCCAGGGCGCGGCGACCGGCTCCAGCACCCGCCCCAGCGGATGCCGCGAGCGCTGCGCGGCCCAGCTGCGCAATTCCTCGCCCCACCACGCCAGCTTGGCGTCGGCCGGCAGCGGATCGCCGGCGATGTTGAGGATGTCGTCGAATTCCTGCAGCAGCGCGAACCAGGCCACCGCACGCGTGCGCTGCGGCGCCGGCACGAAGGTCTCGGCCACCGTCCATTCCGGCCAGCGGCTGCGCCATTTGTCGAGGAAGGCATCCAGGGCGGAGGTACTGCTCATGCGATCGGAACGTCCGGAAGGTCAGGGAAGCTGCGGCGCGCCGGGCCAGGCGCGCGCATCGAGCAAGTCGGCCGGCGCGGCGACCAGCGCATCGGCGTGCCAGGCCAGCGGATCGTCGCCCTCCAGGCGATATCCCCACAACACCGCCACCGAGGCCATGCCGGCGGCGCGCGCGGCGAGGATGTCGCGCTCGTCGTCGCCGACGTAGACGATCCGCTCCGGCGCCACGCCCAGCCGCTGCGCCGCCACCTGCAACGGCAACGGATGCGGCTTGCGCTCGGCCAGCGTGTCGCCGCCGATCAGCACCGCGCAACGCCGTTCACAGCCCAGTTGCGGCAGGATCAGCCGCGCCAGGTATTCGGGCTTGTTGGTGACGATGCCCCACACGCAGCCTGCATCCTCCAGCCGCTGCAGCAATGCCGCGATACCGTCGAACAACTGCGAATGCCGGCCGATCAGCGTTTCGTACTGGCGCAGGAAATCGGGAATCAACGCATCGTGCGCGGCGGCCGGCAGCTCGGGAAACGCGACGCCCAACATCGCCCGCGAGCCCTTGGACACCACCGGGCGCAGTTGCTCCAGGGTCAGCGCATCACGCCCGCGTTCGGCCAGCAGCGCATTGGCCGCGGCCAGCAGGTCCGGCGCGCTGTCCAGCAGCGTGCCGTCCAGGTCGAACAGCACCGCGCGCGGAAATCCGCCGCACGCCGGCGGTGCCGATTCGCTACTGCCCATTCCCGCTTCCTGGCTTCAGCGCACACGCCAGGTAATTCACCTCGGTGCGCGTGGACAGCCGCGCGCGGTTGCGCCATGGCTCGTAGAGCATGCCGCTGACGTCGTGCAACTGCAGCTCGGCCTGACGCAGCCACGCCGCCAGCTCGGCCGGCTTGATGAAATCCTGGTAGCGGTGGGTGCCGGTGGGCAGCAGCCGCGCCACGTACTCGGCACCGACGATGGCCAGCGCAAACGCGGCCGGGGTGCGGTTGAGCGTGGACAGGAACAGCTGGCCGCCGGGCTTGAGCAGGCGCGCGCAGGCGCGCACGATCGCCGCCGGATCGGGGACGTGTTCGAGCATCTCCATGCAGGTGATCGCATCGAAGCTGCCCGGGCGCTCGGCGGCCAGGTCCTCGACCGATTGCACGCGGTAATCGACCTCCACCCCGGACTCGAGCTGGTGCAGCCGCGCCACCTTGACCAGTTCCGGGGCCAGGTCGATCGCGGTGACCTGCGCGCCCTCCTTGGCCAGCGCCTCGCTGAGCAGGCCACCGCCGCAGCCTACGTCGAGCACGCTGGTGCCGCGCAGCGACAGGCGCTCGGCGACGTAGCGCAGGCGCACCGGGTTAAGCGCGTGCAGCGGTTTCTGCGGGCCGTCGGCGTCCCACCAGCGGGTAGCCAGGGCGCCGAACTTGTCCAGTTCGGCCTGATCGAAGTTGGCGGAGGCGTTGGCAGTGGAAGCGTTCATGGCGGCATCTCGGTTGGGCCGCGCGCGGATCGCGGCACGGCAGGAAAGCAGATCAAGCGTGCACGCTGCGGATGCGTTCGCGCCACTGCCGCGCGTTGGCGACCAGCGCGTCCGTATCCATGTCCACCAGCACGCGCTGTTCGAGCTTGCGCTGGCCGGCGATCCACACGTCGCTGACCTGCTGCCGGCCGGCCGCGTACACCAGCTGCGACAGCACGTTGTGCAGCGGCTGGGTCTCCAGCGCCGACAGGTCCACGCAGATCAGGTCGGCCTGCTTGCCGACCTCGATCGAACCGATCTTCTCGCCGAAGCCCAGCGCGCGCGCGCCGCCCAGCGTGGCCGCGCGCAGCGTGGTCGCCGCATCCAGCGCGGTGGCGTCGTTGGCCACCGCCTTGGCCAGGATCGCCGCGGTGCGGTTCTCGCTGAACATGTCCAGGTCGTTGTTGCTGGCGCAGCCGTCGGTGCCGATCGCCAGGTTCACGCCCGCACGCTGCAGCGCGCAGGCCGGGCAGAAGCCGGAGGCGAGCTTGAGATTGGATTCGGGGCAATGCACCACGCTGACCCCGCGCTCGGCGCACAGGTGGATCTCCGCGTCGGTGAGCTGGGTCATGTGCACTGCGATCAGGCGATCGTTGACCAGTCCGAGCCGGTCCAGCCGCGCCAGCGGGCGCTGGCCGTACTGCTTGAGCGAGTCGGCGATTTCCTGCGCGGTCTCGTGGGTGTGCAGGTGCACCGGCACGTCGAGCTGGTCGGACAGCATCCGCACCCGCTCGAAGTTGGCGTCGTTGACCGTGTACGGCGCGTGCGGGGCGAAGGCGATGCCGATCAGCGGATCGTTGCGCCACTGGTCGTGCACCTCGCAGGCGCGTTCGAAGTATTCGTCGGAGGTCTTGGCCCAGGCGGTCGGGAAATCGATGATCACCGTGCCCACGCGCGCGCGGAAACCGTGCTGCTTGTACACCGCGGCCTGCACGTCGGAGAAGAAGTAGTTCTCGTTGGCGCAGGTGGTGCCGCCGCGCAGCATCTCGGCGATCGCCAACGCGGTGCCGTCGGCGACGAACTCCGGGCCGATCACCGCGGTCTCCACCGGCCAGATGTGCTGCTGCAACCACACCATCAGCGGCAGGTCGTCGGCGATGCCGCGCAACAGCGTCATTGGGTTGTGGGTGTGCGCGTTGACCAGGCCCGGCAGCAGCGCCGCGTCCGGGCGCGACACGGTGCGCGCGGCGGCGAAACGCGCTTGCGCCTCGGCGCGCGGCAACACCGCGACGATCTCGCTGCCGCGCACCGCCACCGCGTGGTCTTCCAGCACCACCGCATGCGGTTCGATCGGGACCACGTAACCGGCTTCGATCAGCAGGTCGCAGGATTCGGGAATGGAGGTCATCGCAAGCGCTCTGGAAAAGGAAAGATCAGGTTGCCGCCTGGGCCTGGTCGATGCGCCGCTGGTACACGCGCATCACCCCCCACTGCAGCACGAACACGGCCACGAAGCCCAGCCGCCCAAGCAGCGGCGCAACCATCGCCAGCGGAATGCACAGCGCGAACACCACCGGCGCGACCGCCACGCGCAGCGTCATCGCTCGCGCCTGCAGCGCGCCCAGCCGCTGCACCAGGCCTTCCTTGCGCACCGCGTAGGCATGCATCAGGTAGGCGGCCGCACCGATCGCGGCCAGATGCGCGCAATACACCGCGAACGCCTCGTGGCTGCCGAAATAGTCCGAATACAGTGCGGTGGAAAACGGCAGCAGGCCGATCAGCAACAGTTGCAGCACGTTGAGCCAGATCAGCCGTTCGTCGAACTGGCGGGTGTGCCGGCACAGCTGCAGATGCGACTTCCAGAACAGCGCGGTGACCAGGAAGCTGACCGCGAACCCGATGAACAGCGGCAGCATGTGCCGCAACGCGGCCAGGATGCCGCCGGCGGCCTCGACCTGGGCATGCCCCGGCACCTTGATCTCCACCGCCAGCAAGGTGATGGCGATAGCGAACACCGCACCGCTGAAGAACACGACCCGGTCGTGCGGGTACTTGGCATCGGCGCTGGCGGCGTGGCTCATGGTCGCGGGAATTCCTGGAAACGGATCGGCCGCGATCGCCGCACGGCGATTCGGCATTGCATCGGCGTGGCGGCCGCACGCGGCGAACCCGTGCGACCTGCTGCCGTTCAGCGCAGCCGCTGCCGGCTGCCAGCGGGCGGCCAGGTGCCGCCCGGCCGCGCCGGCCGTGGGCTTACTTGACGCGCGAGAAATACTCGCCCGAGCGCGTATCGACCTTGATGATTTCGTCCTGGCCGACGAACAGCGGCACCCGCACCACGGCACCGGTTTCCAGCGTGGCCGGCTTGCCGCCGCCGCCGGAGGTGTCGCCGCGCACGCCCGGGTCGGTCTCGACGATCTTCAGTTCGACGAAGTTCGGCGGGGTGACCTGGATCGGGGTGCCGTTCCACAGCGTCACCACGCAATCCTCTTCGCCCTTGATCCACTTGGCGGCGTCGCCGACGCCGGTCTTGTCGGCCTGCACCTGCTCGAAGGTCTCCTGCTGCATGAAGTGCCAGTACTCGCCGTCGGTGTACAGGTACTGCATGTTGGTATCGACCACGTCGGCCGCTTCCAGGCTGTCGGTCGCCTTCATGGTCAGTTCGACCACGCGCCCGGACTTGATGAAGCGGTACTTGATGCGGGTGAAGGCCTGGCCCTTGCCCGGCTTGACGTATTCGGTATCGGTGATGATCGCGGGCTCGCTGTTGACCAGGATCTTCATCCCGTTCTTGACGTCGTTCATGCCGTAGCTGGCCATCTGAAACTCCTCGGGTAAGGCAAACCCGCCGCGTTCGGCGGCCGGCCGGATAGAATGGAAAGCCCCGCCGCACCGGCGGGCACTCGTTTTATGACCGCATATGATAACCGCAGCCCACCGCCCGATGCAGCCGTCCCCGTCCCCCGCCGTCCTGACTGCACCGCGCTGGCAGCAGCTGTGGCGCGATGCCGTGCGCGACCCGCGCGAGTTGCTGGCGTTGCTGGGGCTTGATGCGCAGGCGCTCGGCGTCTCCGAACAGGCTGCGACGCAGTTCGCGCTGCGCGTGCCGCGCGGCTTCGTGGCGCGCATGCGCCATGGCGACCCGCACGATCCGCTGCTGCGCCAGGTGCTGCCGATCGGCGCCGAACTGCGCCGGGTGCCGGGCTTCGCGCTGGACGCGGTGGGCGACGCGGCGGCCAAGAAGGCCGACGGGGTGATCCAGAAATACCGCGGCCGGGCGCTGCTGGTCGCCACCGGCAGCTGCGCGGTGCACTGCCGCTATTGTTTCCGCCGCCACTTCCCGTATGCCGAGGAAACCGCCGCACGCGACGGCTGGCGCGAGGCGGTGGCGGCGATCGCCGCCGACCCGGACATCGACGAGGTGATCCTGTCCGGCGGCGACCCGCTGTCGCTGGCCACCTCCAAGCTGGTCGAGCTGACCGAGGCGCTCGCGGACATTCCGCATCTCAAACGCCTGCGCATCCATAGCCGCTTGCCGGTGGTACTGCCCGAGCGCGTCGATGCGCCGCTGCTTGCCTGGCTGCGCGCACTGCCGTGGCCGGTGGCGTTCGTGATCCACGCCAACCACGCCAACGAATTCGACGCCAGCGTGGATGCCGCGCTGGCGCAGCTGCGTGGCAGCGGAGCGCACCTGCTGAATCAGGCGGTACTGCTGCGCGGGGTCAACGACAGCGTCGCCGCGCTGGCCGCGCTGAGCGAGCGCAGCTTCGCCGCCGGCGTGCTGCCGTACTACCTGCACCAGTTGGATCGGGTCGAGGGCGTAGCCCATTTCGAAGTGGACGACGCCACCGCGCGCGCGCTGCACCAGGCCTTGGCCGCCCGGCTGTCCGGGTATCTGGTGCCGAATCTGGTGCGTGAGATTGCTGGCGATACGGGGAAGCGGGCGCTGTAGGTTTTGTCGGGACTCGGGACCGGGGACCCGGAACAGCGAAAGCCGGAACGCCGGGAACGATGGCGACACCCCATTCCCCTGGCCTTCACCGAATAAAAAGCCGCCATCCGCGCGGCCATTTTTCATTCGGGATCTTGCAGCACGGTGAACCCCGCTCTTCCGAGTCCCGGTCCCGGTCCCGAACTAGACTTGACCGCGCGGCATGCCCTCGCTGGCCAGCAGCTGGCGGAATTCGGCGGCACTGAGCGGGTGGCTGAGCCAGAAGCCCTGCCCCAGTTCGCAGCCGCGCTCGCGCAGCAGTTCGAACTGCACTTCCTGCTCGATGCCCTCGGCGACCACGGTGATGCCCAGCGAATGCGCCATCGCGATGATCGCGGTGGTCAGCGCCAGGTCGTCGGGGTCGCGCTGCAGGTCGGCGACGAAGCTCTTGTCGATCTTGACCCCGTCCACCGGCACCTGGCGCAGGTGGCTCAGGCCGGAGAAGCCGGTGCCGAAGTCGTCCAGCCATACCTTGACCCCGGTGCGGTGCAGTCGCGCCAGCATGCTCGCGGCCTTCAGCTCGTCGCCGATCACCGCGGTCTCGGTCAGCTCCAGGTGCAGCTGCGCCGCCGGCAGCCCGGATTCGCGCAGGCAGTCGGCGACGATTTCCGGCAGGTCGCCGCTGCGCAGCTGCCGCGGCGACACGTTGACCGACACGAACAGGTCGCAACTGCCGTCGAAGCGCTGCCAGTGCGTGGCCTCCAGGCAGGCCGCACGCAGCACCTTGGAGCCGATACTCTCGATCAGCCCGCTCTGCTCGGCCACGTCGATGAACACCGTCGGCGAGATCGTGCCCAGCGCCGGGTGCTGCCAGCGCAGCAGCACCTCCACACCGACCATGCGCCGGTCCACGGTGCGGAAGATCGGCTGGTACACCAGCTTCAGTTCGTCGCGGTCCCAGGCGCCGCGCAACTCGTGCTCCATGTGCAAGCGCCGTTCCACCGCGTAGTCCATCGCGCGGCTGTAGAAACGGTGACAGTTCTTGCCGGCCAGCTTGGCCTGGTACATCGCGATGTCGCCGTTCTTCAGCAGCGCCGACGCGTCCTCGGCATCGCCGGGGTAGACGGTGATGCCGATCGAGGTACCCATGAACACTTCACGGTCCTGGATCCGCAGCGGCTCACGCAGTTCCTGCACCAGACGCTCGGCCAGGCCGGTGGCGGCTTGCACCGCATGCTCGTCCTCGACCAGGATCACGAATTCGTCGCCGCCGAAGCGAGCCAGCAACGCGTCGTGCCCGCCCAACTGTTCCACCGCTAGCTGGATGCGCCGCGCGAACTGCAGCAGCGCCTCGTCGCCGGCCTCGTGGCCGAGGGTGTCGTTGATCCGCTTGAAGTCGTCGATGTCGGCGAACAACAGCGCCAGGCGCCGGTGCGAGGCGCGCGCGGACAGCATGCGGTGGTCCAGCGCCTCGCGGAACGCGAGCCGGTTGGTCAGCCCGGTCAAGGCGTCGGTGTAGGCCATGTGGCGCACGTCGCGGTCGTGGCGCGCGATCGCCTCGCTCATGCGCACGAATGCGCGCAGCAGTTCGCTGACCTCGTCGTGGCGACCGCTGTCGCGGCGCTCCACGACGTAGTCGCCGGCCTCGATCTGGCGCGCGGCCGCGGCCAGCCAGCGCACCGGCGCCACCAGCGTGCGCTGCACGTAGATCGCCACCATCACCGCGGTCAGCGCCAGCGCCGCCAGCAGCAGCAGCAGCCAGCCGAGGTGGCGCTTGCCCAACGCGCCCAGGCGTTCGTCCAGGTTCTCGCCGGCCTTGCGCTCGTAGACCAACGCCCGCGTCCAGGACATGCCCACGCGTACCCCACCCACGCGCTGGTCGCCGATCATGATCGGCATCGACACATCCAGGATCTCGTCGGACTCCTGCGCCAGCAGGCCATTGGCCTTGATCGCCGCATCGGCCATCGGGCCGCGCATGCGCTGGCCGTAGCCGGGCAGATCGTCGCTGCCGTCGTGGATCAGGCGCCCGTCGGCGTCGTACACCAGCACGTAGGCCACCGCCACGTAACCCAGCGCCGCGCGCACCTGGGTGCCGATCGCGTCCAGGTCGGAGTAGTACACGGGATTGGCCAGCGAATCGGACAGCTGCCGTGCCAGGGTTTCGCCGCGGGTGCGCATGCTACGGTCGAACAGGCCATGGATCACGTTGCCGCTGAGCGTGCGCACCTCGTTGTGCATCGCCGCCTGCCGCTCCAGCATCAACGCCAGGATCGCCAGGATCAGCAACGCGGCCACGCCCATCGCCAGCAGGAACCTGGCCTGCAGTCCGAAGCGCAGCCTCTTCATTCCACTTCCAGCTTGACCTGCGCAACGCCGGCACGCAGCTGATCCAGCCGCTTCTGCGAGGCCCGATCGACCGGGTAGAAGCCGGAGGTGCCGAAGAACTTGTGCAGCGCGGCGCTGCCCTGCGGGTCGTCGGCGGCTTCCAGCAACACCTCGCGCAGACGCGCCTCCACCGGCGAGGCCAGGTCGCCGCGGACCATCTCCACCGCACGCGGGAACGGCTCGGTACGGTAGATCACTCTAAAATCGCGGCGTAACGTGGGCGGCACGCGGCGGTCGTCGTCCCAGTCCAGGTTGCTCAGCGCGCCGGCGTCCACCAAGTGCTTGTGCACGTAGGAGGCGATGTTGAGCTCGGAGCGCGCGAACACGTAGCCAACCGTGTTCGCCGAGGCCTGATCCTTCGGCGAGAGCAGTATCTCCGGGTGCAGGTCGTGTTCGAACAGGGTCATCATCGGCACCAGGTAGGCGCTGGTGGACAAGGTGCTCTGCAGCGCCAGGGTCCGTCCCTGCAGGTCGCACAGGGTGTGCAGCGGACCGTCGCGGCGCACGAAGAACACGGTGTGGTACTCGCGCACCCCGCCACGCTCGGTCAGCAGCAACGGCCGCACCCCGCCGCGCTGTTGCAGCGCCATCGCGGTAGCCGCGGTTTCGGTGATCCAGTCGACCCGGCCGCGGCGCAGGTAGCTGCTCATCTGCTGGCTGTCGCGCGCCATCAGGATCTGCCCGGAGGTGATGCCGACATCGCGCATGCGCGGCACCACGTAATCCAGCAATGGTTTCAGTTGCTCGTAATGGGCCTTGGGGTTGTCGCTGATGCGGCCCAGCACCAACACCGACGGGCGCGCGTGCACCACCGAGGGCCAGCAGATCGCCAGCGCCAGCCACACCATGACGACACGCCACCGCGAACTTTGCAAACCACATTCCCCATGTAGACTCCATAAGCCTAGCCGAAAGCGTCAGCTGGCGACAGCTGTGAAGGCGGGGACTCGGGACTGGGGACTCGGGGCGCCCATGGCGCGGCAAGGAAGCGAACGTGCCGTGCACCACAGCAAGCGACCAGCTACCAAAGACTAGGGCTCCTGCTTAGCCGAGTCCCGGATCCCGAGTCCCGAAACTAACTACGCGCCTGTCCGGCCAGCCGCGCCATGCGCTGCGCATCGGACAGGATCCCGCGCAGCAGCCGCACTTCCTGCTCGCTCAGCGCGTTGCGCAGGAACAGCCGGCGCAGCTTGCGCATCGCCGAATCCGGCGCGCGGCCCTTGTGGAAGTCGATATCGTCCAGGGTGTCGGCCAACTGCCCGAACAGGCCTTCCAGCTGCGCATGGCTGGCCGCGGCCTCGCGAAAACCGGGTTCCGGCGCCACTGGCGCGGTGCCCGCGCCGCGCAAGTGCGCCAGGCGCAGCTCATAGGCCAGCACCTGCACCGCAGCGGCCAGGTTGAGCGAGCTAAACGCGGGATCGGAAGGAATGTGCACCGCCGCGTGGCACAGCTGCAGTTCCTCGTTGGTCAGGCCGGTGCGCTCGCGGCCGAACACCAGCGCCACCTCGGCCTGCGCGGCGGCGGTCACCAGGCGCTGCGCGCCGTCCACCGGCAGCAGCTCTTCCAGCGACACCCGCCGGCTGCGCGCGGTGCAGCCGAGCACCAACTGACAATCGGCCACCGCCTCGGCCAGGGTGGCCAGCACCGGCGCCTGCTGCAGTAGGTCCTCGGCGCCGGCCGAGCGCCGGTAGGCGTCCTCGTCGAGCGCGCGCTCCGGCGCCACCAGCACCAGCCGCGCCTGGCCCATGGTCTTCATCGCCCGCGCCGCCGCGCCGATGTTGCCGGGATGCTGGGTACCGACCAGAACGAAGCGGATGCGGGCAGAAGCGGTCATGGCAGGAAGATGCGGAGCGAACGGGGCGTAGATGGTAAACTGCGCGGCCGGCCTTCGCGCCGGACTGTTCTTTTCCTCCGCCAGATCCTTCTCCGCCCTCTCGGGAGCCGTTGCCATGCAAAAACCCGCCGTCACCGTCATGGTCAAGGCCGCCCGCCTCGCCGGCAATGTGCTGCTGCGCCATATCAACCGGCTGGAAGCGCTGAACGTGGTGCAGAAGGACCGCATGGACTACGCCAGCGAAGTCGATGCCGACGCGGAGAAAGTGATCGTCAAGGAACTGCGCCGCGCCTATCCCGATTACGGGGTGATGGGCGAGGAAGGCGGCGTGCAGGGCGGCGGCCGCTACATGTGGGTGATCGATCCGCTCGACGGCACCAGCAACTACCTGCGCGGCTTCCCGCACTACTGCGTGTCGATCGCGCTGGTCGAGAACGGCGAGCCGATCGACGCGGTGATCTTCGATCCGCTGCGCAACGAGCTGTTCACCGCCAGCCGCGGCAACGGCGCGGTACTCAATGACCGCCGCATCCGCGTCAGCGAGCGCAAGGACCTGAGCGGGGCGATGGTCAACACCGGCTTCGCCCCGCGCGAGCGCAAGCGCACCAGCGCCCAGCTCAAGTGCGTGGACGCACTGATGGTGCAGGCCGAGGACATCCGCCGCACCGGCTCGGCCGCGCTGGACCTGGCCTACGTGGCCTGCGGCCGCACCGACGCCTACTTCGAGGCGGGGGTGAAGGCCTGGGACATCGCCGCCGGCGTGCTGCTGGTGCGCGAGGCCGGCGGCCGCATCACCGACTTCAAGGGCGCCACCCCGGGCCGCATCGACGACCGCGGCGTCCCGCAGTACCAGATCGTGGCCGGCAACATCAAGGTCAGCGACGCGCTGCAGAAGCTGATCATCAACACCGGGTATGCGGCGGAGTTCGACGCGAAGTTTTGATTGAGGAGCCGGGACTCGGGACCCGGAAGAACATGAGCCTAGAGCGCGATTGCGACACGTATCCGCCGACAGCCGTTCGAAACAAAAAAGCCGCGCAGATGCGCGGCTTTTTTTGCACTGATTCCCGCCGCAGCGAGAAGCGCTTTTACTGGTCCCTGGTCCCTGGCCCCCGGTCCCGGCTCTTCCGAGTCCCGAGTCCCCAGTCCCCAGTCCCCAGTCCCGGCCCCCTCAGGGCCTCCGCGCCAACGCCTCCACATCCCTGGTCTTGGGCAGCAGGTCCTGCTTGGTCACCTGGAACGGGCCGATCGACAGCAACGGCACCGCCACGATCACCGAGGACACCACCACGATGACCGCGCCGATCATGTGGGTCAGGGCCAGGCCTTCCATCGAGGTGCCGCCGTACAGGTACAGCGCCAGCGCCGACAGGAAGAACATCACCGCGGTGATCACGGTGCGCGACAGGGTCTGGTTGATCGAGCGGTTCAGCACTTCCACCGGTTCCACGCGCAGGCTGCGGAAGTTCTCGCGCACGCGGTCGAACACCACGATGATGTCGTTGATCGCAAAACCCATCACCGACAGCATGCCGGCCAGCACGGTCAGGTCGAATTCGCGGCCGGTGAGCGAAATGTAGGCCACCGTCACCAGCAGGTCGAACAGCGCGGTCAGGCTGGCCACCACCGCGAACTTCCACTCGAAGCGAAACGCGATGTAGATCAGGAAGCCGACCAGCATGAACAGCGTCGCGTACACGCCGTTCAGCGCCAGGTCCTTGCCGACCTGCGGGCCGACGAATTCGCCCGGCTTCACCGTCGCCGGATTTTCCGCCGTGGTCACCGCCTTGCGCACCTGCTCGGCGAGGTTCTTGGTCAGGTCTTCGTTGTTGTGCTCGCCCTGCGGCTGCAGGCGGATCACGATCGCGTTGCCGCTGCCGACGTTCTGCACCTGCGCGTTCTCGAAGCCGGCCGTGGCCAGCTGCTCGCGCACGTGGTCGATGTCCACCGGCTTCTGGAAGCTGGTCTGCACCAGCGCACCGCCGGTGAACTCCAGCGCGTAGTTGAAGCCCTTGCCGAAGATCACCCCGAGCGAGGCCACCGCCAGCACCAGCATCAGCACCAGGGTCGGACGCCGCCAACGCATGAAGTCGATCTTGGTGTCGTTCGGGATCAGATGGAGCGGGAAAATTTTCATGGAGACGTGCTCTTCAATTTTTTAAACGCCGCACAGGGATGTGCAGGCTTTGGCGAGGGACTCGCATGTGTACGGGATATTGCGAGGGACTCGCATCAGATAGCGACGGACTTGAGCTTCTTGCGGCGGCTGTAGATCAGCGTCGCCAGCGCGCGCGACACGGTGATCGCGGTGAACATCGAGGCGAAGATGCCGATGATCATGGTCAGCGCGAAGCCCTTCAGCGGCCCGGTCCCGAACGCGTACAGGGCCACGCCGACGATCAGGCCGGTGAGGTTGGCGTCGAGAATGGTACCGCCCGCCTTCTCGTAACCGGCGGCGATCGCCGATTTCGGCGGTACGCCCAGCCGCAGCTCCTCGCGGATACGCTCGTTGATCAGCACGTTGGCGTCCACCGACAGGCCGACCGATAAGGCCAGGCCGGCGAAGCCGGGCAAGGTCATGGTGGCGCCGAACAGCGACATCACCGAGACCACGATCAGCAGGTTCATCAGCAGCGCCACCGAGGTGATCGCGCCGAACATGCGGTAGTACACGCCGAAGAACACCAGGGTGAACAGGAACGCATAGACCACCGCGGTGACGCCGCGCTCGACGTTCTCCGCGCCCAGGCTCGGGCCGATCACGTATTCCTCGACAAAATCCATCGGCGCGGCCAGCGAACCGGCGCGCAGCAGCTTGGCCAGGTTCTCGGCCTCGACCTTCTCCAGGCCGGTGGTCTGGAAGTTCTTGCCGAACACGCCGGCGATGCGGGTCGGCGCCAGCGCCTCTTCCTTGACCCGCACGCTGCGCACTTCCTTGCCGTCGACCATGCTCACGGTCGGGATGCGCTCGGTGTAGACCACCGACATCAGCTTGCCGGTGTTGGCGCTGGTGTAGTCGAACATGCGCTGGCCGGCGACGTTGTTGAGGGTCACCGACACCGCCGGCAGCCCGTTCTGGTCGTTGCTGACCACCGCGCCGACCATCTGGTCGCCGGACACCAGCACGCGCTTGTTCAGCAGCACCGGGGCGCCGCTGTCGCGCAGGCGGAACACCTTGGCCTCCGGCGGGATGTTGCCGGTGCGCACCGCATCCTCGGCATTGCCTTCGACCACGCCGCGGAACTCCAGCGTGGCGGTGGCGCCGATCATGCGCTTGGCCTCGGCAGTGTCCTGCACGCCGGGCAGCTCGACCACGATGCGGTCCTCGCCCTGGCGCTGGATGATCGGCTCGGCCACGCCCAGCTGGTTGACGCGGTTGCGCAGCGTGGTCAGGTTCTGTTCGATCGCGCCGGCGGCGATCTGCTTGAGCTCGGCGTCGGGCACGCTGACCGCGATGGCCTGCCCGGACACGGCATAGCTCAGCGTCGGCTGCGCCTTGGCCAGCGCGGCACGCGCGGCGTCTGCGTCGGCGCCCTCGCCCAGGCCGACCTGGATGCTGTTGTCGGCACGGCGCTCGACCGAACGGTAGGCGATGCGGTTGTCGCGCAGGGTGGTGCGGATGTCCTCGGCGAAAGCATCCAGGCGCTTGTCCAGCGCCGCCTTCTGGTCCACCTGCAGCGCGAAGTGCACCCCGCCCACCAGGTCCAGGCCCAGCACCATCGGCTTGCCGCCGATCGCCGACAGCCACTGCGGCACGGTCGAGGCCAGGTTCAGCGCCACCGTGTAGTTCTCGCCCACCTGCTGGCGCAGGATGTCGTTGGCGCGGGTCTGCGCCTGCAGGCTCGGCAGGCGCACCATCAGGCTATCGCCCTGCCTGGCCACCGACTTGGGGGTGATCCCGGCCGCCTTGAGGTCGGCGCTGACCCGCTCGCGCAGGGCCTCGTCGAGCTGGCCGCCGCGGCTGGCGGTGATCTGTACCGAAGGGTCCTTCTGGTAGACGTTGGGCAGCGCGTACAACGCGCTGAACGCCAGCACGGTCAGGATGAGGAAATACTTCCAGCGCGGAAACTCGAGCATTGCAGGACCCCGCGCGACGCCACGCCGGCGCCGCGCCTAGCAGTAAGAGAAATGGATCAGGCGGACTTCAGCGTGCCCTTGGGCAGCACGTTGCCGATGGCTGCCTTCTGCACGCGGATGCGCACGTTGTCGGCGATTTCCACAGTGATGAAGTTGTCGCCGATGTCGGTGACCACGCCGGCCACGCCGCCGGAGGTGATGACCTCGTCGCCGCGACCGAGCTTGTCCAGCATCGACTTGTGCTCCTTCTGCCGCTTCATCTGCGGGCGGATCATCACGAAGTACATCACCGCGATCAGAATGATCGGCAGCAGGAACATCTGCATGCCGCCACCGGCGGCAGGAGCGGCGCCGGCGGTCTGCGCCTGGGCCACGGGAATCAGGAGATCGAGCGGGTTCATCGGTGTGTCCTATGGTGTGGGCAGCCCGTCGCCGGGAAAGGCACGGACTGCTGGTTTGTCGCCGGAGGCGGCAAGCAGCCGCCGATTATGCCACGATCTCTCCTTGCCCCTGGTTCGGGCCGCAACGCCTCTCCTCTCCCACCGGGACCGCTGTTCCTTCTGCCACGGGGAGAAGGTGCCGCGCAGCGGCGGATGAGGGTACGGGCGCAGCCTGGTGCACCCAGACTCCGCGAGACGCTGCGCGCCGGACCCTCCCCCAACCCCTCTCCCGGGGGAGAGGGGATTTGTCACTGCTCCGATGGGAGCGGTGTCGCTTCCGCCCCGCGCGCCGCATAGAAGGACCGCCGGAACTGGGCAAAGGTTCCCGCGGCGATCGCCGCGCGCATGTCGGCCATCAGCTTCTGGTAGTACCAGAGGTTGTGCAGGGTGCCCAGCATCGGCGCCAGCATCTCATTGCAACGGTCCAGATGGCGCAGGTAGGCACGGGTATAGCCGCCGCTGCAGGCGTGGCAGCCGCAGCCCGGCTCGATCGGCGCCAGGTCGCGCTCGTAGCGGGCGTTGCGGATGCGTACGGTGCCGAACGCAGTGAAATAGTGGCCGTTGCGCGCGTTGCGGGTCGGCATCACGCAGTCGAACATGTCCACGCCGCGGGCCACGCCCTCGACCAGGTCCTCCGGCCGCCCGACCCCCATCAGGTAGCGCGGGCGGTCGGCAGGCAGCCGCGGATGCAGGTGTTCGAGCATCGCGTTGCGCTCGTGCTCCGGCTCGCCCACCGCCAGCCCGCCGATCGCGTAGCCGTCGAAGCCGATCGCCTGCAGGCCCTCGATCGAGCGCGTGCGTAGGTCGGCATGCACGCCGCCCTGGACGATGCCGAACAGCGCCGCGTCGTTGCTCAAGGCATCGTGCGCATCGCGCGAGCGCTGCGCCCAGCGCAGGCTCAGCTCCATCGAGCGGCGCGCGACGTCCTCGGTGGCGGGGTACGGGGTGCATTCGTCGAAGATCATCACGATGTCCGAGTGGAGCACCCTCTGGATCCGCATGCTCTCCTCCGGCCCCAGGAACACCTTGGCGCCGTCGGTCGGCGAGGCGAAGGTCACGCCCTGCTCGCTGATCTTGCGCCGGTGCGCCAGCGAGAACACCTGGAAACCGCCCGAATCGGTCAGGATCGGCCCGTCCCAGCGGGCGAAGCCGTGCAGCCCGCCGTGGTCGCCGATCACGTCCAGGCCCGGCCGCAGGTACAGGTGTAAGGTATTGCCGAGGATGATCTGCGCGCCCAGCGCCTTGATCTGCTCGGGCAGCACGCCCTTGACCGAGCCGTAGGTGCCGACCGGCATGAACGCGGGGGTTTCCACCGTGCCGCGCGGGAAGGTCAGGCGCCCGCGACGCGCGGCGCCGTCGGTGGTATCGAGCTGGAACTGCAATCGGGACATGGAGAGGCCGGGAATGGAGAATCGGGAATCGGAAATGGAAACGACAACGGACCGAGCAACGGCTTCTGGCTTTTACGACGCCCCATTCCCCATTCCCGATTCCCCGCCCCACAACAACATCGCATCGCCGTAGCTGAAGAAGCGGTAGCGCTGTTCGATCGCATGCCGATACGCGTCGAAGATGCGCTCGCGGCCGGCGAAAGCCGAGACCATCATCAGCAGCGTGCTCTCCGGCAGGTGGAAGTTGGTGACCATCGCATCGACGCTGCGGATGCGGTAGCCGGGCAGGATGAAGATCTGCGTCTCGCCGGCGAACGGATGCAGCTCGCCATCCTTGGAGGCGCTTTCCAGCGCGCGCACCACCGTGGTCCCGACCGCGATCACGCGGCCGCCGGCGGCGCGCGTGCGCCGCACCTGCTCGACCAGGCTGGCGCCGACGTTGAGCCATTCGAGGTGCATCACGTGCTGGGCGAGCGCCTCCACCCGCACCGGCTGGAAGGTGCCGGCGCCCACGTGCAGGGTGACATGGCCGACGCTCACGCCGCGCGCCTGCAGCGCCTCCAGCAACGGCGCATCGAAATGCAGGCCGGCGGTCGGCGCGGCGACCGCACCGGCCTGGCGCGCGAACACGGTCTGGTAGCGCTCGCGGTCGTCCAGCCCGGGCTCGCGGCGGATGTACGGCGGCAACGGCAGGCGTCCGGCCTGCTGCAGCCACGCCTCCAGGGTGTCGGGCACGTGGAATTCCAGCACGTAGAACTCGCCGTCGCGGTCCAGCACCTCGGCCTCGCCGCCGGCATCCAGGGCGATGCGCGCACCGGCCTTGGGCGACTTGCTCACGCCCAGCTGCGCGCGCGCGCGCTGGCCGCCGAGCAGGCGCTCGATCAGGATCTCAACGCGCCCGCCACTGCGCTTGTGCCCGAAGAGCCGGGCCGGGATCACCCGGGTATCGTTGAACACCAGCAGATCGCCCGGCTGCAGCAGGTCGGGCAGATCGCGCACTTGGCGGTCGGCGAACGGCCCTGGCGCCGGCGGCACCAGCAGCAGGCGGCTGGCGGAACGTTCGGCAAGCGGCGCCTGGGCGATCAGTTCCTCGGGCAGCTCGTAGCGGAAATCGGACTTCTTCAAGGCCGGCGCATCACAGTACGGGTGGCCGGCCATTGTAGCCGGCCGGGAATGGGGAATCGGGAATCGCAAGAGCGGCATCCTGCGCTCCTGCAGCCGTCCGCTTTTGCGATTCCCAACTCCCCATTCCCGATTCCCGGCCCCTCACCGCTCGAACTTGGTCGAAAGAATGATCGACGACGTCGTCCGCTCCACCCCATCCACCGCGCCGATGCGGTCGGTCAGCACGTCCATGTCGTTGACGCCCGGCACCACGCCTAACGCGATCAGGTCGTAGGAGCCGCTGACCGAATGCAGTATGCGGACCTCGTCGATCTCGCGCAGCGCCTTGACCACCGAGGTCATCTTCTTCGGCAGCACGGTGATCAGGATGTGCGCGCGGAGGTGGCCTTGCTCGAAGTCGTCACGGGTGCGCACGGTGTAACCGCAGATCACCCCCTCGCGCTCCAGCCGCTCGATCCGGCTCTGCACGGTGGTGCGCGACAGGCCAAGCTTGCGCGCGATCTGCGCGGTGGAGGCGCGCGCGTCCTCGCGCAGCAGCGAGAGCAGGCGTTCGTCGGAGGGGGTGATCTTCATGCGCGGCCGGATTTCGTCGAATCGACGAAATTATCCGATTTCCTGCACAAATCAACTCTGCCAACCGACGATCCGGTCCTGATAATAGAAAGCCTATCGCTAAACGCCCCGCCTCCAGGAGATCCCGCATGTCCGTACTCGGCCCCCTCGCCCCGCTGCGCGCCCATGCCGGCGAACGCCTGACCGCCGGCCTGGACGATGCCAGCATCGAACGTCTGGCCGCCTCGCACCCGCAGCTGGGCGCCGCGATCGACGCCGCCGCGGCGGACCATGCGCGCCTGTCCACGGAGTTCGCCGAGCTGCTCGAACTGGACGAGATCGAGCAGATCCGCACTCTGCAGGCCGGCTTCGTCAACTTCTACGCCGACGACGCGGTGACCCCATACGTGGCGCTGGCCGCACGCGGGCCATGGGTGGTCACGCTGAAGGGCGCGGTGCTGTACGACGCCGGCGGCTACGGCATGCTCGGCTTCGGCCACACCCCGGACGCGGTGCTGGAAGCGATGGCGCGGCCGCAGGCGATGGCCAACGTGATGACCCCGAGCCTGGCGCAGCTGCGCTTCGAGCGCGCGCTGCGCGCCGAGATCGGCCAAAGCCGCGGCGGCTGTCCGTACAGCAAGTTCATGTGCCTCAACTCCGGCTCCGAAGCGGTCGGCCTGGCCGCGCGCATCGCCGACATCAACGCCAAGCTGCAGACCGACCCCGGCGCGCGCCATGCCGGCGCCCGGATCAAGCGCATCGTGGTCAAGGGCAGTTTCCACGGCCGCACCGACCGGCCGGGGCTGTATTCTGATTCCAGCCGCAAGGCCTACGTGCAGCACCTGGCCAGCTATCGCGGCGAGGATTCGGTGATCGCGATCGCGCCCTACGACGTGGAGGCCTTGCGCCGCGCGTTCGCCGACGCCGAGCGGCACGGCTGCTTCGTCGAGGCGGTGTTCCTGGAGCCGGTGATGGGCGAAGGCGACCCGGGCCGCGCGCTGCCGCCGGCGTTCTATGCCGCCGCGCGCGAGTTGACCCGCGCCCACGGCAGCCTGCTGCTGGTCGATTCGATCCAGGCCGGGCTGCGCGCGCACGGTGTGCTGTCGGTGGTGGACTACCCCGGCTTCGAACAGCTCGACG
The DNA here is from genome assembly GCF_017301775.1 of Xanthomonas translucens pv. undulosa. Classification (NCBI taxonomy): domain Bacteria; kingdom Pseudomonadati; phylum Pseudomonadota; class Gammaproteobacteria; order Lysobacterales; family Lysobacteraceae; genus Xanthomonas; species Xanthomonas translucens. The sequence continues at coordinate 736,888 of NZ_CP063993.1, forward strand.
CGCCGGACATGGAAACCTATTCCAAGGCGCTCAATGCCGCGCAGTACCCACTGTCGGTGCTGGCGGTGACCGAGCATGCCGCGCAGCTGTACCGCAGGGGCACCTACGGCAACACCATGACCAGCAACCCGCGCGCGCTGGACGTAGCCAGCGCCACGCTGGCGCAGCTGACCCCGCAGGTGCGCGCCAACATCCGCGCGCGCGGCGCCGAGGCGGTGCAGAAACTTGAGAAGCTCAAGAGCGAGCTCGGCGGGCTGATCACCCAGGTGCAGGGCACCGGCCTGCTGTTCTCCTGCGCGCTAGCCCCGCAGTTCAAGTGCTACGGCGCCGGATCCACCGAGGAATGGCTGCGCCAGCACGGGGTCAACGTGATCCACGGCGGCGAGAACTCGCTGCGCTTCACCCCGCATTTCGCGATGGACAGCGACGAGCTGGATCTGTTGGTTGGCTTGATCGGCCGCGCGCTGCGCGAGGGTCCGCGCCTGGCGCAGGCCGCAGCCGCCTGAGGCCGGCCGGCGCATGCTGCAGGACCTGGCCGAGGCGATCGCCCGGCAGCTGTTCGAACGCGTTCTGCAGTTGTTCGGCTACGGGAGTGGCTGCCTGGCATGGCCGGTGCTGTCGCTGGGCTGGATCCGCGCCAAGGCCCGCCGCGACCGGCCACCGCGTCGGCCCGGGCAGCGCCGCCACGGCCGACCGCTGTTCTACTGCACTGCCAGCGGCAGCCTGGTCGCCAGCGACGATGCCGTGAGGGTCTTGGGACTGGCGTGCTGGGCGCTGCTGGCGCTGGCAGGGTTCCTGCTCTACCGCCTGGCGCGGTGAGTCGCGCTGGCGCGGCTGCATCCGGTCGATTCGACCACCACCCTCGCTGGCAACCAGCCTTCCTTCTGGTCGGGATCGGCGTGCCGGGCTTCTCGGCGCGCGGGCACCTGGTGGCGGCGATCGGCACGCGTTTCGAGTGCCGCCTCTACCCCGCCATCGACGCGGCGGACCGGCAGAGCTGCCGGCCGGATTTCGCGCCTCCGGCTGGTTCCGGTGGCCAGCACTCGTGGCTGCACGCAACTGGCGGCGCTCGCGGCGGCTGCGGCACACTGTGCGCATCCCCCGTGCGAGTGCGCCCATGAAGATCGTCGAAGTCCGCCATCCGCTGGTGCAGCACAAGATCGGCCTGCTGCGCGATGCCGCGCTGAGCACCAAGGGCTTCCGCGAACTGGTCACCGAACTGGGTACCCTGCTCGGCTACGAGGCCACCGCCGACCTGGAGACGGAAACGCACACCATGGAGGGCTGGGCCGGCCCCACCCAGGTACAACGCATCGCCGGCGCCAAGATCACCCTGGTGCCGATCCTGCGCGCGGGGCTGGGCATGCTGCCCGGCGTGCTGGCGCTGATTCCGACGGCGCGGGTCAGCGTGGTCGGCCTGCAGCGCGACGAGGAGACCTTGCAGCCGGTGCCCTACTTCGAGCGCCTCACCGGCCGCCTGGAAGAACGCGACGCACTGATCCTGGACCCGATGCTGGCCACCGGCGGCACCCTGATCGCCACCGTGGACATGCTCAAGCGCGCCGGCGCGCGGCGGATCAAGGGCATCTTCCTGGTCGCCGCGCCGGAAGGGCTGCAGGCGCTGGAAGCGGCGCATCCGGACGTGGAGGTCTACACCGCCGCGATCGACGACCACCTCAACGACAAGGGCTACATCCTGCCCGGCCTCGGCGACGCCGGCGACCGCATCTTCGGTACGCGGGTCGCCTGAGCCGCAGCTCCGCGTGACCTCAGCGCTGCAGGTTCTGCAGCGCCGCGCTCACGTACACCAGCGGCGCGTTCCAGTTGATCGCCACTTCGTTGCTGGCGTAGCTGCACTCCTGGTCCAGGTAGGACAGCGCCGGCAGGGACGAGGCGTAGGCGTGCTTGCACACCCTGGCATCCTGCTGGCCCGGTTGCGGACCGCCGACCAGCAGGCCCGGCACCGGCAGGGCGACGCCATCGGCGATGGAGATGCGATGGTGGATGTGCAGCGGCGAGCGTGCGCCGATGCCGGTCACGAACGACATGCCCAGCGGATTGCGTCCGAGCACGTAGTCCAGTTGCGACTGCGCGGCCTGCAGATACTGCGGCTTGTGCTCCAGCTGATACGCCTGCAACAGCAGCACCGCCTGGTTCAGCGCGTTGCCGTTGCTGCCCCAGTGGAAGTCGCCCGGGGTCATCGCCAGCTTCCACGCCGAATCCTGCCAGGCGCGCAGCAGTTGCGCGGCCACGCCGTCGATCTCGTGGGCGATGCGCGCCTGGTCGGCATGCGCAGTCAGCCGCGCGCGGTGCTGCGCCAGCGACATCCAGGCCAGCCCACCCACTGAGCCCCAGCTCGGCACGCTCGCAGGCACATTGCGCGCCATCGCCGCGTCGTAGAAGGCATCCTCACCCGTGGCCAGGTATAGCTCGGTCGCCGCCCAGGCGAACTCGTCGTCGAGCTTGTCGTCGGCGTAGCCGCCGGTGTGCACATCCGCCGGCTGCCGGTAGACCGCATCCGGATTCGCCTGCGCCCAGGCCCAGGCGCTGCGCGACGCCTGCAGCATGCGTTTGGACACACCGCCGAAGCGGTCGTCGAACGGCGCGTAGATGCGGCTGGCCTGGGCCATCACCGCGGCGAAGTCGAGCGTGGCCGCGGTGCTCTTCTGCACCACGTAACGCGGCGCGCGCGCCTGGTCGGGCATCTGCATGCCGCCGAAGTCCAGGTTGGTCAGCTTGTGGTACACGCCGCCGTCGCCCGGATCCTGCATCGCCAGCAGCCACTGCAGGTTCCAGTCGACCTCGCGCAAGATGTCCGGCACGCCGCCGCCGCTGTCCGGGATACCTTCCTTTTGCGCGGCGAAGTAAGCCGGAAACTGCTCGTAGGCAGCCAGCAGCGTGTAGACGGTGATGCCGGAATTGACCACATACTTGTTGTAGTCGCCGGCGTCGTACCAGCCCTTCGGCGCGGAGATCACGGTGCCGGCCGGGCGCCCGGGCGAGGCCGCCGACGCGTGGACCAGGACATGCGTATCCGGATGCCCTTCGGCGCGCGCGTGGCGGCCGGCGTACTCGCCGGGCAGCGCGGTGCTGGCACGGTTGTAGTAATAGGCCTTCAGCGCCGCGCGCGCCACCGCGTCGTAGGCGTCGGCAGCGATGGCGAAGCTGTCCGACGGCGGCAGCCCGTCCACCCGCAAGCGGTAGTGGCCCGCCGCGCGCAACGCGGAGAAGTCGGCGATGCGCACCGTCTGCTGCGCCGGCGCCCATGTCGCCGCCGGCCCCAGCGTGCCGCGCAGCACCACCTTGCCCGAATCGGCGCGTTCGACCGCGAAGGCCTCGCCATGGCCATCGGGCACCACCGCGAGCTTGCTGGCGGCCGGCAGGTAGCCGACCTGGTTGAGCCGGATCGGCGACATGGCGGCATCCTCGGAACGCGAGGCGCAGCCAGCGACGACCAGGCAGGCGAAAAGCAGGCAACGCAAAGCGGCAGGCAGGTTCATGGGCCGATACTGGCTGGCCGCGATGACGGCTGCAAGCTCCGCGCCAAGGTCTTTCAGCCGCCAGCCGGGATGCCGGCGGCCAGCACGCGCGCCTGCAGTGCCGGCAACGCATGCGTGGTGACGAAACGGCCCTTGCCATCGCGCGCCAGCTGCGCCAGCGCGCAGTCCGGATCGTGGGTAAAGAACAGATGCACGTTGCGCGCCAGCGCGTCTTCCAGGAATGCGCGCTTTTCGTCGATCAGCAGTTCGGCGTTGCGGTCGTAGCCCATGGTGATCGGCACATGCACCCAGGAGCGCCCCGGGATCAGATCGGCGCAGAACGCGACGCCGCCATGCGCCTGGCCATCGGCCTGCTGCGCGCCGACGATCTCGGCCAGCATCAGCCCGGGGGTATGCCCGTCGCTGAAACGGAAGCGCACCGCCTCGCCCAGCGTACGCGAATAGTGGCCGTCGACCAGCTCCAGGCGGCCGCTGGCCTCGAGCAGGCCGGGCAATTCGGGAATGAAGCTGGCGCGGTCGCGCGGATGCGGCTGCAGCGCGCGCTGCCAGTGCGCCGCACCGACCAGGAAGCGCGCATTCGGGAACAGCAGTTCCGGCGCCGCGCCCTCGCGCCATGGCGCCAACAGCCCGCCGGCATGGTCGAAGTGCAGATGGCTCAGCACCACCACGTCGATATCGGGATGCGCGACACCGGCCTCGCGCAACGAATCCAGCAGCACATGGCGCTCTTCCTGGATCCCGTAGCGCTCGCGCAGCGCCGGTGCGAAGAACGCGCCGACGCCGGTCTCGAACAATACCGTCTTGCCGGCCAGCGGGCGCGCCAGCAGCGCGCGGCAGGCCAGCGCGATGCGGTTGCCGTCGTCGGGCGCGGCCCAGTGCTGCCACATCGCCTTGGGCGCGTTGCCGAACATCGCGCCGCCGTCAAGTTTCTGCGAATTGCCTTGGATGGACCAGAGTTTCATTTTCTCAGGACTCGGGACTCGGGACTCGGGACTCGGGAGTGGGGAGTGGGGACAGCGCCGCCGCGACTTACCGCAGCGGCGCCGCCAGTTGCACCCCGGCCTTGCCGACCTCGTTGCGCGGATCGCTGCCGCCGCTGAGCACATTGTTGCGCTTGTCCCACTCCACGGTCTGCAGGTTGCCCCACACGTGGCTGGAACCGCGCCCGCCCTCGGCGCTGTCGCCGGGCAGCTTGAGCGCGTGGCCCAGCGCCTGCAGGCCCTGCACGGTGGCCGCGTCGAAGGTGCCGGTCTCGGCCTCGATCACGTCCGGCAACCACTGGTGGTGGTAGCGCGGCAGCGCGGCGACCTGTTGCGCGCTGAGGCCGTCGTCGTAGCCGAGGATGCCGAGCAGCACCATGGTGATGATGCGGCTGCCGCCCGGGGTGCCGAGCACGATCGTCCTGTCGGCGTTCTCCATGAAGGTCGGCGTCATCGAGCTGAGCGGGCGCTTGCCCGGCTTGGGCGCATTCGCAGCGTAGCCCATCACCCCGAACACGTTGGGCGTGCCGGGCTTGAGCGCGAAGTCGTCCATCTCGTCGTTGAGCAGCATGCCGGTGCCCTTGGGGATCAGCCCGGAGCCGAACAGCAGGTTCACGGTCTGGGTCGCGCCGACGCGGTTGCCCTCGCCGTCGATGATCGAGAAATGCGTGGTCTCGTCGTCTTCCAGCGGGGTCGGCTGGCCCGACAGCAGGTCGCTGGGCGTGGCCTTCTCCGGGTTGATGGTCGAACGCAGGCCCACCGCGTAGTCCTTGCTCAGCAGCACGCGTTGCGGCACCGCGGTGAAATCCGGATCGCCGAGGAAGAAGGTGCGGTCGCGGTAGGCGCGGCGCATCGCTTCCACCACCAGATGGGTGCGGTGCACCGGGTCCATCGCCTTCAGGTCGTAGCCTTCCAGGATCTGCAGCATGCTGGCCAGGGCGATGCCGCCGGAGGACGGCGGCGGCGCGGTGGTGATGGTCCAGCCCTTGTAGTCGAAGCGGATCGGCGTGCGCTGCTTGACCGTGTAGCCGGCCAGTTCCTCGGCGGTCCAGTGGCCGCCGGCCTGCCTGACCCCGGCCAGCAGCTTGTTGGCGGTGGCGCCGCGGTAGAAGCCGTCGAAGCCCTTGGCGCCCAGCAACTGCAAGGTATTGGCCAGTTCCGGCTGCTTGAACAGGTCGCCTTCGGCGATCGGCTTGCCGTTGCGCAGATACACCTCGCGGGTGCCGGGATAGCGCTCCATCACCTCGCGCCGCGACTGGTAGCCCTGAGCCATGCGCCGGTATACCAGGAAGCCGTTGCGGGCGATGCGGATCGCCGGCGCCAGCGACTGCTGCAGCGGCAGCTTGCCGTGCTGGGTCGCCAGCTCCACCAGCGCCGCCGGCAGGCCGGGAATGCCGGCCGACCACGGGCCGTTGACCGAGCGGTCGCGGTCCAGTGCGCCCTTGGCGTCCAGGAACTTGTCGGCGGTCGCCGATTCCGGCGCGACTTCGCGCGCGTCCAGCATCACGTCCTTGCCGGTCCTGGCGTCGTGCAACAGGAAGAAGCCGCCGCCGCCCAGGCCGGAACTGATCGGCTCGACCACCGCCAGCGTCGAGGACACCGCCACCGCCGCGTCGAACGCATTGCCGCCCTCACGCAGGATTTGCAGGCCGGCATCGGTGGCCAGGCGGTGTCCGCTGGCGACGGCCGCACCGGGCGGATGCGCGGCGACGGTGGCGCTCGGCGCCTCGGCCCACGCCGGCGGCGTCAGAACCAGCGCGAGCAACAGGACACGGCGGACGAGAGTTCTCATGCGGCGGGGGGCTCCTGTGGGTACAACTCGGGATGATCGCGCTGCAACTGCAGCAGCTTGGCCAGCAACTGGTCGTGGCTCTCCGGGATCGCCGGATCCGGATCGATGCACTCGACCGGGCACACCACCACGCACTGCGGCTCGTCGAAATGGCCGACGCATTCGGTACAGCGGGCCGGATCGATCACATAGATCGTCTCGCCCATCGCGATGGCCTGATTCGGACAGGCCGGCTCGCAGACGTCGCAGTTGACGCACAGCTCGTTGATCTTGAGGGACATTTCACTGGATTCGGCGCTAACCGGGGCATCTTACCGGATCGCGCGGCGCGCTCTCGCGAAGGCGCGACGCGCAAGCGCAACGCAGCGTCGCCTGGCATGGCGGAGGCTGCGCGCGCATGCCGCGGCAGCTAAAAGCCGCAGCTTCGAAAATAGCTGGATTGGTCTCGCCAGGCAGTCGGCGATCCCACACGCGACTGACCTTGCGTCAGCGCATCGGTGGCCGCCGCAGATGGCCGCCACGCCCGTCCGACAGGCGGCGTGGCCGGCGCGCCCGGGCAGGCGCGCCGGCGATGCATCACTTCGCTTCGACGAAGATGTACTCGGCGCCGGTCGGCTGGATCACCGCCTGCACGCGGGCGTTATCGGCGGCGCTGCCGATGTAGACCACGCGCACGCCCTTCATCGTGTTCGGCTCGACCTTGGCGAAGGCGGAGGCGATCAGGTCGGCCATCTTGGCCGAGGCCGAGGAGCCGAACGCCAGCATATTGCCCGGCTGGATGCCGCGGCCGATGGCGGTGGTGGCGCTTTCGACCTGGCGATCGTACTTGGCCTGGAAATCCGCATCCGACTCCGGCGGCAGGTAGTACAGGAACGGGCTGTTGCTGATGTTGCCCATGTTCTGCAACGCCACTTCCTGCAGGTACTTCTTCCAGCCGGCGTCGTCGTCCTTGGACGGCGCAACCAGCGCCGTCTGGGCGTCGGCGGCGGGCGTGGCGGCCTCTTCCTTTTTGCAGGCGGTGAAGCCCAGTGCCAGCGAGGCGATCAGCAGCACGCGTACGGTGTTCTTCATGGATGGCTCCCTTAGTTGTCTTGTGAATGACGGAGGGCTCAGCGCTGCGCCGCGGCCTGGCGGGCCTGGACCAGCGCCTGCATCACCGACGGCGGCACGAAGCCGGACACGTCGCCGCCCAGCCGCGCGATCTCGCGCACCAGCGACGACGAAATGAAACTGTGTTGCTCGGCCGGGGTGAGGAACAGCGTCTCCACCTCCGGGATCAGATGCCGGTTCATGCTCGCCATCTGGAACTCGAATTCGAAATCCGACACCGCACGCAGGCCGCGCAGCAGGACCCCGCCGCCGACCGAGCGCACGAAATGCGCCAGCAGCGTGTCGAAGCCGATCACCTCCACGTTGCGATGCCCGGCCAACGCCTCGCGGGCCAGGTCCACGCGCAATTGCAGCGGCAGCGTCGGCCCCTTGGACGGACTCTGCGCCACGCCCACCACGACCCGCTCAAACAGCGGCGCGGCCCGGTTGACCAGGTCGATGTGACCGTTGGTGATCGGATCGAAGGTCCCGGGATAGACGGCGATGCGGCTGTGGGCCACGGTCATGCGTTGGATACCGCGTGAAGGTCGCCGGGAAGTGTAGCAGCGGTGCGCCGATACAGGGCAGCGCGGACCTCGCGGCTGCCGCCCTCGCGGTACAGCGCCCACGGCGCCGGCAGCGCCGGCGCCCACCCTGCCGGCGACTCCAGGTACAGCCAGGCGTCGGCCGCCAACCGTGCCGGCAGCCGCTGCAGCACCGCATCCCACAGCCCGTCGGCGAACGGCGGGTCGACGAAAGCGATGTCGGCCGGGGCGCCGGCGCTGGCGTCGGGCGCCGCCAGCCAGCGCAGCGCATCGTCCTGCACCACCTGGATCTGCACCTGCGCCTGCAGCCTGGCGATGCTGGCACGCAGCCCGGCGGCCAGCGCCGGGTCGCGCTCGACCAGGCAGGCCGAGGCCGCGCCGCGCGACACCGCCTCCAGGCCGAGCGCGCCGCTGCCGGCGAACAGGTCCAGCACGCGTGCGCCGGGCAGCGCCGGCAGCAGCCAGTTGAACAGGGTCTCGCGGACCCGGTCCGAGGTCGGGCGCAGGCCCGGCAGGTCCGGCACCGGCAGCCGCGTATTGCGCCAGCGGCCGCCGATGATGCGCACCTGGCCAGCGCCGGCACGGCTCATCGGCGGCCTCGCAACGGCCGGGAATCGGGAGGCAACGGGCACGGGGTCGGCATCGACGGCGGCGGCATGGAACGGGGCCAGGATGATAGACCAGCGCCATGGCGGCCGCCTGCGCCAGCTGGCGCTTGAAGCCGGGCCTGGCCGCCACCATGTCCGCAGGCAGAGCCGCGCCCTCCTCCGCGCGGCCAGCCATCCCCCCCCCTGGAGCAAGCACCGATGAGCGTGGAAACCCAAAAAGAAACCCTGGGCTTTCAGACCGAGGTCAAGCAGCTGCTGCAACTGATGATCCACTCGCTGTATTCCAACAAGGAGATCTTCCTGCGCGAGCTGATCTCCAATGCCTCCGACGCGGCCGACAAGCTGCGCTTCGAGGCGCTGGTCAAGCCCGAACTGCTGGACGGCGATGCGCAGCTGCGCATCCGCATCGGCTTCGACAAGGACGCCGGCACCGTCACCATCGACGACAACGGCATCGGCATGAGCCGCGAGGAGATCGTCTCGCACCTGGGCACCATCGCCAAGTCCGGCACCTCCGATTTCCTCAAGCACCTGTCCGGCGACCAGAAGAAGGATTCGCACCTGATCGGCCAGTTCGGCGTGGGCTTCTACAGCGCCTTCATCGTCGCCGACCAGGTCGACGTGTACAGCCGCCGCGCCGGGCTGCCGGCCAGCGAGGGCGTGCACTGGTCCTCGCGCGGCGAAGGCGAGTTCGAGGTCGCCACCATCGACAAGCCCGAGCGCGGCACCCGCATCGTGCTGCAGCTGAAGGAAGGCGAAGACGGCTTCGCCGACGGCTGGAAGCTGCGCGGCATCGTGCGCAAGTATTCCGACCACATCGCGCTGCCGATCGAACTGCCGAAGGAACACCACGGCGAGGACAAGGACACGCCGGAAACCCCGGAGTGGGAAACCGTCAACCGCGCCAGCGCGCTGTGGACGCGGCCGCGCACCGAAATCAAGGACGAGGAGTACCAGGAACTCTACAAGCACATCGCGCACGACCACGAGAACCCGCTGGCGTGGAGCCACAACAAGGTCGAGGGCAAGCTCGACTACACCTCGCTGCTGTACGTGCCGGGGCGCGCGCCGTTCGACCTGTACCAGCGCGACGCCTCGCGCGGGCTCAAGCTGTACGTGCAGCGCGTCTTCATCATGGACCAGGCCGAACAGTTCCTGCCGCTGTACCTGCGCTTCATCAAGGGCATCGTCGATTCCAGCGACCTGCCGCTGAACGTGTCGCGCGAAATCCTGCAGTCCGGCCCGGTCATCGATTCGATGAAGTCGGCGTTGACCAAGCGGGCGCTGGACATGCTGGAGAAGCTGGCCAAGGACGAACCCGAACGCTACAAGAGCGTGTGGACGCATTTCGGCCAGGTGCTGAAGGAAGGCCCGGCCGAGGACTTCGCCAACCGCGAGAAGATCGCCGGCCTGCTGCGCTTCGCCTCCACCCACAGCGGCGACGCCGAGCAGAGCGTGGCGCTGGCCGACTACGTGGCGCGGATGAAGGACGGCCAGGACAAGCTGTACTACCTGAGCGGCGAGAGCTACGCGCAGATCAAGGACAGCCCGCACCTGGAAGTGTTCCGCAAGAAGGGCATCGAAGTGCTGCTGCTCACCGACCGCATCGACGAGTGGCTGATGAGCTACCTCACCGAGTTCGACGGCAAGTCCTTCGTCGACGTGGCGCGCGGCGACCTGGACCTGGGCAAGCTCGACAGCGAGGAAGAGAAGCAGGCCATGGAAGCAGCGGCCAAGGCCAAGCAGGGCCTGGTCGAGCGCATCCAGCAGGCGCTGGGCGAGGACGTGTCGGAAGTGCGCGTCTCGCACCGCCTGACCGATTCGCCGGCGATCCTGGCCATCGGCCAGGGCGACCTGGGCCTGCAGATGCGGCAGATCCTGGAAGCCAGCGGACAGAAGCTGCCGGAGAGCAAGCCGGTGTTCGAGTTCAACCCGGCGCATCCGCTGATCGAGAAGCTGGACGCGGAAGCCGACGGCGAGCGCTTCGGCGACCTGGCGCGGGTGCTGTTCGACCAGGCTGCACTGGCCGCCGGCGACAGCCTGAAGGACCCGGCCGCGTATGTGCGCCGGCTCAACAAGCTGTTGTTGGAGTTGTCGGCGTAAGCCTGCTGCACGGGCCAGGCATGTGGAAGAACGAAGCCGGCATCCTGCCGGCTTTGTTTATTGGCGCGGCCCTGCATCGTCAGCCCTGCAGAACCGCCGTAGCGTTTTGGCAGCCCGAGGGTGTTCACACAGCGCGCCACCGGCGAGAATCCAGGTCACTCCCGTCCGCGCTTTTTTCGATGAACGCCAGCGATCCCGTCACCCTGTCCCTGGACCAAGCCACCGCATTGGTCGAACGCATCCTGCGCCATGCCGGCTTCGGTCCGGCGCATGTGCGAACCCTTACCGCCACGATCGTCGCGGGCGAACGCGACGGCTGCGCGTCGCATGGGCTGTACCGGACCCTGGGATGCGTGGCGACGCTGCGCAACGGCAAGGTCGCGGGCGATGCCGAACCGGTCGTGCACGATCAGGCACCCGGGATCGTCCGCGTCGACGCATGCAGCGGCTTTTCGCTGTTGGCATTCGAGCGCGGCCTGCCGTCGCTGATCGAAAAGGCGCGCGGCAATGGGCTGGCGGCGCTGGCGATCAACCATTGCGTGCATTTCTCCGCGCTATGGCCGGAAGTCGAACGCATCACCGAGGCCGGGCTGGTCGCGCTGATCTGCAATCCCAGCCATGCCTGGGTCACGCCGGCCGGCGGCCACACGCCCTTGCTGGGAACCAACCCGCTCGCGTTCGGCTGGCCGCGTGTGGACGCGCTTCCATTCGTGTTCGATTTCGCCACCAGCGCGGTGGCGCGCGGCGAGATCGAGTTGCACCGTCGCGCCGGCCTGCCGATTCCCGAAGGCTGGGGCGTGGACGCCAGCGGCAGGCCGACCACCGATCCGAACGTGGTCGCCGGCGGCGGTGGCGCGATGCTGACCTTCGGCGGACACAAGGGCTCGGCGCTGTCCGCCATGATCGAACTGATCGCCGGGCCGCTGATCGGCGACCTCACCAGCGCCGAATCGCTGGCGCACGATGCCGGCGCCGGCGCCTCCCCCTACCACGGCGAATTGATCCTGGCCTTGGACCCGGTGCGGTTCCTGGGCGCGGAGTGGGCCAGGCACATGGCACGCGCCGATGCGTTCTTCGCCGCCTACCAGGACACCGGTGCGCGGCTGCCCTCGCAACGCCGCTATCAGGCGCGCGCGCGCAGCCTGCGCGAAGGCGTGCGGATTCCGCACGACCTGCACCGGGACCTGCTGAAGTTGCTGGAGTAAGCACGCGCAGCACGGCAGCGGCACGTACGCGGCTGCCGCCGGCATCGCGCACCGTTACAGCAAGGCGCGCCTGAGCAGATGCCGACCGGGAACGGCATCGGCATCTGCAATGTCACGTTTCGGACTGGCCGAACGCGGACTTAGAACTTCACCGTCGCCCGTGCCCAGTAGTAGCGACCGAGCAGATCGTAGGTGGCCACGTCGGTGTTGGCGTTGGTGACGTTGTTGGCGTAGTACAGCGGCGGCTGCTTGTCGGCCAGGTTGTCCACGCCCAGCTCAAGGCGGGTGTGCCAGGGCGTGAGGTTATAGCCGACCTGCACGTTGTGATCGACATAGGAACCGATGCTGCGCACCGCGTGCGGCAGGCCGGCATCGGCGGACAGGCTCTGCCGCGTATCTTCGCTACCGATCTCGGTGCTGCCGATGTAGCGGATGCGCCACGACGCGCTCCAGTCGCCCAGGTTCCAGCTCAGCGCGCCGAGCCCGCGCCAGCGCGGGAAGTTGCCGTAGGCCTGGGTGTACTTGCCGGCGTTGTGGATGGTGACGGTGCTGGCGTCGGTGGTGTCCGGATTGACGTCGTAGCGGATCACGTAGGTGCCGTTGAGGCTGGCGTTGAAGCTGCCCCAGGCGGTGTCCGGCAGGCGGTAGTTGAGGCTGAAGTCGGTGCCTCTGGCCCACAGCTTGCCGAGGTTCACGGTCGGCTCGGCGATGTAATTGATGGTGCCGTTGTCGTTGCGGTGGATCAGCGCGCAGTAGGCGCTGGACGCGTTGGGATAGCACTGGTTGAGCACGGTCTGCGCCGAGACCTGGGTGATGGTGTCCTGCAGGTTGATCTTCCACAGGTCCGCGCTCATCGACAGGCCGTCCAGCCAGCCCGGATCGTAGACCACGCCGAAATCGTAGGACTTGCCGGTCTCCGGCTTGAGCCGGTAGCCGGCCACCACTGCGCCGGAGGCCTTGGCGCCGACCTGGTTGTCGGCCTGCTGGTAGCTGCCGTCGGTGGGCACGTTGGCGCAGGCCGCGGCATGGCCGCCGCTGTAGCCGTTGCACGGATCCTTGACCGTGGCCGAGTCGCCGACCACGCCGGAATACAGTTCGTTGATGTTCGGCGCGCGGAACACCTGCGACACGGTGCCGCGCAGCAACAGGTTCTCGATCGGACGGTACTCCAGCGAGACCTTGCTGTTGGTCTTGCTGCCGACGCTGTCGTAATCGGAGAAGCGGCTGCCGACGGTCAGGTTCAGCGAATGCACCAGCGGCAGGTCGGCCAGCAGCGGGAACAGCGCCTCGGCATAGGCTTCCTTGACGCTGAAGCTACCGCCGAGCACGGTGGCGCAGAATTCGATCACCCCGCACATGCCGTTCTCGTCGCCGGTCCACAGCGGATCGGCGGCGGTGGAGGTGCTTTCCTTGCGGTAGGACACGCCCGCGGCCAGGCTCACCGTGCCGGCAGGCAGGTCGAACAGGTTGCCGTTGGCGTTGGCCTCGAACTGCTTGACCCTGTAGACGCTGGTCACGATCGGGTTGACCACCAGCGCTTCCAGCGCCGCCTTGTTGCTCTCGCTGTTGAGGTTGAACACGTCGATCGGAGTGCAGCCGGCGATCGTCGCGCCGGCGCTGCCGCATTTGACCGTGCCGTCGCTGTCCAGGAACGACGGCCCCACCGCGGCGTTGAACCCGGCGTAGTTGAGGAAGCCGTGGTTGATCGACTTCTGCTTGACCTTGCCGTAGTTGACACTGGCGTCCCATTGCCAGGAGCTGTCGCCGAAACTGCCGCGCAGGCCGGGATTGATCTGGAAATTGTAGGTGTCGTATTCGTAGCGGCGGTTGCCCAGCACGGTGGCGCGGCTGTTGAAGCTGTTGTACGAGGTCGCGGCGCTGCGGTCGGTGCCGAAATTGACCCCGAACGGGTTGTAGTAGCTATCGGCGGAGGCCAGGAAATTGTCGCCGTTGGCGAAGATCGGGATCGGCGCGATGATCGAGGACGAGGTGGTCTTGCTGAAGTAGGTGTTGACGTAGCCTTCCAGGTGATCATTGAAACGGAAGCTGCCGATCACGAAGGCATTGGTGCGTTCCTGCGGCGTCTGCAGCAGGTTGTACGGCTGGTAGTTGTAGGAATCGCTGGCGGCGTCATAGCAGTGGTACTGGCTGGCATTGGTCGGGCTGCCGCTGCCGCCGTTGAAGGTGACCCGCGCGCAGCCGTTGCTCGCCGCCAGCGCCTTGGACCGGTCGGAACCTTCGTCGAAGCTGATGCTGCCGGTCGGCGTGGCCGAGGAGCCCTGCTTCACCGGCACCCCTTTGATCAGCGACAGCGCATCCTTCGAATAGCTGCGCGCGCCGGCCGAGACCGGATCGATGTCGTGGTAGGACAGGCCGGCGACGATGCTGCCGCGCTCGCCGGTCTTGCCGGCGGTCAGCGAGAAGCTGCGGCGGTTGCCGTCGCTGCGCGAACTGGTGCCGAAGTCGGTGCTGGCCTCGATGCCGTCCAAGCCCTTGCGCAGGATAAAGTTGACCACGCCGCCGATCGCGTCCGAGCCGTACACCGCCGAGGCGCCGTCGCTAAGCACTTCCACCCGCTCGATCATCGTGGCCGGGATCGCGTTGACGTCGTTGCTGGCCAGGCGCGTGCCGTTGACCAGGATCAGCGTGCGCTTGTCGCCCAGGCCACGCAGCGAGATGGTCGAGGCGCCGGTGCCGCCGCCGTTGTTGGTGTTGGGATTGGTCGCGTTGCCGGCGATCGACGGCAGTTCCTGCACCAGGTCGCCGAGTGTGGCCTTGCCGGTCGCCTCGATCTGCGCGCGGTTGATCGTCACCACCGGGTTGGCGGTCTCGGTATCGACCCGGCGTAGGCGCGAGCCGGTGACCACGATGCTGTCCAGGGTCTGGGGCTTGCCGTCGTCCGCGCTCGCCTCCTGCGCCAGCGCCGGGCATGCGGCGCCCAGCGACAGCGCGGCGACCACGGCCAGCGCCAGCGGCTGCGGGCGATGGGAAGGATGGGGTGCGTGCGGGAACGACATGGAGATCTCCTGAGCGATGGCGACACGTGGCATAAGCGAAAACGATGGGCCGAACAAACCCGCGCCGGCTCGCGCCAGCGGTCGAAACTGCGATGAGGACGACGCTGCAACAACAGCGACGCCGGTGATACGCCTGCTGCGCCGCGGCGTTACAAGGCCGGACGCAACGACGGGGATGCTTGCGGTCCTGCGCACGCTGCCCGTGCGCACATCCCCGCCCATGCGGTGAGTGGCCAAGGGCGGTGGCGGATCCTGTCCCGCGCACCGGCCACTGCGCCGGAAAACCAAAGGTCATCACGTTTTAACGATGCAATCACAATGTGCCTGTAACTGCGACCGGCGTCTTGTCGCAATTAGCGGTTCTACATGCGGAATAACGCATGGTCGTGGCGCGGCCGCGCGATCGGGCGGCCGACCGGCATGCATACCCGTTGCTTTCGGTTCAGTCAGGGAGCCGGTGCATGCCGGCGTGATGCTACGTGCAACTCGGCACAACGTCTGTCCAACCATGGCAATGGCTGCGCTCCATCGCCAAGCCGCGCCACGCACGCAACCCACTGGTTGCCGCGCCGGCTGGACGGGCCGCGCGCGGCGGCAGCGGTTATGCGCTCGCGGCCGGGATCAACCAGCCGCCGAACAGCGGCCCCGCGGTATCGCCGTGCTGCGGCTCGATGCGGAAGGTCAGCTGCGCAGCGCGGGTCAGCGCCGGCGGCAAGGCGTAGTCGCGATCGACGAAGTCGATGACCTGGCTGCGGTCCACCTGCACCTCCACCGCCAGCTTGCCGTCGATCAGGATGTTGAAGCGGCCCTTGTCGCTACCCCAGAAACGCAGGCGCAACGCCAGCGGCTGCGCGCTGCCTTTCATCTGGAACTCGACGAAGCCCTTGCCGCGTACGTCGCGGCATTGCTGGCGGCGGTAAGCGCCGCCGAAGGAGGTGTCGCTACGCAGCATGTGCGCCCGCTCGGAGGCCTCGTCGCCGAACTGGATCATGTCCACCGCGGTGGCCTGCAGCGCCGCGCGCTCGGCTTGCTGGCGCGCGCGCCGCGCCGCTTCCTGCGCCCACTGCGCCGGCGCCAGACGCTTGAAGTACAGCGCGCTGCGGCGCTCGTATTGCGCGTAGAACGGCACGAAGGTCAGCCCCGGCGGCTGCGTGGCGACGGCCAGGAAATGCCCGGGCTGCGGCAATTCGGCGAACCCTGCCAATGGATCGGCCGCGGCCACTAGCGCCGGGTCCGGCGCGTCATAGGGATCGGCGACCGGGCCAAGATCGGCGGCCAGCGCCAGCGGGCCGCGCATCACCACCACCGTGTCGGCATCGCCGGCGGCATGCTCCAGGCGCAGCGGCATCGCCAGGTCCAGTTCGATCACATCGCCGCTGCGCCACTGCCGCTCCAGCGCCAAGTAGCCGTCGGCGGCCGTGCCGCGCTGGCTCTTGCCGTTGACGCGCAGCGTGTAAGCGCCCTGGCACCAGGCCGGCAGCCGCAGCAGCAGGCGCCGCGGCGTGCGGGCGCCGGCGCGGCGCAGTTGCAGCCTCACCTTGCCGTTGTCCGGCACTCCGCTGTCCAGCTCCAGCGTCAGGTCGCGCTCGGGCCAGTCCAGGGTCGAGGGGATGTACAGGTTGACGTACAGCGACACCGCGTCCTGCCAGTAGATCGAATCGCCGAACTGCGCATGCGCTTCCATGCCGCTGCCGACGCAGCACCAGAACGAATCGAACTTGTCGGAGAAACCGCGCTCGCCGCCGCTGATCATCGGCGTCATGTAGGTGAACATGCCGGTGGCCGGATGCTGCGCGGCCATCGTATGGTTGTGCAGGGTGCGCTCGTAGTAGTCGAAATAGCGCGCCTGCGGCGTCCACTGGTACAGGTGCCGGGTCAGCTTGAGCATGTTGTAGCTGTTGCAGTGCTCGCAGGTCTGCTCGGTCAGGAACGCAGCGATGGTGTCCGGTTCCTGGAAATACTCGCGGTCGGCGTTACCGCCGATGACATAGCTGTAGTGGCCGGTCACCGTCTCCCAGAAGAAACGCGCCGCGGCCGCCGCGTCGGCATCGCCGGCGACCTCGAACTGGCGTGCCTCGCCGATGAACTTGGGCACCTGGGTATTGGCGTGGATATGCGGCAGTTCGTCGCGGCCGGCGGCGGCCGGATCGATCACCTTCTCGTGGCGCAGGCGCTTGCCCAGCGCGATCCAGCGCGGATCGCCGGTACGCGCGCCCAGTTCGATGTAGGACTCGTTGAGGCCGCCGAACTCGGTGTCCAGCAAGGTCTGCATCTGCGCGTGATCGAGCGCGTCGAACACCCCGCCCAGATAGCCCGCCAGCGGCAGCAGCACCTGCAGCGCCTGCGCGTTGCCGGCCAGTGCGTGCGCATCGAGCAGGCCGGCGAACAGCTTGTGCACCGTGTACAGCGGCGACCAGCTGCCGTTGAGATTGAACTTGCTGCCCTTGATGATGCCGCGGCGCACCTCTTCGAACACCAGCTTGCCGTTGTCGATGGCGCCCTTGTCGTTCTTGCGGGTGAGTCCGCCGACGTAGCCGTCCGGGTCCTTGGCCTGCGCGCGCGCCAGTTCGGCGACGATGTAATCGATGCGCTGGCGCAGCGCCGCATCGCGCGTCTGCGCATGCATCTTGGCCAGCGCGCTGAGGTAGTGGCCGAGCGTGTGCCCGGCGATGGTGTCGCCCTCCCAGCCGCCGTAGACCTCGCCCTTGGGCGGCAGGCCGGCGTACTGCAGGAAGTTGTGCAGCAGGCGGTCCGGTTCCAGCTCCAGCAGATAGCGGCGATTGGTCTGCAGCGAATCCAGGAACAGCGACGGCTTGAGCGTGACCTGCTTGAGCGGCAGCGCCTGCACGGCGCCGGCGCTGGACGCGGCGGCATCCAGCGGGAAGCGCAGCAGTCCTGCGGCCACCGCGAGCGCGCTCCATTGCAGGAAACGGCGCCGCGATGGATCCAGTGCCGCCACCTCGGCATCCGCGGACGCGGTGCGCGCGCAGTGCGCGCTGTGGACGTGTCCGGAGCGCGCGTTCATCGGGCACCGCGCGAATGGATGGCCACGGGGAACCGAGAGGAAATGCGAGACGGCATTGCTTGCTCCTTTGCGCTTGGCGGCGGCAGCCGCAGGCCCGACCGCGGCCACGAACGGGCGGCCTGTCGCCACTGTGTCATCGATACGTCATCGCGTCTTGTCGCCACGGCTGCGCGAACATGCGGATTTGTGCCGAATCGCGCCCGCTCACAGCGCCAGACGAATCCCGCCGTAGTACATGCGCCCGATCACGTCGTACACACCGGCGTGGTAGCCGAGTTCGAAATTGGCGCCGCCCGCCTCCGCCCCCGGCACCCGCGGCGGCGCGCGATCGAACAGGTTGCTGACCCCGCCGAACACTTCCAGCCCCGACTTGAGCCGGTAGTAGCCGGACACGTCGCTATAGAACACGTTGCCGGTCCACACCTTCTGGTACTCGGTCTCGGTGATCTGGGTGCTGCTGCGCATCTTGGAGAAGTGGCGCAGCGACCAGGTCGCGCCGGCGTGCGCGTTGGACCAGGTGCCGCGCAGCACGCCCTTCCAGGACGGCGAGCCGAACACGCCGGCGAAGCGGGTGACCTCCTCCGGCTGGTCCGGATCCAACGTGTAGTCCTGGCGGATCAAGTGGGTGTAGTTCAGGTCGAACGACAGCGCGCCGGCATTCTGGCCCCAGCGCTCTGCCAGGTCGTAGCGGTACTGCGCGAAGAAGTCGACGCCGCGGGTCAGGTAGCGCGACAGGTTGAGCTTCTGGGTGACCGCGTTGAGCAGGTTGCCGTCGGCATCGCGGCTGACGAAGGAGCAGAACGGGTTGCCCAGGGTCGGCGCGTCCACGCACTTGTTGATGATGGTCTGCGCCGGGAACGAATCGATCGCGCCGCGCAGGTCGATGTTGTAGTAGTCCACCGACAACGAGAAATCCTTCAGGAAACGCGGGCGCAGCACGATGCCCACGGTGCGGGTCTTGGCGGTTTCGTTGGCCAGGTCCAGGTTGCCCTTGGTGATGATGTCGCGGTACAGCCAATAGGTGCTCTTGTCCGACGGATTGAGCTGCGCGCAGTTGGCCGCGGTGTACTGGGTGCGGTCGGTACGGTAGCGCTGGTTGTAGCTGTTGCACGGATCGGTGACCCACGTGCCGCCGATGCTGCTGGCGGTGTACAGCTCGCCGATGTTGGGCGCGCGCACCGCCTTGCCGTAGGTGCCGCGCAGGGTGATGTCCTGGATCGGCACCCAGTCGATGCCGAACTTGTTGGTGACGGTGCGGCCGGCGGTGTTGTAGTCGGACACGCGCACCGCCGCGTCCACGCCCAGGCGCTGCGCGAACAGCCGGTCGGCCAGCAGCGGCAGGTGCAGTTCGCTGTAGAGTTCCTTGACGTCGTACTGGCCGACCAGCGGCAGCTGGGTGGTGCCCAGGCTGGCGTTGTAGGCCGGACTGGCCGGATCGTACTGGGCGATCGCGCCGATGTCGTTGCGCTCCTTGCGGTACTCGCCGCCGAACGCGATCTGCGCCTCGCCGCCGGGCAGGTCGAAGATGCCGCCGGAGGCGTAGGCCGACAGCACCTGCTGGGTCATGGTGGTGGTGGCCCAGTCCGAGGTGTAGCGCAGGTAGCCGATCTCCTGCGCGGTCATGCGCTTGAACGGATTCAACGGCACGCAGCCGTTACCCGGGTCGGTGAGCGTGCTGCGGCAGATCGCGCTGCCGTCGGCGGCGGCGGCGGAATCCACCGCCATGTAATAGCGCTTGTAGGACACCGTATCGATGTCGCGGTTGCGCTGCTCGGTGCGGCCGTAGGAATAGTACGCGCTGTAGTTCCAGGCGCGCCCGCCCAGGCTGAAGTCGCCCTCCAGGCCGACCACGCCCTGCAGCAGCTGGCGCCGGTACTGGCTGCCGCCCTGCCCCAGTTCGTCGTCGAAGTGCCGCGCGAAGTAGACCGCGTCGGTGATCGTGCCGCCGTTGGCCGCGCGCATCTCGTCGGTGATGAACGGGCTGTCGGCCGGCACCGCCTCGCTGCCGAACGCGCTCAGCGCGCGCCACGCCGATTGCGAGGTGGTACGCGAATAGCCGACGTTGGCGAAGAAGCGCAGGCTGTCGCTGAAGTCGAAATTGAGCGTGGCGCGGCTGGCGAAACGATCCGACGGCACTGCCAGGTACCACGAGTCGTAGCGGCCGCCGTACTCGCCGCCGTCGGTGAGCAGGCTGCCCAGCGCGGTGGACGGATCGGCCAGGCTCAGCGGCACGCTGTTGACGTAGCCGCCCGGGCCGAGCACCGGCGCGCGCAGTTGGCCGTCGGCGGTCATCGCGTAGTGGCGGCCGCCGAGGATGAGCTGCGCGTCCTCGGCGTTGTTGATGTTGCGGTTGTTGTCGGAGATCCAGTAGCGCTGATTGCGGTTGTTGCGCGTGTACATCGGGTAGCCCATGGCGGTCCACGGCCGGTCCTGGCCGGAGACCGAATCGGGTTCGCGCTCGTAGAAGCCGTAGACGGTGACGTTGCCGCGGTTGTCGGCAAAGTTGCGTCCGGCCAACACATCGACGCTGCTGCTGTGCATGTCGCCGCGGCTGGAGATGCCGTAGCGCGCGCTGGCATCAATGCCCTGGAAATCCTTCTTCAGGATGAAGTTGGCCACGCCGGTGACCGCATCGGCGCCGTACAGCGCCGAGGCGCCGCCGGTGATGACTTCCACCCGTTCGACCAGGCTGGAAGGAATATTGCTCACGTCCACCGCCGAGGTGCCCGGGATCGCCGGCACCTGGCGGCGACCATCGACCAGCACCAGCGTGCGTTGCGTGCCCATGCCGCGCAGGTCCAGCGCGTTGATGCCAGGATTACCGGCCAGGTTGCTGGTCTGGCTGGTCTGGGTCAGCGCCAGGCTCGGCAGCTGGTTGACCACGTCGGCGATCTCGGTATAGCCGGCCGCGCGGATCTGCTCGGCGCCGATCACGGTCAGCGGCGTGGGGCCATCCAGCGCATCGTTGCGGCGGATGCGCGAACCGGTGACGACGATGCTGTCCAGGGTCTTGGCGTCTGCAGCGGTGTCGCTGCCATCGGCGGTGGTGGTGGACTTGTCGCGCACCACAGCCACCTCCTGCGCCGCAGCTGGCAATGCGGCGAGCAGCGCCATCGCGATCGCAGCGCACAGCAGCGTGCGCCCGTGTCCGCGTCGATCGCGACAGGCCGAGGCCACAGGAAGGGAAGGCAAGCGAACGTCGCGCATGGACTGTCTCTCGGTTGAGCGGCCTGCACGGAAATCCAGGCCGCACGACGCCGCGCCCGCATTGCCCAAGGCAACGAGAACCCGAATCGATCGATGGAGGCCGTGCATCCCCGCACGGCGCAGAATGCGGTGCGCGTTTTTGCGCATCGGAAACCCCGTTGCGCATCTTCGCGCGCCGGAAAAACCGTTGCGCGTCGCGACGCACCACCTCTGCAGAGTTTCACGTCGGCAGGGTCAGCGTCTTGTGGAAAAACGTCGCCTTTGATGTGGAAATTTGTCGATATGTTGCAATCGATCACAACGATTGCCACACATCGCGCGCCGCCTTGCGCGGGTGCGCGCGCAACCCTCAGTGCGCGACCGGCGCAGACGCCGCCGCTTGCCGGTTCCAGTCGGGGGTCGGCGCCTGCTGCAACCAGCGCACGAAGAAATCCGCCAGCCGGCGTCGGCCGTACTCGCCGCCGGCGCCATGATCGCCGCCCGGCACCACCAGCAGATCGAAATCCTTGCCGGCCTTGATCAGACGATCGGCGACCTGGAAGGTGCTGGCCGGATCGACGTTGTGGTCCATGTCGCCGGTCACCAGCAGCAAATGCCCCTGCAGGCGCGCGGCGTTGTCGACATTGGACGAGGCCGAATACCACGGCCCGACCGGCCAACCCATCCATTGCTCGTTCCACCAGATCTTGTCCATGCGGTTGTCGTGGCAGCCGGAATTGGCCACCGCGGCGACGTAGAACTCCGGATGGAACAGCAACGCGCCGAGCGCGCTCTGGCCGCCGGCAGAGGTGCCGTAGATGCCAACGCCCTGCTCGATCGCATACCACGGATACTGCGCCGCCACGGCACGGTGCCAGGCGATGCGATCGGGAAAACCGGCGTCCTTGAGATTGCGCCACGCCACGTCGTGGAACGCGCGCGAGCGGTTGTTGGTGCCCATGCCGTCGATCTGCGCCACGGCGAAGCCGAGCGCGGTCAGCGCCGGCACGCGCGCACTGAAGGTCTTGGGCACGAACGAGCCGTGCGGCCCGGCGTAGATGTTCTCGACCACGCGGTAGCGCTGCCCGTCGGCTTGCGCCTGCGGCCGATGGATCACGCCCCAGATCTCGGTCTTGCCGTCGCGGCCGGGCGTGTGGAACGGCAGCGGCGGCACCCAGCCGGCCGCGCGCAGCCGGCTCAGGTCGGTGCGTTCGACCCGCTGCACCAGCGCGCCGTCGTCGCTGCGGCGCAACTCCAGCACCGGCCCCAGATCCACGCGCGAATACAGGTCGAGCAGCCAGCGCCCGTCGGGCGACAACACGATTTCATGGTCGGCCTGCGCCGGCGTCAATGCGGTCAGCCCGCGACCGTCCAGGCCGATGCGATAGGCGTGACGGTAGTAGGGATCCTCGCCGGGGGTCATGCCCGAGGCGGTGAAGTAGATCTGCTGCGCGGCCTCGTCGACGCGCTCGACCTTGCGCACCACCCACTCGCCGCGCGTGACCTGGCGCGGTCCGCCGCCGCTGCGCGTGTCGTACAGGTACAGCTGCTCCCAGCCGTCGCGCTCGGACGCCCACAGGGTGCGTGCGCCATCGGCGAAATCGTGGCGATAGCGTTTGCCGCCGCCCTCGTGGGTGCCGCTGAGATCGGAATACTCGATGAAGGTCGGCGAGGTTTCCTCGATCAAGGTGCGTGCCAGCGCGCTGTGCCCGTCCGCCTCGATGACCCGATAGCGCTGGTGGCCGCGTTCGTTGTATTCGAAGGTGAAGCCGCTGCCGTCGCTGCGCCACTGCGGCCAGCTCAGCGCGAACGCATTCGGGAACAGCGTTGCCGGTACCGCCTGCGCCCGCCGCGAGGCCAGATCGAACAGCACCGGCTGCAGCACCGGCAACGCATCGCCGGGCTTGGCATAGACCTGCTGATGCAGCTTGGGCTGCAGTTGGTCCGGCGGCGCCGACTCGATGTAGTACACCGTGCGCAGCGGTGCCGGCTTGATGCGATAGGCGACCAGCCGGGTCGAATCCGGCGACCAGGCGATGCTGTCCGCCGCGTAGTACTCGGCGGCGCTGCCGTCGCGGCTGAGCGCGACCGGACTGCCGCCAGCGGCCGGCGCGACCACCACGTTGTTGGCCTCGACCCAGGCGCGCCACTTGCCGTCCGGCGATGCCTGCGCATACGCCTGGCCCTGCTTCAGCGGAATGCTCAGGTCGTAGGAATCGGGCGGCAACGCGCCCATCTCGGTGCGCGTGCAGCTGTACTTCGGAAGCGCGCACTGCCAGCGCACCCGAGCGCTCTCGAAGGCAAGCCGGTGCGCATCCAGCTGCACGGCGTGCAGTTGCAATGCGCTCGCATCGACCGGCTTGCCGCTGGCCGCGGACATCGCCGCCGCCAGCCGCGCGTGGTCGAAGGCAGATTCGTTGCGGCCGCCGTCCACCGTCACCCGCCGGTACTCGATCGCCGGCGCGGCGCCGACGCGTGCCAGCGTGCGCCTGTACAGGAAATGCCCTGCATCCAGCCACACCGGCTGCGACGGCTGGCGATCGACCAGCGCCTCGTAGCGTTGGCTCAGCGCCTGCGCGCGCTGGTAGTCGTCCGCGCTCGGCGCGGCCAGCGCGCATGGCGCCAGCGCCGCCAATACGACTAGTAGTGCGTCCGGTGCGGCGACACGCCGCCCGTTTCGATCCGTCTTCATTCGTCAGCCACCTGATGCATCAACGCGTGTCGCAGCGCTGCGTATCCGCCGCGCTGGCCTGGATCACGCGCTGCGCGCGCGTGGCCCACATTTCCCATTCCTGCACCGCCAACGCGGCATAGCGGCCATCGCCACCGGAAGCATCGAACACCGCGCGCACGCAGCGCGTGGTCACCGGCGCGAAACGCAACGTCTGCACGCGGCCGGCAACCGCGCCGCGCGTCGCCTCCGCCAGCGGCAGCCACTGCCCGTCCTTGCGGTATTGCAGATGCCAGCGCGCCGGCGGCGCCACGCCTTGGTTCGCGCCGGGCGGATGGTCGGCCCAGAACACAATGCGGCTGCGCTGCAGCGTCACCGGCTGCGCCCAGCTGTACTGGATCCACTGCTGCGGCGGATTGTGCGCAGTCCAACTGCCCCACATCTGTGGCGGCAGCGGATTGCGCTTGACCACGCCGTCGTTGAGCGCGGCGATCCAGTATTGATGCGGGATGTCCGGGCCGTTGGAGGCGCTGGCATGGGCGTAGCGGGCGACGTTGCGCTGCAGCGGCACCGCCGGCTGCGGCGCACGGGTGGCATGCACCGGACGGATCCGCGCCGGCTGCTGCGTATCGTCCCAGTCCATCCGGTCGATCGCCACGCTGCGGCGGAAATGGCCGCCGCCCTTGGCATCGGCGGTGTGATAGACCAGGTACCACTGGCCTTTGAACTGCACGATGCCCGAATGCGAGGTGGTGGAGGACACCGGCGGCAGGATCACCCCGCGGTAAGTCCACGGCCCCAGCGGCGACGGCGCGCTGCCGTAGGCGATGCAGGCGTGGTACAGCGTCGGCGTGCAGTCGGAGTCCGGCCCGGCGCGGTTGCCGGCGTAGGCCATGTAGTAGATGCCATTGCGCTTGAACAGCCATGGCGCTTCGAAATAGCCGTCCAGCGTGGTCACCGCTACCGCCGCGCCCTTGGGCGTGACCATGTCGCGTTCCAGTTCGATGCCGAACAGCTTACCGAAGGTGCCCCAGTACAGGTATACGCGGCCGTCGTCGTCGACCAGCACGGTCGGGTCGATGTTCTGGATGGTGTTCCTGACCGGTAGCGACTGCGACAGGATCGGCCCTTGCGGATGCGCATCGCGCCACGGCCCCAGCGGGCTGTCGGCGACCGCCACCCCGATCGCGAACGGATCGGCGTTGGACGAGTGCTTTTCCTCCACCGGCGCATACAGGTAATAGCGGCGATCAGGCCCCTGCACGATCTGCGCGGCATAGGCGCGGCCCGCGGCAGCCCAGGCGAAGACCTGTTCCGGACGCAGCAGCGACGGATAGTGGGTCCAGGTGCCGGTGGCCACATCGTCGGTCACCAGCAGTTGCCAGCGCTGGATCACGAAGTCGTTGAGGTCGGGCGGCGCTTCGTCGCGGCCGGCGATGATGTACAGCTTGCCGTCGGCGACCAGCGGCGCCGGATCGGCGGTATAGTCGCGGCCGTCGGCCAGGATCGGATTGCCGGCGCTGTGCACACTGCGAGCCGGCAACGGTGCCGCCGGCGCTGCGGCAACGGCAAGCGCCAGCAGCAGGCAGGCGCCGATGCACTGGGCAACACGCGCGGCGCGACGCAGGCTCATGGCGCCACCGCTGCATCGACCACGATCTGCAGCCGCACCGGCAACTGACCGCTGCCGCCGCGTCCCTGCGCGCTGCCGACGAGGCTGGAAGTGCCAGGCGTGGCATACGCGGCCGGCGCCAGCGGCGGCCACTGCACCGGCACGCGTTCGCGCGAGCCGTCGTTGTACTGCACGCTAACGAATGCCGGCAGTACCGGCACCTGCCCGGCGCGCACGTGCAGCGGCGGTGGCGCCTGCACCGTGTTGATCTGGCCCGGCGCGGTGGCGCGCACCCAGATGCTGGCGCTGACCGGCACGCCACCATCGGCCAGGCCCTGCACCTGTACGCGGCCTTCGCCGGCCAGCGCGGAGGCATCCAGTTGCGGCCAGCGCATGCCCAGCCACGCCCAGCTGCCGTCGGCGAAATAACCGGCGATGCGCTGCGGTAAGGCCGGCGTCTCGCCCGGCGCCACCCGCACGTCGATCGGCTCGGTCGTGTCGGCGCGCTCGGCGAACACCTGCCATTCGTCGATGCCGACCGCGGCATGGCCGTTGCCCTGCACTGCGGTATCCAGCACCACACGCAATGCGCTGGTGCTCACCGGCGCGAACGCCACGCGACTCGCCTCGCCGCGCGCGGCGAGCGGATAGCCGCCGCGTACCGCGATATCGCGCCACTGCTCGCCGTCGCGGTATTGCAGCTTCCACGCACGCGGCGGCGCAACGCCGCCATCGGGCTGGTCGTCCCAGAAATACAGCGCGGCACCATTCAGGCGCTGCGCTTGCCGCCATTGGTACTGCACCCAGACCGAGGCCGGTTGCGCGCGGCCCCAGCTGCCCCAGCGCCGATCCGCAGCCGGCACCTGGCCAGGCGTCGGCAGCAGCCCGTCGTTGAGCGCCTGCAGCCGGTGATGGCCGGCGGTGACCTGCGCGCTGGCCTCGGCGTCGCCCTGCACGTCCAGGCCCTGCCCCACCGGCATCGGCGCGGCGATCACGGCCACGTCGGCATGGCCTTGCAACGCGCCATCGTCGGCCTGCAAGCGCAGCGTATAGGCACCGGGCGCGGTGAAGCGCACGCTGCTGCTGGCCGCCTGCGGTTCCTCGAAGATCGCCGCGCCGCCCGGCGGCGCCTGCAGCACGCGCCACTGCAGCGCCAAGCTGCCGTTCGGCAGCGCGTCGTCGCCGACGCGGCCAACGACACGCAGTGCGCCGCCGCCGACGCCATCCTGCTGCCAGGCCTCGACCTGCGGCGCCTGATTGGACTTGGCCGCCGGCACCCGTGCGCCGCTGGCATAGGCCTGGATTTCCTTGATCCCGGTGCGCAGCGCGCCGGCATGCGTCACCAGCACGCGCAGCCGTTGCACGCGCAACGCCGGGAAACGCACACGGTTGCGATTGCCCTGCGCGATCGGCGCATCGCGCACCTGGCCGGGCACGGTCTTCCAGGCGGCGCCGTCGAAATACTGCAGCACGTACAGCCACGGCGGCGCGTAGCCGGCGCGGGTGCCGGAAGGAAAACCGTGCTGCTCGCCGGGCGGCGAGGAACTGCGGTAGAAGTACAGGCGCACGTCGTCCAGCGTCTGTGGCCGGCCCAGGTCGAGTTCGATCCAGTCGCTGCGCGACGGCGACCCGGCCGTACCCCAGAACGGCTCGTTGGCGGTGCTGCCGTCCACCGCCGCGGTGGCAGGGAAACCGTCGGCGGCATCGCTGGCGCTCACCGCCGCGCCTTGCGCGAGGTTGTGCGCGGTCGCCGGCAGCGTGGTGTCCACGCCAGCGTCGGCCAGCACGGCGGTGATGCGCGCATCGGCGGCGAAGCGCACCTGCGCCGGTGCCTGCAGCGCGACGGCCTTTGCGCCGACCACGCGCAGCTGCGCGGCATCCGCATTGACCGCATCCGGCAGCGCCTGCACGCGGCCGCTGGCCGGGTCGTAGAGCACATGCGCCAGGCGATCGACGGTGAACGCCAGCTTGCCGTCCACATACAGCGAATAGCCCTTGGGTACCGCACCACCGTAGTGGCGACCGTCGCGGTCCCAGACGATGGACAGGTCGCGATCGCGGTAGCGCACCGCGTCGGCGGCGAAATGATCCCAGCCGATATCGATCGGAGACAGCTCGATCCTGGCGTCGCTGCGCGGACGCAGGCCCATCGCGTCCTCGATCACGGTGAAGTTGGTCGCGCCGAGTTGGGTGTGGTGGATCCACGAGCGGTAGCCGATGCTGCCGCCGTCGGCGGCGCTGCCCTGCGCCCAGAACTCGTTCTGGTCCGGGTAGCGGTTGTCGCCGTCGATGTAGTGCGCCCAGGCATTCCAGTACAGCAGCTTGCGGTAGCTGCCCGCGTCCAGGTACGGGCTGGAATAATCGCGCAGCGCGCTGCCGAGCAGGCGGAAGGCGACGGTGGAATTGATCACCGAGAAGTTGTTGCTGCCGCCGGCGCCGCGCGCCTGCCGGTCGGCCTGGTTGGCGGTATAGAAGGGGAAGATCGGATACTGCCGCGCGTCGGCGAACAGGCGCAGCGCGCGCACGTACTTGGGATCGTAGTCGGCATCGCCCTGCCTGGGCATCAGGCCGACGCTGAACGGGTAGTAGTTGTTGGTCTCCTTCCAGTCCACCGGCAGCCGCGCACCATCGGCCTGACGCTGCTTAAGCAGGTCGCCGTGCAGGCCCATGCCGTCGGCGCTCGCGCTGTGATCCTGCCACAGCACGGCGAGCACGCCGCGGCGGATCTTCGCCGCCAGCGCCTGCATGCGCACAGCGGTGGCCGCATCGCCGGCGAGCCGCGCGGCCTGCGCCGCGGCCAGCGCATTGGCGTAGACGTAGGCGCTCTCGCTGCGGTCCATGCGGATCTGGCCATGCTGCTTGGCCCAGTCGAAGGACACCGCGTCGGCGTCGTTGCCGGTCATCGCCGCCCAGTCGTACTCGATCAGGCCATTGCCGTTGCGGTCGTAGGCGCGCAACAGCGCGTCCACGTCGGCGCTGGCGTAGCGCGCCAGCTGCGCCGCCACCGCCGGCGGCCCGCCGTGCAGCTGGTAGGCGCGCCACGCGGCGGCGCTGAGGTATTGGGCGTAGGAGTTGGACCAGTTCTCCGTCGCGCCGGGATTGTCCACGTACTTGCCGCCACCGGCGGTCTCGCCGGCGCCCAGCCACGAGCCGTAGGCGTAGCTGGGGTCGCGCAGGTACTTGAGGTCGTCGATGAACATGCCGGTGGTCAGCACGATCGCATTGTCGTAGCCGAGCACGCCTTCGATCGCCACCGGGAACTGGTAGTCGTTGCCGGGCACCGCGGCGTCGAGAAAATTGAAGCGGAGCAGCCACCAGCGATAGAACAACGTCTTGTCGATGTTGTCCTCGGGCGTGTCCAGGTACGGCAGGTTGTCGGCCCACCAGCGGTTGTAGGCGACGACGTGCTCGCTGTAGGCCTGCTGCGGCGACTGCGCTGCGATGTGCCGGTACTCTTGCAGCGATTCTGGCAGCTCGCGCGTGACCAGCCCGAGCTGCACCTTCAGCGTGGCCGCCTCGCCGCGCGCCGGCACTGCCACGCGGCGCGCGATGGAACCGCCCTCGACCGCGAAACCGTCGCCGGACAGGCGCGGGAATACCGTGGTGATCGCGTTGTGGGTAACGAATGCGCCGCTGAGCTCGGCGCCGTCGGCATGCGTGGCCATCGGCGAGATCGCACGCAGGGTCAGCGTGCGCGCCACGCCGTCGCTGCTGGACAGCGTGGCTTCGGCCACCGCCACGTTCTGCTCGCTGATGAACTTGACCAGGCGCAGCCGCACGCCAACGCCGACATCGGTGTAGACGCTGCTGAAATAGCTCGGCGTCTGCCGCCGCTGCGCGCTGTCCTCGACCAGCTGCAGCGGCTTGCCGCCGATCTCCGCCTGCAACCGGAACAGCGCATCGTGGCCGGTCTTGTGCGCGTAGGCCACATCGCCGACGAAGCCCGGCTGCTGCGGCTGGTGGGTGTACATGTACGCGGCGCGGCCGCGGCTGAACAGCCAGTTGTTGTCGTCGTCGAAGCCGACGCCGGTGCCGCTGCGCGCGAGCATGCGGTCGATCCAGAAATCCTTGCCCGGCGCGGTGCCGGCGCCGGCCGCCAGATCGGCGGCGAACACCCGCTGCAGATGCCCGCCCGGCGCGAAGGCCACGCCGCTGTCCGGAATCGGTGTCGGCGTACCCTTGAAATGCGGATAGCCGAGCGCGGCGTTGCTGGCCTGCAAGGCTTCGCCATCGGCCGCGGCGACGGCGCTGACCGCCGCCGCAGCGCACGCCGCGCCCAATGACACCGCGAGCAACACGGCGGCGACGCGCGGCCGCCCTCGTGCGGCGGTCACGCTGCCTGCCGACAACCTCAAAACTCGGTCCTGAGCCGCGCCCAGAAGTAGCGCCCCAGCGTGTCGTAGGTGAACGCGTCGGTATTGGCCGCACTCGCATAGCCGTAGTATTGCGGCGGCTTGCGGTTGCCGACGTTGTTGGCGCCGGCCGACAGCGTGCTGTGCAGGCTTTCGAATTTCCGGCTCAGCGAGACGTCGTGGTAGGTCACCGTGCCGACCTTGAAGTAGACGCAGCTGCCGTCGGCGGCGGTGTTAAAGCAGAAGTCCTCGTAGGCGCTGCCGACCGTGGTCGGCCCGATCAGGCGGGTATTCCAGCTCGCGTGCCACGGCCCGTTGTCCCAGCCCAGGTTGAAGCTGGCGCGCCAGCGCGGCATGTTGCCGTAGCTGGACATCTCGCCGACGTAGTTGTGGTCGTCGCCGCTGAACCTGTAGCTGGACAGGAACGTGGCATCGACGCCGGCCTGGAAGTTGCCCCAGGCGGTGTCGCGCAACGCGTACTTGATGCCGATGTCGTCGCCGCGGATATCGACCTTGCCGCTGTTGATCGCGAACGGCACGGTCACGTTGACCAGTTGCCCGCTGGCGTTGCGCTGGATCAACGGGCAGTACGCGCTCTGGCCGTCGTAGCAGTTCTGCAACACCTGGTCCAGGCCGCTGCCGCCGATCATGTCGTCGAGGGTGACCCGCCAGCTGTCCAGGTTCACCGACAGGCCGTCCGCCCAGCCCGGATCGTAGACCGCGCCGATGTTGTAGGACCGGCCCTGCTCGGGCTTGATCGCGAAGCCGGCATTGGCCGAGCCGGTGGTCAGCACGTTGAACGAGGAGGTGTTGACGAAGCTGCCGTTGGTCGGCACGTTGGCGCAGGCCGCGGCGTTGCCGCCGCCGGTATAGCCGTTGCACGGGTCGGTGTAGTCGCCGGTATTGTCCACCACCGATTTGAACGGCGAGCCGTACAGGTCGCCCAGCGCCGGCGCGCGGAACACCTGCGAGCCGGTGGCGCGGATCAGCAGGTTGTCGATCGGGCGCCATTCCAGCGCGACCTTGCTGTTGGTGGTGTTGCCCCAGTAGTCGTACTTGGAATAGCGCGTGCCCAGGTTGAGGTTCAGCGCCTGCGCGCCGGGCACGTCCTTGAGCAGCGGGATCAGCACTTCGGCGTAGGCTTCCTTGATCGTCTCGTCGTGGCCCTGATTCATGATGCAGCCGTCGTTGTAATCGCAGTTGCCTTCGGGATCGGCGGCGGCGACCGGATTGCTGGTGCCCTGCGCGAATCCGTTCTTGCGGAACGACAGCCCGAACGCAGCCTGCACCATGCCCGACGGCATCGCGAACAGGTCGCCGTTGACGCTGGCCTCGGCGAACTTCATCGTGCTCTCGTCGATCAGGTCGACCGCGCTCTGGGTGGCCTTGATCCCGGCGATGGTCGCCGGATCGTCCGGGTTGAACACGTTGATCGGGGTACAGCCGGAGATCACGTTGCCGGGCGTGCCGCACTTGACCACGCCGTCGCTGTCCAGGAACGAGGCGCCGACCGCGTTGTTCAGCGCCGAGGCGATCGAGAAGCCGTTGCGCACCAGGGTGTCCTTGTAGCGCGCATAGCCGGCCGCCGCATCCCATTGCCAGCTGGTGTCGGCAAACTTGCCGCGCAACCCGGCCACGATGTTGGTCTGGTACATGGTCGAGGTGTAGACGCGGGTGTTGGCCGCCTCCGAGCGCAGCAGGTAGCGCAACAACTGGCTACCGAACGGGTTGTAGTAGTTCTGCGCTGCGTCGGGCTGTTCCAGGCCATACGCGGTCAGTTGCGAGGTGGTCTCGCTGCGGGTCCAGAACATGTCCAGGTAGCCCTGCACGTTCGGGGTGAAGTCGAAGCTGGCGTGGGCGGAGAAGTTGGTGCGCTGCACCGGGGTGATCAGGTACTGGCCGTAATAGGAGTTATAGCCATCGGTGGCGATGGTGTTGGTATGGAAATCGCCGGCATCGACCGCGCCGGGCGCCAGGCCGCTGTTGGGGGTCAGCACGCTGCCGTCGCCGAGGATCGCGCGGGTGCCGTTGCCGCGGCGTTCCACCACCTGGCCGTCGAGGTAGTTCACCGCGGTCCTGGCGTAGCTGCGGTCTGCGTCGTACAGCGCGTTCATCGAGCTGCGGCTCAGGCCCAGGATCAGCCCGCCGCGCTCCCAGGTCTTGCCCCACTCCACGCCCAGCGAACGGCGGTTGCCGTCGCCGTGCGTGCTCTGGCCATAGTCGACGGTCGCGGCGGCGCCGTCGTACTTGTCCTTGAGGATGATGTTGACCACGCCGGCGATGGCATCGGAGCCGTAGACCGAGGAGGCGCCGTCGGTCAGCACCTCGATGCGTTCCACCATCGCCGCCGGGATCGCATTGATGTCCACGCCCGGCGCGGCGGAGACGCTGCTGGCCGGGCCGGCCATGCGGTGGCCGTTGACCAGCACCAGGGTGCGCTCGGCGCCGAGATTGCGCAGCGAGACCAGCGCGCGGCCGTGGCTGAAGCCGGAATTGAGCGAGATGTTGGGCATGTTGCCGGCCATCGCCGGCAGTTGCTGCAGCAGCTGGCCCAGCGTGTCCTGGCCGCTGTCCTGGATCCGCTGCCGGTCGATGGTGATCACCGGGCTGGCGGTCTCCGCATCGACGCGGCGGAGATGGCTGCCGGTCACGGTGACCTTTTCCAGCGTGGTGGCGGCGGCATTGTCGGCCGTGGCCTCCTGCGCCAGCGCCGCCGATGCGGTCGCGGCCAGCGCCAGTGCGGTGCAGATCGCCGCTGCCAGCGGACCAGGCCGCTGCGCGCGGCGCCATGCAGACGGAAACAGCGGCGCAGCGCGTTCGGACAAAAGCGTCATCGGATTCTCCTGAGCGGCGATGCATGGCGGTCGGCAGGGCCGGCCGCCCTTCCCCGGGCCGCCGTCCCCATCGCCAGCGATCGGTGGCGAAACGGAACAGGGTGTCGCGCGCAGGGCGTGGTGGCAGCGGAAGCTGCCGCCGGCGCCGCTGCGTGCGGCGCTGCATCGTGCAGGAATCTCCCCCGGAGGCTTCATTGCACCGACACAATGTGCGCGTATCGTAACGGCTTGGTCTTGTCTTATTTATCGGTCAAACGTGCGGAATCTCGCACTTCGCGATGCCCGACGGGATATTTCCGACTTTTTCGCCACTCAGCCGTAGACAGCTGAAATCGTCATTTGCCGCGCCGCACCGGCAGGCACCTGCACACGCTCCTTGCGCGGCCCGGACAAGGCCGCAGCGCGGCCGTCGATCAGCACCTCGCGCAGCTGCGTGCCGGCTGGCACGCGCAGGGTCAGCCAGGTTCGCGCCGGCGCCTGCGCAGGCAGGGTCAGCGTGCCGTCGATGCGCTTGCTGGCCGGATCGCCGCGCAGGCTGAGCGACACCGCGCCCCAGCGGGTCGGCGCGGCAGCGATCGCGATCGGCTCACCACTGCCCAGCCAGTCGCGCGGCAGCGCGCGCGCCAGGAACAGCGCCTCGCCGGCGCTGTCCTCGAACACCAGCATCCAGCGCAACAGCAGCGGGATGGTCATCTGCGCCGGGATGCAGAACAGCGGCATGCCGCCGGTGATGCCGCTGACCTCGCCCGCGGTCCAGCTGCCGCGCGTGTGCACGTGGTAGCGGTGCGCGTACAGGAACAGCAGGTATTCCTCGATCCGGTCCAGGCGCAGCAGCTGCTGCGCGTAGCCGTAGGAAATGAAACCGAGCAGGTCGCGCCCTTCCGGGGTGGGCGGGGCGATGTTGCCGACCACGCCCAGGCTGGTGCCGCCATGGCCGCGCACGCAGTCGATGACCAGGTGCGCGAGGTCGGCGGGCAGCACGTCGGCCTGCAGCAGTTCGGCGTAGGCGCGGTGCGGCCAGCCCTGCTCGCTGGGGCTCTCCTGCTGCAGCGACTGGCGGAAGGTCAGCTTCACTCCCGGCAGCGGGCCGATGTAGGCCGGCGTGAGGTCGCGGCGGATATTGCTGCGCAGGGTCTTGTGCAGTTGCGCGGTCAATTGCTGCGCACGCCGCCGCCACTGCGCCGCGGCGGCTTGCGCACCCGGCCCGGCGATCGCGGTCCACACCGCGGCGATGTCCTGCCAGCCGCGGATCGCCAGCGCGCTGTTGGCGTAGTACGGCTTCCACCACAGGGTCGGATCCGGGAACAGACAGGCGTCGGATTCGTTCCAGCCATGGATCAGGCCATGCCCGGGCGCCTTGGCTGGCAGCTGCAGGCTGGCCTCGTGCAGTTCCAGCAGGATCTGCGCGGTGGCGGCGATCTTGCCGCGGTGCTTGCGCAGCAGCGCCGCATCGCCGGTGTAGTGCAGGTAGCGCGCCAGCAGCGACAGGGTCAGGCCGAACTGGCCGGTCTCTGCGCCGCGCATGTTGACCATGCCGTCGTCCTGCACGAAATCGCTGAAGTAGCCGTCCAGCACCGCCGCGGCCTGGGCGAAGCGGCCCCACTCCAGGTTCGCGTACAGCGAGCTGGTGAAGGTGTCCTGGAAGCCGTCGTATTCATTGCCGTAGTAGTCGCGATCGACCGCGCCGTACTTCGGATAGGTGCCGCCGGGGCGCACCACCAGCTCGCGGGCGAAGGCGAAGCGCGCCATGTCGCTCCAGCTGGCATCGGGCAGTTGCGCCTGCACGGTGTCGGCGAGCAGGCCCTGCCAGTAGCCGGCGAAGGCGAGCAGGCCGCGGTAGAAGTCCTCGGCGCTGCGCGGGCCGCGCCGCGGCGGATAGTCGGGATAGCTGTAGCCGTACACCACCTTGGTGACCTGGCCGTGCTCGACCAGCGCGCTGCGGTGCCAGGTCTGCACGATGAAGCGATCGCTGGCGAGCACGTCGGCGAACAGCAGCACATCGTAGTAGCGGCCCTCGCCGGCCGGCACCACCTTGCGCACCGCCGGCATCCAGCCGCCGATCAGGCCTTCGTGGCGGCGGGCGACCAGCTCGGCCTTGGCCAGCTCGGGGAAGGCGTGCAGCGCGCGATAGCAGCGGGTGCGGCCGTCCGGATACACCGGCATGGTATCGGCGCATTCGCGGGTGCCGACAAAGGTGGTCCACGGCAGGCGCCCGTTGTAGTCCTTGGGGTCCAGTTGCGAGGCCGGCGGCGGCGCCGCGTCGCGCACTTGGTCGGCGCGCGGGTCGCCGTCGCGCAGCAGGCGGTCGGCGAGCAGGTCGGCCTCGGCCATCGCCACCTCGGCCAGCTGCATGCCGAAATACGGCGCCTGCGCGCTGGGGTAGACCGCTTCGGTGCGCTTGCCCAGCACCAGCGCGCCGCCGGGGCCGAGCAGGGTCAGATCGCCGTCGGCGCGGCGCAGGTCTTCGTACACCTGCCACTGCGCGCCGGCCTCGGTGAAGCGGCATTGCAGGGTGTGGCCGGCGAGCGCATCGGCGGCCAGCGGCTGCAGGCGTGGCGCCGCCGGCGCTGGCGGCGTGGACGGCGCGGCGTTGGCGGGCGCGGCGATGCCGCCGGCCAGGGCGTCGACACCGGCGACTGCGCCGACCGCCAACCCCTGACGCAGGAAATCTCTGCGATCCATGTACCGTCCCCCGATGAGCAATAGTGCATCATCGTGCGCTGCAGACGCAGCCACGTCTTGTGCGCTGTGTCGAGGATCGGTGCGGAAAATTGCATAGCCTTGGGTGGGGCGCAGGCGCTGTACTTGGCTGCGTGCGTGCGCTCGGGGCTTGCGCAGGAGCGGGGTCGCGAGGCTTCGCCCATACCCTCATCCGCGCCTTCGGGGCACCTTCCCCCAAGAAGGGGGCCATGGTCCCGATGGGAGAAGGATGAGCGGCGTGGCCTCAGGCCAGGACGTTTAGCAGGCTGCCGAGGGTGTCGTCGGCGGTGCGCAGCATGCGCGCGTTGGCCTGGAAATCATTGCGTGCGGACAGCCCGCCGACCACGTCGTCGACCAGGTCGCTGCCCTCGCCGCCCGCGGCCTGCATCTGCACGCTCACGCCGCCGCCGGGCGTTTCCTGATTGGCCGTGACCTGGCGCTGGAAGCCTTCGGTGGCGGCGTTGGCGACATTGTTGGCGCGCGCCTGCAGGCCGGATGCGGCGGCGCGCATGCCGGACAGGGCGATCAAGGACACCGAGGCGATGGAACTCATGCGCGTTTGCTCGTCGGGCGGTCGCAGCGCGGCCGCAAGGTCAGTAGGTTCCCACGGTCACCCGCAGCACGTAGGGATCGCTGCGCCGGAAGTTGAGCCCGTAGTCGGTCTCGTCGCCGTTCAACAGGCGCACGACCTGCCACTGGCCATCGACGTAGCGGCCCTTCTCCACGCGCAGCAGTTGCCCGTACTTGCCATCGGCCCGGTCGCGCACAAATTCAACGCGGGAATTGAATCCTGTGACCAGGAACACGTTTGGCTGCAGTTCCAGCACCAGCGCGCGGCCGTCGTGCTGCGCCGTGCCAGGCAGGATCGCCGGCGCCTCGCCCCAACCCGGCGCGCCGAACGATACCTGCGCCTGCCATGCGCCGAAACGCAGACTCTGCTTTGGCACGCCCACCTTCTCGACAGCCGCCTGCAACCTGCCAGCGAACGCGCCGGCAGCCAGTTCGCGCTGCAGCGACGCCAGCAGGCCGAAACCAGCCGCGTGCGCGGCGATCGCGGCCTGGTTGTCCGGCCTGTCCTCGTTGCCGTCGATGCCGAACACCGAGAACCCGATGCCGCCGCGGCCGAGCACGTGGAAATGGTACGGCGCGGTGGCCGCCTCGAAACCGGTCTCCGACACCCAGGCCGGGTTGTCGGCGCGCACGTACTGGCCGACCACCTTGGTGTATTCGTCGTAGTCGCTGGTGTAGATGTCGGTGCCGATGAAGTCGATCGCCGGCGTGGCCAGGCGCCACAGGTCGAACACGTTCCAGGTGGCGCCGCCGGCCGGATATTCCTCGCCGGGTTTGGTGCGGCCCTTGTAGCGCAGCCAGGTGTTCACGTACAGCGGCAGCGGATAGGCGGCCTTGCCGGCGGCGGCGACCTGCTGGATGTAGCTGGCGTTGCTCCAGGCGCTGAACATTTCCTCGGCGTCGCTGGCGAACACCTGGCGCCAGCTGCCGGCCGGCTTGCCCAGCCGCTGCAGCACGTCCGCCGGCACGGCGGCGTCGAACGCGCGCTCGCCGGCGGCGCCATGGTCGCGTACGGTGCCGATCGCGCCGGGCTCGTTCTGCACCTGCACCGCGATCACCGTGTAGCGGCCGGCGTCGATCTTGCGCAGGTGCTGCATCAGCGCGGCGAAGGCGCGCGCGTCGGCCTGCACATTGGCCGGCGCATGCGGCGACAGCACGTCCACCGGTTCGCCCTTGGCATCGCGCATGCGCGGATACGTGGCCGGATCGCGCTTGATCCATTCCGGCACGTAGTGCATCTGCCCATTCTTCCAGGTGCCGAACCACAGCACGATCAGACGCAGCCCGCGCGCGCGGCTCTGCTCGACCAGCGCATCGACGTTGCGGTAGTCGTAGCGGCCCGGCTCCGGCTCGAACTGTTCCCAGTACACCGGCGCCTCGACCGTGTTCGCATGCAGCGCTTGCACCGCGTCCAGCGCCTGCGGCAACACCTGCGGCCAGGCGCTGGAGTTGTGCAGCTGCGCGGCCATGATGCTGTACGGCGCGCCGTCGACGAACAGCGCGTGGTGGCCGTCGCGGCTGACGTAGCGGGGCATCTCTTCGGCGTGGGCGAGCAGCGGCAGCAGCAGGGCCAGCACGGCGTAGCGAACGATCGACGACGCTCTGCGTAGGAGCGGCTTCAGCCGCGACACCGGCGCCGGAGGAACTGCGGTTCCGGAAGCAACGGTCGCGGCTGAAGCCGCTCCTACAAGGGCGTGCGGATGGCGATCGGTCAGTGCGCGTCTCCTGGGGAAATCGCATTCCAGCGCGGCGTTGGCGCGCCCAGCAGATGCCGCACGAAGAAGTCGTACTGGCGCCGCTGCACGTAGTCGATCGGGCCAGTAGAGCGGCCGACCGTGTGCTCGCCGCCGGGCACGTTCAGCAGGTCGAACTCCTTGCCGGCCTTGATCAGCGCATCCACCACCTGCGCGGTCGAGGCCGGATCGACGTTGCTGTCCTGCTCGCCGACGATCAACAGCAACTCGCCGCGCAGCCTGGCCGCATTGTCCACGCCGGAGGCGGCGGCGTAGCGGGCGTCCACCGGCCAGCCCATCCACTGCTCGTTCCAGCTGATCTTGTCCATGCGGTTGTCGTAGCAACCGGCGAACGCCACGCCCACCTTGTAGAAGCCCGGATGCCGTTCCAGCGCACCCAGCGTGCTCTGCCCGCCGGCCGAGGCGCCGTAGATGCCGACGCGGGAGATGTCGTAGGACGGATCCTGCGCGGCCAGCGCCTTGTGCCAGGCGATGCGGTCGGGGAAACCGGAATCGCCCAGGTTCTTCCAGGCCACGTCGTGGAACGCCTTGGAGCGGTTGGCGGTGCCCATGCCGTCGATCATCACCACGATGAAGCCCAGGTCGGCCTGCGCCTGCATGCCGATCTGCTTGTCGCCGCCGGAGTGGTAGCCGAACGGCCAGAAGGTCTTGGGCACGAAACTGTCGTGCGGGCCGGCATAGATGTTCTCGATCACCGGGTATGTCTTGCGCGGGTCGTAGTCGCGCGGGCGCACCACCATGCCCCAGATGTCGGTGCGGCCGTCGCGGCCCTTGGCCACGAAGGTCTGCGGCGCGCTCCAGCCGGCGGCCTGCAGCTTGCCGATGTCGCCGCGCTCCACCACCTGCAGCAGCGTGCCGTCGATGGCGTGCAGCTCCATCACCGGCGGCAGGTCCGGGCGCGAATAGGTGTCCACGTAGTGGCGGCCGTCGTCGGCGATGGCCACGTCGTGGTCGGCATCGGCGGTGGTCAGCCGGGTCAGGTGGCGGCCGTCGAAATCCACCGCGAACAGCTGCCGGTAATACGGGTCCTTGCCCGCGTCCATGCCGCTGGCGGAGAACCAGATGCGGCGCTGCGCATCGTCCACGCGCAGCACGTCGCGCACGATCCATGCGCCCTTGGTGATCTGCGTCTTGAGCTTGCCGCTTTCGCCATCGAACAGATACAGATGGCGCCAGCCGTCGCGCTCGGAGATCCACAGTATCTGCTTGCCGAGTCCGTCCACGTCGTGGCGGTAGCTGCGGTCGGCGTAGACGAAGGTCCTGGCGTCCTCGCCCACCGCCACGTGCGCGCGGCCGCTGGCCGCGTCCACCGCGATCGCGCGCATGCGCTGGAACCCGCGCTGCACGTAGTCGAACACGAAGCTACGGCCGTCGGTGCGCCACTGGATCGGCGACAGTTGGTAGGGATTGACGAACAGCGCGTCGTCGATGGCGATGCGCCGCGCGCCGGCGCCTGCGGACACGCCGGCGAGGTCGAACAGCACCGGCCGCTCGAGATCCACCGCGTCGCCGGGCTTGGGATACAGCTGGGTGCGCACGCGCGGTTGGCCGCCGCCGGGCGGTGCCGCCTCCACCCGCGTCACCCGCCGCGCGAACCCCGGACGCACCTTGTACACCGCCAGCCGCTGCGCATCCGGCGACCAGGCCAGCGTTTCCGGATCGTAGAAGTCGTCGGCGCGGCCGTCGTCGCTCAAGCGCAGCACATGGCCGTCGGCGACGCTGCGCAGCACGATATCGTGGCCGTCGGCGAACGCGTCCCAGCGTCCGTCCGGCGAGCGATGCGGCGTGTTGTCGGCGGCCACCGCCGGATCGCGGACCACGCCGAAGCCGCGCGGCCGCGGCTGCGGGCCGGTGTCCGCGCGCGCACACACGTAGTCGGTCAACGTGCAGCGCCACGGCGCGTCGTCGATCTGGAACGCGATCGCGGCGTTGTCGCGGCCGGCATCGGCCACATAGCTGAAGCGCTCGAACGGCAGGCGCAGCGCCGGGTACTCGGTGCCGGCCGCGGCGCTCAGCCCGCGCGCCAGCCGCAGCGCATCGAACGCCGGCTGCTTGCTTTGAGTGGCCACGTCCTCGCGCACGAAGGCGAAGCCGCCGGGCACCGTCTTGCGATAATAGAACGTGCCGCCGTCGCGCCATTGCGCCGGCCACGCGACGTTCTCGGTCAGCGTCATCCACGCCTCGCGCAGGCCGAGCGAGCGCTGGTAGTCGGCCACGCTCGGCGCGGCCTGGGCGTGGCCGGCGAAGGACGCCGCGGCCAGCACGATCGATGCAGCGAATCTGTTCATTACCTTCCGATATCCCCTGAATTTCCTGCCCTTCTGTAGGATCGGCTTCAGCCGCGACAGGTGCTCTGCAGCCTGCTGTCGCGGCTGAAGCCGCTCCTACAAAAAGCGGGCAACCTACTCCCCGTCGTCCTCTTCCAGCGCCAGCTGGTCGCTGCGCAAGCCGGTGCGTGCGCCCCAGTGGTAGCAGCCGAACGCGATCACCGCCACGCTCAGCGTGTCCCAGGGATGCGCGATCTGGCCGGTGCCGCCGAAGCTGCCCAGGTAGGACACCAGCAGCACCAGCACGAAGAACCCGATCAGCCACAGCGCGCCGCGTACCTGCCGCCACAGCTGTGCGCGCCCGGCCGCGCTCGGCAGCGTGTACAGCACGTATAGCGCGAACATCGCGACCTGCAGGCCGAGCAGCCACGACAGCGTGCTCCAGGTGGACCAGTACACGATCAGCGCGGCGACGATGAACGACAGCGGCCCGAGCACGGCGAAGCCGCGCAACAGGAACGGCCGCGGCAACTGCAGCGCGCTGCGGCGCAACGCCGCCACGGTCACCGGCGCCACCGCATAGCTCAGCACCAGCGCCGCCGACACCACCTGGATCAGCGTGTCCCACGACGGGAACGGCAGGGTCCAGAACACCGACAGCGCCAGACTCAGCCACAGCGCCGGACGCGGGATGCCGGACTTGGCATCGACCCGCGTCAGCACCGACAGGAAACCGCCGCTGCGCGCCCAGCCGTAGACCACGCGCGGCGTGGCGTTCATGTAGATGTTGCCGGTGCCGCTGGGCGAGATCATCGCATCGCAGATCACCAGCGCCGCCAGCCAGCCCATGCCCAGCGCCAGCGCGATGTCGTGGTACGGCAGCGCGAACGCCTTGTCGATGCCGCCCCAGCCCTGGCTCAGGTACGCGGTCGGCACGCTGCCCAGGAACGCCAGCTGCAGCAGCACGTAGATCACCGTGGACAGCGCCACCGACAGAATCAGCGCGATCGGGATGTTGCGCTGCGGATCGCGCACCTCGCTGGCCACCGACACGATCGGGGTCAGCCCCAGGTAGGCGAAGATGATGCCGCCGGCCGAGATCGCCGCCTCCACGCCGGCCGCGCCGGACGGGGCGAAGCCCTGCACGTGCAGGTTCTGCGGATTGAAGTGGGCCATCAGCAGCACGATCACCAGCAGCGGCACCAGGAACTTGAACACGCTGACGATGTTGTTGGCGGTGGCGAAGGTCTTGACGCTGAAGTAGTTGAGCATGAAGAACGCCACCAGCAGCGCCAGCTGCAGCAGCCAGCCGGCCACGCTGGGATGGGTGCTGCCGGCCTGGTTCAACGAAGGGAACCAGGCCGCGGCGTACTGCCGCGCCGCCTCGACCTCGATCGCGATCAGGCTGGAGAACGCGATCAGGGTGATGAAGCCCATCAGCCAGCCGAGCAGCGCGCCGTGCGAATACTCCGGGTAGCGCACCACCCCGCCGGCACGCGGCAGCGCCGCGCCCAGTTCGCAATACACCAGGCCCAGCAGCAGCACCGCCACACCGCCGGCGATCCACGACACGATGCCGGCCGGGCCGGCAATGGCCGACACATGGCTGGCCGAGAACAGCCAACCGGAGCCGAAGATCGAACCGAGCCCGATAAAGGTCAGGTCGGTCAGGCTCAGACGCTTGTGGAACTTGCCTTGTGTGGTCATGGTACCCCCGCTGCTCGTGGTTGAGGTGGCTGATCGTCGGTACGACGCGGCACACCCCATGGCAACGAACCGCGACAAGAACCGTTCGCCATCCAGGCGCGTGGCGACGCGTTCGTCATGGCGCCGTCGGTGTGTCCGTCGCGGCGCCCCACGGCGACTTCCCGCCCTCGGCGATGAAACGGTCGATGCGCTGCTCCAGCACCGGCAGCGGCACCGAGCCGGTTTCCAGGATCGCGTCGTGGAAGGCGCGGATGTCGAATTTCTCGCCCAGCGCGGCCTCGGCCTTGCGTCGCAACGCGATGATCTTCAGTTCGCCCAGGTAGTAGGACAGCGCCTGCCCCGGCCAGGCGATGTAGCGGTCCACCTCGGTAGTCACCTCGTGCTGGCTCAGCGCGGTGTTGTCGCGCAGATAGGCCTGCGCCTGCTCGCGGGTCCAGCCGTAGTGGTGGATGCCGGTGTCGATCACCAGCCGGCATGCGCGCCACATCTGGTAGGTCAGGTAGCCGAAGCGGTCGTACGGCGTGTCGTACAGGCCCATCTCCTGCCCCAGGTACTCCGAATACACCGCCCAGCCTTCGCCGTAGGCGGAGATGAAGGTGTAGCGGCGGAAGTCCGGCAGGTTGTCCTGCTCGGCCGCCAGCGGCATCTGCAGCGCGTGGCCGGGCGAGGACTCGTGCAGGGTCAGCGCGGTCAGGTTGTACAGCGGGCGCGACGGCAGGTCGTAGGTGTTGACCAGGTAGATGCCCGGGCCGCCGCGGCCGCCGGTGTAGAACGGCGCCAGTTCCGCCGGCACCGGTTCGATCGCGAAGCGGCGCCGCGGCAGGCGGCCGATGTAGTCGCCGACCTTGGCGTCCACCCGCTTGGCGATCCAGGCCGCGTCCTTCAGCAGTTCCTCCGGGGTCTTGGCGTAGAACCGCGGATCGGTGCGCAGGTAGTTCAGGAACGCGGGGAAGGTCTGCTGCCCGGCCGGGGTCTTGAAGCCGCTGTCGACGATGGTCTGGTCCATCTCCTTGCGCAGGCGCGCCACTTCCTTCAGGCCGACCGCGTGGATCTGCTCCGGGGTCATGTCCAGCGTGGTGTATTCGCGGATCTGCGCACGGTAGTAGGCCGCGCCGTCGGGTACCGACTCGATGGCCAGCGCCGGACGCGTCTTGGGCAGGTATTCCTCGCGCATGAAGCGCAGCAGCTTGGCGTAGGCGGGCGCCACCTGCTTGGCGATCGCCGCTTGCGCCTGCGCACGCAGCTGCGCCTGCACCGCGGCGGGAATCGTCGCCGGCATCTGCTTGAAGGGGGCGTAGAACAGGTTGTCCTCGCCCTGCGCCTGCGCGACGTCGGCGATCGACTCGGTGCGGCCGTCGAGGGTGACCTTCGGTTGCGCGAAACCGCGCGCCAGGCCGGCGCGCATGTTGCCGATCTGCTCGTCGAAATAGCGCGGGATGTCGGCCAGCTGGCCGAGGTAGCGCTGGTAGTCCTCGCGGTTGTGCAGGGTGCTGCGCGCGGTGAAGCCCAGGTCGCTCCAGAACGCGCTGTCGCTGTTGAACGGCATCTCCCAGGCACGGAAATGCTGCTGGTCAAGCAGCACCTGCAACTGCTGCCGGTAGACCTGGTAGTTCACCTGGTCCTGCGCCGACAGCTGCGCCGGGTCGATCGCCTCCAGCTCGCGCAGCACCTGCTGCCAGTACGCGGTGCGCAGGTTCTGCGTGGCCGGATCCACCTTCGGCAAATGGTCGGCGGCCTGGCCCTGACTGTCTTCGTCGTCGGCGCCGGCGGACTGCTGCTGGCGCCATGTCCACTCGCGCAGGTACAGCGCCTTGAAGCGTGCGCTAGCGTCGCTGCTCGCCGCTGCGGCCGCCGGTC
This sequence comes from Xanthomonas translucens pv. undulosa, assembly GCF_017301775.1. Classification (NCBI taxonomy): domain Bacteria; kingdom Pseudomonadati; phylum Pseudomonadota; class Gammaproteobacteria; order Lysobacterales; family Lysobacteraceae; genus Xanthomonas; species Xanthomonas translucens. The sequence continues at coordinate 780,262 of NZ_CP063993.1, forward strand.
GCGCGGGCTCGGCGGCAGTGGCCACGCCCTGCCCTGCCAGCGCGCACAGCATGGCCAGCAGCAGTGGCGTACGGAGTCGGGAATTCGGGCTCATTGCAGTTTCTCCGGAGTGGCGGATGCGCCGGCCTTGGCCTGCGCGATCCAGGCGTCGATGCGTGCGTCGAGCAGGTCCAGCGGCATCGCGCCGCCGCCGAGGATCTGGTCGTGGAGGGCGCGGATGTCGAAGCGCGCGCCGAGTTCGCGCTTGGCTTTCTCGCGCAGCGCCAGGATGTCGAGCTCGCCGAGCTTGTAGCCCAGCGCCTGGCCCGGCCACACGATGTAGCGGTCGGTCTCGGACTGGATGCTGGGTTCGTCGTCGGACGGATGCGCGTGGAAGAACGCGATCATCTGCTGCCGGGTCCAGCGCTTGTAGTGCACCCCGGTGTCCAGCACCAGGCGGTTGGCGCGCAGCAGTTCGCCGGCCAGGCGGCCGTAGTCGCTGTAAGGGTCTTTATAGAAACCCACGTCCTTGCCCAGGCGTTCGGCATACAGCGCCCAGCCTTCGACGTAGGCGTTGTAGCTGGACTGCTGCCGGAACGGCGGCAACGGCAGGCGCTGCGCCAGCGAGATCTGCAGGTGATGGCCGGGCACGCCCTCGTGGTAGGCGGTGGCCTCGATGTTGACCAGGGTGCGCTGCGCGTAGTCGCTGGTGTTGACCATCACCAGCGCCGGCTTGCTGCCTTGCGCGTCGCTCTGCCAATACTCCGCGCCCGGCGCGGTGCTGCGGAACTCGGCCATCGCGCGCACTTCCAGCGGCGTCTTCGGCAAGTGGCCAAACAGCCTGGGCAGTTGCGGCTGCATCTGCGCGATGTCGTCGCGGTAGCGCTGCAGGATCTGCTCGCGCGAGCTGGCGAAGAACTTGCGGTCGCGCGCCACCGCCTTGCGCAGCGCGGCCAGGTCGGCATAGCCGAGCTGGCTGGCGATGGCGCGCATTTCGCCCTCGATGCGCGCCACTTCGGCCAGGCCGATCTGGTGGATCTGCTCGGGCGATTTGTCGGTGGTGGTCTGGGTATGGATCGCATAGCGGTAGCGGCGCTCGCCATCGGGCAGCGACCACAGCCCTTCCTGCGCGCGGCCCTGCGGCGCGTATTCGTCGTCGACGAAATCGGCCAGCCTGGCGTAGGCCGGACGCACCTGCTGGTCGATCGCCGCGAGCATGGCCTCGCGCAGGCGCGTGCGCTCGGCCGCCGGCACCGCATCGGGAAAATTCTTCAGCGGCAGCGCGAACGGGCTATCGGCGCCGGCCGGCGCGGCGATCGCACGCACCTGCGCGGGGATCCGCTTGAGCAGGTATTTCGGCTGCAGCAGCCCGTCCTTGGCGCCGGCGCGCGACAGCGCCACCACCTGGTCGAGCAAGGCCGGGATCGTCTGCAAACGCTTGATGTAGTCCTCGTAGTCCTTGACGCTGGCGAACGGGAACGCCTGCGCGTAGCCCGGCAAGGTCAGCTGGATGCCGCCGACCGGCTCCAGCGGCATCTCGTCGTTCTTCAGCGCGATCGCTTCCAGCCGGTCGCGTAACTGGCGCAGCATCATCTGCAGGCTCAGTTGATCCTGCGCCGACAGTTCCTTGCCGTCGATCGCCTCGAACCGCTTCAGGAAATCCGCGGTGGCCTGGCGCTCGGCCTGCAACGCCGCCGGCGAATAATTGCTCCAGCGGTCGTTGTAGCGCGTGTCGCCGATGATGCTGGCGAACTCCGGATGGTGTTCGAGCTGGTACTGCCATTGCGCGTCGAGCAAGGCGGCGAAGGCCTGGCCGGGAGTGCGCGCCGGCGTGGCCGCCGCCGCGGCCGTGGGCGGCGGCGGCGTGGCCGGCTGGCAGGCGACCAGCAGCGCCGTGGCCAGCGCGCAGGCGACGAACAGGCGAGCGAATCTCATCGGTGGACTCCGCTAGGCAAGTGAACCCGGTGCGGCGGCGCTGCCATGGCGAGCGCCGCGCGCATCAGGCGAACGGCCGGTCGATCGCCGGCGACGGTGGGGTGAACCACTGCGCGCCGTGTTCGGTGACGTAGAAATGGTCTTCCAGGCGCACGCCGAACTCGCCCGGCACCACGATCATCGGCTCGTTGCTGCAGCACATGCCCGGCGCCAGCGGCAATGCATTGCCGCGCACCAGGTACGGCGCCTCGTGGATGCTCATGCCGCAGCCGTGGCCGGTGCGGTGCGGCAATCCCGGCAGGCGATAGTCCGGGCCCAGGCCGGCCGCCTGCAGCACCTCGCGCGCCGCCTGGTCCACCGCCGCGCAACTTACGCCCGGACGCACCGCGGCGAACGCGGCCGCCTGCGCGTCGTGCTCCAGCTGCCAGATGCGCCGCTGCTTCTCGCTCGGTTCGCCGAAGACGTAGGTACGGGTGATGTCGGAGTGGTAACCGTGCACGGTGCAGCCGGTATCGATCAGCACCAGTTCGCCCGCACGCAAGGCCTGCACCCCTGGAATTCCGTGCGGGTACGCGGTGGCATAGCCGAACTGCACGATGCAGAAGGTGGAGCCGTTGTCGGCGCCGAGCGCGCGATGCGCCTGGTCGATGAAGCGCACCAGCTCGGCGGTGGTGATGCCTTCGTGGATCAGCCCGGCGGCCAGCCGCTGCACCTGCAGGGTCATGTCGCAGGCCTGCTGCATCAACGCCAGTTCCGCCGCCGACTTGCGCATGCGGCAGCCATCCACGATCGGCGTCGCGTCGCGGATCGCGACCCGGTCCAGCACCGCGCTGAGCCCGCTGTGCACGGCGAAGGCGATGCCAGGATCCAGCGCCAGCGCCTGCGCGCCGAGTTCGCTCAGCGCCTCGGCGACCAGCCCGTGCGGGTCCTCGTGTTCTTCCCATAGCCGCTTGCGCACCGGGATGCGCAGCACCGCGTCCAGCGAGCCTTCCTCGAACGCCGGGCAGATCAGCAACGGATCGCCTTCGGCGGTCAGCAGCATCGCCACCAGGCGCTCGCTGGCGCCCCACGCCACGCCGGTGAAATAGCGCAGCGAGGCGCCGGCGCCGATCAGCAGCGCATCGGCGCCCTGCGCGCGCAGCAGCACGCGCGCCCGTGCCAGCCGCTGCTGGTATTCCTGCGGCTGGATCGGCGGCGCCGGCGTCGGCCACGGCGCCAGCTGCGCATGCGCCATGGCCAGGCTCAGCCCGCCGATCTGCTGCGCGGTTGCGCTCATGCAGTGCGCTCCACGTCGGCGCTGCTCCACTGGCCGTCGATCAGCCGTTGCACGCCGCCGGGATTGCGGTCGCGCAGCAGTTCCGGCAGCAGCGCATCGGGCAGCCCGTCGTAGCTGTGCAATGCGGCGAAACGGCGGATCGCGGCCGGCATGCCGACCGCGGTGAAACCCGGATGGCCGGTGCTCGGGTACGGCCCGCCGTGGTTCATCGCCGCGCTGACCGCCACGCCGGTCGGCATCTTGTTGCAGATCAGGCGTCCGACCCGCGGCCGCAACGCGGCGGCCAGCGCGGCGAACAGCACATCGTCGCTGCCGTCGGCGGCGCGGTACACGGTGCCGGTGAGGTTGCCCTCCAGGCTGTGCGCCAACGCGGTCATCTGCGCCAGACCGGCAACGCGCACCACCAGACTGACCGGGCCGAACGCCTCGGTCTGCAGCGCCTCGGGCTGTTGCAGGAAGGCCTGCGCCGACACCGCCAGCAGGGTCGGCGCATGCCGGTAGCCCGGCGCTGGCGCGGCTTCGCCGCCGGCCAGCACGCTGGCGCCGGCATTGCGCAGCGTGAGCACGCCGCGCTGCAAGTGCTCGAGCACGCCGCGCGAGAACAGCAGGCTCGGCGCAGCGGCGGTGAAGTGCGCGCTGGCCGCGGCCACGAACGCATCGCCGGCCTCGCCCTCGGACACCACCACGATGCCCGGATTGGTGCAGAACTGGCCGCTGCCCATCGTGCACGAGGCGAAGAATTCCTGTGCCAGCGCCGCACCGCGCTCGGCCAGCGCGCCCGGCAGCAAAAACACCGGATTGACGCTGGACAGCTCGACGTAGGCCGGCACCCCGGCACGGTCGGCCGCGGCCTTCAGCGCCAGTCCGCCGGCACGGCTGCCGGTGAAACCGATCGCGCCCAGCCGCGGATCGCCGGCCAGTTCCAGGCCCAGCGTGTTGTCGAAGTGGTACAGCAACTGCACCGCCGCGGCCGGCAGGCCGTTGTCCAGCAGCGCCTGGTGCGCGAGTTGCGCCAGGCGTTGGCTGGTGGCCGGATGCGACGGATGCGCCTTGGCGATGACCGGATTACGCGCTGCGATGGCCGAGGCGAAATCGCTGCCAGCCACCGCGTTGAACGCGAACGGGAAATTGTTCGGGCCGAACACCAGCACCGGCTTGTGCAACGGCCCCAGCTGCGCGCGCAGGCCGGCCGCGGTATCGATCACCGGCTGCGTCCAGCTATGGCTGCGCACCGCCTGCGCGGCCTGGCGCAGCTGGCCGCTTGCGCGCGGCAACTCCACCTTGGCCAGGCGCGGTTCGACCGGCAAGCCGGTCTCGGCATGCGCCAGTGCGACCAACTGCTCCACGTCGGCATCGATCGCCGCGGCGTAGGCATCGAGGAACACGGCGATGCGCTCGGGCGGGGCCGCGGCCAGCGCGTCGGCGACCAGCACCGCCGCGCTCAAGGCCGCTTCCAGATCGGCGGCGCCGCTGACCGGGAACTCCGGGCCGAACGCGTTGCCGTCGCGCGGGTCCTCGGCGTGGAAGCTGCCGCGCGCTTCCAGCGACGGCTGCCAACGGCCAGCAAGCAATAGCGGCTGCATGCTCATCTCAGAGCCCGGGGTGGGTGGCGATGGCATGGTCGATCACCTTCAGCGCCGCTTCGCGCTCGGCGCCGTCGACGACCAGGCGCGGTGCGCGCACGCGCTCGCTGCCCAGGCCTACCTTCTCCTGCACCAGCTTGATCAGCTGTACGAACTTGGGCACGGTGTCCAGGCGCAGCAGCGGCAGGAACCAGTCGTACAAGGCCTTGGCCGCCGGGTAGCCGCCGTCGCGGGCCAGCTCGAACAGCTTCACCGACTCCTTCGGATACGCATTGACCAGGCCGGCGATCCAGCCCTGGGCGCCCATGCTGATGCCTTCGACGATCGCATCGTCCATGCCCACCAGCAGCACCAGGCGGTCGTTGAGCAGCTCGCCCAGCGCGGCGAAACGGCGCACGTCGCCGGAGGATTCCTTGACCGCTTGCAGGTTCGGGAATTCGGCGGCCAGCTCGGCGATCTGCGCCGGGCTGAAATCGGTCTTGTAGGCGACCGGGTTGTTGTACAGGATCACCGGCAGATCGGTGGCGGCGATGACCGCACGCGCATGCGCGCCCATCTCGCGCCAGTCGGTGGAGTACACGTACGGCGGCAGCACCATGATGCCGCCGCAGCCGACCTGCTTGGCCGCCTGCGCCAGGCGCACGGCCTCGTCGGTGGACAGCGCGGCGATGCCCGGCACCACCGGGATGCGGCCGTCCAGCGCCTGCACCAGGGTCTTCAGGATCGCGACCTTGTCGTCGAAGCTGAGCGTGGCGGCCTCGCCGAGCGAGCCCAGCGGCACGATCGCGGTGCAGCCGGCGTCGACCATGACCTGCGCATGCTTGGCCAGGAACGCGTGGTCGATGCTGCCGTCGGCGTTGAACGGAGTGGTGATGGCCGGCAGCACGCCGTACCAGAAAGAAGCCTTGCTCATGGGATTACACCTTGTCGAGGGTTGTGAATGGAGATTCGGGAAGCAGTGGATCGGGAAGCGATCGGGCGAGCGCGTCCAGGCGCACCGGGAACAGCGGCGGCCGGCGGCCGTCGTCGGAAAAATCGTCGTGCCGCGGCGCCAGCCCCAGCTCGGTCAGCGCGCTGCCGCAGATGCGGCCCTGGCAGGCGCCCATGCCGCAGCGCGAAACCAGCTTGGCGTCGCGCAGGTCGGCATGGCCGCGCAGCGCCGACAGCGGTACGTCTTCGCAGCGGCACACCAGCGTATCCGCTGCGGCCAGCGCATGGATGCGCGGGTCCAGCGCGAACTGGCGCTGCAACAGCGCGGCGAACGCGCGCGCGCGCCGCCGCTGCGGCTGCAATGCCTGCGCCGCGGCGTCATGCCCGGCGGCCAGATGTCCGGCGATGGCGCCTTCGACGCGCGCGCAATCGCGGCCGCCGATGCCCAGCGCCTCGCCGGCGGCGTACACGCCTTCGACGCTGGTATGCAACTGCGCGTCCACCGCCACGCACGGATGCGCGCCGCTGCGCCCCAGCCGGCAGCCGAGCAGTTGCGCCAGCTCCACGTTCGGCACCAGTCCGTAGCCGACCGCCAACTGGTCGCAGTCGATGCTGCGGCGGCCGCGCGGGCCGTCGATCTGCACCGATTGCAGCTGGCCGTCGCCATGCGCCGACAGCACCACGCTGCCGCTGTGATAGGCAACGCCGGCCAACTGCGCGCGCAGGCTCAGCGCCTGCAGCGCCTTGTCCGGCCAGCGCCACGGCAGTTGCGCGGCGAAGCCGGCCAGATTGCGCAGCGAGGCCTGTTCGACGATGCCCAGCACCTGCGCGCCGTGGCGGCGCAGCGTCGCCGCGCTGGCCAGCAGCAGCGGGCCGCTGCCGGCCACCAGTACGCGCTTGCCGGCCAACGGCCAGCCCTGCTTGGCCAGCGCCTGCGCGCCGCCGGCGCCGGTGACGCCGGGCAGGGTCCAGCCGGGGAACGGCAGCAGCAATTCGCGCGCGCCGGTGGCCAGCACCAGTGCGTCGTAACCGATCCAGCGCGTGCCCTGCGGGCCATCGGCCAGCAGTTGTCGGTTCTGCGCCATCAACAACTGGGTCTGCGCCAGAAATTCGATCTTGCTCGCCGCCAGCTGCGCCAGCACGCGCGCGGCCAGCTTCGGCGGCGCATGGGCCACATCGTGACGCCAGATCTGGCCGCCGGCGCGCGCCTGCAGATCGACCAGGGCCACGCGCCGACCATGCCCAGCCGCGGCCAGCGCCGCCGCCAGTCCGGCCGGACCGGCACCGGCCACGATCACGTCGTAGTGCAGCGCGCGCGGCTCAGGCATCGGTCCACACCTGCATGCCGGCGCGCACCGGGGTGATGCAGGCGCGCAACTGACCGACGCCGTCGATGCGCACCCGGCATTCGCTGCACACGCCCATGCCGCACAGCGGCGCGCGCGGCTGGCCGCTGCGCGAACGGCGGAAATGCGCCGCCACCTGCGCCACGGCCGCGGCCACGCTGCTGCCGTCCAGCACCTCGACAGTCTGCCCATTGACCTGCAGGCGCAGCATCGGCGCGCTCACGACAGCGCCCGCATGGGCGCGAACGGCACCGGATCCAGCGCAGGGGTGCGCTGCAGCAGCAGATCCAGCAGCAAGCGCGCGCTGCCCAGCGCGGTGGTCACGCCCAAGCCTTCGTGGCCGGCCGCGACCCAGACACCGTCGCGCTCCGGCACCGCGCCCAGGTAGGGACGGCCGTCGGGCGTGGCAGGACGCAGCCCGGTCCAGACCCGGATCGCCTGCAGCTGGCGCAACGCCGGCAGGAACCCGAACGCGCGCTCGAGCATGCGCTGCAGCATCGGCATCGACACGCTGCGATCGCTGGCATCGAACTCGCGCGAGGAGCCGATCAGGATCTGCCCGGTAGGCCGCGGCTGCACGTTGAACGCCACGCTGCTGCCGTCGCTGCCGTGCGCGCTGTCGGCATAACCCAGTTCCAGCAACTGGTGGCCGACGAAGCCGGGATAGCGGTCGGTGATCACCAACTGGCCCTTGCGCGCACGCATCGGCAGCTCCGGCAACAACTCCGGCAACGCGCAGCCGGTGGCGACCAGCACCGGCCCGCTCAGCCGGCTGCCGTCGTCCAGCAGCACGCCGCCGCCGGCCAGCGTCAGCGCGCGGTACCCGGCATACAGCTGCGCACCGGCGGCAAGCGCCCGCTCGACCAGATGTCGCGCCATCCGCGGCGGATACACCACCGCTTCGGCCGCCACGCGCATGCCGCCGGCCAGCCCCGGCACCAGCGCCGGCTCCAGCCGGTACAACGCCTCGGCACCGATCGCCTCGGCGTGCACACCGGCCGCCGCCAGGCGTTGGATCTTGGCCGGGATCGCCTCCAGCTCATGCGCCTGCCTCGCCACCCACAGCGTGCCGCAGCGGCTGAACTCGGCCGCCGGCAAGTGCGCGAATTCTTCCCACAGGCGCAGCGAATACGCCGACAGCGCCAGTTCCGCAGGATCCTCGTCCATCGCCACCAGATGGCCCATCGCCGCAGCGGTGGAACCGCCGCCAATCGTGCCCGACTCGACGATCGCCACCCGCAACCCGGCCGCGGCAGCCGCATCGGCGCAGGCCGCGCCGACGATGCCGGCGCCGACGACGATCAGGTCGAAGCCGCTCATCCGGCGCCGATGCCCCAGGCGAACGGATCCTGCGCATCGATCAGCAACTGCGCGCGCGCGGTGAGATGCGCCTGCCCGGTGATCCGCGGCAGCACGCCGCGGCTGCCAGGCACGTAGTTGCCTTCGAACAGGCTGCCGAGGATGCCTTCCTGGCGCCATACCTGGCCGGGCGCCAGCTTGCCGTCGGCGGCCAGGCACGCCAGCTTGGCGCTGGTGCCGGTGCCGCACGGCGAGCGGTCGTAGGCCAGGCCCGGACACAGCACGAAGTTGCGCGCATCGGCGCCGGCGCCAGGCGCCGGGCCGTTGATCTCGATATGGTCGATCTCGCCGCCGTCGGCGCCGCGGATGCCGGCCGCCTCCAGCGCCAGCCGCACCGCTTCGGTGTACGCGGTCAGCGCGCGCTGGTTGCGCAGCTCCAGCGCGCACGGCGTCTGCTCGGTGATGAAGAACCAGTTGCCGCCCCAGGCCACGTCGCCGCGCACGCGGCAGTAGCCCGGCACCTGCACCTCGATGCCGGCGGCGTGGCGGTAGCTTTCCACGTTGTCCACCGAGACGCGGCCGTCGTCGTGCAACTCCACCCCGACCGTCCCCACCGGGGTCTCGATGCGGTGCGTGCCGGGCGCCAGCCGGCCCAGCTCGGCCAGCGTGCGCACCAGGCCGATGGTGCCGTGGCCGCACATGCCCAGGTAGCCGACGTTGTTGAAGAAGATCACCGCGGCGCAGGCATCGGCCGCGATCGGCGGCAACAGCAGCGCGCCGACCATGGTGTCCGAGCCGCGCGGCTCGCAGGCGATGGCGCTGCGCCAGCGATCGAAGCGATCGCGGAACAGATCGCGCCGCTGCGGCAGCGGGCCGGTCCCCAGGTCGGGAAAGCCGGCGACGACGACACGGGTCGGTTCGCCACCGGTATGCGAGTCGATCACATCGAGTGTATGCATAGGTCCATGCTCACATTCCGGGCCACTGGCGGCTAGCAGCGTTTGCGTGTCATAAATGCGGAAGTTCGCATAACCCTAGCGTCCCGGAAGGCCCGACTTAGGCTAGGATCGACAAACAGGGGTGGGCTTGCCTGCCGCCGCAGCCTACTACCGCCCGGTGAGTGCAGATGGATACTTTGATTTCCGCGCTGGAAATGCAGACGCTGTTCGACGCGTTGCCGGACGTGGTGTTCTTCGTCAAGGACCGCGACGGCCGCTACACCCACGTCAACCTGACCCTGGTGCGGCGCCTGGGCAAGAAATACCGTGCCGACCTGATCGGCAAATCGGCGCTGGAAGTGTTCCCGCTGCCGCTGGGCGGCAGCTACGTGATGCAGGACCGGCGCGTGCTGTGCGGCGAGATGATCGAGAACCAGCTGGAAGTGCACCTGTTCCCGAACCGCACCCCGGGCTGGTGCCTGACCTTCAAGCGTCCGCTGTGCGAGCACAACGAGGTGATCGGCGTGGTCGGCATCTCGCGCGACCTGGGCCAGCCGGACAGTCGCCATTCGGCCTACGAACGCATCAGCCGCGCGATGGAGCACATGCAGAGCCACTACGGCGACAACCTGCGCGTGCAGACCCTGGCCGACCTGGCGGAACTGTCGGTGGCGCAGCTGGAACGGCACTTCCGCCGCGTGTTCCAGCTGACACCGCAGCAGTTGCTGACCAAGATGCGCATCGAAGCGGCGATGCGCCTGCTGCATGGCGAGGACAGCATCGCCAGCATCGGCCAGGCCTGCGGCTTCGCCGACCAGAGCGCGTTCGCGCGCCAGTTCAAGGCCACCGTGGGCATGACCCCGCGGGATTATCGGTCGATGAAGGGGAAGCTTTGAGGAGGGCCGGGACTCGGAAAGCGCAGCGCCGCGAACTGAAAGAAGCTTTACCGACTCACGTTCTTCGAGTCCCGAGTCCCGCCCCACCCAGACCTAACAGGCGCAAGTGGTAGCATTCCCCGTTTCCGGTACACGCGTTATCCATGGTCAGCCTATTCCGCCGCAACAAGCCCCAGGACCACGCTGGCGATAGCCGCGGCACCCAGCGCTACAGCATCGAGGAACTTGCCGCCGCCTTCCCCAAGCCGGCCGCTGAAGCCGCCACGCCGGCCGCACCTGCTGCGCCCGCGGCCGAAGCAGCGCCGGCATCGCCGCCGCCGCAGGTAGCCGCGCCCGCCGTCCTGCGCGAAGCGCCGACGGCCGCGCCTGATCCCATCCCTGCGCCCAGCCACGTCGCGCTCCCGCCGCAGGCGCCCACGCCGCCGCCCGCGGCGCAGGTGCCGGCGGCCGCGGCGGCCCCGGCTGCGGCGGCGCCGCTTCCCGATCCGGCCGCGGCATTCGCCGCCGCGTTCGACGTGCGCGCCGACGCGCTGCCCGCGGCCGCGGCCGGCAAGTCCGGTTGGCGCGAACGCCTGCGCAACAGCACCATCGCACGCAGCTTCGGCGGCCTGTTCTCGCGCAATCCCAAGCTTGACGACGACCTGCTCGACGAGATCGAGACCGCGCTGATCAGCGCCGACGTCGGCGTGCCGGCGACCACCGCGCTGATCGAGAACCTGCGCAAGCGCATGAAGGCGCGCGAATTCGTCGATGCGCAGGCGCTGCTGCGCGCGCTGCGCGCCGACCTGATCTCGATCCTGCAGCCGGTCGCCAAACCGCTGCAGATCGACCGCAATGCCAAGCCGTTCGTGGTGCTCACCGTCGGCGTCAACGGCGTCGGCAAGACCACCACCATCGGCAAGCTGGCCAAGCGTTTCAAGGACGACGGCCACAGCCTGATGCTGGCCGCCGGCGACACCTTCCGCGCCGCCGCGGTGGCGCAGCTGCAGGCCTGGGGCGATCGCAATGGGGTGACCGTGATCGCGCAGGGCCAGAACGCCGACGCCGCCTCGGTCGCATTCGACGCGCTGCAGGCCGGCAAGGCGCGCGGCACCGAAGTGCTGATCGCCGACACCGCCGGGCGCCTGCACACCCAGACCGGGCTGATGAACGAACTGGGCAAGATCCGCCGCGTGCTCGGCAAGCTCGACCCGGCCGCGCCGCACGAAGTGCTGATGGTCATCGACGGCACCACCGGCCAGAACGCGCTATCGCAGCTGCGCCAGTTCCATGCCGCGGTCGGCGTCACCGGGCTGGTGGTGACCAAGCTCGACGGTACCGCCAAGGGCGGCGTGGTGTTCGCGCTGGCGCGCGAGTTCGGCATCCCGATCCGCTACGCCGGCATCGGCGAGCGCCCGGAAGACCTGCGCGTCTTCGACGCCGAAGCCTTCGTCGACGCCCTGCTGCCGGAAGCGCTGGGCGCCTGACCTTGAGCCCCTCTCCCACCGGGGCGACAGGGCACAGCGTGCGCGCCACTGGCGCGCGTGCTCTGGAGGGCCCACACCGCTGGCGCGGGACGGGGGTTGGGGGTGAGGGTACGGCGCGAAAGCGTTCCGCTGATTTGGATCAACGAGGCTTCGCTCCGTAGCCTCATCCGCCCCTTCGGGGCACCTTCTCCCGGTGGGAGAAGGAACCACTCGATGCCAGCATGCGCCAGCCCCCAGACACCTTTCCCTCCCGCCTGCTCGCCTGGTTCGACCACAGCGGCCGCCACGACCTGCCCTGGCAGCATCCGCGCAGCCCGTATCGCGTGTGGCTGTCGGAAATCATGCTGCAGCAGACCCAGGTCGCGGTGGTGATCCCGTACTTCCTGCGCTTCCTGCAGCACTTCCCGACCCTGCCCGACCTGGCCGCCGCCGACACCGACGCGGTGATGGCGCAATGGGCCGGGCTGGGCTACTACGCCCGCGCGCGCAACCTGCATGCCGCGGCCAAACGCTGCGTGGAGCTGCACGATGGCGAGCTGCCGCGCGACTTCGATGCGCTGCATGCGCTGCACGGGATCGGCCGCAGCACCGCTGGCGCGATCCTCAGCCAGGCCTGGAACGACCGCTTCCCGATCCTGGACGGCAACGTCAAGCGCGTGCTGACCCGCTACCACGGCATCGCCGGCTATCCCGGCCTGCCGGCAGTGGAAAAGCCGCTGTGGGCGATCGCCGAAGCGCACGTGGCCGCGGTCGCCGACGGGCGCATGGCCGACTACACCCAGGCGCAGATGGATTTCGGCGCCACCCTGTGCACCCGCGCCAACCCGGCCTGCGTGCTGTGCCCGCTGCAGCACGACTGCGTGGCGCGCCGCGACGGCCTGGTCGAGGCATTGCCCACCCCGAAACCGGGCAAGACCCTGCCCGAACGCGAAGCGCTGGCGCTGCTGCTGGAGAACGCCGCCGGCGAACTGCTGCTGCAACGGCGCCCGCCAAGCGGCATCTGGGCCTCGCTGTGGACGCTGCCGCAGGCCGAGAGCGAGAGCGAACTGCGCGCCTGGTTCGAACGGCAGACCCGCGGCCGCGACTTCGACGCGGCCGAGCCGATGCCGCCGATCGTGCATACCTTCAGCCACTACCGCCTGCACCTGCAGCCGCTGCGCCTGCGCAAGGTCGCCTTGCGCGACACGGTACGCGACAATGACGACCTGCGCTGGGTGGCGCGTGCCGACCTGTCCGCACTCGGCCTGCCCGCTCCGATCCGCAAACTGCTCGACGGCCTCTGATCGTCGCCCACCGCGCCACCAGGAACCGCCATGTCCCGCACCGTCTTCTGCCAGTACCAGCAACGCGACGCCGAGGGCCTCGACTACGTGCCGTATCCCGGCGAACTCGGCCAGCGCGTGTTCGCGCAGATCGGCAAGGCCGGCTGGCAGGCATGGCTGGCGCACCAGACCATGCTGATCAACGAGAACCGGCTGTCGCCGCGCGACCCCAAGCACCGCGCGTTCCTGGAAGCGGAGCTGGAAAAATTCCTGTTCCAGGGTGGCGCGCCCAAGCCCGAGGGCTACGTGGAACCCGAGCAGGAATGCTGAGCGCAGGCAAGCCACGCCCCCTGTAGGAGCGGCTTCAGCCGCGACAAAACCCGTCCGCAAAGCCCGCCGCGACCGCAGCCGCTGCGACACCCTCCTCTTCCACACCGACCGCAACCCGCCTGACGCCGACGCTACTGCGCCGGCGCCTGCCGCTGCGCCCGCTCCTGCACCTTGGCCTGGCGCAATTCCTGTTCCGAGCTGCGCAGCGCCTTGATGTCGAGCGGGCGGATGCTCTGGATGCGGCACGGCAGGCGAATCGCGCCCGGGCTGCCGCCGATCACCAGCACGTCGTCGAAACGCGCCGACACGCGATCGCTGAAATGGGTGATGGCGATCGTCGGCGCGAAATCCAGGTCGGCGCAGCGGCCGCTCAGTTCCAGCAGATAGGCCTGGTTGGGCCGCGTCCACACCGCCAGCGCGCTGTCGCCGAGCGCGGTCCAGCCACTGAGTCGGTTGAAGTACTGGAAGTCGCGCACCGGCGCAGCGGCGTGGGCGCGGTACAGCGCCAGGCGCTCGTCGTCGCTGATGCGATTGCTGGCGCAGCCGGCCAGCAGCGCGGCCAGTCCCAGCGATGACAGCAGCAGGCGTTTCATGGAGGAGTCTCGCGGTGGCGACAGGCGCATGATGCACCCGCGCCACGCGCGCACTCGCGGCCGAACCCAACCACATTCAGCAACCAGGCAGCTGCCGCGGCAAGTGGCGATGGCGCGCTTACCGCTGCGTCGTCTTCGCCGTTTCGCAGAAGCGCTGCCGGTACTCCAGCGCCTTGGGCATCAGCGCCTGCAGGTTCTGGATCCGCGTACCCGGATTGGGGTGCGTGGACGAGAACTCCGGCGGTGCCTGGCCGCCGCTGCTGGCGCTCATCCGCTGCCACAGCGGCACCGCTTCGCGCGGATCGAAACACGCCGCCGCGGCCAGCATCAGCCCGACCTCGTCGGCCTGGGTCTCGTGGCTGCGCGCGTACGGCAGCAGGTAGCCGTAGCCCATCGCCGCCATCGCCATCTGCTGCTGTTGCGGATCCATGCCGCTGGCCGCGCCGGCCATCTGCCCGATCTGGGTCAGCTTCTGCTGCGCCATGCGCTGCGCGCCGTGGCGCAGCAGTGCATGCGCGATCTCATGGCCCATCACCACCGCCATCGCATCGGCGTTCCTGGTCACCGGCAACAAGCCGGTGTAGACCGCCATCTTGCCGCCGGGCAGGCAGAACGCATTGGCCTGCTCGGACTGGATCACGTTGACGTCCCAGTCGAAGCCGCGCGCGTAGTGTTTGGCCTGCATGCCGTGCTCGGCGGCCAGCGCGTCCTCGACCACATCGACCTTGGCGATCAGCCGCTGCGCGATCGCGCGCACCTGCTGCGCCACCTGCGACTGCGGATCGACCGGATGTTCCTGCGCCAGAATCTCCTGGTACGCCTGCAGGCCCAGCGCCTTCTCGTCCTCGACGCCGAGCGAATTGTCGATCAGCACCTTCTGCCCGGTGTAGGGATCCTCGCTGCGGTTGGAGAACCAATAGAACCCGGCGTACACCGCGAAGCCCAGCAGCACCAGCCAGCGCACGCCGCCCAGCGGCCCGCGGCGGTTCCCGCCCTGCTCTCCGCCCTGGCGGCCGAACACGTTGCTCATCTCCAATCCCCTTGCTGGCTGGCGGGCGGCGAAGGCGCCTGCCTGTGCGCGGCACTGTAGCCGGGCGTACTACGCGGCCGCGTCAAATTCCGCGCACCAGGCGGAACCCGACCCGGGCGCTGGTGGTATCGGAGTCCTGCATCAGCCGCCAGGCGGCACGGGTCTGCTCCGGTGCGTTGGCCCAGTTGCCGCCGCGCACCACCCGCGAGCGGCAACCGGGGTTGTACCAGGCGGCGCCGTCGGCCGGCGCGCGGCGGTAGCTGGAATGCCAGCAATCGGCGACCCACTCGCTGAGGTTGCCGCCCATGTCGTGCAGGCCCCAGGGGTTGGCCTTGAAGCTGGCGACCGGCGCCGGCCCCCAGAAGCCGTCGGCATAGCCGACGAAGGCGTTGTTCCAGTGCCGCCCGCTGGGCGAGACGTCGCCGCCGCCGGTAAAGTTGCCGGCGCCGCGCGGCGGCGTACCGGCGTTGCCCCACGGATAGCGACCGCGGCCACCGGCGCGCAGCGCGTATTCGAACTCGGCCTCGCTGGGCAGCCGGTAGTGGCGCCCGGTCTGCTGCGACAGCCACGCCGCATAGGCCTCGGCATCGCGCACGCTGACGTGCATCACCGGGCTGTTCGGCGCGGCGCGCGCGCCGTTGTAGCCGGACTGCCAGTCGGTGCCGCTGCGCCGCACGAAATTGCCGCTGCGCTCGTCGTAGACGATCGAATGCCCGCGCCGCGTGGCCCGCGGCCGCGCGCCGCTGAGCTCGACGAAGCGGCGGAACTCGGCCACGGTGACCTCGGTGATCGCCATCGCGAAGCCGCGGTCGAAGCGCACGTAGTGCAAGGGCTGCTCCGCCGGCATCGCGCCCGGCTCGCTGTCGCTGGCACCCATGCGGAAGCCGCCGTGCGGCACCACGATCATCTGCGGCCCGCGCTCGCCGTTGCTCATGGCGTCGGTGAACACCTGGCCGGGGCGGAAGCTGCCGTAATGGGTGGCCAGGTCGATGCGCTCGCGCAGCATCGCCGCCACCGGATCGCCCGGATCGGCGATGCGCAACACCTCGCCCAGTTTCTCGCGCGCCGCCTTCAGTCCGGCCGGCGTGGCCAGGTCGCGCAGGCCGGCATCGCGCAGCGCGGCGATGCGCGCGCTGCGCACGCCTTCCACCCGCGCACGCGCGTCGCGCACGGTGGCGGCGGCGTCGCGGATCCGCGCCGCGCGCGCCAACCAGCTGCCGGCGGCGGCGAAATCGGACAGCGTCGCGGCCGCCTCGGCACGCCGGATCAGCGCGCTCTCCACCGCCGCCACGCCCTGCCGCGCGCGCGCATCGTCCGCGTCCAGTTGCAGCGCTTCGCGGAAGTTGGCCAGCGCACCGTTGCCGTCCTCGCCGAGCCGGCCGGCGCGCAGATCGTCTTCGCCGGCGCGGTCGTAGGCCAGCATCCGCTGCGCGGTCTCCACCCGCTGCTGCAGGCGCCGCACCGCCGGATCGTCGGCATCCAGCGACAGCGCCACCATCGCGATGCGGTCGGCGCGCTCGAGCGCCTGTTCCTGCTGCTCCGATGCGCGCAACAAGTCGTCGCCGCGTTGCAGCAGCCGGCGCCGCGCGGTGCGCAGGCCGTCGCGCGCGACCGGGTCCTGTGGCGCCAGCGCGCGGATCGCCAGGTACAGCGGGATCGCCGATTGCGCGTCCTCGAACAGGCGGTCCTCGGCCAGCGCGCGCGCGGCGTCGCGGCGCGCCTGCGCCAGTTGCGTGCGCTCCAGCGCCGGCAGCGGCGGCTGCCAGCGCGCCACCGTCTCGGCGGCATCCTGGCCGCCGATGGTGACGCTGGGTGCCTGCACCGGCTTGCCGACCGCCGTTGCCGGCGCCTGCGCAGGCTTGGCCGGCGCCGGCCTGGCGGGTTGCGCCGGCGGCGCAGGCGCCGGCCCGCTGCAGCCGCACGCCAGCGCGGCCAGCAGGGTCCAGGCGATCACGGTGCCGCTCGTACGCACGCTTCCTCCCAACGACATTGGCCTCACGATGGCATCCGCGCCACCGCGTCCGTACGGCCGGCGGGCCGACGTTAGGCTATTCTCGCCTGCCTGAGCAAACCCTGCATTCGACGGAAACCACGTGCCCTATTGGATCAAGCAACCCGCCGAGCTGGCCGAACGGCTGGCGCAGCGCCCGGCCAGGATCGGCCTGGATACCGAATTCGTCCGCGAACGCACCTACTGGCCGCAACTGGCGTTGGTGCAGATGGCGGTGGCCGACGAGATCCTGCTGATCGACCCGCTGATTCCCGGCATGCCGCAGGCGCTGGCGCCGTGGCTGTCGGACCCGGCCATCCTCAAGGTCATGCACAGCGCCAGCGAAGACCTGGTCGCGTTCAAGTGCGCCTGCGGCGCGCTGCCGCGGCCGCTGTTCGACACCCAGATCGGCGCCGGCCTGGCCGGCATCGGCGCCGGCATGGGCTACCAGAAGCTGGTCCAGGAAATCACCGGCGTGCACCTGGCCAAGGGCGAGACCCGCTCGGACTGGCTGCGCCGCCCGCTGTCGCCGGCGCAGCTGGACTACGCCGCCGACGACGTGCGCCACCTGTTCGCGATCCACGACGCCTTGCAGGAACGGCTGCAGACGCTAGACCGCAGCGCCTGGCTGCACGAGGACGGCGAGCGCCTGCTCGGCACCGTGGAGCACGACGAAGGCGAGCGCTGGCCGCACCTGGGCATGCGCTCGGCGCAATTCATGGATCCGCCGGCGCAGCAGCGCCTGCTGCGCCTGCTGCGCTGGCGCGACGTGCAGGCCCGGCACAGCGACAAGCCGCGTAGCTGGATCCTGGACAACGAACTGGCCGCCACCTTGGCGCGCTTCCCGCCCGGCGACCGTCACGCGCTGCAGGCGATGCTGGATAAGCACCCCAAGGCGCCGCGCAAGCTCGGCGACGTGCTGTGGCAGGCGCTGACCACACCGCTGGCCGACGAAGCGGACGCGCCGCTGGCGCTGGCCGCCAGCGACGACAACAAGGCCGCCCTGAAACGGCTGCAGGACGCGGTGTCCGCACGCAGCGCCGAACTCGGCCTGGCCGACGGCCTGCTCGCCTCGCGCAAGCACCTGGAAGCCCTGCTGGAAAGCGGCCAATGGCCGCAGCCGCTGGCCGGCTGGCGCCGGCGCGAACTGGAAGCGACGCTGCAGCCGCTGCTGGGCAGCGCCGGCTGAGGGATTCGGAGGTATTTGCAGGAGCGGCTTCAGCCGCGACGGGATTTATCGATAGATCCTGTCGCGACTGAAGCCGCTCCTACAGGGGGCCACAGCAACGTCATGGTCACAGTGGCCCATGTCGCTGCCCTGCCTTCGGTTGTTCCAGCCGCATCCCTCGGCGCCCGCTTTCTCCTCCGCGGGTTTTATCCGCGGCAAGGCTCGGGCGACGCCAATGCCGCGCATAAAACCATCGCGGATAAAAAAGGCCAGGAAGCCTGGCCTTTTTCGACCGATCAGTATTTGACCAGCGGGAACTTCAGGTCCGGGTGACGGGCCTTCCATTCGTTGTAGGCGGCGGTGCCTTCCCAGGCAGCGAACGCCTTCGGGGTGCGGCCGCGGCCGGACCAGGTCTCGCCGGTGTGCGGCAGCTGGTACTTCGGCTTGACCTCGCTGCGGCCGCCGGCGGACTTGGCGCTGGCCTGCTTCGGCGCGGTGCTGGTCACGTAGGCGGCGATCTCGTTGCGCTGCTTGGCGCTGAAAAACTCGGCGAACTGCTCCAGCAGCGACAGGATGTTGGCATGCGCGGCGCTGGTCTCGCCTTCGCGCGCCTGCTTCTCCTGCTCTTCCAGCTTGCGAATTTCTTCGTGCAGCTTGGCCTTGGCTTCGGCGATTTGTTGCAAGTTGCGAACTTCCGTCATTTTTCAAAGACCCGTGGATAAAAGATTTGGAACGGACGGAATATTTCATCCGGAACGACGAAATCGTCTGGCGAGGATTTCGGCCTGCGAGTATATCGACTCTGTCCGCCTGTTGCCCGAATGCGCGTACGCATTCCCGTCTTCACATGAACCTGGGGCGGCAGGCGACCGCGCCTGCGGATGCGTTGCGCAGGCCGCGCTTGCGCGCAACGCGTCAGGACGGCCTCGCCGCCACCGATCGCCACCGCCCCACTTGGCACGCATGCCATGGGCCAGTTAGACTATGCGTCTGATGTGGGGCGGTAGCTCAGCTGGGAGAGCGTCGCGTTCGCAATGCGAAGGTCGAGGGTTCGATCCCCTTCCGCTCCACCACTTGTTCAGACAAAAGCCTCGGAGGCGACTCCGGGGCTTTTTTGTTGCTGCATTCCGGCGCCTGCGCCGGCGCAGAGCGGCCACGCACCTGCCGCGATGGCATGGCGCGGCAGTCGGCGCTGCGCGGCTCAGTTGCTGATCTGCTCGCACGCAGCAGCGGCGCCGCGCTCGCCATCGTTGCGAACGGCGGGAGACGGCCGCTTCAGCTGGTGTGTTCGCCGGAGCTGGGGCCGCGCTCGTGCGCCTGGCGCAGTTTCTCGTCCTCCAATCCCTGCCGCTGCTTGGCGGTGTCGTCCTGGGCGCGGTCCTGCTGGCCTTCGCGGATGCCTTGTTCGTCGCTGTGCTGTTTGTCCTGGTTCGGCATGTACGGACCTCGCTGTGGCGGGCGGATGCCCTACCGCCACGACACTAGCCGGTCCGCCGTGATGCGCGTATCACGGCGACAGCGCGGATTACTCAGGCGGCCAGCGCGGCCGCAGGCGCGAGGGCATGGACGTCGCCGTCCATCGCCAGCACACGCGTGCGCTCCAGCAGGATCACCAGCCGACCGTCCAGCTTGCCTACGCCCTGCATCAGTTCGTCGCCAATGCCGCACCCGAACGACGCTGCCGCCTCGATCTGCTGCGGCAAAATATCCAGCACCTCGCTGACCGCGTCGACCAGCAATCCGAACGCCTGACCGGCGCCTTCGCATTCCAGCGTCACGATCACCACGCAACTGCGCCGGGTGACCTCGTTGGACGCGCGCCCGAGCCGCCGTTGCAGATCCACGATCGGCACCACCGCGCCCCGCAGGTTGATCACCCCGCGCACGCACGCCGGCATGGACGGGACCGGCGTGGGCGCACGGTACTCGATGATTTCCTTGATGCCCACGATGCTCAGGCCGAACAACTCCGGGCCCAGCTGGAAGGTCAGGAACTGCAATGGGCCATGATCGGGCTCTTGCGCCGAAGCGCCAAACGTCGCGTTCTGCATCCGCTCATCCTCTAGAAATTGACGAATTGCGCTTCGTCCGGGGATTCGACCCTCGCGTAGGCGACCGGCATGGGCCGCGCGCGGGCGGCCTTGCCTGGCGCCGCGCGCGCCGGCCGCACCACGCCCGTCCGGGGCCGCTCGACGCCGCGCGACGGCAACGTCTCCTGGCCGCGGTTCAAGCGGAAAAACGCCATCGCATGCTGCAGCGACTCGGCCTGCGAACTCATCTGCTCGGCGGTCGCCGCCAGCTGCTCGGAGGCGGTGGCGTTCTGCTGCGTGGTCTGGCTCAGCTGCGACACCGCCAGATTGATCTGGGTCACGCCGGAGGACTGCTCCTGGGACGCGGCG
The DNA here is from genome assembly GCF_017301775.1 of Xanthomonas translucens pv. undulosa. Lineage (NCBI taxonomy): Bacteria > Pseudomonadati > Pseudomonadota > Gammaproteobacteria > Lysobacterales > Lysobacteraceae > Xanthomonas > Xanthomonas translucens. The sequence continues at coordinate 800,682 of NZ_CP063993.1, forward strand.
GCAATCTCCTGCACCAGGTCGGAGGTCTTCTTGATGCTGGGCACGATGGTCTCCAGCAGGTTGCCTGCGCGGTCCGCCAGGGCAACGCTGTTGGCCGCCACCTCGCCGATTTCCTGTGCGGCCACCTGGCTGCGCTCGGCCAGCTTGCGCACTTCCGCAGCGACCACCGCGAAGCCCTTGCCATGCTCGCCGGCGCGCGCGGCCTCGATCGCCGCATTCAGCGCCAGCAGGTTGGTTTGGTAGGCGATGTCGTCGATGATGCCGATCTTCTGCGCGATCTGCCTCATCGCATGCGTCGAGGCCAGCACCGCTTCACCGCCCTGGACGGCTTCCTTGGCCGCCTGCGCGGACATGCCCTCGGTGATCCGGGCGTTGTCGGTGTTCTGCGCGATCGAAGCGGTCATCTGCTCCAGCGAGGCGCTGGTCTCCTCCACCCCGGCCGCCTGTTCGCTGGCCGCCTGGCTCAAGGTCTGCGCGGTGGCGCTGACCTCCTCCGACGAACCGGCCAGCGACTGCGCGCTGCTGTTGACGTCGCCGACCACGTCCGCCAAGCGGTCGACCATCAGCTGCAAGGCCACCATCGCACTGCTGGTGTCGTTGCCGCGGGTCGGCACCTGCACGGTCAGATCGCCCTGCGCGATGCGCCTGGCCACTTCCATCACCATGCCCGGCTCGCCTCCCAGTTCGGTCATCAGCGAGCGCGTGATCAGGAACCCGATCATCACCGCGCACAGCGCCGCGGCCAGGCTGCCGATGATCAAGGTGATGCTGGTGCGCCGCTGCAGTTGCTCGGCCTCGGCCGCACGTGCCGCCAGCAGATCGCTCTCGGCCTGGCGCACTTCGGCCATCTCATCGCGCATGGCGTCCATGTAGGCCTTGCCCTTGGAAGAGCGCACCGCGGCCGCGAGCGCCTCCATCGTCGCGTCGCCGCCGTTGACGTTGTGGCGCAAGGCGATCTGCGGGTGCACTGCCTGGCCCAGCCACTGCTTCTGCGCCTCCTTCAACGCATTCAGCCGCGTCTGTTGTTTGGCATTGTCAACGGTCAACTCGCGGGCTTTCGTCAGGTGCTGCTCGAAATCGGCCAGGCCGGTCCGGTAGGGCTGCAGGAATTCGTCTTCGCCGGTCAGGGAGAACCCGCGGGTGCCGGTCTCGATGTTGATCAGGCTGGTGAGCGCGCCGTCCACTTCGGCGATCACTTTGTAGGTGTGCGTGTTCCAGTAGTTGGCCTGCGACAACGCGGTGACGTTGTAGTAGGCCACCGCTGCCAGCGCCACGAGAATCAACAGAATGACCGAAAATCCGCCGTAGAGTTTGGTCGATATCTTGGTGTTTTTGATCACGGAATTCTCTCCGAAAGGGGATGCACGTTATAGGGGCAGGGAAGCGTTCGAGCGCCGCGCGGTGTCGCCGCGCGGCGCATCAGGCATGACCCAGCCGCACCTCGCCGCGGTCCGGCTTTGCGCTACCCGGCCGGCGCGCAGCACTCATGCGATCGCGCACTGCCGGACGCGATCGCGGGTGGCGCGCCGAGGTTTCCGCATCGCCTTCGCGCATCTGTGCGCTGCCGGTGCGCGCAAGCCCGGGCAACTGGAAGAACGCCATGCTGTCCTGCAATTGCATGGCCTGCGCACTCATTGCTTCGGCGGTCGCCGCCAACTCCTCGGAGGCGGTGGCGTTGTGCTGCGTGGTCTGGCTCAACTGCACCACCGCGGCATTGATCTGCGCTACACCGGACGCCTGCTCCTGCGAGGCGGCGGCGATTTCCTGCACCAGATCGGAGGTCTTCTTGATGCTGGGCACGATGGTTTCCAGCAGGCGCCCGGCCTTCTCCGCCAGCTCGACGCTGGAGCCGGCGACCTCGCCGATTTCCTGCGCGGCGATCTGGCTGCGCTCGGCCAGCTTGCGCACTTCCGCGGCGACCACGGCAAAGCCCTTGCCATGCTCGCCGGCGCGCGCCGCCTCGATCGCCGCATTCAGCGCCAGCAGGTTGGTCTGGTAGGCGATGTCGTCGATGATGCCGATCTTCTGCGCGATCTGCTTCATCGCCGCCACGGTGGTCACCACGGCTTCGCCGCCCTCCACCGTTTCCCTGGCAGCCTGCGCAGCCATGCCGTCGGTGATGCGTGCGTTGTCGGTGTTCTGCCCGATCGAGGCGGTCATCTGCTCCAGCGAGGCGCTGGTCTCCTCGACACCGGCCGCCTGCTCGGTCGAGGCCTGGCTCAGCGACTGCGCGGTCGCATTGACTTCCTCCGACGCGCCGGCCAGGGTCTGCGCGCTGGCGTTGACCTCGCCGACCACCTGCTGCAACTTGCCGACCATGCGCTGCATCGCCAACAGCAACTGTCCCGCCTCGTCCTTCGACTTGACCTCGATCAGCACGCTCAGGTCGCCCTCGGCCAGCGCATTGGCGACATCCACCGCCTTGCCGATCGGCTTGGTCACGCTGCGGCTGATGAAGAAGCCCATACCGACCCCGAGCAGCACGCCGCCGACGATGATCACGGTCAGCATCCTGGCGCTGCTGACATGGATTGCATGGGTTGCGGCACTTTCTTCCGCGGCGCGGGTTTCCTTGATGGCGGCCAGTTCGCTCATCAGCAGATCAAGTTCGTCGGAAGCGCCGCGCACCTTGCCGGACAGGTCGATGAGTTCCGGGCTGGTATGCTGCAGCGGCTCGCGCGCGACCTTTTCGACGAACCGGCCGCGATGCAGCAGGTAGTCCTTCCACACGCTGTCGAAACGCGCCAGTTTGGCCTTTGACTCCGGGGAGCTGAATGACCCCCGCGCCTTGGCGACGTAATCGACGACGTTGGCGGTGTACTTGTCGAGGCTGGCCAGATGCTTGGCGCGCTCCTCCTGGGTGGAGGACAGCTGCAGGTTGGCGCGCGCACGGCCGGCGTTGATCAGGTTGATGTTGGCTTCCTTGATGTTCGACAGGCCGAGCAACTCGCGCTCGTACAACTGCGTAGCGTAGCCGTTGATGCGCCCGGAATTGCGGATGCCGATCGCGCCGATGCACGCGCCGATGGCCGCCACGATCAGGGACGCGCAGGTCAGCCTGATACCGATTTTCATATTGCCCAACATGATGTTTCCCCGATTGTTTGGTAACGACCGTGTCACCACGACCGGTCTCGATGCTCCTTCCCGTGGCAATCCGCCTGACGTCGTCGGGAATGAGCATCAACGTGCGTATGGCCGCGATGTCCTTGCTGCGGTAGCGCCCGTTGCCTGAACGCTATCGGCGCTCGCAGAAGTCGCCTTTAATCGATGCCTCAATTGCGGAATTCAGCACACAGGCGTGGGCGTGCGGGTATTCGATGAATACGCTCGACAGCCTTTGGAAGAGGCTTTGGAAGCTGCAGGAAACGGCTTGGCGCGTTTTGCGCACATGCTGCACTTGTTCTGTAAACGAGTTCGGACCGTGCAGGGCAGCTGCAAAAGCGTGATGCAAACCTAGGCGATCCGTAGACAAAGCGTGAAAACTTTGCCCATGGTCAGGGTTTCTCTGCGATCTCTGAATGAAATACGTTACTGAACAGGGAGGCAGGCGAGCATCGCGCCTCAGCGCACGCCGGCGAGCATGGCCGCGATCGCATCGCGTGTGCCGGATGCAGGCGCTTCGGTCAGTCGCTGCCGTGCCAGCGCGCTGTCGGCAGCGCTCAATTCCTGCAACGGCTCGAAACGCTCGGCAACCCAGGTCGCCACCGGCACGCCGCGCGGTACAGCACCCGTGCGCCGGGCACGCGCGGCACCCGGCTACCCGGCTACCCGGCAGCACGCTGCCGAGCAGGTTGGCCGGATCGGCGGCGGCCACGCACAGCCAGGCGCCGTCGTGCGGCTGCCGCCGCACCTGGCGCAGCAGGCCGATCGCTTCGGGCAAGGCGAACTGCTCGCCCGACAGGCCACCGATGAAGCGCCCGCCGCGGATCTCGCCACGCGCCTCCAGCCGCTGATAGACGCGCAGCAGCTCGCACCACGGCGGTAGCCACGCTGCCTCGCGTTCGAGCAGGCGCCAGCAGATCACGCCGTAACGGCGCGGCAGGGTTCGCGCCAGGTGTTCGAGCGACTCGCCGTGCGCCGCGGCGTCGCCGGCATCCGCAGCAAAGCGCAACAGCGCCCAGCGCCCCGCATCCTGGATGCCGTACAGCGGCACCCGGCGCCGGCGCCGCGCCAGTGCCGACGACCGCTTCGATGCCGGCACCAGCAACGCGCGCAGGCCGGCGTAGCTGTCGCAGTGGATGCGGCCTGCGGCGACCAACTCGGCCAACGCCTCTTCCAGTTCGGTGGACAGCAGCCGCGTCGCATCGGCGATCGCGTCGAAGAACGAGGTGCCGTGCGTCCCCAGGTAATCGGCGACCTTTTGCGCGCGCGAACCGAGCGTGCCCGGCTCGACCGCCGCAGGCGCCAGGCGCGACCACTGCGCGGCGCGGCGCCGCGGCAGCAGCATGATCGGCGTGCTACGCAGCGACCCCGTGCCGACCGCACTGGCCGCTGCCGGGCGCAGGCGCGTCCACAGCGTGCGTCCGGCGCTGCACAGTTCGTCCAGCCAGGCCGGCGCGTAGTCGCGCACCCGCGTCGGCAGCAGATCGGCTTCCCACAGCGCCGCCGGCGCCTCGAAGCCCTCCAGCTGCGCCAGTACGCTGGCCAGCGCCTCCGCGCAGGCGACGCAGCCTTCGCCATCCAGGTGCCGCCAGCGGAACAGGAAGCGCGCGTAATCGCGTAGCGCCACCGGTTCGATCTCGCGGCGCAGCCGACCCAGCGTGTAGCGATGGATGTGCGCCAGCAGATGGCGCTCGCACCACTCGTCGGCGCCGGCCTCGGGAGTGAAGCGGCCGGTCAGGATGTAGCCGTCCTGCTGCAACGCGAGCAGCGCGATGCGCGGCTGCGCGGTAGCCTGCGGATACAGCGGCGCGATCAGCGCCAGCGACTCGGCCGCGACCCACAGGGCGACGCCGTCGCCGCCGTTGCCCTGCAAGCGGGTGGCACGCGCATCGGCGGCCAGCTCGGCCAGCCAGTGCGGCCAGGCCGGGTGTGCGGCGGCCTCGCGGTCGGTCAGCACGCCGAGCGCGACCAGCGCCTCGTGCATCTTGTCGCGGCTGCGCGGCTGCGGCCAGGCGTCCTCGAATACCGATGCGATCGCGTCCGGATCGAGCCGTCCGAGGTCGTCGGCGCTGTCCGGACCCTGGTAGCGGCGGCTGTGCACGGCCTGGGTACGGCGCTCTTCCAGCGGCGCATCGTCGAGGAACGCGTACGGCCGCGCGTCCAGCGCAGTGCGTGCGCGGCCCAGATAGTCCACCAGCTGCTGCGCAGCGGCCGTGTCCAGCGCCAGTTCCCGGTGCAGCCAGGCCTGCGCCTGCGCCGCACCGCCCTGCTCCAGGCACCGCTCCAGCTGCGCGCGCAGCCGCGACACGCCAGCCGACAGTTCGTCGCTGCGCCCGGGCGCTTCGCCGAGCCAGAACGGGATGTTCGGCGGCGCGCCCCGCGCGTCTTCCACCCGCACCCGCCCCGGCTCCACGCGCAGGATGCGATAGCTGGCGTTGCCGAGCTGGAACACGTCGCCGCTGAGGCTCTCCACCGCGAAGTCTTCGTTGACCGTGCCGATGGCTTCGGCCTGCGGTTCCAGCAGCACGCTGTAATCGCCGGTCTCGGGAATGGTGCCGCCGGAGGTCAGCGCCGCCATACGCGCGCCGCGGCGATGCACCGCGTCGCGATGCAGATAGCCGGCACGCGGCCCCAGCCTGGTGCTGAAGCCGTCGCTCAGCATCCGCAAGCGCTCGCGCAGCAGCGTCGCGTACAGCCAGGCGCCGCGCAGCAGCGTGTACAGCGCGTCCTCGTCCCATTCCTGGCACGCCACCTCGGCGACCAGTTGCTGCGCCAACACGTCCAACGGCGCGTCGAGGATGCGCAGCGCGTCCAGTTCGCTGTGGCGCACGCAGTCGAGCAAGGCCGCGCATTCGACCAGGTCGTCGCGCGACTGCGGAAACAGCCGCGCCTTCGGCGTGCCGCCGACGGCATGCCAGGAACGTTCGGCGCGCTGCAGGAAACTGGCGATCGAACGCGGCGAGCCGAGCTGGCACACCAGATCCACATCGCCGATGTCCAAACCCAGTTCCAGCGATGCGGTGGCGACGAGCACCTGCAACTGGCCGGCTTTGAGCCGCTGCTCGGCGAGCAGCCGCGCCTCGCGCGCCAGGCTGCCGTGGTGCGCCGCCACTGCATCGTTGCCGAGCAGTTCGCCGACATGCCGCGCGGTGCGTTCGGCCATGCGCCGGGTGTTGACGAACACCAGCGTGGTGCGATGCGCGCGCACCAGCTCGGCCAGGCGCGCGTACATCTGCTGCCACTGGTCGTTGCACATGCTCACGCTGAGCGGCGTCGGCGGCACTTCCAGCGCCAGGTCGCGGGCACGCGCATAGCCGATGTCGACGATCGCGCAATCGGGCTGCACCGCCTGCACCGCAGCGCTGCCGACCAGGAAGCGCACGATCGCGCCGATCGGCTTCTGCGTCGCTGACAGGCCGATGCGCAACGGCTGCGCCGCGCATAGCTGCTGCAGCCGCTGCAGCGACAGCGCCAAGCGGCTGCCGCGCGTGTTCGCGGCCAGCGCGTAGATCTCGTCGACGATCACCGTGCGCACGTGGCGCAGCGCATCGCAACACGACACGACACCGACCCGAGCAGCACGTACAGCGACTCGGGCGTGGTCACCAGCACGTGCGGCGGCGTGTCGCCGGTGCGCACCGCGGTGCGGATCTCCACATCGGGCAGACCGAGCGCGGCCAGCTCGGCGCGGATGCCGGCCAGCGGCGCCTGGAGATTGAGCCGGATATCGTTCGAAAGCGCTTTCAGCGGCGACACATACAGCACCTGGGTGCGGTCGGCGAGTCCGCCATCGCGCAGGCCTTCACGCAGCAGCGCAGCGAGAAACGCGGTCAGGGTCTTGCCGGAACCGGTCGGCGCCGCCACCAAGGTGTGCCGCCCGGCCTGGATCGCCGGCCATGCAGCCAATTGCGCCGGCGTCGGCGCGGCAAAACGGCGCTCGAACCAGCGGGCGACGGCAGGATGGAAGCGTGCTTGCACGAATGACATGCGGTCTCCTGCAACGCAGCGTCGCGATCGAATGCACTGCGGGAGAAAAGACCGAATGTTCCGACTGTCACTGGCACGACAACCGAGTCAAGCGCGCACAAAAAAAGATGGTGACGTTACCAACACAGATCAAGCGAGCACGCGTGGCGCAGCTGTTTTCAAGGGGTTTTCCGGTTAATGATTCAGTGAATACGCACTGTCTACCACACACACCAAGATGCGCGGCTATGTTGTCGAGGCCGTCACGCCCGCGCATTTAGCGTTAGCGCCATGGACGTGGAATTCGCTTCGGGGAGCCTTGCATGCAGCACGGCAGCATGATCGAACAACAGCATCGATGCCGACACATCAACCCAGTCGCGGTACATGGCTGCGCGCATGCGGCGGCATTACGCAACGCACGCGCGGGCCACGCTGGCGATCGCGCAATGCAGCGCATTTCCGCGTCCTTCGCACGCTGCAGCGGCTCGCACCGGCGCGGCGCGGACGCTGGCGCATCGCTTGCCCTAAGCCATCCGCCCGCCATCGGCGCGGCGGCGATTTTGCAGTGACTTCATCTCCGCCTTTTTCACTAGCCAAGGAGCATCAGCAGTGGCAGACAGCAGCTCGAACGGTTCTAACACCCGCTGGATCCAACCCGTGAACGAAAGCAGCGATACGCAAGAACTCACGCCCAGCGTGTTCGAACGCGACGACCCGGTGTCCATCGCCCGTTCGCTCAAGCACTCCGCCGACAAGAGCGCGCGGCGCCGCACCGGTCCCTACCGCTCGGCGATGTCGATGCTGACGTTCTACATCAATCGCGCAGGCAAGCAGTTGCCGGCGCAGCGCCGCGAAGTGCTGGAGCAGGCCAAGGACGAGCTGCGCATCCTGTACGGCAAACCGCGCAAGGGCAGCGCGGCCGTTTGAACGCTGCGCTCCGGCATGCAGTGGCGCAGCGTGATGCGCGCTGCAATTCCGTGCTCCGCTAGCGCAACTCCGGCGCATTGCGATTGCCCTGCGCCGAAACATCGGCGCATGATCCAGGCATGACCAAGGAATCCGACGTTTCGGACTGGGTCCAGCGCCCTGCCGATGCCACTGCCGAGTCCGGCCCGGTTGTCTCGACGATGAGCGAGGATGCGCTGCTGCTGTCGCGGATCATCCTGGCCCAGGGCGAGATCGCCGCCGCCGGCAGCGATCCGCTGCAGGTGGTCGATGTGGTGACCCGCCGCGCGCAGGAGCTGACCCGCTCCAACGGCGCGGTGGTGGAGATGCGCGACGGCAACGACATGCTGTACTGGTCGGCGAGCGGCAGCGCCGAACAGCACCTTGGCCTGCGCCTGCCCAGCGCCTGCAGCCTGTCCGGGCTATGCATGCGCAGCGGCCAGGTGCTGCAGTGCGACGATTCGGAACAGGACCCGCGGGTCAATCTGGAGGCCTGCCGCAAGGTCGGCCTGCGCTCGATGCTGGTGGTGCCGCTCCGCTATGGCGATCGTGGCATCGGCGTACTCAAGGTGATGTCGCCCTACCCCTGCAGCTACACCGCGCAGGACGTGCGCACGCTGGAGATGCTGGCGACCCTGGTCGGTGCGACCCTGGCGCTGGCGATGGACCGCGCCGCGCTGCAGACCGACATCGCGCGCCACCAGAACGCAGAGAAACACGCGTTCCGCGAGAAGGCGGCAATCGCCACGCGGATCCGCGAGGTCATCGCCAACGAACGCCTGCAGATCGTGACCCAGCCGGTGCTGGCGCTGTCAACGCAACGCATCGTCGGCGTGGAGGCGTTGTCGCGATTCCCGTCCAACCCCGGCCTGGCGCCGTCGCGCTGGTTCGACGACGCGAGCAAGGTCGGGCTGGCGCTGGAACTGGAGCTGGCCGCGGCGCGCAAGGCACTGCCGTTGCTGGCCCAGCTGCCGGCGCCGCTGTACCTGGCGATCAACGTCTCCGCGCTGACCCTGCTGCACCCGCAGCTGGAGGAGTTGCTGCATGGCCACGACCTGTCGCGGGTGGTGCTGGAGATCACCGAGCACTTGCAGGCGCCGGACTACCCGCGCCTGTCCGAGCATATCGGCGCGCTGCAGCGGCAGGGCCTGCGCATCGCGCTGGACGACGCCGGCACCGGCTTCGCCAGCCTGCGCCACCTGCTGCACCTGTCGCCGGACATCATCAAGCTGGACCTGACCCTGACCCGCGGCATCGATGTCGAACCGCGGCGCCAGCGACTGGCGCTGGCGATCCTATCCTTCGCAGCCGAAACCAACGCCAGCGTGATCGTGGAAGGCATCGAGACCGAAAGCGAACTGGCCACACTGCAGGCGCTGGGCGCGCGCTACGGCCAAGGCTACCAGCTGGCCCATCCGGGGCCGCTGTCGGCGCACCTGGCGCGCTATCCGGCGATCGGCGACGAGGCGGACTGAGTCCCTCGTTAGAACATCTGGATCGATCTTGTAGGAGCAACTGTCAGCCGCGACCGGCGAAGTGGTGAATTGCCTGAACGGTCATGCAGTCGGGACTGAAGTCCCTCCCACAAAAGACCTCGTAGCTCGACTGCGCTGCGGATGCCCTTGTGGGAGCGACTTCAGTCGCGACGAGCGTAGCGGCAGGCCTTCCGGCTTCGAAAGTTGTCGCGGCTGAAGCCGCTCCTACAAGGGGATCGTGGGGATCGCGGCATGCGGCATTCCGACCGCGCGCGGAGCGCATCGCGCGCAAACGCCGCGCAAGAAAAAAGCGGGCCGAAGCCCGCTTTTTTCTTGCTGGGACGCTGGACGCCGACGGCTTATTCGGCCGTCACGCCCTCGCCTTCTTCCACGGCCTTCATCGACAGGCGGATACGGCCCTGCTTGTCGACTTCCAGCACCTTGACCTTGACCAGATCGCCTTCCTTCAGCACGTCGCTGACCTTCTCCACGCGGTCGCTGGAGATCTGCGACACGTGCACCAGGCCGTCCTTGCCCGGCAGGATGGTGACGAACGCACCGAAGTCCATGATCTTGGCGACCTTGCCTTCGTAGATGCGGCCCGGCTCCACGTCCGAGGTGATCTGCTCGATGCGCGCCTTGGCGGCCTGCGCAGCGATCGCGTTGACCGAGGCGATGATGATGGTGCCGTCGTCCTGGATGTCGATCTGGGTGCCGGTTTCCTTGGTGATCGCCTGGATGGTCGAGCCGCCCTTGCCGATCACTTCGCGGATCTTGTCCGGGTGGATCTTGATCGTCAGCAGGCGCGGCGCGTAGTCGCTCAGCTCCGAACGCGGGGTGGTCAGCGCGCTGGCCATCTCGCCGAGGATGTGCAGGCGGCCGGCCTTGGCCTGCGCCAGGGCCTGCTTCATGATCTCTTCGGTGATGCCTTCGATCTTGATGTCCATCTGCAGCGCGGACACGCCTTCGGCGGTACCGGCGACCTTGAAGTCCATGTCGCCCAGGTGATCTTCATCGCCCAGGATGTCCGACAGCACCACGAAGTCCTCGCCTTCCTTGACCAGGCCCATCGCGATGCCCGCGACCGGCGCCTTGATCGGCACGCCGGCGTCCATCAGCGCCAGCGAGCTGCCGCACACCGACGCCATCGACGAGGAACCGTTGGACTCGGTGATTTCCGAGACCACGCGGATCGTGTACGGGAACTCTTCCATGCTCGGCATCACCGCCAGCACGCCACGCTTGGCGAGGCGGCCGTGGCCGATCTCGCGACGCTTCGGCGCGCCGAAGCGGCCGCACTCGCCCACCGAGTAGGGGGGGAAGTTGTAATGGAACAGGAAATTTTCCTTGTACTCGCCGCTGACCGCATCGATCACCTGGCCGTCGCGGGCGGTGCCCAGCGTGGTGATGACGATCGCCTGGGTCTCGCCGCGGGTGAACAGCGCCGAGCCGTGGGTACGCGGCAGCACGCCGGCCTTGACGCTGATCGGACGCACCGTGTCCAGCGCACGGCCGTCGATGCGCACCTTGGTGCTCAGCACCGAACCGCGCATGGTCTGGTATTCCAGCTCGCCGAATTCCTTGGACAGGTCGGCGACGACCCAGCCTTCGACGGCCGCGCGCGGCGTCAGCTGCGCCAGCACGTCCTTCTTGATCGCCGAGATCGCGTCGCGACGCTGCAGCTTGTCGCGCACCTGGAAGGCAGAAGCCAGCTGATCGCCGACCGCTTCCTTCAGCGCCGCAATCATGCCTTCGTTCTTCGCCGGGGCGACCCAGTCCGACGGCTTGGTGCCGGCTTCGACGGTCAGCTCGTTGATGATGTTGATGACCTTCTGCATCTCGCGATGGCCGAAGGTGACCGCGCCCAGCATCACTTCTTCGGACAACAGCGCCGCTTCGGACTCGACCATCAGCACCGCGTTGGCGGTACCGGCCACGACCAGCTCCAGCTGCGAATCCTTCAGCTCGGTGATGGTCGGGTTGAGGATGTACTCGCCGTTCTTGTAACCGACCTTGGCGGCGCCGATCGGGCCGTTGAACGGGGTGCCGGCCAGCGACAGTGCGGCCGAGGCGCCGATCAGCGCGGCGATGTCGCCGTCGATGTCCGGGTTCATCGACATCACCGTGGCGATGATCTGCACTTCGTTCTTGTAGTCCTCCGGGAACAGCGGACGGATCGGACGGTCGATCAGACGCGAAATCAGCGTCTCCTTCTCGGTCGCACGACCCTCGCGCTTGAAGAAGCCGCCGGGGATGCGGCCGCCGGCGTAGAACTTCTCCTGATAGTCGACCGTCAGCGGGAAGAAGTCCTGACCTTCGCGCGCGCTCTTGGCGGCGACGGCGGTGACCAGCAGTACGGTGTCGTCCATCTTGACGATGACGGCACCGCCGGCCTGGCGGGCGATCTCGCCGGTTTCGAGGGTGACGGTGTGCTTGCCGTACTGGAAGGTTTTGGTGATTTTTGCCACGGGGTTTCCTTGGATGATGCTGTCTTCGAATGGACCGCTGACGGCCCATGCCGCTGGCGGGTGGCCGGGAGGATCCGGCCGGCGGCGCGGAGCATTCCCCGGGCCACGGTACTACCCAAAACAAAACCGCGGCGCATCACTGCGCCGCGGTAGGGTTCGTTGCCTCAGCGACGCAGGCCGAGCTTCTCGATCAGCGCCTTGTAGCGCTCGCCATCCTTCTTCTTCAGGTAGTCGAGCAGGCTGCGGCGGCGGTTGACCATCTGCAGCAGGCCGCGGCGGCTGTGGTGGTCCTTCTTGTGGGTCTTGAAGTGACCGGTCAGCAGCTCGATGCGCGCGGTCAGCAGGGCGACCTGCACTTCCGGGGAGCCGGTATCGGCGGCGCCGCGCTTGTTTTCTTCGATGACTTTCTGGGTGTCGATGGACATGCGGTGTTTTCTCTTGAGATGCGGGGCCGGCAGGAACGTGCTGATGAGACGCACCGCCTGGCTCGCCGATTGCGAAGGATTGCGCCGGAGCGCAGGGTTGCCGTAAAGGCCGCCGAATTGTACCGGCCCCAGCCCGGACGAACAAGGTGTTAACGCCGCGTCACGGCCAGGCCGGCGACATGACGGCCCGCGCCGGGCCGCGCGGCAGGCCGCGGATCAGAGGTTGAACATGCGCTGCGGCGCCAGCAGCCCGCCGGTATCGACCTGACCCAGCCCCAGCGGCAGGCCGTCGTCGCCGAACACTGCGACCGCGCCCGGCGCCCAGGCGGCATCGCGCAGGCGCTGGCCCATGCGGAAACGCTGCGCCGCAGCAGGGTCCAGGCGCAACGGCGGGAAGTCGACCAGGCCGGCGGCCAGCGGCAGCAGCAGCGCTTCCAAGGCCTGCGGCTCCTGCGCGGCCAGCTGCTGCAGCCGCTCCAGGGTCACCATCTGCGGTTGCCGGAACGGCTCCACCCACAGGCGCCGCAGCCCGGCGATATGCGCGCCGCAGCCCAGCGCCTCGCCCAGGTCGCGGGCCAGGCTGCGGATATAGGTGCCGGAGCCGCAGGCAACGTGCAGGCGCAGGCGCTCGCCCTCGTGGGCGAGCACGTCGATGGCGTGGACCTCGACTTCGCGCTCCGGCGCCTCGATCGCCTCGCCCCGGCGCGCCTTGGCGTACAGCGGCTCGCCACCCTGCTTCAGTGCCGAATAGATCGGCGCGCGCTGGCGGATGCGTCCGCGCAGCGGCGCCAGCGCCGCCTGCAGGGTCGCCGCATCGATCGGCGGCACCGGGCGGGTGCGCAGCACCGCGCCGTCGGCATCGTCGCTGTCGGTGCTCACCCCGAGCACGATCTCGGCTTCATAGGCCTTGGCCGATCCCAGCAGCAGCCCGGCCAGCTTGGTCGCCTCGCCGAAGCATAGCGGCAGCAGGCCGGTGGCCAGCGGATCCAGGCTGCCGGTATGGCCGCCCTTCTCGGCACGGAACAGCCGCCGCGCCGCCTGCAGCGCCGCGTTGGAACTCATGCCGGCCGGCTTGTCGAGCAGCACGATGCCGTCGAGGCGGCGGAAGGAAATGCGGGGCAGTCGGGGGCCGAAGACGGGCATGGAGGGATCGGGACCGGGGACTCGGGACTCGGGACTCGGAAAAGCCGAATCCGGCGTCGGACGGTGAGGCCTGCGATAGTGCAAGCCGGACTTGGGAAATGGCTGCGGAACGGCAGCGGGGAGCGGATGCAATGACGGCAGGCGACGACGCAGGAGCACCGCCATCAATGCAGCCTGCTTGCCGTTCGCCGATGCGGCCGGCATGCCGCCGATGCTCGCGCATCGGACAACCGCTCAGTCCTTGGACGGAGCCGGTTCGCTGTCGCCGTTATCGTCTTCGATGTTCTGCAGTTCCGGCATGTCGCGCAGCAGGGTGTCGATGCGCTCGCCGCGATCGACCGAATCGTCGTAGTGGAAATGCAGTTCGGGCACGTGGCGCAGCTTCATCGCCCGCGCCAGCTCGCTGCGCAGTTGCGGCGCCAGCTCTTTCAGGCCCTTGACCGCTTCGACCGAGCGCTCGGGCAGCAGCGCGGTGACGAACACCTTGGCATGGGCCAGGTCGCGGGTGACCTCGACGTCGGACACGCTGACCGACGGCAGGCCATGATCGCGCACGGCCGAATGCACGATGGTGCCCAGGTCGCGGCGAATCTGCGCGGAAACGCGATCGGTGCGGTGGAAGGATTTTGTGGCCATGGTCCGGGATCTCTTTATGCGGGACTCGGGACTCGGGACTCGGGACTCGGAAAAGCGAAAGCGACAGCTCTTGCTTTTCCGAGTCCCGGAACCCGAGTCCCGGCTACATCACAATGTGCGCTGCACTTCGATGCGCTCGAAGCACTCGATCTGGTCGCCCGGCTTGACGTCGTTGTAGGCCTTCACGCCGATGCCGCACTCGGTGCCGTTGCGCACCTCGTCGACGTTCTCCTTGAAGCGACGCAGCGATTCCAGCTCGCCTTCGAACACCACGGTGTTGTCGCGCAGCACGCGGATCGGCTTGTTGCGCTTGACCACGCCCTCGATAACCATGCAGCCGGCGACCGCGCCGAACTTGGAGCTGCGGAACACGTCGCGCACCTGGGCGGTACCGATGATCTCTTCGCGGATTTCCACGCCGAGCAGACCGGACGCCACCTGCTTCACCTGGTCGATCACATCGTAGATGATCGAGAAGTAACGCAGGTCCACGCCGTTGGTTTCGATGATGCGCCGCGCCGAAGCGTCCGCACGCACATTGAAGCCGATCACCGTGGCCTTGGAGGCCAGCGCCGAGTTCGCATCGGACTCGGTGATGCCGCCGACGCCGGAGTGGATCACGTTGATGCGGATCTGCTCGTTGGACAGCGCCACCAGCGACTGCTTCAGCGCTTCCACCGAACCCTGCACGTCGGCCTTGATCACCAGGTTCAGCGACAGCTGGCCTTCGCCCTTGCCGAGCTGCGACATGATGTCTTCCATGCGGCTGCCCGCCGAGGACACCAGGCGCGACTCGCGGCGCTTGGTTTCGCGCTGCTGCGCCACGTCCTTGGCCAGGCGCTCGTCGTCGACCACAACGAAGTCGTCGCCGGCATCCGGCACGCCGGACAGACCCAGCACCTGCACCGGGATCGACGGACCCGCCTCGGCCGGCTGCCCGCCGGTCTCGTCGAACAGCGCACGCACGCGGCCGTACTGCACGCCGCACACCAGGTAGTCGCCGCGCTTCAGGCTGCCCTGCTGCACCAGCACCGTCGCCACCGGGCCGCGGCCCTTGTCCAGTGAGGATTCGATCACCACGCCGCTGGCGCGGCCGTCGAACACCGCCTTCAGTTCCAGCACTTCGGCCTGCAGCGAAATGGCGTCGAGCAGCGTGTCGATGCCCGTGCCGGTCTTGGCAGAGACTTCGACGAACTGGGTGTCGCCACCGAATTCTTCGGCGACCACGTCCTGCGAGAGCAGTTCGTTCTTGACCCGCAGCGGATCGGCACCGGACTTGTCGATCTTGTTGACCGCCACGATCAGCGGCACGCCGGCCGCCCTGGCGTGCTTGACCGCCTCGATCGTCTGCGGCATCACGCCGTCGTCGGCCGCCACCACCAGCACCACGATGTCGGTCAGCTTGGCGCCGCGCGCGCGCATCGAGGTGAAGGCCGCATGGCCTGGGGTATCCAGAAAGCTGATGACGCCGCGATCGGTTTCGACGTGGTACGCGCCGATGTGCTGGGTGATGCCGCCGGCTTCGCCCGAGGCGACCTTGGTGCGACGGATGTAGTCCAGCAACGAAGTCTTGCCGTGATCGACGTGGCCCATGATGGTGACCACCGGCGGACGCGAGCGCTTCTCGCCCTGCTCGTCCTCGGTATGCGCTAGCAGCGCGTCCTCGGCGTCGGCACTACCCGCGCGCACCGGCTTGTGGCCGAGCTCTTCGGTGATCAGCGCCGCGGTGTCGTGGTCGATGGACTGAGTGATGGTGGCCATCACGCCCATCTTGAACAGCGCCTTGACCACGTCGCCGCCTTTCAGCGCGAGCTTCTGCGCCAGGTCGGCCACGGTGATGGTGTCGCCGATCGCCACTTCGCGCACCACCGGTGCGGTCGGACGCTCGAAGCCATGCGCGCCGCCGCCGCTGCGCGAGGGCTCGGGCTGGCGACGGCCGCCATTGTTGCCGCCGCGCGGCTTGCCGCGCACGTTGGAACGGCGCGCGCGATCGGCGGCGGACAGGTGCAGCTGGCCGGCGAAGCGGCTGGTGCTGTCGTCGTCCTCGACGCCGGCCACCATCACATGCGAGCCACGGGTCTTGTGCTTGTTGCCGGTGTTGTTGCGGTCGTCGCTACGCGGCGCGGCCGGCTTCGGCGGATGGTGCGGCGCGCTGGCCGGACGCGGCGCGCGCGGCGCGGCGGCGGCGCCGGTACCGGCATTCGGTGTCGCAGCGGACACAGGCGTGGCGGCCGCGGCCGGCGGCGCCGACTCGGCTTCCAACGCGGCCTTGCGCTCGGCTTCCACGCGGTCGCGCGCATCCTGCTCGGCCTGGCGCTTGCGCTGGATTTCCTCGGCGCGCGCACGGTCCTGCTCGGCGAGCTTCTGCTGTTCGGCCAGATTGCGCTGCTTGGAGGCTTCAAGCTTGCGCAGGATCTCGGCGCGCTCGTCATCCACCCGTCCGCCCGACGCCATACCCGCCCGCTCGGCAGCCAGATCCTCGGCCGTCTTCACGTAGGTACGCTTCTGCCGGACTTCGACGTTGACCGTGGTCTTGCTGCGACCGGCGCTGACCGTCACTTCCTGCAGCTTGCGCCGGTTCAGGGTGATCTTCTTCGGCGCGGCCTGGGCTTCTTCCTCGACCGGCTTGTCGGTCTTGCCGTGGGTACGGCGCAGGAAGCCGAGCAGCTTCATCTTTTCGGTGCTGGTCACGACCTGATCAGGACCGCTGAACTTCATTCCGGCCTCGGCCAGTTGAACCAGCAGTTTATCGACCGGCGTATTCACCAGTTCGGCCAGCTTGCGGATGGTGGTTTGCTGCGACATTCGGATCCTATGATCTGGTTGGCGCCCCCTCGCGTGCGAAGGTAGCGCGGATTCTAAGCCCTGATCGGTTCAGGGCGGCATTCATCGCTGACTCATTCGCCGCGTTCCAATCGGGCGATCTCCTCGGCACGGGCTGCCAGGATGAGCGCAGCGGCGCGCTCCTGGTCCACATCCTCGATGCCGAATTCGAGGATTTCGTCCGCAGCCAGATCCGACAGGTCCTCGCTGGTCCGCACGCCATGGCTGGCCAGCGCGTAGGCGGTGGCCTCGTCCATGCCTTCCAGCGAAAGCAAATCCGCCGCCGGCACGCCGCTGTCGTCGCTTTCCTCGGCGGCCAGCGCCTCGTTGAGCAACGCATCGCGCGCGCGGGCGCGCAGCTCTTCGACGATGTCCTCGTCGAAGCCTTCCACCGCCAGCAACTCGCCGACCGGCACGTAGGCGATTTCCTCGACCGAGTTGAAGCCCTCGGCGACCAGGATCGCGGAGATTTCCTCGTCCACTTCCAGCTTGTCCATGAACAGCTGGCGGGCGACGGTCTGCTCGGCCTCGGACTTGGCCGCGACCTGCTCGGCGGTCATCACGTTGAGCTGCCAACCGGTCAGGCGGCTGGCCAGGCGCACGTTCTGCCCGCCCTTGCCGATCGCCTGCGCCAGCCGGTCTTCGGCCACCGCCAGGTCCATCGAGTGCTTTTCCTCATCGACGATGATCGACTGCACTTCGGCCGGCGCCATCGCGTTGATGACGAAATTGGCCGGGTTGTCGTTCCACAGCACGATGTCCACGCGCTCGCCGTTGAGCTCGTTGGACACCGCCTGCACGCGCGAACCGCGCATGCCGATGCAGGCGCCGATCGGATCGGTGCGGGTGTCGTGCGCCAGCACCGCGATCTTGGCGCGGTCGCCCGGATCGCGCGCGCAGGCCTTGATCTCGACCAGGCCCTGGCCCACTTCCGGCACTTCCAGCTTGAACAGCTCGATCATGAATTCCGGCGCGGCACGGCTGATGAACAGCTGCGGGCCACGCGGCTCCGAGCGCACTTCGGCCAGGTAGCCGCGCACGCGGTCGCCGGCGCGCAGCACGTCGCGCGGGATGCCCTTGTCCTTGGGAATGAAGGCCTCGGCGTTGCCGCCCAGATCGACATAGATGTTGCCGCGCTCGGCGCGCTTGACCACGCCGGTGACCAGCTCGCCGATGCGATCCTTCCACGCGTCCACCACCTGCTGGCGCTCGGCCTCGCGCACGCGCTGCACGATCACTTGCTTGGCGGCCTGCGCGGCAATGCGCCCGAAATCCGGGTTCTCGATCTGCTCTTCGATGTAGTCGCCGACGTCCACGCCTTCGGCTTCGTCGACCGCGTCCATCAGGCGGATCTGCCGGTCCGGCGATTCCATCACCACGTCGTCGGCCACCACTTCCCAGCGGCGGTAGGTTTCGTAATTGCCGTCCTTGTGATCGATGGTGACGCGCGTCAGCACGTCCTGATCGGGGTAGCGCTTCTTCGCCGCCGAGGCCAGGGCGGCCTCGATCGCGTCGAAGATCACTTCGCGCGGCACGCCTTTTTCGTTGGCGACCGCGTCGACTACCAGCAACAGTTCCTTGCTCATTGTTTCGCTCCGCGCGCAGCCTTGTCGGCCGCCGGTTCGTTGGATGGTTTCTTATTGGATTTTGCGGTCTTGCCGGCCGGCTTGGGAACCTTGCCCGGCGGCTTGGGCGTCTTGCCCGGCTTGGTCGGCGCCAGGCCCAGCGCCGCCCAGTCGGGCAGGATCCGTGCCTTGTCGATATTGTCGAAGTCCACCGCCAGTTCGGCGCCGTCGACGTCGAACACGATGCGGCCGGCGTCCACGTCCGCGTGGACGATGCGCCCCTGCAGGCGCCGGCGGCCCTGCTGCGGCAGCTTCAACACCAGCTTGGCCGACTCGCCCTGATGGCGCGCGAACTGCGCGGCAGTGAACAGCAGACGGTCCACGCCGGGCGAAGACACTTCCAGCGTGTAGTTGCCGCTGATCGGATCTTCCACGTCCAGCTGCGCCGACACTTCGCGGCTGACCCGCTCGCAATCGTCGATGTTGACGATGCGCTCGGGCTGTTCGGCCAGCGGCACATCGATATACAGGCGCAGCGTGGCAGAGCCTGGGGCCGGCAGGTATTCCGCCCCCAGCAGTTCCAGGCCCAACGCGTCCACGGTCGGGCCCAGCAGATTCGCGATTTCGTTTGCCTTGTCGCTCACAGCCTGCCTTGCATCTGAATGAAGAAAATTCGGTCCTGGCGGTTTTCCGGACCCCGGAAACGACGAAGGGCCCTTTGGGCCCCTTGTCCGGTACGACTCCGGTCACGCTGGATTCCGGTTGCAAAGACGGGAACATGCATCTTCGCAAAGCCCAGATTTCGCTACCGCAGGCAACCGGTGAACTGGTTGCCGCCGTAGAAAAATATGGTAGCGGGGGCAGGATTTGAACCTGCGACCTTCGGGTTATGAGCCCGACGAGCTGCCAGACTGCTCCACCCCGCAGCAGAAGCGGAATTATGAAGAATCAGCGCGATGATTGCAAGCCCTGATTTTCATCCGACCCGGTGGCGATGCCGCCGGTCTTCGAGCGACATGATAACCGCAAGCGACCGAAAGCGGAAGACCGATAGCATCCATCGATGCACAAACGACAACGCCGCCACGTTGGCGGCGTCGTTGCAAACAGCGTGAAAACCGCGCTTTCGCGCGCGCTCAGGCCAGGTGTGCGAAAGCGCGCTGGCACCACGCCATCAGCGGGCTCCAGGCCAGGCCCAGCGCCAGCAAACCGATCGCATTGACACCGAGCACCACACCGAGCACGCGATCGTCGTTGGCCGGCAACGGCTCGCCGACCGGCTCGTCGAAATACATCACCTTGATCACGCGCAGGTAGTAGAACGCACCGATCACCGCGCACAGCACAGACAGGATCGCCAGGCCGGTCCACCACAGGTTGTCGGTCGGCACCGCGAGCACCGCGCCGAGCACCGCCAGCTTGGCCCAGAAGCCCAGGAACGGCGGCACGCCTGCCAGCGACGCCATGATGCACAGCACCAGCAGCGCCATCCACGGGTTGCGCGCGTTCAGGCCCTTGAAGTCGTCGATGTGCTCGGCCTCGAAGCCCTTGCGCGACATCGCGATGATCGCGCCGAACGAGGCGGTGGACATCACCGCATAGCAGATCGCATAGAACAGCGCTGCCGCATAGCCGCGCTCGCCGCCGCCGGCCACGCCCAGCAGCAGGAAGCCGATGTGCGAGACGGTCGAGTACGCCAGCATGCGCTTGAGGTTGCTCTGCGCCAGCGCCATCAGGTTGCCGACCAGCAGCGACAGCGCCGCCAGCCCGCCGATCACCCAATGCCACTGCTCGGCCAGCGGGCCGACGCCCACTTCCAGTAGCCGGTAGGCCATGCCGAACGCGGCCAGCTTGGATGCCGAGCTGATGAACAGCGCGACCGGCGCCGGCGCCCCCTGGTATACGTCGGGCAGCCACATATGGAAGGGCGCGGCGCCGAGCTTGAAGGCCACGCCGGCGATCATGAAGATGGTGCCGGTCAGCAGCAGGGTGCGCTCCTGGGTGGACCCGATCGCCTCATGGATGCCGGCCAGGCTCAGCGTGCCGGTGGCGCCGTAGATCAGCGACATGCCGTACAGCAGCAGGCCCGAGGCCAGCGAGCCGAGCACGATGTACTTCATCGCCGCCTCCGTGGCCATGCCGTTGTCGCGGTTCGACGCGACCAACGCGTACGAGCACAGCGCCAGCAGTTCCAGGCCCAGGTACACCATCAGCAGGCTGCCGGCCGAGACCAGGATCATCATGCCGACCGTGGCGAACAGCACCAGCACCGGGATCTCGCCCTGGTACAGCTTGCGTTCGCGCAGGTAGCTCCAGCCGTAGATCAGGGTCAGCGCGCTGAGTCCGACGATCACCGTCTTCATCACGTCGGCGGCGGCGTCGCGCACGAACATGCCGTTGAACACTTCGCCCTGCCCGCCCACGCCGGCGAGCAGCATCGCGAACACCGCGACCAGGATCGCCACCGAGACGATATGGGTCCAGACCTTGTTGCGCTCGCTGACGAACAGATCGAGCATCAGCAGGGCGAAGGCGCCGGCGGTCAGCACCAGCTCGGGGAGCAGGGGCGGTAGGTCGACGGCGGTCAGGGGCAGTAGCGCAGGGGTGGTCATCATCAACTCTCTGGAATCATTTCGCTCGACGGCCCGATTACAGCTTGCTGGTGGCGATCTGCGCCGCCAGCTTTGCGATCGAGGGTTCCATCAGGTCGGTCAGCGGTTTCGGATACAGGCCCAGGACCAGCACGCCCACCGCGAACACGCCCAGCACCAGCGCCTCGCGGCCGTTGATGTCCTTGAGCGCGGCCACGTGCGCGTTGGCCACTTCGCCGAAGAACACGCGCCGGTACAGCCACAGGGTATAGGCGGCGGTGATCACCAGGGTGGTGCCGGCACCGACCGCGAGCAGCGGGTGCGCCTGGAAGCTGGCCATGATCACCATGAACTCGCCGACGAAACCGCTGGTGCCCGGCAGGCCGGCATTGGCCATGAAGAACAGCATCGCGAACGCGGCGAACCACGGCATCACGTTGGCCACGCCGCCGTAGTCGGCGATGCGGCGGGTATGCATGCGGTCGTAGAGCACGCCGACGCAGGAGAACATTGCCCCGGACACGAAGCCGTGCGAGATCATCTGCACCATCGCGCCCTGCAGGCCAAGCCGCGCCGCATCGGTGCTGCCGAAGCCGACCAGGGCGAAGGCGACGAAGATGCCCAGGGTGACGAAGCCCATGTGCGCGATCGACGAATACGCGATCAGCTTCTTCATGTCGTCCTGCACCAGGGCGACCAGCCCGACGTAGATCACCGCGATCAGCGACAGCGCGATCACCAGCCAGGCCCACTCGTTGCTGGCGTCGGGCAGGATCGGCAGGTTGAAGCGCAGGAAGCCGTAGCCGCCGATCTTCAGCGCGATCGCGGCCAGGATCACCGAACCGGCGGTCGGCGCCTCGACGTGCGCGTCCGGCAGCCAGGTGTGCACCGGGAACATCGGCACCTTGACCGCGAACGCGATCAGGAACGCGAAGAACAGCCAGGTCTGTTCCTTGGAGGTCAGCGACAGCTGGTACAGGTCGGCGAGCTGGAAGCTGCCGCCCTTCAGGTACAGGTAGATCAACCCGACCAGCATCAGCACCGAGCCGAGGAAGGTGTACAGGAAGAACTTGACCGCGGCGTAGATGCGGCGCGGGCCGCCCCAGATGCCGATGATGAGGAACATCGGGATCAGCATCGCCTCGAAGAACACGTAGAACAGCATCGCGTCGGTGGCGGCGAAGATGCCGACGGTGACGCCTTCCAGGATCAGGAACGCGGCCACGTACTGGTTGACCCGCTTCTCGATCGAGGTCCAGGCGCCGATCAGCGCCAGCACCGTGACCAGCGTGGTCAGCACGATCAGCGCCACCGCGATGCCGTCGGCGCCGAGGTTGTAGCCGATGTCGTAGGCCGGGATCCACGCATGGGTCTCGACGAACTGCAGCGCGTCGCTGGCGTAGTCGAAACCGGTGAGCAGCGGGATGCTCAGCGCGAAGGTCAGCAACGCGACCAGCAGCGACGCCCAGCGCGCCGCCTTGGCGTCGCGCAGCGCGAGGATCAGCACGCCACCGAGGATCGGCAGCCAGATCAGGAGAGTAAGTAAGGGCCAGTTCGACACGTGTTCTTAGTCCGTACAGGTCAACGCCAGAAATGCATCAGCACGCCCAACAGGGCAATGAGGCCGATGATCATCGCGAAGGCGTAGTGATAGAGGAAACCGGATTGCGTGCGACGCAGCAGATTGGCCGCCAGGTCGATCACGCGCGCGGTGCCGTTGACCATGACGCCGTCCACGACATGCGTATCCACCGCACGCGACACCTTGCCGAGGCCGAGACCGGCGCCGGCGAAGCCGTTGATCCAGAGCTTGTCGAAACCGTACTTGTTCTCCAGGATCCATACCGGCAGCGAGAACGTCTTGCGCGCCTTCGCCGCCAGCTCGGGCTTCCACAGGTACAGGATCCAGGCCAGGGCGAAGCCGGCCAGGGTCAGGAAGAACGGCGGCTGGGTCAGGCCGTGCAGCGCGAACGCGACCGGGCCGTGGAACTCCTCGGCCAGCGCGCCGACGCTGTCGCGCGCCGGGTTGTAGAAGTCGATGATGCCGCTGAAGAAACCGACCGCCTGGCCCTTGATCGCCACCGCGGCGTGGTGCCCCGCCCAATCGGTGCCGAACAGCATCGGGCCGATGGTGAAGAAGCCGATCGCGATCGACGGGATCGCCAGCAGCACCAGCGGCACCGTCACCACCCACGGCGACTCATGCGGCTCGTGCACGCCGTGGCCGTGACCATGCTCGTCGTGCGCGTGCTCGTCGTGCGCATGCGTAGCGTGCGCGTCGGCATGCGCGCTGTCGTGGTGCGCGTGCGCGTCGCGGAAGCGTTCCTTGCCGTGGAAAGTCAGGAACAGCAGGCGGAAGCTGTAGAAACTGGTGATCAGCACGCCGCCGAGCACCGCCCAGTAGCCGTAGGTGGCGATCCAGTTGTGCGACGTATGCGCATGGTGCGCGGCCGCCTCGATGATCGTGTCCTTGGAATAAAAACCGGCGAAGAACGGGGTGCCGACCAGGGCCAGGGTGCCGATCACGCTGGTCCAGTAGGTGACCGGCATGTACTTGCGCAGGCCGCCCATCTTGCGCATGTCCTGCTCATGGTGCATGCCGATGATCACCGAGCCGGCGGCCAGGAACAGCAGCGCCTTGAAGAAGGCGTGGGTCATCAGGTGGAACACCGCCGCCGAGTACGCCGACACGCCCAGCGCCACGGTCATGTAGCCCAGCTGCGACAGCGTCGAATAGGCGACCACGCGCTTGATGTCGTTCTGCACGATGCCGATCAGGCCGGTGAAGAACGCGGTGGTGGCGCCGACGAACAGCACGAAGTCCAGCGCGGTCTGCGATAGTTCGAACAGCGGCGACATGCGCGCCACCATGAAGATGCCGGCGGTGACCATGGTCGCGGCGTGGATCAGCGCCGAGATCGGGGTCGGGCCTTCCATCGAGTCGGGCAACCACACGTGCAGCGGCACCTGCGCCGACTTGCCCATCGCGCCGATGAACAGGCAGATGCAGATGATCGTCGCCACGTTCCACGGGTGGCCCTGGAACAGCTGCACCTGGGCCAGGCCGCCGGCCGCCTCGCTGCCGAGCACGGCGGTGGCGTTGGCGAACACGGTGGAATAGTCCAGCGAGCCGAACCACAGCAGCACGCCGGCGATGCCGAGGATGAAACCGAAGTCGCCGACGCGGTTGACCAGGAACGCCTTCATGTTGGCGAACACCGCGCTCGGGCGCTTGAACCAGAAGCCGATCAGCAGGTACGACACGAGGCCCACCGCTTCCCAGCCGAAGAACAGCTGCAGGAAGTTGTTGCTCATCACCAGGCTCAGCATCGAGAAGGTGAACAGCGAGATGTAGCTGAAGAAGCGCTGGTAGCCCGGATCGTCGGCCATGTAGCCGATGGTGTAGATGTGCACGAGCAGCGACACGAAGGTCACCACCACCATCATCATCGCGGTCAGCCGATCGACCATGAAGCCGGCGTGCGCCGCGTAATGGCCGACCTCGAAGAAGGTGTACAGGTTCTGGTTGAAGGGCGCCGCGCCCTGCCCGACCAGCTGGTAAAGGGTCCAGCACGACAACGCGCAGCTGACCGCCACACCGAGGATGGTGACCAGCTGGGCGCCCTTGCGGCCGACCTGGCGGCCGAACAGGCCGGCGATGATGCTGCCGAGCAGCGGTGCGAGCACCACGGCGATCAGCAGACTCTTGGAGAGAGTGATTTCCATCTACGGGTCAGCCCTTCAGCGAATCGACTTCGGCCACGTTGATCGTGTGGCGGGTACGGAACAGCGTCACCAGGATCGCGAGACCGATGGCGGCCTCGGCCGCGGCCACGGTGAGGATGAAGAACACGAACAGCTGACCGGCGGGGTCGCCGAGCTGGCGCGAGAACGCGACGAAGTTGATGTTGACCGACAGCAGCATCAGTTCGATCGACATCAGCAGCACGATGACGTTCTTGCGGTTGAGGAAGATGCCCGCCAGGCTGATGCAGAACAGCACCGCGCCGAGCGCCAGCATGTGGCCTAGGGTGATCATGGCTGGCCCTCCTGCGGTGCCGGCGCCTGGGTGTGCAGCGTGGGCCTTTCGGCCTGCATCTTGACCATGCGCAGCCGGTCGCCGGCCTTGACCCGCGCCTGCTCGCCGGGATTCTGGGTCTTGATGCCGGTGCGCTTGCGCAAAGTCAGCATCACCGCGGCCACCACCGCCACGGTCAGGATGATCGCGGCGAATTCGAACGGCAGCAGGAACTGGGTGAACAGCGCCTTGGCCAGCCATGTGATGTTGGAGCTGTCGGCCGCCTGCGCGGCGGCATTGTCGGCCGGGAACGGCGCAGCGGTGCGCGCCTTGACCCCGATCAGGGTGACCATCTGCACCAGCATCGCCACCGCCACCAGCAAGCCGACCGGCAGGTAGCGCACCCAGCCCTGGCGCAGCCGCGCGGTATCGATGTCGAGCATCATCACCACGAACAGGAACAGCACCATCACCGCGCCGACGTAGACCAGCACCAGGGTCACACCGAGGAACTCGGCGCCCACCAGCAGCCACACGCAGGCGATGGAGAAGAAGGTCAGGATCAGGCACAGCACCGCATACACGGAGTTGCGCACGCTGATCACTGCGCCGGCGGAGACCGCAGCGATGCTGGCGAAGATCCAGAACGCGATATTTACCCAATCCATTTCAGAACCTCAGCGGAAGGCGGCGTCGGCGGCGCGGCGCTCGGCGATCTCGGCTTCGAGCCGGTCTCCGATCGCCAGCAGCTGCGGCTTGGTGACGATGTTCTCGCCGCGGTTCTCGAAGTGGTACTCGAGCACGTGGGTTTCCACGATCGAGTCCACCGGACAGCTTTCCTCGCAGAAACCGCAGTAGATGCACTTGAACAGGTCGATGTCGTAGCGCGTGGTGCGGCGGGTGCCGTCCTCGCGCTTGGCCGAATCGATGGTGATCGCCAACGCCGGGCATACCGCCTCGCACAGCTTGCAGGCGATGCAGCGTTCCTCGCCATTGGGATAGCGGCGCAGCGCGTGCAGGCCGCGGAAGCGCACCGACTGCGGGAACTTCTCCATCGGGTACAGCACGGTGTACTTGGGACGGAACGTGTACTTCAGGGTCAGCCACAGGCCGCCGAGCAGCTCCAGCAGCAGCAGGCTCTTGAAGTAATGGGTGACTTTATTCATCGCTTACACGCCTTTGTGGATCACGCCGTAGAACACCATCAATGCCGTCACCGCGATCCACACGATCGTCAGCGGGATGAACACCTTCCAGCCCAGGCGCATGATCTGGTCATAGCGGTAGCGCGGGAAGCTGGCGCGGAACCAAATGTACGCGCTGGCGAAGAACAAGACCTTCATCAGCAGCCACGGCCAGCCGCCGGTCCAGATCCAGTTGATCCACGGCGAGATGTCCGCCGTGACCCAGCCCTGGAGCGGGCTCAGCCAGCCGCCCAGGAAGAAGATCGAGACCAGGAAACTGACCAGGATCATGTTGGCGTATTCGGCCAGGAAGAACAGCGCGAACGCGCCGCCCGAATACTCGACCATGTGCCCGGCGACGATTTCCGACTCGCCCTCGACCACGTCGAACGGCGCGCGGTTGGTCTCGGCCACGCCGGACACCCAGTACACGATGAACAGCGGGAACAGCGGTACCAGGAACCAGTCGAAGAAGCCGGAGTTGCCGGCCTGCGCGGCCACGATCGTGCTCAGGTTGAGGCTGCCGGCGGCGATCATCACCCCGACCAGGGCGAAGCCCATCGCGATCTCGTAGCTGACCACCTGCGCGGCCGAGCGCATCGCGCCCAGGAACGCGTACTTGGAGTTGGACGCCCAGCCGGCCAGGATGATGCCGTACACGCCCAGCGAGGTCATCGCCAGCAGGTACAGCAGGCCGGCGTTGGCGTTGGACAGCACCAGCTTGGCGTCGAACGGCACCACCGCCCAGGCCGCGAACGCCGGCGCCAGGGTGATCAGCGGCGCGATCACGAACATCGCCTTGTGCGAACTGCTGGGCTGGATGATTTCCTTGAACAGCAGCTTGAACACGTCGGCGAAGGCCTGGAAGATGCCCATGCCCACGTACATCGGCCCATGGCGCACGTGCATCCAGCCGATCAGCTTGCGTTCCCAGACCACGTAGAACGCCACCGAGATGATCACCGGCATGGTGATCAGCAGGATCTTCAGCACGATCCATAGGACCACGCCGATCGCGCCCAGGCCGACGAACCACTGGTGCAGCGGATCGACCACGTTCAACAGCATCTCGTTCATGCAGCCACCACCGTTACCCGGCCGGCACCGATCGGCGCCGTCGCCCCATGGCCGGATTCGATCCAGGCCACCCCTGCCGCGACGCGCGGATCCAGCACCACCGGCAGCGTCGCGTTGCCGACGGCGTTGCCGACCTTGACCACCTGCCCGGCGGCCACGCCCAGTTGCGCGGCATGCTCGGGATGCAGGCGGATCGCCGGCGCGTCGTTGAGCGGATGCGCCTGCAGTGCGGGCGCACGGCGCACCACCGCATCGGTGCGGTAGATCGCCGGCGTCGCCGCCACTTCGATGCCCTCGCCCGCCGCCGCGCTCTGCGCCGAACCGCGCAGGCTCACGCTGCGCGGCTGCACGCCGGCACGCAGGCCGGCCAGGTCGGTGAAGTCGAAGCCGGCCAGCTGCAATTCGCCACCGAGCGCACGCAGCACCCGCCAGCCTTCGCGCGCCTGGTCCGGCAGCTTGCCGGCGGCACGCGCGAGTTGCTCGACGCCGTCCAGGTTGGTCAGCGTCGCGTCGATTTCCGGCAGCGCGCCGATCGGCAGGATCACGTCGGCCACATCGCGGGTGGAGGCGCAGGCGAACTGGCTGAACGCCAGCACCTTGGCCGCGCCCAGCGCGGCGCGCGCGGCACCGGCATCGGCGAAGTCCAGGCCCGGCTCGATGCCGTACAGCACATAGGCGCTGCGCGGCTCGGCGAACATGCCGGCCACGTCGCGCGCGCTCGGCAGCACGCCCAGCCTGGCCAGGCCGACCGCATTGGCGCCCTGCGGCACGCGGCACAGCGCCGCGCCGGTGGCGGCAGCGAAGTCGCGCGCGGCGGCGCGCAGCGCGGCGGCCTGCGGATGGTTCTCGACCAGCGCGCCGACGATCAGCACCGCACGCCCGCCCGCGCCCTGCACCGCCTCGCGCAACGCCGCATCGGCGAGCGCGGCGGCGAAGCCGGACGGCGCCACGATCTGCTTGCCGGCCTGGTCGAAGGCGAAATCGAAATCGACCGGATTGATCGAATACACGCGCGCCTGGCGCTGCATCCGCGCCTTGCGGATACGCGCGTGCAGCAGCGGCAGCTCCTGGCGCAGGTTGCTGCCCAGCACCACGATCACGTCGGCCTGCTCGATCTGCGCCAGCGGCACCGCGAACGGCTCGGCCACGGCGGCATCGGAGAAATCGCGGTTGCCGATGCGGTGGTCCAGGTTGCCGCTGCCCAGGCCATCGGCCAGGCGCGCCAGCAAGGCGCCTTCCTCGTTGGAGGTGGCCGGGTGCGCGAGCACGCCCAGCGCATCGCCACGGTGGGTCTTCAGGATCTCGACCGCCGCGGCCAGGCCATCGGCCCAGGACACTTGCTGCCACTGCCCGTCGATCTTGCGCAGCGGCCGCGTGGCGCGGTCGGCGGCGTACAGGCCTTGGTGCGAATAGCGGTCGCGGTCGGACAGCCAGCACTCGTTGACGGCATCGTTGTCGCGCGGCACGGTGCGCAGCACTTCGCCGCGGCGCACGTGCAGGAACAGGTTGGAGCCCATCGCGTCGTGATAGCCGAGCGATTCGCGCGCGGTCAGTTCCCACGGACGCGCACGGAACTGGAACACCTTGTTGGTCAGCGCGCCGACCGGGCACACGTCGATGACATTGCCCGACAGTTCGGTGGTCAGCGGCTTGCCGTCGTAGGTGCCGATCTGCAGGTTCTCGCCGCGGTACATGCCGCCCAGCTCGTAGGTGCCGGCGATGTCCGCGGTGAAGCGCACGCAGCGCGTGCACTGGATGCAGCGGGTCATCTCGGTGGCGACCAGCGGGCCGATGTCCTCGTCGGCCACCACGCGCTTGCGCTCGTTGAAGCGGCTGACCGAACGGCCGTAGCCCAGCGACACGTCCTGCAGTTCGCACTCGCCGCCCTGATCGCAGATCGGGCAATCCAGCGGGTGGTTGATCAGCAGGAATTCCATCACGCTGCGCTGGTACTTCAGCGCCTTCTCGCTGCGCGTGGCGACCTTCATGCCGTCCATCACCGGCGTCGCGCAGGCGGGCGACGGCTTCGGCGACTTCTCCACGTCGACCAGGCACATGCGGCAGTTGGCCGCGATCGGCAGCTTCTCGTGGTAGCAAAAGCGCGGGATCGCAATGCCAGCCTTGTCGGCGGCCTGGATGATCATCGACCCCTTGGGCACGACCAGGGACTGGCCGTCGATCTCGACGGTCACGTGGTCCGGCGGGACGTTGGGATTGGCGGGTTGGGCGCTCATGCGGCGGCTCCCGTCGGGACTCGGGACTCGGGACTCGGGACTCGTGCGACAAAGGAACGCACACGTCCCGTGTTGATGACGGGATAAACAACGACGCTCGCCGCCTGTGGCAACGCCGGCTTTCCGAGTCCCGAGTCCCGGGTCCCGAGTCCCGCACTAAACACATTCATGCCGCCACTCCCAACCGGGCATCGACCATGGATCGCCCATTCACGATGTAGTACTCGAATTCGTCCCAGAACTGGCGCAGGAAGCCCTGGATGGGCCATGCCGCCGCTTCGCCGAACGCGCAGATGGTGTGGCCTTCGATCTGGCCGGCGACGGTGCGCAACTGGTGCAGGTCTTCCATCGTGGCCTTGCCGGCGACGATGCGCTCGAGCACGCGGTGCATCCAGCCGGTGCCTTCGCGGCACGGGGTGCACTGG
Organism: Xanthomonas translucens pv. undulosa; assembly: GCF_017301775.1. Lineage (NCBI taxonomy): Bacteria > Pseudomonadati > Pseudomonadota > Gammaproteobacteria > Lysobacterales > Lysobacteraceae > Xanthomonas > Xanthomonas translucens. Next base: position 830,765 of record NZ_CP063993.1, read on the forward strand.
CCGCAGGATTCCTTGTGGAAGAACTGCGAGATGCGGCAGGCGAACTTGACGCAGCACACGCTGTCGTCGAGCACCACGATGGCGCCCGAGCCCAGGCCGGTACCCAGCGCGCGCAGGGTGTCGTAGTCCATCTGCAGGCCCTTGAGCTGCTCGGCCTTCAGCACCGGCATCGACACGCCGCCGGGGACTGCGCCCTTCAGCGTGCGGCCCGGCTTGAGGCCGCCGGCCATCTCCAGCAGTTCGTCGAAGGTGGTACCCAGCGGCACCTCGAAGTTGCCGCCCTTCTGCACGCAGCCGGACACCGAGAAGACCTTCGGCCCGCCGTTCTTGGTCTTGCTCAGGCCCAGGAACCATTCCGGCCCGTTGCGGATGATCGCCGGCACCGAGGCGTAGGTCTCGGTGTTGTTGATCGTCGACGGCTTGCCGTACAGGCCGAAGTTGGCCGGGAACGGCGGCTTGTAGCGCGGCTGGCCCTTCTTGCCTTCCAGCGACTCCATCAGCGCGGTCTCTTCGCCGCAGATGTAGGCGCCGGCGCCCAGCGCGCCGTAGATGTCGATGTCCACGCCGCTGCCGAGCACGTTCTTGCCCAGCCAGCCGTTGCTGTAGGCATCGGCCAGGGCCTGCTCGAAGTGCTCGAACGGCTCGTGGTGGAACTCGCCGCGCAGGTAGTTGTAGCCGACCGTGCTGCCGGTGGCGTAGCAGGCGATGGCCATGCCCTCCACCACCGAATGCGGGTTGTAGCGCAGGATGTCGCGGTCCTTGCAGGTGCCCGGCTCGGACTCGTCCGAGTTGCACAGGATGTATTTCTGCGGCGCGCCCTTGGGCATGAACGACCACTTCAGGCCAGTCGGGAAACCTGCGCCGCCGCGGCCGCGCAGGTTGGACTGCTTGACCATCTCGATCACATGCTCCGGCGCGATCTTCTCTTCGAGGATCTTGCGCAGCGCGGCGTAGCCACCGGACTTCAGGTAGCTCTCGTACGACCACGGGGTGTCGTAGTGCAGCGTGGTCAGGACCACCTGGTGCGGATGCGGCGCGGGGCCGACCGGACCGGTGGGAGCGTGGGGATGCTGTGCCATTGCCGTTACTCCAACCCGTCCAGCAGCGCGTCGACCTTGTCCTTGGTCAAGTGCTCGTGATAGTGGCCGTTGATCACCATCATCGGTGCGCCGGCGCAACCGGCCAGGCATTCTTCTTCGCGCTTGAGATAGACGCGGCCATCGGCGGTGGACTGGCCCAGCTTGCAGCCGAGCTTCTTCTCCGCATGCGCGACCAGATCCTCGGCGCCGTTGAGCCAGCAACTGATGTTGGTGCAGAAGGCGACGTTGTTGCGGCCGACCTTCTCGGTCTCGAACATCGAGTAGAAGCTGGCGACCTCGTAGGCCCACACCGGCGGCAGCTCCAGATACTTGGCCACGCCGACGATCAATTCGTCGGTCAGCCAGCCCTGGTTCTGCTCCTGCGCGGCGTGCAGGCCCTGCAGCACGGCCGAACGCTTGCGGTCGGGCGGGAACTTGGCCAGCCAGTGATCGATGTGCGCGCGCGTCTTGTCGCTCAGCACCACCATCGGATCGACGTCGCGCGCCGTTTCGAAATTACCTGTTGCTTTCATGCGTGGAGCTCCGGGACTCGGGACTCGGGACTCGGGACTCGCAAGAGCCCGCGTCCGCCAGTATCCGAACCATGAGAAAGAACAACCGCTTTTACAAAAAGGAAACCTGCAGGCCGGCTTTTGCCGAGTCGCGAGTCCCGAGTCCCAAGTCCCGGCCTCATCGGTCGACCTCGCCAAACACCAGATCATAGGTACCAATCATCGCCACCACGTCGGCCAGCATGTGGCCGCGCACGATCGCGTCCATCGACGACAGATGGGCGAAGCCCGGTGCGCGCAGGTGCACGCGGAACGGCTTGTTGGCGCCATCGGAGGCCAGGTAGCAGCCGAACTCACCCTTCGGCGCCTCGACCGCGCAATAGGTCTCGCCGGCCGGCACGCAATAGCCTTCGCTGAACAGCTTGAAGTGATGGATCAGCGCTTCCATGTCGTCCTTCATTTCCGCGCGCTTGGGCGGGGCGACCTTGAAGTTCTCGACCATCACCGGGCCGGGATTGGCCCGCAGCCACTTCACGCACTGCCGGATGATGCGGTTGGATTCGCGCATCTCGGCCACGCGCACCAGATAGCGGTCGTAGCAGTCGCCGTTGGTGCCGACCGGGATGTCGAAATCCACCGCGTCGTACTTGGCGTACGGCTGCTTCTTTCGCAGATCCCACTCGATGCCCGAGCCGCGCAGCATCACCCCGGTCATGCTCCAGCCATAGGCCTGTTCCGGCGTGACCACGCCGATGCCCACGGTGCGCTGCTTCCAGATGCGGTTGTCGGTGAGCAGGGTCTCGTACTCGTCGACCCGGCCCGGGAAGGTATTGGTGAAGTCTTCCAGGAAGTCGAGCATCGAGCCTTCGCGCGCGGCGTTCAGCCGCTTCAGCGCATTGCCCTTGTGCCAGCGCGATTCCTTGTACTTGGGCATGCGGTCCGGCAGGTCGCGGTAGACGCCGCCGGGCCGGTAGTAGGTCGCGTGCATGCGCGCGCCGGAGACCGCCTCGTAGCAGTCCATCAGCTCCTCGCGCTCGCGGAACGCGTACAGCATCACCGCCATCGCGCCCAGATCCAGGCCGTTGGAGCCGACCCACATCAGGTGGTTCAGGATGCGGGTGATCTCGTCGAACATGGTGCGGATGTACTGCGCGCGCTCCGGCGCCTCGATCCCCATCAGGGTCTCGATCGCGCGCACGTAGGCGTGCTCGTTGCACATCATCGACACGTAGTCGAGCCGGTCCATGTAGCCGATCGACTGGTTGAACGGCTTGGACTCGGCCAGCTTCTCGGTGCCACGGTGCAACAGGCCGATATGCGGATCGGCGCGGACCACGGTCTCGCCATCCATTTCCAGGATCAGGCGCAGCACGCCATGCGCGGCCGGATGCTGCGGACCGAAGTTCATGGTGTAGTTGCGGATCTCCTGCTTGCTCTCGGCAGGATTGCTGGCGAAGGCGTCGTGCGCCTGCTGGTACTCGCTCACTTGGCGGGCTCCTTGAATGCTTCGCCCGCGGCGGTCTGGTAGCGCGCATCGTCGCGGATCACGCGCGGCACGCCGACGCGCGGCTCGACCGAGGTCACCGGCTCGTAGACCACGCGCTGCTTCTCTTCGTCGTAGCGCACTTCGACGTTGCCGATCAGCGGGAAATCCTTGCGGAAGGGATGGCCGACGAAGCCGTAGTCGGTGAGGATGCGGCGCAGGTCCGGGTGGCCGGCGAAGACCACGCCGAACAGGTCGAACGCCTCGCGCTCGAACCAGTTCGCGCCCGGCCAGATGTCGGTGACCGAGGCCACCACCGGCAGGTCTTCGTTCGGCGCATAACAGCGCACGCGCAGGCGCTGGTTGTGGCGATAGGAGATCAGCTGCGCGAGCACCGCATAGCGCTGCAGCGGCACCGGCAACGGCTGGATGTCGCCGGCGGTCTCGCCGCTGGGGAATTCGCCCCAGCCGAAACGGCCCATGCCCTTGCCTTCGACGCCGCGGCTGAAGCCCTGCGACGACACGTCGGCGGTATCCCACTCGTCGCTGCCGTAGCCCAGGTAGTCCACGCCGCACAGGTCGGACAATTGCTCGAAACCGAATTCGTCGCGCAGCGCCAGACAGGTGGCGTGCCACGCGTCGGCCGGCACTTCCAGCGTGACTTCGCCACGCGGGAGGACCACGAACACCTGGCTGCCGGGAAAACGGGCGCCGAGTCGGTCGCTAAAGGAAGATGCTTGCTCTGCCATGGGGGCTTGGCGTGCTTTTAAGAAGTAAGAGGGATCAGCGCGCGATGGTCTGGGTTCGCCAGATCTTCTTCTGCAGCTGCAAGATGCCGTAGACCAGCGCTTCGGCGGTCGGCGGGCAGCCCGGGACGTAGATGTCCACCGGCACGATGCGGTCGCAGCCGCGCACCACCGAGTACGAGTAATGGTAGTAGCCGCCGCCGTTGGCGCAGCTGCCCATCGAAATCACCCACTTCGGGTCGGGCATCTGGTCGTAGACCTTGCGCAGCGCCGGGGCCATCTTGTTGACCAGGGTGCCGGCGACGATCATCACGTCGGACTGGCGCGGCGACGGGCGGAACACCACGCCATAGCGGTCCAGGTCCAGGCGCGCAGCGCCGGCGTGCATCATTTCCACCGCGCAGCAGGCCAGGCCGAAGGTCATCGGCCACATCGAGCCGGTGCGCGCCCAGTTCAGCAGCGCATCGACGCTGGTGGTCACGTAGCCCTTCTCGAGCAACGGGTTCTCGCCTTCGGGACGCAGGATGTCGTCGACCCGCCCTTCCGGGATCGGGTTGGTCATCAGGCGATCCAGGGTCTGAATCACTCCCATTCCAGCGCTCCCTTCTTCCACACGTAGATAAAACCGAGGAACAGCATGCCGACGAACAGGCCCATGGTGACCAGGGAGCGAGCGCCCAGGTCCATGAACACCTGCGTCCACGGCACGATGAAGATGATTTCCAGATCGAAGACGATGAACTGGATCGCGATCAGGTAGTAGCGCACGTCGAACTTCATGCGCGCGTCCTCGAAGGCCTCGAAGCCGCACTCGTACGGCGAGAGCTTCTTCGCGTCCGGACGCCGGGGACCGAGGAACCGCCCCACCAGCATCAGCGCGACGCCGATTGCGGTGGCCACGATCAAAAACAGCAGGGTCGGCAAATATTCGGCCAGCACTCGCAATTCTCTCTTGCCTGTGCCCGCGCGCGTGAGGCGCAGGCATGGGGTAGACGATCTTCCGGCAAGGGATGTGATGCTCTTGCCTAGAAACCGTAGCCAAACAATGGTGCCCAAGAGGGGACTCGAACCCCTACGACCTAAGTCGCTACCACCTCAAGGTAGTGCGTCTACCAATTCCGCCACCTGGGCTTGCGTATCGCGCGCGGCATCCCGCCACGCAGCATATTGTAACCGTCTTCAGTGTTTCTGCGACGGGGCAGGCGACTTTTGTTGTGCATTTTCCGGCGCCTGCTGTGCGGGCACGGCAGCGGCAGGCGCGGCGGCAGCCGGCGCGGTCGCGGCCGGCGCCTGCGGGATCTGCAGCTCGCCAGCCGGCGCCGGAGTCGCCGGGGTCGCGGCCTGCGACATCACGCCGAGGTTGGCGTCGGCGGCCGGGCGCGCACTGTGGCCGGCATACCAGGCCATGAACAGGCTGATGCCGAAGAACACCACCGCCAGCCATTTGGTCGACTTGGACAGGAAATTGGACGCGCCGCGCGATCCGAACACGGTGCCGGACGCGCCCGCGCCGAACCCCGAACCCGCCGCCGCGCCGGAACCGCGCTGCATCAGGATCAGCGCGATCATCGCGATCGCCACCAGCACATAGACCACATTGAGGATGACCATCAGCATTTCGAAATCCGTCCGGACAGTACGACTGAAGTAGCGAGCGGCCGCCAGCGCGGCGACCGTTCGGTTAACGGGAGGCCGCCGCTCGCGCGATGGCCAGGAAGTCCTCGGCGACCAACGAAGCGCCGCCGACCAGCCCGCCATCGACATCCGGCTGTGCGAACAGCTCGGCGGCGTTGTCGGGCTTGACGCTGCCCCCATACAGGAGCGGTAGCGAATCGGCGATTCTAGCATCGTGGGCGGCGATTTCGCCACGGATGAAGGCGTGCACCGCCTGCGCCTGGGCCGGACTGGCGGTACGCCCGGTGCCGATCGCCCACACCGGCTCGTAGGCGACCACGGCCTTGGCGAAGCCCGGCGCACCGGCCAGCGCCAGCACCGGCGCCAGCTGCGCGGCGATGACCGATTCAGTCTGGCCGGCCTCGCGCTGCTCCAGGGTCTCGCCCACGCACAGGATCGGGATCAGCCCGGCATGCAGCGCCGCGGCGAACTTGCGTGCGACCAGCTCGCTGCTCTCGGCATGGTACTGGCGCCGCTCCGAATGCCCGACCAGGCCGTACTCGGCGCCGACATCGACCAGCATCGTCGCCGACACCTCGCCGGTGTAGGCGCCCTGCTCGTTGCTGCTCACGTCCTGCGCGCCGAAGCGCAAGGCATGGCCCTCGAAATCCTCGATCAGGTCGCCCAGGTACGGCAGCGGCGGCAGGATCACCACCTCCACGCCCTCGGCGGGCAGGCCCGCGGCCACCTCCTGCACCAGCGCGGTGGCGAACTGGCGGTTGCCGTGCAGCTTCCAGTTTCCGGCTACGATCTTGCGGCGCATCGGCGCGCTCCCGGGCGAAAAGTGCCGAAAGGATAGCCGATGCGCGGTGAGGACCCGCTACCGCCGTCCCACGCGGCCGCGCCCGCACCGCCCTGCCCGCCCACTGCTGCCCATCGCGAGACCGCCATGCCCCACGCTTCCGGCCATGCCCTGATCACCGGAGCCTCCAGCGGCATCGGCCGCGAGATCGCCCGCGAATACGCCCGCCGCGGCGTGCCGCTGATCCTCAGCGCGCGGCGCGAGGCGCTGCTGCAGGCGCTGGCCGAGGAATTGCGCGCGCAGGTGCCGGTGCAGATCGTGGTCGCCGACCTGGCCGACCCGGCCGCGCCCGCCGCGCTGGTGGCCGAACTGGAACGGCGCGGCCTGGCGGTGCGGATCCTGGTCAACAACGCCGGCTACGGCGTGCCGGGGCGCTTTCGCGACCGCGACTGGGCCACCCACGTCGCGTTCCTGCAGGTGATGGTCGGCGCGGTCTGCGAACTGACCTGGCGCCTGCTGCCGGCACTGCGCGCCAGCGGCCACGGCCGCATCCTCAACGTCGCCTCGTTCGCCGCACTGGTGCCCGGCGCCGACGGACACACCCTGTACGCGGCGGCGAAGAGCTTCATGCTGCGCTTCAGCGAATCGCTGGCGCTGGAGAACGCCGACCGCGGCGTCAACGTCTGCGCACTATGCCCGGGCTTCACCTGGTCCGAATTCCACGACGTGACCGGCACCCGCGAACAGATGGACGAGCTGCCGCGCTGGGCCTGGCTGCAGACCGCCGCGGTGGCCCGCGCCGGCATCGACGGCGCCGAACACGGCCGGGTGCGGGTGGTACCGGGCGCGGTCTATCGCGCGCTGCTGGGCCTGGTCGCGCTCCTGCCGAACGCGCTGCTGCTGCGGCTGATGCGGCGCGGCTCGCACCGGATCAGGCCGTTGCAGTGAGCGCACCCAAGCGAATGCGGACTGACCTCGGCATCGGCCGAGCGACTGGATCGACCACGAACATGCTGACCGGCACTGCCGCAGCCGACAGAACCGCAGTCCCGGCGGCGCGTTCAACGGTTCCTGCGCAGGCGCGCTGGTCAGACGCGCTTTGTGGCGCTATGCAAGATGGACCGTTTTACGCCAGAGGCGTCACTGGAGGGATTCGCGCAGAGGGTGACCATTTGCCGGCGCTCCTGCGCGAGCGGCCTGACCTACACCGCAGCACGCAACTGATCCAATACCATTGAGCTCCAACACTTGTTGAAAACGAGGAAAGCCTTGTGATTGATAACCTAAATCGCCGTGATTTTCTCGCGCTCGCCGCCGCCTTGAGCGCGGCAGGCGCATTCACCATGACGGTCGCCGCTCAGGACAAGCACGCTGGCCACATGATGCCCCCCCCCCTGATGCACCACGTATTACGATATTGGTCCACCCGCGCATGGTGATGCTTGACCTTATCGGGCCCATGACCATCTTCAACGTACTGGGTACGCACATTGATCTCGTCTGGAAGGAAAAAATACCAATTTCCACCGAGCTCGGGCTGTCAATCACACCAAGCAAGACGTTCGCAGAAGCTGACGAGGCGCCGGATGTCCTCTTCATACCCGGTGGATTGATGGGAACGATTGACTGCATGAACGATCCGCAGGTGATGGATTTCCTTCGCGGAAGAGGAGAAAAAGCCAAGTGGGTGACCGCCATCTGTACCGGCACCCTCACTCTCGCCGCTACCTGGCGTCTGAAAGGCTATGACGCAACGTCGAACTGGGTGCATGCCGACTTGCTGCCGCTAATGGGCGCACGGCATGTGCACAAGCGGGTCGTTACCGACCGCAACCGAATGACGGGAGCGGGCGTGACCGCAGGTCTCGATTTCGGCCTGTCCCTGGCCGCAAATCTACGCGGCGAGGAAGAAGCACGACGCGTTCAGCTCATTCTCGAATATGCACCAGAGCCGCCGTTCGACGGCGGCACGCAGGAAAAGGAGCCTAACAGGCTGCTGAAATACCAATTTGGACCTAACAAACCCACACCGGTGAGCCGTCTCTTGTGAGTTCTGCGTCCTCTGCTGACATCGGACGCCTCAGATTCCACGCAGAAGCCCCAAAACGGGGTATCTCAAGACGACAGTCATAGGTCTTGTGGAGTTTTTCAGCAGCCTGCTAAGCAAGCTGCGGTGCTTCGCGCTCGAACGCCGAAAATGCGCCGTCAGATAGAATTGGCCGCTCAAGCGGCAGGAAAGCGGCTGGGCATTTGATGACACGCGGCGCTGTCCCTGACCCCGGTGGTCCGCAGGGGCAGACGAAGCCGAGGCACAGCTTCGCGCACCCGACTCGAAAGGCAACTCATGCTTACCCTCATCTCTCAGGCGAGAGAAGAGCTTGGCCGCAAGCGCAGTAGCATCCGCGTCGCCGGGTTGGGGGCGCAGCGGCTTGGTTAGGTAAACGCGCTTTCCAAAGCCGAATGGCTGGTCATCCCGACTATTTCAGCTTGATCTCACGCAACCGCTCCTCCAGATACCCCTGCGCGGTGATCGGCTCGGGATAGCGGCTGGGGTTGTCGGCGCTGATGCACGAGGGCAGCACGTCGATGACGAAATCCGGGTTCGGGTGCAGGAAGAACGGCACCGAGTAGCGCGGCTGCCGCGCCTGTTCGCCCGGCGGGTTGACCACGCGGTGGGTGGTCGAGGGATACACGTGGTTGGTCAGGCGCTGCAGCATGTCGCCGATGTTGACCACGATGGTGTCGGCGTCGGAGGTGAACGGTACCCACTCGCCCCACTTGGATTTCACTTCCAGGCCGGCGGCGCTGGCACCGACCAGCAGGGTGATCAGGTTGATGTCCTCGTGCGCGCCGGCGCGCACGTTGGGGGGTTGCTCGCCAGAAGCGGCATCGACGATGATCGGCGGGTAGTGGATCGGGCGCAGGATCGCGTTGCCTGACTCGGTCTTGTCGGCGAAGTAGTGCTCGGGCAGGCCGATATGCAGCGCCAGCGCCGCCAGCACGCGCGCGCCGAGCTGGTCCAGCGCCTGATACAGGCCGTAGCCGTACTCGCGGAAGCCCGGCACTTCGCTCGGCCACAGGTTCGGCGGCATCAGGTCGCGATACTTGGAATCGTCGCCAATCTCGCGGCCGATATGCCAGAACTCCTTCAGGTCGAAATGCCTGGAATCCTTGGCGGTTTCCACGCCGAACGCGGTATAGCCCCGCGCGCCGCCGCTGCCGGGCACGTGGTACTTGCGCTTGACCTCCTCGGGCAACGCGAAGAACGCCTTGAACACATCGTAGGCCGCATCGATCTGCGCCTGCGCGATGCCGTGGTTGCGGATGCCGGCGAAGCCCCACTCGCGGTAGGCCGCGCCCAGTTCCGCGACGAAGGCGTCGCGATGCGTGTCGAAACGGGTGATGTCCAGGGTCGGGATGTGCGCAGCCATGGCGGGAACCATCGTCGTGAAAGGAAGAAACGCCGCGATCAGATCAGCAGGCGGTACAGCAGGTAGAAGGTGGCCGCCTTGGCGATGACCACCACGATGCCGATGGCGATCGACTCACGCCGCGTCACGGACCGCCCCGGCGAGTTTTTCCAGGGTGGCCTGCATCAGCGCGGCGTCGTCGGCCTCGACCGTGACCCGCAGCACCGGCTCGGTACCGGACGGACGCAGGAAGGCGCGCCCGCGCCCCTGCACCGCCGCCTGCGCCGCGGCCAGCGCGGCCTGCACGCTGGCCGCCTCGGCCGGGCGCGCGCCTTGCTGCAGGCGCACGTTGACGGTCTGCTGCGGCACCTTGCGCAGACTCTGCAGCGCCTGGCGCAGGCTCTGCCGCGAGCGCTTGAGCACCTCCAGCACCTGCAGCGCGCTGACGATGGCGTCGCCGGTGGTGGCGCGGTCCAGGCACAGCATGTGCCCGGAGGTCTCGCCACCGAGCACGCCGCCATGCTCGACCAGCGCCTGGTGCACATAGCGGTCGCCGACCTTGACCCGCAGGAACGGCAGCTGCAGCGCGGCCAGGGCCTGTTCCAGCCCGTAGTTGGTCATCAGCGTGCCGACCACCGGCCCGCGCAGGCGGCCGCTGGCCTGCCAGCCGCAGGCCAGCACGTACAGCAGGTCGTCGCCGTCGACCGGGTTGCCCTGGTCGTCGGCCATCAGCACGCGGTCGCCGTCGCCGTCGAAGGCGATGCCCAGCTGCGCGCCATGCTGGCGCACGTTGCTGGCGAGGTTGTCGATGTGCATCGAGCCGACCCCGGCGTTGATGTTGAGTCCGTCTGGCGCGGCGCCGATCGCGATCACCTCCGCGCCCAGCTCGCGGAACAGCAGCGGCGCAATGTGGTAGGTCGCGCCGTGCGCGCAGTCCAGCACCACCTTCAGCCCGCGCAGGTCGAAGCCGCGCGGCACGCTGGCCTTGCAGAACTCGATGTAGCGGCCGATCGCGTCGCGCGCGCGCATCGCCTTGCCCAGGCGCTCGGATTCCACCGTGGCGAACGGCGCGTCGAGCGCGGCTTCGATCGCGCTCTCGGTGGCGTCGTCGAGCTTCTCGCCCTCGGCGGAGAAGAACTTGATGCCGTTGTCGTAGTGCGGATTGTGCGAGGCGCTGATCACGATGCCGGCGTCGGCGCCGAGCGTACGGGTCAGGAACGCGACCGCCGGGGTCGGCATCGGCCCGAGCAGTTGCACATCGGCCCCGGCGGCGACCAGCCCGGCCTCCAGCGCCGATTCGAACATGTAGCCGGAAATGCGCGTGTCCTTGCCGATCACCACCGTCGGCCGTGTAGTGCCTTCGGCGCCGGCGCCGAGCACGCGGCCCAGCGCATTGCCCAGGCGCATCACGAAATCGGCGGAAATCGCGCCCTGCCCGACCCGGCCGCGGATGCCATCGGTGCCGAAATATTTGCGCGCGCTCATGGCGTCGGGACTCGGGACTCGTGGTTCGGTGCAACGGATGTGTTGCGTGGCAAGCGTGTATTTTTCGGGATCCCTGGGTGTCTGTGGCTTTGACCGAGTCCCGAGTCCCGAGTCCCGACAGAAATCACGCCACCACCTCGGTCTTCGCTGGCGCCGGTTGGCGCATCATCATCGCCAGAAGCTCGGACAGGCGGTCGCGCAGTTCGCGGCGGTCGCAGATCTGGTCGATGGCGCCGTGCTCGAGCAGGAACTCCGAGCGCTGGAAGCCTTCCGGCAGGGTCTCGCGCACGGTCTGCTCGATCACCCGCGGGCCGGCGAAGCCGATCAGCGCGTGCGGCTCGGCGATGTTGATGTCGCCGAGCATGGCGAAGCTGGCCGAAACGCCGCCGGTGGTGGGATGGGTCAGCACCGACACGTACGGCAGGCCGGCCTCGCGCAGGCGCCCGAGCGCGGCCGAGGTCTTGGCCATCTGCATCAGCGACAACAGGCCTTCCTGCATGCGCGCGCCGCCGCTGGCGGAGAAGCACACGAACGGCGCGCCGATCTGCAGCGCGGTCTCCGCGGCCAGCGCGAAACGCTCGCCGACCACCGAGCCCATCGAGCCGCCCATGAAGGCGAAATCGAACGAGGCGGCGACCAGCGGCTGCGCCTTGAGCAGGCCCTGCATCGCGATCAGCGCATCGTACTCGCCGGTGCTCTTCTGCGAGATCTTGATGCGTTCGCTGTACTTCTTCTGGTCCTTGAACTTCAGCGCGTCGGTCGGACCCAGGCGCGCACCGATCTCGGTCGGCGTGGTGTCCGGGTCGAACAGCGAAGCCAGGCGCGCACGCGCGCGGATCGCCATGTGGTGGCCGCACTTCGGGCAAACCTCCAGGTTCTCCTCCAGTTCCGGCCGGTACAGCACGGCGCTGCAGTTGGGGCATTTCTCCCACAGGCCTTCGGGAACGCTGCGCTTCTTGCTGGGCGTGCTATCGGTACGGATGCCGGAGGGCATCAATTTGCTGAGCCAACTCATGCGGAATGACGATCCAGTTGCGCGGCCCACCGGGCCGCCAAGGGGCGACAGTCTAGCGTGATGCTAGATATCGCGCCGCAACGCAGCCCAACCGGCGATCGCGCAACGTGTCTCGCCGCAGCGCAGCAATTGCGCTCCCGTTGCCGACGCGCAACCGCATCGCGCAGCAAGCGCAGCCGATGCTTGCCCTGTGCCAGTGGCACAGCGGCGGATGCGCAGGCCCAGGCGAAGCCGCGCGCGCCGATGCCCTCAGGTCAGACCAGCGTCCTGCGGCCACGCCGCTGCGGCGCGCGCGTGCGGCGCATTGCCGCCGCACGGCGCCAGGCGCCGACGGGCAGCGCCCTCATCCCTGGTCCAGCGCCTGCCGCAGCGGCGCCAGGAAGGCCAGCGCGCGTTCGCGCACCGCCTCCGGGGTGGTCGCCTCGGCCAGCGCCGCGACCAGCGCGCTGCCGACCACCACGCCGTCGGCGTCCACCGCCATGGCCCTGGCGCTGGCGGCGTCCTTGATCCCGAACCCGGCCACCACTGGCACCGTGGAGCGCGCGCGCAGCTGGCGCAGGCGGTCGCCGGCGGCGCGGGTGTCGAGGTGGTCGGCGCCGGTGACGCCGGCGAAGCTGACGTAGTACAGGTAACCGCGCGCCGTATCGCACAACAGGCCGATGCGGGCGTCGCTGGTGGTCGGCGAGGCCAGCACGATCAGGTCCAGGCCGGCGGCAGTGAAGATCGCCAGGGTTTCGGCCGATTCTTCCGGCGGCAGATCGACCAGCAGCACGCCGTCCACGCCGGCGGCCACCGCCTCTTCGGCAAAGCGCGCGGTGCCGTGGATCTCGACCGGGTTGAGGTAGCCCATCAGCACCAGCGGCGTGGTCGCGTCGTCGCGGCGGAACGCGCTGACCGTTTCCAGCACATAGGCCAGGCCGGCGCCGCGCGCCAGCGCACGCTCGGAGCTGCGCTGGATGGTGGGGCCGTCGGCCATCGGGTCGGAGAACGCTACGCCCAGCTCGATCACGTCGGCGCCGGCCTCGACCAGCGCGTGCATCGCCGGCACGGTGGCCTGCAGCGACGGATCGCCGGCGGTGACGAACGGGATCAGCGCCTTGCGCCCGGCCTGGCGCAGCGCGTCGAAGCGTGCGGCGATACGGTTCGGGGCGCGGCTCATGCGCAGCCCTCCACCCGTTGCACGGCGTCCCGGCTTCCCCAGTACATCGATGTCACCTTGCCTTCTCCGGTTTCGTAGCGCACTGCGAGTGCGCGGTTCGGGTCGCGCCAGGTCAAATAATGGTCGCCGGGACCGCCGTAATGGTGAGGCTCGAGGCTGTAACCGACCGGCAAGTGCGCGCGCACGGTGGCTTCACTGTCGCCGATGCGGACGCCGAACGGGCCGACCGGGCCGGCGTCGGTAACGTCGAAGCGGGCGACGCGGCCGTCCTCCACCATCATCGCCACGCCAGCGGGCAGCAAGCCGGCGTGCACGTAGTCGCAGCGCTCGATCGGGCCGCCGTTGTCGCGCTGCCAGGCCGCGCGCGGCGCCAGGTCGGCAAAGCGCTGGCCGACGCGCACCGCGCCGGCGCTGTCCAGCCCCGGCAGCGATGCCGCGGCCGCCAGCGCCGCGGCGCACAGCAGCGCGCCGCCACCGCACAGCCTGCGCATGCCGCGCCCGCTCACAGCACCATCCCTTCGCGCGCAGCGATGGTATGCACGTCCTTGTCGCCACGGCCGGACAGGTTGCACAGCACCAGCGCGTCCTTGGGCAGCTCGCGCGCCAGCTTGATCGACTGCGCCACCGCGTGGCTGGATTCCAGCGCGGCGAGGATGCCCTCGGTATGCGCCAGCAGGTGGAACGCGGCCAGCGCCTCGTCGTCGGTGATGCCCTGATAGACCGCGCGGCCGCTGTCGGACAGGAACGCGTGCTCGGGACCGACGCCGGGATAGTCCAGGCCGGCGGACACCGAATGGGTCTCGATGATCTGGCCGTCGTCGTCACAGATCACGTAGGTGCGGTTGCCGTGCAGCACGCCAGGGCGGCCGGCGGCGATCGAGGCGGCATGGCGGCCGGTAGCGACGCCCTCGCCGGCGGCTTCGGCGCCGTAGATCTTCACCCCCGGATCGTTGAGGAAGGCATGGAACAGGCCGATGGCGTTGCTGCCGCCGCCGACGCAGGCGCTGATCGCGTCCGGCAGGCGGCCGTAGTCCTCGAGCATCTGCGCGCGCGCCTCGCGGCCGACGATGGCGTTGAAGTCGCGCACCATGCGCGGATACGGATCCGGGCCGGCAACGGTGCCGATGATGTAGAAGGTGTCCTGCACATTGGTCACCCAGTCGCGCATCGCCTCGTTCAGCGCGTCCTTGAGCGTGGCCGAGCCGGAGGTCACCGGCACCACCCGGGCGCCGAGCAGCTGCATCCGGTAAACGTTGATCTTCTGCCGCTCGATGTCGGTGGCGCCCATGTACACCACGCATTCCAGGCCCAGCCGCGCGGCCACCGTGGCGCTGGCCACGCCGTGCTGGCCGGCGCCGGTCTCGGCGATGATGCGGGTCTTGCCCATGCGGCTGGCCAGCAGCGCCTGGCCGATGGTGTTGTTGATCTTGTGCGCGCCGGTGTGGTTCAGGTCCTCGCGCTTGAGCAGGATCTGCGCGCCGCCGACCTCGCGGCTGAGCCGCTCGGCGTGGTAGATCGGGCTGGGCCGGCCGACGTAGTGCTTGAGGTCCTTGTCGTACTCGGCGATGAAGGCCGGATCCTGGCGCGCCTGATCGTAGGCCGCTGCCAACTCCTGCAGCGGCCCGATCAGGGTCTCGGCGACGAAGCGGCCGCCGTAGCGGCCGAAATGGCCGTTGGCGTCGGGATAGACGTGGAAATCGCGAATAGGCACGGAGGACATGGCGCTCACGGTCAGCAGGACAGGCCTGCACTTTAGCGCACGCGTCGCCCGACAAAAACCGATAAAGTCTGCACATATCCGTCAGGAAATCTCACATGTCCAACCTGCGCCGCCTGCCTTCGCTGAACGCCCTGCGCGCGTTCGAGGCCGCCGCGCGGTTGCGCAGCGTCGGCGGCGCGGCGGCCGAACTGCACGTCACCCACGGCGCGGTCAGCCGCCAGATCCGGCTGCTGGAAGAGGAACTTGGGTTGGCGCTGCTGCAGCGCGAGGGCCGCGGCATCCGTCCCACCGCGGCCGGCGAGCGGCTGCGCGACGCGGCCGGCGGCGCCTTCGCGCAGTTGCAGGACGCGGTGGCGGCATTGCGCCGCCCGGCACGCGCCAGCGCCTTGGTGCTGGGCTGTCCGGGCAGCATCCTGGCGCGCTGGATGATTCCGCGGCTGCAGGCGCTGCAGCGCGACCTGCCCGCGCTGACCCTGCACCTGTCCGCGCACGAAGGGGAGTTCGGCGCCGACCTGGACGGCCTGGACGCGGCCCTGCTGCTCGGTCAGGCACCGTGGCCGGACGGCTGGCAGGTGCACGTGCTGGCGCCGGAGCGGATCGGCCCGGTGCTCAGCCCGGCGCTGCCGCAGGCGCAGGCGCTAGCGGCCGGCCCGCCCTCGGCGCTGCTGCAACAACCGCTGCTGCACACCGCCTCGCGCCCGCAGGCATGGCCCTCCTGGGCGCAGGCGCATGGCCTGGATCCGGCGGCGCTGCGCTACGGCACCGGCTTCGAACACCTGTACTACCTGCTCGAAGCGGCGCTGGCCGGCATCGGCGTGGCGATCGCGCCGCAGCCGCTGGTCGCCGACGACCTGGGCAACGGCCGCCTGCTGGCGCCGTGGGGCTTCGCCGAGACCGGCGGGCAGTGGGCGCTGTGCGCGCGCCGCGAGCAGCAGGATCCGCGGGTGCAGGCGCTGGCGCACTGGCTGGCGGGCGAGTTGCGGCAGGGCGGCGATTAAGCGTCTTCTTTCGCTTGTTTGCCGGGAACCAGCGCTACGGCAACGCTGCGGCGCGTTGTCGGATGTCTGTCGCGGCTGAAGCCGCTCCTACAGGGGCTCGCCGGCTGCCGAAAGCCATAGGCCGCTGCCCGCCGCCGACGCGACGCCTCAGCCGGCCGGGGTCGGCGCCGCCAGGCGCTGCTGCAGCTCGTCGCGCAAGCGCGCCAGCTCGACCTCGGCCGCGCGCCGCTGCTGCATGCCGTCGCGATGGATCTCGCGCACCTCTTCCGCCGTGGCGCTCAACGGCTCGTGCACGTGGCGCAGCATGTCCATGTCGATCACCGCACGCTGGTTGGCGCGCGCGGTGTTTACCGAGGTCTGCCGCATCAGTTCGGCGTTGCGACGCATGATGCCGTTGGTGGCGTCGTCGATGGCGCTGGACAGTGCCGCCGCGTTCTGCTGCTCGCTCAGCGACCGCTGGATCGCACACTGGCGCTTCCACGACGGGGCAGACAAACATCCAGGCTATTTTCGCTACAGGACGATGCCGCCTGCGGCAGCGACTTCAGCGGCGACGGATGCTGTCGAGCACGCGTGCCGCAACGCACGTCGCTGCCACGCGTTGTGAAGTGCTGAGAAATTGCGCCAACGCATGCCCTGCTGGTCGGCGCCGACATCGACATCGACTGCGAAGGCGCTCAGCAGTTGCTGTTCAACTCGTGGCAGTCGGCGCGGCGCACTTCCTCGACGAACTTGCGCATCTTGTGTCCGTCCTTGATGCCCGGCTGGCTCTCGATGCCGCTGGACACGTCCACGCCCCAGGGCAGCGTCGCCAGGATCGCGTCGAACACGTTGTCGGAGGTGATGCCGCCGGCAAGCAGGAACGGCCGGTGCAGGCCGGTGGGCAGCCGCGTCCAGTCGAAGGTCTTGCCGGAGCCGCCGCTGCCGCCCGGGGCATGGCTGTCGAACAGAAAGCCGGCCGCGTTCGGGTACTGCAGCTGCAGGGTGCGCGCGTTGATATCGCCGCCGCCCATCGGTACCGCTTTTAGGTACGGCAGGTTGAAGCCGCGGCAGAAGCCGTCGTCTTCGTCGCCATGGAACTGCAGCAGGGTCGGGCGCACCGTGCGCAGCACTTCGCGCACTTCGTCCTTGGGGTTGTCGCGGAACAGCGCGACCACGTCCACCATCGGCGAGGCGGCCTGGCGCATCGCGCGGGCCTCGGCCGGCGCCACCCGCCGCGGGCTGCCGTGGGCGAACACGAACCCCACCGAATCCACCCCAAGTTCGCCCGCCAGGCGGATGTCGCCGGCGCGGGTCATGCCGCAGAACTTGATGCGGGTGCGATACAGGGTGCGATTCATAGGGTGACCTCGGCCGGTAGCTTCCAGATATCGGGGTAGAGCGGACCGACGAAGACCAATCCCTGCGGCGGCGCAGTCGGGCCGGCGACGCTGCGGTCGCGCCCGGCAAGCAGTTCGCCGATCCAGGAAACCGGCTTGTCGCCTGCTCCTACCATGATTAAGGAGCCTACGATATTGCGCACCATGTGATGAAGGAATGCATTGGCCTGGACCTGGACCTCCACGACCTCGCCGAGCCGGGTCACCGCGATCGCCTGCAGCTCGCGCCGCGCATGCAGCGCCTGGCACTGGATGCTGCGGAACGCGCCGAAATCCTGCTCGCCCAGCAGCGCCTGCGCCGCTTCGTGCATCGCCTCGGCCTGCAGCGGCCGCCGCTCCCAGCTCAGCGTCTGCCGGTACAAGGCCGGGCGTACCTGGCGGTTGAGCAGGCGATAGCGGTAGCGCCGCGCGCGCGCCGAGAAGCGCGCATGGAAATCGTCCGCGGCCGGCACGCACCAGCGCACGCACACCGACGCCGGCAAGCGCGCGGTGGCGCCGAGCATCCAGCCGCGCGGCGCGCGCGGCGCATCGCAATCGAAATGCACCACCTGGCATTCGCCATGCACACCGGCGTCGGTGCGCCCGGCGCAGATCACGCTCACCGGCCTGTCGGCCACCGACGACAGCGCCGCCTGCAGCGTCGCCTGCACGCTCGGCCCACCGGATTCGCCGAGCTGTTGCCAGCCCTGGAACTCACTGCCGTCGTATTCCACGCCCAATGCGTAGCGCATCGCGCCCTACTCCCTCACCACGCGCAACGCGGGCCGCAGCGGCCATGGCACTGCACTGCGGCATGCGCGGGAGCCTGGCGCGATGCGCGGCCGAGCGGCGCTGGCCGAGCGCACAGGCAGCCGTGGCGATAGGGCGACCAGCACGCATGCGCGTGGGGCCGCAACGCTGGCCTGAGGCGCCGGCCGGCACACCGGCTGGCGGCGTGTCGGCGGCATCATCGCAAGCTCGCAGAGGTAGTCGCGCATCGTCGCATTCCCGGTCGCGGCAGCACGGCGGCGGCGCCTGCGCCGCACGCCGCCTGCTCGCATCAGTTCAAGCGGGCCAGCAACTGCTGGGCTTCGGCACGCGCCGCCGGATCGCCGGCGGCCGCCACTTCGACCAGCAGGGTGCGCGCGGTTTCGTTGTCGCCCAGGTCCATGTAGGCCACGGCCAGCTCCAGGCGCTCGCGGTCGATCGGCGGATGCGTGGGCGCCGGTTCGGGGGCCGGTTCGGCGGCGGCCGGCAGATCGCCTTGGTGCCAGGTCGGCTCCTTGCGTTGCACGAGCACCGGCGCCACTGGCGTCGGCGCCAGCAAGGGCGGCGGCTGCCGCCATGGTTCGTCGGCGTCGACCGGCGGCGGCGTGGGCGCGACCTCGGCATCGGGCCGTAGGGCAAAGTGCAGATGCTCCGCAGCCGGCACGGCGCCGCTGTCGTCGTGACGCTGCGCCTGCGCGGCCAGTTCGCGCTCGAATGCGTGGTCCTGGTATGCCCGCTCTTCGGCGGCCGCGTCTTCGGCCACTTCGCGCTCATGCTCGTGCTCGTCCAGCGGCGGCAGGTCCGGCGCATCGACGTCGCGATGCGCGACCACCGGCACCGCCGCGGCCAATGCTGCCGTGTCGTAGTCGTGCCGCGGTAGCGGCGGCAATGGCGAGGGCTTGCGGCGGCGTGCCAGCAGCAGCGCGCCCAGACCCAGCAGCAGCAGCGCCAGCCCGCCCCACAGCCACAACGGCCAGCCGCCGGAGCCCGCCGTCGGCGCGGGTTGCGCCTGCGCCTGGGTCTGCCCGGCCTGCGCCAGGCGCTTCTGCGCCGCGGCCAGGTCGCTGTCCTTCAACGCGATCAGTTGCTGCTGCTGGGCCTTGAGCTTCTCCAGCTGCTCGACACGCGAGCGCAGATCCTGGACCTCGGCATCGCGTGCCGCGAGATCTTCGCGCGCCTGCTGCAATTGTTGAGTCGCCACCATGTCTCCCTCGTCGCCGGCACCGGTGCCGGACTTGGTTCCCGCGTTGTCGCGTTGCGCCGGCACCGCCGGTGCGATTTCCAGGCGTGCGCCAGGCGTCGCCGCCGCGGGCGCGGCCGGCTTGGCGGCCGACTTGGCGCTGGCTTCTGCCTGCTGCGCCTGCGCCGGCTGCGGCACCGGCGCTCGCGCCTGCCGCCATTGCGCGGCCTGTTCGCGAACGATGGCGGTGGCCGCAGCGGCATCGATGCTGGCCAGCTCTTCCTGCCGCGGCGTGCGCAACACGGCGCCCTGCTTGAGCAGGTTGACGTTGCCGCGGATGAACGCATCCGGATTGGCGCGCAACAGCGCGACCATGGTCTGGTCCAGCGAGTGGCCGCCGCTGCGCGCCAGTTGCCCGGCGATCTGCGACAGGGTCTGCCCACGCTGCACCGGTGCCAGCGCATCGCCGGGCGCCGCGACTGGCGCTGGCGCGCTGCGCACCGGCGCGGCGGGTGCGGTCGGCGCTGCAGGCGTCGGCGTGCTGGCGGCCGGCGCCGACGGCTCGCGACGCGCGATGCGGTTGGACGGTACCGCGGCGGACGGTGCATCGATCGCCGGCGCGTCGATCGCCGCGGCGGTGTTGGGCGCATCCAGCAACGCCGAATACTCGCGGATCAACCGGCCCTGGCCCCAATCGACCTCGATCAGGAAGCTCAGCGAAGGCACCTCGACCGGCATGCTGCTGCTGACGCGGATCACCGCGCGGCCCTGGCTGGTCTGCGCGAAGCGGAACTGCAGGCTGCCGACCAGGCCGTCCGGTCGCTGCAGTCCAACCCGGGCGAAGGTCGCTGGCGAGGCCAGCGCCACGCGCGCGTTCTCCAGTTCGCCCGGTTCGTTGGAGATCACCGGGATCTCGGCCAGGAACGGCTGACCGGGCTTGGACAGCACGCGGATGTCGCCCAGCCCCAGCGCCAGCGCGGCCTGGCTGCAGGCCAGTAACAGCAGCGCGCACGCTGCGCGGCAAGCGCGGCTCAGCCTGGATGCAGACGCGGCATGGCGACGCAGACGATGGGGAATACGTGGTTGTAGGCGCATTACGCCCCTGCCCTTGGTGTCATGGCGTGCAATATATATGAAGCCGGGACTCGGGACCGGGGACTCGGGACCCGGAACAGCAAAAGCCAACGGCAAGAGCATGCTCGCTCTTGCCGTTGCACACGGCCTGTCGTCAGTGGCGATCTCCAAGCCAGCGTCGGCTTCCGGGTCCCGAGTCCCGGCTGTCTCAGCCTTCCTGCGCCACCAACTCGGCCAGTTGCACCGCGTTGAGCGCGGCGCCCTTGCGGATGTTGTCGGAGACGATCCACAGGTTGAGGCCGCGCGGATGCGAGATGTCCTCGCGGATGCGGCCGACGTAGACCGCGTCGTTGCCGGAGGCGTGGGTGACCGGGGTCGGATAGCCGCCGGGCTTGCGCTCGTCGACCACTTCCACGCCCGGCGCCGCGGCCAGCAGCGCGCGCGCCTGCTCGGCGCTGACCTTGCGCGTGGTCTCGATCGCGACCGCTTCGGAGTGGCCGTAGAACACCGGCACGCGCACCGCGGTCGGGTTCACCTGGATGCTGTCGTCGCCGAGGATCTTGCGCGTCTCCCAGACCAGCTTCATCTCCTCCTTGGTGAAGCCGTTTTCCAGGAAGTCGTCGATGTGCGGGATCAGGTTGAAGGCGATCTGTACCTGGAACTTCTTCGGCTCGATGTCCTGGAACGCCAGCAACTGCGCGGTCTGCTTGCCCAGTTCCTCCATGCCCGAACGGCCGCCGCCGGACACCGACTGGTAGGTGGCCACGTTGATGCGCTCGATGTTGTACTCACGATGCAGCGGCGCCAGCGCCACCAGCATCTGCATGGTGGAGCAGTTGGGATTGGCGATGATGCCGCGCGGGCGCTGCTTCAGCGCTTCCGGGTTCACTTCCGACACCACCAGCGGCACATCGTCGTCGTAGCGGAACGCCGAGGAGTTGTCGATCACCACCGCACCGGCGGCGGCGAACTTCGGCGCGTATTCCTTGGAGATGCCACCGCCGGCAGAGAACAGCGCGATGTCCACGCCGGTCGGGTCGAAGCTGGCCAAGTCGAGCACGGTGACCTTCTGGCCCTTGAACTCGATCTGGCCGCCGGCGGAGCGCTCGGAGGCCAGCGGGTACAGGGTGGCGATGGGGAAATCGCGCTCGGCGAGGATGGCCAGCATGGTTTCGCCAACAGCGCCGGTGGCGCCGACGACGGCGACGTTGAAACGACGGGATTCGTTGCTCATGGGAGATGGTTCGATCGGGTAGGAGAAAGGGGGAACAGCCGCACTGCCAGCTGGATTCGGGGAACCTCCCGAGCGCGCCGCTCAGGTCGCCGGAGGTTCCCTATCGTTTTTTGCCCGCGATGCCGCCGTCGCCATTGCCGGCGCCCGCGATCGCATCCAGGTTCAACGCATTCGGCGGACGCCCGGCGTCGGCACCGAAGCCCAGCGCGGCCAGCAGGTTGTCCACCGCCAGCGCCACCATCGCGCGGCGGGTCGCGGCGCTGGCGCTGCCAATATGCGGGGTCAGTACCACGTTGCGCAGCGCCAGCAGCTCCGGGCGCACCGCCGGCTCGCCTTCGTACACGTCCAGCCCGGCCGCGGCCAGACGCCCGTGCGCCAGCGCATCGGCCAGCGCCAGTTCGTCGATCAGGCCGCCGCGGGCGATGTTCACCAGCGTGGCGCCGGGCTTCATCTGCGCCAGCGCGGCGGCATCCAGGATGTGGTGCGACTGCGCCGAATACGGCAACACCAGCAGCAGGTGATCGGCGCGCGCCAGCAGGGCGTCGAAGCCGACGTACTCGGCGGCGTGCGCACGCTCCACCTCGGCCGGCAGGCGGCTGCGGTTGTGGTACAGCACGCGCATCGAGAAGCCGGCAGCGCGGCGCGCGATGGCCTGGCCGATGCGGCCCATGCCGAGGATGCCCAGGGTGCTGCCGTGCACGTCGGCGCCGAGCATGGTCTGGAACGACCATTGCTGCCACTGCCCCTCGCGCAACCAGCGCTCGGACTCGGTGATGCGCCGCGCGGCGGCCATCAGCAGCGCGAAGCCGAGGTCGGCGGTGGTTTCGGTGAGCACGTCGGGCGTGTTGCTGGCGACGATGTCGGCCGCGCTGAGCGCGTCCAGGTCGAGGTTGTTGTAGCCGACGCCGACATTGGCGATGGCGCGCAGCCGCGGCGCACCGGCGATCTCGGCCGCGCCGATGCGCTCGTTGAGCGTCACCAGCGCGCCGTCCAGCGGCGCCAGCGCCGCGGCCAGGTCTTGCTGCGAATACTTGGTCACGTCCGCGGTGGTGGTCAGCGCGCAATGTTCGCCGAGCCGTGCGACGACATCGTCGAACAGCGGTTGGCTGACCCACACCCGTGGCCGCGACTCAGCCATCGCCACCGCCGGGGATGTGCGGGGCCACGCTGCCGACGTCGCCGCACTGCGCGCGGTGGCGCAGCGCCTGATCCATCAGCACCAGCGCCATCATCGCCTCGGCGATCGGGGTGGCGCGGATGCCGACGCAGGGGTCGTGGCGGCCGGTGGTGATGACGTCCACCGCCTGCCCGTCCACGTCCACCGTGGCGCCGGGCAGGCGCAGGCTGGAGGTGGGCTTGAACGCCAGCGAGGCGACGATCGGCTGGCCGGTGGCGATGCCGCCGAGCACGCCGCCGGCGTGGTTGGACTGGAAGCCGTCCGGCGCGATCAGGTCGCGGTGCTCGGTGCCCTTCTGCGCCACCACGGCGAAGCCGTCGCCGATCTCCACGCCCTTGACCGCATTGATGCTCATTAACGCCGCGGCCAGTTCGCCGTCGAGCTTGCCGTAGATCGGCTCGCCCCAGCCCGGCGGCACGCCGTCGGCGACCACGGTGACCTTGGCGCCGATCGAATCGCCGGACTTGCGCAGCGCATCCATGTAACTTTCCAGCTCCGGCACCTGCGCCGCGTGCGGCCAGAAGAACGCGTTGTCCTCCACCGCATCCCAGGCGAAGCCCTGCGGCAGCACCGGCCCCAGTTGCGCCAGGTAGCCGCGCACGCGCACGCCGTAGCGCTGCGCCAGCCACTTCTTGGCGATCACGCCGGCGGCCACGCGCATCGTGGTCTCGCGCGCCGAGGAGCGGCCGCCGCCACGCGGATCGCGGATGCCGTACTTCTGCCAGTAGCTGTAGTCGGCATGGCCCGGGCGGAACTGGCGGGCGATGTCGGTGTAGTCCTTGCTGCGCTGGTCGGTGTTGCGGATCAGCAGGCCGATCGGGGTGCCAGTGGTGCGGCCTTCGTAGACCCCGGACAGGATCTCGATCTCGTCGGCCTCGCGCCGCGCCGAGGTGTGGCGGCTCTTGCCGCTGGCGCGGCGCTGCAGGTCGTGGGCGAATTCGGCCGCGTCCAGTTCCAGCCCAGGCGGGCAGCCGTCGATCACGCAGCCGATCGCCGGCCCGTGCGATTCGCCGAAGGTGGTGACGGTCAGCAGGGTGCCGAAGCTGTTCGCGCTCATGGCTGCCCGCTCACCGGCTCGCCGCCAGGTCGGCGATGCGCGCGTGGTGCGCGACCAGCGCGCTGGCTTCCACCGCGAAGATGCCCATCTGCCCGACCTTGAACTCGACCCAGGCGAAATCCACTTCCGGCAGCAGTTGCACCAGCGCGCGCTCGGATTCGCCGACTTCGCAGATCAGCAGGCCGTCCTCGCTGAGGTGCGCCGGCGCGTCGCGCAGGATCTTCAGCGCCAGGTCCAGGCCGTCAACGCCGGCGCGCAGGCCCAGTTCCGGCTCGTGCGCGTATTCGGGCGGCAGCGCGTCGGTCTCGGCGTGGGTGACGTACGGCGGATTGGTCACGATCAGCTCGTAGCGGCGCCCGCCCAGCCCGGCGAACAGGTCGGACTTGACCAGCTCGACGTTGTCGGCCAGCAGCCGCGCCTTGTTCTCCGCGGCCAGGGCCAGCGCGTCGTCGCTGATGTCGACCGCGTCCACCTGCCAGTTCGGGTTGTAGTGGCCCATCGCGATGGCGATGCAGCCCGAGCCGGTGCACAGGTCCAGCGCGCGGCTGACCTCGCGCCCGGCCAGCCACGGCTCGAAGCCGGCCTCGATCAGCTCGGCGATCGGCGAGCGCGGCACCAGCGCGCGCGCGTCGCTCTTGAAGCTGAGCCCGGCGAACCAGGCCTCGCCGGTCAGGTAGGCGGCGGGGATGCGCTCGGCGATGCGGCGCTCGAACAGCGCCAGCACCTGCGCCTTTTCCGGCGTGGTCACGCGCGCGCCGCCATAGGCCGGGCCCAGGTCGTGCGGCAGGTGCAGCGCGTGCAGCACCAGTTGCGTGGCTTCGTCCAGAGCGTTGTCGTAGCTGTGGCCGAAGCTCAGTTCGGCCGCATTGAAACGGCTGGTGCCGTAGCGGATCAGGTCGATGATCGTGTGGAGTTCGGCGGCCGCGTCGGCAGTCATGGCAACATGCAAGGCAATTCGGCCCCTGATTATAGAGGCCCGGCCGCTATCATGAGCGTTCGTTGCAAGGGAAATCAGTATGTTCAATCGCAACTTCGGCATCGTCCTGGTGGTCGCGCTGGCCGCCGGCCTGGGCTTGCTGCTGGCCCAGAAGTACTTCGGCGGCGGCGCTTCGGCGTGGCCCGAGACCCGCAGCGTGCGCCTGTACCCGCAGCCGCGCGCCCTGCCCGCCTTCCACCTGCGCCAGTCCGACGGCACGCCGCTGGTGCCCGGCGAGCTGAAAGGCCACTGGACGCTGGTGTTCCTGGGCTTCACCGCCTGCCCGGACGTGTGCCCGACCACCCTGGCCGACCTGGCCCGCGCGCAGCAGCAGTGGCAATCGATCCCGGACACGCTGCGCCCGCGGGTGCTGTTCGTCTCGGTCGATCCCGAACGCGACACCCCGGCGCGGCTGGGCGCCTACGCACACGGCTTCCACAAGGACACCCTGGCCGCTACCGCGGACGTGCCGGAGCTGGAACGCTTCGCCACCGCGCTGGGCTTCGTGTTCCAGAAGGTGCCCGGCAAGCATTTCCAGGAAAACCCCAACGACTACAGCATGGACCACTCGGCCGCGATCGCCGTGCTCGACCCGCAGGGCCGCCAGGCCGGGCTGATCCGGCCGCCGTTCGAGCCGGCGGCGATCGCCGCCGACCTGGAGGCGCTGACCAAGGCAACCGCGCCATGAGCCTGCTGACCACGCTGACCTACGTGCTGCCGCACCGGCTGCTGTCCTCGCTGGCGCGGCGCCTGGCCTACTCGTCGCGGCCGGGGCTGAAGCAATGGCTGATCGACACCGTGGTGCGTCGCTTCGGGGTGGACCTGGCCGAAGCCGCCGAACCCGATCCGCGCGCCTACCCGACCTTCAATGCGTTTTTCACCCGCGCACTGAAGCCCGGCGCGCGCGGCGCCGATCCCGACCCGCAGGCGCTGCTGATGCCGGCCGACGGCCGCATCAGCCAGCTCGGGCCGATCCAGGACGGACGCATCTTCCAGGCCAAGGGCCAGTCGTTCACCGCCGCCGAGCTGCTCGGCGACGCCGCCGCCGCGGCACCGTTCGCCAACGGCCTGTACGCCACCGTGTACCTGTCGCCGCGCGACTACCACCGCGTGCACATGCCGTGGACCGGCACCCTGCGCGAGACCGTGCATGTGCCGGGACGGCTGTTCAGCGTCGGCCCGGACGCGGTGCGCCACGTGCCGCGGCTGTTCGCGCGCAACGAGCGCCTGGTCTGCCATTTCGACACCAAGTTCGGCCCGATGGCCTCGGTGATGGTCGGCGCGCTGCTGGTCAGCGGCGTGGAGACGGTATGGAGCGGCGTGGAAATCCCGCGCTACGGCGACCGCATCACCCGCAAGGATTGGCGCGGCAAGGGCATCGTGCTGGAGCGGTTCGCGGAGATGGCACGTTTCAATTACGGCTCGACCGTGATCGTGCTGTTGCCGCCGGGCGTGGCGACACTCGACCCGGCACTGACGGCGGAAACGCCGGTTCGGCTGGGCCAGGCGCTCGCCAGGCGGCTGCAAGGCTGACGCGCGTAAGGAACCGCAGCGCGCTTCGACCGACCCCGCGCTTTCTGTAGGAGGGGCTTCAACCCCTCCTGCAAAAACTTCGGCTGCCCCTCGTGGGAGGGACTTCAGTCCCGACGCCTTGCCCGCAGGCAGAACGCGGACCACGCCCGCGTCGATGCCGCTCATCGCTTGCCGCGCAATCGCCTACTTGTCGCAGCCGGCCATCTTCAACGACTGGCCCGGCTTCAACGCATAGCCGGGCGCGCGCAGGCCGTTGGCCTTGGCCAACTGCTTGATGTCGCAGCTGTAACGGTCGGCGATGCGGCCCAGCGTGTCGCCCTTGGCCACGCGGTAGCTGCGCACCTGCCTGGGCTTGGGCTTGACCGGCGCCGGGCGTCCGGTGGCGATGGTGGTCGGCACCCCGGCCACCGGGGTCACGTCGCCCACCGCCACGTTGCCGGTGGGATCGGCCACCACGGGCGTGTTGCTGCGGATCGCCGCGTTGACGTCGGCGGTGATCAGCGCGCGCGCCAGGTCGGCACGTGGGCCGCTCACGCAATAGCGGTTGTACAGGCCGACGATCTTGGTGGTGGCGTTGATGCTGGCCCCTGCCGGGATCCAGCCATCGGGTTCGTAGCGTGGGTTGAGGTTGCGCAGCGCGCGCATGTAGCCGTCGCGGGTAGCGTCGCTGCCCAGGCAAATGGTCAGCTCGTAGATCGTGGTGGACTTGGCCAGGCGCAGCGTCGCCGGCTGCGCATTGATCTTCGGGAACGCTACGCCGTACTGCTGCGGGTGCAGGAAGATCCACGCCGCGGCGATCACCATCGGCACATAGTCCTTGGTCTCGGCCGGGAACTGGTTGTACACCGAGGCGTCCCAGAAGCTGCGCCCCTGCATCTGGTTGTACACGCGCGCGGCGCGGCCCTCGCCGCCGTTGTAGCCGGCCAGCGACAGCTCGATGCTGCGGTTGAGTTCGGCCATGCGCTCGTTGATGTACACCGCGCTGGCCTCGGCGGCGCTGCGCGCGTCGTAGCGGGTATCGAAGCCGGTGCCGTCCGGGCCAAGCCCGAAGCGGCGCCCGGTGGCCGGCATGAACTGCATCAGCCCGGCGGCGCCGACCCGCGAATTGGCGTGCACGCGGCCATTGGATTCCTTGGCGATGATGCCGAACAGCAGCGCTTCCGGCAGCCCGCGCTTCTCCCATTCCGGCCACATGATCGCGCGCAGGTTCTGGTAGTTCTCGTAGCTGTTCATCAGCGACGGGCGCATGTCGGTGAGCCAGCGGCGGATGCCGGCCTGCACCGCCGGGTTGTATTCGACCATCGCGTCGAAGGCATGCCGCTGGTCGTTGAGCAGGCTGGCCGCGCGCGCCGCTTCCGGCACATTGGCGGCCAGCGGACGGATGTGGTCCGGATCGGCCTGCAGCGGCGCGGCGTCGTCGTCGGTCGCATCGGCATCGGTCGCCGCGCCCTGCGCGTCGGCCTTGGCCTTGAGCAGGCGCTTGTACGCGCCCAGGTAGGTGCCGACCTCGCAGCCGCGCTGCTTGATGCAGGCATCGACCACGTCTTCGATGTCCTCCAGCGCCGCGTCGCTTTCCTGGGTGCCCTTGGGGTCGCTGTTGCCTACCAGCACCATCGCGTCGTTGTAGCGCTTCTCGGCCGCCGCCAGGCGCTGGTCGAGGACCGCGATGGCGGCCTTGTCGCGCGCGGAGACGCGTTCGGCGTGGGCAGACGGCGCGGCGCAAGCCAGCGCCAAGGCAGCCACGGCGGGCCATCCATGGGTGATACGGAACGAAAGGGGCATGATGGGACGCAACGACGGAAAGGCCGCAGGGTAGCCGCCGCTGTCACATCGCGGCAAGGTCGGGCAAGGACCGGCACCCCGCCAGCCGGGCGTTCGTTCATCGCTGCAGCCGGGCAAACCCGGCTCATAGCGAGCGGGCGCCGGCGCGAACGCCTAGAATCCGCCCACCTCACCGCGGAGCTGTTCATGGACCCGATCCTGCTGGGCAAAGGCCTGACCGACGACATAGCGGTGCTGCTGCAGCCGCGCCTGGGCAATCGCCACGGCCTGGTCGCCGGCGCCACCGGCACCGGCAAGACCGTGACCCTGATGACCCTGGCCGAGGGCTTCTCGCGGATCGGCGTGCCGGTGTTCATGGCCGACGTGAAGGGCGACGTGGCCGGGCTGGCGGTGGCCGGCGACGGCAGCCAGAACGTGCTGCAGCGCGCCAAGGAGATTGGCGTGGCCGACTACGCCCCGGCCGCCAACCCGGTGGTGTTCTGGGACCTGTACGGCCAGCTCGGCCACCCGGTGCGCACCACCGTCAGCGAGATGGGGCCGACCCTGCTGGCGCGGATCCTGGAACTCAACGACACCCAGGCCGGGGTGCTCGAAACCGTGTTCAAGCTGGCCGACGACCGCGGCCTGCTGCTGCTCGACCTGGACGACCTGCGCGCGCTGCTGGCGCTGGTGGTGGAGCAGCGCAAGGACATCTCCACCGAATACGGCCTGGTCAGCGCGCCGTCGGTGGCGGCGATCCAGCGCGCGCTGCTGCGCCTGGCGCAGGACGGCGGCGAAGGCTTCTTCGGCGAGCCGGCGCTGGACCTGGCCGAACTGATGCGGGTCGGCAGCGACGGCCGCGGCGTGATCGGCATCCTCGCCGCCGCGCAATTGGTGCTCAAGCCGCGCCTGTACTCGACCTTCCTGCTGTGGCTGCTGTCGGAACTGTTCGAGCGGTTGCCGGAAGTGGGCGACCTGGACAAGCCCAAGCTGGTGTTCGTGTTCGACGAGGCGCACCTGCTGTTCGACGACGCGCCGCCGGCGCTGGTGCAGCGCATCGAGCAGGTGGTGCGGCTGATCCGCTCCAAGGGCGTGGGCGTGTACTTCTGCTCGCAGTTCCCCGACGACGTGCCGGACAACATCCTCGGCCAGCTCGGCAACCGCGTGCAGCACGCGCTGCGCGCCTACACCCCGCGCGACCAGAAGGCGGTGCGCACCGCCGCCGAGACCTTCGTCGCCAATCCTAAGCTGGACGTGGCCAAGGCCATCTCCCAGCTCGGCACCGGCGAGGCCCTGGTCTCTACGCTGCAGGACCAGGGCGTGCCGATGCCGGTGCAGCAGACCCTGATCGCGCCGCCACGCTGCCGGATGGGCGCGATCTCCGACGCCGAGCGCGCGCAGGTACGCGCCGCCAGCGTGGTCGGTACCCGCTACGACACCGCGGTCAACCGCGACTCGGCGGCGGAAATGCTGGCACGCCGGGTCGAGCAGGTGGCCGAGAAGACTGCGGCACCGGCGGCGCGCACCCGCGAGCAGGACGACGCGCAGGACAGCGGCTTCGGCCAGGCGGTCAAGGACGCGGTGTTCGGCACCAAGCGCCGCCAGGGCATGCTCGAGGCGATGGCCAAGCAGACCTCGCGTACCGTCGGCAACCGCATCGGCCAGCAGATCGTGCGCGGCATCTTCGGCAGCATCTTCGGCGGCAAGCGCTGAGCGTGGTGGATGGCGAAGGCAGGCGCGTGCCCACGGCACGGCAAACCCATTTTCGGCCTAGATGATGGACTTTTGTAGGAGCGGCTTCAGCCGCGACCGGCTCTACCGAGAGCGCCGATCGCGAGCGAAGCCGCTCCCGATGCGTAGAGGGCCGAAAGAAAAACCCTACCCCAGCACCCCATGCAGCTTGGCATACTGCAGCAGCATGATGGTCTTGCCGTCGGCGATCGCGCCGGATTCGATCATCGCCAGCGCGGTATCGAGCGTCAGTTCCAGCACCTCGATCTCCTCACCCTCTGCCGCGACCCCGCCGCCCGCGCCGAGCTTGTCGCCGTCGAAATACTCGCCGACGAAGAAATACAGCCGCTCGGTCACCGAGCCCGGACTCATGAACGCCTCGAACACCTTGCGCACGTTCTCGATCCGGTAGCCGGTTTCCTCTTCGGTCTCCTTGCGGATGCAGGTCTGCGCATCGTGCTGGTCGAGCAGCCCGGCGCAGGCCTCGATCAGCATGCCGTCGGGATTGCCGTTGAGCAGCGTCGGCAGCCGGAACTGGCGGGTCAGCAGCACCGTCTGCTTGGCGCGGCTGTAGAGCAGGATGGTGGCGCCGTTGCCGCGGTCGTAGGCCTCGCGCGACAGCGTCTGCCAGCTGCCATCGTTGCGCTGGAAATCGAAGCTGACCTTGCGCAGCACGTACCAGTTGTCAGACAGCACGGCGATGTCGCGGATGCGCACGCGCGGATTGCCTGCAGGAAATGGATTCAAGCGGAAACTCCCTGTGATCGAATGGCGGCGCCGCCGTCTGCGCGCGGAGCGCACCGAAGCTGCCGCGACCAGGCCTGTACCGACGGCCATTCTATCGGCCGCAGCGCGGCGCCAGCGGACAGGGTGCGGCAGCAACCGGCACTGCATCGTTCCCCCGCCGGCAGCGGCGCAATCGGCATGCCCGCGCGCCCGATTGCATGCGCGTCCGGCGCGTCGCACAATCGGCGCACATCAAATGCAGGGGGGGCGTCATGGAAGACCGTCATCGCGCCGGCGCAAGCCGTGCGCACCGCAGCACACCCGCACCTTTCTGGGCGCGCACCCGCGCCATCGCGCTGTATCCACTGCGCGGCGGCGCATTGTTCGCGCTGATCGCGCTGACCCTGTGCCGCCTGCTGGGGATGTTACCGGGCATCGGCTGGATCCTCGGCATGGTCACCGCGCTGGCGATTTACAAATACGCCTTCGAGATCCTGCGGCATACCGCCGACGGCTACATGGAGGCGCCCGAGCGCGGCTTCGACATCGGCGACGGGGTGGTCCTGCGGCTGCTGGCGCTGATGATCGTGCTCGGCGCGGTGGTGGTCGCGGCGGCGCTGCTCGCCGGCCCGATCGCCGGCATGCTGACGCTGCTGGCGGTGGTGCTGCTGCAGCCAGGTTTCCTGATCTCGCTGGCCATCGACGGCAGCCTGCGCCGCGCGCTGAATCCGGCCGTGTCGATCGGCCTGGCGCTGCGCATCGGCTGGCCGTACCTGGCCGCGTTCGGCCTGCTGTTCGTGATCCAGGCCAGCGCGCTGACCGCGGCCAACCGGTTGCAGCAGTACCTGCCGCCGTTGGCCAGCGATCTAGCGGTTGGCGTGGTCACGATCTGGGGCCTGTTCGCCGCCTTCCACCTGCTGGGCTATCTGGTCTACCAGTACCACGAGGTGCTGGGCTACGAACCGGCCGCCGACGACGACGCGACGCATGCTCGCCACGATCCGGACCAACGCGTGCTCGACGAGGCCGAGCAGTTCGTGCGCGACGGCCATGCCGTCGAGGCGCTGCAGCTGCTGCGCGGCGAAGTGCGTTCGCGGGCAGTGAGCCTGGAGGTGCACGAACTGTACCAGCGCCTGTTGCGCAGCGGCGGGCGCGCCGACGACCTGCGCGAGCACAGCCGCCAGTACATCAACCGCCTGCTGCAGGAAAAGCAGGAACGGCGCGCATTGGCGCTGCTGCGCGAAGCCCTGAATGCCGATCCCGACTTCGCCCCGCTGCTGCCGGAACAGGCCTCGCTGCTGGCCGAGCGCGCGCAGTTGGCCGGGCAGTTCAAGCTCGCGCTCGATGGCCTGCTCGCCGCGCGGCGCGCCTGGCCCAAGGAGCCGGAATTTAGCGTCTGGTCGCTGGGCGCGGCGCTGTTGCTGGCCGAACGTTGCGGCGACGACGCGCAGGCGCGCACGCTGCTGCAGGACGCGCTCGCGCACTGCGAGGACGAGGCGCAACGCGGCAAGCTGCAGGCGGCGCTGAAGGCGCTGACCATCGCGCCGGCCTAGCGCCGGCGCGCGACAGGGCGGCCATGCCGCCGCCAACGGCACTCACGCGTTGGCGAGCAGGAACCGCGCGTTGTCCGCCTGCGGCAGATCCGGGTAGCGCTCGATCACCGCGAGCAGCAGGCGGCGCCATTCGTCAGCGGCCTGTCGCTCGCCGTGGCCCAGCGCGAGCCGGAACCAGTGCTGCGCCTGTTCACAGCGCGGCACCGCGGCCGCCTCCTGCAACAGCAGCGCTTCGGCATCGTGCAAGCGGCCCAGCGCCAGCCAGCGATCGAACAGCAGCGCACGCGTCGCCGCATCCACGGCGATGGCGCCGGCAGCGCAGTCGCCGAGCAACGCCGCCTGCGCTTGCGCTTCCTGCGCCGTGGTCGCCGGCAGGCGCAGCAGTTCGATCGCGCGCGCCTGCGCGGCACACGCATCGCCGGCATTGCGCGCCACCCGGTAGCGCGCCTGCGCCACGTCGAAGCGGCGTGGCTGCTCGGCGGCGAGTTCGTCGAGCAGGAACGCGGCCTCGCGGTTCTCCAGCCGCCCCAGATGCCGTTGCGCGCGCTCCCAACGGTCGTCCGCGGCGGCCACGGCCTCGTCGCGCATGAACGCCTCGCGGGTCTGCCGCATCGCCACCAGCGCCGCGCCGAGCAGCGCGCCGACGACCAGGCCGCCGGCGTGCGCATCGAAGCCGATCCCGGCGTCGCCATTGGCCAGCAGGTTGTACAGCTCCCAGCCCAGCCACAGCGGCAGCAGGGCGATCGCCGGACCGCGCACGTAGTCGAACACCACCGCGAACCAGTAGAAGAAGCGCACCGGCCGCCGCCCCCAGACCACGCAGAACGCCCCCATCAGCGCGGCGATGGCGCCGGACGCGCCCAGCCCGCCGCCGGCCTCGCCCCAGCGCCAGGCCAGGCTGACCGCGCTCGCCCCGAACGCGCCCAGCAGGTAGACCAGCAGGAACCGCCAGCGCCCGATCGCCCCTTCCAGCAAGGTGCCAAGCACGACCAGGAACAGCATGTTGCCGAACAGATGCAACCCATCGGCATGCAGGAACGCCGAGGACAGCATCCGCGCCGGCGACCATTCGGAACTGCGCTGCAGATGGCGCAAGGTGAACACCCGGTCCAGCAACGCGTCGTAGCGGGCGCGCAGTGGCGCCCAGGCCTGCTGCGCGGCCGGGTCCTCCAACGCCTCGCCGCTGCGCAGCGCCTGCACGAAACGCACGTCGTTGAGGCTGGCGCCACCGACGAACTCCGCCTGCTGCGCAGCCGGCACGCGCTCGAACTGGGCGAGCGCATCTTCGCGCCCGCTGCGCCGCAGGTAGTGCGCGTAGGCCGGCGCTTCGTGAGCGCCGAGTCCGGAATCGAGGTAATAGCGCTGCGCCTGTTGCAGCGGCACCGCGTCCTGGCGCTGCCAACCGAGATAGACCGCCACGTTGAGCAGCACCAGCAGCAGCGTGACCAGCGGAAAATTCTCCCGCGACAGCGGCTTGTGCAATGGCAGGATCAGCATCGAACAACGTCCTTGTGGATGGCCGCGCCAGCTTCGGCCATCGCCCGCGGGTGCGCAAGCCGGGCGCACGCGCTAGCATCGCCACCCCGCTCCACCGCAGTGCGAATCGATGAGCCGCTGGCGTCCCCCTGCCGAAAAGAGCACCGCCCTGATCACCGCCGAAGGCCACGCCCGGCTCAAGGCCGAGTTGGAGGAGCTGTGGCGCGTGCGCCGGCCGGAGGTGGTCAAGGCGCTGGCCGCGGCCGCGGCCGAAGGCGACCGCTCGGAAAACGCCGAGTACACCTACCGCAAGAGACAGCTGGGCGAGATCGACCGCCGCGTGCGCTACCTGAGCAAGCGCCTGGAAGCGCTGCGGGTGGTGGACACCGCGCCGTCCGATCCGCAGGCGGTGTTCTTCGGCGCGGTAGTCGAGCTGGAAGACGCCGACAGCGGCGAGCTGCTGCGCTACCGCATCGTCGGCCCGGACGAGACCGATGCCGGCCGCGGCTGGATCAGCATCGACTCGCCGCTGGCGCGGGCGCTGCTGAAGAAGCGCATCGACGACGAGATCGAGGCGCAACTGCCCGGCGGCCGCCACAGCTTCGTGGTGGTGTCGGTGCACTACGCGGCGCCGTGAGCGCCCGCCAGCGCCTGCACGGCACGACGACACGGCGAAGTTCGGGCCATCGAGCAAGGCCGGCAACCGCGCACACCCGAACCGGTCGCAGGCGATCGGGCATCCCCGGCTGTCCTGGATCGCGTTAACGGGCCGCACCTGCCAGGCGTGGATAATCGACGCCTTTCTCCCACCACAGGAACGCGCCATGGGCCACTGGACTACCCTCGATACCGCGCACGGCCAGGTCGCGGCCTGGCATGCCCTGCCGCAAGGCGCCCCGCGCGGCGGCCTGGTGCTCATCCAGGAGATCTTCGGCGTCACCGCCTACATCCGCGAGGTCGCCGACTACTACGCCGCGCAAGGCTACGAAGTGCTGGCTCCGGGCCTGTTCGATCCGGTAGAGAGGGACGCACAGCTGAACTACGACCAGGACGGGGTGAACAAGGGCCTGGAACTGGTCGGTGCCCTCGGCTTCGACAAGGCATTGGACATCGTGCAGGCCGCGGCCCAGGCGCTGGCGCCGGCCGGCAAGGTCGGCACCGTCGGCTATTGCTGGGGCGGCAGCGTCGCGCTGCTGGCGGCGATCAGGCTGGGGCTGCCGTCGGTCAGCTACTACGGCGGGCGCAACACCCAGTTCCTCGACGAGACGCCGAAGGCGCCGGTGCTGTTCCACTTCGGCGCGCGGGACAGCAGCATTCCGCCGGAAGCGGTGCAGCAGCATCGCGAGAAGCTGCCGCGGATGCAGACCTACGTGTATCCGGCCGGGCATGGCTTCGACCGCCATGTCGATCCCAACCACTACGACGCCGACAGCGCCGACAGCGCGCGCCAGCGCAGCCTCGCCTTCCTCGCCGAACACTTGGGCTGAGCCGCGACGATGGCCGATTTCACGCTCGATCCGCGCTTGCAGGCCGATAGCGCGTTCGTCGCCGACGGCCCGCTGTCGCAGGTGCGGCTGATGGACGACGCGCGCTTCCCGTGGCTGTTGCTGGTGCCGCGCGTGGCCGATGCCAGCGAGTGGATCGACCTGGACGGCGCACAGCAGCGCCTGCTGCTGGCCGAAATCAACCAGCTCTCGCAGCTGCTGCGCGGCGAACCGGACGTGCACAAACTCAACATCGGCGCACTGGGCAATATCGTGCGCCAATTGCACGTGCACCTGATCGGGCGCCACCCAGGCGACGCGGCCTGGCCCGGGCCGGTGTGGGGCAGCGGCACGCCGCAGCGGCTGCCGGCCGATGTCCTGCAGACCCGTGTTGCGGCGTGGCGGCAACGGCTACGATAGGCGCCCCTTTTGACGGAAGCCGCGCCTCCATGAAATCCAATGTGATCGCCGCCATCGTGCTGATCGTGATCGGCCTGGTGTTCCTGGCCAACAACCTGGGCTGGACCAATCTCAGCCTGGGCCGGCTGATCGCTACCTGGTGGCCGGCGATCCTGGTCGCGGTCGGCGTCGGCATGCTGTTCGGCCGCGGCAAGTAGTCGCTGCCGGGATCGGCGATGCGGGATTGGCGATTGGATCCGGCGATCTCCACCTCCCGGCTGCCCGCGCCACGCGATCGGCCTTCGCAACCGGTTCCAGGCCTGGCGCAGGTCGGCGCGGCCGCGCCGTTACCGGCCGCCGATGCGCGGCGGCCGGCACGACGTCTCAACGGCGGACGTTGACCACCTGGGTGCCGGCAATCAGGTCGTGCAGGCAGCGCTTGTCCTGGCGGAAGATGAACAGCGCATCCAGCAGCGCGTAGACGTTGCCTGCGACCGGTACCAGCGACAGCAGCTGGGTCGACAGGTAGCGCAGCACGATCAGCCTCCACAGCGGCGGTTGCCCGCCATGCAGATCGACGATGCGGATCGACAGCAGCTTCTTGCCCCAGGTCTGCCTGGTCCTGGCCAGCGGATAGCCCTGCACCACCACGAACGCCAGCGCCACATAGCCGGCCATGGCCAGCAACGATATCGCCTCGCCACCGCGCGCCGCCGCCATGACCTTGCCGAAATAGCCGGTGAGCGCGGCCAGCGGCATGAAGATCAGCAGCGAAATCACCCCGTCGATCAGCGATGCGCCGAGGCGCTCGCCGCGGCCGGCCAGCACATCGGCAGCGTTTAGCGCCAGCGGCGCGGACGGCAGCGGCGCTTCAGGCGCTTGGTAAGGATTGTGGTCGTTCATTGCGCGCTACTTGTGCAATGGAAAAACTCAGGTCCTGGGCAGGGTCACGCCGGTCTGGCCCTGGTACTTGCCGCCGCGGTCCTTGTAGCTGGTCTGGCAGATGTCGTCGGCATCGGACTGGAAGAACAGCATCTGCGCCACGCCTTCGTTGGCGTAGATGCGCGCCGGCAACGGCGTGGTGTTGCTGAATTCCAGAGTGACGTGCCCTTCCCACTCCGGCTCCAGCGGCGTGACATTGACGATGATGCCGCAGCGCGCGTAAGTGCTCTTGCCCAGGCACACCACCAGCGTATCGCGCGGGATGCGGAAGAATTCCACCGTGCGCGCCAGGGCGAAGCTGTTGGGCGGGATGATGCATTCGTCGGCCTCGATGTCCACGAAGCTCTTCGGATCGAAGCGCTTGGGATCGACGATGGTCGAGTTGATGTTGGTGAACACCTTGAACTCGCGCGAGCAGCGCACGTCGTAGCCGTAGCTGGAGGTGCCGTAACTGACGATGCGCTCGCCGTTGACCTGCTTCACCTGGCCCGGCTCGTAGGGCGCGATCATGCCGTGTTGCTCGGACATGCGGCGGATCCAGCGGTCGCTCTTGATGCTCATACGTCTTCCTGATGCCTGTGGCGGCAGATCGAAACCTGCACGCCGGGAGCGCGGCCGACGCCGGAGCGGGCCGCAGTGACCGGCGATTCTAGCCGGTCGCGGCGCGTTCGCGGCGGCCGTGGCAGCACTCAGAGCAGCGAGGCGGAAATCGGGATCGACGCGCGCGGCCGCTTGCGCAGTTCCTCGGTCAGGCGCTGCGCGGCGGCCAGATAGGCCTGCGCGGCGGCCGAGTCCGGGGCCGACGCCACGATCGGGGTGCCGGCGTCGCCCTGCTCGCGGATCGCGATCGCCAGCGGCAGCGACCCCAGCAGCGGCACGCCGTATTGCTGCGCCATGCGCTGGCCGCCACCTTCGCCGAACAGGTGCTCGACATGGCCGCATTGCGTACAGGTATGCACCGCCATGTTCTCGACGATGCCCAGCACCGGCACCTCGACCTTCTCGAACATCTTCAGCGCCTTTTTCGCATCCAGCGTGGCGATGTCCTGCGGCGTGGTCACGATCACCGCGCCGGCCACCGGGATCTTCTGCGCCAGGGTCAGCTGGATGTCGCCGGTGCCCGGCGGCAGGTCGATCAGCAGGTAATCCAGGTCGTCCCACAGCGTATCGGTGAACAGTTGGGTCAGCGCCGAGGTCGCCATCGGCCCGCGCCAGATCATCGGCGTGTCCTGGTCCACCAGCAGCCCGATCGACATCGCCTCGATGCCGAACGCACGCATCGGCTCGATCGACTTGTTGTCGGGGCTGTCCGGACGGCCGCTCAGGCCGAGCATGGCCGGCACGCTCGGGCCATAGACATCGGCGTCCAGCACCCCGACCCGCGCGCCCTGGCGCTGCAGCGCCAGCGCCAGGTTCACCGCGGTGGTGGACTTGCCCACCCCGCCCTTGCCGGAGCCGATGGCGATGACGTTGCGGATCCGCGGCAGCGGCGCGAGGTTGGGCTGGACGGCATGGGCGGGAATGCGGGGGCGGGCGGTCATCGGGAACTCGCGAACTAAGGAGGGGCGAACATCCGTGCAACGCACTGGCCAACGCTTCGGGGAAGGCAGGACCCTGCAAGGATGCACGCAGCCCTTTCGGTGGGCGCCACGACTATACAAGGACGCCGCTGACCGCTGGCCACGCAACGTGGCGGCTCCCAAGGCAATGCGCCTGTTCGCGGGCGGCAAAGCGCCATCGAACACATCCTGAGCGGCTTGCTCTGCTGCACGGCCACGATCCGGCCTGCGCTCCCATGATGGATCCGTGACTGCCGCAGCGGCATCACGTACCGGTACCGGCGCCGCGCAACGGCACTTTTTGACAGGCCGCCATGGCGCATAGCGTGCGCGAACACCAAGTCCTGGTATATTCATAAAAAGTTCATTTTGTGCGCCTGCGCAACGGTCCGTACTTCTCATCTCATCGTGGGGGATTTTGCATGACAAGGATTCGCTCGGCGCGGCCTCTGCGTGTCGCCACGGGGGCCGCCATGTTGCTGGCAAGCATCGCGGCCCACGCCATACAGCCCATTCCGATCGAGGATCTGGCGCGCCTGCCAGCGCTGCAGTCGATGACGATGAGCCCGGACGGCAAACACGTCGTGGGGCTCATCCCGTCTCCGCAGAATCCCGACGAAACAGCCCTTGCCACCTGGGATACCTCGTCGCTGTCCAAGGGCCCGACCGTCGTCACGCCATCCGGCGACAAGATGAAGTTCATCTCCGCCTATGCGCTCAAGGCAGACAAGATCCTGACCGTGGCGCGCCAGGAATGGACCGGGCGCCTTGGCGGCTGCGGAGAAGGAAACTCCACCGGTTCGACCCGCACGTTCGTCTCCAAGACCTATTTGACCGGCGACGATCAGAAGGACTTCAAGGAAGCCTTCGCGGACAACGCGCGCAAGATCGGCATCAGCGCCGATACGCAACTGTGCCTGGAACTGAGCGGTACTGCGTCGCTCGTGGACATGCTCCCGCTGGATCCGGACAGGGTGGTCATCCAGCAGCTGAGCGAGGTCAGCCTTTCGTCCAGCTATTACCTCTACAACCTCAAGACCGGGCAGACCGAACTGATCTTCCGCGGCGACTCGCGCGCGGTCCCGTCGCTGTTCGACCATCGCACCGGCAAGGTTCTGGCCAAGCAGCAGCTTGAAGGCGCAGGCAGCGATTTCGAACAGCAGGTCCTGCTGCTCGATCCGAAATCCGGACAGTTCGATGTCCATGCGCCGTTGACCACCAAGATCTCCGCGCGCAACGTGGTGGATGTCGTGGGCATCGACGACGCGACCGGAAAGTACTACGTGCTGACAGTGGACCGGCCAGCCTTTCGTAGACATCCAGTTGCCATAATTGATGGCAATGACCGAGGTGTTTATGGGCAACAGCAAGCAGTACACGGATGAGTTCCGTGCCGAGGCGGAGAGGCAGGTGATCGAGCGTGGCTTCACGGTGGTTGACGTCGCCTCCCGCATAGGGATTCCCAAGCACACGTTGTATGGCTGGGTGCAGGCGGCCAAGAAGACGGTACCGGCCCCTGGAGCCCCGGCCGCGCCGAGCGACTCGGCCGAGATCCGCCGGCTCAAGGCTGAGCTGCGGCGGGTAACCGAGGAGCGCGACATCCTAAAAAAAGCCGCCGCGTACTTTGCCAAGGGGTAAGGGCGAAGTACGCGTTCATGCGCGCGCACGTCCGGGAGTTCCGTCTGGTGGCGATGTGCCGGGTGCTGGACGTGCAACGCAGTGGCTACTACGCCTGGCTGCGCCATGGCGCCAGTGCTCGCGAGCGCGAAGATCAGCGTCTGCTGGGGCTGATCAAGCACCACTGGCTGGCCAGCGGCACGGTGTATGGCTATCGCAAGATCACCCTGGACCTGCGCGAGGCCGGCGAGCGCTGCAGCCGGCACCGCGTCCTGCGGTTGATGAAAGCAGAAGGCCTGCGTGCCCAAGTCGGCTACGGCCGCAAGCCACGTCATCACGGTGGTCCCGTGGGCGTGGTGACCAATGTGCTCAACCGGGAATTCGCGCCACAGGCGCCGAACAAGGTCTGGGTCACGGACATCACCTACATCAGGACCTACGAGGGCTGGCTGTTCCTGGCGACGGTGATGGATCTGTACTCGCGGCAGATCGTCGGCTGGGCGACGGCGTCGACGATGACCAGCGATCTGGTACTGCAGGCGCTGGTGGCGGCAGCTTGGCGGCGCAAGCCGGGCCCAGGTGTGCTGGTGCATTCGGATCAGGGCTGTCAGTTCACCAGCAGCGACTGGCAGTCGTTCCTGAAAGCGCACCGGATGGTGCCGAGCATGAGCCGACGCGGGAACTGCCACGACAACGCCGTGGCCGAGAGCTTCTTCAGCGTCTTGAAGAAGGAGCGGATCAAGCGGCGGATCTACCCGACACGCGCCATGGCAGCATCGGACGTGTTCGACTACATCGAGATGTTCTACAACCCGATCCGCCGGCATGGTTCCGCTGCCGGGCTGTCACCTGTAGAGTTTGAAAGGCGCTACGCGCAGAGCCGCAACTGAGTGTCTACGGAACTCTGGCCAGTCCACAGATCAATTCTCCGACAAGACCCAGGTGCGCCTGTACGACCCAGTACAGCGCAAATACGACCCGGATCCGGTGGTGGCCGATCAGAACTTCTCCATCGCCGGGCTGATCTTCGGCACGCAACCGAGCAACTTCAACAAGGTCGTCGGCTTCACTGTGGACGGCCCCTACCGTCAGTCCGTCTATGTGGACCCGACCCTGAAGTCCATCCAGGACGGTCTGAAAAAAGCCTTCCCGGGGCAGAACATCTCGCTCGGAACGTACACGGACGATTTCTCCAAGGTGTTTTTCACGGTACACAGTGCCGAGCAGCCGCCGAGCTATCACCTGCTCATCGACAAAAAGACCGTCACGCCGTTGGGAAGCTCCAGGCCGTGGATCGGCAAGGGCCGCCTGGCCGTGGAAGAACGCTGGGTCACCTACAGCGCGCGCGACGGGCGCAAGATCCCGGCCATCCTGGACCTTCCCGCCGGCTGGAAACAGGGCGATCCGCCTGGCCCGGCGATCGTCAATCCGCATGGCGGCCCTTGGGCGCGCGACTACATGGGCTGGGACGTGTCCGGCTGGGTGCCGCTCCTGACCTCGCGCGGTTACACGGTCCTGCGGCCGCAATACCGGGGAACCCTGGGTCTCGGACGCGACCTGTGGGTCGCCGGCGACCGCGAATGGGGCCAGAAGATGTCTGACGACAACGACGACGGCGCCGCATGGCTGGTATCGGAAGGCTATGCGTCCAGGGACCGCGTGGCGATCTTCGGCTATTCCTATGGGGGATTCGCTGCGGCCGCGGCCACCGTGCGCAAGCCATCGCCCTACCAGTGCGCCATCGCAGGTGCGCCGGTCATCAACCTGGGCAAGCTCAGCACCTCCTGGAGCGACAACCGCCTGCAACGCATCCTGCAAGGAAAGACCTTGAAAGGCATGGATCCGATGCAAAACACCGCCAACGCCACGATCCCGGTGCTACTGTTCGTCGGCGACAGAGACGTGCGCACTCCCTCCTTCCACGCCAAGGACTTCTACGAGGCGGTGAAGGACGTCGTTCCAGCCAAGTTCGTCATGATTCCCGACCAGCCGCACAGCCTGCCCTGGTATCCACGCCAGCAGCGGCAGACCCTGGATCTGATCGAGGGCTTCCTGAAGAACGATTGCGGCCCTGGCGGCCTTTGATCCGCAGTCGTTCGAGATGTTCCGGGAAACCCCGCCGCAAGCTGGTCGAATGGAAGGTTTGAAGGTTTGAGCAACAGTTTCCGGCGCATGCCACGCACGCGCCGGGAGCGCACCCGCTTCGCACCGGCCCGGCACCAAGACTGACCCAACATAAGCGGCGCCATGCCCCGAACGATCTGGCCGGCCGCCGCACTGCCGCAGCCGACGCGACCGGCACCCAGCGCCTGTCGCACGTGACGCCCCCTCCAGCCTCGCCGGCGGCAACGCGCATCGTACTCGCGCTGCTGCTGGCGCACGGCAAACGACGGGCAAGGCATGTCACGTTCATGGCGCAACGCGGCCAGGCACGCCAGTGACGCTCCATTCCCGTCCCGCGCAGTGGATCGTGATGTCGCAGCCTGCCAGGGCGCTTGCCGAAGCGAACCGATCCCAGCGATCGAACGCCTCGCAAGCGTGGCTAGGCCCGACCGAACCGGCGACCGGATCACGGCTGCAAAGTGCTGCTGCGGCGACGCATCGGCGGCAGCGGACCGCACACCGGGCGCGCCAGTTCGTGGGTGGCAGCCTGGCACCATGGCGAACGGCGACCTGAAGTCATTGAAAAAACAGATTTTTAAACAACTTTCGCAATTCGCCCGTACAGCAGCAATGTCGCGCAGGCATGACGCGAAATTTCTTGTTCAGCGGATGTTGCATGGACGGCGTCTTATCAGTACATTCGCTTAACCAGCTTGTAACAAATGTTTCACTTCTATTGAATTAGGGAGAAAAAAAGCAATGACAAAGTCCACGACCTATGGGCTGCGGCGCCTGCCGCTGGCGATCGCCGTTATCGCCGCTCTGCAAGCCGTACCCGCCTTTGCACAAGACAGTCTGGCCAGCGGCGACGCTCAGTCCGACGAGCAGGCAAAGGCCTCCGCCAAGTCAGAGGTGAACAAGACCAAGAATCTAGACGCCGTTTCGGTGACCGGCTCGCTGCTCAAGCGCCCCGAGTATGAAACCGCTTCGCCGGTCCAGGTGATCTCCATCGACAAGAGCACGGCCGCCGGCAAGTTCGACGTCGCCGACTTCCTGCAGACCTCGGCCGCCGCTGCCAGCTCCACCCAGATCAACAACCAATTCGGCGGGTTCGTCGTCGAAGGCGGCACCGGCGTGCAGACCGTTTCGCTACGTGGCCTCGGCGCCAACCGCACGCTGATCCTGCTTGATGGCCAGCGTCCCGGCCCGGCGGGTACGCGTGGGCAAGTCGGCTCGTTCGACCTGAATGTCATTCCAAAGGTGATCCTGCAGCGCATCGAGATCGTCAAGGACGGCTCCTCGTCCATCTACGGCTCCGATGCGGTCGCCGGCGCGGTCAACCTGATCACCCGCAAGAGCATCGACAAGCCGCTCATGGACTACACCATGAGCGTGCCGCAGCACGGCGGAGGCGAACAGTTCTCGGCCTCGTTCGCTGCCGGCAAGGATTTCAGCAACGGCAGCATCATCGGCGCCGTCCAATGGGACCGCTTGAATGCCCTCACTTACGGCGACCGCGACTTCCTGAGCTGCGCCCAGGACCGGATATGGGGCACGGACGGCAAGCGCATCGACCGCGAGGATCGCTCGATCCTCGCCGGTACCAAGCTGGGCGGGTGTTCGACTGGCAACCTGTACGCCAACACCATCATCAACTATAACAACGCAGGCATCCGCTATGTGCCGTCGCCGGATGGCAGGACCGTGGGACCATTTCCGGGTTACCGGCCGCGCCCGAATCCCTCCAGGAACTACTTGAACTCACCGCAAGCCTACTATGAGGATGTGCAGAACTTCCCGTTCTACGACACCGCGCAAGTCATCAATCAACGCGAGCGCATCAGCCTGTACGGGGCGAGCGACTTCGGGTTCGACAGCTTCAACTGGAAGACGCAGTGGTTGTACAACCGTCGCGAGACCCGCACGCACGGCTACCGGCAGTTCTTCCCCGTCGTCGCCAACGAGACCGATGGGAACCGCTACCAGTCGATCATGCCCTACCGGGACGATCAGAAGATCGATGTCGATTATTTGTACGGCAGCACCAAGTTCGACGGCGCCTTCAAGGGAACCGATAGCTGGAGCTGGGAAATCAACGCCAGTTACTCGCGTTCGGACGGCGACTATCAGCACAACGACATTCAGACGTCCCGAACGGGCGATCTGTCGCTTGTCGATGGCGACGCACCGGTGAACTACTTCGATCCTGGCTTCCTCAGCGGCGAGCGGATGCGCGAGTTGGAAAACGCCATCGGGGTCAACACCAAGGGCAACACCATCTACGACCAGGCCGTCGTCAACGCCGTCGTCACCGGCAACCTGTTCGCACTTCCCGCGGGCGATGTCGGCGCCGCGTTCGGCGTCGAGTATCGGCATACCAAGATCGATGACGAACCCGATGCGCTGACCAAGTCGGGCGACATCTGGGGCTATAGTTCGGCGCAAAAGACCAAAGGCACGGACAATGTCCGCGAAGCCTTCATGGAATTGGACGTCCCGCTGCTCAAGAACAAGCCGGGCATAGAATCGCTTTCGGTCAACCTGTCCGGCCGCGCGTTCAAATACAACTCCGTCGCCGATTCTGACAAGGTGTGGAAGGCTGGCCTGAATTGGCAGATCATCCCGTCCCTGCGCGTGCGCGGCAGCATCGGCACTTCGTATCGCGCGCCGGGCCTGTACGAACTGTATCTGGGCGACCAGACCGGCTACTTTGCGCAGACGCAAATCGATCCTTGCATCCTGTGGGGTGAAAGCACAAACACCTTCATCATGCAGAACTGCGCGGCGGCCGGCATCCCTTCGGACTACGCGGGCGGCGGCGGGTCGGGGACGGCCTACAACCGTGGCGGCAAGGGCGTTCTGAAGCCGGAAACGTCAAAGGCCAAGACGCTTGGCATGGTCTGGACGCCCGCGTTCACGAACCTGAGCGTGGCGATCGATTACTTCGACTACGACATTCGCGGCGAAATCGCGCAGCTCGACGAGCTCAAGATCATCAGCGGCTGCTATGGGTCGGCAGTGTAT
This sequence comes from Xanthomonas translucens pv. undulosa, assembly GCF_017301775.1. Lineage (NCBI taxonomy): Bacteria > Pseudomonadati > Pseudomonadota > Gammaproteobacteria > Lysobacterales > Lysobacteraceae > Xanthomonas > Xanthomonas translucens. Next base: position 875,520 of record NZ_CP063993.1, read on the forward strand.
CCGAACGCGTTCTGCGACCAGTTCACCCGCAACAGTCCGAACGACCCGACCTCGCCGAATACCATCACCACCATCTACAACAAGTACATCAACATCAACCGCGAGCGTACCCGCGGCTACGACTTGCAGATGAACTACGACAACGACTTCTCCTTCGGCAAGCTTTCCCTGGAAGCGCAGGTCACGTACACGATGGAAGACGTGCAACGGCTTTTTGATAGCGCGGCCGAGAGCGGACTCACCAACGACGATCAGGTCGGCTACATCGGACGTCCGAAGACGGTCGGCCTGTTGTTTGCAGACCTGAAGCGTGGCGACTGGACCTTCAGCTACCAGGCCAGCTACGTCAGCACCACTCGCAATCGCGATCTCGACCCGACCTACACGTACGCCGCTTACCAGAACGCAGCGCGCGACATCAAGGCCGGCTGGCAGGTCCTGCACAACGCGTCCGTTACCTATGAACAAGGCGACTGGGGCATCATGGTCGGCGTGCGCAACCTGTTCGACAAGGCGCCGGATCTGATCTCCACCGGTGCCGGGGTGCGCTACGGCAATGCCCCTCTGTACGCCTCGCAGTATGACTGGTACGGGCGCACGGTCTTTGCCCGAGTTCAGTACAAGTTCTAAGCAATCGTTCGTCAGCGATCGAAGGGGCGGCCATTGGTCGCCCGTTTTTCGTGTGGAACGCTCGTGCCGGAAAACCCCCGGCGCAGATCTGGTGCGGCACGCCCTGCCGACCTGCGCAGCATGCCGAGCCGAACGCCGGCCAGCGCGTGCATGTGCCGCCGACAGGTGCCAGCGATCTGCTTTCATGACGTTTCCCCGCTGTGGTGCGCCTGTCCGCGCTTTACTCACGGCACGCGTGCTTTCGGCCAGTCGTCAGCCTGGCTCTTTGGCCGGCTTCACCGCCCCAGCAACTCCATCGCCGCATTGTGCCTGGGCGAGCAGGTCACGCCACCACCCGGATGGATCGCGGAGCCGCACAGGTACAGCCCGGAAATCGCGCCGCGGCAGTTGGCGTGGCTGAGCGCTGAACAACTGGTTGAGGCTCATGCGCCGGTGTTCCAGCCGCTCGCCATCACCTTGGCTCCATCATCGCACCGGATTCGCACACGCCACCTTGCCAGGCGGCGCCCCTTCACGCGAACTCCTTCAAAAGGAAAATACCTGCAGCCGCCGCGGACGCGCCGTGTCGGAAGGCAACTGTTTGCGGATCTCTGTTTGCGGATGCAGACAAATGCATTCAGTGCCCGAAACCGCAGACAGGTCCGCATAACCCGGGAGTGAGTTCCTGTACGTTGCGCCGCTCGCGGATGCGCCCACTTAAGGCATGCGTCGCGGCACGAGATTCATTGGCTCTTCTTCATATTGCTTTCCCGGGAATTCAAAAAAAGATGATGATGACTGCAGGTCAAGCACGTAGCTTCAATCGCAGCCGTCTGAGCGCTGCGCTGATGACCGCCATGGCCGTCCCGGCCGCGTTCAGTGCCTTCGCGCAGGACAGCAGCCAGACCAAGGCAACCGAGCTGGAGAAGGTCACCGTCACCGGTTCGCTGATCCCGCAGAGCGAGATCGAGACCGCCACGCCGATCACCACCATCACCGCCGAGGACATCAAGGCCCGCGGCTTCAACTCGGTGGCCGACGTGCTGCAGAAGAGCTCGTTTGCGACCGGTGGCGTGCAGGGCGGACAGAGTTCCAACACCTTCACCCAGGGCGCCAAGACGGTCAGTCTGTTCGGCCTGCCACCGGGCTACGTGAAGTACCTGATCGACGGCAGGCCGATGTCGAACTACCCGGCGCTGTACGACGGCAGCGACACCTTCAACAACATCAGCGGCATCCCGATCGACCTGGTCGACCGCATCGAGATCCTGCCCGGCGGCCAGTCCTCGCTGTACGGCTCGGACGCGATCGCCGGGGTGATCAACGTCATCCTCAAGAAGAAGATGGACGGCGCTGTGTTCAGCATCCGCGGCGGCGGTTACTCCGAAGGCGGCGGCAGCAACTTCCGCGCCACCTTCGCCGACGGCTGGACCTCCGCCGATGGCCGCACCAGCGTGATCGGCGGCGTGCAGTACGAAGAGAAGGATCCGATCTGGGCCTACCAGCGCGACCTGACCAGGCAATACAACACGCACGGCTATTCGCAGCAGCAGGCCGGCAGCACCTTCGCGGTGTACAACAAGGCCGGCGACTACAAGTTCCTGGATCCGGACAACTGCGGCAATGTCTCCGGCCTGTTCGGCGGCACCAATGGGCGGCAGCAGCGCAACAGCGCGCCCGACCAGCACTATTGCGGATCGAACTACATCCCCGGCTATCGCACGCTGGATGAAAGCCAGAAGTCGCTGCAGGCCTATGTGCACGGCACCTTCGATGCCAACGACAATGTGCAGTTGTATGGCGATGTGCTGTACAGCCATGACCAAGTCCAATACCAACCCGGCGCTGATTTACTGTGGTGGGGCACCAGCCCAGATTTCGGCTATTACTACGATCCAAACCTGAATGAAATGCTCAACCTGTATCGCAACTTCGCGCCGGAGGAAATGGGCATCAACGGCATCAACGGCATCAAGGACACGATGAGCCGCAACAAGAGCGATTCGGCGCGCGTCACCTTCGGCGCGCAGGGCGTGCTCGGCCAATCCAACTGGGACTACGACGCCGGCGCCACCTACACCCAATACAAGCTGCAAGAACGCAACTACGTCCGTTTCAAGGGCCCGATCGACCAGTTCTTCACCGAAAAGGTGCTGGGACCGCAGCGCGGCCTGGATCCGTTCGACAACGCCTACCCGGCCTACACCCCCGATTACGCGGCGTTCTATCGGCCGATCACGCAACAGGAATTCGCCAGCTTCACCGGCCATGCCACCAACAAGAGCATGACCTCCGACGGCATGCTGCGTCTGCAGCTGACAAACGTCAAGCTGTTCGCCCTGCCCGGCGGTGCTGCCGGACTGGCATTGGTCGGCGAATACGGCAAGCAGAAGTGGAACTACGATCCGGCGCCGGAAATCCTCAACGGCGAGGTATGGGGCCTGACCTCGGTGAGCGGCGGTGGCAAGCGCGACCGCTATGCGCTGACCTCGGAACTGCGCATGCCGGTGTTCGACCCGCTGACCATCACCCTGGCCGGCCGCTACGATGCGTTCGAGGCCAGCGGCCGCACCATCGACAAGCCGACCTACAGCGTTGCTCTGGAGTATCGTCCGTTCGAGTCGCTGCTGCTGCGCGGCAAATACGGCACCGCATTCCGTGCGCCAACCCTGTCCGACCAATACCAGGGCATCAGCGGCTACTACAGCTCGGTGACCGACTACTACCAGTGCGCCCAACTCGGCTATCTACCCGGCAACACCGACAACTGCCCGAGCGCCTCCTTGCACCGCCAGTTCCAGGGTAGCCAGTCCGGCAACCTCGGCCTGAAGCCGATCAACGCCGATGTGTGGAGCGCCGGTTTCGTATGGTCGCCGGTAGAGCGCATGGCGCTGACCATCGATTACTTCAACTGGAGTATCAACAACGAAGTCAACGAGCAGAGTGCCGATGCACTGAGCCTGCAGGACTACCGCTGCCGCGCCGGCATCGACGACATCAACTCGGCGCTGTGCGTGGCGGCCGCATCCCAGGTCACGCGCAATGACGCCGGCCAGATCAGCGGCATCTATACGCCGAAGGTCAACATCGCCAACGAAAAGCTGGAAGCGGTGACCGCCTCGTTCCGCTATGGGTACGATCTCGGCCGTTGGGGCGATCTCAGCACACTGCTCAGCTACGCCGAAAACCTGCGGCACAAGTACACGCGCTATGCCGGGGATGCGCCGGAGGATCTGCTCAACGATCCCAATTGGAGCACGGACCCCAAGCGCAAGGCCGATGCCTCGCTGACCTGGAAGATCGGCGACTTCGCGGCCACCTGGTACGCCAGTTGGTTCGACAAGACCCCGAACTACGCGGCCTCGGTCAACGAAGAGCGGTATGCCGCGCCGCGCGCGGGCAGGCTGCCGTCGCACATCACCCACAACGCCAGCGTCACCTACACCGCGTTCGAGGGCATGGAACTGTCGCTGATGGTCAACAACGTGTTCAACAAGATGCCGCCACTCGACGCCTCGTACAGCGGCGGAACGAGCTGGGCTTACAACGAGTTGAACTTCGACGCGTTCGGCCGCGCGTACTACCTGGAAATGCGCTACAGCTTCGGCAAGTAGCCGGCTTCGCCGGCAAGCCGCGCCAAGGCCGCGCCCGCAATGGCGCGGCCTTGCCGTTTGATGCGTTCGCCGCACTCGTGCTCGGCGCGGCGACCGCGCCGTTTCAACGGCGGTCGCGCTCGCGCATCGCGCACGAGTGCGTCTGCAGCAACCGCTTCAGTTCGGCGAGATCCTCGCCGTAGCGCTGCCAACGCCCCATGTAGGCGCGCGTCATCGAGGTGCGTACCTGCACCACGCTGGCGGTGGCCACCGGCGCCTGATTGTGCTCGAAACGCAGGCAGGCCTCGTCCCACGGCAAGCCGCAGAACTCCAGCAGACGGCGCGTGGTCGGCTCCTGCTCCAGCACCAGGTCTTCGTAGTCGATTTCCAGCAGACGCTGCGGGAACAAGCCGCGCCAATGCGCCAGCAAACGCTCGAACATCAGGTAGTAGCGGCCCACGTCCATCAGGTCGAAGGAATAGTCGTAGTACGGCGAGGACAACGCGAACAGCTGGCGGAAGTTGCTCAGGCAGGTGTCCATCGGATCGCGCCGCAGGCACACGATGCGCGCGCTCGGCAACGCGCGCGCGATGTGCCCCACGTACAAGAAGTTGTGCGGCAGCTTGTCCACGAAGCGCGGCTTGCTGGCGGTGCCGGGGCGGGTGGATTCGACGTAGGCGCGGCCGAGTTCGCGCCAATCCAGGCCCTGCAGCCGGGTCAGCGTGGCCACGTCCAGGATCGCCAACGATGGCGTGCGCACCAGGCGCTTGAGCAGCGCCGGGAAATTCTGCAGCTCGCCGGCCGAGTGCACCTGCGGATGGCTGGACAGGATCCGGTCCACCAGGGTGGTGCCGCTGCGCGGCATGCCGATCACGAAGATCGGCTCCTGGCTGTCGAAGCCGGATGTCGGCGCAGCGTCGGCACGGAACGCCTGCTGCAATGCCTCGAACAGCGCGGCATCGCGGTCGGACGTGTAGCCGCGCGCGCGCTTCTGCACAGCCTTGCCCTGCGCGTAGCCACGGAACGCGGCATGGTAGTCGCCGAGATCCTCATGCTCCTTGGCCAGTGCCAGATTGAGATACAGCACCGCTTCCGGCGCGTCGCCGGCCGAAGCCAGCGCCTGCTCCAGCGAGGCCAGGTTGTTCTCCTGCACGCTCCATGTGCGCAGCTGCGACAGCGACAGGTAGACCTTCCAGTAGCGCGGCTCCAGGGCCAGGCACGCCCGGTATTCCTGCTCGGCTTCCTGCACGCGCCCGGAGAACAGCAGCGAGGTGCCGAGGTTGTAGCGGAAGCTGGCCTGCTGCGGCGCCAGTTGCACCGCCTGGGTGAACGCCTCCAGTGCCGCGACGTGTTCGTTGACCTGGGTGTAGACCACGCCCAGCGTGTCCAGCGTATGCGCATCGCTCGGCCGCAATGCCATCGCCTGGTCGGCGAAGCGATGCGCCTCCTGCATGAACCGCCCCATCGCCAGCACCTTGGCCAGCTGCGTTGCATAGTCCGCACGTTGCGGATTCAACGTCGTCGCCTGATACAGATGCGCCGCGGCAGGCTGCATCTGTTTCAACTCCAGCGCTGCCACGCCGGCCACGAAATGCACGCCGGCGTGTTGCGGCAACGACCGCAGCAACTGCTGCGCGAGCCGCTGCGCCTGGCTCCAATCGCGCTGGTTGAGCGCGGCGATGGCCTGGTTGTAGAGCTGAACCTGTTCGGTCATGGAAGTGTCTGATGGCGGAGGACGCCGCTGCCGGCGCGAGGACGCCACGGCTCGAGCGCGCGGCCAGCCATTATGCCCGGCGATCGGAACGCTGCTCTTGGGATGCAGGCCCTGCGCCATGTCGCATCGTGTGCGCACAACGACGCGGTGCGACAGCGGGAGCGGAGCCGCCTTGACCAGCGAATGCAACGCCAGCGCGGAACGGCACAGGACATCGCGCTCAGCGGCGCCCATCGCCCAGCAACGCCATCGCCGCATTATGCCCCGGCGCGCCGGTCACGCCGCCGCCCGGATGGGTGCCGCAGCCGCACAGGTACAGGCCGGGAATCGCGCCGCCGTAGTTGGCCTGGCCTTATCTACGTGGCGACAGGCACTGGCGGTTTGCGCATTTCTGTGAAGCGAAATCAAGTCCAGCCGCCTAATTTGTACAAATTACCGCGCTTTCGATGCGGATGACGGCAGATCTACTCCAACCCTATTGCACCCGCTAGCAGACCATTATTACGTTTGGGTTAAGGCCACTCATGGACGGACTGCCACCCCACTTCGTCGAAGGTAAGCAATGAGCAACCGCCCCGATCGAAACGCATTCAAGCGCACCGCGCTGGCCATGATCCTCACCGCCTCGCTGGCCCAAGGCGCTGTCCACGCGCAAAGCACCACCGGCAGCATCTTCGGCTCCGCGCCGGCGCCCGGCACCAGCATCCTCATTCAAAGCGACACCGGCTTCAGCCGTACCGTGCCGATCGACAGCAACGGTCGCTATACCCTCGGCTCGCTGCCGATCGGCAATTACACCGTGATCCTGCGCCGTGGCGAGGAAACGATCGACACACGCAAGAACATTCAGCTGCACGTCGGCTCCGCCACGGAAGTGTCGTTTGCGACAGCCAACGCCACCACGCTGGAAGCGCTGACCGTCACGGCGGCCAGCGTGCCGAAAATCGATGTCACCGGCACCTCTTCACGCTCGGTCATCACCTCAGAGCAGTTGGAAACACTGCCGCTGGGCCGCAGTGCCGAGGCGATCGCACTGCTCGCGCCGGGCACGGTTGCCGGTAGCGGCGCGTTCACCAATGGCTCGCGCTCGGTCGTTTCCTTCGGCGGCTCCGGCGTGACCGAAAACGCCTACTACATCAACGGTTTCAACGTCAGCAATCCGCTCAGCAACCTCGGCGGCGTGAGCCTGCCCTACGGTGCGATCGACCAGCAGGAAACCTACACCGGCGGCTACAGCGCCAAGTACGGGCGCTCCACCGGCGGCGTGATCAACCAGGTCGGCAAGCGCGGCACCAACGAGTGGCACTTCGGCTTCCAGACCACCTGGGCGCCGGACTCGCTGGCCAGCTCACCGCGCGACATCTGGTATCCGAGCGCCAGCTTGAGGGAAGACTACGGTTACGAGAATCCCGACCTGGCCGGCACGCTCTACCGCAAGCGCAAGGGCGATACGGAGACCAACACCACCTACAGCGCTTATGCGGGCGGCCCGCTGATCGAGGATAAGCTATTCGTCTTCGTCGCTGGCGAATCCAACAAGACCGATGGGGTCTCGACCAACGACAGCACCACCAGCGTCAAGAACAGCGACGGCAGCACGACAAGCCTGCGCAACCATTACAACAACAGCGCACCCAATTTCTACGGCAAGATTGACTGGAACATCAACGACAGCAACATCCTGGAATACACCCGCATCCAGAACACCGACCGCCGTGCTGGCTACAACACGTCCTTCGACTACGACACGCTGAGCGGGGGCGGTCGCATCAACCTGTATCCGGACAGCTACAAGCTCACCGACACCTACGACATCTTCAAGTACACCGGCTACCTGACCGATGGCCTGACCCTGAACGCGACTTGGGCTCGCAGCCGCGAGAGGGACTACCGGACCAACCCGGCGCCCTCGGATCTGCCCTACATCAGCAGTTCCAGCAACCAGGATCCATCGATCACCGGCGCTACCCCCATCACCAACAACCAGTCCTCGACCACGGTGAAGAACGCCAATGCGCAGAACAAGACGCGCGGCCTGCGCGCGGAACTGGAGTACCACATCGGCAACCACGACCTGACCGCAGGCGTGGACAACATGTACTTCAACGCCTACAACGAAGGCGTCGATACCAGCGGCCCGGGCTATCTCTGGATCTACAGCAAGGCCTCCAAACCGAACGCGGCCATCGACCCCAACCTCGGGGTCGGCGCGGCAGGCGGCAACGGCTATTACGTGCAGAAGTACATCTTCAACACCGCCACCAGCATGGCAGTGAAGCAGAAGGCCTATTATCTGGAAGACCGCTGGCAGGTGAACGACAAGTGGCTGCTGAGCCTGGGCGTGCGCAACGACAAGTTCACCAACTTCAACAGCAGCCATGTGCCTTACGTGGACAGCGGCGACCAGTGGGCACCACGCATCGGCGTGAGCTGGGACGTTTTCGGCGATTCCTCGTTCAAGCTATTCGCCAACCTCGGCCGCTACTATCTTGCGCTGCCCAACAGCGTCGCCATCCGCGGCGCCTCGGCCTCGACCTATACCCGCGAGTACTTCACCTACACCGGTATCGATGCGAACGGCGAGCCCACCGGCCTGGCCGCGCTGGGCCCCGGCCCGGTGTCCAGCAATGGCGAATACGGCGAAACGCCGGATCCGAACTCGTTCACGCCCAGCGATCTGAAGTCGCAGTACCAGGACGAGCTGATCATAGGCTTCGAGAAGACCATCGGCGACAAGTGGAATTCGGGCGCAAAGGTCACCTATCGAAAGCTGCAATCGGCGATCGACGATGTCTGCGGCAGCGACGAGATGTCGAGCAAGCTCACCTCGCTCGGCATCGATCCGGATTCGGTCACGATTCCAGGCTGCGTGCTGTTCAACCCCGGCGAAACCAACACCTTCAAGCTCGCCAACGTGGACGGCTCCGGCTACACCACGCTGAAGATGTCGCGCTCGGACTGGGGCTTCACCGATTCGGCCAAGCGCAATTACGCCGCCGTCGACCTGTTTCTGGAGCATCCGTTCGATCAGAAGTGGTACGGCCGCGTCGACTACACCTGGTCGCGCAGCTTCGGCAACACCGAAGGCCAGGTGAAGTCGGATATCGGCCAGACCGACGTCTCCAAGACCCAGGATTGGGATGCCGCATCGCTGATGGAATACGCGGGCGGTTATCTGGCAAACGACCGTCGCCATCAACTCAAGGCCTTCGGCGCTTATCAGTTCACGCCGGAGTGGATGCTGTCGGCCACCGTGAAGGTCGCCTCTGGCATGCCGAAGTCCTGCCTAGGCTACTACGGCACCAACGAAGGTAATCCGATCAGCTATGGCTCGGCCTACCACTACTGTGCTGGCAGCCCGTCCAGTCCGGGCCAGGCGGGCCGCCTGCCCTGGACCAAGCTGGTCGACCTGGGCGTGACCTATCGCCCGGCCTTCGCCGACCACAAGCTGGCATTCGGGCTGCAAGCGTTCAACGTCTTCAACGAACGAAAGCCGGTGCAGATCGATGCGACCTACGAAACCGGTCGTTATACCGTGTCCAATACCTACGGCATCGGCACCTACTACACCCAGCCGCGCTACGTCCGCCTGTCGGCGTCCTACGACTTCTGACTGTCTGGCGGCGGAACGTCCAGCCAAGACGTTTCGCCGCAACGCAACGCTTATCTCTCTCCTGCCCCGGCTCCGCCGGGGTTTTTTTTATAAGCCGCGCCGGCGTGCGACAACTGTAGACGGCCCACAGCCCCGACAAGGCTCAACGCCCCAGCAACGCCATCGCCGCATTGTGCCCCGGCGCGCCGGTCACGCCGCCGCCCGGATGGGTGCCGGAGCCGCACAGGTACAGGCCGGGAATCGCGCCGCGGTAGTTGGCCTGGCCGAGCATCGGGCGGGCGCTGAACAACTGGTTGAGGCTCAGCGCACCGTGGAAGATATCGCCGCCGATCAGGCCGAAGGTACGCTCCAGGTCCAGCGGGGTCAGCGCCTGCCGGCCCAGCACCGAGTCCGCGAAGCCCGGCGCGTAGCGTTCGACGGTGGCGATCATCAGTTCGGCGACCTCGTCGCGGTGCGCGTCCCAGCTGCGCCCATCCGGCAACTGCGGCGCCACGTGCTGGCAGAACAGGCTGGCCACATGCTGGCCGGGCGGCGCCAGCGTATCGTCCAGCGTGCTGGGGATCAGCAGTTCGACGATGGGGTCGCGCGACCAGCCGTGGTCGCGCGCATCGCGGTAGGCGCAGTCCATGTAGTCCAGGCTCGGTGCCAGGATGATGCCGGCGGTGAGATGGTCGCCCTGCCCCGGCAGCGCGCGGAAATCCGGCAGCCGCGACAGCGCCACGTTCATCCGGAACGTGCCCGAGCCGCAGCGCCACTGCGCCATGCGCTCGCGGGTGGCCGCCGGCACATGCGCCGGGTCGAGCAGGCGTTCGTACAGCAGCTTGGGATTGACGTTGGCGACGACGCGGCGCGCGTAGAACCGCTCACCGTGTTCGGTGACCACGCCGACTGCGCGCCCGTCCTCGACCAGGATCTCGCGCACGCCGGCGTCGGTGCGGATCTGCGCGCCGACGGCGGTCGCCGCCTTGGCCATCGCCTGAGTGATGCCGCCCATGCCGCCGAGCGCGTGGCCCCAGGCGCCCTTGACCCCGTTGCTCTCGCCGAACACGTGGTGCAGCAGCACGTAGGCCGAGCCCGGCGTGTACGGGCTGGCATAGTTGCCGACGATGCCGTCGAAGCCGAACAATGCCTTGACCGGGTCGCTCTCGAACCAACGCTCCAGGTACTCGGCGGCAGAGATGCTGAACAGGTCCAGCAGTTCCTGGCGCAGGCCGGGACCCAGCGCATGCAGGCGGCGGCCGAGGCGGCCGGCACGCAGCAGTTCCGGCAGCGCCTGCCGCCAGCCGCCGTCGGTGACGTTCGGCGGCGGCTGCAACGCCAGCGCGCGCAGCACGTCGGTGATGCGCTCCAGCCGCGCCTCGTAGGCCGGCAGGCGTTCGGCGTCGCGCGTGGAGAACTTCGCCACCTGCGCCTGGGTGATGCCGGCGCCGGCCAGCAAGTAACGGTCGTCGGGCAGCGGCACGAAGTTGTTGCAGCGGCGCGGCACGATGCGCAGCCCGTGCGCAGCCAGGTCCAGATCGGCGATCACCTTCGGCTGCAGCAGCGACACCGTGTAGGACGCCACCGAATTGCGGAAGCCCGGGTGGAATTCGTCGGTGACCGCGGCGCCGCCTACCACGCCGCGCCGCTCCAGCACCGTGACCTTCCAGCCGGCGCGCGCCAGGTAGGCGGCGCAGACCAGACCGTTGTGGCCGGCGCCGACGATCAGGGCATCGCAGGACGGTTCGCGCTTCATCCCGGGGATGATACCGGCCCGCTGGCCTCACGCCCGCTGAGCGCGAGCACCCGGCCCATGACCTTCGACACCCCTGAAACCGCTGGCAGCGGCGTACAGTCTCGCCACGGCCCCTCGGGCCATTCCGTTATCCACGCTGGCTTGGAGCTTCCTTGTGACCTTTCGCAATCCCCAGATGCTGCTGTTGACCCTGGCCGTGAGCGCCGCCCTGAGCGGCTGCAACAAGCCCGACGCGGCAGCGCCTGCCGCCGACGCCGCCAAGACCGAGGCGGCCGCCGCGCCGGCGCCTGCCGCAACGCCGGCCGAGCTGAAGCTCGACGCCAGCAAGCTGCCGCCCTACAGCGCCTTCGCCGCCAGCGACCTGGATGCGAGCAAGGACGCCTGCAGCGACTTCGCCGGCTACGTCAACAGCAAGTGGCTGGCCGCCAACGAAATCCCCAAGGACCGCAGCAGTTGGGGCGCGTTCTCGATCCTGGACGAGCGCTCGGTCGCCGTGCAGCACCAGCTGGCCGAGCAGGCCGCTGCCGCCAATGGGCAGGGCGTGGAGAAGATCGTCGGCGATTTCTGGGCCTCGGGCATGGACGAAGCCAAGGTCAACGCGCAGGGCATCGCGCCGCTGAAGGCCGACCTGGCCGCGATCGACGGCCTCAAGGACGGCCCGGCGGTAGCCGAGTACCTGCGCCAGAGCGCGGCCAAGGGCGAGAACGGCCTGTTCGGCTTCGGCGCCCAAGCCGATTTCAAGCATTCATCGATGAACATGGCCTACGCGATGCAGGGCGGCCTGGGCCTGCCGGACCGCGGCTACTATTTCGACGCCGACAAGAAGGACAAGCTCAACGCCTACCAGGCGCACGTGGCCAAGGTGCTGGAGCTGTCCGGGGTGCCGGCCGCCGATGCGGCCAAGCAGGCCAAGGACGTGGTGGCACTGGAAACGCGCCTGGCCAAGGTCTCCAAGTCCAGCGAACAGATGTCGCGCGACGCCGAGCTGGCCTACAACCCGATCACCCCCGCCGACGCCGACAAGCTGACCCCGAACTTCCCGTGGACCAAGTTCTTCGAGTCGCAGGGCGTGGCGGTGCCGGAGACGTTCTCGCTGGCGATCCCGGCGTTCCACCAGGAAGTGAGCAAGGCGCTGGGCGACACCGATCCGTCGGTGTGGCGCGCCTACCTACGCTTCCACACCGTCGATAGCGCCTCGCCGTATCTGAGCGACGCGTTCGCGCAGGAGAGTTTCGCGTTCTACGGCAAGGAGCTCAACGGCCAGGCCGAGATGAAGCCGCGCTGGAAGCGCGTGCTCGGCAGCATCGAGGACGGCGCCGGCGAGGCGATGGGCCAGATGTACGTCAAGGTCGCCTTCTCGGCCGACGCCAAGGCCAAGATGCAGCAACTGGTGGACAACCTGCGCCAGGCGCTGAAGGCGCGCATCGAGCACGTCACCTGGATGAGCCCGGAGACCAAGGCCAAGGCGATCGCCAAGTGGGAGACCTTCACCCCGAAGATCGGCTACCCCGACAAGTGGCGCGACTACAGCAACCTGAGCACGCAGCGCGACAGCTACCTGGACAACGTGCGCGCTGCCACCGCGTTCAACTACAAGTACAACCTGAGCAAGATCGGCAAGCCGGTGGACAAGACCGAATGGGACATGACCCCGCAGACGGTCAACGCCTACTACAACCCGCAGCAGAACGAGATCGTGTTCCCGGCCGCGATCCTGCAGCCGCCGTTCTACGATCCCACTGCCGACGACGCGTTCAACTACGGCGGCATCGGCGCGGTGATCGGCCATGAGATGACCCACGGCTACGACGACCAGGGCAGCCGTTTCGGACCCGACGGCAACTTCATCAAGGATCCGGGTTGGTGGACGCCGAAGGACCTGGCCGCGTTCAAGGGGCTGACTGGCAAGCTGGTCAAGCAGTTCGACGAGTACAAGGTGGACGGCAAGCCGGTCAACGGCAAGCTGACCCTGGGCGAGAACATCGCCGACCTGGGCGGCCTGTCCACCGCCTACGACGCGCTGCAGAAGGCCACCGCGGGCAAGGACGATCCGAAGGTCGGCGGCATGACCCGCGACCAGAACTTCTTCCTCAACTGGGCCACCGTGTGGCGCACCAAGTACACCCCGCAGAACGCGATGGTGCGCCTGGCTACCGATCCGCACGCCCCGGCGCAGTTCCGCGCGATGGGTGCGCCGTCGAACCTGCCGGCCTTCGCCGCCGCGTTCCAGTGCAAGGCGGGTTCGCCGATGGTGCGCGCCGGCGACAGGCAGGTCGTGATCTGGTAAGCGCAGCTGCTCCGCTACAACGCGAAAAGGCCCGGCATGTCCGGGCCTTTTCTTTGCGCGCTGCTTGTTCACCGACTGCGCGCGTCCAGCACGCGACCGCGCATCCTTCTGAACCGGTTAGGGGAAGTCACGCCACCCCATGACCACAGCTGCGGGCCGCACCTTGTTAAACTCCGCCGACTTTAATCCTGACCGGATTCGCTCCCGATGCTCACTGCCCGTCCGCTTGCCCTCGCTGTCGCCCTCGGCCTGATCGCCCTGGCGTCCACCGCCGATGCCGCGCCCAAGAAGAAGCGCGCCGCCGCCAAGGCGCCCGTCGTCAGCGCCGCCTGCACCGATTTCTACGACGACGCCAATGCCGATTGGCTGAAGAGCAACCCGCTGCCGCAGACCGGCGCCGTCACCGCCCTGGGCCAGTTGTCCGCGCGCGCGCAGCAACAGCAACGCGACCTGCTCGATGCGTCGATGCAGTCGCCGCAGAACGACGTGCAGAAAGCGCTGGGCGATTTCTGGGCCAGCGGCCTGGACGAAGCGGCGGTGGAGAAGGACGGGTCCAACCCGATCGCGCCGCTGCTCAGCCGCATCGACGCGATCAAGAAGGCCAAGGAGGTGCCGGCCTCGATCGCCGCGCTGCACCAGATCGGCATCCCGGTGGCGTTCAACTTCGGCGCCGACGTCGACCTGAAGGCGCTGGACCGCCACATCGGCTACTTCATGCAGGGCGGCATGGGCCTGCCCGACCCGGCCTTCTACACCCGCACCGACGCCGACACCGTCGCGCTGATGGGCCGCTACCGCGCCTACGTCAAGCAGATCCTGACCCTGACCGGCACCCCGGCGGCCAAGCTCGAGGCCGACACCCAGTCGGTGCTGCAGATCGAGACCGCGCTGGCGCGCAGCGCCAAGTCGCTGGCCGGCATCAACAACCCGTTCAACAACTACGCACCGATCTCCACCAAGGAGTTGAACAAGCAGTACCGCAACCTGCAGCTGGACGCGTTCCTGAAGGCGCAGGGCGTCAACGACGACCTGGTGTCGATGGCCGATCCGGACATGTTCAAGCAGCTCGACGGCATGATCGTCAGCATCAAGCCCGAGCAATGGAAGGCCTACCTGCGCTGGCGCGTCGGCGACGCGATGGCGCCGTACCTGTCCAAGAGCTTCCGCGACGCCAGCTTCGAGTTCCGCGGCCGCGTGCTGGAAGGCCAGACCCTGCCGCCGCAGCGCTGGTCGCAGGTGCTGGACGCGATCAACGTCGCCGCCGGCCCGATGCTGGGCCGCGAGTACGTCGGCCGCTATCTCAACGCCGACACCCGCCGCCAGGCCGAACGCATCGCCGACCAGGTGCGTGACACCGAAATCGCCGCGCTCAAGCGCAACACCTGGCTGAGCGAGTCGGCGCGCGCCGAAGCGCAGGCCAAGCTGGCCGCGCTGAAGATCGAGATCGGCGCGCCGCGCCGCGACCTGGACTACAGCGTGCAGCCGATGGGCCGCGGCAGCTTCGGCGGCAACATGCTGATCGCCTCCACCTGGCGCCACCGCGAGGAAATGAAGCGCATCGGCAAGGGCAACGCCGACCGCCGCTGGGACGTGCTGCCGCAGCAGCCGGCGCTGACCTACGACCTCGCCCAGAACCGCCTGATCGTCACCGCCGCGGTGCTGCAGCCGCCGGTGTTCGTCGCCGGCGGCGATGCCGCCGCGCTGTACGGCGGCTACGGCGCGCTGGTCGCGCACGAACTGATCGGCGCGATCGACAGCAAGGGCAGCCAGGTCGACGCCAAGGGCGAACTGCGCAACTGGTGGACCGCGGAAGACAAGAGCGCGTGGAACGCATTGAGCGCGCGCGCCGCCGCGCAGTACGGCGCCTACGACTTCCCCGGCGTGAAGGGCGCCAAGGTCAACGGCCAGTTGACCCAGGAACAGGACCTGACCGACATCGGCAGCGTCGAACTGGCCTGGCAGGCGTATGCCGCCGCCCAGCCCGCCGCCGGCGACGCCGGCAAGCAGGCGTTCTACAAGGCCTGGGCCGGCCTGTGGGCGCAGCAGCTGTCGCCGAACGAAGCGGTGCAGCGCGTCACCGCCGACGTGCACGCGCCCGGCCGCTGGCGCGCCAACGGCCCGCTGGCCAACCTGCCCTCCTTCGCCGCCACCTTCACCTGCAAGGCCGGCCAGCCGATGGTGCGCAGCGACGCCGAGCAGATCCGCGTCTGGCCGTAATCGCAGTTCGGTAAGCAGTGCAGCACGACGGCGCGGGCAACCGCGCCGTCGTCGCATATGATGGCCGCCCCAGCGCCGTGGTGCACTGGCTGCGAGCGCCGCACTGAAGTGAATCGCCCCGGCTTCTGTAGACACCCCGAAGCCTCATTTTGATCGTTGCTTTTCGAACTCTACCGGAGACACCCGTTGTTGTGTCCGTGCTGTCGTCTGGTGTTGTAGAACATCTCGATGTAGTTGAAGACGTCGGACTTGGCTTCCTCACGCGTCACGTAAATCCTGCGCTTGATGCGCTCGCGTTTGAGGAGCTGAAAGAAGCTCTCGGCGACCGCGTTGTCGTGACAGTTGCCGCGCCGGCTCATGCTGCTGACCAGGCCATGTGCTTTCAGGAAATCTTGCCAGTCGTGCCCAGTGAATTGCGTGCCTTGATCCGAGTGCACTAGCAGCCCCGCAGGCGGCTTACGTCGCCATACGGCCATCATCAAGGCTTGCAGCACCACGTCGGTGTGCATCGTTGATTGCATCGCCCAACCCACGATCTTCCTTGAGAAAAGATCCAGCACCACGGCCAGGTACAGCCAGCCTTCGTGCGTTCGGATGTAGGTGATATCGGTCACCGTCGCGCGTTCGGCGCAAGAGACGTTGCAACGCGTTCCGGACACGCTGATCCGCCAGGTGCAAATGGTATCGACCAACACGTTGCCGGCTTCGAGAAACGTCTCCAACAGCCCGGCAGTGCGATAGGCGAAGGCGCATACGCATTGGCGGCGCAACTCAAGCGTATCGAACGCGCGCAGCGCAGCGTGCTGTGGAAGACCGCAGCCGTCACATTGGGAAGCTTGCTGCTGTTGCTCGCCGGAGGTGGCTGGCTACTCGAACAGTATCGGCGGGATATCCGCGACAACCAACTACGCGCGGAATTACTGCGCGCCTACAACGAAGCCGACGTGACTTTGTGCAATGGCCGCCTATGCGCCAACGTCGAGCCGAACAGCGCTGGCTACGGCGACCGTCGGCAGTATCGACTGGTCCGCCCGCGCTACACAGGATTTCCAGCCATTGCATGGGAAAAGCGGCTCAGGACGCTTCTCCTCCCCTCAGCGCACGATCCGCGGCCGCGGCGGCTTGCGCTTGCCGAACGGCGGCTGGCCGCGCCAGTAGCGGATCAGCAGCCAGCCGAACAGCATGCCGCCAAGGTGCGCGAAGTGCGCCACGCCCGGCTGCCAGCCGGTGAAGCCCATGATCAGCTCCAGCGCGCCGAACACGATCACGAAGGTGCGCGCCTTCATCGGAATCGGCGGGAACAGCAGCATCACCCGCTGGTTCGGGAACAGCATGCCGAACGCCAGCAACAGGCCGAATACGCCGCCGGAGGCGCCCAGGGTCGGATACGGATCGCCGCCGTTGCTCACCGCCCACCAGCCCACCAGCACCTGGCACAGGCCGGCGCCGGCCACGCACACCAGGTAGTAGGTCAGGAAGCGCTTGTTGCCCCAGGTCTGCTCCAGCGGCCCGCCGAACATGTACAGCGCCAGCATATTGAACAACAGATGCGAGAAGCCGCCATGCAGGAAGCCGTAGGTCAGCAGCTGCCAGATCTGGAAGTTCTGCCCCGGCGAAAACGCATCGAAGTTGCTGATCGGCCATAGCATGAAGGGCGCGAAGGTGTCGTCGCCCAGCAATAGCTGCAGCAGGAACACGGCCACATTGCCGATCAGCAGGGCTTGGGTCACAGGCGGAAGTCTGGGGAACATGGTCGTGTCCGTGGCAACTGCCGACCATCATAGCCGCTCGTTATTGCGGCCCCCATAACGCCGCGTCCAGATCGCGCGCCGGCGTTGGGTCGCGCTTCACCCGTCCGCCCTGCACCGCCACGCCTTCGCCGCGCAGCCGCTGGCACTGTTCGCGGAAACCGCGCGAGCCTTCCGCGAAGGCGATGCGCCCGTCACTGCGCAGCACCCGGTGCCAGGGGAGCGCGGTATCGGTGTTGCCGCCAAGCACGCGTGCGACCAGCCGCGCGCGGCCAGGCAAGCCGGCCAGCATCGCCACCTCGCCGTAGCCGCGCACCTGGCCGGACGGAATCGCGCGGATCGTCGCCAGGATGCGGGCCTGGGCCAGCGCCGATGCCGCGGCGTCGGGTGCGGCGCGGCGCCCGCTCATGCCGGCAGCGTCCGCGCCGGCCGCGTAACCAGCAGCACTCCGCCCAGCACCAGCAGCGTGCCGGCGATCTGCCACGGCCCCATCGCCTCGCCCAGCAGCAGCACGCTGAGCACGATGGTCGAGACCGGGCCGAGCATGCCGATCTGCGCGGCCAGGCCCGAGCCGATCCGCCGCAGCGCCAGCATCGTCGCCAGCACCGGCAGCGCCGTGCACACCGTGCCGTTGAGCAGCGACAGCGCATACACCGGCGTCGGCAGCAGCAAGCCGTGCAACGGCCGCAGCAGCAGGAACTGGGCGATGCACAGCACACAGGCGACCAGGCTGGCGTAGGCGGTCAGCCGCACCGCGCCGATCCGCGCCACCATCTGTCCGCTACCGACCAGGTTATAGCGCATAGGCCATCGCGCTGCCGAACACCAGCAGGCTGCCCCAGGCAGTGCGCGCGCCGCCGACCCGCAGGTCGTGGCCGAAGGCGAGCAGCACGCCGAGATAGCTCAGCACCAGCGCCCACAGCTGGCGGCGCTGCGGCCGGCGACGGAAGACCAGCACGGCGATCAGCAGCACCAGGGTCGGGGTCAGGTACAGGATCAGCCGCTCCAGCGTGGCGGTGATGTAGGCCAGGCCGAGGAAATCCAGATAGCTCGCCAGGTAGTAGCCAAGCACGCCGAGCGCGCAGATGCGCCAGCGGTCGCCGCGCTGCAACGGCGGCGCGCGGCGTGCGGCCCACAGCGCCATCGCCACGAAGCACGGCAGCGCCACCAGCATGCGCAGCGCCAGCAGGGTCACCGCGTCCACACCGTAGCGATAGCCGAGCTTGACGATGATCGCCTTGCCGGAAAACCCGATCGCGCCGGCAGCAGCGAGCAGCACGCCGCGCAGGTCGGCGGGCACGCTCGCCAGCGGGGCGGCAGTCGAGCGTCCAAGCGCGCTCATCGCCCGCCGGCGCCCAGGTGGAAGCGGACATCGTGCATGCCGCCAGTCTAAGGCCGCCGCGCCTTGTCCGCTGGCGCGGACGCTGAGCGCAGGCGACGTCGATGCGGCGGCCGCGGAGCGCGTGCGGGCCAGCACCGACAATGCGCTCTCGCTCTAGCCATCGTCATCGTCATCGTCATCGCACGGTATTGGCGCCACCGTGACAACGGCACGCGCCAGCCCTGCCGCTGCAATCGCGCGTACCGATAACTGCATGCCTGCCAACTTCCTATAACGCGCCATGATTTCGCACCGGCAGGCCCTGATGCCAGCGTCGTCTTTAAGATCACTTCAATGGCGTGTCATTCATGTTTCAGCAAGGTGCACGCCATGGTTGCGCATGCACCGCGGACAATAGATCGCCAGACATGACGTTCATGCCTGGCGCTGGCATCGGCGGGAATGCACCCCCTGCTGCAGGCGAGCCGAAACGCCCGACGCAGCGCAATCGGCGTTGCTGGCATGCACCCGACCGCCGCACTCGCCTACGGCTTTTTCACCGTCCTGTGATTTCACAGCCCTGCCCCTCCCCCAAGGTTCAATGCAGAGGATCCTCTTCACATGCACACCAAACCCGTTACCGCATCGACCAGCCCCCCGCTACCCGAGGTTTCCGCCGAAGCAGCGCCCGCAACGCCCCGTGTAGAAACGACGGCGCCGCCAGCCGAGGTGCCCATATCCGGCGTTTTGGGAGAGCGGGCGCCACGCCGTAATAGCAACGATGCCGACAGCCCCGCCGCGCCGACGACCGCTGAGCAAACGGCTGCGCACGCGGAATCTGCGACGCCCCAGGACAGCGGCGATCAAGCCGCGGCTTCGTCCCTGGTATATGCCCGCACTTTGCTGGCGGCAGGTGCGCAGCGGGTCACCGGCGCCGCTTCGCATGCGGCCCAACTGGCCAGGTCGGCATTCGAGAGTGGCAAGTCCGGCATCGCATCGGCAGCCGAGCAGGTGTGGACGATGAGCGACCTGCGCACCATGCTGCAAGTGCAGGCGAATGATCCGGCATTCCTGAGAATTCTGCGTGGCATCGATCCGGAGCAGCCAGCCGACTACACCTTGGCCTCGTGCCGCCAGCAAATGCAACAGCTGAGAACTCTGTGCAATGATTCGACTGATCTGCCGCAGCATCTGCGCAGCGCGATTCTGAGCGATATCCGCGAGGTGGAGCAGGCGTTGGATCCGCTCGAAAATGGCACACCGGCCACGGGCCGGGCACTGAAGGCCTTGGCCAACGTGGTCAATGCCTGGCCGATGCTGGTTCCCAGCCCGCTGCTGGCCAATCAGGCCAAGACGTTCGCCTACACGATCGCTGGCGTCACCAAGGGCGTCCTCGGGCTGTCGATGTCGGCATTGCGCTCGACCGCCGATGGCCTGCCTTTTCCGTTGGGGGGCGGCCAATTGGGCCGGGAAGCCAACGAAGTGCATTTCTATGTGGCGCTGCTCAATGGCATCTTTCTTGCCACCACGCTGCCGAAGAAATTTGGCTCGGAATCGTTGAAGCAGAAGGCCGAAGCGATCGACGACAGTCTCTACTTCCGTTCGGGCGCCGTCGTCGCTGCCGCTGCCGTGCTGTTGACTCCGTTCGTATGGAACAACGTCAAACAGCTCGCCGGCCAGGCCCGCGATGGCGCCATGCGCATGGCCGCCAATAGTTTGGAACGGGCAGGTCGAAGCGATTGGGCAAAGCCGTTGCACGACCGGCTCGATCCCGTCCGGGTCAGCGAAGAACTGCACAATAGCTTGAACCATATCTGGCTGCAGCTGGAGAACGGACGTGCGGCATTCGAGCAAAGCCGCCGCGACTTCACCGCGCCAGACAGCGGGCGCGAACTCACCCGCACGCTGAATTCCCAGTGCACCCATCTGCTGGAAACCTTGCACAACTGCACCGAGCGCTTCAGTGGCGCGCTGGGACTGGATCGCACGCAGGAGGGAATCGCGTCGCAGCGGACGAGGAACTCCGATTTTGCTTCCAAACTGGCTTTGACCATCCTGGCTGCCAGCGTTACCGGATCCACTGCCTTCTTGATCCAGCCCGACAAGATCGGCACCGCGGATGTGGTGGCCGATGCGCTGGTGGTGACCGCGGTCATGGCGCAATCGGCCTGGAACAAGCAGGCCACCCGGCAAGACGCGATGGAACGCTTCAAGTCGATGAACGCGGTTAGCATGGTGATGGTTCTCGCGCTGGGTGCGGACAAGTTCTCCAAGATCTTCACCCCCGAGGGCTTGGTCGAGTCGTCCCCGAACTCGCCTTATTACGCAGGGCTGGTGATGGCGCTCATGTCGATGACGATGCCCGGCCCGATGGCGCGCGGCGCCGAGTTGGCGATGAACTGGGTCGGTGGCAAGATCCTCGGCCAGTGCACGGACGCGAACGGCACCACCCTGGGCACACGCGAAGCGCAGACTGTCCAAGAGTTGCAGGAACACATGGCCAGCGTGCAGGAGCACGTCGCCGGCCTGAATCCCGAACAGCTAGAGCAGTACGAGGAACAGGTCGCCGCCAACGTGCAAAATCTCATGGCCAACGCTGGCGCAGCGCGGCAGCCGGCACGAACGTCCGGTGTGACGATCAGCGAAATCGAAGAAGAAGACGCGACGCCGCCCGCACACGACACCGGTGTCGAACCAGCGGCTAAGCACAGCCATTCGCATGGTGCATCCCAACCTAGCTGAAGCACGCGCCCGCCCGGCCCAGCGCCGGGCGACGCGCAACGCATCAACAGGGAAAAGGCGGAAAACGGGCTCATGCGTGACCATGCCCGCGAGTTCCGCCTTTGCGCGATGTGCAAGCGCCGTGTCACGCGCCGCGGACGCTGAACGTCGACCACGCGTCGATGCGGCCGCCGCGCAGCGCACGCGGGCCAGCACCCGGCAACTCGCCACCTCCACCGCGCAATCGTGGCGCCGCCGCAACAACGTCACGAGCCAGGGCCGACCGCTGCAATCGCGCGTACCGATACGCGTAGCGATAACTGCATGCCTGCGAAATTCTTATAAAGCGCGATGATTTCCCTATAACGCGGCATTATTTTGCACCGACGAGGCATTGCACCAAAATGGTCCTTAAGATCATTTCAAGGGATTTTCATTCATCGTGCAGCAAGGCTGCACGCCATAGTTGCGGATGCACCACGTGGACAATCGATCGCCAGACATGGCCTTCAGGCCTAGCGCGGCAGCGCCGGGATGCAATGTCTGCTTCACGCAATCTACGTGATGGCGCATCCCCGATCGCCGCACTCGCACGCGGCTTTTTCACCGCCCTGTGGTTTCACCGCCCCCCCCAGGTTCAATACAGAGGATCCTATTTACATGTACACCAAATCCGTTAGCGCATCGTCCGGCACCTCACCACCGGAAATTCCCACCGAAGCAGCGCACGCAGCGCCTCATGCAACAACGGCGCCGCCAACCGAGGCGCCCGTGGCCGGCCTTTTGGCGGAGCGGGCGCCTCGTCGTAGTGGCAGCGATGCAGAAAGACCCGCCAACGCGCCGGCGACACCTGCGCAAACGGCTGCGCACGCAGAACCTGCGACGCCCCAGGACAGCGGCGATCAAGCGGCGGCTTCGTCCCTGTTTCATGCACGCGCCTTACTGGCGGCGGGTGCGCAGCGGGTCAGCGGCGCCGCTTCGCATGCGGCCCAACTGGCCAGGTCGGCATTCGAGAGCGGCAAGTCCGGCATCGTCTCGGCAGCCAAGCAAGTGTGGACGATGAGCGACCTGCGCACCATGCTGCAGGTGCACGCGCATGATCCGGAATTCCTGAGAATTCTGCGTGGCAGCGATCCGGAGCAGCCATCGGCCCACACCCTGGCCTCGTGCCGCAAGCAAATGCAGCAACTGAGAACACTGTGCAATGCGTCGCCTGATATGCCGCAGCATCTGCGCAGCGCAATTCTGAGCGATATCCAAGCGGTGGAGAAGGCGCTGGATCCGCTCGAAAAGGGCACGCCGGCGGCGGGCCGGGCGCTGAAGTCCTTGGTCAACCTGGTCAATGCCTGGCCATTGCTGGTTCCCAGCCCGCTGCTGGCCAATCAGGCCAAGACGTTCGCCTACTCGATCGCTGGCGCCACCAAGGGCGTCCTCGGGCTGTCGATGTCGGCATTGCGCTCGACCGCCGATGGCCTGCCTTTTCCGCTGGCGGGCGGCCAGTTGGGCCGCGAAGCCAACGAAATGCACTTCTATGCAGCGCTGCTCAACGGCATCTTTCTTGCCACCGAACTGCCGAAGAAATTTGGCTCGGAATCGGTGAAGCAGAAGGCCGAAGCGATCGACAACAGCCTCTACTTCCGTTCGGGCGCCGCCGTCGCCGCCGCCGCCGTACTGGTGACTCCGTTCGTATGGAACAACGTCAAACAGATCGCCGGCCGGGCGCGCGATGGTGCGATGCGCATGGCCGCCGATGGTGCGGAACTGGTCGGCCGAAGCGATTGGGCCAAGCCGTTGCACGACCGGCTCGATCCCGTCCAGGTCAGCGAAGAACTGCGCACCAGCTTGAACCAGATCTGGCTGCAGTTGGAGAACGGGCGCGCGGCATTCGAGCAAAGCCGTCGCAATTTCACCGAAGACGGCGGGCGCGAGCTCACCAGCACGCTCAATTCCCAGTGCACCCATTTGCTGGAAACCCTGCACAACTGCACCGAGCGCTTCAGTGGCGCGCTGGGACTGGATCACGCGGAGGCGGGCATCGCGCCGCGGGGGGCGAAGAACTCCGATTTCTCTTCCAAACTGGCGTTGACCCTCCTCGGTGCCGGCGTCACCGGCTCCACCGTGTTCTTTATCCAGCCAGACAAGATCGGCACCGCGGATCTGGTGGCCGATTCGCTGGTGGTGACCGCGGTCATGGCGCAATCGGCCTGGAACAAGCAGGCCACCCGGCAAGACGCGATGGAACGCTTCAAGGCGATGAGCGCGGTCAGCATGGTGATGGCGCTCGCGCTGGGAGCGGACAAGTTCTCCAAGGCATTCACGCCCAACGGCATCATCGAGTCGTCCCAGAACTCGCCGTATTACGCAGGGCTGGTGATGACGCTCATGTCGATGACGATGCCCGGCCCGGTGGCGCGAGGCGCCGAGTTGGCGATGAACTGGGTCGGTGGCAAGATCCTCGGCCAGTGCACGGACGCGAACGGCACCACCGTGGTCACACGCGAAGCGCAGACTGTCCAAGAGTTGCAGGAACACATGGCCAGCGTGCAGGAGCACGTCGCCGGCCTGAATCCCGAACAGCTAGAGCAGTACGAGGAACAGGTAGGCGCCAACGTGCAAAATCTCATAGCCAACGCTGGCATAGCGCGGCAGACGGCGCGAACGTCCGGCGTGACGATCAGCGAAATCGAAGAAGAAGAACCGACGCCGCCAGCGCACGAGGCGGGCGTCGAACCAGCGGCCACGCACAGCCCCACGCATGGCGCATCCCAACCTGGCTGAAGCCGGCACAATCATGGCACGCGTTCGCCCGGCCCAGCGCCGGGCGACGCTCAGCGCATCAACACCACTTCCTCGGCGGAAGTCGGATGGATCGCCACCGTGTCCTCCAGCTGACGCTTGGTCACGCCCAGCTTCAGCGCCACCGCGAAGCCCTGCAGGATTTCGTCAGCGCCGTCGCCGAGCAGGTGGAAGCCGACCACCCGTTCGTCTTCGCCGACGCACACCAGCTTGAACAGGCTGCGCTGCGGCGAGCCGGCCAGTGCATGCAGCATCGGCCGGAAATGGCTGCGGTACACCGTCACCGCCGCGCCATAGCGCGCCCGCGCCTGCTCTTCGCCCAGGCCGACCTGGCCCAGCGGCGGATGCGAAAACACCACGCTGGGCACGTTGTCGTAGTCCAGCCGCGCCTGCGGCCGGTCGCCGAACAGGCGCTCCATCAGCTTGCGCCCGGCGGCGATCGCCACCGGGGTCAGGCCGACCTTGCCGGCCACGTCGCCGATCGCGTACAGCCCGGGCACGTCGGTGTTCTGGTAGTCGTCGACCACGATCTCGCGCTTGTCACCGAGCCGCACGCCCAGCGCTTCCAGGCCAAGATCCTGGCTGTTCGGGCGGCGGCCGATGGCGAAGAATACCTGGTCGAACGTCTCGCTAGGCTGCGTATGCGCGGCGTGCAGCTGTATGCCTTGCGCCGCGCGGCGCAAGGCGCTGGCGCGATAGCCGAAATGCAGGCGCACGCCCTGGTGACGCAGGTTCTCGCCGAGCTGCAGGGCCAATTCCGCATCGAAGCGCTCCAGCAGGCGCTCGCCCTGCACGAACAACGCGACGCGGCTGCCCAGCGCCTGCAGCAGGCCGGCCAGCTCCACCGCGATATAGCCGCCGCCGACGATCGCCACCCGCGGCGGCGCCTCGCACAGATTGAAGAAATCGTCCGACACCCGGCCCAACTCGGCGCCCTCGATCGGCGGCCGCAGCGCGTGTGCGCCGGTGGCGATCACCACATGGGCCGCGCTGACCCGCACGCCGTCGCCGCATTCCACCGTATGCGCGTCCAGCAGCCGGCCGCGCTGCGGAATCAGCACCACGCCGTCGGCATCCAGGCGCCGCCGGTAGCTGGCGTGGATGTTGCCGATATAGCCCTGGCGATGCGCCACCAGCTGCGGCCACGACAGGGTGGAACTGGGAATGGAGAAGCCGATGTCGCGCGCCAGATCGATGCGCCCAACCAGGTCGGCGGCCAGCCACATCGCCTTCTTCGGCACGCAGCCGATGTTGACGCAGGTGCCGCCCAGCGCGCCCGGCTCCAGGATCGCCACGCGCGCGCCCAGGCCGGCAGCGCGGAACGCGGTGGCCAGGCCGCCGGAACCGCCGCCGAGCACCAGCAGGTCGTAGTCGTGGACGGCAGCGCTCACCGGAAACGCTCCACGCGGTACGGCGTGGGGTCGATGGCGGGCGACTGCCCGCAGATCAGGTCGGCCATCAGTTGTCCTGTCGCGCTGCTCATGCTGATGCCGAGCATGCCATGGCCGGCCGCCAGCCAGACGTGAGGATGCCGCGGCGAACGCCCCAGCGCCGGCAGGTCGTCCCAGGTCATCGGCCGCCAGCCGTACCAGCGCTCGCGCAGCTGCGGGCCTTCCGGTTCGTGCAGGTAATGCCGCGCGGCGCGTTGCAACGCTGCCAGGCGCACTTCGTTCAAGCGCGTGTCGTGGCCGGAGAATTCCATCGTGCTGCCGAGCCGGAAACCGCTGCCCCAGGTGGTGACGCAGACCAGCGGATCCTTCAGCACCACCGGCCGCGTCGGCGCCAGCGTCGGCCGCGTGTAGGTGATCGAATAGCCCTTGCCGGCCTGGATCGGCAGGCGCACTCCCAGCAGCGCCGCCAGTGCCGGCGACCATGGCCCGGCCGCCAGCACCAGGTCGCGCGCGCGCCGCGGGCCGTGCGCAGTCTCCACGCGCACGCCGTCGGCATCCGGCTGCAGCGACTGCACCCGGCAGTGTTCCTCGATCGTCGCCCCACGCTCGCGCAGCGCACGCGCCAGTTCGGCGGTATAGCGGTCAGGGCGCAGATGCGCATCGCCGGGAAAATGCACCGCGCCGACCACCACGTCGCGGAACGCCGGCTGCTGGCGCAGGTAGTCGGCGCCGTCGATCACCTGGGTGCGGATGCCGAGCCGTTCCAGCGCCACGCATTCTTCGGCGTAGTGCTCGAAGTTGCGCCGATCGCCGAACACGTAGTCCAGCCCGTCCGCCTTGAATTCGCAGTCCAGTCCATAACGCTCGATCCAGGCGACCAGGCGCGTGCGCGCATCGTCGAGCAGCGCCGCGCGCGCCTGCGCGCTGGCCAGCCAGTCGCGCGCGTTGCAGCGCGCGCGAAAGCGCAGCAGCCACTGCCATAGCGCCGGATCCAGGCGGGGGCGGATGTACAGCGGCGCATCCGGGCGCAGCATCCAGCGCAATGCACGCCACGGCACGCCGGGCGCGGCCAGCGGCGGCGCGTGGCTGGGGGTGATGGTGCCGCAGTTGCCGTGCGAGGTCGCAGCGCCCACGCCGCCCGCGTCCAGGATCCGCACCTGGCGGCCCGCCTCCAGCAGCGCCAGGCCGGTGGCCAGCCCGATCGCGCCGGCGCCGACGATCAGCACGTCGTCTTGCGGGAGCGCCTTCATTGCGCCGCCGCGGCCGTGTCACGGCGGCGCAGCGGCTGCCAGCGCAGGTAGGTCGCCGAGCGCCACAGCCATTCCACCGGGCCGATGCGGAACTGCCGCAACCACAGCTGCGACAGCGCCACCTGCAGCACGAACAGCGCGAACGCGAACGGAATCTGCCAGGCCCGCGGCAGGCGTTCGAAATAGCCCAGGCCGTAGCCGTAGAACAGCGTGGTGCACAGCAGCGACTGCAGCAGATAGTTGCTCAACGCCATGCGCCCGGCCGGCGCCAGCCAGCGCAGCGCCGGGGCCAAGCGCACCAGCCAGGCGGCGTAGCCCAGCGCCATCATGCCGCTGGCCAGCGTGGCCAAGGCGAAGGCGCTGCCCAGGCGCAGGTCCAGGCGTGCCGGATCCATCCACGGCTCCAGCCGGAAGCTCAGCAGCATCAGCGCCGTGCCCAGCGGCAGCACACCCCAGCGCAGCGCCGCCAGCAACCGCGGGCGCCGTTGCGGCTGCTGCGCCAGGCCGCTGCGCACGCACCACGCGCCGAGCAGGAATATGCCGAAGATGGTCGGCGCATTGAACACCAGCATGCCCAACGCATCGAACAGATCGCGCAGGCGCTGCGCGGTGGCCTCGGCGTAGCTGCCATGGCCGAAGACCTGGCGGTGCTGCGCCAGCGCCGCCGCCCCCAGTTGTGCCTGTTCCGCCATGTCCTGGTGCCAGCGTGCGGCAGCGTGCGGATCGGCCTGCGCCACCGAACCGCTCGCGCCGGCCAGCAGCGACAGCAGCGGCGAACACAGATAGACCGCCAGCGCCATCCACGGCAACCAGCGCGTGGGCGCGTCGCGGAAGGCCAGCAGCATGAACCCCAGCAGCGCATAGCTGACCAGGATGTCGCCGGACCACAGCAACAGCGCATGCAGCACGCCGATCAGCAACAGCACCGCGCTGCGACGCAGGAAGAAGCCGCCGAAGGCGCGCCGTGCCGCCTCGGCGCGCTGCGCCATCACCGCAAAACCCATGCCGAACAGCAACGCAAACAAGATGTAGAACTTACCCTGCACCAGCAGGTAGACCGCCGCATCGGCGATGCGGTCGGCACCCCGCAGCAGCGGGTCCAGCCCGGTCGTCGCCGTATCCAGCGGCCCGACGAAGCCCTCGATGTTCATCAGCAGGATGCCGAGCAGCGCGAAACCGCGCAGCACGTCCAGGGTGACGAGACGTTCGGCGGGTGCGACGGGCTGCAGCACGGGAGCGGAGGAAGCCAAGGCGTGGCACCGGGCGAAAGAGCGGCGATTATCCATCGCCGCGGCACCCTTGCGCCGGGGCGCAGGGGCAAATCCATATCGGGAGCAACGGCACGCGCGGCGCCGTCCGGCATGGCCAATCCATCAGGCAACCCGCACGGCGCAGACGGATCCCGCGAACGCGATCCGTGTCGCACTCGATCAGTGCTGGTGACCGCCCTCGCCGTGCACGTGGCCGTGCTCGATCTCTTCCGGCCTGGCCTCGCGCACCTCGAGGATCTCCACGTCGAAATGCAGGTCCTTGCCAGCCATCGGGTGGTTCAGATCGACATCGACCACGCTCATGCCGACCTTCTGCACGGTCACCGCGCGCGGGCCGAAGTTGGTCTGCAGCACGACCTGCCTGCCCGGCTGCAGCTTGGCCGCGCCGAAATGCTTTTTCGGCACGCGCTGGCTCAGGCCTTCGCGATAGTCGCCGTAGGCGTCCTTGGCGGCCACGTCCACGCCGAAGCTGGCGCCGGCTTCCTGCTCCAGCATCGCGTTCTCCAGGCCCGGGATGATGTTGCCGTGGCCGATCAGGATCACCAGCGGATCGCGCTCCTTGGACGTCTCGATCGGCGCCTGGCCTGCTTCGGAGACGGTGTAGTGGAAACGGACGACGCGGTCTTTTTCGATCTTCATGTGCAACTCTGCGCTATGGCTGCCGATGGCAGACGGTATGAACGGCTTGTCGGCCGACGGGAGCGCCGCCATGATGGCGGCCATCTGAGGTTTCACATTATCCCGGCTCCATGCACAACACGCCAGTTTCAACGTCCGCGCGGCGCCGTCTTCCCTGCTGGGCGGCCCTGCTGTGCATGGCCGTGCTGGCCGCCTGCGGGCGCCACGAGGTGCGCCCGTCGCGTCCGCCGCCACCGGTGGCGGTGCGCAGCTGGCCGCAGGTGGCACCGGCCGATCCGGCCGCGGCCAACGCCGTGCTGATGCGTGCGCTGGGCCTGGTCGGCACGCCCTACCGCTACGGCGGCAATACCCCCGACTCCGGCTTCGACTGCAGCGGCCTGGTCGCCTACGTCTACCGCGACATGCTCGATCTGCAGTTGCCGCGCACCTCGCGCGAACTGGCTGCGGTGCAGGGTCCGCGGATCGATCCGCAGCGCCTGAGCACCGGCGACCTGGTGTTCTTCGGCAGCGGCGGCAGCGTCAGCCATGTCGGCATCTATGTCGGCGAAGGCCGCTTCGTGCATGCCCCCAGCACTGGCGGAACGGTCCGCCTGGACTATCTGGACGGTGCCTATTGGCGCGATCACTACACCGGCGCCAAGCGGGTCCTGCACTGAACTGTGGCTGCCCTCACATTCATAATTACGAAATATTAACGCTATTTGAACTTCCCCTTGCTGTCTACAAGGCATCATCCCCCATCGTTTTAAATTGTGATCGAAGCGTGACGACTGAAGCCAAGACCTTTCCAGGCAAGACAACCGTCCCCCGCCGGGCCGCTCTCCGTCTCATCTGCACCGCCTCGCTCTGCCTCTCGGCCGTTCCGGCCCTGGCCCAGTCGGCTCCTGCCGACAGCGTGATCCCCGAAGCGATCGCCACCGTCGCCGCCACACCGGCTCCGGTGAGCGCCACCGGCACCATGGGTACACCTGCCAACACTGCGCAGCCCGCGACCGCCAGACAGGCCGTCGTGCAGGCTCAGGCTCCGGCGCGCAGCAAGGCCGACGCCGCCGCCACCGCCACCCTGGCCGCCCTGCTCCCGCACCTGGCCGCCAACGACACCATTCCGCTGATGGACCGTTCGGCGATGTTCGCCGGCGACATCAGCCGCCTGCTGGCCAACTACGACGTCTCCCAGGCCCCGCTGCACGAAGGCGTTGTCCCGGGCGGCGACAAGGTGCAGTCGGTGCTCAAGCGCGCCATGGCGCTGCTGGGCACTCCGTACCGCTGGGGCGGCGAGGACACCGAAGGCTTCGATTGCAGCGGCCTGGTCGGCTACGTGTTCCGTAATGCGCTGGGCATCGAGCTGCCGCGCGTGTCGCGCGAGATGGCGCGCGAGGCCAATGCCGAACTGATCAAGGACCGCTACGCGCTGGCTCCGGGCGACCTTGTGTTCTTCGGCCGCAAGGGCCGCGTCGACCACGTTGGCCTGTACGTCGGCGAAGGCCGCTTCCTGCACGCGCCGAGCCGCGGCAAGGACGTACGCGTGGATACGCTGACCAGCGGCTACTGGAGCGAGAAGTTCGTGCAGGCGCGGCGCGTGGCGATGTAAAGCTCACGGCGCATGCCGGCAACACCGAGGGCCGCTGGAGACAGCGGCCTTTTTCGTTGCGCATGGACGGGGGCGGCGCCAATCCCTGCGCACGGGGCTCAGGCGGCGGCGACCAGGCGCACGCCCTTGTCGATCCTGAACACCCCGTCCGCCTGCGCGAACGCGGCATGGACGGCACTGCGCAACGCCGACAGTGACCGCTTGCGGCCGCAGCGGCAGGCTCTCCACATAGGCGATCACGTCGGCAGGATCGGTACACAGCAGCGTATCGTCGAAGCGCTCGACCTCGACTCGCGCGAAATGCGCGGCGTCCAGGCGCAGCGTGGACGGGTCGCGACCGGGACCGCGGCAGATGCCGGCGATCAGCTGCGCCAGTTGGCGCATGTTGCCGACACCGTTGAGCGCCGCCAGCACCCTGCCCCCGGGCCGGGTGATGCGCCGCAGTTCGCGCACCCCCGCCTCCGGATCGGGCCAGCGACCTCGCCCCACAGCTGCCCGGTCCCGCAGCCGATATCGGTCACACGCGCTTGTGCGGCCGGTTGCATCCGCTCCAGCACCCATAGAGACCAGTCCGGCCGGCCGTATCTGGCATGCAACGACATCCGGCGGCTGAGCCGGTCGTCGCACCATACTGGCGCTGAAGCTCCTCGCCACTCGTCTGTGTGTCCATGGAGATCCCCCGTCGCATCATTGCGACCAGCACGATCCCCTTGCCGGCGCACAGGATCGACGCCAGGGCCGCGACCGGCGCGGCAGCGCACCGGCCGCTCCGCGGACACCGTGGTCCGCCCCCTCCAGCGCGACAGGCATCCCGATGAACCCGCCCCCCCTCGCCGAGACAAGCCCTGGCCATCGCACGCAGCGTGCTCGCCTCGCGCTACGCCGATGCGGCGTACGCCTTCGCCGCCGGCTCGATCCTGCGCGGCGAAGGCACACACGGTTCCGACATCGACCTGGTGGTGGTGTACGACCGGCTGCCGGCGGCGCGGCGCGAAGCCTTCGTCGCGCAAGGCGTTCCGATCGAGGCTTTCGTCCATGACCAGGGCACGCTGGCATGGTTCGTCGATGACGACGTGGCACGCGGCCGCCCCAGCCTGCCGCACATGATCGCAGAAGGCAGCATCCTCGGCGCCGCGGTGGAACGCGCGCAGGCCATGCAGCGCAACGCCTCCGAGCGCCTGCGCGCAGGACCGCCGCCGCTGTCGCCGGCGCAGTTGCAGGCCCTGCGCTACGAGATCACCGACCTGGTCGACGACCTGCAAGGCGAACGCAGCGCCGCGCAGATCGTCGCGATCGGCGCCACGCTGTATCCACGGCTGGTGGAACTGGCCCTGCGCGGACACGGGTGCTGGCACGGCACCGGCAAGTGGGTGCCGCGCCTGCTGGCGCGGGCCGATGCCGACCTGGCCGCACGCTTCGAGCATGCCTTTGCTGCGTTGTTCGCGACGTCCGCGTGCGCCCCGGCCATCGCGCTGGCGCTGCAGGAGATGGCCCCACACGGTGGCCGCCTGTTCGATGGCGACTGCCGCACGGCGCCTGCACATTGGCGCCGCTAGTGCGCGGCCGGCCCTGCGTAGCGGCCGCGGGCCGGCCTGCCCTTGGCAAGCCCCCTGCCAGGCCAAGGGCCACGTCGGCCTCAGGCCTGGTAGTGGGAGATGGTGTCCTCGATGCCCTTGCTCAGCTCCATCACCTTCAGCGCGTACTCGGACAGGCGGTGGTCCTCCGGCGTGTCCGGCTGCCACGACGGCACCGGTGTCGGCCTGCCTTCCACCCCGTCCAGGGCCACGAACACGATGATGCAATGGGTGCACAGGCGCGAGTCGCCGCCCATCGGATCGCGCGCGCGCACGTCGATCGCGAAATGCATGCTGGTGCTGCCGGTATAGACCAGCTTGGCGGTGACGGTGACCATGTCGCTGATCCGGATCGGCGAGACGAAGCGGATCCCGCCCACCGCCACGGTCACGCTGTAGCGCCCGCTCCAACCCACCGCCGCGGCGTAGCCGACCTGGTCGATCCACTTCATCACCACCCCACCGTGAACCTTGCCGCCGTAGTTGACGTCGATCGGCTCGGCCAGGAAGCGGAAGGTCAGTTCGCGTTGCGTGCCGCTCATCGGGGCTCCAGGGAAGGGAAAGACGCGGAAGTCTGCCACGTCCCGATGCAGCAGGCCCCGCACCGCCGCAACGCGCGCATCGGCGGTTCAGTGCCGGCAACGGCGCAATCCAGGAAGCGCAAATGCCATGCGCTCTCGCCTCGCCGGCGGCTAAGCCTCGCGATCGCGACGGCTTAGCCAGCCGCCAATGCGGGGTTGTCGCGCTTGCGGATGCACAGCCAAGGAAAGTGCGGCTGCCGCCAGCACAGCGCGCGCAGGCTACGGGCGCGCAGGCTGCGTGGATCGAACAACACGCGCAGCGCGATGCCGTCGAGCGCGGCCCAGGTGTGCTGGTGATACTGGCCGGCCAGTTCCGCGCAGCCCAGGCCGGCGAAGTAGTGCTGGCTGCGCGCGGCGCTGGCCTGCGCCTGCGCGGCATCGGCGTAGAACGGGCTGTCGATCACGTGCAGTTCGCCATCGGGCTGGAGCAGGCCGAGCAGGTGCGCGATCAGCGCGCGCGGGTCGGCGAAGTACTGGATGCAGGCCGGCAGTACGATCGCGTCGAAGCGCTGCGGCGGCAGCGGCAGGGTGTGGATGTCGCCGGCGACCAAGCTCAGCCGCGGGTTGGCCGCGAACACGCGAGCGGCCTGCGCCAGTTCGGCGCGGTTGACATCCACGCCGCAGACCTCGCGCTGCAGGTCCGCGGCCAGCCGCTGCGACAGCCAGCCGTTGCCGCACCCCAGTTCGAGCAGCGGCCCGCTGCCGCCGCGCGCGCGCAGGTGGCGCAACAGGCGCCGGCACGATTCGGCGCGCACCCGCCACTCGTGGCTGGTGGCCAGCGCGCCGCCGGGATGCGGCAGCGTGCGCAGCTGCGCGTCGCTGTAGATGCGGCCTTCCTGCTGCCTGACCGCCAGGTACTGGCGCTCGAACGGATCGGCGGCCAGCGCCTGCTGCACCAGCACCCCGTCGATCGGGGTCAGGCCGGGCAGCGCTTGCAGTTGCGCGCGCAAGCGCGTTGCGGACGTGCTCACCGTGCGCTCAACGCATCTGTCCGGAACCATCGGCCGGCGGATCGTCCAGGCCGACGTTGCTCGACGCCGCCTCGTACACGCTGCGGTCGAGCAAGCCGGTCTCCTTGGCCACCAGCACCGGCACCAGCATCTGCCCGGTGACGTTGGTCATGGTGCGCATCATGTCCAGCACGCGGTCGATCGCGTACAGGTAGCCGATCACCTCCAGCGGCAGGTTGGCCGCGCTCAGCACCACTGTGGCCATCACCACCGCGGTGCCGGGCACGCCGGCGGTACCGAAGCTGCCCAGCACCGAGGCGATCAGCACCACGAAATACTGGTTGGCGGTCAGCGGCACGCCGGTGTACTGGGCGATGAACACCGCGCACAGCGCCGGGAAGATCGCGCCGCAGCCGTCCATCTTGATGCTGGCGCCCAGCGGCACCGCGAACGCGGCGTAGTCCTTGTTGACGCCGAGGTTGTGGGTGATCGAGCGCAGCGCCACCGGCATCGCGGCGAAGCTGGAGGAACTGACGAAGGCCACCTGCATGCCCGGCGCGGCGCCGCGGAAGAACTTCCACGGGTTCAGCCCGTGCGCCAGCAGCAGGCCGCTGTACACCACCAGGATGTGGATCGCGCAGGCCAGGTACAGCGCCAGCACGAAGTTGCCGAACGGCAGCAGCTTCTCGAAGCCATAAGTGCCGACCAGCGAGGCGATCAGGCCGAAGGTGCCGAGCGGGGTCATCTCCAGCACGAAGCGGGTGACCTGGATCATGATCTCGCTCATCTGCGCGGCGAGCTTGCGCGCCTGCGCCACGCGCTCGCCGAGCTTGACCATCGCAAAGCCGAGCAGGCCGGCGAAGAAGATCACCGGCAGGATCGAGCCGCGCCCGGCCGCCAGCACGGTCTCGCCGGCCGCATTGGTCTTGGTGCCGATGCCGGTCAGCGCGTAGAACGGATTGGACGGCACCACGTCCAGCAGCACCTGGATCGGGCTGGGCACGTCGCGCGGCGTCCAGGCGCTGTCCACACTCAGGCCGAAGTGGCCGGCGCCCGGCTGCAGCAGCGTGCCCACGCCCAGGCCGACACCGACTGCCAGTGCGGCGGTGAGCACGAACCACAGGAAGGTGCGCCCGCCGAGCTTGGCCACCGATTGCTGGCCGTGCAACGAGGAGATCGCGTTGATCACCGCGAAGAACACCAGCGGCACCGCGATCATCTTGATCAGGGTCACGTACAGGTCGCCGAGCGGCCCGAACCAGGTGTCCGCCGCCGGCCCCAGCGCCCAGCCGGCCAGCGCACCGAGCACGAAGCCGGCGACCACGCGCTGCCAGAACGGAATGCGCAACCAGGCGCTCACCAATGTCATCGAGGCTATCCAGAAAGTCCCGGGATCCTGCACCATAGCGCAAGCCGGCGCGAACGACGATGCCATGGCTGGAAAGGCGCGATGTCATCGGCGCGCCTTGTCGCAACCGGCATAATGCGCGGGACTTCGTGCCCAGGGGCTGTTCCTCGCATGCGCTACCTCGTTCCCGCCTTCGCCGCCGCCTCCACCCTGCTGCTGGCGGCCTGCGCCAGCGCGCCGCGCGCGCCTGCCAGCGTCGCCATCGCGCCCATCGTGGTGCCCGCCGTCGCCCATCCCGGCGGCGAGACGCCGGACTGGTGGTACCGCAGCGGCGCGGCCAAGGCCGCCAACAACGGCGCGATGCGCGGCAAGGCCAAGAACGTGATCCTGTTCCTCGGCGACGGCATGAGCCTGACCACGGTCGCCGCCGCGCGCATCCTCGACGGCCAGCGCAAGGGCGCCTCCGGCGAGGAGAACCAGCTGTCGTGGGAGGCGTTCCCGGCCACCGCGCTGAGCAAGACCTACAACACCGACTCGCAGACCCCCGACTCGGCCGGCACCATGACCTCGATCACCACCGGGGTGAAGACCCACATGGGCGGCATCGGCGTGTCCTCCGGCAAGCGCGAGGCCTGCGCCGACAGCCTCGGCAAGCGCTTGCTGACCTGGCTGGAACTGGCCGACAGCGCCGGCCTCAACACCGGCATCGTCACCACCACCCGGCTGACCCACGCCACCCCCGCCGCGACCTACGCGCACACCCCCGAACGCAATTGGGAAAGCGACACCGACCTGCCGGAGAAGGCGGTGGCCGAAGGCTGCCGCGACATCGCCCAGCAGATGGTCAGCGCGCGCTACGGCCGTGGCCCGCAGGTGATGCTGGCCGGCGGCCGCAGCCAGTTCACCACCGTCGAGCAGCGCGATCCGGAATACGACGACAAGGTCGGCCTGCGCCTGGACGGCCGCGACCTGATCGGCGAATGGCGCCAGCACCACCCGCAGGGCGCCTATGTCTGGAACCGCGGGCAGCTGGAAGCGGCGCAGAACGCGCCGGCGCTGCTCGGCCTGTTCGAGCCGGACCACATGCAGTTCGACCACGACCGCGACCACGGCGCCGCCGGCGACCCGAGCCTGGCCGAGATGACCCGCGCCGCGATCCGTACCCTGTCGCGCGGCAAGGACGGCTACGTGCTGATGGTCGAAGGCGGCCGCATCGACCACGCCCATCACGCCGGCAACGCCTACCGCGCGCTGGACGAGACCATCGCCCTGTCGCAGGCGGTGCAGGCCGCAGCGGAGGCGACCTCGGCCGAGGACACGCTGATCATCGTCACCGCCGACCATTCGCACACGCTCAACTTCGTCGGCTACCCGCAGCGCGGCAATCCGATCCTGGGCAAGGTGCGCGGCACCAGCGGCGAAGACGCCAATACCGGCGAGCTGGCACTGGACGGCAACGGCCAGCCGTACGCCACGCTCAGCTACGCCAACGGCCCCGGCTACACCGGTGCCAGCAACCAGCAACCGGCCGGCGCCAAGCAGTTCCCGCACGCGCCGAGCAGCTTCGAGCCGGTCAAGGGCCGCCCCGATCTGACCCACGTCGATACCGAGCGCCCGGACTTCATGCAGGAAGCGCTGGTGCCGACCAAGGCCGAGACCCACGGCGGCGACGACGTCGGCATCTGGGCGCGCGGTCCCGGCAGCGACGCCTTCCGCGGCAGCCTGGAGGAGAACGTGATCTACCACGTGATCGTGCAGGCCACGCCGAAGCTGCGCGGGCGCCTGTGCCAGGCCGGCACCTGCAATGGCGACGGCGTGCCGGTGCAGTTGCCGAAGCCGGACGCGTTCGTGGCCGAGGCTGCGAGCGCCACCGCAAAGTGAGCTTGGCGCGGCAGCGGCACACGATGCTGGCAAGGCGGCGGGCAGCGGCGCTGGTCGCACTGGCTGCGCTCGCGGCGGCGCCAGCGGCCTGGGCGCAGGCGGACGGCGCGTGCCGGATCGCCGATCCGAACTCCGACCGCGCCATCGTGCCCGGCTGCAGCGTCGCGGCCGACGGGCGCCTGCGGCTTTCGCCGCAGACGGCGCAACGCTTGCAGTTCGACGCCGATGGGCTTTCTGTGCTGACCGTGGGCGACCAGTTCTACTACGTGCGCGCCGATGGCAGCAGCCTGCCGGTGATCCTCTGGGACAGCGGCCCGGACTATTTCGCCGAAGGCCTCACCCGCGGCATCGTCCATGGCTGCATCGGCTTCTACGACCGGCAACTGCGCGAAGTGATCCCGCCGGTCCACGACTTCGCCTGGCCGTTCGAGAACGGCGTGGCCCGGGTCTGCGACCACTGCCGCCGCGGCACGCCCGATGGCGACGGGCATACGCCGATGGAGGGCGGACGCTGGTACGCCATCGACCGCAACAACCGCGAAGTGCCCGAACCGCGGCCCTGAGCGCATCCGTAGCGGGGCGACCGCGTCGGCCTACCGACAACGCAGGCAGCGGACTGCGCCCCTGTCCCCTGTGCAGTACCCGCGCCGCCGGCGCGGAGCGAAGGTTGCGGCGAGGCCGCCGCGTACCGTCGAACGAGACAGGAGCCGCAACCCGCCACGGCGCGCAGACGCGGCGCTACGGTACGGCACCGAGCGCCTACTTCAGGCGCTCGGCAGCCGGCAGCCGGCCGCAGTTGCAGTTGCAGTTGCAGTTGCAGTCTTCCACAGGATCGACTGCAGGCTCCTGCCGACACGGACACCGACAGCGCGTGGATACGCCGCATGCCGAGCGCGGCCGCATCGCGCAGGCGATGCAAGCAAATGATCGCGATTCAAGCCCCCCTTCGCCGCCACCTCCAGCGCAATCCGCTGCGCGACCGCGACGTACCGCTCGCAACACGCTTCGCGGCCACGCCGCCAACCTCTAAAGTGGCGCGATGAAGCCCCATTCGGATATCGCATCGTCCTGCGCCGTGAGCGCCGCCCTGCCCGACCCGGCGCCGGCGGCGGTCCTGGTCGCGCTCAGCGGCGGGCTGGATTCCAGCGTGCTTCTGCACGCGCTGGCACACCAGCCGCACTACCGCCGCGCCGGGCTGCGCGCGCTGCACGTGCACCACGGCCTGCATGCCGACGCCGACGCCTGGGCCGACCACTGCACCGCGTGCTGCGCCGCACTGGCGATCCCGCTGCAGGTGTTGCGCGTGCAGGTCCCGCGCGACAGCGGCCACGGCCTGGAGGCGGCGGCGCGACAGGCGCGACGCGCGGCCTTCGCCCAGGTGCTGGGCGAAGGCGAGTGGCTGGCGCTGGCGCAGCATCGCGACGACCAGGCCGAGACCTTCCTGCTGCGCGCGCTGCGTGCCTCCGGCCCGGACGGACTGGCGGCGATGCAGGCCCTGCGCAGCTTCGCCCAGGGCATGCTGTGGCGGCCGCTGCTGGCCTTGCCGCGCAGCGCATTGCACGCCTATGCGCAGCGGCACGCGCTGCACTGGATCGAAGACCCGAGCAATGCCGACCCCGGCTTCGACCGCAACTTTCTGCGCCTGCAGGTGGTGCCGCTGCTGCGCCAGCGCTGGCCGCATGCCGATGCCGCGCTGGCGCGCAGCGCGCAGCTGTGCGGCGAGGCCGGCGCGCTGCTGGAGGACGGCGACCAGGCCGCGCTGGAGGCGCTGCGCGAGCACGCCACCGCGCCACTGTCGCTGCCGCCGCTGCGTGCGCTGCCGGCGCCGCGCCGCGCGCGCGTGCTGCGCCGCTGGGTCGCGCAAGCGGGCCTGCCGCCGCTGCCGGCAGCGGGCCTGGTGGCGATCGAGCGCACGCTGCTGCACGCGCGTGCCGACGCCGCCGCACAGTTCGCCTGGCATGGCGCGACGCTGCGCGGCTGGCGCGATGCGCTCTACGCCGAGCGCGATCCGCCACCGCTGCCCGCAGACTGGCAGGCGCAATGGGACGGCCGCGCGCCGCTGGCACTGCCCGACGGCCGCCGGCTGCGCCTGCTCGCCGACGCGCCGCTGGTGTTCGACGCCCCGCTGCTGGTGCGCTTGCGCCAGGGCGGCGAACGCGTTCTGCTGCCCGGACGCGTGCACTCTCAGGCGCTCAAGCAGGTCCTGCAGGAAGCGGCGGTCCCACCCTGGCAACGCGCACGCCTGCCGCTGCTGTTCGACGCCGAGCGGCTGCTCGCCGCCGGCGCGGACATCGTCGCCGCGCCGCTGCGCGCCTGGTTGCAGGCGCGCAGCGCGCGGCTGGCGCTGGACGCTGCGGCCACGCCATCGTCACCTGCCTCGCATTGACCCTGCCGCCGACGCCGCGCACACTTCCGCGATGCCCAAGAAGTCCCTAGAAGAAGCCTCCCCGGTCGCCCGCTTCGAGCAATCTCTCAAGGAACTGGAAGTGCTGGTGGAGAAGATGGAAACCGGCGACCTGAGCCTGGAGCAGTCGCTGAGCGCCTACGAGCGCGGCGTCGGCCTGTACCGGCAGTGCCAGCAGGCGCTGGAACAGGCCGAACTGCGCGTGCGCCTGCTCAGCGATCCGGAGCAGCCGGATACCGCCGAGCCGTTCGATCCCGCCCCGCTCCATGGCGGCTGACGCCGCGTTCGCGCGCTGGCGCCAGCGCGTGGAAGCCGGCCTGGACCTGCACCTGCCCAGCGCCGCGGCCGCACCGCAGCGCCTGCACGCGGCGATGCGCCACGCCACCCTCGGCGGCGGCAAGCGCATGCGTCCGCTGCTGGTCTACGCCAGCGGCGCGCTGTTCGCCGTCGACGCAGCGCGACTGGATGCGCCGGCGCTGGCGGTGGAACTGATCCATGCCTATTCGCTGGTGCACGACGATCTGCCGGCGATGGACGACGACGCCTTGCGCCGCGGCCAGCCCACCGTGCACATCGCCTTCGACGAGGCCACCGCGATCCTCGCCGGCGACGCGCTGCAGAGCCTGGCCTTCTCGCTGTTGGCCGGCGCCGACGCGGCCGATGCGGCATTGCGCGTGCGCTGGCTGCAGACCCTGGCCGAGGCCGCGGGCGCGGCCGGCATGTGCGGCGGCCAGGCCCTGGACATCGACGCCACCGGCACGGTGCAACCACTGGCCGACCTGCAGCGCATGCACGCATTGAAGACCGGGGCGCTGATCCGCGCCAGCGTGCGCCTGGGTGCGCTGGCCGGCGGCGCCGACGCCGCCGCGCTGGCGCAGTTGGATGCCTTCGCCAGCGCGCTGGGCCTGGCGTTTCAGGTGCGCGACGACATCCTCGACATCGAAGCCAGTTCCGAACAGCTCGGCAAGACCGCCGGCAAGGACGCGGCGCAGGCCAAGTCCACCTACCCGGCGCTGCTCGGCATGGAGGGCGCCAAGGCCAAGCTCACCGAACTGGCGGCAACGATGCGCGACAGCCTGCACCGCCACGGCGCCCGCGCCGACGCGCTGGCGGCGCTGGCGCGGCTGGCGGTGGATCGCTCGCACTGAAGCGATCCGCGCGATGCCCTTGTAGGACTTCAGCCGCGACGGGCATGGCCGGTGCGATCTGGCCAGAACCACGTGGCGGGGTGATCCGCGTCGGCCGATCGCGCGCACGATGCTCCGAATGCAGACACGCAAAAACGCGGTCCGGCGTAGCAGCCAACGGATGCGGTCGCCGGCGGCCGCGCTGGCGGTGGTCGGCGCATCACCCTGGATACGATTGAAGCAGCGGCGATCCAGCCGGGACGCTCCTGCCGCAGGTGCCCGATTGCCGGTTCCAGCGCCTGCAGGCATTCGATCCTGCGCCACTGCCGGCGCACGAGCGACCCGAGCTTGCCCAGACGCCGGCGCTGGCCGCCGGCCACTACGCGCGCGCCGGCGCCACCACTGCAGAGAGTTGCCCGCGAAGCGCCCACGATCCAGCGGTCGTCCATCAACGTGGCGGCGCTCAGGTGGCGCTGGTGGCGATATCCCACGCATTGCCGGCAAGCCAAGCGACAGCGTCGCGAGAAATCGCGTCAATGAACCCGGCTCTTTCCCGTAGACAAGTTCGCCGCCCTTCCGTAGAAAATTTCAAAATGGTGGCATGGCGAGAACGGCAAAAAAGCGCCGGAAGCCGAAAAATGCACGACGCACGCAAAGCGCCGAAAGCCAAACGGAAGGTAAAGAGACCCCGGCAT
Source organism: Xanthomonas translucens pv. undulosa (assembly GCF_017301775.1). Taxonomy (NCBI): domain Bacteria; kingdom Pseudomonadati; phylum Pseudomonadota; class Gammaproteobacteria; order Lysobacterales; family Lysobacteraceae; genus Xanthomonas; species Xanthomonas translucens. Next base: position 916,576 of record NZ_CP063993.1, read on the forward strand.
GGCGGACCGGATCTTTGACTTTTCTGACATGGCGCACTGAAATGTAAACTCTAATACGCCCTCATCCTGAGGGGGCAGCGCATGTCGAAGACAAGTACAAGCACCTACATGCCAAGGGTGCTGGTATTGGACGACGATTCGGCAATGGCGCAGGTCGTCGTCGATCATCTGCGCATGCAAAGCATGGAAGCATCCGCGGTCAGTACCAGCGCCGCCATGAAGCAACAGCTCCGCACACAGCAGCCGGATATTCTGCTGCTCGATCTGATGCTACAGGATGAGGACGGACTGAATCTTCTGCGTGAATTGCGCCGCGATTCGGATATTCCCGTGATAATCATCACAGGTCACAGGCACGACGAGATCGATCGCGTGGTCGGCCTGGAATTGGGCGCCGACGACTATCTGCCCAAGCCGTTCGGTCTGCACGAGCTCACCGCGCGCGTCCGCGCAGTCCTGCGCCGGCATTCTCTTGCGCGCTCCGCACCGGCCCATGCATCCGATGAGGGCGGCTACGCATTCGGCGACTGGCATTTCGACCTGAATGCGCGCACGGTGACCGCCGTCGGTAACCAGCCCATCGCGTTGACCAAGGGCGAGTATGCGCTGCTGCGCGCCTTCGCCGGTGCGCCGGGAAGGCCGCTCAGCCGCGAGCATCTGCTGCGGGCCACACGCCTGCATGACGATGTCTTCGATCGCAGCATCGACGTCCAGATCCTGCGGCTGCGCCGCAAATTGGAACGCGACCCCAGGTCTCCGGAGCTGATCGTCACCATCCGCGGTGTGGGCTATGTCTTCACCCCGCAGGTGGAGCGGACGCGGTGATCCGACCGGCGCGTACGGCCTTCTTGCGGAATGTCCTGACTGTGCTGAGCGCATGCGCCAGCCCCGCAGCCATGACCGCACAGAGCGAACGCGCGTCGAACGAACCGATCCATCCGCTACCCGCGCCGACCGGATTGGATCCGGCCAGGGTCGCGCTGGGCGCGCGCCTGTTCCGCGCCTCGCGCCTGTCTGGCGATGGCCGGCTGTCGTGGCAGTCCTGCCACGACATCGGCAGCAATGGTGCCGGCCATCGAGCGCTGAACGAGGTCGACGGCAGGCCCCCGCCCGTGTTCAACACTCCCGCCGTGTTCAATGCCACGCTGTCCTTCCGCCTGAACCGGGGAGGGGAATTGCGCACGCTGCACGAACAGGCGCTGGCGTCGCTGCAGAATCCAGGGGAAATGCGGGCCGATGTGGCAACGCTCGTACGGCGATTGCGCGGCGATGCCGGGTCCGTCCGCGATTTCGAACGTGCCTACCGGCGCCCCCCCGACCGCGTGACGCTGCTCGATGCGATCGCCAGCGACGAACGCGCGCTCACCACGCCCGGCAGCCGCTTAGATCGCTGGCTGCAAGGCGACGACGACGCGCTGACAACGCAGGAGCTGCGTGGCTACCGCAGTTGCAAATCGGTGGGCTGCATCGCCTGCCATCAGGGCCGCGGCGTAGGCGGGAACCTGTTCCAGCGTAGTGGGGTGTTTTCTCCAGCCGCCCGCCACAGCGTGGCCAGGTTGCGCGTTCCGAGCCTGCGCAATGTCGACGCGACCGCGCCCTATTTCCATGATGGCAGCGCACCGACCATGGAGTGGGCTATCGACGCAATGGCGCAGGCGCAGCTCGCCGTGGTGCTGCGCCGCGAGGAGATCGCCGACATCGCCGCGTTCTTGCGGGCGCTCACCGGCAACCATGACGGACACCCGGTCACGGATCGACCGCGATGAAGACCGTCATCGCCATGTCCACCATCCTGCTGGTCGCGATGGCGACCGTCGAAACAGTCACCCGCCTGCTCGACGAGCAGGCCCATCGTTACGACTTGGCCATGAGCACCCTGGATGCGCTGAACATCGCCGACACCTGCATGCATAAGGGCGTACTGGAGTTGCGTGCGGGCCTGCTGCACGACGACGACCGCATCGTCGACGACAACCGGCACGCCTGGAAAGCGCTGCAGCAACTGCATGGATTGGCGCAATCCGACGAACCGCTGATCGCGGCGATCCGCGCGCTCGAGCGAGACTATCGGTCCAAGTCGGCGCAACTGGAACTGTTCAAGACGCAGAACGCGCTGCTCGGAAATTCGCTGGCGTACTTCTGGCGCGAGAGCGACGCACGCATGCGCGACAGCCTCGACCGGGCCGAGCTGCGACGGCTCGGCGCGCTGGGCAGCGCGATGCACCGCCTCAGCATGGACAACAGCGCGGACATCCAGGCGCTGGCGCGCGCGCGACTGGAGGCCGCCACGCACGGTCGCGGACCATCCCCCTTGCTGACGCACGGACGCATGCTGCTGGAGCTGCTGCCGGCGACCGAGGCCAGCATCGAACGTATGCGTCCCGTCACTGAACTGGCGTCCTACCGCCGCGTGCGCGGCGACCTCCAACAGCGCATGCTCGCGCTCGATACGCTGCGCGCAACGCTGCGCCTGTGCATGCTGGCGATGGCCGCGATCATGGTCGCGATGCTGGTGCACCTGACCCTGCTGCTACGCCGCCGTGCGAGCACGCTGCGCCGGCGCGCCGAGTTCGGCCGCATCATGGTGTCGATCTCGCGCGAGCTGATCGGCAGCGATCGCGCGCGGATCGACCACGCCATCACCGCGGCGGCCGGACGTATCGCGGCCTGGCTCGATCTGCCGTATTCGGCCCTGATCCTCGACAGCGGCGCCGCGCCGACCTCGACCTGGCCGGAACCGCGCGATGCCCGCGTACATGCGGCCACCGCAGCGGCGCTGGCGCTGCCGGTCGCGGCGGACGGCGCGCCGCACGACATGGCCGCCGTCGCCGGCGGGGGCGATGCCGTACCGCTGCCGTACCCTGCCGGCAAGCGGCTGCGCGGGGCCCATTGGGTGTACCTGAGGCGTCATTCCGGCGGCGGCACGGCGATGTTGTGCCTGCAACGCAATGAGCGACACGGCGGCTTCCCGCGCAATTCAGAATTGTTTCCGTTGCTGTACAGCGCGCTGGACATGCTGGCCGAGGCGGTGATCCGGCGCAGGCTCGAGAACGAAGCCAACGCACTGGAGAGACGCCTGGAGCAGGCAAGACGCATGGAGACCATCGGCGCCATGGCCAGCGGCATCTCGCACAACTTCAACAACATCGTCGGTGCGATCCGCGCCAACGCGGAGATGGCGCTGTCCGCCCTGTCGCCCGGCGCGCATGCGCGTTCCCACCTGGTGGCGATCGAGCGGGCCACCGGCCACGCCAGCAATCTGATCGAGGCGATCCTGGATTTCGGCCGCGCGCAAAAACACAATGTGCAACTGGTCGATCTGGCTGCGCTGCTGCGGGAGACACAGACGCTGTTGCGCGTGTCGTTCTCCGGCGCGGTAAGGCTAGACGTGCGGATCGACGACCGGCCGCTATATGTGCATGGCAATGCCTCGCAATTGCAGCAGGTGATCCTCAATCTGGTCCACAACGCGGTGCGGGCCATGCGCCGGCGGGGCATCGTGTCGATCCGGCTATGCGTCGGCACCGACCAACGGACGCTGCGCCTGAGCGTCGCCGACCGCGGCATCGGCATTCCCGCCGATCGCCTCGAGCGCATTTTCTATCCGTTCTACACCACCCGTGCCGGCGGCAACGGATTGGGCCTGGCGACGGTCAAGCAAATCGTCGGCAACCACGATGGCCGGATCGAGGTGCACAGTCAGGTCGGCACCGGGACTACGTTCGTCATCGAATTGCCGCTCTGCCTGCCTTGCACCGCGCAAGTACAGCAGTCCGTCCAGCCCAGCCATCGTCGACTGCTGCTGCTATGCGCGGATCGCGCCGCGCTCGAACGCTTGGAAGAGATGCTGGCCGCGCTCGGCCACGAGCCTGTCGGGCATCTGCAAGCCGCCGCGGCGTGCCGCATGCTGCTCGACGAGCCAGACAGGTTCGACGGATTGGTCGTGCAATGCGACGACGCCGATGCCGCCGACCAGGCTATCCACGCCCTGAACGCCGTCGCCCCGCAGTTGCCGCTGCTGCTGATCCAGGCCGGGCAGCCGCCCGCCGCGGCGGCACGCGCTCGCAGCGACTACCAGATGCTGCGGACGCCTTATTCGCCAGGATCGCTGGCGCAGGCGCTGGAACGGACATTGCGGGCGCAGGCGCCGGGATTTTCCACGACGCCAAAGCCTCTGTGACAAATGAAACAAAGCGGCGCCGATCTGAAACCCCGACGTAGCCGGGCAGGCCTACCGTGAAGTCCGGCCGGACGCGGTACCGGCCCCCTCATCCGAACCACGAGGCGCTCATGGATCTGCGACCCACCGATCTTCCTTTGCTCGTGTCGCTCGACACGCTCCTGGAACTGAAGAACGTCACCCGTGCCGCACAGCGGCTGCACATGAGCCAGCCTGCGCTGTCTTCGCAACTGGCACGCTTGCGTGTGCTGTTCAAGGACCCATTGCTCACGCCATCGGAAACCGGGCGCGGCATGGTCGCCACGCCGATGGCGCTGGCGCTGGAGGCGCCGCTGCGCGACGCGATCGGGCGGCTGAGCCTGTTGGGAAAACACGGCAACGCGTTCGATCCGTCCACCGCAGAGATCACTTTCCGCATCGCCGGCAGCGCCTACGCATTCGCCACGCTAGCCGCGAGCCTGGTCTGTCGGGTGCACGCCTGCGGCAATCCGGCGATCGGCTTGAGTTTCGTACACGTTGCCGGCCAGGCGGCGCTGGAGGCGTTCGAAAACGGCGACATCGATGTGCTGCTGGACGGCGCCCATGCCATTCATCCATCCCTGCGCGTGCGCAGTCTGTCAGACGACCGCTATGTGATGGCGCAGCGCCACGGCCACCCGCGCGGCTCGTTGCCGCCGACAATGGAAGAATATTGCGCACTGCAGCACGTGCAACTGGTCCACTCTCCGGGCAACGACGTGATCGATGTGGAACTGCAGGCGCTGGGACTGACCCGCCAGATCGCGGTGAAGGCCGCGAACCACGGCATGCTGCTGGACATCCTGGCCCATACCGACATGGTCGCCACCGTTCCGGCCTGCCTGCTGACGGCTGCTGTCGAGGCGGAGGTGGCGCATTTCGAGTTGCCTTTCGCGCTCCCCGATGCGGCGCTGGCGATGGCCTGGCATCGACGCAGCGACGGCCACACCCCGCACCGCTGGTTGCGCGAGTGCGTTCTGGCTGTCGCGGAAGCGTCGTCGTCCGGGCTGGGCTGGCCCGCTGCCCAAGCGCACGCCACGTCCTGCCAGCCTCCGGCGAGCCAGGCATGACCATGACCGAAGAGATCGAACGCCTGCTGCAGCCGATCGACAGCGCCGAACCAGCCGGACCTAACCTGGAATACGACGCACAGTTCCAGGCCCTGGAAGAGGTGGCGCGACCGCGCCCGGAACGCGCGCTGGGTGCCGGGGTGATCGCGTCGGAGCAGCCGCCGTGGCGGCAAGTGGCCGAGCAGGCCACTGCGTTGCTGCTGCGCGCGAAAGATCTGCGCGTGGTCACCCACCTGTGCACGGCGCGCCTTCATCTGGACGGGTTCGCCGGCTGGGCGGACGGGCTGACCTTGCTCAGCCTGCTGCTGGAACGCTATTGGGACGCTGTCCACCCGCGCCTGGAGGCCGACGCCGACCCCATCGAACGCGTCAATGCCCTCGCCTCGCTGGTCGATCACGCGACGCTGCACACCGTGCGCTCCACCCGATTGTTGCAAGGCCTGCATCCGGCGCATTTCTCGCTGCGCGACCTGCGCCTGGCGCAAGGCGTGCAACGCGAGGCCGATGGCGTCGACGAGGAGCGCCCCGGGCTAGGCGCGATCGATACCTGCCTGCGCGAGATTCCGCTGCAAGCGCTGGTCGATCTGGACGCGACGCTGCTGCGCGCAGAAGAGGCGCTGGCCGCGATCATCCGACTGTTCACCGAGCGGACGCCGGGCAGCGGTCCGGCGCTGGACCCCGCCTTGCGCGACCTGCACGAACTGCGCGCATTCCTGGCCACGTATCTGCTCAAACGCAACGCGTCCATGGAGCAATCCTCCGCCGACGCCGCCAGCGACGGCAAGCGTGCCGTCGGCGTCGCCAGGGCGGGCAACGGGGCGATCGAGCGCCGCGAGGACGTGATGCGCGCACTGGAACAGCTCTGCGACTACTACGCAAGGCGCGAACCATCGAGCCCGGTGCCGCTGCTGCTGCGCCGCGCGCAACGCCTGGTCGGGCTGGACTTCGCGGCGCTGCTGCGCGACCTCGCCCCCGGCGGCATTGCCGAATTGCAGGTGATCTCGGGCGATCCGCACGACGCCTGAACGCGGCCGCCGGTCAGAGGGAGCTGGAGGACCAATAGACCGCCATCGCGCCGAGCAGCATGCACGCGCCCCACAACGGCAGTTTCCACCAGCCCGCCATCGCCGCACGACGACGGCACCGCGTCATCGCGGGGGATGTTGCGAATCCCGTTGCGGGCGGCGCGACCGCGCCACGGCCATGCAGCAACGCATCGCACAGCAGCGCGCGCCGGCGCGCGCGGTACTCGTCCGGCGCCATGCGCCGCGTTGCCTGGGCGTCGTTGAGCATGCCCAACACCCGGTTGACCCGCTGCTCCCACTCGGTCACTTCACGTCCCTCACCAGGCGCGCGCCGATGCCGCGAGCGGCGTTGCCATCGCCTGCCTTGCCGCCGCTGCCGGCGCACGCATCTTTATCGCCTTCGCCACCGCGCACGCGGATGCTCGCTCCGTCGCGGACCCATTCGCCAACCCCGCCGGCCATGTTGAGCAAGCCCCAGCGGTTGGATACCGCTTTCTCGCAGGCGCCGGAGCTACCGCCAGCGAGTGCGGCATGCAGCCATTGCGCGTCGCGCGGCAAGCGATAGGTGTAGCCGCTGGCCTCGCTCAGCCAGCGCGCGTACCGCTCCACCAGATCGATCGACATGCGCTCGGCGGCCGCCTGCGGCCGGGCCTGCCGCGGCAGCTTGCAGCCCTGCGTGGCACTGCAGAACGCTGCGATGTCGGCGACGCTGATCTCGTTGCGCATCATCGCCAGCGCGCCCCCCGATGGCGACGGCAACACGACCAGCGCCGGTCCGCGTCCCTGCGCGCCGAGATCATCCGCACAGGCACGTCCGCTGCCGACGATGCCAGGAATGCGGCACGCATCGGCGGTATTCCGCTGCGTCTGCGGCTCGGCCTGCTGCAGACGCGCCAGCAGCGCGGCGGCGGCACGCGAGCGCGCCTGGCCGGCGAGATCGGTGGCGAAGCGGCGGTAGCCGGCCGCATCCTGCGCCCGTAGCCGCCTGGCGCGTGCGCGCAGTGCCTGCATCGCCGCTGCGTCCGGCGTGGCGGCCACACGCAGCAGATCGACCGCGAACGCATAGCGCGCGTCGGCCTGGCGCAGAGACGGCGCCGGCGCCGGCGCCACCGACACCCCCTCCCGGGTCGTCGCCGCCGCAGCGTCCCAGCGTCCCTCCAGCGCCAATGCGCGAGCGCGGCCGAGATAGGCATCCACCAGCATCTGCCGGCCCGCGCCGGCGAGCAGCGGATGATCGGGCCGCAGCGCTGCGATCTGCGCGAGCAGATCGCGAACCTTCGCCACATCGTGCGCCGCGGCTGCGGTACGCATCGACTCGATCCGCGACGCCACCTCGGCCTCGGCCAGCGCCTTGCCATCGCGTGCAACGGCCCTGGTCGGCGCGGCGCCGGCACTGAGCTGGGCGGCATACGCCGGCAACCGCGTCGATGCGGGAAACGCCTTGCGCCCGCTGTCCAGCCAGCGCCGCGCGGCGGTGCGGTCGCCACGCTCCAACGCGTCCTCAAGCGCACGCTCGTAGCGCAGTTCCAGTTCGGGTTGCCGCGCCAGGCCGCTGTCCGGCGCGAGCGCACGGATGCGCGTCATCAGCATCACGACGTTGTCGGGCTGGTCCTCGGACAACCGGCCCTCGGCGACGGCCCGGCTCAACCGCGTGTCCAGGGCGTTGAGCAGCAGATCGCGCTGCTGCCGGATGCCGGCGCGACGCGCCTCCAACTGCGGCGAGAACAGCCTCCAGCGCTCGCGCAATGCGAACAGCCGCTGTGTGCTCGCGTAGTCGAGCCGCCCCTGCCCGGGTTGCCAATAGGCGTCGAGCCGGGCGAGCAGAAAGGCTTCGAGCGCCGCGCTGTGGTCGAGGATCAGACGCTGGCGCTCGTCGCTGTCCAGCGCCGCCAGCGCGCGCGCGGCCCGGGTCTCGTCGACGAACCGCTGGGCCGACCCCGGCGCAAGCCCGTCCAGCACCTGCGCGACCTGCTGCCGTTGCCGTTGCAGATGCAGCACGGCCGCCACCACCACCACCAGTGCGAGCGCCAGCAAACCGACGCCAGCCCGACGCAACCAGCGCTCGCGGCGCGTGCGCGGGCGCAACTGCGCCAGCAGCGTGGCCATGTCCGGACGCTGGCGCGCGTCGAAGGCCAGCGCACGCCGCAGTACGCGGTTGCCGCGCCGGTCCAGGCCGGGCAGCGGCGCCGGCTGCAGTCCCTTTTCGCGGGCCTGCGCACCGGTCCGCTTGTCGAACGGATGGCGTCCGGCGAGCAGTTCGTAGACCACGCAGCCGAATGCGTAGACGTCGTCGGCGAACGCCGGCTCGCGTCCGTCCAGCATCTCCGGGCTGGCATAGGCCGGCGTCATCGCACCGAGCGAGGTGGCGTCGAACAGGGTGCGGTCGTCGCTGGCATCGGCGCCGGCCAGCTTGGCCGCACGGGCGATGCCGAAATCGAACACTTTGGCGACGGTGTTCTCGTCGACCATCACGTTGCCGGGCTTGAAGTCCGAATGCACGATGCCGGCGGCATGCGCGCGCCGCAGCGCCTGGCCCATGCCTGCGATCAGCGGCCAGGCCTGCGCCATCGGCAGGCCGTTGCCGTGCCGGGCGCCGATCAGGCTGCGCAAGTCGCTGCCCTGGACGTACTCCATCGTCATGAAGACGATGGCGCCGTCCTTGTCGAAGTCGTAGACGCGCACGATGTGGTCGTGCGCCAGGTGCTGCGCGCGGCGCGACTCGCGCTGCAGCGCGATCAGCGCGTGCGGATGCTGGCGGAACTCGTCGTTGAGTACCTTCACCGCGATGTACGGGTCGCGGTCGCGGGCCTCGACCTTGCGCTCGTCGCGGGCCAGGTAGACCACTCCCATGCCGCCGCGCCCGATCTCGCGTTCCAGCAGGAAACGGCCCTTCAGCATCGTGCCGATGCCGACCACGGCGTCGCCCGGCAGCCGTCCCAGGCGCTGCCAACTGGAGTGGGTGGCGCTGTCGGGCACGCTGGGCTCGGCGCTGATCGGAGCGACCCGGGTGGCGTCGGGATCGTCGGCAACGCCTTCGGACCCGACCTGCGCGGCGGCATCGACGGGCTCGCGGCGCGTGCTCAGCGGCGCGACCCGGGTCGCATCTGTGGCCGCACCGTGCGGGCCTGCGGACGCGGCGTCGTCGGGCTCGGTCATGGCGACGCTGCATCGTCCAGGCGCAACACGATCGCCGAGACGTTGTCGCGGCCGGCGCGCGCCAGTGCGCTGTCGAACAGGCGGGCCACCAGCGTGTGCGGATCCGCCGCGCGACGGCAGTGCGCGGCGATTTCCGTATCGTCCAGCTCCTTGTTGATGCCGTCGGAACACAGCAACACGCACTGTCCGGGGCGACGCTGCAACACCATCCAGTCCACGCACAGCAGGTCGTCGGCACCGATGGCACGGGTCAGCACGCCCGACGCCGGCGCATGCCGACCGGAGCGCGCGGCGCCGTCGTCGCAGCCGGCGACATGGTCGCGGGTGAGCGGATGCAGCACGCCGGACTCGAACAGATAGGCACGGCTATCGCCGACCCAGCCGCACAGCAACAGATCGGCGTCGTGCACCAGCATCACCACGGTGGACCCGATCACGTCCACGCTGCGGCGGCGGGCCAGTGCGCGCAGTTCGGCGTTGACCTCGCCCAGCGCGGCGTCGATGCCTTCGACGAAATCGACCACGCCGCCGCGACGCGGCAATGTGCCGAGGCGCTCGACCACCATGCGACTGGCCACCTCGCCGGCGCTGTGTCCGCCCAAGCCATCGGCCACCGCCCACAAGCCCACATCCTCGCGCAGCAGGATCGCATCCTGGTTCTGGCGGCGCACGTTGCCCGCCGCGGTACGCCCTGCGCAGACGTAGCCGGCGCTCATCGCACCGGCTCCGACGCCGCCTCGCCCTGGCCCAGCAGCATGGCCGCCTGTTGCGGCCCCGGCAGGCCGTCGGTGGCGACCCAGACGCCGCTGTGGCCATGGTCGCGGCTGCTCCACCACAACGCACCGGCGCGCAGAGGCGGCGGCCATTGCGCATTCGGCACCGTTGCGGTTGCGGCGAGCGCCTGGCAGGCACGATCGAAGCTGTCGACGTCGTCGATCGCCGATGCCGATTCGAGCAGCGCCGCAGCCGCGGCCAGCCACGGCGGATGACGCGCACCCACCGGCAGCGCGGCGGCGATGGTCATCGGGAAACGGCGGCCGACCCGATCGCGGCTGGCGACCAGCGCGCCTGCCCAGGCGCAGGCGCCGCACAACCCCGGCGCGAGCACGAAGTTCCAGACAGGCGCGGCCGGCGCCTGATCACGCACCTGCCATTGCAGGCGCTGCATCGTCGCATCCCACGGGGCGACGAACGTCGCCGGCAAGCGCCGCTGCACGAAGTCCCCCGCGCAGGGCAGTTTGCCGTGGAAACCCGGATGCGCGAGGACCGACGTCATGGACAACGGAACCGCTGCAGCGTGGTATCGGCGAACGGATGCCGCAGGCTCGCCGGGCGCAGTTCCAGGCGCACCTCGCCCTGGCCGGAGGGGTACTGCGCCGCGTAGCGCATGTCGCCGGTCGGGCGCAGCGCGCCGGCCTGCAGCAGACGGAACCATGCCCAGGCGCCGCGGTACTCGACCGGCGGCAGCGGACGCCCGGCAATGTCCCAGGCGGACAGCCGCGCCATGCCCGGCTGTGGTCCCGGCCAACGCATCGACTGGCTGGCGGCGGCGCCGGCCTGAGTTTCCACACGTTGTCCGTCCACTTCCAGCAGCAGCCGCCCCACCCCCGACTGCGCAGGCAGCACGACCTCGAAGTCGACCCGCGGCTGCGCGCCGCCGGCGAAGAACATCTGCTGGATGCGCGCGGCCAGTTGCGCGCGCTGCAACACGTCGTCGGCGCCGACCTGCGGCGTCGCCTCGTTCCAGCGCCAGTTGCGCGTGCCGGTATCGACCTTGTCGGCGATCGACTGCTGGAAGAATCGATCCAGGCGCCCGCCCGGCGCGAACAGTTCGGCGAAATCGCGCAGCGGGATCTCGGCAGCGGCCTGCGCCACGAACGGGAAGCGGCCGCGCACGAACAGGGCGCAGTCCTGCCCGGCGGCCTGACGTTCGCGGCTGCGCAGCGCATCGCCGGCGCCGTCGGCGACCAGCGCCCGGCTCTGCCCGGCCAGCGCCGCTACCCAACCCTGCAGCGGCGGCGGCAGTTGCCCGGCCTGTTGCGCGGCGATCAGCAGCGCGGGATCGTTCTGGTCGGCGCCGCCGACACCGGCGGTCAACAACGTGCGGCTCATCTGGTTGAGCGTGGTCAGGGCCTGATCCAAGGCGCCGCCGGAGGTCGGATCGGAGAGCCGGTTCAATGCCTCGAAATGGCGCTCGATCGGTTCCGCCTCGGCGCGCCGGGACGGGTCGGCCGCCGCCTCCTGGCCCTGCGCCGGCTTCACGCCCAACGCGGTGGTGTGTTCGCGCAGCAGGCTCAGCAACGCCTTCAGCGGCGACCCGGGGCCGCCGAGCTTGGCCGCCACCGCGCTGGCCTGTGCGGTGGTGGCGACCGGCCGCAGTTGCAGATCGTCCATCAGCCCCTGCCAGGCGGCGATGTAGTCGCGCTGGTAGAGCGCCAGCACGCCACGCGCCAACTGCGAACGCGCGAGCGGATCGAGCGGTGCGCTGCCCAGCACCCAGTCGTCGGCGGCGAACTGGCGGACCGCCTGGTCGATGCCGCCGTCGATCTGGCCCTGGAAGGCCTCGCGGGTGAATAACGCCGGCAGCGGTTCGGACAGCGGTACCCCGCTGCGACGCTGGAACACATCGCCGAGCAGGCCCAGACGGCGGTCCAGGCGTGGCGCCTGCGCGCCGCGTCCGGCCTGTGCCAACGACAAGCCTCCATAGACAAGCGCCGGCAGTTGCGCGGTACGCAGGCTGGCGCGGGTGCGCTCGACCTGCGCCCGGTCCAGCGGCAACGCGCGCGCGCCGGCGCTGGCGCTCAGCAGCGCACGCAGGTGGGTGTCCAGCGCCGCGCGCAGCGCCGGATCCTGCGGGAACAGACCGCGCCATTGCTGCATCGCCAGACTGGCCAGTTGCCCGACCTGGCGTCGCGCCGGCTCGCCGAGCATCAGGTAGCCCTTCAGGAGCTGGTACAGCCGCTGCGGGGCGTTGCCTGCCTCGTCCAGCCCGTCGCGCAGGGCCTCGCCCAGTGCCGGCAACAACAGTGCGTTGAGATCGCGCAGATAGGCGCGTTGCACGTCCTGCGCCAGCGCCGCGCCCTGGTACAGCCCCACGCGCCGCGACCACGGCACCGCTCGGCCGGGGGGCAGCGCGGTATCGCGCGCTTTGACCAGGATATCGAAGCGTTGCAGCGCGGCGACGTAATAGCCCTGTTCGGTGTCGGCCTCGCGTCGCGCGCCGGCGGGGTATTGCTGCAGTACCGCGCGCACGTCGGCGATCAATTGCGCGTTGTGCGCGTAGCTGCCGGCCAGGAGCGACAACAGCAGCAACGTGGAGACGCTGAGACCGACCCATGCCGCCAGTTGCAGCACCCGCCAGCGCCGGCCGCCGCGCGCATGCCCACCGGCCAGGCCGGCCTCGGCGAAGATCACCTCCTCGAGCAGGCGGGCGACGAAGTAGGTGCGCGGCTTGTCCAACGCTGGCGGCAGCGAGGCCATGGCCAGACCGAAGTGTCCGGCCACCGCCGACATCACCCGATCCATCGCATGCCCCTGCTGGGTCCCGGACGTGAGGTACATGCCGCGCAGCCACGGTTGCGCGCCGTAGCCGTGAGCGCCGAACGCGGACTGCACGACGTCGGCCAGCGCCGGCTGCAGCAGCCGCAACTGCTGCGGAAACGACAGCATCGTCGCGCGCCGGTACGGATCGCGTCCATCGCGCAGACGGTCGATGACGCGCGCATCGATGCGTTCCAGCAAGCGCTCCAGCTCGACCGGGAACAGCGTCGTCGGATCGGGGCCGGCGGCGGCGCGCGGCGCCGGCAGGGTCAATCCCCACACCTGGGCACGTCCGGGCGCATCGAGGTCGGCGAAGAAATCGGTAAAACCGGCGATCAGGTCGCACTTGGTCAGCACCAGGTAGACCGGCACGGTAGCGCGCAGGCGCTCGCCGAGTTCGTCCAGCCGGCGGCGCAGCGTCCGCGCGTGCTGCGCGCGGCGGGCGTCGTCGGGGTCGAGCAGGTCGCTGGCGCTGACCGCGACGATCACGCCGTTCAGCGGCTGCCGGCGATGACGCCGCAGCAGGCCGAGAAATCCTTGCCAGGCGGCGGCATCGGCAGTGGCGTCGGACTCCTGCGTGGTCCAGCGCCCGGCGCTGTCGAGAAACACCGCACGATCGGCGAACCACCAGTCGCACGAGCGGGTGCCGCCGACCCCGGCCAGCGGCTGCGCGCCGAACTGCTGCTGCAACGGGAAGTTCTGGCCGGAGTGCTCCAGCAAGGTGCTCTTGCCAGATCCCGGCGCGCCGATCAGCAAGTACCACGGCAGCACGTCGAGGCCGTGCCCTTCGCGGCGGCGGCGGCGCAGCAGCTTCATCGCCTCGGCGAACCGCCCGCGCAGGCGCGCCTGTTCCTCATCGGCGCGGGTCTGGCTGTCGCCGCCCCCATCCGCCAGCGCATCGGCCATGCGCCGTTGCCGCAGCTTGGCCCGCCATTGCCGTAGCCAGCGCCACACTGCCCAGCCGACCACCACCAAGGCGATCGCCAGCAGCCGTGCGGGCACGCTGCGCAGCGGCTGCCACTGCCCGAGGCCGAGATACGGACCGCCGACCCAGACCAGCGTCGCCAGCGCCAGCAGCAGCGCCGCGTCGGACAAGCCGCGCAGGCGGGTGAAATCGGAAAGGTGCGGCATCGTTCAGCCCTCGGGGATCAGCACGATCTCCACGCGCCGGTTGCGCGCGCGGTTTTCGGCCAGCTGCGGCGGCGTGGCCAGCGGTTGCGAGTCGCCCGCGCCGCTGGTCTCGATCCGGCGCGGATCGGACAGGCCGGCGGCGAGCAGAGCACCGACGTTTTCGGCACGCAACGTAGAGAGCGCGTAGTTGTCCTTGATCCGTAGCGAACGCACCGGCTGGTCGTCGGTGTGTCCGATCACCAACACCCTGCCCGGCACGCGCTGCAGCGCCGCGGCGATCCGCCGTAGCAGCCCGTGCTGGCGGGGATCAACCTCGGTCCCGCCGGAAACGAACATCGCCGCGCTGGAAATGCGGATGGTGGAGCGCCCGTCCGCATCGGTGCTGACGGTCAGCAGCCCGGCGCGCTGCTCCGGCTCGAGGAACAGCACCAGCGACACCGGCGCGGCCGGATGCGCCGGCGCGCGCGGCAGGGTCGCGCGCTCCATGCCGATCCCGGCCAACTGCGCGCTGATCGGCGCGGCCATCCGGTTGAGCCGCGCGTACAGCAGCAGGAACACCACGGCCACCAGGCACAGCGACACCACCGTGGCGATCGCCAGCGGCATCAGCGCCGAACCGCGTTCGAGCGGCGCATCGGCGCCGCGCCACTGCGGCGACAGCTCCGCCGGCAGCGGCGCGCGCTGGCGCTGGATCAGCCGGTGCAGTTCGGCCTGGCGGTCGGCCAGCCGCGCCTGGCCGCCCGGCTCGACCAGATAGCGCCCGCCGAATCCCAGCGCCAGCGCCAGGAACAGCAACTCCAGCAGCTCCAGGTGGCGTGCCGGGTCGCGGACCAGGCGGTCGAGCAGGTCGAACACCTTGGCGCCGCCATAGGTTTCGCCATGGAAGGTCACCAGCAGGGTGCGCTGCGACCAGCCGCTGACCTCGCCCCACGGCGAGGCCAGCACCGCCTCGTCCAGCAGCGTGCACAGCGCGTAGCGCGCCGCCAGCGCCGCTTTCGGATCGGCGCCCTGGCGGCAGGCGTCGTCCTCGAAACGGTGCAGGCGCTCGCAGCAACCCTCGCGCAGCGCGGCGATGTCCGGCGCCTGCAGCGAGTGCCGCAGTTGCACCGCGAGCAACAGCAACGGCGTGGCCACGCGCACCAGCGCGTTGCCGCGCATCGCGCCGGGAACGGCCTGCATCGCCGCATCGAGGTCCGGGGCGGCGGCGGCGGGCGCCGGCCGCGGCGCCGGGGCCTCGGCCGGGCCTGCCGCCGTCGCCGCGCGCAGCACGGTCGCATCGTCCAGGGGGTGCTCGGACATGTCAGTTCCTCACCGCCCACAGTTCCAGTTCCAGGCCGGGGAAGCCGCCGCCGAAATGCAGCGCCATACCGCCGGAGCTGCGCAGCGACTTCCACAGCGGTGCCTGGCGGTCGAGTTCGAAATAGGTGCAGCCGGCGTGGTACGGCACCTGTCGCGGCGCCACCGCCATTGGCGCCACGCCGATGCCCGGCAGTTGCAGGTTGACCAGATCGCGGATCTTCTCCACCGGCCCGATCTTGGATTCGCCTGGCAGGCGCTTGCGCAACTCCTCGCCGCGCAGATCGGCCTTCACCGCCAGCACGAACGCCGCCGTGTCCAGCAGGCTCGGGTCCGGCAACAGGCCCACCCAGACGCCATACTTGCGCTGCTGCAGCGGCACCGCGATCGCCGACTGCTCCAGCACCGCACTCAGGCTCTGGCGCAGCGCCAGCACCACCGGCTCGAAGCTCTCGCGCAGCGCCTCGTGGCGGTAGGCCGGGAACGTGCCGCTGCGACGGCTGGCATGGGTGAAAGTGGCCAGTTCACCGGCCATCTCCAGCAGCAATCGATACAGGCGCTCGGGATGCTCCAGCGGCGCGGCGGCCCAGTGCGCGACCAGCGGCTGGTAGCGGTTGACCACCTGCAGCATCAGCACGTCGGAGATCTCGGCCACACCGCCGCGCTCGCTGCCGCCGACGCGCCCGGCCAGCGCCTGACCGCGTTGATGCAGCAGGCCGAGCAGTTCGGACAGGAAGGTGGTCAGCCAGACCGCGGCCTCGATGCGGCTGGCGCTGGGGATGAAGCCGTCGTCGAGGATCACCCGGCGGTCGGCGCGACATTCGACGATGCGCGCCATCGGCACCTCGACCAGGCCATCGCCCGGCTGCGACTGCAGGCGCAGCCGGCTGGCCATCGCGCCGACCTCCAGCCGCACCGTGCCGGGGACACCGCCGGAGGCGTCGCCGACCTCGGCTTCGTCGACCCGATAGCGCACCAGCCGCGCCGGGCCGGTGTCGGGCCACTCGCTGTCGGGCTGCGCGCTGGCGCGCAGCGGCAGGGCCAGGCTGACCACCTGGTCGCGGCAGTCGCCGGGCACCTCCAGCGGCGGCGGCGACGGATCGCGGTCGGGGATCGAGAACGGGGTGCCGTCGGGAAAACAGCCGCGGGCGCGGCGGATCGCCAGCTTGCCGATCGACAGCAACGCCTGCTCCAGCTCCAGTTCGGCGAAGCCCCAGGCATGCGGACGCAACGCGCCGGCGCGCAGTTCGACGAAGCGCTCGAAGTAGCGCTCCTGCTGCTGCATGTGCTGCGGACGCAGGAACAGTCCTTCGCTCCAGATCACCTTGTTGTACGGTGTCATGTCCGCTCCCGATGCGGTGGCGATACGGCGTCGCGCGCGCGCAGCAACTGGTCTTCGTAGGCATGCGCGAATGCGTCGCCGAACAGGCGGCGGAAGCGCTCGTCGGGGTCGGCCTGCAGCCCGCGATACTCCTGCACGTAGCGCCGCCACGGGCGCCCGGTCCAGCCCGCCAACGCGCCCTGCGCGCCGGACTCGGCCTCGAACCGGGCCGGGTCGAAGTGCGCGAACGCATGCTCGAACGCGGCGCGCATGCCGGCCATCAGCGCCAACTGGTGCTGGCCGACGTCGTGCATCGCATCGTCGATCGCCGTGGTCCCGCCCAGATAGGCCGGATCGGGCGGACCGAGCAGCCGCGCCACCGCTTCCTCGGCGGTGGCGGCAAACTTCAGCGGATTGTTCTCGCTGCGGCGGATCAGCGTGGCCGGCAGGCGCAGGCTGTTCTTCATTTCCGCGCGGGCGCGCAGCACGTCCATCAGCCCGGCGACCAGCGCGATCAGCAACGTGCGTGCGTGGGCATCGGTCGGCGCCGATGGCGCTGCCGGCGGCAGGATGGGAGCCGCTGTCAGGCTCGCAGTCGGGCCGGGAGTCGGCGTCGGCGTCGGCACCGCAGTCGATGTCGATGTCGACGCAGGCGGTGCTGCGCCCGCCGCCGACGTGGCGGGCGCCGGTACGGCAGACGGCGCGACCGGCAGGGCGGCGGCGAACTCGCTACGGGTCCGGTCCCAGTGTTCGGGTAGCAGCGCCTCCGGCATCGGTCCCGGCACGTTGGCGCGCGCGCGATAGCCGTCTGCCAGCGCCGGCGAATGGTTCCAGTCCGGTGCGGCATGCGCCGGCGTCGCGCCGCTCATGGTGTACGACGTGGCGAACAGGGCCAGCGGATCGACCACCGTGGCCGATACCGGCGCCGGCGTCAGGGCGGCGAAGGCATCGTCGCTGGCATCGGTCGTCACTACCGGTGGCGGCAGCGCCAACGCCGCCGACGGCGCTACGGCGCCGGTCCCCATCGCCTCGCCGGACGCGGCCGGCAGCAGCGTCACCGCGATCTCGAACAGGTCGATCTGCACCCGATCGCCATCGCGCAGCGCCGCCGGGAAGCCAGGGCGCAGCGGCGCACCGTTGTGCAGCACGCCGTTGGTGCTGTGATCCTCCAGAAAGTAAACCCCATCGAGATGGCGCACGCTGGCATGCAGCCGCGATACGCCGGCGGCGTCCAACTGCCAGTGGCAGTCGGCGCCGCGGCCGATGCTGGCACCGTTGCCCTCCAGTTCGATGCGCGTGCGCGTCCCGGCGGCCACGTCGCGCTCGCCGCGCAGGTCCAGCAGCAAACGCGGCGCCACGGCGGTCGCTGGCACGCTCATGCGGCGTGCTCCTGGCCATGCGGCAACAGTAACCGGGCGACCTCCGCGGCCCAGTCCGCCAACGTGGCGTCGAAAACGTCCGGCGTGCGCGCCGCCAACTGCAGCAGCGCCGCCAGCGCGGCCGTGGCGGTGAGGTGCTCGGCCGCCGGCGGCGCGTCGTCGTGCGCTACCGGACTGCCGTCGGCCCATCCCGCCGCCGCGGCGAGCCAGGCGCCGACCGAGCGGTAATCCGCGTTTTCCGCGTACGCCAGCGCCACGCGCCGGCTGGCGTCGTCGGGTTGCTGCACCCACGACTGGGCCAGGCGCAGTCCCTCGCTGTCGTCCGCCTGCAGCGCATGCCGGCGCACGCACTGGCATAGCCACGCGACCACATAGGGACGCGGCGCCAGCCGCAGCGCCAGCGCCAGCGCATCGCTTGCGGCCTGCCCGCGCAGCAGCGCATGCACCGCCGGCGCTGGCGCCTGAATCTCGGCCAGCAATGCCTGCACAGCCGGCGATATCTGCATCTGCCGGGCGGCTTCGATGATCTGCGGCATGACGTGCCTCATGGGACGACCAGCGAAGACCCGACGGTCGTCGGGGTCCCTTTGAGCGTCGCCGGCCCCGATGCATTCAGCACGAGCGCGGCATTGGCGCGCACGGTGGCCACCGCGTTGGACTGGATCAGCACCGAGGCGTTGGCGCGCATCAACAGACTGGCCTGCGCCGCCACTTCGACGCTGGCCCCGGCATTGATCGCCACTCCGACACGGCCGTCGAGGGTGATGCGGGTGCCGCTGATCACCACTTCGCCGGTCCGCCGGAGCTGCAGCCGCGCCGGCCCGCATACCAGGTCGATCTCGGTCCCGGCCTCGATCCGCAGCGAACGGCCGACATCAAGGCGGTCGTTGCGGCCCACCTTTTGGCTGCGGTCGTTGCCGGTCTCGCCGATTTCGTCGTGTTCGGCCTCATGGCGCAGGTCGCGCTGCGCATGCAGCAGCAGCTCCTCCTTGCCCTTGCGGTCCTCGAAGCAGATCTCGTTGTAGTCCTGGGCGCCGCCGTTGGGATGGCTGCGGCTGCGCACCCCGCTCTGGGTGCGGTTGGCGGGCAGCGCGTAGGGTGGCGGGTTGTCGGCGTTGTAGACGCTGCCGATGATCAGCGGACGGTCCGGATTGCCTTCGAGGAAGCTCACCACCACCTCGTGGCCCACGCGCGGAATCTGCTGCGCGCCCCAGCGTTTGCCGGCCCACGATTGCGCCACGCGCACCGGGCAGGAACAGTCCGCGTTCGGCGTCCCCGGCGGGCTCCAGAAGAAATTCACCTGCACCCGGCCGTGCTGGTCCACCGCGATGTCCTCGGCCCTGGTGCCCTCGACCACCGCGGTCTGCAGGCCGGCGATGGTCGGCCGCGGCGTGGTCTGCGCCGTGCGGAACGGCTGGCGGCTGCGCAGCGCGCGGAACGCGCACGAGAACGGCTCGGCGACCTCCTCGCCGCCGGAAACGTAGTCCACCTCGACCAGCTCGGTGTCCGCGCCAACCACCAGATATTCCTGATTGTGCTCGGCCTGCGGGAAATCGCGCAGCTTGAACAGCGCGCCGACCTGCAGCCCGCAAGCATCGGTCAGGCCCTGGTACTGCGCCTGGGCGACGTTCAGCGCCTCGGCGCGGACCTGCGCATGGCGGCGGCCGGTCGCGACATCGAGGTGCTCGCCCGGATAATCGAACACGTCCAGGTCGCCGAGCACGGCGCCGGCGCTTTCGGCCGGCGTCTCATTGGCCCGCAGCGAGGTCTTCGGTTTCAGATAATCGTAGTCGTCCAGGCGTACCCGGGTGCTGCGCGCGGTGCGCGCCAGCGACCAGTCGGTGATCGCATCCTTCATCCGGCTGCCCTTCTGCCCCGGCGGGCAATACGGGATGCGCGCGAACGGCGCCACCGCCACGTGCGCGCCAAGTCCGTCGGCCAGTACCATGGTGTGGGTACTGGCGGTATGCTCGAAGTAGTAGTAGATGCCCTCCTGCTCCATCAGCCGGCTGATGAAGTCCAGGCCGCTCTCGCGGTACTGCACGCAGTACTCGCGCGGCGCGTAGCTGGCGCTCAGGCGCAGCTTCACGTCGCTGTAGCCGACATCGGCGAGCAACGCGCGCACCAGTTGCGGCACGCTCTTGTTCTTGTAGATGCGGCAGTCGCGGCGCTGGCCCAGCAGCCACAGTTTCGGCACCAGGCTGAACGCGTAGGTGGAGTAGCGCAGCCCCTCGATCTGCTCGAAGCCGGTCTGCTCCGCCGCACAGACGATGCCGTGGTAGTGGCGCTTGTCGCCCTGCGGCGAGACCAGCTTCACCGCCATCGGCTTGCCGAGCAGCCCACGCAGATCGATCGCGACATCGCGGCTGATGCCGTGCAGCGCGAACGCGTAAGGCCGTCCCAGTTCCTCGCGCGCGCTCATGCGCACGAAGCGCAGCGACTTGCCGAGGGGCGATTGCAGAGTGATCGCGTGGGCCATGGTCAAGCCCCCAGAGCGGTCAGACTGAGCGGCGAGGAGATCGTCGATTGCATGCGCTCACTCTGCCCGCGAGCGACGCACTGGCTGAAATCCAAAATCGCTATGCCAGGCATGCCGCCGGAAAATAGGTCCGGCATGCCCGTGCCGGAGAGGTTCAACGGTCGCGATCGCTGCATGGCGGCCGCCAACTCAGGCGGAGCCATGCCCGGACAGCACGTCTCTGCGACGGTTTAGGGCAGCTACAGTCTGGCCGACAGGAATACGCATGCCCGCGCAGCTGTCCGGCATTGCCCGAACTCGCGCCAGGTATCATCCCGGAGCAATCCATTCGCCTCGGTTCGGTGTGCTGTGCGTGGTCGAGTAGACGATGCCACGTTTATCGAGTTCGACGGCGCACTCCGAGCAACAAGGCTTCGACACTCCCAGCGATATGCCCTGCATCTGCCTGTTATAATCTATAAAATATTTCACAATCTTCATTTCAGCATGCATGTTCTTCACTTCGGCATACCTATCGGCCAGGTCATTGGCTATGGCGACCGTCATGCTCCTAGGTATGCTTCCGTCTAACGTGTTCAACGCACGCCGCACCATCTCATCCGTCAACTTGACGGTATTCGAGGCGACGATGAACTCGCTGCGTGACATATAGACTGCGACGCAATCCATCTGGATAAGACGCTGAGAATCGGGGGTCTGGGCTCTTGAGCCAGAATATGCGATTTGAAGAATGGCGACAGCGAGGAGATCTGCATTCGTCATCCGCTCCAACTGCTCGTGATGGTAATCGGCATCTCGTCGATTGACTTGCATTTCATTTTCTCCATTGAATCCACAGTGCGCATGAATTAAATTTTTATGGATAACGAGACTCTTAAGGCTACTGTTTATTCGACAGAATTTCTTCTCTATTGCCCGAAAATTCGGATACGCGCCTCTTGCTTAGAGGCTCGACTAAGAGCAAAGATTTTCAGCCAAACCGCAGTGCGACCAGAGATCACCGATTTACGGTGCACGCAGCCCAGAATATCTGCGCCCCTTCTTGCCGGTATTGTTCGCAGATAGTTCTAAGCGTCACCGGATTCCCTATGCTTGCGGAGTACGAACCTGGCTGAGGCGGGGTGATAGCGTCCATTCCAGGTTCGTTGTGTGCGTACAGGGTCAGATCGGGACATAACTCATTGACGCGGTAAATCCTTCGACCCGGCGTATTAACCCTAACCGCACCGCCTGCTGAAGAGGTATCGTATTCGGAACTCTGAGGATCCCATTCGGTGGGCAACCTGGCTGGCAATGCACGGCTCTTTCCTATGGCGACTCCGTGTTCATCGTCGAGACCCATTCCCATTCCAAAGATGACGATCTCTATGCCCGCTGGCACCCGGAACCTTGGATTTACTCCCGAGCTTGACTGAATCAACTCGCCATGTCCTTCGCATACCACCACACGGAGCCCATGTGGATTCGCTGGCCGCGAGGGACGTTCGCTGCTTCTTTGAACTCGAGTATGACCTGATGGGACGAACATTATTTATCCTCCATCGAATATTTATTTAATATCTGCATTTACGACATGCAAGACGCTCGTATCCGCTGCACGTGTCGCCATCGTCACCTTCGATTCCGTAGTCACGGCATCAAACCGATAAGCAAGCGTTCCCTCCGCCGTGGAAACCGTAATAGCCGCAAGTTCATCCGGATGCCCTGAGCCTAGAAGCAACTCGCGACTGATCTCCGGCAACATCGAATTGGTCAGCATCGCATCGATCATGCGCCCGCCCGATTCGCTCTCGGTGCAGCGGCTCACCACCAGTTCGACCACCGACGCGTCGTAGTCGAAGGGGATCCGGTAGCACTCCTCGATGCGCCGCTTGATCCGATCCAACTGCAACCGCACGATCTGCGCCAGCATCGCCTGGCTCAACGGGTAATACGGAATCGCCACCAATCGCCCGAGCAAGGCCGGCGGAAACACCTGCAGCAGTGGCGTGCGCAGCGCCTTGGTCATCGCCTCCGGGTCCGGCACCAGTTCCGGGTCGGCGCACAGGCTGGCGATCAGCTCCGTGCCGACGTTGCTGGTCAGCAGGATCAAGGTGTTGCGGAAGTCGATGCGGCGGCCTTCGCCATCCTCCATCCAGCCCTTGTCGAACACCTGGAAGAACAGTTCGTGCACGTCCGGGTGCGCCTTTTCGACCTCGTCCAGCAGCACCACCGAGTACGGCCGGCGCCGCACCGCCTCGGTCAGCACCCCGCCTTCGCCATAGCCGACGTAGCCGGGCGGTGCGCCCTTCAGCGAGGACACGGTGTGCGCTTCCTGGTACTCGCTCATGTTGAGGGCGATCAGGTTCTGCTCGCCGCCGTACAGCGCCTCGGCCAGGGCCAGCGCGGTCTCGGTCTTGCCGACCCCGGAAGTGCCAGCGAGCAGGAACACCCCGACCGGCTTGTCCGGGTTGTCCAGGCCGGCGCGGCTGGTCTGGATGCGCCGGGCGATCGTCTGCATGGCGTGATCCTGGCCGATCACGCGGCGGCCGAGCAGTTCCGGCAGGCGCAGCACGGTGTCGATCTCGTTGCGCGCCATGCGCCCGACCGGGATGCCGGTCCAGTCGGCGACCACCGCGGCCACCGCCTGGTAGTCCACCGTCGGCAGGATCAGCGGCGACTCGCCCTGCAGCGCAGCCAGTTCGTCCTGCACCTGGCGCAGCCGCGCCAGCAGCGCGGCGCGGGCATCGTCCGCCAGCGCGGCGCGGCCGGCATCCTGCATCTGCTGCGCGGCGGTGGTTTCCAGCGCGCTGCCGGTGCCTTCGACCGGCGCGGCGCCACTGCGCAGTTGCGCACGCAGCGCCAGCAACGCGTCCACCAAGGCCTTTTCCTGGCTCCAGCGCGTTTCCAGCGCGTCCAGGCGCTGCTGTTCGTCAGCCAGGGACTGGGTGCAGGCAGTCGCGCGGGTATCGACGGCGATGCCGATCGTGCGTTCGCGTTCGATGATGTCCAGTTCGGTGCGCAGCGATTCCAGCCGGCGGCGACTGTCGTCGACCTCGGCCGGCACTGCGTGCAGGCTCACCGCCACCCGCGCGCAGGCGGTGTCGAGCAGGCTCACCGACTTGTCCGGTAGCTGGCGGGCGGGGATATAGCGATGGCTGAGTTTGACCGCCGCCTCCAGCGCCTCGTCGAGGATCTGCACCTGGTGGTGGCGCTCCATGGTCGAGGCCACTGCGCGCATCATCCGCACCGCCCTGGCCTCGTCCGGCTCGGCGACCTGCACCGCCTGGAAGCGCCGGGTCAGCGCCGGGTCCTTCTCGATATGCTTGCGGTACTCGGCGAAGGTGGTCGCGCCCACGGTGCGCAGCGTGCCGCGCGCCAGCGCCGGCTTGAGCAGGTTGGCGGCATCGCCGGTGCCGGCGGCGCCGCCGGCGCCGACCAGGGTATGGGTCTCATCGACGAACAGAATCACCGGCTTGGGGCTGGCCTGGACCTCGTCGATCACCGCGCGCAGGCGTTGCTCGAACTCGCCCTTCATGCTCGCCCCAGCCTGCAGCAGGCCGACGTCGAGCACGCGTAGCGCCACCTCGCGCAGCGCCGGCGGCACGTCGCCGCGGGCGATGCGCTGGGCCAGACCCTCGACCACCGCGGTCTTGCCGACGCCGGCCTCGCCGACCAGGATCGGGTTGTTCTGGCGGCGCCGCATCAGGATGTCCACGACCTGGCGGATCTCCTCGTCGCGGCCGACGATCGGATCGAGCGCGCCCTCGCGCGCCTGCGCGGTGAGGTCGGTGGTGAACCGCGCCAGCGCCTCCTGCCGGCCCAGCGCCGCCGGCGCGATCGCGCCGCTGGCCGCGCCGGGAGCGTCGGCCGCGCCCAGCCGGAAGCCGTCGCTGGCCCGCTGGCCGTCCTCCGGCGAGCCGGCGACGATGTCGGCGAACTGCTCGCCCAACGCCTCCGCCCTGAGCTTGTCGAACTCGCGCGAGATCCCGCCCAACACTGCGCGCAGGCGGCGCACGCTGAGGATGCCGGTCAGCAGGTAGCCACTGCGCACCTGTGCCTCGCCGAAGCCCAGCGACGCCTGCACCCAGCCGCGCTCGACCGCCTCCTCCACGTCCGCCGACAGATCGGTGACGCCGCTTGCGCCACGCGGCAACCGCTCCAGCGCTTCGCTGACGTCGCGCGCCAGCGCTGCCGGGTCCAGTGCGAAATGGCGCACGATGCGGTGCAGGTCCGAGTCCTGCAACTGCAGCAACTGCTGCAGCCAGTGCACCAGTTCCACCTCGGGATTGCCGCGCAGCTTGCAGAACACCGTGGCGCTCTCGATCGCCCGATAGGTCAGCGGGTTGAGCTTGCCGAACAGCGCGGCGCGCGAGATCTCGGTCATGACGGCTCCAGCGGGGGAAGGCAAGGGTCACGCACCGGCGAGCACCAGTTCGTCGGCATCGGTGGGGCGGCGGTAATGGCCCATCCACAGCGACATGCCCAGCCGCTGCGCGGTCCCCAATGTCGGCAGCGGCACGTCCTGACGGGCCAGCACCAGTTGCAGGTCCCACTCCTGCTCGTCGCCGACGTAGTCGCGCACCGCGGCGGTGAGTTCGGCCAATGCCCGTCCGCCGGGCAGGAACTCGCGGTAGCGCGCCGCATCCAGCGGGCCGATGCGCAGGCGGAAGCGGTGCTGGGCATTGCGCGCGTGCGCGCCGAGCGTGGCCTGTTCGCCCATGCGCGCCGCGGCGCGGCCCATGCGCAGGCGGCCGTCGGCCGGCAGCGGCAACCAGCCGGGCCGGAACGGCTGCACCTGCAGTGGCACCTCGAACAGGCCGCTCAGCAAGGCGTGCAAGCCTTCGGCGTTGCGCGCCTGCGCGACCAGGCGCCCGGCATGGTGGCGGCGCGCGTTGGCCGGCAACGCGCCGCGGCCTCGCAGCGCCGGCTGGCCGACCCCGGTCAGCGCATCCAGATGCGCGCCGAAGCGGTCCTCGCCGGGACGGTCCATCTGCACGGTCGGTCGCGCATCGGCCCAGGCGCGGTACCACAGCGCGATCATGCGGTGGTGGAACAGGTCGGCGAACGCGGCGAAGGTCGGATCGGCGGACAGGTGCTGGCGCGCCATCGCGTGTTCGGTCAGATGCAGCGGCAACGGTCCCTGCGGGCCGAACAGGCCCAGCGGCAGGGTACGCAGGCGCGGCGGCACGGCGCCCTCGCCCGGCTCCAGCGCGTCGATGCTGCGCATCGGGAACGCCAGTTGCGCGCGCTGGGCGAAGCGCACCGGCTCGTCCTGCGGGCGCGCCGCATGGCCAGAGCGCGGATGCTGCGGATACGCGCACTCCAGCCGCCGCATCGCCTCGAACATTTCGTAGGCGTCGGGACTGGCCTGCAGCGCGCCCAGCAACGCTACAGGATCGGGCGATCGCCGAGCCGTGCCGGCCATCGGACCACCTCGTTGCGTTCGAGCGTGCACAGCACGGTCTCGGTGAAAGCGTTCAACGATGCCTGGCGCGACAGCACGTGGCGCAGCACCGCCGCCAGCAGATACGCGCCCTGCCCCTCGAATGCGGACTCCTGGCAGGTCAGGGTGATCTCCAGGCCGCGCCCGTAGGCGGCCGGCCCGGGTAGCGGCAGGCGCCGTACCACCGGGCGCGAGCGCACCCGGCGTAGCCCTTCGACCTGGCGTGTGGCGGTCGCGTCGTGCGGATCGTGATAGAGCGTGAGCATCTCGCGCAGCGCGGTGGCACCGTCGTCGCCGTCGTCCAGCAACGACAGATAGTTCAGTTGCAGATGACTGAGCAGGCGCCAACGCGGATCGCCAGCGGCGGCAGCGGCCTGCGGCCGGGTCGGGCCGGCGACACAGCGCACGGAGGCCACCGGCCCGCCGCGGTCGAGCACGAAGTCGCTGGCGCCGACGCCCACCGGCATGTGCAGCGGCAGATCGCGATTGCTGCACAACAGCCGCATACCGAGCTGGCGTAGGTCGTGCGCGTACGGCGCCTGCTCGCCGTCCACCAGCGACAGGAACAGTTCGCTGCCCACGTAGCTGGAGCGCGCGCCGTCGCGGCGCTGGGTCGACGACAGCCGCCGCGGCTGACGGCGCAGGGTGTAGAACGCCGCACGCGGCTCGTGCCAAGCACGCGCCGACGCGCCGTAGAACGGCTGGAACCGCTGCAACGGGTCCTGGCCGTCGCCGAAGCCCTCGACCTGATCCACGCTGTGGATCTCGAAGTCCATCGGCCGGGTGCGGTCGGCGAGCAGATGGTGATCGGACAGGCCAGGATGCAGATGGATGCGGTCGCCGCGGCGCGGGAACAGGTTGATCGCCGGGGTGCAGTGCAGGCGCAGCGTGTCGGCATCGATCGCGCCCTCCAGGCGTT
Organism: Xanthomonas translucens pv. undulosa; assembly: GCF_017301775.1. Lineage (NCBI taxonomy): Bacteria > Pseudomonadati > Pseudomonadota > Gammaproteobacteria > Lysobacterales > Lysobacteraceae > Xanthomonas > Xanthomonas translucens. The sequence goes on from NZ_CP063993.1 coordinate 943,515, forward strand.
CGCGTGCGCGATCGAAGTGCACGAAGATCTCGAACTCCAGACACGCCGCCGTGCGCAACGCGCGTTGCAGGCCGGCGAAGGCCACGAACAGGAAGCGCTGCGGGCAGGCGAAGTACTCCTGCAGCAGGCGATAGCCGCTGAACGCGCGCCGCTCCGGCGGCAGCAGCGCCTGCTCCTCGTCGAAACCCATCTCGCGGATCTGGCTGGCGTCGTAGCGGACCTCCGCCACGCGTCCGTCGGCGCCGGTGGTGCGGACCACGAAGCCGAGCGCGTTGGCGTGCAGTTGCTCGTACAGATTGCCGGCGATGCCGTCGGCGCCGGCGATGTACAGCGGCAGCGCATCCAGCGCCAGCATGTCCAGGCGCAGCCCGGCGCCGACCGCGAATTTCATCCGCAACGCGGCGCGAGCGCGCGGCTCGGCCGGCGCGCCGACGGCCGCCAACGCCGCTGGCGAGGCCAGGTAGCCGGCGTCGAGCAGCCGCAGCGGCCACAGCGTCAGCGCGTGCGCGGTGCGGTACTCGCAGGCGGTGCGGTCGCCGTGGCCGATCAGCGAGCGCAGCGCGGTGCCGCGCGCCAGCGCGTGGCCGCCCGGACCGATGCCTTCGCCCTCCTCCGGCTGCAACTGCACCACCGCCATCGACGGTACCGGCGCCAGGAAATGCGGGTAGAGCATCTCCATCAGATGCTGGGCGAACACCGGCTGCTGCGCCTCCAGCTCCAGTTGCACCCGCGCCGCCAGAAACGCGAAGCCTTCCAGCAGGCGCTCGACGTAGGGATCGGCGCACTCGATGCCGCTCATGCCGAGGCGTCCGGCCACCTTGGGGTAGTCGCGGGCGAACTCCGCGCCCATCTCGCGCACGTGCTGCAGTTCGCGGCTGTAGTGATGAAGCAGGCGCGGGTCCATCAGTGCACCCCGTCGTGCACGGTGAAGCGCCCGCTTTCCAGGTCCACCTCGGTGCGCAGGTACAGGGCCAGCGGCAGCGGCTGCGCCCACATCTGCGCCTCGATCAGGAACGTCAGTGTCAGCCGGTCCATGCGCTGCGCGTCCACCTGCGCGGTGACCTGCAGGCTCGGCGCCGCCAGGCGCGGCTCGAACGCCACGATCGCCGCGCGGATGCGATTCTGCAGGGTAGCCACGTCCAGCCCCGCCAGCAGCACCCCGGCGAGGTCGGGGATGCCGTAGTTGAGCACCGACTCGGCGACGTACGGATGCGCCTCGAAATCCTCGGCCTGGTGGTGCCGGGTACAGTTCAGCAGCCAGCCCAGGTCGCGCACGATGCACGCGCGCAGCCGCGCCGCGGTGATGGTCCGCGCCTCACGGCTTTCCGCCGGCTCGTGGCGGCGGTCGTCGCTGAGGCGGTCGAGCAGCGAGGGCTGCAAGCGTTCCTGCTGGGTCAGTTCGGCCATGATGCTTGTCCTTGTGCGGAGACGTCGAACTCGATCAGGCGCACGTCCAGCAGCGCATGCTCGCCCAGGCTGCTGGCCAGCATGCGTTGCCCGACCCCGCGCGCCGCCGCGCCGTCGCCCTCCCAGCGGGTCTGCCGTGCCAGGCGCAATTGGGGCTCGTCGCGCAGTTCGCTGCCCGGATAGCGGCACGGCACCACCCCATGAGCGACGACGCCATCGGTCCAGGTAAGTTCCACCTGCTGCCACAGCAGATCGCGCAACGCGGACGGCGCTTCGAAGCGCAGCCGCCGCAACTGCGACAGCGCCACCCAGGCATAGCCGGCTTCCAGCACCACCTCCAGGCACGGGCCGAAGCGCGGATCGGCATCGCCCAGCCAGTCGAAGCGCTGGCCGTCGATCGCGCCCGCCACCGCCTCGGCCTGGGTCAATGCCAACTGGCGGCGCTGCACCGCCTGCACGGTTTCCCCGCGCTGGTCGTGCTGCAGCGCCTGCAGCAGGTCGTGCAGCCAGCGCGGCACCTGGCCCAGCATCAGCGGCAGCATCTGCCCGGCCAGCACCTGGGCGCGCGCATGCTCGGCGCTGACCACACGCGCATACGCCTTGACCAGCGGCAACCACGCAGCGTCGAAGCGCCCCGCGAGCTGTAGCTGGTCGCCGGCGCGCTGCCATTGGCCGCTGGCCGCCAGCAACTGGAACAGGCCGATGCGCAGTGCGGCGTCGTCCGGGCTGCCGCGCACCAGGCTGGCCGCCGACTCCAGCGCCATATTCAGATCGCCCACCCTGAGCAGGCGGGAGATCTCTTCGTGCGGCGAAGCGTCGGGAAAGGACACGGTGAACTCCTTGGAAAACGGCGCAAGCGCGTCTGGATCAGGACTTCTTCACTTCCTGCATGTTGAATGTGAAGTCCTTGGTACCGCCCTCCTTCTTGCCCTTGTCGTCCTGCGGCTGGAACGCGTACTTGAACTTGCCGAAGTGCAGGGTGATGTTCTCGGTCAAGCGGTCTTCGCCACCGCTGCCGCCGGTGGACACCGATGTGATCATCACCCCCTCGCTGAGCTCGATGGTCAGGAAGTCGGTCTGCTCGCCGGTGGCATTGGTCACGTACAGCGTGGCGTTCTGCACGCGCGCGCCAGTGCAACAGGCGTTGAGCAGGGCGTTGGAGCACGAGTCGATGTACTTGGTGACCGAGATATCGCGCACGTTGGCCTTGCCCCCAGCCGCATAGCCCGCTCCGGTATGCAGGTTGCCGGTGTTGCTGGCGCCCCACGACCAAGAGATGATCGGCACCTCGTCCTTGTGCTTGCTGTGGTTGGAGGCGCCCTTGATCTCGACGTCGCCGGAACCGAACTTCAGATGCATGTCGTAAGCCATGGTGAATCTCCCTTAGAGGGGTTGTGGATCACAGCGGTCGCGCCCTCTGCGCCTGGATGGCGGGCGTGACGGAACATCGAACGGCAGATGCGGCGTTGCCGCGGTTCAGGCGCCCTGCGCCGACGGCAGGCGCGACACCAGCCGCAGCGACACGGTCAAGCCTTCCAACTGGTAATGCGGGCGCAGGTAGAACGTGGAGGTGTAGTAACCGGGATTGCCCTCGACGTCCTCCACCGTCACCTCGGCCGCCGCCAGCGGCTTGCGCGCCTTGCTCGCCTCGCTGGAGTTGGCCGGATCGCCGTCGACGTAATTCATCACCCAATCGGTCAGCCAGCCCTGCATCTGCTCGCGGGTGCTGAACGAACCGATCTTGTCGCGCACGATGCACTTGAGGTAGTGCGCGAAGCGGCAGCAGGCGAACATGTACGGCAGGCGCGCGCTGAGCGCGGCGTTGGCGGTGGCGTCCGGATCGTCATACTCCTCCGGCCTGGCCAGCGACTGCGCGCCGATGAACGCGGCCATGTCGCTGTTCTTGCGGTGCACCACCGGCATCAGCCCCATTTTGTCCAGTTCGGCCGAGCGGCGGTCGGTGATCGCGATCTCGGTCGGACACTTCATGTCCACGCCGCCGTCGTCGGTGGGGAAGGTATGCGTCGGCAGGCCCTCCACCGCGCCGCCCGACTCCACGCCGCGGATGCGGGTGCACCAGCCGTACAGCTTGAACGAACGGTTGATGTTGACCGCCATCGCGTAGGCGGCGTTCTGCCAGGTGTAGCGCGAGGAATCGGCGCCCTCGGTGTCCTCCTCGAAATCGAATTCCTCGACCGGATCGGACTTGGCCCCGTAGGGCAGGCGCGACAGCGTGCGCGGCATAGTCAGGGCGATGTACTTGGCGTCCTCGCTGTCGCGCAGCGAGCGCCACGCGGCGTAGTCGGGCGTGGTGAAGATCTTCGCCAGGTCACGCGGGTTGGACAGCTCGTTCCAGTTCTCCATCCCCATCAGCGCCGACCCCGCGGCGCCGATGAACGGCGCATGCGCGGCCGCGGCGATCTGGCCGATACCGCGCAGCATCTCCACGTCCTGCGGGCTGTGATCGAAGTAGTAATCGCCGATCAGGCAACCGTAAGGCTCGCCACCGAGCTGGCCGTACTCCTCTTCGTAGACCTTCTTGAACACCGGGCTCTGGTCCCAGGCGGTACCTTTGTAGCGCTTGAGGTTCTTGCCCAGCACGCTCTTGGACACGTTGAGCACGCGGATCTTCAGCAACGGATCGGTCTCGGTATTGCTGACCAGATAGTGCAGACCGCGCCAGGCGCCTTCCAGCGCCTGGAACTGCGGGGCGTGCAGGATCTGGTTGACCTGCTCGCTGAGCTTGCGGTCGATCTCGGCCACATAGGCGTTGATGGTCTGGGTCAGGTCGTCGCTGACGATGTCGCTGCGGTCCAGCACCTGCTCGGCCAGGGTGCGCACCGCCGCGCGCACCTCCTCGGCGGCGCGCTCGGTGCGCGGGCGGAACTCGCGGTTCAACAATGCGGCGAAATCGCCGCCGGCCGCTTCCTGGGAGGCGGCCTCGGCGACGGCGGCCTGACTGCTGTGCTTTGCCATGATCGTCTCCTCAGTCCTGCGCCGGCTTGGGTTCGGCCGCCAGCGCACGCAGCAGCGCCGGATCGCGGATTGCCTCGGCGACCAGGCGCTCGGCGCCGGCCTTGCCGTCGAGATAGGTGCCCAGGTTGGCCAGTTGGGTGCGCGCCTCCAGCAATTGCGCCAGCGGCGCGACCTTCCTGACCACCGCGGCCGGCGAGAAGTCCTGCAGGCTCTCGAAGGTCACGTCGACCTCGAGCAGGCCCTCGCCGGTCAGCGTATTGGCCACCGCCATCTCCACCCGCGGCCGCATCGCGCGCAGGCGCTCGTCGAAGTTATCGACGTCGATCTCCACCGCCTTGCGCTCTTCCAGCGACGGCAATGCGTCGGCGTTGGCGCCGGACAGATCCGACAGCACGCCCATCACGAACGGAACCTGCACCTTCTTTTGTGCGCCATAGATCTCCACGTCGTACTCGATCTGCACACGTGGCGCGCGGTTGCGCGCGATGAACTTCTGACTGCTGCTGTGGATGGACATGGGGCCGACTCCGGTGGTCTGCGGGATGCCGCAGGCGTCGGCAGACGCCCGCACTGGACGCGTCTCGGCACATCCAGCGTGGCCATGCTCGGCATAACGACGGCGCCGATGAAATCGAAACTCGATATAGGAGGCATCCGCGAGGCACATACCGCCACGGCGGGATCCCGCCTTGGGCCGCGACCACGGCGTACGCTCGACCGGGCGCGAGGCGGCACCGGGTCCCGGTTCCCATGCCGCCGCGCCTCTGCGCGGCACGCAGCAAGACTGCATCGTTCTTGGCGATCGCGCCGTGGACGGCCGCGCGCCCAGGCCGGGGCGGAGCCTGTTGTGCCGAACCCTGGCGCCGTCCGGCACATTCCGCCGCTGGACGCAGGCAAAAAAAAGGCCCGGCGAACGCCGGGCCTCTCGTCGCTACGCGACGGTCACACGCTTACTTGATCAGGCGCAGCGCGAACGGGTAGCGGTAGGCCACGCCTTCGTTGGCCTTGATTCCGGCCAGGATGCAGAACACCAGGTTCACCACCCACACCACCGGCATCAGCAGCCCGCCGATCACGATGACGCTGAGCACCAGACAGATCACGTAGGCGATGGCGACGGTGATCTGGAAATTCAGCGCTTCCTTGGCCTGGTCGTTGAGAAACGACTTGGCCGGGTTGTCCTTGTTGATCAGCCAGATGATCAGCGGGACGATGAAGCCGGCGATGATGCCCGACAGATGGGTGATCAGGGCGACCGTGCGGTCTTCCTGTGGGCCGGTGTCCGCCGGCGGCGGCGGCGGTGCGGTCACGTTGTCGAATTCGCTCATCGTGGTTCCTTTCCTTGTAGTGGTGAGTGGGCAAGACGTGTTGCGCGCCACTCTCGGGGGCCTGCGCGAGCCTGTCAAGCCGTCTGCGCGGCGAGCGACGTGCGTACGCGCCGTGCCGCGGCAATCAGGTCACCCACGCGCCCTGTCCGTAGACGCGCCGCCATTGCACGCAAGCGCTGCGACGCCGGCACCGGCAGAATCCGCGCGCCGGCACCGTCGCCGCCGTCGCGGCCGTCCATGTCGCATGCGCGGCCTGGCAGCGACAGGGTCAGTCGCTTCCGGCCACCGTCATCTTGCCGACCAGCACCGCGCCGATGTGCACGTGCGAGCGCACGTCGATGTCGCGGCCGACTGCCTCGATGCGCTGGAACATCTCGCGCAGATTGCCGGCGATGGTGACCTCGTCCACCGGGTAGGCGATGGCGCCGTTCTCGATCCAGAAGCCGCCGGCGCCGCGCGAATAGTCGCCGGTGACCGGATTGACGCCGCTGCCCATCAGTTCGGTGACCAGCAGGCCGCGCGGAATGCCGGCGGCGATCGAGGACAGGTCGTCCGCATTGGCCGCCACCTGCAGGTTGTGCACGCCGCCGGCGTTGGCGGTGGTCTGCAGGCCGAGCTTGCGCGCCGAATAGCTGCCCAGCACGTAGCGCTGCAGCACCCCGCCGGCAATCAGCGGCGCGGCGCGGGTGGCCACGCCCTCGCCGTCGAAGGCGGCCGAGCGCAGGCCGCGGCGCAGGTGCGGCCGTTCGTCGATCGCGAACCAGTCCGGGAACAGGCGGGTGCCGACGCTGTCGAGCAGGAAGCTGGCGCGGCGGTACAACGCGCCGCCGGACACCGCGCCGAGCAGGTGCCCGACCAGCGAACGCGCCATCTCCGGCGCGAACAGCACCGGCAGCTCGCCGGTCGGCAGCGAGCGCGGCTGCAGCCGGGCCACGGTGCGCTCGGCGGCGCGGCGGCCGATCGCCGCCGGCGCTTCGAGATCCTCGCGCGCCAGTGCGCTGCTGTACCAATGGTCGCGCTGCATGGCGTCGCCCTGGCCGGCGATCAGCGAGCAGCCGATCGAATGGTGGGTGCTGCGCTCGCGGCCGACGAAACCGTGCGAGTTGGCGTATACCGACAGGCTTTCGCTGCTGCCGGCCGAGGCGCCGTCGGAATTGGCTACGCGCGGATCGGCCTCGCGCCCGGCGGCCTCGCAGGACAGGGCCAGCTCGATCGCCTCCTCGGCCTCCAGCGCCCACGGATGCCAGCGGTCCAGTTCGGGTATGTCGCGTGCCATCAGCGCGGCGTCGGCGAGTCCGGCGGCGACGTCGTCCTCGGTGTAGCGGGCGATCGCGCAGGCCTGGGCGACGGTCGCCTCGAGGCTGGATTCGTGCAGGTCGGCGGTGCTGGCGCTGCCCTTGCGCTGGCCGAAGTAGACGGTGATGCCGATGCCGCGGTCGCGGGTGGCCTCGACCGTTTCCACCGCGCCCAGGCGCACGTTGACGTCCAGCCCGCGGTCTTCGCTGCAGCTGACCTCGGCCTGGCTGGCGCCGAGTTCGCGCGCCCGCGCCAGCATGCGCTGGGCGATGTCGGACAGGCGCTCCAGGCGTTCCAGGCTGTCGTCGCGGCGCAGTTCGGAAGTGATCGCGTTCAATGCTTTATCCTGTAGAGGTAACGGCTCCGCGCAACGCGGAGCGGAAAATTCGAATTGGAAAGACGATGCGCGGACGCGACGAAGACACCGGTGAATTCCGCGGCGACAGCCGCAGCCAGCAGCGCCGTGCGGCGCTGGACGTGCTGAGCCTGGGCGAGAAGCTGGTGGCGCTGACCCCGGCGCAGCTGGCAAAGCTGCCGGTGCCCGAGTCGCTGATCCCGCATATCGAGGAAAGCAAGCGCATCACCTCGCACATCGCGCACAAGCGGCAGCTGGCGTTCCTGGCCAAGCAGATGCGCCGCGAGGACGACGCGGCCCTGGACGCGATCCGCGAGGCGATGGATGCCAACAGCGACGGCGCGCGCCGCGAAGTGGCGGCGATCCACCGGGTCGAGGGCTGGCGCGCACGGCTGCTCGCCGACGGCGACAGCGCGCTGTCCGAGCTGCTCACCGAACACCCCGAGGCCGAGCGCCAGCGCTTGCGCCAGCTGATCCGCAACGCCAAGGAAGAGCGGCTGAAGAACAAGCCGCCGCATGCCTACCGCGAACTGTTCCGCGAGCTGCGCGAGCTGGTGCTGGGGGCGGACTCGGGACTCGGGACTCGGGACTCGGGACTCGAAGCAGCGGACCTGGACGCGCTCGAAACCGATCCCGACGAACGCGACTGAGGCGCGGCGCCGGACGCGCGCGGCACCGCATTCGATGGCATCGGACGCGATAGCGACTCGGTGCAAGCGGCGGCGCCGGACGCAGCGGCCGATCGCACCGGCATCGTCATGGCCGCCGCGCGCGGCGCTACCGATTGCCGTTTGCCGATTCCCCATTTCCGGCACTCAAGCCGTCCCGCCCACGGTCAGCCCGTCGATCAGCAGCGACGGCTGGCCGACGCCGACCGGCACGCTCTGCCCGTCCTTGCCGCACACGCCCACGCCTTCGTCCAGCGCCAGGTCGTGGCCGATCATGCGCACCTTCTGCATCGTCTCCGGGCCGTTGCCGATCAGCGTGGCGCCCTTCACCGGCGCGGTGACCTTGCCGTCCTCGATCAGGTAGGCCTCGGTCGCCGAGAACACATACTTGCCGCTGGTGATGTCGACCTGGCCGCCGCCGAAATTGACCGCGTACAGGCCCTTCTTCACCGAGCGGATCATCTCCTGCGGGTCGTGCTGGCCGGCCAGCATGTAGGTGTTGGTCATGCGCGGCATCGGCAGGTGCGCGAACGATTCGCGGCGGCCGTTCCCGGTTGGCGCCACGCCCATCAGCCGCGCGTTCAGCGAATCCTGCATGTAGCCCACCAGCACGCCGTCTTCGATCAGCGTGGTGCAGTTGGTCGGGGTGCCTTCGTCGTCCACGTTCAGCGAACCGCGGCGGCCTTCCAGAGTGCCGTCGTCGACGATGGTCACGCCCGGCGAGGCCACGCGCTGGCCGATGCGCCCGGCATAGACGCTGGTGCCCTTGCGCGCGAAGTCGCCTTCCAGGCCATGCCCGACCGCCTCGTGCAGCAGCACGCCGGGCCAGCCGGGACCCAGCACCACCGGCATCACCCCGGCCGGTGCCGGCACCGCCTCCAGGTTGACCAGCGCCTGGCGCAACGCTTCCTTGGCGAAGGCCTCGGGGCGGCCATCGGCAAACAGCACCGCGTAGCCGTAGCGGCCGCCGCCGCCGGCATGGCCGGACTCGCGGCGCCCGTTCTGCTCGACGATCACCTGCACGTTCAGCCGCACCAGCGGGCGCACATCGGCGGCGAGCACGCCGTCGCTGCGCGCCACCAGCACCGTGTCCACGCCACCGGACAGGCTGACCATCACCTGCTGCACGCGCGGGTCGGCAGCGCGCAGGAACTGGTCCAGGCGGCGCAGCATCTCGACCTTGAGGTCGTTGCCCATGCCGTCCACCGGGTCCAGCGCCGGATACAGCGCGCGCCCGTTGCCGCGCAGCAGCGCTTGCGCCGGCTGCGCGCCGCCGTCGCGGGAAATGGCCCGCGCCGACTGCGCCGCGGCCAGCAGCGCATCGCGGTGGATGTCGTCGGAATAGGCGAAACCGGTCTTCTCGCCGGAAATCGCGCGTACGCCCACGCCCTGCTCGATGGAGTGGGCGCCGTCCTTGACGATGCCGTCCTCCACGCTCCAGCTCTCGCGCCGCGAATGCTGGAAATACAGGTCGCCAAAGTCGATGCCGGGGCCGAGCAGTGTGCCGAAGGCGCGCTCCAGGCTGGTGGCATCGAGGCCGGCAGGAAGCAACAGGCGGGTTTCGGCGAGGCTGAGGGCGTTTTCGGTCATGGGACTCAACATGGGGGACGGGGGCGCTCAGCGCAAGCGCCGGCGGCGCGGCGCAGGCGCCGATTCAGGGACTTCTGGACGCCGCCGGCGGCGCCGGCGGACGCGACGATTCGCGCTCGATCACTTCCACCTTGGGCTCCTTCCACGGGCCGGTGACGCGGTAGGTACGCGCGCCGATCGCACCCAGCGGCTTGCCCAGCACCGCGTTGGCGGCGGCGCCGACCGCCGCGCCGACCGGGCCGCCGGCGACCGCGCCGACCACGGTCAGCAGATTGCCGGACTTGGGATTGACGTCGATGGTCTGGTCGAACTGCTGCGCGCGCAGGTCGGCCTGCCCGCGCACCTTGATCTCCGCGGCCGGGCCATCGATCAGCATCGATTGGCTGCGCGCGACGCCGTTGCCGAACTGCACCTGGCCGTCGATGCGGTTGAAGGCGAAGCCCTTGGAAAAGAAATCGCGGAAATCGAACATCAGCCGGCGCGGCAGCTGCGCCACGCTGAGCAGGCCGAGCACGCGCCCGGCACCGGGGTTCAGTTCCAGCAGCTGGCCGTTGCGCGCGGCCACGTCGAGCTGGCCCTGCAGGGTGGCCAGCTGGAACCCGGCCGGGTCGCCGGGCCAGGCGGCGCGCAGATTCAGCGTGCCTTCGCCGCCACGCAGCTGGCCGCCGAAATCCAGGTTCTGCATCAGTTCGCCCAGGTCCTGGCTGTCCACGCTGGCGCTGAGCTGGGTGCGCGCGGTGGCGCCCTTGCCGCGCCAGTCGCCGCTGATGTCGATCTTCTGCTTGTCCGAGCGCAGGTGCAGCTGGTCCACCTGCATGCCGTCGCTCAGCTTGCGGGTGCGCAGCGAGGCCGCGCCGAGGTTCATCGCGCCGAAGCGCAGGTCGTCCACGTCCAGCGCAAGCGCCGGGATCGAGGCCGGGTCGATCGCCTCGGTCAGTGGCCGCACCGCCGCTGCCGCTGCCGCTGCCGCTGCCGCTGCCGCTGCCGCTGCCGGCGCCGGTGCCGGGTTGGCGGCGCTGGCGGCCGCGGCCGCCGCCGGGGCGGAGGCCGGCGCGGCGCGCCAGTGGACCCGCGCCAGGCGCCCGCCGAGCACCCCGCCCGGCTTGCTCGGCACGCTGAGCTCGCCGGCCAGCGCCGCTCCGTCCAGGTGCACCGCCACCGTGTCGGCCTGCGGCTGCAGGCGCAGACGGGTGTTGTCGAACACGCCGCCGAGCAGCAGCAGATGATCGGCCAGCACGTCGATCTGGCGCAGCGGGATCGGGTCTTCGGCGCCCGGCGTGGCCGACTTGTTCGGATCCGGGCCGCTTACCAGGCCGATCCAGTCGATCGCGTTCAGCGAGGCGGTGCGCCCGCTCACGATCAGGCCGCTGGCCGGCGGATCCTCGCTCACGTGGTCGCTGCCCATCACCACCTTGACCCCGGTCCTGCCGTTCTGGTTGCGCGCGACCAGCGCCATCAGCTTGCCGAAGGCCAGCTCGATGCGCCCGCTGCCCACCGGCAGCGGCACCGCGACCGAGGTCGCCAGCGGCGCGGCCACGCCTTTGTCCATCGGCGCCGGCAGCAGCAACTGGGTGCCGACCAGGTCCGAATGCAGTTGCAGGCGGGTCGGCGGCTGCGCCCCGCCGTCGGCGGTCTTGGGCAGGGCGACGCCGATGTTCCAGCGCGAGCGGCCCTGCACGTAGGGCTTGAGCCAGGCCATTTCCGGCGCCCGGTCGAGCAGTTCGTCGGCATCGGCCGACACGCTCAGCGCGGCCTGGAACGCCTGCTGCGGATCGCTCACGCCGTCGCCGGCACGCAGCGCCAGCGTGCCGGGATGGCCCTGCTGCAGCACCGCCAGTTGCGGCGCCTCGAAACCGGTGTCGCGGTAGTCGGCGCTGCCGCGCATGTCGTCGAAGGCCACGTCCCAGCGGCTGTCGGCGATACGCGCGCCGAGCAGTTCGACCTTGCCACGCAGGTGGTGGGCGCCGACATCGGCGCGCAACGGCTGCAGCAGATCGAAGCTGACGTCGGCCGGGCCGGAGGCGCTGAGCGCGTCCAGGGTGTCGCCATAACGCTTGCGCAGCGGGCTCTGCCGCAGCATCGCCAGCAGCGTGCCGGTCTCGGCACGGCTGCTGGCCAGCACGCTGAGCTGGCCCTGCATGTAGTCCGGCAGGGTCGCCGACAGCCGTTGCACCGGCACCCCGCCCATCTCGCCGCGGCCCTGTATCTGGAAGCCATTGCCGATGAACACGACATCGGCGTCCACCTTTTCCACCGCCGGCCACTCGTGCTGGAAGCGCACCTTGCCGTCGTCCAGCCGCCCGCTGGCCTCGAAGCGGCCGTTGTGGTCGACGAACGGCCACTGGTCCAGGTCGCCGGAGATCAGCACGCGGCCGCCGCGCAGGCGCCCGCCCTGCAGCGCGGCATCCAGCCAGTCGGTGGCGGCCTTGCTCATCTTCGAGTGCACCCAGAATTTCTTCGCCGCCACCACCGGCGCGTCCTGCAGCTGCGCGGCCAGATCGATCCACGGCCGCGAGCCGTCGGCCTGGAAGCACAGACCGCCGCGGACGTCGGCGCCGTAGTCGGTGCCCTGCACGCGCAGCGCCGGCGTCGCCACGCGCAGGTCCTCGCCATCGCGGAACACCACGATGCGCCCGGCCAGTTGCACGTCGTGCGGCACGCCGAACCCGCTGGGCCAGTCGAAACGCACCGGACTGGAAGCGTCCAGCACCAATTCCCCTCCCTGCGCGTCGCCATCGAAGCGACCGCGCAGGCCGCTCACCCCGGGCGACTGCCCGACCGGCGCGAACGCCAGCTCGCTCAGGCGGCCCTCGCCGTACAGGGGGCCGCCGGCGCGGCCGGTCAACGCCACCTGGGTCAGCTGCAGCCGCGGCCGGGCCGCGTGCAGCCAGGCGCGCAGGGACGGCGACAGGCTGTCGCTGAGCGCGGCCACCGCCAGCAGCGGCGCTGCGTCCAGGTGCGCGCCGAGCAGCGCGAAGCGGCGCCCGCCGGCCACGGTGAGCCCGTCCAGGCGCTGCGTCGGCTGGCCGGCCTGGCCAATCTGCAACTGCGGCGCATCCAACCGCCAGCCACCGTCGATCTGCCGCCAGCGCGCGGTGGCACGCAGCGTGGTGAATGCGATGTGCGGCCGCGCGGCGCCGGCCGCCAGCGGCGCGCCGCTCAGGCGCAGGTCGCGCAACATGGCCTCGACGCTGACCCCGACGATCCGGTGCTGCTGCAGCTGCGCCCAGCCCTGCACCTGGCCGGTGCCGGCGTCCACGCGGATCCCGCCGGCCTGCAGCAGCCCCGACCAGCCGGCCAACTCGGCCGGGCGCGCGGCCACATAGGCCTGGCCATTGCCACGTCGGCGGTCCATGTCCAGCACCGCGGTCAGCGGCGCCTGCTGCGGGTCGATCCAGCCCTGTGCGCCGACGCGCAGGCGGTCGTCGTCCACGCGCAGGCGCAGATCGATCTTCGGCAAGCGCGCATCCACGCCCAGTTCCGGCGCATGCAGCGCCAGCTGGCCGTCGATGACCTGCAGCTCGCCCAGACCCTGCAACGCGTCCAGCGGATCGCCGCCCTGACCGGTACTCGGCAGGCCCTGCACCGACCAGTTGCCGTCGGCGCCGCGCAGCAGGGTCAGCGCCAGCCCGCGCAGGCGCAGTTCGGTGAACGAGCGGCCCGGCAACAGGCCGGCGTACATCGACACCAGCACCTCGGCCTGGCCGACCCGCACCCCATCGCCGGCGCCCACGCGCAGCCCGTCCAGGCGCAGCAGCGGACCGCGCCGGGTCCACGCGGTCTCGACCCGATCGAACTGGATCGGGCGCCCGGCGCGCTCGCTGAGCCAGGCCTGGATCCGCTGCGGATGCCGCTCCACGAACGGCAGCGCCTGGCTCAGCGCGCCCACCGCCAGCGCCACGCACACCAACCCGATCGCCACCGCGTAGAAAGCGAAACGGCGGGCCAGGCGCAGGCAGCGGCGCAGGGGGGGCATTCAGGCGGGACTCGGGACGCGGGACGCGGGACTCGGAAAAGCGACGGTGCAAGGACGGCACTCGCGCACCGAAACCCGACAGCGCTCGCGCTTGTGCTTGCCGCGTCCCGCGTCCCGCGTCCCGCGTCCCGGCCTCACAGCAACACCACGTCGAACTGCTCCTGCAGGTATTGTTCGTCGGCCTGGAAGCGGATGCTCTTGCCGAGGAATTCTTCCAGTTCGGCCACCGCCGAGGATTCTTCGTCGGTGATCCGCGCAACGACCTTGCTTGAGGCGATCACCAGCAGCCGCGCCGCGTCGAACTGGCGCACCGCACGGGTGATCTCGCGGAAGATCTCGTAGGTCACGGTTTCGGCGGTCTTGATCGAACCGCGCCCGCTGCATTCCGGACACGGCTCGGACAGCTGCCGCTCCAGGCTCTCGACGGTGCGCTTGCGGGTCATCTCCACCAGGCCCAGCGGCGAGAATTCGTACACCGTGGTCTTGGCGTGGTCGCGCGACAAGGCCTTCTCCAGCGTGCGCAGCACCTGGCGCCGATGCTCGGCGTCGTCCATGTCGATGAAGTCGATGATGATGATCCCGCCCAGGTTGCGCAGCCGCAGCTGCCGCGCCACCGCCTGCGCCGCCTCCAGATTGGTGCGGAACACCGTTTCCTCGAGATTGCGCTGGCCAAGGAACGAGCCGGTGTTGACGTCGATGGTGGTCATCGCCTCGGTCTGGTCGATGACCAGGTAGCCGCCGGACTTCAGCGGCACCTGCTTGTCCAGCGCGCGCGCGATCTCGTCCTCCACCCCGTACAGGTCGAAGATCGGGCGGTCGCCGGTGTACAGCTCCAGGCGCTCGGCCAGGATCGGCATGTACTTGGCGACGAACGCCTGCAGCCGTTCGAAGGTCTCGTGCGAATCGACCTTGACCTTCTCCACGTCCTTACGGATCAGGTCGCGCACCGCGCGCAGCGGCAGGCTCAGGTCTTCGTAGATGATGCTGGCCGGGGCGCCGTCGCGGCCGCGCCGCTCGACCACGTGCCAGACCCGCGACAGATAGGCGATGTCCTCGGCCAGCGCCTCGGCCGGCTGGCCCTCGGCATTGGTGCGGATGATGTAGCCGAAGCCGCCGTGGCTGGCGGCCAGGTCGGCGACCAGGGTCTTCAGGCGCAGCCGCTCGGCCTCGTCCTCGATCCGCGCCGACACCCCGATCACCCGCGACTGCGGCAGCAGCACCAGATAGCGCGAGGGAATGCTGATCTGCGTGGTCAGCCGCGCGCCCTTGCTGCCGATCGGATCCTTGACCACCTGCACCACGATGTCCTGGCCGTCGCGCAGCAGCTCCACGATCGGCACCCCCGACGCCACCGGCAGCGGCGGCGCCTCGTCGGTATCGCCATTGGCCACCGGCGCCGGCCGCACCACATCGTTGGCGTGCAGGAACGCCGCGCGCTCCAGCCCGACCTCGACGAACGCCGCCTGCATGCCCGGCATGACCCGCTGCACCCGGCCCTTGTAGATGTTGCCCACCACCCCGCGGCGCCACCCGCGCTCGATGTGCAGTTCCTGCAGCATGCCGTTCTCGATGACGGCCACCCGGGTCTCGCGCGGCGTGACGTTGACCAGGATCTCTTGCGACATCAAAGCACTCCGAAGGCGCGCAGCAGTTGGGAAGTCTGGTGCAGGGGCAAGCCCATCACCCCGGAATAACTGCCGTCCAGGCGGCTGACGAAGCGCTCGGCGCCGCCCTGGATCGCATAGGCGCCGGCGCGCCCCATCGGCTCGCCGCTGGCCACGTAGTCGGCGATGTCCTGCGCCGACAGCGCAGCGAAGCTGACCTGGGTCGGCACCAGCAGCACCTCTTCGCGCGCCGCGGCGACCAGCGCCACCGCGGTGATCGCCTGGTGCGTGCGTGCCGACAGCGCCGCCAGCATCGCCGCCGCGTCGGCGGCATCGGCCGGCTTGCCGAACACGCGATCGCCCAGCACCACTTCGGTGTCGGCGCCGAGCACCACCGCATCGGCGCTGGCGGCCAGCTGCGCCATGCCGGCACGGGCCTTGTCCAACGCCACCCGGCGCACATAGGCATGCGCCGATTCGTCGGCCGCGCGCACTTCCGGCACCTCCAGATCGAGGATCCGGAACGGTACGCCCAGGCGCGTCAGCAGTTCGTTTCTGCGGGGAGAACGGGAAGCCAGATACAGCATGGCGAAAGGATAACCCGGCGGGCCTGACTGAACGATCGCTAATTCCGCAGGCGCAGATTCGACCCCGGCCCGCATCACGACGCGTTCATCGTCGCGGCAACACCCTCGCTCCATCCTTCAAGGAAAACATCCGATGCGCGCACTCTCCGTCCGCCCGCTGCTGCTGGCCCTGACCCTCGCCCTAGGAGGCACGATGACCGCCCATGCCCAATCCGCCACGCCGGCCTACGCCGTGCCGGCCGACGGCACCTTGCTCAACATCGCCGCCCAGGCCGAGGCCAAGCACGCCCCGGACGTTGCCACGCTGTCGGCCGGCGTGGTCACCCAGGCCAGCGACAGCGCCGCGGCGATGCGCCAGAACGCCGAGCAGATGACCAAGGTTCTGGCCGCGGTGCGCGCCGCCGGCATCGCCGACAAGGACGTGCAGACCAGCGGCATCAACCTCAGTCCGCAGTACAAGTACGTCGACAACCAGGCGCCGCAGGTCGTCGGCTATCAGGCCAGCAACTCGGTCAACCTGAAAGTGCGCGACATCGCCAAGCTCGGCAAGGTGCTGGACGCGCTGGCCGCGCAGGGCGCCAACCAGATCAACGGCCCCAGCTTCGAGATCGATAATCCGGAACCGCTGTACGACCAGGCCCGTGTCGATGCGCTGAAGAAGGCGCAGGCACGCGCGCAGACCTACGCCAAGTCGCTGGGCCTGCGCGTGCGCCGCATCGTCAGCATCTCCGAAGGCAGCGGCGGCGGCGTGCGCCCGATGCCGATGATGCGCGCGATGGCGATGAAGGCGGAGATGGACAGCACCCCGGTGGCGACCGGCGAGAGCAGCGTGTCGGTCAACCTGGACGTGGTGTTCGAACTCGGCAAGTAAGCCCCGCTCGCACCAGTTTGCCGACGACGGCGCCTGCGGGCGCCGTCGTCGTTTCTGCGCCATGCGCTCCCATGCCGCGGCGCTGGCGTGCGGGTCCGTTGCCGGCGCTTGCCATGGGGACGGCAGCAGGCGCAATGTCGGAAACGCGGGCGGGTGGCGCATCGACCCCGTCCGCCGCGCTGGCGCGTTTGGTCGTACCGCAAGTCCACAAGACGCAGGTCATCATGGAGGTGGATCATGGTTCGCACGCAACTCCCCGCTCCCTCGTTCGCTATCGACCTGTCGCGGATCCTGGCGCTCAGCGCCGCGATCGGCCTGCACCTGCTGGCCATGCTGCTGTTGCTGATTCCGCTCTCGAACGTGGCGCCGCCGCAGGCACCGGCCAAGGCGCAACCCGTCTGGCAGCAACCGATCGTGGTCCCGATCACGCCGCCGCCGCAACCCACGGTGCAGCCGCAGAAACGGCCCATGACCCAGCCGCGGGTGCCGACCGCCGCGCCGGTGCCGGCCCCGGTGCAGGCAGCGTTGGCCGACGCCAGCCCGGGGCCGGTGCAGGACGCGATCGCCGATCCGGCTGCGGTCACCGTCGAGCCGAGCGTGCCGCCCACGCCGGTCAGCGCGCCGGTCGCCGGCATGCAGTTGCAGTACCTGCGTGCGCCGGCCCCGCCCTACCCGCGCGATGCGCTGCGCGATGGCCTGCAGGGCAGCGTGTTGCTGCGCGTGCTGGTCGGCGTCGACGGCCAGCCGTTGGAGGTCAGCATCGCCAGGAGCAGCGGCCACCGGATCCTCGACCAGGCCGCGCGCGAGCAGGTGCTGAAGCGCTGGAAGTTCCATGCTGCGCTGCAGCAAGGAATGCCGGTTCAGGCATATGGACTGGTCCCGGTGAATTTTTCGTTAGGCCGTTGAATGCGGGTGCGGCCCCGCTGCAGGAGCGCGCGTCGGGGTCGCCTTAATCCAAAATTCACAATTCATTCATGTTAAATACATGTAGATGGCACCAGCCGACCATTTGTGTCGGCACCTGGCAAAAATTAGACATCAAAACTTGCGCTTCCAGTTAGGAGAGAGACTGTGAACAACCCGAACCAACGGCGTGCAACCCGCCGCCATATTCTTTGCGCGTCCGTCGCTGCCGCCCTCGCCATGACTGCCGCCGTCCCCGCCGCGTTCGCGCAGGAGGCGGCGACCACCCTCGACCGCATCACCGTCACTGGCTCCAACATTCCCCGCACCAACACCGAGACCCCGTCTCCAGTGCAGGTGGTCACCCGCCAGGAAATCGACCGCACTGGCAAGAGCACGGTGGCCGAATACCTGCAGACGCTGACCTCCGACGGTGCCGGCTCGATTCCCAAGAGCTTCGGCAACGGCTTCGCTGGCGGCGGCGCCGGCATCTCGCTGCGCGGCCTGGGCGCCGGCTCCACCCTGGTGCTGTTGAACGGCCGGCGCATGGCCACCTACGGCCTGGCCGACGACGGCCAGAAGGTGTTCACCGACCTGAGCACCATCCCGCTGGACGCAGTCGAGCGGATCGACATCCTGAAGGACGGCGCCTCGGCGATCTACGGCTCCGACGCCATCGCCGGCGTGGTCAACATCATCCTGCGCAACGACTTCGAAGGCGCGATCCTGCGCGGCTCCTACGGCCTGTCCGGCGACAGCGACGGCGACGCGCGCAAGGCGACCCTGACCGCCGGCACCGGCAGCCTCGCCAACGATGGCTGGAACGCGTTCTTCAGCCTGGACGTGGGCAAGTCCGACGCGATCAAGATCAGCGACCGCAAGGACCGCAAGTGGATCGGTACCGGCGACATCCGCCGCTACGGCTACGGCAACGATGCCCAGTTCCTCGGCGGCGCCTACCTCAGCGGCGGCACTGTCGGCGGCACCGGTCCGAACGGCTCGGTGTTCAACAACGCCGCCACGCCGCAGCTGGTCGCCCTGCCCGGTTGCGCCGGCCTGACCACCATTCCCGGCCAGACCGATGCCACCGCGCAGGCCCAGGGTTGCCTGTGGGATCCGACCCAGCAGTACCGCGACCTGAGCCCGCAAGAGAAGTACGTCAACGTGTTCGCCCGCGCCAGCTTTGCCTTCGGCGAGGGCGGCGAGATCTATACCGAGATCGGCTACTCGAAGAAGGAGACCGTGTTCTCCAACACCCCGTCTGGCGTGTCCGGCGGCTGGGGCTATCCCGGCGGCCCGGTCAACGCCAGCAGCGGCGCCGGCGCCACCATGCTCTATGCCGGCCATCCCGACAATCCGCTGCCCTACGCCGCGCGCGTGCGCTACAGCGCCTGGGACGTGGGCCCGCGGGTGACCGACAACACCAACGCGTTCAACCGCTTCCTGGTCGGGGTCAAAGGCAACTGGGGCGAGTGGAGCTACGACACCGCTTACCTGCATTCGGGTACCGACCTGGTCAACAAGCGCACCGGCTTCCTGCGCTACAGCTCGGTGCGCTGTGTGCTCGGCAACCCGGCCTGCGCGGCCGGCACCTGGCGCATCGGCGACAACGCCGGGCTGAACTCGCAGGCGTTGTACGACTACATCTCGCCGGCCATCAGCGCGACCGCCAAGTCCAGCCTGGACATGTTCGACTTCAAGGTCTCGCGCAGCCTGGCCGACCTGCAGGGCGGCCCGCTGGGCCTGGCGCTGGGTACCGAATGGCGCAAGACCAGCAACAGCCTGACCCCGCAGACCTTCACCGACATCGGCGACATCATCGGCCTGGGCTACTCGGCCTACGACGGCACCCAGAACGTCTATGCCGCCTACGCCGAGCTGTCGGCGCCGGTGCTGGAGCAGCTGGAACTGTCGGCGGCAGTGCGTTACGACAAGTACGAGAGCGGCGACGGCAAGGCCACGCCGAAGCTGGGCGTGAAGTGGACCCCGGCCGACTGGATCGCCCTGCGCGCCACCTACGCCGAAGGCTTCCGCGCGCCGAACCCGGCCGAGAACGGCGATGGCGGCCTGGCCGCGTTCTCCAACGCATCCGACCCGGTGCGCTGCGCGATCGACCCGGCCAACGAATGCGGCGGGCGTTCGGTAGCGCTCATCACACGCCCGAATCCGGCGCTGAAGCCGGAAGAGTCCAAGAGCTACTCGTTGGGCTTCGTGCTGCAACCCACCTCCAGCACTTCGCTGACCGTGGACGCCTGGGAAATCAAGCGGACCAACGAGATCGCCCAAAGCGACACCAAAGACGCGATCCTGGCCGGCGATGTCCTGCGCGACAGCAACGACATCGGTGGCGTGGCCAACAGCGGCACCATCCTGGCGATCAATACCGATTACGTGAACGCCAACTCCTCGCGCGTGCGCGGCATCGATACCGACATCCGCCAGACCTTCGCCATCGGCCCGGGCCAGCTGGAGCTGGATGCGCAGTGGAGCCACCTGCTCAAGTTCGAGCGCACTGGGGCTAGCGGCACGGTCGATTACGTCGGCACCCACGGCAACTGCGACGTGACCAACTGCATCGGCACCCCGCAGGACCGCGTCAACGTCGGCACCACCTGGAAGCAGGGCAGCTGGAGCGTCAGCGGCGTGGTCAACTACATCGACAGCATCGAGAACAAGGACAGCCGCGGCGGCAGCTACCTGGCGTTCTACGCGGACGACACCCCGGTCGAGAAGATCGCCTCGTTCACCACCTTCGACCTGTCCGGCCGCTGGAACGTCACCGAGGCGTTCGAACTCAATGCCTCGGTGCAGAACCTGTTCGACCGGATCGCGCCGCTGGATCCGTCCACCTACGGCGGCGTCAACTACAACCCGCTGCACTTCAGCGGCGCAGTCGGCCGCTACTTCACCGTGGGGGCGAAGTACACGTTCAACTGATCGAACGCGTTGCGCTACACAAAAAGCCCGGGCCTGAGCCCGGGCTTTTTGTTTGCCGATGCTGCGCAGGTCGCAGAGGTGGCATCGCGATGTCGCTGCCGGCGTCGCGCTGGCGACGCGGCCGACGCGCGGCTGGCGCGTCGTGCGCGCGCCGGGCGGATCAGGCGAACCTGACGCTCACGCGCGATGGTAGGGATGGTTGGCCAGCATCGCCGCGGCACGGTACAGCTGTTCGGCCACCACCAGCCGCACCAGCATGTGCGGCAGGGTCAGCGGGCCCAGCGACCAGGATTCGCTGGCCACTGCCAGCACCTCGGGCGAATGGCCTTCGGGGCCGCCGATCAGCAGCGCCAGGTCGCGGCCCTGGCCGCGCCAGTGTTCCATGCGCTGCGCCAGTTGTTCGGAACTGTACAGCTTGCCGGGCACGTCCAGCGCCACCACCAGCGCGTTCTTCGGCAGCGCGGCGAGCACGCGGCGGCCTTCGTCCTCGATCGCGCGCTGCGCATCGCGGCCCTTGCCGCGCAGCCCGGGTTCGATCTCGACCAGTTCCAGCGGCAGCCAGTGCGACAGGCGCTTGCGGTATTCGGCGAAGCCCTGCGCGACCCAGGCGGGGGCGCGTTCGCCGGTGGCGATGAGGCGCGCCTTCATCGCCGCGACCGCAGCGCGCGCCTCACCAGCGCTCCGGCACGAACGCCACGTCGAACATCCCGTCGTCGATCTGCTGCCCGATCAAGCGCGCACGGTATAGCTTGATCCATTGCTTGAGCGTGTCCGGCCGGCTTGCCGCAGCGCGGTCTTCGGCGCATTGCTGGATCTCGTCCTGCAGCTGGCGCTTGAACTGCGCCAGCAACGCGTCCAGGCGCTGCGGCTGCGGACGACGCTCTTCGTACAGGCCATAACGCCCCATGAAGTCATCGACCACCTGCGCCACTTCCAGCTCGACCTGCTTCAGTTGCGTGGCGAACATGCTGTTGTAGTCGCGAATCCGTTCCTCGGCCATCGCCGCGATTGCGGCCTGATCCAGTTGGCCGATCTCCAGCTGCAGTTCCAGCAGGGTCAGCAGATCGTCGTCGCGATAGGCCTGGTTGAGCCGCTGCATCAACGCGGTCTTGCGTTCGCGCTGCTGCGGATCGGGCTCGCGGTCCGGATGCAGGGCCGCGACCAGGGTGCGGTACAGCGCGCGTCGCGCCTGTTGCGGATCGGCGACGCGCTCGGCTGTCTTGCCGGCACCTACGCGGCGGCGCTTCGCGCGCTGCTGTGCGCGCCCGGCCGCGTGCGCCTGCTGCGCCTGCAGGCGCTCGTGCACCTGCGCGTACAGCGCCTCGGGCGACTGGACATGCCGCAGCTCTTCCTCGGTCAGGCCGAACTCCTCGCCGATCACCGACGTCAGCAGCACCTCGGACTCGGCCAGTCCTTGGTCGAAACCGACCGGGCTGTGGCGGTCGTAGATGCGCTTCAGCTCGTCGCCGCCGCCGTCCTGGATCAGCAGCGCGGCCAGTTCGCAGATCGCTTCGGACAGATCGGCGCGATCGCGCTTGCTCAGCTTGCAGGCGGCATGCGCCGCATCCAGTTCCCGCAGCAGGTGCGCCTGCGCCGCATCGCGTGCCTGCAGCAACGGCTCGACCTGTTCGTGGAAACGCTGTTCCCAGCGCGGCAACGCCTCGTGCCAGGCGCGCAATTGCAGGCGTGTACGCTCGAGGCGTTCAATCAGCGCACCGAAGCGCTTGCGCGCGGGGGTCGCGCGCGACTGCGCGACATCGCCGACCGCGACGCGCACCCGCACCGGCGGCGCATCGCCGCCGGTGCCGCGCGCGTCGTCGCGCCGCTTAGGCATCGCGTGCCGGTGCGTCGCCGTCGTCGTCGTCGCTCGGCGGCTGGTCGCCGACCGTCCACAACCGCTCCAGCGCATAGAACTCGCGCACCCGCGGCAGCATCACGTGCACCACCACGTCGCCGAGATCGACCAGCACCCACTCGGCCTCGCGCTCGCCTTCCACGCCCAGCGGCATCACGTCCAGCTTCTTGGCGTGCTTGATCACTTCGTCGGCGATCGACTTGACGTGGCGGGTGGAGGTGCCGGAGACGACGATCATGTAATCGGTGACGCTGGACTTGCCGCGCACGTCGATTTCCACCGCGTCCTTGGCCTTGAGCTCGTCGAGCGCGTTGCGGACGTGGGCGAGCAGGACCGGCAACGACGGCGGCGGGCTGGGCAGTTGGGTCTTGATGACGTGGGCTTGAGTGGACAAAGGCGCGAACTCGATGGAATGGACGAATTATAGGGAACTACGCGAAGACGCGTATTCAGCTAGCCGGCGCGGGAGCTGCAGGGGCCGCCGCATACAGTCCGGCGGCACGGATGTAGTCCGCGACCGCGGCCGGCACCAGCGCCGCCCAGTCGCCGCCGCCGGCGATGCGCGAGCGCGCCTGGCTGGCCGATTCGCTGCGCAGCGGTTGCCGCAGGCACCACAGCAGGCCGCCAGGCGCGCCCGCCAGCGCCTGCGGCGAGGCGGCCCAGCGCCCGGCGAGCGCCTGCGCCAGCTCGGCCGGCAAGGCGCGTTCCCAGCCGCTGCCGGCACGGTCGGCAACGACCAAGTGCGCCGCGTCGAGCAGGCTGCGCCAGTCGCGCCAGGCGTTGAAGCCGACCAAGCTGTCGGCGCCGATCAGCAGCGCCAGCGGCACGTCGGCGCCGAGCTCGGCACGCAGTTCGCGCACGGTGTCGATGCTGTACGAGGCCACGCCCGGCTGCGCCAGCGCGCGCTGCAGCTCGTGCCGGTCCAGCAGTAACCCCGGCTCGCCGGCGATGGCCAGCGCCAGCATCTCGCAGCGCTGCAGCGCATCGGCCCCGGGCGCGTCGCGATGCGGCGGATCGGCCGCCGGCATCAGCCGCACCGGCACCGCGAACGCATCGCGCGCGGCCCGCGCGATCGCCAAATGGCCGTTGTGGATCGGGTCGAAGGTGCCGCCGTAGATCAGCTGTAGCTCGCGGGACTCGGGACTCGGGACTCGGGACTCGGAAAAGCCGGACGTCGACGACAAGGCCGGTTGCAGAGACTGCTCCGCGTTGCCACCCACAGCACACGCACTCGCCGGAATCTTGCCGTTCCGAGTCCCAAGTCCCGAGTCCCGAGTCCCGGCGGTCATACCACCAACAACCGCACCGCACGCGCCTCGGCGATGGCCAGCAGCAGGCGCTCCAGGGCGATCCAGGCGTCGCCGTCGGCGCGGCCCTTGGCGATGCGGTCGATGCGCCCGGCCTCGGCGGCGAAGCGCTCCCAGCGGCGCGGTTCGGCATGCCGCTGCAGGGCGCGCTTGAACGGCGCCTGGCGCGATTCCCAGATGCCCTGCCCCTTCATCTCCGCGGCCAGGTTGCCGCCGGCGGCCTGGACCTTGGCCAGCGCCGCGGTGCGCAGCAGTTCCTTGATCAGGATCGGCAGCAAGCCCGCCACCGCTTCGCCCTCGGCGCGCAGCCCGGCGAGCATGCGCCCGACCGCCGGCGCCTGCCCGGCCAGGGTGGCCTCGGCCAGGCGGAACACGTCGTAGCGCGCGGCGTCGGCGACCAGCGACTCCATCGCCGCCACGTCCAGGCTCTGCCCGTCGGCCAGCAGCGCCAGCTTGTCGATCTCCTGCGCGGCCGCCAGCAGGTTGCCTTCGACCCGCTCGGCCAGGCATTGCACCGCGCCGGCATCGGCGCGCAGGCCCTTGCTGCGCAGGCGGCGCTCGATCCAGTCGCCCAGTTCGTGCGGCTTGATCGCCCAGGCCACCGCGATCACCCCGAGCCGGCCGACCGCGTCGGCCCACTTGCCCTGGTGCGCCTTGCTCCATTCGTTGCAGGTGATCAGCAGCACCACGTCCGGCGGCGGGTCGGCGCAGAACGCACTGATCACCTCGCCGCCTTCCTTGCCGGGCTTGCCGCTGGGCAGGCGCAGTTCGATCAGCCGGCGCGGGCTGAACAGGCTCGGCGCATTGAAGCTGGCATACAGCTGGCTCCAGTCGAAATCGCGGCCGTCGGCGTCGAACACCTCGCGCTCGCCGATGCCTTCGGCGCGTGCACGCGCACGCACCGCGTCGGCGGCCTCGAGCACGCGCAGGGTTTCCGGGCCGGCGATCAGATAGACCGGATGCAGCGGCTGCGCGGCCGGCTGGGTGGCGAGTTGTTCGGGACGCAATTCCATGGCGGCAACCTAGGGCCTGTGGCGCGCCGCCAGCGGATCGCCTGATACGTGCGAGCGGCGGGCGGCGGGCGGCGGCCGACGGATCAAGGCTGCGGCATGGTCGCCGGCGGCGTGCCGGGGTCCGGCGTGCCTTCGACCGGCGTGCCGGTGGCGGCGGGCGGCGCCTGGTTGACGTTCTTGCCGTCGCGCACTTCGGCGCGCACCACGCTGTCGATCCGGCGCAGCATCGAGGCCGACATCTCGCGGCGCAGCTCGTCGGCGAGGATCTCGCGCTCGGTGGTGGTACCGGTGGCGTCGGTCGGCGGCGACACGTAGTCGCGCGACAACTCGATCACCTGCTGCGGCACCAGCACGCTGCCATCGGCGCGGCGGAACACGAAGATCGCCGCGTAACGCAGGCTGTATTCCTGGGCGCGGCCTTCGGCGTCGAGCGCGATCGGCAGGTCGCCCCAGCGCTCGGACAGCACTTCCAGGCGCGCCACGCCGGTGTTGACCTCTTTCGGCGCGATCTCCGCGCCGGCGGCGCGCAGGCCGCGCTCTAGCAGCTTCACCAGCTCGCTGTACGGCGCCGAGGAGACCACCTTCACCGAGGGTGTGCCGGCCGGCAGGGTCAGCTTGTCGCGCAGGTGGAAGCCGCAGGCGGTCAGAGTCGTCGCGAGGACGAGGGCGAGCAGGAGTCTGGTCATGGGCACAGTCTGGGGGAGCCGGCTGGGCGCGGCAACAGGCGGCTAGCCTGCCCGATGCCGCGTGAACGAGGGTTGAGACGTGCCGAAGCGCGCGCCGACGGCGCCGCCGCACCTGGCGCCGCGGCAACGCATGCGACCGCGGCGGCGCGGTTCACGCCGCCACCAGGTTCACGATCTTGCCCGGCACGATGATGATCTTGCGGATGCTCAGGCCGTCCAGGAACTTGGCCGTGTTCGGTTCGGCCTGGGCCAGCGCCTCGATCTGCTCGCGCGGGGTGTCGGCCGCGACCTCGATGGTTCCGCGCAGCTTGCCGTTGACCTGCACCGCCAGGGTCAGCGCGTCGCGCACCAGCGCGGCCGGGTCCGGCTGCGGGAACGGCAGGTCTTCCAGCAGCGTCGGCGCATGCCCCAGCGCCTGCCACAGCGCGTGGCTGGCATGCGGGGTGATCGGGTTGAGCAGCAGCACCGCCGCTTCCAGCGCTTCCTGGCGCACCGCGCGCCCCTGTTCGCCGGCGTCGTCGAACCTGGCCAGCGCATTGGTCAGCTCCATCACCGCGGCGATGGCGGTGTTGAAACTGTGGCGGCGGCCGTAGTCGTCGGCGACCTTGCCGATGGTCTCGTGGGTCTTGCGCCGCAACGCCTTGTGTTCGGCGCCCAGCGCGGCCACGTCCAGCGCCGGGGCGGCGCCGTCGGCGACATGCTTGTGCACCTGCGCCCACAGCCGGCGCAGGAACCGCGCCATGCCGTCCACGCCGGCCTCGTTCCATTCCAGCGACTGCTCCGGGGGCGCGGCGAACATCGAGAACAGGCGCACCGTGTCGGCGCCGTACTTGCCGACCATCGCCTGCGGGTCCACGCCGTTGTTCTTGGACTTGGACATCTTCTCGGTGCCGCCGATCTGCACCGGTGCGCCGTCGGCGATCAGGCTGGCGCCGACGATGCGGCCGCGCTCGTCGCGCTGCACGTCCACCTCGGCCGGGTTGATCCAGTCCTTGGAGCCGTCGCCGTTGTCGCGGTAATAGGTCTCGGCGATCACCATGCCCTGGGTCAGCAGGTTGGTCGCCGGCTCGTCGCTGTCCACCAGACGCGCGTCGCGCAGCAGCTTGTGGAAGAAGCGGAAGTACATCAGGTGCAGGATGGCGTGCTCGATGCCGCCGATGTACTGGTCCACCGGCAGCCAGTAGTTGCCGCGCTTATCGACCATGTCCTTGGCGCAGGGCGAGGTGTAGCGCGCGTAGTACCAGCTCGACTCCATGAAGGTATCGAAGGTGTCGGTCTCGCGCTCGGCCGCCGCGCCGCATTGCGGACAGGTGGTCTTGCGCCATTCCGGATCGGTCTTCAGCGGCGAACCGGTGCCGCTCAGCGCCACGTTCTCCGGCAGCAGCACCGGCAGTTGGTCTTCCGGCACCGGCACCGCGCCGCAGCTGGGGCAGTAGATCACCGGGATCGGGCAGCCCCAGTAGCGCTGGCGGCTGACGCCCCAGTCGCGCAGGCGGTAGTTGATGCGGCGCTGGCCCTGGCCCTTGCGCTCGAAGCGCTCGGCCAGCGCCTCGAACGCGCCGTGGTAGTCCAGGCCGTCGAACTCGGCCGAGTTGACCAGTTCGAACTCGCGGCTCTTGTCGGCGTACCAGTCGCGCCAGACGCTCGGCTCCCAGGTGCGCTCCTCGTCGTTCTTCGGCGCCGTCAGCGCGATCACCTGGCGGATAGGCAGCGCGTACTTGTTGGCGAACTCGAAATCGCGCTGGTCGTGGCCGGGCACCGCCATCACCGCGCCGGTGCCGTAGCCCATCAGCACGAAGTTGGCGACCCACACCGGGACCTGTTCGCCGCTGACCGGATGCACCGCCACCAGGCCGGTGTCCATGCCGCGCTTTTCCTGGGTCTCCAGTTCCGCCTCGGACACCCCGCCCTGCTTCAGCTCGGCCAGCAAGGCGGCCAGTTGCGGGTTGGACCTGGCCGCATGCAGCGCCAGCGGATGCTCGCTGGCGATGGAGACGAAGGTCACCCCCATCAGTGTGTCCGGGCGGGTGGTGAACACGCGCAGCGGATCCAGCGCGGCGCCGTCGGCGTCGCGCACCTCGAACTGGATCTCCAGGCCTTCGGAACGGCCGATCCAGTTGCGCTGCATGGTCTTGACCGACTCCGGCCAGCCCGGCAGCTGGTCCAGCCCGTCGAGCAGTTCCTGCGCGTAATCGGTGATGCGCAGGAACCACTGCGGGATCTCGCGCTTCTCCACCAGCGCGCCGGAGCGCCAGCCGCGGCCGTCGATGACCTGCTCGTTGGCCAGCACGGTGTGGTCGACCGGGTCCCAGTTCACCACCGCATTGCGGCGATAGGCCAGACCCTTGCGCATCAGCCGGGTGAACATGCGCTGCTCGTGCACGTAGTACTCGGGACGGCAGGTGGCGAATTCGCGCGACCAGTCGATCGCATAGCCCAGCGACTTGAGCTGGCTGCGCATGTGTTCGATGTTGGCGTAGGTCCACTTCGCCGGCGCGGTCTTGTTCTTGATCGCGGCGTTCTCGGCCGGCAGGCCGAACGCGTCCCAGCCCATCGGCTGCAGCACGTTCTTGCCGTTCATGCGCTGGTAGCGGCTGATCACGTCGCCGATCGTGTAGTTGCGCACGTGGCCCATGTGCAGCGCACCGGACGGGTACGGCAGCATCGACAGGCAGTAGAACTTGGGCTTGTCGGAGGTCTCGTTGACCTCGAAGGCGCGGGTGGCGTCCCAGAACTGCTGGGCGGACGATTCGACCTGCTGCGGGTCGTAGGCGGTGGGCTCGACGGCGGACATGGAAACGGGCAAGGGCCAGGCGGCAACAAAGCAGACAAGGGTACCGCAGCGCAGCAGGCGGCTCCAATCGCGGCGACGAGCGGTGCCGGCGCCGCTGGCCTGCGCCCGGCCAGGGGAGCCGTGCGCGCCGCGCTGTCAGTGCGGCGAATAGCGGAAAAACAGTGCTTGCCGCGTTGCCCGGCGCCGCGCACCGCCCCGCGCGCCAGGCGGGTTCGATGCGCTCCGGGGCCGGCGCCGATTGCGCGGCGGGGGGGCGTCTCAGCCGCGGCGCGGCAGCGCCTGCGGCCCGGGCCAACAGGCCAGCAGCGCCAGCCAGGCCCACCACAGCGCGAACACCAGCCGCTGCGCCACCGCCGCCGACAGCAGCGCGTCCAGCGCGAACGCGCCGAGCGCGGCCAGCAGCGCCACTGCCAGCGCGGCCCGCGCCCAGCCGCGCGCGCCGGGCTGGCGCCAGGCACCGATGCCCAGCAGGCTGGCTGCCGCCACCAGCGCCACCACCCACAGCAGCCAGGCGCTGGCGTGCAACTGGGTGGCGCGCGATTCCAGGTCGGCCGGGTCCAGCGGCAGCAGGCCCATGCCGGCGAAGGCCAGCCCGGCCAGCAGCAGCAACTGGCCGCCGACGCGCAGCGACCAGGGCGCACCACGGCCGCTGCGCTGCAACAGGCGCAGCGCCAGCGCCACCGCCAGCGCCCCGGGCAGCACGAAGGCCAGCAGATCAAACGCCCAGGCATGAGGGATGCCGCTGGCACCGAGCAGCGCCACCGGATGCGACCACGGCAGGTAGCCAGGCAGGGCCAGTCCGAAGCCCACCACCGCGGCCACCGCGACCAGCGCCAGCAGCGGCCCCGCGTAGCCCAGCGCCTGATCGTATCGGTTCGCCATCGTGTCTCCCGGCCCCTGTGCCGCCACGCCACCGCGGCGCGCCAAACGCCCATTGTCGCCGTTGACGCCGCGACTGGCACGCGCAGCACCCGGCACGCCGCGCAGGCCGCGCGGCATCGGCTTCGGCCTGTGCACCCTTGCGTCGCCGCCGGTCTGCCACCATAGAACTGAATCTTCTTCGCCAGCCACGATGCCCCCCCATGTCCGACATGCCCCACGTTTTCGACGCCAAGACCGAGACCTTCGAAGCCGAGGTGCTGCAGAAATCGTTGCAGACGCCCGTGCTGGTGGACTTCTGGGCGCCCTGGTGCGGCCCGTGCAAGACCCTGAGCCCGATCCTGGAGAAGCTGGCCGCCGAGTACCACGGCGCGTTCGAACTGGCCAAGGTGGATGTGGACCAGGAGCAGCAGATCGCCGCCGCGTTCCAGATCCGCTCGGTGCCGACCGTGTTCCTGGTCAAGGATGGGCAACTGGTGGACGGCTTCCCGGGCGCCATGCCCGAAGGCCAGCTGCGCGAATTCCTGACCCAGCACGGCATTGCGCCGCTGCCGGCGCCGGCCGAGGTCCAGGAAGACGCGCCCGCCGCGCCGCTGGATCCGCATGCCGAGGTGCTGCGCCTGCGCGAAGCGGTGGCCGCCGAGCCGGACAAGGACGAACTGAAGCTGGACCTGGCGCTGGCGCTGGTGAAAACCGGCGCCGCCGCCGAGGCAGAGACGCTGATCGACGCGCTGCCAGCCAACCTGGCCACCGACGAGCGCGCGGTGCGCGCGCGGGCGCGGCTGGGTTTCGTCGGCGCGCTGCAGTCGGCGCCGCCAATGGAGACGCTGCAGGCCACGCTCGCGCAGAACCCGGCCGACCTCAAGGCGCGCTACCTGCTGGGCGTGCGCCAGCTGATCGCCGGCGACGACGAGGCGGCACTCGAGCACTTCCTGGAGATGCTGCGCCAGGACCGCAGCTTCGAGGACGGCCTGCCCAGGAAGTCGCTGATCGACGCGTTCCGGGTGATCGAGGACGAGGACTTGGTCGGCCGCTACCGGCGCAAGATGTCGGCGCTGTTGTTCTGAAGCGCGCGCGGAAGGCGCCGGCCGTGACTGCGCGCCAGGGCGGGCGGCCGCTGCCGGCGTTGCGGGCAGCGCAACGCAGCGCCCGGCACTCTCCATACCCATGCGGATGGTAAGCTCACCCTCCCCTGGCGCTGCCCACCGTCCGCAATGAAAGCCTCCCTGTTCCGCCTGGGCCTGAACCTGTGGCCGCCGTTCCTGTTCGCCGGCGTCCATCTGGTGGAGCTGAGCCCGGACTACCGCTACGCGCGGGTCGAACTGCGCATGCGGCCATGGAACCGCAACTACGTGGGCACCCATTTCGGCGGCAGCCTGTTCGCGATGACCGATCCGTTCTGGATGCTGCTGGCGATGCAGAACCTGGGCCGCGCCTACTACGTCTGGGACAAGGCCGGCAGCATCGAGTTCGTGCGCCCCGGGCGCGGCACGGTGAGCGCACAGTTCCGTCTCGACGATGCGCTGCTGGACGAAATGCGCGCCGCCACCGCCGGCGGCGACAAATACCTGCGCTGGTTCGACAACGAGATCCTCGACGCGCAGGGCGAGGTGGTGGCGCGCACGCGCAAGCAGCTGTACGTCAGGCGCAAGCCGGCGCGGTAAGACTGGCGAGATCGATCGCTGCGGCGCCCGCGACACGCCGCCTGGCGCGCTCGATGCCCAGCCATTTGCCGCTCCTTGCCATACCGCTTGCCCCATCGCATCTGCACGAAGTGCACATTCTTGGCCACCGGCCGCAGCGTCGGGCGCAGCGCGCCGCTACACTAGGCGGATGTCGCCCGATACCCCCGCTCCGCACCCCCGCCCGTCCCTGCAACGGCTGTTCTTCACCGGCCTGCTGACCGTGCTGCCGATCTGGCTGACCTGGGTCGTGGTCAAGTTCGTGTTCGTGCTGCTGTCGGGCATCAGCAGCCCGTGGGTGGTGCCGCTGTCGGCGCGCATTGCCGCCTCTTTCCCGCACGAGATGTGGTGGGTCACCGCGCTGTGGGTGCAGAACACCATCGCCCTGGCCGCCACGCTGGGGGTGATCATGCTGGTCGGCATCCTCAGCCGGCGCGTGATCGGGCAGCGCCTGCTGCGCTGGTTCGAGGCGGTCATGCGCCGCATCCCGCTGGCCAGCGTGGTCTACGACAGCGCGCGCAAACTGCTGGACATGCTGCAGACCGAGCCCGGCAGCACCCAGCGCGTGGTGCTGATCGACTTCCCGCATCGCGACATGAAGTCGGTGGGCCTGGTCACCCGGGTGATCAAGGAACAGGGCACCGGCCGCGAGCTGGCCGCGGTGTACGTGCCGACCACGCCGAATCCGACCTCCGGTTACCTGGAGATCGTGCCGGTGGAGCTGCTGACCCCCACCGACTGGAGCGTTGACCAGGCGATGAGCTTCATCATCTCCGGCGGCGCGGTGGCGCCGGACAGCGTGCCGTTCACCCGCACCGCGGATCGCTGACGCGCATGCGCAACGGCACGCTCGACGATCGCGCGGTTCGTCTGTTCATCGGCCTGGCGGCGTTCTTCTGCGTCAATGCCGCGCTGGCCGAATTCATCGGGGTCAAGATCTTCGCACTGGAAGACACCCTGGGCATCGCGCCGCTGAACTGGAACCTGTTCGGCCAGACCGGCTCGATGAACTTCACCGCCGGCACCTTGCTGTGGCCGCTGGTGTTCATCCTCACCGACACCATCAACGAGTTCTTCGGCCGCCGCGGGGTGCGCTTCATCTCCTGGCTGGCGGTGGCGCTGATCGGCTACGGCTTCCTGTTCGCGTTCGCCGCGATCGCGCTGGCGCCGGCCGCATTCTGGGTCGGCGCGGCGCAACAGCAGGGCGTGCCGGACTACCAGGCCGCGTTCGCGGCGGTGTTCGGCCAGGGCCTGTGGACCATTGCCGGCTCGCTGGTCGCGTTCCTGGCCGGGCAGCTGATCGACGTGGCGGTGTTCCACCGCATCCGCAACGTCACCGGCGAAAAGCACGTCTGGCTGCGCGCCACCGGCTCCACCGCGGTGTCGCAGCTGATCGACAGCTTCGTGGTCATCTACATCGCCTTCGTGCTCGGCCCGCAACACTGGTCGATCCCGCTGTTCCTGGCGGTGAGCACGCTCAACTACATCTGCAAGATGCTGCTGGCGGTACTGCTGATCCCGCTGCTGTACCTGATGCGGCGGCTGATCACCGACTACCTGAGTCCCGAACGCGCCGAGCAGCTGCGCGAGGAAGCCGCGGCCGACTGAGTGCGCGCAGCGGTCGCGCCGGCGCAGCAGCGGCCGGAGTTGCGCACGTCAGCGCGTACGCTGTGCACGCGCCAGCGACATCGCCGCTGCAGCGGTGCGGCCTCCCAGGCAGCGTCCGCGCAGCTGGCGCAGAGCACCGCCCAGCCTGGCCCGTGCCGTGCCGCGCTGTTGCCGCAGCGGCGGCGGCGGCCATCGGCCGTACCGTCTTTTGGCTGACCGCCGGTGCGACGGTGGGTGGCCTACACGATGCGGATCGTGCAAGCTCGCGTGCTTGCTTGTCGTTGGAGCCCGTAATGCCGCCCAGCTTTCCCCGCCTGTTGTCGCTCGCCATCGCCGCCGTGCTGAGCCTGTCGCTGGCCGCACCGGCGGATGCGGCCAAGAAGAAGACCGCTAGGCAGCAGACCGCGCAGACCCGCACCAAGGCCAGCAAGGCCAGGCAGGCGCGACCGACGCCGGCGCCGGTGGTGCTGAGCAAGGCGCAGCAACTCAACCGCCTGTACGACGACTACTGGGAAGCGTCGCTGAAGCTCAATCCGCTGCAGGCCACGTTCCAGGGCGACAGCCGCTACAACGACCAGTTGCCGAACTTCCTGTCGGCCGCATTCCGCCAGCAGTCGCACGATTTCACCGTGCTGTGGCTGGGCAAGGCCGAGGCGATCGGCAAGGACGGGCTGAGCGGGCAGGACCTGCTCAGCTACGAGATCTTCGTCAGCGATGCGCGCACTGCGCTGGAAGCGGAGAAATACCCGAGCTGGATGCAGCCGGTGAACCAGTTCTACAACATCGGCAGCATCTTGGTGATGCTCGGTTCGGGTACCGGCGCGCAGCCGTTCCACACGGCCAA
Organism: Xanthomonas translucens pv. undulosa; assembly: GCF_017301775.1. Classification (NCBI taxonomy): domain Bacteria; kingdom Pseudomonadati; phylum Pseudomonadota; class Gammaproteobacteria; order Lysobacterales; family Lysobacteraceae; genus Xanthomonas; species Xanthomonas translucens. The sequence goes on from NZ_CP063993.1 coordinate 976,681, forward strand.
GGACTACGACAACTGGTCGCGGCGCGCGTCGGGCATCCCCGCCCTGTTCGACCAGGCCATCGCCAACATGCGCGAAGGCATGAAGGCCGGCGTGGTGCAGCCGCGCGCCTTGATGGAAAAGGTGCTGCCGCAGCTGGACGCGATCATCAAGCCCACCGCCGAGGAAAGCCTGTTCTGGGGCCCGGTGCGCAACCTGCCGGCGGACATGCCGGCGGCCGACAAGCAGCGCATCAGCGCCGACTACAAGCGCCTGATCGAGTACCGGATCATGCCGGCCTACCGCGCGCTGCGCGGCTTCATCGCCTCCGAATACCTGCCGGCCACGCGCAGCACCGCCGGCGTCGGCGCGCTGCCCGGCGGCGCGGACTGGTACGCCTACAACGTGCGCCAGAGCACCACCACCACGCTGAGCCCGGCGCAGATCCACCAGATCGGCCTGGACGAGGTGGCGCGCATCCAGGCGCAGATCCAGGTGGTGATGAAGCAGGTGAAGTTCCGTGGCTCGATGCCGAAGTTCTTCAAGTTCATGCAGACCGACAAGCGCTTCACCTTCAGGAGTGAAGACGAACTGCTGAGCTATTACCGCGGCCTGGAGTCGCGGGTAGACGCCGCGGTGCCGCGCCTGTTCGCGCTGAAGCCCAAGGCCGCGTTCGAGATCCGCCCGGTGGAGCCGTACCGCGCGCAGACGGCGGCCGGCGGCTCGTACATGCGGCCCAGCGAAGACGGCGCGCGCCCGGGCATCTTCTACGTCAATACCTACGACCTGCCCAGCCGCAAGACCTGGGATGCGGAAGACCTGTACCTGCACGAGGCCATCCCCGGCCATCACTTCCAGCTCGGCCTGCAGCAGGAACTGAGCAACCTGCCCAAGTTCCGCCGCTTCGGCGGCGAGACCGCCTACATCGAAGGCTGGGGCCTGTACACCGAATCGCTGGGCAAGGAACTGGGCCTGTACCAGGATCCCTACAACTACTTCGGCTACCTGCAGAACGAGTTGTGGCGGGCGATCCGCCTGGTGGTGGATACCGGCCTGCACAGCAAGGGCTGGAGCCGCGAGCAGGCGATCGACTACATGCTCGAGAACTCGGCCACCAACCGCACCGACGCCGAAGCGGAAACCGAGCGCTACATGGCCATCCCCGGCCAGGCGCTGTCCTACAAGATCGGCGAGATGAAGATCCTGCAGCTGCGCGACTACGCCCGCACCCAGCTCGGCGCCAAGTTCGACATCCGCGAGTTCCATGCCGAGATCCTGAAGGACGGCTCGGTGCCGCTGGACGTGCTGCAGGAGAAGATCGAGCGCTGGGTGGCGGGCAAGAAGGGCTGACGCAGCGGCGCAGCACCTGCAGGAGGGGCTTCAGCCCCGACCGGGCGTTACCGGTAAAAAAGCGGTCGGGGCTGAAGCCTCTGCTACATTGGATTCCCTGCGCTTCGAGCCAGCCTGCATTGCTCCTGCAGAGCCGACGCCGGCACAGCGACGACGCGCTCTCAGGATCAACCACCGTGCAACGCATTCGTGCGCAACCGCTGCGCCAGCTGCGCGATAGCGCGCGGCGTGGTGCGGCAGCAGCCGCCGATCAGGCGTGCGCCGGCAGCGCGCCAGGCATCGACACGATCGACCAGACTGCAGGCATCGGCGCCGGCGCCATCCCAGTGCTTGACTGCGGCGTCGTAGTGCTCGCCGGAGTTCGGATACACCACCAGCGGCAACCGGGTCAGCGTGGCCAGATGCTGCAGCGCTGCGCTGCACAGCTCCGGCGCGATGCAGTTGACGCCGAGCGCCACCACCTGCGGATGGCCGTCGAGTCGCGCCACCACCTCACGCAACGGCGTGCCGTCGCTGAGGTGCATGGCATCGCGCAGGGTGAACGAAAACCACGCCGTGCTCTGCGGAAATTCCTGCAGCAACGCCAGCAGCGCGACGATCTCCGCCGCCGACGGCAGCGTCTCGCAGGCCAGCAAGTCCACGCCCGCGGCGACCAATGCGGCGATGCGCGGGCGGTGGAAGTCCAGCATCTGCGCCTGCGGCAGCGCGTAGTCGCCGCGGTACTCCGATCCATCGGCCAGGTAGGCGCCGTACGGCCCCACCGAGCCGGCCACCAGCAGTGCGCCGGCATCCGCATGCATCGCCCGATAGGCATCGCGCGCCTCCAGCGCCAACTGCGCGCTGCGGGCGATCAATTGCTGCGATTGCGCCAGGTCCAGCCCGCGTGCGGCGAAGCCCAATGGCGTGGCCTGATAGCTGGCGGTGATCGCGCATTGCGCACCGGCTTCGAAATAATCCAGGTGCACCTGGCGGATCAGCTGCGGCTGCTCGAGCAGCACCTTGGCCGACCACAGCGCATCGCCGAGGTCGCAACCGCGCGCCTCCAGCTCGGTGGCCAGCGCGCCGTCGAGCACGATGCAGCGCTGGTCGGCCAGCAACGCGGTCAATGGGTTATGGGGCATGGTCGGTTCCGTTTTCGACATGGGATGGACGCCACCGTTGCGTGAGAAAATATCCGGCGTAGCAGGCTGCCACGAACGGTAGCCCGCACCACAGGGCGATGCGCTGCGCCGGATCGAAGGCCAGGCAGATGCAGGCCAGCAGGCACAGCGCGAAGCCCAGTATCGGCGTCAACGGAAACCATGGCGCGCGGTAGTGCAGCGCCGCCAGCGGCGCGCCGGAACGCAGGTACGCGCGGCGGAATGCATAGTGGGAGGCGCAAATGCTCAGCCATACCGCGACCACCGCAAAGCCGGAGATGGCCGAGATCGCCACGAACACGGTATCGGCGGCGACCACGCCGGTCAGCAGCGCCAGCAGCCCGCCGAGCATGCTGAAGCACAGCGCGACCAGCGGGATGCCGCGCCGGGTCAGCCGCGCGAACGCGCGTGGCAGTGTGCGTTGTTCGGCCAGCGACCACAGCATGCGCGCCGAGGCGTACAGCCCGGAGTTGGCCGCCGACAGGATCGCGGTCAGGATCACCACGTTGAGCACGCCGGCCGCATAGGGCAGGCCGATCTTCTCGAACACGGTCACGAACGGACTCTGCACCACGCTGGCCTGCTGCATCGGCAGCGACGCCGCCAGAACCAGCACGGTGCCGATGAAGAAAATCAGCAGGCGCGCCATTGTGGTGCGGATCGCGATCGGGATTGCGCGCTGCGGGTGCTCGGTCTCGCCGGCAGCGATGCCGATCAATTCGGTGCCGGAGAACGCGAAATTCACCGCCACCATGGTCATCAGGATCGGCAAGGCACCATTCGGGAACAGCCGATCGGACAGCGACGCGTGCGTCAACGGCACCGGACCGAGCAGGTAGCGCCAGCCCGGCGCCGGGGAACCATCGGCGTAAGGAAGCCAGCCGACCACTGCAGCACCACCGAACACGATGAAGGCGAGGATGGCCAATACCTTGACCAGCGCGAACCAGAATTCGCTCTCGGCGAACCAGCGCGAAGAGAACATGTTCAAGCCGAAGATCAGCGCGCCGAACAGCAGGCACCAGCCCCACACCGGCGAGCGCGGAAACCAATACTGCATGCAGAACGCGGCGGCCGTGAGGCTGGAACCCAGCGCCACCGTCCAGGTCAGCCAGTACAGCCATGCCACCGCGAAACCAGTGGCCGGCCCGAGGTAGCGCGCGGCGTAGACATGGAACGCACCGGTTTCCGGCATCGCCACCGACAACTCGCCCAGGCACAACATCACCAGATACACCACCAGCGCGCCGATCAAATACGCAGCCACCGTGCCGAACGCGCCGCTGGTGCCGATGATGTAGCCGGTATTGAAGAACAGGCCGGTCCCGATCACCCCACCCAGCGACAACATCACCAGGTGGCGGACCTGCATAGTGCGCTGGAAGCGCGCCGGCGGCAGTTCATCGAGAGCGCGCATGGCATCCACGGCATAGGGCGAGACCCACATCCTGCCATGCATAGGCATCGGTATAAACCAGCTTCATCGCTGACCCTTGCGCACATACCCGGCGCCGCGCCTCAGCTACGGGCGCGACGCTACGCTATGCTCGACGATGGCTGGCCTCCCGCTTCCTTCCGCACTTGGAGCTGCGCATGACCCTCACCGCGTTGACGCCGATGCTGCGCAGCGCCGACCTTGCCGCGGCGCTGGCGTTCTACACCCAGACGCTGGATTTCCGCATCGAGGGCGGTGGCGCAGACGCCGGCTGGGCCTCGCTGCGACATGGGGCGCTGGCATTGATGCTAGCCGCGCAGCAGCCGTCCACCGATGCTGCCGTTGCCGGCTTTCCCGGCTCGTTGTACTTCCGCACCGATGATGTGGACACCTGGTGGCAGCGGCTGCAGCCGCGCGCCCGCATCGCCTATCCGCTCAAGGACTTCGCCTACGGCATGCGCGAGTTCGCGATCCACGATCCGGACGGCCACCTGTTGCAGTTCGGCCAGGCGCTGTGCCGATGAGCCTGACCCTGCGCGGCGTACACCACGTGGCGATCATCGCCGCCGACTACGTGCGCTCGAAGGATTTCTACTGCCGCATCCTCGGCCTGCGCGCGATCGCCGAGGTCTACCGCGACGCGCGCGACTCCTGGAAGCTGGACCTGGCCCTGCCCGACGGCACCCAGATCGAACTGTTCTCCTTCCCCGCACCGCCGCCGCGGCCCAGCCGCCCGGAAGCCTGCGGCCTGCGCCACCTGGCGCTGCGCGTGGACGACCTGGACGCCGCCGTCGCCCACCTGCAGGCGCACGGCGTGGTCACCGAACCGATCCGCATCGACGAATACACCGGGCGCCGCTTCACCTTCTTCGCCGACCCGGACGACCTGCCGCTGGAACTGTACGAGATCGCGTAAGCGACGCAAGCCCGCGTCGATTCGACTGCGTTCTCCTATTGCGCTGGAGTTGCGTCGCCCTCTACGCAAGCGACGTCCAGGGGCGCAGCGACCACGTAGCGGCAGCCCGGTGTCGACTGTCGGATCTGAAGGGCGCCGGCGACCCGCTGAACCGCCTGCGGCCGGCGATTCCCAGCGCCATACGCCTGGGTATACAGTCGGTCCCAGGTCGGCATCGCGCCGACCGCTTCGCACACACCCTGGGAGGGGACACATGCGCACTACCTTCAAGACCCTGATGCTGGCCCTGCCGCTGAGCCTGGCCGCGTTCGTCGCGCAGGCCGCCGACACTTCGCCGGTCGGCCGCTGGCAGACCATCGACGACGAGACCGGCAAGCCCAAGTCGATCGTACAGATCGAGCAGGCCGGCAACGGCACGCTGAGCGGCAAGGTGATCGAGATCCTGCAATCGAACAAAGGTCCCAACCCGCTGTGCGACAAGTGCGACGGCGCGCAGAAAGGCAAGCCGATCAAGGGCATGACCATCCTGTGGGGGCTGAAGCCAGACGGCACCGCGGTGTGGAGCGGCGGTTCGGTGCTGGACCCGGCCAAAGGCAAGACCTACAAGGCCAAGCTCACCCTCAGCGACGGCGGCAAGAAGCTGCAGATGCGCGGCTACATCGGCATCGAGGTGCTGGGGCGGACGCAGATCTGGATCAGGGAATGAGGCCGGGACTCGGGACCCGGGACTCGGAACAGCCGCTTGAAGCAGGCGCTGGCGACGCTGCCAGCTTCCGATGCAGTTCCAAAGTCAAAAAAGGCGCCGCAAGGCGCCTTTTTTGATCCCGAGTCCCGAGTCCCGAGTCCCGAGTCCCCGCTCCACGACTAATGCGATAATCGCGATCCCCCACGGATCGCCGTTCGCCATGACCCGCACCGCTCTCGTCACCACCGCCCTGCCTTACGCCAATGGCCCGCTACACCTGGGCCATCTGGTCGGTTACATCCAGGCCGACATCTGGGTGCGCGCGCGGCGGCTGCGCGGCGACCGCACCTGGTTCGTCTGCGCCGACGACACCCATGGCACGCCGATCATGCTCGCCGCGGAGAAGGCCGGGGTCACTCCGGAGAACTTCATCGCCAACATCCAGGCCAGCCACGAGCGCGATTTCGCCGCGTTCGGCGTGGCCTTCGATCATTACGATTCGACCAACTCGGCCGCCAACCGCGCGCTGACCGAGGCGTTCTACGCCAAGCTCGACGCCGGCGGCCACATCGCGCGGCGCTCGGTGGCGCAGTTCTACGATCCGGCCAAGGGCATGTTCCTGCCCGACCGCTACATCAAGGGCATCTGCCCCAACTGCGGCAGCGCCGACCAGTATGGCGACAACTGCGAGGTCTGCGGCGCCACTTATGCGCCGACCGAGCTGAAGGAGCCGAAGTCGGTGATCTCCGGTGCCACGCCGGAACTGCGCGACTCCGAGCACTTCTTCTTCGAAGTCGGCCGCTTCGACGGCTTCCTGCGGCAGTGGCTGGCCGGCGATGTGGCCCTGCCCGGGGTCAAGGCCAAGCTAATGGAGTGGCTGGACAGCGAGGGCGGGCTGCGCGCCTGGGACATCTCGCGCGATGCGCCGTATTTCGGCTTCGAGATCCCCGGACAGCCGGGCAAGTATTTCTACGTGTGGCTGGACGCGCCGATCGGCTACCTGAGCAGCTTCCAGAACCTGTGCGCGCGCCAGGGCGAAGCGTTCGAACCGCACCTGGCGGCCGGCACCGCCACCGAACTGCACCATTTCATCGGCAAGGACATCGTCAACTTCCACGGCCTGTTCTGGCCGGCGGTGTTGCACGGCACCGGTCACCGCGCGCCGACCCGGCTGCACGTCAACGGCTACCTGATGGTAGACGGCGCCAAGATGTCCAAGTCGCGCGGCACCTTCGTGATGGCGCGCACCTATCTGGACGTGGGCCTGGAACCGGAAGCGCTGCGCTACTACTTCGCCGCCAAGTCGTCCGGCGGGGTCGACGATCTCGATCTGAACCTGGGCGACTTCGTGACGCGGGTCAACGCCGACCTGGTCGGCAAGTTCGTCAACCTGGCCAGCCGCTGCGCCGGCTTCATCGACAAGCGCTTCGGCGGCAAGCTGGCCGACGCGCTGCCGGACCCGGCGCAGTACGCGCGCTTCGTCGCCGCGCTGGCGCCGATCCGCGAGGCCTACGAGCGCAACGACGCGGCCAGCGCGATCCGCCAGACCATGGCCCTGGCCGACGAGGCCAACAAGTACATCGACGCGCACAAGCCGTGGGTGATCGCCAAGCAGGACGGCGCCGACGCGCAGCTGCAGGCGGTCTGCACGCAGGGCCTGAACCTGTTCCGGGTGCTGGCCGGCGCGCTGAAGCCGGTGCTGCCGCGCACCAGCGCTGAAGCGGAAGCCTTCCTACGCGCACCGCTCAGCGCCTGGGACGACCTCGACGCGCCGCTGCTGGCGCACGTCATCCAGCCCTACGCCCCGCTGTTCACCCGAATCGACCCCAAACTGATCGACGCCATGACCGACGCCTCCAAGGACACCCTCGCCCCCGCAGCCGCTGTACCGACTCCTGCAACGAAACCCGCAGCCGCCGCTGTTGCGAGTCCCGAGTCCCAAGTCCCGAGTCCCGCCACCATCGGCATCGACGATTTCGCCAAACTCGACCTGCGCATCGGCAAGGTGCTGGTGTGCGAATGCGTCGAGGGCTCGGACAAGCTGCTGCGCTTCGAACTGGACGCCGGCGAACTGGGCAAGCGGCAGATCTTCTCCGGCATCCGCGGCAGCTACGCCGAGCCGGAAACCCTGGTCGGCCGCAGCGTGGTGTTCATCGCCAACCTGGCCCCGCGCAAGATGCGCTTCGGCCTCAGCGAAGGCATGATCCTGTCGGCCGGCTTCGACGGCGGCGCGCTGGCGCTGCTCGACGCCGACAGCGGCGCGCAGCCGGGCATGCCGGTGCGTTGAGAGCTGGGAATGGAGCATCGGGAATCGCAGAACGCCTGCAACTGCGATGAATCCGCTTTGCCCATTCCCGATTTCTCCATTCCACATTCCCATGCACTTAGCCCTGTTCGACTTCGACCACACCGTCACCACCACCGATACCTATGCGCGGTTCCTGCGCCGCGTCGCCACACCGCAGCAGCTGGCGCGGGCGAAATGGTCGGTCGGGCCGTGGTTGGCCGGCTATCGGCTGGGCCTGGTGTCGGCGCAGGCGATCCGCAGGCGGGTCACGCGGATGGTGTTCGGTGGCCGGGACGCAGGGGAGATCGCCGCGCACGCTCAGACTTATTCGCATGAGGTGCTTCCGTCGCTGCTGCGCGCGGAGATGATGCAGCGCATCGCCTGGCATCAGGCGCAGGGCGACCGCGTGGTGCTGGTATCCGGATCGTTGGACCTGTACCTGCAACCCTGGTGCGAACAGCACGGTCTGGCGCTGATCTGCAACCGCCTGGAAGCGCGCGACGGCCGGCTGACCGGCCGCTACGCCGATGGCGATTGCGGGCCGCACAAAGCGCGCCTGATCCGCGCGCGCTACGATGTGGCCGCCTATCGGCGCGTCTACGCCTACGGCGACAGCCGCGAGGACCGGCCGATGCTGGCGCTGGCCCACGAGCGCTGGTACGGCGGACGCCGCGTCGCCTGACCCTCGCCCTGCGGCGCGCCGCAGCCGACGCGCCGAATCCGCCATGAAGCCTGCCCAAGACAACCTTCTGGAACGCCTCGATCGCCTGCTGCCGCAGACCCAATGCGGCCAGTGCGGCTTCGATGGCTGCCGCCCGTACGCCGCAGCGATGGCGCGCGGCACGGCGCAGGTGGACCGCTGTCCGCCCGGCGGCGACGCCGGCGCCCGGGCGCTGGCGCACGTGCTCGGCACGCGGCCGCTGCCCTACGACCGCAGCCGCGGCACGCACAAGCCGCCTCAGGTGGCGTTGGTGATCGAGGCCGACTGCATCGGCTGCACCAAGTGCATCCAGGCCTGCCCGGTCGATGCCATCGTCGGCGGCGCCAAGTACATGCACACGGTGCTGGCGCCGCTGTGCACCGGCTGCGAGCTGTGCGTGCCGGCCTGTCCGGTGGATTGCATCGCGCTGCGTCCGGTCCAGGGCATGTCGTGCATTCCCGAGTAGGTCGCGTTGGGTCTGTCAGCTCGCCAGCCACTGCTGCGTGGCGCAGCGCCTGACGGCTGGCCAGGTCTCGCCGCACGGTGCCGGCTGGCGGCGCGACAGGCCCAACCCGTAGCGCCGCGCTTGCGCGTGCACGCTGCCATGAACCCGCATGCGCGGCAGTGGCGCGAGCGGCTCGGGGAGGGATGACACGCCCTGGGGCGCATCCGGATCGGCGCCCGCCGCGTATCGCTCGCTGTCACCATCCTGCGGAAACGCTGCGCATGCCCACGCCGATCGCCCCTGCCCCGCTCGCCCGCGCGCGCCTGCCGCTGGCGACCACCCTGTGCATCGCCGTGCTCGGCGCGGCCGCCCCGGCGCAGGCCATGCTGCACTACGACGGCCTGGCCTATGCGCCGGACGGCCAGCAACTGCTGTACCGCGAGAGCCACTGGCTGCGTGACGACGGCGCGCGGCTGGTGCTGTACCGCTGCGCCGACGGCACCGCGTTCGCGCGCAAGCGCATCGCCGACGGCAGCATCGCCCCGGATTTCGAACTGGTCGATGCGCGCAGCGGCTACCGCGAAGGCGTGCGCCATGCCGGCAAAGGCCGGGTCATGTTCAGCCAGCGCGACGGCCAGCCCGAACGCAGCGCGCCATTGCCGGCGACGGCGGCGCCGCAGGTGATCGATGCCGGGTTCGACGCCTATCTGCGCCTGCACTGGGACGCGTTGGGCCAGGGCACGCCGCAGCGCGTGTCCTTCGTGCTGCCCAGTGCGTTGCGCACGCTGGATTTCCAGATCAAGCCCGCGGCGGTGGACGCCGGCGTCCAGCGCTACACGCTGGCGGTGGACGCCTGGTACGGCGGCGTGCTGCCGAACATCGCCGTGGCCTATACGCGCGGCGATCGCCGCCTGCTCGAGTTCCGCGGCATCGGCAATGTCCGCGACGCGCGCGGCCGCTATGCGCAGGTGCGCATCGAATTCCCCGAGCGCCTGCGCGGCCAGGCCGACGACGACGCCTGGAACCAGGCGGTGCAGCAACCGCTGGTCGCGCAATGCGCCGCGCGCTGATCCGCGCCGAGCGCGCATTCACGCCGGCCTCCGGCGCGGACGCTACAAGCATGCAACGGCATCGCCCCTCCCACGACAAGGAACTTCCATGGCCAAGGCCTACCTGTGGTTCAACGCCGCGCTGTACGCGGTCCTGGCGATCTGGTGCACGCTGCTGCCGGCGCAGACCGCCGCGGCGGTCGGCTATATCGGCCTGGACCGCTCCGGCCAGTCCGAGTACCTGGTCATCTATGGCGGCCTGCAACTGGGGATGGCATTCCTGTTCGGCCATTTCGCGCGCAGCGGGCAGATCCGCACCGGGCTGCTGCTGGCGCTGGCCTTCTACGTGCCGATCGTGCTCTACCGCAGCGCCAGCCTGCTGCGGCTGTGGCCGGTCGGGCCGACCACCACCGGCCTGGCCGGCTTCGAAATCCTGCTGCTGCTCGCCGCGCTCGCACTGTGGCGCGGGCAGCGCCGTTGAGCGACGCGCGCGGCGAAAGCCTGTAGCATCGCCGCGACCTTCGCCACCGTTGCCCGGCATGACCGAGACGCCCGATCACGACGAAGCAGGACACTTGCTGGTCGCTACTGCGGCCGGCGACAGCGCCGCATTCGAACGCCTGTACCGCAGCACCGCGCCGCGACTGTTCGGCGTGTGCCTGCGCATCGTGCCGCAGCGCGGCGAAGCCGAGGACGTGCTGCAGGAGGTGTTCACCTCCGTCTGGCGCAAGGCCGCGCAGTTCGATCCGCAGCGCGCGCGCGGCCTGACCTGGCTGACCATGATCGCCCGCAACAAGGCCATCGATCATCTGCGTGCGCGTGCACCGGCGCGGCAATCGGTGGCACTGGACGATGCCGGCGAACTGCACGACGACGGCCGCGATCCGTTGGCCGAGACCGAATGGCGCGTCGCCGGACGGCGCCTGGACGTGTGCATCGGCGAACTGGAGCCGCCGCGTGGCGAGCTGATCCGCACCGCGTTCTTCGAAGGCATCACCTACGAGGAGCTGGCCCACCGCAGCGGAACGCCGCTGGGTACGGTCAAGAGCTGGATCCGCCGCGGCCTGGCCAAGCTGAAGGCGTGCCTGGAACGATGAACGCATCCTTGCCCGATCCGCAGGAAACCCCGCCGCCGCGCGACGTGCTGGCCGGCGAATACGTGCTCGGCGTGCTCGACGCGCGCGAGCGCCGCGCCGCCGAACAGCGTATCGACTCCGATGCCGCGTTCGCCGCGGCGGTGACGCAATGGCAGCAGCACCTGATGCCGCTGGCCGACGAAATCGCGCCAGTCGCGGTCCCCGAGCGCGTGTGGGTGCGCATCCGCGCGTCGCTGGGCCTGGATGCGCCGGCACCGCGCGCGGCGGCGGCGGCGCCTGGTTTCTGGGAAAGCATACGCACCTGGCGCTGGCTGAGCGCGGGCGGTTTCGCCACCGCCGCGGCCTGCATGCTCACCTTGATGGTGGCGCGCCCGTCGCTGCCGCCGCAAACGCCCACGCCGCCGGTCGCCACAGCGCCAGCGGACACCGGCATCGCGATGACCTCGACGCTGATGCAGGACGACGGCAAGCCCGGCTACGTGGTGCTGATGGACGCCGACAAGCAGCGCATCACCCTGACCCCGCTGGCCGGCGGCCACGACGCCGCGCGCGTGCCGGAGCTGTGGCTGATCCCGGCCGACGGCAAGGCGCGTTCGATGGGCGTGTTCGACGACGCGCAGGCGCGCGCGACGCGCATTCCCGACGCGCTGATGCCGTTGCTCAGCGACGGCGCCCTGCTGGCTGTGACAATGGAACCGCCGGGCGGCGCGCCCGGCGGCGTCGCCACCGGCCCGATCGTGGCCAAGGGCGGCATCAGCACGCTGCGTCTGGCGCCGTAGGCAGGCCGCCGCTGCCAGTTGTTCCTTCCCTCGAAGGGGCAGATGAGGGTACGGGCGAAGCCGCGCAGATCCAGATCCGCCAGCCTGTCCGTGCCAACGCACACTCACCCCAACCCCTCTCCCGGTGGAGCGGGGCTTGAGCGCTTCGCAGCGGTGACACACTCGGCTCTCGCGCTGCGCGTGATCACCAAAAGCACTGCGCACCCGCACATTCACCCGGCCAACACTCGCGCGCAGGCAGCATCGCCGCAGCCGTCGCACATGCGCCGGGTAGCCGATCCTCCGACGATTCCGACCTGCGTGGACGCTAGCTTCCAGCGGCGACCGCGATGCGCTGCCATGGCCATGCATGCCGTGCCTGCAACGCCGCGCAGCGACGCTGCGGCGCGAGTGCATCCGTCTTCCGGCTTTGTCCGTATCGCTATCCGAATCCCCCACGAGATGCGCTTGTGCCGAGCCCCGTTCCGGACCATCCCCGCAGCCCTGACGCAACACCCGCACCGCAACGCGGCGGCGTGGCGCGCACGCTGCGGCGCTGGTTCGACACCGGCGCGGAGATCGAACTGGACGAGGCCCGCGCCGATCGCATCGACTGGCTGCGCGCCGCGCCCTATTTCGGGCTGCACCTGGTTTGTCTGGGCGTGTTCTGGGTCGGCGCGTCGTGGTTCGCGGTGGGCATGGCGGTGGCGATGTACGCGGTGCGCATGTTCGCGCTCACCGGCTTCTACCACCGCTACTTCGCCCACCGCGCATTCAAGACCTCGCGCGTGGTGCAGTTCCTGTTCGCCGCGCTCGGCGCCACCTGCGTGCAGCGCGGGCCGCTGTGGTGGGCCGCGCACCACCGCAACCACCATCGTCACACCGATACCCCGGCCGATCCGCATTCGCCGCGCCAGCATGGGTTCTGGTGGAGCCATAGCGGCTGGTTCCTGACCCCGCGCGGCTTCCGCACCGACTGGGAGGCGATCCCGGATCTGCGCCGCTTCCCGGAACTGCGCTTCCTCGACCGCTTCGATCTGCTGCTGCCGGCGCTGCTGGCGCTGGCCTTGTTCCTGCTCGGCGGCTGGCTGCAACGCCAGCATCCGCAACTCGGCACCGACGGGCCGCAATTGCTGGTGTGGGGCTTCTTCGTCTCCACCGTGGCGCTGTTCCATGCCACCTTCACCATCAACTCGCTGGCGCACCGTTTCGGCAGCCGCCGTTTCGACACCCGCGACGACAGCCGCAACAACGCCTGGCTGGCGCTGATGACCTTCGGCGAGGGCTGGCACAACAACCACCACTTCTTCCCGGGTGCGGCACGCCAGGGCTTCCGCTGGTGGGAAATCGACCTGACCTGGTATGGCCTGAAGGCGCTGTCGTGGACCGGCCTGATCCGCCAGCTGCGGCCGGTGCCGGCGGGGCTGGTGCGGGCGCAGGCGCGAGCACGATGAGCCGCATCGCGGTGGTAGGCTCGGGCATCGCCGGGCTGGGGTCGGCATGGCTGCTGTCGCAGCAGCATGAGGTCACCCTGTACGAGGCCGCCAATTACCTCGGCGGGCACACCCATACCCATGCGATCGAGCTGGACGACGTGGCGTACGCGGTGGACAGCGGCTTCATCGTGTTCAACCCGCAACACTATCCGCTGCTGAGCACGCTGTTCGCGCAGCTCGGCGTGGCCGCGCAGCCGACCACGATGAGCTTTTCGGTGCACGAGGCGCGCAGCGGGCTGGAATACAACGCCGGCAGCCTGGGCGGGCTGTTCTGCCAGCCCGGCAATCTGGCCAGCCCGCGCTTCTGGCGCATGCTGTGCGATCTGCGCCGCTTCTACCGGCAGGCACCTCAGGTGCTGGCCGATGAGGCGCAGGCGCAGCTGACGCTGGGCGAGTTCCTGCAGCGGCACCGCTATTCGCAGGTCTTCCGCGACGCGCATCTGGTGCCGATGGCGTCGGCGCTGTGGTCCTCGCCGTCGCAGCAGATCCTGCAATTTCCGATGCGCCAGCTGATCGGCTTCATGGCCAACCACCACATGCTGCAGGTCAGCGGCCGGCCGCAGTGGCAGGTGGTCGCGGGCGGCTCCAACCGCTATGTGCACGCGCTGCGCAGCCGCTGGCAGGTGCACGAGCGCATCGGCACGCCGGTGCGTTCGGTGCAGCGGCTGTCGCAGGGCGTGTCGGTGCTGACCGATTCCGACAGCGACGCCGATGCCCAGCACTACGACCAGGTGGTGCTGGCCTGCCACGCCGACGACGCCCTGCGCCTGCTCAACGACGCCAGCGCCGCCGAGCGCGAGATCCTCGGCGCGATCACTTACCAGGACAACGACACCGTGCTGCACACCGATGCGCGGGTGCTGCCGCGCAATCGCCGCGCCTGGGCGGCCTGGAACGCGCACGTGCCGGCCGATCCGGACGCGCCGTGCACGGTCAGCTACTGGATGAACGCGCTGCAATCGATCGCCTCGCCGCAGCCGTTCATCGTCAGCCTCAACCGCAGCGACGACATCGATCCGGCCAAGGTGCTGCGGCGCATGCGCTACCGGCATCCGCTACAGACCCATGCCTCGCTGGCGGCGCAGGCGCGCAAGGGCGAGATCCAGGGCCAGCGCGGCACCTGGTTCGCCGGCGCCGGCTGGGGCTTCGGCTTCCACGAAGACGGCCTGCGCAGCGCGGTCGACGTCGCCGCCGGGCTCGGGGTACCCTGGCCATGAACCTGCTGCGCAGCGCTCCCGTGTCCGCCCCGCCGGCTGGCGCCGTCTCGACAACGCCGGCGGCGGCGGGTACGACCACGCCGGGACTGCACAGCGCGCTGTACAGCGGCTGGGTCCGGCACCGCCGCTACGCGCCCAAGGCGCTGGCGTTCCGCTATCCGATCTTCCTGATGTACCTGGATCTGGCCGAACTCGAGCAGGTGTTCGCGCGGCGCTGGTGGTGGTCGGTCGGCCGCCGCAACCTGGCCGAATTCCGCCGCAGCGACTACCTCGGCGATCCGGCGCAGCCGCTGGACGAAGCGGTGCGCGACCGCGTGCAGCAGCACTGCGGCGAACGCCCGCTCGGCGCGGTGCGCATGCTGACCCACCTGCGCTACTTCGGCCATTGCTTCAACCCGGTCACGTTCTACTATTGCCACGATGCGCAGCAGCGCCTGCACAGCATCGTCGCCGAAATCACCAACACGCCGTGGAAGCAGCGCCACGCCTATGTGCTGCCGGTGGCCGCCGCGCGCAGTCACGGCAGCGTGCACGCCTGGCGCTTCGACAAGCGCTTCCACGTCTCCCCGTTCATGGCGATGGCGCACGCCTACGCATGGCGCTGCAGCGAACCGGGCGCGCAGTTGCGCGTGCACATGGACGTACTGGATCGGCAACCGGCGGCCAGGCGCTTCGACGCCACGCTGGTGCTGCAGCGGCGCGAGATCTGCGGCGCCAGCCTGGCGCGCGCGCTGCTACGCTATCCGGCGATGACCGTGCAGGTCGTGGCCAAGATCCACTGGCAGGCGCTGCGCCTGTGGCTGCGCGGCAATCCGGTGCACGACCACCCCGATCATTCCCTTCCGCGAGAACGCCGATGAACGCTCCGCACGCGCCCTCCTCCGCTTCCGTCGCGCTGGCCCCGGCCGCGCCGCCGCTGCGCGGCTTCGACCGCCTGCTGCGGCGGCGCCTGTTCGCCACGCTCGACGGCTTGCGCGACGGCCAGCTGCGCATCGAGGAAGCCGGCGCGATCACCACGTTAGGGAGCGCCACCTTGGGCAGCGCCACGCAGGCGGAGAGCGTACTGCACGCGTACCTGCGCATCCACGATCCGCGCTTCTACCGCCAGGCGGCGTTGAACGGCAGCGTCGGCGTTGGCGAGGCGTATATGGACGGGTTGTGGGAATGCGACGACCTGGTCGCGCTGGTGCGCCTGCTGGTGCGCAACCGCGAGCGCCTGGATGCGATGGAGACCGGCCTGGCCCGCCTCGGCGGCGTGGCGATGCGCGGCCTGCACGCGCTGGCGCGCAACACCCGCGCCGGCAGCCGCCGCAACATCGCCGCGCACTACGACCTGGGAAATCCGCTGTTCGAGCTGTTCCTGGACCGCAACCTGATGTATTCCTCGGCGATCTTCCGCGACGAAGACGCCGCGCTCGGCGATGCCGCATTGGAACGCGCCGCCGAGCGCAAGCTGCAGCGCATCTGCGCCAAGCTCGACCTGCAGCCGCACCACCATGTGGTCGAGATCGGCAGCGGCTGGGGCGGTTTCGCGTTGCATGCGGCCAGGCATCATGGCTGCCGCGTCACCACCACCACGATCTCGCGCGAGCAATACGACCTGGCCCGCCAGCGCGTGGACGCCGCCGGCTTGTCCGAGCGCGTCGAGGTGCTGTTGCGCGACTACCGCGACCTCGACGGCCGCTACGACCGGCTGGTCTCGATCGAGATGATCGAGGCGATCGGCCACCAGTACCTGGACACCTATTTCGGCAAGGTCGGCAGCCTGCTCAAGGACGACGGCCAGGCGCTGATCCAGGCCATCACCATCGAGGACCACCGCTACGCACAGGCGCTGACATCGGTGGATTTCATCAAACGCCACATCTTCCCCGGCAGCTTCATTCCCTCGGTGGCGGCGATGACCGGCGCGATCGCGCGCGCCAGCGACCTGCGCCTGTTCAACCTGGAAGACATCGGTCCCAGCTACGCGCTGACCCTGCGCGCCTGGCGCCAGCGCTTCATGGCCACATTGCCGCAGGTGCGGGCGCTGGGCTACGACGAACGCTTCATCCGCATGTGGGAGTTCTACCTGGCCTATTGCGAGGGCGGCTTCCTGGAGCGCTCGATCGGCGACGTGCACCTGTGGCTGAGCAAGCCGGGCGCGCGCCCGGCACAGTTCGCGCCGGCGCTGGCGCACGACGCATGAGCAACCTGGCCAACTACGTCGCGCTGCAGCTGCTGTGGCTGGCGGCGGTGATGGGCGCCGGACACGGGCTGGCCTGGGCAGGCCCCGCGGCGTTGGCGCTGTTCGCGCTGTACCAATTGCAGCCGCGGCGCCGCGCGCGCGGCGATGCGACGCTGATGGCGCTGGCGCTGCTGCTCGGCGCCGGCGTCGATACCGCACTGGCCGCCGGCGGCTGGGTGCGTTACGCCGCGGCGCTGCCGCCGGCGCCGTGGGCGCCGCTGTGGATCCTGGCGCTGTGGGCCGGCTTCGCGCTGACCTTCAACCATTCGCTGGCCTGGGTCATGCAACAGCCCTGGCGCGCGACGCTGTTCGGCGCGGTGTTCGGCCCGCTCGGCTATGTGCTGGCCGCGCGCGGCTGGCAGGCGGTGACGCTGAGCGCGCCGCTGCTGCACGCGGTGCTGGCGCTGGCGCTGGCCTGGGCCGCGGCGCTGGCCGTGCTGAGCCTGGCGACGCGGCGTCTGTCCGCGACGGCGCAGCCCGCGCCCCGCATCGCCGGAACTGCGCCATGAATGCCTGGCCGCTATTGCATGTGGGCGCGTTCACCGCGCTGGCGATGCTGGCCGGCTGGGCCTGGCAGCGGCGCAGCCGCAACGCCGGCGTGGTCGATGTGCTGTGGGCGGCGTGCATGGCGCTGGCTGCGCTGTACTGCGCCTGGCGCGCCGACGGCGCCGCGCTGCCGCGCCTGCTGACCGCGGCGATGGGCGGGCTGTGGGGCGCGCGCCTGGCCTGGCACCTGGGCGTGCGCGTGTTCGGCGATGCGCACGAGGACGGCCGCTACCGCGCGCTGCGCGAACACTGGCACGGCGACCAGCGCCGCTTCCTGCTGTTCTTCCTCGGCCAGGCGCTGGTGGTGGTGCTGTTCGCGGTGCCGCTGTCGATCGCCGCGCACAATCCGCTGCCGCAGTGGAGCGTGTGGACCACGCTGGCGCTGGCGACCTGGCTGCTGGCGGTAGGCGGGGAAAGCCTGGCAGACCGCCAGCTGGCCGCATTCCGCGCCGATCCGGGCAACAAGGGCAAAACCTGCCGCCGCGGCCTGTGGCGTTACTCGCGGCATCCGAACTACTTCTTCGAATTCGTGCATTGGTTCGCCTACGTGTTCCTCGCCGTGGGCAGCGGCGCGCTGTGGGTCGGCATCGCCGCACTGGGGCCGCTGTTGATGTTCGCGTTCCTGTACCGCGTCACCGGCATTCCCTATACCGAACAACAGGCGCTGCGCTCGCGCGGCCAGGACTACGCCGACTACCAGCGCAGCACCAGCGCCTTCTTTCCGTTGCCGCCGCGGCAATGACCCCGCTTCCAGGAGATCCGCCGATGTCCAGCACCCTCGCCACTTCGCCTCCCCCCGTGCTGCCGGCTGAACCGTTTGCCACCCGCGTGGCCGAATCCGGCCTGCTGCCCGACGCGTTGCTGCGCGCCGCGATGCGCAAGCTGTGCACGCAACGCCTGCGCGATGAGCGCAGCGGCGGTGCCGACGCCGCCTGGGAACGCCAGCGCGTGTTCGTCGAGGCCTTGCGCGGCAGCGCCATTGCGATCGAGACCGACGCCGCCAACCGCCAGCACTACGAACTGCCACCGCGCTTCTTCGCGCTGTGCCTGGGCAAGCATCTGAAGTACAGCAGCTGCTACTGGGACGCCGGCACCGCCGACCTGGACGCGGCCGAGGAACGCATGCTGCACCTGTACGCCGAACGCGCGCAGCTGCGCGACCGCCAGCGCATCCTGGAACTGGGCTGCGGCTGGGGTTCGCTGACGCTGTGGATGGCCGAGCACTACCCCGGCGCGCGCATCACCGCGGTGTCCAACTCGCGGCCGCAGCGCGAGCACATCGAGGCGCAGTGCCGCGCGCGCGGGCTGCGCAACGTGGAGGTCATCACCCACGACGCCAACACCCTGAGCCTGCCGCATGCGAGCTTCGACCGCGTGGTGTCGATCGAGATGTTCGAGCACATGCGCAACTACCGCGAACTGCTGGCGCGGATCGGCCAATGGCTGGTGCCGGGCGGGCGGATGTTCGTGCACATCTTCTGCCACCGCGACCTGGCCTACCCGTTCGAGGTGCAGGGCGAGGACAACTGGATGGGCCGGCACTTCTTCACCGGCGGACTGATGCCGGCCGCCGACACCTTGCTTCAGTTCCAGGACGACCTGACGCTGGAACGGCGCTGGCTGCTGTCCGGCGAACACTACGAGAAGACCGCCAACGCCTGGCTACGCAACCAGGACCGGCATCGCACCGAGCTGATGCAGGTCCTGCAGGGAACCTACGGTGCCGACGCGAAGATCTGGTGGCAGCGCTGGCGCATGTTCTGGATGGCCTGCGCGGAGCTGTTCGGCTACGAGCAGGGCCAGCAGTGGGGCGTGGCGCATTACCGGTTCGTCAGGCGCTGAGGACTCGGGACTCGGGATTTTCGCAAGTTCGGCGCATTTCTGCTTTTCTGTAGGAGGGGCTTCAGCCCCGACGCGTTACCGGTAAGGCGTCGGGGCTGAAGCCCCTCCTACAGAAAAAGCAGCTGCGCCGGAGCTGCAAAAAAAGCCGCTTTTTTTTTAAAAAAATCGGCCCTTTTTGCATCAAATCGCTTGACAGCGATTTACCCCGGGACATCATCCTGCCGTCCCGAGTCCCGAGTCCCGAGTCCCGCCTCACACCGCAGCCGTGATCACGATCTCGATCTTCCACTCCGGGTTGGCCAGCCTGGCCTGCACGGTGGCACGCGCCGGGGTGCTGCCCGGGCAGACCCAGGTTTCCCACACCTTGTTCATCTCGGCGAAGTCGGCCAGGTCGGTCATGTAGATCTCCGCGCGCAGCACCTTGCTCTTGTCGGTGGCGGCGCGCGCCAGCAGTTCGTCGATCGCCGCCAGGACCTGGCGGGTCTGGCCGGCGATGTCGGCGCTGGTGTCGTCGGCGATCTGCCCGGCAAGGTAGGCCACGCCGTTGTGCACGGTCATTTCCGACATGCGCGGGCCGGTATCGAATCGCTGGATCATGAGGCGGTGTCCTGAAGAAGGGAAACCCGGGCATTGTCGCGCGATTGCGCCAAGCCTGCAGGCCGCCAAAGCCGGTAGGCGACCAGCAGCAGCCAGGCCAGGATCAGCACGATCGCCAGCGTCTGGGCCAACACCGTGCCGGCATGGCCCTGCCACGGCGCTTGCCGGCGCAGCCAGGCGCTCTGCAGCAGCATCGCGCTGGTCGCGCACAGGAACGCGGTCTGTACGAACAGCGCGTGCAACAACGGCGCCAGCATGGGGGCGCGCTACGGCAGGTAGCTGCGGCCGATCGCCACCCCGCACAGGCCCAGCGCGGCGATCGCGAACAGCAGCGGCGGCGCCTGCGCATACAGGCCGGCGGCCAGCGCGACGATGGCGGCCGCCAGCAGCACGTAGACAATCCGCAGCAGCAGCCCGCCGCGGCCGTGCAGGGACAGGCTCAGCGTCGCCTGCTGCCACTGCAGGTCGGTGCGCAACAGGTGCAGCGCCAGCGCCACGCCGAGGAACAGCAGGCACAGGGCCATGGCGAGGGCGCCGGCGGCGCGCGGGCAACGCGGCGGTGCGCAGGCGGGGGCCAGGGGCGACGGCATGGGATCGGCTCCGGATCGTCGCAGGGACGACGATGCGCAGCGCGCATCGACGCCGGCACCCTCGGCGCACGCCGACGCGGTGCCGACGTGCGATTCCACTATGATGCGCGTCGCCGGTGCCGCCGGTGCCGCCGGTACAGCCCCAGGCCAGCCAATATCGCGATGCACCAGCCCCTTTGCGCCTGTCGGCGCGCCAACGCGATGACCCGCAGCGCCACCGCCGCATGCCTGCGCGATGCCGCCGGCGTCTGCGCACAGTTCCCTCTCTTCTTCGCTTACGCTGCCCTGCAATGACCGACACCGCATCTCCCGCCTCCCCCTCGCCTGCCGGCTGGCGCCGCGCGCTGCCGGTACTGTTCAGCCTGGTGATCCTGGCGCTGGCGCTGCATGCGCTGGCCACCGAGTTCAGCACCCACGGCTACGCCGCGATCCGCCATGCCTTCAACCAGCTCGGCATCGGCCAGATCGCGCTGACCCTGGTGCTGGGGCTGAGCAGCTATGCCTGCCTGATCGGCTTCGACGCGATCGGCCTGCACCGCAGCGGGCGCAAGCTGCATCCGATGCGGATCGGCGTGACCGCGTTCCTGGCGCATGCGGTCGGGCAGACCCTGGGCTTCGCCGCGCTCACCGGCGGCGCGGTGCGCCTGCGCGGCTATGGCCGGGCGGGGCTGAGCCTGGCCGAGATCGGCCAGGTGGTGCTG
Source organism: Xanthomonas translucens pv. undulosa (assembly GCF_017301775.1). Classification (NCBI taxonomy): domain Bacteria; kingdom Pseudomonadati; phylum Pseudomonadota; class Gammaproteobacteria; order Lysobacterales; family Lysobacteraceae; genus Xanthomonas; species Xanthomonas translucens. Next base: position 997,735 of record NZ_CP063993.1, read on the forward strand.
ATGAGCACGCTCGGCTTCGTGTTCGGCGCCTGGCTGTTGCTGGCCTTGGCGCTGACCCTGGAACCGACGTCGGCGGCGCTGGCGCTGCCGCTCGGCGGGCAGGCGGTGCGCGCGTTCGGCATCGCGCTGCTGGCCGGCTTCGGCCTGATGCTGCTGCTGGCCGGGCGCGAAGGGCGCACGTTGCGCTGGCGCAGCCACGAACTGTGGCTGCCGGACCGGCGCACCGCGCTCGGCGTGACCGCGCTCAGCGTGGTCGAACTGGGCCTGGCCAGCGCCGCGTTCTACGTGCTGCTGCCGAACGAATCGGGGATCGAGTTCGTCGGCTTCGTCGGCCTGTACCTGGTCGCGGTGGTGGCCGGGTTGATGTCCACCGTGCCGGCCGGGCTGGGGGTGTTCGAGTGGAGCCTGCTCACGCTGCTGCCCGGCGTAGCCCCGGCCGCGGTGCTGGCGGCGGCGCTGATCTACCGCATCACCTACTACGTGGTGCCGCTGCTGCTGTCGGTGCTGATGGCCGCGGCCTCGGGCCTGCGCCGGCCGCTGGCGGCCAGCGCCGGCGGGGTGCGCGTGGCCTGGGGCACGCTGCGCCCGTGGCTGCCGCAGATCATCGCCATCGCGGTGTTCGCGGTCGGCGCGGCGCTGGTCATCGACGGCACCCTGCCGACGCCGAAACGGCGCCTGGGCATGGCGCCGCTGTCGATCGTGGAAACCTCGCACCTGCTGGCCAGCCTCGGCGGCGTGGTGCTGCTGCTGATCGGCCAGGGACTGCAGCGGCGCAGCCATGCGGCCTGGATGCTGGCGATCGGCATCTGCGCGCTGCTGCCGCTGCCGGCCTGGCTGCGCGGCGGCCACGCCTCGGTGGCGCTGTCCTCGCTGGTGGTGGCAGCCGGGCTGTGGGGCGCGCGCCGCGAGTTCTACCGGCAGGGCGCGCTGCTCGACGAGGCCTGGTCGTGGCCATGGATCCGCAACCTGGGCCTGGTGCTGATCGCGACCATATGGCTGCTGTTCTTCGTCTACAGCCACGTCGAATACCAGAACGAATTGTGGTGGCAGTTCGCCACCTCGGCCAATGCGCCGCGGGCGCTGCGCGCGGTGCTGCTGGTCAGCGTGGCGGTGGTGGTGTTCGGGCTGGCGCGCTTGCTGCACAGCACGCGCTCGCCGCTGCCGGCAGCCGATACGGTGCAGCTAGATGCGCTGGCGCCGGTGCTGGCCGTGGCCACCGATACCCAGGCCTGCCTGGTGCTGACCGGCGACAAGGCGCTGCTGCCCGACGAGGGCGGCCAGGGCTTCGTGATGATGCAGCGCTACGGCGGCTCGCTGGTGGCGATGGGCGATCCGGTAGGGCCGCCGGAGGTCGCGCGGGCGCTGATCTGGCGGTTCCGCGAGGAAGCCGACCGCCTGGGCCTGCGCCCGGTGTTCTACCAGGTCGGCGAGCAGCACTGGCAGACCTACCTCGACCTGGGCCTGACCCTGGTCAAGCTGGGCGAGGAAGCGATGGTGTCGCTGGAAGATTTCCACCTGGAAGGCCGCGAGCGCGCCGACCTGCGCCAGGCCTGGAACCGCGGCAAGCGCAGTGGGCTGAGCTTCCGCATCGTGCCGCTGGAGGAGATCGACACGCTGATGCCGGTGCTGGCCGACGTGTCGCAGCAATGGCTTGAGGAAAAGGCCGGCGAGGAGAAAGGCTTCTCGCTCGGCAGCTTCGACCCGGCCTATCTGCGCCGCTTCCCGATCGCGGTGGTCGAGGCCGAGGGCAAGGTCGTGGCCTTCGCCAACCTGTGGCAGGCGCCGGCCGGGCACGAGTTGTCGGTGGACCTAATGCGGCACATCGCCGATGCGCCGAAGGGCACCATGGATTTCCTGTTCATCGAGCTGTTCCTGTGGGGCCGAGAACAGGGCTACAAGCGCTTCTCACTGGGCATGGCGCCGCTATCGGGCCTGGCCCAGCACCGCCTGGCCGGGCGCTGGAACCGCTTCGGCAACCTGATCGTGCGCCACGGCGAGCGCTTCTACGGCTTCACCGGCCTGCGCCGCTTCAAGTCCAAGTTCGCCCCGGCCTGGCGCACCCGCTACCTGGCCGCCCCCGGCGGCATGCACCTGCCGGCGGCGCTATTGGACGTGACGCGGCTGATTTCGCTGGATCCGAGGAAGCCTGAGTAGCCGGGCCGGGGCTCGGGACCCGGGACCCGGAAAAGCAACAACAAAAGCGGTGGGCCTTACCGAGAAACGTTCTCCCGGTTCCCGAGTCCCGACTATTTCGCTCCGATCCGCTGCAATATCTGCCTGGCCAGTTCCGCGTAGTCGCCCTTGAAGTGGTGGTCGCCGGGCAGCTTCACCAGCTGCGCGCCACCGTGCGGCAGGTCCGGGCAGACGCTGTCGTCGTCGTCCTCGCCGTAGATGCACAGCGTCTGCGCGGCCGGCATCTTCGCCACGTCCGGGGCGATCGGCAGGCCGTCGTCGCCGGAACTGATCCAGTTGGAGACGTGGAATTCGTAGTCGGCGGTCTTGCCCAGCGACAGCAGCGCGGTGGTCTGCACCTGGGCGCGCATCGTCGGCGGCAACTGATTGTAGGCAGCCGGCAATACGTCGGCGCCCTGCGAGAAACCGACCAGCACCACCCGCCCGCGTTGCCACAGGTGGCTGTAGTGGCGGTAGATGCGGTCCAGGTCGGTGGCGAAGCCCTGCGGGGTGCGCTCGCTCCAGAAGTAACGCAGCGAATCCACACCGACCACCGGGATGCCGGCCTGGGCCAGCGCGCCGGCGACCTGCTGGTCCAGTCCGGCCCAGCCGCCGTCGCCGGAGACGAAGATCGCGAACACCTGATCGTGGTCGTGGTCGTTGCCGGCGGCCGCGGCGGCAGGCACTTCGACCACCGGCAGCCCGGCCAGATCGACCGGCGTCGGCGGCAGGCTGACCCCGCGCTGCGCGCCGAGCGAGCGCACGGCCGCACGCAGCCCTGGCAAGGCATCGCCGCTGGCGCTGCGGCGGAACTGCTGCGCCTGCGGCACCTGCTGCACGAACGCATCGCTCTGCTGGGTGCAGCGGCCCTTGCCCGGCACATCGATCGCGCTCAGCCACGGCAGCGGCAGCGCCGCCGGCTGCAGCGCACGCGTCGGCGCGGTGATGCCGCCGCCGCAGATCTGGTCGTCGAGCACCTGCACCGGACAGAAATCCTCGGTGACCAGACCAGCCAGCAGGTGCTTGGGCGCCTGCGCCGCGACTGCATAGGCCAGCGCGGCGCCGTCGCCATCGCCGACCAGCAGCGGCAGGCGGTAGGTCGGCACGTGGTAATAGGCCTGCACGTAGCGCGAGAAGTTCTCGACGTCGCCGGCGGAAAATCCGCAGGTGCCGGGGATCTTGGCCAGCACCGCCTGCAGGTGCGCGCCGTCGATCACCACCACCATGGCGCCGTCGTCGCGCAAGGCCTCGATCTGGCGCATACGCGCGGCCGCGCCGCGTTTGCCGCCGGCGAACCACAGCACCACGCGCTGCGCTTCGCCCTGCGGCAGCAGCACCGGCACCTGTTCGAAGCGACCGTGGCTGAGTTTTTCCAGGACCGCGGGCGCTGTCGCCGCTGGCGCGGCCGCCTTCGTCGCGGCAGGCGCCGCCACGGCAGCCGCCATGGCGTTCAGCCCGACCAGCGCACATCCCCACATCCATCCGCCACGCATTCGCATCATCCGGCAATCCTGAAAAGGCATGTCAAAGATAATCCCGAACGGAGGTGGCGCGAAGCACGCCGCGCACGCCGGTTCATGCGGGGTACGCCGGAAGCTTGCCGGCCGGCCCCCGCAACTCGCGCAGGCGGCAGCGCCAGCGCGGGCTGCGGCAACGCGCGGTAGGCGCTCACGCGCCCGGCTCAGGCGAGGGATGGCGCAGCCGCCACGCCGCCAGCGCATGCCGATAGCGCGCCATTTCTTCGTTATACAGGTCGTGGACGCACAGCGGACAACCGCTGTTGCAGCAATCGCTGGGCAGCGGCGGTTGCGGCGGTTGCGGGCACGGATCGGCAGTGGCGGGAACGGGATCGGGCATCACGGTGCGCGGCGGGTGATATGCCAGCGGCGGGAACAGGCGTGCAGGGTGGAACGCGCCACGGCCGGCTAAGCCGATCGCCTGGCGCAGGTTGGCGCGCGCCGCCGTGTCGTAGCGCGCATGGAACCAGTCGCTGAGGAAGATGCGCGGCTGCGCCAGCAGCGTCTGCAGGAACGCGCGGCGCTTGCGCCGGTACAGCCAGCCCGGCACCACGCCGCGGTACTCCTCGGCGATGGCGTGATCGTAGGCGGCGAATGCGGCCGGATCGGCGCCGAGGATGGCCATGTCGCAGTCCAGGAACAGCGCCGCCTCGGCATCCACCGCCGCGGCAGAGAGTTGCCCGTGACGCGCGGTCAGTTCGATCAGCGCGGCCACGCGTGCCGCATCCAGCCCGGCATCGGGCAGCCACTGCGCGATCGCCGCCTGCGCCAGGCGCGCCGATTGCGCCTCGTTGTCGCTGCGCCCGGCCTGATATACCGCGTCGTGGTATAGCACCGCCAGATACGCCTCGCGCGGCTGCCGCCAGCCGACCGCCGCGGCGACCGCGGCGTAGTGGCCGAGCACCGCCTGCACGTGGCCGAAATGGTGGTAGGCGCGCGGCGGCGCGGCATAGGCCGCCTGCAGCTGCGCCCATTGCGCGTCGGGCAGGGTAAGCGGCGGCGCCGGTTCGCTCATCCGCTTGCCGCGTCGCCGGCGTGCGCAGCATCTGCCGCCGCCGCGGACAGTGGCCAGGTCGCTTCGTGCAGATAGCGCCCCTGCCCTTGCACGCTGCGGATCAGGCTCACTGCGGCCACCGTCCAGCGCACCTGCGGCACCGCCTGCAGCGGCACGGCCAGAGCGTCGTAGGCCAGGGTGATGTGCGGGACATAGGCCGCCTCGGCGCGCGTGGCCACGCCCTGGTGGAGCAGCCGCTGCTGCAGCGCGTCGCGCAACCCGCGCAGCGCCGGCGGCTCGCCGTCGCCGTGCAGCACCAGCGGCCGCGCGCGGCCACGCCCGCGAAAGCTGAGCACCCGATCGAAGCACAGTTCGAACGGCGCCGCCGCCAGCGCCTGTCCGACGGCATGCGCCTGCTGCAGCAGGCGCGGCGGCATGCCGGCGTACTCGCCGAGGTAATGCAGGGTCAGATGCAGGCGCTCGACCGGCAACCCAGGCCCACGCAGGCCATGCGCGGCGCGCACGCGCTCGCCCAGCGCAAACATGCGCTGCGCGGTGGCCGCATCCGGCAACACGGCGAAGAACAGGCTTTCGCGCGCGGCCGGTGCCGCGAAACCAAGCGAGAACTGCGCGTCTGCGGAAGAAGCGTCGTGGGCCATCGGCAGGCTGCGGCGGAAACCGCGGGCGACTCGGCAACGGGTGGGCCGCCATGGTAGCAAGCGCCTCGCCGTTGCCGAGCAGCGCCTGCAGCGGCGCAATGCAAAAGGCCGACCGGATGCAATCCGGTCGGCCTCTGCGCTCGTGCGGCAACGGCGTGCTGGCGTGCGCGAGCAGCACAGCGTGCCGCGTCCTCGCTACCGGCCGGACCCAGGTCCGGCCTGCGGCTTAGGCCGCGTTCTTCATCGCCAGCTTGCGGGTGCGCATCACGTCGTGGCAAGCGCGCACTTCCGGCAGCAACTTGGTCGCCGCATCGCGCGCGGCGACCGGGGTGTCGCTGTCGGCGATTGTGTCGTTGAATGCCTTCAGCAGGCGATCCTCGGACTCTTCCAGTTCGGCCACATAGCCGTACTTGGTGTCGCCCAGCGCGGCACGCACCTTGGCGTACATCTGCTGCATGCTGCCGACCATGGTGCCGTGCTCGTCGGGCTTGCCGCCGACTGCCTGCACCACTGAACTGAGGCTACTGACAATGTCCGACTTGACCCCGGCGATGCGCAGGAACAACGCCGACAGCTCGGTATCGCCGACCTTCTGCGCCGCTTCTTGATAGAACTCCTTGCCGTCGCGGGAAATGGCGATGAGGTCGTTGAGGCTGTGGGTGGTCTTGCTCTGTATGCTCATGGATGGAACTCCTCCTGCAATGGGCCGGCGAACATCGCGCAACGGGCACGTCGGGTCGTGTTGCCCTGGATGTCGCCTGGCCGCGGGATGAAGCGTGTTGCCGCGTTGCGTCGTGGGAAGGATGCTGGACGCCGGGGCATAAAGTGCACGTGAGCCCAAGCGCCTGCGTCATCACGCCATGCTGGCAGGCATGAACGGGCATTCATGGCGCCTGCCGCCGACCTGGCGTTCTTCACCAGTCGTGCGCGCAGACAACAACGGGACGCGGCGGTTTGCAGCGGCTGTCGCACAACGCGCAGGCGCAGCGCGGCGCCAGGCGCATCCGCGCGGTGGCGGCCTGCCCTAGCCAGCAGTCGCCAGCCGCCCGGCGCGGCGCGCGTCGTGGCGCGCCCACAGGTACACCAGCAGCCCGCCCAGCGCCGCCGCCGCGCCAACGTAGCCGGTCGAGGTCCAGCCCAGCCCGGCGCTGATCGCGATCCCGCCCATCCACGGCCCCAGCGCATTGGCCAGGTTGAACGCGGCATGGTTGGAGGCCGCGGCCAGGGTCTGCGCCTCGCTGGCCACATCCATCAGCCTGGTCTGCAGCACCGGCGCCAGCGCGCCCATCGTGCCGACCGCGACCACCGCCGGCAGCACCGCCCACGGCGAGTGCGCGGCCAGCGGCCACGCCAGCAGCACCGCCATCGACCACAGCAGCACCAGCGGCACCGCACGGAACTGCAGCCGGTCGAACAGCCACCCGCCGGCCAGATTGCCGAGCAGGCCGCCCAGGCCGAACGCGCACATCGCGAACGGGATCCAGCGCTCGGAGACGCCGGTGACCTGGGTCAGGGTCGGCGCCAGATAACTGAACACGCAGAACATGCCGGCGAAGCCGACCGAGCCGATGCCCAGCGCCAGCCACACCTGCGTACGGTTGAACGCGCGCAGCTCGCGCAGCGGCCGCTGCCGCGGCTCTTGCGGATCGGCCGGCAGCACGCGCATGACCAGCACCACGGTCAGCACCGCGATCGCCGCCACCAGCGCATAGGCGTAGCGCCATTGCGCCACCTGGCCGAGCCAGGTCGCCAGCGGATTGCCGATCAGCACCGCCAGGTTCAGCCCGAGCAGCACCCGGCTCACCGCCGCGCCGCGCTGGTCGGGGTGGCTGATCGACGCGGCAACCAGGGTGGCCACGCCGAAATAGGCGCCATGCGGCAGCCCGGCGATGAAGCGCACCAGCAGCATGCTGTGGTAATCCGGCGCCAGCGCACTGGCCAGGTTGCCGACCGCGTAGAAGCCCATCAGCGCCAGCAGCAGGCTGCGCCGCGGCCAGCGCGCGCCGACGATCGCCAGCAGCGGCGCGCCGACCACCACGCCCAGCGCATAGGCGCTGATCAGGTGTCCGACCTGCGGCGCGTCGATCGCAAGCCCGCGCGCGATGTACGGCATCAGGCCCATCGTGGAGAACTCGCTGGTGCCGATCGCGAAACCACCCATCGCCAGCGCGAACAGGATCAGCACGTAGCCGCGGCGCGACAGCGGCGGCTGAGGAGTGACGGGAGTGGACATGCCCGGGACCTGATCGATGGCTGCTCAGTATTGTGCATCGCAACATGCAACGACACCCGTGCGCGTGCAACGGCGTGTTGCGCACGGTGTTCGCGTGTGAGTGGCGCCAGCCAGCGCCGACCACGCAGGGCTTCCAGCACGGCGCCGCCTCCGCCAGCGAGCCTGGCGAGAGCAACGCACTGTCCCATCGCGACTACGCGTAACCGCGGTGACCATCCCCATGTTTACCGGGAGACGATCAGCGCCTTCGGCGCTGTGCTGTCCCTGCCCACATTCCTCGTTCGAGACACGTACCGATGACCGCTACCGCTTCCCCGTTGTTCGCCCCGCTGCGCCTGGGCGCGATCGCACTGGCCAACCGCATCGTGATGGCGCCGCTGACCCGCAATCGCGCCGAAGGCGAAGGCCGCATCCCCTCGCCGCTGGCGGCGGAGTACTACGGCCAGCGCGCCAGCGCCGGGCTGATCGTCGCCGAAGCCACCCAGATCAGCCCGATGGGCCAGGGCTACATGGATACGCCCGGGATCTACAGCGATGCCCAGGTCGCCGCCTGGAAGACCGTCACCGCCGAGGTGCACCGCCGCGGCGGCAGGATCGTGCTGCAGTTGTGGCACGTCGGCCGCATCTCCCACGTCAGCCTGCTGCCGGACGGCGCCGCACCGGTGGCGCCGAGCGCACTGCGCGCCAATGCCAAGACCTATACCGCCGAGGGCTTCAGCGACGTCTCCGAACCGCGTGCGCTGCGCCTGGACGAGATTCCCGCGCTGCTCAAGGACTTCCGCCACGCCGCGCGCAACGCCATCGCCGCCGGCTTCGACGGCGTGGAAGTGCACGCGGCCAACGGCTACCTGATCGACCAGTTCCTGCGCGACGGCAGCAACCACCGCGACGACGCCTACGGCGGCAGCATCGAGAACCGCACCCGGCTGCTGTTCGAGGTGGTGCAGGCGGTGGCGCAGGAGATCGGCGCCGAGCGCACCGGCGTGCGCCTGTCGCCGGTGACCCCGGCCAACGACGCGCACGACAGCGACCCGCAGCCGCTGTTCGAGCGCGCGGTCGAACGCCTGGATCCACTCGGCCTGGCCTTCGTGCACGTGATCGAGGGCGCCACCGGCGGCCCGCGCGACAACATCGCCTTCGACTACGCCGCGCTGCGCGCCAGGTTCCGCGGACCGTGGCTGGTCAACAACGGCTACGACAAGGCCCTGGCCGAACGGGTCATCGCCGCGGGCACTGCCGACGCTGTCGCATTCGGACGCCCGTTCATCGCCAATCCGGACCTGGTGGAACGGCTGCGCCGCGCTGCGCCGCTCAATCCACTGGATGCGGACACGTTGTACGGCGGCGGCGCCAAGGGCTATACCGATTACCCGACGCTGGACTGAACCGGACACGCGGCGGCGGCTGGTACCTGCCGTCGCCGCAGCTCACGGCTCACGCCTTGCGCAGGAAGCAGGTCTTCAGCACCAGGCCCTTGATCTTGTCGGAGTTGCCTTCGATGTGCTCGGCATCGTCCTCGACCAAGCGGATGCCGCGGATCACCGAGCCCTGCTTGAGCGGGATCGACGAGCCCTTGACCTTCAGGTCCTTGATCACCACTACGGTGTCGCCGGCCTGCAGCACGTTGCCGTTGGTGTCGCGCACCAGCGCTTGCGCAGCGGAACCGGTATCGGCCGCCGTCGGCCACTCGTAACCGCAATCGGCGCAGGTCCACAGCGCCCCATCCAGGTAGGTATTGCGCAGTGTGCATTGCGGGCAGGCGGGTGTGGCGGACATGGAGTTCCTTGCTACGGTGACGACGCTATGGTGACGACGGGGCGAACGGACATTGTAACCGCCCACTGCGCCGCGCCCACTTGCGATCCGCCGGCGCTTTTCGTTAGGGTGTTCGGGTAGCACCTTGCATCGCGCTGTGACTGTGCCGGCGTATCCCACTTCTTAACGAATGAATGAGGTTTCCCATGGAGATCGCCAACGGTCTTGTCGCCACCATCCACTACACCCTGACCGACGATGCGGGCGAGGTGATCGATCAATCCTCGCCGGACAATCCGCTCAGTTATCTGCACGGTGCCGGCAACATCGTGCCGGGGCTGGAAAAGGCACTGACCGGCAAGCGCAGCGGCGAGCGCGTGCAGGTCGACGTGATCCCGGACGAAGGCTACGGCCCGCGCCACGAGCAATTGCAGCAGGAGGTGCCGCGCAGTTCGTTCCCGGACGCCGACGGCCTCGCCGCCGGCATGCAGTTCCAGGCGCAGACCGACCAGGGTCCGCTGCTGGTCACGGTGGTCGAGGTCGGCCCCGAGCTGGTGACCATCGACGGCAACCATCCGCTGGCCGGGCAGGTGCTGCATTTCGCGGTGGAAGTGGCCGGCGTGCGCGAGGCCACCGCACAGGAAAAGGACCAGGGCCACGCGGGCGCGGCGCTGTAATCGCCCGCATCCCGGCTGCAACCGCACCAGGCCCGCAATCGCGGGCCTGGTGCATTTTGGGGGGATATCGGCCATACCCGCAACGGCGATGGCAGAGCGCTGCCACGCATGCCGATGCAGCAACGGCGCCGGCCGGCTTGCGCCACGCAGCGGCTTGCCGCACAGTGCGCGGCCCCCTGCCCGGCCCCGCAGCGACATGAGACTCGGCATCGATTTCGGCACCAGCAACTCCGCCGCCGCCGCGGTGATCGATGGCCGCGTGGTGCCGATCGGCTTCGGCGACCAGCACCAGTTCCGCACCACCGTGTACTTCCCGGAGGTGATGCGCGATCCGTCCGATTTCGAACTGACCCCAGCGCTGGAGCGGCAGGTGGACGAGCTGATCGAATCCGGCCGCCGCGATGCGGCCGCCGCCGGCCGCACGCGCAGCCGCGACGACTTGCGCCGCGACGCGATCCGCGTGGTACGCCGGCAATGGATGGAAGCGCAGATGCGCGAGCCGCGCAGTTCCGCGGCGCTGCTGCAGAACGCGGTGTACGGCGACGCCGCGCTGGATGCGTATTTCCTCGAAGGCGAAGGCAGCCTGGTGCAGAGTCCGAAATCGATGCTCGGCTACAACCTGCATCCGCGCGCCAGGCAGACCATCACCGGCATCGCCACCCACATCCTCGAACACATCCGCCTGACCGCCTCGCAGCAACTGGGCCTGCAGGTGCGCAGCGCGCTACTCGGGCGCCCGGTGCAGTTCCGCAGCTCGATCGGCGAGGCCGGCAACGCGCAGGCGCTGGAGATCCTGCACAGCGCCGCGCTCGCCGCCGGCTTCGACGACATCGCGTTCCTGGAAGAACCCGCCGCCGCGGCGATGCACTACCACGCCGGCAGCGACACCCGCCACGACGCGGTGGTGGTGGACATCGGCGGCGGCACCACCGACATCGCCCACGCCAGCGTCGGCGGCGACGGCGCGCCGCAGGTGCATCGCGCCTGGGGCATCGCCCGCGGCGGCACCGACATCGATCTGGCGCTGAGCCTGGCCAGCTACATGCCGCTGTTCGGCCGCGGCAGCACCCGCGTGCCGACGCACCACTACGTCGAGGCGGCGATGGTGCAGGACACCACCCGCCAGCGCGATTTCCGCCAGCATCGCTACGACGAGGTACCCCGCCCGTACGACACGCGGCTGCAGGCGCTGCAGGACACCGGCAACACCGCGCGCCTGTACCGCGCGGTGGAACGCAGCAAGATCCGCCTCAGCGACAGCGCGCAGCACGCAGAGGCGCTGGACTACATCGAAGCCGGGCTGCAGGTGCAGGTGCGCGCCGACGAACTGACCCATGCCGCACGCAGTTATCTGGAAGCCTTCGGCGAACTGCTGGCGCAGGTGCGCAGCGACATCGGCCGCGAGCCGGCGGCGGTGTTCCTGACCGGCGGCATGTCGCGCGCCGGCTACATCCAGCAGATCGCCGCCGCCGCGTTCCCGCAGGCGCGCCTGGTCCACGGCGACCCCTCGTTCGGCGTGGTCCAGGGCCTGGCGCTGGCCGCCGCGCAGCGCTGAGCACCGCCGCCGCGCACCGCGACGTGCAACTGCGGCGCGCACCGGTGCGACCTGGCGGACACAGGCGCTAGCGCAGCTTCCGTTCATACGCAAGAGGGGCGACTGGCGTAATATGCCCTGTCACGCTTCAGCGTCACGTTTTTTACACGCGTCTCGTCCGGCCGTTTCTGTCGCCCGACTCGCCCTTCTACTCGCGCCAGCCTCCGTCCCGCTTCGGGCCGGACCCACCGGGAGCGTCTGTGTCCGGCTACACCACCCAGATCAACACGCTCAACCTGGGCGGCCAGGACTATCGCATCCGTTCGCTGCTCGATACCCAACAGTTCTCCGATCCCGACGCGCAGGCCGAAGCGGCCGGCATCTCCTCGGCGCAATGGAGCCTGTTCGGCAACGTGTGGCCAGCCGGGCGGCTACTCGCCGAAACGATGGCGCTGTTCGACATCGCCGGCAAGCGCATCCTCGAGATCGGCTGCGGCCTCGGCCTGGCCAGCCTGGTGCTGCGCCGCCGCGGCGCCGACATCGTCGCCAGCGACCGCCACCCGTTGACCGAAGTGTTCCTGGCCTACAACGCCGCGCTCAACGAACTGCCCGCCGTGCCGTACCGCCGCCTCGACTGGGACCAGCCCAACCTCGAGCTGGGCCGTTTCGAGGTGATCATCGGCAGCGACGTGCTGTACGAACACCAGCATCCGGGCATGCTCGCCGAATTGCTGGCGCGGCACGCCACGGCGAGCGCGGAAGTGCTGATCGCCGATCCGGGCCGCGGCAACAGCGCGGCGCTGACCCGCGCGCTGGCCACGCAGGGCTATGCGCTCAGCGAACAGCGCGAGCTGCAGCTCGGCCCCGACGACCTGCCGCCGTATCGCGGCCGCGTGCTGCGCTTCAAGCGCACCGCTGCGCCCATCGGGGACGCCGCTTGAACACGCAACCGACAACCCGCGCCACGGCCGAAAAATCGGTCAGCTGCGATCGCTGCGACGCGATTTGCTGCCGCCTGACCGTGCTGCTGATGCCCGACGACAAGGTACCCGAGCATCTCACCGAGCACACCGCGCAAGGCCTGCACGTGATGGCGCGCGACGAGGACGGCTGGTGCGTGGCGGTGGACAGCAAGCGCATGTGCTGCTCGATCTACGAACAGCGCCCGGCGATCTGCCGCAAGTTCACGATGGCCGGCCCGTATTGCCGGGACATCCGCCGCATCCACAACGATCAGTTGGCGCGCGGCATTCCCCTGACGATGTACTGACTGCAGGAGATTCACCATGGCACGTCCCACCAGCAAGACCCCGCCCCCGACCGCCAAGACCGCACGCAGCGGCGCCGGCGGCGACAAGGCGCAGAAAGGCCTCAGCCGCGAGCGTATCGAGGCCGACATGGCCGCGTTCCGCAAGGCCGGCGGCCGCGTCGAAGTGCTCGGCACTACCCGCGTGCTGAAGAAAGTCGACGAAACCGAAGCCGGCTGAGTCCGCGCGTGGCGGCAGCGCCGCACGCGATGTCGGCGCCGTCTTCACGGCGCCGGCCGATAATCCAGACCTCTTCCTGCGGTAGCCGCACGGCATGCTCCTGCGATCCCTGTCCGCCGAACTGGGCCAACCGGCCTGCGGCAATTGCCGCGATGGCGAACTGCTCGACTTCCGCGTGCGCATGGCGTTCCAGCCGATCGTCGATGCCGATACGCGCACGGTCTACGCCTACGAGGCGCTGGTGCGCGGCGAGGACGGCAGCGGCGCGGCCGCGGTGCTGGCGCGGGTACGCCCGCAGCAGCTGTACCGCTTCGACCAGACCTGCCGGGTGCAGGCGATCGCCACCGCGGCGCGGCTGGGCCTGCGCACCCGGCTGTCGATCAATTTCATTCCCAACGCGGTGTACGCGCCGGCGACCTGCATCCGCCTGACCCTGGCCGCAGCCGAGCGCTACGGCGTGCCGACCGGCGATCTGATCTTCGAGATGAGCGAGTCCGAGCGCATCCGCGACCTGCCGAAGGTGGTGCGGATCCTGCGCGACTACGCGCAGCGCGGCTTCCTGACCGCGATCGACGATTTCGGCGCCGGCCACTCCGGACTCAACCTGCTCGCCGATTTCCAGCCGCACCTGCTCAAGCTGGACATGGCCCTGATCCGCGGCATCGACGCCAGCGCGGCGCGCCGGCACATCGTCGCCGGCATCGTCGGCATGGCCGCGGCGCTGGGCTGCCGGGTGCTTGCCGAGGGCGTGGAAACGCCCGCCGAATACCGCGCGTTGCGCGCGCTGGGCATCGGCCTGTATCAGGGGTTCCTGTTCGCGATGCCGGCGCTGGAAGCGCTGCCGGAGATTCCCGCCGAACGCTGGGACAGCCTGCAACAGGATCCTTGAGCGGCGCGCGCGCCCGCGCGGGGAGTCGCATTGCCCGCATCGCCGGCGCGACCCGCACTTGCCCGATACCGCGACGATTGCGACCATCGCGCCTCCCCCGCCACGCCGACACCGCCGATGTCCTCGTTCCACGCCATGCTGCCGCCCTGGGTCCACCGCTGGCTGGACCTGATCGTGCCAGCTGCGCAGATCGCGCTGATCGTGCTCGCCGCGTGGTTGTTGCGCACGCTGCTGCGGTGGCTGGTGCGGCGCCTGAGCGAGCACCACGCGTTGCCGCCCGAACTGACGATGCTGGCCCGCCGCGGCAGCGGCTTCGTGATCTACAGCACGGCGCTGCTGCTGATCCTGGATCGGCTCGGCGTGTCCGGCACGGTGCTGTGGACCGCGTTCACCGGCTTCGCCGCGGTGGCCGCGGTGGCGTTCTTCGCGGCCTGGAGCGTGCTGTCCAACATCTTCTGCACGCTGCTGATCTTCGCCACGCGGCCGTTCCGCCTGCACGACCACATCGAACTGCTCGAGAACGGCGAAAAGCACGGGCTCAAGGGCCAGGTGGTGGACATCAACCTGATCTACACCACGCTGCGCGAGAACCGCGGCGACGCTGGCGACAGCGTGCTGCAAATCCCCAACAGCCTGTTCTTCCAGCGCAGCACGCGGCGCTGGCGCGGCCATCCGGTGCCGCCGGGACTCGGTTAGCGGCAATCGGCCTATCGACAGGCGGCAGGCACGGCGCACGCGCAGGTCCTAACACGACACTGATCGCGCGGACGCTATGGTGTCTGGTCACGCACGCCGCGGCAGCGCGACGCGCGCCCTTCCCTGCCGACAAGGTGACCCATGGAACAACCTGTCCACCCGTTCGCCGAACTGTTTGCGCAATTGGGCCTGCCCGATACCGAGACCGAGATCCGCCAGTTCCTCGCCCGCCATTCGCCGCTGCCGGACACGATGCGGCTGGAAGAAGCGCCGTTCTGGACGCCGGCGCAGGCGCAGCTGCTGCGCGAGGAGCGCCTCGACGACGCCGACTGGGCGATGGTGGTCGATCAGCTCAACATCGCCCTGCACGCGCGGCCGGTGCCGCCGGTCAGCATCGCCGCCAACGACGACTGATCCCTGGGGCGCGCGATCGATCCTCGAGCAGCACGCACCTGTTCGGGAATCGACGATACGCCTCAGCGCAGCTGGCTGTCCTTGCTGCCGCGGCGGTTGTAGCCGCTGTGCTCGTGCTGCGCGTGGTCGTGCGCTTCCTGGCACGCCACGCACAGGCGCACGCCGGGCACTGCCTTGCGCCGCGCCTCGGGAATCGGCGCATCGCAGGCTTCGCACTGCGCCAGGCTCGGTCCCTGCGGCAGCTGCCGGCGCGCACGCTTGATCGCATCTTCGACGGTGGCATCGATCTGCTCCTGCACCGCGCCGTCGTTCGCCCAGCCTGTGGCCATGATCGTCTCCAAAGGATTCGTCAGGGTCCGATGATGCGGCCGCGGCCGGCGATTGCAATGCACACCGGTTTCACATTCGCCGGCATGTTCATGGGCGGCGTGCGCGCTGTCCGTCAGGGCGTGTCATCGATTCCCAAGCAGGTCGCGTTGCGTCGGAGTGCGGCAGCGGCCCGCGCGTAGCGCTGATGCGGCCGCCGCTGCGCAACGGAAGGCAGCGCCGCCGGCTACCAGATCAGGTCGTCCGGCACCTGGAAGCGGCTGTAGTACGCGTCGTCCTCGTCGCCTGCAGCCGGCGTGGCCTGGGTGGTGTCGAGCACGATCGCAGCCGGATCGCGGCTGGCCACCTTCTCCACCACCGCACGCGGGATCGGCGCATAGCCGGCATCCAGCCGCGCGATCACCACCGCGCCGCTGATCAGCTGCGCGCGCAGCGCCGCATCCACCCGCAGCCGCTGGATCTTGCCGGCGTCGGTGAAGTGGTAGTCGATCTCGCCATCGGCCTTGAGCTTGTGGCTGTCCACGAGTTGCCGCGCCTGCGCGCGCTGCTCCTGCGCGCGGGCCTGTGCGTTGCGCTCGGCGGCCAGCGCGCGGTCGCGCTCCACCCGCTCCAGCCGCAAGCGCTCGCTCTCCAGCTGCTCGGCGCTGGGCGGGGGCGGCGCCTTGCCGTGACGCGCCTTGGCCTGCTCGCGCGCGACCTGCGCCACCTGGTTCTTCTTCACCAGGCCGGCCTTGAGCAGCTGTTCCTGCAGGGGATTGCGCATCGGGAAAATCCAGTCGATCCAAGACGTTGGCCGCTATCTTACCCGCTGCGACCGCGCCCTGGCCGCGGCCGTGCGGCGGCGGCCAGGGCGCGCTATCGTGGCGCCATGCAAGCGCTGAAATACCTCGTCGGCTATCCGCCGCATGTGCAGGACCAGGTCCGCGAGCTGATCGCGCGCGATCGTCTCGGCGAGTGGCTGCGCAAGCGCTACGACACGCCCAATCCGGTGCGCAACGATCGCCAACTGTACGCCTACACGCTGGCCCTGAAGGACCGCCACATGCGCAGCTCCGAGCCGCTGCACAAGGTCATCTACGACAACCGGCTGCAGGCGGTGAAGCACGCGCTCGGCACCCATACCAGCGTCTCGCGGGTGCAGGGCAGCCGGCTCAAGGCCAGCCGCGAGATCCGTATCGCCGGTGTGTTCCGCGACGCGCCGGCAGCGTTCCTGCAGATGATCGTGGCGCACGAACTGGCGCACCTGAAGGAAAGCGCGCACAACAAGCCGTTCTACCAGCTGTGCACGCACATGGCGCCGGACTACCAGCAGCTGGAATTCGATCTGCGCCTGTACCTGACCCAGCTCGATCTCGCCGGCGCCGTGCACAGCTGAGCGGCCTGGCGCGTGGCCGTGCGGCGACGGCTGCACGTACACTGCCCTGCCCTGATCGCCGAGCCATTCGATGTCCGCCCCTACCCGCCTCGACAAATACGTGGCCGCCATGCTGCCGTGCTCGCGCAGCGAAGCGCAGCAGTACATCGAGGGCGGCTGGGTCAGCGTGGACGGCGTGGTGGTCGAGGAACCGCAGGCGGCGGTGACCACGCAACAGGTGACCCTGGCCGCCGATGCGCAACTGGGCGCGGTCGAGCCGGCCACCTTGCTGCTGCACAAGCCGGCCGGGCTGGACCTGGACGCCGCCCTGGCCCTGGTCGGGCCGGACACGCGCAGCGCGTTGGACATGGCCAATGTGCGCGTGCTGAAGCGCCACTTCCTGCGCCTGAACGCGCCGCTGCCGCTGGAAGACGCCGCCAGCGGCCTGCTGGTGCTGAGCCAGGACGGCCGCGTGCTGCGCCGCCTGACCGAAGACGCGACCTCGATCGAACAGGAATTCGTGGTCGAGGTGCGCGGCGAACTGAAGCCTTACGGCATGCTGCGGCTGGCGCACGGCCTGGTCTACCGGCAGCGCAGCCTGCCGCCGTGCAAGGTCAGCTGGCAGAACGAGGACCGCCTGCGCTTCGCGATCAAGCACGTGCAGCCCGGGCAGCTGCAGCACATGTGCGCCGAGGTCGGGCTGGAAGCGATCAGCCTGCGGCGCCTGCGCGTGGGCCGCATCCCGCTGGGCAAGCTGGCGCCGGGCGAATGGCGTTATCTGCCCGGCGGCGGGCGCTTCTGAGCAGCGGCGCTCGGGGACCGGTAACGCGCCGAGCCACGCCGCGCGCAGCCGTGCCGCCGCGCACGATTGAGCCTGGCGGCGCGAAGCCCCCCTGTCTTGCGGCCTATTGCGCGCGT
Organism: Xanthomonas translucens pv. undulosa; assembly: GCF_017301775.1. Lineage (NCBI taxonomy): Bacteria > Pseudomonadati > Pseudomonadota > Gammaproteobacteria > Lysobacterales > Lysobacteraceae > Xanthomonas > Xanthomonas translucens. Next base: position 1,015,361 of record NZ_CP063993.1, read on the forward strand.
CGCGGCTGGCGGCCGACACTCACCGCGGACACAAGGGGACGGACATGATCGCAACGATGCTGGCAGCGGCACTGGCCCTGGCGCCGACCGATGCTGCGGTGGCGCAAGCCGACCTGCAATTCGCCGCCGCGCGCATCGCCGCCGATCATCTGGGCCTGGTCCCCGGCGTGGATCCGGCACTGGCCGCGCAGGCGCGGCAGGCGGCGAGCGTGGCGCAGGCCCAGGCGCGGCGCATCGTCGATCGTGGCGGCTATGCCCGGGTCATGCAGGCCTATGTCGCCGCGTTCGGCGACCCGCATGTGGCGATCGAACTGGCTTCGCACGCTACGGCGAGCGCGAGCGCGGCGCAGCCCGCAGCCGACACCGCCGCGCAGGGCGCATTCGAACGCCTCACGCCAGCGGCGTGGAACCTGCCCCTGCCGACCTTCTATGCCGGCGATCCCGGCTTCGAGTCGACGCTGGCCGCGATCGCGGCGGCGGCGGACGCGCTGCGGCAACACACACCGGCACTGCTGGTCCTGGACCTGCGCGGCAACAGCGGCGGCGCCGCGGCACCCGGCGATGCGGTGCTGACCGCGATCTGAGCCGAGCAGGCGCTGCCCGCGCTGGGCCGCCGCCGTGCCAGCGCCTCGCTGTGGTGGGTCTCTGCCGGGGTGATCGAAAACCTGCAGGCGCGCCGTACGCGCATCGCCGCACGCTACCCGCAGGAACTGCCCGGCTTCGATCGCTTGCTGGACGGCTTGCGCGCGGCGCAGCGCCAGGCGCTGTACCACGCCCCCTGCCAACCGCCACCGCCGGCACCCCGCCGCGCGGCGGCCCGGCGCGCATCGTCGCCATCACCGACGGCGCCTGCATCAGCGCCTGCCTGGATTTCATGGACCGGCTGCTGGAAGGTCCCGGCGTGGAGCAGGTCGGCCAACCGACCGGCGCCGACACGCTCTACACCGAAGTGGAAAGCGTGCCGCTGCCGAGCGGACGCGCGACCTTGCTGCTGCCGATGCAGCGCCTGCAGGGGCGCCAGCGCGGCGCGGTGCAGCCGTATGCGCCGCGTGTGCGCCTGGACGACACCGCTGCGGTGAACGCCTGGCTGCGGCGCGAAGTCGCCGCGCTCTCGCTGCCCGCCGACACCACGCCGTAGCGCGGCGGCGCGGCGCGGCGCGATCGGGATCGGGGTCGATCCATCCGAGCGTGTCGAGCGCGCCTGTACCGCAACGCGCTACGGCTGCGCCAGCGCGCGCTCCAGCGCCTGCTGCGCCAACGGCGCCATCACCGCGTAGCCGGCGACGGTGGGATGCACGTCATCGTAGGCCAGCGCCTTGTCCATGCCGCCCTGCCGGTTGCGCAGCGTGCTGTGGTAGTCCAGGTATACCGCGCCATGGCTTTGCGCGTACTGCTTGATCCAGGCGTTGAGCGCGCGGATCTTTTCCGCCGGCTGCAGGCCCGGCCGCCACGGGTAGTCGCTGACCGGCAGCACCGAGGCCAGCACCAGCTTGATGTGGTTGGCCCGCGCCAGTTCCGCCATCGAGCGCAGGTTGTCCTCGATCATGCGCTGCGTGGCCAGGCCGGTGTTGCCGGCCAGATCGTTGGTGCCGGCCAGGATCACCACCGCGGCCGGCTTCAGCTCGATCACGTCCTGGCGGAAACGCACCAGCATCTGCGCGGTGGTCTGCCCGGAGATGCCGCGGTTGACGTAGGGCTTGCCGGGGAAGAATGTCGTGCCTTGCATGCGTCCCCACGCGTCGGTGATCGAATCGCCGTAGAACACCACGCGCTGTTCGCCCGCGGCCGGCGCCGCCAACGCGGCGTTGTCGGCGCGGTAGCGGCCCAACTGCGCCCAGTCCAGCAGGCGCTGCTGCAGTTCGGCCACCTGCTTGGCCTGCACGGTGTCCGGCGCTTGCGTATACAGCGCATCCACCTTGCCCTGCAGCGCGTCGGCGGCAGGCGCGGCGGTTTGCGCGAACGCGGGAGCGACGGCACTCAGGCACAGCGACAACAGCGCCACACGCGACGACTGTTTCACGATCCACCTCCAGCGCAGGGAAACGCGTCACCCTAATCCAAATCGGGCGCAGCCGCGCGCACCCCACCTGCGCGCGACGCTTCGCGCCGGACCCTCGCCCCTCTCTCCCCCGGGGACTTCCTTCGGTCGCCGGACGCAGAGGGGCTTCATGGCTGCGGTGGGAGTGCTGCTGCGAGCCGGTCCGATCTCGCTCAGTCGCTGGCGGGTGCGTGCCGCGGTAGCGTCGCCAGGAAACGGGTGCCTTCCTGCTGCGAGGAGCTGACCTCGATACGCCCGCCATGCGCGCCGACGATCCGGTCGACGATGTACAGGCCCAGGCCCAGATTTGCGCCGGCAATCTGTGGCGTGCCGTCGGCGTGCGCGGTCGTGGTCAACGGCTCGAACACCGAGGCCAGCATCGTCTCGGGAATCGGCGGCCCCAGGTTGTGCACGCTCAGGCCCACCTCGTCCGCCGCCAGGCCGTTCAATGCGATGGTGATCTGCTGATCGCGGCTGCCGTACTTCAATGCGTTGCTCAGCAGGTTCGCGATCACCCGGCGCAGCCGCATTGCGTCCCAGCTGCCGTGCAAATCGCCGACCGTAATCACCTGCATCGCCCGTTTCGGATAGATCGTGGCCATCTCGTCGACGACGTCCTGGGCCAGCGCCTCCAGGCTGGCCGCTTCCGGGCGTACCGGAATGGACACACCCAGATTGTCGCCGGTGAAGTCCATCAGGTCGTCCAGGATCGCCTTCATCTGCATGGCGCTGCGCAGCAACACGCGCGCATGCTGCGCTTGTTGCTCGCCTTGCCCCAGCATCAGTTCCGCGCAACTCATCACCGCCGACAACGGCCCGCGCAGGTCGTGACCGAGGATGCCCATGAACAGGTGTTGGGTCTGCTCCACGCTCTCCATGAAGGCGCGCACCGAATCGGCCAGGATCTGGTCCAACGCCTCGTTGAAGCGGCTCATGTCCGGTACATCCTGCACGCCCGGCGTGTGTTCGGAACGACTCCACAGACGCATCACGCTGGCGCGCAGCGCACGGAATTCCGACACCAGCTGCATCATGCCGAAGCCGTGCTTGACCCGTTGCCGGGCATGCAGGCTCGCCGCGCCGTCGGTCTCGAACTGCTCCGAGCCGGCGTCCAGCGACCTGAGCCGCAGCTCCGTCGCGCTCATCGGCGCGCGCATGTCGGCAACGATTTCCGCCAGCAGCTGCGCGGCGTGATCGCGCAACTGGACGGTGCTCATCGCCTCGCCTTGCGCACCGCGGCTACGCGCGAACGCGATCCAGTCGTCGCACAACGGCCCGATGTTGGCCTCGATGAAATCGGCCAACTTCATGCCTGCACCCTCGCATTCGGGCGGCAGCACCGCCGCCGCCGCCGAGCGCGCCCATTCGCCGCGAGCATGGCCCCCGCGCCGCTTGCCACCTTGGCCGCGCGGCCTTCCAAGCAAAACATCCCCATTGCGTCAGCCCCACAGCGTCGATGCGCCAGCTTAAACATTCCAGATTGAACGCGTATACCTGGACCCTACCGGAACGGGCAAGGCGATGCCATGCGTCGTCGCCGCTGCCCGGTTTTCGCGGTGGCGCGCGGCCGCTGAACGGATCGATTCTTGTGCGGCACCGAACCAGCAAGGCGCACCGTCGTAGCCGATGCGCAATCGGGGATATACGCAACGACCATCCGCCAGGGACCGACACTCGAACGCGGCATGCGCCAGGCACGCGACGCGCAGACTGTCACCAACACGCCACACGGCAGCCTGCGCTGCGGCCAAGCGCAGACGTGCCGCTGCGCCACACGCTCGGCATTCAGTCGCCACTCATGCGCCGACGACTATCCCGTATCGGCACGCATGCCGCGCAAGGGCGAACGCTTGCATGCCAAATGCCTGACACACAAGCCGTTGCCCGGCAAGGGAAGCGGCGCATGCCGCAGCGCATACCCCACGGCATGCCAGCCATCGGGGATGCAGAGGTTTTCTACGCGACATCTATGCGACGCCACGCGCACGATTGTTTTTCGCTATCCATGCAACCTTTTCGCAGTCCCTAACTTTTTTGTGCGTACATGACACGCGCGGCATTTCCTTCCTACCATTGCGCTGGTAGCAAAGGGGGGGTCTCCACTCCAAGCCCCGAAGGACACCGCATGAACAGGCATTACGCGCACCGGACACTTTCTGTGCTGTGGCTGGCGTTGGCTCCCGGATTGATGCTCGCCACGGCGGCGTCGGCGCAATCCGCAAGCACTGCCCCGGCGCAAACTCCGAACGACAGCGCAGCGTCCGCCGGCCCGCAGGGCGGCAGCGATGGCGACAACGCAAGCTTCCGCTCCACCGCTGGCGATGGCACGGCGCTCGGCGGCGGCGCGCCATACGCCACCGGCAGCAGTTGGGAAAACGCCGGTGGCGGCTATCGCAACACCCGCTTCGCCCCGGCCGAGTGGCAGATCAATCCGTTCAACGCGGCGCGGCTGAAGCCCGCCTGGACCTTCACCACCGCCGGCGACGTGTCCGCCACGCCGACCGTGCAGGGCAGCGCGCTGTACGTGCCCGACTGGGGCGGCCAGCTGTATCGCATCGACACCACGCTGGGCAAGGCGGTGTGGCAGGTGAAACTGTCCGACTACACCGGCAACGCCGCCTCGCTGTCGCGCAACAGCCCGGCGATCGCGCGCGACAGCGTGCTGGTCGGCGACCAGGCCAGCGGCACGGTCGTGGCGATCGACAAGAACACCGGCAAGCTGCTGTGGAAGACCCTGGTCGAGGCCAATGCGCAGGCGCGCATCACCGCCTCGCCGGTGGTCTACGGCGATCGCGTCTATGTCGGGGTGTCGTCCGGCGACTGGGGCGGGCTGAGTCCGGGCTACACCTTCTCCTTCCGCGGCAGCGTGGCTGCGCTCGACCTGAAGACCGGCAAGCTGCTGTGGAGCTTCCGCACCGCGCCGGAAGGCTATACAGGCGCGGCGGTGTGGGGCACGCTGGCACTCGACCCGCAACGGCAACGCGTCTACGCCACCACCGGCAACAACTACTCGGTGCCGCTGGACGTGGCGCGCTGCGTCAAGAACGCCAATGGCGACAAGACCGCACAGCTGGCCTGCCTGGCGCCGGACAACTACGTGGACTCGGTGCTGGCACTGGACATGCGCAGCGGCAAGCCGGTGTGGACGCGGCGCCTGCAGGGCGCCGATGCCTGGTCGCTGTCGTGCCTGGTCGCGCCGACCACCGGCGTGTGCCAGCAACCGCAGGGGCCGGATTACGACTTCAGCGGCGGCGGCGCCAACCTGTTCACCGCGATCCGCAACGGCAAGCCGCAGGCCCTGGTCGGCGCCGGGCAGAAGAGCGGCGTGTACTGGGCGTTCGATGCCGACAGCGGGCGCACCGTGTGGTCCACCCAGGTCGGTCCGGGCGGCACCGCCGGCGGCATCGAATGGGGTTCGTCGGTGGATCCGCTGAAATCGCGCGTGTACGTGGCCATCAACAACAACAACCACACCAGCTACACCCTCGCCCCCGGCAATACCGAGACCTGGAACGCCGGGTCGTGGGCGGCGCTGGACGCGGCCAGCGGCAAGATCCTGTGGCAGGTGAAGGTGCCGGGCGTCGATCCGGTGCAGACCGCGTTCGGCGCCGGCGGCCGCGGCCCGCTCGCATCCTCGCCCGGCCTGGTCTATGCGGGCTCGATGTCCGGCGCGATGACCGTGCTCGACGCCGAGACCGGCAAGACCCTATGGAGCTTCGATGCCGGCGGTTCGGTGTCGAGCGCGCCGGCGGTGGTGGACGGTGCGCTTTACTGGGGCGCGGGCTATAGCCGCTTCAATTTCGGCACCGGCATCCACAAGCTGTACAAGTTCGTTCCGGCCACCTCGCGCGGCCGCTGATCGCCGCGGCGGCGCGGCGGCGCGGCGGCGCGGCGGCGCGGCGGCGACAGGCGTGCACCGACAGTTCCTCCTGCGCATGCAGGAGGGCTGTTTTTGTAGACAATGCATCTGTTGCCAGGCCGCAGGTCGCGGCAGCAGGAGTGCAGTGGCGCTTCCGATCTGCGCGCAACCACGCGGCCTGGCAGCGCCTGCGCTGCGGCGTTACCTCGGCTTCTTTTTCGCTTCCCGGCTTTCTTCGCCGGCAATCAACGACAGCACATCGTGGATGATGCTGAACATCGCCGCCTGCGCCTTGTCTGCATCGCCGCTCTTGATCGCCTGCAGCACCCCGCGGTGCGCCGGGATGCTCGCCGTATGCCCGCGGATGCGGTTGGTGAACTGGATCGAAAAACTCAGCGCGGTGTTCACCAGTTCGTGGAATTGCATGTAGAACGGATTGCCGGTCGCGTCGAGGATCGCGACATGGAAGGCCACGTCCGAGGACAGGTGATCGTCTTCGCCGCGCTCGGCCGCGATCATGCGTTGCAGCGCGTGCTCGATCTTGCCGATCGCCTCGGCATTGCCCTGCTGCGCGGCCAGCTTGGCCGCCATCGGCTCGATGCCCTGGCGCATTTCGGTGAACGAACGCAGCAGGCTGTGCGAGAACTTGCGTTCCAGCATCCAGCGCAATACATCTGGATCGAGCAGGCTCCAGGTCTGCTCGGGCCGGACCACGATGCCGCTGCGCGGGCGGGCGGAAAGCAGGCCCTTGGCGGTCAGCATCTTGATCGCCTCGCGGGTGACGCTACGGCTGGTGGCATATGCCGAGGAGATCTCCGCCTCGGTCGGGAAACTCTGCAAACCGTAGATTCCGGCCACGACATCGCGCCCCAGCGCATCGAGCAATTGCGAGCTGAGCGTGGTGCTTCCGAACTGTCGCCCTCCCTTGCCCAGATCGTGCGGTTTCATTGCAGGCAGCCGTTTTTACCAGGAAAGATCGAGAGTAGCACGGCGATTTCGGCGCGGAAGTCTTGATTTTTTCACGGTAAATCTGCTGCCTGGGGGAGATACGCGACCACGTCCTTGACAGCGCGCGGACACGCGTGCCGCCGGCCGCCGGGCACCCCACGGCGATCGTTCGGAAGCGGCCACGGCACGCCCGGCGACGGCTGCGCAAGACGCGCCTTACGGTGCTGCCTCGCCCGGCCCTCGCTCATTCGTCGCGCCCGGGCGCCGCCTGCTCGGCAAGGCCGTCCGGCGCCGCGGTCGGCTGCAGGCGGAACTGGTAGCTCGCCGGCTGCAGCGCGATCCGATACGCCGCGTGCGGCTGGCCCCATTTGCTCCACTGGTCGTCGCCGCCCAGGCCGATCTGGCGCTCGTCGATCAGCAACGACACCCGGCCATGGGCACGCAGATCGGAACTGTGCGCGCTGCCGACCGGCCTGCGCTCCAGGTCGGAATACGGGAACGCAAGCGCGTTGACCGACAACGGCGTGGACCCGCTCACCGTCAGTGCCGCGCCCTGCTCCGGCGCCAGCCGCAGCCAGCGCACGCCGACCTTGTTGCCGGTTTCCTGCGGGCGGATGTAGTCGTGGTGCTGCTCGGCGATCTTGCCCGCATAGAGCGCGATCTCGCCGCTGCTGTCGCGATCGGCATAGGTCTCGTGCGGCCCGCGGCCATACCAGGCCAGGTCGACGAACCGGCTGGGCATGGTGAACGCCAGGCCGACGCGCAACGGATCCGGCAGGCCGACATAGCGCGGGTCGAAGCGCGCGGTGACCTGCACCGAGCCGTCGCGCGCCATCAGGTAAGCCACGTCGTAGCGCACGTCGGCCGTCGCACCGTCGCCGCCCAGATCGAAACCGACGTCGATCCTGGCGCTGCCGTCATCGCGCTTGCTGGCGACCACGGAACGGACCCGGCGCGTTTCCGACAAGGTCTTCCACACCAGGTGCGTCGCATACAGGCCGGTGCCGATGTCGTTGTCGGTCGGCGCGCGCCAGAAGTTGGGCGCACCGCCCTGCAGCAATTCCTGGTCACGATAGGCATAGCGCGCGACCAGCCCGGTGCCGCGGTCGATGCGCAGTTCCGCACCCGCCGCGCGCAGGCTCAGCTCGCCCGCCGTTTCGCGCAGCACGACCGCGGCGCCATCCGCCCGCGGCACGGCCGCCGCCGGCGGCGATGCCAGCGCGAACTGCTCCCAGGCCACCACGTGGCCGGCAGGCACCAGCGGGATCGTGCCGGCGCGCGCATGCGCACGCACGCTGATCAGGTACTCGGCGCCGGCCTTTTTCTGGAATGCGGGCAGGGCCAGCTGCAGCTCGCCGGCGGCGCCGGCGGCGATCGCCAGATCCGGCGCGCGGCCCTCCTGCACCACCCGCCCGTCCTGGCGGATCTGCCAGTCGAAAGCGAAGCCCGACAGGTCGATGAAGGCATGCCGGTTGCGCACCAGGAAGCGCCCGCGATCGGCGTCGATGGCTTCTAACTGGATCGGGCCGTAGACCTTGGCCAGCTCGTGCAGATGCGGGTTCGGGGTGCGGTCCGATTGCAGCAGGCCGTCGCCGAACTCGATCGCGCTCTGACCCGAGGGGTTCGGCCCGTAGTCGGCGCCATAGCCCCAGTACGGCCGGCCGTCGGCGGTCTTCAGCAGCATGCTCTGGTCCACCCAATCCCAGATGAAGCCGCCCTGCAGGCGGTCGTGCGCATAGATGGCGTCCCAATAGGCTTTCAGGTCGCCCAGGCTGTTGCCCATCGCATGCGCGTACTCGCACATGATCAGCGGCTTCTGCGCATACTCCGTGCTCGTCGCGTAATCGACGATGCGCGCCACCGAGTCGTACATCGGCGCGTAGATGTCGGCATAGGCGTTGGGCGCGTGCTGCGCATACAGCGTGCCCCAGCCCAGGTAGCTCACCAGGCGGGTCGTGTCGCGCGCGTGCAGCCAGTTGGCGGCCTTCTCGAAATTCGGGCCGATGCCGGCCTCGTTGCCCAGCGACCAGAAGATGATTGACGGATGGTTCTTGTCGCGCTCAAACATCCGCTGCACCCGCTGCAGATGCGCCAGCTCCCATTTTGGGTCGTAGCCGAGCTGCACCTTCTCGCACGGGCGCATCCCCTCGTTGCCGGCCTCCATGTAGGCATGCGATTCGATGTTCGCCTCGTCCATCACGTACAGGCCGTATTCGTCGGCCAGCGCGTACCACAGCTCCGCGTTCGGATAGTGCGAGGTGCGCACGGCGTTGATGTTGTTCTGCTTCATCAACGCGATGTCGCGCCGCATCGAGGCTTCGGAAATCACGTGGAAGGTCTGCGGATCGTGCTCGTGCCGGTTCACGCCGCGGATCTTGACCGGCTTGCCGTTGACCTTGACCAGCCCGTCCTTGATTTCGACGGTGCGGAAGCCGATGCGGCTGGCGCTGGCCTGGAGCAGGTGCGCGTCGGCGTCGTGCACCTCCAGCAGCAAGGTGTACAGATTCGGCGTTTCCGCGCTCCACGCACGCACCTTGTCGATCGCCCCGGACAGGGTCAGCGCCGCCTCCTGCCTGGCCGCCGTCACCGTCGCCTGCCGCACCAGCACCGGCGTGTCGCCATCGAGCAGCGTGGCGGTGACCCGGGTGCCCTTGGCCGCGTGCAGCAGGCCGACATCGACATCCAGCGCGCCGCCGACGTAGCGCGCATCCAGCGTGGCGCGGGCGAAGAAATCGCGCAGCCAGGTCTGCGGCGTGGCCAGCAGATAGACATCGCGCTCGATGCCGCTGACCCGCCAGAAATCCTGGTCTTCCAGATAGCTGCCATCGGACCAGCGATAGACCTCGATGGCGACCGAGTTGCGGCCCGGACGCAGCTGCGCAGTCACGTCGAATTCGGCCGGCAGCTTGGAATCCTCGCTGTAGCCGACCCGCTGTCCGTTGACCCAGACATAGTAGGCCGCGCCGGCCGCACCGATGTGCAGCAGCACCCGGCGCCCGTCTCAGCCTTGCGGCACCTCGAACTCCCGCCGGTAGGAGCCGACGCTGTTGATGGCGTGGGCGATGAACGGCTGGTTGGCCGGGAATGGGTACTGGATGTTGTTGTACAGCGGCTGCCCGTAGCCCTGCGCCTGCCAGTCGGACGGCACCGGAATGGTCTTCCAGGCCGACACGTCGTAATCGTCGCGGTAGAACTGCGCCGGGCGCTGCTCCGGCGTGGGCGAGAACATGAAGCGCCAGTCGCCGTTGAGCGAGAGGTGGTAACGCGAGTCGGCGATCCGGCCGGCCTTGGCCAGTGCCACCGATTCGTACGGGAAGGACGTGGCCCGCGCCGGCAGCCGGTCGATCTCGTTGATCTCCGGGCGCTCCCACTCCGGTCGCGGGGCGTCGCCGGCCCAGGCCGTGGCCATGTGCAGGCCGAGCAGCAGCAAGACGCTTGCGTTGGCCAGGAGTCGTTGTCGCACTGTCGGTTTCATCGAAAGCCCCTCGTGTACAAAACAGCCGATCGGGTTGCACTGCAGCGGCGATTCCCGGTGTCGGGACGCAGCCGCCGGTACTGCAACGCGTGAACGTTCGCGGCCACGCGCCTGCGCGCGGGCCGCCCTCATTGTTTGCGCAAGACCACGCTGACCACCGACTGCGGCGGCGCCAGCGCCGCTTGCGCACCGGGCGCGGCCGCGCGGCGGCACGCGGTTTCGGCGCGCAGCGCGGCCGAGGTGACCACCACCTGTTGCGACCACGCGCCGGCGCCCAGCGTCTGCGGCGCGATCGCCAGCCGCCGCGCCACCAGCCCGGCGTTGACGTGCATGAACACCAGTTCGCGCCCATCCGCCGACAGCGCCGCCACCGTATCGGCATCGTCCACCTGCAGCAGGCGCATGCCCGGCCGCAAATAGCGGCTGAAATTGGCCATGGCCCAGTACTTGCGGGTCACCTGGAACGGATGCTCCGCCGCCGCCGCGGTGCTCAGGTCCATCCGGATCAGGCCCCAATGGTCAGCGGCACCGGGCTTGTCGGCCGCGGAGGTCTCGATCGCCTGCCAGAACACCCACGCCGACGGCTGCAGACGCTTGAGGTCCAGGACCATGCGCTCGGCCAGCGCCAACGCCGGGCGCATATCGCCAAGGTCTTCCGCCACCTTGGGCGGCGCCAGGTCGCCTTCCGACATCCAAAGGCGAATGCCGCTGGCGGCGGCGATATCGCCCACGCCGGTCTGCCCGATGCGGTCGTAGCTGTGCACGTTGAGCTGGCCCAGCACCGCCTTGGTGGCATCCGCATAGCCGGACCAGTCGTGGATGAAGCCCAGCGCGCTGGTTTCGTCCATCGCCGCGACCCGGGTGCGCAAGCCGCGCGCGCGCAGCGCGCGGTCGCTGGCCTGGAGGATGCGTTCCTGCGCCGGCACGCTCCAGTGCGCACCTTCCTGGATGTTGCCGGCGAACCAGTAGGGCGTGCCCGGCTCGTTGACCGGCGACAGCGTGCGGAAGGCAATGCCGTGGCGACGCTGCAGTTCGTCCACCACCTGCGCCAGATACGCCGCGAACGCCGCCTGCTGCCCGGGCCGCAGATTGTCGTCCAGCCCATGCTCGGCGCCGGAGACGCGCCCGCTCACGGTCATGAACCACGGCGGCGAGTTGGAGAACGCCTCGAAGATGCGCAGATCCGCCGGCACCCGCGCGCGGATCGCGTCCAGCCACCAGCGCTGGCCCTGGTCGGCCGACCAGTCCCACAACGCCGGATCGTCCGCACGCCACCAGTCCTTACCCGCTGCGCCCGCCGGCTGCCGCCAGAACCCCGGTATCGCCGCGCCGGGGCGCAGAGACGGCGGCGTGTCGGCCGCATTGCCGCCGCCGATGTTGTAGCGGGCAATCACCCAGCCCAGGCCGTCGCGGCCATACAGCAGGTCGGCCAGGCGGTTGCGCAGCGGATCCGGATAGGCGCCGGTCACGTTGGCGAACCAGGCCAGCGCCGTGCCGAAGCCCTCGAAGCGCGTCTGCGGCGATTGCAGGTCCGCGTGCAAGGTGACGCCGGCCGGCGCATCGGCATCGCACCGCGGCGCGCCCAGGCAGGGCAGCGCCAGCATCGCGACCGCGATGCCGCCGAGCCAGCGGCGGCGCAGCAGCGCAGGCCACGCGCGGGGCATGCGCAGGCGATGCTGTGCGGCGCTACGCATGCGCCGCCTGCAGCCGCGTCACCATCGGGCTGCCGCCGGGTTCGGGCAAACGCAATCCGAAACACGTCTCCTCGCCGTTGCGCAAGCGCTCGCGCACCCGGCGCCCGCCGTCGGAATGCTGCTCTTGCACCGCCAGCAGTTGCGCCGCGCCGCGCGCGCCGAACTGTTCCGCGAACGCCAGGTTGGCATTGCCGCCGGTGACCAGGAACCGCGCAGGCTGCACTTCGGCGACCAGCACGCGGCCGTTCGGCCGCGGGTTGCCCTGCCCGCGCGGCCCGCCGTAGCCATCGCGGACTTCGCCGAAGCGCACCGCGACCTCCAGCAGGTACAGCGGCAGGTCGTAGGCGGCCTTGCGCGCCGCGGCGACCGCCGCCTGGATAAGGAGCAACGCGAACGCAGCGCAGCACGGGCTGCGCCAGACGCGCAGGCGGGTCGTGTTCGTGGCCGATGGCATCTGCATGGCGTGCGTGCGGTCTCCGGGTCGATTCGGCGGGGGCCTGCCGGCGCTCAGGTCGCCGCGCAGTGGGCGCGGATGAAGTCGGCGTGCGCCGGCATCCGCTCCACCGCCATCGCCGCCGCCGCAGCGACGCGTTGCAGACGGCCGCGGCCTCCGCGTCCGGCATTGCCGCCGCCAGCGGATCGAAGCCGCGCGCGCTCAGGCCCTGCCCCTGCATCACCGCCAGCCAGCTGGTCTTGCTGAAAAGCTCGTCGGCCTCGCGCAACACCCGGCCCGAGTGCGCGAAGATCTGCAGGCGCTCGGCCAGGCTGTCGGGGATCGGCATCGTGCGCGCGCGTTCCCAGTACGCGCCGGGCCGCGCGGTGGCGTGGAAGTGCAGGATGATGAAGTCGCGGATGCTGTCGAATTCCTGCGCCATCAGCCGTTTGTAGCGGCGGATGGCGGCCTGGTTGCCGGCGCGATCGGGCAGCATCTCCAGGAAGCGGGCGATGCCGGCCTGGATCAGGTGGATGCTGGTCGATTCCAGCGGTTTCAGGAATCCCGCCGCCAGCCCCAGCGCCAGGCAATTGCCCGACCAAAACACCGCGCGCCGGCCGGTACGGAAGCGCAGCGTGCGCGGCTCGGCCAGCGCCTCTTCGTCCAGGTTGGCCAGCAGCGTCGCGGCGGCGGCATCGTCGGACAGATGCGCGCTCGAATAGACATAACCGTTGCCGGTGCGATGCTGCAACGGAATCCGCCATTGCCAGCCCGCCTCGCGCGCGGTCGATCGGGTGTAGGGCGTGAACGCCGATGCACGCACCGATAGCACCGCCACCGCGCGGTCGTTGAACAGCCAATGCGACCAGTCGACAAACCCGGCGCCAGGCGCATCCTCGATCAGCAGGCCGCGCAAGCCGAAGCAGTCGATGAAGAAATCGGCGTCGATGCGCGTGCCGCACGCAAGCACGATCGAGGCGATAGCGCCGTCGGGCGAACGTCGCAGCACCTGTTCGACCTTGCCTTCCAGCCGCATCACGCCGCGGCCCTCGGCATACTCGCGCAGCAGCCGCGCATACAGCGCGGTGTCGAAATGGAAGGCGTAGCCCAACCGCGACAGCAGCGCATCGCCTTGCTGCGGCCGCATGAAGCGCCCGGGCATCGCCGCCAGGGTATTGAGCGAATACGCCGCCAACGGTGCGGCACGGCCGGCGCGGTGCATGCGCTGCCACAGGCCGTCGAACGGCACCGTGCCGAAGTCGACGCCATAGGCGCCGAACGGATGGAAGTAGCGCTGTCCCGGCTGCAGCCAGTCGACGAATTCGATGCCCAGCTTGAAGCTGCCCTGGGTCGCGCGCAGGAACGCGTTTTCGTCGATGCCGAGCAAGGCGTTGAACAATGCGATCGGCGGAATCGTCGCTTCGCCCACACCGACCGTGCCGATCGCCTCGGACTCGACCAGGGTGATGCGCGTGGCGCCTGCGCCGAGCACGCGCACCAGGGCCGCCGCGGCCATCCAGCCCGCGCTGCCGCCGCCGACGATGGCGATGTGGCGCAACGGCTCGCCGGCATTCACGTGCGTGGCCACCGGCGGCGCCGCGCGGCCGAGCGTGCTGGCATGTGCGTCGCGGCATTCCCGCGCAGCGGTCGCAGCGGCCCGGCCCATGCAGGCATGGGCCGGACGCAGCCCGCTTCAACCGCCGAAGCGGGCGCCCAGCGCATCAATACGTGATCCGTGCCGAGAACCCATAGCGGCGGTCGTTGAGTTCGTACCGCAACGGCGCGCTCGCCGTGCCGATGTAGACCTCGTTCATGCGATTGTTCAAGTTCACCGCATCGAACGACAGCGCCACGTGGTCGTTCACGTTGTAGCTGACCGAGGCATCCAGCGACGCGTAGGGCTTCTGGTACTGCGGAATGCCGTTGGCGCCGCTGCCCTGGGTGGTGTCCAGGTACTCGCCACGCCAGCTCCAGGCCAGGCGTGCGGTGTAGCGGCCCTTCTCGTACAGGGCCACGGCGTTGTAGCTGTGCTTGGACAACTTCTCCAGCGGCACCATGGCGGGAATGTCGGACCCGGCGGTGGCGAAGGGATTGGACACGCTGCTGTCCACGTAGGTGTAGTTGAACTGGAACCCCAGCCCGCTCAGCCAACCGGGCAGGAAATCGTAGAACTGCTGGTAGGCGAATTCGGCGCCGCGAATGGTGCCGTTGCCGGTGTTGAGCGAGGTGCTGATGTCGTAATCCAGGCCATTGTAGTTGCGCACCACGGTGCCGCTGGCCAGGAACCCGTCCACCTTCTTGTAGAACACGCCGGCGGTGAGCGAGCCGGCAGGCGCGAAGTACCATTCCAGCGTCGCATCGTAGTTGTCCGACTGCACCGGACGCAGGAACGGATTGCCCGAGGAGCCGCCGGGCCGCCCGGTGACCGGATTCAACTGGTTCGACGCGCCCAGCGAGACATTGGTCGACATCTGGTCGAAATTGGGCCGCGCGATCAACTGCGAATAGGCCAGACGCGCCTGCAGGGTGTCGCTCAGGTGCGCGCGCAGGTTGAAGCTCGGCAGCACATCGTTGTAGGTGCGTTCGACCGACAGCGGGGTGATGCCGCCGCCATCCATGAACACCGCGCCGTCCGAGCCGGTGGTGGTCTTGAGCAGGCGCACGCCGATGTTGCCGTCCAGGCGCAGCCCGGCCAGCTCGGTGTCGTAGTCGGCGGTGAAATAGCCGGCCCAGGTCTTTTCGGTCTGGTGGTTGAGATCGCTCGGCTTGAACGCGGTCTGCGGCGCGAAGCCGAACAGCGCCTCGGTGCGCGTGGTGCGGTCGAACAGGCCGCTGCCGCGGGCGAACTCCGGATACAACACGCCGCCGGTCAGGGTCTTGCCGTCGAAGAAGTCGGGCGACGGCCCGCTGCGCACCATTTCCGGATGCGCCGAAACCGACGGGTAGACCAGGCTCGTGCCGCAATTGGGATCGGGCCCGTCCACGCCCAGGCAGGCGGCGTTCCAGGTGCCGCGCAGGTCGATGCTGCTGTCGGCGTAGCGCACACCGGCGCTGAGCTTGGTGAACAGGCCGCCCTCGGTGAAGTATTCCACGTCCGATTGCAGCGCCAGCTGGTCGGCGTCGTTGCGGGTCAGCGCATCGGCGATGTAGCTGAAGCCGTAGTTGTTGGGATTGGACAGCAGCGCCGGATCGCGCACGTTGAAGCGCGGGTTGCCGCCGCGCAGGTCGAAGTCGGCGATCGAGCGGTTGAGCGCCGTGCTGCTGTCCTCCGAGGCGCGGTCGTAGAGCGAGACCACGAAGCCGTTGCGGTCGGCATCGTAAGACGAGGTGAGGTATTGCGCGTCGAAGGTCACCGCCAGCTTTTCGCTGGGATTCCAGCGCAGGTTGACGCTGTAGTTGGTATTGGTCGAGGTGAGGTCCTGGTCGTAGCGCGCCGACTCGAACATCTGGTTGTCCAGCGCGCCGGAGGTGGCGTAGCCGTTCTTGTCGAAGGTGAAGTCCGCGCCCGCCAACGGCGAGGCCGCCTCGCGCCGGTTGGCCTGGTAGAAGTACTTGCCCTGCCGGTAGAAGTCGTAGGTCGTACCCAGGAACTGGCCGGTGACCAGCACCGTATCGGACGGCTTCCACTGCAGCGCCGCCGCCGTGCCCAGACGCTTGCGGTCGCCGCCGTCGTCATAGATCTGGAAGCCGGAGGGAATCTGCGCATTGCTCGGCGCGCCGGCGATGATGCCGTCCGGCACCGCGACGAACGGGCCGGTCAGGATGCCGTCCTGGCGATAGCTGGAGCGGCCATAGCCCACGTTGAACAGCACGCCGACCTCGCCCAGGTCTGTATTGAAGCGGTCGCTGTACAGGCCCGATGCCGAGCCACCGGTCTTGTCGGCGCGGTCGTAGTAGTTGCCTTTGGCGGTGCCGCTGATGACCCGGCCGGGCGCATCGAACGGCAGCCGGGTGCGCAGGTTCACCACGCCGCCGACGCCGCCCTCGATAAGGTTCGCCGGCGGATTCTTGTAGACGTCGATCCCGGACAGCAGTTCCGGCGGAATGCCTTCCAGGTCCAGCGTGCGGCCGCCGGACGCGGAGAACGTATCGCGGCCGTCCAGGAAGTTGCGCACCTGGGTCAAGCCGCGCACGGTCACGGCCGGCTGCGTGCGGTGATCGAAATCGGTGGCGCCCTCGCCGTAACGGCGCTGGATCTGCACGCCGGTGATGCGCTGCAGCGCTTCCACCGTGTTCGCATCCGGCAGCTTGCCGATGTCCTGGGCCTGCACCGAATCCACGATCTGCGTCGCGTCCTGCTTAATCGCCTGCGCCGAGCGCAGGCTTTCGCGCACGCCGGTGACCACGACGCTATCCAGCGTCTTGACGTCGCCGCTGGCCGCCTGCGCAGCGCCGTCCTGCGCGCTCTGCTCGGCCGCGGTGGCGGGCTTGGCTTGTCCCCACGCCAGAACCGGGGTCAGCATCGCCAGGCCCAGGGCGCTGGCGAGGGGATTCCTGTGCTTCGGATATTTACCTTTGCAGGGCGCACGACTTGTCATTCGAATTCTCTCCGGTACTGACCAAATTGACCCTCGTATCGAAACCGACAGCGGCCTTGGAACTGCGCGCGATGGACAGCGACGTTCATGCCGGCGTTGGCGACAACTACAGCGAAAGCAAGCGAGGACGCTTCAACTTATGTTCATATTTATATGACAATTAGACGGGACGCACGTTGCGCCGCACCATGTCGGCTGCGCATGCGTCCGCGGCGACGTACACCGTGCAGAGCGGCTTTCGACGCCTGCGTGCCGAAAAAAATGACACCGGATGTAAACGAAGGCGACACAGCGGCGCGGCACCGCACCTGTCTACAAAATCGAGTGCTTCAGCGTGACACCACGCACGCAATCGCCGTACCGGCGATCGTAGCCTCGGCTTGCACCGTGGAAGTGGGTGCAACAGCATCCGGTCCCCTGCCGGATGGTTCAGTCGTCGTCTAGTAGAAGGAAAATCGATGAGTCGCAAGAACGCGCTGTCTCTGGCCCTGGTCGCCGGCATCGTCGGCCTTTCACCCGTTGCCATGGCCGCCAATCCCCCCGCGGCCGAGATGGACTCCGCTCCCGTCGAAGCCCGCCCCAGCGCGGCCGCGCTCGGCGGCGCCGCACTGCGCAGCCTCGCCAGCGTCAGCGCGCAGGCGCCGCGGCTGATCGAACTGGCCGCTCCCGACAGCGCCCAGGCCGCGACGATGAAGCAGTTGCGCGGGCAGCAGGTCAAGCATGGTCAGCCGCTGCAGATCGGCTTCCCGCGCGACATCGCCAAACCGGCGATCGACCTGCGCCGGCTCAGCTGGCACAGCCTGCCCGATGGCGCCCAGGTCACCAGCTTCGAGATCGTCTCCACCGGCGCCGCGGCCATGCGCGCTGCATTGCAGCTCAGCGGCAGCGGCGCCCAGCCGGGCGACCCGAGCAAGGCCACGCTGCGCTTCGCCGGCGGCGACGGCCGCGTGTTCGAACAAAGTGGCGCCGACTTCGCCGGCAGCGAACCGGGCTGGTCCGCGGCGGTGTCCGGCGCGCGCCTGCTGGTGGAGATCGAACTGCCGGCCGGCCAGTCTCCGCAAGGCTTCACGCTGAAGATCCCGCAGCTCTCGCATATCGACGTCGATCCCGTCGCCAGCGAGGACACGATGCGAGCGATGATCGGCGAGAGCGGTGCGTGCGAGCACGACATCGTCTGCCGCGCACATCCCACTGCCGGCTTCCTCGATGCCGCCAAGTCGGTGGCGCGGATGGTGTACAGCTACAAAGGCGATACCTTCATGTGCACCGGCACCCTGATCAACAACAGCAACGCGCCGAAGCGATACCTGTTCTTGACTGCCGAGCATTGCCTGGATAGCCAGGCCGTGGCCAACAACCTTCAGACCTACTGGTTCTACGATGCCACCACCTGCCACGGCTCGACGCTCAACCCCAACTACGCCACGCTCAGCGGCGGCGCCTATCTGCGCTATACCGACAGCGCCCGCGACACCACCCTGCTGGAACTGAAGAACTCCCCGCCCAGCGGCGCGTTCTACGCCGGCTGGAGCAGTTTGGCGATGACCGCCACAGGCACCCCGGTCATCGGCATCCACCATCCCAAAAGCGACGTGAAGAAGTACTCGCTGGGCAACCTCACTGCGGTGTCGGCAGCATACGGCGGCAAATCGCCGCTGTACGAGGTGGTATGGACTACCGGGGTCACGGAAGACGGCTCGTCCGGCTCGGGCCTGTTCACCGTCAACAGCAAAGGCGCCTACCAATTGCGCGGCGGCTTGTACGACGGCGTCTCGTCGTGCAGCAATCCCAACGGCCTGGACTACTACTCGCGTTTCTCCGACGTGTATGCGGCCATCCGGCCCTACCTGAACCCGTAAGCCGAAGGCCGCAGCGCCATGTTCCCCGGACCAGGCCGCGCCGCGCGCGACCTGTCCACAAGGCCCTGCCGCTGCCACGTTGCGCAGCGGTTACACAGGAACCCCCATTTCACACACGGCAGGGATCCACTTGGCAAAGCCCAACTACCCCTTCGAAAAACATCAGTTCGTTCCGGCCACCTCGCGCAGTCGCTGATCGCGCGGCAGCACGCAACAGACAGGCAGGACGCCACCGCCTCTCCCGCGCCTGCGGGAGAGGCTTTTTTTGCGCAGCCGCCAGCGCTGCGCGTGCCCGTCGCGGCGACGATCTTTTGCATCGCGCCACTTGCGCACGCCGACGGCCATGCGGGTACGCCGCATTGGGCCATACCCGTGAACGCGGCAAGCCAGCGACAGTCGTCTACAAAATCGGGGCATGACGCGTGACGTCGAGCACGCAATCGCCGTGCCGGCGATCGTAGCCTCGGCATGCACCGTGGAAGTGGGTGCAACGGCATCCGGTCCCCTGCCGGATGGTCCAGTCTTCTTCTAGCAGAAGGAATATCCATGAATTGCAAAAACGCGTTGTCTCTGGCCTTGCTCGCCGGCATCTCCGGCCTTTCCCCCATCGCCATGGCCGCCAATCCCCCCGCGGCGCAGATGGACTCCGTTCCCGTCGAAGCCAGCCCCAATGCCGCCGCACTCGGCGGTGCCGAACTGCGAAGCCTCGCCAGCGGCAGCGCGCATGCGCCGCGGCTGATCGAACTGGGCGCACCCGATAGTGCCCAGGCCGCGACGATGAGGCAGTTGCGTGGGCAGCAGGTCAAACACGGCCAGCCGCTGCAGATCGGCTTCTCGCGCACCATCGCCGAGCCGGCGATCGACCTGCGTCGGCTCAGTTGGCACAGCCTGCCCGATGGCGCCCAGGTCACCAGCTTCGAGATCGTCTCCACCGGCGCGGCAGCGCTGCGCGCGGCATTGCAGCTCAGCGGCAGCGGCGCCCAGCCGGGCGACCCGGGCAAGGCCACGCTGCGCTTCGCCGGCAACGACGGCCGCGTGTTCGAACAGAGCGGCGCCGACTTCGCTGGCCGCGAACCGGGCTGGTCCGCGGCGGTGTCCGGCGCGCGCCTGGTGGTGGAGATCGAACTGCCGGCCGGCCAATACCCGCAGGGCTTCGCGCTGAAGATCCCGCAGCTCTCGCACATGGACATCAATCCCGTCGCCAGCGAGGCCATGATGCGGCCGATGATCGGCGAGAGCGGTTCGTGCGAGCACGACATCGTCTGCCGCGCCAACCCCAGCAGCGGCTTCACCTCGGCTGCCAAATCGGTCGCGCGGATGCTGTTCAGCAAAGGCGGCTCCACCTACGTGTGCACCGGCACGCTGCTCAACAACAGCAACTCACCGAAGAAGTACCTGTTCTGGACCGCCGCGCACTGCATCAGCACACAGGCCGTGGCCGACACCGTGCAGACCTACTGGTTCTACGACGCCGCCACCTGCAACGGCTCCACGGTCAGCGCGTCCGCCACCACGCTCAGCGGCGGCGCCGCCCTGCGCTATGCCAACACCTCCCGCGACACCGCGCTGCTGGAGCTGAAGACCGCCCCGCCCAGCGGCGCGTTCTACGCCGGCTGGAACAGTTCGGCGATCGGCTCCACCGGCACCGCGATCGAAGGCATCCACCACCCCGCCGGCGACGTGAAGAAGTACTCGCTGGGTAGCGTCAGCACATTGTCGTCCTCGTACGGTGGCAGGTCGCCGCTGTACAAGGTGGTCTGGAACAGCGGCGTCACCGAAGGCGGCTCGTCCGGCTCGGGCCTGTTCACCGTCAACAGCAGCGGCGCCTACCAGCTGCGCGGCGGCCTGCTCGGCGGCGACTCGTCCTGCGGCGCACCCAGTGCCCCGGACTACTACTCGCGCTTCTCCGACGTGTACTCCACCATCCAGCCCTACCTGAGCCCGTAAGCCAAGGCCCGTGAGGGCCGTATTCCTGGACCTGGACAGGCCACGCGATGCGCGTGTCCTGTCCATAGCGCCCGCCACCACCCCGGCACACAGGGGTTACACTGTGGGCCCCATCTCACACACGGCAGGCATCCACTTGGCAAAGCCCAATTATTCCTTCGAAAAACGTCAGCGCGAAATCGCCAAGAAGAAACAGCAGGACGAGAAGGACGCGCGCAAGCGCGAAGCCCGCGAGGCGGCCAAGGCCGCAGCGGACGCCGAAGCGAAGACGCCCGACAGCGGCAACTGAGCAGCGCCGGCGGAACCGGTCACGCGCCGGCTCCCGCCACCAAGGCGTACGGTTTTACAAGCCGAAGGCCGACCCATGCCGGCCTGTCGATGCGCGACAGCGCATGCCTCTGGCGGCTGCGCGAGGCAGTGTCGATGCACCCTGTCACCCACTCGCCGTAGCGCCGCAGCGCGCGATCTGCGCGGATCGTCGATCGTATCGTCGTCGCTGCCAGTCAGCGCTGAGGCGCCGCATGTGCAACGCGGCGGGTACTGTCGGCTTGCCTGCGCCACTCAGGCGACGCAGGTGGCCGGCGGAATGGAGGACAGATCGAACGATGCCATCGGCTTACTCCTGGAACACGCCGGGACTGACAGCGCAGTGTGTGGCACCGGTCCGGCGCCTTGCTGTGCCGCAGGCAACAGTCTCGCCACGGCAGGGGGACGCGCCGCGGCCGCGCTCATCCGGCCGCGCTCGCCGGTACCGGCTGGCACGGCGCCAACCCCGGCAGCCGTTCTGAGCCGCGCGCGCCCAGCTCGACATCGGCCCATGCCGGCTGCGCTTGCATCGGCGGCACCTGGCTGAGCATCAGCCGCCGCGGATCCGCGCAATCCGGGAAAGTGCCGGACCAGAGCTGCGGCGTAAGCGGCAGTGCGTGTTGCAGCACCGTCTGCATGTTGGCGATGGCGTGTCGCGACAGCGGATGCACGAACAGGGCGCCGCGCACGTCGTGGGCGGTACGCAACTCCTGCCCCACCGGCACGTAGTCGAATGTCGATGGCGGCAGTGACGGAACATAGTCCCAGTAGTTGAAGCAGCGCGTGCTGTCCGCCGCAGCGATGGACTGCGCATAGGCCTGGCCCCAGCTCGCCTGGCCGACCATCGGGCTGCAGAAATTGATGTTGCAGGCACGCACGGCCGGCTGGCTGAGCGCAAGATCCAGCGAGAACAACTGGCTTAGCGCGCCGCCCAGGCTGTGGCCGGTGACGTACACCTGACTGGGCGCGAAGTGCGCCAGCAGCGCGAACACCTGCTCGCGCATCGAAGCGCGCATGCTGCCGCTCTTGCCGTCGTAGATGCGGTAGAAACTCGCCGACACCCGCGGCGTCGGCGTGACCGTGCCGGCGCTGGGGACGAAATCGGCGGTGCTGAAGTCCAGGTCCTCGTACACGTCCAGATCCGAATCGGTGCCACGGAACGCGAACAGGCAGGTAGCGGCATCCTCGGTGGACTGGAACAGCAGGCCGAACAGTTCTTCGCTGCCGCCGAACGGATCGCCGTCCCAGCCGGACCAGCGGGCGACCAGCCGATAGTTGCACGGCGCCAGCACCGGCTTGCCCTCGAAGGCCGCATACGCGGCGATGCTGGCCTGGGCCATCGCCAGCGTCAATGACGGATACAGCGGGGCTTGGGTTTGCGGAATCGCACGCATCGTCGAGCATCCTTTGCCGGAAGCAGGCGGCAGCGGCGACCGCGATGCGGGCATTCGCGGCAAACGGTACCAGCGTTGAGATGGAAGGCGTGCGCACACCGCGCGCGCCAGACATGTAGTTACCATTGGCGGGCGTGAAATGTGTTCGATCCCGATCCCGATCCCATCCCCATCGCCGCCACGCGGCAACGCTTGTCTACCGCCGCGAACAACGGCGCGCATGCTCGCCGCCGCCATCGGGCGGCGCCATCCGCCGTGCCCTACACGCTTCGTCAACGTGTCCGTCACGGCGCGCGCGCGCACGGCGCGGCACAGTAGCGACGGACATCACGCCCTATCGGAGATCCGCATGGCCAGCCCGCAGGAACTGGAAGAGAAATTCTGGAAGGCGCTCAAGTCCGACCGCACGGTCATGCTCGGCCTGAACGGCGTCGAAGACGGCCACGCGCGGCCGATGACCGCGCAATTCGAAGGCGAGCGTGGCGGCCCGATCTGGTTCTTCACCTCCAAGGACAATGCCCTGGTGCAGAAACTGTCCCAGAGCCAGCGGGTGATCGCCGCGTTCAGCGCCAAGGACCACGACCTGTTCGCCAGCATCAGCGGCACGCTCAGCGTGGACAACGACCAGGCGGTGATCGAACGCCTATGGAACGGCTTCATCGACGCCTGGTACGAGCAAGGCAAAGACGATCCCAAACTGGCGCTGCTGCGCCTGGATCCGGACCACGCACAGATCTGGCTCAACGGCTCCAGCCTGGTGGCCGGGATCAAGGTGTTGTTCGGCATCGACCCCAAGCGGGACTATCAAGACAAGGTCGCGGACGTGCCGCTGCGCTGAGCTGCAGCTTGACATTGCTGCGCAACGCGGTTGGCGCTGCCACGCTTTGCCCTGCTGGTTGTCTGGTTGGCGTACGCCGTTGCGCGCCTGCATCGCTTGCCGTCCTGTTTCATCGCGCCTCGGCTTCGCGCTGGCACTCGTACAGCGCCAACATGTCGGCAGCGGCCAGCGCGCGCTGGCGGCGCAGCGCGCGCGCCAGTGCATCGCCAGGCTGCAGCGCCGCCGCAGCGCCCTGCTCCTCAAGCGCCCGCTGCATCCGCGAGGAAAGCCCCCAGTCCGCCGAGATGGCCTTCGCGCACGGCGCCGACCACATTGCGAGCATGCCCGCGACCAGGTCCGGATCCGAAGGTACTGCGGCATGCCTGGCATACGCATCGCGCAGCACCTGCACCACCGCGACCGCGCCCAATCCATACAACAGCGCCAGCAGCTGCGCCGCCGCGGGATCCTCGCGCTTTGCATCCTCGGCTTGGCGCGCCGTGGCCTTGGCCGACAGCAAGGTGTGCTCCCACAGCAGAGCGGCGCAGCGGCCGAACGCGCTGCCGTCGTCGGCGATGACCGGTTGCAGCAGCGCCGCCAGCACGATCTGGCGCAGGCCCTTGGTGCCGAGCAAGGCCACCGCCCGCTCCAGGTTCTCGACCGGTTCGGCCTGGCGGCGGTAGGCGCTGCTGTTGGCGATGCGCAGCAGGTTGCCGGCCAGTGCCGGATCCTGGCCGAGAATCGCGGCGATGGCCTGCGCGCCGGCATCGGGATCGTTGATCACGCGGGTGAGCTGCGGCAACAGCTGCGGGCGGCGCGGCGTATAGCGCGGATGCGCGTCGATACGCGCCAGCACCGCCACCGCCGCGGCGGCGACCTCGGTCTGCGCGGCGCCTGGTGCCGCGCCCGGTTCGGGCGCAGGCGCGTCGGCGAACGCCAGCGCGTACAGACGCAGTAGCAGGGAAGCTTCCTGTTCGGCAGAGAGTTCGGCGGCAGCTGCGGCCACGCCATGCCCGGACTCCACCGTAATCGCTGCATCCGCGCCGGCATCTTCGGCGGCGGCACTGTGCGCAGACACTGCGGCCGGTTGCACGACGACGGTCGGTACCGCCGTTCCGCGCTGGCGTCCACGCCGCCACATCCAGCCACCGATGCCCAGCAGCAGCGCGACGGCAACGCCTGCAATCCACATCGACGGCACGATCATCTTCATCCGCGAAGTCGCCAGGTCCCCCACCCGGCCGGAGGCGCATCCCTGTCCAGGCGCGCCAAGACATTCAAACATGGCGCGCCATTTCTTGCTTGAACGCCGGCGCCTGCCTGCATGCGAACGCCCGGCGACTGCGCCACGCCGCCGCGCACGCTCAAGGCACCGGCGAAGTGGCCGCGCGATGGCCGTAGCTGAGCACCCGCGTCAGCTTCCAGCCGTCCTGGTCCTGGCGCCACACCATCACGAATTTGGCGATACCCTCGCAACGGCCGGTGGCCAGCTCGCAGAAGCGGTGCTCGCCTTCCTCTATCGCGCCGAAGTCCTTGACCGGGTAGACCCGCAGCGTGCCGTCCACCAATTCGCGGCGCACCTTGCCGCAGATCCACTTGCGCGTGTTGTCCACGACACTCTTGCGGTCCCAGGTGACACCGCCCTGGTCGTGATAGAACTCAACCTCGGGCACGAACAGTTGCTCGAACGTTGCCAGCTCGCAGGTGTTGTAGGAGCCGAACAGGCGCTGATCCAGCGCCGCGACCGTGTCGAACAGCGGTCCGGCAGTTCCGTCCTCGCTCGGCTCCGCGGCGCGCGCCGTCGCCGCGCAGGCCATCAACAACACCCATCCCCATGCCTGCATATGCCGTCTCCCCGTTCGTCGATGCCTCACTATCGGCCACCCCAGGCAGCGGCCGCAATGGCGCCCAGACGCAGGCGAAGCCGTGAGCGAGACAGCGGCGAATGGCAGACAGGCCATGGGATGCAACACGGCCAGCAACCGCACCACCGCCGGCGCCTGCAATCGTCGGCGGCCTACATATTGCGCCGGTATTCGCCGCCCACCGCGTACAGGGCGTGGCTGATCTGCCCCAGGCTATGGGTCTTCACCGCCTGCATCAGCGCGTCGAAAACGTTGCGGCGCTCGCGCGCGGCACGCTGCAGATAGCCAAGGCCCACCGCATCACCAGGAGCCGGCAGGCCCGACGCTTCGGCCTGTTCCGGCGGCGATGGCACAATGCCGTTGCGGCGCTGCTGCCAATCGTCCACGTTGGCGATCTGCTGGCCCTTCTCTTCCTCAGTGGAGCGGATCAGTTCGATCTGGGGCGCGGTCTCGCCAACGTGCTGCTTGGGCAGGAAGGTATTGACCCCGACCAGCGGCAGGCTGCCATCGTGCTTCTTGTGTTCGTAGTACAGGCTTTCTTCCTGGATCTTGCCGCGCTGATACATGCTGTCCATCGCGCCGAGCACGCCGCCGCGCTCGCTGATCGCCTCGAATTCCTTGTACACCACCTCCTCCACCAGGTCGGTGAGCTGCTCGACGATGAAGCTGCCCTGCCACGGGTTCTCGCAGAAGTTCAGCCCCAGCTCCTTGTTGATGATCATCTGGATCGCCACCGCGCGGCGCACACTTTCTTCGGTCGGGGTGGTGATCGCTTCGTCGTAGGCGTTGGTGTGCAGGCTGTTGCAGTTGTCGAACAACGCGTACAGCGCCTGCAGCGTGGTGCGGATGTCGTTGAACTGGATCTCCTGCGCATGCAGCGAGCGGCCCGAGGTCTGGATGTGGTATTTCATCATCTGGCTGCGTTCGTTGCCGCCGTAGCGCTCGCGCATCGCGCGCGCCCAGATGCGCCGCGCCACGCGGCCGATCGCGGTGTACTCCGGGTCCATGCCGTTGCTGAAGAAGAAGCTCAGGTTGGGCGCGAAATCGTCGATGCGCATGCCGCGCGCCAGGTAGTACTCGACGATGGTGAAACCGTTGCTCAGGGTGAAGGCGAGCTGGCTGATCGGGTTCGCCCCGGCCTCGGCGATGTGATAGCCGGAGATCGACACCGAATAGAAATTGCGCACCTTGTGTTCGACGAAATACTGCTGGATGTCGCCCATCATGCGCAGCGCGAACTCGGTGCTGAAGATGCAGGTGTTCTGCGCCTGGTCCTCCTTGAGGATGTCGGCCTGCACCGTGCCGCGCACGCTGCACAGGCTCTGCGCCTTGATCTGCGCATAGGTGGGCGCGTCCACCAGCTGGTCGCCGCTGACCCCGAGCAAGGCCAGGCCCAGGCCGTCGTTGGTGGGCGGCAGTTCGCCGTGATAGCGCGGCCGCTGCCGGCCTTCGAACAAGGTCTCCAGGGCTTGCTCGGCCTGCGCCCAGCGCTGCGCATCGGCCTTGAGGTACTTCTCCACCTGCTGGTCGATGGCGGTGTTCATGAACATCGCCAGGATCATCGGCGCCGGGCCGTTGATGGTCATCGACACGCTGGTGGTCGGCGCGCACATGTCGAAGCCGGAGTACAGCTTCTTCATGTCGTCCAGGGTGGGAATGTTGACCCCGGAATTGCCGATCTTGCCGTAGATGTCCGGGCGCGGCGCCGGGTCCTCGCCGTACAGGGTGACGCTGTCGAAGGCGGTGGACAGGCGCGCGGCCGGCTGGCCCACGCTCAGGTAGTGGAAGCGGCGGTTGGTACGCTCCGGCGTGCCTTCGCCGGCGAACATGCGGATCGGGTCCTCGCCGGCGCGGCGGTACGGATACACGCCGCCGGTATAGGGATAGCTGCCGGGCAGGTTCTCCTTGCCGAGGAAGCGCAGCAGTTCGCCCCAGCTCTTGTAGCGCGGCGCGGCGATCTTCGGGATCGGCTGGTGGCTCAGCGACTGGCGGTAGTTCTCAACGCGGATCGTCTTACCGCGCACTGCGTACTCGGTGACCTCGTCGGTGATCGACTTCAGCCGTTGCGGCCACGCGCGCAGCAGCTTCAGCGATTCGCTGGACAGCGTCTGCAGCGCGTCGTTGTAGCGCTGGCGCAACCGCAGCAGGCTCGCATCGACCGCAGCGGCGCGGGCGGACGGCTGCAGATCCTCGACCGGGTAAAGCTCCAGCTGCGTGGGCAACTGCGGGTCCTGCAGTGCGTGCAGCGACTGCCAGAACGATTGCGCGCGGTCGGCGGCCTCGGCCTGGCGCTCGATGCCGGCGTTGAGCGCGCGGCCCTGTTCGGCGATCTCGGCCAAGTAGCGCACGCGCGCGCCGGGAATCAGCACCGTGGCGCGCGGTTCCTTCAGCGTGGTGTCCAGCTGCGGCAGGAAATCGCAATGCGGCGACGGTGCGGCGCGGCGGGCGGCGTCGGTCGTTTCGGCCCTGGGGTCGGACGCCGCGAGGCCCAGCTTCACGCGCAACAGCCGGCACAGATTGACGAACATCCAGCTGATGCCGGGGTCGTTGAACTGGCTGGCGATGGTCGGATACACCGGCACCGCGTCGTCCTCCAGCTGGAACGCGGCGCGATTGCGCCGCCACTGCTTGCGCACGTCGCGCAGCGCGTCCTCGGCGCCGCGCCGGTCGTACTTGTTCAGCACCACCAGCTCGGCGAAGTCGAGCATGTCGATCTTTTCCAGCTGGCTCGGCGCGCCGTAATCGCTGGTCATCACATACACCGGGAAATCCACCAGATCCACGATCTCCGAATCGCTCTGGCCGATGCCGGCGGTCTCCACGATCACCAGGTCGTAGCCGATGCCTTTCAGCAACGCGATGCAGTCCTTGAGCACGCGGTTGGTGGCCGCATGCTGGCGCCGCGTGGCCATCGAGCGCATGTACACGCGCGGGCTGCGCAAGGCGTTCATGCGGATGCGGTCGCCGAGCAGCGCGCCGCCGGTGCGGCGCCGGCTCGGGTCCACCGATACCACCGCGATGCGCATCTGCGGGAAGCCGGCCAGGAAGCGGTTGAGCAATTCGTCGGTGACCGACGACTTGCCGGCGCCGCCGGTGCCGGTCAGGCCGAGCACCGGCGCTGTGCGCCGCGTGCGGGACCCGGGACCCGGGACTCGGGACTCGGCGGTGCCTGGCAGGCCGCACTGCCACTGCTTGCGTAGCAGCACCAGATCCGTTTCGGAGAACGCGCCATCCTCGAGCGCCGATAACACCCTGCCGATGCCGATCTCGTCGTCGATGTGCGGCAACAGCGCGCCGGCTTGTTCCGGGTCCCGAGTCCCGAGTCCCGAGTCCCGCCCGCGCGAAGCGCGCGCCAGCACATCCTCGATCATCTCCACCAGGCCCATCTTCATGCCGTCGTTGGGGTGGTAGATGCGCTCCACACCGTAGGCCTGCAGCTCAGCGATCTCCTCCGGGGTGATGGTGCCGCCGCCACCGCCGAACACCCGCACATGGCCGGCGCCGCGTTCGCGCAGCATGTCCACCATGTACTTGAAGTACTCGACGTGGCCGCCCTGGTAGGACGACAGCGCGATCGCATCGGCGTCCTCCTGCAGCGCCGCGCGCACCACGTCCTCGACGCTGCGGTTGTGGCCGAGATGGATCACCTCCGCGCCCTGCGCCTGGATCAGCCGGCGCATGATGTTGATCGCCGCGTCGTGGCCGTCGAACAGGCTGGCCGCGGTGACGAAGCGCAGCGGGCTGGTGTCGGCTTGCGGCAGCGGCACGCGGGACGCGGGAATGCTCATCGGGACGCCATCGGCAAGAGAATGCCGCGATTCTAGGTGGCCCGCGCAGCACGGGCAGGTTGCGCTGCAACATGCGGCGGCGATCGCACCGTCGGCAACCAGGCGGCAACGCCGCGCCACGGACGCCAGCTATGCGCTAGATGAATGCGACGGCGCGGCGCGTCAACAGCGGCGCCGCCTGCCGCGTTCGCGTTTGGCGTCGGCACACCGCCGATGTCCCTGGAGAATCGCATGTCCATTCGTCCTTTGCTGCTGGCTTCGCTGCTCGGCAGCGCGCTCGCCGGCGGCCTGCTGGCCGCGCCCGCGCAGGCGCGCCCGGTGCTGGAACTGTCGGTGCAGAGCGCATCGCCGCCGCGCTTCGAACGCGTGGTGGTGCGACCGGGCTACGTCTGGACGCCGGGCTACTGGCATTGGAACGGCCACCGCCATGCCTGGGTCGGCGGCCGCTACGTGGTCGAACGCCCGGGCTATGTCTAGGTCGACCCGCGCTGGGAACATCGTGGACCCGGCTATCGCTTCCATGACGGCTATTGGCGGCATC
The DNA here is from genome assembly GCF_017301775.1 of Xanthomonas translucens pv. undulosa. Lineage (NCBI taxonomy): Bacteria > Pseudomonadati > Pseudomonadota > Gammaproteobacteria > Lysobacterales > Lysobacteraceae > Xanthomonas > Xanthomonas translucens. Next base: position 1,044,863 of record NZ_CP063993.1, read on the forward strand.
GCTAGCGCGTGGCCTGGTGGCGACCGCCGCCGACATGCTGCGCGGCGACGTGACCGCCCAACCCAGCTTTGCGATAGAGTGCGTATCGCCGCGCCCTGCCGGTTCTCGAGAACACGCATGTCCAGGCATTCGCGATCGCATGCGTCCTTCCCGGCCTTGCTGCAGGCGCATGCCGTTCGCGCCGGCGCCGGGGCAGCGCCGCTCGCGCGGAGCCCACGCCCGCGGCGCATGGGCCGCTAGCGATGCCGTGGCGCGCGCCGCCGGGAACCTATGCGATCGCGATCACCGTGGCGGCGGTGGCGATCGCCAGCGTGGCCGCCTGGCGCGAACGGCCTACTGACGCGGCCTCGCGCCGCGGACTCGGCGAGGCCATCGGCGACACTGCGAGCGCGATCGGAGCAGGCAGGCGTGCATACCCCGTCATCGGCAAAACCGCAGCACCCGGCGCTGCCAAGACTGCAGGCGAACTCCACTTCGACCGGCAAGGCCAGGTGGTGCCGGACCCGGCGTTGCGGCGCTACCTGGACCGCTACCTGGTGGCGCAGGATACGCCGCCGCCAATGGCGCAGCGCGGACGCCTGCAGCACGACCTCGCCGCCCTGCCCGCCGCGCAGGCGCAACATATCCTTGCCTGGTTCGACCGCTACGCCGCTTACCTGCAGGCCGAGGCCGCTGGCCCGCCACATGGCGCCGATACGCGACAGCGGGCGCAGAATTCGCGTGCGCTGCGCGAACGCGTGCTCGGAGCGAAAGCAGCCGCAGCGCTCTTCGCCGACGATCGGCCCGCTCGTTGACCGCTACCCGTCAACCGCGACCGCCACCTGCCATCGCGAAACTGTCGCGCGACGCCAGCAGCATGCGCATGTGAACTGCGAGCGCGTCGCGACATGAAGCCAAGCAAACCCCACGCGAGGCGTGCGCAGCCGCCGAGAACGGCACTGCCTATACTCGCGGCGACTTCCCACAGCGAGAACCCCACATGGACTATCAGATTCTTCGCGGCAGTGAGCGCAGCCCCCTGCCCGGCTGCACCGATACAGGCAAGTTTCCGGCCGCGCATCGCCTGCGTGTGTTGCTGGCGCTGCGCCAGCCCGAACTGGACGCGGCCGCAGCGCGCTTGCTCGATACCGCTGGCGACGAGCTGCCCGCGCCGCTGTCGCGCGATGCCTTCGCCACGCGCTTCGCCGCCGCTGCCGATGACCTGCGCGCGGTCGAGGCATTCGCCACGCAGCATGGCCTGAGCATGGAGCAGACGTTGGCGCATGCCGGCGTGGCGATCCTGGAAGGCAGCGTGCAGCAGTTCGACCGCGCGTTCCAGGTGGACCTGCGCGACTACCGCAAGGACGACTTGCGCTACCGTGGGCGTACCGGCGCGGTGTCGATCCCCACCGCTCTGCACGGCGTGGTGAGCGCGGTGCTCGGCCTGGACGATCGCCCGCAGGCTCACACCCTGCCGCAGGCGCAGGACGCACCGGCACCCGCAGGCGCCGCTGCGCCCATCGCCCGCTACACGCCGCCGCAGCTGGCCGAACTGTATGGTTTTCCCGAGCACGACGGCGCCGGTCAGTGCATCGGCATCATCGCGCTGGGCGGCGGCTACGAGCGGGCGCAGCTGGCCGCCTATTTCACCGAACTCGGGCTGCCGATGCCGCAGATCGTCGATGTGCTGCTGGCCGGTGCGCGCAACCAGCCAGGCGGACAGGGGCGCAAGGCCGACATCGAGGTGCAGATGGACGTGCAGATCGCCGGCGCCATCGCTCCGGGCGCAAAACTAGTGGTGTACTTCGCACCCAACACCGACAACGGTTTCCTCGAAGCCATCGTCAGCGCCATCCACGATCGCGCGCATGCGCCCGACGTCATCGCAATCAGTTGGGGCTTCACCGAGACGCTGTGGACGGCGCAGTCGCGCGCAGCCTACAACCGTGCGCTACAGGCTGCCGCGCTGATGGGCATCACCGTCTGTATCGCCTCTGGCGACGACGGCGCCAGCGACGGCCAGCCCGGCCTGAACGTGTGCTTCCCGGCGTCCAGCCCGTTCGTGCTGGCCTGTGGCGGCACTCGCTTGCAGGTCGACGTGCAGGCGCAACACGAGCAGGCCTGGTCAGGCACCGGCGGCGGCCAGAGCCGGGTGTTCGCGCGGCCGCGCTGGCAGCAGGCCCTGACGTTGCACGGCACACAGCAGACGGCGCAGCCGTTGAGCATGCGCGGGGTGCCGGACGTGGCCGCCAATGCCGACGCCGAAACCGGCTACTACGTGCACATCGATGGGCGCCCGGCGGTCATGGGCGGCACCAGCGCCGCCGCGCCTGTGTGGGCGGCGCTGCTGGCGCGGGTCTATGGCCTGAACGGCGGCCGCCGCGTGTTCCTGCCGCCACGGCTGTACGCGGTTGCCGATGTCTGTCGCGACATCGTCGACGGCGGCAACGGTGGCTTCGTTGCCAGCCCCGGCTGGGATGCCTGCACCGGCCTGGGCGTCCCCGACGGCGGGCGCATCGCCGCTGCGCTCGGCGCCGGGCCAGGCGCGAAGCCAGCGATCACCCCCACCGGTTGAGCCGGCACGGCCGACAAAACCGTCCGCGGCGCCTGACCGGCGTCGCAGATGGTGCCGAGATGCTTGTAAGGCAGGGCCGGCGCCCAGGCCCGGAGCGCTGCACGGCGTGCAGGCAATTTGCTTTAAAATGCGCCCATCGCGACGATCAGGACCCGTTCCGGAACCCGTCGCGTTTTTCGTTTTGCGCACCCTAACTAGGACGTTCCTGGAATTAAGGTGTCCCACACCTGCAACGCCAGCGGAGCCCCCATGCTTTTCGAAACGCTAGCCACCACCGGCCACGAACACGTCGTCTTCTGCAACAACCGCGACATGGGCCTGCAGGCGATCATCGCCATCCACAACACCGTGCTCGGCCCCGCGCTGGGCGGTGTGCGCATGCGCCCCTACGCCAACACCGAGGCCGCGCTGCACGACGCGCTGCGGCTCAGCCGCACGATGACCTACAAGAACGCGCTGGCCGGGCTGAACATCGGCGGCGGCAAGGCGGTGATCATCGGCGACCCCAAGGCCGACAAGTCCGAGGCGCTGTTCCGCGCCTTCGGCCGCTACGTGGATTCGCTGGGCGGACGCTACATCACCGCCGAGGACGTCGGCACCGACGTCAACGACATGGAACAGATCTACCTGGAGACCGAATACGTCACCGGCGTGCACCAGGTGCACGGCGGCTCCGGCGATCCGGCTCCGTTCACCGCCTATGGCGCGCTGCAGGCGCTGATGGCCTCGCTGCAGCGCAAGCTCGGCCACGAGGAAATCGGCAAGGCCAGCATCGCCGTGCAGGGCCTGGGCCACATCGGCATGGAGCTGGCGAAGCTGCTGAAGGAACGCGGCGCCAAGCTGTACGTCACCGATCTGGACCAAGCGCTGGTGGATCGCGCGGTCGCCGAATACGGCGCCGAGGCGGTCAAGCCGGACGAGATCTACGACGTGGCCGCCGACGTGCTGGCGCCGTGTGCGCTGGAAAGCGCGATCGACGAAGCCACCCTGCCGCGGCTGAAGGCGAAGATCATCTGCGGCACCGCCAACAACCAGCTGGCCAACGCCGCCGTGGGCGAAGAACTGCACCGCCGCGGCATCCTCTATGCCCCGGACTACGCGGTCAACGCCGGCGGGGTGATGAACGTGTCGCTGGAGATCGACGGCTACAACCGCGAACGCGCGATGCGCCTGATCCGCAGCCTGTACCACAACCTGGGCAAGATCTTCGACCTGTCCGAACGCGACAACATCCCGCCGCAGCAGGCCGCCGACCGCATCGCCGAAGCGCGCATGCACGCCATCGGCAAGCTCAAGCTGCCGCTGGGCCGCACCGCCCCGCGCTCGATGGGGCATCTGCGCGGCGAGTAGGCGAGCGAGGAGCAGCACCTCCCGAGCACAGCGCGTCGGGACTGAAGTCCCTCCCACAAAAGCCGGCACGCCATCAGCAGGCCGAATACCCTCTGTAGCAGCGGCTTCAGCCGCGACGAACGAAGTTCATATCCTGCCGCAATCCAAACGCATCGGGGCCGAAGTCCCTCCTACAAAAGCAGGAACGGCATCACCGAGCCCGACTACCCCTGTAGGAGCGGCTTCACCGCGACAAGCGAAGAGAGAAACCCAACGCCGCCTCAGCGCGCCGAGGCCGCAGCCTCCGCTGTCAACAAAGCGCGGGCCGCAGCACGCGCGCACCGCATCAGAACCCCAACCGATACCGCAGCGACAGCGCATGATCGTCACCGCGCAGGCCGAAGCGCCGGTCGTAGCCGACGCCCAGCGCACTGCTGCCCCAGCGCCAGTCCAGGCTGGCGCCGAACAGCCCGCCCGACCGCGCCGGCTGCAGATCCGCCAGCGGCGCCCAGGCATCCACGCCGACGAAGCTGGCCTGGCGCTGCAGCCCTTGCGCGGCCAGGGTCTGCTGCCATTCGGCATAGCCCTGCAGCGACCAGCCGCGGCCGCCGTAACCGGCACGCAGGCCGGCCAGGGCCTGGCTGCGCGAAGAAGACGCCGCAGCGGCCATCAATCCGAAGCCGTCGCCGCCCTGCTCGCGGAAGCCGTCGCTATCGATGCGGCTGTAGTCGGCGCCGAGGTACGGGGTCAACGACGCCTTGCCGCGCCCGAAGCGGTAGCCGACCTCCATGCTGCCGGACAGGAAGCGTCCGGCGTAGCGGCTGGACGCATCGGCGACGCGATCGCCAAGCAGCAGGCCGCGGTCGAGCTGGCGCCGGTACTGCCCGGTACCCAGCTGCGCCAGCGCGTAGGCATTGCCGCCGACCGCGCCAAGATAGGCCTGGCCCTGTACCTGGCGATCGCGGCTGTGATCCAGACCGCCGTCGCCGCCACCGTCGGCACGGCTCTCGCCGAAGGCGAAGCCGGCCACGCCATGCTCGCCCAGGCGCAGGTCCTGGCCCATCATCCAGCCGTCGAGCTGGAACTGGCTGCCGGCGAAACTGCCCTGCCCGGTGTCGCCCAGGCGCTGGCTCCACGCGCCGATCGCACGCGGTTGCGCGACCAGGCTGTCGAGGCGGCCGGACAGCGCACGCCGCTGCAGATCGATGCTGTCGAAGGTCATCGCGGTGGCCGCCGCATGCGCTTGGCCGGACAGGCTGCGCAGCGTCGCCGCCGCCGCGGCCACGCTCGGCGATTGCTGTACCGCGCCAGCCGCCTTCAGCAGCGACGCATCCACCGTCGCCGGATCCTGGCGCAGCTGGGCATCGAGTTGCGCGAACGCCGCATCCACGCGCGTGGCCGAGGCCAGCGTGGCAGCAGTGACGCTGCCGAAATTCGCCGCCGCGGCGGTGACGCTGAGCGCCTGCACGGTGATCGACGCGCTGCTGCTGTCGTAGGACAGCGACGAGGTCAGGAACACGTTCGACGGCGTGGTCACCGAGGCGAACGTGCCGCTCAGTCCGCCGCTGGTTTCGAGCACCTTGTAGGCGGTGTTGTTGACCACGTAGTCGCGCTTGCCGAGCACGTACAGCGCGCCGCCCTGCAGCGTCGCGGTGCCGGTCACCGAGAGCTTGTCGCCGACCAGCAGCGCCAGCCGGCCGTTGCCGGCCTGCACGTAGTTGCCGCTCAGGCTCAATGCCGCGGTGCCGACCTGGAAGGTGCCGGCATTGCTGACGTTGCCGCGCAGCGGCCCAGTGCCGATGAAGGTGGCGCCGTTGCTGATCGCCACATTGGAGCTCAGGCTGGCCGCGCTGAGCGTGCCGGCCTGCACCTGGGTATCGCCGCTGTAGCTGTTCTGAGTGCCGCTCAGGGTCAAGGTGCCGCTGCCCTGCTTGATCAGGCCGCCGCTACCGGCGATGTCGTTGGCCCAGGTGGAGCTGCCGCTGAAGGACACGCTGACGTCGCCCCAGTCGAACCGGGCCGGCCCCAGCACCGCCTTGCCGACATTGAGCAGGCCATAGCCGAAGGTGGCATCCACCCCGGGCGTGCCCAGGTCGGTGGCGGTGCCGAGCAGGGTCTGCCGCAGCAGATCGTTGCTGAAGTAGGGAAACGCCTGCCACACCAGCGCCGCGGCGCCGGAGACCAGCGGCGCCGCGTACGACGTGCCGCTGCCGTAGTAATAGCCCGGGTTGGCGGTGGTCGCCTTGGGATCGACGAACACTTCCGTGCCCGGCGCGACCAAGCAGTAGTGCATGGCCACGCCGCAGGCGTTGGAATACGACTCCAGCTTGCTGCCGGTGCTCGCATCCACCGCGGCCACCACCAGCCAGCCGCGTTCCAGGTCAGCCGCCGGATGGCTGCCGCCGGGGCCGGGCTGGCTGGGCAGCGCGGCGATGTCCGACGGATCGGCCTTGGCTTCGTTGCCGACGGCGAAGACCACCAGCCCGCCATGGCTCAGCACGAACGGACGGTATTCGGCGGCGATCGCATTGGTCGCGGTCGGATCGGTCCAGTAGATGCCGCCCCAGGAATTGTTCATCACCTTGACCCCGGCGTTGATCAGGTCCTGGTGCACTGAGGCCAGGCCCAGCGCGCCGCTGGCCTGGTTGCCTTCGCCGCTGCCGTCGTCGTCGGGCGAGGTATCGCTGATGATGCGCGCCGACACGATCTGCGCGCCGGGCGCGATGCCGCCAGGCCACGCGCCCACCGCCTTGCCCGCGGCCAGCTGCGCGACCGTGGTGCCGTGGCCGTCGACATCGTCGACGTTGACGTTGTTCTTGGCCGGATCGACATAGAGCAGGCTGGACACCACACGGCCGGCCAGCGCCGGGTGGTTGCGGTTCACGCCGGTGTCGACCACGCCGATGCGATAGCCGCTGCCGTCGTAGCCGGCGGTGTGCGCGGCCAGCGTATTGGTCAGCGCCAGGTGCGCGTCGAACGCGGGCTGCGGCGGCGGTGGCGAGGTCGGCGGCGACGTGGGCGGGGAGGTCGGTGGCGGTGGCGGCGAGGAGGGCGGCGGCGAGGGCGGCGGCGGATCGCTACGGGTCAGCCCGCCACCGCCGCCGCCACCGCCGCACGAGGTCAAGGCCATCGCCAGTGCGGTCGCCAGCAGCGACCGGGCCATCAACTTGCGCATCCTCTCTCTCCAGATAAGCACGCCGGCCAAATCGGCCGGCAACGTTGGGTTGGCAGCCGCAAACGGGCGGCCTGAATCGCCACGAATCTACACCGGAATTCCGTCCCCGCCACCCTTCCCGCCCGCGCGCCGCGATTGGCAGCAGCGGCGCCGAGGCAGATAATCGGGACTTATCTTTCGCAAGGGTTTGCCATGACCGAGATCGTGATCGCCGCGGCCAAGCGCACCGCCATCGGCGCTTTCCTGGGCCAGTTCAACGGCGTGCCCACGCCGGAACTCGGCGCCGCGGCCATCCGCGCTGCGCTGGAGCAGTCCGGCATCCCCGCCGCCGACGTGTCGGAAGTGATCATGGGCTGCGTGCTGCCGGCCAACCTCGGCCAGGCCCCGGCGCGCCAGGCCGCGCGCGCGGCCGGCGTGCCCGACGCCACCGGCGCCACCACGATCAACAAGGTCTGCGGCTCGGGCATGAAGGCGATCATGCTCGGCCACGATCTGATCAAGGCCGGCTCGGCCAGCATCGTCGTCGCCGGCGGCATGGAATCGATGAGCAACGCCCCGCACCTGCTGCCGAATTCGCGCACCGGCAACCGCTACGGCAACTTCCAGGCGGTCGATCACATGGCCTGGGACGGCCTGACCAACCACGACGACGGCCAGGCCATGGGCGTGTTCGGCGAGGCCACCGCGGAGAAGTTCGGTTTCAGCCGCCAGGACCAGGACGCCTACGCGATCGAATCGGTGACGCGCGCGCAGGCCGCGCAGCGCGATGGCGCCTTCGATGCCGAGATCGTGCCGGTGCGCGTGGTCACCCGCAAGGGCGAGGCGGTGTTCGCCAGCGACGAGCAGCCGGGCAAGTCCGACATCGCCAAGATCCCCGCGCTGAAACCGGCGTTCAAGAAGGACGGCACGGTCACTGCCGCCAGTTCCTCCAGCATCTCAGACGGCGCCGCCGCCACGGTGCTGCTCAGCGCCGCCGACGCCGCCCGCCGCGGCGTGGTGCCGCTGGCGCGGATCGCCGGCCACGCGACCTTCTCGCAGGCGCCGGAATGGTTCACCACGGCCCCGGTCGGCGCGATCAGGAAGCTGCTCGAGCAGGTCGGCTGGAGCCTGGACCAGGTCGACCTGTTCGAGATCAACGAAGCGTTCGCGGTGGTGCCGATGGTGCCGATCAAGGAACTGGGGCTGGACCCGGCCAAGGTCAACGTCAACGGCGGCGCCTGCGCGCTCGGCCATCCGATCGGCGCATCCGGCGCGCGGCTGGTGGTGACATTGCTAAACGCGTTGCGCATGCGCGGCGGACGCCGCGGAATCGCCACCCTGTGCATCGGTGGCGGCGAGGCGACAGCGGTCGCCATCGAATTGATTTGATTGGGATTAACCCTTAAAACACAAAAATGAATGCGCGTGCGCTTGACAGCCGACTTTGGCTTGTCATCATGTTGAGGGCGCGCAATAGCGCGTTGCCTAACTAAACGACGAGGATAGACACACATGAGCATCAACAAGCTGCTGATCGCAATGGCCCTGGGCCTGGCCCTGGCCGCGTGCTCGAAGCAGGAGCAGGCGCAGGACGCCGCTGCTTCGGCTAACGAAGCTGCTACCGACGCGCAGGCTGCTGCCGACCAGGCTTCGGCCGCCGGTGCCGCCACCGCCGATTCCGCCCAGGCTGCTGCCGACACGGCCGCTACCGCCGCCAACACCGCTGCCGACGCTTCGGCCGCTGCCGCTGCTGCCCCGACCGATGCCGCTGCCGACAAGGCTGCCGACACCGCCAAGGCTGCTGACGACACCGCCGGTAAGGCCAAGGACGCTGCCGAAGAAGCCAAGAAGAAGTAATCACTTCTGGCTTCAGGCACGTCTGAAGAAGCCGCTGGTTCGCCAGCGGCTTTTTCTTTGCCTGCGCTTGGCCCCACGCAGGCGCGACACCTGCGGCAGCACGCTGCATTCGGTTTTCCGCCGACGCTATGATTGTCTGCGGCGTACCCGTCGGCGCTGCCGCCACTGACACTGGCCCCTTTTGTTTTCGCAACGGACCTGCCCTGCAATGATTGTCGGTATCGACCTCGGCACCACGCATTCCCTGATCGGCGCCTATTCCGCGCACGGCAGCCGCCTGTTTCCCAATGCGCTCGGCGAACTGCTGACCCCGTCGGTGGTCAGCGCCGACGACAGCGGCATCCTGGTCGGCCAGGCCGCGCGCGAACGCCTGGTCAGCCACCCGCAGCGCAGCGTGGCGGCGTTCAAGCGCTGGATGGGCAGCGACCGCGAGAGCGTCCTCGGCGAGCATCGCTTCCGCCCGGAAGAACTGTCGGCAATGGTGCTGCGTTCGTTGCTGGACGATGCCGAAGCCGCACTCGGCGAAACAGTGCGCGAAGCGGTGATCAGCGTGCCGGCGTATTTCTCAGACGCGCAGCGCAAGGCCACCCGCGCCGCCGGCGAGCTGGCCGGGATCCGCGTCGAACGGCTGATCAACGAGCCCACTGCGGCCGCCCTCGCCTATGGACTGCAGGAACGCCAGGGCCATGGCCGCTTCCTGGTGCTGGACCTGGGCGGCGGCACCTTCGACGTGTCGATCCTGGAGATGTTCGAAGGCGTGATCGAGGTCCACGCCAGCGCCGGCGACAACTTCCTCGGCGGCGAGGATTTCCTGGAACTGCTGCTGCAGGCCTTCCTGGCCGACCACGCGCTCGCGCCGCAGGCGCTGAGCGTGCAGGAAAACGGCCAGCTGCGGCGGCGCCTGGAAGCGGCCAAGCGCGCGCTGTCCAGCGCCAGGGAGGCGACGGTGGAGATCGGCGTGGCGGGCAAGACCCTGCACTGGACGCTGCACGAGGACCGCTTCAACCAGCTGGCCGAGCCGCTGCTGCAGCGCATGCGCGCGCCGCTGGAGCGGGCGATGCGCGATGCGCGGCTGCAGCCGGCGCAGCTGGACGAGATCGTGCTGGTCGGCGGCGCCACGCGCATGCCGCTGGTCGCCAGGCTGGTCACGCGCATGTTCGGCCGCTTGCCGATGCGCCACATCAACCCCGACCAGGCGGTGGCGCTGGGCGCGGCGGTGGCGGCCGGAATGAAGGCGCGCGACGCCGCGCTGGAGGAAGTGATCCTCACCGACGTGTGCCCGTACACGTTGGGGACCGAAGTCGCCTCGCACGACGCGCAAGGCCAGCTGCGCACCGGCCTGTTCCACCCGATCATCCAGCGCAACAGCACCGTGCCGATCAGCCGCGAGGATACGTTCTACCCGATCCACGACGCGCAAGAACACCTGGTGATCGACGTCTACCAGGGCGAGAGCCCGCTGGTGGCCAAGAACATCAAGCTCGGCGAGCTGCGGATGGCGCTGCCCAGGCACCTGCCCAAGGCCGAGAAAGGCATCACCACCCGCTTCACCTACGACAACAACGGCCTGCTTCAGGTGGAAGTGACCGAGCATCACAGCGGCCGCAAGCACGAACTGATCCTGGAGCAGAACCCCGGCCTGCTCGACGCCGGGCAGATCCGTGAACGGCTCGCCGCATTGCAGGCGCTGAAGATCCATCCGCGCGAACAGCAAGACAACCTGAGCCTGCTGGCGCGCGCCGAACGCATGTACGAGGAGTATCTGGACCTGCGCGAGCAGATCCAGGCCTGGATCGTCGCCTTCCGCGGCGCGCTCGACACCCAGGACCTGCGCCTGATCGACGAGCACCGCCAGCGCCTCGGCGAGGCGCTGGACGCACTGGAGCGGCACGCTTGAACTGGGCGTTGCGGTGGCTGCAACTGCCGCCGGATGCCGACGAAACCGCGATCAAGCGCAGCTACGCCAAGCGGCTGCGCCAGCACCGCCCGGATACCGACCCGGACGGTTTCCAGCAACTGCACGCGGCCTACCAGGCGGCGCTGGCCTGGGTACGCGCACGCGACGCCAACGAAGACGTTGATAACGACGATGCTCACGCCGCTGCGGAAACCGCGAGCATTGCCGGCAATCCTGGCGCCGACGATGGCGATGGCGACGCGCAGCCGACTCCGGCAGCCGCGTCCGCCACGCACAGCGATGTCCTCGACGGCCACCGGCCACACCCAGACGCCGCGGGTCACGCCCCACGCGCGACGCAGCAGCACCCGCTGACGCCAGCACCGCAGCTCGACGTGGCTACACCGCCGACGTTCGACCCCGATGCGCTGTGCGACGACCTGCTCGTCCTGGCCACGCATGCCGAACCGCAGGCGCTGCAGCACTGGTTGCAGCGGCAGCCTGCGCTATGGTCGCTGCGCGACAAGGCGCAGATCGGCTGGCGGTTGAGCCATCGATTGCAGCAGCGACTGCCACCGATCCAGCGCGAGAATATCGCGATCCTGCTCGACTGCTTCGGCCTGGACGACATCGCTGCCGGTCCCGCGGCGCACGCCTTGCCGATGCTGCAGGAACGCCTGCACCTGGCCTGGGAAATGCAGCCGGAAAACGCCGAAGCCCTCTCCCGCCGGGTCTATCCCGCCAGCCACCACGGCGATCGGGTGCCCGCGCTGATGCGCCAGCTGACGCGTCCGTTCGCGCTGCCGCAGGCGCTGTGGGCGAGTCTGCTGCCGGGACGGCCGAGCGCCTTGCGCCGCTTGCTCATGCGCCTGGACCAGGGCCGTGTCGACGACCTGCCCGCGCCGGTGGACCGGCAGCAGATCGACTTCTGGATGCGCGCCAGCGAGGCCGGCTACCTGACCCGGGCGCGGCTCTCGGTCGGCCTGCTGCGTTGCGCCGCCACCGCGCTGCTGGTGGCCAGCGTCGTGCTGCTGGCGAGCGCCGCCAGCGCCTGGTCGCCTGATCCGGTGCCGATGTCCTTGGCGCTGACGCGCAGCGGCCTGGCCGCCCTGGCGATCGTCGCGCTGTGGGCGGGGTGGCTGCTCGCCGGCACGTTGCTGCGCTGGCAGGGCGAAGCGGAGTCGGACAATCGCTCGCCGGCGCCGCACTGGCTACGCTGGTCGTTCGTTCCGCTGCTGGCCGGCATCAGCCTGGGCGTGAGCGAGATTGCCGGGCCGCAGCTGGCCGGCGGCGTTATCGCCACCATCGCATTGCTGTTGTCGGTGGTGCGGCTATGGCGGCGAAGCGGGCGCCCCTACCGTCCGAACAGCACCATGCTCTGGCTGGCCTTCCTGGCCCCCAGCATGGCGCAGTCGCTCCCGGTCGCGCTCAGCGCGGCGCTAGCGCTGGGCCTGTGGACGTGGGACCTGCTGCGCCACCACCGGCTGCACTGGCGGCGTTCCTGAACGCGAGCCGCTGGCGATCGCCCGCATTGACACCAACTGCATGCGCGCCCGCCTAGGCTGCGCCGCATCAACCAGCAACGGAGAACGCGCATGAACAAGACCCCGATCGCGGCAATGGTACTGCTGGGCGCCCTGGCCCTGGCCGCCTGCCAAGGCCCGGAAGCGCAGCAGGCACAGCGCGACGCCAAGGTCGCCGCCGAGCAGACCGGCGAAGCGGCGAAGGAAGCCGCCGACCAGGCCGCGCAGACCGGTCGCGAGGTCGCCGCCGACGCCCGCGACGCCGCGCACCGCGCCGCCAACTCCGACGCCGTGCAGGATGCCTCTGCCGCTGCCAAGGAAGCCGCCGCCGATGCCAGCGAGGCCACCGCCAGCGCGGCGCAAAAGCTCGCCGACAAGGCGCGCGAGAAGGCCAACCAGGATCCGCACAACAGCGACAGCGAAAAGCATTGACGCAATGCCCGCTGCACCCGCGCTCGGCGCGGGATGCGGCGGGCGTGCCCCGCATCCGCCGGATCCCGCGCGATGTCGCAAGCACTTAGCAACGCGGCCAGTTAGCAACGCGGCGTGCCCCAAGATTTTTTCCAGTACCCAGGCTCGGTCGATTCCAATACCCAGCCTCGGTCGATCCGCTGCCTGGTTACACTCTGCACATGCCGACTTTCCACAGCGTGTGGATCAGAACCCGCCTGGCACTGCTGTTTTCCGCACTAGTCTTCATCTCGATCGGGTTCGGCATGTTCTCCGGTGCGCGGCGTTCGATCTGCGATGCGGCACGCGTGGCCCACACCCATCAGGTGCTGCGCAGCATCGACGAAGTGCAAGCGACCCTGCTGCAGGCCGAGACCGCGGCGCGCGGCTACGAACTCACCGGCAACCAACCCTACCTGAGCAACTACCGCGAGAGCACCGAACGCGTACCGCGGCACCTGGCGCAGCTGCGCGCACTGGTGGTCGACAACCCGATACAGATCGCCAACCTGGATATCCTACAGCGCCTCATGCGGGCACGGCTGACGCAACCGCAGCAGATGCTCGACATCTACCAGCGCGATGGCCTGGCCGCGCTGCAGCGCGCGATGGCGCCGAGCGTGTTCAAGCACTCCAGCGCGATCCACGATCACGTGCAGCATATGACCGAGCTGGAGCAACAGCTGCTGCGCCGCGACCGTTCCAACCAGCGCAGTTCCGATCTGCTGCTGGCCCTGGCCCTGGCCCTGGCCGGCATTCCGTTCGGCCTGGGCAGCGTGGGCGTGGTCTATGCGCTGCTGTTCCGCGAATTGCGCAACCGCAGCAACGCCGAGCAGGCCGCTTCGGTCGCCAATAAAAAGCTGGCCGCCAGCATCCACGACCTGGAGCGCACCAGCGCCGACCTCAATGCGCTCAGCCGCTACACCGGCCTGCTGCAGAGCTGCGTGGCCCCCAAGGAAGCGCTGGCGGTGACCGCGCGCATGCTCGCCGCATTGATGCCCGACGCCGGCGGCGGCGTGTATCTGTTGCGCGCCTCCAGGGATCGCGCCGAATCCATCGTCGCCTGGGGCGAGCCGCCGGTACGCAGCGCAGCGGCCGTGGCGCCGGCAGAGTGCTGGGCGCTGCGCCGCGACAAGACCCATTTCGTGCACGCGCTGCGCCACGACGCGGCGTGCGCGCACCTGCGCGAGGATCCGCAGGCGGTCGGCGCCAGCAGTGCCTGCATTCCGTTGTCCGCACAGGGCACGCAATTGGGCTTCGTGTTCCTGGCCGGTCCCGGCCCCGGGCCGCTGCCGCGCATCGCCATCGCCGAGGCCGCAGCCGAGCAGCTGTCGCAGGCGCTGAGCAACCTGCGCCTGCGCGAATCGCTGCGCCGGCAGTCGATCCGCGACCCGCTCACCGGCCTGTTCAACCGCCGCTACCTGGAGGAGTCGCTGAACCACGAACTGGCGCGCTGCGCACGCCGCTCGGTGCCGCTGTCGCTGCTGATGCTGGACGTGGACCACTTCAAGCACTTCAACGACCTCCACGGCCACGGCGGCGGCGACAGCCTGCTCGCTGCGGTTGGGCAGATGCTGGCGTCGCGGCTGCGCGGCGAGGACATCGCCTGCCGCTACGGCGGCGAGGAATTCACCGTGATCCTGCCGGAAACCGACGCGGAGGCAGCGCTGGCGATCGCCGAGCAGATCCGCGAGGCCGCGCAGCACATGAGCACCACGCTGGACGGCAAGGCACTGCCGGGGGTGACGCTCTCGATCGGACTGGCCTGCTATTCGCGCGACGGCGTGGTCGCCACCACCCTGCTGCGCAAGGCCGATGCGGCGCTGTACCGGGCCAAGCGCAGCGGCCGCAATCAGGTGCAGCAGTTCGATCCCGCGCTGGACGCAATGGGCTGAGGCCCATCGCGTCGCGATGGGAAGGCGCGCTGCGCCTTGCTGCCTGCCACCCAGGCCGCCGGGGACGGCAAGGTGGCCATTGGATCGCGCTGCAGGCCGTGGACCCGATCGCGGCATACGAAGCGTGCTTTAGCGATGGTTGTCACAAAACCTGAGCGGTAGAGCGGCGATAGTCGGTGTTCCCCCGACTGGAGACGTCTTCGCATGTCCATCTGGAAAGATCAGGGTACCCCGCGCAAGGACGGCCTGCCGCCTCCCGGAACGCCCGGCAACAGCGCAGTGCCGGAACCGCGGCCGGTCACCGAATCGGCGCCCGGCGAGTCCGCGGTCAGCGTCGCCGCGGCCGCTCCGCTCCCCGTCCGCGCCGCAACGCCGGCGGCGAAGGAGTCGCTGATCGCTGCCGACATCACCATCGAAGGCAAGATCGAAGGCACCGGCCATATCCGCATCGCCGGCAAGTTCAAGGGCGACGTCAACGTGCAGGGCGACCTGACCATCGAGACTGGGGCCAAGCTCAGCGGCGGCGTGCGCGCCAACAAGGTGATCATCGCCGGCGAACTGGAAGGCAACATCGAATCGGCCTCGCAGGTGGAACTGCTGGCTTCCGGCGCGCTGATCGGCGACGTCAAGGCCGGGTCGCTGACCGTGGCCGCCGGCGCGCGGATGCGCGGCCAGGCCGATTTCGGCTGGGAAGACGACAAGGGCCGCAAAGGCGGCAAGCCGACCACGGAGCCTGACGCGGGCGCATGAGCACACCGCGTCCCGGCACCCCGGGGGCGACCCGGACCTGCCCGCACTGCAAGGCCACGATCCTGGAGAGCGCCAGCGTCTGCCCGGCCTGCAAGCACCACCTGCGCTTCGACTCGGCGGTGCTGCAGCAGTCGGCCCCGACCGCGACGGTGCCGTTGCGCGTGCAGGGCACCATCCAGCATCCTGCCGACGGCACTGCGTGGGAGTACACGGTGGTGGTGACGATCCGCAACGGCCGCGGCGAGGAGATCAAGCGCCAACTGGTCGGCGTCGGTGCGATGCTGGACGGCGAGGAGCGCAGCTTCACCCTGTCGGTGGAAGCGACCCAGGCCAAGGGCGGCGGCAAGCGCGGGACGCGGCATTGAGGCCGGGACTCGGAATACAGCGTAGCCCCTCTCCCCCGGGGAGAGGGGTTGCGGTGAGGGGACGGCGTATACGTTCACTGCAACGTACGCGCAAGCACTACATGCATCTGCACATCCGCCTGCAACGTAGCGAACGCCAGCCCGTGCGCAGCGGTCAGGCGGTTGCGCACGAACGCGCAGGCGCGTAGCGCATTGGAGCCGATCCGCACCTGCGTGTAAACCGCTCAGCGTGGATTCTCATCTCCTGCACAGCGCCTTGGACACAGTGGCGGGCATGCCGAAACCCGCTTACCAGGACCTGGTGGTGCTGCGCCCGGAAGGGCTGTACTGCCCCGCCGGCGACTTCCATATCGACCCCTGGCGGCCGGTGCCGCGCGCGGTCATCACCCATGGCCACGGCGACCATGCCCGCGCCGGCATGGGCGAATACCACTGTGCTGCCGCCGGCCTGCCGATCCTGCGCTGGCGCCTCGGCGAGCAGGCCTACCACGCCTACGACTACGGCGAACGCTTCGCGCTGGGCGCAGCAACGGTGTCGCTGCATCCGGCCGGACACGTGCTCGGCTCGGCGCAGGTGCGCATCGAAGTGGACGGCGAGGTCTGGGTGGCCTCGGGCGACTACAAGCGCCAGCCCGACCCGACCTGCGCGGCGTTCGAAGTGGTGCGCTGCGACACCTTCATCACCGAGGCCACCTTCGGCCTGCCGGTGTACCGCTGGCCGGATACCGCGGCGGTGGCGCGCGAGATCGTCGCCTGGCGCCACGAATGTGCCGCGCGCGGCGAGGCCGCGGTGTTGTTCTGCTACGCGCTGGGCAAGGCGCAGCGAGTGCTGGCCGAATTGCAGCCGTGGGACGATCAACCGGCGCTGCTGCATGGCGCGGTCGCCGCCGGTGTGGCGGTATACCGCGACGCCGGCATCGCGATGCTGGACACGCAACCGGTCGCCGAGATGGACAAGCGCGCCGACTACGCCGGGCAACTGGTGCTGGCGCCGCCGTCGGCCGCGGGCAGTCCGTGGCTGCGCCGCTTCCGCCATGCGCAACTCGGCTTCGCGTCGGGCTGGATGCGGCTGCGCGGCAACCGCCGCCGGCGCAATTACGACCGCGGCTTCGTGGTCTCCGACCATGCCGATTGGCCGGACCTGCTGCGCACCATCGAGGAAACCGGCGCGCAGCGGGTCATCGCCACCCATGGCAACACCGACGCGATCATCCGCGCCTTGAACGAACGCGGCGTCGCAGCCGAGGCGTTCCGCACCGACTACGGTGCCGAGGAATGAAGCGCTTCGCCGCGCTGTACCGGCAACTGGACCAGAGCACCGCGACGCTGGACAAGCGCGCCGCGCTGGTCGCCTATTTCGAGCAGGCGCCGCCGGCCGACGCGGCGTGGGCGATCTGGCTGCTGAGCGGCGGCAAGCTGCGGCGCATCGCCAACACGCGCGAACTGCGCGCATGGATCGCGCAGGAAAGCGGCCTGCCCGGCTGGCTGGTGGACGACAGCTACGACCACGTCGGCGACCTCGCCGAAACCCTGACCCTGTTGCTCGACGATCCGGCCGCAGCCTCCGATCCGGCGCCGCTGCGCGACTGGATCGAGGAGCGCCTGCTGCCGGTCGCCGCGCAGGACGAAGCCGCGCGCCACGCCGCGGTGCTCGCCGGCTGGCGCAGCCTGGCGTTCGACGAGCGCCTGCTATTCAACAAGCTGCTCACCGGCGCGCTGCGCGTGGGCGTGTCGCAGCGGCTGGTACAGCAGGCGCTGGCGGCGATGTCCGGCATCGACATCGCACGCATCGCCCAGCGCATGCTCGGTGACTGGTCGCCGACCCCGGCCGCGCTGGAAGACCTGTTGTCGCGCGAGGTGCTGGCCAGCGACCGCCAGCAACCCTACCCGTTCTTTCTGGCCTCGCCGCTGGAAAACGCTGTGGCCACGCTGGGCGCGATCGACGACTGGCAACTGGAATGGAAGTGGGACGGCATCCGCCTGCAGCTGATCCGCCGCGCCGGCGAAACGGCGCTGTGGTCGCGCGGCGAGGAACGCCTGGACGGCCGCTTCCCCGAGATCGAAACCGCCGCGGCCACGCTGCCGCGCGATGCGGTGATCGACGGCGAACTGCTGGGCTGGCGCGACGACGACGACGCGCCGCTGCCGTTCACCGCGCTGCAGACCCGCATCCAGCGCCGCAAACCCGGCGCCAAGACCCTGGCCGATACGCCGGCGCGGGTGCTCGCCTACGACCTGCTGGAACTGGACGGCATCGACCTGCGCGAACAGCCGCTGGCGCAGCGCCGCGCGCAACTGCAGGCCTTGCTCGACGCGCATGCCGATCCGCGCATCGTGCTGTCGCCGCTGGTGCGGGCCGCGTCATGGGACGCAGCCGCGGCGCTGCGCGAGGATGCGCGCGAGCGCGGCGTGGAAGGGCTGATGCTCAAGCGCGCGTCCTCGCCCTACCAATCCGGGCGCCGCCGCGGCGACTGGTGGAAGTGGAAGATCGAACCGCTGACCATCGACGCGGTACTGCTGTACGCACAGGCCGGCCACGGCCGCCGCAGCACGCTGTACACCGACTACACCTTCGGCCTGTGGGACGGCGCGCAATTGGTGCCGGTGGCTAAGGCGTATTCGGGCCTGGACGACAGCGAGATCCTGGCCCTGGACCGCTGGATCCGCGCGCACACCACCGAACGCTTCGGCCCGGTACGCGCGGTGACGCCGTACCACGTGTTCGAACTCGGCTTCGAGGCGGTGAACAAGAGCAGCCGGCACAAGTCCGGTATCGCGGTGCGCTTCCCGCGCATCCTGCGCTGGCGCCACGACAAGCCGTTCGCCGAGGCCGACCGGCTGGCCACGCTGCAGGCGCTGGCGCGATGACCCCGGCGCAGGCGCGCAAGCGCCCGGCCGATGCGCCGCTGTACGCATGGTTCGCCGCGCAGGGCTGGCAACCGCTGCCGTTCCAGCGCGCACTGTGGCGGCACTACCTGGACGGCAGCTCGGGCCTGCTGCACACGCCCACCGGCAGCGGCAAGACCCTGGCCGTGTTCGGCGGCCCGCTGCTGGAAGGCCTGCGCGAACAGGCTGCGCTGCAGGCCACCGCACGCAAGGCGCCGCGCCGCAGCAAGGCCGCCGCCAGCGCAAGCACAGCGGCACCGAGCACGCGTGCGCGCCGGCAGGCGCAGCGCGACCTGAAAGTACTGTGGATCACCCCGCTGCGCGCGCTCGCCGCCGACACCTTGCGCGCGTTGCGCGAACCGGCACAAGCGCTCGGCCTGGACTGGCAGATCGGCCTGCGCACCGGCGACGCCAGCGCGCGCGACAAGCGCCTGGCGCGCAGCGGCAAGCTCGACGTGCTGGTGACCACCCCAGAATCGCTGGCGCTGCTGCTGTCCTACCCGGACACCGCGCCGCAGCTGGCGACGCTGCGCTGCGTGATCGTCGACGAATGGCACGAGCTGCTCGGCAACAAGCGGGGCGTGCTGCTGCAGCTGTGCCTGGCGCGGCTGCGCGCCTGGGCGCCGACACTGCGCACCTGGGGCCTGTCGGCCACGCTCGGCAATCTGGACGAGGCACGCGACGTGCTGCTGCCGCATGTGGCGGACGCGCCGATCGTGGCCGGGGTCAAGCCGCGCACGCTGACATTGGAGACGCTGACCCCGGCCAGCGGCGAGCGTTTCCCGTGGGCCGGCCACCTCGGCCTGGCGCAACTGCCGCGCGTGCTGGAAAAACTGTTCGCGGTACGCACCAGCCTGCTGTTCACCAACACCCGCGCGCAGGCCGAACTGTGGCACCAGGCGCTGGAGTCGGTGTGGCCGGAACACGCGCAGACCCTGGCCCTGCACCACGGCTCGCTGGATCCGGCGCTGCGCCGCGCCGCCGAACACGGCCTGCGCGACGGCAGCCTGCGCTGCGTGGTCGCGACCTCGAGCCTGGACCTGGGCGTGGATTTTCCCGCGGTCGATCAGGTGCTGCAGATCGGCAGCCCCAAGGGCGTGGCGCGGTTGCTGCAGCGCGCCGGCCGCGCCAAGCACCGTCCCGGCGAGGCCGGCCACGTGCTGTGCGTGCCGTCGCATGCGCTGGAGCTGGTCGAATACGCCGCCGCGCGCCGCGCCATCGCCCACGGCCGCATCGAATCGCGCCCGTCCCCGCGGCTGTCGCTGGACGTGCTGGCGCAGCATTGCGTGAGCTGCGCGCTGGGCGGCGGCTTCCGCGCCGACGCGTTGTTCGCCGAAGTCCGCGGCAGCGCCGCGTTCGCCGCGCTCGATGCGCCGACCTGGGCCGCGGTGCTGGAGTTCATCGTGCAGGGCGGCCGCGCGCTGGCGCAGTACCCGGACTACCGCAAGGTGGTGCTCGATGACGACGGCGTGTACCGCGTGCACGACCGCCGCATCGCGCTGCGTCACCGGCTCTCGATCGGCACCATCACCAGCGACGGCAGCGTCGCGGTGCGCTTCCTGCGCGGCGGCCGGCTCGGCGCGGTGGAGGAACAGTTCGTCGGCCGCCTGCGCCGCGGCGACCGCTTCCAGTTCGCCGGGCGCCTGTTGGAACTGGTGCGGCTGGAGGACATGACCGCCTACGTGCGCCTGGCCAAGGGCGGCGACGGCAGCGTGCCGAAATGGATGGGCGGGCGTATGCCGCTGTCCTCGGCGCTGGCGCATGAAGTGGAAGCCGTGTTCGCCGAGCCGCGCGGCGAAGAGGAGTTGCGCGCGTTGGCGCCGTTGCTCGGCCTGCAGCGCGCGTTGTCGGCGCTGCCGTCGCCGCAGCGGCTGCTGGTGGAAAGCGTGCGCGCCCGCGACGGCCGCCACGTGTTCGTGTACCCGTTCGCAGGGCGCCAGGTACACGAAGGGCTGGCCGCGCTGCTGGCGCTGCGCTGGGGCCGGCAGCAGCGCAACACTTTCAGCTTCGCCGCCAACGACTACGGGCTGGTGCTGTCGCCGGCGCAGGAGGTCGCCATCGACCCGGCCCTGCTGCGCGCACTGCTCAGCCCCACGCACCTGTTCGAGGACCTGCGCGAAAGCCTCAATCTTGGCGAACTGGCGCGGCGCCAGTTCCGCGAGATCGCACGCGTGTCCGGCCTGCTGCCGCCGAGCCTGCCCGGCGGCACGCCGCGCAGTCTGCGCCAGCTGCAGGCCTCCAGCGGCCTGCTGTACGACGTATTGAGCCGCTTCGATCCCGGACACCTGCTGCTGGCGCAGGCCGAACGCGAAGTGCTGCAGGGCGAAATGGAGCTGACCCGGCTCGCCGCCACCCTGCACGACTGCGCCGCGCGCCAACTGGCCGTGTACACGCCGCGCAGCCTGACGCCGCTGTCGTTCCCGCTGTGGGCGGAAAGCATCCGCGGCCAGCTCAGCACCGAGGACTGGAAAGCGCGCGTGATGCGCGCGGCCGCACAGCTGGAACACCGCCATGCGCGCTGAGCTTGACTGGACCCTGGCCGGCGAACCGATGACCCTGCTCGGCGAGCGCGCGCTGTACTGGCCTGCACGCCGGCGGCTGCTGATCGCCGACCTGCACCTGGGCAAGGCCGACGTGTTCCGCCGCGCAGGCATCGGCCTGCCCAGCGGCGGCACCGCGCTTGACCTGCAACGCATCGCCGCGCTGGTGCAGGCGCATGCGGCGCAGGAACTGTGGATCCTCGGCGACGTGCTGCACGGCGCCGCGCCCGCAGCCGCCTGGCAGCGCGACTGGCACGCCTGGCGCAACGCGCATCCGCAGCTGCGCGTGGCCGCGATCGCCGGCAACCACGATCGCGCGCTGGCCGGCGCCGGATTGGACATCGCGATGCTGGGCGAACAGGTCGAAGACGGCCCGTTCGCGCTGCGCCACGATCCGGCGCCGCACGCGCAGCTGCATGTGCTGTGCGGGCACCTGCATCCGCTGGCGAAACTGCCCGGCATGCGCCAACGCTGGTCGGCCTTCTGGCTGCGCGAACAGATGACGGTGCTGCCCGCGTTCTCGCATTTCACCGCCGGCGTGGTGCCGGTGCTGGAGGCGGGCGAACGCCTGGTCGCCTGCGTCGAAGGCGCGGTGCTGGCGTTGCCGGTGGCGATGCAATAACGCGTAGTCCTGGAGACTCAGATCATCCCTGTGGGAGGGACTTCAGTCCCGACGCTTTACCGATGACGCGTCGGGACTGAAGTCCCTCCCACAGAGAAGCGACGGCGCCGCGGCATCGCAACAGACCGGCCGATCGCAGAAACGACGTCGGTCGCCACCTGCACGAACGCACTGGCTCACTGCAGCTGTTCGCCCTGCGCCTGCCCCGTCGCAATCCTTGGCACGGCCGCCGTCTCCGCCAGCGCCTGCAGAAATTCCGGCTCCAGCGGCAGCTTGCCGAACCAGCCGTGCTGGGTACCGCTGAGTACGCGCAGCATGTGTCCGCGGCCGCCGGGCATGCGTCCGGCCGGCAGCATGCCGAGGTCGCGCACGCGCGCCACCAGGTCGCGCTCGGACTGGAACAGCGGCGTCAGCCAGCGGCTCCAGAACTGGTACACCGCCACATGCGCATGCCGCTGCGCCTGGTAGCGCGCCAGCGCCGCATCCAGATCCGGCGCCTCGCGCAAGGCCTCGCTCAGCACCCACGCATCCATCAGCGCCATGTTGACGCCCTGCCCCAGCTGCGGGCTCATCGAATGCGCCGCATCGCCGGCCAAGACCAGACGACCGCGGTACCAGCGCTGCTGCACCGCGTCGCGATAGCTGGCCCGCGCCAGTTGCGCCGGCGCGCACACCTGCGCCAGGCGCTCGCGCGCCTGCGGCCACAGCTGCGCCACCTCGTCCAGCCACGCGTCCATGCCGCGCGCCTGCCAGGCATCGAAATCGGCGGTGGGCAGGCTCCAGAAGAAACTCATGCGCGGCTCGGGATCGCCCGGGCGGGTGCCGACCGGCAGCAAGCCGATCATCTTGCGCGCGGCCACGTAGCGCTGGCGCAATTCGTCGGCGAAGGCCCAGTCGCCGCGCGGCAGCAGGCACCACAGCGCGCCCCACGCATAGACCCGGTCCAGGCGCGTGCCCCGCACCTGCGCGCGCAACACCGAGGCCGAACCGTCGCTGGCGATCACCAGGTCGAACGGGCCATGCCAGCGGCCATGCTGGTCCTGCACCCGGCGCAGGCCATCGTCGATGGCGACGATGCGCGTGTCGCGCTGCAGCTCGGCATAACCGTCCCATGCCTGCGCCAGCAGCGAGAACAAGGCGCCGCGCTGCATGCCCAGTCCGAACAGGCGCGCATCCAGATCGCGGTAGCGCATGTCCATCACTGCGCGTCCGCACGGCGTCTCGCCGTACAGGCGCCGCACCGGCGCGCCGTGCGCCAGCGCCTGCTCGAGCAGGCCGATCCGCCACAGCACCTGCAGCCCGGTCGGCTGCAGCAGGAAACCGGCGCCGACCGGACCCGGCTGCGGCGCGCGTTCGAACACCTGTAGCCGATGGCCGTCGCGCGCCAGCAGCAGCGCCAGCGCCTGGCCCGCCGTGCCGTAGCCGACGATGCCGATCTGCATCCGTTGCTTCATCGCATCCATTGATTGCGGGCGACACCGCCGCGGTATCGCCATCCATAAAAAACCCCGCCGAAGCGGGGTTCAAAAACAGCTCAGCCGAGCAAGCGATTTACTCGACAGGCGTAATATTGGAGGCCTGCGCGCCCTTCGGACCCTGGGTCACGTCATAGCTGACACGCTGTCCTTCCTGCAGGCTGCGGAAGCCCTTGGAATTGATCGCGGAGAAGTGCGCGAAT
Source organism: Xanthomonas translucens pv. undulosa (assembly GCF_017301775.1). Classification (NCBI taxonomy): domain Bacteria; kingdom Pseudomonadati; phylum Pseudomonadota; class Gammaproteobacteria; order Lysobacterales; family Lysobacteraceae; genus Xanthomonas; species Xanthomonas translucens. The sequence goes on from NZ_CP063993.1 coordinate 1,068,363, forward strand.
ACATCAGCGCTGCCGTCTTCCGGTGAAATAAAGCCAAATCCCTTGGCGTCGTTGAACCACTTGACGGTACCGTTCGGCATGGTGATGCGAGACCTTGTGCAATGAATGGGTGGTGGTTGTGCGGCATCCCGCACCGGCGGAGTATGCAAAGCTTGCGCAGCGAAGACAATCACCCGCGCGCCAGTTCGCCGATCAGCTCCGGCAGTCCCGCCGACGCCGCCTCCACGTTCGCCAGCACCTCGGCCAGGGTGATTTCCTGGGCGTCGCCGCAGCCCGCGGCCCAGTTCGCCACGATCGCCAAACACACGTATTCCAAGCCTAATTCGCGCGCCAGGCCCGCTTCCGGCATGCCGGTCATGCCGACCAGATCGCAGCCGTCGCGACGCAGCCGGGCGATCTCTGCAATCGTTTCCAAACGCGGTCCCTGGGTGGCGCCGTAGCAACCGCCATCGACCACCTCGGCACCGGTCACGCACGCGGCGGCCAGCACCTTGCTGCGCAACATCGGCGAATACGGATGGCCGAAATCCACGTGCAGCACCTCGCTGCCCGGCTCCTCGCTGAGCGTGGACACGCGGCCCCAGGTGTAGTCGATCAGCTGGTCCGGGCAGGCCAGCACGCGCGGCCCGAAGCGCTCGCCGATGCCGCCGACGGTGTTGAGCGCGAGCACCCGGGTGGCGCCAATTTGCTGCAGCGCCGCAAGGTTTGCGCGGTAATTGATCTTGTGCGGCGGCAGCGAATGGCCTTCGCCGTGGCGGGCCAGGAACGCGATCCGGTGGCCGAGCAGCGTGCCGATGCGCAGCGGGCCGGACGGGCTGCCGTAACGGGTGTCGACCTCGCGAGTCTCCACGTCGTCCAGCTGCGCGAGTTTGTAGACGCCGGTGCCGCCGATGACGGCCAGTGCGATGTTGTCCATGCGGATCCTCGAATCAAAACGTGCGCACGCACCGGCCACGACGGCCGGCGCGCGAAGGGAAAAGGCGCCGCGCCTTATTCCTTCATCGCGTAGATCGCCGGCAGGTTGCGCAGGCCTTCGTTGACGTCCATGCCGAAGCCGAACACATAGCGGTCGGGCACATCCACGCCTACGTAGTCGGCGTTGATGTCGTCCACGCGGCGGTCGTGGCGCTTGACCGTCATCGCCGCGATGCGCACGTCGGTGGCGCCCTGCTCCAGGCACCACTGGCGCACCGCCAGCAGGGTCAGGCCTTCGTCGAGGATGTCGTCGAGCAGCAGCACCCGGCGCCCGTACAGCGCGGTGGCCGGGCGGTGCTTCCACACCAACTCGCCGCCGACGGTCTCGCCGCGGTAGCGGGTGGCGTGCAGGTAATCCAGCTGCAGGTCCTGGCCGCGCGCGCCCAGCTCCAGCGCCAGCTGCCCGGCGAACGGCAACGCGCCGTGCATGATGGTCAGGTAGACCGGGATCTCGCCGCGGTAGTCGGCGGCGATGGCGTCGGCCATGCGCGCGATGGCCTGGTCGAGGTGCGGACGATCGACCAGCAGGTCGGCCTGGGCCAGGGCCTGGGCGATGGTGAGAGTGGACATCAGGCGGTTTTTCCGAGGGTTGCGAGCAGGTGGGATTGGGTGTGGCCGTAGCGGGCATCGGCGAGCAGGCCGTCCCAGCCGAGGGCGCCGCGGCCGATCAGGCCGAGCAGCGCGGCGGTATTGAGCGGGCGCTCGCGCACCGCCTGCAGCGCGTCTTCGACCAGTTCGGGATGGCAGACCAGGACCACGTCGCAGCCGGCGTCCAGGTGCGCGGACACGCGCGCGGCGACGCCGCCGGCGGCGAACGAGGCGGCCATGCCGATGTCGTCGGAGAACACCACGCCGCGGAAGCCCAGTTCCTGGCGCAGGATCTGCTGGATCCAGCGCGACGAATAGCCGGCCGGTTCCGGCGCCACCTGCGGGTAGACCACGTGCGCCATCATCACCGCATCGGCGCCGGCGGCGATGCCGGCGGCGAACGGCAGCAGGTCTTCCTGGCGCAGCACCTCGAGCGGGCGCGGGTCTTCGGCGTTGTCGACGTGGGTGTCTTCCAGCACCGTGCCGTGGCCCGGGAAGTGCTTGAGCGTGGCGGCCATGCCGACGCTGTGCATGCCGCGCACGTAGGCGGCGGTGAACGCGGCCACCACCTGCGGATCGTCGCTGAAGGCGCGGTCGCCGATCGCGCGATTGCCGCGCGCCAAGTCCACCACCGGGGCGAAGCTCAGGTCCACGCCGCTGGCGCGCACCTCGCTGGCCATCAGCCAGGCATGCTGCTCGGCCAGCGCCAGCGCCGCATCGCGGTCGCGCGCATACAGCGCGCCGAAACCGTGCAGCGGCGGCAAGGCGCTATAGCCTTCGCGGAAGCGCTGCACGCGGCCGCCTTCCTGGTCAACGCAGATCAGCTGCGGCCGCGGCGCCGCGGCGCGGATCGCCGCGGTCAGCTCCACCAGCTGCGCCCTGGAGGCGAAATTGCGTTTGAACAGGACCACGCCGGCGACGGCATCGTGCTGCAGCCAGTCGCGTTCCTGGGCGGTGAGTTCGGTACCGGCGACGCCGATCGCGAGCATGCGGGGGATTCTCCTGCCAGCGCTGTTCAGCGCGCCTGGGCGGCATTGTCGCAGATGCCGGCGCCGGCGACAGGCCGACGCGGCGCCGTACGCTGCCAGCGCGTGCCGATGGCACGCCGTGACTGCGCCGCGTTGCGGTGGTGTGACCGGCCTACACCGCGCAGCCGTCGGCGCCGCCGTCCTGGGCCGCGTCGGGCGCTGGCCGCAGCAGGCCGCGCAGGGCCGCGGCGAACACCTCCGGCGGCTGCGCGCCCTGGATCGCATGGCGGCCGTCGATGAGATAAGTCGGCACCGCGCGGATGCCCATCGCCTGCGCCTGCTGCAGCTGCGCCTGGATCTCGGCCAGGCCTTCGTCGCCGTCCAGCAGCGCCTGCACGCGCGCGGCAGGCAGCCCGCCAGCGGCACCGGCCTCGAGCAGCGTGCCGGCTTCGGCAAGGTTGCGCCCTTCGGCAAAATGCGCGTGGAATAGCGACTCGGCCACCGCCTCGGCGTCGCCTTCGCGCGCGGCCAGCCACAGCAGCCGGTGCGCCGGCAGCGTGGTCACCCGCACCTGGCCGCGGTCGAAGTCGAACGGCAGTCCCTCGGCACGCGCGGTGGCCTGGGTCTGCGCCAGGATCTGCTCGGTGCGCGCGGCACCGCCGAACTTGGCTTCATAGGCCTTGCGCAGCGGCACCGGCTCGGTGCCGGCATCGGGATCGAGCAGGTAGGGATGCCAGTGGATCTGCAGCGCCGGCGCATCCGCGCCGAGCGCGGCGATGCCTTGCTGCAACCGGCGCTTGCCGATCCAGCACCAGGGGCAGACTACGTCGGACCAGATGTCGAGGCGCATGAGGATCGGGACTCGGGACTCGGGACTCGGGACTCGGGAAAGCATACGGCAGATCGCCGTGGTCGCTGCCATGTGGCGGCGATGCCGTTTCCGGCGCTCAGACGCGCGGCCAGCGGCAGAACGGATGCGAGGCCAGCGCCAGGTTGTAGTAGCGCGCATCGTCGGTGACTTCGGCGCCGATCCAGTCGGGCTTGGCGAAGGCCTTCTCGGCGCTGTCCAGCTCGATCTCGGCGACCACCAGCCCGGCGTTGTCGCCGAGGAACTCGTCCACTTCCCACAGATGGCCCTGGTGCTGCACCAAATGCCGGCGCTTGTCGATCAGCCCGCCCACGCACAGCGCCAGCAGCGCGCGCGCATCGTCCAGCGGCAACGGATACTCGAACTCCTGGCGGGTGTGGCCGAGCGCGCGCGACTTCAGATTGAGGAACGCTTCCTCGCCCTGCAGGCGGACCCGCACCGACGCCTTCTGCGCGCCACTGTCCATCGCCGCCTGGTCGTTGATATAGCCCTGCGCCATCGGGATCACCCGATGCGCTGCAGCGCGCCAGCCATCACCTATGACGAGGAATTTGCGTTCGATTTCGATGGCCATGGGATTGGGGATTGGAGATTCGGAATTGGTCAAAGCATAAGCCAGCACCCAGACGCCGCTGTTACGAATCCCTATTCCCGGCTTTTCACAGCCGAACGGCTGGTCATCCCCAATCCCGGCTTCTCGAACACCGCAATGCTCTCCACATGCGCGGTATGCGGAAACATGTCCATCGCGCCGGCGGCCTTCAATACGAAGCCCTGCTCGTTAACCAGGTAACCGGCGTCGCGCGCCAGCGAGCCGGGGTGGCAGCTGACGTAGACGATGCGCTGGAACGTGTCCAACGGCAGCTGCCGCAACACCTCGATCGCGCCGGAGCGCGGCGGGTCGAGCAGCAGCTTGTCGAAGCCCTGCTGCATCCACGGCGCCTGGCGCTGGTCCTGAGTCAGGTCGGCGGCGAAGAACTGCGCGTTGTCCAGACCATTGCGCTGCGCGTTGTCGCGCGCCCGCACCACCAGCCCCGCATCGCCTTCCACGCCCACCACCTCGCGCACCGTGCGCGCCAGCGGCAGTGTGAAATTGCCCAGCCCGCAGAACAGGTCGAGCACGCGGTCGCCGGGCTGCGCGTCGAGCAGCGCCAGCGCGTGCGCGATCATCTTCTGGTTGAGCGAGGCGTTGACCTGGATGAAGTCCAGCGGCCGGAACGCCAGCTCCACGTCCCATTGCGGCAGCCGGAACGCCAGCGCCACGTCCTGCGGGTACAACGGATGCACGCTGTCCACGCCGCCGGGCTGCAGGAAGATGGCGAACTCGTGGGCCTGCGCGAACGCCACCAGCGCTGCCTGGTCGTGCGCGCTGAGCGGCTGCATGTGGCGGAAGGTCAGCGCCACCGCAGCATCGCCGGCGATGAATTCGATCTGCGGGATGTCGCGCTTGCCGTCCAGGCGCTCGACCAGTTCGGCCAGCGCGCTCACCTTGAAGCCGATCTGCGGGATCACCGTGTGGCACACCGACAGGTCGGCGACGAAGCGCGGGTCGAGCTCGCGGAAGCCGACCAGGGTCTTGTCCTTCTTCTCCACCCGGCGCACCGAGAACCGGCCCTTGCGCCGGTAGCCCCAGGGTTCGCCGGACAGCGCCGGCAGCACCGTATGCGGGGTCACGTGGCCGATCCGCTCCAGGTTCTCGGTCAGCACCCGCTGTTTGGCCAGGATCTGCTGGTCCTCGGCCAAGTGCTGCAGCACGCAGCCGGCGCAGACGCCGAAGTGCGGGCAGCGCGGCTGCACCCGCTGCGGCGATGCCTGCAGCACCTGCAGGGTACGCGCCTCGTCGAAATGGCGGTTGCGCGCGGTGGGTTCGGCGAGCACCGTCTCGCCGGGCAGCGCGCCGGCCACGAAGGCGACCTTGCCGCCCTCGCCCTCGGGGCGGGCGACGCCGCGGCCGTCGTGGCTGAGGTCGGCGATGTCGGTCTGGAACGGGGTGCGGTCTAGGCGTTTTCTGGATCGGGCCACGTGGCGGCAGGCTGCGGGCGGAAAAGGGTGGCTATTGTCGCAGATGCGCAAGGGCCTGCCGATGCGCCGGGAGCGGCCGTGCCGTGCCTGGCGGCGTGCGCCGACGCCTCCCCACGAGTGCTCAAGCTCAGCCCATCGAGTGGCCCCGGCCATGCCGCTGCGGCCAGCAGGCCCAGGGCGGGGCCGTCCGCGGCGCCCGCTTGCGGACGCGACGATGGCAGCGCAAAGTGGTGCGACGCATCGGCGCAGCCGCTAAGATGCGCCCAGGCCGCATGGAGGCATAAGGATGTCATCGACCCAGGACCCTGTGACGCGACTTTTGCTGGTCGAGGACGACCCGATCAGTCGCGCGTTTTTGCACGTGACGCTGCAATCCCTGCCCGCGCAGGTCGATCTGGCCGACTCGGTCGCGTCCGCGTTGGCCAGTGCGCAGGCGCAGGAACACGATCTTTGGCTGATCGACGCCAACCTGCCCGACGGCAGCGGCGCCGAGCTGCTGCAACGCCTGCAGCGGCAGCGCCCCGGCACCCTGGCGCTGGCGCATACCGCCGATGCCAGCGGCACGGTCCGTGAGCAGCTGCTCGGCGCCGGTTTCGCCGAAGTGTTGTTGAAACCGCTCAGTCCCAAGCGCCTGCTACAGGCGGTACGCCGCTTGCTGGCGCGCGGCCGCGTCGGCACCGCGCCGGGCGCCGTGGAGGCTGCGGTGGACTGGGACGAGACCACTGCGCTGGTCGCGCTCAACGGCGAACGCTCGCACCTGATCGCGCTGCGCGAGCTGTTCCTGGCCGAATTGCCCGGCACCCGCGACGCGGTCGCCTCGGCGCTGCAGCTCAGCGACGAACAGGCGGTACGCAACCACCTGCACCGGCTGCAGGCCAGCTGCGGCTTCGTCGGCGCCGCGCGGCTGGCGCGCGCGGTGCGCCAGCTGCAGGGCGATCCGGCCTCATCGCAGGCGCGCAGCCAGTTCAGCGAGGCGGTGGCGGCGTTGTTGCATTGAGGCCAGGATTGGGGATTGGGGCTTCGTGGAAGCGCGAGCCGCACGCCCCTGTAGGAGCGGCTTCAGCCGCGACAGACACCATCGGCAAGCCGGTACGCTACAGAAGCGGTCGGGGCTGAAGCCCCTCCTACAGGAAGCCGGCCGGCGAAAGCGCGGCTCAATCGGTCTTCGGCGCCTGCGGGTCAGCCACTTCCGGTGAGTCAGGCAACTGCGGCATTTCCCCGGCTTCCGCGTCGCGGCGCTGGCGGGTCAGATCCTCCAACATCTCCCACGACTTCAGGCCGCGCCCGCCGAGGTGATGCATGAGCACCACGCGCATGCCGCGGCGCAGGCCGGGCAGGTCTTCGGCCACCGGCATCTCGTCGGCGGCCAGCGCCAGCAGCGCGCGGCCGGTGGCCATGCCGCTGCGCTGGTCGTGGCCGCGGTCGCTGAGCAGGCGGCGCGGGCCGTGTTCAGCGTCCAGCACGTAGCGCGCGGCCGGGTCGATCGGCTCGCCGTCGCCGTCGTGGCGCAGGTCGAAGCCGACCCCCAGCGCGTCCAGCAGATCGCGCTCGAAACAGCGCAGCGTCCACGCCAGCGGCGCCTCCGCGCCCAGCCGCGCGCGCACCCGCGCGTAGGCCAGGTACAGGTCCGGCGCAGGATCGTCGCGTGGCGCCAGGCGCAGGGTCAGTTCGTTGATGTAGAAGCCGGCGAGCATGCCGTCGCCGCTCAGGCGCGGCGCCGTGTCCACCGCCTCGGCCGCACGCAGCTGGGCCAGCTCGCCACGGCGCTGCGCGCTGAAGCGGATCGACTGCAGCGGCTGCAGCGCGGCGCGCAGCGGCTGCTTCTTCGGCCCCTGCACGCCTCGCGCCAGCACGCCCAGCCGGCCGTACTGCACGCTCAGTACTTCCACCAGCAAGCTGGTCTCGCGCCAGGGGCGCGCGTGCAGGACGAAGGCGGGTTCATGCTCTATCACGGCCGGGACTCGGGACTGGGGACTCGGGACTCGTAAAGGCTGAAGCGGATGACGCCACTCAAGCGCCGCGCAATCGATCGACCCAGCCTGGGGCCAAACTCAAGCTCCATGAGACCCGTCCCGAGTCCCGAGTCCCGGCCTTATTCCCCGTACCCGAACGCCTTCAGCGCCGCCTCGTCGTCCGACCAGCCTTCGCGCACGCGCACCCAGGTCTCCAGGAACACCTTGGCGCCGAACAGGCGCTCCATCTGCTGCCGGGCCTTAGCGCCGATGTCCTTCAGGCGGGTGCCACCCTTGCCGATCACGATCGCCTTCTGGCCCTCGCGCTCGACCCAGATCACCGCGCCGATACGCAGCAGCGCGCCGTCCTCGGCGAAGCGCTCGATCTCCACCGTGGTCGCGTACGGCAGCTCTTCGCCGAGCTGGCGCATCAGCTGCTCGCGCACCAGTTCGCCGGCCAGGAAGCGCTGGCTGCGGTCGGTGATCTCGTCCTCGCCGAACATCGCCGAAGCTTCCGGCACCAGCCCCAGCAGGTCGCGCACCAGCGCTTCCAGGCCCTTGCGCTTGAGCGCGGAGATCGGGTGCACCGCGGCGAAGCTGCGACCCTCGCTGACCTGCTGCAGGAACGGCAGCAGCGCGGTCTTGTCCTTGAGCCGGTCGACCTTGTTCACCACCAGCACCACCGGGATGCCGGAATCGCTGAGCACGTTGAACGCCAGCGTGTCCTCGTCGTCCCAGCGCCCGGCCTCGATCACCAGCAGGCCGGCGTCCACGCCTTCCAGCGCGCCGCGCGCGGCGCGGTTCATGACCCGGTTCATCGCACGCTTCTGCTCGCGGTGCAGGCCAGGGGTGTCGACCAGCACCAATTGCCCTTCCGGGAAGCTGGCGATGCCCAGCAAGCGGTGCCGGGTGGTCTGCGGGCGGTTGGAGACGATGCTGACCTTGGCGCCCACCAGGGCGTTGGTCAGGGTGGACTTGCCCACGTTGGGGCGGCCGATCACGGCCACGCTGCCGCTGCAGTAGGGAGACGCTTGCTCGTTCACTTGCTCGAATCCAGTTGCTCGATGGCGGCGGCGGCGGCCTGTTGTTCGGCCAGCCGTCGCGAGGTGCCCTCGCCCTCGGTCATGAGGGCAGGCTCGGCGAGTACGCAGCGTACCCGGAATAGCTTGGCGTGTTCGTCGCCGGTTTCGCTGGTCAGTTCGTAGCTGGGCAAGGTCCGCTGCCGGGCCTGCAGCCATTCCTGCAGGCGGGTCTTGGCGTCCTTCTCCGGCTTGCCCACCGGCAGTGCAGCCAGCGCCGTCTCGAACCAGGGCAGTATCACTGCACGGCAGGCCTCGAATCCGGCGTCCAGATAGATCGCCGCGACCACCGCCTCGACCGCGTCGGCCAGGATCGAATCACGGCGATGCCCGCCGGACTTCATCTCGCCCGGTCCCAGGGTCAGCCGCTCGCCCAGTTCCAGCTGGCGGCCGATGGTGGCCAGCGAGGCCTCGCGCACCAGTTCGGCGCGGGCGCGGGTCAGCGCGCCTTCGTCGGCCTTGGGCCAGCGCCGGTACAGCGCCTCGGCGATCAGCTGGTTGACGATGCTGTCGCCGAGGAATTCCAGCCGCTCGTTGTGCGGCGCACCGGCGCTGCGATGGGTCAGCGCCTGCGCCAGCAGCTGCGAGTCGGCGAAGCGGTGACCGATGCGGTCGCCGCGCAGGATCGTTTTACTGGCCACCGCGCGTCGTCAGGTCCTGGGTGATGTCGAACTTGCCGACCACGTCCAGGTTGGCGACCAGCGGCTTGCGCACTTCGTAGGCCACATGCATCTTCCAGCCCGAATCCATGCGCTCGAACTTGACGTCGTCCGGCTTCACGTTGTCCGAGTTGTTGATGTCCAGGCGGCGGAACAGCAGCGTCTTGGCCTGCGTCGGATCCATGTCGGCGCTGCCCGGTTCGGCGGCCAGGCCCTTCATCGCCGAGCGCACCGCGTAGTACTCCATGTACATCGGGAACAGCTTCATGCCGACGTAGGCGAAGAACCCGACCACCGCCAGCACGATCACGAACGAGGTCAAGGTCATGCCACTTTGCTTGTGCTTCATCGCGCTTCCCCTTACGCCGGACATCACTGGATACCGGTCCCGATCCGTGAGGGATCGAAACTGCCGCTGCAGAACCAGCCTTCGCAATTGAGCCAGACCAGGAACGCCTTGCCACGCAGATTCTCCTCGGGCAGGAAGTGGGTCTGGGTCCAGAAGCGACTGTCTTCGCTATTGTCGCGATTGTCGCCCATCACGAAATACTGGCCCGGCGGCACCACCCAATCGCCCTGGCCGGCCGGATTGTTGCGATCCAGCCACTCCAGTTCGGTGTGGGTGCGGCCGGGCAGGTATTCGGTGAGCAGCGTGGAACCGGTCATCTCCGCGCCCTTGCCCTTGCCGACGTACTCGCCGCGCACCTGGTACTTCATTGGCGTGCCGTTGATGTACAGGGTATCGCCGTGGAAGCCGATGCGGTCGCCGGGCAGGCCGATGACGCGCTTGATCCAGTTCTCGTCCGGCTTGTGTGGCGGCTTGAACACCACCACGTCGCCGCGCTTGGGCTCGCTGGTCGGGATCACCTTCTGGTTGGTGACCGGCAGGCGAAAGCCGTAGGCGAACTTGTTGACCAGGATGAAATCGCCGACCAGCAGGTTCGGCATCATCGAGCTGGACGGAATCTTGTACGGCTCGGCGATGAAACTGCGCAGGATCAGCACCACCGCCAGCACCGGGAAGAACGCCCGCGAATAATCGACGAGCACCGGCTCGGTATCCAGCAGACCGGCGCGCGCGGCGCGGCGCTTGGCGAAGAACAGCTTGTCCAGCAACCAGACGATGCCGGTGGCGAAAGTCAGGACCACCAGCGCGATTTCAAACCATTTCATTCTTGTTCCTTCGGAATGGGAATCGGGAATCGGCCATGGGGAATCGGAAAGGCAAGAGCGCCCGCTCTTCCCATGCCCATTCCCTGTTCGCCACTCCCAGCTACTTATCCATCTGCAGCACGGCCAGGAAGGCTTCCTGCGGGATCTCCACGCGGCCGACCTGCTTCATGCGCTTCTTGCCTTCCTTCTGTTTTTCGAGAAGTTTCTTCTTGCGCGATACGTCGCCACCATAACATTTGGCCAGCACGTTCTTGCGCATCGCCTTGACCGTGCTGCGCGAGATGATCTGCGAGCCGACCGCGGCCTGGATCGCCACGTCGAACATCTGCCGCGGGATCAGGTCCTTCATCTTCTCGCACAGCTCGCGGCCGCGCCGGTCGGCGTGGCTGCGGTGCACGATGATCGACAACGCATCGACCTTGTCGCCGTTGATCAGCGTATCCACGCGCACGAACGGGCCGGCGTCGAAGCGCAGGAAGTGGTAGTCCAGCGAGGCGTAACCGCGCGATACCGACTTGAGCTTGTCGAAGAAATCCAGCACCACTTCGGCCATCGGCAGTTCATAGCTGATCTGCACCTGGCTGCCCAGGTAGTTGATGCCGATCTGGCTGCCGCGCTTTTCCTCGCACAGGGTGATGATGTTGCCGACGTAGTCCGGCGGGGTCAGGATGTTGGCGCGGATGATCGGTTCGCGGATCTCTTCCACATTGTTCAGCGGCGGCAGCTTGGACGGGTTGTCCATCGGGATCACGCTGCCGTCGGTCTTGAGCACCTCGTAGACCACGGTCGGCGCGGTCGAGATCAGGTTGAGGTCGTACTCGCGCTCCAGCCGCTCCTGCACGATCTCCATGTGCAGCATGCCGAGGAAGCCGCAGCGGAAGCCGAAGCCCATCGCCTCGGAGCTCTCCGGCTCGAAGCGCAGCGCCGCGTCGTTGAGGCGCAGCTTGTCCAGCGCCTCGCGCAGGTCCGGGTAGTCCTCGGCATCGACCGGGAACAGGCCGGCGAACACGCGCGGCTGCATTTCCTGGAAGCCGGGCAGCGCATGCGGCGCCGGATCGGCGGCCAGGGTCAGGGTGTCGCCGACCGGCGCGCCGTGCACGTCCTTGATCGAGGCGTTGATCCAGCCCACTTCGCCGGCGCCCAGCGCGGTCAGTTCCTTGCGCTTGGGGGTGAACACGCCGACCTTGTCGACCAGGTGGGTGCGGCCGGTGGACATCACCAGGATCTTGCTGCCCGGCTTGATCTCGCCCTGCATCACCCGCACCAGCGAGACCACGCCCAGGTAGTTGTCGAACCACGAGTCGATGATCAGCGCCTGCAGTTTGTCGGTGTCGCGCGGCTTGGGCGGCGGGATGCGGTGCACGATCGCCTCCAGCACCAGGTCCACGTTGAAACCGGTCTTGGCGCTGACCGCCACCGCGTCCTCGGCGTCGATGCCGATCACCGCCTCGATCTCGGCCTTGGCGCGGGCGATGTCGGCGGTGGGCAGGTCGATCTTGTTGAGCACCGGCACCACTTCCAGGCCCTGCTCCACCGCGGTGTAGCAGTTGGCCACCGACTGCGCTTCCACGCCCTGCGCGGCGTCGACCACCAGCAGCGCGCCCTCGCAGGCGGCCAGCGAGCGGCTGACTTCGTAGGAGAAGTCGACGTGGCCGGGGGTGTCGATGAAGTTCAGGTGGTAGACCTGCCCGTCCTTGGCCGTGTACGGCAACGACACGGACTGGGCCTTGATGGTGATGCCGCGCTCGCGCTCGATCGGGTTGGAGTCGAGCACCTGCGCTTCCATCTCGCGCGCCTGCAGGCCGCCACAGAGCTGGATGATGCGATCGGCCAGGGTCGATTTGCCGTGGTCGACGTGGGCGATGATGGAGAAATTGCGGATGTTCCGCATCGAATCAGAGGACATGAGGTGGGCGGCGGCCAGGACCGTCGTCAGGATAACGGGCCATTATCGCATGGCCGGAGGGAGCCAGGCGCGCCGGCGGCGGCACGCAGGCGTCAGCGGCGGCACGGGCACCGCCCCGGAGAGCAAACCCCAATGAAATCAATGGCGCCCAGCGAACCTGGGTTCGCTGGGCGCCATTGGCAGTGCGTCGAGCGAGCGCTCAGTCGACGCTGATCGCGATGAACTGGCTGGCCGGGCTGCCCGGCGCGCGCACCAGCAGCATCACCACCTCGCCCTTCTTCGCGCCAGCGGTGAGCTTGCGGAACTGCGCCGCGTCGGACACCGGAGTGCGCCCGACCTGCAGCACGATCATGCCCGGGCGCAGCTGCGACTTGCTCGCCACCGCGCGGCTCACCTGCGCCACCTGCACGCCCTCGTCGGCGCGCAGCCCGAGCTTCTGCCGCACCGGCGCCGGGATCTCTTCGACGCTGATGCCCAGCGCGCTGCTTTCCGCGGCCTGCGGCGCCGGCGCCGCCCCGCCGCGGCCCGGTTGCTGAGGCCCCATGGCCAAGCCGTCGTCGCTGAGCGCGCTCAGGGTCACGCTGATGTCGCGCGGCTTGCCGTCGCGGATCACGGTGACCCGCGCCTTGCTGCCCGGCGGCAGCATGCCCACCAGCGGCGGCAGGTCTTCGCGGGTGTTGATCTTCTGCCCGTTGAAGGCAACGATGAAATCGCCCGGCGCGATCCCGGCCTTGGCCGCGCCGCTGCCCGGCTGCACGCCGTTGACCAACGCGCCGCGGGTGTCGGTCAGGCCCAGGCCCTTGGCCTCGACATCGCTGATGTTCGGCTGCATGGTCACGCCGAGCATGCCGCGGCTGACCTTGCCGGTCTTCTTGATCTGCTCGACCGCGCTCATCGCCAGGTCGATCGGGATCGCGAAGCTGATGCCCATGTAGCCGCCGGAAGCGGAGAAGATCTGCGAGTTGATGCCGACCACTTCGCCGCGGGTGTTGAGCAGCGGGCCGCCGGAATTGCCCTGGTTGATCGCCACGTCGGTCTGGATGAAGGGCACGTAGCGCTGGTCGGCGTAGGGATTGCTACGCCCGGTGGCGCTGACGATGCCGGCGGTGACCGAGTGGTCCAGGCCGAACGGCGAACCGATCGCGACCACCCACTGGCCGGGCTTGAGCAGGTTGGAATCGCCTACGCGCACCGTCGGCAGGTTCTTGCCGTCGATCTTCAGCAGCGCCACGTCGTACTGCTGGTCGCTGCCGACCACCTTGGCAGTGAACTCGCGGCGGTCGGTCAGCTTGACCTTGACCTCGCTGGCGCCATCGATCACGTGGTGGTTGGTCAGCACGTAGCCGTCCGCCGAGATGATGAAGCCCGAGCCCATCGAACGGCCGCCGGGGCCGGCGTCGTCGTCCGGCCCTTGCTGGCCGGGCATCCCGGGCATGCCCGGCTGGCCCGGCATCCCTTCCGGCCCGAAGAAGCGGCGGAAGAATTCCGGGATCTGCGCGTCGTCGGGCATGCCGCCGGCACCGGCGCGGGTGGCCGCGGCCTTGCGGCTGATGGTGCTCTCGACGTTGACCACGCCGGGCCCGACCTGTTCGACCAGATTGGTGAAATCGGGCAGGCCGGCGACCAGCTGCGGCGCGGGCGCGGCGCGCGCGGCCGGCGGCGGCGCGGCAGGCGCGCCCGCCTCGGGCTGCTGCGCGCAGGCCGTCAGCGGCAGGGTCAGGGCCAACACGCCCAGCAGATGGTTACGGATACGGTGAGTCATCGGACGCGAGCCTCCGGTTCGGGAAAGGGAAGGAAAACAATGGCGGTGCGGCGCGCACCGCGCGCCGGAACGAAGCACGCGCTTCGACCGACGCCTGGGTTCAAGGCTGCTGCGGCAACGGCGCGGGCGCCGCGTCGGCCGGCAACCGCGGCTCGAACGGATAGAACGCCGCCGACGCGCGGTGGCGTGGGAAACTGGCGGTGAACTCGCCAGCGGACGCGGCCGGCGCCAGCGCCGAACGCGGCCATGGCCGCGCCTGCAGCGGCGTGGACTGGTGCGCGAACGGATCGGCGGCCGCTTGCTGCGCGAGCGCCGGACTCGCCGCGGTGGCGGTGGCCGGCAGCGCCGCCGCAGGCCGCGGTGGGGCCGCGGCGGCGATCGCGCGCGCCGGCTCGGCGGACCGCGCGGCGCTGCTGCGTGCGGCTTGCTGGGTGCGGGTCGCGCCGCGCCGGGCAACGGCATCCTGGCGCCGGTTCGCGGCGATCGCCACCGCTGGTGCCGCGGCGACCGCCGCGCCGAGGTCGCCCTGCGGATCGGCCGGCACCGGCGTCGGAACCTGGGCCACGGCAACCGGGAGCGCCGACGCGGCCGGGGCCGCCACAGCAGAACTGGCGACGTGCGCCACCGGCGCGGCCGGCGCTGCGTCGGGCAGGCGCTCGCGGGTCAGGAACAAGGCGATGGCGGCGACCGATGCCGCCAGCGCCGCGCTGCCGCCCCAGCGCCAGGAACGGCGGCTGCCGGCGGCGTCGCTGGCGCGCGCGGCGTCGGCGCGCTGCGCCTCGGCCGCCACCGCCTGGCGCACGCGCTCGCCGAAATCGGCCGGCGCCGGCATGCACACGCGGCCGCGCAGGATGTCGCCGCACAGCTGCCAGCGTTCGTGGCAACCGGACAGTTCCTCGTCGTGCTGCAAGCGGCGCAGCACGAAGCGCGCTTCGTCGGCCGGCAGTTCGCCGTCGATCAACGCGGACAGCTGCTGCCGGTAATGCAGTTCGAACTTGTCCGGGGCGGAGCCGCCCGGGGCCGGTGCGGGCTGGGGAATGGAGGTGCTATCGGTCATACGCGGTGTCGCTCACGAGTGGCGCTGTCGGTATCCAGCAGGGGACGGAGTTCGGCGTCGATGGCGTCGCGCGCGCGGAAGATGCGCGAGCGCACCGTGCCGATCGGGCAACCCATCTTCTGCGCGATGTCCTCATAGCTCATCCCGTCCACCTCGCGCAGGGTGATGGCGGTACGCAATTCTTCCGGCAACGCATTCACCGCCTTCATCACCGTCTGTTCCAGCTCCTGGCGCATCAGTTCCCGCTCGGGCGTGTCGGTGTCGCGCAAGCGCGTGCCGCTGTCGAACTGCTCGGCGTCGAGCACGTCGACGTCGTCGGTCGGCGGCCTGCGGTTGTGCGCAACCAGGTGGTTCTTGGCGGTGTTCACGGCGATCCGGTGCAACCAGGTGGAGAACTGGGCGTCGCCGCGGAAATTCCCTATCGCGCGGTAGGCGCGGATGAAGGTGTCCTGGGCCACGTCCTGACATTCGCTCCAGTCGGCGATGTAGCGCCCGATCAGGCCGACGATCCGGTGTTGGTACTTGCGCACCAGCACATCGAACGCCGCGCTCTCGCCGCGCTGCACACGCCGGACCAGTTCCAGGTCCAGCTCCTGAGGTGTTTCGACATCGGCCATAACGGGCCGCACTCCTGTCAGCCCAACCTACGTCGGACCATCTGACCGCCAATTCGGAAAAAAGTTCAGCGGCCCTGCGGACCGCCGCCCCACGACGTTAACCCGCATTCCGTTAGGCTGGCGGCATGCCAGCGGTCGCGGGACCCGCGTCACTCCCCCTGTGGATTGGGATTTGACGCAACGGAAACAACCTCTGGATGATAACGATCTTCTCCATACATAAGCGGATGGTCCTCCCCATGCTCTCAGGCTTCGACGGGCTCCGATTCAGTCACTGGCAAGCGGATATCCGCGACGACGGCGTCGTCGTGCTCAGCCTCGACCGCCAGGACGCGCCCGTCAACGCGCTGTCACAGGACGTGCTGCTGGAGTTGGGCGACCTGCTCGAACGCATCGCCATCGACCCGCCCAAGGGCGTGTTGATCCGCTCGGCCAAGGCCAATGGCTTCATCGCCGGCGCGGATCTGAAGGAATTCCAGGAATTCGACCGCCGCGGCACCGTCAACGACGCGATCCGCCGCGGCCAGGCCACCTTCCAAAAACTCGCCGAACTGCCCTGCCCCACGGTCGCTGCGATCCACGGCTTCTGCATGGGCGGCGGCACCGAGATCGCATTGGCGTGCCGCTACCGGGTCGCCTCCAGCGACGCCTCCACCCGCATCGGCCTGCCCGAGACCAAGCTCGGCATCTTTCCCGGCTGGGGCGGCAGTGCGCGCCTGCCGCGGCTGATCGGCGCGCCGGCGGCGATGGATCTGATGCTGACCGGGCGCAGCGTGTCGGCGTCGGCGGCCCGCGCAATCGGTCTGCTCGACAAGGTCGCCGCGCCAGCGGTGCTGCTCGATACCGCAGTGGCGCTGGCCTTGACCGGCAGCGCGCGCCCGCTCAAGCAGCGCGCCACTGCCTGGGCCAGCAACACCTGGCTGGCGCGCAAGCTGCTGGCGCCGCAGATGCGCAAGCAGGTCGCGCGCAAGGCGCGCAGGGAACACTACCCCGCACCGTACGCGCTGATCGGCGTATGGGAGCGCAGCGGCGGTGGCGGCATCCAGTCGCGGCTGGACGCCGAGCGCAAGGCGGTGGTCAAGCTGGCGAGCACGCCGACCGCACGCAACCTGATCCGCATCTTCTTCCTCACCGAGCGGCTCAAGGCGCTGGGCGGCAAGGATGGCGGCGGCATGCCGCCGCCGGGCATCCGCCATGTGCACGTGGTCGGCGCCGGGGTGATGGGCGGCGACATCGCCGCGTGGTCGGCCTACAAGGGCTTCGAAGTGACGCTGCAGGATCGCGAGCAGCGCTTCATCGATGGCGCACTGACCCGCGCCGGCGAATTGTTCGCAAAGCGGGTCAAGGACGACAGCAAGCGCCCGGCGGTGGCGGCGCGACTGAAGGGCGACCTGAGCGGCGACGGCGTGCCGTTGGCCGACCTGGTGATCGAGGCGATCGTCGAGAATCCGCAGGCCAAGCGCGAGCTATACCAGGCGCTGGAGCCGCGGATGCAACCCGCTGCGCTGCTCAGCACCAATACCTCCTCGATTCCACTGACCGAACTGCGCGAACACATCCAGCGCCCGGTGCAATTCGCCGGCCTGCACTACTTCAACCCGGTGGCGCAGATGCCGTTGGTGGAGATCGTCTGCCACGACGGCCTGGCCGCCGACAACCAGAAGCGGCTGGCGGCGTTCTGCAAGGCGATCGACAAGCTGCCGGTGCCGGTGGCCGGCACGCCCGGCTTCCTGGTCAACCGGGTGCTGTTCCCGTACCTGCTGGAAGCGGCGACCGCCTACGCCGAAGGCATTCCCGGCCCGGCGATCGACAAGGCCGCGGTCACGTTCGGCATGCCGATGGGGCCGATCGAACTGATCGACACCGTGGGCCTGGACGTGGCTGCCGGGGTCGGCGCGGAACTGGCGCCGTTCCTGCGGCTGCCGATTCCCGCCGCGCTGCAGACGGTGGAACCGGGCAAGCGCGGCAAGAAGGACGGCCAGGGCCTGTACGCCTGGGAGAACGGGCGCGCGAAGAAGCCGGACGTGGACAAGGACTACCAGGCGCCGGCCGATCTGGAAGACCGCCTGATCCTGCCGCTGCTCAACGAGGCGGTGGCCTGCCTGCACGACGGCGTGGTCGCCGATGCGGACCTGCTCGACGCCGGGGTGATCTTCGGCACCGGCTTCGCCCCGTTCCGCGGCGGCCCGATCCAGCACATTCGCGCAGCCGGCGCCGACGCGCTGCTGGAGCGGCTGCGCGCATTGCAGGCGCGCTACGGCGAGCGCTTCGCGCCGCGCCCGGGCTGGGATGCACCGGCGCTGCGCGAGCCGGTGGCCTGAGCTCGGTTCGACCGACGTTTCCCCGGTCGTTGCAGGCAACTGGATCATCGCCGGAGCGACATCCGTCGCGACGCGGCGTTATCGGGAATACCCGTCGCGCCTGGCTGTCACCGCCAAAAACCTCGATTGCTAAAAATTGCACGCTCGGCAACGTGCCGGCAGTGCCGGTGCAGGCGTTGCGCGCGCGCAGCCCCTGCGCCAGCACCTGCAGACGCTTTGGCGCAGGCATGCCCGCTGCCGCGCGCTGCGTCGGCCATCGCCAGCCGCCAGCGTCGCGCGGGGCGCATGCGCCAGGAGTGTGCCATCCGCGGCATCGAAACCGTGTTGCGCACGGCACATCCGCATGCTGCCGCACGACTGGCGCGCAGGATCGTGCGATCTGGTAACGGCGTCCGAATCGAACGGCGCGTGCCGGCGCAGGCTATGCCGCCAGCAGGCAGAGGCCGCTGGCCGCATTCAAGGTGTCATTGATGTCCATGACAATGGGATTGCTACTGCGGGCCTCGCTGTTCCCCCACTCCCCCATCGAGCATAACCATGATCACCACTCCTTCTCTCAACGCCCAGGCGAACGCCTTGGGTCTGCTGGCGGTCATGACCGCCAGCATCGCGATCGCCGCCGTCCCGTCAGCGCCGCAATGCGCGGTACCGCCGTCATGGGCGCGCCCGGCCGTGGCGACGGTCGTCGGCAATGGCACGCCTGCCAGCTGCAGCGCCAGCGCGCTCTCCACTGCCGCAGCGCAGGGCGGCTACATCATCTTCAATTGCGGTGCCAAGCCGGCCAGTATTTCCATCGACCGTTCGATCACGATCGGTTCGAGCAATCCGACGGTGATCGACGGGCAGGGACGCATCACCCTGGATGGCCGCCAGTCCGCCAGAATCTTCCTGGTGAACGCCGGCAGCGCGCTGTCGGTGCGTAACCTGACGGTGCAGAACGGCAGTTCCGTGCAGCCGGCGTCGAACCACGCCTACGACCCTGGCACCTGGGGCGGCGGCGCCATCAAGGTCGGCTACCAGGGCAAACTGGAAGTCCTCAACAGCAAGTTCCTGTCCAACCGCAGCAGTATCGGCGGTGGCGCCATCTTCGCCGGCAGCGATGCGCAGGTGACCATCGTCAATAGTTCCTTCCAACGCAATTCGTCGTGGCTGGGCGGCGCGCTCTACACCCAGCTCAGCAGCCTGAACATCGTTGGCTCGGAGTTCGTCGGCAATCAAGCGATCAACGCGCCGCAGGGCTTCCCCGACGCGGGCAACTTCGGCGGCGGCGGCGCCATCGATACGGATGGCGCTTCCCTTGCCGGCTACATCAAGGGCGGCAAGGGCAGAGGCGGCACGCTGGCGCTGTGCGGAACGGTGGTCAAGAACAACGTTGCCGCCAACGGCTCCGGTGGCGCCACGCTCTGGGCCTATGCGCCGGATACCATCGACGTGAAGTACTCGACGTTCGCGAACAACATCGCCACCAGCGGCCCTGGCGGCGGCGCCCGCATCAGCATCGGCTTCACCGACGCCTCGCATTCCGGAACGGCCATCCTCACCCCGGGGACCATCAACGTCTCCGCAACCAGCTTCCTTTCCAACAAGGCCCAGCAGGGCAATGCCGGTGCGTTGTACATGGACTGCTACGGCGCGTGCGACGTCAGTAACAGCACGTTCTACGGCAACGTCGCTAAGGGCGTGGGAGCGGCCATCCAGCATGTCGGCTGGCGGCCGGCGAACGGCGATCAGGGCAGCACCACCGTCCGCTTCAACAACGTCACCTTCGCGGAGAACACACCGGGGGCCACCTTGTTCGGCGACAGGTTCGACATCCGCAACAGCATTCTGTTCTCGAAGACCGAAAGCGTGTTCTGCAGCAACCAGAGCAGTAGCGGCGGCAACCTCATCGAGTATTCGGCCAAAGGGGCGGTGTGGCCGACCCATTGCCTGACCTCCGGCAACGTCAAGGCGGCCGATCCACTGCTGTCCGCGCCTGCTAGCAATGGCGGGCCGACGCTGACCCTGCTGCCTGCCGCCAACAGCCCCGCGCGCGATGCTGGCAACAACTGCCGCAGCATCGATCAGCGCGGACTTCCCCGCAATGCCGCCGTGTGCGATCTGGGTGCGGTGGAGATCAAGTAACACCGCTTGCGGCCGCCTTCCAGAGGCGAATGGCATGCGCGGTCGAACCGAGCGGATCGGTTCGACCGCGCGATCGAGCGTCCCGATGCGGCCCCGTCCTCGCCGCGATCATCGACACGGCGGCGCAGCCGGGCTGCGACAGTGCCGTGCGCACGATCAACAGATGTGTGTGGGCCGGTTGCAGATCCTGAGCACCGCACAGGCAGATCGGCGATGGGTGACGACGAACGCCGGAATAGCCCGGTGCAGACGTTCGCGCAGACGCATCCAACGCAAGGCCAGGCGCTGCGGCAGATGCAGGACAGCACGTTCCGTGGTCGGCGCGCGCATGGCCACGCTGCGCCGCGGCCGGGCAAGCAGCTCACCCCGACACCGTATCCAAATGATATCAACCGCCTGCCCGCTCGAGCTTCGGGCGCCTGCAACATCCCGACTCACGAATGCGAATGCCCATGCGCGCCATGCGCATGCACCCGCCGATGCCCCTGGCCGTCGTGCTTGGCGTGATCGTGACCCGCGTGATCGTCGTGCGTCTCCGATGCCGCGCGCGCCGGGGTACCGCACGGCTGCGCGCCGCAGTGTCCGGCTTCCATCTGCAGGGTGATGTGGTCGATGTCGAAACGCGCATGCAGGCCGTCGCACAAGGTTGCTCGCAGCGCGTCGGCGTCGGCGCCATCGGCGATCACCACGTGCGCGGTCAATGCCGGGGTGCTCGAGGCCAGCGCCCACACGTGCAGGTCGTGCACGTCCTCCACGCCCGCGGCGCCGCGCAGATAGGCGCGCACCGCGGCCATGTCCATGCCCTTGGGTACGCCTTCCAGCAGCACGTTGATGGCCTCGCGCAGCAGCACCCAGGTGCGCGGCAGCACCCACAGGCCGATCAGCACCGCCAGGATCGGGTCGATCACCTTCCAGCCGGTGAGGCGGATCGCCAGCGCGCCGACGATCACCGCCACCGAGCCGAGCATGTCGCTCCACACTTCCAGGTAGGAGCCCTTCATGTTCAGGCTCTCGCCGCTGCCGGCCTTGAGCAGGCGCATCGAGATCAGGTTGATCAGCAGGCCGAACGCGGCGATGCCGAGCATGCCGACCGTGGCCACCTCCTGCGGCTGGCGGAAGCGCTGCACCGCCTCCCACAGGATGTAGGCGGCGACCACGAACAGCATGCCGCCATTGAACAGCGCGCCCAGCGCTTCCAGCCGCGCGTAGCCGTAGGTGCGCTTGGCATCGGGTGGGCGCCGGCTCAGCCGCACCGCGACCAGCGCGATCATCAGCGCCAGGGTATCGGTGGCCATGTGCGCGGCGTCGGACAACAGCGCCAGACTGTTGGTCAGGAACGCACCGGCGATCTCCACCAGCATGAACGTGGCGGTCAGCCCCAGCGCCCACCACAGCGGTTGCTCGTGGCGGATCTCGGTCGGTGCGTGGCTGTGATCGTGTCCCATGGGCTGGCCTGGTGCTGCGTGCGAAGAAGATGCGCCACCTTAGATCGGCTCCGCTGCGGAGACTATTACACCGCAACTACACGCGACCGGCCCGTTAAGCCACTGCACGGATGAAACGCTGGAGCCTGTGTCGGCAACGCGACGCAGGGTGACGTAGCGATCCAGCGGCAACCGCGCCGTGGCCAGGATTTGCTGTCGCATGCAACCGTCGCGGCGCGATGCGTTACGGAGATCGGCACGCGCCTTCCGGGAGGCCGACAACACGCAGCATGCGTACAGCGCCCGCGCCAATTCCGCGCGTCACGGCAGCCACCACACCAGCAGCGCGCTGATGGCGGCCAGCGCCAACAGCGACAGCGCGCCCGCGGCCAGCACCCTGCCGCCGGACGCGAGCACCGAACGCAGGTTCACAGACAGGCCCAGCGCCGCCATCGCCAGCAGGGTCAGCAGCACCGAAACACGCTGCGCCGCGTCCGCCAGCGCCAGCGGCAACAGACCTGAGGAGCGCAGCAGCATCATGCCGACGAAGCCCAGCACGAACCACGGCAATACACGGTGCAGCGGCAGCCGCGCAGCGCCCGGGCGGCCACCGAGCAGCCCGAGCAGCAGCAGCACTGGTCCCAGCATCAGCACCCGCATCAGTTTGACCAGCGCGCCGACCTGCGCGCTGATGGCACCCACCGGCAGCGTCGCCGCCAGCACCTGCGGCACCGCGTACACGGTCATGCCGGCGAGGATGCCGTAGTGCCGCTGATCCAGTCCGAACAGCGGCAGCGCCAAGGGCAAGGCCAGCACCACCACGATCCCCAATGCCGCGGTGAACGCGATCGAGGCCGCCACCTCGTCCGAATCGGCGTCGATCACCGGCGCGGCGGCGACGATCGCCGAGTTGCCGCAGATCGCATTGCCGCAGGCCACCAGCGTGGCCAGCCGTGCCGGCAACCCGAGCAGGCGGCCAATGCCGTAGCCGATGCCGATCGCCAGCAACACGGTGGCCGCGATCAAGCCCAGCAGCACGCCGCCAGCCGCACCGACCGCACTGAAGCTGACCGATGCGCCGAGCAGCACGATCGCTACTTCCAGTGGCAACTTGGCAGCGAAAGCGATGCCGGCGTCGGCATGCGCCGGCAGCGGCGACGCGGTGCGCAGCAGCGTGCCGAGCGCGATCGCGAACACCAGCGCATCGATCCACGGCCGGCCCAGCCAGCGCAGTTGCATGCGTTCCACCAGCATGGCCAGCGCCGCGACCGCAACCGCCAGCAGCAGCCCCGGCAGCAGCGCCATGAGGTTACCCGATGTCTTGTGCATGGCCGCCCCCCTGTCGAAGTGGTCGCAGGATGCACCCGCCGATCCTGTCATTCCATCGCATAATGCTGGATAGTTCGTTCGGTCCAATCGAACGATCCCGCCGTGACCCTGGAACAACTCGCCCTGTTCGTCGCCGTCGCCGAACGCCAGCACCTGACGCTTGGCGCGCAGGCCGCGCATCGCACGCCGTCGGCGGCCAGCGCCGCGATCAAGGCCCTGGAAGCCCAGTACGGCGTGCCGCTGTTCCACCGGGTCGGCCGCGGCATCGTGTTGACCGCTGCCGGTACGGCATTCTTCGAGGAAGCCAAGGCGATCCTGGCGCGTACCCGCGCCGCGCAGTTGGCCTTGAGCGAGTGGCGCGGCGTGCCGCGCGGCACCCTCGACCTGCACGCCAGCCAGACTGTGGCCAGCTACTGGCTACCGATGCGGCTGATGGCATTCCATGCGCGCTTCCCGCAGATCGAAATCCGCCTGAGCGTCGGCAACACCGAAAGCGTGGCGCGCGCGGTCGCCGCAGGACGTGCGGAACTGGGGTTCGTCGAGGGCGGCGTGCACGACCCGCAGCTGCAGTTGTCCGTGCTCTGCCAGGACCGCCTGGTGCTGGTCGCCGCGCCGACGCACCCGCTGGCCGGACGCCTGCGCCTGGGCCTGGCGCGACTGGCCGAGGCCAGCACCTGGATCATGCGCGAACCCGGCTCGGGCACGCGCTCGGAATTCGAGGCGGCGCTGCGCGCGGCCGGGGTCGCGCCGGAACGCCTGCGCGTGGCGCTGACCCTGCCCTCGAACGAAGCGGTGCTGTCGGCGGTGCGCGCCGGCCACAGCCTGGCGGCGATCTCGCAACTGGCCGCGGCGCCCTGGCTGGAGAGCGGCCGCCTGCAGCGCGTCGGCGCGGCGCTGGGCGCGCGTGCGTTCCATGCGCTACGCCATCGCGAACGCAGCCTCGGCGCCGCCGCCGCAGCCCTGCTCGACAGCGGCGGCGAGAGCGCCGCACGCGGCTGACGGCGATCGCGCACCGGCAGCAAATGCTTCATTCGCAATGTCCTCATGGTGATAACCCTGCGACCTTCCAGCGCGGCCCCGCCGATTGCGTGGCGGAACGATGGCGACGCATGCAGAGGGGGAGGCGCTGACGCTTCACCCGAAACCGATCTTCAACGCCTCCGCCGCATCTCCAGCACGCGAAACTGCATCGCACCAGCGATGCATGCCCCCCCACCGCGCATGGCGGTGAGGGATCGCAAGCCGTCAGCGCAAGCGCGAGAATGCACCGATCCCGGCGATCGCCAGCCGCTCGGCGGGCAGCGCGGTTTCGGCGAACGATAGCCGCAGGTAGCGGACCTGGCGGACCTCGGGGAAATTCAGCCGCTGGGTCGAGAGCGCATAAGCGATATTGGCCAACTCACCGGCGCCGGCCGACTGCCAGTGCTGGCCATCTTCGCTGCTTTCGGCGCGATAGCCTTTCGGCGGCGCCGCGCCCTTCAGCACCGTGCGCAAGGGGGTGAGGCTGAAGCCGGCGACCTGGCGCAGCGTGCCGAGGTCGATGGTCACCTGCGCCGGATGGTCAGGCGTGGGCGCGGGCGCGATCCAGACCGTGCCGGCATCGTCGTCGAGCAACGTGTCCGCCCCCGGCGCGCTGGCCTCGACGATTCGCCAACCCGCAGTGGACAGCACGTCCGGCGCGTTCGCCGTCGGCCGCGCGACCGCAACTGGGGCGACCGCGCGGAACAGCGCGACTTCGCTGATCGCCGGGCAGACCGGCGCCTCGAGCACGAGCAGGCGTACACGGCGCGCGGCGACCGGGCGATCGAGCCGCAGGATCCGCTGCGCACCGATGCATTGCGCTTCGGCCAACCGCCGCCATTGCCCATCGACCTCGGCTTCGATCGCGAAGCGGGTGACGCGCACACCCAGCGGCAGGTATTCGCGCAGCCGGATCAGGTCGAAGCTGCGAACAGCCGACAGTTCCAGCGTCAACGTCGGCGTGGTGACGTCGTCCGGCGTGGACCAGTAGCTGTCCGGCTGGCGGTCGAGCACGCGCGCCGGCTCGAATCCGGGACCGCGAGACGCGCTGGCGCTGGCCTTGGCGCCCTTGGCCAGATCGATGGCGAAGCTGGCACGGATCGCGTCGCCGAAGCTGCGCAGCACCGCCACGTCGTGGTCGGCGATGCGGCCGCGCCGGTCCGGCGGAAGATTGAGGTTCATGGTGGTGCCGCGCGCGACGGAGGTGTCGAAATAGCGCACCAGATTCTCCGGGCTGCGCACCTTGCCGTCTTCATCGGCATGGTAGAACCAGCCCGGGCGGATCGAGGTGTTGGTTTCGGCGGGCCACCACAGGGCCGCCCCGCGCACGCCGGCGTTGCCGTTTTCCTGGGTATAAGGCGTATTGGGCATGGTCGGCCAGCACGGATCGCCGGCAACGCCGTCCTCATTGCCAACCCAGCGGATATCCGCGCCAAGCGGGTCGAACGTGCAGGCCATTGGCTGGTGCTGGTGGACCAGCTCGATCATCCGCGGCCAGTCGTAGTAGGCGGGCGCATCGAGCTTGCGCGTTTCGCGCGCGCCGCCATAGTAGCCATCGCCGCCATTGGCACCGTCGAACCAGAACTCGAACAAGTCGCCATAGCCCGTGCACAGTTCGACGATCTGCTTACGGAAATAGTCGAGATAGGCAGGACGACCATACTCGGCGTGGTTGCGATCCCAAGGCGACAGGTAGACACCGAAGGCCAAACCGGCGCGTCGGCACGCCGCTGCCATTTCGCCGACGATGTCGCCCTTGCCGTTCTTGTAGGGCGAATTGCGAATGCAATGCTCGGTCAGGCGTGTCGGCCAGAGGCAGAACCCGTCGTGGTGCTTGGCGGTAAAAATGATCCCTTTCAGATTGCCGGACTTGGCAGCGGCAACGATTTGATCGGCGGAGAAATCGCTGGGATCGAACTTGCGCGGATCTTCGTCGCCGTAGCCCCATTCCTTGTCGGTAAAGGTGTTCATCGCAAAATGCACGAACGCATATTGCTCCCACCGATGCCAGCGCAGCTGCCGCGCGCTGGGCACGGCGCCCCACGGCGCCGGCCCCTTCGGGCGCGGCGCAGCCGCGATCTGGGCGGCGGATGCGCTGAAACCTGCGGCGACGGCCACAACACCCGTGGCAAGAAAGGTACGACGATCGATCATTGGCGCCTCCGACTCTACACAAGCGCGGATCTTAGCTTTTCCGACGGCGCAAGGGTTCTGCCGCGAAGCCATGGATGGTGACGCTACGCCGGAGTGGCGCCACCCTGTCATTTGGTGGCTGCACACGTCCATACTTGCCCACAGTCAGTCATCCCGAAATCCTTCAAGCCATTGAATTCGATGCAAAATAGAGAGAAACCCCAAGTCCCTGGAAGCGCGGTGGAACATACTCCGCTGATGAAGCAGTTCTTCGCCGCCAAGTCCGAGTACCCGGACCTGCTGCTGTTCTTCCGCATGGGCGATTTCTACGAACTGTTCTACGACGACGCGCGCAAGGCGGCGCGGCTGCTGGACATCACCCTGACCCAGCGCGGCAGCTCCGGCGGCGCGCCGATCCCGATGGCCGGGGTGCCGGTGCATGCCTACGAAGGCTATCTGGCACGGCTGGTGGCGCTGGGCGAGTCGGTGGCGATCTGCGAGCAGATCGGCGATCCGGCGCTGGCCAAGGGCCTGGTCGAGCGCAAGGTGGTGCGCGTGGTCACGCCGGGCACGGTCACCGACGAGGCACTGCTCGACGAGCGCCGCGACACCTTGCTGATGGCGATCGCGCGCAACAAACACGGCTACGGCCTGGCCTGGGCCGATCTGGCCGGCGGCCGCTTCCTGGTCAACGAGGTCGACAGCGAGGACGCACTGGAAGCGGAGCTGGCGCGATTGGAGCCGGCCGAGCTGTTGGTACCCGACGAGGACCAATGGCCGGAGTTCCTGCGCGAGCGCCGCGGCGTGCGCCGCCGCGCGCCGTGGCTGTTCGACGCCGACAGCGGACGCCGCCAGTTGCTGCACTTTTTCCAGCTGCACGACCTCAGCGGCTTCGGCATCGACGACAAGCCGCGCGCCACCGCCGCCGCCGGCGCCCTGCTCGGCTATGTGGAGGAGACGCAGAAGCAGCGCCTGCCGCACCTGACCGCAATCGCGATGGAAACCGCCGCCGAGGCGATCGCGATGAACGCGGCCACGCGCCGCCACCTGGAGCTGGACACGCGCGTGGACGGCGATACGCGCAACACCTTGCTCGGCGTGCTCGACAGCACGGTCACGCCGATGGGCGGGCGCCTGCTGCGGCGCTGGCTGCACCGCCCGCTGCGCCTGCGCGAGGTGCTGGTGCAGCGTCACCACGCGGTCGGCACACTGATCGATCGCGGCGCCGATGCCGATCTGCGCGATGCGTTCCGCGCGCTCGGCGATATCGAACGCATCCTCACTCGCGTGGCGCTGCGCTCGGCGCGGCCGCGCGATTTCTCCACGCTGCGCGACGGCCTGGGTCTGTTGCCGGCAGTGCGCACGATCCTGGCGCCGCTGGATTCGCCACGGCTGGCCGCGCTGGCCGCGGAACTGGGCCAGCACGACGAGATCGCGCACCTGCTGGCCTCGGCGATCGCCGAGCAGCCGCCGCTCAAGCTCAGCGACGGTGGCGTCATCGCCGCCGACTACGACGCCGAACTGGACGAACTGCGCCGGCTCAGCACCCACGCCGACCAGTTCCTGATCGACCTGGAAGCGCGCGAGCGCGCCAGCAGCGGCATCGCCACGCTGAAGGTCGGCTACAACCGCGTGCATGGCTACTACATCGAGATCAGCAAGGGCCAGGCGGACAAGGCGCCGGTGCACTACACGCGGCGGCAGACGTTGACCAACGCCGAGCGCTACATCACCGAGGAACTGAAGAACTTCGAGGACAAGGTGCTGTCGGCGCGCGAGCGCGCGCTGTCGCGCGAGAAGCTGCTCTACGAAGCCTTGCTGGATACCTTGGGCGATCGCCTGGAACCGCTCAAGCGCGCCGCCGCCGCGCTCAGCGAACTGGACGTGCTGGCCGGCTTCGCCGAACGCGCGCAGGCGCTGGACTGGGCGCAGCCGGAACTGCACACCGCGCCATGCCTGCGCATCGAACGCGGCCGCCATCCGGTGGTGGAAGCGGTGCGCGAGCAGCCGTTCGAACCCAACGACCTGGACCTGCATCCGGACCGGCGCATGCTGGTGATCACCGGCCCGAACATGGGCGGTAAATCCACCTACATGCGCCAGAACGCATTGATCGTGCTGCTGGCGCACATCGGCAGCTACGTGCCGGCCACGCGCGCGGTGATCGGCCCGATCGACCGCATCCTGACCCGCATCGGCGCCGGCGACGACCTGGCGCGCGGCCAGTCCACCTTCATGGTCGAGATGGCCGAGACCAGCTACATCCTGCACCACGCCAGCGCGCAGTCGCTGGTGCTGATGGACGAGATCGGCCGCGGCACCTCCACCTACGACGGCCTGGCCCTGGCCGACGCGGTGGCGCGCCACCTGGCCCACCACAACCGCTGCTACACCTTGTTCGCCACGCATTATTTCGAGCTGACCGCATTGGCCGACGAATCGGTCCAAGGCGGTGCCAGCGGCATCGCCAACGTGCACCTGGACGCGGTCGAGCACGGCGACAAACTGGTGTTCATGCACGCGGTCAAGGACGGCCCGGCCAATCGCAGTTTCGGCCTGCAGGTGGCGGCGCTGGCCGGCTTGCCGAAGTCCACTGTCGCGCAGGCGCGGCGGCGGCTGGCGGAACTGGAACAACGCGGCGGCGAGAGCCACGCCTCGCAGATGGCGCCGCAGGCGCTGGACGCGCCGCAGCAGTTCGGCCTGTTCGCCGCCGCCCCATCGGCGGCGCAGGACGCGCTGGCGGCGCTGGATCCGGACGAACTGACGCCCAAGCAGGCACTGGAAGCGCTGTACCGGCTCAAGTCGCTGCTGTAGCGCGGCGCGTCTTCAGCCCCTCTCCCTTCGGAGAGATGGGTTTGGGTGAGGGTACGGCGCGAAGCGTCTCGCGGCGTTTGGGTGCACGAGGCTGCGCCCGGACCCTCACCCGCGCCTGCTGGGCACCGTCCACCGAAAGGAGGCCATGGTCGCGACGGGAGAAGGAACAGCCGCTAGGTGGCCGCTGGCGCCACGCGGGGCGGCATGTCCGGCTTCGGATGCGCCGCGATCAATGCAGCGTCGATCGCACTGGCGCGCAGCAATGCAGGACGATCGCCATGGCGCTGCGCGAACGCGGTGAATGCCGGGCGCGGTTCGAGCAGGCCGATGCGCATGTAGTACGCCAGGCATGCGGCGGTATACAGGTCGGCCGCGCTGAAGCGGTCGCCGGCCAGGTACTCGCGGTCCGCGACCGCCTGTTCCAGGGTCTGCATCAGGTCGGCCTCGCGGCCATAGCCGGCGCTGCGTGCTGGTGCCAGCGCGCCACCGTCCTTCGCGGTCAACAGTCCCTCTACCGGCCCGGACATGAAGAACAGCCAGCGGTAGTAGTCGGCGCGCGCCGGCGATCCCGGCGGCGGCGTCAGTTGCCGCTCCGGCACCAGATCGGCCAGGTAGGCGCAGATCGCCGCGTTCTCGGTGACCACGGTGTCGCCGTGGCGCAGCGCCGGCACCTTGCCCATCGGATTGATCGCCAGATACTCCGGCGCCTTCATCGTGGTGTCGTAGTCGAGGATGACCGCCTGGTATGGCAGGCCGGTTTCCTCCAGCATCCAGCGGGCAACGCGGCCGCGCGACAGGGGGTGGGTGTAGAGCACGAGTTCGGTGGACATGGGCAGATTTCCGTGGTGAACAGCCTGCAGTCTGGCCCTGCCATGCTGACAGGTGTTGTCAGTGGTCGGCGCCGTAGCCGGTGGCCGCGCGCCAGCGCTTGATCAACAGATGCCGGCGCGAAGGATAGCGTTCGCCGTCGTCGGCCAGGGCCAGTACCCGGTCGGCGCGGAAGTGGCGGAAATCGCGGCGCAGTTCGCACCACGCGGCGATCATGCCGTAGCCGCCAAAGAAGGCCATCGCGAACGGCCAGATCAAGCGTTGCGAGGCCGTGCCGTTGGCATCGGTGTAGTCCATGCGCAGCACGTGCTCGAGGCGGATGCCATGGCGCAGCACCGGCAGCCACGGCGCCGGCGGCGGCAGGTCTGCGGCGGCGGGCACCAGCAGCCCGCTGGTCTCGATCGACAGGCGCAGATTGCCGGGCAGCGTGGCCGCGATCCGCGCCACCGCGCGCTGCGCCGCCTGCGCCAGTTCCGGATCGGCCTGGCACGCCACCCAACGCGCGCCCAGGGTCAACGCCTCCAGTTCGTCCTCGGTGAAATTCAACGCCGGCAGCAGGAAGCCGGGACGCAGCACGTAGCCGACGCCGGGATCGCCGAGGATGTCGGCGCCCTGCTCGCGCAAGGTCGCGATATCGCGGTACAGCGTGCGCAGGCTGACGCCCAGCGCGGTGGCGAGCTCGGCGCCCGCCACCGGCCGGCGGCGTCCGCGCAGGGCGTCGAGCAGGTGCAGCAAACGGGTCGCACGAATGGTCATCGCCACAGGATAATGGGCTTTGCCGTTTCCGATCGCCGTGGAGGTTCGCCGTCGCGCCGCACAATGCATCCGATACGCGAGTCGCCCCCGCGCTGCAGATCACCGATCCCCACACCGGCAGGCGACATATGTGCGCGGGCGAGTTATCCGGCGAGTGCCAAGGCGGGTCGGTAAAAGCCGGTCAAAACCCGGACATGCTCCACCGCGATCCTCGAACCGCTACGCACCGCCATCCCATAGGCGCCACCTATCGATTCCGTAGAATCATTCGAATTCCCTACCGCAACGTCCCCGCCTATCGTGTCCTCCAATCGCCGCGCGTCCTGCCTGCACTCCTTGCATCCAACCGCCCGGCCCCCGCAATCACGCGCACCGCACGATCACGGCGCGCGGCCACCCAGCGTCCATCAAGGTAGCCCTAGCCATGACCAGCGAATCGAAGTGCCCGTTCCACAGCGCCGCCAGCAGCGGCACCACGAACAAGGACTGGTGGCCGAAGCAATTGCGCGTGGACCTGCTCAGCCAGCACTCGTCCAGATCCAATCCGCTGGGTGAGACGTTCGATTACGCCAAGGCCTTCAACGCGCTCGATCTGCAGGCGCTGAAGCAGGACCTGCACGCGTTGATGACCGATTCGCAGGACTGGTGGCCAGCCGACTTCGGCCACTACGGCCCGTTGTTCATCCGCATGGCCTGGCATAGCGCCGGCACCTACCGCACCGGCGACGGCCGTGGTGGCGGCGGCCGCGGCCAACAGCGCTTCGCCCCGCTCAACAGCTGGCCGGACAACGTGAACCTAGACAAGGCGCGGCGCCTGCTGTGGCCGATCAAGCAGAAGTACGGGCAGGCGATTTCCTGGGCCGACCTGATGATCCTCACCGGCAACGTCGCACTGGAATCGATGGGCTTCAAGACCTTCGGTTTCGCCGGCGGCCGCGAAGACACCTGGGAGCCGGACCAGGACGTGTACTGGGGCCGCGAAACCAGCTGGCTGGGCGGCGACGTGCGCTATGCGCATGGCTCGGACGGCGTGGACAAGGCCGGCGGCGTGCTGGTGTCCGACGACGACGCCGATGGCGACGTGCACACCCGCAATCTGGAGAACCCGCTGGCCGCGGTGCAGATGGGCCTGATCTACGTCAATCCGGAAGGCCCGGACGGCAATCCGGATCCGCTGCTCGCCGCAAAGGACATCCGCGACACCTTCGCGCGTATGGCGATGAACGACGAAGAGACGGTGGCGCTGATCGCCGGCGGCCACACCTTCGGCAAGACCCATGGCGCCGGCCCGGCCGACCACGTCGGCGCCGAACCGGAAGCCAGCGACCTGGGCGCGCAAGGCCTGGGCTGGCACAACAGCTTCGGCAGCGGCAAGGGCGGCGACACCATCACCAGCGGCCTGGAGGTCACCTGGACCACCACGCCGGCGCAGTGGAGCAACGATTTCTTCGAACACCTGTTCAAGTTCGAGTGGGAGCTGAGCAAAAGCCCGGCCGGCGCGCACCAGTGGGTAGCGAAGAATGCCGAGGCGCTGATCCCGGACGCGCACGATGCGGCGAAGAAGCATCTGCCGACCATGCTCACCACCGACTTGGCGCTGCGCTTCGACCCGGCCTACGCCGCGATCTCGCGCCGCTTCCTCGAGCACCCCGAGCAGTTCGCCGATGCCTTCGCCCGCGCCTGGTTCAAGTTGACACACCGCGACATGGGCCCGCGTGCGCGCTACCTCGGCGCGGACGTGCCGGCCGAAGAACTGCTGTGGCAGGATCCGATCCCCACGCTGGACCACGCGCTGGTCGATGCGCAGGACATCGCCGCGCTCAAGCAGACGCTGCTCGGCTCGGGCCTGAGCATCGCGCAACTGGTCTCGACCGCGTGGGCCGCGGCCTCCTCCTTCCGCGGCTCGGACAAGCGCGGCGGCGCCAACGGCGCGCGCATTCGCCTGGCGCCGCAAAAGGATTGGGAGGTCAACCAGCCCGAACAGCTGGCGCAGGTGCTGGCCACGCTGGAGCGCATCCAGGCGCAGTTCAACGGTGCGCAGCGCGGCGGCAAGAAGATCTCGCTGGCCGACCTGATCGTGCTCGGCGGTGCGGCGGCGGTCGAGCAGGCGGCCAAGAATGCGGGACAGACGCTGACCGTGCCGTTCGTGCCGGGGCGCATGGATGCCACGCAGGCGCAGACCGACGTCGCATCGTTCGCGGTGCTGGAGCCGATCGCCGATGGCTTCCGCAACTACAGCAAGCGCCGCTATGCGGTGCCGGCCGAGGCGCTGCTGATCGACAAGGCGCAGTTGCTGACCCTGACCGCACCGGAGATGACCGTGCTGGTCGGCGGGCTGCGCGTGCTCGGCGCCAATGTCGGGCAGTCGGCGCATGGCGTCTTCACCAAGCGCAGCGACACGCTGAGCAACGACTTCTTCGCCAACCTGCTGGACATGGGCATCGAGTGGAAAGCGACATCGGACACCAGGGAGGTGTACGCAGGCCGCGACCGCGCCAGCGGCGAACAGAAGTGGACCGGCACCCGCGCGGACCTGGTGTTCGGTTCCAACGCGATCCTGCGCGCGCTGGCCGAAGTGTATGCCAGTGCCGATGCGCAGGAGAAGTTTGTGCGCGACTTCGTCGCCGCGTGGAGCAAGGTGATGCAGCTGGACCGTTTCGATCTGGCCGCGTGAAGTCGACGGCCTGCCTGGTGCATCGGGCAGGCTGATGGTCGGTCGGGTCTGCCAAGGATGATCCGGGGCCGGTCGGCGGCCGCATTTTCTGCGCCACGCGACACACGCGAACGCTCTGGCTTGCCGGGGCGGTTTTGCGTGAGCGTCGTGGCATGGATATCACGACGGTACGACTGATGCGAAGCTGGTTTGTGGAAGTGACTTGGGATTAATCTCAAACCATTGCGTCCCGACGCTCTCCAACACTGACAGGCTCACCGCTTCGTTCGTCACTGCTGAAGCCGCTCCTACAGGGGATCTGCGGCGTGCTGGCTGGGTGCACTGTAGGAGGGACTTCAGTCCCGACACTCTCCAACACCGATCGGTTCACCGCTGCGTTCGTCGCGGCTGAAGCCGCTCCTACAAAGGGGTAGGCGCGGTAAGGGCACACCGGCCCTTCGATCGTACTCCGCTTCTACAGCGCGTCCAGATCGCCCAGCGCGCGGATCAGGCGCCGTGCGCGCTTGTCAGGCTTGCCATCGGGGGCCCGGTAGCCGTTGCGTTCGGCGTGGCGTTGCGCGCGTTGCTGCGCGCGCCGCTCGCGCGAGGCGTCGCTTTCCAGGTACAGCGTCTGCGCGACGCTGGCCGGGCCGCGGTCGTCGCTGAGCGCCAGCACCTGGATCTCGAACACCTCCTCGCCGCGCTCCACGCGCAACTGCTCGCCCACGCGCACCGCGCGCGAGGATTTCGGCCGCTGCCCGGCCACGCCGACCTTGCCGGTTTCCACCGCCTGCTTGGCCACGCTGCGGGTCTTGAAGAAGCGCGCGGCCCACAGCCAGACATCCAGCCGGACCACGCTCGGTTGCGCTAACGGTTCATTCATCGTGCTGACGGAAATCCACCTGCATGGGTTGGGTGTCGGGTCGCTCGCCGGACCACCGCAGCGACGGCTGCGGATGGCGGCGCTGCCGGCGCTGGCTGAGCGCCAGGCCGTCGGCGCGCGGCGGCAGCGCGCTATCGTCCTCGCCGACCAGGCATTGCGGGCGCTCGCCGGGCCGCACCTTGGCATCGCCCCAGCGCGCGCTGTCGGCGCAGCCAGCCAGGACCAGCACCAGCGCGCTGCATCCGATCCACTGCAGATGGCGGCGCGATTTGGGCATTGCAAGTTCCTCTGCTTGGTCATGTGTGCCGCCAGCTGTGCCAGCCACTGCAAGCCGCCCCCCCGCATCGACGCATTCAGCCTAGGACGTTGCCGGCCACGCCACACCTGCCATGCGTTGCCTCCCCGGAGGCGCGTGCAGGTGTTAATGTGCGCTGCTTCACGTTCCCGTCCTGCAGGCACGCGATGCCCAAGTCCGCCGCGCTCACCGAAGGCCCGATCGGCCGGCAGTTGCTGCTGTTCGCGCTGCCGATCCTGGCCGGCAACATCGCGCAGTCGCTGAACGGGTCGGTCAATGCGATCTGGGTGGGCCGCTACCTCGGCGAGGCGGCGCTAACCGCGGCGGCCAACGCCAACAGCATCATGTTCTTCCTGATCGGCTCGGTGTTCGGCATCGGCATGGCCGCCACCATCCTGATCGGCCAGGCGATGGGCCGTGGCGACGTGCTGCAGGCGCGACGCGTGATGGGTACCAGCGCCACATTCTTCCTCGGCATCTCGGTGTTGATCGCGGCCGGCGGCTGTTGGCTGGCGCGGCACCTGCTGGCGGCGATGGGCACCCCGGCCACCTCGCTGCCGCTGGCCGAGGCCTATCTGCGGGTGATCTTCCTGGCGATGCCGCTGCTGTACGCGTTCGCGTTCCTGTCGGCGGCGCTGCGCGGCACCGGCGACTCGCGCACGCCGTTCCGCTTCCTGCTGCTGTCGGTGGCGCTGGACATCGGCTTCAATCCGCTGCTGCTGTTTGGGCTGGGGCCGTTCCCGAAACTGGGCATCGCCGGCGCCGCCTGGGCCACGCTGATCGCGCAGGCCATCGCCCTGAGCGGGCTGCTACTGTACCTGCGGCACAAACGCCATGTGCTGTGGCTGGGCCGGCAGGACGCGGGGCTGTTCCGCATCGATACGACGATCCTGCGCGCACTGGTGGTCAAGGGCGTGCCGATGGGCCTGCAGATGGTGCTGATCTCGCTGGCGATGATCGTGATGATTTCGATGGTCAACGGCTACGGCACCGATACCTCGGCCGCCTACGGCGCAGCGATGCAGTTGTGGACCTATGTGCAGATGCCGGCGATGGCGATCGGCGCGGCGTGCTCGTCGATGGCCGCGCAGAACGTCGGCGCGCAGCGCTGGGACCGGGTCGCGGCGACCGTGCGGCAGGGCGTGCTGTTCAACTTCCTGCTGACCGGCGCGCTGATCGCGCCACTGATCCTGCTCGACCGCTGGACTCTGTCCCTGTTCCTGCCGCCGCACAGCGCGGCGCTGGAGATCGCGCGCCATCTCAACCACATCGCGGTGTGGTCGTTCCTGTTCTTCGGCGTGACCTTCGTGATCTCCGGCGTGGTCCGCGCCACCGGCGCGGTGATCCCGCCGCTGCTGATCCTGGCGCTGTCGCTGTGGGGCATCCGCGTGCCGTTCGCGCAGCTGCTGCAGCCGCAGTTCGGCGCCGATGCGGTGTGGTGGAGCTTCCCGACCAGTTCGATCTGCGCGATGTCCTTGTCGCTGGCCTATTACCGCTGGGGCAACTGGCGCAAGGCGCGCATGCTGAGCCAACCGCGCGCGGAGGAAATGGCGCATCCGGCGGAAGTGCCGGCGGCGCCGCCGGCCGCGGTCGCGGATGTGTCGATCGCGCAGGATCCGGCGCGCTGAGCGCCCGCCTTTCGATCGAGGCAGTCGCCTGTGGGAGCGGCTTCAATGGCGACGGACTCTCTCGGGAAGTCCCGTCGCCACTGAAGCCGCTCCCACATACAGCTTGCGGCGACTCCGGGAAAGCGCTCTCGCTTCGTTTCGGCCGAAGCGGCATCGAGGGAACGCGGTCGGCATTGAAGCACCCGACGCTCTAGCTGCGTGGATGGTCCGCGGCTGCGCTCGGTCGCGGTTGAAAACCGCTCCTACAGGGACTTACGGCGGGCTGTCTGGAGCACTGTAGGAGGGGCTTCAGCCCCGACCGGAACCTCCAGCCCGCATCATGCCCAGCGCGCAAGCCCGACACATCGAGCGCAGCCACCGCGCATCGCAGACACCCCGCCCACAAACGCAAACGGCCGCCCGAAGGCGGCCGTCGCGGCAGCGACCGGAGTCGCTGTGGGATTACTCGGCCTTGGCGGCGGCCGCAGCGGCCTGGCGCGCGACCTTGGCCTGCGCAGCGGCGGCCAGATCTTCCTTGATGCGGGCGGCCTTGCCTTCCAGGCCACGCAGATAGTACAGCTTGCCGGCGCGGACCTTGCCGCGGCGCTTCACTTCGACCGAGTCGATGATGGCGCTGTGGCTCTGGAACACGCGCTCCACGCCGAAGCCGTGCGAGATCTTGCGCACGGTGAACGAGGAGTTCAGGCCGGCGTTCTTGGTGCCGATCACCACGCCTTCGTAGGCCTGGACGCGCTCGCGGTTGCCTTCCTTCACCTTGACGTTGACGACGATGGTGTCGCCCTGGTTGAACTCCGGCAGCTTGCGCTGGATCTGGGCGGCTTCGAAGTCGGCCAGGATGGTCTTGTTGAGCTTGCTCATGGTGGGCACCGCTTGTGTCTGGTGAGGTGGTCCGGCAGTCGCCGCACGGCGATTGCGCGAGGCGATTACGCGATATCGGGGATGGGCCAAGACGCAGAGGACTTGACCGGAAAGCCGGGCATTTTAACCCAGTCGTGCGGCCATGGCTAGGGCTTGGAGGGATTTTCCTGCACAGGGGCCGGATCGGCCTGCAGGCCCTGGCGGAATTCCTGCAGCAGGCAGCGGTCGGCCGCGCTCAGCGCCGCTTCGTCCAGGAGGTCCGGGCGCCGCAGCCAGGTCCGGCCCAGCGCCTGCATGCGCCGCCAGCGCGCGATCGCGGCATGGTTGCCAGAGCGCAGGATGGCCGGCGCTTCGCCCAGCGCGTGTTCGCGCGGATGGGTGTAGTGCGGGCAGTCGAGCAGCCCGTCCGGGCCTTCGAAGCTGTCCTGGGCGGCGGACTCGGCATCGTTCAGCGCGCCCTCCTGCAGCCGGGTGACCGCATCGACCAGCACCGCCGCGGCCAGCTCGCCGCCGGACAGCACGTAGTCGCCGATCGAGATCTCCTCGTCCACCGCGGCGGCGACGAAGCGCTCGTCCACCCCCTCGTAGCGCCCGCACAGCAGCACCAGCCGCGGCAGCGCCGCCAGTTGGCGG
The DNA here is from genome assembly GCF_017301775.1 of Xanthomonas translucens pv. undulosa. Taxonomy (NCBI): domain Bacteria; kingdom Pseudomonadati; phylum Pseudomonadota; class Gammaproteobacteria; order Lysobacterales; family Lysobacteraceae; genus Xanthomonas; species Xanthomonas translucens. The sequence goes on from NZ_CP063993.1 coordinate 1,105,688, forward strand.
GCCTTGGCCTGGGTCAGCGGCGCGCCCTGCGGGCTGAGGTAGATCACCGGCGCCGGTTGCGGGTCGGCCTCGCGCACCGCCTGCAGGCAGGCCTGCAGCGGCTCGATCATCATCACCATGCCCGGGCCGCCGCCGAACGGACGGTCGTCCACCTTGCGGTAGCCGCCGCTGGCGTAGTCGCGCGGGTTCCAGCCATGCAGCGCCAGCAGCGCGCGCTCCTGCGCACGGCCGACCACGCCGAACGCGGCGCACTGGGCGACGAACTCCGGAAACAGGCTGATGACGTCGATGCGCATGGGCGGACTCGGGACTCGGGACTCGGGACTGGCAGAGCGTGGGCGGCCGCTGGATCGGCGCAAGCCCCGGCACCCTCAGAATTCTGGATCCCAGTCGACCACGATCAGATTGGCATCGAAATCCACCGACTTGACGCAGTCCGGCTGCACGAACGGCAGCAGCCGCTCGCGGTCGCCGCGCACCACCAGCACGTCGTTGGCGCCATTGGAGAACAGGTGCGAGACCTGCCCCAGAGCCACGCCGTCGACGGTGCGCACGTCCAGACCTTCCAGGTCCACCCAGTAGTATTCGTCGGGCTTGGGCGGCGGCAAGGTATCGCGCGCCACGTAGATCTCGGTGCCGCGCAGCGCCTCGACCGCATCGCGATCGGTGACGTCGGGCAAGGTGACCACCAGATGCTTGCTGGATTCGCGGCCACGCACGCCGCTGAGGCTGCTTTCGCTGCCGTCGGGCTTGCGCACGATCCAGGGCTGATAGCGAAAAATGGCGAGGCGCGGCTCGGTCCACGACTCGAGCTTGGCCTCGCCACGTACGCCGAAGGCGCCCAGGATCCTGCCCAGTAGGATACGGCGCTGACTGTCTTTCATAGGTGCAAAAACCGAAGGACCGCGCCAGGCGCGGCCCGCAGGATCAGGCCGCGGTGGCCTGGGCCTTGGTCGCTTCGCGATACAGGTTGCGCACCTTGTCGGTCAGCTGCGCGCCGTTGGACACCCAATGGTCCACGCGCGGCAGGTCGAGCACGATGCGCGGCTCGGCGCCCTGCGCGACCGGGTTGTAGTAGCCCAGGCGCTCGATGTTGCGGCCGTCGCGCGCGCTGCGCACGTCGGTGACGATGATGTGGTAAAAGGGACGCTTCTTGGCGCCGCCACGGGTAAGGCGAATCTTGACCATGGTTGAGTTTCCGGTGTTGCCCAGTCGCCAGGATGGCGCGGTAAGCCGGCGATTATAGCGGGCGGGTGGAACGCTGCCAAGTCGCTCCCCCCGACCCGTCAGATGGCTTGCCAGGCTTGGGTCTCGAGCGCCGCGTCCAGCATTTGCAACAGCTCCGCGACCGGCCCCAGTGCCTGCCCGTCCACCGCGGCGATGGCCTGCTGGCCGCGCGCGTTGCAGGCGAAGGCGGCCACAGGCCCGGCCAGTTCGCGCAGATGCAGCGGCCGCACCTGCTGGGCCACGCCGAGCGCGGCCAGACCGACCTGCAGCAGCCGCTCCTGGGTGCCGCGCAGGGCCGGCGCCTGCGGCCACAGCACGCTCCGCCCGTCCCAGGCGCCCAGGTTCCAGGTCGAGCCCTCGGCGACCAGGCCCTGCGCATCCACGAACAGCGCATCGTCGAAACCGGCTTGCAGCGCCAGCCGGCGCTGGTGGAACAGGGCAAAGCTGCCGGCGTGCTTGATCTGCGGCAGTTCACGCGCGAACACCGCACTGCGCAGCCGCAATGGCGTGGCGTCCGCCTGTACGGGCGCGGCCAGCGACACCAGCAGTTCCGGCGTGCAGGCCGCATCGGCACGGCGGAAATCGAAGTCGCGCGCGAACACGCTGGCGCGCAGCGACGCAGCGCCGCTGCCGAATGCCTGCAGCGCCGCGCGCAACTCGGCGCGGATCCGATCGGCCGGCAGTTCGCTGCCGAACAACGTGCGGGTGGCCTCATCGAGCCGCTGCAGATGCAGGTCGAAGCCGCGCACCGCGCCGTCGCGCACCTGCATCGTGCTGAAGTGGCCGTAGTTGACCAGCGCCGGCGCGGCCAATGCTTCCGCGCTCGCTGGCCTCCCGTGACAGAACAGCCTGGCGCTCACAGCAGCGCCTGCGCCTGGTCCCACCAACTGTCGAGCAGGGTCGCCGCCGGCTGCGCCGGCGCCATCCATGCCGACTGCCCTGCCCAGGCCTGCATCGCCGCCAGGCGGCCTTGCCGCGCGGCGGCCTGACGCATCGGCGCTGTCAGCCCGCGCTGCACCGGGTAGGGCCGCGGCGGCGGCGCGGCGGGTTCGGCCGCGGCACGCACGTAGTCGGTGACCAGCGCGCGGCCGAGGCGGCCGGAAAAGGCGCGGGTCAGCGCGGTCTGTTCCGGCCCGGCACCTGCCAGCGCCTCGGCCCAGGCTGGCGCCAGCGCCGCTTCCGGGGTGCGCAGGAACGCGGTGCCGATCTGCACCGCGCTGGCGCCCAGGGTCAGCGCCGCGGCGATGCCGCGGCCATCGCCGATGCCGCCGGCGGCGATCACCGGCACGTCAAGCCGGTCGGCCAGCCGCGGCAGCAGCGCGAACAGGCCGCTCAGCTGCTGCTCGGCGCGCGCCGCATTGAATACACCGCGGTGGCCGCCGGCCTCGGCGCCTTGCGCGACCACCGCATCGGCACCCGCCGCCTGCGCCGCCAGCGCCTCGTCCAGCGTGGTGGCGCAGGCGAACCAGGCGATGCCGGCCTGCTTCAGCTGGGCGACGAAGGCGGGCGGGAACAAGCCCATGATCGAGGACGCCACTGCCGGGCGCGCGTCCAGCAGTGCGGCGCATTGCGCGGCGAAATCGGCAGGACCGGCATCGCCGGCCGTGGCCTCGACCGGCGGCCCCCATTGCGCGAGGAACGCGCGGGTGGCCGCCTCGGCGGCGGCATCGCGCAGCGGCGGCGGATCGGGCACCCACAGGTTGACCTGCGCCGGCCCGTCGCTGCCGTGGCGGAACGCCTGCATCCAGGTGCCGATGTCCGCGGCCGAGGACAGCACAGCGCCCATTGCGCCCATGCCGCCTGCCTGCGCGACCGCCACCGACAACGGTACCGGACAGGTGCCGGCCATCGGCGACAGCAGGATCGGCAGGCGCAGGGCGAAGCGCGTGCAGAACGCGGTGACGCGGTGGTGCAGCGAATCGTTCATGGCGGGTCGATGCCGCGGTGGCGGCGTGGCGGATGGCGCAGCGGATGATGCCAGTTTCTGCGCGGCGGCTGCGGGGTGCGGCAAGCAGGGCGCACGCGGGGTGAAGGCTGCACTCGGGACGGGTGACGAGGTGGCTTCGCCACCTCCCCACACCCTCGCCTCTCCATGCATGGCGAGGTGGCTGTTCCTTCTCCCGTCGGGACCATGGCCGCCTTTTCGGGTGAAGGTGCCCCGCAGGGGCGGATGCGGGTACGGGGCCTCGTGCGCCCAAACTCCGCGAGACGCTTTCCCGCCCGCCCCTCCCCCAACCCCTCTCCCGGGGGAAAGGGGCTACTTTCCAAGCGCTGTGAGGGGGCTCAGCGGAACGGCAGGCCGCCGCGGCCGCCCATGCCGCCCATGCCGCCCATCATGCCTTTCATGCCGCGCATCAGGCCCTTCATGCCGCCACCGGCCATCTTCGACATCATCTTCTCCATCTGCTGGTACTGCTTCATCAGCTTGTTGACGTCGGCCGGCTGGGTGCCGGAACCGCGTGCGATGCGGGCGCGGCGCGAGCCGTTGAGCAGGGTCGGATTGCGCCGCTCCTTCTTGGTCATCGAACCGATGATCGCGATCATCCGCGGCACGTCCTTGTTGCCGGCGACCTGCTGCTTGAGGTGCTCAGGGATCTGGCCCATGCCCGGCAGCTTGTCCATCAGCCCGGAAATGCCGCCCATGTTCTGCATCTGCTCGAGCTGGTCGCGCATGTCGTTGAGGTCGAACTTCTTGCCCTTGGCGACCTTCTCGGCCAGCTTCTGCGCCTTGTCCTTGTCGACCTGGTGCTCGACCTGCTCGACCAGCGACAGCACGTCGCCCATATCCAGGATACGGCTGGCCAGGCGGTCGGGATGGAATACGTCCAGGCCGTCGGGCTTCTCGCCCACGCCGATGAACTTGATCGGCTTGCCGGTGATGTAGCGCACGCTCAGCGCCGCGCCGCCGCGGGCGTCGCCGTCGGTCTTGGTCAGCACCACGCCGGTCAGCGGCAGCGCCTCGCTGAACGCCTTGGCGGTGTTGGCCGCGTCCTGGCCGGTCATCGCATCGACCACGAACAGGGTCTCGGCCGGGTTGATCGCGGCGTGCAGCGCCTTGATCTCGGCCATCATCGCCGCGTCGATGGCGAGGCGGCCGGCGGTGTCGACCAGCAGCACGTCGACGAAGGACTTGCGCGCGTCGGCGATCGCGGCGCGGACGATGTCCACCGGCTGCTGCGAGGCTTCGGACGGGAAGAACAGCACCCCGACCTGCTCGGCCAGGGTCTTGAGCTGCTCGATCGCGGCCGGGCGGTAGACGTCGGCCGAGACCACCATCACCTTCTTCTTGCGCTTTTCCTTCAGGTGCTTGGCCAGCTTGCCGACCGTGGTGGTCTTGCCCGCGCCCTGCAGGCCGGCCATCAGCACGATCGCCGGCGCCGGCACGTTGAGGTTGAGGTCGCTGGCGGCCGAACCCATCACCGTGGTCAGCTCGTCGCGCACGACCTTGATCAGCGCCTGGCCCGGGGTCAGGCTCTTGAGCACTTCCTGGCCGACCGCGCGCACCTTGATGCGTTCGATCAGCGCCTGCACCACCGGCAGCGCGACGTCGGCCTCGAGCAGCGCGATGCGCACCTCGCGGGTGGCTTCGCGGATGTTCTCCTCGGTCAGGCGGCCGCGGCCGCGCAGACGCTGCATGGTGCCGGAGAGGCGTTGGGTGAGGGATTCGAACATGCGGGCGGGTCGCAGACGGGAAACGGTCGCCGATTATAGCCGCGCCCGTTGTAGCCGCGCCCGCCGGCGATCGCGGAGACGGCGGCGTCCCGGGTCCGCCGCCGCGCGCGCAGCACGGCACCCGCGCCACCAGTGCCGGCCCGATATGCGAAACTGACGCGATGTTCCTGATCCTCGTCGCGACCCTGCTGTACCTGAGCGCCACCGGCCTGCTGGTCGGCTCGGTGGTGCGCGACCGGGTCGAGCGCAGCCGCGCCTGGCTGTGGGCGGCGCTGCCGGCGGTGGCGCTGCATGCCGGCTATCACGTGCAGGTGGCGCTGCACACCGCCGGCGGGCCGGACATGCATTTCTTCGCCGCGCTGTCGCTGGTCAGCCTGGGCATGGCGCTGATGACCGCGCTGGTCGGCGCCAGCGGGCGCATGGCGGCGCTGGGCGTGGTGGTGTTCCCGCTGTCGGCGGCGCTGCTGCTGGCCTACCACTCGCACGGCCACGAACCGGCGCCGGTGCTGGACTGGCGGCTGCAGCTGCACGCGTGGATGGCGCTGCTGGCCTACGCCACGCTGGGCATCGCTGCGCTGCTGGCGGTGATGCTGTGGCTGCAGGAGCGCGCGCTGCGGCGCCGCGATTTCCACCCGTGGCTGCGCGCGCTGCCGCCGCTGACCGCGCTGGAGACGCTGCTGTTCCGCACCATCGTGGTCGGCTTCATCCTGCTGACCCTGACCCTGCTGACCGGGGTGCTGTTCGTGCAGGATTTCCTGGCGCAGCGGCTGGTGCAGAAGACCGTGCTCAGCGTGCTGTCGTGGATCGTGTTCGGCGCGCTGCTGTTCGGCCGCTGGCGCTACGGCTGGCGCGGGATCAAGGCGGTGCACTGGACCCTGGCGGCGATGCTGTTGCTGCTGCTGGCGTTCTTCGGCAGCAAGTTCGTCATCGAACTGGTGCTGGGCCACCCGCAGTAGCGGCTGCGCGGTAGCCCCGGAAGCGCCCTGCTTCCTCTTTAGGAGCGGCTTCAGCCGCGACAGGACCTCCGGTTAGAACCTGTCGCGGCTGAAGCCGCTCCTACAGGGAGCGCGATGTCTGCCGGCAGACCGGTATCGCGCCTCAATCGGCCAATGCCGCCTCCACCGCGGCCCAATCGGCATGCGCGCCGACCTCGGCGAAGCGGTATTCGATGCGGTGCCGGTAGATCTGGCCGGGGCGCAGGATGGTGTCGGGAAAGCCCGGCTGGTTCGGCGCATCCGGATAGCCCTGCGGCTCCAGGCACACGCCGCGGCCCAGGCCGGGATGCTGGCGGTCCAGCCAATGCCCTTCGTACAGTTGCAGCGCCGGCATCGCACTGGCGATGCGCATGGCCACGCCGCTGTGCGGCGAATACAGGATGGCGCTGCAGTCGCGCGGTTCGGCCAGCACCAGGCAATGGTCGTAGCCGCCGCTCAGGCGCAGCTGCGGATCGGCGGCGCTGTCCTTGTCGGCGATCGCGCGCGGGCTGCGGAAGTCGAACGGCGTGCCGGCCACCGCGGCGACCTCGCCGGTGGGCAGCAACGCGGCGTCGGCCACCGGCAGGTAACGGTCGGCCGGCACCCGCAGCCATTGCGCGGCGGCCGCCACACTGGCGTCGCCGGCCAGGTTGAAATACGGATGATGGGTGAGATTGAGCGGGGTCGGCGCGTCGGTCTGCGCGGCGAACTGCAGTTCCAGGGTGCGGCCGTGCAGGGTGAATTCGGCACTGACTCGCAGCGTGCCCGGATAGCCTTCCTCGCCGGCCGGCGAGTCGTAGTGCAGTTGCAGGTGGTGCTCGGACTGCGCCTGCACCGACCACACCCGGCGCCCGAATCCGCGCGCGCCGCCATGCAGATGATTGGTGCCCTCGTTGGCGGCGACCGCGTAGCGTTGTCCGTCCAGGTCGAAGGCCGCGCCGGCGATGCGGTTGCCGAAGCGGCCGACCAACACGCCGAGATAAGCCGGATCGTGCAAATAGGCGTCCAGCGTCGGCAGGCCGAGCACCAACTCGGTACGGCCGCGCGCGGTGTCCAGGCTGAGGCTGCGCAACAGGCCGCCGTAGGTCAGCAGCTCCGCGCACAGGCCTGCGCCGCTGTACAGCACCACGCGTTGGATAGCGGTACCGTCGGGAAGCTGGCCGAAGATCGATGACATGCAGGGTTCCTGGTTGGGTGGGCGCGTTCCACGCATGCCGCGCAGCATAACCAGCACAGCCGCCCGCAAGCCATCGTCGCGCACGCTGCTGCAGCGATGCAGCACGCCGCGCGCTTGCCGCTGCCATTGCACGGCGCTGCGCGGCGCAATCCCCGCACGCAATCTGCGGCATCGCATCATTGCAATCCCCATATCGCCAGGCCGATTTAAATCATTGGTCGGCGATCTGTCGCGCGCCTATCCTCGCTGCGCGCATCGGGAGCGCAACGGCAACGCACGACGCCGGACCGCCGCCGCAGCAATGCGAATCGGCTATAGCAGCGAGGATTTAAGTGATTGGTCGCAATGTGCCGGCCTGCCTATGCTCGAACCATGGCCGGGACCCGCTGCCGTGCCGCCGCACCCTCACCGGTCACAAGGATTGCGATCTGCACCGCTACCGCCCCCCCTGCCGCGCACTGCCAGCCTCCACCGCCACCGCCGCCGTTCGCCATGCGTGCGCCAGCCTCCATCGGATTACATGCGCCGCACACGGCGAATGCCGCCCTTCACCGACGCGGCGCCCTTGCGGGCCGCCGCCGCCCCACCGACCCAGGAGACCCACGATGCTCTCGACCCGCTCATTGAAGAACGCCGCGCTGCGCTGGCGGCGACGCCTGCCGCTGGCCGCCGCGGTGGCCGCGCTGACGCTCGGCGCCGGACTGGCGCAGGCCGCCGACGTGGAGGTGCGCGGCACGCTGCATGTCGACCAGCCGGGCGCGCAGGTTTCGCGCAACCTGTTCGGGCAGTTCGCCGAACACCTGGGCAACGGCATCTACGGCGGCGTGTGGGTCGGGCCGGACTCGAAGATCCCCAACACCCGCGGCTACCGCAACGACGTGGTCGCGGCGCTGAAGGCGCTGGACGTGCCCAACATCCGCTGGCCCGGCGGCTGCTTCGCCGACGAATACCACTGGCGCGACGGCATCGGCCCGCGCGCCAAGCGCCCGACCAGCATCAACACGCACTGGGGCGGCGTCGAGGAACCGAACAGCTTCGGCACCCATGAGTTCATGGACTTCACCGAGCTGCTCGGCACCCAGGCCTACGTGGCCGGCAACGTCGGCGACGCCGCGCCGGACGAAATGGCGCAATGGGTGGAGTACATGACCGCGCCGACCAAGTCCACGCTGGCCAACCAGCGCCGCGGCAACGGCCGCCAGGCGCCGTGGAAGGTGCCGTACTTCGGCGTGGGCAACGAGCTGTGGGGCTGCGGCGGCAACATGCGCGCGGAATACGCCGCCGACGTGTACCGCCGCTACCAGACCTTCGTCAAGGCGCCGGCCGACCAGAAGATCATGAAGATCGCGCCCGGCCCCAACGATTCGGACTATCACTGGACCGAAGTAATGATGCGCGAGGCCACCAAGTTCATGGACGGCCTGAGCCTGCACTACTACACCTTCCCAGGCGGCTGGCCGCCGCGCGCGTCCTCCACCGATTTCAACGAGAACGACTGGATCGAGACCCTGTCGCGCACGCTGGTGATGGATGAGCTGCTGACCAAGCACAGCGCGATCATGGACAGGTACGACCCCGACAAGAAGGTCGCGCTGGTGGTGGACGAATGGGGCACCTGGTACAAGGGCTTGCCCGATGTCAATCCGGGCTTCCTGCGCCAGCAGAACACCTTGCGCGATGCGCTGGTGGCTTCGCTCAACCTGGACATCTTCGTCCAGCACGCCGACCGCGTGCGCATGGCCAACATCGCGCAGATGGTCAACGTACTGCAGGCGATGATCCTCACCGACGGCGACAAGATGCTGCTGACCCCGACCTACCACGTGTTCGCGATGTACAAGCCCTACCAGGACGCGACCGCGCTGCCGCTGCAGATCAAGGCGCCCGACTACACGCTCGGCAAATACACGGTGCCGTCGGTGCACGGTTCGGCGGTCAAGGCCAAGGACGGCCACGTCTATGTGGCGCTGACCAACCTGGATCCGAACCACACCGCCGAGGTCGTGGTGCAGGTCGGCGGCGTGCAGGCCGGCGGCGTCAGCGGGCAGATCCTCACCGCACCGAAGATCACCGCACTCAACACCTTCGAGCAACCACAGGCGCTGCAGCCGGCCGCGTTCAACGGCGCCAGCCTGCAGGGCGGCACGCTGAAGGTGGCGCTGCCGGCCAAGGCGATCGTGATGCTCAAGCTGCAATAGACGCGATAGTCGCGGACGTCTTCGCGCCTACCCTCCCGCTGCAGGGCGCGGGCTGGTCGTCCAAACCACGTCGACGCAGGTCGGCGTGGTTTTTTTATGCGCCGCGTTTATTCCGGCGTGTTGGACAGCCGCGCGAACAGCGAGTCGCCGTCCGGCGAGATCAGGTCGCTGACCGCCCAGCAGCCGTTGCCGCGGCGCTGCAGTTCGATCTTCACCGAGCCGGGTCTGCTGGCCGTGCCGTGCAGCGCCAGCCGGTAGTCCATGCGCACCTCCAGCACGGTCGCCAGGGAGCCGCCGGACACCAGGGTGAAGCGTGGCGCGCCCTGGATGGCGCCGTCCTGCGCATGGGTCCACGGGTCGTCCGGACGCCGTCGCGCTCGGCGCAGGTGAGTTCGGTCTTGATCGCGTAGGCGAAGGATGGGGTCAGCAGCCCGTCCAGATTCTGCGGCCGCCGATAGAAATCGCGTGCCTGGTACAGCCGCTGCGCCACCTGCAGCGCCGTCGCGCATGGCGGCGCCTGCGCCGCGGCGAGCGCAGGCAGCAAGGCGAGAATGGCAACGAATCGAGGCATGCGCGGCTCCGGGGTCGGGGCTCCCATCAAGCCCGGATCGCGGCGCGCGCGCATGCGCCGGGCAAAAAACCGGCGCCGGCGAACCGGCACCTCGACCTGCCGCGATCCGGCCTGGCGGTAACGCGCCCGGCGGGCACCCACAGCCCCGCCACGCCGCTTCGCATGGCACTGCATCCGGCGCGCAACGGTCGCCGCCTAAACTAACAGCGGCGGTTCGCCGCAGCGACCGGCGCGCATGGCGGGGCGGACGGCATCCATGGATTTATGCGCGATGCGCTCCTATCATCCGCCGACCTATCGAGGATGCGTACCCAATGACCACCCCGCAGATGTCGGTGTATTTTTTTCTGCAGGCGGCGGCGATCCTGTTGATATGCCGCCTGGTCGGCCTGCTCGCCAGGCGCGTGGGCCAGCCGCAGGTGGTGGGCGAGATGATCGCCGGCGTGGCGCTGGGGCCGTCGCTGTTCGGCCTGGTGCTGCCGGAGTTGCAGCAGGCGCTGTTCCCCAAGCAGACCCTGGACATGCTGTACGTGGTCGCGCAGTTCGGCGTGGGCCTGTACATGTTCCTGGTCGGCACCGACTTCCGCAGCGAGCATTTCCGTGCGCGCTACCGCAGCGCGCTGAGCGTGTCGCTGGCCGGCATCGCGATGCCGTTCGTGCTGGCGTTCGCGCTGGTGCCGTGGCTGCTGCATACCCCCGGCCTGTTCTCGGCCAAGGCCAAGATCCTGGAAGCCTCGCTGTTCCTGGGCGCGGCCATCGCCATCACCGCGTTCCCGATGCTGGCGCGGATCATCCACGAGCGCGGCCTCACCGGCAGTTCCCTGGGCACCCTGGCGCTCACCGCCGGCGCGGTGGACGATGCGGCAGCGTGGTGCATCCTGGCCATCGTGCTGGCCAGCTTCGGCGGCAGTTGGAACAGCGCCTACCTGGCGATCGGCGGCGGCGTGGGCTACGCATTGTTCATGATGCTGGTCGGCCGTCATTGGCTGCGCCGCCTGGCCGACCACGTGCGTCCCGACCAGCCGCTCAGCGCCAGCGTGCTGGCGGTGGTGCTGATGCTCTTCTGCACGAGCGCCTGGGCGATGGACGCGATCGGCATCCATGCGGTGTTCGGCGGCTTCCTGCTGGGCGCCTGCCTGCCCAAGGGCGCGCTGACAGAAAAGCTGCGCGAGCAGTTGCAACCGTTCGTGGTGGTGTTCCTGCTGCCGATGTTCTTCACCTTCTCTGGGCTAAAGACCCAGCTCAGCGTGCTGCTGGACCCGCAGATCCTGATCGCCGCGGTGGCGATCCTGCTCGCCTCGTTCCTGGGCAAGGGCATGGCCTGCTGGGCCGCGGCGCGCGTCAGCGGCGAGAACAATCGCGATGCGATGGCGATCGGCGCGCTGATGAACGCACGCGGGCTGATGGAGCTGATCATCATCAACATCGGCCTGCAGGCCGGGGTCATCGAGCAGGGCCTGTTCTCGATCCTGGTGCTGATGGCGATCGTGTCCACCTTGCTGGCCACGCCGCTGTTCAACTGGGTGATGCGCCGCGCCGCCGCGCGCGAGGCGGCGCCGGCAGCGGCCGGCGGCCGGCTGTAGCGCGCCGCGCTGAGGATTTGGGTACCGTCTGTGCGCCTAGCGTGTCATGAAGCGTGTTGGCGATGGGACTTGCCGGTGCAGTCCTGTCGCGGCTGAAGCCGCTCCTACAGGTGCGGTTGCACGGAAGAGAGTGTCGGCCTCACAACGGCGTCAGCCGCCATAGCCCGTAGGGATTGGCGAACAGGTCGCCGGGCTGGAACTGGGCGCTGGGTTCGGCATCGAGCCGGTAGCGCGGCGCATCCTCCGCGACAGCAAAGGTGTGGCCCTCGCGCATCGGCGGCGCTTCGGTGAACAGATACCAGGTGAAGGTGTGCAGCAGCGCGACCGGGTCGTCTGCCGCCTGCGCCGCGACGATCGCGTCCTTCATGCCGAAATGGTGCATGCCGCAGGAATGCACCTGCTCGCCGGTGAGGTTCGATACATACGCACGATGGGCGCTGAAGAAGGCCAGGTCCGCGCACAGCTGACGCCACGCGCCCGGGCCGTGCGCCACGCCGCTGCTCTCGACCTTCACCCCAAGGCCGCCGGCATCCAGCAGCGCCGCGGCCGCCCGCATCATCGCCTCGGCGCGCACCCTGGAACCGCCATCGCCGATCAGATACACGACCGAGGCATGCGCGTGGATGCGCGCCATGTCGTCGGAATCGAGCCAATGCGGCCCGGCGGCGGCGAACGCGTCCGCCATGCCCGGGTCGCGCGGCTCGTATTGCAGTTCGAAGGCGTCGCCGCTTTCCGTGTGCAGCAGAACCTGCCCGGCGAACAGATAGCCGCCGCTGTCGCGGACGATGCACGCGAGCAGATCCGGGCGGTCCGGCCATGGGCCGGGAATGCACAACACGATTTTGGGAGTGTCGATCAAGGTGGCGGCTCCTTGCCGTCAGGTAGCGGATGCGCGCGAGCGGAATGGCCGCTGCAGCGAAACAGGCGCGGCAACGCTGGCCGCAGGCCACACCATACTCAGGTCAGCGCCGTCATCACGCCCTTGCGGTAGGCCGGACGCTGCTGCAGGCGTGCGTACCAGTCCTGCAGATGCGGCAGCGCCGGCCGTTCGATCGGCATCTCGAACCAGGCGTAGGCGAAGCTGCCCAGCGGGATGTCGCCCATCGCGAACTGCGCGCCCGACAGCCACGGCTGCTGCGCCAGCGCCGCATCGGCCATGCCCAGCAATTCGCCGCAACGCGCCAATGCGGCGGCGATCTTAGCCGCGTCGCGCGCTTCGGGCGCGGTGCGCAGCGTGCCCCAGAACAGATCGCGGAACGCGCCGGCGAAGCTGGAGGTGGTCCAGTCCATCCACTTGTCGCCACGCGCGCGCGCGGCCGGATCATGCGGATACAGCGTGTCCGGCGCATAGCGCGCGGCCAGGTAGCGCACGATGGCGTTGGATTCCCACAGCGCCAGGCCGTGGTCCTCGATCGCCGGTACCAGGCCGTTGGGATTCAATGCGCGGTAGGCCGGATCGGCGGTCTTGCCGAACGCGCCGCCGGCCTCGATCGACGCGTAAGGCACGCCGATTTCCTCGGCGCACCACAGCACCTTGCGCACGTTGCTCGAATTGTGACGGCCCCAGATCTTCAGCATGGCAGCGCTCCTGTCGCGAGCGCCAATTCTATGCTGGCGCGTGCCGGCCTGCGCCGCCGGCAGCGGCGCGCGCGCTCAGTCGAACTGCAGCAAGAAGCCGCCGCGCGCCGGCACTGCCACGTCCACGGTCTGCGCCGGCCCTACCTCGATGCGACGACTGGCCAGCCCCAGCGGGCCGTCGCCATCGGCGATCAGGCGGGCGCCACGGCCGGCCACGCCCAGCTCCGCCAGGTTCAGGCGCAGCGTGCGCGGTTGCGCATCGGCGGTGATGCCGGCCACGTACCAGCGCGTGCCGCCGCGCCGCGCGAGCACCGCGAAGCGGCCGGGATAGCCGTCCACATAGCGGCTGTCGTCCCACACCGCCGGCAATTCGCGCAACAACGCGCGCACCTCCGGCGCGGCCTTCTCCAGATTCTCCGGGGTCTCGGCGTAATGCTGGATGCCGGACACGAACAGCACCGTCTCGGCCAGCTCGAAGCCCGGCGTGGTGCGGCGCTGCACCTTGTCGTTGAGCTTGACCAGGGCCAGCGGGGTGAAGTCCATCGGGTCGAACACGTTGCGCGCGAACGGCAGCATCGCCGCATGCGCCGGCACCTGGTCGGCATTGGCCTGCTCGAAGGTGGCGAATTCAAGGCCACGCACCGCCTCCATCGTCATCAGGTCCGGCCAGGTGCGCTGCCAGCCGCGCGGCAAGGTGGCGCCGTGGAAGTTGAGCATCAGCCCGTACGGCGCGGCATCTTCCATGATGTCCAGGTAGTAGCCGATCATCGACTGCCCGTCGCCGCCGAAGAAGTCGATCTTCACCCCGGCCACGCCCATCGCCTTGAGCCGCGCGAACGCGCGGATGCGGCTGGCGTGGGTCAGCATGCGGTCGCGCGGGGTCTGCGGCGCGTCGTTCCAGCTGCCGGCCGAGTTGTACCAGAGCAGGATGGCCACGTGCTTGCTGCGCGCGTAAGCGATCAGCTCGCGCATCCTGTCTTCGCCGATCTGCGAGTCCCACAGGGCGTCGATCAAGGTATAGCGCCAGCCCATGCGCGCGGCGAAGTCGATGTAGCGCTTCTGCACGGCGAAGGTGGTGGCGCCGTCGCCGAGCAGCGGCCAGCTCCACGCCGCCTTGCCCGGCTGCGGCGGCGCGACCGGCGCGACCGCGGGCGGGTCGGCCAGGTCGGTACCGAGGGTGGACTCGGCGATGGTCTTCAGGCTGCCGACCGCGACGATGCGCCACGGCGAGCGCCATGGCAGCGCGAAGCGCGGATTGGCGGCGCCGCCGGGCAGCACCTCGCGCGGATCGGGCATGCCGATCGCGTACTCGCCGGGCACGTCGGCGACCTCGCGCAGGCGGCTGCCGGCATGGCCGCGGCCGAGCGAGCCCTCGCTGAGCAGGACCCAGTCCGCCGCATGGCGGAACAGGGCCGGATACACCCAGCCGGCTGCGAGCGGCGACGGCGTGCCGACGCCGATGTCCTGCAGGTAATACTCCTCGTACGAGGGATTGGTCCTGCCGAAGCCGGTCTTGGCCGGCGACATCGGCTGCAGCCAGGCGCGCGTGGCGGCGGCGAAGCGGAACGTGGTGGCGTCCTCGCGCAACTCGCGGATCGTCGGGTCGCGCTGCGGGAAAGCGTAGCGGAACGCGACGCCGTCGTCGGAGACCTGGAATTCGATCTGCAGGCGCTCGCCGTTGGCGCCGCGCCAGGAGAACATGCGGCGGTTGGCGTAGTAGTCGTTGATGCGCCGCTTGCCGGTCAGCAGTTCGTAGCGATCGTGCACTGGCGCGACCGGCGACACCGCGAGCAGGCGCAGGCCCTTGGAGAAATCGGCATCATCGCGGATCAGGCCCAGTCGCGAGCGCAACAGCACCTCGCGGCCTGCGCGCAGCACGCGGTAGTGCGCGCTGCCGGCCGCGTCCACACTCACTTGCGCGCGCAGCGTGGCGTCCGGGCTGAGCACTTCGCCGACCATGCGCTCGGCGGCCAGCGCCGGCAGCGCGCACAGCAGCAAGGCGCAGGCCGCAGCGATCATCGCCGACGCCCTGCGCCAGCGGCTCAGAACTGCGGATTCTTTTCCCATACCGGCCTCGCTCGGCAATAGACCGCATAACGCTCGTGGGCGATGCGATAGAACGGTATCAGCGTGATCGGGCCTTGGATGCCGTCGGCCTCGAACACCTGCTCGTGGCCTTCGCACTTGCGCGCCCACAGCTTTTCCGGCGCGAAATACACCGCCGGCAGCTGGCGGCCGACGATCCGGTTCAACGACGGCCGCTGGTCGGACACGTGCAGTTGCGCCGGATCGATGCCGTCGCTGCCCAGTTGCGCGGCCAGCACCAGCGGGCCGTACATCATCGCCTGCAGACTGGGTTCGTCGGGCAGCGGCGCGGCATGCAGCGCCATTGGCAGATCCAGTTCGATGCGGTCGCCGTCGGCGAAGCGCCGCTGCAGCGCCAGGTAGCTGCCCGGGGTCGCTTTTATCGCCTGCGCCTTGCCGTTGATGCGCAGGCGCACGCCCTGGGTGGCCCAGTACGGGATGCGCAGACGCAGCGTCATCTGCTGCGGGCGCTTGCACTGGAACACCAGCGCGGTGCCTTCCTGCTGCGGGAAGCGGGTGCGCTGCACCACGCGCAGGCCGCGCTCGGGCCAGTCCAGCTGCGAGGCGATGAACAGGTTGACGGTGAGGCCGGCAGCGTCGCGGAAATAGATGCTGTCGTTGCTCTTGGCGAACTCTTCCACGCCGGTGCCGGTGCAGCACCAGAACGAGGCGAACGGCGTGTTGTAGAGCTTCCAGTAACCGGCATCCATCGGCACGAAATACATCAGCATGCCGGCTTCGTCCTGGGTGCCCAGGCGCGCGTTGAACAGCACGCGCTCGTAGTAGTCCATCAGCGCCGCGTCCGGCTGCCAGGTGTACAGGTGCCGGGTCAGCTTGAGCATGTTGTAGCTGCAGCAGCACTCGTGGCTGTGCCCGCTCAGGCGCCCGGCGAAGTGGTCGGGCTTGCCGAACAGCTCGTAGTCGCTGGTGCCGCCGGTGCAGTAGGCATGGTGGCCGCTGACCGTGCGCCAGAAGAAAGCGGCGATGTCGCGCTGGCGGGGGTCGCGGCCGATCTCGTAGGCGCGCGCGGCAGCGACGATCTTCGGGATCTGGGTGTTGGCGTGCAGGCCGGCCAATGCGTCGCGCTGCTGCGCCAGCGGCTCAAGCAGCGCAGGTTGCGCGTAGCGCGCGGCCCAGCGCTGGTACTTGGGGTCGCCGCTGAGCAGGTATAGCTCGAGCAGCGACTCTTGCACGCCGCCGAACTCCACGCCGAGGATGTGCTGCCACTGTGCGTCGTCGCAGCCGTCCATCCACGCGCCCAGCCAGTCGGCGAAGCGCTGCGCGCTGCGCAGCGCCTGGGCGTTGCCGGCATGGCGGGCCATGTCCAGATGCCCGGCCAGTATCTTGTGCGCGGTGTAGAGCGGCACCCACACGTCCTCGCCGCGGCGCAGCCGCGCGTAGAACGCGGCCGGATAGGCACCGAGATAACCGTCCTGGCGCTGGCAACGCGCCAGTTCGGCGACCAGCGCATCGGCCTTGTCCTTCAATGCGGCATCGCCAGTGGCGGCGTACAGCAGTGCGCAGGCGGACAGGTAATGCCCCCCGGCGAAATGCCCGCGCAGTTCGCACTTAGGCGATTCCCAACCGCCCAGCGGTTCGGCATCCGAGGAAAGGCCCGCGACAAGCCGAAAGTTGTGCAGCAGGCGCGCATTGGGAATCGACATCAGGTAGCGGCGGTTGCGCTCGCGCGCCTGCAGGAACGGGCCGTCGAGCAATTGCACCTGGCCCAGCGCGAACGGTTGCTCGCGCAGTTGCACGAACGGCTGCCGCTTCGGCTGCTCCGGCATGGCGGCCGATGCTGCCGCGCCCAGCGCCTCGCCCTGCGTCAACAGGCCCAGCGCAGCCAGCGAGGCGCCGCCGTAGTGCAGGAAATCGCGGCGTGTGCAGGCCAGGCCTGCGTCTTCATGCTCCGTCATGGGTCCGCTCCCGCATCCGGCGTGCGCCGGGTCAACAACCGCTGCATCAGGCAGAACAGCAGCAGCAGCGCGCCGATCACAATGCGCGTCCACCACGAGCTGAGCGTGCCGTCGAACACGATCAAGGTCTGGATCACGCCCAGCATCAGCACGCCGAACAGCGTGCCGATCACATAGCCGCTGCCGCCGGCCAGCAAGCTGCCGCCGATCACCACCGCGGCGATCGCATCCAGTTCCAGGCCCAGCGCATGCAGGCTGTAGCCGGACAGCATGTAGAACGTGCACACCACCCCGGCCAGCGCCGAACAGAACCCGCTGAAGGCGTACACCTTGATTTGCGTGGCCGCCACCGGCAGCCCCATCAGCCGCGCCGAGGCCTCGCTGCCGCCTAGCGCGTACACGCAGCGACCGAAGCGCGTGCAGTGCGCCAGCCACATGCCCAGCGCCACCGTGACCAGCGCGATCAGCGCGCCGATCGACAGCGAGGCGCCGGCGCCGATCGGCACGCGGAACTGGGCGATGGCCACGTACAGCGCATCGTCGATCGGGATCGAATCGACGCTGATCAGGTAGCTGGCGCCACGCGCCAGGAACATGCCGGCCAGGGTCACCACGAACGGCTGCAGCCGGTAGCGCTGGATCAGCGTGCCCATGAACGCGCCGAACAGCGCCCCGAGCAGCATCAGCAGCGGGATCGCCGCCAGCGGCGACCAGCCATGGCGCTGCACCAGCGACGCCGACAGCACCGTGGTGAAGGCGATCACCGCGCCCACCGACAGGTCGATACCGCCGCTCAGAATCACGAAGGTCATGCCGACCGCGGCGATGCACAGGAAGGCGTTGTCGATCAGCAGATTGGCGAACACCTGCGGCGACAGGAAACCGTCGTAGAGCACGCCGCCGGCGCCGACCATGGCCACGAACAAGGCCACGGTGATCGCCAGCGGCAGGCGCGCGCCGTGCAGCAGCGTGCCGGCGCGGCGCAGGCCGCGTGCGGTCTGGATCGGCGCCCCGGCCGCGCTCATCGCCGCGCTCCCGGCTCGGCACGCCGCACCCAGCCGCGCACGCTGGCGCGGAACTGCGGCGATTGCAGCAGCATCACCGCGAACACCAGCAGCGCCTTGATCAACATGTTGACCTGCGCCGGCACGCCGATCGCGTAGATCGTGGCGGTCAGGGTCTGGATGATCAGCGCGCCGATCAGGCTGCCGGCCAGGCTGAAGCGGCCGCCGTCGAGCAGCGTGCCGCCGAGGGTGACCGCCAGGATCGCGTCCAGCTCCATCAGCTGGCCAGCATTGTTGGCGTCGGCGCTCTTGACGTTGGAGCTGATCAGCAAACCGGCCAGGCCGGCGCTGAACGCGCAGAACACGTACAGCAGCACCGCGATCAGCCGCGCCTTGATCCCGGCCACGCGCGCCGCGCGCGGGTTGTGCCCGATCGCGCGCACGAACAGGCCCAGCGCGGTGCGCCCGAGCAGCAGCTGCAACACCGCGAACACCGCCGCGACCACGAACAGCGCGAACGGCAGGCCGAGCAGGAAGCCGTTGCCGAGATAGAAATACGGCGGGTAGTAGATGGTCAGGATCTGGCCGTCGCCGATCAGCTGCGCCACGCCGCGCCCGGCCACCATCAGGATCAGCGTGGCGATGATCGGCTGCATGCCGACCTTGACCACCAGCAAGCCGTTCCACAAACCGCATGCGGCGGCAACCAGCAACGGCGCCACGATCACCGCCCACAGCGGGAAGCGGCTGTGTTCGCCGCCGCCGATCATCCACGCCGCCACCGTCGCGGCGATCGCTACCACTGCGCCGACGGAGATGTCCAGGCCGCGCACCGCGATCACCAGGGTCATGCCCAGCGCGACCAACGCCAGCGGCGCGGCGCGGTTGCCGATATCCACCAGGTTGCCGTACAGGTGCCCGTCGCGCCATTGCAGCGCCAGGAAGCCGGGATTCCACAGGCCGTTGCCGAGCAGCAGCAGCGCCAGCGTCGCCAGCGGCCAGAACAGCGGATGGGCGACGATGCGTGCCGGCAGCCGCGGCGCGCTCGGCGATGACGTGGCCGCCGCGCTCATGCCGCCGTGCTCCCGGCGATCAGTTGGAACACCGCGCGTTCGCCGCAGCCGCCCGGCAGTTCGCCGACCAGGCGGCGTTCGCGCAGCACCGCGATGCGGTCGGCGATGCGCTCGATCTCGGCGACCTCGGCGGAAATGAACAACACCGCCATGCCCTCGCGGGCCAGCGCCAGGATGCGGGTCATGATGTCCTGCTTGGCGGCGATGTCGATGCCGCGGGTGGGTTCGTCGAGGATCAGCAGCCGCGGCCGCGTCGCCAGCCAGCGCGCCAGCACCACTTTCTGCTGGTTGCCGCCGGACAGCAGGCCGACCGGCGTTTCCACGCTGGCGGTCTTGATGCCCAGCGCGTCCACGTAGCCCTGCGCGATGCGCACCTGTTCGGCCAGCGGCAGGAACCGGCGCAGGCCCATGCGCGCCTGCAGCGCCAGCACGATGTTCTCGCGCACCGACAGCTCGGCGACGATGCCGTCGGTCTTGCGCTCTTCCGGACACAGCGCCAGGCCGTGGCGGATCGCGTCGGGCGGGCCGAGCAGCGCCACGGCGTGGCCGTCGATGGACACCCGGCCGCAATCGGCGCGGTCCAGGCCGAACAGCAGCCGCGCCAGTTCGGTGCGGCCGGCGCCGAGCAGGCCGGCCAGGCCCAGCACCTGGCCGCGGCGCAGTTGCAGGTCGATCGGGTGCAACTGGCCGCGCCGGCCCAGGCCCTGCGTCTGCAGCAGCACCGGCGCGTCCTCGGCCGGCGCGGCGTCCACCGCGGCGGCGGCCGCGGCGGCCACGTCCAGTTCGCGTCCGACCATCGCCGCGATCAGCCGCGGCGCCGGCAGCTCCGCGGCCAGGTATTCGCCGACCAAGCGGCCGTTGCGCAGCACGCTGATGCGGTCGGAGACCGCATACACCTGGTCGAGGAAGTGGGTCACGAACAGGATCGCCATGCCCTGCTCGCGCAGGCCGCGCATCACCCGGAACAGCTCGGCGACCTCGCCTTCGTCGAGGCTGGAGGTGGGTTCGTCGAGAATCAGCACCCGCGCCGACACGCTCAGCGCGCGCGCGATCGCCACCATCTGCTGCACCGCCACCGGATAGGCGCACAGCGCGCGGCGCACGTCGATGTCCACGCCCAGCCGCTGCAGGCACTCGCGCGCTTCGCGCTCGACCCGGCGCCAGTCGATGCGCCGCGGCCAGCCCTGCAGCGGATAGCGGCCGGCGAAGATGTTCTCGGCCACCGACAGGTTCGGGCACAGGTTCACTTCCTGGTACACGGTACTGATGCCCAGCTGCTGCGCCTGCAGCGGCGAGGCCGGCGCGATCGCCTCGCCGCCCAGCGCCATCCGCCCGGCATCGGCGGCGACCGCGCCGGTCAGCAGCTTGATCAGGGTGGATTTGCCGGCGCCGTTCTGGCCCATCAGCGCGTGGATCTCCCCGCCGCGCAGGCACAGCGCCACGTCGTCCAGCGCGGCGACGCCGGCGTAGGCCTTGCTCAGTCCCTGCGCATGCAGCACCACCGGCGTCATCGGCAGGCTCCGTCAGTACTTGCGCTTGGGCAGCTCGGCGGCGGCCTGCGCCTGGGTGTACACCGATTCCTCGACCACGATGCGCTTGGGCAGCGGCTTGCCGGCCTTGGCATCGCGGATCGCCTGCACCAGTTGCGGGCCGAGCAGCGGATTGCACTCCACGGTGACGTTGAGCTTGCCGGCCTGCATCGCCTCGAACGCGCCCTTCACCCCGTCGATCGAAATCACCAGGATGTCCTTGCCCGGCTTCAGCCCGGCTTCCTCGATCGCCTGGATCGCACCGATCGCCATGTCGTCGTTGTGCGCGTAGAGCACGTCGATGTTGCGCCCTTCCGACTTCAGGAACGCCTCCATCACTTCTTTGCCCTTGGCGCGGGTGAAGTCGCCGCTCTGCGAGCGCACCACCTGGAAGCGCGGGTTGGCCGCGATGATGTCCTTGAAGCCCTTCATCCGGTCGATCGCCGGCGCCGAGCCGACCGTGCCCTGCAGTTCGACGATGCGCACCGGCTTGTCGCCGTCCTTCAGCGGCGACTGTTCGAGCAGCCAGCGCCCGGCCTTGCGCCCTTCCTCGACGAAGTCCGAGCCGATCAGCGTGGTGTACAGGCTGTCGTCGGAGACCTTGACCGCGCGGTCGGTCAGCACCACCGGGATGTTCGCCGCCTTGGCTTCGCGCAGCACGGTTTCCCAGCCGGATTCGACCACCGGCGAGAACGCGATCACGTCCACGCGCTGGGCGATGAACGAGCGCAGCGCCTTGATCTGGTTCTCCTGCTTCTGCTGCGCATCGGAGAATTTCAGTTTCATTCCCGCCTGCTCGATCGCCTGCTTGACCGAGGCGGTGTTGGCGGTGCGCCACTCGCTCTCGGCGCCGACTTGGCTGAAGCCGACCGTGATCTGGCCCGGCTTGGCGGCCGCGTCCTTGCCGCCGCCGGAACACGCGCTCAACGCCGCGCCCAGCAGCACCACCATTCCCAGCACCGCCGCACGCATACCTGACTTTCGCATAACCCCTCCTCGTTGATTGCACGCTGGCGGTCGCGCGGCGCTAGTGCCGCGGCGGCCGCCCACCCTCCCAGGCAGGCGCGCGAATGGATCGATCAGTTCATCCCGCGAATGTATAGGCCGTCTTGACCGTCGTGTAGAACTCCACCGCATAGCGGCCCTGCTCGCGCGGGCCGTAGCTGGAGGCCTTGCGCCCGCCGAACGGCACGTGCGGATCGACCCCGGCGGTGGGCAGGTTGACCATCACCATGCCGGCCTGCGCATGCCGCTTGAAATGCGAGGCGTGCTGCAGCGAGCGCGTGGCGATGCCGGCGCACAGGCCGAACTCGGTGTCGTTGGCCAGCGCCAGCGCGTGCTCGTAGTCGTCGGCCGGCATCACCGCCGCGACCGGGCCGAACACTTCCTCGCGCGCGATGCGGTGCTGCGGCTGCGCAGCGATCAGCGCCGGGCGCATGTAGTGGCCCCGGTGCTCGCACTCCAGCGCCTCGCCGCCGTAGACCAGCTCGGCGCCTTCTTCCTGGGCGATGCGCACGTAGTCGCGGTCCTGCGCGAACTGGCTGGCGCTGGCGACCGGGCCGATGTCGATGCCGGGGGTCAGCGCATGGCCGATCTTCAGCGTGGCCAGGCGCTTGCTCACGCGTGCGACGAATTCGTCGTACACCGCGCGCTCCACGATCAGCCGGCTCGATGCGGTGCAGCGCTGACCGGTGGAGAAGTACGCGCCGTTGACCGCGATCTCCACCGCCAGGTCCAGGTCCGCATCGGCCAGCACCACCAGCGGATTCTTGCCGCCCATTTCCAACTGGATCTTCAGCCCGCGCGCGGCGGCCTGCGTGAGCAGATGATTGCCGGTGGGCACCGAGCCGGTAAAGCTCAGCGCGTCGATGCCGCGGTCCTCGACCAGCGCCTGGCCGACGGTGCGGCCGCTGCCGATCACCAGGTTGAACGCGCCGCTGGGCAGGCCGGCGCGGCTGAGGATCTCGGCCAGCGCCCAGGCGCAGCCGGGCACGATCTCGGCCGGCTTGAACACTACCGTGTTCCCGTAGGCCAGCGCCGGGGCGATCTTCCACGCCGGAATCGCCAGCGGGAAATTCCACGGCGCGATGATGCCGACCGTGCCGACCGGCTCGCGGGTGATCTCCACGTCCACGCCGGGGCGGGTGGAGGCGAGTTTTTCGCCGGGAATGCGCAGCGCCTCGCCGGCGAAGAACTTGAAGATCTGCCCGGCGCGGGCGGCCTCGCCGATGCTCTCCGGCAGGGTCTTGCCTTCTTCGGAAGCCAGCAGCGTACCCAGCTCCTGTTTGCGCGCCAGGATCTCGCTGCCGACGAAGTCCAGCGCGTCGGCGCGCTGCTGCGGCGTGCTCGCCGCCCACTTGGCCTGCGCCGCGTTGGCCGCGGCGATCGCGCCACGCACCGCGTCGGCATCGACGCTGCCGACCTCGCCCACCGGCGCGGACAGGTCGGACGGATTCTCGTCCGCCGTGATGTCGCTGCCGGCCACCCACTGGCCGTCGATATAGCTCTGGAAACGCTGGCTCATGCCGTTCTCCTGTTCGGTTACAGCGCGCGCACGCCGCCCAGGTCGAACCCGGCCGACACCCGCTGCAGCGGATTGACCAAGGCCGCGCCCAGTTCCGGCAGTTCGATCTCGAAGCGGTCGCCCGGCTCGGCCTGCACGCCGTCGGCGAAGCTCAGCGTGGCGGTGCCGAAGAAGTGCAGATGCACGTCGCCGGGCACGCGATGCGCGGCGTATTTGAAGTGGTGGTATTCCAGATTGGCCAGCGAGTGGCACATGTTGGCCTCGCCGGTGACGAAAGGCTTCTCCCAGATCAGGGCATCGCCGCGGCGGATGCGGCTGCTGCCGCGCAGGTCGCGCGGCAGCTCGCCGCTGCGCAGCTCCGGCCCCACCGCGCAGGCGCGCAGCTTGGAATGGGCCAGGTACAGGTAGTTCTGGCGTTCGGTGATGTGGTCGGAGAACTCGTTGCCGAGCGCGAAGCCGAGCCGGTACGGCACGCCGTCGGCACCGATCACGTACAGCCCGACCAGCTCCGGCTCCTCGCCGCCGTCCAGCGCGAACTCCGGCGACGGCAACGGCGCGCCCGGCGCGACCAGGATGCTGCCGTCGCCCTTGTAGAACCATTCCGGCTGCGCACCGGGCTGGCCGTCGCACGGGATGCCGCCTTCCACGCCGAGCTGGAAGATCTTCATCGAATCGGTGAGCGTGCCCTGGTCGGCCTGCTGCTGCAGGTTCTGGTGCATCGCGTCGCGGGTGGCGGCGCTGCCTAGGTGGGTCAGGCCGGTGCCGGTGACGCGGCAGTGCGCCGGGTCCGGATGGGTCAGCGGCGACAGCACGCGGTGGTTGGCCAGCAGTTCGGCGTAGTCGAGCACGATGTCGCCGAGCTGATGCGTGGCGTAGGCGTCCAGGCCGAGGCCGGCGGCGAGCGCGGCGTTGGCCAGCGCATAGGTCGAGCCGACTTCGCGCAGCAGGCGCACCTGGGTGCCGTCCGCCTCTACGGCGCCCACGCTGGGGATGCCGGACTCGTCGAGCAGTTGGATCAATCGCATGAATCGGTCGCCTGTCGGAATACGAAAGAGCGGCGCGGCAACACAGACCGCCGGTGCCGCGGATGCGGTTCTATTCTGGCCGGATGACCTATATGCAACAAATATCGTTTTTGGCTTAATGTATACGAACATTCATATGCATAGGGCCGACATGCCTGCCGCCACGCCCTGGTTCGTCCGCGCCCGCCTGAAGACCCGGCAATTGATGCTGCTACTGGCGATCGAGGAGGAAGGCAACATCCATCGCGCCGCCGAGACCTTGAATATGTCGCAGCCGGCCGCGTCCAAGCTGCTCAAGGACCTGGAAGACATGATGGAGGTGCCGCTGTTCGAGCGGCTGCCGCGCGGCATGCGCCCGACCTGGTACGGCGAGGCGATGATCCGCCATGCGCGCATCGCCCTGTCCAGCCTGGGCGAGGCCGGCGCCGAGATCGAGGCGTTGAAGGCCGGCTATTTCGGCAACGTCAGCGTCGGCGCGATCGCCGGGCCGGCGATGACCCTGCTGCCGGCCGCGCTGGCCCGGGTCACCGAGCAGCATCCGCTGCTGCGGGTGACGCTGCGCGTGGACGGCAGCGACGTGCTGCTGGAGCAACTGGCGCAGAACAAGCTCGACATCGTGGTGGCACGGCTGTTCGCGCGCCACGACAAGCGCAACCTGCACTACCAGGCGCTGGCCGAGGAAGAGGTGTGCGCGATCGCCCGTCCCGGCCATCCGCTGCTGGCGATGCCGCGGCCGGCGCTGCGCGAGCTGGCCGCGGCCGGCTGGATCGTGCCGCCGGACGGCAGCGTGCTGCGTCACCGCTTCGAACTGATGTTCCAGAACGCCGGGCTGGAGCCGCCCAAGCGGGTGGTGGAGACCTCGGCGCTGGTGGTGCTCCCGCAACTACTGCGCCATGGCGACTACCTGGCAGTGGTCCCGGTGGACGTGGCCCGGCATTTCGCCGACCACGGCAGCGTGGCGATCGTGCCGGTGGAGCTGTCGTGCCGGATGGACGCCTTCGGCATCGTCACCCGCACCGACTGGCTGCTGTCGCCGGGCGCGCGGATCATGCTGCAGGCGCTGCAGGCCGCCGCCGGGCCGGTGTACGGCTACGTCGCGCCGGCCGAGGATGCGGTGACACCGGCAGATGCGCGAACCGAAGAGTGAGGTCGGGGCTGAAGCCCCTCCCACAGTGCACCCAGCCGGCCAACCGCAAGCCCCTGTAGGAGCGGCTTCAGCCGCGACCGAACGCAGAAATCAACATTCCGTCTTCGGACACCGTCGGGGCTGACGCCCCTCCTACAGTGCACCCAGTCGGCCTGCCGCAAGTCCTTGTGGGAGCGACTTCAGTCGCGACGAGCGGAGCCCGGAATCGCGACCGTTTCAGTGACCGGTCGGGGCCGAGGCCCCTCCCGCATGGCAGCAACGCATCCGCCGCTCAGGTCCAACCCGCATCCACCACGAACTCTTGCGCGGTGATCGCGCGCGCCTCGTCCGAGGCCAGGAACAGCGCCATGCGCGCGATGTCCTCGGGCATCACCTTGTCCGGCAGGCACTGATTGCGCGCCAGTTCGCGCTCGCCGGCCTCGTCCAGCCACAGCGTGACCTGGCGTTCGGTCATCACCCAGCCCGGGGTCAGCACGTTGATGCGGATCCGCGCCGCGCCCAGTTCGCGCGCCAGGCCGCGGGTCAGCCCGTTCACCGACGACTTGGCGGTGGCGTAGACCGGATAGCCGCCGGTCTTGGTCTGCCAGCCGGTGGAGCCGAGGTTGACGATCGAACCGCCGCCGAGCCGCTTCATGCCCGGCACCACCGCCTGGATGGCGAAGAACGCGGCGCGCTGATTGATCGCCACGCAGCGCTCCCAGTAAGCCGGGGTCACCGCGTCCAGCGCGTGCCGGTCGTCGCTGCCGACGTTGTTGAGCAGCACATGGAAATCGCCCAGCTCGGCGGCGGCCGGGCCCAGCGCCGCCTGCAGCGCGGCCACGTCGGTGACGTCGCAGCGGCGCCACCACGGCCTGGCCAGGCCGGCCGCGGCCAGCCGCTCGGCCAGAGCCGCACTGGCCTCGGCCGCCACATCGACGAAGGCGACCTGCGCGCCCTGCCCGGCGAAGGCCTCGACCAGCGCAGCGCCGATGCCCGACCCGCCGCCGGTGATGAAGACCCGGCGTCCGTGCAGGCTGCCGTAGGTTGCGTTGCCGGTGCCGGGAGACGCCGCGTTTGCCGTGTTGTCCATGCCGTTTCGCTCTAGGTGGATGAGATTTTGATATATGAAAACAAATATCAATAGTCAGATATTTGTTATTTTTCATGTATCAATATGCCCGCTAGCATCGCCGACGTAAAGCACCCCGGGCGACGCCGTGCAGGCACCGATCCGGGCCGATCAGGTCTCGAGGAATCCGCCAGCATGGGCTCACCCACCAAACCGGTCCGCCGCAGCCAGGCGTGGTTCGGTCGCGAAGGCAAGCAAGGTTTCTACTACCGCAGCTGGCTCAAGAGCGCGGGCCACCCGCACGACATGTTCGACGGGCGCCCGGTGATCGGCATCTGCAACACCTGGTCGGAACTGACTCCGTGCAACGGCCACCTGCGCGAGCTGGCCGAGCACGTCAAACGCGGCGTCTACGAGGCCGGCGGCTTCCCGCTGGAATTTCCGGTGATGTCGCTGGGCGAGACGCAGATGCTGCCCACCGCGATGCTGTTCCGCAACCTGGCCAGCATGGACGTGGAGGAGTCGATCCGCGCCAATCCGCTGGACGGCGTGGTGCTGCTGATGGGCTGCGACAAGACCACCCCGTCGCTGCTGATGGGCGCGGCCAGCGTCGACCTGCCGACCATCGGCCTGTCCGGCGGCCCGTCGCTGTCCGGCAACTGGCGCGGACAGCCGCTGGGTTCGGGCACCGGGGTGATCCAGATGTCGGAGATGGTCCGCGCCGGCACCCTGAGCCAGGACGAGTTCGTCGAGGCCGAGGCCTGCATGCAGCGCTCCAAGGGCAGCTGCATGACCATGGGCACCGCTTCGACCATGGCCAGCATGGTCGAAGCGTTGGGCATTTCCTTGCCGGAAAACGCGGCGATCCCCGCGGTCGATGCGCGCCGCGCGCGGCTGGCGCGGCTCAGCGGCCGGCGCATCGTGCAGATGGTCGAGGACGACCTGCGCATGTCGCAGGTGCTGACCCGCTCGGCGTTCGCCAACGCGATCAAGGTCAATGCGGCGATCGGCGGCTCCACCAACGCGGTGATCCACCTGCTGGCCATCGCCGGGCGCCTGGGCGTGCCGCTGAGCCTGGACGACTGGGACCAGTTGGGATCGCGGCTGCCGTGCCTGGTCAACCTGAAACCGTCCGGCCAGTACCTGATGGAAGATTTCTACTACGCCGGCGGACTGCCGGCGGTGATGCGCGAACTCGGCGCCGAGTTGGAGCTGGACGCGCTCACCGTCAACGGCCGCACCCTGGGCGAGAACGTGGCCGACGCGCCGTGCTGGAACCGCGAGGTGATCCACGCGCTGGACACGCCGTTCCGCGAGCAGGCCGGCATCGCCGTGCTGCGCGGCAACCTGGCCCCGGACGGCGCGGTGATCAAGCCCTCGGCGGCCTCGCCGCACCTGCTGCAGCACCGCGGCCGCGCGGTGGTGTTCGAGAGCATCGAGGACATGAAGGCGCGCATCGACGACGAGGCGCTGGACATCGACGCCGACAGCATCATGGTGCTGAAGAACTGCGGCCCGCGCGGCTACCCGGGCATGGCCGAGGTGGGCAACATGCCGCTGCCGCCGAAGCTGTTGCGCGCTGGCGTCACCGACATGGTGCGCATCTCCGACGCGCGCATGAGCGGCACCGCCTACGGCACCGTGGTCCTGCATGCCTCGCCCGAAGCCGCCACCGGCGGCACCCTGGCGCTGGTGCGCGACGGCGACATGATCGAACTGGACGTGCCCGGACGCTCGCTGCACCTGGAAGTCAGCGACGAGGAACTGCTGCGCCGGCGCAGCGAATGGACCCCGCTGCCGACGCCGCTACGCGGCTGGAGCAAGCTGTACGTGGAACACGTGCAGCAGGCGCACCTGGGCGCGGACCTGGATTTCCTGGTCGGCGGCAGCGGCGCCGACGTGGCCCGCGACTCGCATTGAATCCGAATCGCAACGCGCCGGCGCCCGGCTCGAACGCTCGCACAGCAGAGCAACCGATACAGGTACCGCAGGCGGATATGCTACCTGCGGTACCACGCGGGACAGAGCGCAGATGCCCAGCTTGCGCGCGCCAAGGCATGCCTCAGCGCGCTGTTCAACACGCAGCAAGATCCTCGAACAGGCAGCGATCGTCTTCCGGAGGCGGCCGCTGCCGTAGCATCTGCTCGGCGATCTGCACCGGATCGCTCCCGACCGCCGACTGACGCCTTACTGGCGCCTGCTGCGCCTGCTGTGGCTGCGACTGCTGCTGCGCGCGGTCAGGCTGGACATCCGCACGCGCCATGCGCATGTCCTGTCCTTGCGTCAGCGGCCCCGACGACTGTTCGAAGCGCGCGAACCGCTGGTCCGATTCCAGGATCTGGCGTACCGAACGCGCGTAGCGATCGCGCTCGGCCGGCGTCTCCGAGTGGTAGGCGCCCACCGCCGCCCAGCTATTGCCGTACTTGTTCATCATCTGCCGCAGATGCCAGGCCGCCACATAGGTGCTTTCGCAGGGATCCATCAGCTCGCGCACCGAGACCCCGTACTGCGACAGGCGCCGCAGATGGATCGAATTGATCTGCATCTGCCCATAGTCGATGCTGCCGTTGGCGTTGCGATGCACCGTCTGCGGCCGGGCGCGCGACTCCTGCCAGGCGATGGCCTTGAGCACGCGCGCATTGACCTGCTGATAGGCAGCGGCCTGCTCAAAGCAACCGGCATGTGCCAGCGGCGTGGCTAGCCATGCCGCAAGCAGCCATCCTATCCGTCGCATACGGGCTACACCGCACGGAGCTGGAACGACACGTCCGCCGAGGCGGAAAGCGCCGGTTCGCCGAAGAGTGAAGCCAGCAAGCCTTCTTCCAGGCCGGATTGCTTGTCCTTCCCTTCCATGGCATCCGCCAACTGGCGCGCAATCGCATCCTCCTGAGCCTCGGACAGCAACGGCGTATCGCCGCTCCCGTTCTGTGTCGAGAGATTGACCTGCCCGCCGGATTGCTCATCCTTCCTTTCCATGGCATCGGCCAACTGGCGCGCAATCGCATCCTCCTGAGCCTCGGACAGCGGCGGCGTATCGCCGCTCCCGTCCTGTGTCGACAGATTGCCCTGCAGGGCATCGGCCAACTGGCCCGCAATCGAATCCTCCTGAGCCTCGGACAGCAACGGCGTATCGCCGCGCCCGTCCTGTGTCGACAGATTGTCCTGCAGGGCATCGGCCAACTGGCCCGCAATCGAATCCTCCTGAGCCTCGGACAGCAACGGCGTATCGCCGCGCCCGTCCTGTGTCGATTGCTTGTCCTTCCTTTCCATGGCATCGGCCAACTGGCGCGCAATCGCATCCTCCTGAGCCTCGGACAGCGGCGGCGTCTGCGATTGCGCCGTCATGTCGCCCTGGACCGCCAAGCCCGAGGCAACGGCCGCTTCGGCCAACGTGCGGCTGATGCCGTTCTCCGCTTTGTCCAAAGTGCGGTCGACGGCGGCGTCGGCAGAGGCCAGATCCTTTTTCAGCGGATCCAGCAACGGCTCGGCCACGTCCTTGGCGCCGTCGCGCAGCATCCACAGCGGCTTGCGCGCCATCGTGTCGCCGACGACATCGGCGTACTTGGACAGGGACGTGCCATCCATAAACGAACGGGTGAGATTGGCGCCGACATTGGCGGCCATGCCTTCCGGCGTCAGCGAGGTGCACACGTTGAACGCATTGCTCGCCACGGACAGGCTATCTTTGCCCAAGCGATCGAAACGGCCATGTACCGCGTCATCGGCGAAACGCGCGCCGCCGGCCACCACGCCTTCAGCGGAATCGACGACTTGGTCCACGCTTTTATCGACCGCGTCGCGGGCCTTGTCCATGCCGCGCTTGGCAGACTGGGCGAGCTTGGTGAGACCCTTGCTCAGATGCGCATCGGCCACGGTGCCCAGGGCCAGATCGGTCATCGCCCCGCCAACGGCCAAGCCGAGCTTGAACTCGGCCTTGGCGGTATCGCCCACGGCCTTGCCCGCCTGTCCCAATTCATGAAGGCTGCCCTTGAAATCCCCCTGCATGACATCGCCTACGGCATTGACACCATGCTCTACCACACCTTCCACACCTTTGGCTACGTCTTTTGCCCCCTGCTCGACGCCGTGCGCGACATCTTCGGCGGCATGGGCGATGCCATGCCCGACGCTTTTAAAGAAACTTTTAAAGCTCATCGCAAAGTCCTCTTGTTTGTCGGAGTGAACCGGTGCCGGCCCGGCCCAGCGACCGACCAGACGGCCGCGATCGAACACTAAGCCCACGCACGCGTGCGCTGGCCGCTGCAACCGAACCAATCGCTCCCTCTGCGAAACAAGGCTGAAAGATCCGCGCATCGATGCCCAGTGGCACGATCTTTCTTCGCTCACGGCGGTCCGATTTCGTACATCGACAGCAAGACCGCGGATCAGGCGTCTAACTTAGGACCGGGCTAGATGCCCAGACCATCGTGGTCGATATCACTCAACCATAGCCATGAGATAGTCACTATGAGCCTTCTAGACGTTAACTTCGGTGCTTCCGCTCAGCGCGTCCCTTCCGATCACAACATTGACCAATCTTCCTGCAACGCCAACGGCGGCGGCAGTAACAGCATGTCTGCCGAGCTCGATCAGCTGATGATGGCGTTGATCATGGTGCTGCAGCAGATGCAGCAGTCACAGCGGGGACAGCAGGATCAGGGCGGCGACTCGGGCGGCGGCGCGCAGGGCCCCGGCCAGGGCGGCGGCGCGCAGGGCGCCGGCCAGGGCGGCGGCGCGCAGGGCGCCGACCAGGGCGGCGGCGCACAGGGCGCCGGCCAGGGCCAGGGCCAGGGGCAGGGCCAGGGCATCGACTTCATCGGTCAGGTGCTGATGTCCATACTGATGAATATGATGCAGCAGATGCAGGGCGGCGGCAGCGGCGGCGGCGGCTTCGGCGGCGGCTTCGGCAGCAACAGCTTCGAGCAAGGCCCCGGCCCCCAGATCAACTGAGTGCCATCTGCGCCTCGCTCGCGACTGCGAGCGAGGCGCTACCGCGCGGCAAACTCAGGGCGAGACCACGTGCGGCGTCAGCAGGAACAAACGTTGTACGCTACTGCGCTGCTTGGAGCGGTGCTGGAATAGACGGCCCAACACCGGCACCTTCGACAATCCCGGCACGCCGGTCACGCCGCTCTCGTCGTCGTTACTCTCGTAGCCGGCAATCAGCAGGCTCTCGCCGTCGTTTATGAAGGCCTCGGTATTGATCTGACTGGAAGAAATCACCGGAATCTGGTCCACCGTCTTCGACGTCAACTGCCCGTCCTCGATATGCACGTCGAGGCGAATCTGTTTGGCCTCTGAATCGGGCACCACCGTGGGCAACACCCGCAGCGAAATGCCGGCCGACAACCCGTAAAGATCCGCGCTCTGATAGCCTGCCACACGCACGAAGAAGCGTTGCCGCTGGTCCATGATCGCCTCGACGTTGTCCAGCGTCGCCACTTTCGGCGTGGACACGATCTTGGCGCGATTGCTCTGCTCCAGCGCCGACACCCGCGTCATCAGAAAACGACCGGCATCGCCGAGCACGGCAGTGAGCATGCCGCCGCCGGGAGTCAGCCCGTCGGCACTGTCGCCCAGCCCCGGGTTGGCGCCGGGAGCACGGTAGCCCAGCGCGTCGCCCTTTCCGTCGCCGTTCTGCAGGTCCAGATGGCGATTGTGCAATCGCCAGTCCACGCCGAGATCGCGCAGTGCACCGTCCTGTACCTCGATGATCGTCGCATCGATCTGCAGCAGTTGCGGACGCGAGTCCAATTGCTGGATCAGCGCCGCGTAACCGGCCATGCGTTCCGGGCGATCGCGGATCACCACGGCGTTAACGCGCGGATCGGCCTGGATGAAGGGAAGCTGCTCCGAGGCGCCCCCGGCGCCCTGCTCCGCGCTACGCGCAGGAGCGCCGGCGCCGGCGCCATAGTCCGCGCCAGCCTGGGCGGGTGCGGATGCGGCAGTGGAATCGGGGATCGGCCCGCCGCTAGGCAACGGGGGCCGCACCGGCGCCTGCCCTCCGCCCAGACCGAACCAGTTGTTGGGCAGCCCCACGCCGGATGCTCCGCCGCCGGGATCGCTGCGCGCCCCGTTATTGATACTGTCTTCCAACGAGCGCAATCGCTGCTTGTTGGCGAGCGCACGCTGGATGAGGTCGGTCGAAAACGGCAGTCCGCCGAGGCTCTGCGAGGTATGTGTGTACATGCCGCGCAGCAAGGTGACCATCCCGGGGATCTGCACGCTCTGGCCATCCATCTGAACGGTGCGATCGGCGGCACGGGCATAATGCAACGGGAAGACGCGCATCTCCGTACCGTCATGCATCGCACTGCTGTGATCCACCGACCGCACCACGGCCGACACGGTTTCCACATAGCCGGGCGGGCCGGAGACAAGCAGCGTTCGCGCTTTGTCGTCATAGCGGATCGGAAAGCGCCGATCGGCGACACCCATGCGCTCCAGCGCCTCCTTCGCCTGGTCGGTGGTGGCAGCGGACAGGGTCAAGGTCGTGCTGGTGACTTCGTTGCCTCCCCACACGCGCAACACCGTACCGTCGTAATACCAGACGAATCCGTAGCTGGACGCCAGCGTGTCCAGGAACTTCTGCGGCGGGGTGGCGAACTTGCCGCTGACCGTGCCACTGACCTCGGGCGAAATCCAGGTCATCACCCCCTGGCTGGAGGCGAAGTCGCGCAAGACATCCTTCAAGTCCTTGTTTTCGACCACATATTGGAAGTTGCCGCGATGCCATGGCACCTCGGCCGCCGTCGCCGAAGTGGCGGCGGCGTGCACCGCGATCGCCAACGCCACTGCCAAACACGCGCGCGGCATTGCCGCCGATCGCGAACGATTCTGTTTCATTGATCCTCCTGTCAACGCTGCAAGGTTTCGGCCGGGACTTCGTCGAACTGCCGCCGATAGCACTTGACCAGCGCCGAACGGCTCACCACGCCCCAATGCTCGGCTGCCTGCAGCACCCCGCCGCAGCCGGATTCGGACAGCAGTTCGTCGCGAATGCCCTGCATGCGGTAACGGCGCAGCACCTGGGTCGGCGACATGCCCGTGGCGGCCTTGAAGGCCAACTGCAAGGCGCGCCCAGTCACCCCGATCTGCGCTGCAACTTCGTTGATCGACAGGTCGGGGCGATGGACGTTTTCCAGCATGTAGGCATAGGCACGACGGTACTTGGCAGGCAAGCGCGCCGAAATGTCGTCGCTGCACTGCGCCGCAGAGCCGTCTTCCAGCGATCGCGCAACCTGCACTTCGCTGCGCAGGCATTGCACCGCATCCAGCGCATAGCGATTGTACAGGCGCAGGGCTTGCTCGGTACGCCCAGCCGCATGGCAGATCTTGGCCTGGCAATATTCCAGTTCCAGATCCCAGCGCATCGATACCTGCCTGACCACGCCGGCCAATGCGCGCTCGGCCAGGTCGGCGCGACCGGCGGCCAGAGCGGCCAGGGCAAGCTCCAGCTTGGGGCCATGGCGCGAGTTGCGGCCGCACGTGGCCGCGGGCTGCGGAATCGCGTCGTAGACCGCGTCGAAGCTGTTGACATCTCCGCTGGCGATCCGCAGCAGGGAACGCACGAAATGCAGCCGCCGCGCCAGGATCGGCATCGCGGCGGCGACCTCGGCGGCGCAACGGTCGATCTCGTCCGCATCGAAGGTGCCGGTCCATTTCTCGTTGCACGCCGCCGCCTGCCAGAAGACATGGTCGATCAGCCGCTCGGAGCGGCGGATGCTCAGCTGCGCGAGCATGTCCAGGCGCAGGGCATGAACGACCGGAAGCAGAAGCTTGGCAATATCGGCCTCCATCGCGGCTTCGTGGGCACGATCCACGACCTGCAGCGCCTGCATGCTCTGGCCCAGATGGAAGTGCGACAGCGCCTTGCCCATCAGGCTCTCCACGCGCAGCAGCTGATCGGCATCGCGGTCCACCACCAATTGGCCGAAACAGTTCAACGCTGCACTGAGCCTGCGCTGCTGCAGCATCTGCCAGGCGGTGTTGCGACAGGAGAGCAGGCGCAGGTCCGCGCCGCCGTTGCGCATGCGCTTCTGGGCCAGGCGGTAGGACTCCTCGGCTTCCTCTTCGTATTCCATCATCAACAACCCATCGCCGATGGCGCACAACAGGCTCGCCTCGCCGACGCCGTCCTCATGCTCCTGATCGCGACGATGATGCAGGTATTGCAACGCCTGCGGCCAAGCTCCGTCCAAAACCTTCTTCGAATAATTCGGTAAATTTTCGTTGTGGGTTAATGCAGAGATCGCAGCGAGATAAGTAGTCAAAAACATAACGTTTTCTCTCCGGGGGAATGAGAGGAAGAACCGCAGGAAACTTCTGAAAGCACATGCGGTGCGATGGCGCAATTCATTGTAGGTAGACGCCGCAACAGAATCCCTTAATTAACCCCAGGACGATGATCAAAAAATCTCATTCTGTCGTCGTTCGCAGACAAATATGCCCAACCCATTGATTTCTCAAGGCGACTAACGATAAAGAGCGCAACTCGTACATTTGGCGATGATCAATAATTGAATAATCTGCAAAATACAGGCTTGATTCATCGAGCGCCGCGATGCAGGCCGCGAGCGCAGCCTGACGGTACTGGTGGGGTGGCGGCGAAGGCCGAGGCGGCAGCGACGATGCTGCGCACGCGCGGCGGCGTGCGCTCAATGGGTCGCGGCGGACCCGCTCAGGAACTGGCCGATCTTGGCCTGGAAATGCACGAAGGACAGCTCGTCCAGCAACTGCGAAACGAACACTTGCATCAGCAACGCCAGCATCAGCAAGGCCAACGCCCCGCGCACCGGCTGGCTCAGATTGGACGGCTCGAGCTTGTCGGCGCTGCGCGCGACAAGGCCGAAACCCAGGTCAACCAGCACCAGCACCAGCATCACCGGTGCCGATAGCTTGACCGTCGCCGTCATCATGTTGTCGGTACTCTGCAGCACGAACTGGGTGGCGAGCTGCCTCGTATCGGGCTGCAGCGTCGCCAGCGGCCACAAGCGGTAGGATTCGAACACCGCCCCCAGCAACATGATCATTCCACCCAGCACATAGAACAGGGTGATGGAGGTCTGCAGGATCGTGTTGGAGACCGGGGTGCTCTGGTCTCCATGCAGCGGATTGCTCATCTGCACGTTGTTGAAACCGGCCAGGTCGTCGATCACCGTGCCCACGTTCTGCGCGACCCAGAAGATGGTCGATGCGGCGTAGCCGATCATCAGGCCGACGAACGCCTCCTTGCCGACCAGCCCAAACAGGGTCAGCGGATCGATCCGTGCCAGCAGATCCGGCGGCTGGCCATAGGCGACGAAGCCTCCCAACAGGTACACCACGCCGTTGCGTGCGGCTCCCGGAATGGCATCTTGCCCGGTCGCCGGCAGCACCATGAACAGCACGAAGCAACGCACGCTCGCCAGGACCAGCAAGAACACCAACCCGATACCCTGCGAGTGCAGCCATACCAGCGCTTGGCCGGCATCGGACACGTTCATCGGCGCCCCGCACGCATGCCTGGGTGCAGGCGCGCACGCGCCACCACGGCCTCGGCGATCTCCTCGTCCTCGGCAAGTTCGCGCTGTTCGGCGCATTGCCGCGCGAGGCGATCGGCGCGCTCCTGGTATTGCTCTGCCTGGGATGTATGGCGCGCCAGGCGGCGGCGCACCGCCGCCACCTGCTCCTGTTGCGCCTCGCATGCGTTCTGCGCTTGCTGTAACGCCTGCTCGGCAGCGTGCAGTTGCCGGGCGAGATCCTCGCGATGGCGCTCGCCCTCCAGCCACGACGCAATGCACAGGCGCGGCGCGGCGATCAGCTGGGCCTGTTGCTGCGCCTGCTGTTCGCACTGCTGCAGTCGCTGCGCTCGCTGCTCGCGTTGACTGTCAAGCGCATCCTCGAGCGATTGCAGCTCGCGCAAAGCCTGGCGCAACTCCGCCTCCACCGCCTCGCCACGGCGACGATGCAGCCCCGCCAGCAACCGCCACGGCGCCCGCTTCTCACTCATACAGCGCCTGCTGCAAGTGCCACAGCGACTGCTGGAAATCGGCCACATCGGCGGTTTCCTGGGCAAGGAAGGCGCGGATCGCATCGATGCGCGACACCGCCTCGTCGGCCACCGCGTCGCTCCCGGCACGGTATTCGCCGACCTGCAGCAGCGGTTCGATCTCCTGGTATTTGGCGAGCAGCCGACGCAGCTGTCCGGCCAGATCGAGATGCTCGCGGCCGACGATCTGGGTCATCACCCGGCTCAGGCTGTTCAGCACGTCCACTGCCGGATACTGGTTGCGCGCGGCCAATTCGCGCGACAGCAGCAAATGGCCATCGAGCAGACCCCGCACCTCTTCGGCAACGGGGTCGGAACCCGACTCGTCTTCGGCCAGGACGGTATACAGCGCGGTGATGGAACCGTTGTCGCCCATCCCGGCGCGCTCCACCAGCCGCGGCAACTCGGCGAACACCGACGGCGGGAAGCCGCGCCGCGTCGGCGGCTCTCCGCTCGCCAGGCCGATCTCGCGCTGCGCGCGTGCGAAGCGGGTCAGCGAATCCATCATCAGCAACACGCGCATGCCTTGGTCGCGGAAATGCTCGGCGATCGCGGTACCGACATAGGCGGCCTTGGCGCGCTCCACCGCCGAACGATCGGAGGTGGCGCAGACGATGACGCTACGCGCCATGCCCTGCTCGCCCAGGATGAACTCGATGAATTCGCGCACTTCGCGGCCGCGCTCGCCGATCAGCACGATGACGTTGACGTCGCAGCTGGTGCCGCGCGCGAACATGCCCAACAAGGTGCTTTTGCCGACCCCGGCCGGCGCGAAGATGCCCAGGCGCTGGCCCTCTCCCAGGGTGGTCAGCGCATCCACCAGGCGGATGCCGGTGGATAGCGGCGCATCGATCAGGCGCCGCCGCATCGGGTCCGGCGCTGAGGCATGGATCGGCACCTGCGCGTCGCACTGCACCGGGCCACGCCCATCGGCCGGCTCGCCCAGGCCATCCAGCACCCGCCCCAACAACTGTTCTCCCACCGGCACCGACAACGGGCGCCCCTGGCCGATCACCCGGGTGCTCGCGGACAATCCGAGCATCGCCCCGAATGGCGCCAGCACCGCCTGATCGCGCGCGAAACCCACTACCTCGGCGCGTTGCAGCAAACGGCCATCGGGATTGCGCAATTCGCACACTTCGCCCACGGTGACGGCCAACCCCTCCACGCGCAGCAGGGTGCCGACCAATTCCACCACCTTGCCGTAGCGCACTCCCGGCGCCAGCGTCTCCAGCTCGCGCTGCAGCACGCTGCGGTCCAGGTTCAGCACGTGACCGCCTCTGCGTCAGCCTCCTCGGCCGCTGCGCATTCCACCGCCGCGTCGTTGCCCAGCACTTTGTGCAGCACATCGCGCAAGCTGTCCAGTTGCAATTGCAATCCGGTTTCGAATACGCCGCTGTCCCACTCGCAGCGGCATTCGCCCTGTGCAAGCGTCGTGCATTCGGCCACCTCCACGCGCAACCCGCCGGACTGCGCGGCGAACCGGGCGAATGCCTGCTGCGCCGACGCGAGTTCGCCGGGCGCAACCTGCACCTGCAGGAATTTCGCCTCGGCGCAAGCCTGCTCCAGGGCATGCGCCGCCCGTCGATACAGCGCACCGCGGTCTTCGCCCAGCATCGCGGCGCACGCATCGACGACGACCTGCAGCAGCCGCTCGCGGCCGCGAAGCCATTGCTGGCGCTCGTCGTGCATCGCGCGCACCGACCGCATGTTCCATTCGCGCAACGCGCTACGCCTGCCGGCGGCATAGCCGAGCCGAGCAACGCGCTGGAAGCGTGCGCGCGCAGCGCTGCGCAGGCGCTCGGCTTCCCGCTGCGCGTTGTGCACCAAGGCCTGCGCCTGGTTGTGTGCGCGTTCGGCGTCTTCCAGCAACCGCTGCCGGTGCTGGGCCTCGGCACGGTCCAGCTCCAGCACCGTGGACAATTCCTCGCGCCGCACGATGTCGTCGTCTATCGCAACGTGGCTTTCTGTACGCAACCGCATCATGCCGCGTTCTCCCATATCGTGTTGTACTGCGCGAAAATGCGCCATTGAGCAATGAAATCGCGGCTACCGCCATCGCCCGCCAGCACCGCACTGTCCGGGTCCAGGCCGGCGCTGGCGGCGGCCAGACGCGCCAGGCCCGGCCACGGCCACAGGCCGTCGGCGACCAGGCGACACCAGCCGTCCTGGCACCACGCATGCGCGTGGGCATCGTTGCCGCATTCCAGCAACGGCACCCACGTGGGCGATGCCGGGCAGCCACGCAACCACTGCCACACGGACGGGCCAAGGCGCTCGGCGAGCCACTGCCGCCGTGCGCGCTCGATGCAGTGGCGCAACGCATCCGACCGCGCATAGAGCGCGCGCGCCAACAGCAGTTGCTGCAGCGGCGCAGGTTCCAGTAGCGCCAGTTCGCTATCCGCATCGTCGAAGCACGCCGCCGGCAGCCCATCCAGCTGCAGGGCCGCGACCACGAGCTCCTGACGGCGCAATGGCACCGCGCCGGCCCATGCCCGTCGAAACGCGGCCTGATCGCACAACGGCGGCGGCGGGGACGCCTGCCCCGCCAGCGCCTGCACCCGCGCCCGATAGCGCAGCAGGCGCTGCGCTGGCGCCGCCAGCGCGTTCATTGCGCCGCGTCCCTGGACCTGGGCGGCCGCAGGCGTTGCAGCAACGCTCGCCAGCCGCCATCGCGACGCGCCAGCCAGAACGCGGCGGCGCCGGCCGCGGCCAGCAGCAGCGCGCCCAGGCCCAGCGGCAGCCACCCCATTCCATGCATGGGCGTGGCTTGCGTCGCATCCAGCAGTTGCGACGGCACCATGGTAACGCTGACGTTGTCGTAGCTGAGTCCCTCGACGCTGTGCACCACCAGGTTCTTGATGCTCGGCACCAGCGGCTCCACATCGGTCCCCGGCCGGTACTTGACGAACACCGCGGCACTGGAAGGCTTGACCACATTCGACAGCGGATCGTTGTTGGGCAGCACGATCTGCACATCGGCCACGACCACGCCGTCGATCTCCGACAATGTCTGCGACAGCTGTTGCGAGACGCCGTAGATGAACCGCACCCGCTCCTCGGTGGGCGTGGAGATCAGGCCGTCCTTCTTGAACATGTCGCCGAGATTGGCGTGCTTTTCGCGCGGCAACCCGTGTGCGCGCAAGACTTCCAGCGCGTCGGCCATTTGTTCCTGTGGTGCAGACACCGTCCAGGTCTTGCCGTCGTCGGGACTTTCTTTTTCCGCTTGCACGCCCTTGCGCAGCAGCACCACCAGCATTTCGTTGGCGTCGTTTTCGGTCAGGCCGCTGTACAGCGCAGAACCGCAACTGCTCAGGCACAACGCCAGCAGCGCCACGCACAGCCACCTGCAGACGCCCCGGCAAGGCACGGCAGCACCCATCATTGGTTCTTGAAGAGAGTCTGCACCGCGGACTTGCCGCCCTGCGCCACGGCGGTGCCGATGTTGAGCTGCATCATCGTCATGGTCATGCGGTCCATCATCTGGATCTGCCCGGCCGCCAACTGGGCCATGTCCATGGTCGGTGCGCGCGCGGCGAACTCCTCGGCTTGGTCCATCACGCTTTGCATCGCCTTGTCTTCAGCCCTGACCAGCCGACCGATGGCCGTAGGGTGCTGGGAGATCTGCAGATCCGGCGCGACCCGATGGCCTTGCTGCATCAGCGCTTGAAAGTTATGGACGGAAGCGGCCGACGGGGCCGCCTGGACCGGCGTTGCGGCGCTGCCCGTCATGGCGGCAGTCACCGGACTGATTGGCGCGATAGGCGTCATCTGACTTCTCCTCAGGCGCGAACATAGCCGAGCGTTGAGATGTCCACGGCGGCACTGGCTGCTGGTTCGCCGTCGGCCGCACTGCGCTCGCGCGGCTCCACCGGCTGCCCGCTGAGCATCTTGACCAGCGCCACCGCATCGGGGTCGTTGTTCTCAAGAATCACCTCGTTGGCGCTGATGGTCCAGTCGGAGTCGCCGATCGCGAACAGGCAACACGCACGCAGCGCCTTGCTCATGGGCGGCGCGCTCTTGTCTCCGTCGAAATTGCGCAACATGCGTGCCGCTTCGGCGAAGCGACCGTGCTTGATCGCCAGCCAGGCATCGATGCCGTCCAGCGCCGTGATATTGGGGCGAAGCAAGCGTACGGCGGCCAGCACCGCCTCGGCTTCGACCAATTGGTTGCGCTGCATTGCCACGGTAATGATTTCGATCAGACCGTTGGTGAGCTGGTCGTTGGCCTTGAACGTACTCATCGTCGGTATTTCCTGCAGGATTGGTCGAGCCTGCAGACTAGCGCAGCCACTTCCGGCACTCTCCAGGCAAGGCGAAATCCACGACACGTTGGCGAAACGATTCACGACCGCGACCGCATTTCGGCTTCGCGTACGCGTCAGCGCGTTCGCGGCATGCAAGGCCGGGCCGCCGACAGCGCCGCACAATGCATTGCCCCAGCTTGGCCTCAAGGCAATGTCCGAAGAGAAGACCGAACAACCGACGGAAAAGAAGCTGCAGGACGCTCGACGGGACGGTGAGGTCGCGTTCAGCCAGGATGTGGGCATGGCCGCCAGTGCGATCTGCGCAGTGCTGGCCATGCAGATCTCCTCAGGCTTCCTAGGCGCGCATCTGCGCGCCTTGCTGCACCTGGCGCTGGACATGGGCAACAGCCGCAACGATACCGCCATG
This sequence comes from Xanthomonas translucens pv. undulosa, assembly GCF_017301775.1. Classification (NCBI taxonomy): domain Bacteria; kingdom Pseudomonadati; phylum Pseudomonadota; class Gammaproteobacteria; order Lysobacterales; family Lysobacteraceae; genus Xanthomonas; species Xanthomonas translucens. Next base: position 1,146,723 of record NZ_CP063993.1, read on the forward strand.
CGCCAGGGGATGCTGCGCATGGGCGTGGAAGCCGTCTGGTTGGCACTTCCACTGATGCTGGCGATCGTCGCAGGCCCGCTGTTACTCGGCCTGTTGCAAACGCGCTTCAACCTGTCCTTCAAGAAACTCGAACCGAAACTGGACGCACTGAATCCGGTAACCGGCATCAAACGCATCTTTTCGGCCCGCACGCTGACCGACTTGATCAAGATGCTGGTCAAGGCGGTGGCGATCGGCGCGGTCATGTGGAAAGGCGTGGAAGGGCTGATGCCGCTGCTGTTGGGCACAGCCTACCTCCCGCTGCTGGATATCGCCCAGATCGGCTGGGAGGTGCTGGTGCGCCTGCTAGCCATCACCTGCGTGATCCTGCTGATCATCGCCGGCATCGACATAGGACTGCAGCAGTGGCTGTTCATCCGCGATCACCGGATGAGCAAGGACGAGGTCAAGCGCGAGCACAAGGACGTGGAAGGCGACCCGGAGATCAAGGGCCAGCGCAAGCAGTTCGCGCAAGAGCTGCTGTTCTCCGACCCGCGCCAGCGTCTGTCCAAGGCCAAGGCGGTGGTGGTCAACCCGACCCATTACGCGGTAGCGATCGCCTATTCGCAGGAGTTCGGCGTGCCGCAGGTGGTCGCCAAAGGCGAGGACGAGGCCGCGCTGGTGATACGCGAGGCGGCAATGGCGCAGGGCCTGCCGATCATCGCCAATCCGCCATTGGCGCGCGCGCTCTACAAGGTCGAGCTGGACGCAGCCATTCCCGACGAACTGTTCGCGGTCGTGGCGGCCGTCCTACGCTGGGTCGATGGCCTGGTGCAGACGCCGCCCGACGCCGCGCCCGACCTTCACTAACCACATAGGACCTTCCGCATGCAACTGACTCGTGGACTACGCTACGGCGGCGAGGCGGCGATCGCGCTGTTGGTCGTGGCGGTGGTGGCGTTGATGATCTTGCCGCTCCCCACCACATTGATCGACGCGCTGCTCGCCGTCAACATCGGACTCAGCGTGGTGCTGCTGATGGCCACAATGTACGTGCCGGACTCGCTGGCGCTGTCCTCTTTCCCGTCGCTGCTGCTGTTCACCACCTTGTTGCGGTTGTCGCTGAACATCGCCTCCACCAAGTCGATCCTGCTGCACGCCAACGCCGGCCACATCATCGACAGCTTCGGCAAACTGGTGGTCGGCGGCAATCTGGTGGTCGGCCTGGTGATCTTCCTGATCATCACGACGGTACAGTTCATCGTCATCGCCAAGGGATCTGAACGCGTCGCCGAAGTCGGTGCGCGCTTCACCCTGGACGCGATGCCCGGCAAACAGATGAGCATCGACGCGGACCTGCGCAACGGCAGCCTCACCGCCGACGATGCGCGCGTCAAGCGCGCGCGGCTTGCCATGGAGAGCCAGCTGCACGGCGGCATGGATGGCGCGATGAAGTTCGTCAAGGGCGATGCCATCGCCGGCCTGGTCATCACCTTGGTCAACATCGTGGCCGGCATCATCATCGGCGTCACCTACCACGGCATGAGCGCAGCAGAAGCGGCAAACCGCTTTGCGATCCTGTCGATCGGCGATGCGATGGTGTCGCAGATCGCGTCGCTGTTGATCTCGGTCTCGGCCGGCATCATGATCACCCGCGCCAGCGGCGAAGACGACGACAGCTCGCTGGGCAACGAAATCGGCAAGCAGCTCACCCGCAGCACCCAGGCGCTGTTCTGCGCCGCCGGCATGCTGGCCTGCTTCGCGCTGGTGCCAGGCTTCCCGGCGATGCTGTTCCTGCTGCTGGCCACGGCCATTGCCGGCGGCGGCTTCTGGTTGCGGCACAAGCGCCGCGCCGCCACCGGTCCGGTGCGCGCGCCGGTGACCGGCGCCGCGCGCCGCGGCAGCAAGGGACAGACGCCGACGATCGCCGATCATGCACCGGACTTCGCCGCAGCCTTGTCGGTCCGGCTCGCGCCGGACCTGGCCGACCGCCTTGAAGCGGACACGCTCAGTCGCGCCATCGAGCACGAACGCACGCTGCTGGTCGAGGAGCTGGGGCTGCCGTTCCCCGGGGTGAGCCTGTGGCGCGCGGCGGAATTGCAGGCGCATGAGTTTGAAGTACTGGTGCACGACGTGCCGGTGCAGCGCGCCTCCCTGCCGCCGAGCGCGCAGCCGGAAACCGAACTGGCGCAGCAGGCGACGCGTCCGCTGCGCGAGCGGGCACACCAGTTCCTCGGTCTGCAGGAAACCCAGTGGGTACTGGAGCAGATCAGCGGCGACTATCCGGGCCTGGTCGCGGAAGTGCAGAAGGTCGTGCCACTGCAGCGCATCGCCGATGTGTTGCGGCGCCTGCTCGAGGAGCGGGTTCCGATCCGCAACATCAAGCTGATCCTGGAAAGCCTGGTGATCTGGGGTCCGAAAGAGAAGGATCCGGTGATGCTCACCGAGTACGTCCGCGGCGATCTGGGCGCCTTCTTGGCGCACCGGGTCAGCGGTGGCGCCCCGCAGTTGCCGGCATTGTTGCTGGAGCAGGCGCTCGAGCAGATGATCCGCCAGGCGATCAAGCCGACCCCGGCGGGCAATTTCCTGACCATGGCGCCGGAAGACGCGAAAATGGTGACCGACCGCATCATCGCCATGGCCGGCGACACGCCGAGCGCACCGCTGGCGCTGATCACCTCGATGGACATCCGCCGCTATATCCGGCGGATGATTGAACCGCGAATCGACTGGCTGCCGGTCCACTCCTACCAGGAGTTGAATGGGCATGTCGAACTGGCGCCGATCGGGCGCATCGGTGTATAGCGATGCGCCGCCCGCTGCGCCCCACCATCATCGGTAGCGCGCCACTGGCGGCGCCAGGTGGAAAGTGTGCGCCGCCATCAGCCGCGCGTATGCGCTGGTCACTGTATGGCACGCGCTCCCGCAGTACATGCCGCAACGAGAAGGAAGATCGGGAATGCGAGGACGAGAATGCGCCCGCCATCCTGTCCATGCTTGCGCCGGAACCGGACATGGCAGAAGAACGCGTCCAGACAGATGCGCCTGAGCAGGCATCTCCCGATGCAGCGGCACCGGATCATCACGATCTCGCCCAGCCAGTCCTCCCGCCGCCAACCGCGCCCGCAAATATCGAACGCCGCATCGCAAACGCCGTGCTGCACGACAGCCACGCACGCCTGGCGATGCAACGGGTGGCCAACCACGTAAGCGAGTTCTGCAATGCCGCACCGGTACGCGAAGGCGGCCTATGGGAAGCGCAGCTGGACCTGCGCGAGGACGTCCTGCCGGCCACCAACCTGTGGATGCGCCTTTCGCCTGGCTCGCTGTTACTTCGCTTCCGCTGCGGTACGCCGCTCGCGCAGCAGCTAGTGTGCACCGGTCGACAAAGCCTGCACAAAGCGCTGGATGCTGTGCTGGATGAGCCTTGCGACGTGGATATAGAAGTCGTTTGATCCCCTCCCCCTGTCGATGCCCATGTCCAGCCCAGCGATCGCACCCATCTCGCAGCTGCAGACCCGTCTGCCGCGCATCGCGCGCTCCGCGGTCCGGCTGGGACGCTTGTTGTGTCGCCAGCCGCTGGCCGACGCGGCGGCACTGACGCTGCAGCACGGCCTGCCCGAGTCGGGAATCTACGCACGGCTGGCCGTGGAGCTTGGCAGCGCTGGACGCTTGACGCTGTGCATGGACGTCGGTGCCGACCCCGCTTTGCGCGCGCTGCTGGTCGATGGCGGCGCGACGCAAACCGCCTTGGCCGCGCTGTTGCTGGACACGCCGTTGGCGGCGCTGGATAGGCTTGGTCTGGGCCAGCCGCGGGTCGTCGACTTCGCCGCCTGGCCGGCCCCCTTGCCTAGCGCATGCGGTCCGCTTCTGGTCCTGGGCGATACGGCGTTGCCATTGCCGTGCATGCCGGTGGATGCCTGCGCCAGCGCCATGCAGGCGCTGGAGTCGGCCTGTGGCGGCATCGACGCAGGGGCGGTGACCACCGCAACGCTGCGGTCGCTTCGGCTGTGCGCGTATCCGTGCCTCGGCGAGCGCCGCTATCGCAGCGAGCGACTGGCCTCGCTGCGCCCCGGCGATGCGCTGATCGCGCCGCTGCAACGCCGCCATGGCGGCTATCGCGCCTGGCTGCGCTGCGGCATGGCCAGCGGCCGGCAGTGGCGGCTGCCAGGCCATATCGAATGCAACACCTTCCACATAGAGGACAGCGCAGACATGGCACAGATGAGCGATGCCACCACGGCGGCCGAACCTGGGCAATCCGTCCCTCCGTCCGCGCCCGTGCCGGTCGAACAGGTGGATGTTCCGGTCCAGCTGGAACTGGATCCGCTGGTGCTACCACTGGGCGAACTGGGCACGCTGCACCCTGGCCATGTGCTCGAGTTGAACACCTCGCTGGAAGACGCACGCGTGCACCTGATGGTCTACGGGCAGAGCATCGGCAACGGGCGCCTGATCGCCATCGGCGACCATCTCGGCGTGCAGCTGCTCAGCGTGAACGGACATCCGCATGCAGACGCCTGACTTCGGCTCGCTGCTGCTGTTGGTGGTGCTGCTGGCACTGCTGCCGTTCGCAGCCATGGTGATCACCTCCTACACTAAGATCGTGGTGGTCCTGGGCCTGCTGCGCAACGCCATCGGCGTGCAGCAGGTACCGCCGAACATGGTGCTCAACGGCGTGGCCCTGATCATGTCCTGCTTCGTGATGGCGCCGGTGGGCATGGAGGCGATGCGCATCGCCCGCGCCGGCGGCGGCACCGCACCCGGCACCAGCGAGGTGGTGGTGATGATGGACGCGGCACGGCAACCATTCAAACGCTTCCTGCTGGCGCATACCCGCGAGCGCGAAAAGGCGTTTTTCATGCACTCGGCACGGCAGATCTGGCCCAAGGACCAGGCCGACGCGCTCAAGCCGGACGACCTGATCGTGCTGGCCCCGGCCTTCACCATGACCGAGCTCACCGACGCCTTCAGGATCGGCTTCCTGATCTACCTGGCCTTCATCGTGGTCGATCTGGTCATCGCCAATGCGCTGATGGCGCTCGGGTTGAATCAGGTCACCCCGACCAACGTGGCGATTCCCTTCAAACTGCTGTTGTTCGTGGCGCTGGACGGCTGGTCCACGCTGCTGCACGGCCTGATCCTGACCTATAGGTGATGCCATGGGTGCCGACGATCTGGTCCGCTTCACCTCCGATGCGCTGATGTTGTGCCTGATGGTCTCGCTGCCGGTGGTTCTGGTCGCCGCGGCCTCCGGCCTGGTGATCGCCTTTTTTCAAGCGGTGCTGTCGCTGCAGGACGCATCGATCTCCTTCGCATTGAAGTTGATCGTGGTCGTCGTCAGCCTGCTCATCGCCGCGCCATGGGGCGCCGGCGCGGTGCTGGAGTTCGCCAAGACCATGTTCGGAGCAGCCTTCCCATGATCAAGCCCCGTTTCGGCCGCATCACCAGATTCGGCACGCAGATCGACTCGGCGGACGGGACGCCGCCAGAGTGCCCCGCGTCCGACGCGCATGCGCAAGAATCCGGCGAGAGCGAGAGCCCCTGGTCGGGGGCCGTAACCTCGTCGGCGCGGTTTCCGCCGAGCTGGCGCAAGCGCAGGCGCCTGGTCGGCGGCCGCCATGTAGAAGAAGAAGGCGAATTGCCGGAACCGCCCTCGCTGGCGCTCGAAACCGAACGCGACATCGATGCCGCCTCGCTCAAGGTCCATGCCGGCGCCCAGCAGCAACCGAACCAGGAATCGGACGCACGCCACAACCCAGGCGGCGGACCTGCGCACGATGCCACGAACGAGGCCGTACCGTCCTCTCAGGCGGACGAAGTGCCGGCGCCAGCCGCGGCCGCGGCGGCGGCGGCGCAACTTTCCGAGAGCGATTCGGCCTTCGAGCAGATCCTGAACGGCTATCGCAGCGCCGCCGGCGATCAGGCCCCGCCAGCACTGGCACGCGCGCTGCTGCAGGTGCGCGACCGCGTCCTCGATCGCTCGTTGCCGACGTCCTTCAACATCGCCAGCTGGATCCTGCTGCGCGAACACATCGCCCGAACCACACCGGCCAACGCGACAGCGACGCCGAGCAAGTCGCTGGAACAGGTGCGTACGCAGCTGAGGGAGCTGGTAAAGCCCACCTCGAAGATGCCGGAGCCGGCTACGCAGACGTTGCACCTGCTGCTGCCGCTGCTGTTACTGCATGCGGACCGACCGCGTAACGCAAGGCACCGGCAACGCGCCATCGCAATGCTTGACATCGCCTGTACCGGAATGGGAGGAGTTCGCGCATGAACGCCGAGATTCGCATCTTGACCGGGCGCCACGCCGGCGCGCGGATACCGTTGTCACCAGGACGTTACCAGCTCGGCCCGGAAGACAACGCCGACCTGCAACTGACCGATTGGACCGGCCCCTCGCTGACCTTGGAGATCGACGCAGATGCAAACGTACGCTATGCCGACGACACCCAGGCGGATGTGGCGCAAGCGCTGCAGCCCTACGTGCCGGTGTGCTTCGACGCTATCGTGCTGTGCACCGGGCCGTCGGACCAGCCATGGCCGGACGAGCTGCAACTGCTCCGCGATGCGCTGCAACCGCGACCGGCCAGCCCGCCTGCCAGCGCTCCCGCCGCAGCGCCGCCTTCGCAGCGCAAGCGGCGCTTCGCATGGATCGCGGCAGTGACCGTGCTGGCCCTGTCCTTGACCGCCTGGCGCTACGATGCGCCAAGGGCGAATGCCAAGTCCGCGGCGCAGACGCAAATGGCGCAGGCGCAGCAGGCCTTCGCGCGGATGGGACAGACGGAGCTGCGTCTGCGCGCTGCCCAGGATCGGGTGGAGATCGAGGGTATGGTGCGCAGCACGTCCGATGCGCAGCGCGTGGAGCATTGGCTGGAGCGGCATCCAGGTCCATGGCAGACGCATTTTGGCGTTGCCCAGACCCTGATCGAATCGATGAACGAATCGCTGCACGAGCCGAACCTGAAGATCCGTTACCGCGGGCATGGCGTGTACGAGGTCAACGGCGCAAGCGAACACCCCGACACCGTGGCGCAGCGACTGGAGCAGCTGCGCCACGACATGGGGCCGCATGTGGTGCGGATCGACGCCAGACTGCGCGCGCTGGACCCGCGCGACGCGTTGCCCAGCACCTACGACACGGCCCTGTCCGTGGACGAATTGCACTACGTGGAGACGCCTGACGGCTCCAAGCATTTCACCGACATCTCCCCCTGACACTGGACGACACCGCCATGTTCGAGACATTCGATAGCAGCATCGGCAACGATCTGAACAAACTGCTGGAGACGCGCCGCGAGGATCCTTCGGGTCAACGCCTGAACCGGGCCATCACTGCACTGCGCGACGCAGCAGAGCAAGCCAACCAGCACAGGATCTCGGCGGCAGACGCCAACGAGCGCAATGAGGCGAAGGTATTGCACGAGGGATTGCTAGCAGCCGCTGAGGTAGTGACTCAAGTGCTCGAAGCCGACGCTTAGAGAATGTGCGGTCGCCATAACGTGAAGCCACTTGAAATCTGTACATAGACGCTGACGAGTGCAGAGGTAAACAGCGTTAACGAGCCAATGGCGTCCGCTCTTTGGCCCTAACGGGCCAGCAACGATCCGCGCGGCAGATGCCGTGGGGAGCCACGCGCAAGCGTGTTCATTAACCGCGACAACCTCCAGGAGAAAACTTATGTCATTCCCCTTTAGCGCTTTAGGCCACGGATCCAGCACAGGTATTGCAGCTGGCTCCTTCGGTATGGGTCTTAAGGACCTTGGCATCTCCGGCATGTCCGGCATGGGCAACAACCTCATAGCCGGAGGCCAGATGGGCGGCATGATTGGAAACATGAGGACAAACGTAAGCGAGCAGGAAGCGATGATGGATCAAGTCACCGCACTGCAAAACGAATTGAATTTTCATATGGCGATGGATTCGCTCGCGAAGCAGGCCGGCTCCAATGCAAAGCAGCTGACCTCTGGTTCGTGATAGATAGCCGCACTGCGATATGCAAGCGGCGGCGAGGCTTCCACCGGATGCCTCGCCGCCTATACAACTCCAATTGAACACCGGTTCGCGCAACGATGAACCAACCGGCTTTTTCGAGGCTGATAGACGATCTTTGCGCGGAACTAGGCATGGTCCCGGCCAATGTGGCTGGGACCCATTTTTCGTTCGAGAACGACGGTTTCCAGGTTACCCTGCGCTATCCGGACGAGGCCGCTCTGGCCGAACCCGATGCGGCGATGTACCTGCTGATCGGGTTCGGCGTGATGCCGCCCGGGCGCACACTGCAGGTCTTCCGGCTCATGCTGGAGGCCAATCTTTCCGTCTATGCGCAGGACCAGGCACAGCTGGGGCTGGAGCCGGCCAGCGGTGAAGTGGTGCTGATCGCCAGGGTGGGTCTGGACGCCGACATCCATGGCGGCTGGCTCGCCGATCTGGTCACCCACTATGTCCAACACGGGCGCTACTGGCGCGACACCATCTTTGCCTGTACGGACGAGATGTACTCGGCGCTGTGCACCGGCGAGTATCTCTGGATCCGCGCCTGACCCATTCGCCTGGCCCGTGCTGCCAGACCACGCCCGCGCCTGAATCGCCCATGGCGCGCACTGCATTGGCCGGTCGCCGGCGCCCCTCCCCCCGCCCCCCACCCTGAAACGCTCTACGGCACACGGGCGCCGCGATCGCCGCCCGGGCGCACCGCCCTGAGGCCCGTCATCGCGTGCGCATCGGCCTGTGCGATGCCGCAAAAAGTGATCGTCGGCACATAAAATCCCCTCAGCACTTCGTTCATCCCGTCTGCTGTGCTCGACAGCGCGAGCCACCATGCCTCGCCCCTTCCTGGCTCCCGTGCTGACGGCGACTGCATGCCGGCCGGCCCGCGCGGCGACGCCGATGTAGAAGCCGGCAGGAGTCAGCTTGCAGGCACCGGAGCGGCCGCGGCATCGCATCACCCGTCCCTCAATCGACCCGGCAAGTGCCGCCGTTACCGCTACCACCATGGCTACCAACACGACCGACCCGCACACCATCGGCCGCGCACTGGCGGCTGAATCTACGCCGTTCGGAAAGGCCGAACCACAGTCGGAGGCTGACCGCAAGCTAAAGCAATCGATGTCATAAACAGAAATTTGAGACAGAGTGTTGCTTATTTCTTGTCTTTCTCGCGATTATGTCAAGCCAGTGTTGCTAGGACGCGCCATTGTCTACCTCCCCCGATAGCGACTTCGCGATATTTTCTATGCGCCCTGACCCCATCCTCTGCCCCCGCTCTTGCGCCTCACCACGTCCCGCCGCAATGGCCACCTGCCCGTCCGGCGGCACCGCTGCCGACGCACCTTGGAGAACGCGATGATGAGTCCGGATTGGGCACCTCGGGGACAGCACTACGCGCTGCTGAGCCGCGACCCGGCGCTGATCGCCCAGGTCTCCGAAAGCCTGCGCTGCCTGCGTCCGGAACTTCAGGTCTTCAGCGAAGAGCTCGAGGTGTTGCGCGCCCTGCGCCAGTCTCCGTGCGAATTGATCCTGTTCGACGCGAACTGTGCCTCGCCGGTGGACAGCGCGGTGCTGGCCTGGCAGCACTGCCATCAGGGCCGGCCGATCCCGCTGATCGTGATCGGCCGCTTTCCGACGTGCACGGCGATCTTCGACTGGTACCGTGCCGGCGCGCTGGATGTGCTCAGCATTCCGTTCAACACCAACGAACTGCACGTACGCGCCGCGCTGGCCACGCGCATGCTGGAGCCGGCCGCCAACGACGACCAGCGCATCCGTGTGGGAGCCTATCTGCTGGATCGCCCCAGCAGCACGGTCTATCTGAACGATGAGCCGATCAAGCTCACCGCGCGCGAGTTCTGTATCGCGTGGCTGCTGTTCTCCAATGCGGGCGTCTGCCTGCGTCGCTGCCAGCTGGCCAAGACCATCTGGGGCAGCGTCAGCGACTTCACCGACCGCACCCTGGAGCAGCACATCTACAAGTTGCGCAAGAAATTGCAGCTATGCAGTACCGGCAGCGTGCGCATCCGCACCATCTATTCGCATGGCTACCAGCTCGAGCTGATCGAAGGCGAGCGCCCGTGCGAGCCACCCTTGCCGCCCTTGGCGCCGCTGCCGGCAACCCTGGCCAGCGCGTGAGCCCCCGCGCTGGACGCCTCCGCATCCAGCGCGGCTGCAGCCGTGCGTAACTGCAACGGCCTGCGCGCACCGCACCTTCGCTGACGGCGGCGGTAGCATGCGACCGCGCGGCTCACGCCCGCCCGCTGTCGGCCAGCACGTGCACGCATCGGCGCCTGGCGCGCGCGCCGCAACCGCTCGCTAGCGCGCACTGCGATCCGCGCATGACGCCGGTATTGCAAAAGTGATGAAGTCCACACTTTTTTCCAGCGCCGGCCGTCGCCGCGCGGTTTGCTTCGCTTGTCCGACATCGGCTTCGCCTGCAGCGGTTCCGATCCTCGAGGACACGACTCAAATGTTCTTCAGCGGCCACAAGGCATGCACCCCAGCATCAGCTCATCACCAACTGATGACTGCATACGCTATCCATCCCAGGTGAACGCTCCATGTCGAGTGAAAGCGAAGTACCCCCGCCATCCGTTCCGCTGGATGCTGTGTTCGCGCAAATCGGTTTGCACCTTGGCATCGATGCACAGCTCATGCAGGCGGCCGCAGGCGGCGAGCCGTTCGTCGCTCCGTCCGGATTGCTGTGCCGGCTGCACAGCGAACCGCACGGGGCGACGTGGCGCGTTTATCCCGAAGCGCTGCTGCCGCTGACCGGAGCCGAACTGGGCGGCGCGGACGTCGTCCGTCTGCTGGCGATCCAGGACCTCATGCTGACCGAGCATGGCCTGCGCCTGGGCCTGGCCGATGAAGGCATGTTGTCGCTGCGCCCGCTGCTTTATGCGGACGGCATCGACCAGGTGGTCACGCAGCTGGATCAGGTCCAGGCGCTGGGCCGGGCGATCCTGTTCGCGCTGCTGGACGACGCCCCGGCCGCGCACGCGCAGGAGGCGACGCAATGAGAACGTCGTCACCCATCTCCGCCACCACCTCGCCGACGCGCGTTGCGCACGAGATGGCGTCCACGCCCCCGCAGGAATCGATCCAGCCCTCACCGCCCGCCGACATCCAGACCGAGGCGCTCTCGCAGCGCGCGCCGCGCCCAGGGTCGCAGCGCAGCGGCCGCCTTCAGACAGGCGGTTCGCCCACGGCGGAGGGTGCGACGCCGTCAACCGCAAGCAGCTCCGTCCCAGAGATTCGCCTGTGGATCGGATCGCAGGACCCAGATCGCGCCGCCACGCTGCCTGTTGCCGCCCGTCTTCAAGAGCAGCCGGAACCGTCCTCTCGTTCCGACGTCGCGTCGCTGTCGCAGCTGCAGCGCCCCGCTTCGACGCAGGCTTCGGGCGCCAGCCGCAGCCAGCCGCCCCCTGCATTGCAGCGTCGGGCGTTCGTCAACCAATTGCGTATTTACCTGAACGAGTACCCCGCAACCGCGGACACAGACGATGCGCCGGAAACCCAGGAGCAACTGGAAGAGGAATACGTGGAGTGGGCGGCCGACCGATTGCAGCAGCGGCACGAAGCTTACGGCCCGAACGGCGGCTATCGCTTCAACGAAAACATGAGCGCGGCGGGCACCGCGGCGGCGTTGCCGGCAGCCTATGAGACGCTGAAGGGATTTCTCTCCTCCGCACTGCGAACGCCTCCCGGCAGCGCCACTGCGACCAAGTACGACCAGCAAGACGGCAGCCTCACCACCAAGGTCGGCCCGACAGCGGTCGGCGGGGCCACCTCCGGAATCACCTCCTACTTCACAGAGCAGATCCTGTTGAGCGCCATCGAACGCCGCGCGCGCCTGGCCAACATGCCCGCGTTCAAGCCCATTGCGCCGTCCATTCTCAGCCCGGAGCCCGGACCGGTGCAAATGGAGATCACCGCGGAGGGGAACAAGCACTTTTGGCGGCCACTGCGCGACGAGGAGGTCTCGCACCTCGAACACGAAAGCGACCGACCGACCTTCGGGAAACTGCAGAGCATCGCACGCAACCGGCAACGGCAGCTGTTGGAGCGACAGAAGTTGATGGACGGCAAGGCCGAGGCAACCTTCCTGAAACCGGTGCTGACCGGCACGCTCAACGGGGTACGGCGCAGCCTGAGCAGCACCGCAACCCTGCTGTCACCGCCCCTTGTGTTGGGCACATCGATGATCGGCTCCGGCACCTCCGGTGCGCTCGGCAAGGCCATCCTCGAAACCGGCAAGGCGCTACCTCGGATCGGCCAGACCCAGGTGGACAATCTGGTCGGCGGCACCCAGACGGTCAATCTGTTCCGGCTCGCCCGCCACGACGAATCGGCGCCGGCGCTGCGCTGGAGCGACGCGCGGCGGTTGCATCACACGCTTGTGGAGATCGCGCAGGAAGCAGGCGCCCTGGCAACGCTACCGTTCACGTCGCCGCTGATGGCGGTGCGCAGCGTACGCGACCTGCTGCTGCGCCATATGGGCGGTAATATCTTGACCAGTTGGGTCGCCACCGGCGGAGGCCTGGTCCTGGCGTCGCTGGTGCGCGGCAGCTACGGCACGCCTGCGACCAATGAATCCCTGTCCTCGCCCGGCAGCGTCGTCCAGCAATTCGGCCAGTCCTTCTCCAACGACGCGGTCTGGAATGCGACCAATAGCGCACTGAGCGATACCAAGCACGACCTGGCCGTCAACCTGGACGGGCATCGCGACAACAAACAGGCCAGGCTGAGGTCGAGGGCATTGACCATCCAGGCCGGGTTGCAGCCGGAGATCGACCTCATTCGCAATGCAGCCGAGCAGACCCAGAATGCGCGCCTGCAGCAGGTCGCTGCCGCGCTGGAGCAGTCGCTGCAGCATGGGACGGGCGTGCTCGAACGAAGCAGATTCGAGACAGCCCTCGCCACCATCGGCGCCACCATCGGCCAGGTGCTCGACGCGCCGGACGGCATCGAGCAGCAGACCCTGAATCGGCTGCGCACACTGCAAGACCAGGTCACCGACGTGCGTGGGCTGCTGATGCAGCGCCAAGCGCTGCTCGATTGGCGCAATGGGCGGCCGCGGGCCAGCACGTAGCGCCCAGCGGCGATCGCCCTGGAGCGCCCTGCCACACTGCGTTGTGTTTCCTAAAAGAAAGGCCTATGCGCCGTTGAACACGCCCTCTAACGCGCCCGCATCGTGGGGGCAGCACGTGCAATCTTCGGCCGGCCCCATCAGCTTCCTGCGCGAAATCAGCGGCGAGGCGCTGTTCGCCGCCCTGCGCAAACTTGCGCCGGAAGCGGTGATTCCACCCACTGAGGGGAAAGGCGCAAGACCAATCGTCGCATCATGCGCCTGGCGTGTCGTGGCGCGCTGGACCGCGCTGGGCAGCCAGCTCGATCGGCAGCGCCGACCGCCACCGAAGCTCGGTGGCGGCAGAACGACTCAGCGCAGCGCGAAAGAACCCGAGTGCAGCGAACCGCTGTATCCGAAGTTCGTGCCCGGCTCCATCGCTGCTCGATTGAACTCGTTGAACTTCTCGCGCACTGCTTCGATTTCTGCAAGATAGTCGTCAGGACCGCGGCTTCCAAGCGAGCCTGCCAACTTGCCGCGGATTTTCCGGATAGTTGTCTCCAATGACTCCAGGGTCGATTGCAGACCCGGCTCCCCCTGCTGGACCTGTTCATCGATCTGACTATGCAATTCTTCCGCCTGGCGAAGCGCCCCCTGCAGACCGGCCACGTTAATTGCCTGGCCCCTCTGATGTACCGGCGCGTTCGAGACGCGGGGTCGCAGGCCGGCAAGCGCCTGATCGTTCGATACAATCGGCTGGTAGGGATCGCGCTCATGTGGCGCGCCCGGCGTGGCAGACCCTTGTGCGTGCTCATCTTGCTGGTAACGCGCACTGGACGACCCACCGGAACCAAAACAGCGATTTATATTTCCCATCATTGTTTCCTTCGTAGAAATCGAAACAGGACATCCATTTTGGATCGGCGTGAAACCGCGCGCGCCATGAACCACGAATTTCCGGAAAGCAAACCGAATACAGGCGACCGGCGAGCGGGCTTGCAGGCGGCAGGGCCGGCCCGCACCGCCACGTCATCGTCATGTCATCTGCGCCAGCGAGGCTGACCCGCCGTGCGCCGAACGCAGGCGATGACCGGCAACGCCAGACGCGCGTGGACGCAGATGGTCGACCAGCACGGTCCGGTGCTGCGCGGCTTCTTCGTGCGCCGCGGCGCCAGCGAGGACGCTCTGAGGACATGGTGCAGGAGACCTGCCGATGCATGCCTGGTGGCAGCGGCCGCATCGTGTTCCGCGACGAACCGCTGGCCAACGTGGCCGAAGATTTCAATCGGCTCAATCGCACCCGCCTGCTGATCGACGATACCGCCGCCGGCGCGATGCGCCTGACCGGCAACCTCCGCGGCGACGATGTCGCCTCGCTGCGCGCGTTCCTCGCCGAGCAGCGGACGCTGCGCGTCAGCGCCAGCGCCAGCGCCGATGTCATCCGCGTTGGCAGCCGCGCCGCCGGGCGCGCACTAGCCACATCGCCGGTGCCAGACACGGCGATCAGCACTGTCACGCCGATGGCGAACGCTGCGTGCAATGGCGAACGCTCGCATACTGCTGCCGACGACGCACTGCGCGCCGCACGATCGGCGCGCGCCCCGATCACGCCGCGCCGTTCCGATCGCGCAGGCGTGGACCGCAGCGAACAACCTCCACCCGCGCTCGCCCACCACACCTGTCACAGAAAATTCATCGAAAACCGGTGCCCGATCGTCGCTGTCGATCCTCGTAGTCCAGGCACAACGCAGCATTGCGCCCTTCGCGGCGGCGCTGCGCCCGCACCTTCTGCTCCCAAGAAGGACTGACGCATCGCGGCGGCGCGCGCGTTCGCGCACAAACGAGAACGGCGCTCGCAAAAGCGAGCGCCGTTTCAGCTACGCGGATTGTCTCTGCGCGCTGCACGCCGGCGAACGCCGCTACGCCGCTACGTCCCACCGCTACGCTCCGGATCGGGGTGCCGCGATTTGCAGCGTCGATGCCCGGCATCACCGCAAGCAGCGCATGCACGCCAATGCATCGATCGGCAGCGGCCGGGTCGCGGGACCCGGCCGCTACAGGATCGGACGCGGCTCAGGCCTGCTTCGGATCCGGGCCGTAAACGTTGGCGCCCCTGGTGCCCTCCATCAACATGAAGACCAGCACCACGACACCGCCCAGCCAGGGGATCAGGCCCAGCAGCACGTACCAGCCGGACTTGCCCTGATCGTGGAAACGGCGCACCTGCACAGCAAACGACGGCACCAGCATGGCGAGCGAATACAGGCATACCAGCACGAACGCAGCCATCGACAACGCACTGGTCCCGTCCTGGCCGCCGAAGCCGCCGCCGATGCCGACCAGCACCATCAACACCGTGATCACGATGATGTTCAACAGCGTGAACATCCAGTACTCCTTGCGCCGCGAACGCCCGGAAAAATCCGCGTAGCGCTTGAGCGGCATCAACATCCATTCCATTGTGTTTCCTTTTCTCGAACCGCTGCGTCACTGCAGCGGCGGCATGGTGGCATAAACCCTGCCGCAGGGAAACGCTTGCAGCTACTCGCTCGCCGCCTCCAGCGCCTGCGACAGGCGCTCCACCGCGATCACCTCCATGCCCTTGACCACGCCGGTCTTGGGCGCATTGGCCTTGGGCACGATGGCGCGCTTGAAGCCGTGCGTGGCCGCCTCGCGCAATCGGTCCTCGCCGTTGGGCACCGGGCGGATCTCGCCGGACAGACCGACCTCGCCAAAGGCGATGGTCTTCTCCGCCAGCGGCTTGTCGCGCAGCGAGGACAGCACCGCCAGCAGCACCGGCAGGTCGGCCGCGGTCTCCTGCACGCGGATGCCGCCGACCACGTTGACGAACACGTCCTGGTCGCCGACCACGATGCCGCCGTGCCGATGCAGCACCGCCAGCAGCATCGCCAGGCGGTTCTGTTCCAGGCCCACCGCCACGCGACGCGGATTGGACAGCGGCGAGGCATCGACCAGCGCCTGCACTTCCACCATCAGCGGCCGCGTGCCCTCGCGCGTGACCATCACGCAGCTGCCGGGCTGGTTGGCGCTGCTGCCGGACAGGAAGATCGCCGACGGATTGGAGACTTCCTTCAGTCCCTTCTCGCCCATCGCGAACACGCCCAGCTCGTTGACCGCGCCGAAGCGGTTCTTGAACGCGCGCAGCAGGCGGAAGCGGCTGCCGCTCTCGCCCTCGAAATACAGCACCGCATCGACCATGTGCTCGAGCACGCGCGGCCCGGCAATCCCGCCTTCCTTGGTCACGTGGCCGACCAGGAACACCGCGGTGCCGGTCTCCTTGGCGTAGCGCACCAGCCGCGCCGCGCTCTCGCGCACCTGGCTGACCGAACCGGGCGCGGCGGTCAGCGACTCGGTCCACAGGGTCTGCACCGAGTCGGCCACGATCAGCTTGGGCCGCGCCGCGCTGGCCTGCTGCAGGATCTGCTCGATGCCGGTCTCGGCCAATGCGTTGAGACCGTCCAGCGGCAGGTCCAGGCGTACCGCGCGGCCGGCGACCTGGGCCAGCGATTCCTCGCCGGTCACGTACAGCACCGGCAGCGTGCTGGCCATCTTCGCCAACGCCTGCAGCAGCAGCGTCGACTTGCCGATGCCCGGGTCGCCGCCGATCAGCACCACCGCACCTTCGACCAGGCCGCCGCCGAGCACCCGGTCGAACTCGCCGATGCCGGTGGACACGCGCGCCTGGTCGCGATGCTCCACGTCCTTGAGCGCGGTGATCTTCGGCGCCTCGGTCTTGCCGGCCCAGCCGCTGCGCCGCGCCGCGGCCGGCGCCTTGGCCGCCGCCGCGCTCTCCAGCACGATCTCGCTCAGCGAATTCCACGCCCCGCATTCGGTGCACTGGCCCTGCCATTTGTTGTACTCGGCACCGCACTCGCCGCAGACGTAGGCGGTTCTGGCTTTGCTGGCGGCGCTCTTGGCCATCGGAACTTCCGGAAAAGCGGTGGGAGCGCTACTGTAGCCGCGCGGCGTCTCGCCGGGCGAGAACGGCGCCGTGCGCAGGTGCCGCGGCGCTATGCCTGCGCGCGCAGGCGCGCATCGCCATGCGCGTGCTCGCCCCAGATCCGGTCGATGCCCTCGGCCAGCCGATCCAGGTCCTGCTCGGTATGCGTGGCCATCACACTGATACGCAGGCGCTCCTGGCCGCGCGGCACCGCAGGGAAGTGCACCGGATTGACGAACAGCCCCAACTGCTCCAGGCGCATCGCCGCCGCCTTGGCATCCATGCCCGGCGGGGTATGCACGATCAGGATCGCCGAGGGCGTGGACACCTCCAGTCCCCAGGGCAGCGCATTGAGCCGCGCGCACAGGCCGGCGGCATTGGCGTGCAGCTGGCGCATCCGCTCAGGCTCGGCGGCGATGACGTCCAATGCGCCATGCGCTGCCGCGATCGTGGCCGGCGGCAATGCGGCGGAGAACATGTACGAGCGCGAGATCCAGCGCAGATACTCGATCAGCGGACGCGAAGCGCACACGAAGCCGCCATTGACCGCCAAGGTCTTGCTGAAGGTGCCCATCAATACATCGATCCCCTGCGCCACGCCGAAGTGCTCGCCGCTGCCGCCGCCATGCGCGCCGAGCACCCCGGTGCCGTGCGCATCGTCGACCACCAGCAGCGCCGAATGGCGCTTGCATAGCGGCACCAGCTGATCCAGCGGCGCAAGGTCGCCATCCATCGAGTACACCCCTTCCACCGCGACGAAGGTGTCCTGCTCGCAGCGGCCGCTGCGCTCCAGCCAATGCGCCAGACGCTGCAGGTCGTTGTGCGGGAACCGGCGCGAGGAAAGCCCGGCCAGTTTCAACCCGTCGAACCAGGACGCGTGCGAATAGGCGTCGTAGTAGATGCGGTCGCCGTTGCGCGCCAGCGCGCCGGGCAACGCCAGGTTCGCGGAAAACCCACTTGGGAAGATCATCGCGTCCTCCTGGCCCTTGTGCGCGGCCAGCCGCTCTTCCAGTTCGCGGGTGATGCGCAGGTAGCCATTGAGGAACGGCGGCCCGCCGATACCCGTGCCGTATTCGGCGATGGCACGCCCTACCCGCTCGCGCACGTGCGGGTGATTGGCCAGGCCCAGATAATTGTTGGAACCGAACATCAGCACTGGACGCGCCGCGCCGCCGGCATCATCGCGCAGCAGCACTTGGCGATCGGCCGGAGAGCAAATCTGCCGGTGATACGGCATGCGCCCTTGCTCGCGGTCATGCGCAACCAGCGTCGCGACATACTGCGCGCGCTGCCGCAGGCGCATGCCGCGGTTGTCGAACAGCAACGCCGGATCGAAGTTCTCCCCGCTTTGGGGGAGCGGATCGCATTGACCAACGGCGTCGGCTGCGAGAGAAACGGTAGGCAAAGAAGGCTTCATCGTGGGGGCCGTGGCAGGTTGATCGAGGGTCGAAAGGCCGCTGGCTAGCGGCCCACCTACGATCGCGCGCGCCCCCGTAAAGGCGCCATGCCTGTGCGCGTAAACAACCGCGCCGACGGGATAAAACTTGCGTAACCGCGCATGCGCTACGCGGCGCGACGGCCTGGCCACCGCCAGCGCCGCGCCGTCCATGCAGCGCGGCGCAACGGCGTCCCCGACGGCTTATCTGGCCTTGTACAACGCGCTCAAGCGGTCCGGCTTGCCGGCGATGCGTTCCAGGTGCGGATACTGCAGGCCGCCGTGGTAGGCGATGCGCAGCGTGTCGTAGCGGTTGCCGCGCTTGACCAGCAGTTCGATCGGCGCGGCGGCGCC
This sequence comes from Xanthomonas translucens pv. undulosa, assembly GCF_017301775.1. NCBI lineage: Bacteria > Pseudomonadati > Pseudomonadota > Gammaproteobacteria > Lysobacterales > Lysobacteraceae > Xanthomonas > Xanthomonas translucens. Next base: position 1,165,515 of record NZ_CP063993.1, read on the forward strand.
CTTGGCCGCGGTAATCGCCTCCTTGATCGCGTCGGCGCTGTACTCGCGGCCGTTGACCGCGACGATGCTGTTGTCGGCGACGATGCCGGCGTCGAACGCCGGGCCGTCCCACAACACGTCCTGCACGCTGCCGTTGTCGTCCAGGCTCAGGCCCAGCGAATAGGTCAGGCTGACGCCCTTCTTGGTCGCCTCGTAGGTCTTGATCGCCTCGTTCGGCTGGTCGGTATAGACCAGCTTCCAGCCGCTGGCCTCGATGCCGCCGACCAGCGGGCCGTGGCCATCGACGCGGCTGCGCAGGAACGGCGCCCAGTCGTACCTGGCCACGCCGTCGAGCGTGGCGACGATGTCCTCGAAGGTATACGGATTCACGTCCCAGGCGCCGTCGTGCATGCCGAAGAAGGCCTTGGCGAAGTCGTCGATCGAGCGCTTGTTGCCGCTGAGTTCGCGCAGCTTGGCATCGATCTCCAGCCACAGCATCTGCCCGCCGGAATAATAGTCCTCGCTCATCTGGTAGCTGCGGTAGGCGCGCGGCCGGCGCAGCGACATGGTCGGATCGTTGGTGGTGTCCTGCAGCGCGCGCCAGGCCAGGCCGGGACGGCCGCGCTGGTAGGTGGCAGCGACGTCGGCGAGCACGTCGCGCGCCTGGGGCTGCGTCCACAAGCCGGAGCGCGCGGCCAGCACTTCGCCCCAGAACTGGGTCTGGCCCTCGTACAGCCACAGCAGACTGTCGCCCATCGGCACGTTGAAGTTCGGCGTGGCCAGGTCGGCGCCGCGGCGGTACTTGCCGTTCCAGGAATGGTTGAACTCGTGCGAAAGCAGGTCGCGCCGGTCCCAGCTCTTGTCCCACTCGGTGAAGTAGTTGAGCGGGCCGCTGTTCTCGCTGGAGCGGTGATGCTCCAGGCCGATCCCGCCGAGCTTCTCGGTCAGCGCCAGCAGGAAGTCGTAGTGGTCGAAATGGCGCGCGCCGTACAGCTTGTCCATCTGCTGCACCAGCGCCGCGTGCGCCTTGATCTGCTGGGGCTTGGCGTCCAGCGACTTGGCCTCGTCGGCGAACACGTTCAGATATACCGGCGCCTTGCCGTCGGCATCCAGCGCGATGCGCTTGTAGTACTTGCCGGCGAACATCGGCGAATCGACCAGGTCGTCGAAGTCGATCGGCTTGAAGGTCACCGTGTCGCCAACCCGGGTGGCGGTTTCCAGCGCGGTGGCATAGCTCCAGCCCGGCGGCAGGGTCACGCTGGCCTGGGCCTTGATGTTGCGCGCGTAGGTGCCGGCCGGGTACAGCGCGGTGGTGTTCCACTGCAGGTTGAGCATCTCCGGGGTCATCATCACCCGGCCCTGGCCGTCGCCCTGCGAGGACAGGAACTGGAACTCGGCGACGATCTCGCTGGCGCCCTGCGGTACCTCGACCTTGAACGCGTACACATCGAACTGGTCGCGCTTCCACGGCAGCACCTGGCCGTTGGCCTTGATCACCAGCCCGGCCAGCTTGTCGATCGGCCCGGTCGGCGAATGGTTGCCCGGGATCCACTGCGGGTACAGCAGGGTCATCGGCCCCGGCGTGGCCGGGATCGTGGTGCGCACGCGGAAGATGCGATGCGCCAGGTCGGTGGCATCGACATCGATCTTCAGCGTGCCGGCGAACGGCACGTCTTGCGGCGGCGCGGTCTGCGCCGAGGCCTGGAACGCGGCGGTGGCCGCCAGCAGCAGCGGCGCCATCCAGGCGGTGGACTTGGTCATGGGGTCTCCAGTGGTACGGCGAACAGACAATCTGTGATGCTATGCCGGCTGCGGCGTGGCGTTCCATGCCATTGGTCATGCATGGGCGACATCGCCGGCGACACCGGCCGACATTGCGCGCCGATGCGAGCGCCGCAACGCAAAAGGCCGCCCGAAGGCGACCTTTTGCGTTGCGGCGACTGCGCGCCCTCAATGCATCATGTTGACGTTGAGGTTGTGCATGACCCACAGCGAGCCGACCACCACGATGCCGATGATCAGCAGCGAGAACAGGCCCACGTGCACGTTGGAGCGCTGCTCGGCGGAGCGGTCCATGTGCAGGAAGTAGATCAGGTGCACCAGCATCTGCACCGCAGCCAGCACCGCGATGACGATGACGGTCACGCCCTTGGGGAACGCGCCGCTCATGACCATGCCGAACGGGATCACGGTGAGCACCACCGCCATCACGAAGCCGATCAGGTACGACTTCAGGCCGCTGCCGTGCGACTCGGCGTGTGCGTCGGAAGGAGAGTGGTTGGCCATTACAGCGCTCCCAGCAGGTAGACGATGGTGAACACGCCGATCCAGATCACGTCCAGGAAGTGCCAGAACAGGCTCAGGCATGCCAGGCGGGTGGTGGTGCGCGGGGTCAGGCCGTTCTTGGCGATCTGGATCACCAGCACCGTCATCCACAGCAGGCCCGAGGCCACGTGCAGGCCGTGGGTGCCGACCAGGGTGAAGAACGCGGACAGGAACGCGCTGCGGCCGGGACCGGCGCCCTCTTCGATCAGATGGTGGAACTCGTAGATTTCCATGCCCAAAAAGCCCAGGCCCAGCGCCGCGGTGACCGCCAGCCAGCCATACAGGCCGCCCAGGCTGCGCTTGTGCGCAGAGATCATCGCCAGGCCGAAGCTCAGGCTGCTGAACAGCAGCAGGAAGGTTTCCACCAGCACGAACTTCAGGTCGAACAGTTCCTTGGCGGTGGGGCCGTCCACCGTCGCGCCGGCCAGCACCGCGTAAGTCGCGAACAGGCCCGCGAAGATGAGGCAGTCGCTCATCAGGTAGACCCAGAACCCGAACACGGTGTTGCCGCCGCTGTCGTGGTGGGCGTGGTCGTCATGACCGTCGCCGTGGACGGCGTGGTGGTTGTCGAGCGTCGTGGAGGACATGGTTCAGACCGCCTTTGCGGCATGCGCCGCCTGTTGCTGTTCCAGCAGGGCGAAACGCGCGTTCTCGATGCGTTCCACTTCCTCCGCCGGGACCCAGTAATCGACGTCGTCGTCGAACGTGCGCGCGATGAAGCTGCCGATCATGCCGACCAGGCCGATGATCGCCATCCACCAGATGTGCCAGATCAAGCCGAAGCCCAGCACCACGCTGAAGGCGCCGATCCAGACCCCGGCCGCGGTGTTGCGCGGCATGTGGATCGGTTCGTACCTGGCCGGACGCGTCCAACCCTTGCCCTTGAGCTTGTCCTCCCAGAACTGGTCGCGGTCGTCGATGTGCGGCAGCACGGCGAAGTTATAGAACGGCGGCGGCGAGGACGTGGCCCACTCCAGCGTGCGCCCGCCCCACGGGTCGCCGGTCAGGTCCAGGTTGTCCTTGCGCTTCCAGATGCTGTAGCCGATCTGCACCAGGTTCAGGAAGATGCCCATGCCGACGATCGCCGCGCCGGCCGCGGCCACCATCAGCCACGGCGCCCACTCCGGATGGTTGTAGCTGTTCATGCGCCGGGTCATGCCCATGAAGCCGAGCACGTACAGCGGCATGAAGGCGACGAAGAAGCCGACGATCCAGCACCAGAACGAGGCCTTGCCCAGCGTCTCGTTGAGCTTGAAACCGAACGCCTTCGGGAACCAGTAGGTCAAGCCGGCCAGGTAGCCGAACACCACGCCGCCGATGATCACGTTATGGAAGTGCGCGATCAGGAACAAGCTGTTGTGCAGCACGAAGTCCACCGCCGGGATCGCCAGCATCACCCCGGTCATGCCTCCGATGGTGAAGGTGATCATGAAGCCGATCGTCCACAGCACCGGCGCGGTCATACGCACGCGGCCGCGGAACATGGTGAACAGCCAATTGAAGATCTTCACCCCGGTGGGAATGGAGATGATCATCGTGGTGATGCCGAAGAACGCGTTGACGTTGGCGCCCGAGCCCATGGTGAAGAAGTGGTGCAGCCACACCACGAACGACAGCACGCCGATGCACGAGGTGGCGTAAACCATCGAGGTGTAGCCGAACAGGCGCTTGCTGCTGAAAGTGGCGACCAGCTCGGAGAAGATGCCGAACGCCGGCAGGATCAGGATGTACACCTCCGGATGGCCCCAGATCCAGATCAGGTTGACGTACATCATGGCGTTGCCGCCGCCGTCGTTGGTGAAGAAGTGCGTGCCCAGGTAACGGTCCGCGCCCAGCAGCGCCAGCGCCACGGTCAGGATCGGGAACGCGGCGATGATCAGGATGTTGGTGATCAGCGCCGTCCAGGTGAAGATCGGCATACGCATCAGGGTCATGCCCGGCGTGCGCATGCGCAGGATCGTCACGAAGAAGTTGATGCCGGTCAGCAATGTGCCCAGGCCCGATATCTGCAAGGCCCAGATGTAGTAATCGACGCCGACCCCAGGGCTGTATTCCAGCCCCGACAGCGGCGGATACGCCAGCCAGCCGGTCTGAGCGAATTCGCCCACGCCCAGCGAGATGTTGACCAGCGCCGCGCCGGCCACGAACAGCCAGAAGCTCAGCGAGTTCAGGAACGGGAAGGCCACGTCGCGCGCGCCGATCTGCAGCGGCACGATCAGGTTCAGCAGGCCGGTCATGAACGGCATGGCCATGAAGAAGATCATGATCACGCCATGCGCGGTGAAGATCTGGTCGTAGTGGTGCGGCGGGAAGATGCCCTCGTTGCCGCCGTGCGCCATCGCCTGCTGGGTGCGCATCATCGCCGCGTCGGCGAAGCCGCGCAGCAGCATCACCAGCGCCACCACGATGTACATCACGCCGATGCGCTTGTGGTCGACCGAGGTCAGCCACTCGCGCCACAGGTAGCCCCACTGCTTGTACTTGGTGACCGCCGCCACGACCAGCAGGCCGAGCAGGCCGGCGCCGCCGAGGGCGCCCATGACGATCGGCTCGTGGAACGGAATCGCCTCGAGCGTGAGTTTGCCTAGCATCACTTGTCTCCAGAAGTGCACATGGCGACCGGCTCAGCAGCCGATGCCGGATGGTCATCGTGGCCTTCCATATGCTGACCCTTGCCCATCATGTATTTGTGAATCAACGACTTGAACATGCCGTCCTGCACCGACGCGTAGTAGGTCACCGGGTACGGCGCCTTGTCGTTGCGGTTGGCCGCCAGGATCTGGAACTCGGCCTGGTCCAGCGCCTTCGGCGCGGCCTTGACCTTGGCCACCCACGCGTCGAAACCGGCGCGGTCGGTGGCGTGGGCGGTGAAGCCCATCTTCGAGAAGCCGTGGCCGCTGTAGTTCGCCGACAGGCCGAAGTAGTCGCCAGGCTCGTTGGCGATCAGGTGCAGCTTGGTCTCCATGCCGGCCATCGCGTAGATCTGCGTGCCCAGGTGCGGGATGAAGAAGGAGTTCATCACCGTGTCGGAGGTGATCCTGAAATTCAGCGGCGTATCCACTGGGAATGCGATCTCGTTGACCGTGGCGATGCCCTGCTCGGGGTAGATGAACATCCACTTCCAGTCCAGCGCCACCGCCTCGATGGTGATCGGCTTGACCTTGGAATCCAGCGGCTTGTAAGGGTCAAGCGCATGCGAGGAGCGCCAGGTCAGCACCGCCAGCACCAGGATGATCATGCACGGGATCGACCACACCACCACCTCGATCGCGGTGGAATGCGACCAGTTCGGCTCGTAGCGGGCCGTGGTGTTGGACGCGCGATAGCGCCAGGCGAAGGCCAGGGTCATCACGATGACCGGGATCACCACCAGCAGCATCAGCACCACCGAGGTGATCAGCAACGTCTTTTCGTCGTGGCCGATCTGCCCCTTGGGGTTGAGGATGGCCGCATCGCACCCGGCCAGCAGCAGCACTGGCAGAAGCGACAGACCGGAGCGCAGCGAGCGCCGGAGTTGTTTCAACGGAATCATCGAACGATCCAATTGCGTAAGGGATGCGGACCGCACAGTGGCGAACGGGAAGCGGCCCACATGGGCGTTTCCGCGTTTCCTGCGGCATCCTAGCCGGCATGCGCGATCGACCGCCCATTTTATGCTGCCGTGCGGCATCTCCGAAAGCCATTGACAAGACCGAGCGTGCGCCCAGGCGTGCTTTTATGTGCGACACATTGCCGCACCCGCGTGCGACGGATCGCCGCATCCAGCCCGCGGCGCACAGCCGGCGCCTTCGATCTCGTTACAACCTGAGATGACATCGGGCGCGACCGGCACCGCTTTGGCACGGCATTTCTTCTTTCGACCAGGATCGCCGTCGCCACTGACCACGGCGAGCGCGCCGCCACGCCCCCGGCCACACCCGCTCCGCCGCTACGGCGACGTACCCCCAATTTTGAGTAGCATCCCGGTTTGGAGTCCAATTCCCTACCCAAGGAGATTGGACGTGAAGAAGCGGGATCGCATAAGTTCGCTCGGAGCAAAGTTCTCGGCTAGGCAACGAAATGATCAGTGTGTGGAACACTCATGAAACCACGAGCGGCATCTGTACTTCTTATTGCTATTGGTTTGGGAGCCGGGACTGTGACTGCATCGCACTTAGCGAATGAGTCTGGTGACGTCGCGGGCCATCCAACTGACAAACCTTCATTTGCTGCGATCGCGCAGCAATTGATTGCTCTCGGCGAAGAAGATCAGCGTGATCGCAAGAAGGCCATGACCCCTGGATTCAATGACGCGCGACTTGCCGAGGCAGACCGGCGCCGCGAGGCAGCATGGCTTGAGATGACGTCCGGAAGGCTGCTGGGCCTGAGCGAAGTTGGCGAGGGCGCGGTGTCCGCGCAGTTTCTTATGCTCCAGCACTCTGGCGACCGCGCCCTACAAGCGAATATGGCTCGCCAGATGCAAGAGCTTGTAGAGAAGGGAGACTTCCCGAAGGATGCCTTCGCTACATTCATTGATCGCCAGCTGGTCTACGATGGAAAGCCGCAACGATTTGGCACCCAAGCAAATGAATCTTTTGAGCTATATCCAATTGAAGACGAAAGCAGCGTAGACAAGCGGCGTGAATCCATGGGGCTGCCACCTATCGCTCAGTTGCGCGCAAAGCTGCAGCAAGTCAAGAACGCCGTGGCGTCCGGTAAAGGTCTTGGCGAATAGCTTTGTGTCATGAGGCACTCCTGGTATCACTGCCCTGCTTGAAGATAGCGCTGCGCCTAAACAGCCTCACGAACCGACGCGCCCGTCTGCGGTAGAGTGCGGAGCACCCATAGGTTCATGGACGGCGGCCAGCCGTCCATGAACCTAGTCAAGCAGCACGAAGTTCGCGGGCGACCCACACCTTCGGTTTGATGAGTTGCAGCACATACCCAGCGACGCCGCTCTTCATCCTTTCTGCAAGCATTGACTTGTCTCGCTCAACGGGCCTCTTGGATTAAACGAAACGGTGGATGGGCGATCTGTTCGCCCCATTGTCCGCGCTCCAAAGCCCTGATGGAGGCCAAGGGCAGAACAAAGATCCCTGGAAATCCCTGTTTTTCCCGGGAGAGGGTTGGCGGGCATGAAAAAGGGCTGGACGGAAACCCGGCCAACCCCTTGATCCTAATGCATTATTGTCAGCTTATCTTGGTGCCGGAAATAGGAATCGAACCTACGACCTACGCATTACGAATGCGCCGCTCTACCAACTGAGCTATTCCGGCTGAACCGCCAATTCTAGGGGCGCGCCGGCCGCCGGTCAATTGACCAGGCGCAGGCGCAGTTCCTTGGGCAGGGCGAACACCATCGACTCCGGTTCGCCGGCCAGTTCGCCGACGCCGTCGGCGCCTAGTTCGCGCAGCCGCGCGATGACCCCGTCCACCAGCACCTGCGGCGCCGAGGCGCCGGCGGTCAGGCCGATGCGGCGCTTGCCGGCGATCCAGGCCGGGTCGATCTCGTCGGCGCCGTCGATCAGGTAGGACTCCACCCCGTCGCGCCGCGCCAGCTCGCTGAGCCGGTTGGAATTGGAGCTGTTCGGCGAGCCGACCACCAGCACCAGGTCGCACTGCCTGGCCAGGTCGCGCACCGCGTCCTGGCGGTTCTGGGTGGCGTAGCAGATGTCGTCGTTCTTCGGCCCCTGCAGCGCCGGGTAGCGTGCGCGCAGCGCGTCGATGATGCCGCGGGTGTCGTCTACCGACAGCGTGGTCTGGGTGGTGTAGGCCAGGTTATCCGGCTGCTGGATATCCAGCGTGGCGACCTGCTCGATGTCCTCGACCAGGTAGATGCGCCCGGCGCCGCGTTCGCGGTTCCACTGGCCCATCGTGCCCTCCACCTCGGGGTGGCCGGCGTGGCCGATCAGCACCACGTCGCGGCCGGCGCGGCAGTGCCGGGCCACTTCGAAATGGACCTTGGTGACCAGCGGGCAGGTCGCATCGAACACCTTCAGCCCGCGCCGCTCGGCTTCCTGGCGGACCGCCTGGGACACGCCGTGGGCGCTGAAGATGACCGTGTTGCCGTCGGGCACCTCGTCCAGTTCCTCAACGAAGATCGCGCCGCGCTGCTTCAGGTCGTCGACCACGAAGCGGTTGTGCACCACCTCGTGGCGCACGTAGATCGGCGCGCCCAGGGTCTCGATGGCGCGCTTGACGATCTCGATCGCACGGTCGACGCCGGCACAGAAACCACGGGGATTGGCGAGCAGGACGTCCATTGCCCAATTATCCCGCTTTTCGCTTCGACTTGCCGTCGAACACGCCGAACACGGCGATGCCCACGGCCCCGGCGACGATCGCCGAGTCGGCGATGTTGAACGAGGGCCAGTAATGGTCGCCCACATACCACTGGATGAAATCGACCACGTGGCCGTGCATCAGCCGGTCGATCACGTTGCCGATCGCGCCACCGATGACCAACGCGTAAGGCATGGCGCCGCGCCAGTCGCCGCGCGGAGTGCGTGCCAGCCACCAGGCCAACAGCGCGCTGATGCCCACCGCCAGCGCGGTGAAGAACCACAGCTGCCAACCGCCGGCATGGCTCAGGAAGCTGAACGCAGCGCCGGTGTTGTAGGTGCGGTACCAGTTCCAGAAGCCGGGGATCACCGGCACCGCGGTGAACTCGGGCAGGCTGGACAGCACCCAGGCCTTGCTCCACTGGTCCAGGCCGATCACCAGCACGGACAGCAGCAGCCAGCTCAGGGCGGAGGGTTTGGATCGTACGGTCATGCGCGGGGTCCGGCTCGGGCGAAGGGTGGGTGTGAAAGGCAGCGACGCGGCGAAAACCACGACGGCGACGGCGAATGCGTGCCGCCGCTGCCGCGCGGGGACGGATCAGAACCAGGTGCGCTCCTCGCCCGGTCCGTCGATGTTGCCGACGCAGCGGCCGCACAGTTCCGGGTGCGCCGGATCCACGCCCACGTCGGCGCGGTGGTGCCAGCAGCGCACACACTTCTGCTTGCTGGTGGCCTGGGCGCTGACGAAGATCTCGTCGGTGCTTGCCTCGCGCACCACCACGTCGCCGCTGATGAACAGGAAGCGCAGTTCCTCCTGCAGCGGCTTGAGCTTGGCGGCCGTGGCCGCATCGGCGGCGACGGTGATCTCCGCCTCCAGCGCCGCGCCGATCACGCTGTTGCCGCGCATCGGCTCCAGCACCTTGGCCACCTGCTCGCGCAGCGCCAGCAATTGCTCGAAATCGGCCGCGCTCAGCGGCGCATCGTCCGGCATCGGCGCCAGGCCTTCGTACCAGGTCGCGAACAGCACGTTGCCGACGTGCGCGCCGGGCAGATAGCCCCACAGTTCGTCGGCGGTGAAGCTCAGGATCGGCGCGATCCAGCGTACGAACGCTTCGGCGACATGGAACATCGCGCTCTGCGCCGAACGCCGGCCGTGCGAGTCCTCCGGCATGGTGTACAGCCGGTCCTTGGTCACGTCCAGGTACAGCGAGCCCAGGTCCACGCTGCAGAAGTTCAGCAACGCCTGCACGATCGCGGCGAAGTCGTAGCGCGCGTAGGCGGCCTTGATCTGCTCCTGCACCTCGTAGGCGCGATGCACGATCCAGCGGTCCAGCGCCACCAGCTCCGGCAGCGTGCGCAGGTGCACGGCCGGATTGAAGCCGTGCAGGTTGCCGAGCAGGAAGCGCGCGGTGTTGCGCAGGCGCCGGTAGGCGTCGGAGTTGCGCTTGAGGATCTCCTGCGACAGCGACATCTCGTTGCTGTAGTCGCTGGAGGCGATCCACAGGCGCAGGATGTCCGCGCCCAGGGTCTTCATGATGTCCTGCGGCTCGATGCCGTTGCCCAGCGACTTGGACATCTTGCGGCCGTGCTCGTCCACGGTGAAGCCGTGAGTCAGGCATTGCCGGTACGGCGCCGCCTGGTCCAGCGCCACGCCGGTCAGCAGCGAGGACTGGAACCAGCCGCGGTGCTGGTCCGAGCCTTCCAGGTACAGGTCGGCCGGCTTGGGGATGCCGCGCTCGGCCAGCACCGTTTCGTGGGTGACGCCCGAGTCGAACCACACGTCGAGTATGTCGGTGATCTTGTCGTAGTCGGCGGCTTCGTCGCCGAGCAGTTCGGCGGCATCGAGCGTGTACCACACGTCCACCCCGCTCTCTTCGACGCGGTCGGCGACCTGGCGCATCAGCTCGGTGCTGCGCGGATGCGGCTCGCCGGTCTCGCGATGCACGAACAGCGCGATCGGCACGCCCCAGGTGCGCTGCCGCGAGATGGTCCAGTCCGGACGCCCGGCGATCATGCCGGCGATGCGCGCCTGGCCCCAGGACGGATACCAGTGCACGCCCTCGATCGCCTGCAGCGCATCGGCGCGCAGCTTGGCCTGTTCCATCGAGATGAACCACTGCGGGGTGGCGCGGAACGCGATCGGGGTCTTGTGCCGCCAGCAGTGCGGGTAGCTGTGCACCATGCTCGCGTGCGCCAGCAGCGCGCCGCGCGCGGCCAGCACCTCGGCGATGGTGTCGTTGGCCTTCCAGATGTGCAGCCCGGCCAGCGCCACGCCGTCGGCAGGCGGGGTCGAAGACAGGTACACGCCGCGGCCATCGATCGGGTTGATCTGTGCGGCGGTATAGCGCTCGATCAGCCCGTACTGCCTGGCCGCCACATAGTCTTCCTGGCCGTGCCCGGGGGCGGTGTGCACCGCGCCGGTGCCCTCCTCGTCGGACACATGGTCGCCGAGGATCAGCGGGATGTCGCGCTCGTCGTAAACATCCCCCTTTACAGCAAAGGGATGCGCCAGCAACTGGTTTTCCAGCGCCGCGCCGGCGACGCGGCCATGCACCACCACCTCGCTCACGCCGTAGCGTTGCAGCGCGCGCTCGGCCAGCGCATCGGCCAGCACCAGCCAGCGGCGGCGACCGTCGCGTGCCGGGCCTTCGACCAGCGCGTAGCTAAGATCCGGCCCCAGCGACACCGCCAGCGAGGCCGGCAGCGTCCACGGCGTGGTGGTCCAGATCGGCACCGCGACTTCGACACCGTCCGGCAACTGCACACCGAACGCGGCCGCCAGCGCCGCGCCGTCGCGCGCGGTGTAGGCCACGTCCACGGTCGGCGACTGCTTGTCGGCGTATTCGATCTCCGCCTCGGCCAGCGCCGAGCCGCAATCGAAGCACCAGTGCACCGGCTTCACCCCGCGGGTCAGGTGGCCATTGTCGATGATCCTGGCCAGCGCGCGCATCTCGTTGGCTTCGAAATGGAAGTCGAGCGTGCGGTACGGGTTGTCCCAGTCGCCGATCACGCCCAGGCGCTTGAAATCGCGGCGCTGGATGTCGATCTGCTCGTTGGCGTATTCGCGGCATTTCTGCCGGAACTGCGCTGCATCCAGCTTGACCCCGACCTTGCCGTACTTCTTCTCGATCGCGATCTCGATCGGCAGGCCATGGCAGTCCCAGCCCGGGATGTACGGCGCATCGAAGCCGGCCAGGTACTTGGACTTGACGATGATGTCCTTGAGGATCTTGTTGACCGCGTGGCCGAGGTGGATCGCGCCGTTGGCGTACGGCGGGCCGTCGTGCAGCACGAACAGCGGCCGGCCCTGGGCGTTGTCGCGCAGCTGCGCGTACAGCCCCTCGCTCTCCCAGCGGGCCAGCGTATCGGGCTCGCGCTTGGGCAGATCGCCGCGCATCGGGAAGTCCGTCGCCGGCAGATGGAGGGTGGCTTTGTAGTCCTGGGTCACTGGGATTTACCGGTCGATGATCTTCATGGGGGAGTCCGCGCGCAAAGGCGCGGGCTGGTGCGCGTGGCCCGCGCCATCGGCGTGCGCGCGCGGCGGCGCGGACGCGAGCAGACGGCGGGCCAGGGCGGCGTCGCGGTGCATCTGTTCGGTCAGCGCCGGCAGATCGGAGAACGTTTCTTCGTCGCGCAACTTGGCGACGAATTCCACGGCGATGTGGCGCCCATACAGGTCGCCATGGAAATCGAACAGGTGCGCTTCCAGCAGCGGCTCCACGCCCTGCACCGTCGGCCGGGTGCCGAAGCTGGACACCGCCGGCCACGGCTGCGCGGTCACCCCGTGCACCCAGCTCGCGTAGATGCCCGACAGCGCCGGGGTGCGCGGGAAACGCAGGTTGGCGGTGGGATAACCGAGGGTGCGCCCGAGCTGCTTGCCGCGCACCACGCGGCCGTCGATCGCGTACGGGCGGCCGAGCAGTTCGGCGGCATGCGCGAATGCGCCGGCCACCAGCAGTTCGCGGATGCGGGTGCTGGAGATGCGTTCGTCGCGCAGGTGCACCGGCTCGATCTCGCCGGCGGAAAAGCCCAGTTGCGCGCCCATCTCGCGCAGCAGCGCGATGTCGCCGCCGCGCTTGTGGCCGAAACGGAACGCCGGGCCGATCCACACCTCGCGCGCCTGCAGCCGATCGACCAGGGTGCGCCGCACGAAATCCTGCGCGCTCATCGACGACAGGCGCAGATCGAAGCGCAGCAGGCCCACGCTGTCCGCGCCCAGCTGCTGCAGGCCTTCGACCTTGGTCCGTGCCAGGGTCAGCCGCGGCGGCGGCGCTGCCGGCGCGAAGAACTCGCGCGGCAGCGGCTCGAAGCTCAACGCCACCGCCGGCACGCCCAGCGCGCGCGCGCGCGCCAGCGCATGGCGCACCAGCGCACGGTGGCCCAGATGCAGGCCATCGAAGGCGCCGATGCAGACCACGCTTCCCTGCGGGAACAAAATCCCGCCCTCGACGTCTCTAAACAGCCTGCTCATTCCTCGGTCCGAAGCGTCGGCGCTGGGGCGCCGGTCGATGATGATGCGTAACCGGCGAGTATAGCGACTGAGGGGTGGGTTCGGGGTTCGGGGTCGGGATTAGGGTCGCGGAGAAGTGAAGATGGGGCCCTTCCAAGACCTGAATCGACCGATAAAACAGCAGACGTCGGCGATGGTTGCCGATCATGCGCTGCATTCGAGCAGTATTGTCGGCCGAATCACCGAGACGTGTTCGTGGCCAGGACCGGCAGGATCACGGCCAAGTTCGACTCCATGATCAGCGCCTCTCTATCACGCTCGGCAAACTTGACAACGACGCAACCCAATGCTAAAAAAATCGAACGCTAAAGAAATGGAATCTCATAGCAAATGAGTGAAAATCTCATGAATGAGGAAAAGGCTTATTACGCTCGCCTGATTGATCCGCAGACTTTGACGATTTTGTGCACATATACTTGCACAGCTGCATGCAGGCAATACTGTTTCGAATCAAGTCCAAAAGTCGTAGGAAGGCTCGAGCGTGAAGCGCTCCTGGATCGCATCAAGGAAGCCAAGAGCAAGTTTCAGAACCTCAAGATAGTTGTATTCAGCGGTGGCGAGGCTACTCTTCTGAAAGAGGACCTCTATGAAGCCGTTGCTTTGTGTACGAGTTTAGGGCTCTTGACACGCATTGTGTAGAACGGCTCCTGGGGTAAGACAGAACGATCTGCTAATCATGTTGCCTCAAAGCTGGCTGCTTCACGCCTCTCAGAACTCAACATCAGCACCGGAAAAGATCATCAGGAATTTGTCTCTCAGGATTGCGTCATCAACGCGGCCCAAGCGGTCAACGGCTGCATGATTCCGGCACTGATCACCGTCGAGGCTGATGAAAAAAAACAGGCACTATCGCCACCTTGCGTCGGATCCGCGTGTACAGAAGTGACTCAGGGAGGGATTTCTACGCATTCAGTCCAACAGTTGGATGCCCTTTCACAACGATGCCGACGAGCGCGGCCAGGAAATCGACCACGAAAGCTTGAGAAATGGCTGCGACCAGATCTTCTCAAACGTCGTTGTCACGCCTCACGACAACCTGTCCGCGTGCTGCGGGTTGACACTCGAGCATATTCCAGAGATGCGCCTTGGTCGTTGTGATGGCAGCAATATGGATGCACTCTGCTACAGCCAGTCTCAAGACTTCCTAAAATTCTGGATACACACGGACGGCCCATACGCGATCATTGAAAGTGTTCTAGGCAAGGAATATGCCAAGATCCTTGATGGCGTAGTCCATATATGCCAAGCCTGCGCAATCCTCCATAAAGATGACGAGGTCAGGTGTATCGAGACCTGATCTCACGTGAAGTGGATGCATTCATGCGCGCCAGGGCCAGTGCAGGCCTCTTCCGATTCGACGAGACCAAACCCAGCACAGCCATATCCGCGGTTCAGGCCTATTCACTCAGGATCTCTGGCCTAGCACCTCAGAGTGAGAGCCGGAGCAAGTTATGACGTTCAGATCGAAGATCGACTGGTGGTTAGCGGCTATCATGTTGTTAGTGATCGCGGTCTCTCTCGTAACTGTCGTAGCTGCGTCGCATGGGCGATCCAATGGAGGCTTGCTAACCGCGGCAGCCGTCTTTGTTATAGGTACCGTATTGCCCGCCTGGCCCCTGCTTTCCACGGCATACACCATTGAATCAGAAGTCCTCATCGTTCGCAGCGGCCCGATCAGGCAACGTATACCGCTAGATCAGATTAGTGACATAAGGCCTTCATCAAATCCAATTTCCAGCCCGGCCCTCTCTCTTGATCGCCTTGAAATACACTATGGCCAGAAGAGAATCCTGATTTCCCCTAAGGACAAACAAGGATTTATAAAGGCCATCCGAGACGCACAAAGAGCCTTAGAGCAACGCTGATCGAGTGTGTGTCGATAGCTGTGAAGAGAGCTACTTCCGAAAGAAGCGCCGGCGCGGGTGCGTCGGCCGATGATGCTTAGCCTTTAAGTATAGCGCACGGGACTCGGGACACGTAAAAGCAGACGCTTCTCGCACCAATGCGATCCAGCAGACTTTGGATTCGACTCATTCACCCATGAGACCCGTCCCGAGTCCCGAGTCCCGAGTCCCGAGTCCCGAGTCCCGAGTCCCGAGTCCCGAGTCCCGAGTCCCGAGTCCCGAGTCCCGAGTCCCGAGTCCCGAGTCCCGAGTCCCGAGTCCCGAGTCCCGAGTCCCGAGTCCCGAGTCCCGAGTCCCGAGTCCCGAGTCCTCACTGCTCGCGCAAATCCCGCGGCCTGAACCCCAACACCAGCAACGCCAGCAGGTACACCACCCCGCCGCCGCCGACCAGCGCCAGCAGGCTGCCGATGCGGTGCCACTTGTCCATCGCGGTGAAGCCCGGCAGCCAGTGCAGGCCCAGCCCCAGCACCGCGGCCATCGCCGCGCAGGCCACGCCCAGCCGCAGCAGGTAGCCGGCCCAGCCCGGCCGCGGCCGGTACACCTCGGCGCGGCGCAGCCAGCGCCACAGCAGCGACAGGTTGATGTAGCTGGCCACCGCGCTGGCCAGGCCCAGTGCCAGATGCAGGCCCGGCACCGCCTCCAATGCCGCGCGCACGCCCTGCGCACGCAGCGCGGCCGGCACCCACAGGTGGTACAGGATCGCCAGGAACAGCAGGTTCAGCACCATGTTGGCGACCAGCGCGACCACGCCGGCGCGCACCGGGGTGCGCGTGTCCTGGCGCGAATAGAACGCCGGCAGCAGCACCTTCAGCAGCGCGAACGCGGGCAGGCCGAAACTCAGCCCGAACATCGACATCGCCGCCATGCGCGTGTCGAACGCGGTGAACTTGCCGTACTGGAACAGCGTGGCCACCAGCGGCTGGCTCAGCAGCATCAGCCCCAGCATCGCCGGCACCGCGATCAGCAGCGTGGTGCGCAGGCCCCAGTCCAACGCGTTGGAGAAGCCGGCATGGTCGGTCTTGACGTGGTGCCGCGACAGCGCCGGCAGAATCACCGTGCCCAGCGCCACGCCGAACACGCCCAGCGGCAATTCCAGGAAGCGGTCGGCCTGCGACAGCCAGCTCTGCGAGCCGGCGTACAGGAACGAGGCGATCACCGTGTCCAGCAGCAGGTTGATCTGCGCGATCGAGGAGCCGAACAGGGTCGGCACCATCAGCGTCAGCACCCGGCGCACGTCCGGATGGCTCCAGCCCCAGCGCGGCAGGGTCAGCAGGTCGATGCCGCGCAGCGCCGGCAGCTGGAACAGCAACTGCAGCAGCCCGGCGACAAGCACCGCCCAACCCAATGCCAGGATCGGCACCTCCAGCTTCGGCGCCAGCCACAGCGCGCCGGCGATCATGCACAGGTTGAGGATCACCGGGGTCAGCGCCGGCAGACCGAAGCGATGGAAGCTGTTCAAGGCGCCGCCGGCCAGCGCGGTCAGCGACACGAACAGCAGGAACGGGAAGGTCAGCCGCAGCAGGTGCACGATCAGGCCGAACTTGGCCGGATCGTCGCTGGAGCCGGGATTGAATAGCAGCGCCACCTGCGGGGTGAAGATCAGCCCCAGCGCAGTGACCAGCAGCAAAATCCCGCCCAGGGTGCCGGACACCCGCGACATCAGCGCGCGCAGGTCGGCATGCGGCCGGGTTTCCTTGACCTCGGTGAACACCGGCACGAAGGCGGTGGCGAAGGAGCCTTCCGCGAACAGCCGGCGCAGGAAGTTCGGAATGCGGAACGCGACCCAGAAAGCGTCGGTGGTCGCGTTGGCGCCGAACGAAATGGTGATAGCCTGATCGCGTACCAGCCCCAGCACGCGCGAGACCATGGTCATGCTGCTGAACGAGAGCAGCCCGCGGAGCATGCGCGGCGTGCTCATGCAGCGACCCTCTTGACAATTGGCTTGACGCAGTTGTTTAGAACCTTCATACTCTCCCGCTTGTTTTTATCCACCACACAGCTTTCCAGGAAACCACCACCGTGGCCAATATCAAGTCCGCCAAGAAGCGCGCCAAGCAGACCGTCGTGCGCAATGCGCGCAACACGGCTCAGCGTTCGATGCTGCGCACCGCCGTCAAGAAGGTCATCAAGGCCCTGGACGCCAACGACGCCGCCGGCGCCGAAGCCGCTTTCGCCGTTGCCCAGCCGATCCTCGACCGTTTCAGCTCGCGCGGTCTGATCCACAAGAACAAGGCGGCGCGCCACAAGAGCCGCCTGACCGCCCGCATCAAGGCGATCAAGACCGCCGCCTAACCGGCTGCGGTTGTTGCCGGAAGCGCCCGCGCTTCCGGCACTACGAAAAAGCCCGGCTTCGGCCGGGTTTTTCGTGTGCGTGCGATCCGCTGGCGACAAGCGCACGGCGGACCGGCCGCCGCGCTCAGACCGCATCGGCGGCGGGGGCATTGGCGGCCGCTTCCAGCGCATCCTCGCGCTGGCGGTCGAAGAACGCCATCACGTCCTTCATGATCGGCCAGGTGCCGTCGCGGCTCAGCGCCGAGACCAGGTACCACGGCTGGGTCCAGCCGAGTTCGGCCACGACCTGCTCGGCCAGCGTGCGCGCCTCGTCCTCGAACAACAGGTCGGCCTTGTTCAGCACCAGCCAGCGCGGCTTGGCCAGCAGCGCCGGGTCGTGCTTTTCCAGCTCGCGCTCGATCGCGCGCACCTGCTCGACCGGCGATACGCCATCCACGCCGCCTTCCATCGGCGCCAGATCCACCAGGTGCAGCAGCAAGCGCGTGCGCTGCAGATGGCGCAGGAACTGCGCCCCCAGGCCGGCGCCGTCGGCCGCGCCTTCGATCAGGCCGGGGATGTCGGCGATCACGAAGCTGCGGTAGGCCTCGACGCTGACCACGCCCAGATTCGGATACAGCGTGGTGAACGGATAGTCGGCGACCTTCGGCGTGGCCGCGGACACTGCGCGGATGAAGGTGCTCTTGCCGGCATTGGGGAAACCGAGCAGGCCGACATCGGCGAGCAGCTTCAGCTCCAGCTTCAGCGTGCGCTCCTCGCCCTCCTCGCCCGGCGTCGCCTTGCGCGGCGCGCGCGTCACCGAGCTCTTGAAATGCATGTTGCCCAGGCCGCCCTTGCCGCCCTGCGCAACCAGCAGCCTGTCGCCGTGGGCGACCAGGTCGCCGATGGTCTCGTCGGTATCGACGTTGATCACCACGGTGCCGACCGGCACGGTGATGACCAGGTCTTCGCCGCCCTTGCCGTACATCTGCCGGCCCATGCCGTTCTCGCCACGCTGCGCACGGAATGCGCGCTGATGGCGGAAATCGACCAGGGTATTGAGGTTCTCGTCGGCGACCAGCCACACGCTGCCGCCGTTGCCGCCATCGCCACCGTCCGGCCCGCCCAGCGGGATGAACTTCTCGCGGCGGAAGCCGATGCAGCCGTTGCCGCCATTGCCGGCACTGACCTGGATTTCTGCTTCGTCTACGAGTTTCATGGGGTACGGCCTGATAGAGAGTGAAAAGTGTAGCGGGGACTCGGGACTCGGGACTCGGGACTCGGGACTCGGGACTCGGGACTCGGGACTCGGGACTCGGGACTCGGGACTCGGGACTCGGGACTCGGGACTCGGGACTCGGGACTCGGGACTCGGGACTCGGGACGGCAGGATGATGTCCCGGGGCATCTCGATGTCAAGCGATTTGATGCAAAAAGGGCCGATTTTTTAAAAAAAAAAAACGGCTTTTTTTGCAGCTCCGGCATAGCTGCTTTTTTTGTAGGAGGAGCTTCAGCCCCGACGCCTTACCGGTAACGCGTCGGGGCTGAAGCCCCTCCTACAGAAAGGCACACAAGCTGCGAACTTGCGAAAGTCCCGAGTCCCGAGTCCCGAGTCCCGAGTCCCGAGTCCCGAGTCCCGAGTCCCGAGTCCCGAGTCCCGAGTCCCGAGTCCCGAGTCCCGAGTCCCGGCTCCACCAAACGAAAAACCCCGCCGAAGCGGGGCTTTCGTCAGCAAGCCTGCGCCGTGGCGCAGACCCTGGAGGCGAAACGCTTACGCCTCGGCGGTGGCCGCTTCGGCAACCACGCTCACGGTGCGACGCTTCTTGGCGCCCTTCACCGAGAACTCGACCTTGCCGTTGACCAGCGCGAACAGGGTGTGGTCGCGGCCCAGGCCGACGCCCGAACCCGGGTGGAACTGGGTGCCGCGCTGACGCACGATGATGTTGCCCGCCTCGATCGCCTGGCCGCCGAAGATCTTCACGCCCAGGTATTTCGGGTTGGAGTCGCGGCCGTTGCGCGAGGAACCTACGCCTTTTTTATGTGCCATGACTGCTGCTCCTTACTTTTTTTCGCCACCGGCAATGCCGGTGATCTCGATTTCGGTGTAATGCTGACGATGTCCCTGACGCTTCATGTGGTGCTTGCGGCGACGGAACTTGATGATGCGCACCTTGTCGGCACGGCCATGGGCCACGACCTTCGCGGTGACGGTGGCGCCGTTCAGCGCGTCACCGAGCTTGATGCCGTCGCTGTCGCCCAGCATCAGGATGTTGTCGAACTTGATCTCGTTGCCGGCTTCGACTTCGAGCTTTTCCACGCGGAGCGTTTCGCCCTGCGCGACGCGGTATTGCTTACCGCCGGTTACCAGTACTGCGTACATGACCAGACTTCCTCTGTAGTTATTGTGGTCGCCCCTGACGTGCCTCTTCGGGCAGACAGGAGCGGAATTGTAATGGCTTCAGCGGCTTAGGGTCAAGTCCCGACCCCGGCGCGGATGCGGCCCGGGCGCCCCGCCACGATTGGCTGAACCAGCCAGCCGCGGCAGGCCCGCAATCCTGGCAAATCCGGCAATTGCCCCCACCTGACAAGCTGGGTACGCTGATCGATTGCCGTCCCCTCTCCGGCCCCACGCTGGCACGGGCTGACGCCCGGCCGGCACAACACGGACTTCTCATGGCGATGGATTTCATCCGCATCCGCGGCGCGCGGACGCACAACCTCAAGAACCTCGACCTCGACCTGCCGCGCGACAAGCTGATCGTGATCACCGGCCTGTCCGGCTCGGGCAAGTCGTCGCTGGCGTTCGACACCATCTACGCCGAAGGCCAGCGCCGCTACGTGGAGTCGCTGTCGGCGTACGCGCGGCAGTTCCTCAGCGTGATGGAAAAGCCCGACATCGACCACATCGAAGGCCTGTCGCCGGCGATCGCAATTGAGCAGAAATCGACCTCGCACAACCCGCGCTCCACGGTCGGCACCATCACCGAGATCTACGACTACCTGCGCCTGCTGTACGCACGCGTGGGCCAGCCGCGCTGCCCCGACCACGGCTATCCGCTGGAGGCGCAGACGGTCAGCCAGATGGTGGACCATATCCTGAGCCTGGATCCCGAGCAGCGCTACATGCTGCTGGCGCCGGTGATCCGCGAGCGCAAGGGCGAGCATGCGCAGGTGTTCGAGCAGCTGCGCGCGCAGGGCTTCGTGCGCGTGCGCGTGGACGGCGCGCTGTACGAAATCGACGCGGTGCCGGCGCTGGCGCTGCGCCAGAAGCACACCATCGAGGCGGTGATCGACCGCTTCCGCCCGCGCGCGGACATCAAGCAGCGCCTGGCCGAGAGCTTCGAGACCGCGCTGAAGCTGGCCGACGGCATGGTCTCGGTGCAATCGCTGGACGACACCGCGGCCGCGCCGCACCTGTTCTCCTCCAAGTACAGCTGCCCGGTCTGCGACTACTCGCTGCCGGAGCTGGAACCGCGGCTGTTCTCGTTCAACGCGCCGATGGGCGCCTGCCCGAGCTGCGACGGCCTGGGCGTGGCCGAGTTCTTCGATCCCGAGCGCGTGGTGGTGCATCCGGAGCTGTCGCTGTCGGCCGGCGCGGTGCGCGGCTGGGACCGGCGCAATGCCTACTATTTCCAGCTGATCGCCTCGCTGGCCAAGCACTACAAGTTCGACGTGGACGCGCCGTGGCAATCGCTGCCGGCGAGCGTGCGCCAGGCGGTGCTGTACGGCAGCGGCGACGAAACCATCACCTTCACCTACTTCACCGACGCCGGCGGCCGCAGCCAGCGCAAGCACCGCTTCGAAGGCATCATCCCCAACCTGGAGCGCCGCTACCGCGAGACCGAATCGCCGGCGGTGCGCGAGGAACTGGCCAAGTACATCAGCCAGCGGCCGTGCCCGGACTGCAAGGGCGCGCGCCTGAACAAGGCCGCGCGCAACGTGTTCGTCGCCGACCGCCCGCTGCCGGACCTGGTGGTGCTGCCGATCGACGACGCGCTGCGCTTCTTCCGCCAGCTCGACCTGCCCGGCTGGCGCGGCGAGATCGCCAGCAAGATCGTCAAGGAGATCGGCGAGCGGCTCGGCTTCCTGGTCGATGTGGGCCTGGATTACCTGACCCTGGAACGCAAGGCCGACACCCTGTCCGGCGGCGAGGCGCAGCGCATCCGCCTGGCCAGCCAGATCGGCGCCGGCCTGGTCGGGGTGATGTACGTGCTCGACGAACCGTCGATCGGCCTGCACCAGCGCGACAACGAACGCCTGCTCGGCACGCTGACGCGGCTGCGCGACCTGGGCAACACGGTGATCGTGGTCGAACACGACGAGGACGCGATCCGCCTGGCCGACTACGTGCTGGACATCGGCCCCGGCGCCGGCGTGCACGGCGGCGAGATCGTCGGCCAGGGCACGGTGGCGGACCTGCTGAAGGCGCCGCGCTCGCTGACCGGCCAGTACCTGTCGGGCAAGCGCCGCATCGAGATCCCGGCCAAGCGGCACAAGGCCAATCCGAAGATGACCC
This sequence comes from Xanthomonas translucens pv. undulosa, assembly GCF_017301775.1. Classification (NCBI taxonomy): domain Bacteria; kingdom Pseudomonadati; phylum Pseudomonadota; class Gammaproteobacteria; order Lysobacterales; family Lysobacteraceae; genus Xanthomonas; species Xanthomonas translucens. The sequence continues at coordinate 1,187,277 of NZ_CP063993.1, forward strand.
TGCACCTGCGCGGGGCCACCGGCAACAACCTCAAGAACGTGGACCTGGACATCCCGGCCGGGCTGCTGACCTGCATCACCGGCGTGTCCGGCTCGGGCAAGTCGACGCTGATCAACGACACCTTGTTCACCCTGGCCGCCAACGAGATCAACGGCGCCTCGCATGCGGTGGCGCCGTACCGCGAGATCGAACACCTGGACCTGTTCGACAAGGTGGTGGACATCGACCAGTCGCCGATCGGGCGCACCCCGCGCTCCAACCCGGCCACCTATACCGGCCTGTTCACGCCGCTGCGCGAGCTGTTCGCGCAGGTGCCAGAATCGCGTGCACGCGGCTATTCGCCGGGCCGTTTCAGCTTCAACGTGCGCGGCGGCCGCTGCGAGGCGTGCCAGGGCGATGGCCTGATCAAGGTCGAGATGCATTTCCTGCCCGATGTATACGTGCCCTGCGACGTGTGCCATGGCAAGCGCTACAACCGCGAGACGCTGGAGATCCTGTACAAGGGCTTCAACATCAACGACGTGCTGCAGATGACCGTGGAGGACGCGCTGCGCCTGTTCGAGCCGGTGCCGACCATCGCCCGCAAGCTGGAGACGCTGGTCGATGTCGGCCTGAGCTACATCAAGCTCGGGCAGAGCGCGACCACGCTTTCGGGCGGCGAAGCGCAGCGGGTGAAGCTGTCCAAGGAACTGTCGCGGCGCGACACCGGCCGCACCCTGTACATCCTCGACGAGCCGACCACCGGCCTGCACTTCCACGACATCGAGGCGCTGCTGGGCGTGCTGCACAAGCTGCGCGACGAAGGCAACACCGTGGTCGTGATCGAGCACAACCTGGACGTGATCAAGACCGCGGACTGGGTGGTAGACCTGGGCCCGGAGGGCGGCCATCGCGGCGGCACCATCCTCGCCACCGGCACCCCGGAGGACATCGCCGCGCATCCGGATTCCTACACCGGCCAGTTCCTGGCCAGGCTGCTGCCCGCCGGCACCGTGGCCAAGCCGACCAAACCGGCAGCGATGGCCAACAAGCCCGACGCGCTGCCGCCGCGCAAGAGCAAAGCCGAGAAGGCCGCCGCCAAGAAGGCGGCCAAGAAGACCACGACCAAGAAGAAGGCCGCACGATGAGCGCATCTCCCGCCGATTCCGCCTTCCCCTCGCACAAGCCGCTGGCGCGCGTGCCGATCAGCGTGCGCTGGCGCGACATGGACAGCATGGGCCACGTCAACAACGCCAAGTACATCTCCTACCTGGAAGAGGCGCGCCTGCGCTGGCTGCTGCAGGTGGAGGGCTTCTCGATGCGCAACCGCATCGCCCCGGTGGTGGCCGCGACCAACGTCAACTACCGGCGCCCGATCGTGTGGCCGAACGACATCGTGGTGGAACTGTTCGTCGAGCGCATGGGCAGCAGCAGCATCACCGTCGGCCACCGCATCGTCGACCAGACCGACGACAGCGTGCTGCATTCGGACGGCAACGTGGTCGTGGTGTGGATCGACACCGAAACCGGCAAGAGCGCGCCGCTGCCGGACGAGATCCGCGCGGCCTGCGGCTGAAAGGCCGGGGCTCGGGACTCGGGGCTCGGGGCTCGGGGCTCGGGGCTCGGGGCTCGGGGCTCGGGGCTCGGGGTGATGTACCTGGGCAAATCGATGTCAAGCGATTTGATGCAAAAAGAGCCGATTTTTAAAAAAAAAAGCGGCTTTTTTCAGCTCCGGCGCAGCTGCTTTTCTGTAGGAGGGGCTTCAGCCCCGACGCCTTACCGGTAACGCGTCGGGGCTGAAGCCCCTCCTACAGAAAAGCGCAGAAGCTGCGGACTTGCGAAAATCCCGAGTCCCGAGTCCCGAGTCCCGAAAAAACTACGGCTTGCCAGCACTCACCTTCAACGCGCCCCGCACTTCGCGCCCGTCCTCCAGCACGAAGCTGATCGGCACGCTCGCCCCCTCGCGCAGCGGCTGCGCCGGCTGCATCAGCATCAGGTGCAGGCCGCCGGGCTGCAGCACCGCGTCGGCGCCGGCGGTAAGCGGCAGGCGCTCGAGCTCGCGCATCTTGCTGACCCCGTCCACCTGCGTGGTCTGGTGCAGGCTCACCTCGGCGAACGCCGGGCTGCGCACAAGCACCACCGCCAGCGTCTGCCCGCACGGGTTGTGCAGGCGGCCGAAGCCGGCAGCCATCGGCATCGCCGCGCTCGGCGGCAGCCGCACCCAGCCGGCCTGCCATTGCGGCAAACAGCCAGCCGCCTTGCTCGCGGCGGGCGCCGCGAAGATGGCCCCCGGCGCCAACCCGGCCAAACACGCTAGCCCGATGGCCAGCCCCCGTACGCATGCGGATGGTTTGAGCTTCATGGCTCTATGATAGCCGTCCCGCGACCCGCCGCCTTCGGAAGCTGCACATGACTTCGCTGATCCAGGTTCTCGACCACGGCCCCATCCGCCAGCTGCGCCTGGCGCGCGCGCCGGCCAATGCGCTCGATACCGCCCTGTGCACCGAACTGGCCGCGGCGATCGCGCAGGCGCAGGCCGACGCGGTGTCCGCGCTGGTCCTGTCCGGCAGCGAACGCATCTTCTCCGCCGGCATGGACGTGCCGGACCTGCTCGGGCACGGCAGCGACCGCGCCAAGCTGCTCGGCAGCTGGAAGGCGTTCTTCGCCGCGGCGCGCGCGCTGGCCAACAGCGCGATCCCGGTGGTGGCGGCGCTGACCGGCCATGCGCCGGCCGGCGGCTGCGTGCTGGCGCTGTGCTGCGACTACCGGGTGATGGCACGCAGCCCGGAGCCGGCGCACCCGGTCACGATCGGACTCAACGAGACCCAGGTCGGCCTGGCCGCGCCGGAAGGCATCCAGCGCCTGCTGCGGCGCGTGGTCGGCGCGCACCGCGCAGAGCGGCTGCTGGTCGGCGGCGAACTGGTCAGCGCCGAGCGTGCGCTGCAGATCGGCCTGGTCGACGAACTGGTGGACGCCGAACAGGTGGTCGCGCGTGCGCTGGCCTGGCTGCAGGACCTGTCGAGGCTTCCACGGCAGCCGATGCTGCAGACCCGCGCGATCGCCCGCGCCGACCTGCGCGCCGCGCTGGCCGACGAGCACATCCAGCTCGAGCGCCTCGTCGACGGCTGGCAGGCGCCGGACACCCAGGCCGCGCTGCACGCGCTGGTGGCCAGGCTGGGCAAGCGCTGAGCGGCGCCTGCACGCAGGCCGGCGCGGGCCGCCCGCTATAATCGTGGACAGTCCTCGTCCAGGCCCCGCCTCTTGTCCGCCAAGCCACCCGACCCCGTCGTCTCCGAACTGATCGAACTGCTGTCGCTGGAACGGCTGGAGGACAACCTGTTCCGCGGCAAGAGCCGCGACATCGGCACCAAGTACGTGTTCGGCGGGCAGGTGCTGGGGCAGGCGTTGTCGGCAGCGCATGCGACGGTGGACAACGGCCGCCGCGCGCATTCGCTGCATGCCTATTTCCTGCGCGCCGGCGACATCGACCATCCCCTCGTGTACGAGGTGGACCGCACCCGCGATGGCGGCAGTTTCTCGGTGCGCCGGGTCACCGCGCTCCAGCACGGCAAGGTGATCTTCTTCTGCGCCGCATCGTTCCAGGAGCAGGAAGACGGGGCCACCCACCAGCTGAAGATGCCGGAAGTGCCGCAGCCGGAAGACATCGAGCCGACCCAGGCCGCGCGCCCGGAGGTGCTGGCGACGCTGCCGACCAAGGTGCAGCGCTGGCTCTCGCGCGGCGGCCCGTTCGAGTTCCGCCACGTCTACCCGCGCGACGAACTGAACCCGCCCAAGCGCCCGCCGTTCCAGCAGATGTGGCTGCGCCTGAGCGAGCCGGTCGGCGACGCGCCGGAACTGCACCAGGCGCTGCTGGCCTATGCCTCGGATTTCCACCTGCTCGGCACTGCGACCTTCCCGCACGGCATCAGCTACTACACGCCGAACGTGCAGATGGCCTCGCTCGACCATGCGCTGTGGTTCCACCGCCCGTTCCGCGCCGACGACTGGCTGCTGTATGCGCTGGACAGTCCCAGCGCGCAGGGCTCACGCGGGCTGGCGCGCGGCCAGTTCTTCACCCGCGACGGGGTGCTGGTCGCGAGCACCGTGCAGGAAGGCCTGATCCGCGTGGTGCCCGATGTCGGCGCCGCGGCGCAGGTCCCGGCCAAGCACTGAGGCGGCGACGATGCGGCAGATCTTCAGCAGTCAACGCGTGGAAACCGCCGAAGGCGTGGCCAAGTTGTTGCGCGAGCAAGGCATCGAGGTGCGGCTGAGCAACGGCCGCTCCTACCGCAGCCGGCGCAGCGGCCAGTTCAGCTACATCGACCCGGTGGCGACGCAGGTGCAGCCGACGGTGTGGGTGGTGCATGCCGACGACCAGCCGCGCGCGCGCGCCGTGCTGCGCGAGTCCGGCCTGATCGACAGCACCCGCCAGGACCCGGCGCAGACGCTGCCGTACCTGAGCGAATTCCGCTCGCAGGCGGTGCCGGATAGCGGCAAGCGCTGGGCGTGGCGGCTGCGTGTCGCGCTGCTGCTGGCGATCGGCGCGGTGGCGCTGGTGACGGTGCTGCGCCATCGCGGCAATCAGGCCACCGTCCCCACTCCGGCGGTGGCACCAGCCGCCGCGCCGGCGCCGCAACCGGCACGGGACAACGACGAAGAAGTGCGGGTACGCGTGCAACCGGCGCAACGCGGCAACTGAGTCGGCGGCGGCAAAGGCATGCTGTTTCTTGCAGGGTTTGGGGTGGCCGTTGACGGCCGCCGAAGCCGGAGATTTCCTCACCGCGCCTGTGGGGGTTGAAGCCGCTGGCGATCGGCTGGCTGAGTGCAATGCTGGCTGGCTGCACTGTAGGAGGGGCTTCAGCCCCGACAGGCTGCCGAAGTTCGCGACTTCGCCGATGGGCCTGTCGCGGTTGAAACCGCTCCTGCAGGAGCATGGCGATCGGCCAGGTGCATTGCGGAGCGCTGCCAACAAATAAAAACGCCCCTGCGCATTGCTGCGCAGGAGCGGCTGTCGATCGGCGCCTTGTTGCTTGTTACGGGGTGAAACGGTCAGTTCGCGTCGGGTGCGGCAGGCATCGGCTTCGCGCCATGGTTCTGGCCGGGCTTGTGCATCCACATCGACTGCGCCGCGTCGAACTCGGCGCGGCTGAGCATGCCGTCCTTGTTGGTGTCGGCCTTGGCGAACCAGGCGTCGCGATGCTGCTTGGCGCGCAGTTCGAAATCGGCACGATCGACGAAGCCGTCCTTGTTCACGTCCATCTTGTCGAAGCGCGCGGCGAACGTCGGATCGGCCTTGGCCTCGTCGCGGCTGATGCGGCCGTCCTTGTTGGCGTCCAGCTTGGCCAGCATGGCGCCATGCCAGCCACGTCCGCCGCGCTCGCCGTGGCGGCCATGGCGCGGGAACTCGTCGGGACTCAGCTTGCCGTCGTGGTTCTTGTCCAGCGCGTCGAAATGCTCGGCCAGGCGCGGATTGGCCGCGGCCTCGCTACGGTCGACGACGCCGTCGCCGTTCTTGTCCAGCCGGGCGAAGCCGCCGGCAGCGGCCGACGCGGCCGGATCCGACGGCGGCGGGTTGGCGGCATAGGCGCCGCCGGACAGCACGGCAAGCATGGCCAGGGCGAGCAGCGGGTTGCGGTAATTCATGGAAAACTCCCTGAGGGAAAGGAAGACACCTGCCGGTGCGGCAAGCGCGTGCGGCAGTCGCCAGCGCAGCAGGAACGGACCGACAGGCGGGCCGGCGCAGCGGCGCCTTCACTGCAATCAACGCCCCGTTGCGGGCGCGGCTGACCCGCGCCGGGGCGCATTCATGCGGCGGACAGTCGCGGCCGCTGCGATCGCGAAGCGCTATGCTCGGTGCATGGTCATCCCCACCGACGCCAGCGACGACCTGCGCCTGTTCCAGACCGGCCAGCACGCCTGCGGCTATTGGCCCGAGCGGCAGGCGCGCGACCTGGTGCTGGACCCGCACGATCCGCGCGTGGGCGCGCTGTATCCGCTGGCGCTGAGCTGGGGCTTCCGCCGCTCCGGCGACCTGGTCTACCGGCCGCATTGCGACCACTGCCGCGCCTGCGTGGCGGTGCGCATTCCGGTCGCCGAGTTCGTGCCCGACCGCAGCCAGCGCCGCTGCCTGGCGCGCAACGCCGATATCGACATACGCATCGTCGCCGCCGAACGCAACGAGGAACAGCTGGCGCTGTACCAGCGCTACCTGCGCATGCGCCATCCCGGCGGCGGCATGGACACCCATGGCGCGCACGAGTTCGACCAGTTCCTGATCGGCGGTTGGTCGCATGGGCGTTTCCTGGAGATGCGGCAGAAGAGCGCGGACGGACAGCGCGGGCCGCTGCTCGGGGTGGCGGTCACCGACATCGCCGAGCAGGCCCTGTCGGCGGTGTACACCTTCTACGATCCCGACGTCGCCGCGCGCGGGCTGGGCACGCTGGCGATCCTGCAGCAGATCGCATGGGCCAGACGCGAAGGCCTGAGCCATCTGTACCTGGGCTACTGGATCCGCGGCCACCAGAAGATGGACTACAAGCGCCGCTTCCGGCCATTGCAGGCCTACGACGGGCGCAGCTGGCGCGATTTCGACGACGACGCGGGCCGCCTCGCCGACTAGCCCGGCAGCACTCGCCTGCGGCCTGCGTGCGCCGCCGCGCGGCACCCAAACCCTGCCATGCGCTCCCGCTCGATCCGCCGCGCTCCGCGCGCCGCCATGGCGCCATCGTTCGGACATGCACCGCATGCGAATATGCGCGCATGAACCCACGCGCCCTGTTGCTTGCCCTGACCCTGCTGTGCGGCGCCTGCTCGCACACCGGCTCCGCCCCGACCGCGGCCACGCCGGCAGCGCCCACCCGCGCGGCGCTGCGCGTGGCCACCTACAATACCTCGCTGAATGCGGACGAGGACGGCGGCCTGATCGCCGCCCTGCAGGGCGGCAGCGCGCAGGCGCGCAAGATCGCCGCGGTGCTGCAGCAGGTGCGCCCGGACCTGGTGCTGCTCAACGAATTCGACTACGACGACGCACACCGCGCCGCCGATCTGTTCCAGCAGCGCTACCTGGACGTCGCCCAGCCCCTAGGCGGCGCCGCGCTGCACTACCCATACCGCTACCTGGCGCCGGTCAACACCGGCGTGCCCAGCGGCCTGGACCTGGACAACAACGGCAGCGCCGGCGGCGATGGACGCGCGCGCGGCAACGACGCCTGGGGCTACGGCCTGCATCCCGGCCAGTACGGCATGCTGCTGCTGTCCAGGTACCCGATCGACGCCGCCGCGGTGCGCAGCTTCCGCCTGCTGAAGTGGAGCGCGCTGCCCGGCGCGCTGCGACCGATCGATCCGGCCAGCGGCCACCCGTTCCACAGCGACGCGGTCTGGGCGCAACTGCGGCTATCGTCGAAATCGCATTGGGACGTGCCGGTCCGCACGCCGCTGGGCTTGGTCCATGCCTTGGTCGCGCATCCCACGCCGCCGGTGTTCGACGGTCCCGAGAAGCGCAACCTGGCGCGCAACCACGACGAGCTGCGGCTGTGGCACGAGTATCTGGACAACCGCGCCGGCACGGCATGGCTGTGCGACGACGCCGGCCGCTGCGGCGGCCTCGCCGCCGATGCGCGCTTCGTGATCCTCGGCGATCTCAACAACGACATCATCGACGGCGATGGCCGCCATGACGCGATCCGCGCCCTTGTCGAACACCCGCGCGTGCTGCGCTACCCGACCCCGCACAGCGCCGGCGGCGAAGAAACCGCACGCGCCTACGCCGCACACGGCATCGCCCACCGCGGCCCGCCGCAGCAGGTGACTGGCGATTTCGGGCCGAAGGCCGGTGCGATGCGGCTGGACTACGTGTTGCCGTCGAACGATTTCCGCTACCTGGACAGCGGCGTGTTCTGGCCGGCCTCCAGCGTGCCGGCCGCGGCGATCGCCGACGGCAGCGACCATCACCTGGTATGGGTGGATGTGGCGCTGCAGCCGCGATCGGGGACTAAGGACTAGGCAGTCGGAAAGGCGGTCCGCTCAGGCCTGCAATTCGATGGTCAATGCGGTGGCGGCGGCGCGGGCGATTTGCCGCGCTTCGTCGATGCTGGCGCCGCGCGCCAGGGTCACGCCGACGCGGCGGTGGCCGTGCACGCCGGGCTTGCCGAACAGGCGCAGCGCGGTGTCCGGGGCCTGCAGCGCGGCGGCGACGTTGCCGAACAGCGGCACGCCTTCGCCGTGCGCCAGCAACGCGCACGAGGCCGATGGACCGCTCTGGCGGATGACCGGGATCGGCAGGCCCAGGATCGCGCGCGCATGCAGCGCGAACTCGCTCAGTTCCTGCGACACCAGGGTGACCAGGCCGGTGTCGTGCGGCCGCGGCGACACTTCGCTGAACCAGACATCGTCGCCCTTGACGAACAGTTCCACGCCGAACAAGCCCCAGCCGCCGAGGTCGTCGGTGACCGCGCGCGCGATCTGCTGCGCGCGCTGCAGCGCCAGCGCCGACATCGGCTGCGGCTGCCAGCTCTCGCGGTAGTCGCCGTCCTTCTGCCAGTGCCCGATCGGATCGCAGAACGCCGTACCGGCGGCATGGCGCACGGTCAGCAGGGTGATTTCGTAATCGAAGTCGATGAAGCCTTCGACGATGCAGCGGCCGGCGCCGGCGCGGCCGCCGGTCTGCGCGTAGTCCCAGGCGGCGTCGATGTCGGCCTCGCTGCGCAGCGTGCTCTGGCCCTTGCCCGAGGACGACATCACCGGCTTGACCACGCACGGCAGGCCGACCGCGGCGATCGCGGCGCGGTATTCCTCCGGCGTGTCGACGAAGCGGTACGGCGAGGTCGGCAGGCCCAGGGTTTCGGCGGCCAGGCGGCGGATGCCCTCGCGGTCCATGGTCAGCCGTGCCGCGCGCGCGGTCGGGATCACGCGCTGGCCGTGCTCGCGTTCCAATGCCACCAGCGTCTCGGTGTGGATCGCCTCGATCTCCGGCACGATCAGGTGCGGCTGCTCGCGCGCGATCAGTTCGCGCAGCGCCATCGCATCAAGCATGTCCAGCACGTGCGAGCGGTGCGCCACCTGCATCGCCGGCGCGTCGGCATAGCGGTCGGCGGCAATCACCTCCACGCCGAAGCGCTGCAGCTCGATCGCCACTTCCTTGCCCAGTTCGCCCGAGCCCAGCAACAGCACGCGGGTGGCGGAAGCGGACAGCGGGGTTCCCAGGGTGGTCATGGCGGCGGTGCCTGCGCGAATAGAGAGAAGACACCATTCTAGCTGCCGCCCGCTGACGGCAGTCCTGCGCCGGCGCCGCGCGCGCAGGACGGGATGCTATCTTCATCGTCCACGCCTGGGACGCTGCCATGAAGCGACGCACTGCCGAGTGCACCTACCGATCGTCGCGCGCCCGCGCGACACCTGCAGACGGCTGCCGCCATGCGCCGGCAGCGCTGCCGGCTGGCGTCTGCGGAAACCTCCACGCCGCAGCGCCCCGCCCATGCACTCGCTGATACCGGCCGAGGCCTACATCGACGAGGCCTAGTTCGCCCGCGAGCGCGAGCGGCTGATGCGGCCGCTGTGACAGTTCGTCGCCCCGCGCATGCTGCTGGACAAGCACAACGCCTTCGTGCGCCGCTCGGTGTGCGGGGTGGATGTGGTGGTGCAGAACGTCGATGGCGAGCTGCGCGCGTTCCACAACCTGTGCCTGCATCGCCAGAACCCGCTGCAGCAACAGCCGCAGGGCGTGCGGCCGCTGGTCTGCGGCTATCACGGCTGGCGCTACGGCGCCGAGGGCGGGATCGAGAACATCCCGTTCCACGACGACGCCTATCGCCTGCCGCCGCAGCAACGCGCATGCCTGCGGCTCAAGCGCTTCGCCGTGGCCTGCATCGGCAACCTGGTGTTCGTGAATGTTTCCGCAGATCCGCTGCCGCTGGAAGCGCAGTTCTCGCTGCCGGCGCTGGACATGCTGTGGCGGGCGTCCGAACAGTTCGACAGCGAAGTGTTGGTCGCGACCTTCGAGGCCAACTTCAACTGGAAGCTGGCCTACGAGAACCTGCGCGATGCGCTGCACCCGCGCTTCGTGCATGCACGCACCCTGGCCCGGCAGGTGAAGTTCCAGGTGCAGATGGACGACGCCCGCATCGCCGATGCGCACCGCTATCACGCGCAAGGCAGCGCCGCGCAGGCCGAACACCTGGCGCGCCAGCGTAGTTTCAGCAACGACGGCTTGAACGAACCGCTGCAGTCGCTGCCGCACTACGCCTGGCACGACAAGGTCGAGCGCTTCGGCAACGACGACTGGTACATGAACTGGCTACTGTACCCCACTCTGCACATCGCCTCGGGGTCGGGCGGCTATTCCTTCATCATCGAGCACCACCAGCCGCTGTCCGCGCAGCGCACCGATCTCACCGTGTATTACGTCACCGCACGCAAGAAGCACCGCTACGCGACCTCCGATACGGTGCTGCTGGCGCATCTGCAAGGCGCCGAGATGGTCGGCGCCGGCGCGATCGTCGGCGCACACTGCGACATCGCCTACAACGCCTGGATCAGAACCGCGGCCGTGCTGGAACACGGCGCGAAGATCGGCGCGTCGGCATGGATCGACGCCGGGGTTTTCATCGGTGCGCAAGCGGTGATCGGCAGCCACGCGACGCTGGGCCGGCGAGTGGACATCGCCGCAGGCGTGCGCGTCGGCAAACGCTGCACCGTCGATGTCCCCGGTTGCTACCGCAGCGACATCGCCGTCGGCACCCATCACCTGGCCACGCTGCGCACGCCGGTGGTCATCATCGACGGCTGATCGCCGCGTCTGCCGCAGCGCACGCCGTGTCCTCTGCCCGCAGCGGTGCCGGGCGGCAACGCCGTGCCTGTACGGGCGACGCATCGTGCCTGAGGCAGCAGCCACCAGCGCGCAGCGCACTCCCCGGCAGCCATGACGGCAATGCCTTCGCCAAGCGGCGCCGCTCGATCGGCGCCGCAGCAACATGGCACCCCTTGCAAAACGATATCAAAGTGATATCTTTTGCTCACACCCCTTTGGGAACCCCGCCATGAAAGAACGCACGCTTCGCTCGCTGCCCGGCATTCCGCTCCTGCTCGGCGTCCTGGTCCTGGCCGGACTGGCGCTGTGGCTGTTTGGCGTCGGCATCACCAAGGACCCGGTCGGCGACGGGCCAAGCTCGCTGCCGCTGCCGCTGGTGCTGCTGTCGCTGCTGCTCGGCGCCGTCGCACTGTCCAGCCTGTGCGGCCTGTACACGGTGCAGCCGAACCAGGCCGCGGTACTGAGCCTGTTCGGCAAGTACGTGGGCACGGTCAAGGACAACGGCCTGCGCTGGAACAATCCCTTCTATTCCAAGAAAAAAGTCAGCCAGCGCGTGCGCAACTTCGAGAGCGGCCGGCTCAAGGTCAACGAACTGGACGGTAGCCCGATCGAGATCGCCGCGGTGATCGTGTGGCAGGTGATCGATGCGTCCGAGGCGGTGTACAACGTCGACGACTATGAGAGCTTCGTGCACATCCAGTCCGAATCGGCGCTGCGCGCGATGGCCACCAGCTATCCCTACGACCAGCACGAGGACGGCCAGATCTCGCTGCGCAGCCACCCCACCGAGATCAGCGAGCAGCTCAAACGCCACCTCGACGAGCGCCTGACCCAGGCCGGCGTGGACGTGATCGAAGCGCGCATCAGCCACCTCGCCTACGCGCCGGAAATCGCCCAGGCGATGCTGCAGCGACAACAAGCCAATGCGGTGATCGCCGCACGCACGCGCATCGTCGCCGGCGCGGTGGGCATGGTCGAGATGGCGCTGACCGAACTGGAGAAGAACGGCACCGTGCAACTGGACGAGGAACGCAAGGCGCATATGGTCAGCAACCTGCTGACCGTGCTGTGCTCGGACCGCGGCGCGCAACCGATCGTCAACGCCGGCTCGCTGTACTGATGCGCGAGCCCCGCCACTTCCGTGCGGCAGCGGCCGCACGGATGCACAGGAGCCATCCCGCATGAGCGAGAAGAAGGCCTATCCGCTGCGCATCAACGCCGACGTGCTGGCGGCGGTGCAGCGCTGGGCCGACGACGAGCTGCGCAGCCTCAACGCGCAGATCGAATATGTGTTGCGCGACGCGCTGCGCAAGGCCGGCCGGCTGCCCAAGCCCGGCGACGACAAGGAACCCAAGCCATGAGCACACGTTGGACCTACCTCACCGTCGAAGTGAAGTTCAAGCTCACCTTCCTCGGCAGAGCGGACCCCGAACCGATCCAAGCCGAACTGAACAAGCACGGCGCCCTGGGCTGGGAACTGGTCAGCGTGATCAACTCGCCACGTCTGCAGCCGATACTGCTGGTCTTCAAGAAGCAGAGCTGACATGCGCGGGCGCCGCTGCTTCATCCCGTTCCTGGCATTGCTGCTGCCCCCGGCCGCCGCGCTGGCCACCTCGCCGCGACAGACTGCCGATACGCTGCTGGATCGCCTGCAGGCCGGCGACATCGCTGCGGCCGAACGCGACTTCACGCCGGCGATGGCGCAAGCGGTGCCGGCTGAGAAACTGGCCGAGGCCTGGCACAGCGTGTCCGCGCAGATGGGCGCGTTGCAGCAGCGCGGCACCGCCAGCGAACGCCAGCAACAGGGCCTGAGCCTGATCCAGCAACGCCTGCAGTTCGAACGCGGGGCGATGCTGTTGCATGTCTCGGTGAACGCCGACGGCAAGATCGCCGGCCTGCTGATGACCCCGGCGGCGCCACCGGCACCGCCGCCACCCGCCGCCGATGCCGGCTTCGCCGAACAGGCGTTCGCGGCCGGTCCGCTGCCCGGCACCCTGGCCCTGCCGGCCGGCAAGGGACCGTTCCCGGTCGTGGTGCTGGTGCAGGGCTCCGGCCCGCTGGACCGCGACGAGAGTATCGGCCCGAACCGGCCGTTCCTCGATGTCGCGCGTGGCCTCGCCGCGCAAGGCATCGCAGTGCTGCGCTACGACAAACGCAGCTTCGCCCTGCCGGAAAGCTTCGCCGGGCGCATGGAGGACGGCTTCACCATGGACGACGAAACCACCGACGATGCCGTCGCCGCGGTCGCGGCGCTGGCGCGCACGCCGGGCATCGACCCCAGGCGCATCTTCGTGATGGGCCACAGCCAGGGCGGCATGCTCGCCGCGCGCATCGCGCGCATGTCCGGCAAGACCGCCGGCATCGTCCTGTGGGCGGCACCGGCGCGCGCGCTGCTGGACCTGCTGCTCGACCAGAACCGCTATCTGCTCGGCCTGCAAGGCACGCCGTCCGCCGAGGGCAAGGCACGCGTGGCCGAGATCGAGCGGCGCGTGGCCAAGGTCCGTGGCGACGGTGCGGTGGCGCGGACCGATTCGCCGCAGGAGCTGCCAGCCGCGTACTGGCGTGCGTTCGACAAGGTGGATCCGGTGGCCGACGTCCTCGCCCTGCGCCAGCCGGTGCTGTGGCTGCAGGGCGAGCGCGACTTCCAGGTCACCGCGCCGGACTGGCAGCGCTGGCAGCAGGCGCTGGGCGACAACCCGCGTGCGACCCTGCACCGCTATGCGCAGCTCAACCATCTCGGCATCGCCGGCAGCGGCGCGCCCGGGCCGGCCGAGTACGCGCACCCCGGACATGTCGACCCGCAGCTGATCGCCGACACCGCGCAGTGGATCCGCGCACAACGGATCCACGCACACCAGTGACCGCCATGCACAGCGATTCCCGCGCCGCACCGACCTGCCGCGACTACCGCGTGGCCACGCCCGGGCGCCTGCCGCTGCTGGGCCTGTGGCTGCCGCTGCTGCTCGCCGCCGGGCTGGTCGCCGCCGTGGGCCTGTCCAGCCCGGACCGCGGCCATCGCCTGCACTGGGCCACGCTGGCGCTGCTGCCCACGATCGGCACGGTGCTGAGTCTGTTCTACCTGCGGCGCTGCATCCGCCTGCAAGGAGCAACGCTGCTGGTCCGCTCCAGCCTGTTCGCCGCGCGCACCGACATCGCGCAGATCGATCTGGCGCAGGCACGCGTGCTGGACCTGGCCGAGCACGGCGAATTCGCGCCGACCCGTAGGAGCATCGCTTACAGCTTGCCCGGCTTCAAATCCGGCTGTTTCCGCATGCGCAACGGCCAGCGCGCGTTCTGCCTGCTCACCGATGCCAGCCGCGTGCTGGCGCTGCCGTTGCGCGACGGGCGCTGGCTGCTACTGAGCCCCGAACAACCGCGGCAACTGCTGCAGGACCTGCAACGGCTGGCCGCGCACCACGCTTAGCCCTACCCTGTGCGGATGCGCCCCGCTCCCGCCCTGCTGCTCAATACCCAATGCATCGAACTGCTGCCGGCCAGGTTGCTGCGCGCGCGCAGCAACCTCGATGCGCGTTTGCTCGCGCAGGCGACCTGGCTATTGCGGCGCAAGTGCGACGGCCGCTATCTGGCGGCCGCCTCCGCGCACGGCGTGCACGCGCTGCTGCCGCGGCTGATGCACGAACCCGGCATCGATGCGGCGCTGGATCGCCTCGACGCCCTGCCCGCGCGCCGGCAGCCCGATGCCGCCGCACGGCTGCCGCTGAGCGCGCTGCACGAACGCCTGGCCGGCCTCGGCCTGGACGCCGAGGACTACGCGCGCAGCACCGGCCTGCCGCTGCAGGCCGAACCCGCCACCCTGCATGCCGCCGGCCGCGACCGCTACCGGCGCCCGCTGTGGCTGAGCGCCGCCGCCGCGCGCGCCTGGCAGGCGCTGCAGCGCGCCGCCGCGCGCGACGGCGTGGTGCTGGAGGCGATCTCCGGCTACCGCAGCCACGATTACCAACTGAGCATCTTCGCGCGCAAGTTCGCGCGCGGGCAGACCGTGCAGCAGATCCTGCAGGTCAATGCCGCGCCCGGCTACAGCGAGCACCACAGCGGCGACGCGCTGGACATCGGCACGCCCGGCGAACCGCCGGCCGAAGAGAGCTTCGAGCGCACCGCGGCCTTCGCCTGGCTGTGCGCGCATGCCGCCGGCTTCGGCTACCGGATGAGCTATGCGCGCGACAATCCGCACGGCATCGTCTACGAACCCTGGCATTGGCGCTGGCACGCGGGCGCGCCGGCATGAAGGTCGGCATGCAGCAGCGTGCAGGGCGCCTGCTGTGCGGCGGCCTGGCGTGTTGCGTCCTGGGGTTGCTGGCCCTGCCGTTTGCCGCCTGCGCACAGTGGCACGATCATCAGGGCAAGCCGGTCGCCGACAGCGCCGAGCGCGCGCACGACAAGACTTTCGCAGCGGCCGTCCACGTCGCCGACGAAGCCGCGTTCGCGCGCTTCGGGAACGAGTGGACCGAAACCGACAGCAGCCACCGCCCACAATTGCGGACGGCCGCGCGCGTGCGCCGCGGCGAACCGCTGCGCGTGGTCGTGCTGTATTCGGGCTGTGCGCCAAGTTCCAACAACGACGGCGCCTGCGAGGCGCAACTTAGCCTGCGCATGCTCGGGCCGGATGGTCAGGTCGCGCTGCAGGAACCCGCGCGGCCGCTAACCACCGGCGGCAAACCGGCCGCAGCGGGCATGCTGGAACTGGCACCGCTGTCGCTGCAGTTACGCTTCGAACCCGAGGATCCGCTCGGTCCCTATGTCCTGCACGCCACGCTCAACGATCCCAGCCAGGACGCCTGGATCCGCGTGCAGACGCAGGTGGAACTGGTCGCGGATTGACGTGCAACCCCTGCCAATACCACTGAGAACACCTTAAACGTGCGGCGGAAGACCCGTTGGCGAGCACAGGCGCACTCCCTGCAACGCGACCGGAGCCTTGCTTGCTGATAACGCCCGGTCGCGGCTGAAGCCGCTCCTACAGTGCACCCAGCAAGCGCGGCAAGCTCCTGTATGAGCGGCTTCAGCCGCGACGAGCGGCGTCGGGAACCACGACGGCTTCAATCGCTATCGGGGCTGAAGGTCACTGGGACTGGAACCCTCATGCAAGGTCGGATGCGCCGCAACGCCGCTCAACGCTCAGGCGACAGACTGCGCAGGCGGCGCGCGAACGCGGCCAGTTCCGGCGTGCCCGGATCGATCGCGCGGGCGTGGCGCAGGGCTTCGCGCGCGAAGTCGGCATCGCCGGCGCTCAGGCGCTCGTCGCCGACCGCGAGCCAGCGCTGCGCCAGCCGCCGCCGCGCCGCGGCCACGCCGTTGCCGCCCGGCGCCAGCGCGCGCCAGGCGTCGTAGCACGCGCTCGCCGCCAGCACCCGGTTGCCACGCAATTCGTCGTCGAAGCAGCGCCGCAGCGCCGCCAGCACGCGCTGCTCGGCGCTGCGCACGCGCGCATCGCGCGGCGCCAGCACCTGCGCCGCCTGCAGCGCGTCGTAGGCACTGCTGCCGGGCGGGGTCAGCCAGTCGCCGCGCGCCTCGGCCGCCTGCAGCTCGCTCAGCGCGGCCTGCAGGCGGCGCGCGCGCGCGGCGGGCGACAGCGGCGAATGCAGCGTGGCCTGGCGCTGTTGCGCCCGCAGCACCGCCTGCCGCGCGTCGGCCAGCGCACGGCTGTCGGGCGCCAGCGCCTGGCCCTTCTGCAACGCGCGCTCGGCCTCGGCAAAACGGAAGTCGGCGGCCGCGCGTGTGGCCTGCGCGGCATAGGCCGCGGCCACGCGTTCGGCGCTGTCGCGCGCGCCGGCGGCATCGGGTGCGGCCGCGCGCAGCGTGGTCAGCGCCCGCGCCGCTGCGTCCAGCCGCTGCCGACGCAGCGCCGCATCGGCGTCGCGCTGCAAGGCTTCCAACGCGCGATTCAGCGCCGCCTGCGCCGCCGGCAGGTCGACATGCCCGGGATCGTAGTCGCGGGCGCTGTCCACCAGCGCCGCGGCCGCCGCCACGTCGCCGCGCGCCAGCGCCGCCTGCGCGCGCTGCAGCAACTCCGACAGCGCATCCTCGCGGCCTTCCAGCGCCTCGGTGCGTTCCGGGGCGAACTCCAGCACCTGCCGGTACAGCGGCAGCGCCGCGTCGGGCGCGCCGTCCAGGCGGCCTTCGCGGCGGGCCTGCGCCGCCCGTTTCAGCAGTTGATCGAGCCCGGCATGCGCAGCCTCGCGCCGGCGCAAGGCGGCGTCGATACGATCGGCATCGGCGCGCGGCACCTG
The DNA here is from genome assembly GCF_017301775.1 of Xanthomonas translucens pv. undulosa. Taxonomy (NCBI): domain Bacteria; kingdom Pseudomonadati; phylum Pseudomonadota; class Gammaproteobacteria; order Lysobacterales; family Lysobacteraceae; genus Xanthomonas; species Xanthomonas translucens. The sequence continues at coordinate 1,204,308 of NZ_CP063993.1, forward strand.
CAGCGCGCGCGCCAGCGCCAACGCCGAGCGCACCTGCGCATAGCGTCCGGCGGCCAGCGCCGCACGCGCCTGGCCGAGCGCGGCGCGGCCGGTGGCGGCGAGTCCGGCGCGGGCCTGCAGGCGGTCGCCGTCCAGCGCCAGCGCCGCCTCGAAACGCTCGCGCGCGCCGCTGCCGTCGGCCACGCTGAGGCGGCCGGCGCGCAAGGCGGCATTGCCCTGGTCGAGCAGTTGCTGGATGCGCGTCTCCGGCCACAGCAGATCGGCCAGCGGGCCGCGGAACATCACCAGCGCCAACGCCGCCAGCAGCAGCGCCGCCAGCGCCCAGCGCCAGACACGGCGATCGCGCCACAGCGGCACCGACCGCGGCGGACGCCGGCGTTCGTCCCTGACCTGATCTGGCGGCTTGCTCACCGCGCAAGCTTAGCGCGCGTGCATGGCAAGACCATGCATGCGCCGGCCGCGCCCGGCCTGCGTTCAACCCAGGCGCCGCGCCTCGTCCACCCCGGGCAACGCGTCGAGCTTGCCGAGCAGCGTGGACAACTGCCCGTAGTCGCCGACCTTCAAGCGCAGCCGCAGCTGGGTGCGGCCGCTGTCGCGCACATTGTCGCTGTTGATCTCCAGCACGTGCGCCTCCTCCTGCGCGATCAGGTTGGTGATGTCCTTGAGCAGCCAGCGCCGGTCCATCGCCCGCACCAGCACGTCCACCTCGTAGCCGCCACCGGCATGGCCCCACTCCACCGGCAGCACCCGTTGCGGGTTGCTGGCGGCGAGCCGGGCGAAGGACGCGCAATCGACCCGGTGCACGGTGACGCCGCGGGTGCGGGTCAGGTAGCCGGCGATCGGCTCGCCGGCGACCGGCTGGCAGCAGCGTGCCAGTTGCACCAGCAGATTGCCTACGCCCTGCACGGTGAACTTGGACTTGGCCAGTCCGCTGCGGCGTGCGGTCGGCCGCGGCAGCGCCGGCGCCGCCGGCTGCGCCGCGGCGCGTTCGGCCTCGTGCAGGGCGCGGCCGACCTGGCTGGGCCCGACATCGCCCAGCGCGACCTGGATGTACAGCTCCTCGATGCCGTCGGCGTGGAATTTCTTCGCCGCCGGCAGCAGGTCGGCGTGCTGCAGGCCCAGGCGCTTGAGCTCGCGCTCGAGCAGGTCCTTGCCGGCCTGCACGTTGCGCGCGCGGTCGAGCTTGTGGAACCAGGCGCGCACCTTGTCGCGCGAACGGCCGCTGGCCAGGTAGCCGTTGGCCGGCAGCAGCCAGTCGCGGCGCGGCTCGGCCTCCTTGCCGGTGAGGATCTCGACGCGGTCGCCGCTGCGCAGCTTGTGGGTCAGCGGCACGATGCGGTTGTTGACCTTGGCGCCGCGGCAGCGGTGCCCGACCATGGTGTGCACGTGGTAAGCGAAATCCAGCGGGGTGGCGCCCTGCGGCAGGTCGATCACCTCGCCCATCGGGGTCAGCGCATAGACACGGTCCTCGACCAGCTCGGCGTCGAGCGCGCCGGCCAACCCGCCCTGCTCGCCGTCCTGCGACTGTTCCAGCAATTGCCGCATCCAGGTGATCTTGCGATCGAATGCCTTCTCCGCGCCCTTGCCGCCTTCCTTGTATTTCCAGTGCGCGGCCACGCCCAGTTCGGCCTGCGCGTGCATGTCGTGAGTACGGATCTGCACCTCGATCGTGCGCCCTTCCGGGCCGACCACGGCAGTGTGCAGCGAGCGGTAGTCGTTGGCCTTGGGCCGGGCGATATAGTCGTCGAACTCGCTCGGCACCGGCGCCCACAGCGCGTGCACCACGCCCAGCGCGGCGTAGCAGGCGGCAACGTCGTCGACCATCACCCGCACCGCGCGCAGGTCGTACAGCTGGTCGAAAGCCAGCCGCTTCTTCTGCATCTTCCGCCAGATGCTGTAGATGTGCTTGGGCCGGCCGCTGATCTCCGCACGCAGGCCCTGCTCGCTCAGCGCCTTGGACAGGATCTTCTTGACCGCTTCGATGTAGCGCTCGCGCGCCACCCGGCTCTCGTCCACCTCGCGCGCAATGCGCCGGTAGGTGTCCGGTTCCAGATGGCGGAACGCCAGGTCCTCCAGCTCCCACTTCAGCTGCCAAATGCCCAGCCGGTTGGCCAGCGGCGCGTGGATGTCGCGGGTCAGCTGCGCCAGCGCGCGGCGCTGCGCCTCGGGCAGCTTGTCGGCCACGCGCATCTTCGCCAACTGCCGCGCCAGCAGGATCGGCACCACGCGCAGGTCCTGCACGATCGACAGCAGCAGCCGGCGCAGGCCTTCGCTGTTGCGCCCGGCCTCGCGCCCGGCATGCAGCGCCCAGACCTGATCGGCCGCGTCCTGGCCATCGAGCAGGCCGACCACCGCCTGCGCCCGCGCCGGTGGCGCGACCGGCAACTGCGCCAGTTGCGCGCGCAGTCCGGGCAGGTCGAACAGCAGCGCTGCCAGCAGCGCCGCTTCGTCGGCGGCCAGCAGCGCCAGCGCATCGAGCGTATCGGCCAGCACCGGCCACGGCGCACGCGCGGTCTGTTCCGGCTGCGCGTGCCAGGCCTGCAACAGCGCTTCGCGCAGCGCGGGCGCCAGTGCGGCGGCAGCCGGACGCTGCAGCAGCGCCTCCAGGCCGGGATGAGCGAAGACAGTCAAGGAGCGGCGGTCGCGAAAAGGGATGCAGATACACTAACCCGCTTGCGCCGCGGGTCACAATCGCCCGTAGATGGCGGCCGGGCGCGCCGGGCGGCGGCGCCTTTTCGCCGGCACCGATGACATTTCGCACCGGTCGCGCGATCGCGCAACGCGGATCCCTATGCTCAGGCGCCGTGTTTCGGTAGAACTGCCATGAAAATCAGCCCAAATAGCGTGGTCAGCCCATCACGTTCGGAGCCTGCCGTTGCCGGCGGTCACAGCGACGGCAGCATCCGGCAAGCGCAAACATCCACGGAATCGGCGGTGGGCGCCGCCTTGTCGCCCCTTCCGAAAGCACCGTCGCTACGCCGCACGCGTTCGCTGCCGGCCATGGCGCTCGGCACGCCCTTGCCCTCCGCACGGCTGGATACGCTGTTCGGCAGTTGCCAGCCCGCCCGCGGCAAGGTGATGGAAAAAGACGGCGGGCTGGTCAAGAGAACGCCGATCCAGAAGCAGGAAGTCGAGAATCTCGGCGAAGGCATGGGGCGGGTCAAGATCAATCCGAGCCGGGTGGTTGTCGCCACTGCAGGGCCGTTGCGCAAGCTCGGCCGCGCAGCAACCGCCCCGGCCGCCTCCAGAGCGGCGGCCAAAGCATTGCAACTGAGCGAGGCAGAACTGCATCAGATCGCCCAGCAGCCGCCCACCCTCCTTATGCAGCAACAGATCGAGAAAATGCAGCCCCCCACGCCAGGCGTGCAGCTGGCGCAATGCCTGAACCTGGACGCGCTGCGCAAGCGCAGCCTCGAATACAAATGGAACATCAGCCGCAACGGCAGCCTGATCGTCGGCGAGACCCATCCGAATCACACGTTCACCGGCGACATGAAGGAAAAGCCGGTACGCAAAGCCGCGCAGCCGTTCGCGCAGGGGCATGTCACCCTGGTCGGTGGCCAACAATGGAACAGCCCGTGGGAACGCAATCGCTTCATTCCCGAATCGAGGATCTGCGGCAGGCTGTACTACGACGAAAAAGACCGGCTGTGCATCGACAACGACTCCGGCCGGTTCAGCGAATACGCGGACCGTACCCCGTCCCATCTGGCCAATGTCGCGGCGCTGTTCCAGGAACTTGGCTTGCACGTGGAAACCGAGTGGGTCCAGAAGAAACCGATCGAACTTGTTAAGCAGGCGCGCCGCGCGGACGCGACATCCGACTCGGCGGCAGCGGTTTCCTGATGCCGCGGGGTCGCCTGGCGACTCGGCGGCCCAAAACAACCCGCCTCCACCCCACCGCCAATTTTCTGACTCACTTTTAGCCCAGTGTGATCGGACTTACATTTGCGAACTGTTTCACTGAAAATTCACAACACCCGTCAAGTGCATGCCTATTCTGGGCATGACGCGCACTCGTCGTTTGCGGCGAATGTCGAGCGTCGTTGCCGAGCTGTTCGAACCTTCCAGAGGCATTGCAATGAAGACATGGAACAAACCCGTGATCCGCGAGATCTGCGTCGGTGCGGAAATCAACTCTTACGTTTCCGGCGAGCTTTGATCGCGTGTCAGCCGCGTTGCCGAGACGCTGCGTGACCGGCCAGGCGCCGTAGACGGAGACCGGATGCACCTCATCGTATTGGGATCGGCGGCCGGCGGCGGGCACCCGCAATGGAACTGCCGCACACCCGCGAGCCTGCGGGCATGGCAACAGCTTACGGGTGCCCAACGTCGTACCCAGGCCAGCATCGCGGTCAGCGCCGACAAACAGCACTGGCTGTTGATCAACGCCTCGCCCGATTTGCGCCAGCAACTGCTGGCGACCCCGGCGCTGTGGCCGCAACGCGGCCTGCGCCATTCCCCGATCGAAGCCGTGCTGCTGACCAGCGGCGAGATCGACCATATCGCCGGCTTGCTGTCGATGCGCGAAAGCCAGCGCTTCGATCTGTACGCCAGCGGCCGCGTGCTCGACCTGCTGGCGCAGAACCCGATCTTCGACGCGCTGCACCCGGCCCACGTGCAGCGCCATGCCTTCGCCCTGGACGCGCCGCTGTCGCTGCTCGGCCTGCAGGTGACGCCGTTCGCGGTGCCGGGCAAGGTGCCGCTGTTCATGGAGAGCCGCCACAGCGGCGACCTGGCCGGCTCCGACGGGGAAACGCTGGGCCTGACCATCGACGACGGCCGCCATCGCCTGCACTACATTCCCGGCTGCGCCGCCATGACCGACGCGCTGCGTGCGCGCCTGCGCGGTGCCGAACTGGTGTTCTTCGACGGCACCCTGTGGCGCGACGACGAACTAGTGCAGCTCGGGGTCAGCACCAAGACCGGCCAGCGCATGGGCCACCTCAGCATCGACGGCGAGGCGGGCACCCTGCGCGCGTTCGCCGACCTGGACGTGGCGCGCAAGGTCTTCATCCACATCAACACCACCAACCCGATCCTCGACGCCGGCTCGGCCGAACGCGCGGCGGTGGCCGCGCACGGCTGGGACGTCGCCCACGACGGCATGGACATCACGCTGTGAAAAACCCGCCTGCGAGCGCATTGCTGAGCCCCGAACAGCTGGAAGCGGAACTGCGCGCGATCGGCGCGCGCTTGTACCACGACCAGCATCCGTTCCACGCGCTGCTGCACAGCGGCCGACTCGAACGCGGCCAGGTGCAGGCCTGGGCATTGAACCGCTACGAATACCAGCGCTGCATCCCGCTGAAGGACGCGGCGATCCTGGCGCGGATGGACGATCCGGCGCTGCGCCGGATCTGGCGCCAGCGCATCGTCGACCACGACGGCAGCGCCGACGGCGAAGGCGGCATCGCGCGCTGGCTGCACCTGACCGACGCGCTGGGCCTGGACCGCGCGCTGGTGCAGTCCGGCCGCGCCTTGCTGCCCGGCACCCGCTTCGCGGTGCAGGCCTACCTGCAGTTCGTGCGCGAGAAGAGCCTGCTGGAGGCGATCGCCTCGTCGCTGACCGAGCTGTTCGCGCCGGGCATCATCGGCCGCCGCGTCGCCGGCATGCTGCAGCACTACGATTTCGTCTCGCGCGAGGCGCTGGCGTATTTCGAGCACCGCCTGCACGAGGCGCCGCGCGATTCGGACTTCGCCCTGGACTACGTCAGGCGCCACGCCGACACGGTGGAAAAGCAGCAGCTGGTCCAGGACGCGCTGCGCTTCAAGTGCGGCGTGCTGTGGTCGCAGCTCGACGCGCTGCACTTCGCCTACGTGCAACCCGGCGTGGCCTGGCCGGAGGCGTTCGTCGCCGCCCCGGCGCAGGCGGCGGCATGAGCGCAGCGGCGTCCGACAGCTGCCCGCGGCTGGCGGCCGGCGTGCGCCTGCAGCACGACCGCACCCGCGCGCAATGGGTATTGCTGGCGCCGGAACGGGTGATCGAACTGGATGAGATCGCGCATGCGATCGTGTCGCGCTGCGACGGCACGCGCTCGCTGGCGGCGATCGCCGCGGAGCTGGCTGCGGAATTCGATGCGGACCCGGCCGAAGTGGAGCGCGACGTGCTAGAGCTGGCCGCGGACCTGCATGGCAAGCGCCTGCTGCGCGCATGACCGCGACCGTGCCGCCGCCGCTGTCGCTGCTGCTCGAGCTGACCCACCGCTGCCCGCTGGCCTGCCCGTACTGCTCCAACCCGATCGCCCTGGCCGGCCTGCGCGAGGAAATGGACACCGCCGGCTGGCGCTCGGCGCTGGACCAGGCCGCGGCGATGGGCGTGCTGCAGGCGCATTTTTCCGGCGGCGAACCGATGCTGCGCCAGGACTTGCCCGCGCTGGTCGCGCATGCGCGCGCGCTGGGCCTGTACAGCAACCTGATCACCTCCGGCGTGGCCGGCGGCGCGCCGATGCTGGCGCAACTGGCCGCCGCCGGGCTGGAACACGTGCAACTGAGCGTGCAGGACGCCGATGCCGCCGGCGCAGACGTCATCGCCGGCTATCGCGACAGCCTTGCCAAGAAGCGCGCCTTCGCCGCAGCGGTGCGTGCGCTCGACCTGCCGCTGACGATCAATGCGGTGATCCACCGCCACAACGCCGAGCGGGTGCCGGCGATGATCGAGCTGGCGCTGGAACTGGGCGCCGAACGTCTGGAAGTGGCGCACACCCAGTACTACGGCTGGGGCCTGCGCAACCGCGCCGCGCTGATGCCCAGCCGCGCGCAGATCGATGCCACCGTGGTCGCGGTGACCGCGGCACGCGAACGCCTGCGCGAGCGCCTGGCCATCGATTTCGTCACTCCCGACTACTACGCGCACCGGCCCAAGGCGTGCATGGGCGGCTGGGGCCAGCGCTTCGTCAACATCTCCCCACGCGGCGACGTGCTGCCCTGCCACGCCGCCGAGACCTTGCCGGACATGGTGTTCGAGAACCTGCGCGAGCGGCCGCTGGCGGCGATCTGGGAGGACGGCGAAGCCTTCGCCCGCTACCGCGGCACCGCGTGGATGCCGGAGGTGTGCAAGGGCTGCCCGAAACGCGAGATCGACTGGGGCGGCTGCCGCTGCCAGGCGCTGGCGCTGAGCGGCGACGCGGCCACGCTGGACCCGGTCTGCGAGCGCGCGCCGGAGCATGCCGACCTGCAGGCGCTGGCGCAGCGTGAGGCCGCCGACGCGGCGCCGGCCTTCGTGTACCGGCGCCCGCCCCGCACCGCGTCCACGGCGGAATCCGGCGCGGGCTGAGCGCCGCCGCAACCGCGCCCATTTCGGACCAGCGCGGGCGCCGCCGCCCTGCCATGCACGCGGCGCCGGCGCCGCGTCTTGCGACTACACTAAGCCGCATTCCACTGCCCGGATCACGCCATGCTGCTTGCGCGCCTCACTCCCCTGGTCCTGTGCGCGGCGCTCGCCGTGGCCGCCGCTCCCGCCGCCGCGCAGCGCGCCGTGTCCGGCGACCTGCAGACGCAGATGTCGGCGCAGCAGTTCAAGGCAGCCGGGCTGGACAAGCTGTCGCCGCAGGAACTGACCGCGCTGAACGACTGGCTGCAGGGCAAGGTCGCCAAGGAGACCGCGGTGGCGCTGGAGAAAGCCAAGGAAGAAGGCCGCCAGGAAGTGATCGTGAAGAACCGCGGCTTCTTCGACTTCGGCAGCCAGGAACCGATCGAGAGCACCCTGGTCGGCACGTTCAGCGGCTTCTCCAAGGGCCGCCACTACGTGCTGGCCAACGGCCAGGAATGGGAGCAGACCGAAGCCGCCAGCCTGGCCAGCGTGCGCAGCAACGCGCCCAAGGTGAAGATCACCCCGGGCATCATGGGCGCGTGGTACATGCAGATCGACACCTACAACACCCGCGCCAAAGTCCGTCGCATCAAGTAACCGCCTGCCGTGAACGTGCGTCAGCAGCCGCGGCCGGGCCTGGCCGACGCCTCGCACAGCCTCGCCGACGCGCTGCGTCGGCGCTTCCGCGCCAGCGATGTCTGGTTCATCGCGCTGGCGCTGTTGGTCGGCCTGCTCGCCGGCCTGCTGACCCTGCTGCAGAGCGGCCTGGCGCACGGCGCGCAGGCCTGGCTGTACGGCCTGGACGTGGATGCCCGGCTCAGCGCGCTGCCGGAGTTGAGCCTGGGCCAGTTGCTGGTGCTGCCGCTGGGCGGGCTGCTGGTCGGCCTGCTCGGCATGGCCGCGCGCGCGCGCAAGCGCCAGCTGATCGATGCGGTCGAAGCCAATGCGCTGTACGGCGGGCGCATGTCGATGCGCGACAACCTGATCGTCTCCGCGCAGACCTTGCTGTCCAACGGCTGCGGCGCCTCGGTGGGGCTGGAGGCGGCGTACACGCAGATGGGCGCGGGCAGCGGATCGCACCTGGGGCGGATCCTGCGCCTGCGCCGCGCCGACATCCGTACCCTGGTCGGCGCCGGCGCCGGCGCGGCCATCGCCGCCGCGTTCGGCGCGCCGCTGGCCGGCGCGTTCTATGCGTTCGAGATCGTGATCGGCGCGTACTCGCCATCGGCGCTGGCGCCGGTGGCGGTGGCCTCGCTGGGCGCGGTGTTCGTGGCCCAGGCCGCCGGCGTGCAGCCGTACCTGCTGCCGGCCTCAGCGGCATCCGCGCTGGAAGCGCGCGACTACCTGCTGTACGCGCTGCTCGGCGCGATCTGCGCGCTGCTGGCGGTGGCGGTGATGCGCCTGGTCGGCGCGATCGAGCAGGCGGTCAACCGCAGCCCGCTGCCGCGCTGGGCGCGGCCGGTGGCCGGCGGCCTGATGCTGATCCCGCTGGCGCTGATCACCCCGCAAGTGCTCTCCTCCGGGCACGGCGCGCTGCACCTGGATCTGACCAGCCCGACCTCGCTGCAATGGCTGGGCGTGCTGTTGCTGCTCAAGTGCCTGGCCTCGGGCATTTCCCTGGGTTTCGGCTTCCGCGGCGGCCTGTTCTTCGCCTCGCTGTTCATGGGCTCGCTGGTCGGCGGCCTGTTCGCCGGCCTGCTGAACCTGGGTACCGGCATGGCCCTGGTCGACGGCACCGCCGCTTCGCTGGCGGGCATGGCCGCGCTGGCCGCGGCGGTGGTCGGCGCGCCGATGACGATGGCGATGCTGGTGCTCGAGGGCACCCACGATTTCGTGCTGGCCAGCGCAGTGATGGTAGCGGTGCTGGTGGCCAACACCATCGTGCGCCAGGTGTTCGGCTACTCGTTCTCGACCTGGCGCCTGCACCTGCGCGGCGAAACCATCAAGAGCGCGCGCGACGTGGGCTGGGTCAAGCACCTGAGCGCCGGGCGGATGATGCGCCAGGACGTGCACCCGCTCGCCGCCGGCACCTCGGTGGCCGAGTTCCGCCGCCGCTTCCCGCTCGGCTCGAGCACACGCGTGGTGCTGGAAGACGAACACGGCCACTACGCCGGACTGGTGACGCTGGCCGCGGCCTACGCCGACGGCGTGAACGCCGACGCGGCCATTGCCGACTACGCCGGCAACCGCGACGTGGCGCTACGCGCCGACACCGACGTAGTCACCGCGATGCGCCAGTTCGACCTGACCCAGAGCGACGAACTGGCAGTGGTCGACGCACACGGCAAGGTGCTCGGCGTACTGACCGAAAGCTTCGTGCGCAAGCGCTACGCCGAGGAGCTGGACAAGCGCCAGCGCGAGCTGATGGGCGAGCGGGTGGACGATTGAGGCGGGACTCGGGACGGCAGAATGATGTCCCGGGGTAAATTGCTGTCAAGCGATTTGATGCAAAAAGGGCCGGTTTTTTTAAAAAAAAAGCGGCTTTTTTTGCAGCTCCGGCGCAACTGCTTTTTTTGTAGGAGGGGCTTCAGCCCCGACGCGTTACCGGTAAGGCGTCGGGGCTGAAGCCCCTCCTACAGAAAAGCAGAAATGCGGCGAACTTGCGAAAATCCCGAGTCCCGAGTCCCGAGTCCCGAGTCCCGAGTCCCGAGTCCCGAAGCGTCCCGAGTCCCGAGCCTCACCGCCCCCCAGCCACCCGTTGCGCCAGCTTCTTCGCCGAGATCCCGGCCTTGGCGCCCAGTTCCTGCGCGAACAGCGACACGCGCAATTCCTCCAGGTCCCAACGCAGCGCCTGCCATTGCGGATCGGCGCTGCGTCCGGCCGCGGCGGCAGCGGCCAGCGCATCGACGAAGGGCTTCAATTCCAGCATCCGCGCCTGGTCGCGCGCCGGATCGCGCTTGGCGCGTTCGGCGCGCAGGATCATCGCGCGCAGGTAGCGCGGGAACTGCGCCAGCGCCGTGGCCGGGGTTTCGCGCAGGAAGCCCGGATGCACCAGCGCCGCCAGCTGCGCGCGCAGGTCGTCGAGGTTGCCGCTGGCCCAGCCCATCAGCGGCGATTCCAGCTGCGGTTTCAATTCCGCCGCCGCGCCCATGATCGCCTCGGCCAGCTTCAATCGCTCCATCGCCTCGCCGAACAACTGCTTGCCGGCCGCATCGCGGCGCTGGGCGAAGCTGCCCGGGTCGCGGATCGCGTCCAGGCCCTCTTCGAGCAAGGCATTCAACGCCGCATCGACCAGATCGCCGCGCAGCCGCTCCTGCGACTCGATCGCCGCATACAGCAGCCCGGTCTTCGGCGACACCGGCAGCTGCTTGCGCGCCTGCTTGACCTTGTCGGCCAGCGCGATCTCCAGCAGCCGGCGCACGCCGCGCGGATGTGCCGCCTCGGCCTGCGCGCGGTCGGCGAAGATGCGCAGCGCCGCGGCTTCGCCTGTGTCCACCAGGGCCGGATACGCCGGCACCCCCGCCTCGCCCGGCACCTGCAGCGGGATCGGCGCAGACGGGAACTCGCGCAGCCCGTCCGCAGCCATCTCGCGCCCGGCGCGTGCGGCGAAGGCCTGCCCGGCGCGATCGCCGAAGCGCGCGCGCAACGCCTCCAGGTCGCGCGATTCGGCCAGCACCTTGCCGGCATCGTCGCGCAGCCGCAGGTGCATACGCAGATGCGGCTCCAGCGCGCTTTCGTCGAAGTCCAGCGCGCTCAGCGCCGCGCCGGTGGCGCGTTGCAGGAAGCGCGCCAGCTCGCCGCGGATGTCGTCGGCACTGGGCTGCGGGAACGCCTCGTAGAAGGCGCGGGCGAAGTCCGGCGCCGGCACGTAGTTGCGGCGCAGCGCCTTGGGCAGGCTGCGGATCAACGCCGCCGCCTTGTCGGCGACGAAGCCCGGCGCCAGCCACGACAGCCGCGCCGCATCCAGCGCATTGAGCAGGTGCATCGGCACCTCCAGGGTCACGCCGTCGTCGGCCGCGCCCGGTTCGAACTTGTAATGCAGCGCCAGCCGCGCGTCGCCCAGCGCGAAGTACTTCGGATAGCGGTCGGCCTCGCTGCCTTCGCCCGGCAGCAGGTCGGTCAGCGACCAGTGCAGCGCGCGCCGCTGCTCCGGCGCCAATGCCTTCCACCACGCGTCCAGGCCGGCGGCCGAATGCAGTTCGCCGGGAATCCGGTCCAGGTACCAGCGCGCCTGCCAGTCCTCGTCGGCGACGATGCCGGCGCGGCGCAGCTTGGCTTCTTCCTCGTGCGCCTGCGCCAGCACTTTCTGGTTGTCGGCGACGAAGCTGGCGCGGGTATCGATCTCGCCCGGCACCAGGCCCTGGCGCACGAACAGTTCGTGCGCGCCGGGCGGGTCGATGCGGCCGTAATGCACCGGCTTCTTCGGCGCCAGCACCAGCCCGAACAGGCTGATCTGCTCGGAGGCAAGCACCTGCCCCTGCGCGCGCGACCAATGCGGGTCGAAATGCTTGCGCGCCAGCAGGTGCGGCAGCTCGGCGATGACCCAGTCCGGCTCGACCGCGGCATTGGTCATGCCCCACACCTTCTGCGTGTCCAGCAGCGTGGCCGGCAACACCCACGGCGGCGGCTTGCGGGCAAGCGTGGAGCCGGGGAACAGCAGGAAGCGGCGCTGCCGCGGCGCCAGGAAATCGCCCTTCTCGGTACGATGGCCGACCTGCGTCGGCAAGCCGGCAAGCAACGCGCGATGCAAGGCCTGGTAGGCGGCGGCGCGTTCCCGCTCGCTGGCACGTGGCGCGTCGCCGGTTGCGTTGGCCGGCGGCGCGGGCCTGGCAGCGACCGGCGCGACCGCCGCCGGCTCGCTGCGCCCTTCGCGCGCCAGCCGCGCCGCGCGATGCAGTTGCCCACGCGTGGCGCGCGCGCTGGTCTCGGCATCGCGGGCCGGCGGCGGCGATGCGGCACCGGCCAGCAGCGGCTGCAACGACGCGCTCGCCGGCTCCTCGCTCCAGCCCAGTTCCTCGCACAGCAGATGCAACTGGCGGTGCAGTTCGCGCCATTCGCGCATGCGCAGGAAACCGAGGAAGTGGCGCCCGCACCAATCGCGCAGCTTGGACTGGGTCAGCTCCTCGTGCGCCTGCCGGTAGCCGTCCCACAGGCGCAGGATGCCGACGAATTCCGAGCGCGCATCGGCGAATGTGGCGTGCGCGTTGTCGGCCGCCTCGCGCGCTTCCGGCGGGCGTTCGCGCGGGTCCTGGATGCCCAGGAACGCGGCGATCACCAGCATCGGCCGCAGGCAACCGTGCTGCTGCGCGGCCACCAGCATCCGCGCCAGCTTCACGTCCACCGGCAGCCGCGCCATCTTGCGGCCGATCTCGGTGAGCTTGCGCAGTCCATGGCGATCGGGCTCGCCGACCGCGCCCAGTTCCACCAGCTGCTGCCAGCCATCGGCGACCGCGCGCTCGTCCGGCGGTTCCAGGAACGGGAAATCCTCGATCCGCCCCAGCCCCAGCTGCAGCATGCGCAGGATCACCCCGGCCAGGCTGGAGCGGCGGATCTCCGGATCGGTGAACTCCGGCCGCGCCTGGAAATCGGCCTCGGCGTACAGCCGATAGCAGATGCCTTCGGCCACGCGCCCGCAACGGCCCTTGCGCTGGTTGGCACTGGCCTGCGAAATCGGTTCGATGTGCAGCCGGTCCAGCTTCTGCCGCGGGCTGTAGCGCTTGACCCGCGCATAGCCCGGATCGACCACGTAGCGGATCCGCGGCACCGTCAGCGAGGTCTCGGCGACGTTGGTGGCCAGCACCAGGCGCCGCCGCGGGCCGGGATTGAACACCCGGTCCTGATCGCTGTTGGACAGCCGCGCGTACAGCGGCAGCACTTCGGTCTCGCGGTACTTGCGCCGCTCCAGCGCCTGGTGCGCATCGCGGATCTCGCGCTCGCCGGGCAGGAACAGCAGCACGTCGCCGCGCGGATCCAGGCGGGTGATCTCGTCCACCGCGGCCACGATCGCATCGTTGACCGTGCGCTCGCCGGCACGGTCCTCGCCCTCCCCGTCCGCACCGCCGCACTCGCCCTCCAATGGCCGGTAGCGCACTTCCACCGGGAAAGTGCGGCCCTCGACACTGATCACCGGCGCGCCGTCGAAATGCTCGGCGAAGCGCGCGGTGTCGATCGTTGCCGAGGTCACGATCACCTTCAGCTCCGGGCGTTTGCGCAGCAGCTGCTTGAGGTAGCCGAGCAGGAAATCGATGTTGAGGCTGCGCTCATGCGCCTCGTCGACGATGATCGTGTCGTAGCTGGACAGCCAGCGGTCGCTGGCGATCTCGGCCAACAGGATGCCGTCGGTCATGAACTTGATCCGGGTCTCCTCGCCGACCCGGTCGTTGAAGCGCACCTGGAAGCCCACCGCCCCGCCCACCGGCGTGCGCAATTCCTCGGCCACGCGTGCGGCCACCGCGCGCGCGGCGATGCGCCGCGGCTGGGTGCAGCCGATCATGCCGGCGGCGCCGCGGCCGGCGGCCAGGCACAGCTTCGGCAGCTGCGTGGTCTTGCCCGAGCCGGTCTCGCCGGCGATGACCACAACTTGGTGGGCGCGGATCAGCGCCACGATGCGCTCGGCCTCGCGCGCGATCGGCAACTGGTCGTCCAGGGTGATCGCCGGCGCCGCTGCCGCGCGCGCCTGGCAGCGCGCCCGCGATTGCCCCAGCGCCTGCTCGAACGCTGCCTCCAATGCGGGATTGCCGGGCGCGGCCTGCCAGCGCGACCATAGGCCGAACAGCCGGCCGCGGTCGCGGGTCAGCGCCGCGTCGATCGCGTCGCGGCGCTCGCGCAGGCGGGTGGCCAGGTGTTTTTCGATCGTGCTCATCAATCGGATGCCGTTGAACGTTGAATAACAGCGCATGCTTTAGTCTGTCTATTGTGACGCCATATCGTTCCCAACCCCTCAAGAGGATTCCCTGATGGCCAAGAGCAAGACCCCCGGCAAGACCAAGCGCCCCACCAAGCAGGCAACGTCCACCATGCCGCTGGCCACGCTGGCGCCGTCCGCGCCCAACATCGATATCGGGATCAGCGGCGGCGACCGCAAGAAGATCGCCGACGGCCTGTCGCACTTCATGGCCGACGCGTTCACCCTGTACCTGAAGACCCACAACTTCCACTGGAACGTGACCGGGTCGATGTTCAACTCGCTGCACCTGATGTTCGAGACCCAGTACACCGAGCAGTGGGCGGCGCTGGACGATGTCGCCGAGCGCATCCGCGCGCTGGGCTTCAATGCGCCGGGCTCGTACAAGGAATTCGCCGCGCTGACCTCGATCCCGGAAGAGCCGGGCCTCAGCGACAGCGCCGACTGGCGCGAGATGGTGCGCCAGCTGGTGGTTGGCAACGAGGCGCTGTGCCGCACCGCGCGCAAGGCGCTGAAGACCGCCGACGACGCCGGCGACGACCCGTCGGTGGACATGCTGACCCAGCGCCTGCAGACCCACGAGAAGTACGCGTGGATGCTGCGCTCGCTGCTGCAGTAAGGGGTATGGCGGCCATGCCTGCGCAGCAGACATAGCCTCCCAGCTGCGTGGCTCCCAATCCCCACGCCTTCGGCGCGCCCCCTTACCAAGGGGGCTTGCACGCTGCAAGGTCTGCGCAAGAGGCCTCCTGCCTCATACACATCCTGCATACAGACCCACCAGGGTCGCGGCCCGCCCACATGGACGTTCGACGCGTGCTGCGTCTCCCTCGCTGCGTCGCCCGCTGTTGGCCATCGTGCCGGGATGCGCCGTCGGTGTCGCAGCCGGCGTGTCCGCCGGCTTTCATGCGTGGTAGCAGCTCAACCATTCGGGCGTGCCCACCAATAGCGGACATGGCCTGGTCGCGTTGCCGGCGTTGTCGATCGGCTATGTCGCCGGCAGGCGCCGCGTGCGTCGGGCAATACAGACGCACGCGGCAGCTGCCGCCTGACATCGCGGTGCGTGGCGGCGGCGCGCTGCCGCGCTTGACCTACGCGGTATCCTAAGCGCATGCAATCTTCCGCTCATTCCGTGCTCAACCGCGTGTTCGGCTACGACCAATTCCGCGGTCCGCAGCAGGACATCGTCGAACACGTCGCCGCCGGGCAGGACGCGCTGGTGCTGATGCCCACCGGCGGCGGCAAGTCCCTGTGCTACCAGATCCCCTCGCTGCTGCGCGACGGTACCGGCCTGGTCATCTCGCCGCTGATCGCGCTGATGCAGGATCAGGTCGAGGCGCTGCGCCAGCTAGGCGTGCGCGCCGAATACCTCAATTCCACACTGGACGCCGAGACCGCGCAGCGGGTCGAGCGCGAACTGCTGGCCGGCGAGCTGGACCTGCTGTACGTCGCTCCCGAACGCCTGCTGACCCCGCGCTTCCTGTCGCTGCTCGAACGCAGCCGCATCGCCCTGTTCGCGATCGACGAGGCGCACTGCGTGTCGCAATGGGGCCACGATTTCCGCCCCGAGTACCGGCAGCTCACCGTACTGCACGAGCGCTGGCCGCAGATCCCGCGCATCGCCCTGACCGCCACCGCCGATCCGCCGACCCAGCGCGAGATCGCCGAGCGCCTGGACCTGACCCAGGCGCGCCACTTCGTCAGCTCCTTCGACCGCCCCAACATCCGCTACACCGTGGTGCAGAAGGAGAACAGCAAGCGCCAGCTGCTGGATTTCCTGCGCGCGCACCGCGGCAGCGCCGGCATCGTCTACTGCATGTCGCGGCGCAAGGTCGAAGAGACGGCCGAATTCCTGGCCAAGGAAGGGCTCAACGCACTGCCCTACCACGCCGGCCTGCCGGCCGAGGTGCGCGCCGGCAACCAGCGCCGCTTCCTGCGCGAAGACGGCATCGTGATGTGCGCCACCATCGCCTTCGGCATGGGCATCGACAAGCCGGACGTGCGCTTCGTCGCGCATACCGACCTGCCCAAGTCGCTGGAAGGCTACTACCAGGAAACCGGCCGCGCCGGGCGCGACGGCGAAGCCGCCGAGGCCTGGCTGTGCTACGGCCTGGGCGACGTGGTGCTGCTCAAGCAGATGATCGAAAAGGGCGAAGCCGGCGAAGACCGCAAGCGGGTCGAGCGGCGCAAGCTCGACCAGCTGCTCGGCTATTGCGAATCGATGCAGTGCCGGCGCCAGGTGCTGCTGGCCGGCTTCGGCGAGACCTATCCGCAGCCCTGCGGCAACTGCGACAACTGCCTGACCCCGGCCGCGGCCTGGGACGCCACCGTGGCCGTGCAGAAGGCACTGAGCTGCGTCTACCGCAGCGGCCAGCGCTTCGGCGTCAGCCACCTGATCGACATCCTGCGCGGCAGCGACGGCGAGAAGATCAAGCAGTTCGGCCACGACCGGCTCAGCACCTACGGCATCGGCAAGGACCTGGACGCGCGCGCCTGGCGCGGCGTGTTTCGGCAACTGGTCGCCACCGGGCTGCTGGAAGTGGACAGCGACGCCTACGGCGGGCTGCGCCTGACCGACGCCAGCCGCCAGGTGCTCAAGGGCGAACGCCAGATCATGATGCGCCGCGAGGCGCCGAGCCGCGGCCGCGAACGCGGCGAGCGCAGCGGCAGCCCGCGCACCGGCGTCCCGGTGCAACCGCAGGACCTGGGCCTGTTCAACGCGCTGCGCGACCTGCGCGCCGACCTGGCCAAGGAGCAGAACGTGCCGGCGTTCGTGATCTTCCACGACAGCACCCTGCGCAATATCGCCGAACAGCGCCCGACCAGCCTGGACGAGCTGGCCCATGTCGGCGGCATCGGCGGCACCAAACTGGTCCGCTACGGCCAGCAGCTGATCGATATCGTCCTGCAGCAAGGCTAGCCGCAGTAAGAAGAAGGCGGCGCTTGCCACCGCATCGCGGAAGATGGCCGGCGCCGGCAAGAAAATTCCCCGGCACCGACAGGCCGGGTTCAACGTGCTATTGATAGCGTCGGCTGATGGTGGCGCGCAGCGGCGGCTGCCGCCGCCCTCCAGCCCCTCTTTCCTTGGCGTACGTCCGATGAAACGATCCCTCCTGGTTGCCTGCGCCCTGCTCGCCGGCCCGGCCATGGCGCAAACCTCCGCCGACGCAGGTTCCGGCAGCAGCGACAGCGCGGCGGCCAGGCGCGCGCTGGATCTGAGCGTGCCGCAGCAGCCGATCACCTACGGCAGCGACCCGGTGTACAAGGCCGATCCGCCCGGCGCCTACTACGGCGACACCAGCGGCACCTCGGCCTCGGCGCAGAAGGCCGCGGCCACCCAGGCCGTGGCCGAGGCCGAGCAAGCGCGTACCGACCGCTGCAAGGGTGATGTGCACGGCAGCGTCGCCACCGGTTTCGGTTATTCCTCGCGCGGCGGCAACAGCAACTACCAGGCCGCCAACCTCAACCTGTGCAAGACCTACTACAACGACGACGGCAAGCCGCGCGAAGTGGGCATCAGCATCAGCGTCGGCCAGAGCGAAGGCCACGGCGGCTACTACAGCCGCGGCGGCTACGGCTATCCCTACGGCGGCTGGTAGCGGCCAAGCCGCCGGCGCAGCGGCGGCATGCGAGCGTCGGCATCGGGCCGGCGCACCACGCGCGGCACTGAACTTCCCTGTCGGGCGCTACAGCGCGTCCATCTGCGCGCGCACGTCTGCGGCCATAAGGCCGTAGCCCGCCGTGGTGGGATGCGTGCCGTCGGTGGTCGCATAGCGCGCGGCTCCGGTCGCCAGAAATTTCAGATCGTCGCTGCCGCGGATCGATGGCCAATGCTGGAACGCATCGACCGCTGCGCCCATATTCGGCGCAAGCCAGGCGCTGAGTTGCGCAGCGATTCCGGTGCTGCCCCAGCCGCCAGGGCCACCGCAATAGTTCTGGTTCGCTTCGGTGGCCCAGCCGTCGGTAGAGGTGGTCCGCGGCAACAGGTCCGCGGCGAGGATCTTCTGCACCTGGTTGGCACGAAGCATCGCGTAGATGGCCGACAGCCGCATCTGCAGCGTGTCCAGCGACACGCCGGTGCCGGCGAGGCCGATGTCGTTGGTACCGTACATGACGACGGCATGCGTCGCGTATCTCGCCAGCGTCGCGCTGCGCGCATCAGCGACGGCTATCGTGCTGGTGCTGCCGTGCACGGCCATGTTCATGTAGCCGATCTGGCTTGCATCGGCGTCGCTCGAATCGCGCATTGCCCTCGACATCCAGCCCAGGCCGGCCACGCGCGTGGCGCTGCCCGCATCGCCGGTGCCCTGGCAGAGCGAATCGCCCACGCACAGCCATGCCTTGGCGGCCGCATCGACGTGCCGACCGACCAGTTTGGGCACATAACCGTTCGGGCGGCTCTGCACCGCATCTCCGGTTTGCGTCCATTGCCCCACTGCATACACGTCGCTACTGACGGTCAGCGTTGGGTCGAACCAGGCCACGCGGGCTCCGGATTGCGACGTGGCGCGCGCCGAGCTGTTGCACAGGTTCGATGCCGTGGACAGGTCGAACAGCACCAGCAGCTTCACGTACGCGGTCGTCCCGCGCGCAAACGTCGCAAGCGCGAAGTCGGCCGGCGTGAGCGGATCGCTCAGGACGTCGTTGGCGCCATCGTCCAGCGTGATACCGGCCGCGCCGCCGAAAGTGATCGGCTTCACCACGCCACCGATCTCCAACGATGCCCCCTGAATCGGCAGCGTGTTGCCCGGGTTGACCATCGCGTTGTTGCTGTAGGAAAAGCACCAGTTGTCCAACAGCAGGCGCAGCTCGGACAGGTCACCGGAGCCGAGCACGTAGGGCCAGCGGATCTGCACGCCGCGCTTGCCGATCGACTCCTTGCCGTTGTGCACCACATTGCCGGAGGACGCGAAGCGCAACGGGTTCTGCGCAACCGGAGGGTCGCCCTCGCAGTACCGCCGCGGCGGCAGCGCCTGCACGTGGCCTGCGCTGGACGCGGCCGCCGCCAACGGGACGCGCAGCAGGCCCGCGGCCGCCGCCAGCGCACTGCACTGCAGGAAACGGCGCCGCGACGGATCCTGTGCCGCCGCATCGGCAGCGTCGGCATGCACGCACTGCGCCGCATGATCAGGACCGGAAGGCGCACTCATCGGATTCCGCGCGGATGGACAGCCGCAGGATGTGATGTGGAAAAACGGCAATACATCGCTTGCTCCTATGTACTTGGCTATCCCAAGCCTAGGCCCCACCGCTGCCGCAAACAAGCGATCTGTCGCCGTTGTGCAATCGATACGCCATTACGTCTTGTCGCCAGACTGGGCAAACATCGGCAGCTGCGCGCAATCGCGTCTCTGGCTCACAGTTTCAGGCGCATCGCGCCCTCGTCCACGCGCCCGATCCCGCCTTGCACGCCGGCACGGTAGCCCATCTCGAAATGGGTCGCGCCGGCCTCGCCTGCAGCACCCACAGCGACGCGCGCGTCGATGCGCCTACCGTCTCTGCCGCCGTCGGCGCATCGCGCAGTGCGACGTTGCAGTCCTCGCGCCGAACATGGCGCAGCGCACGGCGCGCATCCCGATCATCGCCAGAGTGCAACGCGCAATGTCGCGAAAGCAAGCACATCGCGGAAAACGCTGCCGGCACATGGCGCGCGGCATGCAGGCACCGAGTAGGCAGCAGCGCAGGGATCAAGCGGGCGAGATCGGGCCGCAGAGGATGCAAACCTTATTTTTACTGGTGGGCCGTGATGGATTCGAACCATCGACCAAAAGATTAAAAGTCTTCTGCTCTACCGACTGAGCTAACGGCCCCAAACAACGTCCCGGTCTTGCGCCGGGTGCGTAGTCTACCCCAGCCCCGGGTCAACGCGAAATCAGGCGTAGCGGGTCGGGTCGGCCACGCCGGCATCGGCGAAACCGGCGGCGCGCAGCCGGCAGGCGTCGCAGTGGCCGCAGGCGCGGCCGTCGGCATCGGCGCGGTAGCAGGACACGGTGAGGCCGAAATCCACGCCCAAGCGCTCGCCCTCGCGCACGATGTCGGCCTTGCTCATACGCTGCAGCGGCGCGTGGACGCACAGGCCTGCGCCTTCCACGCCGGCCTTGGTCGCCAGGTTGGCCAGGGTCTGGAACGCGTCGATGAACTCGGGACGGCAGTCCGGGTAGCCGGAGTAGTCCACCGCGTTGACGCCGCAGAAGATGTCCGCCGCGCCCAGCACCTCGGCCCAGCCCAGCGCCACCGACAACATGATGGTGTTGCGCGCCGGCACGTAGGTGACCGGGATGCCCTCGCCGCCCGCGTCCGGCACCTCGATGTCGTCGGTCAGCGCGGAGCCGCCGATGCTGCGCAGGTCGACGTTGACGGTCTTGTGCGCCACCGCGCCGAGCGCGGCGGCCACGCGCGTGGCCGCGTCCAGTTCGGAGGTATGCCGCTGCCCATAGCTGACGCTCAGCGCATGCACGGCATAGCCCTGCTCACGGGCGATGGCGACGACGACGGCGGAATCCATGCCACCGGAGAGTAGGACGACGGCGTTTTTCATTGGGGTGCCGGGAATGGGGAATGGAGAAACGCGAATGGGTAGAGCGTAGCAGCCGCACCGAACAGGGAGGATCGCCGGTTTTCGGGAAGCGGAAGCGAGGCCAGCAACAAGACGCCTGCAATGCAGCGCTTTGCCGATTCCGGTTGCTCCATTGCCGATTCCCGGCTGCGCGCCCGCGCAGCTAACGCCCCGGCTCGTCGTTCCACAGCAGCTTGTGCAGCTGCATCTGGAAGCGCACGGGCAGGCGGTCGGCGACGATCCAGTCGGCCAGCTCGCGCGGCGCCAATTCGCTCTTGCTCGGCGAGAACCACACGGTGCAGCGCTCGTGCAGGCGGTGTTCGGCGACGATCGCGCGCGCCCAGTCGTAGTCGGCGCGGCCGCACAGCACGAACTTGATCTGGTCGCGCGCGGTCAGCAGCGGCAGGTTTTCCCAGCGGTTGCGCTGGGACTCCTGCGAGGCCGGGGTCTTGATGTCGAGCACCCGCGACACGCGCGGGTCCACGTCGGCGATGTCCAGCGCGCCGGAGGTTTCCAGCGATACGTCGTAGCCGGCGTCGCACAGTTGCTCGAGCAGGCGCAGGCAGCGCTTCTGCGCCAGCGGCTCGCCGCCGGTCACGCAGACGTGGCGCACGCCGTGGCGCGCCACTTCGGCCAGGATCGCGTCGATGTCCCACCACTGCCCGCCGTGGAAGGCGTAGGCGGTATCGCAATAGCTGCAGCGCAGCGGGCAGCCGGTCAGGCGCACGAACACGGTCGGCCAGCCGGCGCTGTCGGCCTCGCCCTGTAGCGACAGGAATATCTCCGTCAGCTTCAGGCGCGGTAGCGGGCTTTGAACGATTTCGCTTGGAACGGCGGCCATGGCGGGAAAGTATGCCCCCGCGACGATGGCGGCAGCGTTCGGGGGCTCAGCGCAGCTGCTGGCCGATGCGGATCGACTGCAGGCGGTCCTGCGCGGTGCGCGCGGCATCCGATCCAGGATACTGGCTGATCACCTGCTGCAGGGTCTGCTCGGCGTCCTGGGTGCGGCCCTCGCCGTACTGGGACAGGCCCAGCTTGAGCAGGGCGCCGGAGGCCTTGTCGTGGGTCGGATAGCGGCCGATCAGGTCGCGGAACTGCGCCTCGGCCAGCGGGAAATTCTTGGTGGCGTAATAGCTCTCACCCAGCCAGTACAAGGCATTGGGGGCATACACGCCGTTCGGGTACAGCTCGAGGAAGCTCTGGAACAGATTCGCCGAGTCAGCGTATTTGCCGGCCTTCAGCGCGTCGAAGGCGACGTTGTAGCTGGTGCGCTCGTCGCCGCTGGCGGCGAGCGTGCCGGCGTCGCCATGCACCGACGGCGGCCGTTCGGAAACGGCGGCAGCCGGCTTGGCGGCGGGTGCGGGTGCGGCAGCGGCGGGTGCGGTAGCGCCAGCCGGCGGCAACGGCGGCGTGGCGCCACCCTCGATCCGGTTCAGGCGGCCGTCCAGGTCCAGGTACTGGTCCTTGGCGCGCTGCTTGAGTTGTTCGTTGTCGTGCTGCAATTGCTCGATCGTGGCCTCCAGCGACTGCACCTGCGTCCGCAGCTGGTTGAGCTGGTTCAGCATGTCGGTGTTGCCCTGGGTGTTCATGGCCTGCTGCTCAAGCGCGGACACGCGATCGGCGAGACTTGCGCGCTGCGCATGAGCCGGCGCGGCGGCCACCAGGGCCGCCGCAACGATCATCGATGTAAGGACACCGATACGCATCTATTACTGAGCCGTGTACACGATCTCGACGCGGCGGTTCTGCGACCAGCAGGACTCGCCCGACTCGGTGCACACCGGACGCTCTTCGCCGTAGCTGACCACGGTCAGCTGCGCAGCCGAACCGCCGGCAGCCTGCAGCGCCGAAGACACGGCGTTGCCACGACGCTCGCCCAGGCCCATGTTGTACTCGCGCGAACCGCGCTCGTCGGCATTGCCCTGCAGGGTGATGCGCGAGGACGGACGGTCACGCAGGTACTTGGCGTGGCAGGCCATGATCGCCTGGAACTCCGGCTTCAGCGAGTCCTGGTCCAAATCGAAGTAGACCACGCGCTGGCGCAGGCAGGCATCGGTATTCAGATCGCCCGGGCCGTAAAGGCCGGAGGTCGACGGGCCGGTCGGGGTGGTGGAACCGGTGGTGCCGGTGGTGTCGGTCGGGGGAACTTCCTTGACCTTCTTGGAGCAGCCGGCCAGAGCTGCAACGGACAACAGCGAAACAAGCAGTACGCGGGTGGTCTTGTTCATGGGGATACCTATATGGCTCCTGAGCCGAAAAGGGGTTCAACGCAGCGAAATATTAACATCAAACTTACGTGTCAACGCGCCGTCCGGTACGGCGACCACGACGGCTCGCGCACGTCGCCATCGGCCAGCACCAGGCGCTGACGGACGCGGGCATCGGCCGAGACCGCGTATAGCACCCCTCGCCCGCCTTCGCGGGCGGCGTACAGAACCATGCTTGCGTTCGGGGCGAAGCTCGGCGACTCGTCCAGCGACCCCGTAGACAATGTGCTCCAGCGCGGCGAACCCAGGCTGCGGTCCATCATCGCGATCTTGTAGGTGTTTCCGCTGCCCTGGGCGACGGCGATCTTGTTGCCGTCGAAAGACACGCTGGCGGTGGCGTTGTAGTTGCCCTGGAAGGTGACCCGGTTGGCGCTGCCGCCGGTCGCCGCCACCTGGTAGATCTGCGGCCGGCCGCCGCGATCGGAGGTGAAGTAGATGCTGTTGCCGTCCGGCGCCCAGGTCGGCTCGGTGTCGATGCCGAAGTGGTTGGTCAGCTGGGTCAGCTGCTTGCTGCCCAGATCCATCACGTAGATCTCCGGGTTGCCGCTGCGCGACAGCGCCAGGGCCAGCTTGCGGCCGTCCGGCGAGAACGAGGGCGCGCCGTTGATGCCGCGGAAGCTGGACACCAGCTGGCGGGCGCCGGTGGCGATGTCCTGCAGGTAGATAGAGGAATTACCGCGCTCGAAGCTGACGTAGGCCAGCTTCTTGCCGTCCGGGCTCCAGTTCGGCGACAGCAGCGGTTCGGCCGAGCGCACGATGGTCTGCGGGTTGTAGCCATCGGAGTCGGCGACCATCAACGCATAGCGCATCGCCCCGCCCTTGCCGCTGGCGGTGACGTAGGCGATGCGGGTCCAGAACGCGCCGCGCACGCCGGTGATCTTCTCGTAGATCGCATCGGCCATCTGGTGCGCCACGTCGCGCATCGCACTGGCGCGCGCGGTCATCGCCAGGCCGAGCATGCGCTCGCCCTTGGCCACGTCGAACAGTTCGTACTCGACCCGGTAGGTGCCCTCGCCTGCATCCATCACCCGGCCGGCGACCAGGTAGTCCTGCTTCAGCGCGCGCCAGGTGGCGTATTGCACTTCACTGCCGCGGGTCGGGCGCTCGACGATCTGCGCCTCGGGCAGGTTGCGGAACTGGCCGGAACGGTCCAGGTCGGCACGCACCACCGCGGCCACGTCGGTGGACGGTGCGGCCGCCGAGCCCTGGTAGGGCATCGGCACGACGGTGATCGGGGTCGCCGACGCGTTGCCGCCGACGATGTCGATTTCCAGGCCCTTGTCCTGCGCGAACGCGGCCAGGGGGAGCAACAGGGCAGCCAGGACGGCAAGCCAGCGCGGCAGTTTCTTCATGGGTCGCTCAGCGGTACTCGGGAAAGGCGCAAGAGATAGCAATGCGCGGGTGAACGTATTCGCAATCATGAACCATCGATCTGTGAAGCCGATGGCAGGAAGCCCGGATTATCGCCTATCAAGCCGCCCGGGAGTGAAAGCGCAAGCTTTGAGTCCCGAGTCCCCGCATCTCACCGATCCTGCGCAGTGAAGTTGAAGGTCAGATCGCGCGCGAACACCGATTCGAAGCCCCGGTACGGCAGCGGCTGCGCCCGCAGCACCGCGGCCTCGATCGAACGCCGGCCCGCTTCGTCGTAGGGACAGTCGGGACTGACCTTGGCCTCGATCACCTGCCCGCCGACGATCTGCTTGATCGCGATCTTGCACTTCTGCCCCAGCGGCACCGAATCCGGGCGCACCCACTGGCTCAGCACCGCCTGCTGGATCGCCGCGGCGTACTTGGCCGACAGGTCGGTATTGGTGCCGTTCTGCCCAGGCGTGGCCTGCGGCGTGGACGCGGCAGTGGCCGAGGCCTGCTTGGCGCGCACGTCGGCCAGCTGGCGCAGCTTCTGCTCGGCCAGCTTGGCCTCGCGGTCGGCCTGCTCGCGCTGCTTGCGGATGTCGGCGATCTTCTTCTGCCGCTCCTCTTCCTGCTGCGCGGCCAGGCGCTGCTTCTGCTCGGCCTCTTGCTGGCGCTTCTGCTCGGTCAGGTCGATCTGCTCCTGGCGGCGCTTGGCTTCCTGCTCCTGCTTCTCCTTTTCCTGCGAGATCGCGGTGCGGCTGGCGCGGTCCTGGTCGACCTTGTCCGGCACCGGGATGAAGTCCTGCGCCTTCTGCTGCTGCTCGGTCGGCGCCTGCTGCGGCTTGGGCACGGGCACCGGTTGCGGCGGCGGCACCGTGTCGTCCTCGGCGACCTCCTTGACCGGTTCGGGCAGCGGGTCGGGCAGCGGCTTGGGCGCGTCCTGCACCGCCTTCTGCGCCGAACGCACATCCGCCGCCGACACCACCAGCGAGGCCTCGACCATCGGCGAACCGGCGGCCGGTTCCACCTCGCGCACCGGCGACCACCACCAGGCAAGGAAGAACAGCAGCCCGAGCAGCACGTGCACGGCCAGCGCGAGGAGCACGCCGACGATCAGGCCCTGGTCGCTGTCCTGTTCGCGGGGCGGTCGGGAATCGGCTTCAGCGTGCATTGGTACCGGGCTGGCTCATCAGGCCCACCTTGGGAACGCCAGCCTGCTGCAGCATGACCATGGTATCCATGACCAGCTGGTAGTTGGAATTGCCGGGCGCGGCGACGAACACCGGCACGTCCTTGTTCTGGCCGACGAAGGCCTGCATCTTCGCCTTCAGTTCCGGCGCGCCGATCTTCTCCGGCTTGCCGTCCTGCAGGGTCAGCGTGTAGTGGCCCTCGGCATCGACGCTGACGATGACAGGGTCCTTCTTGCTTTCCACCGAACGCGCGGTGGAATCGGGCAGGTCCACGTCCACGCTCAGGCTGAGCAACGGCGCGGTGACCATGAAGATGATCAGCAGCACCAGCATCACGTCGATGTACGGCACGACGTTGATCTCGGACTTGAGCTTGCGGCGTTTGCGGCGGGAAATGGCGGCAGTCATGCGGGAATCCTGGGGTCTTGGGCGGAGCGCGCGGCGGCGCTCAGTCGCCGCTGGCCTGGCGCTGCAGGATGGAGCTGAACTCTTCGGAGAAGGTCTCGAAGCGCACCGCCATCCGCTCGGCCCGGGTGGTGAAGCGGTTGTACGCCCACACCGCCGGGATCGCCACGAACAGGCCAATGGCGGTGGCGAACAGCGCCTCGGAAATGCCCGGCGCGACCGCGGCGATGCCCGCCTGCTGGCCGCTGTTGAGCATGTCGTGCATGGTCACCATGATGCCGAACACGGTGCCGACCAGGCCCACATAGGGCGCGGTGGAGCCGATGTTGGCGAGCAGCTCCAGGTTGCGCTCCAGGCGGTCCACTTCGCGCGCATAGGTCGCGCGCATCGCCCGCTGCGCGCCTTCCAGCTGGATCCGCGCATCGAGCTTGCGCTTGTCGCGCAGGCGGGTGAACTCGCGGAAACCGGCCTCGAAGATCGCCTCCAGCCCGCCGACGACGCGGTTGCGGTCGGCCGCCCCGGCGTAGAGCTTGGTCAGGTCGGTGCCGGACCAGAAGCGGTTCTCGAAGTCGTCCGCGTCGCGGTTGGCCTGCTTAAACACCCGCGCCTTACGGAAAATGATCACCCAGCTGATCAGCGAGCCGAGCAGCAGCAGCAGCACGATCACCTTGACCGGCAGGCTGGCCTTGATCAGCAGATCCAGATAGTTGATGCCGCCATGGGCGGCGGTGCTGGCGACGGCCTGCGCGGCGTTTTGGGTCACGTCCTGCGGTAGCGCCTCCGCCACCGTGTCCTGCAGGGCCAGGAGCAATGCGATCATCCGTCGTTCCTCAATAATTCGGTTTCAGTGATTTCGAGAGCTTTCAATTGGTCGTACAACGCGTCGTCGATGCCGCGCGGGCGGAAGTTGCCAGCGCCCAGCGCCGCCACCTTCACTTGCGCACGCAACAGCAACTCGCCGTCGCGGTGGATCGACTGCGCGAACAGCAGGCTGGCGCGCTTGCATTGCGACAGCGCGACACCGACCTGCAGCGTATCGTCCAGGTGAGCCGGGCGAAGGAAGTCGAGGTGCATCGCGCGCACCGCTAACACCAGATCGTGCTGCAGGCGCAAGCGCTCCTGTCCGTAGCCCAGCGCGCGCAGCCATTCCGTGCGCGCCCGCTCAAGAAAGGCGACGTAGCGTGCATGGTAGACCACGCCACCGGCATCGGTATCTTCCCAGTAGATGCGTGTCGGCCAACTGAATAGCAGGGACTGTGAACTCGGGACGCGGGACGCGGTGGTCATGAAACCGACCTGGTCGAAGAGAAAGCCCGGTGCGCCATGGCGACTGCGCGACTCAAAACAGTTCCCCCGGGTCCCGAGTCCCGTGTCCCGAGTCCCGCGGCGGCTTCAGGCCCAGGTGCAGATAGGCCTTGTTGGTCGCCATGCGCCCGCGCGCGGTGCGGATCAGGTAGCCCTGCTGGATCAGGTAGGGCTCGATCACGTCTTCCAGGGTGCCGCGCTCTTCCGACAACGAGGCGGCCAGCGACTCGACCCCGACCGGGCCGCCGTCGAAGTAATCGATGATGGTGCGCAGCAGGCGCCGATCCAGGTCGTCGAAGCCTTCCGGATCGACCCCGAGCATCTGCATCGCCGCCTGCGCCACGTCCAGGTCGATGTGGCCGCTGGCGCGGACCTGGGCGAAATCGCGGACCCGCCGCAGCAGCCGGTTGGCGATGCGCGGGGTGCCGCGCGCGCGCCGCGCGATCTCGGCGCAGCCGTCGGCGTCGCAGGCGATGCCGAGGATGCCGGCGGAACGGCGCACGATCCTGCCCAGCTCTTCGGGGGTATAGAACGCCAGGCGCTGCACGATGCCGAAGCGGTCGCGCAGCGGCGCGGTCAGCAGGCCGGCGCGGGTGGTGGCGCCGATCAGGGTGAACGGCGGCAGGTCGATCTTGATCGAGCGCGCGGCCGGGCCCTCGCCGATCATAATGTCGATCTGGAAGTCTTCCATCGCCGGATACAGCACTTCCTCGACCACCGGCGACAGGCGGTGGATCTCGTCCACGAACAGCACGTCGTGCGGCTGCAGGTTGGTCAGCAGCGCGGCCAGATCGCCGGCCTTCTCGATCACCGGGCCGGAGGTCACCCGCAGGTTGACCCCCAGTTCGTTGGCGATGACATGGCTGAGCGTGGTCTTGCCCAGGCCCGGCGGCCCGAAGATCAGCACATGGTCCAGCGCCTCGCCGCGCGCCTTGGCCGCTTCGATATAGATCGACAACTGCTCGCGCACCGGCTGCTGGCCGAGGTAGTCGGCCAGGCGCTTGGGACGGATGCTGGCCTCGACCGCGTCGTCTTCGCGGGTGGCGCTGCTGGCGATGATGCGGTCCATCAGCGCGACTCGGGACTCGGGACTCGGGACTCGGTAAACGCTCCGGCCATCGGGCGGGTCATCGGCAAACGGACAGTGGCGCGGGCGCAGGTCGGCATCCGGCTATTGTAGGCAACTGGCAGGCGAACTGCCGTTTTTCCGATTCCCGAGTCCCGAAACCCGAGTCCCGGCCCCACTCAGATCTCCACCTGCGCCCCAAGCTCCACCAGCCGGTTGCCCGGAATGCGGAAGAAGCCGGTGGCCGGGGCGGCGTTGCGGTGCATGACCGCGAACAGCTTGTCGCGCCAGATCGGCATGCCGCGGTTGGCGCTGGCCACGATGGTCTCGCGGCTGGCGAAATAGGTGGTATCCATCGGGTCGAAGTAGATGCCGCCCTGGTCGCAGGAGCGCATCAGCGCCAGCGGCACGTCGGGGGTCTCCATGAAGCCGAAGCGCACGATCACCCGGTAGAACTCGTCGCCGATGGCGTCCATCTTCAGCCGCTGCTTGGCCGTGGCGTACGGCACCGGCAGGGTCTCCACGGTCAGGAACACATTGCGCTCGTGCAGCACCTTGTTGTGCTTGAGGTTGTGCATCAGCGCGTGCGGCACCACCAGCGGATCGGCGGTCAGGAACACCGCGGTCCCCGGCACACGCACCGGCGGCGCCAGCATCAGCCCGGGAAGAAAGGTATCGAGCTTGATGCCGTCCTTGCGGATCTCGCCCTGCAGCAGCTTGCGACCGCGACGCCAGGTGCGCATCAGGGTGAACAGGATCAGCCCCAACAGCAGCGGGAACCAGGCGCCATCCATGAACTTGATGATATTGGCGTAGAAGAACGCGCAGTCCACCGCCACGAACACTACCGCCATCATCCACAGCAGGACCCTGGGCACGCGCGGATTGGCGCGCGCATAGATGACCATCAGCACGGTGGTGATGAGCATGGTGCCGGTGACCGAAACGCCGTAGGCGGTGGCCAGGGCGGTGGAATTGCCAAAGCCCAGCACGGCCATGATGACCAGCGCCAGCAGCATCCAGTTGACCCCGGGAATGTAGATCTGGCCGATCGTCGAATCGGAGGTGTGGCGGATGTGCATGCGCGGGATGTAGCCGAGCTGGATCGCCTGGCTGGCCACCGAGTAGGCGCCGGTGATCACCGCCTGCGAGGCGATCACGGTGGCCGCGGTGGCCAGCACGATCATCGGATACAGGCCCCACTCCGGCACCGATTCGTAGAACGGATTGCGCACCGCCGCCGGGTCGCGCAGCATCAATGCCCCCTGCCCCAGGTAGGTCAGGGTCAGCATCGGCAGCACCAGGAAATTCCACGAATAGCGGATCGCCTTGGCGCCGAAATGGCCCATGTCCGCATACAGCGCTTCGCCGCCAGTGACCGCCAGCACCACCGCGCCGAGGACGAACACCGCGTGCCAGTTGTGCTCGGCGAAGAAGCGCACGCCCCACCACGGATTGAGTGCGTGCAGCACCTCCGGCGCCTTGGTCAGGTTGTAGACGCCGATCGCGCCCAGCGCCAGGAACCACAGCACCGTGATCGGACCGAACGCCTTTCCGACCCGCTCGGTGCCGAAGCGCTGCGCCACGAACAGCATCACCAGCACCATCACCGTGATCGGCACGACGAAGCTGTGCAACCGCGGCGCCGCCACCTCCAGGCCCTCCACTGCCGACAACACCGAAATGGCCGGGGTGATCACCCCGTCGCCGAAAAACAACGAGGCGCCGAAAATGCCCAGGATGCCGACCACATATACCGAACGCGAGCCGCCGGGCAGCGTGCGCTGCGCCAGCGCGGTCAGCGCCATGATGCCGCCCTCGCCATCGTTGTCGGCGCGCATGATGATCGCCACGTACTTGAGCGTCACCACGATCATCAACGCCCAGAACACCAGCGACAGGATGCCCAGCACCGTGTCATGGTCCGGGGTCAGGCCGTAATGCGGCGAGAACGCTTCCTTCAAGGTATACAGCGGACTGGTGCCGATGTCGCCGAAGACGACGCCGATGGCGCCCAGTACCACGGCGAAACCGGTCTTGCCGTGCGCGGCGTCGTTGCCGTCGCAGGGGGCTGGAGTAGGAGTGTGGTTCGAGGACATGTCGAAGTCAGGTTAGCGCCGCGAGGCGTGAAGAAGGAGGTACGGCGCGCGGTCAGCGCAACGCGGCCTGCAAGGCCTTGCGGATGACGCTGGCGACCTCGTCGCCGTCGGCTGCGGCGTCGCGCGCCATCTTCGCCGCCTCGGCCGGCTTGTAGCCGAGCTGCTGCAGCGCCACGGTGGCCTCGGACACCGCATCGGTGCCGAGCTGGCCGCTGACCGGCGCGCCGCCGCTGAAGTCCGCAGCCCGGTCGCGCAGCTCCACCACCATGCGCTCGGCGGTCTTCTTGCCGATGCCGGGGATGCGGGTCAGTGCGGTGACGTCGGCCGTAGTGACCATCCGCGCGAACTCGTCCACGCTGACCCCGGACAGCACCGCCAGCGCGATCTTGGCGCCGATCCCGGTGACCCGCTGCACGTCGCGGAACAGGCGCCGCTCGCCCTCGCGCAGGAAGCCGTACAGCGACACGCTGTCCTCCTTCTGCGCGTAGTGGGTGAACAGGATCACGTCGCGGCCGACGTCGGGCAGATCGTAGAAGGTGCTCATCGGCGCCTCCAGTTCATAGCCGACCCCACCCACGTCGATCACCAGCCACGGCGGCTGCTTGTAGGCGAGGATGCCGCGCAGACGGCCGATCACTGGAGCGCTCCTTCGGGACTCGGGACTTGGGACTCGGGACTCGAAGGGCTGGCGGCACGATGGGGATGGACGGGCACGACCCGGCACGGCGGCGATGCCTCGGAACGCGACAATCCGCGGTTCCGAGTTCCGAGTCCCGAGTCCCGAGCCCCGATACATTTCATCATTTCCTGCTCCAAGCCTGCTGCGTACTGACGCCCAGGCGCTGCGCGGTCGCGCGCACGTGGGCATGGGTGATGGCCACCGCAAGCGCGTCGGCGGCGTCGGCCTGCAGTTTTCCGGTCAGACTCAACATCAGACCGACCATATGTTGCACCTGCTGCTTCTCGGCCGCACCCTTGCCGACGATCGCCAGCTTGATCTCCTTGGCCGCGTACTCGTGCACCGGCAGGTCGCGCAGCACCACCGCGCAGATCGCCGCGCCGCGCGCGTGGCCGAGCTTCAGCGCCGCGTCGGCGCTCTTGCCCATGAACACCCGCTCGATCGCCACTTCCTGCGGCTGGTATTGCTCGATCAGCGCGCCCAGCCCGTGCAGCAGGCGCTTGAGCCGCTGCGAGAAGTCGCCTTCGCCGAGCAGCAGCAACGGCGCATGGTAGACATGGGTGGTGCGGCCGCTGCCGTCGATGTCGATGATGCCCACGCCGGTGCGCTGCGAACCCGGATCGATGCCGAGGATGCGCACTCTGGCGGGACTCGGGACGCTGCCGGGACTCGGGACTCGGCACTCGGGACTCGAAGGGCTGGCGACGCGGACGGTTTGAGCGGGTACGCCCCGGGGCGCCAGCGATCCATCAGGCCCCGTCGACTCGCCGTTCCGAGTCCCGAGTGCCGAGTCCCGAGTCCCGGCCGTCGCCACCTCAGCCGCCACTCAACACGGACTGATCGGCATTGGAATACACCGCCTGCACATCATCCAGGTCTTCCAGCATGTCCAGCAGCTTGCGCACCTGCAGCGCGGTGTCGCCTTCGACGGCGATGTCGTTGTCGGCGCGGAAGCTGATCTCGGCATGGTCGGCGGACAGGCCGGCGGCCTGCATCGCGTCCTTGACCGCGTGGAACGCATCTGCCGAGGTCAGCACATCGATCGCGCCGTCCTCCGCATAGACCACGATGTCGTCGGCGCCGGCCTCGATCGCCGCCTCGGTGATGGCTTCCTCGTCGGCACCGGCAGCGAAACTGAGCACGCCCAGACGCTTGAACATGAACGCCACCGAGCCTTCGGTGCCCATGTTGCCGCCGCACTTGCTGAACGCGTGGCGCACGTCGGCCACGGTGCGCACGCGGTTGTCGGTCAGGCAATCGACGATCACCGCGACCCCGCCCGGGGCATAGCCCTCGTAGCGGATCTCCTCGTACTCCACCCCTTCCAGCTCGCCGGTGGCCTTCTTTATCGCGCGCTCGATCACGTCCTTGGACATGTTCGAGGCCAGGCCCTTGTCCATCGCCACGCGCAGGCGCGGGTTGTTGGACGGGTCGCCGCCGCCGGCGCGCGCGGCGACGCCGATCTCGCGGATGATCTTGGTGAAAATCTTGCCGCGCTTCGCATCGGATGCGTTCTTGCGGGCTTCGATCGAGGGGCCTCTACCCATGGGGCGTTCCGGACATCAGTAAGGACAAGCGGCGGATTTTACTCGATTGCGCCGCCGCGCCCGCATCGGCGACGCTGGCAGCCACCATGCCGACTGCGGCGCGCCCGTCCCAGTGGCCGAGATCCTTCTGCAGCAAGGCCGCGCTACGCCCCGGAGCGATGCCGAGGCCGCGTCGCAACAGCGACTGCGCCGCCGCGCTGCCGGCCAGCGGCATGCCCAGGCAGACCACACGGGTCACCGGCAGCTGCGGCTCCCGGCGCAAGGCATGCGGCGCGATCAGCCCGCCCAGGCTGTGCCCGGCCAGCGCCGCCTCGGCACCGCCGAACGCGGTCGAATAGCCGAAGCGGGCGACACGAAAGCCAGCGCGGCACAGCCGCCAGGCCAGCGGCCCGAGCCTGGCGCGGTCGTTCCAGATCCCATGCAGCAACAGGACCTGCGGCAACGGACCGGCCGCGGCGTTCGCGGCGCACATGGGCGCCGCCTCAGCCGCATGCACCAGCGCAGACAGCCGCACGCCCGCGAAACGGCAAAGCGTCACAGTTCGAACGACCAAGGCGACATTCTTGCCCAGCTGCTTCAAGAAAGCGCACTGCCGGTCGTTAACGCAGAGTAGTCCATTGCTGCGTCCACTCGATGTAGCAACGGCGAAAAAACCCGCGCCATCTGTGCATGCATCGAACAATCGCTGCATGGCATCGCGATAGCCGCGGGAGTGACAGAGCAGGCCCATGGAAAATTCAATCCCACGCATCAACTGACGCGCCAAGCAATCTTCAATCCGGATGCGGTCCAGGGCAAGCCGGCCTATCGACTGGCGGCGGACGAAGGAAACAGGATCGAAACGCAGGTCTGCGCAGTCAGCAAGGAGAAGCGCTGCATGTATAACAGAGGCATCATTTTGGCATCCTGCGTCGCCGTGGCGGCCGGCGTCTGGCTTGGAAGTTGCGTCTCGAAGAGCGGTGCCTCTCATGCCGCATCCAACGCCGGCCAAGCCGCCGCGCAGGGCCAAGCCCCGGTCAAAACTGCGCTTGCCCGCAGCGCCGCCAATGGCGCCTCGCCGCAGCTCGCACCAGGCGCCTCCCCCTACTTCGACGCACCGGACAACGGCACGCTGGTCACCTATGCCGGCCACGCCACGCCGACCAAGGAAGGTCCATTCGAGCTTTTCCCTGCGCGCATCAGCGAGCGTTACGCGTTGCGCGCCACGATGGAGGGCAAGATGACCATCGTCGCGCCCGACGGCACCCGGCTGCAGATGGATTACGTCCGCCACACGGAAGGCAAGAACGGCAACTGGACCTGGGTGGGACGTTTGCCCGGCGCGCTGGTGGGTGAGGAATCGGTCATCACCTTCGGCAAGAACGCGGTGTTTGGCTCGCTCGGCGCCAGCGGCGGCAAGGTCTACCGCATTTCCACCGTCGAGGGGCAACCTTATGTGATGGCGGCATCCGAAGTCGAAGTGCGATCGGCGGCGCCGAGCAGGCGTGGCGATGCGCGGGAGATGCTG
Source organism: Xanthomonas translucens pv. undulosa (assembly GCF_017301775.1). Lineage (NCBI taxonomy): Bacteria > Pseudomonadati > Pseudomonadota > Gammaproteobacteria > Lysobacterales > Lysobacteraceae > Xanthomonas > Xanthomonas translucens. Next base: position 1,238,435 of record NZ_CP063993.1, read on the forward strand.
CCCAGCGCCAACGCTGCGCCGCGCGCGGCGGCCACCGGCATCATTCCCAACTACAGCAACTTGGGCAAGGTCAATGCCGCCGCCGGCACCACCTCCACCAATACGATCGACGTGGTGCTTGGCTATACGCCGGACTACAAGGCATATCGGGGCGGGGAGTCGGCCACAGAGACGGTGCTGACCAATCTGGTCGAGGTCGCCAACCAAGCCTTCGCCAATGCCAATGTGCAGGCGCGCTATCGCCTGGTCGGCATCATCGAAGTCGGCTATACCAACAACAACGACAATAGCCAGGCGCTGGACGAACTGACCTGGATCCAGGCCTACAACGACGCATTCCGCCCGATTCGCCAGGTGCGCGAGAACTATGGCGCCGATCTGGTCGCACTGGTCCGTCGCTTGAATAGCGCCAGCCAAAACAGTTGCGGCGTCGCCTGGGTCAATGGAAGCACCGATTCTCGCTATGCGTACGCGATTGTTTCCGATGGTGTTGACGGCAACTACTCCTGCTACTCGACAACGCTTGGACATGAACTCGGGCACCTGCTGGGTTCGCATCACCAACGCGAAACCGGGCAAGAAACCGGCTATAACTACGGACACCGTAGCGACGTGGGCAGCTTCCACACGGTGATGGCATACGCCGTCAATGGCCAGCGCGAAGTCAACATCTACTCAACTCCCGCGATCCAGGGATGCTATGGACAGGCCTGCGGCGTGTTTGCCGAAGCCGACAACGCGTCCGCGTTCATGCTGACCGTTCCGCGCGTTGTTCAATATAGAGCGACCGTGGTGCCGTTCGAGGACTCGAGTTCGCCAGGCCAGATCGTCGGGCCCTCCGGCAAGTGCCTGGACGTGGTGGACGGCAGGACCGACAACACCGCGCGGATTCAGGTCTGGGGATGCAACGGCTTGCGCCAGCAGAAATGGCAGTGGCAAAGCAAAAGCCGGGCGCTGCGCAACAACGGCACCGACAGGGTGCTGGATATCGCCGGGGCGAAGAGCAGCAACGGCGCGGGCGTGCAGCTCTACCAGGGGTTGAACGCTTCCAACCAGCGCTGGAACTTCCGCTCGTCCTCCATCATCGCCACGGGCGGCAAGGTGCTGGACGTGGTCAACGGGGGATCTGGCAACGGCGCGCGCCTGCAGACCTGGGACAATCTCGGCGGCAGCAACCAGACCTGGCAATTCGATCCGGCCACCGGCGCCATCCAGGTGTCCAGCGGACGCTGCCTCGACGTGATGGGCGGCGGCGTGACCAATGGCACGGCAGTGCAACTCTGGGACTGTTCGGGGAATAAGTACCAGAAATGGTCGCTGGGCACGAATGGCTCGATCGTCGGCTACGGCGGCAACTGCCTTGAAGCCAGGGGGGCCTCCGGCGCGAACGGCAACACCATCCTGATGGCCACCTGCAATGGAAGCGCCGCGCAAGCCTGGCGGATTCGCGGGCAGATCCGTAGCGACCTCAACAACAAGTGCCTCGATGACTCGGAAGGCGGCAGGAGCAACGGCGCACGCGTGCAGATGTGGGACTGCCTGGGCAATCCCAACCAGACCTGGGAACTGCAGCCCAACTGACCGGGCGACCGACGAGAGCGCTTTCCAACAGGGCGTGTCGTTCCGATCCAGGTGTTCGTTGCTGTGCGGTGCATTTTCGCCGAGAACGACCCGATGGACGCGGAGCGACACGCCCTGCTGGCCTGCAGGCGTCGCGGTTGACCAAGGTACTGCGCCGCGTGCTCATTGCCGTGCAGAGCACGTTGCAAAGCCGACGGCGGCTGCAGCGCAAGCGATGCCGTTGCACACGCCGTTAGTATTGGTTGGCGTTGCGCAACGCCTGCAACGCGATACGCCGGCACGGCCGTGTGGCAGCGGCCAGGCTAGCGCCGCGACACGCGGCGCAGAATGAACTCCAGGTCGCGTGTCTGCCCGACCGGGAACTCGTAGCTGCCGACCTTCTCGAAGCCGTAGCGCGCGTAGAAACGCTGCGCGCCGAAGTTTTCCGACCACACGCCGATCCACAGCGTGCGCGGGCCTTCGCGTTCCAGCCAGGCCAGCGCGGTTTCGAACAGGCGGCTGCCCCAGCCACTGTTCTGGTGCGAACGCAGCAGGTACAGCCGCTTCAGTTCGCCGTCGCCGGGCTGCACCTCGGCATGCGGCAGGCCGCAGGGGCCGGCCGCGGCATGGCCCACCGCCACGCCGTCGTCCTCGAGCAGCCAGATCGCGTAGTCCGGATGCTGCAGGATGATGCGCTGCCGCGCGGCGGTGTAGGTCTGGTCGAGGAAGCCATGCAGGTCCTGCGGCGAATACAGGTGGCCGAAGGTCTCGGTGAAGGTGGCCGCGGCCAGCGCCGCCAGGGTGGTAGCGTCGTCCGCGGTGGCCTGGCGGATCGCCAATGCCATCGCTCAGCCCTGCACCGGCTTGGCACGCACCTGCACATGCACTTCGGCCAGCTGCGCATCGGCGATCGGCGACGGCGCGTCGGTCATCAGGTCCTGCGCACCGGTGGTCTTGGGGAACGGGATCACGTCGCGGATCGAGTCGGTGCCGGCTATCAGCGCGGCGATGCGGTCGATGCCGAAGGCGATGCCGCCATGCGGCGGCGCACCGTAGTTCAGCGCGTCGAGCAGGAAGCCGAACTTGGCGCGCGCTTCCTCGGCGCCGATGCCGAGCAATTCGAACACCGCACTCTGCATCTCTGGGCGATGGATACGGATCGAGCCGCCACCGATTTCATTGCCGTTGAGCACCATGTCGTAGCCGCGCGACACCGCGGTCCTGGCATGCGTGCGCAGCTGCGCGATGTCGTCCACCGCCGGCGCGGTGAAGGGGTGATGCAGGGCGACGTAGCGCTGTGCCTCTTCGTCCCATTCGAACATCGGGAAGTCGGTGACCCACAGCGGCGCCCAGCCGGCGGCGACCAGGCCGAAGTCCTTGCCGGCCTTCAGCCGCAGCGCGCCCATGAAATCGGAGACGGTGTTGTAGCCGCCGGCGCCGAAGAACACGATGTCGCCGTTGCCGGCGCCGACGTGCTTGACCAGTGCAGCGAAGGCCGCTTCGGAGAAGAACTTGGCGATCGGCGAGCTGATTTCGCCGGTGTCCGACAACTTGATGTAGGCCAGGCCCTTGGCGCCGTACTTGGCCGCGTGCGCGGCGTACTCGTCGATCTGCTTGCGCGACAGGCTGGCACCGCCGGGAATGCGCAGCGCGGCGACGCGGCCGGCGGCGTCGTTGGCAGCAGCGGTGAACACCGGAAACTCGCTGGACGTGACCAGTTCGGCCACATCGACCAGTTCCAGGCCGATGCGCAGGTCCGGCTTGTCCGAGCCGAAGCGGCGCATCGCCTCGGCCCAGGTCATGCGCGGAAATTCGGCGGCCAGTTCCACGTCCACCACTTGCTTGAAGATGTGACGGATCATCTGCTCCACCGCATCCTGCACATCACGCTCGCGCACGAAGGCGAATTCCATGTCGAGCTGGGTGAACTCGAGCTGGCGGTCGGCGCGCAGCGCCTCGTCGCGGAAGCAGCGCGCAATCTGGTAATAGCGGTCGAAGCCGGCCACCATCAGGATCTGCTTGAACAGCTGCGGGCTTTGCGGCAAGGCGTAGAACTCCCCCGGATGCATGCGCGCCGGCACCAGGAAGTCGCGCGCGCCTTCCGGTGTGGCCTTGGTCAGGATCGGGGTCTCGATGTCCTGGAAGCCGCGCTCGTCCAGGTAGCGGCGCAGCGCCTGCACCAGCTTGATGCGGGTGCGCTGCATGCGCTGCATCTCCGGGCGGCGCAGATCCAGGTAGCGGTACTTCAGGCGGGTTTCCTCGCCCGGGCTCTCGTGCGCATGGAACGGCAGCGGCGCGGCCTTGTTGAGGACGGTGATGCGGGTGGCGATCACCTCGACCTTGCCGCTGCGCAACTTGTCGTTGACCGCATGCCGCGCGCGCACCACGCCTTCCACCTGCAGCACGTCCTCGTAACCCAGCGAGGCGGCGACCGCGAACACCTCCGCGTTGTCCGGCTCCACCGTCACCTGGACGATACCCTCGTGGTCGCGCAGGTCGATGAAGCAGACCCCGCCGAGATTGCGGGCGACATCGGTCCAGCCGGCCAGGGTGACGGTTTGGCCGATCAAGGTCTCGTCGACCAGGCCGCAGAAGTGGGTACGCATCGCAAACTCCAAGGTGGGGCCGCTGGCGCAGAACGCGCCGGCAAGCCGGATATTCTGCGGCGCGGCGCCGGCCCGGGCAAATCGCACCGCAACTCACCTGGCCTTAAGTTTCCGTGAGGCTATAGTCCGCCCACCGTCACGGGCATCGGAGGGGACCCATGTTGAAGCAACTGAGCGGTTGGTTGTTGATGGCCGGACTGGCCTTGGCCAGCGGGCCGGTGGTCGCGCAAAGCGCGCGCGCCTACGCGCCGGAGGACCTGCGGCAGCTGTCGATGCCGAGCCGGGTGCGGGTGATCGAGCGCGAATACGCCGACCAGACCCGCGGCCGGCAGATCCCAGACGACCAGTTGGAGTTCTACATGGACCAGATCGACCGCGGCTGGGGCTTCGGCCGCATCCAGCAGGACATCGCCACCTCGCTGCGCGGCAGCAGCGGCCAGTGGCGGCCGCAGCCGGGCTTCGACGCACAGACCGTCGCCTGCTCCAGCAACGACCGCAGGCGCCGCCAGTGCGCGACCCCGTTCCGCGGCCGCGCGCGGCTGGTCGGTGCGCTGTCGGACTCGCCGTGCATCGAAGGCCAGACCTGGGGTTCCGGCCCCGGCGTGGTGTGGGTGGACGGCGGCTGCCGAGGCCGCTTCGCCGAGGGCCGCGGCGGTTGGGGCGACGGCGGTGGCCCAGGCCCAGGCGGCACCATCCGCTGCGAGAGCCAGGACCAGCGCCAGCGCGTCTGCAACACCGGCTGGCGCGATGCGGTGCTGGTCCGGCAACTGTCAGATACCCGCTGCATCGAAGGCCGTAGCTGGGGCCAGCGCGACGGCATGGTGTGGGTGGACGATGGCTGCCGTGGCGAGTTCGCCGAAGGCCGTGGCCGCGGTGGCGGTGGCTGGGGTCCGGACCGCCCGCCGTCCGGCGACGACTACTCGGTGACCTGCAGTAGCGACGACAAGCGCCTGCGCAGTTGCGCCTGGGATCGCGACCAGGGCCGCCCGAGCGTGATCCAGCAGTTGTCCGGCACCACCTGCGTCGAGGGCCGCAACTGGGGCTACGAGGGCAATGCGGTGTGGGTCAAGGAAGGCTGCCGGGCACGCTTCGGCGCGCGCTGAACCACGCTGTGCAGGAACGCGAACGGCCCGGAGGCGACTCCGGGCCGTTTGCATTTCCAGGACGCCCTGCTCAGGTCGCGGCGGGCTTGGCGGCCGGCGCCGACGCCGGTGTGGCCGCGGGTGCTGCAGCAGACTTGGCCGCGCTATCGGTGGAGGCGGCCGCGGCGGCCGGCTTGGCCTCGCCGGCAGTGCCGTTGCCGGACTCGGCCAGGTTGCGCTTTTTGTCGCCGTCCTTCTTGAAGTCGGTCTCGTACCAGCCGCTGCCGGAGAGGCGGAACGACGGTGCGGTCAGCTGGCGCTTGACCGCGGACGCCCCGCACGACGGACAGGCATCCGGATCGGGATCGGACAGTTTCTGCAGGCGGTCGAAGCTGTGACCGCACTCGGCGCATTGGAAGGCATAGATCGGCATGGCGGCAAAAACGCGAAAGGAACACAGGCAGCCAGTATGGGGCCCGGGCGCCGGCTTTCAAGCGATACCGGCGCGTGGCGCCCCGTCCTGCATTCCCCTGCGGGCCGCAGCGGCGCTACACGGGTTCGGAAACCGCGGGCCGCTCAAACGACCGCCTGCGGCAGCGCTGGCCGCGGCGGATCGAGCGGCGGCCGCGCCGGATCTTGCGCAGCCGGCGCCTCCGGCAGGCCCTGGGCCGGCGCCGCCGGCGGCGACGCGGCCTCGACCGGGTCCACGTCGAACGGCATGCGGAACAGCAGCGACGGCAGCAGCGTGCTCAGCGCCGCGTATAGCAGCAGCGCACCGAACAGCGTATCGGCGATGGCGAAGCGCTCGCGCAGGATCCCGGCCAGTACCAGGGTGAAGATCAGGGTCGGCGCCAGCGCCAGCGACACCCGCAGGCTGCTGCGCGCATCCTCGCCGAACAGCAGCCGCCGCTGCAGCCAGAGGATGCCGATGCGCAGCGGCAGCACGCACGCAGTCAGCGCCAGGCCCATGCCTAGCGCCTGCAGGCTCAGCGCCCCGGTCGGCACCTTGGTGCCGGCATTGAAGAAGTAGAACGGCACGAAGAACGAAGCGAACAGCCGCACCGCCTGCAGGTTCTCGTCGGAGGCCAGCAGCGGCATGCGCTGGCGCAGCAGGCGCGCGACCAGGCCGGCGATGAACGCGCCGACCAGGTAGTACACGCCCAGCGAATAGGTGATGTAGGCGGCGATCAGCCCGACCATCACCAGCAGCGAGAACTCCGACCCGGGCGCCTGCGGCGCCACCCAGCGCCCCAGCGCCACGAACAGCAGCGGCAGGCCGACCAGCATCGCCAGCAACGCCAGGCTGGACAGACCCATCCGCCAGGGATCGCCGGCCTGCAGGATCACGAACAACGCCGCCAACGCCAGCAATTCGCCGGCGATGGCCTTGCTGGTGACCCAGAAGCGCTCCTCCTCGCTGAGCCCGAGCCGGCCCAGCGAATCGATGATGAAGCCGGTGGACGGGGTCAGCAGGGCCAGCGCCAGCAACCCGGCCGCCTGCCACGGCAGCGCGGCGTAGCGCCAGGCCAGCCAACCGACCCCGAACAAGGTGACGCCGCGCACCAGCAGATGCAGCAGCAGCGGCCACATTCCGCGGCGCAGCGCCTTCGGGTCCACCTCCAGACCGGCGAACAGGAACAGCGAGGAGATGCCGAGCGTGGCCAGCAGCACGATCACCGGATCATGCGCCCGCTCGCCCATCGCCAGCATCGCGACGATGCCGAACAGCAGGCAGGTCAGCGGCGCAGGCAGCTTGAAGCGCTGCAGCGCGCGCGGGATCACCAGCAGGGCGAAGATCAGCAGCAGGTAGATCAGTTCGTGGCTCATCGGGCAGTGCATCCGTCGTGGTGGGGGCCGCTGGCGGCGGCGGTAATGATGCCGCGTGGCAGGCGCGGATGTCGTTAGTCGGCCCTGAAGAATCCCCGTCAGCAGATGACCGCCGCAACGACTGCGGTGGATTTCGCCATCGGCGCGAGCACGCTGGCTCGGAGCCAAGCACGCAAAAACGCGATCCAACGCATCAGCCAGCGCATATGTCCCCGAGCAAGCCGATGCGCATGCCCATGCACAAAGGGCACAGGACTAGGTCGGCTCCCACAGATCGGGCGCGCTTCTGCAAACCGGCCATAGCGATCCTGCGCGGCGCGTGATGCCGGTCATGACGTCCGGGACGTTGGCCGGTGCCTACGCGCGGTATGCCCCAGGGCCGCTATGGCTGCTGCAACGCCGCCACGATGCGGCGCACGCGCGCAACGTCGGTGCGCTGATAATCGCCGCCCAGATCGTGAATGTACGCATGCCGGGCATGCACCTGCGCGACGACCGGACTGCGCGCCGAGGCATGGAACTCACGCGCCCCGGTCCCCACCCGCAAGGCACGCACATTCTGCTCGGACACACCGGCCCCCGGCATCACGCCGATGCGCCCGTTGGCCTGGCGCAGCAGCGCGGCGATGGTGCCGATGCCGTCCAGTGCGGTCGCCCGCGCACCCGAGGTCAGCACCCGCTCGCACCCAAGCGCGATCGCATCCTCCAGCGCCCGCGACGGATCGGCACTGACATCGATCGCCCGATGGAAGGTCACGCCCAAGCCGCCGGCCGCCGCGATCAACACCCGCATCGTCGCCATATCCACTTCGCCAGCCGGATCCAGCGCGCCCAGCACCACCCCGTCGCAGCCGAGCCGTACGCACTGCTCCACGTCGCGCCGCATCGCCTCCACCTCCGCGGCGTCGAATACGAAATCGCCGACCCGCGGGCGGATCAGCACGTACAGCGGAATGGTCAATCGATCGCGCAGCACCGCCAGCGTGCCGAACGACGGCGTCAGCCCGCCGCCGTCCAGGCCGCCGCACAGTTCCACCCGCATCGCCCCGCCGGCCTGCGCCGCCAGCGCCGAACCGATCGAATCGGCGGCCACTTCCAGCCCCATCGGCACCACCCGGCTCATGCGGCCGACGTCGCGAAATGGCTCTGCCCCGGCAGCAACAGATCCTGCCGCTGCGCGTCGCAGACCGCGTAACTAAAACCGGGCTGGATCGCGAACGCACCGACCTCGCCGCGCCTGTTCATTGCCAGAAAGCCGACCTGCAGGTCGCGGGTCAACTGCGGCTTGCGTCGCACGATGCGCATCACCACCTCGCGGCAGGCCTCGGCCGGGCTCTTGCCCTGGCGCATCCTCTCCACCACCGCGAAACTGCCGACATTGCGGATGACTTCCTCGCCAACGCCGGTGGAGGTCGCCCCGCCGACCTCGTTGTCCACGTAAAGACCGGCGCCGATGATCGGACTGTCGCCCACCCGCCCGTGCATCTTCCACGCCATGCCGCTGGTGGTGCAGGCGCCGGACAGATTGCCGTGCGCATCCAGCGCCAGCATGCCGATGGTGTCGTGGTTGTCCTTCCCCCCGGGCAGCGTGCCCTGTTGGTAGGCGCGGTTCTCGATGTTCGCCTCCGGCGCGTACTTGGACGTCTTCAGCCACGCCTTCCACGCCTTTTCCGACGACGGCGTGAGCAACCTGGTGCGCTCGAAGCCCTGCGCCAGCGCGAACTGCAGCGCGCCGTCGCCGACCAGCATCACGTGCTGCGTCTTCTCCATCACCCGCCGCGCCACCGAGATCGCATGCACGATGTCTTCCAGCGCCGCGACCGACCCGCAGCCGCCGGTGTGATCCATGATGCAGGCATCGAGCGTGACCCGCCCATCGCGATCGGGATAGCCGCCCAGCCCGACGGTGGGATTGTCCGGATCGGCCTCCGGCACCCGCACCCCGGCCTCCACCGCATCCAGCGCGGCGCCGCCGCGCGCCAGCACCTGCCACGCCGCCCGGTTGGCCGCGACCCCGAAATCCCAGGTCGAGATCACCCGCGCCGCGCCGCGCGGCAGCGGCGCGACCCCGTTGCTGGCCGCGGCCCGGGCGCGCGGCAACGCCGCGGCCAGGCCGGTGGCGAGGGCGCCGAAGGCGGCGGTTTTGAGGAAATGGCGGCGTTCGTGCATGGGTTGGGCTCCTGCGCGGAAGGATGGGTGCCGGGCGAAGTTGCGCGCGGCTAGCCTTGTATCATGCGGCAGAGCGGTGTGGGATTGAAGGCATGCCCCTTGATTGGAGATATATAGCATCACCCATGCCATAAGCACATTTTAGTTGTGTACAACACATGCCCAATCTGAATCAGATTGAGAGCAAAGCTCCACACACTTCCCCTTATCCTTATTTAGCGAATGTGCGAACGCCTCACAAATCGAGACAGACTCCTTAAGGTCTGTCTGCCCCAACAAGGCACATCGGTCATCAGTAGGATTTTCAGGAACCCTAGCTTTTACAACAGCTTCATTACCCGCAACAAAAATTACTTCCTTGCCTGCATTTTTTTTAAAAAATTTCATTGAATCCTGATGGCTGCACTCGAACTCAACATCAATCAATCCATTTTTGTAAGGAACAATGCGCAGTGGAGCGTCAATTTTCAGGCCAGAAGAAATAGGCTGCGCACAAACCTGCTTAGCCTTAGATGATTCAAACAAATATTCAGAGGCTGGCCATTTTTTTATTTCATCAGAAGCCCCTACCTGTTCACAGCCAGGGACAATATACCCAAGCGACCCCGAGGATCCAGCACTAGCGCTGCAAGCAGCAAGGCCCAAAAAAGATAAAACAATAATAAAAAATTTCATACATTACCTCCTCATCATCTGAAGTTCTCGCAACCTAGCTGCGATCTCCAACGCATCCATAAATTCTGCTTGATCAGGCCCAGTCTTTGGCAACTGATCTCCAAACAGCGCCTTCCTACACTGGCATCCTCGACGCATAACATTTATGAGAGTTTGATAACCACCAATCTGCCCCTCTCTTTCCCATTCATCAGATATAGAACACTGGCCCTCTGACTTTCTACGCATGCACCACACATCAATGCAATACATCGTATAGTCCCACGGAACTAAACTTATTGCAGCAGACTCCCAATAACTTGAAATAGTGTCATGCACTGAAAAGCCCAACGGGATATTTACCCCGGGCGGAGTATATGGGATATCCGACTTGATGTTTGAATAGCCCCCTGAATTTTGCCTCCATGTATGTGAACTCGGAGCTCTAACCTGAAGTCCATATGGATCAATTGAGGTCGTAGGATCAGCATTTGTATACGCATAGATACTGGGACCGGCTCGCAACCCTATTGGGTCGGTCTGCCCATACCGCCCGGTGCCGGCATCGTAATCTCGGAAGTAGTTCTGATTGAACCCCGTCGCCGCATCGTAGCGCTGCCCAGGTAAGCGCATATCGAATACGAACGCGGTGCCGTCTTTGTCCGGGTCTTGGTCCGGTGAGGTATTGCCGAAGGCTTCGCCCTTCAGATCCCATTTCCAGATCGCCACATCGCGGGTCGGGTCGATCACCGCGCGCGGGGTGCCCAGGTGGTCGGGCTGCACGTAGCGCAGGCTGTTCTTGGACAGCACGCCGACCGGCAGGTCGTCCAGCCAGATCGCCTGCTGCAGCGTGGTGCCGTTGGCATCGTAGTTACCCAACCAATGCCCACTTTCGTCGTACAGCGTGTAGGTGTTGGTCTTGTCCACCCGCCGCACCTGCTCGCCGCGACCGTTGTAAACATACTTCATCACAACCGTACCGGCGCGCTTGGCCTGGCTCATCCTACCCGTGGCGTCGTACGCGAACTCCTGCGCTGTGCCGCCGATGGAGAGCGTGTTGCCGATCGCGTCGTAGGTGCGCGCGGTGCCGGCCACCGCGCTCAGGCGATGGCTGGTAGTCGGGTAGGTATAGCTTTGCGTGGCGGTGTTGACCTTGGCGCTGAGCCGGTTGCCGGTGGCGTCGTAGCTGTAGCCGTCGATCACCGTGCCGGTCGGGCCGTCCTTGAACGCGGTCAATCGGCCCAGCGCGTCGTAGTCCAGGCTGACCACCGGCGCGGTGTTGCCTGCCGCGGTCAGGGCGCTGAGGTTGCCGGCCGGATCGAACGCGAAGCCGGTGCTCAGGCCGTCGCTGCGGGTGTCGTTGATCGCCAGCGGGCGGTAGTCCTGGTCCAGCACGCGCTGCATCGGGCGGCCGTTGCCGTAGGACCAGCTCGCGACCGGCCCGAACGGGTAGTAGGCCGCGTTGTTCAACAGCACCTGCCGTGTGCCGCCGGCCGGCGTCACGCCCACTTCCGTGGTCTGGCCCTGGGCGTTGCGCACGTAATCCACGGCGGCACCATCTGGATAGGTCAGCCGGCTTAGCTGGCCCGCCTTGGTATACGCGTAGCGCAGCACGAACACCTTGCCGTTGGTGGTCTGCACCTTGCGCACCAAATCGCCGAAGCGGTCGTAGCAGTAGTCGATGCTGCCGCTACCGTCCTGCATCCGGGCCAGGCGGCCGATGGCGTAGGTCTCGCCGCTGGCGCACGTGGTCTGGCTGACGTCGTAGGTGTAGCTGACGTTGAGGCTGGTGGTCGGATAGGCCAGCTTGGTCAGCCGGTTCAGCGCGTCGTAGCTGTAGGTGGTCTTGATGTTGCGCGCATCGGTCTGCGTGGCGCGGTTGCCGGCGCTGTCGTAGGTGTACGTGGTGACGCCGGTGTCCGGGCTGGTGAGCTTGGTCAGGTCGCCCAGGCCGTTGTAGGCATAGGTGGTGTCCAGGCCCTTGGGGTCGGTGACCTTGGTCAGGTTGTCCAGCGCGTCGTAGCCGAACTTGGTCTCGGCCGCGATGCCGCCCACATCCTGCAGCGTGCTTGCGAGGCGGTTGAGCGGGTCATAGTCGTTCTGGGTCTTGTGGCCCAGTGCGTCGGTGACGGTGGTGGTATTGCCATTGGCGTCGTAGCCGAAGTCGGTCGGGTCGCCGCTGGCGGTGGCCTGCGTTGCCAGCTGGCCGAGCTGGTTGTAGACCCGCGACAGCGTGCGCTTGAGCGTGCCCGACGCGTCCTTGGTGTCTTCCTTGACCCGGTTGCCGGCATTGTCCAGCGTGTAGTGCAGGGTGTTGCCGGCGTTGTCGGCGATATCGGTCAGGCGGTGCGCCGCGTCGTAGGTGAAGGCGGTGAATGCGCCGTCCGGCTGGGTCACCTGCTTGACCAGTCCGGTCGGCCAGTAGCCGATCACGGTGATGCGGTCGTCGCTCTCGCTGCTGTCGTCGGCGCCCCGGACCTTGCTGGCGGTCAACCAACCGCGCGGGTGGTAAGTGTAGTCGGTGATGGTGCCATTGGCGTCTTTCACCGACAGCACACGGCCGGCGCCGTCGTAGGACAGATATTCCGTTACCTGGCCCAGGGCGCTGGTGACCTTCCAGAGGTCGCCCTTCCGATGTAGGCAGGTGGTGGGCGATGTGGCGCAGGTTGCGTCGTCGGAGGGGTAGTAGGTGTAGTCTGCGGCATCAACCAGATCGGTGCGCGTACCGTCTTGCCGCTTGAGCAGGCCGACGGTGGGGCATGGACCACCCGCCGCAACATCGTCCGTACTGCAATACGCCCGCAACTGTTGGCGAACTCCAGTCGGAGGCGTGGATGACGATCCGCAGACATAAGCGGTCGCCACCGTACTGGACGGATCGATCTCACATCGGGCGGCCAAGGCGCCATCTGCGGTGTAGGCGTAGCGCGTGGTTGCGATCATGCCGGCCGCGGTGGATGTCTGTGATTGCACGATGCGATTGTTCGCGTCGCGCGCCAAGACATGACTGCGCTGTTGCACAGTGCCTTCGGCCTCCACTTCAGTAACCGATGAGGCGCCATTGGCAAGCGTGTCGTTGTAGGTCCAAGTCTTGCGCCATCCGTTTCCATCGACCGATGCAATCGGCCTTCCTTCAACATTGAAGGTGTAGGTTCGAGAAACACCAGGCCCTTGGATACCACTGACCTGGCGGAACGCTCCAGCGCTGATGCTGTAGTCGTAGCTGGTACCGTTGGGCTGAGTGACTGTAGCGGTCTCGCTGCCGGTGTACCGCAACGTCGTCTTTTCCACCATCCCTGCGCCACCGTGCAAGCCGCTAGAGGTAACCTTGCCGTCGTTGCCATAGGCGAAAGAGGCGTAGCGTACGCCGTCTTCAACAATGCCAGTCAGCAAGTGGCGGATTGTCGCGGGCGATGCCCCGGCCTCGTTGTAGATGTAGCTGCGGCGGCTACCATCAGGACGCACCACTGCCGCCAAGTTACGTTCGCTGTCGTATTCATAGCGCATAACGCCGCCATCGCTCAGATCGATGCTAGACAGCAAGTCGTTCTCGTAGGAAAACAACAAGGTTCTGCCCACCCTATCGGTGGCTTGGACTAGTCGCCCCTTTTGGTATTTAAGAGCCACTTCTAACCCGGGTGCATTCGGCAATAAGATATCGGTAAGTTGACCTTGGGCGTTATATTTACGACGCTCGCCATCCGACTTGGTCAATATCCATGATCCATTGGAATTCATCTCCAAATAATCGCCGGCATTATGAACTCCGCGGTATTTATAATCAGAAACTTGTTTGAATTTTTCAAAATACCCCTCGGCTGTTATCATATAAGGAGTACCGTCGTAGCCCACACTCTCTAGATAGGGATGGCTCCATCCCTGGGCCATGGCACCCGGTATCTGCAGCTGCTGAAGCGAGTGGTAATATCGCTCGAAAGGGCGACCAGCAAACTCAAAATCATATTCTGCACGCAACTTGTCACCCGTGGCCGGGAAACAGGGGTGATCATTAGCAGGGCATGAAGACGTCTGGGTGATCCCTTGAGGCGCCTGTACGTCGATGTACGCAGATAATTGGCCCGCCGTACAAAGATTTGGCCAAATTGCTATGGCATCAGGGTTTCCACTATTGTTATAGGGCGGATTAAAACCCCAAATTGGCCAAAAATCTTTAGGACACTCGTAACTTTGCAATTTAATTATTTGAAACTCACGAGCATCGGGTACCGGCCAACCTGGACATTGAGTGTCCCATTTAAGCCACCTATCCTGCGGAGTCATAAATTCCAACAGCCCTATTAGATTACCCCCCCTGGAGTACACAAAGGGGTTGCCATACGAGCCTTCTATGCGTACGTTTGTAAACGTGCAAGGCGCGTACGTTTTTTCAAAATAAGCCTGAAAGCTAGCTGCAGCCTCAGACTCGTTTGCACACCGATCAGGAAAATAGGGATCTTCACTTCTAGCACAGAAATTACTTATAGTTTCATAACCCCATCCTCCAACAGTATAGCTTGCAGGGAAGAATGCTATAGGCGGTTGATCCGGCACTGCGTACCTAATAACCTGCATCGGACTCAAGCCCCCGGGATTCTTTACCGTCGATTCAACACGCCGAAAGTAGACCCCATAACTAGATTGTGCCCGCATGAAAGCTTCCGCTTCGCTCAAGCTGTCAAAGCAGGATCCCGCATGGCAATACCGCGTGTTTTGGGCTTGTGCATGCCCCGCCGAAGTCAAACCTACGCATATAGTCGCGAACCAGAGGACAATTGCGCCAAAATGCATCTTTTTCATCATAATCATACTTAAACTCCTTGACCTATAACTATCATCCATGAAATTTCAAAAAAGGCCATGTGAAATACACAGTTATCACTAGCCAAGCTCGCGCCTTATATTAAATAGTAAAAAACACAGCAGCATAAAAAAACCACACCAAACTTCAATATATCAGCTCTCACCAGTTACAACCATTTTGCAAAGAGCGAACTTGCTGCCAATTAAATCTTGGCAAGAAAACATTGCAAATTAGACCGCCGCCGAAAACCGCTCCCCAATCATCCCCTCGATCGCTTCCATATCCGGCAACAACGCACTCTGCTCGCCCAGCAACACGCGCATATGCACGCCAGCCGGCAACGTTTCTTCGGAGGCGTCGGCAAGCAAGCCGTCGCGCGGGACCGAGATCAGTTGCGGAAAGGATTGGGTGATCAGGGCGAAGTACGGCAGGTCGGGGTTGCCGCCCAGCGCCTTCAGCACGACGATCTTGTTGTTGGAAGCCACGGTTTCGCTGCCCAGGCCGGTGAGGCGGGCGAACGAGAGCAGCGGCACGTTCCAGCCGTACCAGGCGATCTGGCCGAGTAGCCAGTGTGGGGCGTCGGGCAGCGGTTCGACCGGGACGCGCGACATCACTTCGGCGACGGTGGCGTTGGGCAGCAGCGCGCGCTCGCTGCCGGCCTGGATCAGGACTCCGCGGATTGCGTCGTTGCTGGCGTAGCTGTTCATGGATTACGTCGTCCTGGAACCGGAGAAAACGCGCGGGCGACGGCTCAGCCGCCCCATCGCGCGGACAGGGCCTGCGCCAGCTGCACGGGGTCGCCGCCGGGATGGCCGCGGCCGATCAGCTGTGCGGCGGCGGCCGGGTCGTAGCAGCCGTCGCCGGTCTGGCCGGCGACCCAGGCGCCTTGCGCGGCCAGGGCCAGCACGTCCTCGACCTGGTGCGGATCGCTGCCGCTGAGCAGCAGCACGGCGCTGTGCGCGGCCGGCAAGCCGCCGACCACCGAGGCGCCGGCCTGCTGGACGACGAAACGCAGGCCGGCGGTGTCGCCGCTGCGCACGCCGATGTCGTCGGGCAGGATGTAGACGTTGCCGACGCCGACCGTCTGGCCGGCTTCGGCCAGCAGCACCGGCAGCGCAGACACGCGCGCGATCTGTTTGACCAGGTTGCCGTAGCGGCCGCCGTCCAGGCGCAACTGCACCAGCAGCGGCTGCGGGAAGTCCGCCGGCAAGGCGGCGAGCAGGCGGCGGATGGCATCGGGACCGCCGATGCCGGCCATGACCAACACGGCGCCCTGCGCGACCTTGGCGGCAGCGGCGGCAGTAGCGGGGTTATCGATGGCGGACTCCTGCTCGGACTCCAGCGCGACCAGCGACAGACCTTCGGTGGAAATCTGCATCTGGCTCAGCGGCGCGCGTGCCTGCACGAGCAGCGGCGCGTCGTCGTCCACCAGCGACCAGGCGCTGGCCGGCAACGGCGGCGGCGTGCTGGCCGGCGCCGCGCTGGCGGCCGGCGCCTGCACCGGCATGGCCAGCGGCGGCATGGCCGCGGCCTCGCCAGCGGCGGCGGCGGCTTCGGCGCTTGCGAACTGCAGGTCCTCGAACCCGGGCGCGACATCGGCCGGCGGCTGCCAGGCGTAGAAGCCGTCGCCGGGTACGGTGGTGGAGAAGCTGGCCGCTTCCTCGACATGGAAGCCGATCGGCGCGCCTGCGTGCAGTTGCGCCGGGGTCGCCGGCAGGCCGGGTTCGGGCTGCAGGCCGGTGTCGGTTTCGCGCCCCGGCGGCAGCACGTCCTGGTGGCCTTGCAGCTTGGCCGCCAGGTGCCTTGCCCAGCGCTGCGCTTCCCAGCCTTCGCGGCGCGCAGCCAGTTCGGCTTCGTCGAAGATCACGGTGAGGCCGGGCAGGTCGAGCGCGGAATCCAGCCGCTCCACGGCGTCCTCGATCGCCGGCTCCAGCGCGATCAGCACCGCGTCGGGCGCGGCGTCGGCCAGGGTCTGCGCATCGATCGCGGTGGGGTCGTCCTCCAGCACGATCGACGCGCCCACCTGGTGCAGCGCCTCGCGCAGGCGCTCGCGCGCCTGGCCGGGGCGGGCCAGCAACGCGACCGCGGTCCCGCTGGCGGTGCCGTCATTCGCGGACACGGGCGATCCCCAGCAGGTCGTACACGTTGCGCATCAGATCCAGCTCTTGGTAAGGCTTGCCCAGGTAGCGCTGCACGCCGATCTCGAAGGCGCGCTGGCGGTGCTTTTCGCCGCTGCGCGAGGTGATCATCACGATCGGGACCGCTCTGTAGCGCGGGTCGGCGCGCATCGCGGTCGCCAGTTCGTAGCCATCCATGCGCGGCATCTCGATATCCAGCAGCATCAGGTCGGGAACGCGCTCGTCGAGGCGCTCCAGCGCCTCGATGCCGTCGCGGGCGACGATCACGTCGAAGTTGTGGCGTTCCAGCACGCGGCTGGTGACCTTGCGCATGGTCAGCGAATCGTCGACCACCATCACCAGCGGCACGCGCCGCTGTTCGGTCGGCGCCGCTTCCACCACCGGCCGCGCCGGCTGCGCCAGGTAGCGGCGCACCAGCGGGGCGACGTCCAGGATCACCACCACGCGGCCATCGCCGGTGATGGTGGCGCCGTAGATGCCCGGCACCGAGGCGATCTGCAGGCCGACCGGCTTGACCACGATTTCGCGGTTGCCGAGCACCTGGTCGATCGCCACTGCGGCACGCAGGTCGCCGGCGCGCACCAGCAGCAGCGGCACCTGCATCTGCCCTTCGGCCCGTGCCGGCGCCTGGCCGACCAGCGAGCCGAGGTCGTGCAGCGCGAATTGCTCGCCGCTGTAGTGGTAGCCGCCGTCGGCCGCGTCGAAGCGCTCGCGGCTGATGCGGCCGATGCCGCTGACCGAGGCCACTGGCACGGCGAAGGTGGTCTCGCCGATCTGCACGAACACCGCCTGGGTCACCGCCAGCGTCTGCGGCAGGCGCAGGGTGAAGGTGACGCCCTGGCCCCACACCGAGTGGATGTCCACCGAGCCGCCGAGCTGGCGCACTTCGTTGCGCACCACGTCCATGCCCACGCCGCGGCCGGCCAGCTGGCTGACCTGGTCGTAGGTGCTGAAGCCGGGGGCGAAGATCAGCGAATCCAGTTCTTCCTCGGACAGCGCGGCGCCGCTCGCAATCAACCCGCGCTGTTCGGCACGGTGGCGGATCGCGTCGCGGTTGAGGCCGGCGCCGTCGTCGGCCACTTCCAGCACGATTTCCGAGCCTTCGCGGCGCAGGCGGATGGCGATGCTGCCCTCCTCCGGCTTGCCGGCGGCGCGGCGCTGCTCGGGCGTTTCCAGGCCGTGCGCGACCGAGTTGCGCAGCATGTGTTCCAGCGGCGCGATCATCCGGTCGAGCACGTTGCGGTCGAGTTCGCCGTGGGTGCCTTCCAGGGTCAGGTGCACCTGCTTGCCGGTCTCGCTGGCGGCCTGCCGCACCACGCGGCGCAGCCGCGGCACCAGCCCGTCGAACGGCACCATGCGCGCAAGCATGAGGCCGTCCTGCAGTTCCGAGCTGACCCGCGACTGCTGCTGCAGCAGGCCGTCGTACTGGCGTGCCAGGTCGTCGAGCACGCCTTGCAGGCCGCCCAGGTCGGCCGCCGATTCGTTCAGCGCGCGGCTGAGCTGCTGCAGCGTGGAGAAGCGGTCCAGTTCCAGCGGATCGAAGTTCTGCTGGGTCTGGTCCTGTTCGCGCTGGTAGCGGGCGACGATCTGCGCTTCGGTTTCCAGGTCCAGGCGCCGCAGCTGGTCGCGCAGTCGCGCGTTGGTGCGGTCCAGTTCGGACATCGCGCCACGGAACGCGCCAAGCTGCTGTTCCAGGCGCGAGCGGTAGATCGCCACTTCGCCGGCGTGGTTGACCAGGCGATCCAGCAGGTCGGCGCGCACGCGCACCTGTTCCTGCATCGGCCGCGCGATCATCGACTCCTCGTCGAGCGTGCCGTCCACCGGCAGCGGTGCCGACAGCGGCGCCGGCGCGGCCGCGGGGATCGACTCCGCAGCGACCGCGGCCTGGAGCGTCGCCGCGCCGTCGGCATCGGTCTGCGTCGCGGCGGCGGTGCCGGCCTCCAGCGGCAGGCTGCGGCCGTGCGTGCGCGCGTCGAAACGGCCGATCAGGTCGTCCGGCATGACCACCGCACGGTGGTTGCCGGTGAGGGTGAGCAACTGGTGCAAGCGGTCGAAGCCGCGTTCGAGCAATTGCACGTCGCGGCGATCGAGTTCGGTGCGGTTGGCGGCCACCGCCTCCAGCAACGATTCGATGCCGTGGCCGAGGTCGCCGATCGGATTGACCCCGGCCATGCGCGCGCCGCCCTTCAGCGTGTGCAGGTCGCGCTGCAGGCCGGCGAGCGCGTCGCGGTCCTGCGGCGCCGCGCGCAGTTCGGCGACCAGGCGGTCGCAATGGTCGAGCAGGTCCTTGCCTTCCTCGACGAAGATATCGACCAGCTCGCGGTCGAGGTCGGCGAAGTCCAACGGGCCGAGATCGACGGCGGCCAGCGCGATGGCGTCGGCCGCGGCGGTGTCGTGCGGGGCGGACTCGGCGAACGACGGCGCGTCGGCAACGTCGGCGGGCGCGTGCTGCGCGTCGCCGCTCGTGGTGTCGGCAGGCGCGTCGGTTTGCGCGTGTGCGGGCTGCTCGGCATCCGTGTGCGCAGGGTGCGCGGAGTCGCTCGGATGTTCGGCGTTGTGCGGGGTGACGTCGGCAATGTCGCTGGCTTGCGTTTCGTCGGCGGGCGTCGCATGGGCAGACGGCGCTTCGGCCGGTGTCGGGTCGAAGCCGGCGTCGCGCTCGTGCCCGGCGTGGTGCGCTGGCGCGTCGACCGTGTCGGTCGAATGCCTCTGCTCGAAGTCAGCTGTTGCGCCGAGCGCTGCGTCCGCATCGGCATCGGCAGATTCGGATTCGGATTCGGCATGCGCGCCGTCTTCGGCGTGCGGCGTCGTTACGTGATCGTGCGCGTCGATCGCGTCGACTGCTGCGGCGTCGGCCGGATGCGTTTCGATGTCGGTCTGCGCGGCGTGGGCAGCGACGTCGTGGTCAACGGCATTATGCTGCGATTGCGCTGCGGCCTCCGCGTCGTCGTGCGCGTGCGGGGCGTTGTCGGCATGCACCGCCGCGTCGTCCGCCACGGGCAGCAGTTCGGCATCGTCGTTCGCCGAGACCGGCTCGCTGCCGTGCCACTGCGTGGACGGCGGCACCGGCTCGGCGTTGAATGCATAGCCGTGCGAATCGCGCGCCTGGTCTTGCTCGTTCTGGTCGTGCGCGTCCCGCTGCGATGCTTCCTGGTCGCCGTCCTGATGCGGTTCGCCGTGCGTGGTGCCATCGACGGCGGTCGCATCCTGCTGCTGCGCTGCGAGCAGCTCTTCCGCTGGCGGCGGCAGTTCGCTGTCGGCGGGCGCACCTTCATCGGCCAGCGGCGCGTCGACGGTCAATTCGTCGAGCTTGCCGTCCTGGGCCAGCAGTGCCTGCGTGTCGGGGTCGATCGCGGCGGACGCGCTGCCGCTGTCGGCCGGCGGCGCAACGGGCGCACTCGCTTGTTCTGCAGCGTCATCGTCCTGCGCGAGGTTGGCGCCGGCGCTGGCGTGTTCCGCGTCGAACGCCACGCCGCTGCCGTCCGGCGCAGGCGTCGCCGTGGCGGCGTCGGCAGCGGCGTCGCTTGGCACCAGCATGTGAGCGTCGTCGGCAAGCGGCGGCGGCGGCGCATCGCTCGCCTGCGCCGCGGATGCATCGGCATCGGCGTTCTCGGCGACATGCGCCGCGTCGGCATGCTCGGCATCCGCGCCGGCCGCGTCGAGATGCCTGGCGTCGCCCAGGTACGCCGACAGGTCGTCGGCTGCGGTGAGTTCGACCGCCTGCAGCAACTGCGGGTCCAGCGCGGCATCGGCCTGCGGGTGCGACCGCTCTGCGTGGTCTTCTTCGTCTTCTTCGTGCGCGAGCGCGGACCACTGCAGGTCCGGCAGCGTGGCGACCAGCGCCTGCAGGCGCTGCGCCAGCGCGGTGAACGGCGGGATCACCGGCGACGGCGCCTGCAATTCCTCGATGGTGGCAGCGATGGCCTGCGCGGCATCGTCGAGCGCGCGCACGCCGTCGGCGCCGGGCACCACGGCGGCGGCCAGCAGGCGTTTGACGTAGCTCTCCGCCGGGCCGGTGACCTCGGTGATTTCCGGCACATCGGTCATCGCGAACGCACCGCTCATCGTGTGCACCGCGCGCAGCAGCGCCTCGGTGGCCGGCTGCGGCGCATGCTGCAGCCAGTCGCGGACCGTCTCCAGATGGGTGCCGACCTCGGCTTCGAGGATCTCGCGCAGCACGCTGTCCACCGACGCCGGCGTGCCGGCGCGCGGCGCGGCCCCGGCAACGGCGGGTGCGGCGGCGAAATAGTAGGCGTCCTCGCCGGCGGCGACGCGGTCGGCGACCGCCTGGATCGCGTCCAGGTCGGCGTGGATGACGCCATGCCCGCGCAGCGCGGCGTTGAGCTGCGGCAACACCTCGTAGGCCAGTTCGACCATGGTCACCACCGCCGGGCTGGCCGCGCGGGTGCCGTCGAGCACGCGATTGAGCATGCTCTCGATCTTCCAGCTGAACTCGCCGAGCACGCGCGCGCCGACCAGGCGGCCGCTGCCCTTGAGCGTGTGGAACACGCGGCGGATCGGGCGCAGGCTTTCCAGCTGGTTCGGCGCGGCGCGCCACGCCGGCAGCAGGTTGCCGAGGTTGACCAGTTCCTCGTCGAATTCCTCGAGAAACACCTCGCGAATGTCGGCGTCGATGTCGCCGTCGTCGTCGACGAAGCCGCCGTCGGTGACGACGACGGGCGCGGGCGCTTCGACGTCTTCGCCTGCATCGGTGGCGCTGGGTGTGTCGGCCGCGGCAGGCGCAGCGGTGACATCGAATTGGCTGGCGGCGGCGTCGAGTTCGGCGAGGAACGCCGCCGAGGCGGGATCCAGCGCGATCGGCTGGATGCTGGCCTGGTGCACGCCGGGTACCCGCGCTTCCGGTGCCGGGGTCGGCTCCGGCCAGGTCAGGTCGACGAACGGACTGTGTTCGGCGCCTGCATCGACGTCGGCATGCTCCGCCTCGCCGGCATGCGCGTGCGGCGCCTGGCCGGGTTCGCTCTCCGGCGCGGCCACGAACACGGTATCGCTCAAGGAAAGGTCGATGGTGGGCGTGTTGGGTTCGGCGGCGAAGTCGTTGTCGTTGTCGTTGTCGTCGGCCAGGGGCGCAGGCGTATCGTTCCAGACGATGGTGTGAACCTCGTCGGACGCGGTATCGGCAAAGGCCGGCGCATCCTCCAGTTCCATCACCAGCACATCGTCGTGGGCGGTGTCGGTGGGCGCGGCGGCCTGGGCATCGACGATGCCCAGGGACGGGTCGTCGTGTCCGGCATCGGCGTCGCGTTCGGCGTATTCGGCGGCCACCGGGTCGAAACCGTAGTTGGCCGGTGCCGCTTCGTCGGTCGCGGGCGCGGCGGCGGCGTGCATGGTCCGGAACGCATCGCCTTCCAACGCCAGGGTGTCGGTCGTGATCTGCAGCGGCTCGGCGAGGGCCGACCCTTCTTCCTGTTCCGCGGCGACGGGATCGAAACTGATCGGCGACGACACGACGACGAACGCAGCTTCGTTGCCCGCAGCGCTGACCGCCGCGGCGGACGGGTCGGCGGCGGCATCGATGCGCTCGGCAGCCTCGGCGTTCGCCATGACGGCGGCGTCTTCGTGCAACGTCCACTGCGGCGCCTGCGGCGTCTGGCTCGGCAGCGGCGGCGGCATGCTGGCGGCGATCGGCGCATCCGCGACCGGTGCCAGATCCCAGGAGGGCGCCAGCGGCGGCGCGACCACAGCGCTCGGCGCTGCGGCGACGCCGTCGGCAGGCGCGGCATCTGGCTCGGCGAGCAAAGCCGCGTCGGCGCCGCCGTTCGGTACCACGCCCTGCGGCGCCGGCACAGCGCTGGGCAACGGCCAGTAGCGCAGCGTTTCCAGGCTGGTGCGGGTGATGTCGAGGATTTCCTCGCGGCCCGGGCGGCGCTCGCGCAGCGCTTCCAGGTAGTACTCCAGGCTGGCCATCGCATCGGCCAGCGTGTCCAGCTGGCGCCCGCTGGGCACGCGGCGCTTGCCGATCAATTCGGTGGCGACGTAGCGGCGCACGCCTTCCAGGTAATCGGCCGGCTGCGGCAGTTCCAGCATGCGCAGTGCACCGGCGACCTCGCCGAGCAGGCGCGGCACCTCGCTCAGGCGCTCGTGTTCCCAATTGGTCTCGATGAAGGCGACGAAATGCTCGCGCGCGGCGGCGAAATTGGCGATCGCCTCGTGCGCCAGCACTTCCACCGTGCGCCGCGCCTCGGCGGCGCTGGCGTCGTCGTGGATGCCGGCGCTGGCGCCGAGATAGGCGACCTGGTCGTCGAGCGAGGCATCCACGTACAGCAGTGCGCCGGCGATATCCAGCAGCAGGCCCTCGTCGGCCTGGCGCTCGCCGGCGACGATGCTGCGCAGCGCATCGCGCTGCTGCACCACCACGCCGCGGGCCACGCCCAGGCCCATCACCCCGAGGGTGTCGGCGACGCTGCCCAGTTCGTCCACCTGGGTCTGCAGCGCGGCGACGTCGCCGCCGGTGCGCAGGTGCAGGTCGAGCGCGTCCTTGACCCGCAGCAGTTCTTCCTTGATCGCGGTGCCGACGGTGTCGAGCAGTTCGCGGTTGCGGCCGCTGAGGCTGCCGCGGGCATGGTCCAGTTCGGCCTCGGTGGCGGCGCTGGCGTCGGGCGACAGCGCGAACAGCGCGCCTTCGCTCAGGCCCGGCTCGCCGCGCGACGCGCGGATCTCGTTGAGCAGCGGCAGCAGCACGATCGGGATGTCGCGATGGCCGTCCTGCAGGCGCTCCAGGTAGTCGGGCAACAGCACGGTGCCGCGCATCAGTGTGGCGCAGGCCTCGTCGCGGTCGGGCACCTGGCCGTTCTGCACGGCGATGGCCAGCAGTTCCAGTTCCTCGGCGACCATCGCCGGGGCGTACAGCTCGACCATGCGCAAGGTGCCCTGCACCTGGTGCAGGTAGCCGGCGCAAAAGCGCATGCGGCTGGTGTCGGCCGGGTCCTCGACGAAGGATTCGATCTCCCCGCGCACCTGGCGCAGGGTCTCGTCCAGCTCCGGCTTGACCCAGCCCAGCGCGGCATGGCTCATCGCATCGCGCAGCGCGCTCATCGCCGCGCCTCCGCGGACGGCCGCGCGCCGCGCGTCGCCAGCGCGGCGGCGGTGTGCTGGGAATGTTCACGGTACGTCATGTGCGCTGTCCTTCCACCCTGTTCCGATCCGCTCACGCCGGCAGCTTGAAGTCGGCGACCGAGCGCCGCAGGTCCGCTGCCAGTTGCGCCAGGCGGCCGATCGATTCGGCGGTCTGCTCGGCGCCCTGCGAGGTCTGTCCGGTGATGCGGCGGATCACGTCCATGGTCTGGGTGATGTCGGTCGCCGCGGCGGACTGCTGGTGCGCGGCGATGGAGATGTTCTTGATCAGGTTGTTGAGCGCGTTGGAGACGCGCTCGATCTCGGTCAGCGCGGTGCCGGCGTCTTCGGCCAGGCGCGCGCCGGACACCACTTCGGAGGTGGTCTGCTCCATCGAGCTGACCGCTTCGTTGGTATCGGCCTGAATGGTCTGCACCAGGCCTTCGATGCGGCGCGTGGCGCCGGAGGTGCGTTCGGCCAGGCGCTGCACTTCGTCGGCGACCAGCGCGAAGCCGCGGCCGGCCTCGCCCGCCGAAGCCGCCTGCACCGCGGCGTTGAGCGCCAGGATGTTGGTCTGCTCGGAAATGTCGTTGATCAGTTCGACGATCGAGCCGATCTCCTGGGTCGATTCGCCCAGGCGCTTGATGCGCTTGGAGGTTTCCTGGATCTGGTCGCGGATCTGGTCCATGCCCTGGATGGTCTCGCGGACCACGCCGGCGCCCTCGGCGGCGATCACCACCGAACGCTGCGCCACTTCGGCCGATTCGCTGGAGTTGCGCGAGACCTGTTCGATGCTGGCGGCGATTTCGTTGATGCGCTCGGACGCCGAACCGATCTGCTCGGCCTGGTGGCCGGCGGCCTCGGCCAGCTGCAGCGCGGTGGCCTGGGTTTCCTCGGTGGAGATGGCGACCTTGGCCGAGGTGTCGTTGATCGTGGTGACCAGGTGGCGCAGCTCGTCGACCGCGTAGTTGATCGCGTCGGCGATGGCGCCGGTCATGTCCTCGGTGACCGAGGCCTTGACGGTCAGGTCGCCTTCGCCGAGCGAACTGATTTCGTCGAGCAGGCGCATGATCGCCTGCTGGTTGCGGCTGTTGTATTCGACCTGGGTCTGGTAGCGGATTTCCTGGTCGCGGGTGCGGCTGCGCACCGAGGTCCAGACGAAGCCGATGATCGACAGCAGCGCCAGCAGGCCCGACACCACGCCCAGCCAGAAGTTCGGGAACAGGCGGGTGTCGCGGGTGGAACCGAACGCGGAGAAGGCGTCGAACAGCTTCTTGCTGTCGTCGAGCATGTGGTCCGAGCCGGCGGTCAGCGCCGCGGCCGAGGACTGCGCGGCGAACAGGCTGCGCGAACTGGCCAGCAGCGCGTCCAGGTCCTTCTTCATCGCCGCCCATTGCGCCTGCGACTGCTCCAGCGCGGCAAGTGCGGCAGCGTTGCGCACCGGCGCGATGCCCAGTTCCTGGTTGCCGTTGCGCAGGCCTTCGAGCATCTGCCCGAACACCACCGAGTCGCGCGCCAGCGCATCACCGGCGCTGGCCGCGCCGCTGCCGCCGGCGCGCATCTCGGTGACGCGGCGAGCCATGGTGCCGGCCACCACCACCTGCTGCAGGGTGTTGTAGATCTGCGCGGCGGGGGCGCCGCCGACGGTCATCGCGCGCACCACCTCGTTCAACTGCGCCTGCAGCTGCGGCACGCCGCCGACGAAGCGCTCGGCGTTGCCGGCCAGCGCCAGCACCGCCGGTTCGCTGTCCATCACCTGCTGCGCGTTCTTGCCCAGCGGGGTCCAGGTGCGGTTGAGCGCGGCCAGCGGGCCGGCGATGCCGGTCTCGTTGGCGTAGCGCGCGTTGAGCGCGGCGACGGTGCTCTCCACCCGCGCCTTGGTCTGCTTGAATTCCTTGTAGGTGGCCGCGTTGCCGGAGACCGCATCGCGGCCCTGGTTGGCCAACTGCTGCGACAGCACCTGCAGGTCGGCCGCGCCGGTGCTGGCGCCGGCCAGGCGGTTGCCCAGCCAGGTGGCCACGCCGGTATTGGCGCCGAACACGATCAGCGACAGCGCCAACAGGCCCAGCCAGAAACTCGTCCCCACGCTGCCAAGCTTGCTGGCTTTGGGGGCGTCCGCTGCAGTACTCATGATTCGACCTCGATCTTCGATGCGAAGGCAGGCCGCGCGCTCAAGCGGCGGCTTGACGGAATTCGGGTGTGCGCGACAGCAACGACAGCGAGAACACGCCCCAGTCGTGGGTGTCGCCGCGGAACGCGCGGTCTACGAAATGTGCATAGCGGCCCTGCGCCAATTCGCCGGGTTGCACCGCCTGCGATTCGGCGAAGCTGCGCTGGCCGAACAGTTCGTCGATGGTCAGCGCCACGTCGCCGCCGCTCTGGCGCATGATCAACACGCGCTGGCCTTCCAGCAGCGAGGTGCGCTGGCCTTCCATGAACTGCTTCAAATCGACCACCGGGAACAGGTTGCCGCGCAGGTTGCCCACGCCCAGCAGCCACGGCTGCGCGCCCGGCACCGGGGTGATCGGCGGCATGCGCACGATTTCCACCACTTCGCGGAAATCGGACACCAGGTGCCGGTCGCCGACGCGGAAGCCGACCCCGCGCCAGATGTTCTCGTCGAATTCGCGCTCGGGCATCCGCACCGCGTGCGCCAGGCTGCGCCGCTCATAGGCCTCGAGGATGTCGAAGGGCGAACGCACGTCAGCCGACCAGCTGGTTGATGCGGGCGATCAGCTCGTCTTCGCGCGGCGGCTTGACGATGTAGTCGGTGGCGCCCTGGCGCATGCCCCAGACCTTGTCGGTCTCCATGCTCTTGGTGCTGATGATAAGCACCGGGATATGCCGGGTGGCCTCGTCGCGCGACAGCGCGCGAGTGGCCTGGAAACCGCTCATCCCCGGCAGCACCACGTCCATCAACACCAGGCTGGGCGCCTGCTCGCGCACGAGCTTCAGCCCGTCTTCGGCGTTGTCGGTGGCGAGCACCTCGTGCCCGGCTTTTTCCAGCCACTGCGTGAACACCGCCCGGTCGGTCAGTGAGTCCTCGATCAACAAAATTCGAGCCATGGTGCCTTTACCCCGGTCAGGCGTTGACGTATGTGCGGATCGCGCCCAGCAGCTCTTCACGTGTGAAGGGCTTGGTGAGGTACTGCTCGGAACCGACGATGCGCCCGCGCGCCTTGTCGAACAGGCCGTCCTTGGAGGACAGCATGATTACCGGCGTCGCCTTGAACAGCTGGTTGCCCTTGATCAGCGCGCAGGTCTGATAGCCGTCCAGCCGCGGCATCATGATGTCCACGAAGATGATCTGCGGTTGCTGATCGGCGATCTTGGCCAGGGCCTCGAAGCCGTCGGTGGCGGTGACCACCTCGCAGCCTTCGCGCTTCAACAGCGTTTCGGCGGTGCGGCGGATGGTCTTCGAGTCATCGATCACCATGACTCTCAGTCCTGCGAGTTCCCCACCCGCAGTCGTGTTTTCACTCATTCACTTGCCCCCAGGCGCGCGACGCTTCATCGGTTCCGACGCCGCTGCGAAACGACATGTATCCCAAGACCCGCTCGGACTGTCAAGGCCGCCGCCACGGCTCTGCAGTGGATCACTTTTCAGCGCTAACTATGTCACAGTTTGGTTGCCATCGCAGGGGGGCGGTGGGCCGTGCGCCACGGCCCTTGCGCACCCCTGCCGCCGACCCGCTACCATCCTCCGTTCAGTCCCTCGGGTAACGCCATGTCGTTCGATGTCATCGTGGTGATGGATCCCATCGCCAGCATCAAGATTGCCAAAGACACTACCTTCGCGATGTTGCTGGAAGCGCAGCGCCGCGGGCATCGATTGCATTACGTGCGCCCCGGCGGGCTGTCGCTGCGCGAAGGCCGCGCGCTGGCCCAGGCGGCGCCGCTGCAGGTGCGCGACCACAAGACCGGCTGGTTCGAGCTGGGCGCGTTCGCCGAGCTGGCGTTCGGCAGCGGGCAGGTGGTGCTGATGCGCAAGGACCCGCCGTTCGATGCGGAATTCCTGTACGACACCCACGTGCTGAGCGTGGCCCAGCGCGCCGGCGCGCAGGTGGTCAACGACCCGCAGGGCCTGCGCGATTTCAACGAAAAGCTGGCCGCGCAGTTGTTTCCGCACTGCTGCCCGCCGACCCTGGTCAGCCGCGACGCGGCCGCGCTGAAGGCGTTCGTGCTCGAACACGGCCAGGCGGTGCTCAAGCCGCTGGACGGCATGGGCGGGCGTTCGATCTTCCGCAGCGGCACCGGCGACCCCAACCTCAACGTGATCCTGGAGACGCTGACCGACGGCGGCCGCACGCTGGCCCTGGCGCAGCGGTTCATTCCCGACATCCGCGCCGGCGACAAGCGCATCCTGCTGGTCGATGGCGTGCCGGTGGACTACTGCCTGGCGCGGATCCCGCAGGGCGACGAATTCCGCGGCAACCTGGCCGCCGGCGGTCGCGGCGAAGGCCGCCCGCTGAGCGAGCGCGACCGCTGGATCGCCGCCCAGGTCGGTCCGGAGATGCAACGGCGCGGCATGCGCTTCGTCGGCCTGGACGTGATCGGCGATTTCCTGACCGAGGTCAACGTCACCAGCCCGACCTGCGTGCGCGAACTGGACGCGCAGTTCGGGCTGAACATCGCCGGGCTGCTGTTCGACGCCATCGAGGCTTACCCGGCGCGATGAACGCGGCCGCCGCGACGCCCGCGCCGCGCATCGGCGAGCGCGAACGGCTCAGCGCCACGTTGGTGCTGTCGCTGATCGTGCACGGCCTGCTGATCCTGGGAGTGGGCTTCGCGATCGACGACGACGCACCGCTGGTGCCTACCCTGGACGTGATCTTCAGCCAGACCAGCACCCCGCTGACGCCGAAGCAGGCCGACTTCCTGGCCCAGGCCAACCAACAGGGCGGCGGCGACCACGACACGCCGCAGCGCCCGCGCGACAGCCAGCCCGGCATCGTGCCGCAGCAGCACGACGGCCTGGCGCCGCAGGCGCTGCGCGCGCAGACCGCTGCGGCGGCGCCGGAGCCGACCCCGCGCGTGGTCAGCAGCGCGCGCGGCGAGCAGCCGCAGCCGGCGCCGCAGACCCAGCCGCGCACCGAGCAACCGACCCAGCCGGTGGATGCGCAGCGCGCCCAGCGCGATGCGGAGATGGCGCGCCTGGCCGCCGAAGTGCACCTGCGGTCGGAGCAGTACGCCAAGCGTCCGAACCGCAAGTTCGTTTCCGCCAGCACCCGCGAGTACGCTTACGCCAATTATTTGCGTGCCTGGGTCGACCGCGCCGAGCGCGTCGGCAACCTCAACTACCCCGACGAAGCGCGCCGGCAGCGGCTGGGCGGCCAGGTGGTGATCAGCGTCGGCGTGCGCCGCGACGGCAGCGTCGAGAGCAGCCGCATCCTGCGCTCCAGCGGCGTGCCGATGCTCGACGCCGCGGCGATGCGGGTGGTGCAACTGGCGCAACCGTTCCCGCCGCTGCCGCGGACCGAAGACAACATCGACATCCTGCAGGTCACCCGCACCTGGGTCTTCCTGCCCGGCGGCACGCTGCGCGACGACCGCTGAGCACCGCGCCGCACAAGCCCTTCTCCCGCCGGGAGATGGGTTGGAGGTGAGGGTACGGCCGCCACGGATCGCCTGGCGGCACCGAACGTTTCCAGGCGTCGCCCGTCCCCTCATCCGCCCCTGCGGGGCACCTTCTCCCGAAAAGGGGCCATGGTCCCGACGGGAGCAGGACATCGCGTGACGCCGCATGCACCCACACGGCAACCACCCAGATAACCATTGGTGCCGGCGACATAACCACGCGGCATTTCTGAATAGGCGTCACATTAAGGGTAATGGGGGCGGAGAACGTCACCGCGCACAGCGCATCGCCGAGGACGCCTGACTCGGAGGCCGGCGCGGCGCATCCCCGCCCCCACCATCCGAGCCGCCTCCTTCATGAAAAAGCCTCCCCTCCTTCGCAGGCCCGCCCTGCTCGCGCTGGCGCTGAGCGCCGCCCTCGCTGCGCCGCCCGCTCTGGCCCAGTCCACCACCGGCGCCGTCGCCGGCAAGGCGCCGGCCAATGCGCAACGCGTGCAGGTGCGCAGCGCCAGCGGCCTCAGCCGCGAAGTCGCGGTCGATGCGCGCGGCCGCTACAGCATCGGCCAGCTGCCGCTGGGGACCTACACCATCGTCGCCAAGGGCGCCGACGACGCCGTGCTCGGCAGCCGCGAGGGCGTGGGCCTGACCGTCGGCGCGGTCACCGACGTCTCCTTCGTCCCTGTCGCCAGCCTGGCCGGCGTCCAGGTCAGCGCCGACCGCGCCGCCGCCGCGATCGACGTGGGCAGCGTCGACTCGCGCACAGTGATCGATGCCGAACAGTTGCAACGCCTGCCGCTGGGACGCTCGGCCGAGGCCATCGCGCAATTGGCGCCTGGCGTCGCCGGCAACAGCGGCAGCGGCAGCTACATCGGCCCGACCGGCGCGCAGTTGCTCAGCTTCGGCGGCGCATCGGCGGCGGAGAACGCGTACTACATCAACGGCTTCAACACCACCGACCCGCTGCGCGGGCTGGGCGGGCTGACCCTGCCCTACCGGCAGCATCGACCAGTTGCAGGTCTACACCGGCGGCTACAGCGCCAAGTACGGGCGTTCCGACGGCGGCGTGATCAACGCGGTCGGCAAGCGCGGCAGCAACGCATGGCATTTCGGCGGCCAGGCGACCTGGGAACCCGATGGCCTGCGCTCCTCGCAGAAGGACGTCTACGCGCCTGGCGACGGCAGCCTGTACCGGCCGGACAGCAAGAGCGGTTCCACGCTCAGCACCCAGAGCCTGTACGCGGGCGGCCCGCTGATCCAGGACAAGCTGTTCTTCTTCGGTTCCTACGAACTGCAGCGCCAGGATGGCGGCAGGTTCTACGGTGCGCGCGAAACCACCCCAGGTGAGTATTATTCCGACTATCGCTATCGCCGGCCAAGCTGGTATGCCAAGTTCGACTGGAACATCAGCGACAACCAGCTGCTGGAGATCACCGGCGCCTCCAGCCGCTACATCACCCGCGGCAAGTACTACAACTACAGCGGCCACGACATCGGCGACCTGCGCGGCAGCGCCGACACCAGCAAGACCGGCGGCGACCTGTGGACCGCCAAGTACACCGGCTACCTCACCGACCGCCTGACCTTCAGCGCCCAGTACGGCAAGCAGCGCAGCGACGACTACACCGGCAACCCCAACTACAACGGTGCGCTGACCTACCTCGGCGGCACCTCGTTCCAGAACCCGGCCTACACCGGCGGCACCCCGATCACCAACGCGCAGACCACCTCGCTGCTGGTCGATCCCGACCGCGGCAACCACACCGACAACCTGCGGCTGGACCTGAACTACGTCATCGGCGAGCACAGCATCACCGTCGGCATCGACAACCAGAACGCGCGCGCTCAACCACGGCTCGGTGGCCTCGGGTGATGGCTACCAATGGATCTACGACCAGTCCAACCCAGGCATACCGATCAACACCGGCCTCGGCGTGCCGGCCACCGGCGGCTATGCCAACGGCGAGGACGGCTATTACGTGCGCCGGTACGTCTACAGCGCCCTGGCCTCGGTGCGCGCGGTGCAGCGTGCGCAGTACGTCGAGGACAACTGGCAGGTCAGCGACCGCTTCCTGCTCAGCCTCGGCCTGCGCCCGGACCAGTTCACCAACTACAACCGCGACGGCGACGCCTACATCAAGCAGAGCAGCGGGCAGTGGGCGCCGCGCCTGGATTTCAGCTGGGACGTCGACGGCGATGCGCGCTTCAAGGTCTACGGCAACGCCGGCCGCTACTACCTGGCGCTGCCGCTCAACCCTGCGTTCAATGCCGCCGGCGCGACGCTGGCGACCTCGACCTACTACACCTATGGCGGCATCGACGGCAACGGCTACCCGACCGGCCTGACCCAGATCTCCGGTGCGGTCTCGGCCAACAACTACTAAGGCATCCTGCCCGATGCCAGGACCGTGGCCGCGCAAGGCATCAAGCCCTCGTTCCAGGACGAGTTCATCCTCGGCTTCAGCAAGGCCTGGGGCGACAGCTGGGTTTACGGCGTCAAGGGCACCTACCGCCTGCTGCGCAGCGGCGTGGACGACTACTGCGACAGCGGCACGGTGTTCGCCGCGGCGGCGGCGCACGGGCAGACGGTGACCCTGGACAGCAATCCGGTCAGCTGCTGGCTGATCAACCCGGGCAAGACCAACACCTTCACCCTGGTGGACACCTCGGGCAACTACGCCAGCGTGCCGCTGAGCAACGCCCAGTTCGGCTTTCCCGAGTTCAAGCGCAATTACTACGGCCTCAACCTGTCGCTGGAGCACCCGTTCGACCAGCGCTGGTACGGGCGCCTCGACTACATGTGGTCGCGCAGCTACGGCACCACCGAAGGCCAGCTGCTGTCGGGCATCGGCCAGACCGCGGTGTCCACCACCCAGGCCTGGGACTACGCGCAGCTGATGGAACACACCAACGGCCCGCAGAGCAACGACCACACCCACCAGTTCAAGTTCTATGGCTATTACCAGCTCACCCCCGACTGGCTGGTGTCGGCCAATCTCAAGCTGGTGTCCGGCACCCCGTTCAGCGCGCTGGGGGCCTACGGCGCCGACCACAGCGACCCGTCCGGCTACGGCATCGCCTACCACTACGACCATGGCCAAGCGGCGCCTCCGGGGAGCCAGGGCCGCCTGCCGTGGCTGAAGCAGCTCGATCTCGGGGTGTCGTGGCGGCCGGCCTACGCCGAGCACAGGCTGGCCTTCAACCTGGACGTATTCAACGTCTTCAACGGCCAGACCACGCTGTGGAAGTATCCGTATGCGGAAACCGACCCGGGCGTGAGCGATCCCGTCTATGGCGCGGCGTTGTTGCGCCAGGCGCCGCGCTCGCTGCGCTTGAGCGTCAGCTACGACTACTGAGCGCAGTCGCGGTGTGTGCGGCGCCGGCCGGAGAAGCCCGGCCTGCCCGGATTATCGTGCGGCGCGCTGCGCCTGCTGTTCGGCCAGGGTCAGCGCGACGTTGTCGCGCAGGTAGGCCGGCTCGGCGCGTTCCGGCGCGATCGCTTCGCCGCGCGCATAGGCGGCCAGCGCCAGGGTCAGCACGTCGGCGGCATGCGGCAGGGCCTGCGCATCGACGCTGTGCAACTGCGCGTGCAGGCGCCGCTGCAGCGTCGCCTCGATGGCGGCGAAGCCGGTGCCGACGCCGTACCAGGGCGCATCCGTCTGCGGCAGCACGAACGCGTCCGGGATCAGCACCTGCTCGGGGGTCAGCGCATGCAGGCCATCGGCATCGCGCACGAAGGCCGCCGCATAGATTTCGCCCATGCGTGCATCGATCGCGGCCAGCACCTGCGGCGCGTCGGCCGGCGCGCGCAAGGCCAGCGCCTGCAGCGTGGACACCGGCAACACCGGCAGGTCCAGCGCCAGCGCGATGCCCTGCGCCAGCGCGATCGCCAGGCGCACGCCGGTGAACGCGCCGGGGCCGCGGCCGAAGGCGATCGCATCGAGCTGGCGGCGGGCGATGCCGGCCTCGGCCAGCAACTGCTCGGCCCACGGCAGCGCCAGCTCGGCATGGCGGCGCGGCGCGAGCTCGAACCGCTCGCGTACCTCGCCATCGACATGTACGGCGACGGAGAGAGCTTCTGTGGAGGTTTCGAAGGCGAGAATGTTCATGGAAAATCGGGACTCGGGACTCGGGACTCGGGACCCGGAAAGGCGAAAAGCCTAGCATCCTTCGCCTCATCAGCACCCGGACGAGCGTACATCCGGAGGCTCCCGGACCGAAGGCCGTGGCGGCGAGCGAACATCAGTGCGCTCCGGCTTCTTCGAGTCCCGAGTCCCCAGTCCCGAGTCCCGACGCAAAAAACGCCCGCACATCCTCCACATCGCGCGTCCGCGCGAACGGCGGCAGCGACTCCAGGAAGGTGCGGCCGTAGGATTTGGACAGTAGCCGCGGATCGCACAGCACCAGCACGCCGCGGTCGGTCTCGCTGCGGATCAGCCGGCCCACGCCCTGCTTCAGTGCGATCACCGCCTGCGGCAGCTGTTCGTCGCGGAACGGGTTGCCGCCGTCACGGCGGATCGCGTCCAGCCGCGCCTCGAACACCGGATCGTCCGGCGCGGCGAACGGCAGCTTGTCGATCACCACCACGCTCAGCGCATCGCCGACCACGTCCACGCCTTCGCGGAAGCTGGCCGAGCCGAGCAGCACGCCGTTGCCGGACTCGCGGAAGCGCTGCAGCAAGCGCGCGCGCGGCGCCTCGCCCTGCACGAACAGCGGCCACGGCCCGTCGCGCAGCGCCTCGGCGGCTTCGCGCAGCGCGCGGTGCGAGGCGAACAGCAGGAACGCGCGACCCTGCGAGGCCTGCAGCACCGGATGCAGCGCGGCGATCAAGGCGGTGCCGAAGCCGCGGGCGTTCGGGTCCGGCAGGGTCGGCAGATAACACAGCGCCTGCCGCGCCCAGTCGAACGGACTGGGCTGCAGCAGGGTCATCGGATCGCTCAGGCCCAGGCGCGTGGCGATGTGCTCGAAGTCGCCCTTCACCGCCAGCGTCGCCGAGGTGAACACCCAGGCCGCGTGCGACGTTTCGCGGTGCAGGCGCAGCGGGCCGGACACGTCCAGCGGGGTGCGCTGGCAGCGGAAACCGCGCGCGCTCAGTTCGTACCACAGCACATCGTTGGAGGGCGGCGCCGGCTCGGCGTCGAAATCGGCGATCGGCGCGTCGTCGCCGAGCCAGTGGCCCAGGCGTGCGCGCATCTCCTGCGCGCGCGCCGCGCACGCGTCGAAACCGGGCGAGGCCTCGCGCAGCGCCGCCAGACTGTCTTGCAGGCGCGCCAGTTCCACCTGCAGCGCATCGAAGCCGTCGCGCACCTGCGGCTTGGCCAGCAGCCGCCATTGCGTGCCGCGGGTGGGCAAGCCTTCCATCGCCGCGCGCAGTTCGCGCAAAGCCTGCTCCAACGCCTGCACCGGCGCCTGCAGGCTGGCCAGCGCGCCGGCGACGTGGCGGCTCTCGGCCAGGCAGTCGCGCGCCAGCTCCTGCAGCGGGCGCATGCCGAAACTTTCGCCGAAGAAGTTCGCCGCCAGTTCCGGCAGTTGGTGCGCCTCGTCGATGACGAAGACCTGCGCGCCGGGCAGGATCTCGCCGAAGCCTTCCTGCTTCAGCGCCAGGTCGGCCAACAGCAGGTGATGGTTGACCACCACCACGTCGGCGGCCTGCGCGCGTTGCCGCGCCTGCACCACGAAGCACTCGCCCCAGAACGGGCATTCGGTACCCAGGCAGTTGTCCATGGTCGAGGTGACCATCGGCAGCAGCGGCGAATCGTCG
Source organism: Xanthomonas translucens pv. undulosa (assembly GCF_017301775.1). Lineage (NCBI taxonomy): Bacteria > Pseudomonadati > Pseudomonadota > Gammaproteobacteria > Lysobacterales > Lysobacteraceae > Xanthomonas > Xanthomonas translucens. The sequence continues at coordinate 1,273,678 of NZ_CP063993.1, forward strand.
GGCAGCGCGTCCAGCTCGGCGATGTCGCCGAAGCGGGTGCGCCCGCCCCAGGCGACGATGCGCTGGAACTGCGCGATCTGCTCGCGCGCGGTGAAGCGCGGCTCGCCCTTGGCCTGCTCCAGCCGGTACTTGCACAGATAGTTGGCCCGCCCCTTCAGCAGTGCGCTGTTGAGGCCCACGCCCAGCGCCGCGCGCACCCGCGGCAAGTCGCGGTGGTAGAGCTGGTCCTGCAGCGCGCGGGTGCCGGTGGAGACGATGGTCTTCAATCCGGACAGCAAGGCCGGCACCAGATACGCATAGGTCTTGCCGGTGCCGGTGCCGGCCTCGGCGAGCAGCACGTCGCGCTGCTCGAACGCTTCGGCGATGGCCGCGGTCAGCCGCAGCTGCGCCGCCCGCGGCACGAATGCATCGAGCTGGCGGGCGAGCGCACCGCCTTCGCTGAGCGCTTCGGTGCTGGCGTGGGCGAGGGACATTTCGGGACTCGGGACTGGGGACTCGGGACCCGGAACAGCGGCTGGCCGGGATCCGATGATGTATCAGCGATCAGCCGGCGGAACGCGCCATTGCCATGGCAATGAATCAACCAGCCCTGCGCTCTTCCGAGTCCCGGGTCCCGGGTCCCGATCACCACCTCAATAGCGCTTGATCCCCGCCACCGTACAACCCTCGATATGCGCCTGCGCGGACGCCGCGTTCTCCTTCTGCCCGCGCGCCAGCCGCGCTTGCTCGATGGTGGCCCAGTGGCGCCGGCACAGCGGGCCGGTCTGCGAGCCCAGGTCGATGGCCCGCTTCGCGAAGGCTTCGGCGCCCGCGTCGTCCTTCAGCAGCAAGGCGAGTTCGGCGCGGTCCTGCAGCAGCGCCGGGTCTTGCGGCACCAGTTGCAGGGCCTGGTCCAGCGCCGCCGCCGCGCCGGCCAGGTCGCCGGCCGTGCGCTTGCGCTTGGCGCTGTCGCGCAGGTCCTCGACCTGCGGATCGCGCAAGGGCTGCACGCTCAGTTCGGTGTCGTCGGCGCCGCCGCTGGCGTCGATCGCGGCCAGCCGCTGCGCCGGGGTGGTGGTGTCCACCGGCGGCGGCGGCGGCGGGGGCGGCGGGGCGCTGACGCAGGAGGCCAGCAGCAGGCTGAGCGCGGCGATGGCGACGGCGGGGGTGTATCGGGTCATGGCAGGCATCCGTGGATCATTGCGCCGGAGGAGTGGACGCCGCGTCGGCGGGCGGCGTTTCTTTCTTCTTGTCCAGGCCGAACCAGCTGCGCCAGCCGCCGCCATGGCGTTCCTCGCCGTCGGCGGGGGCGGGCGGCGCCTGCCCTTCTTCGGGCAGCGCCTGCGGCGGCGCGCATGGCGCAAACGCCGGGGCGAAGCCGACCACGAACGGGAACTGGCGCGCGCCGGGGCAGCTGGGATCGGTGCTGTTGCTGCCGGCCGGGTCCATCCATTGCCAGTCGATGCCCTTGCCCTGCACCTTCAGCGGCGAACTCGGCAGCCGCGCGAAGATGCCCGACCACACCCGCATCGCGCCGGTGGCGCCGTACAGGCCGGTCTGCTTGTTCTGGTCGTTGCCGATCCAGATCACCGCCAGATGATCGCCGGTATAGCCGGCGTACCAGCTGTCCACGCCATCGTTGCTGGTGCCGGTCTTGCCGGCCGGGGACAGCTTGCCCAGGCCGTCGCCGAGCAGTTGCCGCGCAGTGCCGTTGCTGACCACCTGCTGCAGCGCCAGCCCGACCAGGTTGGCCGCGACCGAATCGCCTTCCTGCGCCGGCGCCGGGGCCTTGTCGTAGCGCTTGAGCAGCTTGCCCTGCGGATCGAGCACGCCGCGCACCGCGTGCAGCGGCTGGATCTCGCCGCCGGAGGCCAGGAACTGGTACAGCTGGGTCATCGCGTACGGGCTCTGGTCGGTCGCGCCCAGGATCAGCGACGGATTGTTCTCGGCCTCGAGCCCGGCCAGCACCTTGATCAGCTGCGCCACCCGCTCCGGCCCGACCTGCATGCCGATCCGCACCGTGGCCTGGTTGTACGAATGCGCCAGCGCATCGACCAGGCGCACCATGCCATGGCTGCGGTTGTCGGAATTGCCCGGGGTCCAGCGCTTGCCGCGGCTGAGCTGCACCGTCACCGGCGAATCGTCGACCCAACTGGCCAGCGAGTAATGGTCCGGCTGCGCCAGCGCCAGCAGGTACACGAACGGCTTGAGCAACGAGCCGACCTGGCGCTGCGCCTCGATCGCGCGGTTGAAGCCGGGCTGCGCCACGTCGCGGCTGCCGACCACCGCCAGCACGTCGCCGTTGTGGGTATCGGTCAGCACCAGCCCGGCCTGCAGCGGCGGGCGCTTCTTGTTGGTCTCCAGCGCAGTGAGGGTGCGGGTCACCGCGCCTTCGGCATAGGCCTGCGCCGACGGCGACATGCCGGTCATCACGCTCAATCCGGCGCCCTGCAGCGCGCTTTCCGGGTAGTCGCGCGCCAGCTGGCGGCGCACCAGATCCACATACGCCGGGAAGCGGTTGGCCGCGACCAGGCCCGGATTGGCAGGCACCCCCAACGGCGCGGCCAGCGCCTTGCGGTAGGTAGGTTCGTCGATCAGCTCGCTTTCGCGCAGCTTGCCGAGCACGAAGTTGCGCCGGTCCAGCGCGCGCTCGGGGAAGCGCCGCGGGTCGTAGTAGGACGGACCCTTGACCAGGCCGATCAGCAACGCCACCTGTTCCGGCGGCAGCGAATCCAGCTCGCGCCCGAACCAGAACTCCGCGCCCGAGGCCACGCCGTGGATCGCCTGGCTGCCGCGCTGACCCAGGTAGACCTGGTTCAGATAGGCCTCGAGGATGGTGCGCTTGTCGTAGCGCGCTTCCATGATCAGCGCGTACAGGATTTCGTTGAACTTGCGGGTGAGCGTCTGCTCCTTGCCGATGCCGAGCAGGCCGCTGCGCGCCAGCTGCTGGGTCAGGGTGCTGGCGCCCTGCCGGCTCTTGCCGCCGGAGCGCACCATCACCCACGCCGCGCGCACCATGCCGCTGAGATCGACGCCGTGGTGATAGTTGAAGTCGCGGTCTTCCACCGCCTGCAGGCCGGTCACCAGCAGTTCGGGCACTTCGTCCACCCGCACCAGCCGCCGCTCTTCCTGCTTCTGCCCGTACAAGGTGGCGATACGCGCCGGATCCAGGCGCGCGGCGCTGAGCGACTTGCGCGTCTGCGCATCGCGCAGCGCCGCCACGCGGCCGCCGGACAGGCTCACTTCCACGCGCCTGGGCACCACCCGGCCATCCACGTCGTTATAGCCACGGCTGGCGATGACGAAGCGGTTGCCGTCCTGCTGATAGGTGCCGGGACGCTGCGCCCCGGCATCCTCGCGGTAGCTGGCCGCGTCCAGTTCGGCCTTCAGCGTCTGCACGTCCATCGCCGTGTCCGGTGCCAGCCCCAGCGGGCGGGCGTAGACCCGGGTCGGAATCTGCCAGCGCAGTTCGCCGAAGCGCTGCGTCACCTGTTTGTTCAGATAGACCGTGTACGGGATCAGGAAGCCCAGGCCTAGCGCGGTGGCCGCCAGGCCCCAGGTAAGCAGGCGCCGGCGCCAGGGCGAGGCGCCGCTGTCGAGATCGTCGGTGATCTGATCGTCGGTGTCTTTGTCGTCGTAGCGTCGTGGCACGGGGATGCGAGAATGTAAATTCCGGCGAGTCTAGCGCAGGCCAGCAGGCAGCGCGGCGCGGGGGTCCCTTTGTTTAAGCTGGAGTTGCAACGGATGTCGATGTCCTGGGCGAACCTGCGCTACGCCCTGAACCGTTTTGCCGGCCTGCTGCGGCGCGGCCTGGCCAGCCTGCGTGCGCGCGGCTGGCGCAGCACCTGGCAGCGGCTGCGGGTGCATGCGCTGCCGCTGCCGCCGCCGCGGCGCACGCTGTTCGCGGTCGCGCCGCAACCGTTCGCAGCCTTCGCGGTGCCGGCCAGCGACGCGCCGCTGGCGAGCATCGTGATCCCGGTCTACAACCACGTTGCGCACACCCTCGCCTGCCTGCGCGCGTTGGCCGCGCACCCGCCGGCGGCGGCCTGCGAGATCCTGGTGATTGACGACGGCAGCAGCGACGAGACCGTGCAGTGGCTGCCGCAGATCCAGGGCCTGCACTACCACGTGCGCAGCCACAACGGCGGCTTCATCGCCAGCTGCAACGACGGCGCGGCGCACGCGCGCGGCCGCTACGTGGTGTTCCTCAACAACGACACGGTGCCGCAACCGGGCTGGCTGGATGCGCTGCTGGACACCTTCATGCAGGTGCCGCAGGCCGGGCTGGTCACCGCGCAACTGCTGTACCCGGACGGGCGCTTGCAGGAAGCCGGCGGCGTGGTCTTCGCCGACGGCAGCGCCTGGAGCTACGGCCGCTTCGAATCGCCGGACGATCCGCGCTACGCCTACCTGCGCGACATCGACTACGGCGCCGGCGCGGCGCTGGCGATCGAGCGCGAACGCTTCCTGGCGCTGGGCGGCTTCGACACGCGCTACATGCCGGCCTACTACGAAGACACCGACCTGGCCTTCGCTGTACGCCAGGCCGGACTGCGCACCCTGCTGCAGCCGGCGAGCCAGGTGGTGCACGACGAAGGCACCAGCAACGGCACCGATACCGACAGCGGGATCAAGGCTTATCAGGTGCGCAACCGCGGCGTGTTCGCGGCCAAATGGGCCGACGTGCTGGCGCAGCAACTGCCGCCGGGGACCACGCCGACCCCGGCGCAGCTGCACCGGCAGCAGCGCCAGGTGCTGATCCTCGACGAGACCCTGCCGCAGCCGGACCGCGACTCGGCCTCGCTGCGCCAGCTCAACCTGATCCGCCTGCTGCTGCAGGAAGGCGCGCACGTGGTGTTCGTACCCAGTGGCCGCGAATACGCCAGCCGCCACAGCGAGGCGCTGCAGCGGCTCGGTGTGGAGGTGTGGTATGCGCCGTACCTGAAGAGCGTGAGCGGGTTCCTGCAACAGCACAGCGCGCGCTTCCACGCGGTGCTGCTGGTGCGCCACCACGTCGCCCACGCCTGCCTGCCGCTGTTGCGCCGGTTCGCGCCGCAGGCGCGGCGGCTGTTCGATACCGTGGACCTGCACTACCTGCGCGAGCGCCGCGGCGCCGAGCTGGCCGGCGACGCGCGGCTGCTGCGTGAAGCCGAGCGCACCCGCGCGCGCGAGCTGGAGGTGATGGCGCAGGTCGATGTCACCGTGCTGGTCAGCGGGGTCGAGCGCGCGCAATTGCAGCGCGAGGCGCCGCAGGTGCGCACCGCGCTGATCTCCAACCTGCACGAAGTGGCCGGACCGGGCCTGCCGTGGGCGCAGCGCCGCGACCTGGTATTCGTCGGCGGCTTCCGCCATGCGCCCAACGTGGACGCGGTGCGCTGGTTCCTGCAGGAGGTGTTCCCGCCGCTGCGCGCGCTGCTGCCGGAGCTGCGTTTCCACTGCATCGGCGCCGACATGCCCGACGACATCCGCCGTCTCGGCGCCGCCACGCCCGGGGTGGCATTGCTCGGCTACGTGCCGGACATCACCGCCTACATGGACGAGATCCGCATCGCAGTGGCGCCGCTGCGCTTCGGCGCCGGGGTCAAGGGCAAGGTCAACCTGAGCATGGCGCACGGGCAACCGGTGGTGGCCACGCCGTGCGCGGTGGAAGGCATGCACCTGCGTCACGGCGAGGACGTGCTGATCGCCGAGACCGCGCCGCAGTTCGTCGCCGCGCTGGCGCAGCTGTACACCGACGAGGCGCTGTGGAACACGCTGGCCGGCAACGGCCTGCGCAACATCGCCACGCACTTCTCGCTGGACGCAGCGCGCGCCACGGTGCGGCAGGTGTTCCTGGACTAGCAAGAAGTGCTGCGCTCCGTTGGCGCCCGGCAGCTTCGGACAGAAGTGGCGCTGGCTGGCGTCGGGCCATCGACGCGATGCGTTACCGGTAAAGCGTCGCGGCTGAAGCCGCTCCTACACCGCCTGCGGATCGCCTGCTGGTTGCACTGTAGGAGCGGCTTCAGCCGCGACAACCTCCGAAGCCGGAAGGCCCGCCGCTGCGCTCGTCGCGACTGAAGTCGCTCCCACAGGGGCGCCACCGCCGGCGGGGAGCGACGAGGCATCTTGTGGGAGGGACTTCAGTCCCGACTGCATGCCAGTTCGGAACATTCACCACTCCGCTCGTCGCGGCTGAAGCCGCTCCTACAGAGGAGCATCACGCTGCCGCTGCGCGCTCCTAGGCCTGCGAACGCGGCGTGGGCGGCTTGGCGGCGTCGCTGAGATCGGCGATCTTCCACAAGTAGAAGCTGGCATAGCTGCGATACGGACCCCAACGCTCGCCATGCTCGGCCAGCGACTGCGGCGCGGGCATCTGCTGCAGCTGGTCCACCCGCTGGGCGCCTTTGCGCACGCCCAGGTCGTCCACCGGCAGCAGGTCGGGGCGGCCCAGGCGGAACAGCAGCATCATCTCCACCGTCCAGCGGCCGATGCCGCGGACCGGCAGCAGCGCCTGCACGATCGCCTCGTCGTCCATGAAGGCAAGCTTGCGTAACGAGGGAATCTCGCCGGCCGCCTCGCGCCGCGCCAGATCGCGCAGCGCCAGCGCCTTGTTGGCGGACACGCCGCAGGCGCGCAGGCCAGGATCGTCGATCCGCGCCAGCGTGTCGGCATGCAGCCGGATGCTGCCGATCGCCGCCTCGACACGGCCGACGATGGTCGCCGCGGCCTTGCCGCTGAGTTGCTGGAACAGGATCGCGCGCGCCAGCGCATCGACCGGATCGAACGGCCTGGCCCAGCCCGGTTGCGGCGCGATCGGGCCGATCCGGCGCATCCACGCGCCGAGCTTGCGGTCGCGCCGGCTCAGGTGGTCGTAGGCGGCCTGGGTGTCGAATCCGCGCGCGTAACGGGGCATCTCAACGCCTCAGCGCATCCAGCGCGTACAGCGCCCAGCCCAGCATCAGCGTGGTGCCGCCGACCGGGGCCAGCCGCGTCGGCCATTGCGCCAGCGCGTTGCCGGCCAGGCTGCCGGTGAACAACAGCGTGCCGAGCAGCAGCAGCGCCAGCGCGGCGCGCGCGAGCAGGCGCTCGCTGCTGCGGGCCAATGCCGCCAGCGCCAGCCCATGGCCGAAGGCATACAGCGCCGCGGTCTGCAGATGCGATTGCGCCAGCGGCTCGCTCACGCCGTGCGAGGCATAGGCGGACAGGCCGATCGCGGTGGCCGCCAACAGGCCGCCGGCGCAGGCCAGCCAGGAGCGTTTACGCGAACGCCGATCGAGATTCAGCATGACGATGCTCCGTTTCGGCCGGCGTTGCGGCCCCATAAACGAAACGCGCCGCAAGCAGCGGCGCGTTTCGTGTCACACATCCATGCAGGCGAGGCTTACTTGATCGTCCAGTAGATGTCGTACGTGCCATCCGGCGTGAACGACTTGTCCACCCCGCCCTTCCAGGCTTCGTACGGACGGTCGGTCACGTCGTAGCCGCTGGTGGCGGCCCAGGCGCGGACTGCATTGCGTGCCGCATCCAGGCCCGCCATGTGTCCGGTGTAGCTGGCGAACGCGGAACGGTGCGCCTGGGTACGCAGATAGGTGACCGGCGCGCCCTGCGGGATGGTCAGCTTCAGCGGCTCGCCGCTGGCGGCAACCGGGGTGGCATCGACCGGAGCGGCCGCAGCAGCAGCCGCGTCGTCCTTCTTGTCGCCCTTCTTGTCTTCCGGCTTGGCCGCCGCGTCCGGCTTCGGCGCGCCACCGGCACGCTTGCGCACCGGCTGAGTCACGTCGAAGGCGTACTTGTCGGAACCGAAGTCGGTGGTGACGATGCGCACCGGACCGGCCGCTTCCAGGCCGTTGGCGTCCATCACCCGCTTGATCCACTCCTGATTGTCCTTGATGGACTTCTTGATGGCCTCGTTGTCGCGGTCGATGTTGCCGGCGTTGACCACCAGCAGATCTTCGGCCGGAACGTCGACGACCTTCAGGTCCTTCAACGGGGTTTCATCGGAGCGGTAGTCGACGTTCGGCACGGTGGCCAGCACGTTGCTCAGTCGCGACAGGCCCAGCTTGATGTCGTCGCCGACATGGCGGCTCACGTACAGGCCGGCATAGCGACCGAACAGGTCCCAACCGTACTTGACCGTGTAGTCCTGGGTGATCTTGACGTTGCGGCCGCTCTTGCCAGTCGACTCGAGCTTGAACGACGTGATCTTGTCACGGCCCTTGCTCTCGTCTTCGATGGCGACGACAACCTGCTTGTTCTGCTCGGTCGAGGTGATGGTCCAGCTGCCCTTGCCGATGTAGCCCTCGTTGGAGGCGTAGTCGAGGCGGGCGCCGACGCCGGCTTCGGGGCCGGAGAGCTTCAGCTGGATACGCGGATCGCGCAGCACCAGCGGATTCCAGTCCTTGAACCGACGCAGGCTGTTCACCGTGTCATAGACGATGGTCATGCGCCGATTGGTTTCGACGCTCTCGGACATGTGACGTTCCGAAGGCAGCACCAGGCCAACGATGACAAACAGGCCAGCTACGATCCCCAGCGCGATCAGGAATTCGATAATACGGGTCATTCAGAAGGTCTCCGGGGCCGATCCCACGGCCGGGTTAATGAAGCGAAGCGCCCATCCTAGCAGGCTTCGCGGCTCGTGGTCAGCAGATGGCGACGCGGAATTCGGCATAGTGGCGAAAACCCTGCGAACGCGCAGTGCACAGCGCCGCGGCGCGGGCGACCAGACCATTATCACCCAGGCAGTAGCGGACGGGCAGGCAGCGGCGCCGTGCGGCCGCAGGCAAGCCACACCCGGCCAGGCGTTTGCGGCTGCGCGCGGGAACCGCCGGCGGTCCCGGCGGGCAGACCAGTGCGTCCGCACCGAGGCCGGGGCTGGGGGCATCGGCCCAGCACGGCCGAGGATGCGGCAGGCATGCCGCTGCGCTCGTCGCGACTGAAGTCGCTCCTACAAGGATTTCACCGGCGCCGTGGAGCGGCGCGGCCTCTTGTGGGAGGGACTTCAGTCCCGACTGCATACCAGTTCGGCAAATTCACCACTCCGCTCGTCGCGACTGAAGCCGCTTCTACAAGAGGCTGGCGCCCGCAAACGCCCGGCGCGCTGCGTCGGGACGGGCATCCTGGCGCATCAGACCAACTGCAACTCGAACGCCTTCAGTACCGCCCGGGTGCGGTCGCGAACGCCGAGTTTCGACAGAATGTTGGATACATGGTTCTTGATCGTGCCCTCGGCCACGCCCAGCGAGTTGGCGATCTCCTTGTTGGAGAAGCCGCTGGCCATCAGCCGCAGGATCTCGGTCTCCCGGTCGGTCAGCGGGTCGGGCCGGTCCAGGCTGACGAAGTCGTTGCGCATGTGCTCCAGGCCCGACAGCAGGCGCTGGGTCACCGCCGGCTGCACCAGCGAACCGCCGGCGGCGACCGCGCGGATCGCCCCGACCAGCTGTTCCAGCGACACGTCCTTGAGCAGGTAGCCCTTGGCCCCGGCCTTGAGCCCGGCCAGCACCAGCTGGTCGTCGTCGAAGGTGGTCAGGATGATGGTCGGCGGCAGCGTGCCGTTGCGCGACAGCATCTGCAGCGCCTCCAGCCCGGACATCGCCGGCATGCGCATGTCCATCAGCACCACGTCCGGCTTCACCTGCGGGATCAGCTCCACCGCCTGGCGGCCATCGTTGGCTTCGGCGATCACCTCGATCCCGCCGTCCAACGCCAGCAGCGAGCGGATCCCTTGCCGCACCAGGGTTTGGTCGTCGACCAGGCAGACACGGATCATCACAGCACTCCTTGTGAAACGGCGGGCGGCAGCAACGCGGCCGCACTCGGGACCGCGACGCGCAGGCGAAAGCCCGTGCCCTGCGGCGCATCGATCTCCAGGCTGCCACCATACTGGCTCAGCCGCTCGCGCATGCCGCGCAGGCCGTTGCCGGGCAGCACGGTCTCGCAGCCGCGGCCGTCGTCGTGGGCCTGGATCAGTACCAGCGGTCCCTCGCGGCGCACCTGGATCCACAGGTTGTCGGCCTGCGCATGGCGCACCGTATTGGTGATGATTTCCTGGGTGCAGCGCAGCAAGACATGCGCGCGCTCCGGATCCTCGACGGTCAACGGCGCGTCCACCTGCAGGTGGATCCGCAGCGACGGCACCCGCTCCACCAGCGGCCGCAGCGCCGCGGCCAGGTCGATCGCGCCGCTGTCGCGCAGATGGCTGACCGCCTCGCGCACGTCGGTCAGCAGCAGCTTGGCCAGGGTATGCGCTTGGTGCACATGCTCTTGCGCGCGGCCCTCGGTGATGTGGCCGGCCACTTCCAGGTTCAGGCTCAGCGCGGTCAGGTGGTGGCCGAGCAGGTCGTGCAGCTCGCGCGAGATACGGGTGCGCTCGTTGACCCGGGCGCTTTCGGCCAGCAGTGCGCGGGTGGCGCGCAGCTCGGCATTGAGTTGGCGCTGCTCCTCGCGGGCCTGGGCCTGCTGCCGCGCGACCAGGCTGGTGACGAAGATGAACATGGAGAAACCGCCGTACAGCAGCGACTGCATCAGCGCGTCGAACATCGGAAAGCCGACCAGCAGATAGTAGACCGGCAGCACCGCCAACTGGCTGAGCACCAGCCACAGCACGCCGATCCGCACCGGCAGCAGCCACGGGATCACGCCTGCCGCCACCATCATCAGGATGCTGCCCAGCCCGCTTCCGGTCAGATAACTGACCGCCAGCGCGCAGACGGTGAGCAGCAGCAGGATCAGGCGATCGTACCAATGCGCATGGCCGCCGCTGCCCAGTCCGCGGGTCAGCCAGTAGTAGCTGCCGCCGAAGGCGATGAAGAAGCCGGACATCATCGCCGCCTCCCAGCCGCCACGCCGGTTCGCGCCCTCTTCCGGGATCCAGTAGGTGTAGACCAGCGGCATGGCGATCATGGCCCAGGTGAACAGGCCGGCGAAGCGCAGGACGCGGGTATGGCTGAGGTTTCCCAACATGCACGCATCTTAGGATGAACGGCGCGCAATGCACTCCCACGGAAGTCATGCATGCGCGGCTCGCCGCCCCGCGCCCCGCGTGCGATAATCCAGCTGGCGGTCCGCATCTGGCCGCGCGCGCATCAGCAACGGAGTCCCAATGTCGATCGTCATCCGCGACGTGCGCGAGCACGAGCTCGATTCGGTCCTGGCCCTGAACAACAATGCCGGCCTGGCGATCCTGCCGCTGGATTCAGCCAAGCTGCACCGCTTCTACGAGACCGCAGACTATTTCCGCATCGCCGAGCGCGACGGCAACCTGGCTGGTTTCCTGGTCGGCTTCGGCGCCGACAGCGACCACGACAGCAGCAATTTCGCCTGGTTTCGCGAGCGCTATCCGGCGTTCTTCTATATCGACCGCATCGTGGTGGCCAGCCGCCGCCGCGGCGGTGGCGTCGGCCGCGCGTTCTATGCCGACGTGCAGAGCTATGCCGAGCTGCGCTATCCGCAGCTGGCGTGCGAGGTTTTCCTGGATCACGGCGCGGACGCGGCGCTGCTGTTCCATGGCAGCTTCGGTTTCCGCGAAGTGGGCCAGAACACGATGAACGAGGTGGAGGTGCGTGCGAGCATGCTGTTGAAGGATTTGTGCAGTTACGCCTGGGTCCGCGAGACCTACGGCGAGCAGTTGCCCGACCTGCCCTGGGCCGGCCATGCCCACCGCCTGCAACGGGCTCCGCGCCCGGCCGGGGACTGAGCGTGTCGTCGGTGAATCTGGATTTCGAGCAGGCAGGCGAACTGAAGATCGGCCAGGTCGGCATCGCCAACCTGCGCATCCGCACCCTGGACGTGGCGCGCCTGGCGCAGGAGATGCGCGAGCGCGTGCAGCGCGCGCCCAAACTGTTCGGCCGCGCCGCGGTGATCATCGATTTCGGCGGCCTGGCGCAGACGCCCGACACCGCCACCGCGCGCGCGCTGCTGGACGGCCTGCGCGCGGCCGGCGTGCTGCCGGTGGCGCTGGCCTACGGCACCCGCGAGACCGAACAGCTGTCCGAGGCGCTGGGCTTGCCGCTGCTGGCCAAGTTCCGCGCCCAGTACGAACGCATCGACGGCGGCGCGCCCGCCGCCGCGCCAGCCCCGGTCTCGCCGCCCCCGCCGCCGCCCGCCCCTGCGGCACGCCCGCAGCCGGGCCGCATGCAGAAGACCGCGGTGCGCTCGGGCCAGCAGCTGTATGCAGAGAACTGCGACCTGACCGTGGTGGCCACGGTCGGTGCCGGCGCTGAAGTGATCTCCGACGGCAGCATCCATATCTACGGCAGCCTGCGCGGTCGCGCGCTGGCCGGCGCGCAAGGCAACACCGAGGCGCGGATCTTCTGCCGCGACTTCCACGCCGAACTGGTCGCCATCGCCGGCCACTACAAGGTGCTGGACGATATTCCCAAGGAACTGCGTGGCAAGGCCGTCCAGGTCTGGCTGGAGCAGGACCAGATCAAGATCGCCGCGCAAGATTGACGCGGCCCTACAACCGAACGCATCAGGAGACATTCCTTTGGCTGAAATTATCGTAGTCACCTCCGGCAAGGGCGGCGTCGGCAAGACCACCACCAGCGCGAGCCTGGCTTGCGGGCTGGCGCGACGCGGCAAGAAGGTCGCCGTGATCGACTTCGACGTGGGCCTGCGCAACCTCGACCTGATCATGGGCTGCGAGCGCCGGGTGGTGTACGACTTCGTCAACGTGGTGCACGGCGAGGCCACGCTCAAGCAGTCGCTGATCAAGGACAAGCGCTTCGACAACCTGTACGTGCTGGCCGCCTCGCAGACCCGCGACAAGGACGCGCTGACCCAGGACGGCGTGGAGAAGGTGCTCAAGGACCTGGTCGCCGAAGGCTTCGAATACATCGTCTGCGATTCGCCGGCCGGCATCGAGAAGGGCGCGTTCCTGGCGATGTATTTCGCCGACCGCGCGGTGGTCGTGGTCAATCCTGAAGTCTCTTCGGTGCGCGACTCCGACCGCATCATCGGCCTGCTCGACTCCAAGACCCGCAAGGCCGAGCAAGGCCAGACCGTGCCGGCGTTCCTGCTGCTGACCCGCTACAGCCCGGGCCGGGTGGAAGGCGGCGAGATGCTCAGCATCACCGACGTGGAGGAAGTGCTGGGGCTGAAGGCGATCGGCGTGATCCCCGAATCCGGCGACGTGCTCAACGCCTCCAACAAGGGCGAGCCGGTGATCCTGGACGGCGAATCCCCGGCCGGCCAGGCCTACGACGACGCGGTGGCCCGGATCATGGGCGAAGAGCGCCCGATGCGCTTCATCTCCGTGGAGAAGAAGGGCTTCTTCACCAAGTTGTTCGGAGGGTGAGCATGGGACTGTTCGACTTCCTCAAGGCCAAGAAGAACACCGCCGAGACGGCCAAGAACCGCCTGCAGATCATCATCGCGCAGGAGCGCAACCACCGCGGCGGCCCGGATTACCTGCCGCTGCTGCAACGCGAACTGCTGGAAGTGATCAAGAAGTACGTCAACATCGACGCCGACGCGGTCAAGGTGGACCTGGTCAAGGACGGCGAACACGACGTGCTCGATATCTCGGTGGCATTGCCGGAAGGGCCGTCGCCCTGAGCAATGCGGCGCGTTGCGCTCGCCGACAGCGGCCGCGGCGTGCTGCAGCGCCGATGTTGCGTTCTGGGTGACGTGCTGGCGAGGATGCACCGCGGCGCCTGCCATTGGCCGCAGTTGCATGTACCCCGCCAGCGGCGCGCAGCGAACGCATGCTCTTCAGCGGTGCGATGGTCGCGTCATCCGCTTGCCGCAACCATCCGCCAACGCGTTGCCGATTGCGCCACGCGCCCCTCTCTTTTCCGACCTTCCGATGCAGACCGACGACTCCCGTTCCGCACCCGCTGCCCAGGTCCTGACCGTCGGCGCCATCGGTCTGGACGCGCCGCGCGCACTGTTGGCCCGGCATGGGCTGAGGCTGCACCGGGTCGCCGACGGCGCCAGGATTCCCGGCAGCTACTGGGGCGAACCGGAAGCCGGGGTGATCGCCAGCAACGTGTACGTGCGCGACGACACGCCGGTGCACTCGCTGCTGCACGAAGCCTGCCACCTGATCGTGCTGCCGCCGGAACGGCGTGCACGGGTGCATACCGACGCCACCGACTCGGACGAGGAAGAGGACGCCACCTGCTACCTGCAGATCGTGCTGGCCGACGCGCTGCCCGGCGTGGGCAGCGCGCGGCTGATGGCCGACATGGACGCGTGGGGCTATACCTACCGGCTGGGCTCCACCCGCGCCTGGTTCGAACAGGATGCCGAGGACGCGCGCGCCTGGCTGCTGCAGCGCGGACTGTTGCCGCAGCAAGCCTGAGGCCCGCGCACGCAAGCTCTTCGGCGCTCTGAACGCCTGTATGAGCCTCAGCCGCGACGAACGAAAGCGCCGGCCTGACGGCGACGGAGACTGTCGCGGCTGAAGCCGCTCCTACAGTTCAGCCAGCCCGCTTCACGCAAGCCCCTGTAAGAGCGGCTTCAGCCGCGACGAACGAAGCACGCAGGCCAACCGGCTGCGCATGCCGTCGGGACTGAAGTCCCTCCCACAGTGCACCCCAACCAATCTGCCGCAAGCCATTTTAGGAGCGGCTTCAGCCGCGACGAACGGAGCTGGATAGCGCCAAGGCTGCGGATGCCGTCTAGGCGCGGAGGCCAACCCGGCTGCGGGCGCAGTGGCGGCTCAAGCCGCTCACAGGATTGCGCCGCCAGAGCTGCGCTGCCGATGCCGCTTCGGTGCAAGCGCGGCAATGCACTACGCCGCGCCGCCGTTCTCCAATGCCGGACGCAGATCCAATGTCGCCCGCGTACCCTGCCCGGCATCCGAATCCAGGTGCAGCGACCAGCCCAGGTGCTCGCACAGGCGCGCGATCAGGTCCAGGCCGATGCCGCTGCCCTCGCGGCCGCCGCCGCGGGCCATGCGCATGTAAATCGCGCTGATCTCCTCGGGCGCCATGCCGTGGCCGGGGTCGTCGATGCGCACCACGCCCGGCGCCGGCATCGCGATGTGGATGACGCCCTGGTCGCTGTTCTCGATCGCGTTGCGCAGCAGGTTGCCGATCGCCGCCTGCACGATCGCCAGCGGCGCCAGCACCTCGCACGGCGGCAACGGCGCCAGCGCCAGTTCCAGGCGCTTGTCGGCGCACAGGTGGCGATGGTCCTCGACGATGTCCGGCAACAGCTGGTCCAGCCGCACCAGGTCGCTGCCGCGCGCCAGCCGCGCCGGATCCTTGGCCAGCACCAGCAGCAATGAGATCAGTTGGCCGACGCCGCTGGCGGTGCGGCGGATGCGCAGCAGCTGGTTGCGCGCGCTGGGCGGGATGTCGGACTGCTCCAGCGCCAGTTCGGCGGCGCCGCCGATCACCGCCACCGGCGTGCGCAATTCATGGCTGGTGCTGTCGATGAAGGCGCGCTCGCGCTCGACGAACAGGTCGTTGCGCAGCAGGTAGTCGTTCAACGCATCGGCGATCACCACCTGTTCGGCGCTGGCGCGCGGATGCACGTCGATGCGCTGGCCGGGCCGGTCCGGGCGCAGGCTGCCGATGCGTTGCGCCATGTCGGTGAGCGGCTGCACCACCCAGCCCAGGCCCCAGGCCACCAGCGCGCCGAGCAGCAGCACCGCGATCACGTTGGACAGCAGCATCCACAGCGCCAGGTTCTCCTCGTGCTTCTGCAGCTCGGTGATGTCCAGTGCCAGCGCCAGGCGGCGGCCGTGCACGTCCTGCACCAGCACCACCTTGTCGCGGCCTTCCAGCGGCACGTCGTCGTGCAGGCCCGGCGCCAGCGCCGCCACCGCCGGCGGCAGCGGCTCGCCGCCGGCGTCGCCGTACAGGCTCACGGTGCGGGTGTCGATCCAGCGGTAGTCCGGATCGACCGCGCTGCGCGCCAGGAAATGTTCCAGTTCCGAACTCAGCAGCGAACGCCAGGTCAGCTGTTCGGCCTGGTCGTTGACGATGTAGCCGTGCACGAACACCGCCAGCGACAGCAGCGCCGCATAGCCGACCAGCCACAGGGTGATGCGCTGCCGCAGCCCGGTCCTACGCGGCATGCTCTTGCTCGTGCGGGCCCACCACCGCGAGCCGGTAGCCGATCCGCGGCAGGGTGTGGATCAGCTTGGCCGCGAACGGGCCATCCACGCTGCGCCGCAGGTCGTAGATATGCGAGCGCAGCATGTCGCCGTCCGGCGGCTCGTCGCCCCACAGCGCCTGCTCCAGGCGATCGCGGGTGACCGCAGCCGGGCTGGCCTGCATCAGCACTTCCAGCAGTTTGCGGCAGGCCGGATACAGGTGCAGGGTGCGGCCGCCGCGAGTCGCCTCCAGCGTGCCCAGGTCCAGTTGCAGGTCGCCCACGCGCAGCAGCTTGCTGCGGCCGCGGCCGTTGGCGCGCAGCAGCAGCGCCTCCAGCCGCACTTCCAGTTCCGGCAGCGCGAATGGCTTGGTCAGGTAGTCGTCGGCACCGGCGCGGAAACCGGCGATCTTGTCCGGCAGTTCGTCGCGCGCGGTGAGCATGATCACCGGCACCTCGGCGTGGTGCTGCTCGCGCATCGCGCGCAGCACCTGCGGCCCGTCCAGGCGCGGCAGCATCCAGTCCAGGATCACCGCGTCGTAGTGCTGGGTGGTGGCCAGGTGCAGCCCGGTGACGCCGTCCGGCGCCGCGTCCAGGGTGTGGCCGCGCACCTCGAAGTAGTCGAACAGGTTCGCGACCAGGTTCCGGTTGTCCTCTATCACCAACAGCCGCATGGCACTCGCTCGCATTCCGGGACGTCGGGGGGATGACGCCATGCTAGCGGATGCGCGTCGGAACACGGTCGGAATGGGGCATCTTGATCGAATCTCGATGAAACCTGGATGGAACCCGCATACCGCGACGGCAACCTGGGCTGAAGCGCCGCAGCGGTGGCACCCCAATCCGACCGGTCTCCGACAAGCAGCCCAACACCATGACGCCCGCCACCGTTCGCGCGTCCAGCCCGCCTGCCTCCATGCACAGCCCGTCCCTGCCCCTGTCCGCCGTCGCCGTCCTGCCCGCGCCGTCGGCGCTCTATCGCCAGCATCTGTGGCTGCCGCTGGCCGCGGCGCTGCTGGTCAGCGGCGTGCTGATGGGCCTGGGCGGCGACTTCTGGTTCGCCGACCTGTTGTACCGCTGGGAAGGCGGCCACTGGGCGCTGAAGAATGCCGCGCTGACCCGCAGCCTGATCCATCACGACGGCAAGCTGCTCAGCACCGTGGCCTGGGTGGCGACGGCCGGCCTGGCGGCGTGGGCATGGCGCCGTGCCGACAGCCAGCGCTACCGGCTACCGCTGCTGTACCTGGCGCTGGCGGTGGCCTTGAGCACCGGCGTGGTGTCGCTACTGAAGTCGCTGACCCATATGGACTGCCCGTGGGACCTGAGCCGTTACGGCGGCCACCTGCCCTACATCGGCCTGTTCGAGCCGCGGCCGGCCGGCATGCCGCATGCGGCCTGCTTCCCGGCCGGGCATTCCAGCGCCGGCTACGCCTGGGTGGCGCTGTATTTCGTCGCGCTGGCGCTGAAGCCGGCCTGGCGCTGGCCGGCGCTGGCGGTCGGGCTAGGCGCCGGACTGCTGTTTGGCCTTGGCCAGCAGCTGCGCGGCGCGCACTTCCTGTCCCACGATCTGTGGACGCTGTCGCTGAGTTGGGGCGTGGCCCTGGGCCTGTACCGCGTGTTGCTATGGCGGCCGCAGGTTTCGGCCCGATCCATGCATGTCGCTTTGCCTGTCGTGAAGGAAAGCCGCGTATGAGCATCTCGTTGCCGCATCCCAGCAGCCAGTCCCCGACCCGCTGGTGGCGCTACCGTCCGCTGCTGAGCAACGAAGCGCTGGCGTTGGCGGCCAGCGCGTTCTTCGCGCTGGTCTGTAACGGCATGTTCTGGCGCAGCGCGATGAGCGGCCACCCCGGCGACCTGAAGCTAGGCCTGTCGCTGTTCCTGCTGCTGCTGTCGGTGCACGGCCTGCTGCTGGGCCTGCTGCTGTGGCGCGGCGTGTCCAAGCCGCTGCTGACCGTGCTGCTGCTCACCACCGCGTTCGCCGCGCACTACATGAACAGCTACAGCGTCTACCTGGACGCGGACATGCTGCGCAACGTGCTGGCCACAGACCACAAGGAATCGCGCGAACTGATGACCCCGGCGCTGATCGCGCCGCTGCTGTTCTACGCCGCGCTGCCGATCCTGGCGCTGTGGCGGCTGCGCCTGGTGCGGCGTCCGCCGGGCAAGGCGCTGGCGATCCGCGCCGGCTTCCTGCTGGCGATGCTGGCGCTGGGCGGCGTCGGCGCGATGCTGTCGTTCCAGGACCTGTCGGCGATGATGCGCAACCATCGCGAGATCCGCTACCTGGCCACGCCGATCAACTACCTGGTCGCGTTGCGGCAGGACCTGAAGTCCGACAGCCCAACGCACAAGGCGCCGAAGCTGCCGATCGAGCACGACGCGATCGCCACCGCGCGCGCGCCCGGCAGCAAGCCGCGGCTGCTGGTGGTGGTGCTGGGCGAAACCGCACGCGCGCAGAACTGGGGCTTGAACGGCTACGTGCGCCAGACCACGCCGCAGCTGGCGCAGCTGGGCGTGATCAATTTCCCCGACATGCATTCGTGCGGCACCAGCACCGAGGTCTCGGTGCCGTGCATGTTCTCCCCGTTCGGCCGCCACGACTACAACGAAAGCAACATCCGCAAGCACCAGTCGCTGCTGCACGTGCTTGAGCACGCCGGCATCGCCACGCTGTGGCGCGACAACCAGTCCGGCTGCAAGGGCGTGTGCGACGGCCTGCCGATCCAGCGCCTGGACGACGCCAAGGACCCGCAGCTGTGCAAGGCCGGGCGCTGCATGGACGAAATCCTGCTGCAGGATCTGGCTACACAGGTGCGCGCCAAGCCCGGCGACCGCGTGGTCGTGCTGCACCAGCTCGGCAGCCACGGCCCCAGCTATTTCGAACGCTATCCGGCCGGCTTCCGCCGCTTCACGCCCACCTGCGACAGCGCCGACCTGGGCAACTGCGGGCGCGACCTGATCGCCAATGCCTACGACAACTCGCTGCTGTACACCGACCACCTGTTGGCGCGCACCGTATCCACGCTGGAAGCGATGCCCGACTACGACACCGCGATGATCTATCTGTCCGACCACGGCGAGTCGCTGGGCGAGAAGGGCCTGTACCTGCACGGCGTGCCGTATGCGATCGCGCCGCAGGAGCAGACCCACGTGCCGATGGTGATGTGGTTCTCGCCCGGCTTCGCCAGCGACCGCGGCCTGGACCTGGCCTGCGTGCGGGCGCGTTCGCGCCAGTACGCCGACCAGGACAACCTGTTCCCGTCGGTGCTGGGGCTGATGCAGGTCAAGACCGGGATCTACGACCGCACCCGCGACCTCTTCGCGCAGTGCGCCGGTAGTGGCAGCGCAATCGCCGCCGGCGCCGCAAGCCGCTAAGCGGCGGCCTGCGCCAGCTGCGCGGCGCTGCCGGCCCTTGCGGCGGAAGGGGTGGACACACTAGCCTTCGTCGCATTCGCCACCGAAGGATTCGCCGTGAACCACCGCCCTCTGCTGCTTGCGCTGTGCATCGGCGCGAGCGTGCTTGCGCTGTCCGCGTGCCGCAAGGAAGCCAGCACCGAGACCGACACCGCGCCGGCGCCGGCCGCACCCGGCGAAAGCGCCGACCAGTTCGTCGCCCGCATCAACGAGGAGTACCGCGCGCTGCTGCCGGAGCTGACCTCGGCGCAGTGGCTGTCGATCACCTACATCAACGGCGATTCGGAGCGGCTGGTGTCCAAGGCCAACGCGCGCTGGCTGACCACGCTCAATGGCTGGATCGCGCAGGCCAAGCGCTACGAGGGCAAGCCGATGTCCGCCGACAGCGCGCGTGCGCTGCAGCTGCTGAAGCTGATGACCGCGATGCCGGCGCCGCGCGACCCGGCCAAGCTGGCCGAACTGGCCACTCTCGCATCGAAGATGGAAGGCGCCTACGGCGCGGCGACTTATTGCACCGGCGAGGGCGACGCGCGCCGCTGCCGGCAGCTGGGCGAACTGGAGGACGTGCTGCGCCGCAGCCGCGACTACGACCAGCAGCTCGACGCATGGCAGGGCTGGCACGGCACCGCGCAGCCGCTGCGCCAGGACTACCGGCGCTTCGTCGAACTGGTCAACGAAGGCGCGCGAGAGATGGGCTATGCCGACACCGGCGCGATGTGGCGCAGCGGCTACGACATGCCGCCGGCGCAGATCGCCGCCGAGACCGACCGGCTGTGGACCCAGGTCAAGCCGCTGTACGCGCAACTGCACTGCTACACCCGCGGCAAGCTCGACGCCGAATACGGCAAGGACAAGGGCGAGGTCGCCGGCGGCCTGCTGCCGGCGCACCTGCTCGGCAACATGTGGCAGCAGGACTGGAGCAACCTGTGGGACCTGCTGCAGCCCTACCCCGGTGCCGGCAGCCTGGACATCACCGACACCCTGGAAAAGCAGTACCAGAGCAACCTCGGCGCGGCGCTGGCGCGGCGCAATGGCGACACCTCGCCGGAAGCGCGATTCATGGCCCAGCGCGACGCGCAGTTGCAGAGCGCCAAGCAGATGACCGAGCGCGCGCAGGATTTCTACACCTCCCTGGCGATGCCCAAGCTGCCCGACAGCTACTGGGCGCGCAGCCAGTTCATCAAGCCGCTGGAGCGCAACGTGGTCTGCCATGCCAGCGCCTGGGACATGGACATGGCCGGCGACGTGCGTACCAAGATGTGCATCCAGCCGAACGAGGAAGACTTCACCACCATCTACCACGAGCTCGGCCACCTTTATTACGACCTTGCCTACAATCCGTTGCCGCCGCTGTTCCAGGGCGGCGCCAACGACGGTTTCCACGAGGCGATCGGCGACACCATCGTGCTGGCGATGACCCCGCACTACCTGCATTCGATCGGCCTGGTCGAAGCGCCGCAGCGCAGCCGCGAGGCGCTGATCAATGCGCAGATGCGCATGGCGCTGAGCAAGGTCGCCTTCCTGCCGTTCGGGCTGATGATCGACCGCTGGCGCTGGGGCGTGTTCGATGGCTCGATCGCGCCGGAGCACTACAACCAGGCCTGGTGGGAACTGAAGGCCAGGTACCAGGGCGTGGCCCCGCCGACGCCGCGCGGCGAGGATTTCTTCGACCCCGGCGCCAAGTACCACGTACCAGGCAACACGCCGTACACGCGCTACTTCCTGTCGCACATCCTGCAATTCCAGTTCTACAAGGGCCTGTGCGACGCGGCCGGCTACAAAGGCCCGCTGTACGAGTGCAGCTTCTACGGCAACAAAGAAGCCGGGCAGAAATTCTGGTCGATGCTGCAGCGTGGCGGCAGCCAGCCGTGGCAGCAAACGCTGAAGGAACTGACCGGCAACGACAAGCTCGACGCCGCGCCGCTACTGGAATATTTCGCGCCGATGCAGGAGTGGCTCAAGCAGCAGAACCAGGGGCAGCTGTGCGGCTGGGAGGCGGCAAAGGCCGTGCAGGCAGGCGCCGCCGCGGCTCCCGCGACGCCTGCGCCCAAGCCGCAGTAAGCGCCGCGGCGCGACCGCCAGCACGCCGCCTCAATCGTCCGCCAACCGCGCCCAACGCTCATGGTCGCGCCACACCCCGCCGATGCGCAGGTAGCGCGGCGAATAGCCTTCGTGGCGGAAGCCGGCGCGCCGCACCAGCGCCAGCGAACGTGCGTTGTCCGGCTGGATGTTGGCCTCCACGCGATGCAGGCCCAGTTCGGAGAACGCGTAGGCCACGCACAGCCGCAGCGCGTGGGTCATCAGCCCGCGGCCTTCGTAGCCGGCCATCGCGTGGTAGCCCAGGTAGGCGCTCTGGAAGCAGCCGCCGACCACCTGGCTGAAGGTGAACAGGCCGGCAGGCTGGCCGCTGTCGCGCGCGCGCGCCAGCAGCGCGACGTTGCTGCCGTCCAGGGTCTGCGCGTACCAGGCGTTGAAGCCGGGCACGTCGGTGAACGGATATGTCCACGGATGATGCAGGGCGGTGCTGGCGCGGTGCGCCTGGATCAGCGCGAGACCGTCGCGGCGCCGCACCCGCGCCAGCAACACGGCGGCGTCGGCGGCCTGGCTTGCGCTCTGGCCCATGGTCTCAGCCCGGTGGCGCCGTGCCGGCGCCGCGCTGCATGGCCTGCGCGTGGCGGTCCTTGAACTCGTCGAAACTCAGCCCCTGCGCCTGCGCATCGGCCTGCGCGGCGTCCTTCAGCGCATCCGAATACACCAGCCGCACCGGCGTGCCGGCGCGCTCGTGCAATTCCGCGGCCTGCATGATCAGCGACAGCACCTGCGCGGCGCTCTCGCTGTGTCCGGCGATGCGCCCGGCCATGCCCAGCACCCACTCGCCATCGCGGCGCACGATGCCGGCCAGCAGCGTGCGCTGCTGGTCGCGCAGCTCCGCGTGCGGCTCGATCGAGGTGGCGGCGGCGGCATCGCTGCGGTGGCGCAGGCGTTCGGCAAGCTTCTTGCGCACGTCGCGGCGCTGCTTGGACTGGATGGACATGCGGTTTCCTCAACAATGACCCGGCGACGATAGCCCAACCGCGGCGTCGGCGTCACACCGGATCGGCCGGTTCCAGTTGCGGCACCTGGCTGCCGGGCCGCGGCAGGCGCTTGCCGCTGCGCCGCTCCCAGCGCCAGAAGCCCCAACCGATCAGGAACAACGCGCCCGAGCCCAGCGCCAGATGCATCGGCCGGCCGCTGAGCAGCGGCGACAGCGCCCCGGCCACCACGGTGTTGAGGATCAGCTGGGTGAAGGCCTGCAGCGACGAGGCCAGCCCGCGCTGGCGCGGGTACATGTCCAGCACCGCCAGCGCCAGGATGGGGAAGATCAACGCCATGCCCAGGCCGGCCACGAAAATCGGCAGCACCGCCCACGGCAGCGCGATCTGCGGCGCGATCGCGGTATAGGCGATGTTGCCGAGCACCGACGCGCCGCAGCAGATGAAGCCGATGCGCACCTGCCGCAGCGGCCCGATGCGCCCGGCCATGCACCCGGACAGGAACGAGCCCAGGGTCATGCCGCCGATGGTCGGAATGAACAGCCAGGCGAAATCGCGCTCGGTGCGGTGCAGCAGGTCGATGATGAACACCGGCGCCGAGGCGATGTACAGGAACACGCCGGCGAAGTTGAACGCGCTGGCGGCGGCCAGACGCTGGAAGCGCGCATTGAACGCGATCGCAATGTAGTCGCGCAGCAGCGTGCGCGGTGCCAGCGGGGTGCGCGCTTCCAACGGATGCGTCTCCGGCATCCAGCGCAGCGTGGCCGCCAGCAACAGCAGCGAGAACCCGACCAGGAACCAGAAGATCAGCGGCCAGCCGGCGCCGGTGGCCAGCAGCCAGCCGCCGATGATCGGCGCGATCGCCGGGGCGATGCCGAAGATCGTCGACACCTGGCTCATCAGCCGCTGCGCGTCGTGGCCCTGGTACAGGTCGCGGATCACCGCACGGCCGACGATCATGCCCACGCCGGCGGAAAATCCCTGCAGCGCGCGGAACGCCAGCAGCGTGCCCAGGTCGCGCGACAGCGCGCAGCCGGCCGAGCCCAGCGCGAACACCAGCAGCCCGCCGACGATCACCGGCTTGCGGCCCCAGGCGTCGGACAGCGGCCCGTGTGCCAGGCCCATCAGCGCATAGGCCAGCAGATAGACGCTGACCGTCTGCTGGATCGCCACCGGATCGGCGCGCAGGCGCTGCGCCAGCTGCGGGAACGCCGGGAAGATGGTGTCGATCGCGAACGGGCCGAACATCGCCAGGCCGGCGAGCAGCAGCGCCATGTAGCGGGTGGAGGGAACGGCCGGGGTCATGCGCGGCAATATCGCGGATTGCGCCCACGCACGCCACTGCGCCGGCCCCACCGGCCGGCCCTGGCCCCGGCATCGGCGCAGCCGCGGCCGGCGCGCCGGGCGCGCGCTCAGGAGGCCAGGCCGTCCTCGACGGGCGCTTGCGCGGGGAGCCGCAGCCAGTCCTCGATCGGGTGGTCGCCGACCACGCGGCCGTGCTCCAGGGTGATGACCCGTGCCGCCATGCGCAGGGTTTCGCGGCGGTGCGCGACGATGATCCGGGTCAGTTGCAGGGCCTGGATCGCGGCATTGACGCGGCTTTCGTTCATCACGTCCAGGTGGCTGGTCGCCTCGTCCAGGACCAGGATCCGCGGCGATTTGTACAGCGCGCGCGCCAGCAGCAGGCGTTGCCGCTGTCCGCCGGACAGCCCGGCGCCGGCCTCGCTCAACGCCGAGTCGTAGCCCAGCGGCATCCGCTCCACGTCCTCGTGCACCGCTGCCATGCGCGCGCAATCGCGCATGCGTTCATGATCCGGCTCCGGATCGAAGAAGGTGATGTTGTCGGCCACCGATCCGGTGAACAGCATGTCGTCCTGCATCACCGTGCCGACGTTGGCGCGGTACTGCGCCAACAGCGCGCCGGTCAGGGGCCGGCCGCCGATCCGGATCTCGCCCTCGGTCGGCTCGAGCAGGCCCAGCATCAGCTTGACCAGCGTGGTCTTGCCGCACCCGGACACGCCGGTGATGGCGACGCATTCGCCGGCGCGGATCTGCAGGTTCACCTGATCCAGCACCGGCGCCGCATCGTCCGCATAACGGAAGCCAAGCCCGCGCAGCTCGATGCCGGTGTCGTGCCAGCGCCCCGGGTCGGCCTGTTGGCCGGCCTGTTCGCGCGGGTGATGGACGATATCGGCGACGCGCTCCAGGTGGATCCGCAGCAGACGGAATTCGGCAAGCCGGTCGATCAACCCGCTCAGCCGCAGCGCGAACTGTTCGCGATAGGCGAGAAACGCCAGCAGCATGCCCAGCGACAGCTGATTGCGCAGCACCGCGAATGCCGCCAGCCACACCACCAGCACGCGCTCGGCGCCGAACAGCAGCAGTTTCACCGACGCCAGCGAGACCTCGCCGCGGTTCAGCCGCAAGTGCGCATTGGTCTGCTCGGCCAGCAGATGGGTCCAGTCCATCCGCCGCTGCTGCTGCCGTCCGAACAAGCGGATGGCCTGCACGCCGCGCACGCTTTCCAGGAAATGGGTGTGCTGGCGGGCGTCCCACAGCACTTCCTCGGCCGCCGCATCGCGCAACCTGCCCAGCCACAGCGCGCGCATGCCCGCATAGGCGGCCACCGCCAGCAAGGTGATCGCGCTCAGGCCCGGGCTGTAGGCCAGCATCAGGCACAACGTGCCGATCACCAGCACGCCATCGACCATGGTCTGCATGAACCCGGTGGTCAAGGTGCGCTGAATCCGCTGGATGGAGTCGAACCGCGACTGGATGCCGCCGAGGTGGCGTTTCTCGAAATACGCCAACGGCAGCGCGAGCAGATGCGCGAAGACCTGCCCCATCCATTGGAACGCGAGTTGCGCCGAAAACGTGGTGATCAACCAGCCGCGCAGCAGGCCGATCGCGGCCTGCAGCAGCACCAGCAGCAAAAATCCGATCCCCAGCGCGTCGATCAAGCCGATATCGGCCGACGGCAATGCCTGGTCCACGATCCATTGCAACTGGAACGGCATGCCCAGGCTGACCAGTTCCAATGCCAGCGCCAACGCCACTATCTGCCAGACCGCGCGTTTCAATCCATGCACGCGGCCGATCAGCGAGGACCAGGCCAACGGCGGCGGCGCGGGCTGCGGGCGGAAGTCCGCCGCCGGCGCCAGTTCCAGCGCGATCCCGGTGAAATGCTTGGCGAACTCGGCCCGCTGCAGACGACGCGGGCCATTGGCCGGATCGTTGATCTCGATATAGCGCGCGCCGACCCGCTTGAGCACCACGAAATGATTGAGATCCCAATGCAGGATGCACGGCAGCTGCAGGTCCTCGAGCGCCTCCATCTCCAGGCGCAGCGCCCGCGCCTGCAGGCCGAGCGCCTGCGCGATCGCCACCAGGCTGGCCAGCGTGGTGCCCTGCCGCGACAGCAGGAAACGCCGCCGCAACGCGGCAAGGCCGACGTGGCAGCCGTGGTAGTGGGCGACCATCGCCATCGCTGCCAGCCCGCATTCGCCTACCTGGCCCTGCAGGACGATCGGCATGCGGCGCGCACCGGCCAGTCTGCGCAGCTGCTGCAGCCACACGCTCATCGCGCGCCGCCGCGCAGATCGGCGAGCGGCTCGAACGCCCACTGCGCAAAGCGCCGCCACTCCAGCTTGAGCGTGCCCTGCACGGGCATGCCTGGCCGCAGCACGGCGCCAAGCCGGGCGCGAACGGCAGCGCCTTCGGCAAGGCGCACGCGGACCCGGTACAGTGGCTCGGCCGCCGCTCCCACGCCGGCCGCGGCCGGCTCCGGCATCCGCGCCACCGCGACCACGCGGCCGGCGAACTGCCCGTAGTGCTGGTAAGGCAGCGCATCGAAGCGCAGTTGCACCGGCATCCCCGGCCGCGTCAGCCCCACCGCCTGCGAGGGGGCGTACAGCACCACGTCCAACGCAGTGGAGGCCGGCACCACGTCGGCCAGGCGCTGCCCTGCGGCCACCGCCTGCCCACGCAGCAGCGGCCGCAGGGCGAGGCGTCCGGCACACGGCGCGCGCACCTCCCATTGCGCGGCAGCGGCCTGCTCGATGCTCTCGCGCCTGGCCTGCTGCAGGCTCGCATCGGCGGCGAGCAGTTGTTCGCGCTGGCCTGGCTGCAGCTGGCGCAGGTCCTGGCGCGCTTGCGCCAGCGCATCGGCCAGCGCCATGCGCTCGCGCTCCAGGGCCAGGGTCCGCGCGCGCTGGTCCATCGACTCGGCCATCTTCTCGTCGACGAATTGCTGACTGACCAGGCCGCGCGCCATCGCGGTGCGGTAGCGCTGCTCGATCGCTTCGGTCAGTTGCTGGCGCCGGCGCAGCACCGCAAGCTCGCCGTCCAGGTGCGCCAGCCTGGCCTGCATGCCGGTCATGGACTGCGCCAGCGCCTGCTGCTGCATGCGGCCCTGGGTGCGGATCTGCTCCATGGCCTCGACTGCCAGGCGCTCGCGCTCGGCCAACACCGACGCGGCCCGCGCGGTCGGCCGCTGGCGGTCGTCGCGGTGCTCGGCCGACAGCACGAACAGCACCCGCCCGGCCGCCACGCCCTGCCCCTCCGCCGCCCGGATCGCGACCACCACACCGGCCTGGGGACTGCTGATCGCCACCGTGCCCTGCGTCGGGGTGAGCACGCCCTGCAAGGTCTGGCTGCGCGCAAAACCCAGGCAGAAGAACGCGGCGACCAGTCCGGCCACGATCAGCGTCACCGCCAGCACGCCCAGCTGCGTCGCGCGCCCGTGCCTGAGCACGATGCGCCCGAGCCCGGCGCGCCGCTGGTGATCCAAGGCCTGGCGACGGAACAGCATGCTCAGGCGCGGCCGTGCACGCGAGGTCGGCCAGCGGGCACCGCGCCCTTCATACGATGCGCACGCCAGGCACGCGCTCGGTTTCCCAGAACGCCAGCTGCTGCAGCCGCTCGAACAGCTCCGGCGGCAGCACGCTGCGACGCGGCACATAGCCCACCGTGCGGCGGACGCGATGCAGGCCCGGGGTCTGCAGGGCCGCATCGAATCGCTCGGCATCGCCCTCCAGGTTGGCATAGTCGTGGGCGAAGGCGGGCATCTGCAGGAACGCGTACACCTGCTCCATCGCCTGTGCCGGATGCCGTGCCAGCGTCTCGTAGCGCAGCAGCAGCAGGCGGCCGGCATGGTCGCCGTAGACCGCCTGGCGCAGGCCGTCCAGCGCATAGCCGAGCACGCCGCGCGCGCCGGTCAGCAGATCGGCGCGCATGGACAGCGAATCCTCCGGATCGTAGCCGAACAGCGCCGACAGCCGCAGCGGTTGCGCCTGCGCCAGGCGCTCGAAGCTGTCCACGATCCAGCCCACCTCGCGCACGCAGCAGACGATGCGCGTGTCCGGAAACAGGGTGGCCAGCGCCGGCAGCCGGCTGCACCAGGCGCGGTTGGTGTCGAACACCCACTGCGCCTGCCGCCGGTCCTGGTAGAAGGCGTCGAAGATCCCGCGCAACAGGCGCGCGCGCTGGGCATCGTCCAGCTGCACGTTGGAGGGGTACTCCTCGCTCATGCCCATCAGCATCGCCGCGTACAGCCTGGCCAGCGGCGAGGTGACCTCGGCATGCACGCGCGGATTCTGGCGCAGCAACGCGGCCAGCAAGGACGATCCGGAGCGAGGCAGGCCGGAGATGAAGTGGTAGTCCAACGTAACGCGTCCTTATGGCATGGGGTGCATGGCCTCGGCCCGGCCGCAGTGCGTGTCCGGCCTGCGCGTTGGCGACCGACAGCTTGCGCATTGCGCGCGGCCGCGCCTGCACGGCCGCGCAGATCGGTATCCATCTGCGAACCGGTCGCTTCGCCAGCGGCGGCCGTCGCAGCTGCACCGTGACCCAGTCCACAGACCACAGACAGCGGCGCCGCGGCTTCGCGTACGCGCACAGGCCATCGCATGGCGTCCCGCCCAGACTGCCGCCGCCGCGCACCGTGGGACGCAGACGGGTCCAGGTATGCGCCCCACCGTCTCCGCGCATCGCAACGATGGCGCGGCGGCGCAAACACGGCCATGGCATGGCGGTCGTCCGGTATCCCCCTTCGGGCCGGGCGACTCTGTCTCCGAGGGGACCATCAAGGAATTCATTCAATGCATCTACTGAACAAGCGCAAGCCGACCGGCCTTCGCCCGCTGCAGACGGAATCGCAGCCCAAGCGCGTGGCCCCGCTGGACGAAGCCCTGTGGAAGAAAGTGGGCGGCGGCGATTACCCGCCTCCGAGCTCCAACGGTAGGCACGACCCGCCTGGGCATCATCACTGACCCAATGGCTCGCTGCCTGCGATGTCGGCAGCGCGAGGCTGCGCTGCGCTATGGCGGAGCGAAGTCAGACATGTAAACAGACCCGGCTCCCGGGCGGGACAACTCGCCCGGGCATTGCCGGGTGTGCCCGGTTGGGGTGCGCTTCGCCAATCCCGCGCGGCGCTGGCTATATACTGTGGGCGCAACATGGTGGGAGAAGCGGCACTGCCGCTGCCGAAGGCGCAACGCCCGTAATCGCTCAGGCCCAAGACCATCCGTACCACAACTCTGGAGAGACCGGTTGACTCCGGCGCCGAAGGGGCACGAAACGCAGGCAGGCCCAGGCCGCGGCCGCGTTTTTAAACTCTCAGGCAAAAGGACAGAGGGGCGCGAGGAAGACCTTCGCTGCGACAGGTCGCGGCATGCCACTTGGCGTGCCATGCCGGCGGCGCTGCTTCCGACCTTTCGCATGCCCTCTTGCTCCGGATGCCCGCCATGTCCCAGACCACGTCCTCGCTGCGCGACCTCGAACACCACTGCGCCTTCGTCGAGCGCCATATCGGCCCGAACGACGCCGAGATCACGCACATGCTGCGCATCGTCGGCCACGACTCGCTGGAGGCGCTGACCGACGCCATCGTCCCGGGCAAGATCAAGTCGCCGCTGCCGCTGGCGCTGCCCGACGCGGTCACCGAAGAGGAAGCGCTGGCCAAGATCGGCGCCATCGCCGGCAAGAATCAGGTGCTGCGCAGCTTCATCGGTCAGGGCTACTACGGCACCCACACGCCGAAGGTGATCCTGCGCAACATCCTGGAGAATCCGGCCTGGTACACCGCCTACACGCCGTACCAGGCGGAAATCTCGCAAGGCCGCATGGAAGCGCTGATCAACTTCCAGACCATGTGCGCGGACCTGACCGGCATGGAGATCGCCAACGCTTCGTTGCTCGACGAGGCCACCGCCGCGGCCGAGGCGATGACCCTGGCCAAGCGCTCGGCCAAGGCCAGATCGGACATCTTCTTCGTGCACGACGCGTTGCATCCGCAGACCCTGGAACTGCTGCGCACCCGCGCCGAGCCGCTGGGCATCGTGCTGCGCGTGGGCACGCCGGAGGAAGCGCTGCAGGCCGAGTGCTTCGGCGTGCTGCTGCAGTATCCGGACAGCTTCGGCCAGCTGTCGATCGGCACGCTCGGCGACCACAAGGCATTGGCCGACGCTGTGCACGCGAAAGGCGGTCTGGTCGCGGTGGCCACCGACCTGCTGGCGCTGACCCTGATCGCCGCGCCCGGCGAATGGGGCGCGGACATCGTGGTCGGCAACTCGCAGCGCTTCGGCGTGCCGTTCGGCTTCGGCGGTCCGCATGCCGCGTTCATGGCGTGCCGGGATGCCTACAAGCGCTCGATGCCGGGCCGCCTGATCGGCGTGTCGATCGATGCCGCCGGCAATCCCGCCTACCGCCTCGCCCTGCAGACCCGCGAGCAGCACATCCGCCGCGAGAAGGCCACCTCCAACATCTGCACCGCACAGGTGCTGCTGGCGGTGATGGCCTCGATGTACGCGGTCTACCATGGCCCCGAAGGCCTGACGCGCATCGCGCGGCGCACCCATCGCCTGGCCGCGATCCTGGCCGCGGCGCTGCGCAATGCAGGCGTCAACGTCGGCGAGCGCTTCTTCGACACCCTGCACGTCAAGGCGGTCGATGCCGAGGCGATCCACGCCAGGGCGCGCGCGGCCGGCTTCAACCTGCGCGCGATCGACAGCGAAGCGCTCGGCATCAGCCTGGACGAAACCACCACCCGCGCCGATGTGGTCGCGCTGGCGCAGCTGTTCGGGGCGAGCGCCGATGTCGATGCGCTCGATGCAATCACTGCCGACGCATTGCCGCAAGACCTCAAGCGCAGCAGCGCGTTCCTGCAGCACCCGGTGTTCAACACCCATCACAGCGAACACGAACTGCTGCGCTACATGCGCGCGCTGGCCGACAAGGACCTGGCGATGGATCGCACCATGATCCCGCTGGGCAGCTGCACGATGAAGCTCAACGCCACCGCCGAGATGATCCCGGTGACCTGGCCGCAGTTCGGCGCGATCCATCCGCTGGCGCCGGCC
This sequence comes from Xanthomonas translucens pv. undulosa, assembly GCF_017301775.1. NCBI lineage: Bacteria > Pseudomonadati > Pseudomonadota > Gammaproteobacteria > Lysobacterales > Lysobacteraceae > Xanthomonas > Xanthomonas translucens. Next base: position 1,304,486 of record NZ_CP063993.1, read on the forward strand.
GCGCAATCCAGCGGCTATGCGCAGCTGATCGGCGAACTGGAAGCGATGCTGGTCGAATGCACCGGCTACGACGCGGTCAGCCTGCAGCCCAACTCCGGCGCGCAGGGCGAGTACGCCGGCCTGCTGGCGATCCGTGCCTATCACCGTGCGCGCGGGCAAGCGCATCGCGACATCTGCCTGATCCCCGAGTCGGCGCACGGCACCAACCCGGCCTCGGCGCAGATGTGCGGCATGAAGGTCGTGGTCACCAAGTGCGACGCCAACGGCAACGTCGATGTCGACGACATCCGCGCCCAGGCCGAGAAGTACAGCGAGCGCCTGGCCGCGCTGATGATCACCTACCCGTCCACCCACGGCGTATTCGAGGAAGACGTGGTGGCGATCTGCGAGGCGGTGCATGCGCACGGCGGCCAGGTCTACACCGACGGCGCCAACATGAACGCGCTGGTCGGCGTGGCCAAGCCCGGCAAGTGGGGCTCGGACGTGTCGCACCTGAACCTGCACAAGACCTTCTGCATCCCGCACGGCGGCGGCGGCCCGGGCGTGGGGCCGTGCGCGGTGAAATCGCATCTTGCGCCCTACCTGCCGAAAACGCTGGGCGGCGAAGGCGACGTCGGCATGGTCAGCGCGGCCAGCTTCGGCAGCGCCTCGATCCTGCCGATCAGCTGGATGTACATCACCATGATGGGCAGCGCCGGGCTGCGCAAGGCGACCCAGGTCGCGCTGCTCAACGCCAACTACATCGCCAGGCGCCTGGCCCCGCACTACAAGACCCTGTACACCGGCCGCAACGGCCTGGTCGCGCACGAGTGCATCCTCGACGTGCGCCCGCTGGAGAAGAGCACCGGCATCGGCGCCGAGGACGTGGCCAAGCGCCTGATCGATTTCGGCTTCCATGCGCCGACGCTGAGTTTTCCCGTCGCCGGCACGCTGATGGTGGAGCCGACCGAGAGCGAATCGCTGCACGAGCTGGACCGCTTCATCGACGCGATGATCCAGATCCGTGAGGAGATCCGCGCGATCGAGGACGGCCGCCTGGACCGCGAGGACAACCCGCTCAAGCACGCCCCGCACACCGCCGCGCAGGTCACCGCCGGCGAATGGACCCACGCCTACCCGCGCGAGCTGGCCGCGTTCCCGCTGCCCACGCTCAAGCAGGCCAAGTACTGGCCGCCGGTGGCGCGGGTGGACAACGTCTATGGCGACAAGCACGTGATGTGCGCGTGCATCCCGGTGGAGGCGTACAAGGACGACGTGGTGGCGTAACGCCCCACCGCTTCGCCGCGCTTCGCCACGCCAGCCCCGCACGCCGGGGCTGGCGTTTTTTGTGGACCGACACCGGAGCGCACGCGGCACGCGCAGCGTTTGCCGCGCACGCTCGGCCCGGCGCGGCGACGCCCTGCAGCGCCGCCGCCGCGTCCTGCGCATGCGCGCAGCAATTGCGGCCATTGCGCTTGGCGCGGTACAGCGCCGCATCGGCCTGCTGCAGCAGGTTGATCGCCGCATAGGCGGTGGCCGGACAGATGGCGATGCCGATGCTGACCGTAACCAGGCCCAGCGGGCTGGCCGGGTGCGGAATCTGCCGCTGCTCGATGGTCGCCAGCAGCCGCCGCGCGATCGCGTACAGCGCCGGGATCATCGCCGAGCCGGAAAACATCACGCCCAGCAGTTGCAGCATCGAACCGTGCTGCGGCAACAACAGCGCCAGCAGATTGCAGCCGGTCCACAGCATCTGCACCCCGACCACGCCACCCAGCAGCCGCCACGGCCAGTGATCCACCGCCGGCGCACGCCGCAGCCGACGCAACACCGCCAGCAGCGCCATCGCCTGCACCGCCACTTCGCATTATTGCGCTGCAGGCGTAGCGCTGCCGCCCGCGTGCGCGACAAGCGCATGCGCGAACAACATCCCGATCACGACGATGGGCAAGTACACGTTCGGTCTCCGTCGCACGCCATGCTGCACTGCATCGGCCGCTGCCGCTGCGCTGTCCCCGCGCTCGCAGCCCCCATGGGAAGAATAGGCGCGTAACGCCATATCGGCCGCGCAGCCTTCCTGTAGCCCCAGCTTGGCGGCAATGCCTGCACTCGTTTGGTGATTGCGTGCATTGCCACGTTTCAGCCGCAGCAGGTAGGCACTGCAGTTCGCCGCAACTGCCGACGGGCGACGCCAGGCGGCGGCACGCCGCGCGCGCGTTTACGCTTTGTGCGAACTGCAACACATGCGGTAGTGCGGTCCTCACGCCATGCTCGGACAGGTTGCACGGACCGTTAACGCCTGCCGGCACAGCATCGGTCGGACCCCTGACAGCCTTTCTCTGTCGCGCATCGCACAGCCGTTCGCAGCGCGCATCCTCTCTGCCGTCCCCGCCTCATCCCCCGGAGCGCTCATCCATGGCCAGCCCTCGCAAGCCCAGCAAATCCAGCACGCCCGTCGATATCAACGCCGTCGCCGACCAGCGTGGTCGCGGCGACGAACTGCACCAGCATGCCGGCGGCACGCATCCGCCACTGACCACCAACCAGGGCATCCCGATCGCCGACAACCAGAACTCGCTGCGCGCCACCCCGCGCGGACCGACACTCCTGGAAGACTTCATCCTGCGCGAGAAGATCACCCACTTCGACCACGAACGCATTCCCGAGCGCATCGTGCACGCGCGCGGCAGCGCTGCGCACGGCTATTTCGAGCTGACCGCCTCGCTGCACAAGTACACCACCGCCAAGATCCTCACCGAGGTCGGGGTGAAGACGCCGGTGTTCACCCGCTTCTCCACCGTCGCCGGCGGCGCCGGTTCGGTGGACACGCCGCGCGACGTGCGCGGCTTCGCGGTCAAGTTCTATACCAAGGAAGGCAACTGGGACCTGGTCGGTAATAACATCCCGGTGTTCTTCATCCAGGATGCGATCAAGTTCCCGGACCTGATCCACGCGGTGAAGATGGAGCCGGACCGCGGCTTCCCGCAGGCGGCCAGCGCCCACGACACGTTCTGGGATTTCATTTCGCTGACCCCCGAGTCGCTGCACATGATCATGTGGGCGATGAGCGATCGCACCATTCCGCGTTCGCTGCGCATGATCGAAGGCTTCGGCATCCACAGCTTCCGCCTGCTCGACGGCAACGGCAACAGCAACTTCGTCAAGTTCCACTGGCGGCCCAAGCTCGGCCTGCAGTCCACGGTCTGGGATGAGGCGGTGAAGCTGGCCGGCGCCGACCCGGACTTCCATCGCCGCGATCTGTTCGAAGCGATCCAGCAAGGCGATTTCCCGGAATGGGAGCTGGGCGTGCAGCTGTTCACCGAGGAGGAAGCCGACAAATTCCCGTTCGACCATCTCGATTCCACCAAGCTGATCCCGGAAGAACTGGTGCCGCTGAAGATCGTCGGGCGCATGGTGCTAGACCGCTGGCCGGACAACTTCTTCGCCGAGACCGAGCAGGTGGCGTATTGCCCGGCCAACATCGCCCCCGGCATCGACTTCTCCAACGATCCGCTGCTGCAGGGTCGCCTGTTCTCCTACCTGGACACCCAGCTCAGCCGCCTGGGCGGGCCGAACTTCCACCAGATCCCGATCAACGCGCCGAAGTGCCCGTTCGCCAACCTGCAGCGCGACGGCCACATGCAGATGGGCGTGCCCAAGGGCCGCGTCGCCTACGAGCCCAGCTCGCTGCAGGACGATACCCCGCGCGAAAGCGTACGCGGCTTCCCCAGCCACGCCACGCCGAGCGAGGACGGCGGCAAGGGCCGCGTGCGCGCTGCGAGCTTCGCCGACCACTACAGCCAGGCGCGGCTGTTCTTCCGCAGCCAGAGCAAGCCCGAACAGGCGCATCTGGCCTCGGCGCTGGTGTTCGAGTTGTCCAAGGTGGAGGCCGTCCATGTGCGTGCGGCGGTGGTCGGGCACCTGCGCCACATCGATCCGGCGCTGGCGCAGCGCGTGGCCGACGGCCTGGGCATGGACGCGTTGCCGCCAGCACCGCCGGCCGCCGTCGCGCCGCAGGACATGCCGCCATCGCCGGCGCTGCAACTGATCGGCAAGATGAAGCACACCTTGCAGGGGCGCGCGATCGGCATCCTGGTCCACGACGGGTCCGACGCGGCGACGGTGAAAGCCTTGCAGAAGGCGGCGCGCGACGCCGGCGCCACGGTCAAGATCGTCGCGCCGAAGGTCGGTGGCGCCAAGCTCAGCGACGGCAAGAAGCTGGCCGCGGACGGGCAGCTGGCCGGCACCCCGTCGTTCGTGTTCGACGCGGTGGCGGTGGTGCTGTCGGCCGAGGCCGGCAAGCAACTGAGCAAGGAGTCGGCGGCGGTCGATTTCGTCAGCAACGCCTTCGCGCACCTGAAGGCGATCGCCGCCGATGCCGGGGCGCAACCGCTGCTGAAGGCTGGCAACGTGGTGAAGGACGCAGGCGTGCTCGATGCCGGCAACGCCAAGGGCTTCATCGAGGCGGCCAAGACCCGCCAGTGGGACCGCGAACCGAAACTGCGCATGCTCGCCTGAGCCTGCGTCGTCAGCGCTCCCTGCCCGGACCGCGTCCTGCCTGCGCATGGCGCGGTTTTGCTGTGCAGGCGGCCGATGCAACGGATCGCAGCGTTGGCTGCGCCGACCTGCGGATGGCGACCGATGCGAGCGCAGGAAATGGTCCTGTCTAATTTTTCGCCATGTCTCTTGACAGTCTTGTGGCACGGGGCCGCGATGGGCTTATCCACACCCTTATGCAGAAGTCATCCACACCCCTTGTGGACAACCTCGCGCTCGCCGGCGCAGCAGAGGACATTGTGCAAGCCATTGAAAAATATAAGAAACTGCTGAGCCCTTGTTGACAAACCCGGATCCACAGCCGGGCCGGCTGCTGTCCCGGAACAAACCCGGGACAAAACTTATCCCGAGGCGTGGCCGCTGCGGGCACGGTTCCCCGTTATTGGCTGAATGCGCGTTGCCCTGGGAGGGGTCGTACCCTGTGCAGGCAGCTGGGTGGTCGCCGTCATGAGACGGACATGGGCGTGGAGATGGGGGTACGGACAGCCTTGTGCGCTTGAACTCCGCGAGACGCTTCGCGCCGTCCCCTCGCCCCAATCCCTCTCCCGACGGGAAAGGAGCTTTGGCTTGTCCTTTTCCCCTCGGGAGAAGGTGGCCGGCAGGGTACGGACGCAGCCTCACGCACCCAGACCCGGCAAGACGCTCCGCGCAAGCTCAAGCCAATACGTCCCCACCCGGCGTATGCAGCAGCGATTCGGCCAGAGTGCGTTCCATCTGCTTCAGATAATCGCTGAAACCACCTCGCGTCCGCGCCACGCGTCGGGCGCTGGTGACCACCACCGGCTGCGCGCGGCGTGCGATCCGCGCATCCACACGCACCATCGCTTCGACCAGGGCCACGTCCTCGTGCGCGGTCAGTGGCAGGAAGCCGCCGCAGCGCCGGTACAGCGCGGCGCTGAGGCCCAGGTTGGCGCCGTGCACGTGCGGGTGGTCGTCGCGGCGGCATTCGCCGGCGCGGTAGGCATCGCGCATCGCACTGTCGTAGTCGTCCCAGTCACCGACCGTGACGATGCCGCAGAACGCGTCGCTGGCGCAGTCCAGTTGCGCCGACAGCCAGTTCGCCGGCACTACCGAATCGGCGTCGGTGCAGGCCAGCCAGCGCGCGCCGGCATCCAACGCGGCCTGCGCCGCTGCGGCGCGGGCGCTGCCGACATTGCCGGCCTGCAGCACGATGGCCTGCGCGCAGTGCGCGGCGACGATGCCGGCGGTGCCGTCGCTGCAGCGGTCCAGGGCGACAAATACCTGCACCGCCTCGCCGCGCAGGCCGGCGCAGTGCGCCGCCAGCGCCACCGAGCGCAGGCAGGCGCCGATCAGCAGTTCCTCGTCGTGCGCCGGAATCAGCACCGCGATCACCACAGTCGCTCCGCGGCCGCGACCGAATACGGGGTGGCGCTCCAGGCTTCGAGCAGCACGTCGTCGTCCTCGTAGCGCAGCAGGCGCGGCAGCTGCAGGGTCTGCGCCAGGCAGGCATGCACCGCGCGTCCGTCCATGCACGCCTGCGCGAACGGATGCAGCCAGTGGCAGGCGACCAGCACACCGTGCTCGGTCAGCGATGCGCGCAGGCGTTGGGTGCAGTCCTGCAACTGCGGCAACGGCAGGTAGTAACCGACTTCACTGAACACGATCAGATCGAAACGGCCCGGCGGCCAGCTGCGCGGATGCTCGGCCTGCTGCACCTGCACGTGCGCGGAGTGCGCATTGCGCTGCGCGGCCAGGGCCACCGCGCGCTCGGACAGGTCGGTGGCCAGCAGCGCGTCGCAGCGCGGCGCCAGCGCCGCGGTCAGTTCGCCGTTGGAGCAGCCCAGTTCCCAGGCGTGCGCGAAGCGCGCGCGTGGCAGGCTGGCCAGCAACAGGTCGCGCTTGCGCGCCTCGTACCAGCGTTCGCGATAGCCGAACGGATCGTCGTCGCGGTAGATGGCGCCGAAATACTGCTGCACCGCGCTCATGCGATAAAGACCTCGAAGCGGCGCGCGAAACGTTCCAGCACCTGCGGCGGTAGGATCGGCGCCGGGACCGCCGGTTGCGCGGTGCCCAGCTGCGAGGCGAAGCAGCGCAGCGCCTGTTGCTTTGCCTGCCAATCGGCATCGTCCAGCACGTAGCGGACCGCGCCAGGCAGCGCCTGCTGCGGCGCGCCGGCATCCATCCAGTGCCAGGCCCAGACCGGGAATTCGGCCATGCGCGCAGCGCAGGCGGCGACGGCGCGCTGCACCGCGCGCGCGGCGGCTTCGTGGTCGGGATGGCCGTCGTGGCGCCAGGTGGTCAGCACTAGATCGCCGGCATGCAGCTGCGCGTGGATGCGTTCGGCGACCACGAACTCGCGCTGGCCGACCTGGCCGTCGGCGATGCGCAGATGGCAGATCGCATCGGCGTCCAGGCCCAGGCACTGCGCGGCGGCAGCCAGTTCGGCGCGGCGCACGTCGCGCAGGCGCTGCGGCGTCCAGTACGGATCGTCCGGATAGCAGGCTTCGCCATCGGTCACCGCGATCAGGCACACGGGCATGCGCAGCCGCCGGGCACAGGCGACCGCGCCGCCGCAGCCCAGCGCTTCGTCGTCCGGATGCGGCGACACCACCACCACGCGGCCTGCGCCGGCGATCAGGTCTTCGATCCGGCGCTGCGGCAAGGCGGCCAGCCACAGCGAGCGCTGCCACGCCGACTCCGGCGTGCCGTCGCCGTGGATCTGCGCCGCGCTCACAGCCGCCATGGCTGCACCTGTTCGGCCAGCGCCTGGCCCAGCGCCGCCCAATCGTGCTCGGCATGGCTCTGGCGCACGAACACGGCCAGGTCGGCGCAGCGCAGGGCGTGGTCGCGATCGCTGCACAGCGGCGCCGGTCCCAGCGCGCGGCCGACGCGATCGAGCACGTCGCTGGCGGCGCGCTCCACGAACGAACGCAGCCGGATCACCGCATGCCGGTGATCGTGTGCGGGCGCCGCGTCGATCGCCGCGGCCAGTTCGCGCAGCAGCGCACGCGCCGCGCCGAGTTGCTGGTCGATCGCGCCCAGGTGCATCGCAGCGTGCGCGTCGCGCTGCAGCTTGGGATGCGCGCGCAGGCGTTCGGCCACCGCGGCGGCCGCGCCGAACCAGCAGGCGGCGATGCCGGCGCCGCCGTGCCAGAACCCCGGACGCGTCAGATACTGGCCAGGCGCACCGATCGCGCTGGCCGGCACCGCATCGAACGTCACCGGCCCACTGACCACCCGCGCCATGCCGAGCGCCGCCCAGTCCTGCGTGTCGATGGCGATGCCGGGCTGGCGCAACTGCACCTGCACCAGCTGCTGGCGATCGTCTTCATGCGCGGTGAGCAGCGCGCCATCGACCAGACCGGCACCGGAGCACCAGGCCTTGCGGCCGTGCACTTCGCCACGCCCGGCGGCGCGGCGATAGGCCAGGCGCGCATCCAGCGCTTCGGCGGCCCACACCGCGAACAGTTGCCCAGGCGCAGGCGCCGCGGCGCCCAGCTCGGCCAGGATCGCCTGCGCGTCGTAATGCGCCTCCAGCACCTTGGCCAGGCACACGTCGGCCGCGGCGATCTCGGCCAGGATCCGCCAGCGATCCAGGGTGTTGCCGGCGCCAGGCAGCGGCAGCTGCGGATAACGTTCGAGCACGCGCAAGGCGGCGCTGCGCAGATCGCTGGCGTTGCCCAATGCGGTAGGGGAAAGCAGGTCGGTCAAGGAAGTGTCTCTGCGGCGGAGAGAAGCAGCGCCTGCGCTGTCCGCGCTGTGTTGCGCGGGATGCGGCGGCGCTGCGTTGGCGCTGCGTTGGCGCGATCAAAACAGGTGCTGCGCCCACTAGCGTGTGCAAGCGACATAGCGGCGTACACATCGATAAGAGTTCATCTGACGCGCCTGCCGACGCCATGCAGCGCGACGGCGACGCGGCGACAGGCTGGCTTACGGGGTCAGGATCACCTTGCGGCAGTCCTGTTCCTTCTTGTCGAAGATCGCGTAGCCGTCGGCCGCCTGCGCCAGGCGCATGCGATGGGTAATGATCTCGTTCGGCTTGAGCCGGCCTTCGCCGATATGCTCCAGCAGCTCCGGCAGGAAGCGCTGCACGTGGGTCTGGCCCATCTTGAAGGTCAGGCCCTTGTCGAAGGCGTCGCCGAACAGGAAGCCGTGGATGAAGCCGGCATACACGCCGGGCACGCTGACCGTGCCGCCGCGGCGCGTGGCGGCGATGCACTGGCGCAAGGCGGTGCCGCTGCTGCCTTCCAGCTTCAGCGTGGCCATCACCGTTTCCACGGTGCTGCCCTTGGCCTCGAAGCCGACCGCATCGATGCTGGCATCCACGCCGCGGCCATCGGTCTGGCCGACGATGATGTCGGCCGGATCGTCGATCTGTTCGAAATTGAGCGGAATCACGCCATAGGTCTTCTGCGCGAAATCCAGCCGGTACTGATAACGGTCGATCATGAAGATGCGCTCGGCGCCGAGCATGCGGCAGCAGGCGGCGGTCATCAGCCCGACCGGACCGGCGCCGAAGATCGCCACGGTGCTGCCCTGGCCCACGCCGGCGTTGAGCGCGGCCTGGTAGCCGGTGGGCAGGATGTCGGACAGGAACAGCACCTGCTCGTCGTGCAGCGCGTCCGGCACCACCAGCGGGCCGACGTTGGCCTTGGGTACGCGCACGTACTCGGCCTGGCCGCCGGCCACGCCGCCGTACAGATGGCTGTAGCCGAACAGCGCCGCCGGCGGGCGGATGCCTTTCTGATTCAGCGCGGCGCCCTTGCCGGTATTGGTGGTCTCGCAGGCGGCGTATTCGGTCAGGCGACAGTGGAAGCACTCGCCGCAGGCGATCACGAACGGGATCACCACGCGGTCGCCTTGCTTCACGCGCGTCACCTCCGGGCCGACGTCTTCGACCACGCCCATGAATTCGTGACCGAGCACGTCGCCGCTGTGCAGGTCGGGGATCTTGCCGCGATACAGGTGCAGGTCGGAGCCGCAGATCGCCGTGGCGGTGACGCGCAGCACGATGTCGTCGGCATCGATCAGCACCGGATCGGGAACGGTTTCCACGCGCACGTCCTTGGTGCCGTGATAGGTGAGAGCTTGCATCGGATGGAGTCCTGTTGCGACGGCGTGGACAGCAGTGTTGCCGCAGGCGACGTGCAACCCGGGTGACCATGCCGTGAGGCCAGTGTGGCGGGATCGACGCAGCGCCAGACACCGCAGCGCTGAGGCGTGCCATCGAGTGCCGGGCGATCCGCACGACGGCGTGCGCTCGTGACGCGATGACGCGACTCAGTGCGGCAACAGCCGCGTATCGATCGCATGCTCGGCGAGCATCGCCGCCAACGCCTGCCGCGCCTGCGCGCGATCGCCCGGGTCCGCAGCGTCCAGCAGTTCCTGCGCGAGCGCACTGAACTGCGGCCAGAACTCCGCCGGATGGCGCAGATGCGCGGTCCACTCCGGCAGCATCGCCGCCATATGCGCCAATGCCGCCTGCGTCTGCGCGCGCGTGTTCATGTCGGCGCGCGCGGCTGCCGCCATTGCACGCGATGCGTCTGGCCGTCGTCGACCAACGCGATGCGCGCGTCCTGCTGGCGCAAGCCGTCCACGAACAGCCCGCCGCTGTCGGCGGCATCCGCACCGGCGTCCGCCTCAGCGGCAGCCGACTGCAGCAGTTCGATGTGGTACGTGCTGCTGCGGTGACGGTACTGCAGTTCGCAGCGTTCCCAGTCGGCCGGCAGGCAAGGCCGCAGGCGCAGGCTGTCGCCTTCGCGCTGCAGGCCGAGCAGCGATTCGACCAGCAGCCGGTACATCCAGCCGGCCGAGCCGGTGTACCAGGTCCAGCCGCCGCGGCCCACGTGCGGCGCCACGCCGTAGACGTCGGCGGCGAGCACGTAGGGTTCGACCTTGTAGCGCTCGCTGGCCGCCGCATCCAGGCTGTGCTGGATCGGGTTGATCATCCGCGCCAGTTCCCAGGCGCGTTCGCCATCGCCGAGGTGGGCGAAGGCCATCGCCGCCCACACCGCCGCATGCGTGTACTGCCCGCCGTTCTCGCGCACGCCCGGCACGTAGCCGCGAATGTAGCCGGGGTCGTGCGCGATGCGGTCGAACGGCGGCTCCAGCAGCTGGATCAGGCCGGCATCGCGCTTGACCAGATGCTGGTCCAGCGCGGCCATCGCCTGCTGCGCGCGCGCAGGCTCGGCCGCGCCGGACAGCACCGACCAGCTCTGCGAGATCGAGTCGATGCGGCATTCGGTGTTTTGCGCCGAACCCAGCGCAGTGCCGTCGTCGAACCACGCGCGCCGGTACCAGCCGCCATCCCAGGCATGCGCCTCGAGATTGCCGCGCAGCGCATGCGCCGCCGCATCGCACTCGTTGGCGAAGGCCGCATCGTCGCACCCGCGCGCCAGCGCCGCGAACTGCTGCAGCACGTGGTACAGGAAGAAGCCCAGCCACACGCTCTCGCCCTTGCCGCCCTCGCCCACCCGGTTCATGCCATCGTTCCAGTCGCCGGTGCCGATCAGCGGCAACCCGCGTTCGCCGAGCAGGGCCATGCCGCGGCGCAGCGCCTGCACGCAGTGCGCGTACAGCGGCGCACGCTGGTTCGACGGCACCGGCAGGTCGTAGTACGACTCCTCGTCGGCGCCGACGGCGCGGCCTTCGATGTAGCGCACCTCCTCGTCGAGCACGCTGCGGTCGCCGGTGACCTGCAGGTAGCGGCACGCCGCCAGCGGCAGCCACAGGTAATCGTCCGAACAGCGCGTGCGCACGCCGCGGTCCTGCGGCGGATGCCACCAGTGCAGCACGTCGCCCTGCGGGAACTGGTGCGCGGCGCTGGCGAGCAGGTGCTCGCGCGCCAGTTCCGGCGTGGCATGGACCAGCGCCATCATGTCCTGCAGCTGATCGCGGAAACCGAACGCGCCGCCGGACTGGTAGTAGCCGCTGCGCGCCAGGTAGCGGCAGGCCAGGGTCTGGTACGGCAGCCAGCCGTTGACCAGCAGATCCACGCTGGGATCGGGAGTTTTCACCTGCAAGCCGCCTAGCAGTTGCCGCCAGTGGATGCGCACCGCGTCCAGCGCGTCGTGCGCGGCATCGCGGCCGCGCATGCGCCGCGCCAGTTCCAGCGCCGCGTCATGGTCCTTGCCGGCGCCGAGCCGGAACACCGTCTCGCACTCGGCGCCGGCAGCCAGGCTCAGCGGCACCTGAATCGCCGCGCACGGATCCAGCCCGGCGCCGAGGCGTCCGGACAGGCGTTCGCGGCGCAGCGCCTGCGGATCGGCCATGTCGCCGTTGCGGCCGAGGAACTCGCTACGGTCGCCGCTGCAGCTGCGCGTGTCCGCGTCCACGTCGAAGAACGCGGTGCGCGCGGAGAACTCGGCGTTGTAGGGATTGTGCGCCAGCAGTGCACCGTGCGCGCCGTCCTGCTCGGTGACCACGTGCATCTGCGACTTCACCCGCAGATCGCCCAGCACCCATTCCACATAGCCGGTCGCCGACAGGCGCCGGCTGCGGCCGGACAGGTTGCGCAGCTTCAGCACCGAGAACTTCACCGCCTCATGCAGCGCCACGTACACCCACAGCTCGCTGGCGATGCCGTCCTGCACGTGCTCGTAGACGCTGTAGCCGAAGCCATGGCGGGTGCGGTAGTCGCCCTCGCCGCGGCGCGGCAGCGCTTGCGGCGACCATACCCGCCCGCTGTCCTCGTCGCGCAGGTAGAACGCTTCGCCGCAGGCGTCGCCGACCGGGTCGTTGTGCCACGGCGACAGGCGGAACTCGTGCGCGTTCTCGAACCAGGTGTAGCCGGCGGCACTTTCGCTGAGCACCGTGCCCAGCTGCGCATTGGCCAGCACGTTGGACCACGGCGCCGGGGTCGGCGCACCCTCGCGCAGCGCGACCAGGTATTCGCGACCGTCGGCAGCAAAGGCGCCGGTACCGTTGTCGAACAGCACCTCGGCATGCGCCGGCGCGAACGGCCACGGATCCTCGTGCGCATCGCCGCCCGCATGCACAGGCACTGCCAAGGCCTGCGCCTCGGCCAGTGCGGCGGCCGCCAGCGGCACCAGCTCGGGCACGCCGCGCGGCGGCGGCAGATGCCGGCCGATCTGCGCGGCCAGGGTGCCGCGCTGGTCGCTGACGATGACCCGCGCCACCACCTGCAGCAGGATGCGGTCCTCCTGCGAGATGTTCTGCACCGGGCGCACGAAGATGCCGCCGGGGCGCTCCAGCACGCTGGCGTCCGGATCGGCCGCGACCATGCCCAGGATCTGCTCCTGCAGCTGCTGCCGGTAGCCGCTCTGGCTCTCGTTCCAGATCACCAGGTCCGCATGCAGGCCCTTGAGCCGCCAGTACGCGTGCGCCTGCACCATCTGCCGCACCAGTTCGATGTTGTCGGCATCGCCGATCTGCAGCAGCGCGATCGGCAGATCGCCGGAGATCGCATGGCCCCACAGTCCGGACTGGCCGCGCCGGTTCTGCAGCAGCAGTTCGCTGTCGGCGCGCAACGCCGGATGCACGTACACCATCAGCCCGGCCAGGCGCTCGTACAGCTGCGCATCGGCCTGCGAGGCGTTGATCTGGCGGCGCACCACCTGGCTGTGGGTCCAGGCCAGGTCGAACACGCGGTCGGCCAGGCGCCGGTCGCGGTACTTTTCGATCAGCGCCATGCACGCGGCGCGGTCGCCGCCGACGCCGTAGACCATGTCGATCATCGCGGTCTGCTCCGGCGCCAGCACGATCCGGCAGCGGATCGCGACCACCGGGTCGAGCACCGAACCGGCGGTATCGGACAGCACCGCATCGTGGCTCAGCGCGCGCGGGGTGCGCGCGGTATTGCCGCGGCCGAGGAAGCGCGCGCGGTCGGTTTCGTAGGAAATCGCGCCGATGTGTGCATCGTGCACCGCCACCAGATGGAACATCCACGGCGCTACCTCGCCGTGCGCGCGGGTGCGCCGCGTACACAGCAGCGCCTGGGTGTCGCGGGCGATCTCGGTCTGCACGAACAGGTTGCTGAAGGCCGGATGCAGTTCGTCGGCGATGGCCGGCGCCAGCACCACTTCGGCATAGGTGGTGATCTCGATGGTGCGCGGCTGCCGCGAACGGTTGCTGACCCGCAGGCGGCGCAGCTCGATGTCGTCCTCGGCGGAGATCGCCACTTCCAGGTGCGTGTCGAAGCCGCGCTTGCGGCCGCGGAACTCGGCCTTGGCATCGGAGAAGATCGCTTCGTAATGGTCCACTTTCACCGCGGTGGGCTGGTAGGCGGCCGACCAGTAGTCGCCGCTGTCCACGTCGCGCAGGTAGCAGAAACTGCCCCAGTGGTCGCGGGTGCCGTCCTCGCGCCAGCGGGTGATGGCCATGTCGCGCATGCGGCTGTAGCCGCCGCCGGCACTGGTCAGCAGGCCGTGGTAGCGGCCGTTGGAGAGCAGTTGCACCGCCGGCCGCGGCGCGCCCGGATCGCGGAACACGCGCAGCTGGGTCTCGTCCTCGCGCGCATCCTGGGGCCTGCGTACGGTGCCGTCCGCCTCCTGCGGATGGAACACGCCCACCCGCGGAATCCGTTCCTGCAGTAACAGCAGGGTGGCCTGGAATTCGGCATCGGCGGCGAAGCGCTTCTGCATCGGCTGCTCGCGCAGCAGATGGTCCAGCGCCAGCAGGCCCATGCCCTGGTGATGCGCCATGTACGAGCGGATCAGCGCGTGCTCCTGGCCGGGCGGCACCCGGCTGGGGCTGTAGTCGATCGCCTCATGCAGGCCGAAGCGGCCGCCGAAGCCTGCCTCGGTCAGCCGCTGCAGATTGGCGCAGGCCGCTTCCGGGGCCACCATCAGCGCCATCATGCTGGCGTACGGCGCGATCACCAGATCGTCGCCGAGGCCGCGCTTGAGTCCCAGCCCGGGCACGCCGAACGCGCGGTACTGGTAGTTCATCCGCGCATCGACCGCGTTGTAGCCGGACTCGGACACGCCCCACGGCACCGCGTGCCGCGCGCCGTGCGCGATCTGCGCATTGACCGCATGCACCGCGGTCTGGTCAAGCAAGCTGTCGGCATAGCTGGGCATCACCAGCTGCGGCATCAGGTATTCGAACATCGACCCGCTCCACGACAGCAGCGTCGCTTCGCCATCGACCTCGGTGAGCTGGCGGCCGAGCGCGAACCAGCTTTCCTGCGGCAGCTGGCCCTGGGCGATGGCGACGAAGCTGCACAGCCGCGCCTCCGATGCCAGCAGGTCGTAATAGCCCTGATCCAGGCGCCGCTCGTCGACGTTGTAGCCGATCGCCAGCAGCCGCCGCGCCGGGTCGTAGAGGAAGCCGTATTCCATCAGCGACAGCTGCCCGGCGATATGCGCCAGGCGTTCGAGCTGATGGATGCGCGCGCGGGCGCGCTCGGCGGCCGCAGCGTCGCAGGTCTGCGCGGCCAGCGCGCGCAGCGTCGGCAGCGGCGCGTCGGTCACCGGCAGGCAGGCGTCGTCGCGATCCGGCGCCGTCGCCCATGGCGCGAACTGGCGCAGTTCCTGCTGCGCGGCATTGCACGCGTCCAGCAGGACCTGCGGCCAGTGCGGCGCCAAGGCGTCGGCGGACTGCTCCGCGCCCACGGCCGGCGGCGGCCAGCGCTCGGCGATCGAGGCCGCCGGCAGGGCCAGCGCAGCCAGTGCGTGCCAGGTCTGCGGCAGCGTGGCCGGCGGGGCTGCGCGCAGTGCCTGCAGGCGCTGATCAAAGTCGTGCAGCGCCGCCTGCGGCAGCGCCGCTGCGGCTGGATTGTCGTGTGCGGCCTCGCGCAGCACGCCGAACGTGTCGGCCAGCCCGTCGAAGCTGGCCGCGGCCAGCAACGGCGCATCGCACAGCGCCAGCAGGCCCTGGCGCAGGGTCAGCAGATGCCCGGCCAGATTGCCGCTGTCCACCGTCGACAGGTAGGCCGGCGGCAACGGCAGCAGGGTCTCTGTGTCGTACCAGTTGTAGAAATGGCCGCGGTGGCGCGGCAGCGTCTCCATCGTCGCCAAGGTCAGCCGGGTGCGCTCGATCACCCCGCCCGGCTGCAGGTAGCCCAGGTCGTAGGCGGCCAGGTTGCCGAGCAGGGCCAGGCCGATGTTGGTCGGCGAGGTGCGCCGCGCCACCACCAGTTGCGGATGTTCCTGCACGTTGTCCGGCGGCAGCCAATGGTCCTGCGCGCGCATGTGCACTTCGAAGAACGCCCAGGTCCGCCGCGACAGCCGGCCGAGGAAGGCGCGTTGCGGCGGCGCCAGCTGCGCGCGGCGCGGCGCGGCGGCATGCCCCATCCACGCCATCAGCGCCGGGGCGAGGATCCACAGCGCCAGGATCGGCGCGGCGACCCACAGCGCATGCGGCTGCCGCCAGGCCAGCACGGCCAGCAGCGCCAACGCGCACAGCGCCGCCGGTGCCATCCCGCCCAGCTCGGCCGCATTGCCGCGGCCGAGGCTGCGCGCCACGTCGCTGGACGCATGCCATTGCAGCAGGTGGCGCCGGCTGACCAGCATGCGCCACAGCGTGCGCACGATCGCCAGCGCGGCGTAACCGGCCTCGTACGGCAGGCAGGCCAGCGCCACCAGCGCGCGCTGCAGTTGCGCGGTCACCGCCTTGGTCAGCGTGCCCAGGTGCATGCGCCAGGCCATGTCCGGCGGTTTGGCGACCAGGTCGTGCAGCGCCGGCACCACGATTGGCAGCACGAACAGGCCCAGCAGCCAGGCGGTCCACGCCGCCGGCCGCGGCAGCCATAGCCAACCGAGCACCAGCAACGCGGTGGCGGCGATCGGCACCAGGCTGCGGCGCAGGTTGTCCAGTAATTTGCCGCGCGACAGCCGCGACAGCGGCGTGCGCCGGTAGCGACCGGTGGCGTCCGGCACCCACGGCAGCAGCCAGGGCAGCAACTGCCAGTCGCCACGGATCCAGCGCGCGCGGCGCTTCACGTCGGCCGCATAGCGCGACGGATAGTCCTCGAACAACCGCACGTCGCTGACCAGGCCGGCGCGCGCGTAGCAGCCTTCCAGCAGGTCGTGGCTGAGGATGCGATTGTCGGGCAGGCGGCCGTCGAGCGCCTGCTCGAACGCATCCACGTCGTAGATGCCCTTGCCGACGAACGAGCCTTCGCCGAACAGGTCCTGGTACACGTCCGATACGGTGCGCGTATACGGGTCGATGCCCGGCTCGCTGCCGAACAGGCGCGCGTAGCGGGTGATGCGATGGCCGCTCATGCTGCTGCCCACGCTCGGCTGCAGGATGCCGTAGCCGCGGGTCACCCGGCCCAGCGCCGGATCGATGCGCGCGCGGTTCAGCGGATGCGCCAGGGTCGCGACGAACTCGCGCGCCGCATCGCGCGGCAGCCGCGTATCCGCGTCCAGGGTGATCACGTAGCGCACCTGCGCCAGCAGCGTGGTGGTGCCGATCAGCGCACTGAAATCGGCATCGGCCGCGCCGCCGCGCAACAGCCGGTTCAGCGCCGCCAGCTTGCCGCGCTTGCGCTCGTGGCCGATCCAGACGCGCTCGCCGGCGCTCCACAGGCGCGGGCGGTGCAGCAGGAAGAAGCGGTCGCCGCTTTCCGGCGCGTAGCGCTGGTTGAGCCGCACGATGTGCTGCACGGCGTGGTCGAGCAGCGCCGCATCGCCGGGCAGCGTCGCCTGCGCGGCGTCCAGGAAATCGGTGAGCAGCGCGAAATGCAGCTGCGTATCGCGGTTGGCCAGGAACCGCACTTCCAGCGCCTCGGCCAGTTCGTCGATCGTGGCCGTGTCGCTGAGCATGCTCGGCACCACCACCAGGGTCCGCGCGCCGGCCGGAATGCCCTTGGAAAAGTCCATCCGCGGCAGCGTGCGCGGCGCCACCAGCAGCGTCGCCGCCCAATTGACCAGGGCCACGCCCAGTTCGCTGAACACCAGCACGCCCAGCAGCGCGGCCGTCGCCCACAGCCAGGCCGGCACCGCGGTCAGCGCATGCAACTGCTCAAGCAAGGTCCAGGCGCCGAATGCGGCGATCGCCGCGATCGGCAGCAGGTACGCCGGCAATGGCAGCGTGCGCCGCGCCACGTGGGGCCGACGCCGCGCGCGCGGCAACGCGGCGATCGCCGCCGGCAGATCGCGCTGGCCGTCGTCGACCAGGTAGTAGCCGACGTGACGCTGGTCGTCCAACGATGCCGCCTGCGCCAGCTGCAGCACGCACGCGGCCACCGCGTCTTCGCTGGCGCCGCTGCGCCGCGCCAGCAGCTCGACGCTGTGCCGGTAGCTGTCGCGGGTCTGGAAATCCATCTGCGCGTAGGTGCCATGCGGATCGCGGCGCAGATGCGCCTCGACCACGCTCAACTCTTCGACGAAATCGCGCCAGTCCATCGTCGCCAGCAAACGCAGGCTTGCGATGCTGTTGCTGATCGAGACCTGATCGGCGGCCTGCTGCTGGCTTTCCGCATGCACCATCTCGTCGATGCGCTGGCCGCCGTCGGCCAGCCACTGCTCGACCCAGGTCACCGGCATCGCCAGCACCCCGCCGCGCCCGTGCAGCGCGCGCACCAGTTCGGCCACGAACGCGCCGGACAGCGGCGGCTGCGAGCGCGCCATGTCCGCGACCACCAGCACCACGCTCTTGGGATCCTGCACGGCGGTGGTATTGAGCCGGTCGGCCCAGTCGCTGGCCAGGCGATGGTCGATACCGTCGCGCATCACCCGCGCCGCGACCCGGCGCAGGTTTTCCAGCAGGCCCAGGCGCAGCATGATCGGAATCGCCCACAGCTCGCCCAGCTTCAGCGGCGTCACCGTCTGGTAGGCGGCGATGAAGCGGCTGGCCATGTCGGCATCGATACGGCCGTCGCCGTGTGCGATCGCGTCCATCGACAACGCATAGACGCGCGGCAACCCGGCCGACGCGCCCTGCGCCAGCGCCGGCAGCTGGCGGCTGTAGCCGGCAGGCAGATGGCGCCGCGCGATCAGGATCTGTTCTTCGACCAGGTAGAAGTTGTCCAGCAGCCACTCGCCGGCGGGGGTGACGCGGATGTCGTCGCGGACCATCGCCGAGAGCATCGCCAAGGCGTCGCGCAGCACGTCCTCGTTCTGTTTCAGCCGCGCCAGCAACACCTCGGGGCTGCGCCCGCCGCGCACCCGGTGGCTGCGCGCCAGGGCTTCGCCGTGCGCGGCCATCTGCTCGGCGCTGAGCAGCTGTGCGCGCAACGGCTCTTCGGCCAGCGGCTGCCCGCGACCATGCTGCAGGAACAGCGCACGCATGCCGGAGAGCCCGCGCCGATAAGGAAGCAGCCGTCTACGCAACGCACGCCAGGGGGACGCCATGATGATCCAGAGGGGCCAGAGAGCCCGCTTGGCTTCATGCTTAACAGGCGCCGGCAGCGCCAGGCGTGAATGCGGGCAGCGCGCTGCGCGTCGTTGCCGATCGTGCCGGCGGCGCGGCGCGAGACACAGCCGCGCTGCGGTTGACGCTGCGGCCGGCGCACGGCGCGCCGATGGCGTTCAGGTGGCGATGCGCGCGTCGGTGCCGGTTGGCGCAATCGCCGGTCATTGCGCCACGATTGCGCAGCATGCGGGCACTGCGAAGCGCAGACGAGCGCGCCCCGACGGATGTATGGGCATCCCGCGAGCACGGCGCAGCGGTTTCGCTTTGCATCGCCCGCTGGCGCGCGGGAAACGGCGACTGAGGCCGCGCCGGCGCCGCCTGCCGCCGCGAGCGGTTCCGGCGCTGCATTACCATGCTGCTTCCCGCCCCGCGAACTTATCCCGTGCCCGACAGCCTCCACGACCTGCAAGCCGCCCAGCGCGCGTTCGCCGACGCACGCGAGTGGGGCCAGTTCCACACCCCACGCAACCTGGCCGCGGCGCTGTCGGTCGAGGCGTCGGAACTGCTCGAGCATTTCCAATGGCTCACCGACGAGCAGAGCCGGCAACTGTCGGACGACAAGAAGGCCCAGGTCGGCAGCGAGGTGGCCGACGTGCTGCTATACCTGCTGCAGCTGTGCGACAAGCTGGGCATCGACCCGATCGAGGCGGCGCGGCAGAAGATGCAGGTCAACGCCGCCAAATACCCGGTGGACCGCGCCAAGGGCCGCATCACCAAATACACCGAGTTGTAGCGACGGCACTGCCTCGCGCCCGCCCTTGCACCTTGTAGGAGCGGCTTCAGCCGCGACAGGCACCATCAGTAAAGCCCGTCGCGGCTGAAGCCGCTCCTACAGGGGACAACGCGCTATCACTGCAGCGCCTGCGCCAAGAACGGCGCAGTGCGACTTCCTCCGCATGCCGCCCGAACAGCACCGCTTGTGCATGTCGGCGGAAGCTGCGTTGGCGATGCGATGCACTTGCGCGCGCCATCCGCAGCAGACACACCACAAGGTTCACTGCCTGCAACAGATGAGAGCGAAGGCGCGCTAGCCTCGCATCGCCTCAGCGAGAAATGGCGCAGTCCGGCTACCCGCATGCCGGGCCACCGCCTGCGCCAGGCCGGCGACGACGACCTTGCCGCCTTCGTCGCCGGCGCCTGGCCCCATGTCGATGATCCAGTCGCTGGCCGCGGCTACGCGCATGTCGTGCTCGACCGCCACCACGGTATTGCCCGCCTCCACCAGCCCGTGCAACTGGCGCAGCAGCGTGTCCACGTCGGCCGGATGCAGGCCGGTGGTCGGTTCGTCGAGCACGTAGACGGTGTCGCGGCGCTGCGCGCGTTGCAGTTCGGTGGCCAGCTTGATGCGCTGCGCCTCGCCGCCGGACAGTTCGGTGGCCGGCTGGCCCAGCCTCAGATAGCCCAAGCCCACCTCGGCCAGTACCTGCAACGGCCGTGCGATCGCCGCATCGTCGGCGAAGAAGTCCGCCGCCTGCGCCACGGTCATGCGCAACACCTGCGCGATGGTGTACCCGCGCAGTTCGATCTCCAGCGTCTTGGCGTTGTAGCGCGCGCCATGGCAGCTGGGGCATGGCGCGTACACGCTGGGCATGAACAACAATTCCACGAACACCGCGCCCTCGCCTTCGCAGGTGGCGCAACGGCCCTTGGCGACGTTGAACGAGAAACGGCCGGCGTCGTACTTGCGCTTGCGCGCCGCGGGCGTGGCCGCGAAGCGCTTGCGCACGTGGTCGAACAGCCCGGTATAGGTTGCCAGGTTCGAGCGCGGCGTGCGGCCGATCGGCTTCTGGTCCACCTGCACCAGGCGCCGCACATGCTGCAGGCCATCGGCGATGCGTCCATCTGTCGCCGCTTGCGTGCTGCGTTCCAGCGGATCCACGCCTTCTTCCGGATCGGCATGCTCCTGACCAAGATGCGCGCCAAGCAACTCCACCAATGCCTGGCTGACCAGCGACGATTTCCCGGAACCGGACACGCCGGTGACCGTGGTGAACACGCCCAGCGGGATGTCCACGTCCAGCGCAGCGACGTTGTTGCGGGTGATGCCGCGCAGCTGCAGCCACGCGCCCGGCGCGCGCGGCGCATGCGCGATCGGCGCCTGCTCGGCGAACAGATAGCGGCGCGTGGACGAGGCCGCAACCTGCGCCAGCCCCGCCGGCGGTCCGCTGTACAGCACCTGCCCGCCCTGCTCGCCTGCGCCGGGACCGACATCGACGATCCAGTCGGCATGGCGGATCACGTCGATCTCGTGCTCGACCACGAACAGCGAATTGCCCGCGGCCTTGAGCTGATCCAGCGCGGCCAGCAGCGCCTGCGCGTCGGCAGGATGCAGGCCGGCGGACGGCTCGTCCATCACGTAAACCACGCCGAACAGCTGCGAGCGGATCTGCGTAGCCAGGCGCAGCCGCTGCAACTCACCGGGCGACAGCGTGGGCGTGCTGCGTTCCAGGGTGAGATAGCCCAGGCCCAGCTCCTGCAGCATCTGGATCCGCGCCAGCAGATCCTGCGCGAGGCGCTGCGCGGCGATGGCCTGCTCGGGATGACGCTTGGCGTCGCGGGTGCGGCCAGCCGCGGCCGGGCGCAGCAGCTCGGCCACTTGCGTGAGCGGACGCTGCGACAACGCGCCGATGTCCAGCCCGGCGAAGGTCACCGACAGCGCCTCGCGACGCAGGCGCTTGCCGTCGCAGGTCGGACATGGCGTGCTCAGCAGATACTGCGCCACGCGCTTCTTGATCAGCGCGCTTTGCGTGCTGGCGAAGGTGTGCAACACGTAACGGCGCGCGCTGCTGAAGGTGCCCATGTAGGCCGGTTCCTGCTTGCGCCGCAGCGCGCGCTGCGTCTCGGCGAGGCTGAAACCCGGATACACCGGCACCGTCGGCTGCTCGTCGGTGTACAGGATCCAGTCGCGGGTCTTCTTCGGCAGCTTGGCCCACGGCACATCGACGTCGTGACCGAGCGTGGTGAGGATGTCGCGCAGGTTCTGCCCGTGCCAGGCCGGCGGCCATGCGGCCACGGCGCGCTCGCGGATGCTCAGCGTGCGATCCGGCACCATCGACGCCTCGGTGGCGTCGTAGATGCGGCCCAGGCCGTGGCAGGTCGGGCAGGCGCCGGCCGGTGTGTTCGGCGAGAAGCCGTCGGCATAGATGATGGCCTGCCCCGGCGGATAGTCGCCGGCACGCGAATACAGCATGCGCAGCGAATTGGAGATGGTGGTGACGCTGCCCACCGACGAACGCGTGCTCGGCGCACCGCGATGCTGCTGCAGCGCCACCGCCGGCGGCAGGCCTTCGATGGAATCCACGTCCGGCACCCCGGCCTGGTCGATCAGGCGCCGCGCGTAGGGCGAGATCGAATCCAGATAGCGGCGCTGCGCCTCGGCGAACAGCGTGCCGAACGCCAGCGACGATTTGCCGGAACCGGACACCCCGGTGAACACCACCAGCGCATCGCGCGGCAGTTCCACGTCCACGTCCTTGAGATTGTGTTCGCGGGCGCCACGGACGCGGACGAAACCGGAGGCGGGGGAAACGGACGGCTTGGGCATTGGCTGGAAAATGGGCAAGAGCTTGCGCAAGCTTAGCGGGTCGGGCGGATGCGGCTGTGTATGCGCTGGCGCGATGGGCGCGGCGTCGCCTTCGCGACCACGCACACCTGTCACTGGACATGCACTCTTGCAGGAGGAACTTCAGTTTCGGCACTGTTCGAAGCTATCAGGCCCACCGCTTCGCCGGTCGCGGCTGAAGCCGCTCCTACAAGAGCCGACAGGCCCCAACCAAGGCGCCCTGTAGGAGCGGCTTCAGCCGCGACAGACAGCTTGGAAATCGATACATCACGGTCGAGGCGGAAGCCTCTCTTACAAGAAAATTGCGGCGAGCCGGCTGGGCACGCTGCAGGAGGGACTTCAGTCCCGACGCTGTCACCCGCCGCTAAACGTAGCGCGGAATCGGCCCCCAACTACACGCAGATATGGCGCGCGCCACGCGCCGCGACCATCGCAGCGCTCTTGTGTTCGCACCCGCAACGCCCCATCCAGTTGTTGCCGCACCGATGCCGATGCCTAACCCTGCCCCCTTCTTTCTCAAGGAACCGCTCATGTCCGTCTCAATGTACCGCCTTAGCGTCCCGGTATTGCTGCGTGGCCTGGGCGTGCTGCAACGTTACGTCGACCTGGCCGAGCGCCATGCGCAGGACAAGGGCCTGGATCCGCAGACGCTGGTCGACGCGCGCCTGGCACCGGACATGTTCGGCTTCGCCGCGCAGATCCAGCGCGCCTCGGACACCGCCAAGAACACCATCGGCCGCCTCAGCGACATCGTGCCGCCGAAGATGGCGGACGACGAAACCACCCTGGCGCAGCTGCGCGAGCGCATCGCCGCCACCCAGCGCTTCCTGCACAGCGTGGATGCGTCCGCCCTGGACGGTGCACAGGACCGCGCGGTGTCGCTGAGCGCCGGCAAATTGAAGGCCGACTTCAACGGCAGCGACTACCTGCTGACCTTCGCCCTGCCCAACTTCTTCTTCCATGTCGCCACCGCGCACGCGATCCTGCGCCAGCAAG
Organism: Xanthomonas translucens pv. undulosa; assembly: GCF_017301775.1. Lineage (NCBI taxonomy): Bacteria > Pseudomonadati > Pseudomonadota > Gammaproteobacteria > Lysobacterales > Lysobacteraceae > Xanthomonas > Xanthomonas translucens. The sequence goes on from NZ_CP063993.1 coordinate 1,327,863, forward strand.
GCGTGGCGGTGGGCAAACTCGACTACCTGGGGCCGTTCGACACGAAAGAAACGGCAGCCGCCTGAAGCCCCTCTCCCCTCGGAAGAGGGGTTGGGGTGAGGGTCCGGCGCGAAAGCGACTCGCTGATGTAAGCGCACGAAGCTGCGCCTGTCAGCGTCGGAGACCGCGCCTGCCGGCGCCAGGCGACTACGCCAACGAAGGCGCCACAAGCGCGCCGGCATCGTCCGCAGCAAACACCCCTCCCGCCAACGCATGCATCCGCGCCACCGCCGCCGCGAACGGCCGCAGCACCGCCACGCCGCGCTCGGCGAACACCGCATGCAGCGCGCCGTAGTACCACAAAGTCCCCTCGCGGCCGGCAGTGAAACGCTCGAACACCTGCATACCCACCGCGGGATCTTCCAGATCCGCAACGATACTGCGCGCGTTGTAAAGCTTGTCGCAGGCCGACACCAACAGCACTACATCCGGCGCCTGGCGCAGATGCGCCAGATACGCCTGCTTGCGGATGCGCCAGGCACGGCGCCTGGCCGGCACGTCCTCCTGCGCCGCCTTGCGCTCGGCGCTGGCGTCGGTACAGCCCATCACGATCGCCGCCACCGCATCGCCGAACTGTGCGCGGATCACCGCCTCGTGGCCGGCGCCGCAGTCCTCGACCACGTCGTGCAGCAACGCCGCGATCGCCTGGTCTTCATTGCCGCCGGCTTCCAGCACCAGCGTCGAGACCCCCAGCACATGGCTGACATACGGCACCGTGCCGCCCTTGCGGAACTGGCCGGCGTGGGCGATACGCGCGTAATCCACGGCACGCGCATAGCGTTCGGTGAGAGCGGTCATGCGGTCTTCCTGACGGAGCAGACCCGCATTATTGCGGAATCCGCACGCCATCGCGGCGCAAACGGTTCAGACCGGCGGCGGCCGCACCCGGAACACCACGCTCATCCGCGGCGTCACCGGCCTGGCGGTCTTGGGGATGCCGTGTTCGTGGCTGAGCTGCGAGGCGTGGCGCATCGCCAGCAGGCTGCCCGGCGCCAGTTCCACGCCGATGCTCCTGCGCGCGCCGGCCTTGGCGCGCAGGTTCATGCGCCGCGGCGCGCCCAGCGACACCAGCGCGATGGGGTGCGGCGCCAGCAGCGTATGCAGCGTGTCGTGGTGCATCGCCACGCTGTCGCGGCCGTCGCGGTACAGATTCAGGCCCACATCGGTGTACGGCGCCGGCACCCGCGCCTGCACCGCGGCATGCAGCCCGCGCAACGGCAGCGCCTCGGACAGCGCGTGCAGGCCGTACGCCGCCACCAGCCGCGGCACGTCCACCACCCGGTCGTACATCGGCCGGCGCAGCTGCTGCCACTGCGCGCCATCGCGCAAGGCGGCGAACCGGGCCTGCGCCGGCTCCGGATCGAGCAACTGCGGCCAATAGCGGATACCGCCCTCGGCATCGGCCACCAGGCAATGCGGCGCGTCGTCGGGCTGGGCGAACAGGTCCATGGGCACAAGATGGGGGAGCGGCAAAGAAGACGCCATCCCGGCATCTGAACGGATCAGCGGCTGCGACGCGGCGCAATGTCGCCGCACGCGATGGGAATTCTTACTTTTCGCCCGCGCTGCGTTAACGTTGCGCTTGGGAGCATTCAAAATGTACCTACATCACAGCACAGGCGAGACGCACGCATGACCGCAGCGCGCAGGACAACGAAAAGCATGACCACAGCAGCCGCCACGCCCCTCCACAGCGCCAATGGCGCCCACGCAGACGCCCCAGGCCGCGGCGCCAAGGCGCCAGCCAAAGCGCTCCGCGCACGCGGCGCACCGGGCACCCGCAGCGAGGTGTTCCAGTCGCCCCTGTCTGCAGGCGGCACCGACAGCGACCTGCGCCGACGCGCGCAGCGCACGCGCTTGGCGACCAGGGTGGCCGCCGTCGGCACGATTGCCGCCGTGGCGGCGGTCGCCGCGCTGATCGCCTGGCGGCGCGCGCGGCGCTAACACCCCACGCAATCGCGCGCCGCTGCAGCCGTCATGGCGCAGGCGATGCAGGACCTCAAGGCGGCGCTCGGCAGTTGCATCGCCACCCCACCGCGCTAGTCTCGAGCAGACGGAAAGAAGAGCCACATGCGCGACCATTCGATCGAAGCACGCTTGCTCTGCATTGCCGGCATCGCCGGCCACGCCTACTGGGTGCTGCGTGACGAGCGCGGCAGCATCCTGGCCGAACTGCACGGCCTGGCCACCGACCGGCACACCGGCACGCCGATCCCGATCGGCACCGACGCACGCAGGCACGCGCTGCGCGTCTGGCACTACCCGCACGACGCCGATTACGCACAGGCCATCGGCGCCCAGCCCGACCGCACCAGCTACCTGCGCGACGGCCAGCCAGCGCGTACCGCCGCCAGCGGCGACAAGCACGATATCCTGGCGCGCTGGCACGCGGCGTTATGCGCCATGCCCGAACTCAACGCCCAGGACCTGGACTACCCCAACTACGGCTTCAAGCTGCTCGGCGCCACCATCAACAGCAACTCCGCCTTCCGCACCTTCGGCGAATTGATGGGCGTGCCGGTGCCAAGTTTCCCTCATAGGCTACAACCGGGCAGCGGCAACTGCATGCTGCCGCGTGAGCGTATCGCGGCGCTGTGTTATCGCGAGTGGGCGGTGCAATATGGACTGGCCAGCCTTTCGTAGACATCCAGTTGCCATAATTGATGGCAATGACCGAGGTGTTTATGGGCAACAGCAAGCAGTACACGGATGAGTTCCGTGCCGAGGCGGAGAGGCAGGTGATCGAGCGTGGCTTCACGGTGGTTGACGTCGCCTCCCGCATAGGGGTTCCCAAGCACACGTTGTATGGCTGGGTGCAGGCGGCCAAGAAGACGGTACCGGCCCCTGGAGCCCCGGCCGCGCCGAGCGACTCGGCCGAGATCCGCCGGCTCAAGGCTGAGCTGCGGCGGGTAACCGAGGAGCGCGACATCCTAAAAAAAGCCGCCGCGTACTTTGCCAAGGGGTAAGGGCGAAGTACGCGTTCATGCGCGCGCACGTCCGGGAGTTCCGTCTGGTGGCGATGTGCCGGGTGCTGGACGTGCAACGCAGTGGCTACTACGCCTGGCTGCGCCATGGCGCCAGTGCTCGCGAGCGCGAAGATCAGCGTCTGCTGGGGCTGATCAAGCACCACTGGCTGGCCAGCGGCACGGTGTATGGCTATCGCAAGATCACCCTGGACCTGCGCGAGGCCGGCGAGCGCTGCAGCCGGCACCGCGTCCTGCGGTTGATGAAAGCAGAAGGCCTGCGTGCCCAAGTCGGTTACGGCCGCAAGCCACGTCATCACGGTGGTCCCGTGGGCGTGGTGACCAATGTGCTCAACCGGGAATTCGCGCCACAGGCGCCGAACAAGGTCTGGGTCACGGATATCACCTACATCAGGACCTACGAGGGCTGGCTGTTCCTGGCGACGGTGATGGATCTGTACTCGCGGCAGATCGTCGGCTGGGCGACGGCGTCGACGATGACCAGCGATCTGGTACTGCAGGCGCTGGTGGCGGCAGCTTGGCGGCGCAAGCCGGGCCCAGGTGTGCTGGTGCATTCGGATCAGGGCTGTCAGTTCACCAGCAGCGACTGGCAGTCGTTCCTGAAAGCGCACCGGATGGTGCCGAGCATGAGCCGACGCGGGAACTGCCACGACAACGCCGTGGCCGAGAGCTTCTTCAGCGTCTTGAAGAAGGAGCGGATCAAGCGGCGGATCTACCCGACACGCGCCGTGGCAGCATCGGACGTGTTCGACTACATCGAGATGTTCTACAACCCGATCCGCCGGAATGGTTCCGCTGCCGGGCTGTCACCTGTAGAGTTTGAAAGGCGCTACGCGCAGAGCCGCAACTGAGTGTCTACGGAACTCTGGCCAGTCCACTTCGCGCAGCGCAGGATCGACCCGGAGCGAAGGAAGGGATGCTGATTTCATGCGACACCTCATGCGTTGCAATTGCAACGCATGATGGCAGGTGGGCGCTGTGACTTCAACTTTGCCGCTGCCCTCGGCAAGCGACGCGGGCCTTCCAACCCGCGCGCACCAACCGCCCGCCCTCGTACCCAAATTGGGTAGGTTTCTACCCAATTTGGGTATTTGCACACCCTATCGCCGTCGCCTCCTGCGGCGAAACACGCTTATCACCAAAGCCAGCTGCACTCGACCAACCGCCACTCACCCTCACCCCTTCCGCCCCGCCAACCACGCCTTGATCTGCGGCACCCGCTGCGCACGCAGCTTCGCGCTGGTCCGGATAGCGGCGATGGCGACGTCGGCATCGCGGCGCGAGGTCGGAGCAAGGTAGCGATCGGCATACGCCTGGATCTTGTCGACCATCTTCAGGTCGTCCGAATGCATGCCCAGGTAAGGGTAGTAGCGGGCGCGCGAGCCAGTGCTCACCAGGGTATCCACGCGTTCGCGATGGGCCACGGCGAAATCGAAGGCCAGGTCCGGGTGATCATATGACGCCAACGAGATCATGGTGGCGCTGTTGGTCGCCCCGGGTTCGTCGGTCAGCGCCATGTCCAGGGCGCGCTGCGCGAGCGTGGCGTCCTTGGCGATGGCCAGCAGCTGGAAGTCCTGATCGCGGATCATCGAGGAGGTTTCCTTCTGTGCCATCCGGTGCAAGGTGTCCCACGTGGCGGCGTCGGCACTGTACGCGACGATGTTGAGCACGGTGTTGCGCAGTTCCGGCGACAGCGTCTTGGAATCGGCCTGGAAGGCGGCGAAGCGGCGTCGCGCTTCGGCGATCACCTCGGCATCTCCCAGGGTGCCGAGCGTGCCGATCAGGCGCGCGCGTAGTTGCTTGACCTGGGCCGAGTCGCCATCGCGCTCGTCCCAGCCCAGCGTGGCCAATTCCGGCGCCAGCCGCGACACCGCGTAGCGGCGCCAGGCGGCCTGGCCCTTCGGGTCGGCCTTAAACAGGGCGTCGATGCCGAAGTAGACGCCGGACACCGTGGTCCACAGGTCGGACGCTGCGCCCACCGGCACCTTGCCTGCCAGGTCGAGCAGATCCGCCTGCGGTTGCAGGCCCACGTCTGCCAGCGCGCCGGTGTCCAGCATCACGCCAAGCTGGTCCACCATCGGCAGCGTGGCGAAACCGGCGGCCAGCGCCTTGAATTGCGCGGGTGCGTAGAGCGTGCGGTAGTAGCCCTTCTGCCCGGCGTTGACCAGCACGGGTGCGGCGCAGCCGGGCAGCCGCAACTGCGCGCTGCCGTCCACCAGCACGCGCTCCTCGCGCTCGCCGCTGCGCACCGCCACCGGCACGTGCCAGCGCAACGGTTGCTTGTCGGGGCGGTCGAGCGTGTATTCGCCCTGCTCCAGGCGCACGACGGTGGTGCCAGCGTTGCAACTGGAGTCGACCTTGATCAGCGGCACGCCAGGCTGCAGGGTGAAGTCGTGCGCCACCTGCTGGAAGTGCTTGCCCGGTGCGGCGGCGTCGATTTCCCGCCACAGGTCGCCGGTGACCGCGTTGCCGTAGGCGCGCTTCTTGATGTAGCGGCGCACGCCGTCGCGCCATGCGTCGGCGCCGACGTAGTCCTCGAGCATGCCGATCACCGCCGAGCCCTTCTGGTAGGTGATGCCGTCGAAGGCCTGGCTGGCCTGTTCGACGGTGTCCACCTTCTGCACCACCGGGTGGGTGGTGGCGTAGGCGTCTCCGCCCATGGCGGCGCGGCTGACGTGGGCCGGGCCGGTCTTGTCGATATCCCATTCCGGGTGCAGCTTGGCGGTGGTGCGACCTTCCAGCCAGGTGGCGAAGCCTTCGTTGAGCCACAGGTCGTCCCACCAGGCCATGGTCACCAGGTCGCCGAACCATTGGTGCGCGATCTCGTGCGCGGCCGTGGTGAACACGCGCTGCCGATCGGTCACGTCCGACACGGCCGGGTCCAGCAGCAACGAATGTTCGAAGGTGAAGATGGCGCCCCAGTTCTCCATGGCGCTGAAGAACTGGCTGCCGCCCGGCGCGGCGATGTTGTCCAGCTTTGGCAGCGGATAGCGCACGCCGAAGTAGTCGTTGTATTCGCGCAGCACGTCGCGGCCGGACTCCAGCGCGAAGTGCGCCTGGTCGGCCTTGCCCTGCGGGGCGATCACGCCGATCTCGGTGCCGTTGTCGCCCTTGAGCGCGGTGCGCTGGAAATCGCCCACGCCCAGGAACAGCAGGTAGGTGGACATCTTCGGCGTGGTCTGGAACGCGACGCGCTTGAGGCCATGGCCGAGGTCGGTGGTGGCGGCCACGGGCATGTTGCCGACCACCATCTGCGCGGCCGGTGCATTCACCGTCAGGTCGAAGGTGGCCTTGAAGTCGGGTTCGTCCCAGGACGGCAGGAAGCGGCGCGCGTCGGAGTTCTCGAACTGCGTGTACAGCGCGCGTTGCTGGCCGTGCGCGGTGGCGTAGTCCAGCGCGAACAGGCCGTTGGCCTGGGTGTTGATGACGCCGCTGTAGTCGATGGACAGCACGTAGCTGCCCGGCGCCAGCGGCTGGGCGAACACGAAGCTGGCGGTCTGCGCGTCGGCGTCGCTGGCGACCTTGGCCACCAGCGCCGCCTTGGACTTGCCGCCGGTCACGGTGCTACGGCCGAAGCGCAGGGCGGCCGCCTGCAGCACGATGCGGTCGGTGGCCTGCAGCACGTCGAGCTCGATGCGGACCTTGCCGTCGAACGTCATCTTGTCGGCGTGCGGGGTGATCTCCAGCGCGTAATGGCGCGGCCTTGCGGTGCGCGGCAGTTGCGTGGTGACCACGGCGGCGACGCCGGGTGCAGGACTGTCCGGCTGAGCGAACGTGCACGGCGAGACGCTGGCTAAGGCCAGGGCGATAGCGGTCGTCAGGATCTGGCGCATGAGGGCTTTTCGAAGGGGACGGCGCAGGATACAGACGGCGTGGCGCATTCGGCGCGGCCGCCTGGAATGCGGACAGCGGACGATCAGGTCGGGCCGACAGGCCCCCGCCTTGCCGAGCCGATGGCAGCGGCCAGGTCATGCCAGTTGCCGGAGTTGCGCCTCGCTGGGAAAGTCGCGCGCGCGAAAGCGCGGCGGATAGAAGTCGGGTTCCTGCTCCATCAAATCGGCAACAACGGCCACGGCCGTGTCCCACTGGACGAACACCACGTCCGCATCGCCGTCCTGCTTTGGCGTGACGAAGGCGATGCGCTCGACCCTGGGCAGCGAGGTGTCCATGCCGCGGGTCCAGGTGACCACCGAAAACTGCCGACCACTGCCGTCGTTTTCCTCGAACACGTGGTAGGAGGCGACGAAAATGTCGTCCTGGTTCGCGGCGTGGATCTTTTCCAGGAATTCCTTTTGCACGGAATAGGTGGAGGCCTCCATCACCCGCCGCAGATCGGCCTGCCGGCGCCGGTGTTCCGGCTGCGGCAGCGCGAACGGGACGATCCGGCGCGCGTCGTAGGCGAACACCAGCGAGGAGATGCAGCGGCCGTGCGCGGCCGCTTCCAGGCTCAGTTCCAGCATACCGGCCATCGCGGTTTCGTCGCGGTCGCCCACCACCAGCAGGCAATCGCGCGTGGGCAGCTTGAACACCGGCCGCCCTTTCACCGGGACGCGCTGCAGCACGTCGGGCAGCAGCACGCGGCTGGTGTCGTAGGCATCCTGCCATGCGCCCTTGAAGATACCTGCGGCAACCTCGACGAAGCGCTCCGGCGTGGCGTCGCGCAGGTTGTCGTGGGCGATGGCCAGGGCTTGCTCGAAGGTGATGCCCCACGCTTCTTTCGGCCCCTGGGTCAGGGTCGAGGTCGAATCGGGGCGGTCGATCGCCAGCAACTCGACGCAGTCCTCGGCAATCTCGCGCCAGACGACCGCGAAGGGCGCATCCCAGCCATGCTCGCGCACGTGCTCCAGGCGCATTTCCTCGAGCATGCCGCGATGGCGAATCACCGGCATCGGCGTCGGCCGTACCTGCTCGAATGTTCGGGTCTCGTGGTCTTCGTTATGACCTTCGACGCATGCGGCGGCATAGCTGCGCAGCACCTCGGCGCGGCCGTGGCGATCGGCCGTGGTGTAGGCGTGGTAGGCGTTGTGCAGGTTGATGATGCGCCCGCGCTGGTCGGCAAAGCGGAATTCGTCGGGCAGGTAGGTCAACGCGTCCCGATAGCCGCGCACGCAGCGCATCGAGGAACAGCTTGGCGAACGCATCCGCACTGGGCTTGCGATTGAACAGCTTGTCGAACAGTGCTGCGAACATCAGCGGTCTTCCTTGGTGGTTGGCGCGGGTGTCCGCGCCTCGGTTTCCTGCATCGCGTGCATAGCCCGCCGCTCGCTGTACGCGAATCGCCAGCACGACCACCGTATCGGTCACATCCACATAGCGATACAACGCCACGTCACCGCGCGAACCGCGGCCCATCACCAGTTCGCGGCTGTCTCCATGGACCGGTCGGCCGATCAACGGATTGCCTGCCAGCATGTCGAACGCGCTGACGATCTCCTCGGCTCTCTGAAAGCTCAAAAGCGCGAATGTTCTGGGAGTGAAGGAATGGGATCCCGTCCTCGTCGTATCGCTCCGCCATCGCCAACCCTGATCCGCCTGCAAAGCGAGTGAAGCTTCGCGACTCAACGAAAAAGCCCCGCAGTGCGGGGCTTTTTCTTACGACCTGCGCTCAACTCACGCGAACGGATCCTGCAGCACCATCGTGTGGTCGCGGTCCGGGCCGGTGGAGACGATCGAGATCGGGCAGCCGGCCAGTTCCTCCAGCGCGCGCAGGTAGGCGCGGGCGGCGGCGGGCAGCCTGTCCCACTCGGTGATGCCGTGGGTGTTCTCGGTCCAGCCGGGGAACTCCAGGTACACGGGGGTGCACTCTTCCCAGCCCTGCGCGTCCAGCGGGGCGTATTCGGTGCGCTTGCCGCGGTATTCGTAGGCGATGCAGATCTTCAGCTTCTCCATGCCGTCGAGCACATCGAGCTTGGTGATGCACAGGCCGGAGATGCCGTTGATGGCGACGGCGCGCTTGAGCGCGACGATGTCCATCCAGCCGCAGCGGCGCGGGCGGCCGGTGGAGGCGCCGTACTCGGCGCCGCGGTCGCGGATGCCCTGGCCCACTTCGTCGTCCAGTTCAGTCGGGAACGGGCCGCCGCCGACGCGGGTGGCGTAGGCCTTGGCGATGCCGAGCACGTAGTCGATGGCATCGGCGCCGACGCCGGTGCCGGCCAGCGCGCCGCCGACGGTGGTGTTGGAACTGGTGACGTACGGATAGGTGCCGTGGTCGATGTCCAGCAGCGCGCCCTGCGCGCCTTCGAACAGCACGCGCTTGCCCTGCTTGCGCAGCTCGTGGAGGATGCCGGCCACGTCGTACTTCATCGGTTGCACGTAGTCGCCGAAGGCCAGGGCTTCGTCGAAGGTCTTCTGAAAATCGACCGCGTCCACGCCCAGGTACTTGGTCAGCACGAAGTTGTGGTAGTCCAGTGCGGTGCGCAGCAGCTCTTCCAGTTGCGGCGGGTAATGCAGGTCGGCGATGCGGATGCCGCGGCGCGCCACCTTGTCTTCGTAGGCCGGGCCGATGCCGCGGCCGGTGGTGCCGATGGCCTTGCCGCCGGCGGCCTTCTCGCGGGCCTGATCCAGGGCGATGTGGTACGGCATGATCAGCGGCGCGGCCGGGGAGATCTTCAGGCGCGAACGCACTTCCACGCCCGCGTCCTCCAGCTCGCTGATTTCCTTGATCAAGGCGGCCGGGGAGATCACCACGCCGTTGCCGATCAGGCACAACGCGTCTTCGCGCAGGATGCCGGACGGTATCAGGTGCAGCACGGTCTTCTTGCCGTTGATGACCAGGGTGTGGCCGGCGTTGTGGCCGCCCTGGAAGCGCACGACGGCGCCGATTTCCTCGGTGAGCAGATCGACGATCTTGCCTTTGCCTTCATCGCCCCACTGGGCGCCGAGCACGACAACTGACTGACCCATGGCTGGGTAACTCCTGGTTTGCTGCGCGGCCATCGGGGCCGCACGGATGTGGTGGCCATGCACGGGTCTTGCCGGCGCCGGTACGGCCGCTCCATCGGGGAGCGTCCAGGCGGCGGCAGGCCCCTACACGGAAAAAGCCGATCGAGGCGCTCGTGTGGAGCGGGCCCGGCCGGCTTTTGTGCATTATCCGGGTTTTGGGTGACGCTCACCACCCCCTCGGCCGCTGCGTTCAGTGGCGCGACCGGCGTGGATGCCGCAGCGGCCGCCGCTCAGGCGCGGACCCACCACAGCGCCGCCAGCCCCACCGCCAGGGCCACGCCACCGGTCGCACGCAGTTGCGCGGCCGGCATGGCCAGCATCTGCTGCGCCAGCCGCTTCCAGGCCTCCGGCGCAACCAGCAGCACCAGCCCTTCGAAGACGATCATCAGGCACAGCGCGGCGATCAGGTCGTGCATGGGGGTCTCGGGCAAGGGGGGGATGGGTTGAGCCGCGTCAGCCTGGAGCGGCCTTGGATCATCTGCAGGAGCGGCTTCAGCCGCAGGCACCTTCGGCAAGTTCCTGTCGCGGCTGAAGCCGCTCCTACAGTGGGGAGCTCGCTCTTACGAGTCCCCAGTCCCGAGTCCCGCCCCCCTCAGCGCTCGCTCTTGAGGTACTGCAAAAACGGATCGTTCTTGTCCAGCACGATCACCGCGTTGCCGTCGGCCATCGCGCCGCGATAGGCCTCCAGGCTGCGGTAGAACGCGTAGAACGACGGGTCGGCGGAGCCGGCCTTGCCGTAGATGCTGGCGGCCTGCGCATCGCCTTCGCCGCGCAGCTTCTGCGCGTCGCGCTCGGCCTCGGCGACCAGCACGGTGCTTTCGCGGTCGGCCTGGGCACGGATGGTCAGGGCCTGTTCCTCGCCCTCGGCACGCAGCTTGCTGGCTTCCTGCTTGCGCTGCGCGCGCATGCGCTCATACACGTCGGTGATCACCTGGCTGTCGGTCGGCAGGTCGATCTGCTTGATGCGCAGGTCGGTGATCTGCATGCCCAGGGTCTTGCCGGCGGCATTGATCGCGCTCAGCTGCTGCGCGATCAGTTCGCTGCGGTCGCCGGACACCAGCTGCTGCAAGGTGCGCGCGTTGATCTGGTTGCGCAGCGAATCGATGATGATCGGCGCCAGCCGTGCGTTGGCCACCTTCTCGTCGCCGCCGGTGGCGCGGTAGAAGGCACGCACGTCGGAGATGTAGCCGATGGCGAAGAAGTCGACGCTGACGTCCTTCTGCTCGGCGGTGAAGTAGCGCGCCGGCGGCGTGTCCAGCACCTGGAAGCGGCGATCGAACACGCGCGAGGTCTCATACGGCAACTTGAAATGCAGGCCAGGCTTGATGTCGGCGCGGGCCACGCGGCCCAGGTTCAACACCATCGCGGTCTGGTCTTCGCGCACCACGAACACCGAGCTGAACAGCACGATCAGCGCCGCGACCGCGACGCCCGCCCACAGGGAAATTCTCATGGCTGTACCTCCTCACGGCCGTTCGGGCGCGGCGTGCGCTCCGGACTGCGGATACTCTCGGCCGGGCTGCTGGACAGCGACGGCATCAGGACCTCCTGCGGCAGCGTCGGCATGCCGACGCCGGACGCGGGCGCCGCAGCGCCGGCACCCTTGCCCGCATCGGCCGGCATCGGCACGTAGATCAGCTGGCGGCCGTCGCCGCCGATGACCTTGCGGTTCTCCGACAGCACCTTCTGCACCGTCTCCAGCCACAGCCGCTTGCGGGTGACCTCCGGCGCGCTCTGGTACTGCTGCTGCAGCAGGGTGAAGCGCTCGGCATCGCCTTGCGCGCGGGCGATCGACGCTTCCTTGTAGCCCTCGGCGACGGTACGGGTACGCGCGGCCTGACCGCGGGCTTCCGGCACCATCTTGGCGGCATAGGCCTGGGCCTCGTTGATCAGCCGTTCCTTGACCTGCTGCGCGCCGTTGACCTCGTCGAAGGCCGGCTTCACTTCTTCCGGCGGGCGCGCGTCGGGCAGGGTCAGCCCGGTCACGATCAGGCCGGTGCGGTAGGCGCTGAGCGCTGCCTGCAGGCGGTCGCGCGCGGCGGTGGCCATCGGCCCGCGGTTGTTCAACACCACGTTGAGGTCGGCGCGGCCGACCTGTTCGCGCACCGCGCTCTGCGCGGCCTGCTCCAGCACCTGGTCGGCGTTGCGCGAGCCGAACACATACATGCGCGGGTCGTCGATGCGGTACTGCACGTTGAGCGAGACGCTGACGATATTCTCGTCGCGGGTCAGCACCGGCACCTGGTTGCTGAAGGTCTTGATCTCCGTGGCGTTGACCTTGCGCACCGATTCGATCGGCCACGGCAGCTTGAAGTTCGGCCCCGGCTGCAGGATCCGCGAGAACTGGCCGAAGCGCAGCACCACGCCGCGCTGCTGCTCGCCGATCAGCTGGAAGCTGCTGAACAGCAACAACAGCACCACCGCCGCCAGCACCCAGCGGCCGATGTTGGCGCCGTCGCCGCCGAACAGGTCCTTCAACGGACCCGGCAGCCCGCCCCACTTGCCGCCGCCATTGCCGCCACGAGGCTTCCAGGGATTGCGCCCGTGATTGTCCGAGCCATCTCCGCCCTTGCCGCCGGGTGTATTCCAGGCCATGCATGCTCCAAGAAGGTAGGTGGCGGCGCGTCGGTGCGCGCCGGTCACCGTAAGTGAGTCGCCGATTCTACAAGATGGGGCAGATCCGACGTTTCGAAAGGGTATCTTGGTGCATTCCTTCGTGCCGACCAAGGTGTTCGCGATGTCGCTCCCCGCCCGCTTCCCTGCTTTCCGCATCCATCAGGACGATGCCGGCTACCGCGCCGCAGTCGAGCCGGTGGGGCTGGATCAGCTGAGCCCGGGTGAGGTGGTGATCCGCGGCGCCTGGTCGTCGGTGAACTTCAAGGACGCGCTGGCCGGCACCGGACAGGGCAAGATCCTGCGCCGTTTCCCGTTGGTGGGCGGCATCGACGTGGCCGGGCATGTGGTGGCCTCCAGCGATCCGGGATGCAAGGAGGGCGATGCGGTGCTGGTCACCGGCTGCGGCCTCAGCGAGACCCGCGACGGCGGCTACAGCCAGTACGCGCGACTGGAGGCCAAGTGGGTGGTGCCGCTGCCGGCCGGGCTGAGCTTGCGCGAGAGCATGGTGCTGGGCACCGCCGGCTTCACCGCGGCGCTGGCGCTGCTGCGCCTGCTCGACAACCGGCAGACCCCGGAACACGGCCCGCTGTGCGTGACCGGCGCCACCGGCGGGGTCGGCTCGCTGGCGATCGACCTGTTCAGCCGCGCCGGCTTCGAGGTGCATGCGGTCAGCGGCAAGGCCGACCGCGCCAAGCACCTGAAGGCGCTGGGCGCCAGTCAGGTGCTGGGCCGCGACGCGCTGCAGACCAGGCGCCCTTTGGAGTCGGTGTGCTTCGGCGGCGGCCTGGACAACGTCGGCGGCGCGATGCTGACCAGCCTGCTGGCGCAGACGGCGCCGTACGGTAACGTCGCCAGCGCCGGGCTGGCGGCGACCCCGGAGCTGGACATGACGGTGATGCCGTTCATCCTGCGCGGCGTGTCGCTGCTGGGGATCGGCTCGGCCGGCACCGCCCGCGACCTGCGCGACCGGATCTGGCAGCACCTGGGCAGCGACTGGAAACCGCGCCACCTGGACGCGATCTGCACCCGCGAGGTGGAGCTGTCCGGCCTGCCCGCGGTGTTCGCGACGATGCTCGCCGGACAATCGTTCGGACGCACCGTGGTGCGGCTGGATCCGGCGGCGTAGACGCCCCCGGGTGGGTGTGATGCGCACCGCTTTCCGGGTGCGCGCCGCTGCCACTACACTCGTGCTTCCAAGGGGGAAACACATGGCACGCATCCTGATCGTCGACGATTCGCCGTCGCAGTTGCTCGGCATCCAGCGCATCGTCGAAAAGCTGGGCCACGAAACGCTCACCGCCACCGACGGCGCGGCCGGCGTGGAAGCGGCCAAGGCGGCGTTGCCGGACCTGGTGCTGATGGACGTGGTGATGCCCAACCTCAACGGCTTCCAGGCCACCCGCACCCTGCGCCGCGAACCGAGCACGCAGCACATCCCGGTGATCCTGGTCACCACCAAGGACCAGGACACCGACCGCATGTGGGGCATGCGCCAGGGCGCGCGCGCCTACATCACCAAGCCGTTTTCCGAGGACGAGCTGTCCGAGGTGATCGAGCGTGTGTTCAGTGGGGAGGATGGGCAGAAGGGGTGAGACGGACTCGGGACTCGGGACTCGGGACTCGGGACTCGGGACTCGGGACTCGGGACTCGGGACTCGGGACTCGGGACTCGGGACTCGGGACTCGGGACGGCAGAATGATGTCCCGGGGCATCTCCATGTCAAGCGATTTGATGCAAAAAGGACCGATTTTTTCAAAAAAACGGCTTTTTTTGCAGCTCCGGCGCAGCCGCTTTTTTGTAGGAGGGGCTTCAGCCCCGACGCGTTACCGGTAAGGCGTCGGGGCTGAAGCCCCTCCTACAAAAAAGCAGAAATGCGCCGAACTTGCGAAAGTCCCGAGTCCCGCGTCCCGCCCCTCAGACCACCTCACCGAACGCCTTGGCCAACCCCCGATACGCCTTGCGCTGCGCCTCGGTTTCCGGCGCCGGCGCCAGCACTTCCAGTTCCACGATCTGGTCGCCCGCCGGGGTGCCCGGCAGGCCGCGGCCGCGCAGGCGCAGCTTGCGCCCGGCATCGGACTCCGGCGGGATCTTCAGTTCCACCGCACCGCCCAGGGTCGGCACGCTGATGCTGGTGCCCAACGCCGCCTGCCACGGCGTCACCGGCAGGGTGTAGAGGATGTTGAGCCCGTCCACCTCGAACTGCGGGTGCGCGGCGTATTCGATCTCCAGCAGCAGGTTGCTGCCGCCATTGCCCTGCCCGCTCAGCCGGATCACCTGGCCGGGGCGCACGCCCTTGGGTACGCGCACGTCCAGCTGGCGGCCATTGATGGTGATGCGCACGCTGTCGCCGCTGTACACCGCCTCCAGCGGTACCGCCAGCTTGGCGCGGGTGTCGCCGCGCGGCGCCGGTCCCGCGCCCGGGCCGGGACCGGGACCGGCGCCGCCCTGGCGCGCGCGCTGCTGACGCGCGAACAGGCTCTCGAAGAAATCGCTGAAGCCGCCGCCGGCGCCGCCGTTGCCGAACACTTCCTCGAAGTCGTAGCCCTGCGCGCCGCCGTAGTTGGGCGGAGCCTGGAACTCTTCGCCGGGCCGATAGCCCTGCGCGCGCAGCTGGTCGTAGGCGGCGCGCTTGGGCGGATCGCGCAGCGCCTCGTAGGCCTCGTTGATGGCCTTGAACTTGTCCTCGGCGCCGGCCTCCTTGCTGACGTCGGGATGGTATTTGCGCGCCAGCCGCCGATAGGCAGTTTTGATCTCGGCGTCGCCCGCGCTGGGCTCCACGCCCAGGGTCGCGTAGTAATCCTTGAATTCCATCCATCACCTCAAAAAGAGTCGGCCCGCCGCCTTGCGGCAACGGGCCGGTTGCATGCTGCGCACCATCGCCCGGCCATTCTACTGGCCGGCCGCGAAGGCGCGGCGACGCCGCGGCGTCGCCAGCGCGTGCGTGCGCTTACTGCACGATCGTGGCCCCGGTGTCGACCTGGATCCGGCGCGGCGTGCTCGCCGGGCGCTTGGGGATGCGCACTTCCAGCACGCCATGGTAGCCGGTGGCGGAAATGTTGTCGGGATCGGCGCTGTCCGGCAGCGCGAAGCGGCGGTGGAAGCTGCCGTAGCGGCGCTCGATGCGCGAGAAGCGCTCGCTGTCGGCGGCGGTCTCGTTCTTGCGCTCGCCCCTGATCGACAGGATGCCCTTGTCCATCGACACCTCGATCTCGGATGGGTCGATGCCGGGCAGGTCGGCGTACAGCACGAAACGCTCGGCCTCTTCCTTGATGTCAACGCGCGGCACCCACTGCGCGGTGACGACGGCCGACTCGTCGGTGCCGCCATTGGGGTCGAAGAAGCGGTCGAACACCTGCTTGATCTCGTTCTGGAAGGCGGCCTGGGCCGGCAACGGACGATAACGGACGATGCTCATCTCGTAGTCTCCTGCAACGTGAATGGGATGAACCCTGACGGGTGGTTCGCGGCGCCGGGCCAGGCCCGCCGCCATGCCTGCCAGATAGGAACCGGCCCGCGCTTTTCAAGGGCCTTGACGCTGCCTTCCCATTCCGATTTCTAGACTCGATTCATCCAAGGAGCCCGACATGCCCATCCAGCCCGGCGAACGCATTCCCGAAGTGGTCCTGCAACGCATCCGCGAGGGCGTGGAACAGGTGGACACGCGCAACCTGTTCGACGGCCGTAACGCGCTGCTGTTCGCGGTACCCGGCGCGTTCACCCCGACCTGTTCGGAGAAGCACCTGCCCGGCTACGTTGAGCACTTCGAGGAATTCCGCAAGCGTGGCATCGAGGTGTACTGCATGGCGGTCAACGACCCGTTCGTGATGCAGGCCTGGGGCACCAGCCAGCTGGTCCCCGACGGCCTGCAGATGCTGTCCGACGGCAACGGCGAACTGGCCAAGGCGCTGGGCCTGGAAATGGACGCCAGCAGCTACGGCATGGGCGTGCGTGCGCGGCGCTTCGCGCTGTACGCCGAGGACGGCGTGGTGCGTGCGCTGTTCGTCGAGGCGCCGGGCGAATTCAAGGTCTCCGCCGCCGACTACGTGCTGCAACACCTTCCCGACTGATCTCCTTTCACCCATCACACAGGAACCGGCCAGCCATGTCCAACACGCCAGCCAACGACGCCAAGCCGCTGCAGCACACCGCCGGCCTCACCGATACCGCCACGCTGCGCGCCAACGCGCGCCAGAGCATCGAAGACGGCGCGATCACCAAGAGCTACAGCGCCGACCGCGAGGCGGTAATCAAGCTGCTCAACGATGCGCTCGCCACCGAATACGTGTGCGTGCTGCGTTACTACCGCCACTACTTCATGGCCTCGGGCATGCTCGCCGACGCGATCAAGGGCGAGTTCCTGGAGCACGCGCAGCAGGAGCAGGAGCATGCGCACAAGCTGGCCGAGCGCATCGTGCAGCTGGGCGGCGAGCCGGACCTCAATCCCGACACCCTGACCGCGCGTTCGCACGCCGAGTACAAGGAAGGCGAAGACCTGCGCGACATGGTCAAGGAGAACCTGATCGCCGAGCGCATCGCCATCGACAGCTATCGCGAGATGATCCATTTCGTCGGCGACAAGGACACCACCACCAAGCGCATCCTGGAGCAGATCCTGGCCCAGGAAGAAGAGCATGCCGACGAGTTTTCCGACCTGCTGGAAGGGTGGATCGGGAAGTAGGTCTGCGGATCGCGCGCATGCACATCCAGCGCCCGGCACCTGCCGGGCGCTTTTTTTTGTGGCAAGCGCGGCGGGGTTCGCCGGTAAAGCCCGCCCCTCCTGTAGGAGCAACTTCAGCCGCGACAGGTACCTTCGGTAAGTTCATGTCGCGGCTGAAGCCGCTCCTACAGCAATCATGAAATTCCCCACTGCCGAAGCAATACCCTGTCGGGCGCACTCAATGCAACACCCGGAACCGCACCTGCGTCCAGGCGCCATTGCTGGCCAGCGCAGTCAGGGTATGGTCGCCGGCATCGGCGAAATCGCGCTGGAAGTTGCGCGCGCCCTCGGTGCGCGCGATCCAGCGCCCATCCAGCAGCCAGTCCACCGGCGCGGTGGTGCCGAGCGCGCGCACCTGCAGGCGCACGCTGGGGCTGCCCGGCGCGCGCGCCAGCGTGGCGAGGTCGTTGAGGCCTTCGATGCGCAGCACGTCGTTGCCGCCGTGGCCATCGTCGCGGCAGTCCGGCGCCAGTGCGGGCAGTTGTCCGGCCTGGCGTTCGCTGGCGTGCAGCCATGGGGTCAGCAGCGCCGGCCAGCGCGCGAGTTCGCGCTGCACCGGCGTGTGCGGACGCGCGCAATCGGGCGACAGGCGCAGGCCGCTGCGCGCGTCCACCTGCACCGTGTCGCGGCCGGCGCTCCATAGCCGCGCGTCGCGCTCGGCGAAGGTCGGCGGCACCGCGCCGTCCAGCGCGTAGGCGGAGAAGCGCCGCTGGCACAGCGCGGGCGGGGTCTGTTCGGCGGCGATGCCCAGTGGCCAGCACACGTCCAGCTGTTGCACGTTGCCCGGCATCGGCCGCGGCGCGTTGTCGCCGCGCGCGCGGCAGGCTGTCGATAGTCTCGAACATCAGCGGCAGCGCGGTCACCGCGCCGTACTGGCCAGGCAACGGGGTGCCGTCCGGGCGCCCGACCCACACGCCGACCGTGTAGCGGCGGGTGCTACCGATCGCCCAGGCATCGCGGTAGCCGTAGCTGGTGCCGGTCTTCCATGCCACCCGCGGGCGCGTGCCGACGTCGAAGGTGCCGATGCCGTAGCCGGGGCGCGGATTGGCCTGGAGAATCTCGCGCACGATCCACGCCGCGCCGGGCGACATCAGCCGCCGGTCGATGATCTTATCGGTGGCGGTGTAGCGCACATGCCCGGCGATGCCGTCGCGGTTCAGCGCGGCGAAGGCGCCGACCAGCTGTTCCAGCTGCGCGCCGGTGCCACCGAGGATCAAGGCCAGATTCGGGGTGCTGCCGCGCGGAAACTTCAGGCCGATGCCGGCATTGTTCAGGCGTGCGGCGAAACGCGCCGGCCCGACCCGATCGAGCAGGTCCACCGCCGGCACGTTCAGCGACAGGCGCAAGGCGCTGGCGGCGCCGACCGGGCCGTTGAAGGCTTCATCGAAGTTGCCCGGACGGTAGTCGCCAAAGCTCTGCGGCGCATCCACCAGCAGGCTTTCGGAATGGATCATGCCGTCGTCCAGGGCCATGCCATACAGGAACGGCTTGAGCGTGGAGCCGGGCGAGCGCCAGGCCTGAACCATGTCCACGTCGCCGAGCCGCTTGCGGTCGCCGAACGTCACCGAGCCGATGTAGGCGCGCGCCTGCAGGTCGCGGTTGTCCACCACGAGCAACGCCGCGGAGGTGCGCTCGGGCAGCTGCGAGAAATACGCGCTGACCCGATCCTCCAGGGTGCGCTGCAGGTCGGCGTCGAGGGTGGAGACGATGTGCGCGGCGCGCGGCGATTGCCGGCGCAGGCGTTCGGCCAGCAGCGCAGCATGCATCGGCGCCTGCAGCGAGCGCGCCACCACAGGCTCGATGCGCGCGTCGTCGACCTGCGCGCGTGGCCACACGTGCAGTTCGACCATGCGCTCGAGCACCTTGTCGCGCGCGGCGCGCGCGGCTTGCGGATGCCGGTCCGGACGCAGCCGGCTCGGTGCCTGCGGCAGCACCGCCAGCAGCGCCGCTTCGGCCTGCGACAGGCGCGCGGCCGGTTTCCCCAGGTAGGCCCAGCTCGCCGCGTCCACGCCCTCGATGGTGCCGCCGTAGGGCGCGCGCTCCAGGTACAGCTGCAGGATCTGGCGCTTGCTCAGGTGCGCTTCCAGCTGCAGTGCGCGCAGCAGCTGCTGCAGCTTGCCCAGCGGCGTGCGCGTGCTGACCTCGTCCGGCATCAGGATCCGCGCCACCTGCATGGTCAGGGTGGAACCGCCGGACACGATGCGGCGCGAAAACAGCCACTGCTTGCCGGCGCGCAGCAGCGCCCACGGATTGACCCCGGGGTGGTGCCAGAACCAGCGGTCCTCGTAGTTCAGCAGCGCCTGCAGGTACAGCGGCGACACGCTCTGCGGCGTGGCCGGGTAGCGCCACACGCCGTTGCCGTCGGCGAAGGCGCGCAGCGGGGTGCCGTCGGCGGCGACCACCAGGGTGGAGGTATCGCGCGATTTCGGCAGCGGCAGCGGGAATGCAAGGTCCAGCAGCAACAGCGTGGCCAGCAGCGCCGCGGTGCCCCAGCGCAGCAGGCGCCATGGCAGGCGGCCCCAAGGCGGCCGCGACAGCAGGCGCTTCCAGCGCCAGGTGCGCCGCGCGGGAAGCGTGGCAGCGGATACGTCCTGTGGCATGCGGGCTCCCGTTGGAAGCGGTTATTTTGCCTGTTGCGACCGCATCGGCGCATCCGCGCTGCGCACACTCACCGGCGGTGCTGCCCGCCTAGCCGCTGCGCAGTCGTTTGGTTGGTCGCTGCAAACCCCATCGCCACGCGCGGCAGGGGCATGGCAGCAACCACTGCCCGGCAGCCGGCGGACCTCAGCTGGAACGCCGTGCCGGCCCCACTGATCCACACAAGCGCAGCAGCGACGATCAGCGGCAAGACGAGCAGGCGCAGCTCGGTCTTTGTTGCTGTTTCCGATGCCTGGTGCCCTTCGCGAAACTACACAGGAATTCTGAATTTCCGAACATTGAGACATGTGACGCACTATCGTAGTGCCCGCCAAAAAACCTGCCAACGAGACCGGCCATGGGAAACTGCTATTCGGGCACCTCCAGAAGGCACAGCGGCAGGTACGCCGCGAGCTACTCACCTTACCCGGAGTACGCGTCTCCGTCGCCTTCGACGGAACATTTGTCGGCGTCGCCTCCGCTGATGGAGCCAGCGGCGCCGGAAGGCCTGGACCGTGCCCCACGCAAGGTGTCGCACCATCGCCTGGATCGCGAAGGCGAGTGCCTGACCATGGTGTCGGCCGATGCCTATCAGGCGGCGCGACGGCGTAAGCACACTGCGATCAAAGACCGGGAGCCTACGGCGTTTCCCTGCATTCTGGTCGGCGATGCCGATGCTGATGCTGATGCTGATGCTGATGCTGATGCCGAACAGCCTGGCACGATCGAGATCGACAGCTCCACCGTTGTGAAAGTGGCGGGCTTCAACTACCTGGTCCGCAACGACGCCAGCACCAGCCACCTCTACAGCACGGGAACAAGCAAGCGCAACACGCCGGTTGTGACCGATGATATGGGTTCGTGCATCGCTGTCGCCTGCGCTGCGGAAAAGATCGACCGCCGCACTGGCGCTTGCCTGCCAGGGGCGAAGGCGCGCGTTTTTCATCTGCTTCCGTTCGCACGGCAGGAGATGGCGCCGGAGGTGATGGCGTCGCTGCAGCGCTATGTGGAGAGGACGCAGCAGCAAGGCTTGACGCTGCGGGTCGCCATGCATGGCGGCGAACGTGATAACGCCGCTTCGATAGCCACGGTAAAACAGCTGCGCACGCTATTCCAGGAAGCACACATCCCGGTGGAATTCGATCAAACCTGCGAAAAACGCACAGACAACACGCCATTAGGCGCCGTCATCCTGGAAGATCATTCGGTGCAGTTCTTCACGCATATCGTGGCCTGATGCGTAGCGCAGTGTGGCAGCTTGCGGGCAACCATGCGGATGGGCCGAACCACCAAGGCTGCATGAAAAAAGCAGAAAACGCGAGGGCCGAAACCGGCAAGTGGCACCGGCAACACCGCAGGACACTTGCTGGCTAGCGGCTAGCCGCGCCGACGACGCCACAAGCAACGGCACGGCGACGTCGCGGTCCGCATGGCGTTGCACGACAACACGTGCGCATCGCCCCGGTCTGGCGCGATCGCCGAATCCGCAAGCGGAAAACGGCGATCGATACGCACAGGTGCGTGGCGAACCGCGCGCTCAGCGCTTCTCGAGCGAGGCGCGGTAGCGCAGCAGGGCTTCGGGTTCGTCGGTCTGGAACGCGCCGATGCCGGCGCGGTGCAGACGCCCCCACACCGCATCCGGATCGCGCAGCGCATCGGCGTCGCCGCCGTAGCCGGCGATGAAACCTTCCCACAGCGTGTTGACCAGCAGCCGCACGTGCTGCTTGCTGGCCAGCGCGGCTATCGGCGGCAGTTGCTCGGCGCGCATCCGTGGCAGTTCGATCGCCACCGGACGCACCTTGCCGCCGGTCTGGGTGCGCACGGTCTGCAGCAGGTCGTCGCTGCCCGGCGGATTGAGCAGCACCGGGGTAAAGTTCACCTGATCGAACGGCGGCAGCGACGCCAGCGGCTGGCTGTGCACGCCGACCTCGGTCTTGAGCACCACCTGGCGCTGCATGCCCGCGCGCCGCACTGCGTCGGCCACCTCGGCGTAGATCGGCGCCTTGACGTCGAGATTGAGCATGATCCGGCCCTTGGCCGCGGCCAGCATCTGCTCCAGGGTCACCGGATGCTGGTCGGTGAGCGGCGCATCGGCGCCGCCCTCGTCATCGCGCAGGCGCAACCGCGACAGCTGCGCCCAGGTCATCTCGGCCACCTTGCCACTGCCATCGGTGGTGCGTTCGACGGTAGCGTCGTGGAACATCACCAGGGTGCCATCGGCGGCGCGGCGGATGTCGGTTTCCAGCATGTCCACGCCCAGCGCCACGCAGCGCTCCAGGCCGGACAGCGAGTTCTCCGGCGCGTGGCCGGAGAAACCATGCTCGGGCGCCGGATTGTGGCAGCCGCGATGGGCGACGACGAAGATGCCGCCGGCGGGATCGGCCAGGCGCGCCTGGCTGGCGGCACTGCCGGCGGGGGCTGCAGCGGCGGGACCGGCGAGGGCGCTGCCCAGCAACAACAGAGGCAACAGGGAAGATTTCATGGCAGTGGCAATCCGGAGGTGCGAAAGCTTCAAAGGGAAGGTGTGAAACGGATGCCGAACCAGTACGTGGTCGGCACCGAGTAAGTGTCCTTCAGCAGGTTCTCGCCCGGCCCGGTCACGCTGGTGATACGGCTGTGGGTCACATTGCTGACCTGGCCGACCACGCTGACCTGCTTGTTGATCGCATAGGTCGCCGACAGATCCAGCTGCGAGCGCGGCGCCCAGTACAGGTCCTGCCAGTCGATGTTGCTGACGATGGCGCGCAGCGCCTTGCCCTGGCGGTTGTAGGCAGCGCGCAGTTCCAGCCCGCCGATGTTGTAGAACAGCGAGGCGTTGGCGGTGTAGCCGGGCTGGCCGACCAGGCGATCGACGCTGCGCTCGCGCTGGCTCACGTTCGGCGCGCTGCCGACGCTGTACGGCACGTCCATGCCGCCGTCGAGCAAGGCCAGGTTGGCGCTGGCGCCCAGCCCGGACAGCGCCGGCACGCCGGGCAGCAAGGTATTGAGCACCGCACTCAGTTCCAGGCCGCGGATATGCGCATTGGAGGCATTGGCCGGGGTGCTGATCAGCACATTCGAATAGGTGGTGCCGTTGTAGCTGAACTGGTCGGTGCGCGACAGGGTGAAGATCTCGTCCTGGATGCGCTTGTTGAACACCGCCGCGGCCAGCATGCCGTCGAAATCGTCCGGCAGGCGCCATTCCAGCGACAGGTCCAGGTTGGTCGATACGCGCGGCTTGATGTCCGGATTGCCCACGGTCACGGTCACGCCCTGCGCATTGGGGTTGCCCATATCGGTGGTGTTGACGAAGCCGATCGAGGTGCGCGCGGCGTAGGCGTCGTACGGCGGGCGGCCGAGCGTGCGGCTGGCGCCGGCGCGCAGGTCGAGGCGGTCGCTGAGGTGGTAGGTCATGATCGCCGACGGCAGCAGGTTGGCGTAGTGCGAATCGGTCGGCGCATCGACGTAGACGTACTTGCCGCTGGCCGTATCCAGCTGGCGCTGGCGGCCGATGGTGGACTGGTCGGTGTTGTCGTAGTGCAGGCCGGCCTCCACGTTGAATGCCTCGGCACGGTAGCTGACCAGGCCGTAGGCGCCGAAGATATTTTCGGTGTGGCTGAAGTTGTCCTGGTTGCTGAAGGCCGACTGGTCGGTGCTGTTGAACGCGCTGCGCGGCGTGGACTGCAGCACACGCCGCGCCTTGTTCGGATCGATGGTGATCAGGTTCAGGCCGAGATAGCGCAGCGGCGCGTTCGACGGCGCCAGCACGTCGGCGATGTTCAACGCCGGCGCGCTGCTGTTGGGCTGGTATTCGTCGCGGTAGATGTTGAACGACGGCTTGTCGGTGGTGTACGACAGGCCGGCGCCGAAGCCCAGGCCGAGGTCCTGCTCGCCCTGGTTGAAGCCGTAGTCCAGGCGCCCGGTGAGGATGCGGTCGCGCGCGCTGCGCTTGTAGTCGGGGCGCCAGTACAACAGGCTGTAGTTGTCGTAGTCGTAGTACGCCTGGGGCGCCACCGGGAAGCGCTGGTTCAGCGCCGAGGTGTCGTAGTTGAAGGCGTAGTTGGCGGTGGGATTGACGCTGACGCCGGCGCCGGTCTGGCCGACCGGGACCGGCGCCGGGCGCGACGCGCCGGTGACGTACTTGAACATCTGGATCGGTTCGTCGTAGGTCGCATCCGACCACGAGCCGCGCGCGGACAGCACTTGGTGATCGTCCGGCCGCCATTCCATGCCGGCCTGGCCGAGCTTGGTGCGGGTGGTGGTGACCTGGTTGGAATAGCCGACCTCGATGTCGCCGGCCGGGTAACTGCCGGAGGTCGCGGTCTGGTTGGCGACGCGGGTGCGGTTGCGCGGATCGATCAGCAGTTCGTTGCGCTGCATGTCGTCCTTGAAATAGTAGTAGCCCGCGGTGACGTAGGCCTGCAGGTCGGCGCTGGGGTGCGCCTCGAACTTGCCGGTCAGGCCGTAGCGGTCGCGCTTGTCCATCACGTACCAGTACTTGTCCTGCTGCGGCACCGCCCAGCCGTTGCCGAGGTTGCTGCCGCTCTGCAGCACGCCGTTGCCGTCGTAGAACCCGTAGTGCACCGTGTCGGTGGTCATATGGGTTTCGGTGTAGCTGCTCAGCGTCTGGTAGTTGCCCGACAGGGTCAGGCCGTACTGCCGGTCGCTGCCGAAAGTGGTGCTGCCGGTGGCGCCGAGGCGGTAGCCGGGGTCGTCCTGGTCGCGCGGCTTGCCGACGTCGTTGGCATGGCCCAGCGAGGCTTCGCTGGTGAAGAACGGCTTGCCGCCGTTCTCGAACGCGCTGCGCGTGCGCAGGTTGATCGCACCGCCGGTGGCGTTGGGATCGAGATCCGGAGTGAAGGTCTTGACCACCTGCAACTCGCTGACCATCGAGGCCGGCAGGATGTCCAGGCGCACGCCGCGGGTGATCGAGCCGAGCGTGCCGTTCGGCGTGCCCGGCGAGGCCACGGTCAGGCCGTCGATGGTGACGTTGTTGTAGGACGGGCCGAGGCCGCGCAGCACCGGCGTGGCAGCCTCGTCGCGCGGATGTTCGTTGTCGGTCGCCGGCAGCACCGACAGGCCGGGGATGCGGCGCAGCGCTTCGACGATGGTGGTGTCCGGCAGCGCGCGCACGTCGGTGGAACTGATCACGTCGGTGATGTTGGTCGCCGCGCGCTTGCTCTCGATCGCCGCGGCATTGGCCTTGCGCACGCCGGTGACGACCACGCTGTCCAGGGTCTTGGGCGCGCCGGCGTCGCCGGCAACGGCGGCCGAGGCGGCGCCGGCATCGGTATCGCCGGTGTCCGCAGGTGCTGCAGGCGCCGGCATCGGCTTGGCCGCCTGCTGCGCAAGGGCGGCCTGGCAACTGGCAGCGAGCATGCAGACCAGCAAGGCGCGCTGGTGGCGGGAGTGGCGGCGAGGCAAATGCGTCATTTCATGATCCCTGGAAAAACTTCAAAAATGAAATTAATAACTTAAAAGTAGTTAATTTTATCCAGCGGTCCATGACAAACCCATGTCAGTGCGTGGGAGCTATGCGCGACGCCGCGTTCACTCCAAGTCCGGCATTGACGACCGCGTTTGCAGCAGCGGGGGCGATGCGCCGCTGCGCTGCCCAGGCACGGCGATGGCCGGCGCCACAGCGAGACGGCCGCTGCTGTCTGGTCATCGAACCGCCACGGCGGACCGTGCGTCCGCCCCCTAAAGACGTTAGGGCCGCAAGGGCCCTATCGTTCCACGCATTGCCTGCGGCCGGATCCGCGACGGCCTGTCCTCACTCCCCGAACAGGCCGACCCGTTGCGTCTTCCCGGGAAGCGAGGGTATGCCTTAAGGCTGCACGACGCTGATCGTGCCAGGGTTGCTGCGTCCCACCCCGCGCAGGTCGGGACGGTACATGTCCTCGACCAGCGGCGGCGGCACGGTGTAGGTGCCCGGCGTTACCACACGCACCAGATAGAACACCTGCGCCTTGCCGCCTTGCGCCAGGCTCAGCGCGGCCACGTAGCGGTCGTCGCGGAACTCCTCGTGCTTGACGTCGGCGGCGTTGGAACGGTCGCTGATCTCGATGCCGTCCACCACCACGTCGGCCCACTGCTTGGCATCGCCCAGGTTGAAGTTCTCGATTTCCAGGCCGGCCGGCAGCAGGTCGGTCAGCAGCGCGTCGGGCATGCCCACGTTGGAGGTGATGGTGACGCGCGCGATCAGCGCTTCGCCTTCCTTCAGCGGCCGCGGCGTCCACGGCTTGCCATCGGTGCCGTACCACGCGCGTTCCACCTTCAACGTGCTCTCATCCACCTTCGGCGCCTTGCGCGGGATGCCGGCAATTTCCAGGCTGGCGTACAGCGGCGCCTCGCCCTGCGGCACGAAGCTGACTCCGCGCGCCAGCTCGGCCTCGCTGAACTGGCGGCCGAACGCCTTGGCCGCGGCGATCGGCTCGCTGCCGTCGCCGATCGCCAGCTGGCCGGACACCAGCTTGCTCTGGTTGGCCAGCAGCGCCTTGCCCATCCGCGCCAGCGCCACCTGCTCCTGGGTGCTCAGCCACAGCCAGCCGCCGCGGCGGCGCGCGTCGATTTCGCGGCCCAGCGCCACCGCGCGCGCGTCGTACTCGGGCTTGGCCAGGCCGCGCTCGTGCAGCAGCGCGATCATCAGCGCGTCATCGCGGATCACGCTGCCGTAGTCGCCGAAATACTGCGGACGCTCGGCGCTGTCCTTGGCGAAGCCGGCCGCGATCGCCGCTTCGCCGCGCTTCTTGTCGCCCTGCAGCGACAGCGCCACGCCCAGATGCACCAGCGACAGGCCGGTCAGCGCCTTGCCGCGGTCGTTGTCGTACAGCGCGCGCAACGTACCCAGCGGGGCGCGGTTGACCCGCGCCAGCACATAGCCCGACCACGCCTGGTTGGCGAACTTCAGGTTCTCGCGGCGGTCCTGGCCGTAGAAGTTGTTGCCGCCGGACAGAAGGTCCTCGCTGAGCCGGTTGAGCGCCTTCTGCAGCACGTTGTCGGGCACCGCAAAGCCGGCGTCCTTAGCGTCGAGCAGGAACTCGGCGATATACGGTGTCAGGCCCGGATTGACGTCGCCGTCGTCGCCCCACATCGAGAAGTGGCCGCTGGAGATCTGCATCGAGGCCAGCCGCCCGAACGCGCCTTCCATGCGCGCGCGGCGGCTGGCCGCATCCAGGCCCTTGGCGCCGAGCAGCCTGGCGGTGGCGTCGTCGAGCAGCAACGCGGCGTAGCCCTTGCTGGTGGTCTGCTCGGCGCAGCCGTACGGGTAGTCCAGCGCCCCCTGCAGCGCGCTGGCGAACGGGACCGGCGGCAGCGCGCTGACCAGCATGCGCGCGTTGACCGAGCCGGCCATCAGGCCTTCGGCATCGCCCATGCCCAGCGTCACCGGCGCCAGCCCGCCGGCAGCGGACGTGTCCAGCACCCGGGTCTGCGCGCGCAGCACCGACGGCCACGCCGCGCGCACCGGCAGATCGTAGCGGCGGTCCACGCTGAAGCCGTTGCCGTCCACTCGCACCCGCACCTTGGCCACGGTGTAGCCCTCCTGCGCCACCAATGGGAAGCTCAGCGTGGCCTTGCCGTCCTTGCCGAGCTTGGCGCTGCGCGCGCGCTCGGCGATCGCCAGCGGGCCTTCGCCGTCCACCCGCACCTTGAACTCGCCCGCCTGCCCGGTGAAGTTCTGCACGTCCAGGGTGACCGTGCTGCGGTCGCCCGGCGCCAGCACCCGCGGCATGCTGGCCTCGGCCACGATCGGCGCACGCACCAGCGTCTCCACGTCGCGATTGCCGTAGCGTTCGTCCGCATACACCAGCGCCGACACCCGCAGCGTGCCGTTGAAGTCCGGCACCGGCAGCTGCACCCGCGCGTTGCCCTTGGCATCGAGCTTCACCGAGCCGGAGAACAGGTCCACGGTCTGCACCCGCGCGGTCGGGCGCTTGGCCTGCGGCAATGCCGCCAAGGCCATGTCGCCGCCGAAGCGCAGCTTGCCGGTGCCGCCCTCGAAGCTCTCGATCACCCGGCCGTAGATGTCGTAGGCATCCACGCCCAGGCGCCGCTGCGCGAAGAACTGCGCGTTGGCATCGGGCACCGGGAAGCGGGTGATGTTGAGGATGCCCACGTCCACCGCGGAGATGGTCACGTGCGCCTGCCTGCCGGCCAGTTCCGGCACGCTGACCGTTACCGGCAGCGGCTGCTCCGGACGCATCTGCTTGGGCGCGACCAGGCCCACCGCCACGCGCCGGGTCTTGCGCTCCATCGGCACGAAGGCCACGCCGACCGCACGCGCCGGGGTGATCTTGCTCGGCGCCGAACCGCCGCGGAACACCAGCGCGGTGACGTAGACGTCGTGGCGCTCCCAGTCCTTGGTCACCGGGATCTCGAAGCGGCTGCCCGGCTTCACGTCGATGTCCTGCACGTACAGCATCCTGTCGCTCTCGACCATCAGCACGCCGGGACCGGCATGCGGCGGGGTCAGGGTGACCTTGAGCGTGTCGCCAGCGGTGTAGCCGGTCTTGTCCAGCGCCAGCTTGACCTTGTCCGGGCGCGCGTCCAGGCCGCGGTTCTCGTCGTTCCAGCTCCAGCCGGCGCGGAACGGATAGCGCGTGGTCAGGCCGGTGGACGGATCGAACACGTCCACGCGGTACTCGCCCCACTCCACCGGGAAATCGAACTTGGCCGCGCCGCTGCCGGCATCGACGCTGATGGACTGCTTGTTCTCGAAGCGGCGGGTGAAGTCGTAGTCCCAGCGGTTGTCGGTGAACGCCCAGTGGTAGTCGCGCAGCTCGCGCACCAGGGTCACCTTCAACCCCTTGGCCGGCTGCGGCTTGCCCTGCGCGTCCACCCGCATCAGTTCGAAACGCGCGTTGGCGTTGGCATCGGCGCCGTCCTTGTCGTCGAACAGCGGGCGCACCCCGACCAGCGCCGGCGTCGGCCACAGCACGCGCTTGAGCGTACGGGTGACGGTGCGGCCGCCGGTCTCGTAAACGCTGGCCGAGAGCAGCGCGGCGATGGTGCTGGTCGGCTTGGCTTCGTCCGGCAGCACCAGGTCTTCGGCGAGCTTGCCGTCGGCGCCGAACGCGGTATCGATCACGTCCTTGGCTTCGCGCGGCAGCTGCAGCGTCGGGTCGCCGAAGAAATAGCCGGGAAGCGTCTCGACCGGATGCTGCTCGACCGCCACCGCCAGCTTGGCGGTGAAGCGGTTGCCGTCGGCCGGCGCGCCGTACAGATAGGCGGCGGTGGCCTGCAGCTTGAACGGCTGGCCCGGCTTGAGCGTCTTCTGCGCGCTGTCCAGGTCCAGCTTCATGCGCTCGGGCAGGAACTCCTCGATGCGCAGGGTCATGCCCTGCACCGCTTCCTTGCTGGACGGGTCGGTGCGGAACTCCACCTGCCAGCGCCCGGTCGGCGCATCGGCGGGAATCAGCTGCTCGAAGCTGAAATAGCCCTGCTCGCCCGGCTGCAGGCGGGTCTCGCGGAAGATCTTGCCGTCGGGCTGCTTCAAGCGCAGGAAGACCGGTTGAGCGCCGGCCGGCTGTGCACCCTTGCCGCTGGTCGACACCGGCTTGCCGTCGTTGTCGCGCAGCAGCGCCGACACGCGCACCGTCTCGCCGGGGCGGTACAGGTCGCGGCCGGACCAGGCGAACACGTCGAACCAGGCATTCTCGCGCCCGGCCACGGCGAACTCGCTCAGGTCCAGCGCCGGCTGGTTGAACGGCAGCATCGACAGGTCGGTGCCGCTGCGCGCCACCAGCACCTGGCCGGCGTCGAGCGTGTAGTTCAGCAGCGCGTTGCCGTTGGTGTCGGTCTCGCCTTTCAGGAACAGCTCGCCCTGGGCGTCGAGGATGCGCAGTTCCACTTTCTTCGACGGCTCGCCGCTCTGCAGCGAGGCGGTGTGCACGAACAGCTTGTCCTTGTAGGCGCGCGCGTGCAGGCCGATGTCGCTGACGGTGAAGAACGCGGTGTCGTATTCGTTCTCGAACCGGCCCGGGCGCTTCATCACCGCGAAGTACAGGCCCGGCGCCTGCAACTCCTTGATGTCCTGGATCGGCAGATAGGTCAGCGCGCGCTCGTTCTTGTCGCCGCCGAGCACGAAGCGGTTGACGTAGACCGACTCGGCCAGCTGCGAAATCGGGGTGTGGTCGCTGTAGTCGCTGTCCATTTCCCAGCTACCGCGGCGGCCGCCGCGCTGGTACTGGGCGAAGAACGCCGGCAGCGCGCCTTCCTTGACCCGCATGAACTCCACGTCCACTTCCGGCACATTGAGCGACACCACCGGCAGACCGCGGCTCTCGCGCGCCGGCAGCACGCTGCCCTGCGAGGCGAAGCCGACCGCCGGCTCCAGTTCGCCGGTGTAGACCTTCTGCTTGAGCGGCTTGCCCAGGCGGCTGCCGTCGGCGGCGAGCAGATCGGCAGAGATCAGCACGGTGTAGTCCTTGGCCGCCTCCACGTACGGATAGCGCAGGGTCTTGCCATCGTCGGACAGCGACCAGGCACTCTCGTCGGTGCCGACTTTTTGTTCGAAGCGCAGCAGCGTGTCGAAGTCCTGGGTGCCGACCAGCGGGCGCGAGAACTCCAGCGCCAGCGACAGCCCGTCGCGCTTCTGGTCGGGATAGGCGCGGACCAGGCCGAAGCCCTTCATCGCTTCCTTCTGGCCCTTCACCGGCTCGCCGCTGGCATCGGGCAACTGCCCGGATTCGTTACGCTTGCAGCCGCCCAGCGCCAACGCCAGACCCAGCAGCAGGAAGCTGCTCAACAACCCCGCACGCACGAGGCGCCACTGCCGCTTCGAATCCATGTGCATACGTTCGCTCCGTGAATGTGGCGCGAGTATAGAACGCGGACGCGACCGCCGCAGGCGCGGAATCGACAGTGCGCACCCGGCGTTTGCCGGCCCCTGGCAAGGCGGCCGGGGAGGGCGGCGGGCGGGCGCGCCGGACCGTGCAGGCGCCGATGTCTACGCGCCGGTTGCGGGCGTATGGCGGCGGCGCACACCGCTCGCCCCACCCCGGCCGACCTGCGATCGTCGTCGCCGAACATCACCGTGGAAGCCGCCGAGGGGCAAAGGGGTTCCCCCAGGCTGGATGCAGTCGGGACTGAAGTCCCTCCTACAGTGCACCCGGCTGGATGACCGCGGGTCCCTGTAGGAGCGGCTTCAGCCGCGACGAACGGAGCCTGGAACCGCGACGGTTTCGGTAATCGGTCGGGACTGAAGTCCCTCCTACAGTGCACCCGGCTGGATCGCCATAGGTCCCTGTAGGAGCGGCTTCAGCCGCGACGAACGGAGCCTGGAACCGGGACGCTTTCGCTGATCGGTCGGGACTGAAGTCCCTCCTACAGTGCACCCGGCTGGATCGCCATAGGTCCCTGTAGGAGCGGCTTCAGCCGCGACGAACGGAGCCTGGAACCGCGACGGTTTCGGTGATCGGTCGGGACTGAAGTCCCTCCTACAGTGCACCCGGCTGGATCGCCGCGGGTCCCTGTAGGAGCGGCTTCAGCAGCGACGAGCGAAGTCTGGACCGCGACGCTTTCGCTGATCGGTCGGGACTGAAGTCCCTCCTACAC
Organism: Xanthomonas translucens pv. undulosa; assembly: GCF_017301775.1. NCBI lineage: Bacteria > Pseudomonadati > Pseudomonadota > Gammaproteobacteria > Lysobacterales > Lysobacteraceae > Xanthomonas > Xanthomonas translucens. The sequence continues at coordinate 1,359,334 of NZ_CP063993.1, forward strand.
TGCACCCGGCTGGATCGCCGCGGGTCCCTGTAGGAGCGGCTTCAGCCGCGACGAGCGAAGCCTGGAACCGCGACGGTTTCGGTGATCGGTCGGGACTGAAGTCCCTCCTACAGTGCACCCGGCTGGATGACCACGGGTCCCTGTAGGCGGCTTCAGCCGCGACGCGCGAAGCGGCGCACCCGCCGCCGCTTCAGCGCAGCAAGCGCCGCATGTACAGCGCGATCAGCCGCGGCCGGTCCAGTGCCAGACAGACCTGGGCGTTGGCGCCGCCGCCCGCTGCGTGGCCACCTGCGGCGGGGTCGCCGGCAACGCCGGCAGGCGGCATTTCCCGAGTGTCCCCCTGGTCGTCGACCGCGATGCGCAATGGCACGGTCGGGCACAGGCCCGGATCGAGCAGCTGCGCCACCGGCACCACGTCGAACAGGGTCGGCGTGGCGCTGGCCCAGGGCTGGTCGGTGTCGCGCCACTGGTAGTAGAGCTGGGTCAGGGCGTCGGTCAGCGGATCGCCATGTGCGAACAGCGCCACCCGCTCCGGTTCCTCCAGGGTCACCTGGGTCGCGTCCAGCGGCAGCATCACGATCGGCACGCCGGCGCCGAACACGCGCTGCGCGGCGCCGATGTCGGAGACGATGTTGTACTCGGGCGCCGGCGGGTTCGCCGGCCGGTAGCGCGACTTGCCGTAGCCGGCACGCACCGAGCCGCCCATCAGCACCACCTGCCTGAGCTGGGCGAAGCCCTGGGGGTCGCGCTGCAAGGCGCGCGCCGCGTCGGTCAGCGGGCCGAGCACCAGCAAGGTGACCTGGCCGGGATGGCGCCGCGCCTGCGCCAGGATGAAATCCGCCGCCTCCGGCGCCTTGCGCGGCCCCGTGCCCTGCGCCGCCCAGCGCGCCTGGCTGAAGGGAATCGTGCTGGTGGTGGCATGGCCGATCGCCAGCGGGATCTCGCTGCGTCCGGCCTGCCGCAACAACCGCTGCAGCAACTGCGCACGCAGTGCGGTGTCGCCCCAGGCCGAGGCAATGCCGAGCACCTCCAGTTCCGGGCTGCGCAGCAGCAGCGCCAGCGCGAACGCGTCGTCGATGTCGTCGCCGATGTCGGTGGACACCACCACCTTCTGCACCGGCGCTGCGGACAGCAACGTGTGTTGCGCAGGCGCAGCGGCCGTCTCACGCTCCGCTGCCGCGGCAGCAATCGGCGCCATGCCCAGCAGCGCCAGCGCCGCCCACCGTTTCAGACTGCGCATACGCGCCTCCCTAAAAAAGAAACCGCCGGCATGATAGCCGGCGGTCCGTGGTGCATCGCAGTGCAAGGCGTCGATCAGAAATTGGCGCGGAACTGCGCGCCAACGATGCGCGGATCGTTGATGAAGCCGGTGAGGTTGTTGAAGTCGATCGCACCGGTGGCGCGGATCTGGTTGGTGCAGTTGCGGCAGAACACCGACACCTCGTAGGCGCCGGCGCCCCAGGTGTAGCCGATTTTGGCGCCGCCTTCGAGCAGCGGCTGGCCGACGAACTCGCGCGAGTCGTACAGGAAGAAGGTGATCGCGCTGCGGTAGGACCAGTCGGTGTAGAAGAAGAACTCGGCGTCGTCGCCGACCGGGATGCCGTAGCGCAGCGTGGCGTTGCCCATCCATTTGGCCGCCTGCGGCAGCACGTTGCCGTCGATGATGGCGTTGCCGGCGGCGTTGAGCGGATCGGTCACGGTGCAGGTGCGGCACACGCCGACCGACAGGGTCGGATCCTCGATGCGGGTCCAGTTGTAGGCGCCGCCGAGGGTGACGCGCAGGTTCTGGGTGAGCAGCGCCTCGAAGTCGAACTCGGCGCCGCGTGCCTTGGAGGTGTCGGCATTGAGCAGGCGCACGTCGTTGGAGGTGCCGCCGACCGCGGTCAGCTGCTGGTTCTTCACCCGGAAATCGTAGATGTCGAAGCTGATCCACGCGCGCTTGTCGAACAGGTCGGACTTGATGCCGATCTCGTACGCATCCACGGTCTCCGGCGCGGCCACGGTCAGAGGCGCGGTCGCCGACGGCACGCCGAAGCTGGCGCCGCGGAAGCCGCGCGCGGCGCGGGCGTAGACGTTGACCGCGTCATTGATGGTGTAGGTCGCGCTGAGGTCGCCGGTGACCTTGGAGTTGTCGGTGCTGCCGGTGGACGGCGCGAGCAGGGTGACGCGGTCCAGCGCAAGCACGTCGAAGGTCTTCTTGTCGTAGGTGTAGCGGATGCCGGCGCGCAGGTTCAGGCGGTCGGTGGCGGCATAATTCAGCGAACCGAACGCCGCCCACGAGGTGTTGCGCTGGCGGGTCAGCTGGTAGCTGCTCAGGGTGCCGCCGCCGAAGGTGTTGTAGGTGTAGTTCTCGCCTTCCACCGAATCGTGGAAGTAGTAAAGGCCGGCCTGCCAGTTCACCGGGCCGGCGTACTGCGATTCGGCGCGCAGCTCCTGCGAGTACTGGTCCAGGTTCTTGATGCCGCCGGCGGTTTCCACTGGGAACGCGATCACGCCAGGGCCAGACGGCGGCGCGAACACCGCACCGTAGCCGCCGTCGATGTCGCCGCGGCTGTAGTACTTGCCGATGCCCTCGTAGCCGGTGATCGAGTGCAGCACGATGTCGCCCAGGTCCCAGGTCAGGTTGGCGCTGCCGCCGTAGGTCTGCAGTTCCTGGGTGTTGGCGCCGTCGATGGAGACCTTGTCCGGATCGAAGCCGTCCACCAGCTTGTTGCTGCCCGGCTGGAAGAGGTTGGCGCGAAACAGCCGCGCGGTGCCGTCGAGATGCCGCGCATGCGCGTTGAACAACGCGCTGAAATCCTCGCCCGGCTGGAACAGCAGCTGCACCCGCACCGCCGAGTCGGTGTAGCCCTCGAACGCGCGGTCGTCCACGGTGTTGTCGACCCAGTCGTCGCGGCGCTGGCCCAGCGCCGACACGCGCGCGGCCCACGTGTCGCCCATGGCGATGCTCAGGCCGGTTTCCATGGTCATGGTGCCGTAGCTGCCATAGGACAGGCTGGCGTAGCCGTCGTTGGCGCCGATGCTGGGCTTGACCGAGTTGAACTTGACCACGCCGGCAGGCGTGTTGCGGCCGAACAGCGTGCCCTGCGGGCCGCGCAGCACTTCCAGGCCTTCCAGATCGAAGATCGGGAAGCCCTTCAGGAACGCGTTCTCGGCGACCACGTCGTCATACACCAGCGACACCGGCTGCGAGGCGTAGGTATTGAAGTCGGTGTTGCCGTAGCCGCGGATGTAGAAGCGCGGGAACACGCGGCCGTTGGAGGATTCGACATTGAGGCTGGGCGCCTTGCCGGCCAGCACGCGCACGTCCGAACCGCTGGTGGCGATCGCATCCAGGTATTCCGGGCGCAGCACGCTGGCCGAGATCGGCACGTCCTTGGAATCTTCCGAACGCCGTTCGGCAGTGACCTTGACCGTGTCCAGGCGGGCGACCCCGTCCGTGCTGTCCGCCTGCTGGGCGGCGGCGGAGAACGAAACAGCGGAAACGACGGCGACGGCAAGTGCGCTGGTGCGCAGCGACCAACTGGCGGACATGGGAACTCCGGAGTGGAATGGGCAAGAGCGGGTGCGCGCCGCCGGCAAGCGATGTGGCGCCGCAGCATAATTAACACAAAATACACATGCCGTGCATGTCCCGGTCACTTGAACGAGTTAAGCCGGCAAGTGCGCAATGCGTCGCTCCAGGTGCCCTGCATGTGCGCTGCCCGGACGGCCCGGCCCATCGAAATCGCACTGCGGATGTCGCAGCCTCGGCCGTACCCTGTAGGAGCGGCTTCAGCCGCGACGGGACCTGCGGCTGGAACTTGTCGCGGCTGAAGCCGCTCCTACAAAAAAACAAGAGCGGATTTGCGGCGACGCCGCCATGCCGCCGGCTCAGCAAATCTCGCCCGGCACACGCACCCAGCCCTCCATCAGCACCCGCGCGCTGCGGCTCATGATCGCCTTGGTGACGCTCCACTGGCCGTCGAGCTGCGTGGCCTCGGCGCCGACCCGCAAGGTTCCGGAGGGATGGCCGAAGCGCACCGCCTGGCGCGCACCGCCACCGGCCGCGCGGTTCACCAGCGTGCCGGGGATCGCCGCGGCAGTGCCGATCGCCACCGCGGCGGTCCCCATCATCGCGTGGTGCAGTTTGCCCATCGACATCGCCCGTACCAGCAGGTCGATGTCGGCGGCGGCGACCGGCTTGCCGCTGGAGGCCACGTAGTCGGCCGGCGGCGCGACGAAAGCCAGCTTCGGCGTGTGCTGCCGCGTCGCCGCGTCTTCCAGCGTGGCGATCAGGCCCATGCGTAGCGCGCCGTACGCGCGGATGGTCTCGAACCTGGCCAGCGCCTGCGCATCGCCGTTGATCGCACCCTGCAGTTCGGTGCCGCGATAACCCAGCGCCTGCGCGTCGAGGAAGATGGTCGGGATGCCGGCGTTGATCAGCGTCGCCGCGAAGCTGCCCACGCCCGGCACCTCCAGCGTATCGACCAGGTTGCCGGTGGGAAACATCGCCCCGTCGGCGCCGTCCTCGTCGGCGGCCGGATCGAGGAAGTCGAGCTGGATCTCGGCCGCAGGAAAGGTCACCCCGTCCAGTTCAAAGTCGCCGCTCTCCTGCACCGCGCCACCCGCCATCGGCACCTGCGCCAGGATGGTCTTGCCGATGTTGGCCTGCCAGATCCGCACCGTGGCCATGCCGTCGTGCGCAATGCGCGCCGCATCGACCAGGCCGGCAGCGATCGCGAACGGCCCCACCGCCGCCGACAGGTTGCCGCAGTTGCCGCTCCAATCGACGAACGGGCGGTCGATCGCCACCTGTCCGAACAGGTAGTCCACGTCGTGGTCGGCGCGCGCGCTCGGCGCCACGATCACCGTCTTGCTGGTGCTGGACGTGGCCCCGCCCATGCCGTCGATCTGCTTGGCGTAGGGATCGGGACTGCCGATCACCCGCAGCAGCAGCGCATCGCGCGCCGCGCCCGGCAGCTGCGCGGCAGCGGGCAGATCCTGCAGGCGGAAGAACACGCCTTTCGACGTGCCGCCACGCATGTAGGTGGCGGGAATGCGGAGTTGGGGAACGTGGGACATGGAATTTTCCGATAGAGGCGTAAGCGGCGAGTCGCTCAAGGGTTGGCGGGAATCTCGGCCTCGACCAGCAGCGCCAACAGGGTCAGCGACTCCTGCCAGCCGAGATGGCAGAACTCCACCGGGATCTGTTCGGGGATCCCGTCCTGGACGATGTCCAGCTCGGTGCCGCAGGCCACCGCGCGCAGCTTGACCGTCACCCTCATCTCGCCGGGCAGGCCAGGATTGTCGAACGTATCGGTATGGCGGATCAGCTGGCCGGGCACCAGTTCCAGATAGGTGCCGCCGAAGGATTCGCTGGTGCCGGTGCCCAGGTTGCCGAAAGAGATCCTGAAGCTGCCGCCCACCCGCGCATCCAAGGCATGCACGGTAGCGGTATAGCCGTGCGGCGGCAGCCATTTGGCCAGCGCCGTCGGTTCCAGGAACGCGCGGTAGATGCGCTCGGCCGGCGCGCGCAGGACGCGGTGCAGGCGGACGCTACCGGGATGGCCGTTGCGCATGGTGGTTTCCTCATTGGTGGACGGCGCGCGCAGGATGGCACGCGCTCATGACACCGACGAATGGGTCAAGCCAGTTTCGACACTTCCAGAAAATCCTGAGCAAAACGCTGCAGCACGCCGCCGGCCTCGTAGATCGCCAGTTCCTCGGCGGTGTCCAGTCGGCAGGTCACCGGCACTTCCACGCGCGTACCGTCAGCGCGGGCGATGGACAGCGTCAGCATCGCGCCGGGGGTGCGCGCGCCGAGCACGTCGAACACCTCGCTGCCGTCGATGCGCAGGGTCTTGCGCGTGGTGCCGGGCTGGAATTCCAGCGGCAGCACGCCCATGCCGACCAGGTTGGTGCGGTGGATGCGCTCGAAGCCCTCGGCCACGATCGCCTCGACCCCGGCCAGGCGTACGCCCTTGGCCGCCCAGTCGCGCGAGGAGCCCTGCCCGTAGTCGGCGCCGGCGACGATCAGCAGCGGCTGCTTGCGCGCCATGTAGGTCTCGATCGCCTCCCACATGCGCAGCACCTGCCCTTCCGGCTCCAGCCGGGTCAGCGAACCGCGTTGCGGCTGGCCATCGACCACGGCCATTTCGTTGAGCAGTTGCGGATTGGCGAAGGTGGCGCGTTGCGCGGTGAGGTGATCGCCGCGGTGGGTGGCGTAGGAATTGAAGTCCTCTTCCGGCACGCCCATCCGCGTCAGGTATTCGCCGGCCGCGCTGTCGGCCAGAATCGCGTTGGACGGCGACAGGTGGTCGGTGGTGATGTTGTCGCCGAGTACGGCCAGCGCGCGCATGCCGCGCAGCATGCGTTCGCCGGCCAGCGCGCCCTCCCAGTAGGGCGGGCGGCGGATATAGGTGCTGTGCGGGCGCCACGCGTACAGCGGCGCCACCTGCGCGGCGGCCAGTCCGCTGCGCGCGAACATCGGCTCGTAGACCTGGCGAAACTGTTCGGGCTTGACGCTGGCGGCGACGATCGCATCGATCTCCGCGTCGCTGGGCCACAGGTCCTTCAGCGTCACCGGCTGGCCGTCCTGGTCCACGCCCAGCACGTCCTTCTCGATGTCGAAGCGAATGGTGCCGGCGATCGCGTACGCCACCACCAGCGGCGGCGAGGCCAGGAACGCCTGCTTGGCGTAGGGATGGATGCGCCCGTCGAAATTGCGGTTGCCCGACAGCACCGCGGTCGCATACAGGTCGCGCTCGATCACTTCGCGCTGGATCGCCGGATCCAGCGCGCCGCTCATGCCGTTGCAGGTGGTGCAGGCGAAACCGACGATGCCGAAACCCAACTGTTCCAGCTCCGGCAGCAGCCCGGATGCTTCCAGATACAGCTGCACCGCCTTGGAGCCCGGGGCCAGCGAAGTCTTGACCCACGGCTTGCGCACCAGCCCACACGCATTGGCGTTGCGCGCCAGCAGACCGGCGGCGATGACGTTGCGCGGATTGCTGGTGTTGGTGCAGCTGGTGATCGCGGCGATGATCACCGCGCCGTCGGGCATCAGGCCTTGCGCCTGTTCGGCCTTGCCGGATGCCAACTTGGCCTGGTCGGCGATGCCGCGCGCGGCCAGGTCGCTGGTCGCCACGCGCTTGTGCGGATTGGACGGGCCGGCCATGTTGCGGGTCACGCTGGACAGGTCGAACGGCAGCACGCGTTCGTACTGCGCCGCGGCCAGGTCGTCGGCCCACAGTCCGGCGGCCTTGGCATAGGTTTCCACCAGCGCGACCTGGGTGTCGTCGCGGCCGGTTAGGCGCAGGTAGTCGATGGTCTGCCGGTCGATCGCGAACATCGCCGCGGTGGCGCCGAACTCCGGCGTCATGTTGGAGATCGTGGCGCGATCGCCCAGGGTCAGCGCGGCCGCGCCTTCGCCGTGGAACTCCAGATACGCGCCGACCACCTTCTGCGCACGCAGGAATTCGGTCAGCGCCAGCACCACGTCGGTGGCGGTGATGCCCGGCTGCGGCCGCCCGCGCAGCGCCACGCCGACGATGTCCGGCAGCCGCATCCACGACGCGCGCCCCAGCATCACGCTCTCCGCTTCCAGCCCGCCGACGCCGATCGCCAGCACGCCCAGCGCGTCCACGTGCGGGGTGTGGCTGTCGGTACCCACACAGGTATCCGGGAACGCCACGCCATCGCGCACCTGCACCACCGGCGACATCTTCTCCAGATTGATCTGGTGCATGATCCCGTTGCCCGGCGGAATCACATCGACGTTCTCGAACGCGCGCTTGGTCCAGTCGATGAAGTGGAAGCGGTCGGCGTTGCGGCGGTCTTCCACCGCGCGGTTCTTAGCGAACGCGGCCTTGTCGAAGCCGCCGAATTCCACCGCCAGCGAGTGGTCCACGATCAGCTGCGTCGGCACCACCGGATTGACCTGCGCCGGATCCCCGCCGCGCTCGGCGATCGCATCGCGCAGCCCAGCCAGATCTACCAGCGCGGTCTGGCCGAGGATGTCGTGACAGACCACGCGCGCCGGGAACCACGGGAAATCCAGATCGCAGCGGCGTTCGATCAGCTGCATCAGCGAAGCGTCCAGCATGGCCGGAGCGCAGCGCCGCACCAGATTCTCGGCGAACACCCGCGCGGTGTACGGCAGCGCGGCATAGGCGCCGGGCCGGAGCGCATCGACCGCAGCGCGCGCGTCGAAGTAATCCAGCGAAGTGCCTGGCAGGGAGGTGCGGTAGTGGCTGTTCATGGCTGGCTACGAAGTGGGGAAATAAAGCGGGGGGATGCTTGGCGGGATTCGGGATTCGGGATTCGGAAAAGCGGCGTCAAGCATTTCCAGCACAGCGGATGCGCTCAGCCGACTTGGTCGGCGGTACGCTTTTCGAGTCCCGAGTCCCGAGTCCCGAGCCCCGAAACATCAACCGCGCCGGTCGATCGGCACGAAGGTCTGATCCTCCGGCCCGGTGTAGTTCGCGCTGGGGCGGATGATCTTGCCGTCGATGCGCTGCTCGATAATGTGCGCGCTCCAGCCGGCAGTGCGCGCGATCACGAACAGCGGCGTGAACATCGCGGTCGGCACGCCCATCATGTGGTAGCTGACCGCGCTGAACCAATCCAGGTTCGGGAACATCTTCTTGATCTCCCACATCACCGCTTCCAATCGCTCGGCGATGTCGTACATCTTGCGGCTGCCCTGCGCGTCGGACAGCTCGCGCGCCACGTCCTTGATCACCTGGTTGCGCGGGTCGGACACGGTGTATACAGGATGGCCGAAGCCAATGATCACTTCCTTGCGCGCGACCCGCGCGCGGATGTCGGCTTCCGCTGCGTCGGGCGTGTCGTAGCGCTTCTGCACCTCGAACGCGACCTCGTTGGCGCCGCCGTGCTTGGGCCCGCGCAGCGCGCCGATGCCGCCGGCGATGGCGCTGTGCATGTCGCTGCCGGTGCCGGCGATGACCCGGCAGGCGAAGGTGGACGCGTTGAACTCGTGCTCGGCGTACAGGATCAGGCTGGTGTGCATCGCCTGCACCCACTCCTCGTGCGGCTTGAAGCCATGCAGCAGATGCAGGAAGTGGCCGCCGATCGAATCGTCGTCGGTCTCCACCTCGATGCGCTTGCCGTTGTGGCTGTAGTGGTACCAGTACAGCAGCATCGAGCCCAGCGAGGCCATCAGCTTGTCGGCGATGTCGCGCGCGCCGGGATGGTTGTGGTCGTCCTTCTCCGGCTGCACGCAACCCAGCACCGACACGCCGGTGCGCATCACGTCCATCGGGTGCGCCGACGGCGGCAGTTGCTCCAGCGCCGCCTTGACCGCGGCCGGCACCCCGCGCAGCGAACGCAGCCTCGCCTTGTAGCCGCGCAACTCGCTGTTGCTGGGCAGCTTGCCGTGCACCAGCAAATAGGCGATCTCCTCGAACTGGCTGCTGCGCGCCAGGTCCAGGATGTCGTAGCCGCGGTAGTGCAGGTCGTTCCCGCTGCGGCCCACCGTGCACAGCGCGGTGTTGCCGGCGGCGGTACCGGACAGGGCCACCGATTTCTTCGGCTTGAAGGCGGGTGCAGCCTGGCTGGCGTTGGTGTCGTTCATGCGTTGTCTCCCGGGTAGCGCGGTCGTGTCATCGATGCGGATCAGTGCGCGGGCGCGGCCTGCGGCGGTGCTGCGCCGCGCGCGAGCAGATGCGGCCGTGTGGCGGCGTGGTGCCGGCGTGGATGTTCATGGACGTGCTCGGGCAGGGGAACCGGCGTGGATCATGCGCCCTTGCCGGCGAACAAGGCGTCCAGGCGCTGCTCGAAGGCGTGGTAGCCGATGCGTTCGTACAGCTCCTCGCGGGTCTGCATCGCGTCCACCACGTTGTGCTGGTGGCCGTCGCGGCGGATCGCCGTGTACACCGCCTCGGCGGCCTTGTTGGCGGCGCGGAACGCCGAAAGCGGGAACAACTGGATCGCCACCCCGGCCTGCGCCAGTTCGTCGCGGCTGAATAACGGGGTCTTGCCGAATTCGGTGATGTTGGCCAGCACCGGCACCTGCACCGCGTCGACGAAACGGCGGTAGGTGTCCAGGTCGTAGGCGGCCTCGGCGAAGATGCCGTCGGCGCCGGCCTCCACGCAGGCGATGGCGCGCGCGATCGCCGCGTCCACGCCGTCCACCTGGATCGCATCGGTGCGCGCGATCAGGAAGAAATCGGCATCGGTCCTGGCATCGGCCGCGGCCTTGACCCGGTCGGCCATCTCGCCCTGGCTGACGATCTCCTTGCCGGGGCGGTGGCCGCAGCGCTTGGCGCCGACCTGGTCCTCGATATGGCAGGCAGCCGCGCCGGCCTTGATCAGCGACTTGATGGTGCGCTCGATGTTGAACGCGCTCGGGCCGAAGCCGGTGTCGATGTCCACCAGCAGCGGCAGGTCGCAGACATCGGTGATGCGGCGCACGTCGATCAGCACGTCGTCCAGGGTGTTGATGCCCAGGTCCGGCAGGCCCAGCGACCCGGCGGCGACCCCGCCGCCGGACAGGTAGATCGCCCGATAGCCGGCGCGCTGCGCCAGCAGCGCATGGTTGGCGTTGATCGCGCCGATCACCTGCAGCGGCGATTCGGCGGCCAACGCGGCGCGGAAACGGGCGCCGGCGGAAACATGCGACATGACGGACTCCTGAGAAGAGCGGCGGCCCGCGCAGGACCGTTTCGCGATGCCCGCCAATCTGGCACTCTCGGTCGCGCCGATCAATCTTGATTCAATCAATCAACCTATCAACGGATCGCCATGCCCAGCGCCGCCGACCGCAACCTGATCTCTGCCGCCGAGGCCTGCGCCCTGCTCGGCGTCAGCAGCGCCACGCTGTACGCCTACGTGAGCCGCGGCCTGCTCAGTTCGCGCGCCGGCAGCGACCACCGCAGCCGCACCTATCTGCGCGCCGAGGTCGAGCGCCTGGCGCAGCGCAAGCGCGCCGGCCGCGGCGCGGCGCGCGGCGCCGCGCAGAGCCTGGACCGCGGCCTGCCGGTGCTGGAGACGCGAATCTCTCTGATCCGCCCCGACAGCCCCTACTACCGCGGGCGCTCGGCGGTGGCGGCGGTGCGCGCAGGCGCCGGCCTGGAGGACATCGCACGGTTGCTGTGGGAGTGCCAGGACGAGGACCCGTTCGCCGCGGCCCCGGTCGCGCCGTGGCCGCCACGCGTGGCTCCCCTGGCCGGCGACACCACCCTGCCGCCGCTGGAGCGCGCCATGGCCTGCATCCCGCTGCTGGCCCTGGAGCTGCGCCAGCCGCTCAACGCCGCGCCGACGGTGCGCCGCGAGATCGCCGCCACCTTGCTGCGGCAGAACGCGGCGCTGCTGGTCGGCACCGCGCCGGACACCCGTCCGGTGCACCGCCTGATCGCCGACCACTGGCGCCCCGGCGATGCCGACTTCGCCGAACTGGTGCGTGCCGCCCTGGTGCTGTGCGCCGACCACGAACTCAACGTCTCGGCCTTCGCCGCGCGTGTGGTCGCTTCCACCGGCGCGCCGCTGCACGCCACCGTCAGCGCCGGCCTGGCCGCGCTGTCCGGCCCGCGCCATGGCGGCGCCACCGCCCGCGCCCACGCCCTGCTGCGCGATGCACAGGACGCCACCGACCCGGCCGCCTTCGTCGCCGAACGCTGGCAGCGCGGCGACGACCTGCCCGGCTTCCACCACGCGCTCTATCCGCACGGCGACCCACGCGCGGCCGACGTGCTGCGCCTGCTGCGCGAACGCTGCGGCCAGCATCCACAGATGCGGCATGTGGAAACGGTGCTCGCCGCGGCGCAGGACTGCAGCGGCCAGGCACCCAACATCGACGGCATGCTCGCGGCGCTGTGCCTCATCCACGACCTGCCCGCCGCCCACGCCCTGGTCCTGTTCGCCGCCGCCCGGCTGTCCGGCTGGCTGGCGCATGCGCTGGAACAGCAGGCGCTGGGCAAGCTGATCCGCCCGCGCGCGCGCTATGCCGGGGTGATGCCCGATGGCGTGGCGTCGGGCTGAGTGGGGCGCCTGCGCAGCAGGCGCCCCCGCCGTTCGCACCTATTGCCCACCGCCATCGCGTCAGCGGCCGCACGCATCAACTGCCCCTGCAAGGCAAAAAGAAGCTGACCCGATGCTGACCTGCATCGCCAAACTGCCCACAACGGTGTACAAATGTACACCATGGACACCCTCTCCCCGCAGCGCGCCGCCATCCTCGCCTACGTCCACGACTGCGCCGAGCAGGACGGGCGGCCACCAAGCCTGGCCGAGATCGCCGAACGCTTCGGCTTCGCCTCGCGCAATGCCGCGCGCAAACACGTGCAGGCGCTGGTCGAGGCCGGGCTGCTGGAGCATGTGCCGCAGCAGGCACGCAGCCTGCGACCGGCGCAGGCGCAGCCGCGCAGCGGGCTGCTGCGGCTGCCGGTGCTGGGCCGGGTCGCCGCCGGCACGCCGATCGGCGCCGATATCGGCCTGGACCAGCAGTTGCGGCTGGACCGCGCGCTGTTCGCGCTGCGTCCGGACTACCTGCTGCGCGTGCAGGGCGATTCGATGATCGACGACGGCATCCTCGACGGCGATCTGGTCGGGGTGCGCCGTGCCGCCGATGCGCGCAACGGGCAGATCGTGGTGGCGCGGCTGGACGGCGAACTCACCATCAAGCGCTACCGGCACGACGGCGAACGCATCCAGCTGCTGCCGCGCAATCCGGCCTATGCGCCGATCGTGGTGCAGCCGGGGCAGGACTTCGCCATCGAAGGCCATTACTGCGGGCTGATCCGGCAAGGCTGATGGCGGCCGTCGTCGCCCTCGACCGCCTGCTGGCCGAACGCCGGATCTGGCGCGGCCAGCCGACCGCGCTGCCGCCCAGCGCGCAGCCCACCGGGCATGCCGCGCTCGACGCCGCGCTACCGGCGCGCGGCTGGCCAGAGATGGCGCTGACCGAACTGCTGCAGTTCGCCGACGGCATCGGCGAACTGCAGCTGCTGTGGCCGACGCTGGCGCGGCTGTCGCAGGGCGGCGGCCGCATCGTCCTGGTCGATCCGCCCTACCTGCCCTACCCCGGCGCCTGGGAACAGGCCGGGGTGGCGCTGCCGCAGCTGCAGATCGTCCGCGCCGGCGCGGACGCGGCCTGGGCCGCCGAACAATGCCTGCGCTCGGGCAGTTGCGCGGCGGTGCTGTGCTGGCCCGCGCAAGCCAACGACAAGACCCTGCGGCGGCTGCAGGTGGCGGCCGAGACCGGGCGCGCGCTGGGCTTCGCCTACCGGCCGCTGAAGGCCGCGGCCAATCCGTCGCCGGCCGCGTTGCGCATCGCCATCGATGCCGCACCGGCACAGCTGCGTGTGCTCAAGTGCCGCGGCGGCATGCCGCCGGCACGGCCGATCGCGCTGTCCGCGCTGTCCGCGCTGGCCACGCCGGCGCCGGCCTCGGCTTGAGGACGCGCGCATGCGCTGGGCCTGCATCCTGCTGCCGCAACTGGCGCTCGACACGGTGCTGCGGCGCTGGCCGACGCCGGACCAGCCGCTGGCGCTGCTCGCCGGCCCGCCGCAGCGGCGCACGCTGAAGGCGGTCAACCCCGCCGCGCGCGCGTGCGGCCTGCAGCCCGGGCAATCGCTGGCCACCGCGCAGGCGCTGTGCGACCGCTTCGCCACCGCCCTGCACGATGCCGAGGAAAGCCGCCGCTGCCAGCAGTTCCTGGCGGCGTGGGCGTACCGCTTCAGCTCGCTGGTCAGCACCGATTACCCCGGCGCGCTGCTGCTGGAAATCGAAGCCAGCCTGGGTCTATTCGGACCCTGGCCGCGCTTCGAGGCACGCCTGCGCGAGGAACTGACCGCACTGGGCTTCCGCCACCGCATCGTGGTCGCACCGCACCCGTTGGCCGCGCGCGCGCTGGCCAATGCACACGACGGCATGGCCCTGCTCGACAACGCCGCGCTGCAGTGCGCGCTGGGCCAATTGCCGATCGCACGCGCGGGGCTGCAACCGGGCCTGGCCGAGGCCTTCGCGCGGATGGGCTTGCGCACGCTGCAGCAGCTGTTCGCGCTGCCGCGTACGGCGCTGGCGCGGCGCTATCCGCCCGCGCTGCTGCAGCACCTGGACGCCCTGCGCGGGCAGGCGCCGCTGCCGCTGCAGTACTACCTGCCGCCGGACCGCTTCGATGCGCGGCTGGAACTGGGCTACGCGGTGGAATCCAGCCAGGCCCTGCTGTTCCCGCTGCGCCGGCTGACTGCCGACCTAGCCGCATTCCTGGCCGGGCGCGACGGCGGCGTGCAGCGCTTCCAGTTGCATCTGGAACACGAAGGCCTGGACGACAGCGTGGTGCCGGTCGGGCTGCTCGCCGCCGAGCGCGATGCGGCGATGCTGTTCGAACTGGCCCGCGGCCGCCTGCAGCACGCCAGCGTGCCGGCGCCGGTGCAGGCCATGCGCCTGCGCGCCGAAGAACTGCCGCCGTTCGTGCCCGCCGCGCGCGAACTGTTCGACGACCGCGCGCAGCAGGCGCTGCCCTGGGAACAGCTGCGCGAACGCCTGCGCGCACGCCTGGGCGACGACGCGGTACACGGCCTGCGCGCGCATGCCGACCATCGCCCCGAACAGGCCTGGCGCGCCGAATCGGGCAAGCCGGCAGCGTCGGGCAAGCCGAACAAAGCCCCTGCGCCTGCCGCCGCCACGCTGCCCCGCCCCGGCTGGCTGCTGACCCGCCCAATCCCGCTGCGCGAGCGCGACCCCGAACGCCTGGCCGGCCCGGAACGCATCGAAAGCGGCTGGTGGGACGATGGCGACGTGCGCCGCGACTACTACATCGTGCGCACCCGCCAGGGCCAGCGCGCCTGGGTGTTCGCACCGGCCGATGCGCCGGACGCACTGATGCTGCACGGCTGGTTCGCATGAGCCACGGCCCGCCACGCGCGCGCCTGCGCGCCGTGCCGGCGCCGGCACAGGCACCGGCCACGCCATCTGTCCCGGCGCACGACGCCACGTCCACGCGCACGGCATTGCCCGACTACGCCGAACTGCATTGCCTGTCGAACTTCAGCTTCCAGCGCGGCGCCTCGCATGCACAGGAACTGTTCGAACGCGCCGCACGGCACGGCTACCGCGCGCTGGCGATCACCGACGAATGCACGCTGGCCGGCATCGTGCGCGCCTGGCAGGCGGCCCGCGACACCGGCCTGGCGCTGATCGTCGGCAGCGAAATACAGATCGAGCACGGCCCCAAGCTGGTGCTGCTGGCCGAAACCCTGCCCGGCTACCAGCGCCTGTGCCGGCTGATCACCCTGGCCCGCAGGCGCGCCGACAAAGGCAGCTACCGCGCGCTGCACGCAGACTTCGACGACGACCTCGACGGCCTGCTGTGCCTGTGGCTGCCGCGCGACGACGATGGCGACGGCGACGCAAACGACGGCGCCTGGCTGCAGGCACGCTTTCCCGAGCGCCTGTGGCTGGCGGTGGAACTGCTGTGCGGCCCCGACGACGGCGCCCTGCTGCACGCGCGCCTGCAACTGGCGCAGCGCCTGCGCGTGCCGGCGGTGGCCAGCGGCGACGTGCACATGCACGCGCGCGGTCGCCGCGCGTTGCAGGACACCCTGACCGCGATCCGCCAGCGCCTGCCGCTGAGCGAAGCCGGCGCGCATCTGTTCGCCAACGGCGAGCGCCACCTGCGTCCGCGCGCGGCCCTGGCCACGCTGTATCCGCACGCGCTGCTGGCCGAGTCGGTGCGCATCGCGCAGCGCTGCACGTTCGACCTCGGCCAACTGCGCTACCAATACCCGCACGAGCTGGTGCCGCCGGGTCGGACGCCGACGCAATGGCTGCGCACGCTCACCGAGCA
Source organism: Xanthomonas translucens pv. undulosa (assembly GCF_017301775.1). Taxonomy (NCBI): domain Bacteria; kingdom Pseudomonadati; phylum Pseudomonadota; class Gammaproteobacteria; order Lysobacterales; family Lysobacteraceae; genus Xanthomonas; species Xanthomonas translucens. The sequence goes on from NZ_CP063993.1 coordinate 1,375,124, forward strand.
AGGCGCCGCCACGCGCTGGCCGCACGGCGTGCCGGAAAAGGCGCGGCGCCTGATCGAACACGAACTGGGCGTGATCGCCCGGCTCGGCTACGAATCGTATTTCCTCACCGTCTACGACCTGGTGCGCTTCGCCAGGTCGCGCCACATCCTGTGCCAGGGCCGCGGCTCGGCGGCGAACTCCGCCGTCTGCTACGCGCTGGGCATCACCGCGATCGACCCGGACCGCATCGGCATGCTGTTCGAGCGCTTCATCTCCGAAGAGCGCAAGGAACGGCCCGACATCGACATCGATTTCGAGCACGACCGCCGCGAGGAAGTGATCCAGTACATCTTCAACCACTACGGTCGCGAACGCGCCGCGTTGACCACGGTGGCGATCCAGTACCACGGCCGCAGCGCAGTGCGCGACGTGGCGCGCGCCCTCGGCCTGCCCGGCGATAGCATCGACGCACTGGCGTCCACGCTTGGCCAGTGGGACGACGAAGTCCCGCCGCACGAACGCCTGCGCGAACGCGGCTTCGATCCCAACACTGCGCTGATGCGCCGGCTGCTGGCGCTGAGCGCCGAACTGATCGGTTTCCCGCGGCACCTGTCGCAGCACCCCGGCGGCTTCGTGATCTCCGAACATCCGCTGCACACGCTGGTGCCGGTGGAGAACGCGGCGATGGCCGAACGCACCGTGATCCAGTGGGACAAGGACGACCTGGAACTGGTCGGTCTGATGAAGGTGGACGTGCTCGCGCTGGGCATGCTCAGCGCGCTGCGGCGCACGCTGGATCTGCTGCGCGCGCACCGAGGCGTGGACTACAGCCTGGCGACCATTCCCGCCGAAGACGACAAGACCTACGAGATGATCCAGCGCGCCGACACCATCGGCGTGTTCCAGATCGAGTCGCGCGCGCAGATGGCGATGCTGCCGCGGCTGCGCCCGAAAGAGTTCTACGACCTGGTGATCCAGGTGGCGATCGTGCGTCCCGGCCCGATCCAGGGCGGCATGGTGCATCCCTACCTGCGCCGTCGCAACGAAGAAGAAGACGTCGACGATCTGCCGCCGGAACTGTTCAAGTTCTTCGAACGCACGCTCGGCGTGCCCTTGTTCCAGGAACAGGTAATGCAACTGGCGATCGTCGCTGCCGACTACTTACCGGGCGAGGCCGACCAACTGCGCCGCTCGATGGCCGCCTGGAAGCGCCATGGCGGACTGGAACCGCACCGCGAGAAACTGACCAAGGGCATGCTGAAAAACGGCTACAGCGCCGAATTCGCCGCGCGCATCTTCGAACAGATCAAGGGCTTCGGCAGCTACGGCTTCCCCGAGAGCCACGCCGCCAGTTTCGCCCTGCTCACCTACGCCAGCTGCTGGCTCAAGTGCCATGAACCGGCGGCCTTCACCTGTGCGTTGATCAACAGCTGGCCGATGGGCTTCTACAGCCCCGACCAATTGCTGCAGGACGCGCGCCGCCACGGCCTGCAGGTGCGTCCGGTGGACGTGCGCTACAGCGACTGGGATTGCGGGTTGGAAGCCTACAGTGCCGATCCGACGGTGCAGCCGGCGATCCGCCTGGGCCTGCGCATGGTCCGCGGCCTGGCCGAAGACGCCGCGCTGCGCCTGCAGCAGGCGCGCGCGCAGGCGCCCTTCCACGATCTCGCCGACCTGTGCCATCGCGCCGCGCTCGACGACAAGGCGCGCGACAGCCTGGCCGATGCCGGCGCGCTGAAACCGCTGGCCGGGCACCGCCACCGCGCACGCTGGGCGGTGGCCGGCGTCGAAGCGCAGCGGCCGCTATTCGAGCCGCTCGACGCCACACCGGAACAACAGGTGGCATTACCGCTGCCCAGCCTCGGCGAGGACATTCGTGCCGACTACGCGACCATCGGCACCACCCTCGGCAAACACCCGCTGACCTTGCTGCGCGCGCAACTGCGTGCGCGACGCTTTCGCCACTCCGCCGAACTGCGCGCCCTGCCCCACGCCAGCGCGGTCGCCATCGCCGGCCTGGTGACCATGCGCCAGCGCCCGCAGACCGCCAGCGGCGTCACCTTCCTCACCCTCGAAGACGAACACGGCCTGGTCAACGTCGTGGTCTGGCGGCGCCTGGCCGACCGCCAGCGCCAGGCGCTGATCGAATCCAGGCTACTGGCGGTGCGCGGCCGCCTGGAAACCGCCGACGGCGTGCGCCACCTGATCGCCGACCATCTCGAAGACCTGACCCCGCTGCTGCTCGGACTGGACATTCGCAGCCGCGATTTCCATTGAGTCGATGAGCACAACGCTGCATGCCTTGCGCGTCGAACAGGCAGGCACTGTTATTGCGAGGGCGCATCCGCCGCAAGACCGCATGCCTGCATCGCCCGCTGCACCGCATCCGCTTCGCCCAGGCGTTCGCGGTAGATGGTAGCGGCCATTTCGCGCCTGGCCTTGCTCGACCCGATCGAACCGTGGCTGGCGATGTCCGACAACGGCCCACCCAACTGACGATACCTGGCCACGAGCCTGGCCGTCGCGGCCATGCTGTCGCACTCCACCGGTGCCGCTTGCACCGGTGCGCACATTATCAGCAAACACGAAAAACCCAGCGCCGCGAGTGTCTTGTTCATAGCTACTCCCAAACGGAGACGAAGACCGCCATCCCCAAGCGGCCGCGCAAGGGCGAAGTGCCGCAGCGCACGCCTGCACAGCACCCCGGCAACCCGCACGGCATCGCCGCACGCGCCGAGAACACCGGCAAACAGGCCGCAGCGGCATCGGACCGCGCGTATCGCCATCCGCTCGTTGCGGACAGCGCCAATGGAAGATAGCCACCGCGAACGCCGGTGCCAGCCGTGTCGCGACGAAACCCCACGGCTGCGGAACGAACAACCGGATCAGCGGAGCCAAGCGCGGCGGCCATGTCGCCGCACGTTGCGCATCGCGCAAACAAGGATGGCGCCCATGCTAGAGAGCGCACCGGCCACCGCTGTCCGCACGGCGGCAGGACAGGCTGACAGGCGCGTTTCGATGACAGAAGAGCAGCTGGCGCTGCGCGGCAGACTGGAGATCACCGAGGGGTATGCGATCGTCCAGTTGGAAGACCCGGCCCCGCCGCTGCAAAACGCGAATGCGTGCAGCCGGGAATTAAAGCGAACGGACGCAAGCCTGGGCGTCGCCTTCGATCAAGGCGGGCGACGCATCGGACAGACAACCGCGATCCATTTCTATCGAGCATAGCGCGCACATCGGCGCCATGGCCTGCGGTCAAACGAGATGGACGGATTGAATGAATCGTGCCCCTTCATCCATCACAACTGTGCCGATCCACTGGAGGAAACCAGCAGTGCTGGCGGACCAGGAAATTGCATCGGCACGTCCAATATTGCGACGTGCCGCGCCCGCGATCAGCGCTTTGGAGCGGCCAGGCGCGCGTACTGGTCGTGATCGATCCAACCCGTGAACGAAGCATCCTTGGCATTGATGAATTCGACCTGGGCCCAACCATCCTTGAACGCCAGCACGCCCACCACATCGCCCTTGACGACATAGGCACCCTTGGGCGTCTTGGCACCCGGCGCCTTCTGCAGATATGCCTTGTCGGCGGACACCGTCACCAGCCCGATCCATTTCTTGTCGGCGGTCCGGGTCAGGTCCAGGCCAGTGGCGATTTCCGGCATCAACACATTGAGGCAACCGGGATGCTCACGGCCCTGCTTCACGGTCAGCGTCACGCCATCGGGCGATGCCGCCACCGTGCCGGGATAGGCGCCGTCCGCCCAAGTGGTGACCGCGACCGGGGCTGCGCTCTCCGCCTTGCCCTGCAGGTAGAACGCACAACCACGGCTCACGCCCTCGCCCATCTCTTCCGAGTAGAAGCCTTCGACCGCATGCTCGGGCGTCACGGCGAGCATCAGCCCTTCGTACTTGCCCGAATGCAGCGCAGCCGTGCCAGCGATTGCAGGCGCTACGGGGCAAAGCGAGAACAAACCAATAACCAGAAAACGGGTGATCGCCATTTTTTCCTTCGAGTGCTTCGCAAGTTTTTTGAAGCGTTTGTCATGGCAACCATCATAACCGTCGCAGGTGTGCAGCATGGCCACAAAATCCCGCTCTTGATGGCCTCGCCCCACAGCGGACGCTTGCTGCAAAAGCCGGGAACGCCTTCGATCGGCTATCGTCAATGGCCACCTCGCCCACTCGGAACCGAGAAGACGCTGGTCGTTGCCAGACCCGATTGCGCCGCGCAGGTTGCCCGGCATCGACTACGGCTTCCTGCCCAACACCGTCAGCAGCGTTTGTACGCCTTTCCAGCCCCAGTACACCCGATGGCACGCGATCAGGCCGCGCGCATCGATGTCCATGACTTCCACCAGATCGACCTGATCGCCCTCCGGCGTTTCTCGCGGATATTCCCACACCACTTGGCGGTGGGATGCATGGCAACGGTCGGTGCGATACCAGCGGCCAAGGCCGTTTTCGGGCTGTGCGAAAGACGCAGCGAAGAACGCCTTGATCGCTTCTCGGCGCTGCAGCCTTCCATCTTGCCGCTCTGCAGAAACCACGTACGCCAATGGCGTTTCCAGCATCGCGTCGTCCGCATACAGCGCCATCAGCGCATGCAGATCGCGCTCGACGACGCTGCGATGCCATTGCTCGAAGATGCGGCGGGCATCGCCGTGCGCCTCGTTCGACCGCGCTTCGATTTCGCTCATGCAAGACACTCCGAATGTAGTGCATTGCAGTCTAGGAACATGCACAGGCCATCGATTCGATGCGTGTCGAAGCGTTCCGGCAGGGTGCGGTCTATGATGACGGCGCCCGCCAGGAGTACACACATGCCGGTCGAACAGCCCAAGCTTGCGGCGACCGCGTTCCTGATCGCCGATCCCGCCCGCGCCGCCATGTTGATGGCGCTCATCGACGGGCGTGCACTGCCTGCCGGGGAACTCGCCTTCGCCGGCGGCGTCACTCCGCAGACGGCGAGTTCGCACCTGGCGAAACTGCTGGACGGCGGCTTGCTGGCGGTCGAAGCCCAAGGCCGCCACCGCTACTACCGGCTGGCCGGTTCCCACGTCGCGTTCGCACTGGAAAACCTGGCGACCCTCGCCGCACCCGCCGCACCGCGATGCCGGAAAGCCGGGCACAAGCAACAATCTCTGAGCCTGGCCCGATGCTGTTACGACCATCTGGCCGGGCGACTGGGCGTGGCGGTGGCCGAAGCGCTGGAACAGCGTGCGCTGATCGCCAGGGACGGCGACAAGCGATACGTGGTGACCACCGAGGGCGCCACCTGGTTCGCGCAGATGGGCCTGGATGTTTCGCGTGTCGCCTCGAGCAGGCGCGGCATAGCGCGGCAGTGCCTGGACTGGACCGAACGCAAGCACCACCTCGCCGGCTCGCTCGGCGTCGAATTGCTTGCGCTGCTCTGCGCCAAACGCTGGCTGCGCCGCAGCGACGGCTCGCGCGCGATCCACATCACCGACAGCGGCTGGGCCGGCTTGCATACGGAACTGGGAATCCACCGGCTTACCGGCGACGAACTCGCGCTGGATCCCTAAGATTCTTCAAAGAGGGAAGCATCCAGCACATAACGGCGCTGGCAATGCTCGCAGAAGAACGCGCGCCGCTGCGCCTTGCCGAGCTGCTTGCGATAGGTGAGCAGATGGCCGTCGCGCGGACAAATGGTCCTGGTATGCACCTGGTAGTGCTGCTTCAGCACGAAGGCCTTCTTCCAGGTGTAGAAATCGAAGCTGGACGCGCGCGCCTGCGTCACCAGCTCGGCCAGCTTGCGCGGCGGCAACGCCCCCACTTCGCTCTGCGGATGTACGCGGATGCGGGATAGCACCTCGTGCTTGATGATGTTGCCGACCCCGGCGAAGACGTCCTGGTCCAGCAACGCATCGGCGGCCAGCGTGCGCGGCCGCAGGCGCAACTTGCGCCGCGCCTGCGCCGCGTCCCAGTCCGGGTTCATCACGTCGGCGCGCCAGTCGTAGGCAGCGTCCAGCGCGCCTTCGATGAACTTGACCGAACACGCGTAGAAATTCAGTTCCTCGCCCTTGGCGAACCCCAGGCTCAGCCGCGGCGTCGCCTCCTCGCGCGCATTGATCCGATAGCTGCCGAACAGCAGGAAATGGATGCGCAGGCTGAACCCGTCGAACTCGATCAGGAAGTGCTTGCCCCAACTGCGCAGCGACAGGATCTTGCGGTTGCGCATCCGCGCCAGCTCCTGCTTGCTGTTGCCGGACACCCGCAACACCTTGCGCCCCGCGAACGCGGCCGCCTCTTCTTTCAGGATGACGATCGAAGGACCTTCGGGCATGGCCGCAGTATCGGGAATGGCCGTGAGCCGATCGTGAGCCGACGATCCACCTATGGACATGACGCCTCCTTGGGACTGTTTCGTGTCACCCCAGGAAGCCCAAATTGACACGCCCCAATCCACATGTACAATTATTTGTACAACTGGAGCCCAGCATGGACACCATCACCTATAGCGCTGCACGCGCCGCCCTTGCGGACACCATGGAGCGCGTCGTCAACAACCACGAGCCGGTGATCATCACCCGCAGCCGCGAGCAATCCGTGGTCATGCTGTCGCTTGAAGACTACAAGGCGATGGAGGAAACCGCCTACCTGCTCCGCAGTCCGAAGAGCGCGCAGCGCCTGCTGGAATCCATCGCCCAGCTCGAGGCCGGTCGCGGCAAGGCACGGGACCTGGCCGAGTGACGCTTCAGTTCTCGGACAATGCCTGGGAGGACTACCTCTACTGGCAGCAGACCGACAAGAAGATGCTCAAGCGCATCAACGACCTGATCAAAGCCATTCAACGCGATCCCTTCCAGGGCGTCGGCAAGCCAGAACCGCTACGCCATGCCTTGGCCGGCTATTGGTCGCGGCGCATCAACGACGAACATCGCATCGTGTACAAGGTCGAGGCGGGCGTCCTGCTGATCGCGCAGGTGCGCTACCACTACGTGTAGCCGCGCCGCTTGCAGCGTGATGCGCAGGTGCTCGACTGCCAACGACGGTTCGCAAGACAAGTGCAGGACAACAAAAAAGCCGGCACATGGCCGGCTTTTTCTGTTTCGCGAAACCCTTTCTGAAAACCAAGGGATTTTTTTGGTGGGCGGTGCAGGGTTCGAACCTGCGACCCTTGCCGTGTGAAGGCAATGCTCTACCGCTGAGCTAACCGCCCGTGCCGCGAGCCGCACATTATAGGGCTGCTGCGGCTGGCGTCAACGGCCCCCACAGATGCCGCACCTATGCCTCGCGCTACATGGTCTGGGTCGGCTTGTCGGCGTTGAGCGTGCCGGCCAGTTGGGTCTCGATCTTGTTGCGGATGGTCTCGCCTTCGCTGTTGTCCGGCAGCTGCACGCCGATGCCGGCGGTGCGGTTGCCCTGCGCGCCCATCGGCGTCACCCAGATCACCTTGCCGGCCACCGGCAGGCGCTCGCTGGAATCGGGCAGGGTCAACAGCAGGAACACTTCGTCGCCCAGGAAATAGCGCTTGGGCGTGGGTACGAAGATGCCGCCGTTCTTCACGAACGGCATGTACGCGTTGTACAGCGCCGCCTTGTCCTTCACCGCCAGCGACAGGATGCCCTGGCGTCCGCTCATCGCACTCATCGTTGTGCCCCTCTCCGGACCGGGCGATCGCCATCGCGCCAGGCCAACAACAGTTCCGCGATGGCCAGGTCGCCACGGACGGTGGTGCGCAGCAGGTCGCGGGTGCGATTGGCTGCGTCGAACCAGGTGGCCAGCTTGTGCAATCGCGCCGGGTCGGTCAAGCCGGCCTGCGAAGCCTGCGCCAGCGCCAGGTCGGCGGCATGGCCCAGGCGCTGTTCGGCGAAGCCGTCGGCGCTCCAGCGCTGCGCCGCTTCGACCGTGCCCAGCTTGCCCGCGGCGACCTGCTCCAGGTCCGCGGCCACCTGCCGGCGCAGTTTCAGGCCGTCCTCGCGCAGCCACTGCGCGGCCAGGCCGGGGTGGCCGCGCGCGGCAACCAGCGCTTCGCGCGCGGTCTTTTCCGGAAACGCCTGGGCCAGCAGCCAGGCGATCGCCTCGTCGGCCGGTGGCAGCTTGAACTCCAGGCGCTGGCAGCGGCTGCGGATGGTCGCCGGCAGCCGCGCCGGCTGCGCGCTGATCAGCCACAGGTAGCGGCCTGGTTGCGGCTCCTCCAGGGTCTTGAGCAGGGCGTTGCAGGCGGCGCGGTTGATCGCGTCGGCCGGGTCCACCACCACCACCTGGGCGATGCCGTACTGCGGGGTCAGCGACAGCTTCTGCGAGATCTCGCGCACCTGTTCGATGACGATCTCGGTGCGCAGCTTGTCGCCGGTGCGGTTGGGAATGAACGAGATCAGCTGCAGGTCGGGATGGGTGCCGGCGGCGATCAGCTGCGCGCTGCGCAGGTTCGCAGCCGGCTCGCCCTGGCCGAGCACGTGCGCGGCCAGCTTCAGCGCCACCGCGCGCTTGCCCAGGCCGTCCGGGCCGCAGATCAGCAGGCCGTGGCCAAGCCGGCCGGCGTCGAGCGCGGCCACGGTCTGCTCGTAGGCGCGCTGCTGCCAGGGCGCGAAAGGCAGCGTGTCGGTCGAAGCGGCGCTCATGGCGTGCGATCCTGCTGCACCCAGGCGGCCAGCGCGGCGGCCACGTCCTGCGCCACCGCCTGCGGCGGCTGGCTGGCGTCGATGGTGCGGAAGCGCTGCGGGTCCTGCGCGGCGCGCTGGCGGAAGCCGGCCCGCACGCGCTGGAAGAAATCGTCCTGCTCGCTCTCGATCCGGTCCGGCCACAGGTCGCGGCCGCTGGTGCGGGCGCGGCCGATCTGCACGTCCAGGTCCAGCAGCAGGGTCAGGCCCGGCTGCAGGCCGACCGCGCGCCGCTCCAGGTCGGCGATCCAGGCGCGGTCCAGGCCGCGGCCCTCCCCTTGGTAGGCGTAGCTGGAATCGGTGAAGCGGTCGCTGACCACGTAGGCGCCGCGCTGCAGCGCCGGGCGGATCACCTCGCGCACATGCTGGGCGCGCGCGGCGAACACCAGAAACAGTTCGGTCTCGGCGGCCAGCGGCTCGGCCGGCTGCTGCGCCGGTGCGTTGGTGAGCAGCAGCTCGCGGATGCGTTCGGCCAGCGGGGTGCCGCCGGGCTCGCGGGTCAGCACTACCTCGTGGCCCTGCGCCTGCAGCCAGTCGCGGATCGCGTTGATCGCGGTGGTCTTGCCGGCGCCCTCGCCGCCTTCCAGGCTGACGAAGCGATGGTGGCGCAGCACGGCCTCGCTCATGGCGTCACCGCCGCGCCGCTGCGCGCCTGGCGCAAGCGCTGCAGATAGCGCGCCACCGCCGCGGTGTGCTCGGCATAGCTGGCGGAAAACACGTGCGCGCCGCTGCCGTCGCCGACCGCGACGAAGTACAGGCTGTCGCCGGGCGCCGGGTTGGTCGCCGCGCGCAGCGCGTCGCGGCCGGGCATGGCGATCGGGGTCGGCGGCAGGCCGCTGCGGGTGTAGGTGTTGTACGGCGTATCGGTTTCCAGGTCGCGCTTGCGGATGTTGCCGTCGTAGGCGCTGCCGATGCCGTAGATCACGGTCGGATCGGTCTGCAGCTTCATGCCCTGCTGCAGGCGGCGCACGAACACGCCTGCGATCTGCGGGCGCTCGGCGGCCAGGCCGGTTTCCTTCTCCACGATCGAGGCCAGGCTCAGCGCCTGCTCCGGCGACTGCAACGGCAGCTCGGCGGCACGCGCATCCCAGGCCTCGGCCAGCGCCTTGTCCATCGCCGCATGGGCGCGCTGCAACACGTCCAGATCGCTGTCCTCGCGCTGGTACAGGTAGGTCTCCGGCAGGAAGCGGCCTTCCGGGTGCTGCCCGGGCTGGCCGAGCCTGGCCATCAGTTCGCTGTCGCTGAACTCGGTGGCGACGTGGCGCAGCGGCGTGGCCGCGTTCAGCGCCGCGCGCAGCTGGCGGATGTTCCAGCCCTCGACGATGGTGAAACGGTAGTGGATCACCTGGCCCTTGCGCATGCGCAGCAGCAGTTCGCGCGGGCTCAGCGCCGGCTGCAACGCGTATTCGCCGACCTTGAGCTTGCCGGCGGCATCGAGCTGGCGCGCAAGTAACTGCCACTGCAGATTACTGCCCTGTTCGACCCCGGCCGCGCGCAGCTTGCGCAGCACGCCGCTGAACGAATCGCCGCGCGCCACCTCCACGCTGGGCTGCGCCGCGTGCAGCGGCTGGTCGGAGAAGGCGCGATAGCCCTGCCACCACCACGCGCCGGCCGCAGCGGCCAGCAGCGCAAGCACCAGCACTGTCGCCAGCAGGGTCAGACACCCGCGTTTAGCCCAAGCCACGGCCACCTCGAAGCGAATTCAACGGGGTGCAGGATACCGCGCGGCCGGCATCGGCCGGTATCGCGACCGTGCCGCTCACGGTTCCAGCGCGCGCAGCAGGCCGCGCGCCTTGGCCCGGGTCTCGTCGAGTTCGCGCTCGGGCTGCGAATCGACCACGATGCCGGCGCCGGTGCGGAAATGCGCGTGCGCGCCGGCCACTTCGGCGGTGCGGATCAGGATGTTCAGGTCCATGTCGCCGTCGCGGTTGAGCCAGCCGAACGCGCCGGTGTAGGCGCCGCGCGGGGTCTGTTCCAGCTCGGCGATGATCTGCATGCAGCGCACCTTGGGACAGCCGGTGATGGTGCCGCCGGGGAAGGTGGCGCGGATCACGTCGCCGGGACTGACCCCGGCGCGCAGCCGCCCGCGCACGTTGCTCACGATGTGGTGCACGTGTGCGTAGCTCTCCACCGTCATCAGCTCGTCGACCTCGACGCTGCCCGGCGCGCAGACCCGGCCCAGGTCGTTGCGCTCCAGGTCGATCAGCATCACGTGTTCGGCGCGTTCCTTGGGGTGACCGACCAGCTCACGGATGCGCGCGGCCTCGTCGTCGCCGCGCGCGCGCGGACGGGTGCCGGCGATCGGCCGGGTCTCGACCACGTCGCCGCGCACCGACACCAGCCGTTCCGGCGAGGAACTGACCACGGCGCGGCCATGGCTGGCGAACAGGCCGGCGAACGGCGCCGGATTGGCGCGGCGCAGCTGCGCGTACAGCGCCGCCGGGTCCAGCGCGGCGGCGAAGCGCGCCGACCAGCGCCGCGACAGGTTGACCTGGAACACGTCACCGGCGCGCAGGTAATCGAGGATGCGGCGTACGCCATCGACGAAGCGCTGCGGCGGGTCTTCGTCGAGCGCCAGCGGCGCGGTCCAGGCCGGCAGCGGCGCGGCGGCGGGCACCGCCTGCAAGTCGGCGAGTGCCGCGTCCAGCAGCGCCGCATGCGCGGTTTCCGCCAGCGCCACGCACTCGCCGCTGGCGTGGTCGCGCAGCAATGCGGCCGGGCAGCGCAACGCCAGCGCTGTCGGCGTCGCCGCCTGCCCCCGCGGCAACTGCAGCACTGGCTCCACCTGCGCCGCCAGCTCGTAATCCAGCAGCAGCGCCCAGCCGCCACGGAACGGCAAGCGCGGTTCGTCGCGTGCGCAGCGTTCGGCCTGCCAGTGCGCGTCCAGCGCGGCCAGGAAATCGCCTTCGACCACCGCGCCGTGCAGATCGCGGGCGACCCCATCACGGTCCAGCCGCAGGCCCTCACCGCTGGCAATCAGCAGCAGGTCCCAGCGACCCTGCGCGGTCCCCGACGCCGCCGATTCCAGCAGCAACGGATAGCGCTGCGGCGCCAGGCGGTGCAGCGCCAGCAGATCGGTATCGGCCGGCAGGGGAACGGTACGCAGCATCGGAAATCCGGCGGAAGGATGGGAGGTGATGCGACGCCGCCATGCGAACGGCGGCGAAACGCCGGAAGCGTCATCCCCGTCGTGCAGGCACCTTTCCCGCATCAGAAAAAAACAAGCCGAGAATCAACGGATCGCAATGCAAACAAGCGGCTAAGCTCTACGAGTCCCGAGTCCCGAGTCCCGACTCAGCCAATCTCAAAGCCGCCTGAACACCAACGTCCCATTGGTCCCGCCGAAGCCAAACCCATTGGACATCGCCACGTCGATCTTCTTCTCGCGCGCCACGTTCGGCACGTAGTCCAGATCGCAGCCTTCGCTGGGTTCTTCCAGGTTGATCGTCGGCGGAATGATGCCGGTGTGCAGCGCCATCACCGAGAAGATCGCTTCGGCGCCGCCAGCCGCGCCGAGCAGATGGCCGGTCATCGACTTGGTCGAGCTGACCATGGTCGTGTAGGCGTGGTCGCCGAGCGCGCGCTTCATCGCCAGGGTTTCGGCCAGGTCGCCCAGCGGCGTGGAGGTGCCGTGCGCGTTGAGGTAATCGATCTGCTTGGGGTTGAGCTTGGCGTCCTTGATCGCGGCCAGCATGCTGCGCGCGGCGCCTTCGCCGTCCTCGCTCGGGGCGGTCATGTGAAACGCGTCGGAACTGGCGCCGAAGCCGACCAGCTCGGCGTAAATGCGCGCGCCACGCGCCTTGGCGTGTTCGTATTCTTCCAGCACCAGCACGCCGGCGCCGTCGCCGAGCACGAAGCCGTCGCGGCCCTTGTCCCACGGCCGCGAGGCGGCAGCAGGATCGTCGTTGCGGGTGGACATGGCCTTCATCGCGCAGAAACCGCCGACCGAGGTCGGCGCGGAACCGCGCTCGGCGCCGCCAGCCAGCATCACGTCGGCATCGCCGTGCTGGATCATGCGCAGCGCGGTGCCGATCGAATGGTTGGAGGTGGCGCAGGCCGACACCGCCGAGAAGGTCGGCCCCTTCAGGCCCTTGATCAGGCTCACCTGCCCCGGCAGCATGTTGATGATGGTGCTGGGAACGTAGAACGGCGAGATCTTGCGCGCGCCGCCCTCGTGGAATTTGATGGTCTGCTCCTCGATGCCGAACAGGCCGCCGATGCCGGAACCGAGGATCGCGCCGATGCGTTCGGCGTTGCTGTCGTCGATCACCAGGCCCGAATCGTCCAGCGCCATGAACGAGGCGCCGACGCCGTAGTGGATGAACGAATCCATCTTCTTGACGTCCTTGGCGGACATGAACTTGGTCGGATCGAAATCCTTGATCTCACCGGCGATCCTGGTGGTGAACTGCGACGCATCGATCTGCGTGGTCGGGCCGATACCGGAACGCCCGTTGACGATTCCATCCCAACTGCTGGCCAGGTCATTGCCCAACGGCGACACCAGGCCCATGCCGGTTATGACGACGCGACGGCTCATTGCGAAATCTCCTCGCCGCAGTACGCGCGGCGTTGACGCTGTAAAAACACAGGGCCGCAAGCGCGGCCCCATGGGATTGTCACGCGGACCGGACCCACGCAGGCGCCGATCGCGATCGAGAACGGAGCATCAGCTCTTGACGTGCGACTTGACGTAGTCGATGGCCTGCTGCACCGAGGTGATCTTCTCGGCTTCTTCGTCCGGAATCTCGCACTCGAACTCTTCTTCCAGCGCCATCACCAGCTCGACGGTGTCCAGCGAGTCGGCACCGAGGTCATCGACGAACGATGCGCTGTTGGTGACTTCTTCTTCCTTGACGCCGAGTTGTTCGACGACGATTTTCTTGACGCGTTCTTCGATGGTGCTCATTGGGATATCGCTCCAGATGGAGTAGTGGTGGTTCGAATACGCCATCGGGCTGCGATGGCCGCGTTGGATAGTGTAGTGGAAACCGCCCGGCGCTTGCATGCCTGCACAAACGCCCATCGATCAGCCACTTAGGCGCCGTCCTTGCGCCGCAGGCTTACGGCATGTACATCCCGCCGTTCACATGCAGGGTCTCTCCGGTGATGTAGCCGGCGCCGGGGCCGACCAGGAACGCCACCGCGTTGGCGATGTCGGCCGGCTGCCCGAGCTGGCCGAGCGCGATCTGCCCCAGCAGCGCGTTGCGCTGCGCCTCGGGCAGCGCCTTGGTCATGTCGGTGTCGATGAAGCCCGGCGCGACCACGTTGACGGTGATCCCGCGCGAGCCGATTTCCTTGGCCATCGACTTGGAGAAGGCGATGATCCCGGCCTTGGCCGCAGCGTAGTTGGCCTGGCCCGGATTGCCGGTCACGCCGACCACCGAGGCGATGTTGACGATGCGGCCCTTGCGCGCCTTCATCATGCCGCGCAGCACCGCCTTGGAGGTGCGGAACACGCTGGTCAGGTTGGTGTCGATGATCGCCTGCCAGTCTTCTTCCTTCATCCGCATCAGCAGGTTGTCGCGGGTGATGCCGGCGTTGTTGACCAGGATCGAGACCGCGCCGAATTCCTTGCCGATCGCCTCGATCAGCGCTTCGACCGCGGCCGGGTCGGTGACGTCCAGCGCGCGGCCGTGACCGCCGTGGACGGCCAGCCGCTCGCCGATCGCCTGCGCGCCGGAGGCGGAGGTGGCGGTGCCGATGACGGTGGCGCCCTGCGCGGCCAGCGTGTCGGCGATGGCCGCGCCGATGCCGCGGCTGGCGCCGGTGACGAGGGCGACGTCGCCCTGCAATGGCTTGCTCATCTGCTGTTCCTTGGGGAAGGACGGCGCGCGAAGCGCCGGGGGGAAAGGAGGTGGCGGCGCGATCAGGCGGCCCAGGCCTCGAGCGCACTGGCGAAGTCGGCCGGGGTCGCGAGCGCGCGCCCGTCCAGCGACTTGTCGATGCGCTTGATCAGCCCGGTCAGCACCTTGCCCGGGCCGCATTCGGCCACGCGGGTGGCGCCGCGCGCGGCCAGCGCCTGCACGCAGCCGGTCCAACGCACCGGCAGGTACAACTGCTCGACCAGCGCCTGGCGGATGGCATCGACGCCGTCGTGCACCTGCGCATCCACGTTCTGCACCACCGGCAGCTGCGGCGCGTGCCAGGCCAGGCCGCGCATCGCCTCGGCCAGGCGGTTGGCCGCCTCGCGCATCAGCGGCGTGTGCGAGGGCACGCTGACCGCCAGCTTCACCGTCTTGCGCACGCCGCGCTCGGCCAGCAGCGCCAGCGCGCGGTCGACCGCCGCCGCGTCGCCGCCGATCACCACCTGGCCGGGCGCGTTGTAGTTGGCCGGGACCACCACCTGGCTGCCGGCGGCCTGCGCGCAGACTTCCTCGACCAGCGCGTCCTCGGCGCCGATCACCGCGGCCATCGCGCCGACGCCGGCCGGGGCCGCGTCCTGCATCAGCTGGCCGCGCAGGCGCACCAGATGGGCGCCGTCGTGCAGCGACAGCGCGCCGGCCGCGACCAGCGCACTGTATTCGCCCAGGCTGTGCCCGGCCAGCAGCGCCGGACGCGCGCCGCCCTGGGCCTGCCACAACCGCCACAGCGCCACGCTCGCCGCCAGCAGCGCCGGCTGGGTGTATTCGGTGCGGTTGAGCATTTCCTCGGGGCCGCCCTGGGTCAGCGCCCACAGATCGACGCCGGCGCCGTCGGAGGCCTCGACAAAGCTGTCGCGCAGCGGCGGGTGCAGTTCGGACAGGTCGGACAGCATGCCCAGCGATTGCGAGCCCTGGCCGGGGAACACGAAGGCAAGTGTGGAATCGGTCACGCGGATGCGCCTGCAAAAATCGAGCGGCGATGATACGGGCGAAACCGGCCGTGCGTCTGTACCCGGGCGTATGTGCGCCGCCGGGCGACCGCGGCCACGGCAAACGCCACACCCGCTGCGGGCCGCCGCCGCAGGCCACGGCAGCGCTGCGCGCACCCGCACGACGACCTGCGGCGCATGCCCTCGCGCAGCTGGATCGCGCACGCCGCAACGCCGCGGCCATGCGCCAGGTCGGCGCCTGCGGGCAGGGGTCGCAACGAGGTTCTGTGATTCGGAGCGGCGCGCGACGCGCCCGCCCCCGCCGCCGGCCATGACGCGCCTGGCGCCATGCCGGGGAATACCCGGACTCAGTAGCGCAGCAGCGCCGAGCCCCAGGTGAAGCCGCCACCGAAGGCTTCCAGCAGCAGCAGCTGGCCGCGCTGCACGCGGCCGGAACGCACCGCTACGTCCAGCGCCATCGGCACCGAGGCGGACGAGGTGTTGCCGTGCATATCCACCGTCACTACCACCTGCTCCATCGACAGCTCCAGGCGCTTGGCGGTGGCTTCGATGATGCGCAGGTTGGCCTGGTGCGGGATCAGCCAGTCCAGGTCGCCCTTGTTCAAGCCATTGGCGTCGAGGGTCTCGTCGACCACCGCGTCCAGCGCCTTGACCGCGTACTTGAACACCTCGCTGCCCTTCATCTGGATGCCGCCGGCAGAGGCATCGCCGGTGCCGTCGCCGAGCCCGGTGGCGATGCCCACCGGATTCCACAGCAATTCCTTCTTGCTGCCGTCGGCATGCAGATGGGTGCTGAGGATGCCGGTGTCGGCATCGGCGCGCAGGACCACCGCACCGGCACCGTCACCGAACAGCACGCAGGTGGTGCGCTCGGTCCAGTCGACGATGCGGCTGAGGGTTTCGGTGCCGATCACCAGCACGGTCCTGGCGTCGCCGCAACGGATGAACTTGTCGGCCACGCTGAGCGCGTAGACGAAGCCCGAGCAGGCGGCGTTGACGTCCAGCGCGGCGCAACCGACTGCCCCCAGCCGCTCCTGGATCAGGCAGGCGGTGGACGGGAAGATCAAATCCGGGGTGGTGGTGCCGACGACGATCATGTCGAGCGCGGCGACTTCGATGCCGGCGGCCTCGATCGCCTTCAATGCGGCTTCGTAGCCGAGGTCGCCGGCGGTCTGGCCCGGTGCGGCGATGTGCCGCTCGCGGATGCCGGTACGGCTGCGGATCCATTCGTCGCTGGTATCGACCATGTGCGACAGATCGTCGTTGGTCAACACTTTTTCAGGCAAATAGCTACCGGTGCCCGCGATCCTGGAATAGATCCGCTTGCTCATGCTGATTCCTGTTGCCTGTTACGCAGGCCGCCCGCGCGGGCGCGGCCTGTGAAGATGGGTGACTCCGTCCGCCGCGGCGCGAGGGACGGGCACAAATCAATCTTCTTCGACCTGCGAGGTCTTGGTGACGATCACCTTCTTGCCGCGGTAGTAGCCGTCGGCGGTGATGTGGTGGCGCAGGTGGATCTCGCCGCTGGTCGGGTCGGTCGACAGCTGCTTGGCGCTGAGGGCGTCGTGCGAACGGCGCTGGCCGCGGCGGGACGGGGTGACACGGGATTTCTGCACAGCCATGGGATTGCTCCAAACTCGGTTCGTTTACATCTGTCGTCATTACGTCGCGCAGGACGCGCGCGTCCGGCAACAACCTTCAAGGCAGCGGGCCGGCGGGCCGACCGCTACTGTTTCTTCAGCGCCGCCAACGCCGCGAACGGGTTGGCCTTGCTCACCTCTTCCTCGGTCGCCGGCCAGTCCTGTTCGACCGCCTCACTTCCGGGCGCCACCGGCACCAGCGGAACCGCCAGCACCAACTCGTCCTCGACCAGATCGGCGGGCCGCAGCTGACCGTCGTCCGGCACCAGCAAGGCCTCGTACTCCGGCGGCAGCGCGGCCTCTTCGGCCTCGCTGCGGATCAGCCCCAGCCGCTGCACGCTCGCCACCGGCAGCAGGAAGCGCTGCAGGCTGCGCTGACAGATCAGCGGCAGCGCGGTTTCGAGCGTCAGTTCGACGTAGGACACTTGCAGTACAGCGTCGCGGCCGAATTCCAGCGTGTAGCGGCATTCGCCTTCGGTATCGGCCAGACTGCCTTGCAGACGGGTCATCGCCGAGAGCGGCAGGCGGTCTTCGAAGACCCTGCGCGCTGCGACCATCCGCCAGGCATCCAACAGTTCGGGCACGTTCGCGGACATAAGCCGCAGAATGTTAAGGACTGCCGTGGGCGCTGTCAAACCGTTCCGTCATCCTGCTTGCCCGGCCGCGCGCAACGCCGCAGACTGCCGGCCCCGGCGCCCGCACCGCCCTGCCCGACCTCGCCGATGCCGCGCCTGATCCTGGCCTCAACCTCCGTCTATCGCCGCGAACTGCTGCAGCGCCTGCGCCTACCCTTCGACAGCGTGCGCCCACAGGTCGAGGAGACGCCGCTGCCGGGCGAAGCGCCGCTGGCGCTGGCCCAGCGCCTGGCGCGGGCCAAGGCCGCGGCGGTGGCCGCTGGCGCCACCGATGCCTGGGTGATCGGCTCGGACCAGGTCGCCGAACTCGACGGCCAGCCGCTGGGCAAGCCGGGCCATGTCGCCGCCGCACACGCGCAACTGGCGGCAATGTCCGGGCGCAGCGTGCGTTTCCATACCGCGGTGTGCCTGCTGCGCGGCGAGCGGGCGCTGCAGCTGTGCGACCTGACCGAAGTGCGCTTGCGCGTGCTGCAGGCCGCGGAGATCGCCCGCTACGTCGCCGCCGAGCAGCCGCTGGATTGCGCCGGCAGCTTCAAGTGCGAAGGCCTGGGCATCAGCCTGTTCAGCGCGATCCATAGCCAGGATCCGACCGCGCTGGTCGGGTTGCCGCTGATCGGCCTGGCCGGGCTGCTGCGCGAAGCCGGCTACGTGCTGCCCTGAACTCGCGCCGCGGTCAGCGCCGGCTCACCCGGCACCACTGGTACGGGAAGCGCGCCTGCCCGACCCAGGATGCGTAGACCGCGCACGTCTCCGGCTGCAAGGCCAGGCCGTAGCCGGCCAGTTGCTGGTCGGCCAAGGCCCGCGCCGCGCGGTCGCCGGCGGTGATGTCGATGGCCCGTTCCGGCAGGATCGTCCACTGGCAGCGGCCATCACGCTCGGTCACTCCCGCGCGCACCGGCCGGTGCGCCAGGCGCCGCATCAGCCGGCAGTCCGGCCCCCGGTCCAGGCCCAGGCGCACGGCCAGGGCATTGAGCCGCTGCAAGCGCGCGACGTTGCGATCCACCGTCGCCGGCAACAGCGCATAGCCCTGGCCGCGTTCGGCCAGCATCGCCCGCACGCGCTCGGCATAGGCCGGCGATTCGGGGAAATTGGACGCCACCGACGCGTACACCGCCTGCGCCGGCAAGAACGGGATGCGCCACGACTGCGGCACGTCGCCGACCAGCAGCACCAGGCTGCGCGCCGGCTGCGGCAATGGCGGCGCCTGCACCCGGAACGCCGCGCGCGCCCAGCGCTCGTGGCCCCAGTCGCCCCAGCCTTGCACGGCAACCAGCGCGCAGGCGATCAGCGTCCAGCGCGCCGCCGGCGCGGCGATGCGCGCCGGCAGCAGCCACCGCAGCCCGACCCACAGCACCAGCGGCGCCAACAGCTCCGGCACCACCAGGTAGCGCTGGATGCTGAAGACCGACTGCCAGGCCAGGTACGCGACCACGAAGAACACCAGCAACGCGCGCCATGCCGGCGCGACCACGTCGCTGGCCGCCGCGGGCCGGGGTGGCCGGCGCAGCGCGACCCGCAGCAGCGCGGCCAGGCCGACCAGGTACAGCAACGGCCAGACGATCTGCCGCAAGGCGACCTCGCTGACCCGGTTCGGCGCGAGCGAGAAGTGCAGCGGCCAGCTCAGCCACTGCAGCCAGCCCTGCGGCAGCCAGCGCGTATCGCTGAGCGCGACTGGCTGCGCCAGCGGCGCCAGGAAATGGCTGTTGAACTGCGGGAACAGCGGGTTGCCGAACGCCTTCCACACGCCCAGCAGCCACGGCCCGGCCAGGACCGCGAAGCCGAGCACGGTGACCACGCTCAGCACCGCGGCGCCGCCGATGCGTTGCCGCGCTCGCCCGCCCGCGGCCAGCGCGGCCACGCCCAGCGCGAGCGCGAACAGCGCATTGGTCAGCTTGCAGGCCAGCGCCAGGCCCAGCAAGGCACCGGCCAGCGCCCACCACGCCACCGCCACGCCCTGCCCGGCCGCCTGTTGCCGGCGCTGCGCGTGCAGCGCGGCCAGCAGCGCGCCGAGCACCGGCAGCGCGCTGCTGTTGTCGGCCATTGTGCCGGCGAATTCGGACAGGAACGCGGCGCTGCACATGCCGGCCAGGGCCAGCCACGGCGCCAGCCGCGCCCGGTCCAGGCGCGGATCCAGCACCTGCCAGGCGATGCCGGCCAGCAGCAGGAACGCCAGCGCGTGCAACGCGCCCAGCGCGAAGCCCGCCAGCGGCGCCGGCAGGCCGCTCATCAGCGCGTAGTGCAGCACGTCCAGCAGCGGATTGAAGTAGCTCTGCAACTGCGCCGGCGCCAGGTCCACGCCGAGGCGGCCGTGCAATGCGGCATAACCGTTGTACAGGTGGTAATTGCGCAGGTCCCAGTTGGCGTCCTGGCCCAGCAGCAACGACAGCAGGCCGCCGAGCAGCGCGACCGCAAGGCCGGCGGCGATCACATTGCCGCGGCGGTGGAAGGCGAAGCGGCGATCCAGCGCGCGCAGCAGCCGCTGGCGGCGCGGCGGACGCGGCGCTGCGGCGCTTGCCGCACTCATGCGTTGTCGTCTTCGGCGCTGGGACCCAGCGGTGGCGAACGCAACGGCAGCGCCGGGATCGCCAGATAGGCCAGGCGCTTGGCCTCGACCCGGCCACGCGTGACCGTATCCAGGATCAGGCCGCAGGCCAGCAACAGGAAGCCGAGCAACACCAGCGCCGAACACAGGATCGCGGTCGGGAAGCGCGGCACCAGGCCGGTATGCACATAGGTGACCACCAGCGGCACCGCCAGCACCAGCGCCAGCAGCACGCAGGCGCCGAAGCCCAGCGAGAAGAACCGCAACGGCCGCTCGGCCTTGAACAGGCGCAGGATGGTCAGCAGGATCCGCATGCCGTCGTGCCAGGTGCGCAGCTTGCTTTGCGAGCCTTGCGGCCGCGCACCGTAGGCCGTGGCCACTTCCGCCACCGGCATGCGCAACTGCAGGGCGTGCACCGCCAGTTCGGTCTCGGTCTCGAAGCCGGCGGCATGCGCGGGAAACGACTTCACGTAGCGCCGCGAGAACACCCGGTAACCGGACAGCATGTCGTCGAAGCTGCGTCCGAACAGGAAGCTCACGCAGCGGGTCAGCAGCACGTTGCCGAGGCGGTGGCCGGCGCGATAGGCGGCGGCCGCGTCGCCGCGCCGCGCGCCGACCACCATGTCCAGCCCGTCGCGCAGCAGGCGCTCGACCAGCGCCGGCGCCATCGCCGCGTCGTAGGTCGCATCGCCATCGACCAGCACGTACACGTCGGCATCGACATCGGCGAACAGGCGCCGCACCACGTTGCCCTTGCCCGGCAATACGACTTCGCGCACCTGCGCGCCGGCGGCGCGTGCGCGCTCGATGGTGGCGTCGCTGGAATTGTTGTCGAACACGTGGATGCTGGCCGTCGGCAGCTGCTCGGCGAACGCGGCGACCACCTGGCCAATCGTGGCCGCTTCGTTGTGGCAGGGCACCAGTACCGCGATCCGCGGCATCGTCGCGGCGTGGGCAGAGGAAAGGCGCGGCATGGGCGGCGGGCGGTCCTGTGCGGCGGGCGTGGAAAGGCGCGCCATGCTAGCGGCGGCGCAGTTCGATCGGCTGTTCCCACCAATCCTCGACGCTGCCGTCGCGGCCATGCAGGCGCAGGCCGAGCCAATGCGTGCCCGGCGCCAAACCGCTGGCATCGAGTTCGGCGCGGAAGCCGACGTTGGGATGGCCCGGATCGGTGGAGATCTTCCAGAACGC
This sequence comes from Xanthomonas translucens pv. undulosa, assembly GCF_017301775.1. Classification (NCBI taxonomy): domain Bacteria; kingdom Pseudomonadati; phylum Pseudomonadota; class Gammaproteobacteria; order Lysobacterales; family Lysobacteraceae; genus Xanthomonas; species Xanthomonas translucens. The sequence goes on from NZ_CP063993.1 coordinate 1,396,556, forward strand.
GGTGACGTCGTAGGCCTCGCCATAGCGCGCCTGCGCGACGACCTTGCCATCGAGCAACACCTCGACCCGGGCGATACCAACGCCGTCCTTGAACGCCCAACCGGAGACCTCGAAATGGGGCGCTACCTTGCCGCCCACGTCCGGCGTGTTGAACCAGGCCATCGCCGGCGTCGTGCATGGCCCGGGCGGGCGTTGCGCCGGCAGCGCGAACAGCAGGAAGCGCTGGCTACCGTGGTCGCTGGATACCACCTTCGGCGGCGGCAACGGGCCGACCAGCGCGCAGAGCGCGTGGTAGCGCTGCAGCAGCAAGCGGTACTTCATGTCGCTGGGCGACAGCACCAGCAGCCGCGGCCCGTCGCGGCGGCCGTCGCTGAGCAGGCCCCACTGGCGCAGCTGCGCGCTGCGCCCGTGCTTGTCGTTCAACGGATGCGGCAGCACCTGGATGTCGGCATCGCCCAGTTCGAAGCCGAGTTCGGCGCCGACCTTGAAATTGTCCGCCAGCACCTGCGTGCCCGCCGGCATCGCCGCCAGCTCGCCGCGCACCGCGGTGGCCAACGGCTTCCAGCCGGCGAAGTTGCGCGGGTAGTCCTTGTCGCCGGCGGCATGCTCGCGCACCGACGGCACCGACACCGCCAGGTAATAGCCGAACGCGCCGATCAGGCCGATCCCGGTCAGCAGCCAGGTCGCGCGGCGCAGCGGTTTCGGCCAGCCGTGCAGGATCACCGGCGCGGCGATCAGCAAGGCCAGATAACCCGGCAGCGGCCAATGGAAACTGATGCGTTCGGCATCGGTGAAGAAGCCGAGCAGGAAGATGCCCAGCGTGGACACGCCGCCGAGCAGGCCGAAATAGCGCCACTGCACGCGCGCCCCGCCACTGCCGCCGCCGCGCGTGGCCACCAGCGCCACCTTCCACATCGCCACCGCCAGCAGCGGCGTGACGAACAAGCCCTGGATCAGTACGAAGGCGATGCCGCCGGGCTGGAAGCTCCAGGGGTGCCGATCGATCAGCTGGAACTTGACCCCGGCCTCGCCGTTGTCGGCATTCCAGGCCAGCAGCGGCAGCCAGGCGACGATGCCCATCGCCAGCGCCACCCAGACCTGCGGATCGCGCAGCATGCGCCGGCCCTGCGGGATCAGCAGCAGCGCGATCGCGCCGACCCCGATCACCCCGGCGAAGCGGTAATGGCTCAGCGCGCCCAGAGTCAGGCCCAGCGCCAGTTCCACCGCGCTCATCGCATCGATCTGGCGCAGCAGCCGGGCGCTGGCGTCCATGCACAGGATCGTCGCCAGCGCCATCGGCACGTCCGGCAAGGCGAGGATGCCGAGCGTACCCGACAGCGGCATCAGCAAGGTCAGGCTGCCTGCGCGCCAGCCGGCCACCGCGCCGAACCAGCGCGTGCCGATGCGCGCGATCAGCCACGGCATCAGCGCCGACAGCAGCAGGAACGGCGCGCGCAGCGCCAGCAGGTGATCGCCGCCGAGCGCCACGCCCAGCCGCGCCAGCCAGGCGGTCAATCCGGGCAGATCCGAGTAGGCGGCGGCCAGGTGCTGGCCTTCCTGCCAGTAGAACGCTTCGTCCACGAACAACGGCAGACGCGCGGCCACCAGCAGCTTGGCTGCGGTGACCAGCGTCCACAGCACCATGAAGGTGTTGCGTGCACGTTGTTCGCCTTGCATTGCCCTTAGACTCCCCTAAACCCGTTGCGAGAATGCGATGCCTACTCCGCCCCGCTTGCCGGAAATGCTAACCGATACGCTGCGCGAGGCGCTCGTGCAGGCCCAGCAGCAGGTCAATGCGCTGGTCCTGGGCAAGCCGCAACAGGTGCGCATGGCGTTTGTCGCGCTGCTGTCCGGCGGACATCTGCTGATCGAGGATCTGCCCGGACTGGGCAAGACCACGCTGGCGCATGCGCTGGCGGCGAGCCTGGGCCTGAGCTTCCAGCGCGTGCAGTTCACCTCGGATCTGCTGCCGGCCGACGTGCTCGGCGTATCGGTGTACGACGCGCAATCGCGCCAGTTCCAGTTCCATCCCGGCCCGGTGTTCGCCCACGTGCTGCTCGCCGACGAGATCAACCGCGCGCCGCCGCGCACGCAGAGCGCGCTGCTGGAAGCGATGGCCGAACAGCAGGTCACCCTGGACGGCACGACGCATCCGCTGCCGGCACCGTTCTTCGTCATCGCCACGCAGAATCCGGTGGACCTGTCGGGCACCTTCCCGCTGCCCGACTCGCAGCTGGACCGCTTCCTGCTGCGGCTGGCGCTGGGCTATCCCAGCGCCGAATCCGAACGCGCGCTGCTCAGCGGCCGCGACCGCCGCGACCTGATCGCACAGGCGCGGCCGCAACTCAGCGACACCGACATGGCCACGCTGCGGCGCAGCGTGGAGCAGATCCACGCCAGCGACGCGCTGGTCGGCTACGTGCAGGCGCTGCTCGCGCGCAGCCGCCAGCATCCGGGCGTGCGCGTGGGCCTGTCGCCGCGCGCCGGCATCGCGCTGCTGCGCGCGGCCAAGGCGCACGCGCTGCTGCTCGGCCGCGCGCATGCGCTGCCCGAGGACGTGCAGGCGCTGTTCGTGGCGGTAGCCGAGCACCGCCTGGTGGCCGAACAGGAATCGGCCTCCGGGCCAGCGCTGGCCAAGGCGATCCTGCACAGCGTGGCGGTGGACTGAGGCCGATGCGGGCACGGCTGCGCGAGTGGCGGCAGGCGCTGGCACGGCTGGCGCGGCCGCGCGATCCCGAGCCGCTGCCGGTGCGCCTGGACCGGCGCCGGATCTACATCCTGCCCACCCCGTTCGGCGGCTTCCTGGCGCTGCTGCTCGGCGCGATGCTGCTCGGCGCGCTGAACTACAACAACAACCCCGCCCTGCTGCTGGCGCTGCTGCTCGGCACGGCCGCCATCGCCAGCGCGATCGCGGCGCACCTGCAGCTGTCGGGACTGCGCCTGGACGCGCTGTCGGCCGAGCCGGTCGCAGCCGGCACGCCGCTGCGGCTGCGCCTGGCGCTGGCCGCCAACGACACCCGGCAGCGGCGCGGCCTGCGCGTGGCGCATGCCGACCGGCACACCTACATCGACCTGCACGGCGACGGCGGCAACGAAGTCGATCTGGAACTGCCCACCGAACGCCGCGGCTGGCTCGACCTGCAGCGCATCCGCATTTCCACCACCCAGCCGCTGGGCCTGCTGCGCGCCTGGGCCTGGTTCTGGCCGGACGCGCCGCTGTTGGTCTATCCGCAACCCGAACATGACGGGCCGCCGCTGCCGCACGGCGACGGCAGCCCGACCCAGACCCGGCTGCACGCGCTCGGCGAAGAACTGCAGCAGTTGCGCCCGTACCGTGCCGGCGATGCGCCGCGCGCGATCTCCTGGAAGCACTCCGCGCGCCGCGACACCCTGCTGGTGCGCGAATACGAACGCCCGATCGGCGTGGACGTGGTGCTGGACTGGCGCAGCCTGCCGGCGCTGCCCTACGAACGCCGCATCGCGCGGCTGGCGCGCTGGGTCAACGAGGCCGAGCGCGACGGCCGCCGCTACCGCCTGCTGCTGCCGGGACAGCCGCCACTGGGTCCGGGCCGCGGCCCGCAACATCGACATCTGTGCCTGCGCGCGCTGGCGCTGCTGCCGCATGGCTGAGTCGCGCTCGCCCGCACTGCGCGACGCCAGCCGCCACTGGGCGCTCGCGGCCGGCCTGCTGGCGCTGCTGCCGCTGTTGCTGCAGCTGCCCGCCGCGCTGGCGCTGCTGTTCGCGGCCACCGCGCTGCTGATCGGCGCCAGCTCGGCCTGGCGGCCGCTGCCGGCCGCGCTGCGCCTGCTGCTGGTGGCGGCGATGCTGGGAACAATCTATTGGCAGGTCGGCATGCGCTTCGGCCGCGACACCGGCTGCGCCATGCTCGCGGCGATGCTGGCGATCAAGCCGTCGGAACTGAAGACGCTGCGCGACGCGCGCAGCCTGCTCGGCTTCGCCCTGTTCGCGCCGTTCGCCGCGTTCCTGCTCGACCAGGGGCCGATCACGATGCTGCTGGGGCTGGCCGCGGTGATCGCCGCGCTGCTGTGTATGCAGCGCCTGGCCGACCAGGAAGGGCACAGCACCGCGCCGCCGCTACGCGGCCAGCTGCGCGGTGTCGGCCGGCTGCTGGCGCTGGGCCTGCCGCTGGCGCTGGCCGCGTTCTGGCTGTTCCCGCGCCTGGGCTCGCCGCTGTGGGGCGTGCCGGAACGCGCGCTGGCGCGGCCTGGTTTGTCGGACACGATGAGCCCGGGCCAGTGGCTGGACCTGATGGCCGACGACACCCCGGCGCTGCGCGTGCAGTTCTTCGGCCGCGTGCCGGCGCCGGCGCAGCGCTACTGGCGCGGGCCGGTGCTGTGGGATTTCGATGGCAGCACCTGGCGTGCGCAACGCGGCAACGCATACCTGCCGGCGCCGGCGGTGCAGACCGGTGCGGCCGCGTGGGATTACCTGATCGAAGTGGAGCCGACCGACCGCCGCCAGCTGGTCGCGCTGGACCTGCCGCTGCAGGTGCCGGAAAGCACCCGCCTCTCCGCCGATTACGTGCTGCACAGCGAACGCCCGCTCGGCGCGCTGACCCGTTGGCGCCTGCGCTCTGCGCCGCCGCTGCGCTTCGAGACCGAACTGGCGCCGGCGCAACGCCAGCGCGCGCTGGCGCTGCCGCCCGGCTACAACCCGCGCACACTGACGCTGGCCCGGCAATGGCGGCAACAGGCCGGCGCCGACGACGCCGCGATCGTGGCGCGCGCGCTGCAGTGGATCCGCCGCGACTTCGCCTACACCCTGGAGACGCCGCTGCCCGGCCGCAACGGCGTCGACGAATTCCTGTTCCAGCACAAGGCCGGATTCTGCCAGCACTTCAGTTCCGCCTTCGTGGTGCTGATGCGCGGCGCCGGCATCCCCGCGCGCGTGGTCACCGGCTATGCCGGCGGCACCCGCAATCCGTTCGGCGGCTACTGGGTGGTGCGGCGCATGGACGCCCATGCCTGGGCCGAGGTCTGGCTGGCGCAACGCGGCTGGGTGCGCGTGGACCCGACCGCCGCAGTCGCCCCGGAACGCATCTACGACACCCTGGAAGACCGCCTCGGCAACAATGCCGGCGCCCAGGGCGGCGGCGCCGACTGGCAGCTGCGCGACGTCGGCGACTGGCTGCGCCGCGGCTGGAACGACCTGGTGCTGTCGTTCGACGCCAACCGCCAGCAGCGGCTGCTGAGCGAGCTGGGCATCGCCAAGCTGGAGCCGGCGCAGCTGGTCGCCTTGTTCGCCGGCTTCGCCACGCTGCTGCTGGGCTGGATGACCTGGCTGCTGGCCCGCGGCGAACGCGAGCGCGACCCGCTGCTGCGCGCCTGGCGCCGGCTGGGCCGGCGCTACGCCCGGCTCGGCCTGGGCCGCGCGGCGCACGAACCGGCGCTGGCGTGGGCGCAGCGTGTCCACCAGGCGATGGAGGCAAACGCGTTGCTTTCGCTCAGCCAACGTTTCGCCGATTCGCGCTACGCTGGCGCGGATTCGGACAGCGCTTCATTGTTGCGCGACCTGCGCAGGCACCGTCCGCATACCGGAGCATCTCGATGAAGATCCGATTGCTGTTCCCCGTCATGGCGGTGCTTGCCCTGGGCGCCTGCGCGACCGCGCCCAAGCCGCTGCAAGGCCAATTCGCCACCGTCACCCCGCGCGACTCGGTTGCCGGCCAGCAGGTCGGCGCCTCGGTGCGCTGGGGCGGCAAGATCATCCAGACCAAGCCCAGCCAGGGCGAAACCTGCTTCCAGATCCTGTCGCGGCCGTTGAGCGCCAGTGGCCGTCCGGACAGCGACGCGGCAGACGCCAGCGACGGCCGCTTCGTCGCCTGCCGCGCCGGCTTCTACGATCCGGCGGTCTTCGAACCGGGCCGCGAGGTGACCTTTATCGGCCACGTGTCCGGCTACGAAAACACCCGCATCGGCGAGTACGACTACCGCCTGCCGAAGATCGACGCCGACGTGGTCTACCTGTGGCCGGTAGTGCGCCAGGTCGACGTGGTCCCCGCCTACCCCTACGGTCCGTATGGCCCGTGGGATCCGTGGGGTCCGCGCTGGGGCTGGGGCAGCGGCTGGTGGTAAGCCGGCTGGCACGCGCTGTGTCATGATGGAGAAGAAAACGCCGCTGAAAAGCGGCGTTTTCCGTTTGCCCGGCAGCGCAGCGGCACCTCGCGCCGCTGCGGCCGCTCAGGGCGTGCCGAAACGGCCCAGCGGCGCCCCGGCCAGCAGGTGCAGGTGCAGATGGAACACGGTCTGCCCAGCATGTTCGCGGCAATTCATCACCACCCGGTAGCCGTCCTCGGCCAGGCCCTGCTCGCGCGCATAGGCGGCCGCGGCCAGCACCAGCTTGCCGACCAGGGGAGCCTGTTCCGGCGCCAGGTCGTCGAGCGTGTGGATCTCCACCTGCTTGGGAATGAACAGCACGTGCACCGGCGCCTGCGGCGCGATGTCCTTGAAGCCGAGCACGTCGTCGTTCTCGTACACGATGCTCGCGGGAATTTCGCGGCGGATGATCTTGCCGAAGATGGTTTCCATGGGCCGGCTCGCACAGCGGAAAAGGGGCAGTCGTTATAGCCCAATTCGGCGGCGCGCAGCCATTGCCAGGTGTGCCGCTACTCGCCTGCGCCGCCGCGCGGGACCTCGTTGCGGCTGCCGAAGGCGTGCGACAGCGTGCCGCGGTCCACGTACTCCAGCTCCCCGCCCAGCGGCAGGCCCTGCGCCAAGCGGCTCGGGCGCACCCCGTGCCGGCGCGCCAGCTGCGCCAGGTAATGCGCGGTGGCCTCGCCCTCGACGGTGGAATTGGTGGCGATGATCAACTCGGCGATCTCGCCCTGCGCCAGCCGCGCAGCGAGTCCATCCAGACCCAGCTCGCGCGGGCCGACCCCGTCCAGCGGCGACAGCCGGCCCTGCAGGATGAAGTACAGCCCGCGGTAGCCGGTGGCGTGTTCGATCGCCAGGCGGTCGGCCGGCGACTCCACCGCGCACAACTGCTGGCGGTCGCGACTGGCGCTGGCGCAGATCGCGCACAGCTCGGTCTCGCTGAAATCGCGGCACTGCGTGCAGTGGCCGACCTTCTCCACCGCCTCGGCAAGCACGTTCGCCAAGCGCAGCCCCCCTTCGCGCTCGCGCTCGAGCACGTGATAGGCCATGCGTTGCGCCGACTTCTGGCCGACGCCGGGCAGCACGCGGAATGCGTCGATGAGTTGTTCTAGCAGGGAGGAGCTCATTGTTGGTCGGGACTCGGGACTCGGGACTCGAAAAAGCGACGCGGGGTTAGGACCTGATCGCAGTGCCATGTCCTGAAAGGCGACGCGTGCAACGACCCGCTTCTACGAGTCCCCAGTCCCGAGTCCCGAGTCCCGGCTTCATAGTCCCGAGTCCCGGCTTCAGAACGGCAGCTTCATGCCCGGCGGGATCGGCATGCCGGCAGTGGCAGCGCCCATTCGCGACTTGGACTCGGCGTCGATCTTGTTGGACGCATCGTTGAAGGCGGCGGCGATCAGATCCTCGGCCATCTCCTGGTCGGAGAGGATGCTCGGATCGATGCGTACCTTGCGGCATTCCTTGGCGCCGGTCAGGGTCACGCTGACCATGCCGCCGCCGGCGCTGCCGGTGACTTCCAGCTGGGCCAGTTCTTCCTGCGCGCGCTGCAGGTTTTCCTGCATCTTCTGCGCTTGCTGCATCAATTGGGCGATGTTTCCACGCATGCTTGATTACTCTTGGTAAGGGCGGATGGAATCGGGCACGACCCGCGCGCCTTGCTGCTGGATCAGCGCTTGCACCGCCGGGTCTTGCAGGAACGCGGTTTCGGCCGCGCTCTGGCGCTCGCCGCGTTGCCGGTGCGAGCGCTCGTGCAGGGTCTCGGCATCGACCGCGATGCCGCTTTCGATCACGATCTTCGGCCGGCTGCCCAGCGCGTCGGCCAGCGCCGCGGCCAGTTCGCCGAGCGAGCGCTCGGATTGCAGATATTCGAAGCCCGGCGACAACGACAGCCGCAGCACGCCGTCGGCATGGCTGACGAAGGCCGCGTTGGCGGCGAGCTGCCGCGACGGCCCGGTCAGGCCGCAATCGGCGACCAGTTCCAGCCAGTCCTCGGCTGCGTGCAGCACGCGCGGTGCGGCGTAGTCGGACGGCGTGCGCTCAGCGACGGCCAGCGGCGGCACCATCGCCATTTCCGGCTCGGGCGAAGACGCAGGTGCTGGCGTGGCCCGCGCCGTGTTCACGACCGGCGGCGGTGGCTGCGCAGGTGCCGATGCCTCGGTTTCCCACGGCGGGTCGAGCACGGCGGGCGCCGCGACCGGTTCAGGTGCGGGTGTCGGCTTGGCAGCGGTCGCAGGCGGTGTCGGTGTCGGTGTCGGCGCCATCATCGGTGCGGCGGGCGCGGGCGCCGCGGCAGCGCTTGCCGAAGCGGCAGCAGGGGCCGCGGCTACCGGTGCCGCAGGCGCGCGACCTTCCGTCGTCGTGCCCGACCCGGACGCGGCCGGCAACGGCGCGGCGCCCGCCGGGCGGAACGCCAGCATGCGCAGCACCGCCATCTCGAACCCGGCGCGCGGACTCGGCGCCAGGTACAGATCGCGACGACCGTTCAAGGCCATCTGGTACCACAGCTGCACGATTTCCGGACGCAGGCGCTCGGCGAACGGCGCCGGGTCCAGCCCGTCCAGGCCGGCCACCGCCGCGCCCGGCACCAGTTGCCGCACCTGGATCCGGTGCAAGGCCTCGGCCAGCGCTTCCAGCACCCCGCCCCAGTCCGGCGAGAACTCGGCCAGCCCGGCGACCACCTGTAGCAGGCGCTGCCCGTCGCCATCGGCCAGCGCCTCGAGCATCGCCCCGACCTGGGTGCGATCGACCGTGCCCAGCATCGCCCGCACCACGTCCTCGCGCAGCGCGCCGCCGGCGTAGGCGATGGCCTGGTCGAGCAGCGACAGGCCATCGCGCAGGCTGCCGTCGGCGGCCTTGGCCAGCTGCACGATCGCCGAGGCATCGACCTCGATCTGCTCGGCGGCCAGGATTCTGGTCATCTGCCCCTGGATCTGCTCCTCGTCCAGACGCTTGAGGTTGAACTGCAGGCAGCGCGACAGCACCGTCACCGGCAGCTTCTGCGGGTCGGTGGTGGCCAGCAAGAACTTGACGTGCTCCGGCGGCTCTTCCAGCGTCTTCAGCAGCGCGTTGAACGCTGCCTTGGACAGCATGTGCACCTCGTCGATCAGGTACACCTTGTACTTGCCGCGGGAGGGCATGTACTGCGCATTCTCGATCACCTCGCGCACATCGTCCACGCCGGTATTGGACGCGGCGTCGATCTCCAGCAGGTCGATGTAGCGGCCGGCGTCGATGTCCAGGCACGCCGGGCACTGCCCGCACGGGTCGGCACTGGTGCCCTGCTCGCAGTTCAGCGACTTGGCGAAGATCCGCGCGATAGTGGTCTTGCCGACGCCGCGGGTACCGGTGAACAGGAACGCGTGGTGCACGCGCCCGCTGTCCAGCGCATTGGTGAGCGCGCGGACCACGTGCTCCTGCCCCACCAGCTCGGCAAAACGCTTGGGGCGCCACTTGCGGGCGAGAACGAGATAGGACATCAGGCAACCGTCTTCATCTGAACCACCATTGTGCCATGCCACGCCGCGTCGATCGTTCAGTGGGAGCGGCAGCCGGACGGGCGCCAGGAGCCCGGGCGCCGATCGGCATTCTTCCGCAAGCGGGAACAGACGCTGGCAGCAGGTCCGGCCTCCGCAGGCCGATCTCCTTGTTAACCGCGCCCGCGACGGCTAGAATCCCGCCCCTGCCGTCGGCTACCTCGCGCCGGCAGACCCGGAGAGGTGTCCGAGTGGTTGAAGGAGCACGCCTGGAAAGTGTGTAAGCGTCTAAACCGCGCTTCGGGGGTTCGAATCCCCCTCTCTCCGCCAGATTACGCAATCCCCTGTTTTTACAGGGGTCTTTGCAATCTGACAAGATCTTAAACGGGGCACAAATCGGGACACATCCCGATGAGAATTCCCCATCATTTGATTCGCTCCGCCTCTGGCCGATGGTCTTTCCGACAAAGAGTGCCCCTTGACCTCCAAGCCAGGCTTGGGAGATGGGTCATCAAGCGGACGCTTCGAACCACCGAACTGCGACAAGCGCAGATCCAAGCAATCAGGCTTGCGTCGAGCTATGCTCAGGTCTTCAACGCAGTTCGGGGACTGTCGATGGACCGGATGAGCACCAAGGATGTGGATGCGCTCGTTGAGCGCTGGACCCGTACCGAGAGTCAGAAAGATCTAACCCCTCATCGTCGCCCAAGCACCAGACGGCACCGTCAGTGAGCGCTGGCAGATCGACAACGAAAAAGATGTGCGGCTCTATCGCAAGACTCAGAGTTGGGCTGCTTGATCGCTTCGATCTTGTACTCATCCGTATATCGCTTGCCGCTCATGCAGGACCTCCTCGATTGCCTGAATTATGTTATGGCTCTTAGGTGTTTACGAAAGGCTGGCCGGTCCAGCCGGTTGGTCGAGCCAGTTACCTCTGTCCACCAGAGCCAGCCGCCCAAAGCTGGCCGAGCAGCTTGACGCCAATCGTTGCCCGGTGCACCTTGGCATCGGTGTTCCCGAGTGCGCGCATCACTTCTTCCCAACGTGAGCCCAAGTTCACCTCCCTCGCCGTCTTGAGGTGGACAGCGGTAAAGTCCTTATAGGGAAGCGAGCGCAGCGCAGCGGGGGTTACCAGGTTTTCGGTATGCAGGTGTACGAACCAGGGCGCAGGGAGGTTGCCATTCGACTGCGGCGTGTGGTCGATACGCACTTCGAACAGCCTGCCACGGTTGCCGCGGTCGCCCTCCGAGGGAAGGCGGTTCGGAGTCGCGACGCGTGCCAGTCCCTTCAGTGCCAACAAGCGCTGCAAATGCGGCGCGCGCGGCTGCGGATCGGTCTTGAGCGCATCGGCTTCGCGCTGATCGAAATCGTGCTCGATCGTCTGCAGAAGACGCAACCGCGTGTCGAGTTGCGCGATGCGTTGGTCTCGCCTGGGGAGCTTGCTTCTGAGTTGCAGCAGACGCTCTTTCGATCCGAACCAGCTCTGCATGGAGGTCCTGGCAAAATCGAAGGCCGTCGCAGCGTCATGCCTGGCATCGCCGATCAGTCGCTCTACGTTTGTGGTGTCCTTGCCAAGGTGTTTGGCGATCTTGATGAAATCCCCCCCGAGCTCCGCCACAAGTGACGGCTCCAAGGGGGTACCTCTCAGCACCTCGTCGCTCTGTTTCTGCGCTGCGCTGCGATCATCGTTTGCCAGCCGTGCGGGCACTGCCGTCGAGCTGGAGGCACCGGGCGTCTCATTGCGAACCTTGCGTGACTTGGACGATTCGCCTGGTGTCGTTATCGATAATCGTGGCGTCACTGATGCGGATGCTTGTTCGGTCGGGGCCTTCGCTGCGCCAATCAGCTGCCTGTCATGGACAGCGAACTGACACAGATCAAGCAACGCCTGGCGTTGATCGGAGAGCGCCGTTGCGAGTTCAAGCATGGTCGGCCATAGATGATCTCTGGAATGATTCCCTTCCTCGATGAGCGCGGCAGCATCGACACACAGCTGCATCCCCACTCGGTCACGAATCTCGGCGTATTCGGCAATGAGGCTTTTGTGCATGGCCAGCCTCTCCGGTGTAAGCGAGTGCTCGGTTGAGGACAGGCGTTCGAGATGGACATTCATCAGTTCTTCGAGCGCTTCGCCCAACTCGGCGTCCATATAGCTGCCGACTTTTGCAATCTCCCTCAGTCGGTCTAGCACCTGTGGTAGGCCGCAATCGCTGGCCTGAACGCAGAGTTTCTTTGAATGTATTTCGAAGATCACTCCGCGGACGGTCTGCATCACAGCGTGGCAACTTCCTATCGTCGCCATGATGAGCTGCAACTGGCCCTTGAGCCAGTCGGGCGGCGCTTGATCCGTCATCGGCGACTTGATGCGTCGGCAAACTTCCTCCAATGCTGCAATGGCATCAAGAAGATGAGCGCGTAACGCAAGCCATGATTCCGGCTGTTGCAGAAGGATGGCTTCGCGAGGCAACGCCACCATAGCGACCCCTTCCGTTTGCACATAGCCCAATTCCTTGGCCATCTTCTCCTTGATTATCTTTCGGCACAAATCATAGTTCAGCGCTGCAGCTCGTGCGAGATGCGAAACCAACTTACTCTCGTGATATTCGACTTGGTCGAGCGGCAACCGTTGTCGCATCTTCAGCTCGGCCAGCGCCTGCAACCCTTGTCGAGCGGATTTGATGGCGGATGCGCCGGGCCTGAGTCTTGCTTCCAGGACCTTTGTGTCCGCCGGATCGGTCGGCGCTACGTTTGTTGCCAAGTGGTTGAACAGTTCCAGCCTCGACAAGGCATTGGTCAATACTTCGAAAGGATCTGGTCCTTGCGAGGCAGGCGTCGGGGCAAAGAGCGCCGCACTGACATCCCTGGCGTTGGCGGACGATGCCGCTGGGGCATTGGTTCTGGACGCTCTGACCGGCCTCGGCGGCCTGATGGCAAGCCCACTGAGTTGCGCGGAGGTCGCCACAACGTCGGTAGACGCACTTGCCGTTGCCCCCGGGTCCGGGTGGATCGGTGCAGATTGCGTGGATTGCGAAGGATCCAGTGGGGTCTGCTTGGTCGTTCTGACTTTAGGCACGGCGCATCCTCTGATATTGCCATTCAATTGCTACGCGCATGACGTACAGATGCGCCCGTTCTCGGGATGTGCTTTGATCTTGGTGGTGTTGCACGGAAAGGCCTGGCAAGTCAGCGAAGACGCGCGGTGCCGCGGCGTGGTGCAATACGCGTTTTATGTGCGTCATAGCGCTCAGTCCGCTTGCCGGATCACGCTGCATGTCGCAGCACCTGCATCGCGCGATGTTGGATCAGCCCTGCCCTTCTTCAACATGCGATCGTGGCTGACGCATCCGCAGCGATACCTCTGTGGTGCCTGTGATCGCCGTTTCAACGCAAGCAGTTCGCTACTCACTCACTGGTCGATGGGCGCCAAGCCGATGCCTAAGTAAACCACCGAATGCTGCGCCGTTCGCATGCTAGGCGAATGGCTGGTGCCTGATACGAAGCCACCTGAAACAGGGTCGAGCTGAAGTTGATGGGGCAGCGAGACCAGGTTCATGATCCGTTTCATTTCATTTCCGAACTTGAGTGCTATCTGCGTCCTATCTCTGCGACGCCTGAGCGCAGCGCTACAGACAAATCATGGACGGCGCTGCCCATCTACTTGGAGGCTAGCGGCAAACATGCCAGACCAGCTACAATGGCGCCTCGCAAGTCAGGAGACATCTCTGGTTTGCGTGCTGTAGGAGAGTCAGGACGTTGGATCGGGATCAGCACCTCCCCTCTCTCCGCCAGATTCGAATTGCGCTTCCCTCGCAGAATTGCGTCGCCGCCGGCGAAAGCGTTCAAGGGGAAAGACCGCGCCGCTGGCGCGGTTTCGTCTCTATGGTGGCCCCGTCGGCCCCTCGCGACGCTAGGTCGAAAACTCCGCCAGGGCCGGAAGGCAGCAACGGTATCGATCGACGCGGGCGCCGAGGTCAGCCGGCGGGGTCGCCACCCTAAATCCTGAAACGCAAGCGCAGCAGGCCGCTTATGCGCTTATGCGCAGTTCGCGCCTGCTCGTCCGCCGTGTCGCGGCTGGCACAGCCCTACGCCTCCGGATGCAACCAGCCGGCGTCGCCCTCGCGGTAGCGCTCGTGTTTCCAGATCGGCACCCGCGCCTTGACCTCGTCGATGACGTAGCGGCAGGCGCCGAAGGCGGCGTCGCGGTGCGCCGCGATCACGCCCACCCAGACCGCCAGGTCGCCGATCGCCAGGTCGCCGACGCGATGCACGCAGCGCAGGTCGAGGATGTCGAAGCGGGCCAGGGCTTCGTCGGCGATGCGCCGGCCTTCGGCCTCGGCCAGTGCCGCGTAGGCTTCGTAGCGCAGGCCATCGACCGCGCGGCCGTCGTTGTGGTCGCGCACCCAGCCTTCGAAACTGGCGTAGGCGCCGGCCTGCGCATGCGCCAGCGGCGCGCGCAGCGCGGCGATGTCCAGGGCGCGGTCGGCGAGATGGAAGCGGTGCGTGTCGGACATCGGTCAACCTCCCGAGACCGGCGGAATGAACACCACCTCGCTGCCCTCGCGCAGCGCGTCGTCCCAGCCCACGAAGGCGCCGTCCACGGCTACGCGCAAACGCTGCGACGGCCAGCGCAGGCCGTGCCGCGCATCGAGTTCGGCATACAACGCGCGCAGGTCGGCCGCGGCGGTCTGCACCTGTTCGCGCTCGATCCCCGCCGCCTCGCGCAGGCTGGCGAAATACAGCACGGTCACGCGCACGCTCATGCCGCGCTCCCGACGTCGCGCTTGCCGCCACGCTTGCCGAGCAGCCGTACCGGGCCGATCGTCATCGCATGGGTCAGCGCCTTGCACATGTCGTAGACGGTCAGCGCAGCGATGCTGGCGCCGGTCAGCGCCTCCATCTCCACCCCAGTGCGGTGCACGGTGCGCACTGTGCATTCGATGCGCAGCACCTGCGGCGAGGCCCAGTCGATCGCGAAGCGGCAGCCGTCGATAGGTAGCGGATGGCAGAACGGGATCAGTTCGTGGGTGCGCTTGACCGCCATGGTGCCGGCGATCACCGCCGTGTCGACGATGCCGCCCTTGGCGCTGCGCAGCGCGTCGGCGCGCAATTGCGCGGCCACCGCCACGGGAAAGCGCACCCGCGACTCGGCCACGGCGACGCGTGCGGTGACGGCTTTGGCCGAGACGTCCACCATCGTCGGCAGCCCCTGCGGGTCCAGATGGGTCAGCCTCTTGCTCGCCGCGACGGCGTATTTGACCTTTTCTTCGCTCATAGGCTGCACTGCCGCTCCCACGACACCCTGCTCAGGCGGCGCCGGGAATCGGCGTGCCCTGGTGGAACAGCATGCGCCATTCGCCGTCGCGGCAGCGCCACAGCGAACTGCGCAGCGCATGCCGTACCGGCACGCCGGCGCCATCGTAGCGCTCGCTGCGATAGCGCAGCTGCGCCAGATCCGGCGCCGGCAACCACGCCTGCAAATCGAACGCGCGATAGCGGACCGCGCCGGCCAGTGCCGGCAGTTCCTGCAACAGCGCCTGCCTGTCGATGCATCGCCCGGACGCACCGAATTCGACGAACGCCTCGTTGAGCAGCGCCGACAACCGCGCCACCGAGGCGCGCGTGGCCGGCTCCAGCAATTCCAGCTCCAGCGCGAACAATCGGTGCTTCAGCAACTCGTCCATTGCGCTCATCCGCCGATCAGGAACATCTCGACGTGCTTGCCGCGCGCCGCGCGCGCATCGCCGCGCAGTTCGCTGTAGCGATCGCCGCGCTGGCCCCACAGCGCCTGCACGCGCTCGGCCAGCGCGTCCTCGCCGCCGGCCAGGGCCGGCTTCAGATCCGTGCCGGCGGCGGCGAACAGGCAGGTGTAGAGCTGGCCATCGGCCGACACCCGCGCGCGATGACAATCGCCGCAGAACGGCGCGCTGACCGAACTGACGAAGCCGATCTCGCCGCCGCCATCGACGAAGGCGTGGCGTGCGGCAACTTCGCCGGCGTAATGCGGGTCTAGCGCGCGCAACGGCCAGCGTGCGGCGATGCGCGCGTGCAATTCGGCCGACGGCACCACCCGTTCGCGGCGCCACGCATTGCAGGTGCCCACGTCCATGTATTCGATGAAGCGCAGCACGTGGCCGCTGCCGCGGAAGTGCGCCAGCAGCGGCAGCACCTGGTCATCGTTGATGCCGCGCTGGACCACGCAATTGATCTTCACCGGTCCCAGCCCGGCCGCCACGGCCGCGTCGATGCCGGCCAGTACCTGTGCCACCTCGCCGCGGTCGCCGGACATGCGCCGGAAGGTCGCCGCGTCGATCGCGTCCAGGCTCACCGTGACCCTGCGCAACCCCGCATCGCGCAGGGCCTGCGCGTGCCGCGCCAGCAGCGAGCCGTTGGTGGTCATGGCCAGGTCGTCGAGGCCGGGAATGCACGCCAGGCGCCGCACCAGTCCGGGCAGGTCGCGGCGCAGCAACGGCTCGCCGCCAGTCAGGCGCAGCTTGCTGACGCCGTTGCGCACGAAACCGCGCACCAGCGTCTCGATCTGCTCGAACGACAACCGCGAGGCCGCATCGAAGCCGTAGTCGTCTGGCACTTTGTCGGCCGGCATGCAGTAGCCGCAGCGGAAATTGCAGGCTTCGATCACCGACAGGCGCAGCTCGCGCAGCGGCCGCCCCAGCCGATCCAACGGTGCGATGGGTGCGAGCGGCAGCGGCGGGCGCAACACGGCGCTCATGGCGCCGGCACCTGCGGCGCGCGCGGCGTGTCCAGCGCCACGCACTCGCCCGGCCGCGCGACGCGGTGGCCGCGCGCGCGCAAGGCCTCGGCATCCTCGGCGCTGGCGTAGTGGTACAGCATCATGCGTTGCAGCAACTCGGCGGGATAGTCCCGTTCCAGGTCATCGACCCCAGTATGCGACGGGTTGCCGTGAAGGCCGCAGTCATGCGCGACCAGCTCGCCGTCGCCGGCATACCGGCTCAGCATTTCCGGGATCGGCCGGGTATCACCGCTCCACACCAGCGCGCCCTGCAGGCGCAGCCCGTAGGCGGTCTCCGGCCAATGGTGGCGTACCGGGAATACCTCCAGCCGCACGCCGTCGTGCCAGAACGCATCGCCGACCGCGATCAGTTGGAAGGCGTCCCAGAAATTGGCGCCGCCCTCGGCCAGCACGTTCGGGTAGTCGCCGATCCGGCGATGCAGCAGCGGCACAAGCGGCGCCGGCACGTACACCCGCACCTTGCCGCGCCGCGCCGAGAAATAGGCGTCCACGAACAGCCGCTCGAAGCCGGCCACATGGTCCAGGTGCACATGGGTCACGAACAGCGCCTGCGGCATCGCCTGGTAATGCGCCTGATACGCGCTCAGGCCTTCGCCGCCGCAATCGATGCTCAGCCACGGCGCGCCATCGCGCTCGATCGTGGCCATCGGCGACCCCAGCTCCACCGCCGACGCATTGCCCACGCCCTGGAAGCGCAGCGCCCAGGCCATCAGTAGCCCCGGTTCCAGGCCAGGTCGTAGGCGCGGCGCAGGCGCGCGTAGTCCTTGTTGACCTCGTCCACGCTGCGCTCGCCGCGCAGCTTCAGCAGCGAGCGATGCAGGCGTTTGAGGTTGCGCTCGCGCCAGCGCGTGGCCGGGATGCGCATCACGCCGCGGTCGAAATCGATCATCCAGCCGCGGCCGTTGCCGTCGAACAGGATGTTGTGCGCGTTGAGATCGGCGTGATCCAGCCCGGCGCGATGGAAGCGCGCGACCAGCCGCCCGGTCTCCTCCCACGGCGCGCCGCGGCCGGCGACATGCGCGCGGTCGGCCAGCGAACGCACCCCTTCCAGCCGCTCCATCAGGATCGCGGCGCGGTAGCGCAGCCCCTGGCGCAGGTAGCAGGCGGCCAGCGGCCGCGGCACCGGCAGCTTGCGCGCGATCAACGCGCGCATCAGCCGGAACTCGGCGAAGCTGCGGGTGCGATCGGCGCCGGACCACAGGTAGCGATCGCGGCTGAGCTTGGCGACCAGGCCGCCGCGCCGGTACTGGCGCAGCACGCTGGCGCCGAACGGGGCATCGACGAACCAGGCGCCGCCGCGGCCGCCCTCGTCCACCGGGCGCGCGCGCTCGGCCCAGTACGCGGCCGAGAACAGCGCCGGCTCGGCTTGCCGCAGCCGTTGGCGGTCGAACAGAATGGCGCCATAGCCGCGGCCCTCGCGGTACGGCGTCAGCGCTTCGGTGGCGTCGAATGCAACCATTCAGCGAGTCTAACAACACCATGGCAGCAACGCTCCCTTCGCTGTGCCTGTTGCGCCTGTCGGCGCTGGGGGACGTGACCCATGTGCTGCCGCTGGTGCGCACCCTGCAGCGCGCCTGGCCCGCCGCGCCGCCGCTGCACTGGATCATCGACCAGCCCGGGCACAGGCTGCTCGACGGCCTGCCCGGGGTGGTGTTACACGCCTACGACAAGCGCAGCGGCGTGGCCGGCATGCGCGCGCTGCGCCGTGAACTGCCGGCGCAGGGCTTCGATGCGCTGCTGCAGATGCAGGTGGCGCTGCGCGCCAACGTGCTGTCCGCGTTCGTGCGCGCGCGGCGCCGCATCGGCTACGACCGCAGCCGCTCCAAGGACCTGCACGGCCTGTTCGTCAACGAACGCATCCCCGACCGCCCCGGCATCCACGTGCTGGACGCGATCGGCAGCTTCTGCGAACCGCTGGGCCTGCGCCAGAGCTCGGTGCGCTGGGAGCTGCCGATTCCCGACGACGCGCACGCCTGGGCGCAGGCGCAATGGCCCGAGGACGGCCGCCCGGCACTGCTGATCTCGCCCTGTTCCAGCCACGTGCGCCGCAACTGGTACGCCGACCGCTACGCCGCGGTCGCCGACCACGCCGCCGCACAGGGCTGGCGGGTGGTGCTGTGCGGCGGGCGCAGCGCGCTGGAGCGCAGCACCGCCGACGCCATCGTCGCGGCGATGCGCGCGCCGGCGCTGGACCTGGTCGGCCGCGACACGCTCAAGCAACTGCCGGCGCTGCTGCAGCGCGCCGCGCTGGTGATGACCCCGGACTCGGGCCCGATGCACATCGCCAATGCCGTGGGCAGCAAGGTGCTGGGCCTGCACGCGGCCAGCAACCCGCGCCGCAGCGGCCCGTATTCGGACATCCGCTATTGCGTGGACAAGTACGACGCGGCGGCGCGCACGTTCCTCGGCAAGCCGGCAGCAGAACTGAAATGGGGCAGCAAGATCGAATGCGACGCGGTGATGGCGCTGATCGGCGTGGACGACGCGATCGCCGCGTTCGAGCGCTACCGCACCGACCAGGGCATGTAAGCCGGCTTGTGCGCGGGCCGAGCGTAGCCTTACCGTGCGCGTGCATGCGTGCTCGCCACACCTTCGGTCTGCGGACGCCGCCGTAAGCGTTTAACGTCAAGCAACGCGCCAACCGCGCAGGATTCGTCCGGGGCCGTTTCGCGTCAGCGCCCAGGCGCCCACGGGTGGCGCCTTTGCTTCGACCGGCTTACGGAGTTCGCACCATGTCCAGTTCCCCTCGGTTTTTCCCGCGCAAGCTGCATTCCCGCCATGCCGGCTGGGTGATGCCGCTGTTGTTGTCGATCCTGATGACCTGCGTGGTTTCGATGATCCGTACGCTGCGCACGGTCGGCCTGGCGCAGGGCGTGTACTCGCTCTGACTGGGTGCCTGGGCGTTGCCGTGGCTGATCGCCTTTCCCACCCTGCTGCTGGCATTGCCGCTGGTGCGCCGGCTGACCGGCATCCTGGTCGCCCGCGCCTGATCCGACCTGCCCTGGCCCGCATGGGCCACTGCGGGAGGCGCTCAAGCCTCCCGGACTTTTCGCTCAGGACGCCGCGCCGCGGTAGTCCTGGTAGGACTTCTCTTCGACGTAGCTGGAACCCAGCGCCAGGTTGATCTCCTTCTTGATCCGCGCGCGCTCGTCGTTTTCGTAGTAAACGCTGCGCGCGAGCTTGATGAATTCCTCGTCGAAGGCCTGCGCCCTCTCCTTGATCCGGATTTCGTCCTCGATCACCCATAGGCGCTCGTTGACCGCCTTCAGTTCCAAGCGCAGGCGGGCGACGTCGCCGCTGGCGGCCGGATGCGCCATCCAGGTCCTTTCCAGCGCCGACAGCTCAGCGCGCACGTTGGCCAGCTTGGCCGCATCGCCGATGCGCTCGGACTTGATCTGCAGGATGGCGATCTTGTCGAGCAGTTCGCCGAAGGACACGGGGACGAGGATTTCGGACATGGGTACACCCAGGCGAGAGTTGAAGGAAAGTGTAGCGAGCCGGCCTTAAAGCCATGTCGGCGCGGCGTGGCCGCGACCGTCAAAAACAAAAAGGCCCCTGACGGGGCCTTCTGCGAAAACTGGCGGGAAGGGGGGGATTCGAACCCCCGAGGCGCTATAAACGCCTGCCTGATTTCGAGTCAGGTACATTCAACCGCTCTGCCACCTTCCCGGGTGGTCCCCGGCGGACCGGGGGCGTGCATCATACGGTTCCCGCCGCGCGCGGACAAGCGCCGCGTCGCCCGGCAGCGCCCGTACCGCCATGAACCCCGCCTGCTCTGCGGCGCGGCCGACGATTGCCTGATGTCCGCTTGGCCGCGATGATGCCGTTTGAATGACAGGACGCCAGGCCGGCCGCGGGCATGCAATGATCGAATTCGGACACCTCACCCACGTCGGCCTGCGCCGCGAACTCAACGAGGACACCTATTACGGCGACAGCGAGCTTGGCCTGTGGCTGGTCGCCGACGGCATGGGCGGCCATGCCTGCGGTGAGGTCGCCAGCGCGCTGGCGCGCGAGGCCATCGTCCGCGAGGTGCGCGGCGGCACGGCGCTGACGCAGGCGATCCGCATCGCCGACGAAGAGATCATCCGCGCCTCGCGCCGGCGCAACGACAGCTTGCCGATGGGCACCACCGTGGTCGCCGCGCGCGTGCAGGGCAACCGCTTCGAAGTGGCCTGGGTCGGCGACAGCCGCGCGTACCTGTGGCGCGACGGCAAGCTGGCCCAGCTCAGCCAGGATCACAGCTATGTGCAGGAGCTGATCGCGCAGGGCGCGCTGACCGCCGAGCAGGCGCGCGCGCACCCGCACCGCAACGTGGTCACCCAGGCGCTGGGCGTCACCGACCCGCTGCACCTCAACGTAGCCACGATGACCGGCGAACTGCGCCCGGGCATGCAGTTGCTGCTGTGCAGCGACGGGCTGACCGAGGAAGTGGACGACCCCGGCATCGCCGCCACGCTCGGCCACGACGACTGCAGCGCACAGGAATGCGTGGACACGCTGGTGGCCGCGGCGCTGGACGGCGGCGGCTCGGACAACATCACCGCGATCCTGGTGCGCTGCCACTGAGCCGATGCGCCGCCGCCTGCGCTTGCCGGCGCCACGCCAGCCGGGCCGCAGCCGGCTGGCGCAGTGCGCGGCCGCGCTCAGCGCACGCGGGAGTGCACCGTCGCCACGCTGGCGGCGCCGGGAGTGAGCGCGGTAACGCCCGAAGCGGCGCCAGCGAACGATCGGCTGCTGGACCTGGCGCCACTCAACCCGCCACGGCGTCGGCCAGCACCACCGGCTCGGCGGCGTCCCACACTGCACGCCCGGCCTTCTTGCGCAGCTTTTCCAGACGCGCCTGGTGCGCATCCAGCTCCGATGCCGTGGGCAGCACCCGCGGCCGCGGCAGCAGCGTCGCCATGTCGAACGCGACACGCTGTCCGTGGGCATGGCTGCCGCGCTCGTCGGCCAGGGCGAAACCGATTTCCTCCTGGCCCGAGGTCAGCGCGATATACACCTCGCTGAGGATCTGCGCATCGAGCAGCGCGCCGTGCAACTGCCGGTGCGCGTTGTCCACGCCCAGCCGCTTGCACAGCGCGTCCAGCGAATTGCGCTGGCCCGGGAAGCGCTCGCGCGCCATCAGCAGGGTGTCGATGACCGTGGCGCGGTCGAGGATGCGCCCGTAGGACGCGCCCAGCAGCGACAGTTCGTTGTCGAGAAAGCCCAGGTCGAACGAGGCGTTGTGAATGATCAGCTCGGCGCCGTCGATGAACGCCAGGAACTCGTCCACCACCTCACGGAACTCCGGCTTGTCGGCGAGGAACTCCAGGGTCAGGCCAGTGACCTCCTGCGCACCGGGTTCGAAGTCGCAGTCCGGGCGCAGGTAGCGGTGGAAGTTGCGCCCGCTGGGGCGGCGCTTTAGCAGTTCCACCGCACCTATTTCGACGACGCGGTTGCCCTTCTTCCATTCCAGGCCGGTGGTTTCGGTATCGAGGATGATCTGACGCATGTGGCTCGCTGCAGGATGAGGCGTGGAAGAAATCAGGACGCGACCGCGGTGCCGCCGGCGCGTACCCGCAGCGCCTGGTTGCGCGCCAGCACGTCGACCCGCTCGTTGTCCGGATCGCCGCTATGGCCCTTGACCCAGCGCCAGTCGATCGTGTGCCGCTGCGCGGCGGCATGCAGCCGCTCCCACAGGTCGCGGTTCTTGACCGGGTCGCCGCCGGCGGTCTTCCACTGCCGCCGCACCCAGCCCGGCATCCATTCGGTGATGCCCTGGCGCACGTACTGCGAATCGGTGTGCAGCACGATCTGGCACGGCTCGCTGAGCGTCTCCAGCGCCATGATCGCCGCCATCAGCTCCATGCGGTTGTTGGTGGTGTGCGCCTCGGCGCCGGCCACTTCGCGCTCCAGGCCCTTGTAGCGCAGCAGCGCGGCCCAGCCGCCGGGACCGGGATTGCCGAGGCAGGCGCCGTCGGTATGGATATCAACAGTCTTCATATACGTCCAGAAATCAGATGGAAGCGGTCGAACCGCGCCAGCGTACCGGCGCGCGCAGCGGAATGGGGCCGATGCCGGCGGCGGTGCGTTTCTCCGCCTGCAGCAGGCACACCGCGCGCAGCGGCGCGCCGGAGGTCGCCGGGCCGACCCCGCCGCGGGTCGGCCAGACCGGCCCCAGGTAGCGCAACGGCTCGGTGCACGGCAGCCCGACCTGCTGCAGCAACCCGCGCCAGCTGCCGGGTGGCCGCGCCAGCAATCCCTGCCGACGCCAGCGCAGCCGGTACGGGCTCACCGCATTGAGCGCGAACAGCCAGATCCGGCCGCCCGGCAGCAGCACCCGCTCGCATTCCTCCAGCAGCGCCGCGGCGTCGGCACCGAGCACGTGCTGCAGCACGATCGCATTGACGCTTTCCGAGGGCAGCGGCAGCGGCAGCGTGCATACCAGGTCGCCGGCATAGCCGCGCGCGGTGCGGTGCAGGCGCACGCCGCGCCCCGGCAACTCGCGCGCCAGCGGCGCGAACGGCACCGGCGCCATCCACAACCAGGGCTGCGCCGGGCGTCCGAGCAAGGCATCCAGGATCAATGGCTGCTCGGCCTGGAGCAGTTGTTGCGCCACCACCGTATCAAACCAGGATGAGACGGCGGCTTGACGGGGGAGCGGGGCGGCAGGCATGGTGCCAATTCTATGCGACTGATCGCCCTGCCCGCATTCCAGGATAATTACATATGGGCGATCGCCGCCGCGGATGGCCGCGCCGTGCTGGTCGATCCTGGCCAGGCCGAGCCGGTGTTCGAGGCCGCGGCGCAGGGACTGCACCCGGCCGCGGTGCTGCTGACCCATCATCACGACGACCACATCGGCGGCGTGGCCGCCCTGCGCGAGCGCTGGCCGGATCTGCCGGTGTATGCCCCGGCGGACGAGCCGCGGATCCCGTTCGCCAGCCAGCGTGTCGGCGACGGCGATGGCGTCCAGGTGCTGCAATGGGAGTTCCGGACCCTTGCCGTGCCCGGGCATACCCGCTCGCATGTGGCCTATGTCGGCCACGGCCATCTGTTCAGCGGCGATACCCTGTTCAGCCTGGGCTGTGGACGCATGTTCGAAGGTACGCCCTCCCAGATGTTGGGTTCGCTGCAACGGCTGGCCGCCCTCCCAGGCGCCACGCTGCTGTGTTGCGGGCACGAATACACCCTGGCCAATGCGGCATTCGCCGTCACGGTCGATCCCACCAACGCGGCCTTGCGGCAGCGCCATCAGGAAGTCCAGGCCATGCGTCATGCTGCCCGTCCCACTGTTCCCGTCAGCCTCGCCAGCGAAGTGGCGACCAATCCGTTCCTGCGCATCGCCTCGGCGGCGATCCAGCAGGCGGTCGGCGCCCGGCTCGGCCGCAGCGCTTGCGACGAAGTGGAAGTATTCGCCGAATTGAGGCGCTGGAAAGACGATTTTCGCGCATGAGGTCGCTGTTCCTGACGGCGGCGCTGACGCTGGCAATCGCGTCGGTGTCCCCTTGCGCAGGCGCGGCGGCGCCGATCGGCGCGGCGCTGGAGCAGACCGTGGCTGGCCTGAACGTGCTGCCGACGGATGCCGCGGCGCTGCCGCCGGCCACCACCCGTAACGGCCACGCCATCCTCGCCAGCTTCCGCGACGGCCTGGCCGATGCGCAATGCGACGGCGGCACCATCGATGCGCGCTGGAAGCAGCAGTTCGCGCGCGCGCCGGCGCGGCTGGCCAACGAGGACGAGGACGTGTTGCCGCTGTTCGGCTACGTGGTGGATGAACTGCGTGCCGCCGACCTGCCCACCGAATTCGCGCTGATCCCGTTCGTGGAGAGCGGCTACCGCCCCGCCGCACGCAACACCGGTGGTCCGGCCGGGCTGTGGCAGTTCATCGCCGATACCGCCCGCAACCACGACGTTCCGGTCGAAGGCAGCTACGACGGGCGCCTGTCCGCGGTGGATTCCACCCGCGCCGCGGTGCGCTACCTGAAGACCTTGCACGGCATGTTCGGCGGCGACTGGCGCCTGGCGATCATGGCCTACAACGCCGGCGAATACCGTGTGCTGCAGTCGATGCGCCGGGTCGACATGAACGCGCAGAACGCGCAGCCGGAGAAGTTGCCGGGGCTGTCGCCGATCACCTATGCCTATGTCGAGAAGCTGCACGCGCTGGCCTGCGTCCTGGAGCAGGCGCAGACCCACGACGAATGGATGGCCTCGCTGGACCGCGAAGTGCCGATCCTGCAGGCGCGCACCCTGCCCGCCGGCATGGCGCTGGACGAATGGGCGCGACAGCAGGCGCTGCAGGGCAACCAGGTCGCACGGCTGAATCCGGCGCTGGGCAGCGCGGGCAACAAAAAGCGCGCACTGCCGGTGCTGGCGCCGGTCGGCAGCGGCGGCAGCGCCGCCACGGCCGCCGCCGATGCCATGGCCGCGGCGGCGCAACCGCAGCAGCCCGAAGCGCCGGCACCACGCGCCGTCGCCAGCCTCGCCGAGGCCACACCGCCACGCATGCGCCAACGCCCGCCTGCGGCGCGCCGCACCCACACAGTCCGCGACGGCGACACCGCCTGGACCATCGCCAAGCGCTACGGCATCACCGTGCAGACGCTGCTGGCGAAGAACGGCCTGTCCGCGCGCAGCGTGCTGCGCCCGGGCATGGTGCTGAGTTACGAGGAATAAGCCGCCCGCTGCGGCGGGAAGATCGAGCTACCGGTAAATCTCGCAGTCGGTGCCGGTTGCCGGCAGCCGGCTGCCGGCGCAGCGTGACCGACCACTGCGGTTGCACTGCCGCGGCAGGTGCGCGGCCCGAAGCAGGCTAAGTGCCGTTGCCGCGCTGCGAGCGCAGACTCGCCGCTTCCCCCGCTACCCCGCTCCGCGACGGACGCGCACGTGCCTGCGCATCTGCGCCTCACCTCGGGATATTCTGATCGGCATCGCCCCGCGCGCTGCCGCACTGCCCCTGTAGGAGCGGCTTCAGCCGCGACGGGATTTACTGATAGCGTCTGTCGCGACTGAAGTCGCTCCTACAACGTCACGATCAGCCTAGGCAACGTTTGGCCCCCAGCGCCCTTGCACTGACCGCGCATGGCCCTCGCCTCGCTCGCATCGCGTCGCCGATCCGGCAACTGGCAGCGCATGCCGCGTGTCCGCAGCAGTTCTCGCGACCGCACCGCGCTACGCTCGCGCCGCACGCCCGCACTCGCCACGGCTGCGCCGCCCAGCACGCAGCCGCCGGAAACGAACAAGCCCGGCAGGACCGGGCTTGTTCGCATCACACCGCCAGGGAAGCAGCGCTTACAGCTGCGCTTCCTGCACGCTGACCTTGTAGCGCTTGCGCATCGCGTCGATGTAGGACTTCGCCGCGGCGGCGCCTTCGATCTGGCCCAGTTGCTGCTTCAGCGTCGCCTGCTGCTCGGCCGGCACCTTGCTCAGGTCGCCCGGGTTGACCTTGTTGAGCACGAACAGCGCGTAGCGCTTGGCACCGCCCGGGACGCCGCTGGCCGACAGCTCGACCTTGCCCACCGACGGCTTGCCCGCGGCCGGCAGCGGCGCGCTGAAGATCGCGCGATTGGCTTCCGGACTCGGCATCGGCACGGTGCGCGGCAGCCCCGGCATCGGGTTGATCTGCAGCTTCTCCGGGCCAGCCAGCGCCTGCAAGGTCTCGCCCTTGCGCAGCCGCTCCAGCAAGGCGTCGGCCTTCGCCGCGGCGGCCTTGGCGGTGCGATCGGCATGCACCGCGGCGGCGACCTGTTCGCGCACCTTGGCCAGCGGCTGGGTCTGCTCCGGCAAGTGCTGGGTGACCCGAATGAGCACGGTGTGGTTCGGCCCCAGGGTGATCGGGTCGCTGACCGTGCCGTCCTGCACCAGCGCGTCGGAGAACGCCGCACGCCGCACCGTCGGCTGCGCGGCGATGCCGCTGGCATCGGCGCGCGAGAACGGCCCCAGGGTCTGTACCGGCAGGCCGACTTGCTTGGCCGCCGGCGCCAGCGCGGTCGGGCTCTTCAGCACCAGGTCCACAAGCCTGCCGCTCAGATCGCTGTAGACCTTCTCGTTGTCGGCCTGCTGCTGTTCCCCGGCAAGCTGGTCGCGCACCTGCTCGAAGCGCTTGCCCTTGCCGCCCTTGATCTCGCGCAGCTGGATCACGTGGTAGCCGAACTCGCTCTTCACCGGGCCGACGATGTCGCCGGCCTTCATCGCGAACAGAGCGTCCTCGAACGGCTTGACCATCACTCCCTTCTCGACCCAGCCCAGATCGCCACCGGCGTTCTTGGAACCCGGATCCTCCGAGTTGGCGCGCGCCAGCGCGGCGAAATCGGCGCCGGGCTGCTTGGCCTCGGCGGCAAGCTTGGCCGCCTTGGCCTCGGCGGCCTTCTGCGATGCCGGATCCTTGCCAGCGCTGATCAGGATGTGCGAAGCCAGGCGCTGGTCGGGCTCGACGAAGCGGGCCTTCTCGTCCTCGTAGCGCTTGCGCAGCGCCGCCTCGTCGGCCGGCTTGGCCGGCGGCAGCTTGCTCGCGTCCAGTTCGACGTATTCGATCGACACCCGCTCCGGCTGCTTGAAATCGGCCTGGTGCGCGTCGTACCACTGCTGCACCTGTGCGTCGCTGACCGGGGCGGTATCGGCCGGCGGTTCCGGCAACAGCGCCAGGTCCACGTCGCGGGTCTCGCCGAGCATCTTCAGCAGGCGCTCGGTTTCCTGCTTGGTCGCGAACGCCGACTCCATCAGCGCCGAGGGGATCAACGATTGCTGCAGACCATCGCGTACCAATTGGTCGAACATCGCCGGCGTGCGCGGCGGCGTGCCCGAGGCAAGCGCCAGGCGGTAGCGTTCAGGGTCGAACTTGCCGTCCTTCTGGAACGCCGGAATGGTGGCGATGTAGTCGCGGACCGCGGCATCGCCGACCACCACGTGCGCCTGCTCGGCGGCCAGCTTCACCACCTGCTCGTCGATCAACTGGTCGAGCACCTTGCGCTTGTTGTCGGCGCTCTCGAACTCGCGCGGATCGAAGTTCTCGCCCTGCTGTTCGCGCGCCTGCTGCCGCGCTTCCTCGAAGCGCAGACGGAACTGCTCGGTGCTCACCTCGTGGTGCCGCCACAGGAACGACACCGGCCACCACGACGGCGCCGACGACCACCACGACGGCGGCGCCTGCACCTTGGCGACGTTGTTGGCACCGACGCCACCGAGGTAGCTGCTGTCGATGACGAACAGGAACGGAATCATCAACAGGCCGATGATCGCGGTGGCGATCCAGCCCGAGGTCTTTTCGCGGAGTTTCTGCAGCATTGGTTGGGAACCGAGGCCTGTTGGCGAGCCGCGCAGTTTAACCCGCTTCACGGCCTGCGGCGGAATGGCGTGCCACGGGGGGCGCGCGCATGAAATCGGCGGGCCGCACGGCGATCGCCGGCAAGGCATCCCGGAAAAAAAGAAACCCCCGATCGCTCGGGGGTTTCACGTACAAAACTGGCGGAGTGGACGGGACTCGAACCCGCGACCTCCGGCGTGACAGGCCAGCATTCTAACCGACTGAACTACCACTCCGCTTTTTGAACGGAGGCAGGCACAAGGCCCGCAATCTCTGGGAATCTGCGCAGCGCAATGCGCGGCGGATGCTTCGAGAAACGAAACCCCCGATTTCTCAGGGGCTTCGGTGCAACTGGCGGAGTGGACGGGACTCGAACCCGCGACCTCCGGCGTGACAGGCCAGCATTCTAACCGACTGAACTACCACTCCGCATTTGAAACTTGCCGCTCGGTGCTTGTCTGGTGGGTGCTGAGGGTTTCGAACCCCCGACCCTCTCCGTGTAAAGGAGACGCTCTACCGCTGAGCTAAGCACCCTAGCGAGTCGATTAGTTTACGGCATCCTTCAGCGCTTTGCCAGCCTTGAAGGTCGGATTCTTCGACGCGGCGATCTTGATCGAGTCGCCGGTCTTCGGGTTGCGGCCGGTACGCTCGGCACGGTCGCGCACCTGGAAGGTGCCGAAGCCCACGAGGGTCACGCTGTCGCCCTTCTTGAGCGCCTTGGTGACTTCGGACACGAAGGCGTCGACGGCGCGACCGGCTTCGGCCTTGGAGATATCCGCAGCGGCGGAGATAGCGTCGTTCAGTTCGGCTTTATTCATTGGTGATGACTCCATGTGCGGCAGAAAACCGCGGAATTGAGGATCGGGTGTCGGCTTGGCCTGCCTCGTCTGCGACGAGGCCCCGATTGATTTTTCACTACCAAGCACGCCCGTTCGCGGTGCTCGCAAGTCGTGCATTTATACCAGCGGCCTCCCACCCGCGCAAGCCGAAAAGCCAGTAACGGCGCGGGTTTGAGCTACTTGGGCGGGCGCGGTTCAGCGCCCTTCAGTGCTTGACGCGCGCGTTCGGGGATGCTTTCGGCTTGGGCTTGCGACGCACCGGCGCCGCGTCGCCAGCGGTCGTTGCGTTCGGCTTCAACGGCGTCTCCAGCGCCAGATCCAGCACTTCGTCGATCCACTTGACCGGCACGATCTTCAGATCGCGGGTGACGTTGTCCGGAATGTCGGCCAGATCCTTGCGATTCTCCTCCGGGATGATCACCGTGTGGATGCCGCCGCGCAGCGCCGCCAGCAACTTCTCCTTGAGCCCGCCGATCGCCGAGACGCGGCCGCGCAAGGTGATCTCGCCGGTCATCGCCACATCGGCATTGACCGGCACCTTGGTCAGCATCGACACCAGCGAGGTCACCATCGCGATGCCGGCGCTGGGGCCGTCCTTCGGCGTGGCGCCGTCAGGCACGTGCAGATGCACGTCGTGCTTCTGCAGGAAGTCGACCTCGATGCCGAGCCGCTCGGCGCGCGAACGCACTACCGACAGCGCCGCCGAGGCCGATTCCTTCATCACATCGCCGAGCTGGCCGGTCAGGATCACCGCGCCCTTGCCCGGGACCAGGGTCGATTCGATCTGCAGCAGATCGCCGCCGACTTCGGTCCAGGCCAGGCCGGTGACCAGGCCGACTTCGTTCTGCTCCTCGGCGCGGCCGAAATCGAAGCGGCGCACGCCCAGGTACTTGTCCAGATTCCTGGAACCGACGCTGACCCGCGCCTTGTCCTTGCGGACCGTCGCGCCCTTCTTGGCCGGCGCCTTCTTGGCCGCCGCCGGCTGCGGACCGGACAGCGCGATTTCCTTGACCACCTTGCGGCAGATCTTGGCGACTTCACGCTCCAGGTTGCGCACACCGGACTCGCGCGTGTAGTAGCGCACGATGTCGCGGATCGCGTCGGCGGCGATCTCCAGCTCATCGCCCTTCAGGCCGTTGGCCTTCAGCTGCTTGGGCACCAGGTAGCGCATGGCGATGGCCAGCTTCTCGTCCTCGGTGTAGCCGGGGATGCGGATCACCTCCATGCGGTCGAGCAGTGGGCCGGGGATGTTCAGCGAATTGGAGGTCGCCACGAACATCACTTCGGACAGGTCCAGGTCCACTTCCAGATAGTGGTCGTTGAACGCGTTGTTCTGCTCCGGGTCGAGCACTTCCAGCAGCGCCGAGGACGGATCGCCGCGGAAGTCCATCGACATCTTGTCGATCTCGTCGAGCACGAACAGCGGATTCTTGCTGCTGACCTTGTTGAGGTTCTGCACGATGCGGCCCGGCATCGAGCCGACGTAGGTCCGCCGATGCCCGCGGATTTCCGCCTCGTCGCGCACGCCGCCGAGCGACATGCGCACGAACTTGCGGTTGGTCGCCTTGGCGATGGACTGGCCGAGCGAAGTCTTGCCGACGCCAGGGGGGCCGACCAGGCACAGGATCGGGCCCCGCATCTGCTTCACCCGCGACTGCACCGCCAGATATTCCAGGATGCGATCCTTGACCTTCTCCAGGCCGTAGTGATCGGCGTCCAGCGTTTCCTGCGCGACCTTCAGGTCCTTGCGCACCTTGCTGCGCTTCTTCCACGGCACGCCCAGCAGCCAGTCGAGATAGTTGCGCACCACCGCTGCCTCGGCCGACATCGGCGACATCTGCTTGAGCTTGTTGAGCTCGGCCTTGGCCTTGGTCTCCACCGGCTTGGGCATGCCCGCCTCGGCGATCTTGCGCGCCAGTTCTTCCAGCTCGCCGGGCGCGTCGTCCAGGTCGCCCAGTTCCTTCTGGATCGCCTTCATCTGCTCGTTGAGGTAGTACTCGCGCTGGCTCTTCTCCATCTGCGACTTGACCCGGCCGCGGATGCGCTTCTCCAGCTGCTGCACGTCGATCTCGCCATCGACCAGGCCGACCAGCATCTCCAGCCGCTCGCCCACTTCCCGGGTTTCCAGCAGGCGCTGCTTGTCGGCCAGGCGCACGCCGATGTGCGCGGCGATGGTGTCGGCCAGGCGCCCGGGCTCGTCGATGCCCGACAGCGTCTGCAGCAGCTCCGGCGGCAGCTTGCGGTTGGTTTTGACGTACTGCTCGAACAGCGACATCAGCGAACGCGCGATCGCCTCGACCTCGCGCTCCTCGCGCGATTCGGCCGCATCGATCTCGCTGCCCTCGCCCTGCAGCGCGCCGTCGCGCTCGGCCACGTTCTCGACGCTGACCCGCGACAGCCCTTCGACCAGCACCTTGATGGTGCCGTCGGGCAGCTTCAGCAATTGCAGCACCTGCGCCAGGGTGCCGACGTTGTACAGGTCGGCCGCCACCGGATCGTCGGTCTCGGCGGATTTCTGCGCGACCAGCAGGATGCGCTTGTCGGCTTCCATCGCGTGCTCGAGCGCGCGCATCGACTTGTCGCGGCCGACGAACAGCGGGATGACCATGTGCGGGAAGACCACGACGTCGCGCAACGGCAGGACCGGCAGGTCGAGGACTTCGGATGTGGACTGGGCCATGAGGGTTCCGATGTGGGGTGCGGGAATGCGGATAAGGCGGGCATAAAAATGCCGATGGCCCCGTTATGGGGCCATCGGCTGGACGATGCAAGAGCAGCGGAAAAGCCCCTTTTCTTTCAAGCGTTTAGTCGGTCGCAAAGGCCGCGGCAGAACAGCGCCGCGGCTTCACCCGGCACTCACTCGGCCGAGGCCACCTTCGGCGCCGGCGGCGGGGTCTGGTAAATCAGGTACGGCTCGGACTTGTGTTCGATCACCGACTCGTCCACCACCACCTTGCTGACGTTTTCCTGCGACGGTAGTTCGTACATCGTGTCCAGCAGCACCGACTCGACGATGGTGCGCAGGCCGCGCGCGCCGGTCTTGCGCTTGAGCGCCTTCTTGGCGATGGCCAGCAAGGCGTCGGGCCGGAATTCCAGCTCCACGCCTTCCATCTCGAACAGCTTCTTGAACTGCTTGGTGATCGCGTTCTTCGGCTCGGTCAGGATCCGGATCAGCGCCGGCTCGTCGAGTTCCTCGAGCGTGGCGACCACCGGCAGGCGGCCGACGAACTCGGGGATCAGGCCGAACTTGATGAGGTCTTCCGGCTCCACTTCGGCCAGGATCTTGCCGACTTCGCGCTTGCGCTCGGAACTCTTCACCTTGGCGCCGAAGCCGATGCCGCCGACGTCGTTGGAACGCTGCTGGATCACCTTGTCCAGGCCGGCGAACGCGCCGCCGCAGATGAACAGGATGTTCTTGGTGTCCACCTGCAGGAATTCCTGCTGCGGATGCTTGCGCCCGCCCTGCGGCGGCACCGACGCCACAGTGCCTTCGATCAGCTTCAGCAATGCCTGCTGCACGCCTTCGCCGGACACGTCGCGGGTGATCGACGGGTTCTCGCTCTTGCGCGAGATCTTGTCGATCTCGTCGATGTAGACAATGCCCTGCTGCGCCTTGTCGACGTCGTAGTCGCACTTCTGCAGCAGCTTCTGGATGATGTTTTCCACGTCCTCGCCGACATAGCCGGCTTCGGTCAGCGTGGTCGCATCGGCGATCGTGAACGGCACGTTGAGCAGGCGCGCCAGCGTTTCGGCCAGCAGCGTCTTGCCCGAACCGGTCGGACCGACCAGCAGGATGTTGGATTTGGCCAGCTCGACTTCGTCGTTCTTCTGCCGGCTCTCGATGCGCTTGTAGTGGTTGTACACGGCCACGGCGAGCGTGCGCTTGGCGCGCAGCTGCCCGATCACGTACTGGTCCAGCACCTCGAGGATTTCCTTGGGCTTGGGCAGGCTGCTGCGTGCGGACTGCGCCTTCTCCTCGAGCTCCTCGCGGATGATGTCGTTGCACAACTCGACGCATTCGTCGCAGATGAACACGCTCGGCCCGGCGATCAGCTTACGGACCTCGTGTTGACTCTTGCCGCAGAACGAGCAGTACAGAATCTTGTTGCTGTCGCCGGAACGGCCTTGCCGGTCTTCGCTCATTGCTTCGCTTACCCAGTTACCCCACCCGATGAACGGGGGTTCGATTTCGAGAATAACACAGGGCCGGGAGGACGCTAGCCCGGCCCCGACCCTGCGGAATACGCTGCGTTTCCAGTACATGCAAGCCTTATGCCGGCTGGATCGACTCTTCCGGACGGCGCTCCAGTACCTGATCGACCAACCCGTAGGCCTGCGCGTCGACGGCGCTCTTGAAGTTGTCGCGCTCGGTATCGCGGGCGATGGTTTCCAGCGACTGGCCGGTGTGCTTGGCCAGGATTTCGTTCAGCCGCGAACGCAGGGTCAGGATCTCGCGCGCGTGGATGTCGATGTCGGTGGCCTGGCCCTGGAAGCCGCCCAGCGGCTGGTGGATCATCACCCGCGAATTCGGCAGCGCGTAACGCTTGCCGGCCGCGCCCGAGGCCAGCAGCAGCGCGCCCATCGAGGCGGCCTGGCCGATGCAGATGGTGCTCACATCCGGCTTGATGTACTGCATGGTGTCGTAGATCGCCATGCCGGCGGTGACCACGCCGCCCGGCGAATTGATGTAGATATTGATGTCCTTTTCCGGGTTGTCCGCTTCCAGGAACAGCATCTGCGCCACGATCACGTTGGCCATGTGGTCGTCGATCGGACCGACCAGGAAGATCAGCCGCTCCTTCAGCAGGCGCGAATAGATGTCGTAGGCACGCTCGCCGCGGCTGGTCTGTTCGACCACCATCGGAACCAGATTCAAGGCCTTGGTCACATTGTCCACGCGGGAACTCCTGCTCTGTGTCGTCCCTGCACGGGGATGTGCAGGGCTTGCATCTTGTCGCACCCCCGCCGCCGCAGGGATTCCAGCATTTCGTCTCCAACCCGCATGCAACATGCGGGGCGTCGCGAAGCGCTCGCGTTACTGGCGGATCGCTTCCTGGAACGTCATCGCCTGCTCGGTGTGCCTGGCGCGCTCGGCGATCCAGTCGATCACCTGCTCCTCCATCACACGGCTCTGCAGTCCCCCCATCAATTGGGTGTCGTTGCGGTACATCTCAATGACTTGCTCCGGCTCTTCGTAGGTCGAGGCGATCAGGCGCAGGGTTTCCGAGACCCGCTTGGGGTCCAGGCGCAGCTCGTTGCGGCGGGCGACCTCGCCGACCAGCAGGCCGACCAGCACGCGCTTGCGCGCCGCGTCGACGAAGCCCTGGTGGGCGTCGTCCGGCACCTGGCCCGGATCGCGGCCGGAGCGGCGCATCTGCTCCACCTGCTGCGCCAGCATCGAACGCGCCTCGTTCTCGACCAGGCGCGGCGGCATTTCCACCGACGCATAGGCGGCGATCAGCTGCTCGCCGACCTCGCGGCGCAGCCGGTTCATCAGCGCGCCCTTGAGCTCGCGTTCCAGGTTGATGCGGATGTCCTTACGGAACTGCTCGGCATCGCCGCTCTTCACGCCGAAGCTCTTGATGAACTCCTTGTCCACCTCCGGCAGCACCGGCGCGGCGACGTCGACCGCCTTCACGTGCACCTGGACCTGCTTGCCGGCGAACTGCGGCACGCGCCAGTCGGCCGGGAAATCGACGGTCAGGGTCTTTCCCTCGTCCTTGGACAGGCCGACCAGGCCCTGCTCGATCGCCGGGAACATGACGCCGGAGCCGATCACACTGCTGCCCTTCTCCACGCCCTCGGCGGGCAGACGCTCGTCGCCGGCCTGCGACCAGGTTTCCAGGGTCACCAGATCGCCGTCCTGCGCCGGACGCCCGGCGGGCTGCCAGGTGCGGCGCTGCAGGCGCAGGTTCTCGATCATCTGCTCGATGTCGGCGTCGGTGACCTCGGCGGTGTGGCGGATCACTTCCAGCTTGGCCACGTCGATGTCGCCGAAGTCAGGCACCACTTCGAAGGTCGCCACGAATTGCAGTGCGTTGTCGCCGGCGCGGTCGATGCGCGGATTGCCGGCCAG
This sequence comes from Xanthomonas translucens pv. undulosa, assembly GCF_017301775.1. NCBI lineage: Bacteria > Pseudomonadati > Pseudomonadota > Gammaproteobacteria > Lysobacterales > Lysobacteraceae > Xanthomonas > Xanthomonas translucens. Next base: position 1,431,117 of record NZ_CP063993.1, read on the forward strand.
GCGCAGTTCGTGCTCGCGCACTGCAGAGTCGAAGGTCTCGCGCAGCAGGCCGTCCAGCGCCTCGGCGCGGATCTGCGGCCCGAAGCGCTGCTCGATCACCTTCGGCGGAATCTTGCCGGGACGGAAGCCCTTGATCCGCGCAGTGCGCGCGACTTCGCGCAGGCGCCCGCCGATATGGGTCTCCAGGCGCTCCTCCGGCAGGGTGAAGGTCAGACGCCGTTCCAAGGTACCGGTGGTTTCGATCGAAGCTTGCATGTGGACTCCTGCCACCGGGAGCCCACGGCTCTCGGCACGATGTAGTAAAGAACGGATTGACGCGGGCACGGGACGGCCGCCGCAGCCGGATAGTTTCGCCTATTCCCGCGGCGCCTGCCAGCGCGCCCGGTCGGCCGGCACCGCTGCAGCCCTGGCGCGGCAGGGATGCGGACGGGGGATATGGGCTGTGGCGGGCCGCGCACGCGGCGCCGGGATGGTGCGAAAGAGGGGACTCGAACCCCTACGCCTTGCGGCACTGGTACCTAAAACCAGGGCGTCTACCAATTCCGCCACTTTCGCGCTGCGGCGCCGGAAGCGCGCGCCTGCGCATTGTTGCAGGCCTGCCGGCAAAGAAAAAGGCGCCCGACGCAGGGGATGCCGCCCGGCCCGGTCGGCGGCCCGGGAGGCCAGGCGCGCGCCCGTCGATCGAGATGCAGTGCCGCAGGGCTTTGTAATCAATGCATTAGGCCGCCTCGCTGGGAAGGGCTAGCGCCGAAATGGCGACGGCGGAGCGCACATTTTCGCGATCCCGCCGATGGCGAGGCACCAGGCAGCCTTGCCTTCAGCCCCTGGGCACCCGGCGCCGCCCGCGCACCGCGGCCGGCGCCAGCACGAAGGCCAGCGACATCGGCCGATCACGCGACGCATCGCGCGGGCGGCTCAGCAACTCGCACAGCGGCTCCAGCAGCGATTGGCCTCGGCCAGTTCCGCATGGTTGACCCAGCTCTTGTTGCGCGCCGTCCACCGTTGCCGGCCGATGCGCACCCATGCCATCGCCAGCTGCGCCGAGAACGCTTGGGTCATAAAAAAACAGCCACTTGGCTTGCGCTAAGTGGCTGCTTGATTTGGTGGGCCGTCAAGGATTCGAACCTTGGACCTATTGATTAAGAGTCAACTGCTCTACCAACTGAGCTAACGGCCCTGAAACTGAGTCGCACATCTTATGTGCTTTTTTGCTTCGTTGCAACACCCCGCGAAGCAGCGGGTCACGCGATCAATGGGGTGGCTGAGGGGACTCGAACCCCCGACATCTGGAATCACAATCCAGTACTCTAACCAGCTGAGCTACAGCCACCATTGAACTCTTGCAACACCCTATCCGGCACCGGTGTGGCGCGCCCGACAGGAATCGAACCTGTAACCGCCGGCTTAGAAGGCCGGTGCTCTATCCGGTTGAGCTACGGGCGCCCGGGCCGGATTGTCGCATTCCTCTCCGCCGTTTGGACATCGGATTGGTCGGGGTAGAGGGATTCGAACCCCCGACATCCTGCTCCCAAAGCAGGCGCGCTACCAGACTGCGCTATACCCCGGCGGAACATCCCTCGCGGCCGAGGCCGGAAAGGTCGGCTATTGTGGGAAGCTCGCGGCCCGGTGTCAACGGCACATCGCGTCAACGCCGCCTGCGCTATCCTCGCCACTTGTGGCCGATACCGGCCAATCGTCTTCATTTACAGGGAGAAACAGCATGATCCGCAGCGGCAACCCCGCCTTGAAGGAATCCACCTTCCTCGACCTCGGCAGCGGCGCAGTGGTTTCGCGCGACGGCGAGGCGATGACACTGAACGGCACCATCCACAAGACCGGCGCGCTGTTGCTGCTGACCGTGCTGACCGCGGCGTTCGCCTGGAGCCAGTCGATCTCGGTCGATGGCGCCGGCAACGAAGTGATCGCACCGGGCATCATCGGCTACGTGCTGGGCGGCGCCATCGGCGGCTTCATCCTGGCCATGATCACCACCTTCAAAAAGACCTGGGCGCCGATCACCGCGCCGCTGTACGCGCTGGTGGAAGGCTTCTTCCTGGGCTCGATCTCGGCGATGTACGAAGTGCGCTTCAACGGCATCGTGCTGCAGGCGGTGCTGCTGACCTTCGGCACCCTGTTGGCGCTGCTGTTCGCTTACCGCAGCGGGCTGATCAAGGCCACCGAGAACTTCAAGCTCGGCGTGGTCGCGGCCACCGGCGGCATCGCGCTGGTGTACCTGGCCTCCATCGTCCTCGGCTTCTTCAACATCACCGTCCCGGTCATCCACGAATCCAGCGGCCTGGGCATCGCCTTCAGCCTGTTCGTGGTGGTGGTGGCGGCGCTGAACCTGGTGCTGGATTTCGACTTCATCGAAACCGGCGTGGAACAGGGCGCACCCAAGTACATGGAGTGGTACGGCGCGTTCGGGCTGATGGTCACCCTGGTGTGGCTGTACATCGAGTTCCTGCGGTTGCTGTCGAAGTTGCAGTCGCGGAACTGAGCGGGGCTCGGGGCTCGGGGCTCGGGGCTCGAAGAGCTTCGCAGCCCCGGTTCTGGGCGGCAACAAAAAAGGGCGCCTCGCAGCGCCCTTTTTTTGTTTTCTGCGCGCCGGCTTACAGGCGGCTGGCGATGGCCTTGGCGAAGCCCATGGTGTTGCCGCTGCCGCCCAGGTCCGGGGTCAGCCCGTCCTTGGCTTCCAGCGTGGCGACGATGGCGCTGCGCAGGCGCTCGGCGTTCTGCGGCTGACCGACGTGGTCCAGCAGCTGCGCCGCGCCCAGCAGCAGCGCGCACGGGTTGGCCTTGCCCTGCCCGGCGATGTCCGGGGCCGAGCCGTGCACGGCCTCGAAGATCGCCGCATCGACGCCGATGTTGGCGCCTGGGGCCAGACCCAGGCCGCCGACCAGGCCGGCGCACAGGTCCGACAGGATGTCGCCGAACAGGTTGGTGGTGACGATGATGTCGAACTGCTCCGGACGCATCACCAGCTGCATGCAGGCGTTGTCCACGATCATTTCCTGGAACTCGATCTCCGGGTAGTTCGCGGCCACTTCGCGCGCCACCTTCAGGAACAGGCCCGAGGTGGACTTGATGATGTTGGCCTTGTGCACCGCGGTGACCTTCTTGCGGCCGGTCGCCCGCGCCAGGTCGAAGGCGTAGCGGACGATGCGCTCGGAGCCCTTGCGGGTCACCTTGGCCATCGACACTGCGGTCTCGCCGTCGGCCGACACTTCCTGGCCTTCGCTCAGGTAGGCGCCTTCGGTGTTCTCGCGCACGGTGATCAGGTCCACGCCGGCGCCGAAGCGCGACTTGGTGTTCGGGAACGACTTGGCCGGGCGCACGTTGGCGTACAGGTCGAACTGGCGGCGCATGGCCACGTTGATCGAGCTGAAACCCTCGCCGACCGGCGTGGTCAGCGGGCTCTTCAGCGCGATCTTGTTCTTGCGGATCGAGTCCAGGGTGGCGGCCGGCAACAGATCGCCGTGCTTCTCCAGGGCGACCAGGCCGGCGTCGGCGTATTCGTAGGTGAGGCCGGCGTTCAGCGCGTCGAGCACGAACAGCGTGGCGTCCATGATCTCGGGGCCGATGCCATCGCCACGAATGACCGTGATTGTCTGCGTCATAGGATTGGGGGTTCCGTACAGAGGGGGAATGCGCCGACCGGAAGCCCGGGCTGCAGGCGCAAGGAGGTTTCACCGGTAATTATGCCCGAAGCCGGTGAAGGCCCCCAAAACCAGGCAGGCGCAAAACCCAGCGCGCCGCCTGCAGGCGGCGCGTCCCAGGCCGATCCGGCGCCACTCAGCCGTGCGCGTGCTCCGACGGCGCCGCGGCGGCGCCTTCCTCGAGCTGGTCGAGGAAATCCACCGCCCGGCGCAGGTGCGGAATCACGATCGAGCCACCGACCACCAGCCCCACCGAGAAGGTCTCGAAGAATTCGTCGCGCTGCACGCCGGCCTCCTTGCACTGCGCCACGTGGTAGCTGATGCAGTCGTCGCAGCGCAGTACCAGCGAGGCGACCAGGCCGAGCAGTTCCTTGGTCTTCACGTCCAGCGCGCCGGCCTGGTAGGTCTGGGTATCGAGCGCAAAGAAGCGCCGCACCACTTGGTTCGGCTCGGCCAGGATGCGCTGGTTCATGCGCTGGCGGAACTCGGTGAAGGCGCGCAGCCGGTCCTGGCCGTCGCCGCCCTCGCCGCCCGTCTGCGCTGCGCTCATGCCTGCGCCTCGGGCGCCTGGCCGTCGAGCAGCGGCTGCAGCTTGCCGGCGCGATGCAGCGCCATCATGTCGTCGTAGCCGCCGACGTGGGTGTCGCCGACGAAGATCTGCGGCACGCTGGTGCGGCGCGCCAGGGCCACCATCTTCTCGCGCTCGGCCGGGTCCAGGTCGATACGCACCTCGGTCCAGCTGCGTCCCTTGCTCTTCAGGAAGTTCTTGGCGGCCACGCAATACGGGCAGATCGCGGTGGAGTACAGGGTGATCGGCGGGCCGCCGGCCTGGCCGTCATCGGTATGTTGGGTGTCCACAGGAAACTCCGGGCAGGAAAAGGGGTCCAAGCGCACTATGGTAGCGGCCAGCTGGATTTTCGAGTCCGCTGCCGCAACACTGCAGATCACCCTGGATTCACCCGCCGCCGCCGCGGCCCCCGCCCTGCCCTGGAGCCTCACTTGCGCCCGCTGCCGCTTGCCTTCGCGATCACCCTGGCTACCGCCGCCGCCATCGCGCCGGCGCAGGAGAACAAGCTGCCGGACATCGGCTCCTCGGCCGGCGAGCTGCTGACCCCGGCGCGCCAGGCCGAGTACGGCAAGATGATGCTGGCCGAGCTGCGCAACTACGGCTACGTGCTCGAAGACCCGCTGATCGACGACTGGCTGCAGACCATGGGCATCCGGCTCGGCGCCAACAGCGACCAGCCGCAGCAGAAGTACACGTTCTTCATGCTGCGCGACCGCCAGATCAACGCCTTCGCCACGCTGGGCGGCTATGTCGCGGTCAACGCCGGACTGGTGCTGACCGCCGAGCGTGAGGACGAAGTGGCCGCGGTGCTGTCGCACGAAATCGCGCACATCACCCAGCAGCACGTGCTGCGCGGGGTGGAGCGGGCGCAGCGCGACCAGGTGCCAATCCTGCTCGGCATGCTCGCCGCGGTAGTCGCCGCGCAGCAGGCCGGCGGCCGCTCCAGCGGCGACGCCACCCAGGCGGCGATCGCCAGCGGCCTGGGGCTGATGCAGCAGCGCCAGATCGACTACACCCGCTCCAACGAATCGGAGGCCGACCGCCTGGGCATCCGCACCCTGGCGCGCAGCGGTTACGACGTGGACGCGATGGCCGGCTTCTTCGAGCGCATGTCGCTGGCGATGCGCGGCAATCAGGGCGGCTACAGCACCCCCGACTACCTGATGACCCACCCGGTCACCAGCACCCGCATCAGCGAGGCGCGGCAGCGCGCCGAACAGATGAAGAAGAACACGGTGACGCTGACCACCAGCGTGCCCGGCGGCAGCTTGCAGGAGCGGGTCGATCCCAACGACGTGTCGCTAAGCCAGCCGCTGGGCGCACCCGGCAATCCGTTGCTGCCCGGGCGCCTGCAACTGCAGTTCGAGACCTATGCGCGCGGCGCCAGCGGCCAGTTCGAGTGGGCCCGCGAGCGCCTGCGCGTGCTCAGTGCCAATACCCCGGCAGATGCGGTGCGCGAGTACGAGGGCCTGCGCCAGGGCAGCAAGCAGGGCCTCAGCGACGCCCAGCGCTACGGCCTGGCGCTGGCCCGGCTGCGCGGCGGCGGCAGCCCGCAGGACGGCATGCAGACCCTGGAAGAGCTGCTGAAGGCGCACCCAGACAGCTGGTGGCTGAGTCTGGCGGTGGCCGAGGCCGAATCGCGCAACGGCCGCAGCCAGCAGGCCAACCCGCGTTTCGACGCCCTGCTCAAGCGCCTGCCGAGCAACCGCGCGGTGGCGCTGACCTATGCCACGGCGCTGAACGAGCAAGGCGGCCGTACCGCCGGGCAGCGCGCGCAGGCGGTGCTGCGCCCGCTGCTGAGCGCGGCCGCCGACGATCCGGTGTTCCAGCGTACCTTCGCCCGTGCCTGCGAGCTGGCCGGCGACAGCAACCGCGCCGGCGAAGCTTATGCCGAAGCCGCCTACCTGAACGGACGCCCCGAGCAGGCGCTGATCCAGCTGAACAATCTGAAGAAGCGCGACGACCTCGACTACGTGGCGCGCGCGCGCATCGATGCGCGTGTCGCCGCGATCACCCCGACAGTATTGGAACTGCGCCGCCAGGGCGTACAGGATCCGGATGTGAAACAGCGGTGAAACGCAATGTGGCGGCGGTCATCGAATAGTAATAAAACCGTAGTCTACTGGCGACCTCTCCTCCCAGTCCCACGGTGCCGTCGTGCAGAAACGCATCCTGATCGTCGACGACGAACCCGCCATCCGCGACATGGTGGCGTTCGCCCTGCGCAAGGGCGACTTCGAACCGGTCCACGCCGGCGACGCGCGGGAAGCGCAGACCTCCATCGCCGATCGCGTCCCCGACCTGATCCTGCTGGACTGGATGCTGCCCGGCACCAGCGGCCTGGAACTGGCCCGGCGCTGGCGCAAGGACGCGATGACCCGCGAGGTGCCGATCATCATGCTCACCGCGCGCGGCGAAGAGAACGACCGCGTCGGCGGCCTGGAGGCCGGGGTCGACGACTACGTGGTCAAGCCGTTCTCGGCCCGCGAGCTGCTGGCGCGGATCCGCGCGGTGATGCGGCGTACCCGCGACGACGACGAAGACGGCAGCGTCTCGGTCGGCAGCCTGCGCATCGACGGCGCCGCGCACCGCGTGTTCGCCGGCGACGCGCCGGTGCCGATCGGCCCCACCGAATACCGCCTGCTGCATTTCTTCATGACCCATCCCGAGCGCGTCTACAGCCGCGCACAGCTGCTCGACCACGTGTGGGGCGGCAGCGTCTATGTCGAGGAGCGCACCATCGACGTGCACATCCGCCGGCTGCGCAAGACCCTGGAACCGTTCGCGGTGGAGAACATGGTGCAGACGGTGCGCGGCTCCGGCTACCGCTTCTCCTCGTCCATCTGACTGACGGCTACGCCTGCCATAACCGGCGCACGACGGACACGATCCATTGCGACAGAGCGCGCTTCCGATGCCCCGCCACATGCGTTACGCCTGGTTCAAGACCCTCGGCACCCTCGCCGCGCTGCTGCTGCTGGCGGTGCTGGCCGGCTGGATCGGCGGTCACGTGTGGATGGGGCTGACCCTCACCTCGCTGGCGGTGATGGGTTGGCACTACTGGCGCCTGCGCAGCGTGTTGCGCCGGCTGACCGCGCGCCAGCGCTGGGAACCGCCGGCCAGCACCGGCGTGTGGAACGAGCTGGACCGGCTGCTGTACCGCAGCCAGGCGGAAATGCGCACGCGCAAGCGGCGCCTGCTGGACATGCTGCGCGCCTACCGCGGCGCTGCCGCCGCGCTGCCCGACGCGGTGGTGGTGGTGGACCGCAAGAGCCAGCGCATCCAGTGGTTCAACGAAGCCGCCAGCACCCTGCTCGGCCTGCGCCACCCCGGCGACCTGAACGTGCCGGTGGTGGAACGCCTGCAGCCGATGCCGCTGGCGCACTGGCTGGCCGGTGGCCGCAACGCCGAACCGATGCTGGACATGCCCTCGCCGATCGACGACCGGCTGCGCCTGAACCTGCGCCTGATTCCCTACTCCGACGATTACTGGCTGCTGGTCGCGCGCGACGTCAGCAAGCTTCTGCAGCTGGAGCAAGTGCGCCGCGACTTCGTCGCCAACGTCTCGCACGAACTGCGCACCCCGCTGACCGTGGTGCACGGCTATCTGGACATGCTCGACCCGGAGGATTTCCCCGATTCCGGGCCGATGATCGCCGAAATGCGCAAGCAGTCGCAGCGCATGACCCAGCTGGTCGAAGACCTGCTGACCCTGTCGCGGCTGGAATCGCAGGAACACGCCAACGAAGAGACCATCGCGATGGCGCCGATGCTAGCCACGCTGCGCCGCGAGGCCGAGGCGCATAGCCAGGGCCGGCACCGCATCGAGGTGCACGACGAGGCCGATCTGGATCTGGTCGGCTCCAACAAGGAATTGCACAGCGCGTTCTCCAACCTGGTCACCAACGCAGTGCGCTACACCGCTGCCGGCGGCTCGGTCAGCATCACCTTCGCCCGCGAAGGCGACGGCGCGGTGCTGTCGGTGCGCGATAGCGGCTACGGGATCCCGTCGCACCACCTGCCGCGCATCACCGAGCGCTTCTACCGCGTGTCCAGCAGCCGTTCGCGCGAAAGCGGCGGCACCGGGCTGGGGCTGTCGATCGTCAAGCATGTGCTGGGCCTGCACCAGGCGCGGCTGGACATCGAAAGCGAAGTCGGCAAGGGCAGCACGTTCTCCTGCCACTTCGGCGCCGGACGCGTGCATCCGCGGCGCGACCGTGCCACCCTGACCTCCGCCTAACGAGTACCGCCATGCCCCGCGCCGCCGCTTTGCCGCCCACGCCGCCACCGGACGTTCCCAGCGACCCGCTGCGCGACCCGGCGCTGTACCTCAACCGCGAACTGTCGCAACTGGATTTCAACTTCCGCGTGCTGGCGCAGGCGCAGGATCCGAGCGTGCCGCTGCTGGAGCGGCTGCGTTTCCTGTGCATCTCCTGCACCAACCTCGACGAGTTCTTCGAGATCCGCGCCGCCACCGTGCGCCATGCGCTGGAGTTCGGCTTGCCACCGGCGCCGGACGGGCTGAGCTCGAGCGCGATCCTCAACACCATCCACGACCGTGCCGCGCAGTTGGTCGACCATCAGTACCGCTGCTGGAACGAAGTGCTGCGGCCGGCCTTGAAGGACGCCGGCATCGGCGTGCTCGGCCGCAACAGCTGGAACGCGCGGCAGAAGCGCTGGCTGCGCGCCTACTTCCGCAACGAGATCATGCCGGTGCTGTCGCCGCTGGGCCTGGACCCGGCGCATCCGTTCCCGAAGATCCTCAACAAGTCGCTGAACATCGTGGTGGTGCTGAAGGGCGTGGATGCGTTCGGCCGCGTCGGCCACCTGGCGATCGTGCGTGCGCCGCGCTCGCTGCCGCGCATCATCCAGTTGCCGGAAAGCCTGGCCGAGGGCGGCCAGAGCTTCGTGTTCCTGTCCTCGGTGCTGTCCACCTTCGTCGACGAACTGTTCCCGGGCATGGAGGTGATGGGCTCCTACCAGTTCCGCGTGACCCGCAATTCCGAACTGGTGGTGGACGAGGAGGAAGTGGAGAACCTGGCGCTGGCGCTGCGCGACGAGCTGGTCAACCGCGGCTACCGGCCGGCGGTGCGGCTGGAGATCGCCGAGGACTGCCCGAAGTCGATCATGCGCACCCTGCTGCAGAACTTCGAATTGCCGGAGAACGCGGTCTACCGCATCAACGGCCCGGTCAATCTGAGCCGGGTCAATCAGGTCTACGATCTGGTGCAGCGCCCGGAGCTGAAGTACCCGCCGATGAATCCGCGCACGCTGCGCGACAGCGAAGGCATCTTCGAGATTGCCGCCGCTGGCGACATCCTGCTGCACCACCCGTTCGATGCGTTCACCGCGGTGCTGGACCTGATCAAGCAGGCCGCGGTGGACCCGCAGGTGCTGGCGATCAAGCAGACCCTGTACCGCACCGGCAAGGACTCGGGCATCGTCGATGCGCTGGTGCTGGCCGCGCGCAACGGCAAGGACGTGACCGTGGTGGTTGAGCTGCGCGCGCGCTTCGACGAGGAAGCCAATCTGGGCCTTGCCGATCGCCTGCAGGAAGCCGGCGTGCAGGTGGTGTACGGCGTGGTCGGCTACAAGACCCATGCCAAGATGCTGCTGATCGTGCGCCGCGAGGGCCGCAAGCTGCGCCGCTACGTGCACCTGGGTACCGGCAACTACCACAGCGGCACCGCGCGCGCCTACACCGACCTGAGCCTGATCACCGCCGACGCCGACATCTGCAACGACGTGCACCTGCTGTTCCAGCAGCTGTCCGGGCTTGCCCCGAAGATCCGCCTCAAGCGCCTGCTGCAATCGCCGTTCACCCTGCACCCGGGCCTGCTGCACCGGATCGAGCGCGAGACCAAGCTGGCCCTGGCCGGGCGCCCGGGCCGCATCATCGCCAAGATGAACGCGCTCAACGAGCCGCAGGTGATCCGCGCGCTGTACGCGGCCTCGCAGGCCGGGGTCAAGATCGACCTGATCGTGCGCGGCGCGTGCACGCTGCGCCCCGGCGTGCCGGGCGTGTCGGAGAACATCCGGGTACGCTCGATCGTCGGCCGCTTCCTCGAGCACAGCCGCGTCTACTGGTTCGGCAACGACGGCACGCCGGAGCTTTTCTGCGCCAGCGCCGACTGGCTGGAGCGCAACCTGCTGCGGCGCGTGGAGACCTGCTTCCCGATCCTGGATCCGGACCTGGTCAAGCGGATCCATCGCGAGGTGCTGCAGAACTATCTGGCCGACAATGCCAACGCGTGGGAACTGGATGCCAGCGGCAGCTACCGCAAGCTGGCGCCGGGCCAGGACCAGCCGCTGCATTCGGCGCAGCTGACCCTGCTCGACGGACTCTGAGCCACGCCGCCCGCGCGCCGATGGACGGCATCCGCCGTGCATCGGCTACCATTCCGCCCATGCCTTCCATCTCCCCGTACACGCCGTTGCGCGATGGCGACCTACTGGCCGCCATCGACCTGGGTTCCAACAGTTTCCACATGGTCGTGGCGCGCTATCAACTCGGACAGTTGCGGGTGGTGGACCGCCTGCGCGAGACCGTGCGCATGGCCGACGGCCTGGACAACAAGGGCGGGCTGTCGGCCGAAGCGCGGCAACGCGCGCTGGAATGCCTGGCGCGCTTCGGCCAGCGCATCCGCGACGTGCCGTCGCTGCACGTGCGTGCGCTGGCCACCAACACCGTACGCCAGCTGCGCTCGCCGCAGGCGTTCCTGATCCCCGGCGAAACCGCGCTCGGCCATCCGATTGAAGTGGTCAGCGGCCGCGAGGAAGCGCGCCTGATTTACCTGGGCGTGGCGCATGCGCAACCGCCCAAGCCGGACCAGCGCCGGCTGGTGATCGACATCGGCGGCGGCTCCACCGAATTCATCATCGGCCGCGGGTTCCAGACCCTGGAACGCGAAAGCCTGCAGGCCGGCTGCATCGCCAGCACGCGGCGCTTTTTCCCCGGCGGCAAGCTGTCGAAGAAGAAATGGAAGGACGCGCTGACCGAGATCGGCGCCGAGTTCCAGCAGTTCGCCGGGCTGTACCGCACGCTGGGCTGGGACGAGGCGCTGGGCTCGTCGGGCACACACAAGGCGATCGGCGAGATCTGCGCAGCGATGAAGCTGACCAAGGGCGCGATCACCGCCGAGGCGCTGCCGCTGCTGCGCGAACGCCTGCTGCTGGCCAAGCGCATCGAGGACATCGACCTGCCCGGCCTGTCCGCCGACCGCCGGCCGATCATCGCCGGCGGCGTGCTGGTGCTGGAGGCCGCGTTCCAAGCACTAGGCCTGCAGCGCCTGATGGTGAGCAAGGCGGCCATGCGCGAAGGCATTCTCTACGACATGCTCGGCCGCGGCGGCGAGAACGATCCGCGCGAGACCGCGATCGCCGCGCTCACCCAGCGCTACGGCATCGACGAGGCGCAGGCCGCGCGCGTGGAAGCCACCGCGATGGCGCTGTTCGAACAGGTCGCCACCGATTGGGCGCTGGATGCCGACGACGGGCGCATGCTCGGCTGGGCCGCGCGCCTGCACGAGCTCGGCCAGGCCATCGCGCACAGCCAGTACCACGTGCACGGCGCCTACGTGCTCGAGCACTCCGATATCGCCGGTTTCTCGCGACAGGAGCAGCAGGTGCTGGCGACGCTGGTACGCACCCATCGCCGCAACGTGTCCAAGACCGCGTTCGACGCCCTGCCCGACCGCCTGCTGCTCAGCGCCAGGCGCAAGGCCGCGCTGCTGCGGCTGGCGGTGCTGTTGCATCGCGCACACGAATCCGAACCGATACCGTCGCTGGACCTGAAGGCCAATGGCGACGACCTGCACCTGATCCTGTCGCAGCCGTGGATCGAATCGCGGCCGCTGCAGCGCGCCGACCTGATCGGCGAGGTCGAGGGCATGGCGGGATTGGGGATCAATTTCCGGCCATTTGTGGCTTGACTGACGGGACTCGGGACTCGGGACTCGGGACTCGGGACTCGGGACTCGGGATGATGTACCTGGGTAAATCGATGTCAAGCGATTTGATGCAAAAAGGGCCGATTTTTTTAAAAAAAGCGGCTTCTTTTGCAGCTCCGGCGCAGCCGCTTTTTTTGTAGGAGGGGCTTCAGCCCCGACGCCTTACCGGTAACGCGTCGGGGCTGAAGCCCCTCCTACAGAAAAGCGCAGAAGCTGCGAACTTGCGAAAATCCCCAGTCCCCAGTCCCCAGTCCCCAGTCCCCAGTCCCCAGTCCCCAGTCCCGAGTCCCGAGTCCCGAGTCCCGCATAAAGCCCGAACTGCCAGGAATTCGCCCCGGGCCAGCGTCACCATTCCTACATGCCCCGGACATGCGCGCTTCACCGCCTCGCGCCAAGCTTTGGCAAACCGGAGCCTGAAGCATGCGCTACGAGATCGTCACCGAAACGTACCCCCCTGAGGTCAACGGTGTCGCGCTGACAGTGCAGGGGCTGGAATCTGGATTGCGGGCGCTCGGTCATCAGGTCGATGTGGTGCGGCCACGCCAGGTTGGCGACCACGACGACGATGCGCACCTGGTGCGCGGCGCGGCGCTGCCGCGCTACCCCGGCCTGAAGTTCGGCCTGCCCGCGCCGCGGCGCCTGGCCCGGCTGTGGCAGGCCACGCCGCCGGACGCGGTCTACATCGCCACCGAAGGCCCGCTCGGCTGGTCCGGGCTGCGCACCGCGCGGCGCCTGGGCATCCCGATCGCCACCGGCTTCCACACCCGCTTCGACGAATACCTGCCGCAGTACGGTGCCGCCTGGCTGCAGTCGACCGCGCTACGCTGGATGCGGCGCTTCCACAACCAGGCCGCCGCGACCCTGGTGCCGACCCGCGAACTGCTCGGCTTTCTCACCGGACAGGGCTTCGAGCGCGTGCGCCTGCTGCCGCGCGCGGTGGACAACCGCCAGTTCGAACCGCAGCGCCGCGATGCGCAGCTGCGCCACGAGTGGGGCCTGGAGGCGGACGGGTGCGCGGCCCTGTACGTCGGCCGCATCGCGTCGGAAAAGAACCTGCCGCTGGCGGTGCGCGCGTTCCGCGAACTGCAGCGGGTGCGGCCGGAGGCGCGCTTCGTCTGGGTCGGCGACGGCCCGATGCGCGAGCGCCTGGCGCAGGAAAACCCAGACTTCATCTTCTGCGGCGTGCAACGCGGCGACGCGCTGGCGCGGCACTTCGCCAGCGGCGACCTGTTCCTGTTCCCCAGCCGCAGCGAGACCTTTGGCAACGTGACCCTGGAAGCGATGGCCAGCGGCCTGGCCACGGTCGCCTTCGATTACGGCGCGGCGCGCGAATACCTGCGCGACGGCGTCAACGGTGCGGCGGTAGCCGACGACGACGGCTTCGTCGCCGCCGCGGTACGCCTGGCTGGCGACGCCGCCCTGCGCAGGCAGCTGGGCGATGCCGCCTGCGCGTCCATGCGACAACTGCGCCCGGAACAGGTCGTGGCCGATTTCGAGGCGATTCTCGGCGAACTGGCGTACAGCAGGAGGTCCCATGTCAACGCGGCTTGAGGTTCTACGCGGGCACGAAACCCGCTGGTGCAGGCAAGCCAACCACTGGTGCCGGCGGCGTTCGATGCGGCGCTTCTTCGCGCTGATCAGCCGGCTCGGCGACGGCGTGTTCTGGTATGCGCTGATGACCTTGCTGGTGGTCTGCGACGGCATGGACGGCGTGTTCGCATCGGCGCACATGGCCGCCACCGGCGTGGTCGCGCTGAGCCTGTACAAGGGCCTCAAGCGCTGGACCCGGCGCCCGCGCCCATACGCGTCCGACCTGCGCATCCGCGCCTGGGTGGCGCCGCTGGACGAGTTCAGTTTCCCGTCCGGGCACACCTTGCACGCGGTGTCGTTCGGCATCGTCGCGCTGGCCTACTACCCGTGGCTGGCGCCGCTGCTGATCCCGTTCATCGCCTGCGTAGCGCTGTCGCGGGTGGTGCTGGGCCTGCACTATCCCAGCGACGTGCTCGCCGCCACCGCGATCGGCGCCGTGCTGGCCGGGGTGTCGTTGTGGCTGTTGCCGATGCCGGTTTTGCTCGGCTAGGCGCGGGACGCGGGACGCGGGACGCGGGACGCGGGACGCGGGACGCGGGACGCGGGACGCGGGACGCGGGACGCGGGACGCGGGACGCGGGACGCGGGACGCGGGACGCGGGACGCGGGACGATGTCCCGGGGCAAATCAATGTCAAGCGATTTGATGCAAAAAGGGCCGATTTTTTAAAAAAAAAGCGGCTTTTTTTGCAGCTCCGGCGCAGCCGCTTTTTTTGTAGGAGGGGCTTCAGCCCCGACGCCTTACCGGTAACGCGTCGGGGCTGAAGCCCCTCCTAAAGAAAACGCAGCATTGCTGCAGACATGGGAAAATCCCGAGTCCCGAGTCCCGAGTCCCGAGTCCCGAGTCCCGAGTCCCGAGTCCCGAGTCCCGCCTCTACAATACCCGCATGACCACCCTGTTCATCTCCGACCTGCACCTGGATCCGGCCCGGCCGGTGATCACCGAGCTGTTTCTGCACTTCCTGCGCGGCCAAGCGCGCAGTGCCGAGGCGCTGTACATCCTCGGCGACCTGTTCGAGGCCTGGATCGGCGACGACACGCCGTCGCAAACAGCCGACGCGGTGGCGCTCGAACTGCGCGCGCTGCGCGACGGCGGCGTGCCGGTGTGGTTCATGCACGGCAACCGCGATTTCCTGCTCGGCGCCGACTACGCGCGCCGCGCCGGCATGCGCCTGCTGCCGGATCCGTGCGTGATCGAGCTGTACGCCGAGCCGACCCTGCTGCTGCACGGCGACCTGCTGTGCACCGACGACACCGCCTACCAGGCGTTCCGCGCGCAGACCCGCGACCCGGCATTCCAGCAGCAGTTCCTGGCGCAGCCGCTGGCCGCGCGCATCGCCTTTGCGCAACAGGCGCGCGCCGCCAGCCAGGCACGCCAGGCGGAAATGAAGCAGGACGACACGGCGCAGTTCGAAACCGTCACCGACGTGGCGCCGGCCGAGGTCGTGGCCAGTTTCGCGCGCTACGGCGTGGCGCGGATGATCCACGGCCATACCCATCGCCCCGCGGTGCACACGCTGGACGTGAACGGCCGCGGCTGCACCCGCATCGTGCTCGGCGACTGGTACGAACAGGGGTCGGTGTTGCGCGTGGATGCGCAGGGCTGCCGGCTGCAGCAGCTGTAATCGGCAGCGGCGAGAAACGCGCGCGCAGAACCGCCACTGTTACAGCATGCCGCCGGCACTGCCGCGCGCACGCTGCGCATAGCCGACGAAATCGCCCTCGGCCACGTCGTACCACAGGATCGCGCCGGAGCGTTCGACCCGGTAGCGGTCCCTGACCGGCGCGGTCTGCGGGTCGCCCGGACAGCCGTCGCCGTGCTTCTCACGCACCGCGACGTCGATCGCGGCGGCGGCGTATTCGGTGCTCGGCGACGGCGATGCAGCGGCGTCAGCGACCACGGGGTCGGCGTCGGTCTCGGCCGCGTATTGCAGGCACGGCGCATCGGCATAGACATGATCGGCCGCCAGCCGCGTCTGCAGCATGTCCAATGCGCGGGTTGCGTCGAACGCGGCCGCCGGCGCATTGCCCGCAGCGGGTGCGATCGCGGGTGCGGTCGGCGCCGGTGCAGCCGGTGGATCGGCCGCCGGGCCGCAGCCCATGCTCAACATCGCCAGCGCCAAGGCCGCTGGCAGGCCCATGCTCTTCAACACCATCGCCGATTCCAGGAGTAATGAGCGGTGCACGCCCGGCGCTGCCGGACAGGTCCTGGCGCAGCATAGCCCAAGCCGTACGCCACGGCGTCCGGCAGTCTGCAGGATCGGCAAGTGAAGCGCCGCGGCGCAGGCCTGGCGCGGCCTGCACCGGAGCGCCCCTGAAACTGCCACCTCAGCGGAACGCGCGACCGCCGCCTCGGTCGTATGACCAGCACGCGCTGGTTGTCCGCGCTGAGGGCATTGCCCATCGGCACACCGCCTTAAGAGATGTTCGGGTTGCACCAGGAGTTCAGGCGCGGGCAGTTGACGGAGCCGTCGTAGGCCAGGCGCGTGCGCCAGCGGTGCCGTAGCGATAGCCATGGCCTTAGGCGTATGGCGGGGTGCCGGAGTCGGTGGCGATGTCGTGGCGCGCGCCCTGCAGATGGCAGATCTCGCGGGCGCAGCTGTAGTCGCCGGTGGCGCGATCCCAGTACATCGCGGCGAACCCGATAGCGGCGCACGCCAAGCGGCGATCCTTCGGGACCGTCCGCGCCCGCCTGCGGGTGCAGCCGTCCGCTTCGCCGCGCGCCAGCACGCCGCTCAGCCTGAGCCGGCCTGGCGCTGCAAGGCGAGCAGTTCGTCCTCGTCGAAGCCGGCCAGCAGCCGCGCCGGTAGGTTGAACGGGCCGTGCAGGTAGCCGCCGGCGTAGTCGCGCAGCAGCTCGGCGAACCGCGCGCGCGGCTCGATCCCGGCGCGTGCGCAATACCAGCGGTACCAGCGCGAGCCGGCGGCGACATGCGCCACTTCCTCGCGCAGGATCAGTTCCAGGATCTCGACCGTGGCGGCGTCGCCGAGCGCGCGCAACTTCACGATCATGCCCGGGGTCACGTCCAGCCCGCGCGCCTCCAGCACGCGCGGCACCAGGGCCATGCGCGCCAGGCCGTCGTGCGCGGTCTTCTCGCACATCTCCCACAGCCCGTTGTGCGCGGCGAAATCGCCGTAATCGTGGCCCAGCGCGCGCAGCCGGTCGCGCAGCAGCGCGAAGTGGCGCGCTTCGTCGGCGGCCACCGCCACCCAATCGGCGTAGAACGCGTCGGGCAGCCCGCGGAAGCGGTACACCGCGTCCCAGGCCAGATCGATCGCGTTCAGTTCGATGTGGGCGATCGCATGGATGAAGGCGGCGCGGCCTTCGGCGCTGCCCAGGCCGCGCCGCGGCAGTTCGCGCGGATGCACCAGCAGCGGCCGCGGCGGACGCCCGGGCATGCGGATCGGCTCAGGGTCTGCGGCATCCGCCGGCACGCGCAGCGCGCCGGCGGCGAACGCGGCGGCGTAGCGTCGGGTCAGTGCGACCTTGTCCTCGGGCGCGCTGGCGGCCAGGCACAGCCGCGCCGCGTGCAGCAGGTCCCCGCCGGCGGGCGCGTCGTGCATGCGTGCGCAGGGCCGCGTCAGGCGCGGCGCTTCTTCTTCGCTTCTTCCGAACGCAGCTGCATGATGCGCTCGAAGTAGCCCGGCTCGATGCCGGTGGTGTACTCGCCGTTGAAGCACGAGGAATCGAATGTCTTCAGCTCCGGGTTGCCCTCGCGCACCGCGGTCTCCAGGTCTTCCAGGTCCTGGTAGATCAGCCAGTCGCAGCCGAGGAATTCCTGGATCTCCTGCTCGCTGCGGCCATGCGCGATCAATTCCTCGGCGGCGGGCATGTCGATGCCGTAGATGTTCGGGTAGCGCACCGGCGGCGCGGCGCTGGCCAGGTACACCTTGCGCGCGCCGGCCTCGCGCGCCATCTGCACGATCTGCCGGCTGGTGGTGCCGCGCACGATCGAATCGTCGACCAGCAGCACCACCCGGTTGCGGAATTCCAGGTGGATCGGGTTGAGCTTGCGGCGCACCGACTTCACCCGCTCGACCTGCCCCGGCATGATGAAGGTGCGGCCGACGTAGCGGTTCTTGACGAAGCCCTCGCGGTACTTCACCCCGAGCACGTTAGACATCTCCAGCGCGGCATCGCGCGAGGTGTCCGGGATCGGGATGATGGTGTCGATGTCGTGGTCCGGGCGCAGGCGCAGGATCTTCTCGCCCAGTTTCATGCCCATGCGCATGCGCGCCTTGTGCACCGAGACGTTGTCGATCATCGAGTCCGGGCGCGCGAAGTACACGTACTCGAAGATGCACGGGGTGTGGTCGGTGGGCGAGGCGCAGACTTCGGAGAACAGCTCGCCGCGGCCGGTGATCACCAGCGCTTCGCCGGGGCGCACGTCGCGCAGGCGGGTGAAGCCGAGGATGTCCAGCGCCGAGGACTCGGAGGCGACGATGTACTCGTCGCCTTCCACGCTCTCGCGCTTGCCCAGCACCAGCGGACGGATGCCGTGCGGGTCGCGGAACGCCACCAGGCCCAGGCCCAGCACCACGCTGACCACCGCATAGCCGCCCTTGCAGCGGCGGTGCACGCCAGCCACCGCGCGGATCGCCGCTTCCGGGGTCAGCATGCGCTGCGCGTCCAGCTCGTAGGCGAACACGTTCAGCAGCACTTCGCTATCCGAATCGGTGTTGATGTTGCGCCGGTCGGCCTCGAATACCTGCTGGCGCAGCGCCTCGGTGTTGATCAGGTTGCCGTTGTGCGCCAGCGCGATGCCGTAGGGCGAGTTGACGTAGAACGGCTGCGCCTCGTCCATGCCTTCCGAGCCGGCGGTAGGATAGCGGCAATGGGCGATGCCGACCCGGCCTTCCAGCACCGCCATGCGCTTCTCGTCGAAGACGTCGCGGACCAGGCCGTTGGCCTTCTGCACGCGCAGGCGGGTGCCATCGGCGGTGGCGATGCCTGCGGCATCCTGGCCGCGGTGCTGCAGCACGGCCAGGCCGTCATACAGTTGCGCCGCGACATTCTGGTTGCCGACGATTCCGACGATGCCACACATTTGAACGCTCTCCGCGGCGACTGCGCCGCTATTGGGAAGGTGGCCGTGCCTGGCCGTTGGATTCGACCCGTGCCGGGTCGTTTGCTGCCGGACGCGCCTGCGCCGGATCGATGTTCGCAGGCAGGACCTGAGTCGGATCGCCGCCAGGCTGGGTCGATCGGGTCGCCGGACGGCCCAGGACCTTGGACATCACATCCTGCAGGCCGCTGCCGGACAGGGCATTGCCCAAGGCGGCATTATCGCCTGCCGCGGGCAACTTGCCCAAATCCATCTGAGGCATGTTCATCTGCTGCAGGTTCATCTGCGACATATTCAGTTGCGGGATCTGCGGCATGTGCCAGTCCGGCAGCTGCGCGCGCATCCAGCGCACGCCGGGGCTGAGCATCGGCAGCACCACCGACTGGCGCCAGGCAGGCTCGCGGGTCAGCGGGGTGAAGCTCATCAGCAGCACCAGCACCGCGGCGAAGAATCCGCCGCGCAGCGTCCCCAGGCCGAAGCCAAGCGCGCGGTCGGTGCCGGACAGCGCGGTGGCGCGGACCGCGCTGCGGATCACCATGCCGGTGATGCCGACCACCGCCATCGTCACCACGAAGGTCAGCGCGTAGCCGCCAAAGTAATAGGTCATGCTCGGATGCGCGCCGTCGGCCAGCCAGCGCCCTGCATCGCCGCCGAACTGGAAGGTAGCCCAGCCGGACAGCAGCCACGACAGCGTGCCGACCACGATGCCGACGAAGCCGCGCAGCGCGCCAAGCAACGCCGAGACCAGGATCACCGCCAGCAGCACCATATCGATCATGCGTACCTCCCGCGGCTGCACCGCGCCATGGCGGCGGCAGCGCGCCGCAATCCCCTTCCCTGGTACATGCTTGCGACTCCGAGGGCCGAAGCCCGGTTCAAGGGTGTGGACGTACCATACCGCTGATACCGACCTTCGAGGCAACCTGCCCGCGCAGTTGTTCGGCTTCGGCACGATTGGCGACCGGGCCGACCCGCACCCGGTTCAAGGCACCCTTGTCGGTGCGCACCTGTTCGACGAAGGCGCTGAACCCCGCGGCGCGGACCTTGTCGCGCAACGCATTGGCATCCTCGGCCTTGCCGAACGCGCCCAGCTGCACCGCGAAGCCGGTACCGGACGCGGCCGGCACGCTCGGCACGCTCGGCGCCGGCTTGGCCGCGGCGACCGGAACCGGCGTCGCTGCCGGCTTGGCCGGCTCGGGCTTGGCCAGCTCGGGCTTGGGCTGTTCCGGCTTGGGCGCGGCGGGCACAGCCGGCTTGGACGCGGCCACTGGTTTGGCCGGCTCCGGCGGCAAGGCTTCGGTCTTGGCCGGCGCCGCGCTCGCGGCCGGCGTCGCGGCGGCCGCCACCGCGGACGCGCTCGGCGCGTCCAGGGTCACCACCTGGGCATTGACGTCGTTGCGCACCTTCACCGCCTGCAGCCGCACCGACTCGGCCTGGGCGCGATCGGCGTAGGGGCCGATGCGCACGCGCCAGGCCTGGCGCCCGCCGATCGTGGCCGCCTCGCGGAAGCCCGGCAGTTGCGCCTGCTTGAGCCGCGCGATCACCGCATCGGCGTCGGCCTGGGTGGAATAGGCGCCGAAATTGACCGCGTAATTGCCAGCGGCCACGGTCGCCGGCAACGGCTGCGCGGCGCTGCCGGCCGCGGCCGGGGTGGCCAGGTCGGCGGCATCGGGATTGTCCTGCACCGGCGCCGGCGGCGGGGCCGGCGCGCTGGCCATGCCCACGGCACCGCCGCTGGGCGCGTCACCCGGCGTCACCAGCGGCAATTCGCGGGTCTGGAACTGGCCGTCGGCCGGGGCGTCCGGGGCCTTCAGCGGAACATTGGCGACGCCGCTGTCGGGCGCAGGGCCCTTGACCAGCATCGGCAGGAAGATCACGGCGAGCGCCACCAGGACAAGGGCGCCAATCAGTCGCTGTTTCAGGACGGTATCCACGGAAAGCTTGAGGGGGCGGCATGGCGGAGTGCCGCAGCGATTATAAGGTCGGGCCGGCTGCCGTCGGGGTCAGCCGGCTGAATGCAGCCAGTGCAAGGCGTCGGCCGCGGTGTGGAACGAGCCGAATACCAGCACCCGGTCGCCCGGCCGCGCCTGCGCCAGGGCCTGCTGCAACGCCTGCGCCACGCTGTCGGCGAGCGCGGCGGCGGCGGCGTCGGTGCCGGCCAGGCGCGCCTGCAACTGCGCGCCGCTCTGGCCGCGTGCGCCGGACAGCCCGGCCAGATGCCAGGCAGCGACCTGCCCGGCCAGCGCCTGCACCACACCTGCCGCGTCCTTGTCGTCCAGGGCAGCGAACACCGCGCGGGTGGCGCCGCTGCAGGGCTGCGCCTGCAGCGCCGCGGCCAGTTCGCGTGCGGCCTGCGGGTTGTGGCCGACATCGACCAGCACCTCCACCCCGTTGCGCGCGAAAGGCTGCAGCCGTCCGCGCAGCTGCGCGGCGGCGATGCCCTCGGCATAGGCGGTGCGCGGCAAGGCCTTGCGCAGCGCGCGCAAGGCGGCGATGGCGGTGGCGGCGTTGACGCGCTGCACCGGCGCACGCAGCTGCGGCGACGGCAGCTCCAGTTCGGTGCCGACGTCGCGCCAGCGCCACCGTTCGGCGTCGATCGGCTCATGGAAGAAGTCGCTGCCGGCGCGGATCGCGTTGGCGCCGATCGCATAGGCGTGGCGCAGCACGCTCGACGGCGGATCGATCTCGCCCAGCACCAGCGGCTTCCATGGCCGCGCGATACCGGCCTTCTCCGCACCGATCGCTTCGCGGTCGCTGCCCAGCCAGTCGGTATGGTCGATATCGACGGTGGTGATCACCGCCACGTCGACATCGACCAGGTTGACCGCATCCAGGCGTCCGCCAAGGCCCACTTCCAGCACCGCCAGGTCCAGCTCGGCCTGCTGCAACAGCCACAGCGCGGCCAGCGTGCCGTATTCAAAATAAGTCAGCGGGGTGTCGCCGCGCACGGCCTCCACCGCGGCGAAGCCAGCCACCAGTTGCGCGTCGCTGGCCTCTTCGCCGCCGACGCGGACGCGCTCGTTGTAGCGCAGCAGGTGCGGCGAGGTGTAGCTGCCCACCGCCCAGCCGCCGGCGCGCGC
The DNA here is from genome assembly GCF_017301775.1 of Xanthomonas translucens pv. undulosa. NCBI lineage: Bacteria > Pseudomonadati > Pseudomonadota > Gammaproteobacteria > Lysobacterales > Lysobacteraceae > Xanthomonas > Xanthomonas translucens. The sequence goes on from NZ_CP063993.1 coordinate 1,453,024, forward strand.
GATCGCCTCGACGAAGGCCACGGTCGAGCCCTTGCCGTTGGTGCCGCCGATGGTGATGACCTTCTTCGCCGGCCGCGCCAGGCGCATGCGCGCGGCCACCGCGCGCACGCGCTCCAGGCCCATCGCGATGTCCTGCGGGTGCTGCTGCTCGATGTAGGCGAGCCATTCGGGGAGGGTTTTCATCTGCCTATTTTCAGCCTTTCGATGAGGCGCATTGGATCATCCGCTCGCCTCGTAGAAGCAACAGCTTTCGCGCTAGGCGCGAGTCACTTTTCTTTGCTTGTGCAAAGAAAAGTAACCAAAAGAAAGCACACACGGGCGACGCGCCCTCCGCGCTTCGCGCTCCGGGTCCGCACGTGGCACCTGGGCATTTTTCGAAGGCACATCCATGTACCTACGAAAAACGGCGCGCATCGTGCGCGCCGCCCCTTCGGGGTATTCGCCCAGACCACGTGCCGCGTCTCACGGGACCCAAAAAGCAAAGCAAAAGCTAAAGAAGCAAAAGCAAACCGTGCACTAGGCTAGGACTCGGAACTGCAATCCAGATGTGCGGATTTTGCCGTTGCCTACAGCGCCCGGTGCTTGGCCTCGCCGAAGAACGGGGTGTGGTGCGCGCAGTCGTTCAGCCGCACCACTTCCAGATGCTCCACGTCCGGGCCTTCCAACAGGTTCAGCGTGGTCGGCGCCTGGCGGAAGCTCCACAGCTTGGCGATCGGCAGGCCCAGCACCCGGCACAGGATCACCCGGTTGACCGCATCGTGCGCCACCACCAGTAAGGTGTCGTACTCGCCCAGACCCTCGGCGGCGCGGGTCAGGCCGCGCCAGGAACGATCCAGCACCTGGCGCAGCGATTCGCCACCCGGCATCAGCACCGTGTCCGGCTCCTCGCGCCAGGCGCGCAACCGCGCCGGATCCTTGTCGTTGATCTCGCTGGCGAGCAGCCCTTCCCATTCGCCATGGGCGATCTCCTGCAAGTCGGGATCGGTCAGCAGCATCGCCTCGCGCTCCGCACCCAGCGCGTAGCGGGCGGTGCTCTGCGCGCGCGACAGCGGCGAGGCCACCGCGCGGGTCAGCGGCACTTCGCGCAGGCGTGCACCGAGTGCCTGCGCCTGCGCTTCGCCGACCGGCGACAAGGCGATGTCGATCTGGCCCTGGTAGCGGCCTTCGGCGTTCCACGGGGTTTCGCCGTGACGAGCGAGCAGGATGCGCATGCGCTGGAATTCCGTTGGGGGAGAGGTTTCCGTCTCGCGAGCGAAAACGGAGCGGCATGATACCTGCTCCGTCGCCGAAAACCCCCGAACCGCATCCCGCTCCGCCGCCGCCTCACTCCGCGTTTAGCGACGGGCAGGTCGCGCGGTGGCGGCGCAGGCCGCCACCATGCCAGGCGCGGTTACCGCGCCAGGTTCAGCTCCTTCAGCAGCCGCGGCGCCGGCGCCACTTCCTGCATGATCCAGTGCAGGTAGCGCGTATCGACCGCGATCATCCGGGTCATGGCCGGGTCGAACACCCAGTTGGAACTCACCGACTCCCAGTTGCCATCGAACGCCAGCCCGACCAGCTTGCCCTGCGCATCGAGCACCGGCGAGCCGGAGTTGCCGCCGGTGATGTCCAGGTCGGACAGGAAATCGACCGGCACCGAGCCCAGTCGCTTGTCCTCCAGCCCGCCGTAGCGCTTGGCCCTGGCCGCGTCGAGCAGCGCCTTGGGCGAATCGAACGGGTCGGCACCGGTGTCCTTGGCCAGCACGCCTTGCAGCGTGGTGAACGGGGTGTAGGCCACACCGTCCTTGGGGGTATAGCCCTTGACGTTGCCGAAGGTGATGCGCAACGAGGAGTTGGCGTCCGGATAGACCGACTCGCCCTGGCTCTTCTTGTAGTCGGCCAAGGCCTGCAGGTAACGCGGACGCGCCAGCAGTTCCTCGCCTTGGCGGCGCTTTTCCTCGCGTTCGATCTGCAGCAGCGCCGGCATCAGCGCCACCGCATAGCGCAGCGCCGGGTCGTCGCTGGACTCGAACGCGGCGCGATCGGCATGCAACCACTGCAGGCGTTCGTCGGTGCTGCCCAGCTTGGTGCCGGCCAGCCGCGCGGCGGCGGCCTGCGCATCGGCGCCGGCCAGCCACTGGTCCAGCGCCGGCAGCCGCTGCGCCTTCGGCAGCTTCAGATACTGGTCGAACCAGTAGCGCTGCAATTGGCTGTCCATGGCGGCGACGTAACGGCGCTCCATCTGCTTCTGCGCGCCCTCGATCTCCGGCAGGTCGCGCTCCTGGTAGCCGGGCTCGCGCTCGGCGTCGGGCTTGGCCCGCTCGATCGACACGCGGTACAGCGACAACGCGCTGCCGAGCACGCCGGTGCGGCGCATCTGGCGCAGAATCAGGTCGCGGTCGCGGGTGGCCTTGGCCTGCTCGTCCAGCGCCAGCAGCTGCGCATGCGCCTGCAGCGCGGCGCGGCCATCGCGGCCCTGGCGCTTGAGCCAGGCCAGCACCGCGCGTTCCTCGGCCTGCTTCTGCGCGGCCGCGTCGATGCGCTTGAAGCCTTCCAACTGCCCTTCGTAGTTCTTGGCGACGTTGTTCCAGCTGGCCATCGTCGCGGCGTACTTCACCTGGATGTCCGGGTCCTGCTTGCCGGCCTGCTCCACCAGCGCGATCAGGTCGCGGTACTGGCGCGCGGCAGTGGGATAGGCCCAGCCGGCGGTGGCGTCGAATTCCGAGGCCAGCGCATAGCGGTTGGTGCGGCCCGGATAGCCGGCCACCATCACGAAGTCGCCGGCGCCCAGCGGCTGGTCGGCGAACTTGAGGAAATGCCTGGGCTGGTACGGCACGTTGTCCTTGGCGTAGGCCGCCGGCTTGCCGTCCTTGCCGACATAGGCGCGGTAGAACGAGAAATCGCCGGTATGGCGCGGCCACATCCAGTTGTCGACATCGCCGCCGAACTTGCCGATCCCCGACGGCGGCGCGTAGGCCAGACGCACGTCGCGGATCTCCAGGGTGCGGAACAGCCGGTAGGTATTGCCGCCGGCGAAGCTGTACAGCTCGCAACGGTAGCCGGCCTCGGCTTCGCAGGCCGCGACCTGGGCCTTGTCGAAGGCCTCCAGCGCCTGGGTACGCTTGAGCGCGTCGTTGCCGGCGGCGTCCATCGCGGTCTTGGCCTGTTCGGTGACATCGCCGATACGGTCGAGCACGTAGATGCGCGCGTTCGGCCCGGCGCTGAGTTCGGCGCCGTTGCTGGCCGCGCTGAAACCGTCGCGGATCAGGTTCTTCTGCGGCGTGGAATTGAGCTGGATCGCGCCGTAGGCGCAGTGATGGTTGGTCACCACCAGGCCTTGCGGGGAGACGAAGCTGGCGGTGCAGCCGCCCAGCGACACCACCGCGCCCATCGGATCGCCGGTCAGGTCGGCCAGTTGCTGCGGTGACAGCTTCAACCCGGCCTGCTGCAGCGGGCCGGCGATATCCGGCAATTGCTGCGGGACCCACATGCCTTCGCCGGCATGGGCGGCCGGGACACAGGTCAGGGTGGTGGCGACGGCGACAGCCAGCAGAGTCGAGCGCATCGAATGGATTCCTTCGCGACAGGCATGAAATAGACGTTAGAGTGTAACGAATGCAACCGATGCCGCGACCATGACCAACGGCACCCCGAACGCGCCGCAACATGGCCGCATCAACGAGCGGCTTATACTTCGCGCCCTCTCAACCCCGAGTCTCGCACCGCCATGGCGCAAACGATGAAGGCGCTGGTCAAGCGCGACGCAGCCAAGGGCATCTGGCTGGAGCAGGTGCCGGTGCCGGCGCCTGGCCCCAACGAGGTGCTGATCAAGCTCGAGAAGACCGCGATCTGCGGCACCGACCTGCACATCTATCTGTGGGACGAGTGGAGCCAGCGCACGATCAAGCCCGGCCTGACCATCGGCCACGAGTTCGTCGGCCGCATCGCCGAACTCGGCTCGGCAGTCAGCGGCTACCAGGTCGGCCAGCGCGTCTCGGCCGAAGGCCACATCGTCTGCGGACATTGCCGCAACTGCCGCGGCGGGCGCCCGCACCTGTGCCCGAACACGGTCGGCATCGGCGTCAACGTCAACGGCGCCTTCGCCGAATACATGGTGATGCCGGCCTCCAACCTGTGGCCGATCCCGGACCAGATCCCGTCCGAGCTGGCCGCGTTCTTCGATCCGTACGGCAACGCCGCGCACTGCGCGCTGGAGTTCGACGTGATCGGCGAGGACGTGCTGATCACCGGCGCCGGCCCGATCGGCATCATCGCCGCCGGCATCTGCAAGCACATCGGCGCGCGCAACGTGGTGGTCACCGACGTCAACGACTTTCGCCTCAAGCTCGCCGCCGACATGGGCGCCACGCGCGTGGTCAACGTCGCCAACACCTCGCTGAAAGAGGTGATGGCCGACCTGCACATGGAAGGCTTCGACGTGGGCCTGGAGATGAGCGGCAACCCGCGCGCGTTCAACGACATGCTCGACTGCATGTACCACGGCGGCAAGATCGCCATGCTCGGCATCATGCCGCGCGGCGCCGGCTGCGACTGGGACAAGATCATCTTCAAGGGTCTGACCGTGCAGGGCATCTACGGCCGCAAGATGTACGAGACCTGGTACAAGATGACCCAGCTGGTGCTGTCCGGCTTCCCGCTCGGCAAGGTGCTGACCCACCAGCTGACCATCGACGAGTTCCAGAAGGGCTTCGACCTGATGGAAGAAGGCAAGGCCGGCAAGGTGGTGTTGAGCTGGTGAGGTCCGGCGCGGCGGCGCTGCTGCCGCACGCTGCGCCGCCAGGGCCTGCAGCATCGGCCCTGGCGAGCGTACAAAAAGAAGGGCGCCAAACAAGGCGCCCTTCTTCGTTCGCGACGGTATTGCGCGTATCAGAACGCGATCGTGCCCGAGACCACGAAGCGGTGGTCGGCCAACTTCTTGCTGAAGTTCTGGTTGCCCTTCTCGTCGGTGTCGTAGTAGCCCACGCTCAGCGCCAGCGGACCGACCATCTTGCCGACGCTGACGTTGTAGTCGGTGTAGTCCCGGTACTGAGTCAACGCGCTGGCATAGGTGGTGCGGCCGACGTGCGCGCCGATGCTGAACTCGTTCGGCAGCGCCCAGTTTCCGTCCAGCGCGTAGTAGAAGCTGTCCTCGTCCAGGCCGTAGACGTCGTCGGTGTAGGCGACGGTCAGCGCGTAGGTCTTGAGGAACTTGGTCTTGGTGATCAGTTCGTTGTAGTTGGAACCGCCGGCGCCGGGATAGCCGTAGCGGTTGACCATCACGTCGAAGTTCCAGTTCTCGGAGAAATCGACGTTGTAGCCGATGAAGCCGTCCACTTCCCAATCCGGGTCGCCGGCGCCGACATCGACGTTGGAGCCCCAGGTGCCGACGTACAGGCCGAACGGCGAGGTGTAAGTGACGCCGGCCTGGAACGCGGGGCGTTCGTTGGTCTGCGACACGCCACGGAACACGTAGTCGCTGACCACGCCATAGGAGCCGGTAATCGGCGAGGCAGCGGCCTCGTCCTGGGCCAACGCACTCAGTGGGGCGGCGGCCAGCGCCACGGCCAGGGCGACACCAAGCTTGATCTTGTTCACCGGTCATTCTCCTACGGGTTGACGAGGGGGTGGTTCCAGCGCGCACTGCAATGCTGGCTTCACACTTTTTTAACCGGTTTTTTCTTGCAGTGCAACACTTTCAAGACAAACCAAGTCAGCGCAGGCCTTGCCGCTGCGGGCTTCGGGTCAATGTTTGTCTACGCCATGCGCCAGCGGCCAAGCCTGCGCCCAGAGCCCGGCGGGCTTTTATTTGCTTGCGGACAGGAACGTGTAGGAGAGGCTTCAGCCGCGACCGGCGTTACCGATAAAGCCCGTCGCGACTGAAGTCGCTCCTACGCCGAGCCGGCGCGCCGATTCGAATCCGCTAGCTGCGCTGCTGCGCGAACAGGCCGAAGCGTCGTGCGCTCAGCTGCAGCACCTGGCCCGGCGCGTAACGGGTGGCGCCCTCGCCCGCCGGCAACTCCACTTCCACTTCGTCCTGGCCATGCGCCAGTTGCGCGCGCAGGCGCAGGCGCGAACCGCTGCGCTGCGAGGACAGCACCGTCGCCGCCCAGCCGCTGTCGCTGGGCGCCAGGTCTTCCGGGCGCACGTACAGATCGACCGGGCCGCTGGACAGCGATGTGTCCGGCGCCCGCAGCGCCAGGCCGGCGACCTGCAACTGGCCGTCGTGCAGGTGCGCCGGCAGCCGGTTGACCGCGCCGACGAAGCCGTACACGAACGGCGACACCGGGCGGTCGTAGACGTCGGCCGGACTGCCGAGCTGCTCGATGCGCCCGCGGTTGAGGATCGCCACGCGGTCGGCCAGTTCCAGCGCCTCTTCCTGGTCGTGGGTGACGAACACGGTGGTCAGTCCGGTGCGGTCGTGCAGCTCGCGCAGCCAGCGCCGCAGGTCGCGCCGCACCTGCGCGTCGAGCGCGCCGAACGGTTCGTCCAGCAGCAGCACGCGCGGCTCGATCGCCAGCGCGCGCGCCAGGGCGACGCGCTGGCGCTGGCCGCCGGACAGCTGGGTCGGGTAGCGCGCCTCCAGCCCGTCCAGTTGCACCAGCGCGAGCAGTTCGGTCACCCGCGCACGGATCGCCGACTCGGCCAGGCGCTCGGCGCCGCGGCGCACGCGCAGGCCGAAGGCGATGTTGTCGCGCACGGTCATGTGCCGGAACAGCGCGTAGTGCTGGAACACGAAGCCGACCCGGCGCGACTGTACCGGCAGCCCGGTCGCGTCCTCGCCGTCGATGAGCACGCGCCCGGCATCGGCATGCTCCAGCCCGGCGATCACCCGCAGCAAGGTGGTCTTGCCCGAGCCGGACGGCCCCAGCAGCGCCAGCAATTCGCCCTGGCGGATGTCCAGGCTGACGTCGTCGAGCGCGACGAACGCGTCGAAACGCTTGCCCAGGTGCTGTACGCGGATGGTCATCGCAACCTCAGTGTCGGTGATTGGCGGCCAGCGATTCGCCGTGGCGCCATTCCAGATAGGACTTCAGCGCCAGGGTCAGCAGCGCGGTCAGCGCCAGCAGGCTGGCGCAGGCGAACGCGGCGCTGTAGGCGTACTCGTTGTAGAGGATCTCCACGTGCAGCGGCAGCGTATTAGTGCGCCCGCGGATATGCCCGGACACCACCGACACCGCGCCGAACTCGCCCATCGCCCGCGCACTGCACAGCAGCACGCCGTACAACAGGCCCCAGCGGATGTTGGGCATGGTCACCCGCCAGAACATCTGCCAGCCGTTGGCGCCCAGGCTCAGCGCCGCCAGTTCCTCGTCGCTGCCCTGCTGCTCCATCAGCGGCATCAGCTCGCGGGCGATGAACGGGAAGGTGACGAAGGTCGTCGCCAGCACGATGCCGGGCAGCGCGAACACGATCCGCGGCAGTTGCAGCAGCACCTCGCCGAACACCGGTAGGTGCAGCCGCCAGCCTTCGTCGATCAGCGGCCAGGCCCAGCCGCTGCGACCGAAGATCAGGATGAAGACCAGGCCGGCGACCACCGGCGACACCGAGAATGGCAGGTCGATCAGGCTCACCAGCAGGCGCTTGCCGGGAAAGCGGTGCTTGCTCACCGCCCACGCCGCGGCCACGCCGAACAACAGGTTCAACGGCACCACGATCGCGGTCACCAGCAGGGTCAGGCGGATCGCCGCCAGCGCATCCGGATCGCAGACGGCGCGCCAGAACACGCCGACGCCGCCGCGCAGCGCTTCGACGAACACCAGCAGCAGCGGCAGGAACAGGAACGACAGCAGGAAGCCCAGCGCGCCGAGGATCAGCAACACCTGCACCCACCACGGCTCGGTGGTGACCGAGGCGGCGCGGCGGCAGGCAGCGGGCGGCGATGCGCTCAACGCAGTCTCCGAAAACGAGAGGGGCAAGCTGGACACGGTATCGTTCATCTCAATGCGCCGCCAGGCCGCGGCGCGCGAAGCGCGCCTGCACGCCATTGACCACCAGCAGCATCAGCAAGGACAGCAGCAGCATCGCCGCGGCGATCGCGGTGGCGCCGGCATAGTCGAATTCCTCCAGGCGGATGGTGATCAGCAGCGGTGCGATCTCGGTCGCGTTGGGCAGGTTGCCGGCGATGAAGATCACCGAGCCGTATTCGCCGATGCCGCGCGCGAAAGCCAGCGCGAATCCGGTCAGCACCGCCGGCCACAGCGCCGGCAGCACCACGCGGCGGATGGTCTGCCAGCGGCCGGCGCCGAGCGTGGCGGCGGCCTCTTCCACGTCGCGTTCGGCCTCGGCCAGCACCGGCTGCACGATCCGCACCACGAACGGCAGCCCGACGAACACCAGCGCCACCACGATGCCGAGCTGGGTGTAGGCGATCTTCAGCCCCAGCGGTTCCAGCCAGCGGCCGACCCAGCCGTTGCCGCCGTACAGCGCGGTCAACGCGATGCCGGCCACCGCGGTCGGCAGCGCGAACGGCAGGTCGATCATCGCGTCGAACAGGCGCTTGCCGGGGAAGCGGTAACGCACGAACACCCAGGCCACCCAGGTGCCCATCACCGCGTTGAACGCAGCGGCGACGAAGGCGGTGCCGAAGCTGACCCGCAGCGCCGACAGCACCCGCGGTTCGCTCCACACCTGCCACACGCCATGCCAGCCCAGGCCGCTGGTCTTGAGCACCACGCCCAGCAGCGGGATCAGCACCACCAGCCCCAGCCAGGTCAGGGTGATGCCCAGGCTCAGACCGAGTCCGGGGATCACTCTGCGCCGCGACGGAGCGCGCGGGGCCGCGGCGGCATTCACTCCCATCGCGTCACTTGCTCGCCTGGATCTGGTCGAACAGGCCGCCGTCGTTGAAGTGCTCGGCCTGGGCCTTGGCCCAGGAGCCGAACGCCTGGTCGATGGTGACCAGCTGCACCTTCGGCAGGCGCGCGATGTCGGCGCGGTCGGCGTATTCGGGATGGCGCGGGCGGTAGTAGTGCCTGGCCGCGATCTTCTGCCCTTCCGGCGAATACAGGTACTTCAGGTAGTCCTCGGCGACGTCGCGGGTGCCGTGCTTGTCCACGTTCCTGTCGACCACCGCCACCGACGGCTCGGCCAGGATCGACAGCTTCGGCACCACGATCTCGAACTTGTCCTTGCCCAGTTCCTCCTGCGCCAGGAACGCCTCGTTCTCCCAGGCCAGCAGTACGTCGCCGATGCCGCGCTGGACGAAGGTGGTGGTGGCGCCGCGCGCGCCGGTGTCCAGCACCGGCACGTTGCGGAACAGCGCGCGCATGTAGCCGAGGATGCGCTCGCGGTCGCCCTTAAAAATATGGTCGGCGTAGGCCCAGGCAGCCAGGTAGTTCCAGCGTGCGCCGCCGGAGGTCTTCGGGTTCGGGGTGATCACCGACACGCCGGTACGCAGCAGGTCCGGCCAGTCCTTGATCTGTTTCGGGTTGCCCTTGCGCACCAGGAACACGATGGTGGAGGTGTACGGCGCGCTGTTGTCGGGCAGGCGCTTGGCCCAGCCCGGATCGATCAGCTTGCCCTTGTCAGCGATCGCGTCGACGTCGTAGGCCAGCGCCAGCGTCACCACGTCGGCCTCGACCCCGTCGATGACCGAGCGCGCCTGCTTGCCGGAACCGCCGTGCGAGGTCTCCACGCTGACCTTGTCGCCGCTGTGGGTCTGCTCCCAGTGCTTGACGAAGGCGGCGTTGTAGTCACGGTACAGCTCGCGCGTGGGATCGTAGGACACATTGAGCAGCTGCACGTCGCGCGCGGCAGCGCCGCCGGCGAACGCGCACAGTACGAGCGCGAGCAGCGGGCTGAATCGGCGCGGCAGGAGGCAGGGCATGGACGGATCTCCGGAAGATGGGTCGAGGCACGGGCGGTCCGGCCATGCGACCACGGCCAGTGCGCCATGCTGCGCAGCCGCATTCGTGCGGTGAAATGACTTCGCCGCCGATACTGATGCCATTTGTGCATGACGCCCGCTGACCTTCGCACATGCCGCGTTAAAATCTTTGCTTCTTTCGCCTGCGCGTGCCCGTCATGACCGATTCCCGCCTCACCCAGCACTACGCCGACGCACTGGATGCGATCCGCGCGCAGGGCCTGTTCAAGTCCGAGCGCATCATCGTCGGCCCGCAGGCGGCGGAGATCGTGCTGGCCGACGGCCGCCGCGTGCTCAACTTCTGCGCCAACAACTACCTGGGCCTGGCCGACCACCCGGCGCTGATCGCCGCGGCCAAGGACGCGCTGGACACCCATGGCTTCGGCATGGCCTCGGTACGCTTCATCTGCGGCACCCAGGACCTGCACAAGCAGCTGGAAGCGCGCATCGGCGAGTTCTTCGGCACCGAGGACACCATCCTTTACGCCGCCTGCTTCGACGCCAACGGCGGCCTGTTCGAGCCACTGCTCGGCGAAGCCGATGCGGTCATCTCCGACGCGCTCAACCATGCCTCGATCATCGACGGCGTGCGCCTGTGCAAGGCCAAGCGGTTCCGCTACGCCAACTGCGATATGGCCGACCTGGAAGCGCAGCTGCAGGCCGCCGACGCGGCCGGCTGCAAGACCAAGCTGATCACCAGCGACGGCGTGTTCTCGATGGACGGCTTCATCGCCCCGCTCGACCAGATCACCGCGCTGGCGCGCAGGTACAACGCGCTGGTGCATATCGACGAGTGCCACGCCACCGGCTTCCTCGGCGCCAGCGGGCGCGGCTCGGCCGAGGTCAAGGGCGTGATGGACCGGATCGACATCTTCACCGGCACCCTGGGCAAGGCCATGGGCGGCGCGCTGGGCGGCTTCACCACCGGCCGGCGCGAGGTGATCGAACTGTTGCGCCAGCGCTCACGCCCCTACCTGTTCTCCAACTCGCTGCCGCCACATGTGGTCGCCGCCGGGATCAAGGCCTTCGCGATGCTGGACGCGGCCGACGAGCTGCGCGCGCAACTGGTCGAGAACACCCGCCACTTCCGCGAGCGCATGGGCGCGGCCGGCTTCGACATCAAGCCCGGCACCCACCCGATCTGCCCGGTGATGCTGTACGACGCGCCGCTGGCGCAGCGCTTCGCCGAGCGGCTGCTGCAGGAAGGCATCTACGCGATCGGCTTCTTCTTCCCGGTGGTACCCAATGGGCAAGCGCGGATCCGCACCCAGATCAGCGCCGCGCATACCCGCGAACAGCTGGACCGGGCGATCGACGCGTTCGTGCGGATCGGGCGCGAGTTGGGAGTGATTGGGTAAGAATTCGGGACTCGGGACTCGGGACTCGGGACTCGGGACTCGGGACTCGGGACTCGGGACTCGGGACTCGGGACTCGGGACTCGGGACTCGGGACTCGGGACTCCAGGGCAGGGTCTTTGGCGCCGCTTCCGTGTCAAGTGTTTTTTGAATTCTCGTGCGGGATCAGCATGAACAGTGCGCCACGCGTACAGGGCCGAGCCAGCGCCTTTACGAGTCCCGAGTCCCCGGTCCCGAGTCCCGACCAACTAATCCCTCCACTTCCGCCAAACTCAACTCACGCCACGCGCCCTTGCCCAGTTCGCCCAGCGCCAGGCCGCCGATCGCCACCCGCACCAGGCGCAGCACGCCCAGATCGAGTTCGGCCAGCAGGCGCCGGATCTGCCGGTTGCGGCCCTCGTCCAGTACCACTTCCAGCCAGGCGTGCTTGTCGCCCTGGCGCAGCAGCCGCGCTTGCTTGGCGCGCAGCGGCTCGCCGTCGGCGATCACGCCAGCGCACATACGCGCCAGCAGCGCCGCGTCGGGCAGCGCATCGACCTGCACGTGATAGGTCTTGTCAGGGCCGCTGGCCGGGTCGGCGATCCGCGCTGCCCATTGCGGGTCGTTGCAGAACAGCAGCAAGCCTTCGCTGGCCTTGTCCAGGCGCCCGACCGGGGCCAGCCAGGGCAAGCCGGCGCCGTCGAAACAACGGTAGACGGTGTCGCGGCCACGCTCGTCCTGCGCGGTGGTAACCAGGCCGCGCGGCTTGTTGAGCATCAGGTACAGGCGCTGCATCGCTGCCAGCGCCACGCCATCGAGCGCCAGCCGGTGGCGGCCGCGCAGAATCGGGAATTCGGGATCGGTGACGGTGCGGCCATCGACCGCGACGCGGCCGGCGGCGATCCAGCGCGTGGCCTCGGTGCGCGAACACAGGCCGAGCTTGGACAGGGTACGCGCCAGGCCGTGGCGGGCTTCGCCGGACGCCGTGGCGCGCGGCGATCGCCCAGCATTGGCCGCTGGCACCGAGGTGCGCGATGCGCGGCGGCAGGAACGCGAAGGAGGTTTCACCGCTCGCGCTTCGCTACGCAGGCGCTGTTGCGACCGCGCGCAGCGTTTACTGCGTGTCGACCGGCGCGGCCGCGTCGGGCGCCGTTGCCGCGGCAGGCACTGCGGCAGGCAGCGGACGCGCCTTGACCACACGCACGCCGCGCGCCTTCATCCACGCGTCGAACTCTTCGGCGGTCATGCGCTTGCCGTTCTGGCTCATGTCGAAGCGCCACGGGGTGTTGTCGAATGCGGTGGTCGGCTTGTAGGCGGCCGGATCGTTCGGCTTTACCGCAGCACCGCCCGGCATCGCGTTGGCCAGGCTCTGGCAACCCTCGGCGCGCAGCCGCACCAGCACCCGGTCCAGCGACTGGTCGCTGCTGTAGGACTGCGCCAGCACGCCGCTGGGCATGCCCAGTTGCAGGTTGCGCGTAGACAGCTCCGAAGCGATCGGCGCGCCGACCGTGGCCGGCAGCGGCAGCGACTTGGGCAGCACATCGCCGGAACAATCCGGTGCGGCATGGGCGGCAGGAATCAAGGCAAGACCAAGCAAGCCGGCCATAACGATACGCAGCATCGGTTTTTTCCATTCAGGCGAGACGACGCCGCGAGTGTAGGCAGGGCCAGGCGCAGTTTCAACCAATACCGGCACTGCATGCGCTAAATAATTGGGAAGGCTGAAAAAGTTCAGCTTGGCAAAGAGCTTTTTGCCGCCCCCTGTAGGAGCGGCTTCAGCCGCGACATTGGCCTTTCCGGAGAGGACCTGTCGCGGCTGAAGCCGCTCCTACAGAAGCGCGCAATGTTTTCCACACGCACAAAAACAAAGCCCGGCGCGAGGCCGGGCTTTGCTTGAAGCATGAAGCGTCCGATCAGTTCTGGACGTTCAGCTCGGTACGACGGTTCTTCGCACGGCCTTCCGGGTTGTCCGAACCATCCGGGTTGGTGTTCGGCGCAATCGGGCGGCTCTCGCCGTAACCGATCGGACCGACCAGACGCGAAGCGTCCACGCCGTTCTTGGTCAGGTAGTCATACACGGTGGTCGCACGACGCTCGGACAGCTTCTGGTTGTAAGCGTCGGTACCCTTCGAGTCGGTGTGACCGGCAACCTCGACCTTCAGGTCGGGGTAACGCTTCAGGATCTCGGTGGCTTCGCTCAGGATCGCGATCGCGTCAGGACGCAAAGTCGACTTGTTGAAGTCGAAGTTGACGCCCTTCAGGTCGATCGACACCGGCACCGGGCAACCGTCCGGACCGATGGTCTGGCCAGGCTGGGAGGTCGGGCACTTGTCGTCGCAGTTGTTGACGCCGTCGCCGTCGTCGTCCAGATCCGCACAGCTCGGAGCAGCGGTCGGAGCCGGAGCGGCAACCGGGGCAGCCGGCGGCGGGCCGAGCGGGATCACGACGCCGACCGAAGCCAGCACGTCGCCGAACCAGTTCTCGGACGGAGCGGCAACGCTCTTGTCGTCGAAGTCAGCGCGGTAGGCCACTTCGGCACGCACGGCAACGCGCTTGTCGAAGGTGGTCTGCAGACCGACGCCGGCCTTGGCGGCAAAGTTGCCGTCCTTGCGCTGACCCGGGGACACGGCGCCGCCGGTGTCGAACTCTTCTTCCGAACGCTGATAGCCCAGACCGAACAGCAGGTACGGGTTCCAGCCACGGCCTTCCTGGATGAAGTGGCGACGCAGGTCGAACGAGATGCCGTACTGGCTCCAGTTCAGGTCCTGGTTGGCGTCGAAGTTCGGGTTCTGATAGTTCAGTTCACCGTCGATCGACCAGTTCGGGCTGACGAACTTGCCCAGACCCAGGGTGACGAACGGGGCGTCGTTGGTCAGACGGTCGTTGTCCTGGAAATTGAAACCGGCCGAACCGGTCAGGTACCAGCGGTCGTCGAATTCCTGTGCGGACGCTGCCTGGGCGACGGCCAGACCGCCCAGCAACGCGGCGGTGAGAATTTTCTTGTTCATTAATACAGCTCCTTGTTTCGGGGATATAAAAACCGATAGGGCATGGTTCAGTACAGATGTCTCGTCACATCCAGACGGCCGTTCCGCACGCCATCGCCGCGCACATTATGCTCGGCAAGGTGAAGACGGCGTTAACGGGCACGTAACATGTGAAACCCACGACCAGCCCTTAGGTGGTCGTGGATACACCGTATACAGCTTCATGAAATGATGCAATGCGGCGTTTGCGGCCCCCGTCAGCGCTTGTAGACAGTGTCTCGGTTCTGCGCGGCCGCCTCACTCCAGCCGCTCCTACGGCGGCGGCTCCACCAGCTGAACCTGCATGAACTCGACGAAGGCGCGTACCCGCGGCGGCACCAGCCGGCGCTGCGGCATCACCGCGTGGATGCCGGTCTCGGCGAGCGTGTACTGCGGCAGGACCTGGCGCAGCTGCCCACGGCGCAGGTGCTCGGCCACATGCCAAACCGAATACAGGGCAATGCCCTGGCCGTTCAGCGCCGCATCGCGCAGCACTTCGCTGAAGTTGGACTCCAGCGGACCGCCGACCTTGACCGCCACCTCGCCCTCGGCGCCGAGCAGGCGCCATATGTCCTGGCGGCCTTCGGCGCCGGTCAGCAGCAAGCAGGCGTGCGCGGCCAGGTCCGCTGGGGTGGCCGGTTCGCCGTGGCGGCGCAGGTAGTCGGGCGCGGCGCACAGCACCCGGCGGTTGCCGGCCAGGCGCCGCGCCACCAGGCTGGAATCGCGCAGCGCGCCGATGCGGATCGCCAGATCGAAGCCTTCGCTGACCAGATCCACCACGTTGTCGCTCAGGTGCACGCTCAGCCGCATCTGCGGATACAGGGCCATGAACTGCGGCAGCAGCGCCGACACGTGCTGGCGCCCGAACGAGGCCGACAGGGTCACCCGCAAGGTGCCGGCGGCGCTGCGGCCGGCTTCGCGCAGGCCGCCGGCCTGCGACTCCAGGTCCTCGACCAACGCACGGCCCTGGGCAGCCAGTTGCGCTGATGGCGGCGCGGGTACTCACCTCGCTGGCGCACGGCACCTTCTTCGGCGTCGGCGCGGTGGTCGCCACCGGCCTGATGGCGCTGCAACGCAAGGCCTCGGCGATCGCGACCATGTTCACCGGGCTCACCGTCGCCACCCTGCTGGAGTGCCGGCCGGCGCCTGGCTGGGCCTGCAGTTCGGCTGGCGCGCGACGTTCTGGGCGGTGGCCGCGATCGGCCTGCTGGCCACCGTGGTGATCGCCGCGCTGGTCCCGGCCAGCGACGACGCGACGCCCGCGCCGTCGCTGCGCGCCGAATTGCATGCGTTCAGCCGCGCGCCGGTCTTGCTTGGCCTGGCCACGACCGTGCTCGGCTATGCCGATGTGTTCACCGTCTACACCTACATCCGGCACCGGCGATGGTGCTGGGGGTCGGGCTGCTCGGGGTGGCCGCGTTCGCCACGGTGGCGCCGCTGCAACTGTGGGTGCTGGGCAAGGCAGGCGACGCCGGACGGCATCTGGCGTCGAGCCTGAACATCGGCGCGTTCAACCTGGGCCAATGCGCTGGGCGCCTGGCTCGGCAGGCTGGTGATCGGCCATGGCGGCAGCCTGGCGCAGTCCTTGGTGCTGCTGATCGGCATCAACGACATCAGTGGGTACGCCACGCCGTTCGCGCCGGACGATGCGCCGGTCTCCGCACAGGAGCTGATCGCCGGGTATCAGCAACTGCTGCAGCGTGCGCAGGCGCGCGGCCTGCGCGTGATCGGCGCCACACTGACCCCGTTCGAGGGCGCATTGCCGGACACGACGATCCGCGGTTACTACCCGCGTAGACAAGGAGCACGTGCGCCAGCAGGTCAATGCGTGGATACGCGATGGCAACGGTTTCGATGCGATCATCGATTTCGACGCCCTGCTCCGCGACCCCGCGCACCCTACCCGCATGCTGCCCGCGTTCGATTCCGGCGATCACCTGCACCCCGGCGACGCCGGCTATGCCGCCATGGCCGAGGCCGCCGCGCGCGTGCTCAACCACGCCACCGATGCGCATCCCGTCGTTGCTGCGCCACGCTGATCGCAGCCCCCTTCCGTTCCCCCGCAAAGGAATCTCCACCATGGAATACCGTCATCTCGGCGCCTCCGGCTTCAAGGTCCCCGTGCTCAGCTTCGGCACCGGCACCTTCGCCGGCTCAAACGCCTTCTTCGCCGCCTGGGGCAATTCGGACGTGGATCAGGCACGGCGCCTGATCGACATCTGCCTGGAGGCCGGAGTCAACCTGTTCGATAGCGCCGACATCTATTCCGGCGGCGCCGCCGAATCGGTACTGGGCGCGGCGATCAAGGGCCGCCGCGACCAGGTGCTGATCTCGACCAAAGCCACCTTCCGCTTCGACCCCGACGATCCGAACAGCGTCGGCTCCTCGCGCTTCCACCTGCTGCGCGCGGTCGATGCCGCGCTCAAGCGCCTGGACACCGACTACATCGACCTGTTCCAGTTGCACGGCTTCGACGCGAAGACGCCGGTGGAAGAAACCCTGTCCACGCTCGACGACCTGGTCCGCGCCGGCAAGATCCGCTATCTGGGCGTGTCCAATTTCTCCGGCTGGCACCTGATGAAGTCGCTGGCGGTGGCCGATCGCTACGGCTGGTCGCGCTACGTCGCCAATCAGACCTACTACTCGCTGATCGGCCGCGACTACGAGGAAGAACTGATGCCGCTGGGGCTGGACCAGGGCGTCGGCGCGGTGGTGTGGAGCCCGCTGGGCTGGGGCCGGCTGACCGGCAAGCTCCGCCGCGGCCAGCCGCTGCCGGAAAGCAGCCGGCTGCACAACAGCAAGGTCACCGAGGCCGGCCCGCCGGTGGAGGACGAACACCTGTACCGGGTGATCGACGCGCTCGAGGCGATCGCTGCCGAAACCGGCAAGAGCGTGCCGCAGATCGCGCTGAACTGGCTGCTGCAGCGGCCTACGGTGAGCAGCGTCATCATCGGCGCGCGCAACGAGGCGCAGTTGCGGCAGAACCTAGGCGCGGTCGGCTGGCACCTCGACGCCGCACAGGTGCAGCGGCTGGACGCGGCCAGCGCGGTGGTGCCGCCGTATCCGTATTGGCATCAGCGCGGTTTCGCCGAGCGCAATCCGCGGCCGGTCTGAGCCGGATACGCCGCGCGCCGCAGCAACTACTTCCCCATTCCCTGGAGAGATCATGAAAGCCGTCGCCCTGACCCACCACCTGCCGATCGACGATCCGCAGTCGCTGTTCGATACCGACTTGCCCACCCCGCCCGCGCCCACCGGCTTCGACCTGCTGGTGCGGGTGGAGGCGGTCTCGGTCAATCCGGTCGATACCAAGGTGCGCGCGCCCAAGCCGCAGGTGGAAGCACAGCCCAAGGTGCTGGGCTACGACGCGGCCGGCGTGGTCGAAGCGGTCGGCGCCGATGTCGCCGGGTTCGAGCCAGGCGACGAGGTCTATTACGCCGGCGACATCACCCGTTCCGGCAGCAATGCGCAGTACCAGCTGGTCGACGCGCGCATCGTCGCGCGCAAACCGGCGACGCTGGATTTCGCGCAGGCCGCGGCACTGCCGCTGACCACGCTGACCGCCTGGGAGCTGCTGTTCCAGCGCATGCCGTTCGACTTCGACGACGAGCGCAACCGCGGCCGGCGGCTGCTGGTGATCGGCGGCGCCGGTGGCGTCGGCTCGATCGCGATCCAGCTGGCGCGGCATGCCGGCTTTGAGGTCATCGCCACCGCCTCGCGCCCACAGACCCGCGACTGGTGCCTGCAGCTGGGCGCGCAGCACGTGATCGACCATCGCCAGCCGCTGGCGCTGCAATTGCAGGCGCTGGGCATCGAACAGGTGGATGCGGCACTGAACCTGGCCGACACCGACCGCTACTGGGATGCGCTGGGCGAGTTGATCGCGCCGCAGGGCCATGTCGGCCTGATCGTGGAACCGGCCGGCGCGTTGCGCATCGGCGATCCGTACAAGGCCAAGTGCATCGGCATCCACTGGGAAATGATGTTCGCGCGGGCGCGCTTCAAGACCGCCGACATGATCGAGCAGCACCGCATTCTGGCGCGCACCGCCAGCCTGATCGACGCCGGCAAACTGCGCACCACCCTGACCGAGACGCTGGCGCCGATCAACGCGGCCAACCTGCGGCAGGCGCACCGGCGGCTGGAATCGGGCAGCACCATCGGCAAGCTGGCGCTGGTTGGCTGGGGCTGAGCGGCCGGCGCAGTTCGATCGGACACAGACCCGATCGCCGTGCTTTGCGTGCGCGGCGGTCATTGGCCGCAATGCTTGCCATGGCCGAGAGCGTTGCCGCTGCTTTTGTTGTTGTTGCTTTTGATCTACCGGGTCCCCTCAGCGCGGCAGACCCGACGGGCGAAAACCCGAAGGGCGGCGCGCAGGATGCGCGACGTTTTTCGATGGCACATGGATGTGCCATCGAAAAATGCCCGTCGGGGCTGCGGACCTGGAGCGCGCAGCGCGGAAGGCGCGCTGCGGGGTGTGCTTGACCAGCCTTCGGCTGTGGTAAAGCGTTTCTTTTGGTTACTTTGATCAGCCTGCGGCTGCTGAGGAGCGCTTCTTTGCACAAGCAAAGAAAAGTGACCCGCGCCAGCGGAAACCGTTGCTCTTGCTTCAAAGCTCCAAAATCCCTGTGCCAGGACCAACTACCGCAGGCAACCCGCACACACGCCCCCTCTTGCCGTCGCCCGGATTTCGCGTCACCCTGCGCGCTTCCGTACGCAAGCGTATCCAAACCATGTCGCCCGCCTCCGGCCAGCCCGACCCGTCCTCCCCAGCCTACCCGCACCTGTTCGCCCCGCTCGACCTGGGCTTCACCCAGCTGCGCAACCGGGTGCTGATGGGCTCGATGCACACCGGCCTGGAGGATCGCGCGCGCGACTTCCCCAAGCTGGCCGCGTATTTCGCCGAACGCGCCGCCGGCGGCGCCGGGCTGATCGTCACCGGCGGCTTCGCGCCGAACGTAGTCGGCTGGCTGAAACCGTTCGGCGGCAAGCTATCGTGGCCCTGGGAAGTGCGCCCCCACCGGCAGGTGACCCGCGCGGTGCACGACCACGGCGCCAAGATCTGCCTGCAGCTGCTGCATGCCGGGCGCTATGCCTACCACCCGCTGTCGGTGGCGCCGTCGAAGCTGAAGGCGCCGATCAATCCGTTCACGCCGCGCGCCTTGTCCGTACGCGGGGTCGAACGCCAGATCGGCGCCTATGCGCGCGCCGCGCGGCTGGCGCGCGAGGCCGGCTACGACGGCGTGGAAGTGATGGGCTCGGAAGGCTATCTGATCAACGAATTCGTGGCCCCGCGCAGCAACCGCCGCGACGATGCCTGGGGCGGCGACGCGCGCAAGCGCATGCGCTTCGCGGTGGAGATCGTGCGCCGCATCCGCGAGGCGTGCGGGCCGGACTTCATCATCATCTACAGGCTGTCGTTGGTGGATCTGGTCGAGGACGGCAGCGATTGGCAGGAAATCGTGATGCAGGCGCAGGCGATCGAAGCCGCCGGCGCGACGCTGATCAATTCCGGCATCGGCTGGCACGAGGCGCGCGTCCCCACCATCGCCACCTCGGTACCGCGCGCCGCGTTCGCCGGCGTCACCGCCAAGCTCAAGCCGCACGTGCGGGTGCCGCTAATCGCGACCAATCGCATCAACATGCCCGACGTGGCCGAACGCATCCTCGCCGGCGGCGGCGCCGACATGGTGTCGCTGGCGCGGCCGCTGCTGGCCGATCCGGAGTGGCCGAACAAGGCGCGACGCGGCCAGGCGCAGGCGATCAACACCTGCATCGCCTGCAACCAGGCATGCCTGGACCACGTGTTCGAGAACAAGACCGCCAGCTGCCTGGTCAACCCGCGCGCCGCGGCCGAAACCGAACTGAACTACCTGCTCACGGCGGCGCCCAGGCGCATCGCCGTGGTCGGCGCCGGCCCGGCCGGACTGGCCTGCGCCACGGTGGCCGCCGAACGCGGCCACCGCGTCACCCTGTTCGACAGCGCCGCGGAGATCGGCGGCCAGTTCAACGTGGCCAAGCGCATTCCCGGCAAGGAAGAATTCCACGAGACGCTGCGCTATTTCCGCCACAAGCTCAAGTCCACAGGCGTGGATGTGCGCCTGCATACCACCGCCGATGCGGCACTGCTGACCGGTTTCGACGAGGTGGTGCTGGCCACCGGCATCGTGCCGCGCGCGGTGGAGTTTCCCGGCGCCGATCATCCCAATGTGGTCAATTATCTCGACGTGCTGCACGGCCGGGTGCAGGCCGCGGACAAGGTCGCGATCATCGGCGCCGGCGGCATCGGTTTCGACGTCGGCGAGTTCCTGGTGCACGCCGGCGTCTCGACCGCGCTGGACCCGGCGCGGTGGATGGCCGAATGGGGCGTGGACCCGCAGTTCGAAACGCGCGGCGCATTGCGCAAGCCGCAGCCGGAAGCGCCGGCGCGCACGGTATGGCTGCTGCAGCGCAGTGCCGGCCGTCCGGGCGCGCGCCTGGGCAAGACCACCGGCTGGATCCACCGCGCCACGCTGAAGGCCAAGGGCGTGACCATGCTCGGCGGGGTCGAATACCTGGGCATGGACGACGCCGGGCTGCGCATCCGCGTGGAGGGCACCGAGCAGTTGCTGCCGGTCGGCACCGTGGTGGTCTGCGCCGGCCAGGAGCCGCGCCGCGACCTGCACGCTGCGCTGCAGGCGGCCGGTCGCAAGCCGCACCTGATCGGCGGTGCCGATGTCGCCGCGGAACTGGATGCCAAGCGTGCCATCGCCCAGGGTAGCCGCCTGGCGGCGCAGTTGTAGGCGCGCCTACCTGGAGCAGGGAAAGGACGCGCGCAACGCCTGGCTCACCGCGATCGAGGCGCGCTGCTGCAATTGGGCCGGCGGCAACGCGCTGAGCGCGGTGTACACGCGATCGGCCAGTTCGTGCCGCAGCACGCCGCTGCCGGCGCACCACTGCACACCCTCGGCACCGTCGGCGACGCCGGCGATGTAGAACTTCGCCGCTTCGCTGGCCTGCTGGCGACGGCGTTCGGCCAGTTGCGGTTGCAGCCCGGCAACGGCCTCCGGATCGCCCTTGAGCAGTTGCAGCAAGTGCGCCGCGGATAGCTGATGGACATCGGCGTTCGATGTCCGCGCAGGCGCAGCCAGCACAGGCTTCGCGCCGCAAGCCGCGCGAACAGGAACGAAATGCGCACGGGCATGGACACCTCCCCGGATGGCTCGAGCCACTATCCCCGACCCTAGCAGGCACCGATCGGCACGCCTGGACTTAGTGCTGTCGCATCGCGCCGCTATAAGGCGTCAGATGCACCGGACGCCGCCCGCCACCCCGCCGCCATTGCCCGCGCTGCCGCACAAAGCGCTGGCGGCGTATGCCTGCGCGCATTTCGGCAAGAGCCTGCTGTGGTACGCCAGCGAACTGCTGCTGATCTATTCGTTGACCGAACACGCCGAACTGGGCGCGGCCGCCGCCGGGCTGGTGCTGGCGCTGGGCCTGCTGGTCAGCGCAGCGATTGGTCTTGTCGCCGGCTGGAACCTGCGCCGGCGATTGCGCGAGGTGACCAGTAGCGGGCACCTGCAATGGCTCGGCCTGAGCGCGGCGGCGCTGGCGCTGCTGCTGGTGTTCGCCGCGCCGCTGTTGCCGGCGCCGCTGCGGTTGGGCTACGTGCTGGTGCTCAGCCTGCTGTTCCGCATCGCCTACGCCGTCTGCGACGTGGCGCAGAACACCTTGCTGAGCATGGTGCAGTGGCCATGGCGCGGCCACGACGGCGCCAGCGCGTTGCGTCTGGCCGGCAGCGGCATCGCGGCGCTGCTGATCAGCGCGATGGTTGGCGCGATGCTGGCGCCGGGCGCCGACGGCGCGGCTTTCGCACTGCAGGCCAGTGCGCTGCTGGCCGCCGTGGCTGTGGTATGCGCATTGCTGCTGCGCCGCGCGCTGCTGCGCGATGCCGCGCCGCGTGGGCACACCACTGCCGACGCGCCCACGCGTACCGCGCCGGCGCCGTGCTGGCACGCGATTCCCTGGCAGCCGCTGCTGCTGATCGCCGCGATGTCGCTGACCCTGCCCGCCTTCAACAAACTGGCGCCGTACGTGGCCGCCTACGGCCTGCTGTCGCCAGGCTGGGGCAGCGCGGTGCTGATCGCCTATGCGCTGGGGTCGGTGCTGGTGCAACCGCTGGCGGCGCGGTTGGGCCGGCAGCATCCGCCGCAGCGACGGCTGGCATGGCTTGGCGCAGCGCTGCTGTTGAGCGCGCCACTGTTCGCGCTGGCGCTGCCGGCGATGCCGCGGCTGAGCCTGCTCGCCGCCGCCTGCATCGGCGCGATCGGCGGCAGCGGCGGCCAGTTGGTCTGGGCCTGGCACGCGCAACTGACGGCCAGGCGCGCGCTGGCCCAGCACGCGCTGTGCTTCGCCGCGCTGGTCGCCAGCGCACAGGTGGCACTGGCCGCCGGCATCGTCGTGATCGGACTGCTGCTGGGCGCAGTGGATTACCGCGGCGGCCATTGCCAGCTGCTGCGCTGGGCGATGGCCGCCGGTCCGCTGGCCTGCGGTGCGCTGTGCCTGCTGTTGGCGCTGCTGTCCGCGCGCCGCCCGCTCAGGCGAAGAAGGCCCGCTGCAATGGAATGAGCGCCGCGCCGAGGGTCACCGCGTCGCCGGTGGTACCCGCGATGCGCAGTTCCGGCAGCGGCGGCGCCAGGCCATGCCGGTTGGGTGCACGCGGGATACGGATGCGTTCGATCAGGCGCAAGCCGATCGGTGCCGGCAGGCGTCCGCCGATGACGATCGCCTGCGGATCCAGGGTGTAGGCCAGGTACGCGCACAGCTGCGAGAACGGCGCTTCGGCCTGCGCCAGCCAGGCGTCCACGCCCGGGCTGTGCGGGCCGATGGCGCCCAGCATCTGCTCGACGCTGGCGTGGTCCTGCCCCGCCGCCCGCGCCAGGGCCAGCAAGGCGTCCAGGTTCGGATAGGCCATGCCGCCGACGGTCCAGATGCCGCCGAACTCGCCGGCATTGCCGCGATGGCCGCGGAATAGCCGGCCGTCGGCGATGATGCCGCCGCCGAAGCCGTTGGTCAGGTGCAGGTAGGCGAAGTCGCGGCAGTCGCGGCCGACCCCGTACAGGCTCTCGGCCACCGCCGCTGCCGCGCCGTCGTTCTCCACCGTGACCGGGCAGCCCAACGCCTCCTCCAGGATCGGCCCCAACTCGACCTGGGTCCAGTCCTCCAGCGCCGGTGGCCCGGCCATCTGCTGGCCCTGCCCGGTGAAGAAGGCCGAGATCGCCATGCCCGCGCCGATTACCCGCGCCGGATCCACGCCGGTTTCGGCAAGCAGTTCCTCGCGGAACCGCAGCAGCTGCGCCAGCACCGGGGCACGCCGCATGTCGGCCAGGCCGACGCGGCGCTGGCCGCGCACCGCACCGGCGAAATCGACCAAGGCCAGCGCCACCACGTCGCCCATCAGGCCGATGCCGAACGCGTAGGCGTAGTCCGGCGCCAGACGCACATCGACGCTGGGGTTGCCGCGCCCCCCGGCGGCGCGCGCGCTGAGCTGCACCATCCTGTCCTGCACGAAGCCCTGCAGCAGGCGCGCGACCGTGGGCTGCGACAGGCCCAGCTCGCGACTCAGCGCCGCCTGGGTCTGCACCCCGGCCTTGAACACACGGTCGAGCAACTGGCGGCCGCCGGCGCTGACGCGCGGCGGGAAATCGGCATGGAGCATGGAACGGCGCGGACCCGAAGTGGATGTGCCACAACGCTAGCATGTGGACACATGATTTTCATACATGGTAAATAGTATTACCCCCACATACTTTTAATGGGGAGTTCCATGCGTACCAACCATCCACACCAGAGCCTGCTCGCGCTGGCCCTGTCTTCCGTTCTTGCCGCCAACGCAGCCAATGCCCAGGAGCCGCCACAGGCCCCCGCTGCTACCGATGCCACCACTACCCTGGATCAGATCGTCGTCACCGGCACCCCGCAGGGCCAGTCGCAGAAGGACGCGCCGTTCGCGATCAGCGTGGTGTCGAAGCAACGCCTGGATCGCGCGGCACCGAGCAGCAGTGTCGACATGCTGCGCGCCGTGCCCGGCTTCTCGGCCGAACCCTCCGGCGGCCAGGGCGGCGGCCAGAACCTGTACGTGCGCGGCCTGCCCGCCGGCGGCTGGTACTACGTGCAATACCAAGAAGACGGCATGACCCTGTTTGACGAGCCGCAGGAAAGCTTCTTCAACGTCGATACGCTGTTTTCGCTGGACATGATGACCGAGCGCCTGGAAGTGGTGCGCGGCGGCACCTCGCCGCTGTTCGCGACCAACGCGCCGGGCGGCACGGTCAACGCCATCACCCGCCACGGCACGGCCACGCCCGAGGGCGCGGTGCGCATGACCGTCGGCAGCGACGGCCTGCGCCGCGAGGACGCCTACAGCTCCGGCCCACTGAGCGAGAATGTGCTCTACAGCATCGGCGGCTACCACCGCAGCGATGATGGGCTGCGCAAGACCGGCTACACCGCCGACAAGGGCGGCCAGGTGCGCGGCAACCTGACCTTCCTGATGGGCGATGCGATCCTCGACGTGGACGCCAAGTACCTCGACGACCGCACCGCGTTCTACAACCCGATCCCGCTAGACGATCCGCGCACTCCTTCGCAGTCGCTGTCGGCGCTGCTCGACCCGCTGGACGGCACCCTGCTGTCCAACGACCTGCGCCGGACAACGGTGCCGACCTTCGACGGCAACCGCCTGCTGTCCCGCAACCTGGATCTGGCCGACGGCATCCACAACAAGGTCAAGCAACTCGGTACCCACCTGGAGTGGAACCTGGACGACGGCCTGACCCTGAACAACCGCATGCGCTTCGTCGATGCCGAAGTGGACTACACCGCGCTGTTCTCCGGCGCCGCGCCCTCCGACGCCGCCGCCTACCTGTCCACCCAGCTCGGTCGCGCGCGCACCGGCTTCGGCAACCGCGTGGCCCGCGTCGGCTACGTCGCCAGCCGCGACGGCGCCGCCTACGATCCGGCCGCCGCCGACGGCCTGGTGCTGGAAAGCGGCCTGTGGAACGCGCGCACCCACCTGCGCACGCTGTCCGACGATCTGCGCCTGAGCAAGGCATTCGGCGAATCGGCGCTCGGCCAGCACACACTCACCGCCGGCGTGAACGTGCAGCACTTCGAATATGCCCAGGACCGCCTGCAGAACACCGTACTGACCACGCTACAGAACAATGCGCAGCGGCTGGACGTGGTGGCATACGACGCGGCCGGCAACGTGGTCGGCTCGGTCACCCAGAACGGCTTCGTGCGCTACGGCAACGGCGTCACCCGCGGCTTCGCCAACGGTACCTACCTGTCGCCGTATCTATGGGATTCGGTGCGTTTCGGCCGCTTCGGCGTGGATGCCGGCGTGCGCTACACCCGCTACAGCGCCAACGGCGGCGTGTACGCCAACACCACGCGCAACCTCGGCGATGCCGGCACCCTGGCCGATGACAGTGCGGGCGGCCTCAGCGGCGCGTTCAGCGCGCGCGAGGATCGCCGCCATGCCACGCAATGGACGCTCGGCGCCGAGTTCGCGCTGACCCCGCAGTTTCAGACCTTCGCCCGCTACACCAAATCGCAGCGCCTGCCGCGGTTGCAGAACGTGTACCAGACGCAGAACGCAGCGGTCACCGACATCGACCAGGCCGAGGCCGGCCTGCGCGGCGCCTTCGGCGACACCTTGTCGTTCTCCACCGTCGGGTTTTGGAGCCGCTTCAACGACCTGTCGATCAGCGCGATCGTGCTCGACGACGCCGGTGCGGTGCAGACCCTGGCCCTGGTCGGCCAGACCCAGACGTTCGGTCTGGAGTCGGAGTTCACCTGGCGTCCATCGGCGCACTTCGGCATGACCGGCTCGGTCACGCTGCAGGATCCGCAAACCCGCAGCCTGAGCAATGCCAGCACCGGCGCCAGCTACGGAAATCTGGACGACAAGCAGATCTCGCGCATCCCCAAGTTCATGGCCTCGCTCAGCCCGACCTTGTACTTCGACATCGCCGGGCGTCCGCTCGAACTGTCGGCCACCGCCTACCGCATGGGCCAGCGTTACGTCGATTACACCAACGCCACCGCGCTGCCCGCCTACACCACCTACGACCTGGGCGTGTTCGCCCATCTCAGCGACAACCTGGAACTGCAGCTGCATGCGGCCAACGTCGACAATAGCGCCGGCCTGACCGAAGGCAACGCGCGGGTGGATACGCTGTCCGGGCAAGGCACCGCCGAGGCGATC
This sequence comes from Xanthomonas translucens pv. undulosa, assembly GCF_017301775.1. Lineage (NCBI taxonomy): Bacteria > Pseudomonadati > Pseudomonadota > Gammaproteobacteria > Lysobacterales > Lysobacteraceae > Xanthomonas > Xanthomonas translucens. Next base: position 1,479,479 of record NZ_CP063993.1, read on the forward strand.
TATGCGCGTCCGATCTTCGGCCGCAACTACAACGCGTCGCTGACCTGGCGGTGGTGAGCATGTGCTACCGCAAACTGCTGATGGGCGCGGCGATCTGGCTGCCGCTGATGGCGGCGACGGCGACGGCGGCGGACTTGCCGGAGCGCCTGCGCGATCCACACGGCGATGCGCTGGTGGTGTCGCACCGCGCATGCTGGAAGTTTGCATCGGAGAACACCCTCGACGGCATCGCCGCGTGCATCGCACATGGCGTGGACATGGTCGAGGTCGACGTGCGCACCACCCGCGACGGCACGCTGGTGCTGATGCACGACGAGCGCGTGGATCGCACCACCGACGGACATGGCGCGGTGGCCGAGCTGGATGCGGCGCAGATCGCCGCGTTGCGCGTGCGCAGCCGCGGCGGCGGCCGTACCAGCATCCTGACAAAGCGCCACCCGCCGACGCTGGCGCAGGCGCTGGCCGCGGCGCGCGGCCGGGTGCTGGTGAACCTGGACGTCAAGGCCGCTGCGCTGGACCAGGTCATGGACGTGGTCGATGCGGCCGCTGCGCAGCGGGACGTGCTGTTGAACGTCCCGCTGGATGTGCCGCAGGCTGCGCTGCAGCGCGCGCACGCGGCCGGCATCGCGTTGCAGGTGCTGTATCTGCAACGCGATGCCGCGCTTTCGCCGCAACAGGCGCTGCGCCAAGCCGCCGCACTGCGTCCGGCGGTGGTGCAATTGATGTTCGACGATCCGGCGGTGTTGGCCATCGCCCAACGCGAATTGGCGCCGCATGCGCGCCTGTTCGTCAACACGATGAGCAAAGACATCGCCAGCGGCAAGCCGATGCGGCTATCGGCGAACTACACCGACCAGCGCGCGCTGCGCGATCCGGCCAGCGTCTGGGGCGCGCTGCGAACACAGGGGGTGAGCATGATCCAGACCGACGAGCCAATGGCGCTGCAACGCTACTTGCGCACATCGGACATACACCGGTAGCCACCGTCGCTCTTAATCCTCGCGAACCTCGCGAGCACTCAAGCCACACACGGTCGGCATGCAGCCAGATCGCGCCCATGGATGGCGCACCCGTCGTTCCAAGCGATTCGCTGCGACGGTCGAGCCAACACGGTCGGCCGCCATCGGCGTTGTTGTGCCTGTTCCATATCCATCAACTCCCAACGGGAAACACATGAAATCGTCTAAGAAACGCTTCAAGACCTTATCGCTCGTCCTGGCCTGCGCCTCGCTGACCGTGTTGTCCGGCCTCGCCTCGGCCGCCAACAATTGGAATCCGCAACACATCCTCAACGCCATGAAAAGCCCCTACCAGGGCAACCGCGCCAGCGTCGCAGTGATCGCGCATCGCGGCCTGGTCACCAACGGCTGCCCTGAAAATTCCACCTGCTCCATCCTCAATACCTACAGAAACAACATCGAAGCGATCGAACTGGACGTCAAGCAGTCCTCCGACGGGCAGCCGTGGTTGTTCCACGACCAGAACGCCGGCCGCGTGATCGCCCATTCGCCGGCCTTCAACATCTTCCAGAATGGGAGCAACCCGGCCGGCTGGAATCCGGACATCCGCACCATGACCAGCCACGAGCTGGTCAATTCGTTCCTGCGCGACAGGAATTTCGCCAAGACCAACTACCGCCCGGTGCCGCTGGCCAACGCGTTGGATGCCGTGCACCACAGCGCCAATCACATGGTCGTGGTGCTGGACCTGAAGACGCTGGACGCGGTGTCGCGCGCAGCCGACCTGGCCCTCTACTTGGGCATGCAGAACCAGGTGGTACTGAAGTTCAGCGCCTCGCTGCTGCCGCGCACGCCAAACGACATCGTCCGTTACACCAAGGGCGTCGCGTTCGCACCGACCGTCTACGCCGGCGACATGGACAGGCTCGCCGACGGCGGCTACACCGGCCTGTGCGGATTGACCGTTAGCAACTCGCCGTTCTGCCACGTCAATGCGTGGATCGACCAGGCCCGCATCCAGAAAGGCTTCGCCTGGCTGGAAATCGGCAACAAACAGCCACGCCGCAGCGATCCGACCGGCGAACTGCTGGCCAGCGAGCAGTCCAAGCACCTCGCGCTCGGTGCGTTCTCGCCGGTGCCCGAGTACCGCATCAGCAGCCATGACGGCCAGCACTTCGTGCGCAGCAACGGGACCTGCTGCGCGGCGCTGAGCGACTACCTGACGCGCACCAAGCACTTCGGCAACGAAATCGCCGACGATCGCTCCGACTTCGGTTTGCAGGCGTTGGCCGGCTTCACCAACATCATCAGCGACGACCCGCTCAGCATTACCCGTTCGCGCATTTTCCGGAATACCTCGCGCTACGAGTGATCGCGGCATGATCCGGCCGGGGAGTTCGCTCCCCGGCTTCCCGCTGCACTCTCCACCCAGGAAGCATCCGCTATGCGTGCCGTTCACCGTCCACGTCTCCGTCACCTGTTTGTCCTGCTCCTCGTCGCCGGCGTGAGCTGGCTCCTGTTGCAACGCGCAGCGACCGCGGAAGGCGCCCGCGCCGCCACCGCGCCAGCCGCCGCACCGGCATCCCGGCAACGCGCTGTCTCCGCGACCGACATCCCGTCCGCATCACCGTCTTCCACCGACACCGTGCCCGGCCCATCGGCGCGCGAGGTCATCGCCGCGGCACAGGCGCTACCTGCCGATTTCCAGGCCGACACGCTGCTGCGCATCGCTGACGCCAAAGACCTGCCGTCGGCGGCCGGCGGCGATCGCCGCGACGCCGCGATGCGCCTGGCGCAACAGGCCTCGGTCCTGGCAGAACGCGCGATACGGCGCATGCCCGGCGTGGCCAGCGCCGGCTATGCCAGCGAAGAGCACAACAACGAGTTGCGCGACACCCGCACCGCCGGCCTAGACCGGCTGTCGCTGCAAACGCGCGCTGCGCGCATCCTCGCGACGTCTCCCGCACAGGCGACCGCGCTGTTCGCGGCGCTGCCGACGCCGCAGGCCGCCGGCTGCGATGGCGACCTGATCGACGATCCAAGCCCCACCTACGCGCTGGCGACCGCACTGCAGCCGGCCCAGGCCGCGCCGCAGGCGGCGTGGCTCGCCGAGCGCGTGGACAAGGCGCAACAGGAAACCGACGTGGCGCCGGCGCTGAAGATGGTGCTCGCCAGCACGGCGCTGGCGCGCAACGGCCAGTCCCAGGTCGCCGACAGCCTGGTACGCATGTTCGCGCGCATCCGCGGCAACGATCCAGGCTTCACCGCCACCGAGCTGAGCGTCGCTGCGGACATGCCGCTGCTGCTGCAATGGCTGCAGGACGCGGCGCTGCGCGAGCGACTGCATGCGGCGTACCGCACGTATGTCGCGGCGCATCTGGCGCAGGCGCGTTGCCCGGCGAGCCTGCTCGGCAACCACTGGCTGCTCGAACAGCGTTTCGTCGCCGAACTGCCGGACGAACGCATCCCGCCGGCACCGCCGGTGGCGCAGGAATCGATCGACGACGAAGCGATCTCGTTGATCCGCGAGGCCGGCTACAACGTGCGCACGCAACTGCTACTGCCCGACGCCTCTGCGGACGACCCGGCGCTGGAAAAAGCATCCGCCGAATTCCTCGACCAGCTCGACCATGGCGTTCTGCAGCAAGCCGCGGCAGGCGACGGCAGCGGCCGGGTGCAGCGTGCACGGCTGCGCGAACTGCTGCGCTATCTGGAATATGCGCCGAGCGGCGCATCGCGCGATCGCGGCGCCGCACTGATGGCAGCGTTGCTGTCCGGTCCTTACTACGCGCAGGACCACGACACCTGGTTCGGCGATCTGCACGTGGTCGCCGCGCAGATGCAGCGCTGGCCCGACCGCGCGCAACGGCTTGCGCAATTGGCCGAGCATCGCGATCCGGTGGTGAAGGTCTACGCCATGCTGATGCAGCGCGGTCAGTTTCCCTGAGCCTGGTTGCAGCGGATACACCACGCTTCGATCCCTCCGCGCGCGGCGCGGCGCGCCGCGCGTTCCACACGGATGGTGAACCCTGTCAATCGTCAGGGTTCAGTTGCGATTGTGGAAGCGGCGCCTATTGTGCGCGCCACTTCCGGTCCGCCCATCCTGGCGGATCCGCCGGCTTCCACATGACGCCGGCACCCGGGCGGCCCGTGACAGGCCGCCTCCCCATGACGCCAAGCCGCATCGCCTTGCCGCGCCACCCGCTGCAGCACCGATGACGGCCCATACGGAGCAAGGAGTCATATGAAACTGGCCTGGATACTCTGGCTGTCGCAACTGTTGCCGCAACCCGCCGCCGATTCGCTGTGTTTGAGCACGACCGTCTACCTGGAAGCGCGCGACCAGACGCTGCGCGGCCAGCAGGCAGTGGCCGAAGTCGCGCTGCGGCGCCTGGACAGCGGCTTGTGGGGCAACTCGATGTGCCAGGTAGTCACCGCGCGAAAGCAATTCGCGCCGGGGCTGGTGAAACCCGGTACCGAACTGAAGAACGATGACGCCTGGGCCGATGCGGTCAACGTCGCCTTCGCCGCCGAACGCAACTGGGCGCTGCCGCAGGGCCAACGCAAGGAGATCGTGCCCGGCGCCAGCCACTTCGCCGCGCACGCGATCGCCAATCCGAGCTGGCGCAACGCCTACCAGGTGGCGACGATCGGCGACCACACGTTCTACCGCGTGCAGAAGCTGCGGCCGCGCAACGCGTCCTGAGCGGCTGGCGCGGCGCTATCGCCAACCGCACGCCAGGCCGGGTACGCTTGCCTGCCCTTTGTCCGTGCGGAGTCCTGCAATGAAACTGTATGCCAAGCCTGGCGCCTGTTCGCTGGCCGACCACATCGCGCTGCGCTGGGCGCAGCTGCCGTTCGAACTTGAACTGCTCGATGCCGCCGCGATGAAAGCAGCGGCCTATCTGGCGATCAATCCTGCCGGCGCGGTACCCGCGCTGCAGGTGGACGCGTGGGTGCTGACCCAGAACTCGGCGATCCTCAACTACATCGCCGATCTCGCACCCGCGGCGCAGCTGGCCGGCGATGGCAGCGCGCGCAGTCGCGCCGAAGTACAGCGTTGGCTCGCCTTCCTCAACGCCGACCTGCACCCCGCCTTCCATCCCTTGTTCGGCAGCACGCGCTACCTTGAGGACGCGGCGACGATCGCGCGCACCCAGGACCATGCGCGCGAGCGCCTGCGCACGCTGTACGCGCGCGTGGACGCGCAGTTGGCGACGCAGCCCTGGCTCGCCGGCGCGCAGCGTTCGATCGCTGATGCATATCTGTTCGTCACCCTGCGGTGGGCGCGGGGACTGAAGCTCGAAACCGGCGCCAACCTGCAGCGTTTCTTCGAGCGCATGGCCGCCGATCCGCAGGTGCAGGCGGCGCTACAGGCCGAAGGTCTGGAGTGAACGCAGGGACGCAGCCGCATCGCATGCGGGTGGTGTTTGCTGCGCCCGCAGATAACTTCCTGGACGATTTTCGCGGCAGCTGATACCAACATTGCGTTGGCTGCAGAACGGCCTCAGCGCGCCAGCACCCGACGGATCACGTCGAGCGCGCCCGGATCGTCCAGCGTCGACAGATCACCGGGCTCGCGCTGCTCGGCGAGCGCCTGCAGCGAACGCCGCAGCAGTTTGCCCGAGCGCGTCTTCGGCAACGCCTGCACCGGATACACCTGCGCCGGCCGCGCCACCGCGCCAAGCCGCTCGACCACGCATTGCCGCAGCTGCGCGGCGATGGTGTTCGCGGCATCGGGCGCGGCTTGCTGTTTCAGCGTCGCGAACACCACCGGCACCTGCCCCTTCAGTTCGTCGTGCATGCCGATCACCTCCACCTCGGCCACGTCCGCATGGCCGGCGATGGCTTGTTCGATCCGGCCGGCCGGTCTCGGTCTGCCAGTAGTTGTCGATGACCGGCTTGCCCTGCGCCTGGTCGATGCGCAACGCCAGGTTGTGCGCGGCGAAACGGCCGAACACCACCGAGTGCACCGCGCCGATGCGCGCGCAGGCCAGCATCGCGAACACCGCCTCGGCCATGTTCGGCATATACACGACCACGCGATCGCCGCGCTGCACGTCCAGGCGCAGCAGCACCGCGGCGAAGGCATTGACCTCGGCGTGCAGCTGCGCATAGGTGAATTCGCGGGTCTGCCCGGTCTCGCTGGACACCGCCACCAGCGCCAACTGCGCGGCGCGCTCGGGCAGGTGCCGGTCGACCGCGTTATGGCACAGGTTGGTCAGCCCGCCGCCGAACCAGCACCGGAACGGCGGGTCGTCGTAATCCAGGATCGCCTGCGGCGGCCGCTGCCCGTGGATGGCCTTGGCCTGCTCCGCCCAGAACTGCTCCGGCTGCTCGATAGAGCGCCGGTACAGTGTCGCGTAATCCATGCGGCCCCTCCCAAGGCGATGCACCCGCCCGAGCATAGTCCATGCGCAGCGCGGGCGTGGTTCCGAGCTTGGTCGAAGGGCGCAGGCGACGCGGCGGCGGCACCTGCCTGTGCCGCCGCCGGTGGACGGCTTACTGCTTCTGCGCTGCCGCTTTCGCCGCCGCCGCACGTGGCGGCGCATGCTTCACGTAGCGGTCGAACCACTCCAGCATTTCCGCCACCACATCCTCGTTGGACTCGCGCGCGCTATACCAGTGCGGCTCGAACGGCAGCAGCACCAGCCGCGCAGTACCGCCGTTGCCGCGGATCGCCTGGAACAGCCGCGGCGCCTGGGTGGTCTCGGTGCCTGGGTTGGCGTCGTCCATGCCGTGCACGATCAGCAGCGGCTCGTCGATCTTATCGGCATGGAAGAACGCCGAGGCCTGCGCATAGACCTCCGGCGCGGCCCAGAACGAGCGCCGTTCGTTCTGGAAGCCGAACGGGGTCAGGGTCTTGTTGTAGCTGCCGCTGGTCGCCACGCCGGCGCGGAACAGGTCGGTATGCGCGAGCAGGTTGGCCGCCATCAGCGCGCCGTGGCTGTGGCCGGTGACGCCGATCCGCTGGCGATCGACCACGCCCAGTTCCACCGCCTTGTCCACCGCGGCGGTGGCGTTGTCCACCAGTTGCTGCAGATAGGTGTCGTAGGCGGTCTTGGGATCGCCGACGATGGGGAACGCGGTGTCGTCGATGATCGCGTAGCCGGCCAGCAGCAACAGCTGGTAGGAACGCAGGCGGGTGAAGTCGCGCTCGTTGGCGCCGCTGACCTGGCCGGCCTTGGACGGGTCGGCGTAGTCCAGCGGATAGGCGTACAGGATCGCCGGCACCCGCGTGCCTTCCTTGTAGCCCGGCGGCGTGTACAGGGTGAACGACAGCTCCACGCCGTCCTTGCGCTTGTAGGTCACCAACCGCTTCTTGATCTGCCGCACCAGCGGCGTCGGATCGGGGAAGCGGGTGACCGGCGCGATGGTGGATGCGTAGACCGCTTCGCCCGCCGCCGCGCCGGGCTGCACCTGGCCCAGCGCGCGCAGGTACACGTTCGGCGGATCGGTCGGCGACTGGCGCCAGGTCAGCAGCCGGGTGGTGTCGTCGCCGGCAAACCCGGCGAATACCTCGTCGACGCTGGCATCGCTGCGGAACAGACGCTCGCTCTTGCCGCTGGCCAGGTCGTAGCGATCCAGGAACGCGCGGTCGCCGGCCGGCGTGGCGCCCTGCCCGCTCAAGAACAGCGCGCCGCGGTCCTCGCGCAGCACCGCTTCGCCATTGGCCAGCATATGCAGTTCGGGGGTGCCGGGATCGGCATACAGGTCGTCGGTGGACAGATCGAACAGCACGCGGCCAGGCGTGCCGGGGCGGTCGGCGTTCAGCAGGGTGGTGCGCCGCCAGTGGCGGTTCTCGTCGTAGTCGTCCAGCAGCGCCTGCCCGCCCTGGGCGAACCAGGACAGGCCGGCGTAGCGCTGGGTCACCCGCGCCAGTTCGCGCGGCTTGGCGATGAACGGCGCCGCCAGGGTCAGCAGCTTGTCGCGCGCCGGTACGTTGGCCTTCCAGTCGCCGCCGTCCAGCGCCTCGGCCCAGACCAGCGTGGCCGGCTGGTTGGCCCGCCAGGAATACGCACGCGGGCCAGTCGGCACGCCCTGCACCGGCACCCGGTCGGCGACCGGCAGATCGGCCAGCACGCGCTCGCCGCCATTGGACAGATCGAGCACCGCCACATCGTGGGCGAAACGCGCATAGGTGGTGACGTAGGAATACGGCCGCTTGAGCCGCTCCACGCGCACGTGGCGGCCGTCGGGCGCGCCATCGACCACGGTGTAGACCGCCGGCGCGCCGACCTTGCTCTGCTTGCCGCTGGCCGCATCGACGGTGAGCAACTGCGAAGTGGCGTAGTACGCAAACAGCGCCTCGTCCTCGGGACTGGACAGCGTGTCGCGCGCCTCGTAGGTGCTGCTCTCGCCCTTGCCCTGGATGGTTTCCTTGACCTCCGGCCCCGGCGGCACCGCCGCCTTGCGCGGCGCCGCGCCCAGGTCCTGCGGCACGGTCTTCAGCAGCAGCGTGTCGCTGCCGCCCAGCCACTGGATCTCGCCGCCCAGCACCGGGTTGAGCTGCACGCCGTCGATGCGGCGCACGTTGCCGGTGGCCACGTCGCCCAGCCACAGCTCGACGCGGTCGGCGGCGGTGTTGTTGAAGGCGAAACGGCGCCCGTCCGGCGACCACACCGGCAGTGCCGGACAAGCGCCGGCCGGCAGGGTCACCGCGGTCTGCTTGCCGCTGGCCACGTCGACCAGGCTGAAACCTTCCAGGCAGGCGCGGATGCCGTAGCCGTTGGACATGTCGTGGCGGCTGTGGCTGCGTGGCTCCACGCGCACGCCGGCCAGCTTCAGGTACGGCTCGGCGACGCGCGCGATCGGCGGATACTGGGTGCGCTGCACCAGCAGCAGGGTCTTGCCGGTGGGATCCAGCCGCGGCGACGGATTCAGCGGCGCGCGCATCACCCCCAGCAGTGGTTCGGGCGGCTGGCGATAACCGCCGGCGGCGGCAGAAGCGGCGAGCGGCAACAGGCTGGCGACGGCCAGCACCCCGATCCAGCGATACGGCATGAGCATGAGGTTGTTCCCCTGGCGAATGGCTGCGGAAACGTAGCACACCGCATTGGCCGGCCAGCCATTCGACGAAGCCGACATCCCTTCTCCCGACGGAAGAAGGTGGCCCGCAGGGCCGGATGAGGGTACGGGCGCAGCCTCGCGCACCCAACTGCGCGAGTCGCTTCGCGTCGTACCCTCACCCCAACCCCTCTCCCGAGGGGGAGAGGGGCTATGTACGCTCGGCTGTTCAACCAGGACCACGCTTTCCCATCTCGTAGAAAGCGGCTGGCCGGTTTGGAACCCGCACAACGCAGAACGCCGGGCAGAGCCCGGCGTTCGGTGACGCGATCGCGACAGCGATCAGCCCAGCAGGTGCGCCACGCCGCTGCGCTCTTCTTCCAGCTCGGCCAGGGTCTTGTCGATGTACTTCTGGCTGAAGTCGTCGATCGGCAGATCCTTGACCAGGGTGTACTCGCCGTTCTCGGTGGTCACCGCGAAGCCGAACATCACGCCTTCCGGGATGCCGTAGGAGCCGTCGGACGGCACGCCCATGGTCACCCACTTGCCGTTGCTGCCCAGCACCCAGTCGCGTACGTGGTCGATGGCGGCGTTGGCGGCCGAGGCGGCCGAGGACGAGCCGCGCGCTTCGATGATCGCCGCGCCGCGCTTGCCCACGGTCGGGATGAAGGTGCCGGCGTTCCAGTCCTGATCGTTGATCGCATCGGCCACGGAGGCGCCGTCGGCGGTGGCAAAACGGTAGTCCGGGTACATGGTCGGGCTGTGATTGCCCCACACCACCAGCTTCTCGATGCCGCCGACCGGCTTGCCGAGCTTGAGCGACAGCTGGCTCAGCGCGCGGTTGTGGTCCAGGCGCAGCATGGCGGTGAAGTTCTTCGGGTTCAGGTCCGGTGCCGACTTCATCGCGATGTAGGCGTTGGTGTTGGCCGGGTTGCCGACCACCAGCACCTTGACGTTGCGGCTGGCGACCTTGTTCAGCGCCGCGCCCTGCGCGGTGAAGATCTTGGCGTTCTCCAGCAGCAGGTCCTTGCGCTCCATGCCCGGGCCGCGCGGACGCGCGCCGACCAGCAGGGCGACGTCGGCGTCCTTGAACGCCACTTCGGCGTCGTCGGTGCCGACCATGCCGGCCAGCAGCGGGAACGCGCAGTCTTCCAGCTCCATCATCACGCCCTTCAGCGCGGCCTGGGCCTTCTCCATCGGCAGCTCGAGCAGCTGCAGGATCACCGGCTGGTCCTTGCCCAGCATTTCGCCGGAGGCGATACGGAACAGCAGGGCATAGCCGATCTGGCCGGCAGCGCCGGTCACAGCAACACGTACGGGTGTCTTCATGGGGGGTTCCTCTGCGAAAAAAGGGATCAGGGTCAGTAGACGCGTTAGCCGAGCGGCAGCAGGTGCACATCCGGGGCGGCGCCGCGGTCATCAGCGATGCGGTAGCCGTCGATCACGTGCTGGCCGATCGCCGTGATCGGCACGCCTTCGCGGCCCAGTGCGGCGGCCGCGCGGCGGCCCTGCTCCTGCTCCACATCGAGCACGCGGTAGCGGACCTGGACACGTTCGACATCGGCCTGTTGCCGGCGGCAGTCGCCGCACCCGTCGGCGGCAAGCATCACGCTGCCGTCTGCGCTGGTGAGCCGCCGCGGATCGCTGGCCGCCAGCGTTGCCGACGGGCCGCTGCGCCACCACGTCTGCAGTCCGCCACCGATTGCGAGCAACAGCATGCACAGCAAAAGGGGACGCATCGTCATCGAGGCTCGGGCGCGGCGGTCAACCGGCAAATGTTAGCACGCAGGCCATCGGCGACCGGCCGCGATGGCCGGTCGCGGCGGCACTCAAGCGTCGAGCAAGCGGTTCCACTCGGCGACGCGGTCGGCCTTGGCCGCCAGCACCGCATCGGTGTCGCCTTCGATGCTGATCTTGTTGATAGCATCGCCCTGGGCGACGCTATCCACCACGTCCAGGCCCTGGGTCACCTTGCCGAACACGGTGTGCTTGCCGTCCAGCCACGGGGTGGCGGTGTGGGTGATGAAGAACTGGCTGCCGTTGGTGCTGGGACCAGCATTGGCCATCGACAGCACGCCGCGATCGTGGCGCACGCCGTTGTTGGTCTCGTCCTCGAACCGGTAGCCCGGGCCGCCGCGGCCGGAGCCTTCCGGGCAACCGCCCTGGATCATGAAATCGGGGATCACGCGGTGGAAGCTCAGCCCGTCGTAGAAGCCGCGCTTGGCCAGGTTCACGAAGTTGGCCACGGTCAGCGGCGCCTTGTCGGGGTACAGCTCGATCGTGATCGGGCCGCGGGCGGTGTCGAAATGGGCGATCAGGGACATGGGATTCCTTGGAAACGGGGGCGTCATTTGGGGCGCATAGAATACACGGCGGCCTGTTTGGCCCGCTTCCCGCACTGCCAACGGCCTTGTCCTCGCCGCCTGAATCCTGAACCGGCAGGCGTGCCGGGATGCGGGTATACTAGGAGGCTTACTCTCCTTCCTTTCTGGCGCCGGTTGGCCCCCTTTCGCATGTCCATCGAAAATCTTCGCAATATCGCCATCGTCGCCCACGTCGATCATGGCAAGACCACCCTCGTCGACTGCCTGCTGAAGCAGTCCGGCACCCTCTCCGAGCGCACGGTCCTGGCCGAGCGCGTGATGGACAGCAACGATCAGGAAAAGGAGCGTGGCATCACGATCCTGGCCAAGAACACGGCCATCACCTGGCAGGGCAACCGCATCAACATCGTCGACACCCCCGGACACGCCGACTTCGGCGGCGAAGTGGAGCGCGTGCTGTCGATGGTGGACTCGGTGCTGATCCTGGTCGACGCGATGGACGGGCCGATGCCGCAGACCCGCTTCGTGACCCAGAAGGCCTTCGCGATGGGCTTCAAGCCGATCGTGGTGGTCAACAAGATCGACCGCCCCGGCGCGCGTCCGGACTGGGTGATCGACCAGGTGTTCGACCTGTTCGACAAGCTCGGCGCGACCAACGAGCAGCTCGACTTCCCGATCGTCTACGCCTCGGCGCTGCACGGCTACGCGAGCCTGGACGACAGCGCCCGCGAAGGCGACATGACCCCGCTGTACGAAGCGATCATGAAGCACGTGGCGCCGCCGCAGGTGGACCCGGACGGCCCGTTCCAGATGCGCATCAGCCAGCTGGACTACAACAACTTCGTCGGCCTGATCGGCATCGGTCGCATCCAGCGCGGCAAGGTCAAGAAGAACATGCCGGTCAGCATCGTCGACCGCGAAGGCAAGAAGCGCCAGGGCAAGATCCTGCAGGTGCTGGGCTTCATGGGTCTGGAGCGGGTGGAAGTGGAAGAGGCCGAGGCCGGCGACATCGTCGCCATCTCCGGCGTGGCCGACATGAGCATCTCCGACACCATCTGCGCGCTCGATACCCCGGAGGCGCTGCCGGCGCTGACCGTGGACGAGCCGACCATCTCGATGACCTTCCAGGTCAACAACTCGCCGTTCGCCGGCAGCAAGGAACACAGCGGCGGCAAGTTCATCACCAGCCGCCAGATCCGCGAGCGCCTGGAGCGCGAGACGCTGCACAACGTCGCGCTGAAGGTCGAGGAAGGCTCGGACCCGGACAAGTTCCTGGTCTCCGGCCGCGGCGAGCTGCACCTGTCGGTGCTGATCGAAAACATGCGCCGCGAAGGCTTCGAGTTGGCCGTGTCGCGCCCGGAAGTCATCGTCAAGGAAATCGACGGCAAGCTGATGGAGCCGGTCGAGCAACTGGTGGTGGACATCGAAGAGCAGCACCAGGGCGGCGTGATGGAGAAGCTGGGCGTGCGCAAGGGCCAGCTGAAGAACATGGAGCCGGACGGCAAGGGCCGCGTGCGCCTGGACTACATGATCCCGGCGCGTGGCCTGATCGGCTTCCAGAACGAGTTCCGCACCCTGACCCAGGGTTCGGGCCTGCTGTTCCACGTGTTCGACCATTACGGTCCGAAGGAACAGGGCGCCATCGCCAAGCGCCAGAACGGCGTGATGATCGCCAACGCCGCCGGCGCCACCCCCGCCTACTCGCTGGGGCCGCTGGAAGAGCGTGGCCGCCTGTTCGCCGCCGAAGGCGACAACGTGTACGAAGGCCAGCTGATCGGTATCCACTCCAAGGACAACGATCTGACCGTCAACGCGATCAAGACTAAGCCGCTGACCAACATGCGCGCGTCTGGCAAGGACGATGCGATCAAGCTGACCCCGGCGATCAAGTACACGCTGGAACAGGCGCTGGACTTCATCGAGGACGACGAGCTGGTCGAAGTCACCCCGAAGGAAATCCGCCTGCGCAAGAAGTTCCTGACCGAAAGCGATCGCAAGCGCGCCGGTCGCGGCGGCTGATCGCCGACTCCCCGTGGCCAGCAAGAAGGCGTACAACCCGGATCCGCATGCGCATCCGGGCCTGCACCTGATCGCACTGCTGGAGGCCGGCAAGGGCCTGCTCGCGGTGCTCGCGGCCACGGGCCTGGAACTGTTGGGCCCACTGCCGCTGCGTGCGGCGGTGGGCCGGCTGATCGTGCGTTTCAGCCTGGACCCGGAGCACGGCGCGCTGCCGTCGCTGCTCACCATGATCAATCCCGGCGCGGTGCACCTGGCCGCCGCCGGCATGCTCGCCTACGGCGTGCTGCACATCGTCGAAGCCTGGGGCCTGTGGCGCGCCAAGGCCTGGGCATCGATGCTCGGCTGCGTTTCCGCCGCGATCTATCTGCCGTTCGACATCTATGCAATCGTCCGCCATCCCGGCTGGGCGTCCTGGGCGGTCCTGGCGATCAATCTGGCCGTGGTCGGCATCCTGGCCCGCGACCTGGTTCGGCGCCGGCGACGTCCTGCGCTCTGAGCGTCTGCGGGCAGGCACCCGCCCGGTTTGCCGATCCGCATAGCCTCCTGGAGAACCACTCCCGGGGACTCTGCCGATGCGCTCGTCGGCACTGAAGTCGCACCCACAAAGGCTTGTGCAGCGCAATCGCGCCAGGAGGTCGTTTGCAGGAGGGACTTCAGTCCCGACTGCATGCAAGTTCGGGCAATTCACCACTTCGCCAGTCGCGGCTGACAGTGGCTCCTGCAGGGTGCGTTGCCTGGTGCATTGCCTGCGAGCGATGCGCCAGCAGCAGCGCACGGACGCGGCAGGCGCCTGTCGCAACGACGACACGGCACGAACGCAGCGCTATGCCTTATCCGGCCGCGGCGCGTCCGGATCCTGCAGCCCTGTCGCCGCTGGCGCGCCATCCTCGGCGCCGGGCGAGCGCATCGCCGACGAGTCGCTGCTCGTCGATGGCGGCCGCTGTGACGCGCGTGCGGTATCCGAAGAGATCTCCGCGCGCATCCTCGGCAAGGCATACGGATGTTCGCGGGTCAGGAAATCGATCATCCGCTCGCGCACGATGCAGCGCAGGTCGAACGCATCGCTGGAATTGCGTGCGCTGACCAACAGGCGCACCTGAATCGTGTTCTCGCTGGTCTCGGTCACCTGGGTCACGCAGACGCGACCATCCCACAGCGGCTCGCTCTTGCAGATCCGTTCCAGCTCGGCGCGCAGTTGCGGCATCGGCGTGCGGTAGTCCAGCCACAGGAACGCGGTGCCGAGCAGGTCGGCACTGCTGCGCGTCCAGTTCTGGAACGGGTTCTCGATGAACCAGGTCAACGGCACCACCATGCGCCGCTCGTCCCAGATGCGCACCACCACGTAGGAACTGCCGATCTCCTCGATGCGGCCCCACTCGCCTTCGACGATGACCACGTCGTCGAGCCGGATCGGCTGGGTCAAGGCGATCTGCAGGCCAGCGATCAGGTTGCCGAACACCGGCTTGGCGGCGATGCCGGCGACCAGGCCGATGATGCCGGCCGAGGCCAGCAGCGTGGTGCCGATCTGGCGTACCGCCGGGAAGGTCAGCAGCACCACCGAGGTGCCGAGCAGGATGATGGTTCCCATCGCCACGCGCGCCAGCACCCGGGTCTGAGTCTGGATGCGCCGCGCGGCCAGATTGTCGGCCACTTCGATCGGATAGCTGCGCAGAATCGCCGCTTCCAGCGCGGCGGCGCCACGTACCAGCAGCCAGGTCACGCAGCCGATCATGCCGATGTGCAGCAAGTGCTGCAGGTCGGTCAGCGCGCGCTGCTCCAGCGGCGTGGATTCCAGCGCGAAGCTGAGCATCAGCATCGGCAGCAGGAACGCCATCGGCACGCTGAGCACGCCCACGATGCGCGCGCGCCGGTAGTCGCGCCCGCGCATGCGCTGCGCGATGCGCAGCAACAGCCACCAGGCCAGGAAGCCGAGCACCACCGCGGCGCCGATCGGCAGCGTGTAAGTGCGCAACGGGATCCAGTTGAGATCCAGATTCAAGATGCGCTCCTTGAAGGGAGGGAGGAGGCGCGACAGTGTGGCAAAGCGGGTATGAGCGCGATGTCGAGCGGCGCGATGCGCTCGCCAGCCGCGCGCTTGGCGCGGCCTCAGTCAGTCGTCAGCGGTACGCTGCGCCCGTTCTGCTTGCGCACGATCGCCAGCGCGATCTCCAGCGACTGCTCGTAGTTCAAGCGCGGGTCCACGCTGGAGCGGTAGGCCCGCTCCAGGTCGCGCTCGGTCAGCTCGCGTGCGCCGCCGGTGCATTCGGTGACGTCTTCGCCGGTCAGTTCCAGATGCACGCCGCCCAGCCGCGTGCCGGCCGCGGCATGGATGTCGAACGATTGCTCCACCTCGCCCAGCACGTTGTCGTAGCGCCGCGTCTTGTAGCCGTTGCTGGTGCTCTCGGTATTGCCGTGCATCGCATCGCACACCCACAGCACGCGGCGGCCGTCGCGCTTCACCGCATCCAGCAGCGGCGGCAGTTTCTGCGCGATCTGCGCCGCGCCCATGCGGTGGATGAAGGTCAACCGGCCCGGTTCGTCCTCGGGATTGAGCACGTCGATCAGGCGCAGCAACTGGTCCGGCTGCGCCGACGGCCCGACCTTGATCGCGATCGGATTGCGGATGCCGCGGAAATACTCCACGTGCGCGCCGTCCAGCGCGGCGGTGCGCATGCCGATCCACGGATAGTGCGTGCTGAGGTTGAACCAGCCCCACTGCCGCGGCACCTCGCGGGTCAGCGCTTCCTCGTACGGCAGCAGCAGCGCTTCGTGCGAGGTGTAGAAATCGACCCGGTTGAGGTTGTACAGCTGCGCGCCGGACAGCGTCTCCATGAAGCGCACCGCATCGCCGATCGAGGACACCATCTTCTGGTAGTCCTCGGCCAGCGGCGAGTAGCCGACCCAGCTCAGGTTCCAGTACTCGGGATGGTGCAGGTCGGCGAAGCCGCCATCGATCAGCGCACGCACGAAATTCATCGTCATCGCCGAACGCGAGTGCGCGGTGATCATCCGCCGCGGATCGGGCACACGCGCCTGCGCGGTGAACTCCGGGCCGTTGACCACGTCGCCGCGGTAGCTGGGCAGGGTCACCCCGTCGCGAGTCTCGGTATCGGCCGAGCGCGGCTTGGCGTACTGACCGGCGTAACGTCCCACCCGCACGACCGGCAGGCGCAAGCCGTGCACCAGCACCAGGCTCATCTGCAGCAGTACCTTGAGTCGGTTGGAGATCGTGGCGGACTCGCAATCGCTGAAGTTCTCCGCGCAATCGCCGCCCTGCAGCAGGAAACGCTTGCCTTCCTGCGCCTCGGCCAGTTGCTTCTTCAGCGCGAAGATCTCCCACGAGGTGACCAGCGGCGGCAGGTGGCGCAATTCGCCCAGCGTCGCCTCCAGCGCCTGCGCGTCTGGATACACCGGCATCTGCAGCGCGGGTTTGCCGCGCCAACTGGCAGGCGCCCAGGACGGCTGGGTGGATTCGGACGCGGCGGCGGGGACGGACAGGCTCATGAAAGGACTCCTTGGCAACCTGCGATGTTCGCAGAGCCTGGCCGCGACGCAAAGCACTAAGTGAAGCGCGCGCGCAGCCGTGGCCGTAACCGACGCCGGGACATGAACGCCAGGCAAAGCGCGCAAGCCAGCCATGACTTCCGACCTACGCCAGCGCCGCCGCAAAAGTAGAATGTTATTACATTACAAATTTGTATCCCTTCCATTTCAGGTCTCGCCTACGCCATGACGCCCCGCCCCCTTTCCGCCGCCATCGCCCTCGTCCTGCTGGCCGCCCCCGGCTTCGCACTCGCCGCCGATGCCGCCAGCGCCGATGCTGGCCCCCAGCACACCACCGACCTGGATGCGGTCACCGTCACCGCCAAGCTGGAGGCGGCACGCAACGCGCTGTCGCCGGACATCGGCAGTAGCCAGTACGCGATCACCGCCGAAGACATCGAGCGCTTGCCGCTGGGCGCCTCCACCCCGCTCAACCAGGTACTGCTGCAGGCCCCGGGCGTGGTCCAGGATTCCTACGGCGGCATCCACGTGCGTGGCGACCACGCCAATTTGCAGTACCGCATCAACGGCGTGCTGATCCCCGAATCCATTTCCGGTTTCGGCCAGAGCCTGGACCCGCGCACGATCAAGAGCATCAAGCTGCTCGACGGCGCGCTGCCGGCGCAGTTCGGCGAGCGCACCGCGGCGGTGGTGGACATCACCACCAAGAGCGGCGTGGAACTGGGCAACGGAGGCAGCGTCGGCATCACCGGCGGCTCCTACGGCACGCTCAATCCGAACGCCTCCTGGTGGGGCAGCAGCGACCGCTGGAGCTGGTTCGTCACCGGCGACTACGAGCAGAACAAGCTCGGCCTGGAGAATCCGGTCAACAGCCGCAACCCCGAGCACGACAAGACCCGCCAGGGCAAAGGCTTCGCCGACCTCAGCTACCTGATCGACGAGAACACCCGGCTCAGCCTGCTGGTCGGCTACGCCAACAACCGCTTCCAGATCCCGAACAATCCCGAGCAAACGCCGGCGTTCGATTACCTGGGCACGACCGACTTTGACTCGTCCAAGCTTGACGAGAACCAGCGCGAGAACACCCGCTTCGGCACCCTGGTGCTGCAGGGTTCGCTCGGCGCCACCAGCTACCAGCTGTCGGCCGGGCAGCGCTACAGCAGCGTCGCGTTCTCGCCCGACGTCGCCGGCGACCTGATCTTCAACGGTGTCGCCTCGCAGGTGGACCGCAGCAACCGCGCCAACACCGCGCAGGCCGACTTCTCCACCCCGCTCGGCGATGCGCACACCTTGCGCTACGGCGTGTACGGCAACTTCGAGCATGCCGTCGCCAGCAACAATTCCTACGTGTTCCCGGCCGATGCCGACGGCAGCCAGAGCGGCAACGCGCCGATCTTCATCCCCGACGCCAGCCGCTTCCACGCCAGCACCTATGCGCTGTACATGCAGGACGAATGGAAGATCGGCGACGACTGGACCGTGAACTACGGCGTGCGCGGCGACCGCTACAAGGCGTTCGGCACCACCGAAGGCCAGCTGAGCCCGCGCCTGGGCGTGGTCTGGCAGGCCAGCGCCGACACAACCGTGCACGCCGGCTATGCGCGCTACTTCACCCCGCCGGCCAGCGAACTGATCTCCACCAGCGACATCGCGCTATACGACGGCACCACCAACCAGCAGTCCACCGCCGGCGGCGCGACCACGCCGCTGAGCGAGCGTAGCGACTACTACGACATGGGCATCTCGCAGGTGGTCAGCGATCACCTGACCCTGGGCCTGGACACCTACTACCGCAAGGTCGACCGCTTGCAGGACGAAGGCCAGTTCGGCGCCGCCTACGTCTATTCCACTTTCAACTACCACTACGGCCGTATCCGCGGTGCCGAGTTCAGCGCCGACTACAGCAACGGGCCGGTCACTGCCTACTTCAACGTCGCCTACAGCAAGGCGATGGGCAAGCGGGTCATGACCAGCCTGTACAACTTCGATCCCGATGCGCTGGCCTACGCCTACGACAACTGGATCCACCTGGACCACGACCAGAAGTTCACCTCGTCCGGTGGCATCAGCTACGCGATCGACGATGCCAGCCGGATCGGCGCCAACTACCTGTTCGGCAGCGGCCTGCGCACCGATACCGACACCGTGCCCAACGGCGCCGCACTGCCTTCGTATTTCCAGCTGAACCTCAGCGCCGGCCACGACTTCGCGCTCAGCGCGCATCCGCTGCACGCGCAGGTGGCGGTGCTCAACGTGCTCGATCGCGCCTACCAGCTGCGCGACGGCGGCGGCATCGGCGTGTTCGCCCCGCAATGGGCGCCGCGCCGTGGCGTCTACCTGAGCCTGCAGCAGGATTTCTGAGGCAACTGCGCAGACAGGCCGCGCCCGCGACGGGCCGGCCTAGATGCATGGATGGGTGCGGCGCAGCGATCGTTAGCAGCGGTCGCGCCGCCGCTACCCGCGGCACGCCATCCGTTTACCGCTACAGGACACTGTAGAAGTCAACTGTCTTCAGCCACAACGAGCGGCGTGGTGAATTCTCGGAACCGGCATGCAGTCGGGATTGAAGTCCCGCCCACAGTGCACCCGGCAGGCTTGCCGCAACTCTCCTGTAGGAGCGACTTCAGTCGCGACAGGACCTTACCGATAGGGTTCGGTCGCGGCTGAAGCCGCTCCTACAAGTGCGCTCACTCTCAGCCGATGGCAAGCGCCCAGCACACGGGAATCTCAGTGCAGCGAACGCCGCCGGGCCTTGAACCCGGCATACAGCGCGAACAGCGCCAGTGCCACGAAACAGATCAGGCACCACATCGGCATCGACAGGCCGAGGAAGCGCCAGTCGATATTGCCGCAGTCGCCGGTCCCGGTCAGCACCCGGCGCAGCACCTCGAACGGCCCTAGCGTCTCGCGCAGAAAGCTCAGCGGCGGACCGCAGGAGGCCATCGGATCGGGAAACAGCTGCACCGACACGTGCTTGGTGGAGATGCCGGCGCCGATGGCCGCGGCCAGGAACGCCAGCACGCCATAGACCTTGCGCCCGCCGCTGCGCGCCGGGCCGTGCAAGGCGCCAAGCAGGAACAGCAGACCCAGCGCGGCGAACGCGATGCGCTGGAAGATGCATAGCGGACAGGGCTCGATGCCCAGCTGCAGCTGCACGTAGATCGCATAGCCCAGCAGCCCGGCACAGATCAGAAAGCCGAACAGGAACTGCGCGCGGAAACTCCAGCGTAACGGGTTCATCGGGTCGGGCTCACATGAACAGTCCGCGCATTATCCGCCATCGCCCGCCTCGCCACCATGTGCCGTGCGTTCTTGCGCGCAGCGAGCGCGCCACGCGCGCGGCGCAAACCCTAAGCCCCGGACGCAAAAAAGCCCGGACATGCCGGGCTTCTTGCTGACACGGTGCGGACCGGAGTTACTCGGCCACTTCCTCGGCAATCGCGGTCGGGCGATCGACCAGCTCGACGTACGCCATCGGCGCGTTGTCGCCGGCGCGGAAGCCGCACTTCAGGATGCGCAGGTAGCCACCCGGACGCGACTGATAACGCGGGCCCAGCTCGACGAACAGCTTACCCACCGCTTCCTTGTCGCGCAGACGCGAGAAGGCCAGACGGCGGTTGGCGACGCCATCGACCTTGGCAATGGTGATCAGCGGCTCGGCGACGCGACGCAGTTCCTTGGCCTTCGGCAAGGTGGTCTTGATCAGCTCGTGCTTGAACAGCGAGGCCGCCATGTTGGAAAACATCGCCTGGCGATGGGCGCTGGTGCGGTTGAATTTGCGGCCGGATTTCTGGTGACGCATGGTCTTGGTTCCTATGGAAAATTGAAACTGCTGGAAATCGCTGTCGCCGTCCTGGCGCTGAACAATGGACTGCGGATGGTCCGAGCCGGCCGTCCTTGACCGGACAACGCCGCGGGTTTAGCGGCCCGTCGACGTAGTGGTGCATTGATGCTGCGCGAGCCGCCGCGAGGGCGCCCGTGCGTGCGCTGGCAGGCAACGTCCGCGGCCGATGCCGGTGCGGCATCGGCCAGGTGCGTGTGCTTAGCCGAGCATGCCGTGCTGGGCGACGCCGGCCGGCGGCCAGTTCTCCAGCTTCATGCCGAGCGACAGGCCACGCTGGGCCAGCACTTCCTTGATCTCGGTCAGCGACTTCTTGCCGAGGTTCGGGGTCTTGAGCAGTTCCACTTCGGTCTTCTGGATCAGATCGCCGATGTAGTAGATGCTCTCGGCCTTCAGGCAGTTGGCCGAACGCACGGTCAGTTCCAGATCGTCGATCGGACGCAGCAGCACCGGATCCACGCCGTTGCTGGCCGGCTTGGCTGCGCCACGGTCGCGATGGGTGAAGTCGCCGAACACCGACAGCTGATCGCTAAGGATGTCGGCGGCGGTGCGCACGGCTTCCTCGGCATCGATCGTGCCGTTGGTCTCGATGTCCAGGACCAGCTTGTCCAGGTCGGTGCGCTGCTCGACGCGCGCAGATTCGACCGCGTAGGCAACACGACGCACCGGCGAGAACGACGCATCCAGGATCAGGCGACCGATGGTGCGGGTCTCCTCGTCCGGACGGCGACGCGCGGCAGCCGGCTGGTAGCCGAAGCCACGCTCGATCTTCAGACGCATGTTGATCGCCATATCCTTGGTCAGGTGGCAGATCACGTGGTCGTTGTTGAGGATCTCGACGTTGTGGTCGGTCTTGATGTCGGCGGCAGTGACCGTGCCCGGACCCTGCTTGGACAGCGACAGCGTGGCGCTGTCACCCGTGTGTATGCGGATGGCCACGTCCTTGAGGTTGAGCAGGACATCCAGCACGTCCTCCTGCAGCCCTTCGACCGTGGTGTACTCGTGCAGCACGCCGTCGATCTCGACTTCGGTGATCGCGAAGCCGGGGATCGAGGACAACAGCACGCGACGCAGGGCATTGCCCAGCGTATGCCCATACCCGCGCTCCAAGGGCTCGATTACGACCTTGGCGCGGTTGTCGGTAAGGCGTTCGATCTGCGGCCCACGGGGGCGCAGAACCTGGTTGGCGGTAACCGTCATGTTGCGGGTTCTCCTGACGAGCCTCCGTTGCCGGAGGCTCTCCAATGTGATTACTTCGAATACAACTCGACGATCAGCGCTTCGTTGATGTCAGCAGGCAGGTCCGCACGATCCGGCACGGCCTTGAAGATGCCGCTGAACTTCTTCGAATCGACCTCGACCCAGGACGGGTTCAGGTCGTGCGTTTCGGCAACGGTCAGCGCTTCTTGCACGCGAAGCTGCTTCTGCGCCTTTTCCGACAGGGTGATCGCGTCGCCGGCCTTGACCTGGTACGAAGCCAGGTTCACCGACTTGCCGTTGACCAACACGCCACGGTGCGACACCAGCTGGCGCGCGGCCGGACGGGTGACGGCGAAGCCCATGCGGTAGACGACGTTGTCCAGGCGGGTTTCCAGCAGCTGCAGCAGGTTCTCGCCGGTGTTGCCCTTCTTGGTCGAGGCCTTCTTGTAGTAGTTGCGGAACTGACGCTCCAGCAGACCGTAGATACGCTTGACCTTCTGCTTTTCGCGCAGCTGGGTGGCGTAGTCGGACAGCTTGCCCTTGCGGGCGGTCGCGCCGTGCTGGCCGGGCTTTTGCTCCAGCTTGCACTTGGAGTCCAGCGCACGCGCCGGGCTCTTGAGGGAAAGATCGGCGCCTTCACGGCGCGCGAGCTTACAGGTAGGACCGATATAACGAGCCATTTCTTATCGCTCCTTTAGACGCGACGCTTCTTCGGCGGACGGCACCCGTTGTGCGGGATAGGCGTCACGTCGATGATGTTGGTGATCTTGTATCCGACGTTGTTCAACGAACGGACGGCGGACTCGCGACCCGGACCCGGGCCCTTGATGCGCACTTCCAGCGACTTCACGCCGTAGTCGAGCGCAGCGCGCCCGGCCTTCTCGGCGGCAACCTGCGCCGCGAACGGCGTGGACTTGCGCGAACCGCGGAAACCGGCGCCACCGGAGGTCGCCCAGGACAATGCATTGCCCTGGCGGTCGGTGATGGTCACGATGGTGTTGTTGAACGAAGCGTGGACGTGGGCGACGCCGTCGGTGACGACGCGCTTGATCTTCTTCTTGGTCTTTGCTGCTGCGGGCTTAGCCATGTCTGTCCCTTACTTCCTGATCGCCTTGCGCGGGCCCTTGCGGGTGCGGGCGTTGGTGCGGGTGCGCTGACCACGCAGCGGCAGGCCACGACGATGACGCAGGCCGCGGTAGCAGCCCAGGTCCATCAGTCGCTTGATGGCGATGCCCACTTCGCGACGCAGGTCGCCTTCGACGATGTACTTGCCGACTTCGAGGCGCAGGCGCTCGATTTCCGGTTCGGACAGGTCACGGATCTTGGTGCTCGAGGTCACGCCTGCGGCTTCGCAGACCTTCTTGGAACGGGTACGGCCGATGCCGAAAATGCTTTGCAACCCGACCCAGACGTGCTTCTGGGCTGGCAGGTTGACGCCTGCAATACGCGCCATGACGCGGTTCTCCAACTGAGTGATGGCCCGACGGCGCACTGCGGCGCCATCCGGCAGGATGGATCAAAAAGTGAACTTGTAAGTCTAGCAAGGTCTCGGGTTACATGGAAGCCCGCGGAACCGTTCGGTTCCGCAAGCCCGGCATGGGGAGTGTGCCCATGCTCCGGCGCCGGACGTCGTTGGCCCAGGTGAGGATCCACCTTGGCCGCCCGCGCTACTCCAGCGCAGGACCACCACGTCGCACCCACGCACGAGACCGCTGCATGGGCCGCCCTTCAAGTCGGAAGACTGCGCCCGGGAACCGGGGCGTCTTCGCGGAAGGAAGTCAAATTATAGCAATCAACCGCGGGCGAAACCGCCGCCGCGCGAGCCACCCTTGAGGTTGGCCTTCTTCAACAGGCTTTCGTACTGGTGCGACATCAGGTGCGCCTGGATCTGCGCGATGAAGTCCATCACCACCACGACCGCGATCAACAGCGAGGTGCCGCCGAAATGGAACGAGGTGCCGAGCTGGGTGCGCATGATTTCCGGCAGCAGGCACACGATCACCAGGTACAGCGAGCCAGCGGCGGTCAGCCGGGTCAGCACGCCGTCGACGTAGTCGGCCGTGGCCTTGCCCGGACGGATGCCCGGAATGAGCGCGCCGGACTTCTTCAGGTTGTCCGCGGTTTCCTGCGAGTTGAACACCAGCGCGGTATAGAAGAAAGCGAAACCGATGATCAACGCGGCGAACACGATCATGTGCACCGGCTCGCCCGGCCCGAGGGCATTGGCGATGCGCTGCAGCACGCTGCCGAAGGTGCTGTTGGACGCGGCCTGGCCCGACCACATCGACAGCGTCGCCGGGAAAGCGAGGATGCTCGATGCGAAGATCGGCGGAATCACGCCTGCCATGTTCAACTTCAGCGGCAGGAACGAGGTCTGGTTCATGTACGCGTTACGCCCGCCCTGGCGCCGAGCGTAGTTCACAGTGATACGCCGCTGCCCGCGCTCGACGAACACCACGAACAGGGTGAAGGCGAGGATGGTCAGCACGATCAGCAACAGCGAAATGAAGCTCATGTTGCCGTCGCGGTAGGCTTCCACGGTCTGGATCGACGCTGCCGGCAGGCCGGCGACGATGCCGGCGAAGATGATCAGCGACACGCCGTTGCCGATGCCGCGCTCGGTGACCTGCTCGCCGACCCACATCAGGAAGATGGTGCCGGCGGTCAGCGCGATCACCGCGGTGAGCACGAAGCCCATACCCGGCGCGTACACGACCGGCGCACCGCCCGGTGCGGTCTGGTTCTGCAACGCCAGCGCGATACTGCCGCCCTGCACCACCGCCAGCAGCACCGCGCCGATGCGCGAATATTGGGTGATCTTGCGCCGGCCGGACTCGCCTTCCTTCTGCATCGCCTTCAGCGACGGGAAGATGTGTGTGGCCAACTGGATCACGATCGATGCCGAGATGTACGGCATCACGTTCAGCGCGAAGATGCTGAAACGGTGCAGGGCGCCGCCCGAGAACATGTTGAACATGTCCACGATGCCGCCGCCCTGCGCCTGCATCAGCGCAAGCATGGCTTCGGGATTGACGCCCGGCACCGGCACGTAGCAACCGATGCGGTAGACGATCAATGCGCCGAGAACGAACAACAGGCGCTGGCGAAGTTCCGTGAACTTGCCAAGCCCGCCGCCGAGGTTACCCATGCCAGCCTGCGCCATCTGCGTGTTACTCCTGCACGCTGCCGCCGGCAGCTTCGATTGCCGCCTTGGCACCGGCGGTCGCAGCGATGCCCTTGAGCACGAACTTCTTGCTCAGCTCGCCCTTGAGGACGACCTTTGCCTTCTTCGCGGTGCTCGGGACCAGCTTGGCAGCGCGCAGCGCGGCGAAATCGATCTCGCCTTCCGGCAGGTTGTCGAGCTGGTAGGACAGCACTTCGGCCGTGTCCTTGGCCATCTTGGAACGGAAGCCGATCTTCGGCAGACGGCGCTGCATGGGGGTCTGGCCGCCTTCGAAGCCGGCCTTGATCTTGCCGCCGCCCTTGCGCGCGAACGAACCCTTGTGGCCGCGGCCGCAGGTCTTGCCCAGGCCCGAGCCGATGCCGCGACCGACGCGGGTGCGCTCGGTCCGCGCGCCTTCGGCGGGCTTCAGATCATTCAGATGCAAAGTCATGGTCGCTTACTCCTCAACCTGGACGAGGTAGTGAACCTTGTTGATCAGGCCGCGCACCTGCGGGCTGTCCTTCAGTTCACGCACATCGTTGAGCTTGTTCAGGCCCAGCGCACGCACCGACAGGCGGTGACGCGACTGGGTACCACGAAGGCCGCGCACCAGGCGCACCTTCACCGTCTTGTTGGACGCATTAGCCATGGTTGAGCTCCTCCACCTTCTTGCCCCGCTTGGCCGCAATGCGCGACGGCGACTGCATGTCTTCCAGGCCGCGCAGCGTAGCGCGCACCAGATTGATCGGGTTGCGCGAACCGACGGCTTTGGCCAGCACGTTCTTGACCCCGACCGCTTCCAGCACGGCGCGCATCGCGCCGCCGGCGATGACGCCAGTACCTTCCGACGCCGGCATCATGAACACGCGCGCCGCGCCGTGGCCGGACTTCACCGCGTGCCACAGGGTGCCGTTGTTCAGATCGATGTTGAGCATGCCCTTGCGCGCATATTCCATCGACTTCTGGATCGCGACCGGCACTTCGCGCGCCTTGCCGTAACCGAAGCCGATCTTGCCGTTGCCGTCGCCGACCACGGTCAGCGCGGTGAAGGTGAACTGGCGACCGCCCTTGACCGTCTTGCTGACGCGGTTGACCGCGACCAGCTTCTCGATCATGCCGTCGTCGACTTTCTCTTCGCGGTTGCGGTCGCGATCACGACCCCGCGGTGCACGCTGTTCTTCAGCCATTGTGTATTCCTTGGTAGTTGAAAGATTTACGGCTTGCATGCCGCTTGTAGTTGTTGACTGGAACCGTGTTCCCCGGACGCGCACACAAGGCGCGCCAAGGTCCGATGCAACCCGCATCGGCAGGTCGGGCGCGGCGTGGACGCCGCACCCGCAAGGATCAGAACTGCAGGCCGCCTTCGCGCGCGGCGTCGGCCAGCGCCTTGATGCGGCCGTGGTAGCGGTAGCCCGAGCGGTCGAAGGCGACCTTCTCGATGCCCGCAGCCTTGGCGCGCTCGGCGATCAGCTTGCCGACCTTGACGGCCGCCTCGCTGTTCTTGCCGCTCTTCAGGCCGTCCTTGACGTCGGCCTGCAGGGTGTTCGCCGCAGCGATCACCTTGGAGCCGTCGGCAGTGAAGACCTGCGCGTACAGGTGCTGACCGGTGCGCAGCACCGACAGGCGCGCGACGCCGAGTTCGCGGATGTGCGCACGGGTCGACTTGGCGCGGCGCAGGCGGGCGATGTTCTTGTTGATGGTCATGTCTATGTCCTACGGAAGCTGAAGGAGAACAGGCTTTTGCGTCGAAGAATCCGGCCATGGATGGCCGGGCTCCTCGCAGCAGGACCTGCCTTATGCCTTCTTGGCTTCCTTGCGAATGATGGCTTCACCGGCGTACTTCACACCCTTGCCCTTGTAGGGCTCCGGCGGACGGAAACCGCGGATCTTGGCGGCGACTTCGCCGACGCGCTGCTTGTCGGTGCCCTGCACCACGATCTCGGTCTGAGTCGGGGTGGCCAGGGTGATGCCTTCCGGCGCCGTGAACAGGACCGGGTGCGAGAAACCGAGCGCCAGGCTCAGGTCCTTGCCCTGCATCGTGGCACGGTAACCGACGCCGACCAGCTCAAGCTTGCGCTCGAAGCCTTCGGACACGCCGTGCACCATGTTCGCCAGGATCGCGCGGACGGTGCCGGTGATGGCGATCTGCGACGGGTCGTTGGCCGACAGCGTGGCGACACCGTCTTCCTGCTTGATTTCGACGCCAGCGGGCTTGATCAGCGACAGGGTACCCTTCGGGCCCTTGACGCTCACCAGCTCGGGCTGGACATTCAGTTCGACGCCCTTGGGGAGGGAAATCGGCTTCTTGGCTACGCGGGACATTTACTTGCTCCTTCCCTTAGGCCACGAAGCACAGGACTTCGCCACCGACGCCGGCCTGACGGGCCTGCGCATCGGTCATGATGCCCTTGGACGTGGAAATGATGGCAACGCCCAGGCCGCCGAGAACCTTCGGCAACTCAGCCTTACCGCGATACTGACGCAGACCCGAACGGGACACGCGCTTGAGCGTATCGATGACCGGACGGCCCTCGAAATACTTCAGCACGATTTCCAGTTCGGACTTGTTGTTCTCGATCGGATTGACGCGCAGGTCGCCGATGTAGCCTTCGGCCTTCAGCACTTCTGCGATTGCAACCTTGATCTTGGAGGACGGCATTTTCACCGTCGGCTTGCCAACCGCGGCCGCATTCTTGATGCGGACCAGCAGGTCGGCGATGGGATCAGTCATGCTCATGGTGTCTACCTTTGAGTGCACCGATATCCGCTTTCGCGAAAATCTTGTGATGTGTAACTGTGGAATGACGCGGTGATGTGAAGCGTGGAGCGTCCTGAAGAAGGCCAGGGCCTGTTTTCCGCCCCCCCCTGCCAGGCGCAGGCAAGGAGCGGGATTATACGACAAAAAGTCCGACTTGCGTCGGACTCGTTGACTGAACAGCACGCGGACGGGCGACTGCCCTGCCCCGGGCTCCGCGAACGGAGCCGGGACCGCCGGTTGTTACCAGCTGGCCTTGCGCAGGCCAGGCACGTCGCCGTTCATCGTCGCCTTGCGCAGCATGTTGCGGCCGAGGCCGAACTTGCGGTACACGGCGCGCGGACGACCGGACAGCTCGCAACGGGTGCGATGACGGCACGGCGAGGAATCGCGCGGCAGCTTCTGCAGCTTGATCACCGCCTCGGCCTTCTCGTCGTAGGACGAGCTGTCGGCGGAGATGATCTTCTTCAGCGCGTCGCGCTTGTCGGCGAACTTCTTCGCCAGCTTCTTCCGCTTGAGGTCGCGGTTGACCATGGAGGTCTTTGCCATTGTCTAACCCTTAATTACGGAACGGAAACTTGAACGCTTCGAGCAGCGCCTTCGCTTCGGCGTCGGTCTTGGCGGTGGTGGTGATGGCGATATCCATACCGCGGATCGCATCGACGGCGTCGAAGTCGATTTCCGGGAAGATGATCTGTTCCTTCACGCCCATGTTGAAGTTGCCGCGACCGTCGAACGAACGACCGGACACACCGCGGAAGTCGCGCACGCGCGGCAGCGAGATGTTGATCAGGCGGTCCAGGAACTCGTACATCTTGCCGCGACGCAGTGTGGTCTTGCAGCCGATCGGCCAACCATCGCGGATCTTGAATGACGCCACCGAGATACGCGACTTGGTGACCACCGGCTTCTGGCCGGAAACCTTGGCCATGTCGGCCACGGCGTTTTCCAGGATCTTCTTGTTCGTCGCCGCCTCGCCCACGCCCATGTTGAGGGTGACCTTGACCAGCTTCGGCACTTGCATCGGATTGGTGTAACCGAACTTCTTCATCAGAGCCGGTACCACTTCTTCCTTGTAAATCTTTTCGAGACGGGAATTCATTGTGTCATTCCTCAGGCGTCGAGCGCCTCACCGCTGGAGCGGAACACACGCAGTTTGCGTCCATCCTCCAGCACCTTGAAGCCAACGCGCTCGCCCTTGCCCGATGCCGGGTTGACGATCGCCACGTTGGAGATATGGATCGACGCTTCACGCTCGACCACGCCGCCGGCAACGCCTGCCTGCGGGTTCGGCTTGGTATGGCGCTTGACGATGTTCGCGTTGGAGACGATCACCCGATCGCCGTCGACACGGACGATTTCGCCCTGCTTGCCCTTGTCCTTGCCAGTAGTGACGACGACCTGGTCGCCCTTCTTGATACGGTTAGCCATGTGTATGTCCTCCGCTCACAGCACTTCAGGAGCGAGCGAGACGATCTTCATGAACTTCTCGGACCGCAGCTCGCGGGTAACAGGCCCGAAGATGCGCGTGCCGATCGGCTCCTGCTTGTTGTTGAGCAATACCGCAGCGTTGCCGTCGAAACGGATCAGCGAACCGTCGGGACGACGCACACCCTTGCGGGTGCGCACCACGACGGCGTCGTAGACTTCGCCCTTCTTGACCTTGCCGCGCGGGATCGCGTCCTTGACGGTGACCTTGATGATGTCGCCAATGCGTGCGTAGCGGCGCTTGGAGCCGCCGAGCACCTTGATGCACATCACTTCCTTGGCACCGGAGTTGTCGGCGACGTCGAGGTAGCTCTGCATCTGGATCATGATTCAGATCTCCCTTAGTCGGCCGAACGGGTGACGATTTCAACCACCCGCCAGTTCTTGGTCTTGGACATCGGCGCAATCTCGGTCACGCGCACGAGATCGCCTTCGTTGCAGGCGTTGTCGGCGTCGTGGGCGTGGAGCTTGGTCGAGCGCTTGATGTACTTGCCGTACAACGCATGCTTGACCTGACGCTCCACCAGCACGGTGACGGTCTTGTCCATCTTGTTGCTGACGACGCGGCCTTCGACCGTGCGCAGCGTCTTGCTTTCGTTAGTGTCGCTCATGGCGGCCATCCTTACTTCGTGCTGCCGATCAGGTGCTTCACGCGAGCAATCTCGCGGCGCACCCGACGGGTTTCGTGGGTCTTCGGCAGCTGCCCGGTGACCTGCTGCATGCGCAGGGCGAACTGCTCCTTGCGCAGATCGGTCAGATGGGCCTTCAAATCGTCAGCCGACTTCTCGCGGAGTTGTTTGATGTCCATCAGCGTACCGTCCGGGTCACGAAGGTGGTGGTCACCGAAAGCTTGGCAGCGGCCAGGCGGAACGCCTCGCGCGCGACATCTTCGCCGACGCCTTCGATTTCATAGATCATGCGACCGGGCTGGATCTGGGCGACCCAGTACTCGACGTTGCCCTTACCGGAGCCCATTCGCACTTCGATCGGCTTCTTGGTGATCGGCTTGTCCGGGAACACGCGGATCCACATCTTGCCGCCGCGCTTGACGTAGCGGCTGATCGAGCGGCGCGCCGCTTCGATCTGGCGCGCGGTCAGCTGACCGTGCGCGGTGGCCTTCAGCCCGTACTCGCCGAAGCTGACGGCGTTGCCGCTCCATGCCAGGCCGTCGTTACGGCCCTTGTGCATCTTGCGGTATTTGGTTCGCTTGGGTTGCAACATTGCCGTTACCTCGCTTCACGAGCCGGACGCGACGGACGGTCACCGCGGTCGCCGCGATCGTTACGATCGTTGCGCGGGGAATCGTCCTGCTTTTCCTGGCCAACCTGGGAGAAATCGAAGATCTCGCCCTTGTAGATCCACACCTTGATGCCGATGATGCCGTAGGTCGTCTTGGCTTCGGCGAAGCCATAGTCGATGTCGGCACGCAGCGTATGCAGCGGCACGCGGCCCTCGCGGTACCACTCGGAACGGGCGATTTCCGCACCGTTCAAGCGGCCGGCGACGTTGACCTTGATGCCCAGGGCACCCAGGCGCATCGCGTTGCCGACCGAGCGCTTCATCGCTCGGCGGAACATGATGCGGCGCTCCAGCTGCTGCGCGATCGACTCGGCGACCAGCTGCGCATCCAGCTCCGGCTTGCGCACTTCGGTGACGTTGATGTGGGCGGGGACGCCCATCATCTCGCTCACTTCCTTGCGCAGCTTCTCGATGTCCTCACCGCGCTTGCCGATCACCACGCCCGGGCGGGCGGTGTGGATCGTCACGCGTGCGGTCTTGGCCGGACGCTCGATCAGGATCTTGCTGATGCCCGCCTGCGCCAACTTCTTGCGCAGCATCTCACGGACCTTGAGGTCGGCTGCCAGGTAACCGGCGAACTCGCCCTTGTTGGCGTACCACTTGGAATTCCAGTCCTTGGAGACACCCAGGCGGATTCCAATCGGATGAACTTTATGACCCATCGTCTTTTCCTTTCCGCTTACTTGGCGGCGCCCACAACCACAGTGATGTGGCTGGTGCGCTTGAGGATGCGGGTACCGCGGCCTTTCGCCCGCGCCATGAAACGCTTCAGGGTCGGACCTTCATCAACCATGATGGTCTTGACCTTCAGCTCGTCGACATCCGCGCCCTGGTTGTTCTCGGCATTGGCGATCGCCGACTCCACCACCTTCTTGATCAGGTGGGCAGCCTTCTTATCCGAGAACTTCAGCAGGTTGACCGCCCGCTCGGCGGAAAGACCGCGCACCTGGTCGGCGACCAGGCGGGCCTTCTGCGGGGAGATGCGCGCAGTGCGCAGGATTGCTTTCGCTTCCATCGTCATCTCTCCTTACCGGCTCGACTTCTTGTCGCCACCGTGACCCTTGAAGGTCCGGGTGACGGCAAATTCGCCGAGCTTGTGGCCGACCATGTTCTCGTTGACCAGCACCGGAACGTGGTTCTTGCCGTTGTGCACGGCGATGGTGAAACCCACCATCTCCGGCAGGATCATCGAGCGACGCGACCAGGTCTTGATCGGACGCTTGCTGCCGGCCGCGGCCTCCACCTTCTTGACGAGGTGGTGATCGACGAACGGGCCTTTCTTGAGTGAACGTGCCATGGTCGATTAGCCCCTACGATCGCGGACGATGAATTGTTCGGTGCGCTTGTTATGGCGCGTCTTGTAACCCTTGGTCGGCACACCCCACGGAGTGACCGGATGCGGATTACCCTGACCGGCCTTCGCCTCGCCACCACCGTGCGGGTGATCGACGGGGTTCATGGCCGCACCGCGAACGGTCGGACGCACGCCACGCCAGCGCTTGGCGCCAGCCTTGCCCAGCTTCTCGAGGTTGTGCTCGTCGTTGCCGACTTCGCCGATGGTGGCGCGGCACTCGACCGGCACCTTGCGCATTTCGCCGGAGCGAAGACGCAGGGTGGCGTAGATGCCTTCACGCGCGACCAGCTGCACCGCAGCGCCTGCAGCGCGCGCGATCTGCGCGCCCTTGCCCGGCTTCAGCTCGATGCCGTGCACCGTCGTACCGACCGGGATGTTGCGCAGCGGCAGCGTGTTGCCGGTCTTGATCGGCGCATCCGAACCGGCGATCACCTGGTCGCCGGCCTTCAGGCCCTTCGGCGCGATGATGTAGCGGCGCTCGCCGTCGGCATAGCACAGCAGGGCGATATGAGCGGTGCGGTTCGGATCGTATTCGATCCGCTCCACACGCGCCGGAATGCCTTCCTTGTTGCGCTTGAAGTCGATGATGCGGTAGTGCTGCTTGTGACCACCGCCGACGTGACGGGTGGTGATGCGGCCGTGGTGGTTACGACCACCAGAATTGCTCTGAGGCTCCAGCAAGGCGGCGTGCGGGGCGCCCTTGTGCAGATCAGGCGTGACCACGCGCACGGCCGAACGACGGCCGGGAGAGGTGGGTTTGAATTTCATCAATGGCATGGGATGGACCTCAGGCCTTGGCCGTTACGTCGATGGACTGGCCTTCGGCCAGACGCACGTACGCCTTGCGCCAATCGCCGCGACGACCGCTGCGCGAACGGAAGGACTTGTTCTTGCCCTTGACGTTCAACACGTTGACCGACTCGACCTTGACGTCGAACAGCTGCTCGACCGCGGCCTTGACATCGGCCTTGGTGGCTTCGCTCGAAATCTCGAAGACGTACTGATTGGAGAGCTCCTGCAGGCGCGCGGTCTTTTCGGAGACACGCGGGGCACGCAGCACGCTGAAGATTTTTTCGTTGCTGCTCATGCCAGCCACTCCTCGACCTTCTTGACCGCATCGGCGGTGATCACGACCGTATCGGCCCCGACCAGCGACACCGGATCCAGGCCCTGCACGTCACGCACTTCCACGTAGGGAAGGTTGCGCGCCGACAGGTACAGATGCTCGGACGCCTCTTCGGTCACGATCAGCGGGCGCTTGCCCACTTCCAGACCCTTCAGCTTCTCGATCAGATCCTTGGTCTTGCTGGCCTCGACGTCGAACGCGTCGACGACCATCAGGCGACCCTGGCGGTTGAGCTCCGAAAGGATCGCGCAGATCGCGGCGCGATACATCTTGCGGTTCACCTTCTGCTCGAAGCTGCGCGGCTTGGCCGCGAAGGTCACGCCGCCGCCAACGAAGATCGGAGCGGTCAGCGCGCCGTGGCGTGCGCCACCGCCCTTCTGCTTCTTCGACTTCTTGGTGGTGCCGTTGACTTCCGAACGCGTCTTCTGCGCCTTGGTGCCGGCGCGGCCGGCGTTGCGATAGGCGACGACGACCTGGTGAACCAGATCCTCGCTGAAATCGCGACCGAACACGGCGTCGGAGACCGAGACCTTGTTGTTGCTACCCGTGATAACGAGTTCCATCGTCATCTCTCCTTATGCCTTGCTAGCCGGACGCACGATCACGTCGCCACCGGCAGCGCCAGGCACAGCGCCGCGAATGGCGATGAGGCCACGCTCGACGTCGACCTTGACCACTTCCAGATTCTGCGTGCTCTGCTGCACCGCGCCCATGTGGCCGGACATCTTCTTGCCCGGGAAAACGCGACCCGGGGTCTGGCGCTGACCCAGCGAACCCGGCGCGCGATGCGACAGCGAGTTACCGTGGGTCGCATCGCCCATGCGGAAGTTGTACCGCTTGATGGTGCCCTGGAAACCCTTGCCCTTGGTGACGCCCTGGACGTCGACCTTCTGGCCGACCTCGAAGATGTCCGCCTTGATCTCGCCGCCGATGGCGTAATCGCCCAGCTGCGCGTCTTCAACGCGGAACTCCCACAGGCCGCGACCGGCTTCGACCTTCGCCTTGGCGTAGTGGCCGG
The DNA here is from genome assembly GCF_017301775.1 of Xanthomonas translucens pv. undulosa. NCBI lineage: Bacteria > Pseudomonadati > Pseudomonadota > Gammaproteobacteria > Lysobacterales > Lysobacteraceae > Xanthomonas > Xanthomonas translucens. The sequence goes on from NZ_CP063993.1 coordinate 1,513,536, forward strand.
AGGCAGGCTTGTTGACCAGCGCGGCGCGACGGGCGCCCACGGTGATCTGCACGGCGCTGTAGCCGTCGCTTTCGACGGTCTTGAGCTGGGTGATGCGGTTCGGGGTCGCTTCGATCAGGGTGACCGGGATGGAGCGGCCGTCTTCGGTGAAGACGCGGCTCATGCCGGCCTTGCGGCCCACGAAGCCCAACGAATATTTCTTCGTCATGGTCGTAGTCCTCAGGTCAACTTGATCTGGACATCGACGCCCGCCGCGAGCTCGAGCTTCATCAGCGCGTCCACGGTCTTGTCGTTAGGGCCGATGATGTCGAGCACGCGCTTGTGCGTGCGGGTCTCGTACTGGTCGCGCGCGTCCTTGTCGACGTGCGGAGAAACGAGAATGGTGTAGCGTTCGATCTTGGTCGGCAGCGGGATCGGGCCGCGCACTTGCGCGCCGGTCCGCTTGGCCGTCTCAACGATCTCGCTGGCCGAACGGTCGATCAGACGATGATCGAACGCCTTCAGCCGAATCCGGATCTTCTGATCCGCTTTCTGACCGGTCTTTTGCTCCGCCATGGCGGTGGGTTCCTTCGTTAAAAGAGCGACGGGCAAGGCCTCTGGGATACCTGCCCCGATTATTTCCTGACGTCGTATACCGCCGAGCATCCAGCTGGCGAGGGCCATTCCTCCGCCCAAAAACTGAGGCAGACCAGTTACCCGGCCTGCCCAGACGGAAAAGTATAATGCGCAGATAAAACAACGTCAACAGCGCAAGGCCGTTGAATGCTTCATGCAGCGCGACCTTCCCGGTCTGGCGAACACGAGGGGCATCCTGCCTCTCTTTTCGCGTTGTATCCGGCACCCTACCCAGGAATGCCGAGCCGCGCATTATAGCGACTGATTCACCCGCCCGCAACATCTTGCGGCAACAATTTTGCGGATCACCGCCCCACCCCTCCTCGCAACGAAAAAGGGCCGGCTTGCGCCGACCCTTCTACTGGAACCGCGGCGACCGAAATCGCCACAGCGGGCATTACTTGATGATCTTGGCGACCACGCCGGCGCCGACGGTCCGGCCGCCTTCGCGGATCGCGAAACGCAGGCCTTCGTCCATCGCCACCGGGTTGATCAGCGTGACCACCATCTTCACGTTGTCGCCCGGCATCACCATCTCCACGCCTTCCGGCAGCTCGCACGCGCCCGTGATGTCGGTGGTGCGGAAGTAGAACTGCGGACGGTAGCCCTTGAAGAACGGGGTGTGACGGCCGCCCTCGTCCTTCGACAGCACGTAGACTTCGGCTTCGAACTCGGTGTGCGGCTTGATCGAACCCGGCTTGCACAGCACCTGGCCGCGCTCCACGTCGTCACGCTTGGTGCCGCGCAGCAGCAGACCGGCGTTGTCGCCCGCCTGACCCTGGTCCAGCAGCTTGCGGAACATTTCCACGCCGGTGACCGTGGTCTTCTGCGTGGCACGGATGCCGACGATTTCGATTTCGTCGCCCACCTTGATCACGCCGCGCTCGATACGGCCCGTCACCACGGTGCCGCGGCCGGAGATCGAGAACACGTCTTCCACCGGCATCAGGAACGGCTTGTCCACGTCGCGCTGCGGCTCCGGGATGAACGTATCCAGCGCTTCCACCAGCTTCAGGATCGACGGCACGCCGATCTCGCTCTGGTCGCCTTCCAGCGCCAGACGCGCCGAACCTTGGATGATCGGGGTGTCGTCGCCGGGGAAGTCGTACTTGCTCAGCAGCTCGCGCACTTCCATCTCGACCAGCTCGAGCAGCTCGGCGTCGTCGACCATGTCGGCCTTGTTCAAGAACACCACGATGTGCGGCACGCCGACCTGGCGCGACAGCAGGATGTGCTCGCGGGTCTGCGGCATCGGGCCGTCCGCGGCCGAACACACCAGGATCGCGCCGTCCATCTGCGCCGCACCGGTGATCATGTTCTTCACGTAGTCGGCGTGGCCCGGGCAATCGACGTGCGCATAGTGGCGGTTCGGCGATTCGTATTCCACGTGCGCGGTCGAGATCGTGATGCCGCGCGCCTTCTCTTCCGGCGCCGCGTCGATCGCGTCATAGGCCTTGAATTCGCCGCCGAAGCGCTCTGCGCCGATCTTGGTCAGCGCTGCGGTCAGCGTGGTCTTGCCGTGGTCGACGTGACCGATGGTGCCGACGTTGACGTGCGGCTTGGTGCGCTCGAACTTACCCTTTGCCATGATGTAATTACCTTCTAATTCGGAATGGGGGACAAGGGACCGGGATGCGGGACTTGCGATGCCCGAATCCCGAATCCCGTCACGCTGATCTCAGCTCTTCTTGATGACCGACTCGGCGATGTTGGTCGGCGCTTCGGCGTAATGGTCGAACTCCATCGAGAACGTGGCGCGCCCCTGCGACATCGAGCGCAGCGTGGTGGCGTAGCCGAACATTTCGCCCAGCGGCACCATCGCGTTGATCACCTTGCCGGACGGACTGTCGTCCTGGCCCTGCAGGATGCCGCGACGACGGCTGACGTCTCCCATCACGTCGCCCAGGTAATCTTCCGGGGTCACCACCTCGACCTTCATGATCGGCTCCAGCAGCACCGGGCTGGCCTTGTTGAAGCCTTCCTTGAAGCCCATCGAGCCGGCGATCTTGAACGCCATTTCCGAGGAGTCGACGTCGTGGTAGGAACCGTCGATCAGGCGGACCTTGATGTCCACGATCGGGTAGCCGGCCATCACGCCGTTGGCCACCGCTTCCTGGATGCCCTTGTCCACCGCCGGGATGTATTCCTTCGGCACCACGCCGCCGACGATCGCGTTCTCGAAGGTGTAGCCCAGGCCACGCTCCTGCGGCTCGATCTCGAGCACGACATGACCGTACTGACCCTTACCACCGGACTGGCGGACGAACTTGCCTTCCTGCTTGACCGCCTTGCGGATGGTCTCGCGGTAGGCCACCTGCGGCTTGCCGACGTTGGCTTCGACGTTGAACTCGCGCTTCATGCGGTCGACCATGATTTCCAGGTGCAACTCGCCCATGCCGCGGATGATGGTCTGGCCGGATTCTTCGTCGGTGTTGACGCGGAACGAGGGATCTTCCTGCGCCAGGCGGCTCAGCGCGACGCCCATCTTTTCCTGGTCCGACTTGGTCTTCGGCTCCACCGCCATCGAGATCACCGGCTCCGGGAACACCATGCGCTCCAGGATGATGATGTGGTCCTGCGCGCACAGCGTGTCGCCGGTGGTGACGTCCTTCAGGCCCACCGCCGCGGCGATGTCGCCCGCGCGCACTTCCTTGATCTCTTCGCGATTGTTGGAGTGCATCTGCAGGATACGGCCCACACGCTCCTTGCGCGACTTGACCGGGTTGTACACCTGGTCGCCGGAGTTCAGCGTGCCGGAGTAGACGCGGAAGAAGGTCAGCGAGCCCACGAACGGATCAGTCATGATCTTGAACGCCAGCGCCGAGAACGGCGCGGTGTCGGTAGCCGGACGGCTGTCTTCCTTGTCGTCCTCGTCGATTCCATTGACCGGCGGACGGTCGCTGGGCGAAGGCAGCAGCTGGATCACGCCGTCGAGCATCGCCTGCACGCCCTTGTTCTTGAACGCGGTACCGCAGTACACGGGCACCACTTCCACCTTCAGCGTGCGCTCGCGCAGGCCGCTGACGATTTCCTCTTCGGACAGCTCGCCCTCGTTGAGGTACTTGTCCATCAGTGCTTCGTTGGCTTCGGCCGCGGCCTCGACCATGAACGCGCGCGCCTCGACGGCCTTGTCGGCCAGGTTGGCGGGGATCTCGCGGTATTCGAACACGGTGCCCTGCGAGGCGGTATCCCAATGGACCGCCTTCATCTTGAGCAGGTCGACCACGCCCTCGAAGCCGTCTTCGGCGCCGATCGGCACCTGCATCGGCACGGGGTAGGCACCCAGGCGCGACTTCAGCTGCTCGACCACCTTGTCGAAGTTGGCACCGGTACGGTCCATCTTGTTGACGAAGGCAAGACGCGGCACCGCGTACTTGTTGGCCTGGCGCCACACGGTCTCGGACTGCGGCTGCACGCCGCCGACCGCGCACAGCACGAACACCGCGCCGTCGAGCACGCGCAGCGAACGCTCGACTTCGATGGTGAAGTCGACGTGCCCGGGGGTGTCGATGATGTTGAAGCGGTGCTGCGGCAGCGACTTGTCCATGCCGCTCCAGAACGCGGTGGTCGCGGCGGAGGTGATGGTGATGCCACGCTCCTGCTCCTGCTCCATCCAGTCCATCGTCGCGGCACCGTCATGCACCTCGCCGATCTTGTGGCTGACACCGGTGTAGAACAGGATGCGTTCGGAGGTGGTGGTCTTGCCGGCATCGATGTGAGCCATGATGCCGAAGTTGCGGTAACGCTCGATGGGAGTGTTGCGGGCCACAGGGAGCCTCTCAGAATTCTTGAATTGCGGATGGCCGAACGCCGCCTTGCGGCGGCCTTCGGATTTGTGCAGCGCTCAGCGGCGCCGCTAGCAGCACATGGAGATTGTGCCGACGGACCCTGTTTCCAAGGCCCGGAAGGTCACCAGCGGTAATGCGCGAACGCCTTGTTCGCTTCCGCCATGCGGTGGGTTTCTTCACGCTTCTTGATGGCGCCACCACGGTTTTCCGAGGCGTCGACCAGCTCGGCCGCGAGCTTGCGCGGCATCGAGTTCTCGCCGCGCTTGCGCGCCGAGTCGATCAGCCAGCGCATGGCCAGCGCCATGCGACGGGAGGAACGCACCTCGACCGGCACCTGGTACGTGGCACCACCGACGCGACGCGACTTGACTTCGACCGCCGGAGCGACGTTATCCAGCGCTTTCTGCACCAGCTCGACCGCATTCGGGTTTTTCTCGCCGATGACGTCCATTGCGCCATAAACGATCTTTTCGGCGACCGACTTCTTGCCGCTCAGCATCACCATGTTGATGAAACGGGCGATGGTTTCACTGCCGTGCTTGGGATCCGGCAGGACGGTGCGCTGCGGAGTAGAACCTTTACGAGACATTTGTGTGCTTTCCCTTAGCTCTTCGGACGCTTGGCGCCGTACTTGGAACGACCCTGGCGACGCTTGGCGACGCCGGCGGCATCGAGCGAACCGCGCACGGTGTGATAGCGCACGCCCGGCAGATCCTTGACGCGACCGCCGCGGATCAGGACCACGGAGTGCTCCTGCAGGTTGTGGCCTTCGCCGCCGATGTAGCTGATGACCTCTTCCTGGTTCGTCAGGCGCACCTTGGCGACCTTACGCAGGGCCGAGTTCGGCTTCTTCGGGGTGGTGGTGTACACGCGCGTGCAGACGCCACGGCGCTGCGGGCACTTGTCCAGCGCCGGAGAGGCGCTCTTGTAGGTGGTCGCCTGCCGCGGCTTGCGGACCAGCTGGTTGATCGTCGCCATCAGTGGATTCTTCTGATTGAGGCCGTGGGGCCTGGATGCGTGAAAACGAAGGCAGGCCGAAGGACGGCCTGCCGAGACAGGAAAGTATAGCGGGCAAGTAAAAGTGCCGTCAACTCAACGGAAACTTAACCTGCTGCCCATCCCGGGCCGGAACACGGGGCGCATCCGTTGCGCCCCATTTCGCTTACGACCGGCCCCGCGCACGCGGCCGATCCGGCTCACTCCTCGCTGCTGGCCGCTGCCGGCGCTGGCGCTGGCGCTTCGACCGCCGGCTCGGCGTTGCCGCCTGACAGGGTCTGCATTTCCGACTCGGTCAGGCCGCTGGAGTTGCGACGACGCAGGCTGTGGTAGGCCAGGCCGGTACCGGCCGGGATCAGGCGGCCGACGATCACGTTTTCCTTCAGGCCGCGCAGCGTGTCGCTGGTGCCGCGGACCGCCGCCTCGGTGAGGACGCGGGTGGTCTCCTGGAACGAGGCCGCGGAGATGAACGACTCGGTGGCCAGCGAAGCCTTGGTGATGCCCAGCAGCACCGGGTCGTACTTGGCCGGCAGCTCGTTGCGGTTGCCCAGGCGGGCATTTTCCTCGATGACGCGCTGGCGCTCGGCCTGCTCGCCGTTGAGGAACTTGCTGTTGCCCTGGTCGGTGATCTCGACCTTGCGCAGCATCTGCCGGGTGATGACCTCGATGTGCTTGTCGTTGATCTTCACGCCCTGCAGGCGGTACACGTCCTGGATTTCCTTGACCAGGTACGCGGCCAGCGGCTCCACGCCGAGCAGGCGCAGGATGTCCTGCGGGCTCGGCTCGCCGTCCACCACGGTCTCGCCCTTGGCCACATGCTCGCCTTCGAACACGATGATCTGGCGGTACTTCGGAATCAGCTCTTCGTGTTCCGAACCATCGGTGTCCTTGATGATCAAGCGCTGCTTGCCCTTGGTGTCCTTGCCGAAGCTGATGATGCCCGAGCGCTCGGCCAGGATCGCCGGATCCTTCGGCTTGCGCGCCTCGAACAGATCGGCTACGCGCGGCAGACCACCGGTGATGTCGCGGGTCTTGGACGCTTCCTGCGGGATCTTGGCGACCACGTCGCCCACGCCCACCGCCGCACCGTCCTGCAGGTTGACGATCGAGCGCGGCGGCAGCAGGTACTGCGCCGGCAGATCGGTGCCCGGGATGGTCAGGTCGTTGCCCTTGCCGTCGACGATGCGCACGATCGGGCGCAGGTCCTTGGCCTGGGCGCCGCGGCGCTTCGGATCGGTGATCTCGCGCGAGGCCAGGCCGGTCAGATCGTCGGTCTTCTCGATGACGGTGACGCCGTCGATGAAGTCGATGAAGCGGATGAAACCGGCCACTTCCGACACGATCGGGTGGTTATGCGGATCCCAGTTGGCCACCGACTGGCCGGCCTTGACCGCGTCGCCGTCCTTCGCGGTGATCGTTGCGCCGTAGGCCAGCTTGTAGCGTTCACGCTCGCGGCCGTGGCCATCGAGCACCGACAGTTCGCCCGAACGCGACACCGCCACCAGCGAACCGCTGGCGTGCTCGACCGACTTGAGGTTATTGAACTTGATCGAACCGGTGGTCTTGACCGTGATGTTGTCCACCGCCGCCGCACGCGATGCCGCGCCGCCGATGTGAAAGGTCCGCATGGTCAGCTGGGTACCCGGCTCGCCGATCGACTGCGCGGCGATGACACCGACCGCTTCACCGATGTTGACCAGGTGACCGCGCGCCAGGTCGCGGCCGTAGCAGCGGGCGCACACGCCGAACGAGGAGGCGCAGGTGATCGTGGAGCGCACCTTCAGCGTCTGCACGCCGGCCTCTTCCAGCTTGGCGACCCACTGCTCGTCGAGCAGCGTGTTGCGCGTGACGATCGGATCCTCGTCGTTGCCAGGCAGGAACACGTCCTCGGCCACCACGCGGCCGAGCACGCGGTCGCGCAACGGCTCGACCACGTCGCCGCCTTCCACGATCGGGGTCATGGTCAACCCTTCGGTGGTGCCGCAATCGGGTTCGGTGATCACCACGTCCTGCGCCACGTCGACCAGGCGACGGGTCAGGTAACCGGAGTTGGCGGTCTTCAGCGCGGTATCGGCCAGACCCTTACGAGCGCCGTGGGTGGAGTTGAAGTACTCCTGCACGTTCAGGCCTTCGCGGAAGTTGGCCTTGATCGGGGTCTCGATGATCGAGCCATCCGGACGCGCCATCAGGCCGCGCATGCCGGCCAGCTGACGGATCTGCGCCTGGCTACCACGCGCACCGGAGTCGGCCATGATGTATAGCGAGTTCATCGACTTCTGGTCGATGGTCTCGCCCTTGGCATTGGTGACCTTCTCGGTACCGATGGTGTCCATCATCGCCTTGGCGATGCGCTCGTTGGTGCGCGACCAGATGTCCACGACCTTGTTGTAGCGCTCGCCGGCGGTGACCAGGCCGGACTGGTACTGCTCCTGGATTTCCAGCACTTCGGCCTCGGCCTCGGTCAGGATGCCCTTCTTCTCGTCCGGGATCAGCATGTCGTCGATGCCGATCGACACGCCGGCGCGGGTCGCGTAAGCGAAGCCGGTGTACATCAGCTTGTCGGCGAACACGACGCTGTCCTTCAGACCCAGCTGGCGGTAGCTGGAGTTGATCAGGCGGCTGATGTTCTTCTTGGTCAGCTCGGTGTTGGCCAGCGCGAACGGCAGGCCTTCCGGCAGGATTTCGGCCAGCAGCGCGCGCCCGATCGTGGTGTCCACGATCGAGGTCTTCTTGCTGCGGCCGCCGTCCTCGTCGATCACCGTCTCGGTGATGCGGACCTTGACCTTGGCGTGCAGTTCGACCGCACGGTTGTCATAGGCACGCTTCACTTCGGCGATGTTGGCGAACACCATGCCTTCGCCCTTCTTGTTCTCCAGGGCGCGGCTCATGTAGTACAGGCCCAGCACCACGTCCTGCGACGGCACGATGATCGGCTCGCCGTTGGCCGGCGACAGGATGTTGTTGGTGGACATCATCAGCGCGCGCGCTTCGAGCTGCGCTTCCAGCGACAGCGGCACGTGCACGGCCATCTGGTCGCCGTCGAAGTCGGCGTTGAACGCGGTACACACCAGCGGATGCAGCTGGATCGCCTTGCCTTCGATCAGCACCGGCTCGAAGGCCTGGATGCCCAGGCGGTGCAGGGTCGGCGCACGGTTCAGCAGCACCGGATGCTCGCGGATGACCTCTTCCAGGATGTCCCAGACTTCGGCTTCTTCGCGCTCGACCAGCTTCTTGGCGGCCTTGATGGTGGTGGCCAGGCCGCGACGCTGCAGCTTGGCGAACACGAACGGCTTGAACAGCTCCAGCGCCATCTTCTTCGGCAGGCCGCACTCGTGCAGGCGCAGGGTCGGGCCGACCACGATGACCGAACGGCCCGAGTAGTCCACGCGCTTGCCGAGCAGGTTCTGGCGGAACCGGCCCTGCTTGCCCTTGATCATGTCGGCCAGCGACTTCAGCGGGCGCTTGTTGGTGCCGGTGATGGCACGGCCGCGGCGGCCGTTGTCCAGCAGCGCATCCACCGATTCCTGCAGCATGCGCTTTTCGTTGCGCACGATGATGTCCGGCGCATTGAGTTCGAGCAGGCGGCGCAGGCGGTTGTTGCGGTTGATGACGCGGCGGTACAGGTCGTTTAGATCGGAGGTCGCGAAGCGGCCGCCGTCCAGCGGCACCAGCGGGCGCAGATCCGGCGGCAGCACCGGCAGCACGGTCATCACCATCCACTCCGGACGGTTGCCCGACTCGAGGAAGGCTTCGACCAGCTTGATGCGCTTGGTCAGACGCTTGAGTTTGGTTTCCGACCCGGTGCCGGCGATCTCTTCGCGCAGGCGGGTCATTTCCGACTGCAGGTCGATCGTGCGCAGCAACTCGTACACCGCCTCGGCGCCCATCGCGGCGTCGAAGTCGTCGCCGTGCTCCTGGCGCGCGGTCAGGAACTGCTCTTCGGTCAGCAGCTGGCGGCGCTCCAGGGCGGTCAGGCCCGGCTCGGTCACCACGTAGGCTTCGAAGTACAGCACGCGCTCGATGTCGCGCAGGGTCATGTCCAGCATCAGGCCGATGCGCGAGGGCAGCGACTTCAGGAACCAGATGTGCGCGACCGGCGAGGCCAGGTCGATGTGGCCCATGCGCTCGCGGCGCACCTTGGCCAGGGTCACTTCGGTGCCGCACTTCTCGCAGACCACGCCACGGTGCTTCATGCGCTTGTACTTGCCGCACAGGCACTCGTAGTCCTTGATCGGGCCGAAGATGGCGGCGCAGAACAGGCCGTCGCGCTCGGGCTTGAAGGTCCGGTAGTTGATCGTTTCCGGCTTCTTCACCTCGCCGAAGGACCACGAACGGATCAGGTCCGGCGAGGCCAACGCGATCTTGATCGCGTCGAAGTCCAGCGTCTGGCGCTGCTGGTTGAAGAGGTTGAGCAGGTCTTTCATTGGGTATCTCCGGGTCGGAGGAATTTCGTATCGAGGACGGGGCGGGAAGGCTTTCTGACGGGACTCGGGACTCGGGACTCGGGACTCGGGACTCGGAAGCAAGAGCGCTCGCGCTTCTGGCTTTTCCGAGTCCCGGGTCCCGGGTCCCGCGTCCCGGCTCCTTAGTCTTCCAGTTCCATGTTGATGGCCAGCGAGCGGATTTCCTTCACCAGCACGTTGAAGGATTCCGGCATGCCCGCGACCATCTCGTGCTCGCCGTCGACGATGTTCTTGTACATCTGGTTGCGGCCCTGCACGTCGTCGGACTTCACCGTCAGCATTTCCTGCAGGGTGTAGGCCGCGCCGTAGGCTTCCAGCGCCCAGACTTCCATTTCGCCGAAGCGCTGGCCGCCGAACTGCGCCTTGCCGCCCAGCGGCTGCTGGGTGACGAGCGAGTAAGGGCCGGTGGAGCGCGCGTGCATCTTGTCGTCGACCAGGTGGTTCAGCTTCAGCATGTGCATGTAGCCGACCGTGGTGTGGCGATCGAACGCCTCGCCGGTGCGGCCGTCGTACAGCTGGGTCTGGCCGCTGATCGGCAGGTCGGCGAGTTCGAGCATGTGCTTGATCTCGGCTTCCGTCGCACCGTCGAACACCGGGGTGGCCATCGGCACGCCGTCGGTCAGGTTGCCGGCCAGGCGCAGCAGCTCTGCGTCGCTGAACTGATCCAGGTCCACACGGTCCTCGCCCAGCTTCTGGTCGTGGTTGTAGATCTGGGTCAGGAACTTGCGCAGGTCGGCAACCTTGGTCTGCGCCTCGAGCATGTTCTGGATCTTGCGCCCCAGGCCCTTGGCGGCCCAGCCCAGATGCACTTCCAGTACCTGGCCGATGTTCATGCGCGACGGCACGCCCAGCGGGTTCAGCACGATGTCCACGGTCTCGCCGTTGGCCATGTACGGCATGTCCTCGATCGGCTGGATCATCGACACGACACCCTTGTTGCCGTGGCGACCGGCCATCTTGTCGCCGGGCTGGATGCGGCGCTTCACCGCCAGGAACACCTTCACCATCTTCAGCACGCCCGGGGCGAGGTCGTCGCCGGCGGTGATCTTGCCGCGCTTGTCGGCGAAGCGACGCTCGAATTCCTTCTCGTGCGCCTGGATCTGCTTCTGCGCGCGCTCGATCGCGTCGGACGGTTCCTCGTCCTTCATCCGCAGCGCGAACCAGTCGGACTTCTTCAGCCCGTCCAGATACGCGTCGGTGATGGTGTCGCCCTTCTTCAGGTTCGGACCGCCGTTGGCGACCTTGCCGAGCAGTTGCGCGCGCAGACGCGCGTAGATCGCGCTTTCCAGGATGCGGAACTGGTCGTCGAAGTCCTTCTTGACCCGCTTGATCTCGTTTTCCTCGATCTGGCGGGCGCGCTTGTCCTTCTCGATGCCGTCGCGGGTGAACACCTGCACGTCGATGACGGTGCCGTCCATGCCCGGCGGCACGCGCAGCGAGCTGTCCTTCACGTCCGAGGCCTTCTCGCCGAAGATCGCGCGCAGCAGCTTCTCTTCCGGAGTCAGCTGGCTCTCGCCCTTCGGCGTGACCTTGCCGACCATGATGTCGCCGGCGCGCACTTCGGCACCGATGTACACCACGCCCGACTCGTCCAGGCGGTTCAGCGCCTGCTCGGACACGTTCGGGATGTCGGCGGAGATTTCCTCCGGCCCCAGCTTGGTGTCGCGCGCCACGCAGGTCAGCTCTTCGATGTGGATCGTGGTGTAGCGATCCTCTTCCACCACGCGCTCGGAGAGCAGGATGGAGTCTTCGAAGTTGTAGCCGTTCCACGGCATGAACGCGATCAGCATGTTCTGGCCCAGGGCCAGCTCGCCGATGTCGGTCGAGGGACCGTCGGCCAGCACGTCGCCGCGCGCGATCACATCGCCCACATTGACCAGCGGACGCTGGTTGATGCAGGTGTTCTGGTTGGAGCGCGTGTACTTGATCAGGTTGTAGATGTCCACGCCGGCATCGGTGCCGCCGCCGATCTCTTCCTCGTTGACCTTGACCACGATGCGCGCCGCGTCGATCTGCTCGATCACGCCGCCGCGCTTGGCGTTCACGGTCACGCCCGAGTCGCGCGCCACCGCACGCTCGATGCCGGTACCGACCAGCGGCTTCTGCGCACGCAGCGTCGGCACGGCCTGGCGCTGCATGTTGGCGCCCATCAGCGCGCGGTTGGCGTCATCGTGCTCCAGGAACGGCACCAGCGCCGCCGCGATGGACACGGTCTGCATCGGCGACACGTCCATGAAGTGCACTTCGGCCGGCGGCTTCAGCAGCGACTCGCCCTGGTAGCGGCACGGCACGAACTGCTCGGTCAGGCGGCTCTTAGAATCGTGCAGCGCGTTGGCCTGCGCGATCACGTACTCGTTCTCTTCGATCGCCGACAGGTATTCGACGTCGTCGGTGATCTGGCCGTCCACGACCTTCCGGTACGGCGTCTCCAGGAAGCCGTACTGGTTGGTGCGGGCATACACCGCCAGCGAGTTGATCAGGCCGATGTTCGGGCCTTCCGGCGTCTCGATGGTGCAGACGCGGCCGTAGTGGGTCGGATGCACGTCGCGCACTTCGAAGCCGGCGCGTTCGCGGGTCAGACCGCCCGGACCCAGCGCGGAGACGCGACGCTTGTGCGTCACTTCCGACAGCGGGTTGTTCTGATCCATGAACTGCGACAGCTGCGAGGAGCCGAAGAACTCCTTGATCGCGGCGGCCACCGGCTTGGCATTGATCAGTTCCTGCGGGGTCAGGCCTTCGGACTCGGCCATCGACAGGCGCTCCTTGACAGCGCGCTCGACGCGGACCAGGCCCACGCGGAACACGTTCTCGGCCATTTCGCCGACCGACCGAACGCGACGGTTGCCGAGGTGGTCGATGTCGTCGACCACGCCGCGGCCATTGCGGATCTCGGTCAGGACCTTGATCACTTCCAGGATGTCGGAGCTGTCGGCATGCTCGGCGACCAGGCGCTTGGACTCTTCGTCGTTGCGCTCGCCGAAGTACTTCCTGTCGTACAGCACCGACTCGCCGGTGACTTCCTTGCGGCCGACACGGCGGTTGAACTTCATCCGGCCGACCGTGGACAGGTCGTAGCGCTCGAAGGTGAAGAACAGGTTGTGGAACAGGTTCTGCGCGGCGTCCTTGGTCGGCGGCTCGCCGGGGCGCATCATGCGGTAGATCTCGACCAGCGCTTCCAGCTGGGTCTTGGTCGGATCGATGCGCAAGGTATTGGACAGGTACGGACCACGGTCCAGATCGTTGACCCACAGCGTGCCCACGGCATCGACGCCGGCCTTGCGGAACGCGTTCAGCTGGTCTTCGCTGATCTCGTCGTTGGCGCTGGCCAGCAGTTCGCCGGTCGCCGCATCGACCACGTCGTGCGACAGGATGCGGCCGACCAGGTACTCGTCGGGCACGGCCAGTGCGGCGACGCCGGCGGCTTCGAGCTGCTTGACGTGGCGCGCGGTGATGCGCTTGCCGGCCTCGACGATGACCTTGTCGCCATCGGCCAGGTCGAAGTTCAGCGTCTCGCCGCGCAGGCGCTCGGGCACCAGTTCCAGCTGCACGCCTTCCTTGGGATCGATGTGGAAGGTGTTGATCTCGAAGAACTCGGCCAGCATCTCTTCGTTCGAGTAACCGAGCGCGCGCAGCAGGATCGACACCGGCAGCTTACGGCGGCGATCGATGCGGGTGAACAGCGCGTCCTTCGGGTCGAACTCGAAGTCCAGCCAAGAGCCGCGGTACGGGATGATGCGGGCGCTGTACAGCAGCTTGCCCGAGCTATGCGTCTTGCCGCGGTCGTGGTCGAAGAACACGCCCGGCGAACGGTGCAGCTGCGAGACGATGACGCGCTCGGTACCGTTGACGATGAAGGTGCCGTTGTCGGTCATCAGCGGGATTTCGCCGAGGTAGACCTCCTGCTCCTTCACGTATTTGATGGCCTTGGTCGAGGACTCGCGGTCGTAGATCACCAGGCGCACGGTCACGCGCAGCGGGGCGCCGTAGCTCATGCCGCGCTGGCGGCATTCGCGCTCGTCGAACACCGGGTCGCCGAGCTTGTAGCCGACGTACTCCAGCGCTGCGTTGCCGCTGTAGCTGGAGATCGGGAACACCGATTTCAGGGCCGCGTGCAGGCCGTGGTCCGAACGCTTGTTCGGGTCGGTGTTCTCCTGCAGGAATTCGCGGTAGGAATCCACCTGGATCGCCAGCAGGAACGGCACTTCGAGGATCGAGCGCTGCTTGCCGAAATCCTTGCGGATACGCTTCTTTTCGGTGAACGAATAAGACGTCATGAGGTATCACCTTGGCTGTGCGGGCCGCGCGTCCGCGGCCCTGAGTGAACATAAATTGTCAGTTGGAAGTCGCTGGTATTGCCGGCACCAGCACGCCTTCTCTTGCTACTTCCAACTACCAACTCGGTGCGGCCGGGAATCGGGACTGGAGACACGGGAATCGGGAGCCCGCAACGCGGCTTTTCCGATTCTCCACTCTCTGTTGCCGATTTCCGCCTGAAACGGCCAAAGGCCGGGGACTTGCGTCCCCAGCCTTCGATGCATCACCTGACACGCTGGCGATGCAAGATGCCGATTACTTGATTTCGACGGTCGCGCCGGCGGCCTCGAGATCCTTCTTGAACTTCTCGGAATCTTCCTTCGACACCGCTTCCTTGACGGTCTGCGGAGCACCTTCGACCAGGTCCTTCGCTTCCTTCAGGCCCAGGCCGGTGATGGCGCGGACGGCCTTGATGACTTCGACCTTCTTCTCGCCGACAGCCTTCAGGATGACGTTGAACTCGGTCTGCTCTTCGACCGGGGCGGCAGCAGCGGCCGGGCCGGCAGCGGCGACCGGGGCGGCGGCGGAGACGCCAAACTTCTCTTCGATGGCCTTGACCAGCTCCATCACTTCCATGAGGGTCTTTTCGGCGATTGCGTCGACGATCTGTTCGTTAGACAGGGACATTGTGATTACCTTTGGAATTTTTTCTGGATGAGGTTCTAGTGAACCGTTTCAGGTGTCGCGAACTTAAGCCGTTTCGGCCGGGGCGTCTTCCGCTGCGGCGGGGGCTTCTTCGCCACCACCGAGCTTGTCGCCCACAGCCTTCACCGCGCGGGCGAACATGCTCGCCGGCTCGGCGAGGACACGTGCCAGCATGGCCAGCGCCTGCTCGCGGGTCGGCAGCGATGCCAACACCTCGAGGTGAGCGGCCGGATACAGCTGGCCCCCTATCGACACGACCTTGGTCTGCAGCTTGTCGTTACCCTTGGCGAATTCCTTGATCAGACGACCGGCAGCGCCGGGTTCTTCCGTCGAGAACGCATATAGCAGCGGACCGACCAGCGCGTCCTGGACGCACTCGTATTCGGTACCGGCAACGGCACGCGAGGCCAGGGTGTTCTTGACAACACGCAAGTACACACCGGTTTCGCGCGCCTTCTTGCGCATCGCGGTCAGCTGGGCGACCGTGATGCCGGCGTACTCGGCAGCAACCAAGGAGTGAGCCTTCGCGGCAACGTCTGCCAGTTCGGCGACGACTTCTTGCTTCTGGGACAGATTGAGAGCCATTGCACTCCTCCGTTAAAGCCGGGCTCGAGGCCGATGGTTCGGGAGCCGCAGGAGCCGTGATGCGCTCTTGCCAATCCCCGATCCTCAATCCCGAATCCCTGCTTCAAACAAACTCCGCTTGCGGCTCCTGCCGCGTGCGGTCCTGGGCGGCCTCCATCCTGGATGCCGGGGACGCCGAATGGCATCCCAGTTGGTGGCCGTTCCAGACCTGGAGTGAGCGCGCTCGGGAAACCCCGAGCTGGCCTGAACCAGAAAAACTCCAGAAAGGCGGCACCATCTACGCCGGCGCGTCCCCGAGGGGACTGGATTAAGCGATCCCGCTGTACCGACGGCGACTCCTTGCCATATCGAGCTTCCGTGCCCGTCGTCGGTATGCGCCGACCGCGCCTGCGGTCTTTGACGGCTTCGCTCCGGGTTGCCCCTCGGCGACGCCTTCAAAAGGGTGGAACCGGCGCCGCCCCTCGCGGAGCGCCGCCGTATCGCGAATTACTTCAGTGACAGCGACGCCTGATCGACGGTGACGCCCGGACCCATGGTCGAGCTCACCGAGATCTTCTGCAGATAGGTGCCCTTCGAGGTCGCCGGCTTGGCCTTGACCAGGTCCAGCAGCAGCGCCTGCAGATTGTTCTTCAGCGCCTCGTCTTCGAAGCTGGCCTTGCCGATGGTGCAGTGGATGATGCCGCCCTTGTCGGTGCGGTAGCGCACCTGACCCGACTTGGCGTTCTTCACCGCTTCGGCCGGATTGGCCGACACGGTGCCGACCTTCGGGTTCGGCATCAGGCCGCGCGGGCCCAGCAGCGTGCCCAACTTGCCGACGACGCGCATCGCGTCCGGGGTGGCGATGACCACGTCGTAGTTGAGGTCGCCGGCCTGCATCTTCTCGGCCAGGTCGTCCATGCCGACGGCTTCGGCGCCAGCGGCCAGGGCTTCGTCAGCCTTGGCGCCGGCCGGGGCGAACACCGCCACGCGCACGCTCTTGCCGGTACCGGCGGGCAGCACGGTGGAACCGCGCACCTGCTGGTCGGACTTCTTGGCATCCACGCCCAGACGCACGGCCACGTCGACGGCTTCAACGAACTTGGCCTTGCTGGTGGACTTGATGATCTTCAGCGCTTCGTCGATCGAATACGCCTTGCCCGGCTGCACGGCAGCACGGATTGCTTTCTGTCGCTTGGTCTGTGCCATCGCTTAACCCTCCACCGTCAGGCCCATGCTGCGAGCGGAACCCGCAATCGTACGCACCGCCGCTTCCAGCTCGGCTGCAGTCAGGTCGGCTTCCTTCGCCTTGGCGATCTCTTCGAGCTGCTTGCGGGTGACCTTGCCGACCTTTTCGCTGTTCGGGCGCTTGGAACCGGAGGTGATGCCTGCAGCCTTCTTCAGCAGCACGCTCGCAGGAGTACTCTTGGTGATGAAGGTGAAGGTACGGTCCGAATAGGCCGTGATGATGACCGGAGTGGGCAGGCCCGGCTCCAGCTTCTGCGTGGCGGCATTGAACGCCTTGCAGAATTCCATGATGTTCAGGCCGCGCTGACCCAGCGCAGGACCGACCGGCGGCGAGGGATTGGCCTGACCGGCCTTCACCTGCAGCTTGATGTAACCGACTACTTTCTTTGCCATTTCAGTGGTCTCCGGGTGCTAGCGCCCCAACTTGCAGGCTCCCCATCGCGACGGGAAAATCACGTGTCCCGCCATCACGTTTGACGTGCGCAGAAAGCCGCCTTGCGGCGGCTTCCTGCCCTGCCAGGCGGCGAGCCTGGACAGCTAGCCGCGCAGTATAGCAGAGATTCTGGCGTCCGGCGCAGCTGCGCCGGCGCAGGCTCAGGCCTTCTCGACCTGGCCGAATTCCAGTTCCACCGGGGTGGAGCGGCCGAAGATCAGCACCGCGACGCGCAGGCGACTCTTCTCGTAGTTGACCTCCTCGACCACGCCGTTGAAGTCGTTGAACGGACCGTCGGTGACGCGGACCATCTGGCCCGGCTCGAACAGCACCTTCGGACGCGGCTTCTCCACGCCATCCTGAACGCGCTGCAGGATCGCATCGGCCTCTTCGTCGCGGATCGGCAACGGACGGTCTGCGGTACCGCCGATGAAGCCCATCACCTTCGGGGTTTCCTTGACCAGATGCCAGCTTTCGTTATCGATGCGCGGGATGCCGGCTTCTTCATGGGTCTCGATCTGCACCAGCACGTAGCCCGGGAAGAACTTGCGCTCGGAACGGCGCTTCTGGCCGGCACGCATCTCGATCACTTCCTCGGTCGGCACCAGCACGTCGCCGAAGCGCTCCTGCATCTCGTCACGCACAATGCGGTCACGCAGCGCTTGGGCCACGGACTTCTCGAAGCCTGAATAGGCGTGAACGACATACCAACGCTTCACTGCTGCACTCTCCTCAACGACTCACGAACCACTGCATCAGCTTCTGGATCAGGAAATCGAACCCGCCCAGCAGCAGACTCAGAATGATCACCACCACGATCACGACCCAGGTGGTGCGGATCGCTTCCTGACGGGTCGGCCAGACCACCTTGCGCAGTTCGAACCGGGACTCGGACACGAACTCGCGGGCTTCGCGCCCCTTGGCGGTCAGCAGGAACACCGCGGCACCCGCAACCAGGCCGACGATGACCGCCAGGCCACGCAGTGGCCCGGACCAGCTCCCCAGTTGCGTCGCACGACTCGGCTCGCCGAACCAGAACCAGACAAACAAGCCCGCAACCACCAGCAACGCAGCGATGACGTACTTGACGATATCGCCACCGGAGGAAGCAGTGGTGCCTTTGGAATGCTCGATCTTGCTGTTCATCCGACTCTTGCGGCTATGCGACCAAGGTCACTGGATAGGGTGCGGCAGATTGGCACGCCAGGAGGGACTCGAACCCCCAACCTGCGGTTTTGGAGACCGCTGCTCTGCCAATTGAGCTACTGGCGTGTAGTTACAAACGCTGCATTTCCCTTAGACGGCGAAGGCGGACCGAAGGTTCCGGCCCGCCCTTCGCTGAACCCGACGGCCGAAGCCGCCTGCACATCGTCAAACCGCGGCGACCGAAATCGCCACAGCGGGCATTACTTGATGATCTTGGCGACCACGCCGGCGCCGACGGTCCGGCCGCCTTCGCGGATCGCGAAACGCAGGCCTTCGTCCATCGCCACCGGGTTGATCAGCGTGACCACCATCTTCACGTTGTCGCCCGGCATCACCATCTCCACGCCTTCCGGCAGCTCGCACGCGCCCGTGATGTCGGTGGTGCGGAAGTAGAACTGCGGACGGTAGCCCTTGAAGAACGGGGTGTGACGGCCGCCCTCGTCCTTCGACAGCACGTAGACTTCGGCTTCGAACTCGGTGTGCGGCTTGATCGAACCCGGCTTGCACAGCACCTGGCCGCGCTCCACGTCGTCACGCTTGGTGCCGCGCAGCAGCAGACCGGCGTTGTCGCCCGCCTGACCCTGGTCCAGCAGCTTGCGGAACATTTCCACGCCGGTGACCGTGGTCTTCTGCGTGGCACGGATGCCGACGATTTCGATTTCGTCGCCCACCTTGATCACGCCGCGCTCGATACGGCCCGTCACCACGGTGCCGCGGCCGGAGATCGAGAACACGTCTTCCACCGGCATCAGGAACGGCTTGTCCACGTCGCGCTGCGGCTCCGGGATGAACGTATCCAGCGCTTCCACCAGCTTCAGGATCGACGGCACGCCGATCTCGCTCTGGTCGCCTTCCAGCGCCAGACGCGCCGAACCTTGGATGATCGGGGTGTCGTCGCCGGGGAAGTCGTACTTGCTCAGCAGCTCGCGCACTTCCATCTCGACCAGCTCGAGCAGCTCGGCGTCGTCGACCATGTCGGCCTTGTTCAAGAACACCACGATGTGCGGCACGCCGACCTGGCGCGACAGCAGGATGTGCTCGCGGGTCTGCGGCATCGGGCCGTCCGCGGCCGAACACACCAGGATCGCGCCGTCCATCTGCGCCGCACCGGTGATCATGTTCTTCACGTAGTCGGCGTGGCCCGGGCAATCGACGTGCGCATAGTGGCGGTTCGGCGATTCGTATTCCACGTGCGCGGTCGAGATCGTGATGCCGCGCGCCTTCTCTTCCGGCGCCGCGTCGATCGCGTCATAGGCCTTGAATTCGCCGCCGAAGCGCTCTGCGCCGATCTTGGTCAGCGCTGCGGTCAGCGTGGTCTTGCCGTGGTCGACGTGACCGATGGTGCCGACGTTGACGTGCGGCTTGGTGCGCTCGAACTTACCCTTGGCCATGGCTGCTTGTTCTCGGTGATCGTAGAAAGATTTTGGAGACTGAATATGGTGCTCACGAAAGGAATCGAACCTTCGACCTCCTCCTTACCAAGGAGGTGCTCTACCGACTGAGCTACGTGAGCGTAGTTCTATTGTGACACAAGCGCGTTCAATGGAGCGGGAGACGGGAATCGAACCCGCACCATCAGCTTGGAAGGCTGAGGTTCTACCGTTGAACTACTCCCGCTACGGGATGCCGCACTGCCACAACAAAAAAACTGGTGGAGGGAGGTGGATTCGAACCACCGAAGGCGTAAGCCAGCAGATTTACAGTCTGCCCCCGTTGGCCGCTTGGGTATCCCTCCAGCTACCCGTCCCGATCAGGCCGCAAGGCCAAAATCAGTACGGGGTGAAACAGCCCGCTATTCTTCCCTGACATCCCTGCCTTGTCAACAGTATTTTGACGCGATGTCGCAGGAAACGCGCCCCCCGCGCGCCGCGACTGCGGCACGGCGCGAACGCGCGCATGCGGCTCAGACGTTGAAGCGGAAATGCAGCACGTCGCCTTCCTGCACGCGGTAGTCCTTGCCCTCCAGGCGCAGCCGTCCGGCCTCGCGCGCACCGGCTTCGCCCTTGTACTTGATGAAGTCGGCGTAAGCGATAGTTTCGGCGCGGATGAAGCCCTTCTCGAAATCGGTGTGAATCACTGCGGCGGCCTGCGGCGCGGTCGAGCCGGCCTTGACCGTCCACGCGCGCACTTCCTTGACCCCGGCGGTGAAATAGGTCTGCAACCCGAGCAGCGCGTACGCCGCGCGGATCACACGGTTCAAGCCCGGCTCGGCCAGGCCCAGGTCGGCCAGGAAGGTGTCGCGGTCGGCGTCGTCCAGCTGCGACAGCTCTTCCTCGATCGCCGCCGATACCGGCACCACTTCGGCGCCCTCGGTGGCGGCGCGCGCGCGCACCGCGTCCAGGTGCGGGTTGTTCTCGAACCCGTCCTCGAGCACGTTGGCGATGTACATCACCGGCTTGAGCGTGAGCAGGAACAGATCGCGCACCAACGCCTTCTCTTCCTCGTCCAGGCCCGCGCTGCGCCCAGCCTTGCCGTCGGCCAGCGCGGTCTGCAGCTTGGCCAGCACCGGCTTGCGCGCGGCTGCGTCCTTGTCGCCGCCCTTGGCGCTGCGCTCGGCGCGGTTCAACGCCTTTTCGACGCTGTCCAGATCGGCCAGAGCCAGCTCGGTGTCGATGGTGTCGATGTCCGAGATCGGATCGACCTTGTTGTTGACGTGGATGACGTCGGCGTTCTCGAAGCAACGCACCACGTGGGTGATCGCATCGACCTCGCGGATGTGCGCCAGGAACTTGTTGCCCAGGCCTTCGCCGCTGGCCGCGCCGGCGACCAGCCCGGCGATGTCGACGAACTCGACCGCGGTCGGCACCACTTTCTGCGGATTGATGATCCTGGCCAGCTCACCCAGCCGCGGATCCGGCACCGGCACCACGCCGACGTTCGGCTCGATGGTGCAGAACGGGAAGTTGGCCGCAGCGATGCCCGCCTTGGTCAGCGCATTGAACAGCGTCGACTTGCCGACGTTGGGCAGGCCGACGATGCCGCACTTAATGCCCATTGGTGGCTCCGGGACTCGGGATTCGGGACTCGGGACTCGGCGCAAAGCCGACACGCGGTTGTTTGTACATTCGCAGCAATCCTATGTTCATGGGGTGAGACAGGGGCATGTTTCCAGGGAGTTCAGGCGTTTCGAGTCCCGAGTCCCGAGTCCAGGGTACCGACCGTATGCAACCGCTTCATCGCCTCATTGAAATCGCCCTGCACCGCCAGCGGCAGCACCGCGATGGCGGCGTCGATGGCGCGGTCGATCAGGATTTGCTCGTCCTTGCTGGCACGCCCCAATACCCAGGGGACGACCTTGTCCTTGTGCCCGGGATGGCCGATGCCGATGCGCAACCGGTGGAAGCCGGCATGCCCGAGCAGGCGAATGGTGTCGCGCAAGCCGTTCTGCCCGCCATGGCCGCCGTCGAACTTGAGCCGCGCCGTGCCCGGCGCCAGATCCAGCTCGTCGTGCGCCAGCAACGCCTGCGCCGGTTCGATCTTCCAGTAGCGCAACGCGGCGGTCACCGACTTGCCGCTGAGATTCATGAAGGTGGCCGGCTTCAGCAGCCACAGCGCCTGCCCGGCCACGTCGACCTTGGCGGTTTCGCCGAACAGCTTGGCGTCCACGTTCCAGCGCGCGCCGGCCCGCTCGGCCAGATGTTCGACAAAACGAAACCCGGCGTTATGCCGGGTGTTCGCGTGTTCGGCTCCGGGATTGCCCAGACCGACGATCAGACGCAGACCAGTCATGCCGCAGCATCGCCGCAGCGCCCGAACCACACGGCCCGGGCGCTGCGCAGGCGATTATTTGCCGTCCTTCTTCGCCGGCTCGACCGCAGCCGGAGCCTCGGTCGCTTCCGGCTCGACCTCGATCTGGCCGTGCTTGGCGATGACCACCGCCACGTCGTGCTCCTTGCCCAGCTTCAACTCCGGCAGCTCGACGCCGGCCGGCAGCTTCAGGTCGGACAGATGGATCACGTCGCCGACGGACAGCGCGGACAGGTCGACTTCGACGAACTCCGGCAGGTCCTTCGGCAGGCACACCACCTGGATCTCGTTCAACTCATGGGTGACGACCACTTCGACCGACTTGCCGGCCGGCGAGGCGTCCTCGTTGAGGAAGTGCAGCGGCACCGAGGCGTGCAGCGCCTCGTTGTCGTTCACGCGCTGGAAGTCGATGTGCAGGATCAACTGCTTGAACGGGTGGCGCTGCATATCGCGCAGCAGCACCTTCTGGATGTCGCCGTTCAGGCTCAGGCTCAGGATCGACGAATAGAACCAGTCGTTCTGGCTGGCGAGCCAGACTTCGTTGTGGTTGAGCTGGATGTTGACCGGCTTCAGTTCGCCACCGTAGACGATGGCGGGGATCAGGCCGTCGCGACGGAGGCGGCGGCTCGCACCCTTACCCTCGACCTCGCGGCGCTGAACCTTGATTTCATGTGTGGTTGCCATTTGCGTTTACTACCTTGGTTGAATGAACCGCCTCGCGGCAGTTTTGAGGACTCTTCCGCGACCAGAAGAGTCTGTGAAGCCGGGAGCGGGGAATCGGGAATAGAGCATCGGACAGCGCGACACTGCGCCGTTGCGGCTCCCTATTCCCGATGCCCCATTCCCAGCCTTAATCCACGTACAACGAACTCACCGACTCGCCGAAGGCGATGCGGCGAATGGTTTCGGCCAGCAGCTCGGCGACGCTGAGCTGGCGGATCTTGTTGCAGCCGCGCGCGGCGTCCGACAGCGGGATGGTGTCGGTGACGACCAGCTCGTCGAGCTGCGAGTTGGTGATGTTGCTGACCGCCGGGCCGGACAGCACCGGGTGGGTGCAGTATGCGGCGACCTTCAGCGCGCCCTGCGCCTTCAGCGCGGCCGCGGCGGCGCACAGGGTGCCGGCGGTATCGACGATGTCGTCGACCAGCACGCAGGTCTTGCCTTCGACGTCGCCGATGATGTTCATCACCGTGGACACATTGGCGCGCGGACGGCGCTTGTCGATGATCGCCAGGTCGGCGTCGTCCAGGCGCTTGGCCACGGCGCGGGCGCGGACCACGCCACCCACGTCCGGCGACACCACGATCAGGTTGTCGGTGCCGTAGGCGCGCCAGATGTCGGCCAACAGCAGCGGCGAGGCGTAGACGTTGTCGACCGGGATATCGAAGAAGCCCTGGATCTGGTCGGCGTGCAGGTCCACGGTCAGCACGCGGTCGGCGTTGACCGCGGTGAACATCTTCGCCGCGACCTTGGCGGTGATCGGCACGCGCGAGGAGCGCATGCGCCGGTCCTGCCGCGAGTAGCCGAAGTACGGCACCACCGCGGTGACGCTGGCGGCGCTGGCGCGCTTGAGCGCGTCGATCAGCACCAGCAGCTCCATCAGGTTCTCCGCGCTGGGCGCGCAGGTCGGCTGGATCACGAACACTTCCTGCCGGCGCACGTTCTCCTCGATCTCCACCTGCACTTCGCCATCGGAGAAGCGCGACACCATCGCCTTGCCCGCCCGCACGCCCAGCTCCTTGCAGATGCTCTTGGCAAGCGGCTTGTTGGCATTGCCGGAGAACACCAGCAGGTTACGTTGATCTTGCATGAGGAGTGTCTCGAGCGGCGGCGGCGAAGAATGTGCAACGAAGAAACAGCATGGAACCGAAAAAACCAGGCGAAGCGAAGCTCTTACCTGTTGACCCCCCGCACATGGATGTGCGGGCTTTTGCAGAGGGATCTGCATACACAAATGGCAGGGGCGGTAGGATTCGAACCTACGAATGCCAGGATCAAAACCTGGTGCCTTGGGCCTCTTGGCGACGCCCCTGCATGAAACTGTTGCTATGCCTCCAGCGCGTCGAGCAGCGGCGAGCGGGTCACGCCGCCAGCCACCCAGGCGCGCAACCCATCCGGCAAGACCGCCAGCGCGCGCACGGCGGCAGCGCGATCGGCGAACTCGACGAAACACCCGCTCCCCGACCCGGTAAGCCGCGGCGTGCCGATCTGCGCAAGCGCCTGGAACGCGGCCTGGATGGCGGGTTCGCGGCGGAGCAGCACCGGCTCGAACGCATTGCCGAGCAGGAAACCTGAAACGAAGTCAGCTATTTTCGCGGGCGCGGCATCCCGCGTCAAATCCGCGGCCTGGAACAACGCCGCGGTGGGCACGTGAACCGCCGGATCGGCCAACACATACCAGGCCGGCGGCAGGCGCAACGCGGTCAGCCGCTCGCCCACGCCCTCGGCCCAGGCATCGCGGCCGCGCACGAACACCGGCACATCCGCGCCCAGCGCCAGGCCCAGGCCGGCCAGCGCGTCCTCGTCCAGTGCAGCGCGCCACAACGCATTCAGCGCGACCAGCGCGGTCGCCGCGTCGGACGATCCGCCACCGAAACCACCACCCACCGGAATGCGTTTTTCGACGCGGATATCCACGCCTTGCGCGATTTTGGCTTCTTTTTGCAGAAGAAGCGCGGCACGCACCAACAGGTCGTCGGCCTCGGCGACACCGGCGACGGAGGCGCCGCGCCGCGCCACCACGCCATCGTCGCGCACGCGCAGATGCACGGTATCGCCCCAGTCGAGCAGGCGGAACACGGTCTGCAGATCGTGGTAGCCGTCGGCGCGGCGGCCGGTGATCTGCAGAAACAGGTTCAGCTTCGCCGGCGCCGGCCAGGCCGACCAGCCACGCTCTCCCACCACGCTCATGGCGCGACGAAGCCCCACTGGTCCAGCAGCAGGCGCACCTTGGCGTCGCCGTTGCGCGCCTCGATGCGTCGCGGCAGGGTCGGACGGCCGTCGCTGGGCGGATACCATTCCTGGAACTGGATCTCCCAGCCCATCTGCCGCAGCGCCTGCGGACGCCCTTCAGCGTCGTAGCTCACCTGCTCCGGTGCGCCGGCGTCCACCGCAACCTGTCCGCGCACCCAGTCCGGCAGCAGATTGACCGGAATCTCCCAACCAGTGGCCTCGAGCAGCAGCTGCTGCGCGTCCTCGCCCGCGCGCGGACCGCCTTCCAATCCCTCCAGACGGCCGCCGCCACGCTGGCTGTCGCCGCTCAGGCGCCAGCTCTGGCGGGTCACCGGCGCGCTGAGTTCGACCTGGTACTGCCGCCGCTGCTGCGCCCAGTCGATGCGCCCGCTGCCGCCATTGCGGCCCTTGGTGATCGCCACCCGGCCCTGGAACGACCAGTTCGGATGCGCGGCCAGCCAGGCGCCGCGGGCCGATTCGGCCTGCCGCGCGGCGTCGCTCAGCGGCGCGCTCGCGGCCGGCGGCGCCTGCCGCGGCGCCAGCGTGCTGCAGCCGGCCAGCGCCAGCAGAGCCGTCAGCGCCAAGCCCGCGCGCAGCGCCGACCTCACGGCGCGACCTTTTCCATCGCCCGCTGCAGCGCGCGATTCTTCGGATCGAGCTTGCGCGCCTCGTCGAAGTATTTGGTTGCCTCGTCGTGCTTGCCCTGCTCCCACAGCACCTGACCGATGTGCGCGGCGATCTCCGGATCCTTGAACAGCGTCCAGGCGCGGCGCAGCTGGACCAGGGCTTCCTGGGTCTTGCCCAGCCGGTACAGCACCCACCCGTAGCTGTCGATGATCGCGGCGTTGTCCGGATCGGCAGTACGCGCGCGGTCGATCAGCTGCAAAGCCTCGCGGTAGCGATGGGTGCGATCGGCCAGGGTGTAGCCAAGCGCATTGAGCGCGGCCACATTCTCCGGCTCGGTGACCAGGATCTTGCGCAGGTCGGCCTCGGCGCGGTCGATGCGGTCGCGCCGCTCCCAGGCCAGGCCGCGCGCGTAGAGCAGCGCGTTGTCGTCCGGATAGGCGGCCAGGCCACGCTCGAACACCTGCAGCTCGCCGGCGTCGTCGCCGCTGCGCTGGCGCAATTCCGCCTCCAGCACATAGGCGTCGCGGCGCGCGGCGTCGTCGGCATCGGCATCGTCCTGCAACGCGCGCGCATCGGCGAAGGCGGCGTCCTTCTGTCCGAGTGCGTACAGCGCGCCGACGGTGCGCAGCCGCGCCTCGTTGCGCAGCGGGCCGCCCGGCACGCCGCGATACCAGGTCACCGCTTCCTGGTAACGCTTCAGGAACTCGGCGATCTTGCCGAGCAGCAGGCGCCGCTCCGGATCGGGCTGCGCGGACTCCTTGCTCAGTTCTGCGTACAGCGCGCTCAGCGCCGCGTTGTCCTGCAGCTTGGCCAGCATCGAGGCGCGCAGGCCGTAGTTCTGGGTGTCCTGCGGGCCGAGCGCCAGCACCCGCGCCGCCGCGGCAGTGTCGCCGATCGCGTCGTAGGCGTAGGCCAGCGCACCGCGCAGTTCCGGGTCGCGCGGCGCTTTCGGCTCCACGCCCTGCAGCAGCGCACGCGCCTGCTCGGTCTTGCCGGCCTGCTGCAGCTGAGTGGCATGCAGCAGGGCCACCCGCGGTTCTTCCGGGAAGCGCTTGACCAGTTGATCGACGATGCGCTCGGCCAGCTTCGGCTGCTCCAGGCGCAGCGCCAGGCGCCCGAACTCCTGCCAGGCCTCGAGCTGGTCGGGGATGGCGTTGGCGTCGAGCAACTGGTCCAGCACCTTGGCCGCCACTTCCGGATCGCGGTTGCCGCTGACCAGCGCCACCAGCGCATAGCGCCAGCCGCGCGGGTCCTTGTCGCGCAGCAGCGCCACCAGCAGCCCGCGCGCCTGGCGCAGGTTGCCGATGCGCAGCGCCAGCGAGGCCTCGGCGCTGCGCATCGGCAGCGATTCCGGCGCACGCTGGCGCCACAGCGCCAGGGCCTGGGTCGCGGCCGCGTTGTCGTTGGCCAGCATCGCGATGCGGGTCGCGCGTTCGGCCAGGCCGGCATCGCCGGGGGCGTCGTTCGCCGCCTGCAGGTACCAGTGCGAGGCATCGGCCAGCTGCCCGGCCTGCAGTGCGAACTCGCCGGCCAGCACCGGCGTCAGCGAGGACGAAGCGGCGCTCGGCGCCCGCTTGGCGGTGGTCGCCGGCATGGCCGCCGCGCCCCCGGTGGCGGGCAGCGCGGCGAGCGCGGAAAGCAATAGAACGGTACGGATGCGAATCAATGCGGGCATCGGGGGCAACCGGGCCGTAAAATGGGGCCCTGAATGGCCAGCAGCTTATCGCAAGCAACTGAACAGATGACGTTGTGGGTGCTCGGATTGAACCACCAGACCGCGCCGGTCGACCTGCGCGAACGGGTGGCGTTCGCCGGCGATGCTCTACCGCGCGCGTTGCAGTCGCTGCGCGCCTTGCCCAACGTCGCCGAGGCCGCCTTGCTGTCCACCTGCAACCGCACCGAGCTGTACGCGATCGCCGACGACGCGCAGAGCCTGGCCGACTGGCTGGATTCGCACGCGGCCGGCCTGCACGGCTACCTGTACCAGCACCAGGACGCCGACGCGGTGCGGCATCTGTTCCGCGTCGCCACCGGGCTGGACTCGATGGTGCTGGGCGAGCCGCAGATCCTCGGCCAGGTGAAAGATGCCTGGGCGCTGGCGCGCGCACACGGAGCGATGGGCAACCGCCTGGACCGGCTGTTCCAGCAGACCTTCTCGGTGGCCAAGCGCGCGCGCACCGATACCCGGGTCGGTGCCAATCCGGTGTCGGTGGCCTCCACCGCGGTGCGCCTGGCGCAGAATTCCTTCGCCCGGCTCAGCGAATCGACGGTGCTGCTGGTCGGTGCCGGCGAGACCATCGAACTGGCCGCCAGGCACCTGAGCGAAGGCCGCGTGCGGCGCCTGCTGATCGCCAACCGCACCCTCGCCCACGCTCAGGAGCTGGCCAGCCGGCATGGCGGCGTGGCGCTTCCGCTGAGCGAGCTGGAACGGCACCTGCAGGAAGCCGACGTGGTGTTCTCGGCCACCGCCGCGCGCGAACCGGTGGTGACCCGGGCGCAGGTCGAGCAGGCGCTGCGCGCGCGCAAGCACAAGCCGATGCTGCTGTTCGACCTGGCGGTGCCGCGCGACATCGAGGCCGGCGTGGCCGAGCTGGCCGATGCCTATCTGTACACCGTGGACGACCTGGAACGCGCGGTCGAGGACAATCGCCGCGGCCGCCGCGAAGCGGCCGAGGCGGCCGACGCGATCATCGACCTGCAGGTGTTGCGCTACATCGAGACGCTGCAGGCCAGCACCCGCCAGGCGTCGCTCAAGCGCCTGCGCGCGCACGGCGACAGCACCCGCGACGACGTGCTGGCCAAGGCGCGGCAGCAACTGGCCAACGGCAAGCCGGCCGACGAGGTGCTGGAATTCCTCGCCAACACCCTGACCAACCGCCTGCTGCATCCGCCCACCGCGGCGCTGCGCGAGGCGGCACTGCGCGGCGATGCCGAGCTGGCCCGCGCAGCCGAGCGCCTATTCCCGGAAAAGCCGGGCTATTTCCATCCCATTCTGAAGACCGATGACACCGACCCTGCGCCGTAAGCTGGAGGCGCTGGCCGAGCGTCGCGAAGAACTCGAACGCCTGCTGTCCGATCCCGAGGTGGTGAGCGACAACGCGCGCTTCCGCGATTACTCTCGCGAATTCGCGCAGTTGGAGCCGGTCGCCGCCGCGCTGGCCGACGAGGCCGCGGCCAAGGCCGACCTGGCCGCGGCCGAGACGATGCGCGCCGATCCGGAACTGCGCGAACTGGCCGAGGAGGAAATCGCCGCCGCCCACGCGCGGCTGCTCGCGCTGGACGAACAGCTGGCGCTGCTGCTGGTGCCGCGCGATCCGCGCGACGACGGCAACCTGTTCCTGGAAGTGCGCGCCGGCACCGGCGGCGACGAGGCGGCGATCTTCGCTGGCGACCTGTTCCGGATGTACGCGCGCTACGCCGAACGCCAGGGCTGGAAGGTGGAGGTGGAGTCGGACAGCCCCGGCGAGCACGGCGGCTACAAGGAGATCGTGGCGCGCATCGTCGGCCGCGGCGCCTATTCCAAGCTCAAATTCGAATCCGGCACGCACCGCGTGCAGCGGGTGCCGGCGACCGAATCGCAGGGCCGCATCCACACCTCGGCGGCGACGGTGGCAATCATCCCCGAGGCCGACGATGTGGAAGAGATCGCGATCAATCCGGCCGACCTGAAGGTGGACACGTTCCGCTCCTCCGGCGCCGGCGGCCAGCACGTCAACAAGACCGAATCGGCGATCCGCATCACCCATGTGCCGAGCGGGGTGGTGGTCGAATGCCAGACCGAGCGCAGCCAGCACGCCAACCGCGACAAGGCGATGAAGCGGCTGAAGGCGCAGCTGCTCGACGCCGAGCGCAGCAAGCAGGCCGCGGCCGAAGCGCAGGACCGCAAGCTGCAGGTCGGCAGCGGCGACCGCAGCCAGCGCATCCGCACCTACAGCTTCCCGCAGGGCCGCATCACCGACCACCGGGTCGAAGGCCTGACCCTGTACGACCTGTCGAACGTGATCGAAGGCGATCTCGACGCGCTGATCCAGCGCCTGAGCCATGAGCACCAGGTGGACGAACTGGCGCGGCTGAGCGACAGCCCATGAGCCGGCGCGTGCACCGCGCCGCTGCGCACGCGCCGGCCGCCGCCCGCACGTGAGCGGCAGCGCGCTGGACGAGCTGCGCCAGCTGCAGGACGCGGTGCGCCGCGACCCGCAGGACTTCATCGCCTGGGTGATGCTGGCCGATGCCGAGCTCGGCGCCGGCGCGATCGCCGCCGGCGAACAGGCCGCAGTGCGCGCATTGCAGCTGCGCCCGGCGCATCCGGAAGCCCTGGCGCGGCTGGGCCGCGTGCGCTGGAGCCAGGGCCGCCATGCCGAGGCCACCGCCGCATTGCGCCAGGCGCTGCAGCACGCGCCGCAGCATCCGGGCATCGCCCTGTGGCTGGGCCATGCGCTGGAAGACAACGGCGAGGCCGAAGCCGCCGCGCAGGCCTATGCGCATGCGCATGCGCTGCTGCCGCAGGAACCGTCGATCGCCGCGCACCTGCTGAACTGGCGACGCAAACTGTGCGATTGGCGTGCGCTGGACGCGCTGTCGCAGCAGGTCCGCGGCGCGGTGCGCCAGGGCCATCCGGCGATCGAACCGTTCGCCTTCCTCAATGAGGACGCCACCGCCGCCGAACAGCTGCACTGCGCACGCAACCGTGCGCTTGCCCTGGCGCAGACGCTGACGCCCTTGCCGGCCGCGACGCTGCGCCGCGCCGGCCCCTTGCAGATCGGTTTCCTGTCCAACGGCTTCGGCGCGCATCCCACCGGGCTGCTGACCGTGGCCTTGTTCGAACGGCTGCGCGCGCATGCCGACCTGCAGGTGCAGCTTTTCGCATTGAACCGCGACGACGGCAGCGCGATCGGTGCGCGCCTGCGCGCCGCGGCGCATGCCTGGCACGACGTGGCCGGACAGCCGCACCGGGCGATCGCGCAAGGCATTCGCGATGCCGGCATCGACCTCCTGTTCGACCTGCGCGGCTGGGGCGGCGGCGGCGCACCGGAAGTGCTGGCACTGCGTCCGGCACCGCTGCAGATCAACTGGCTGGCCTACCCCGGCACGTCCGGCGCGCCCTGGATCGACTATGTGATCGGCGATGCGTTCGCGCTGCCCGAGGCGCTGGCCGCACATTACAGCGAGCGCGTGCTGCGCCTGCCGCGCGCGTTCCAGCCCTCGGACGACAGCCGCCGCATCGCGGCGCCGCCAGCGCGCCGCGACTGCGGGTTACCCGAACACGGCACCGTGTTCTGCTGCTTTAACAACAGCTACAAGCTGACCCCGCGCAGCATGACGCGGATGCTGGCGGTGCTGCGCCAGGTCCAGGGCAGCGTGCTGTGGCTGCTGTCCGGCCCAGGCCAGGCCGATGCACGGCTGCACGATGCCGCGCGCCGTGCCGATGTGGATCCGGCGCGGCTGCGCTTCATGCCCAAACTGGCGCATGCCGACTACCTGGCCCGCTACCGGCATGCCGACCTGTTCCTGGACACGCATCCGTACAACGCGCACACCACCGCCTCCGATGCACTGTGGGCCGGCTGCCCGCTACTGACCTGCCCCGGCACGACCTTCGCCGCACGCGTGGCCGGCAGCCTCAACCATCACCTGGGCATGGACGCGATGAACGTCGCCGACGACGACGCCTTCGTCGCCAAGGCGGTACAGTTGGGCCGCGATCCGGCGGCGCTGCGCGCACTGCGCGATACGTTGCAACAGCGCCGCGCCAGCACCGGCCTGTTCGACATGCAAGGTTTCGCAGCAGACTTCGCCGCGCTGCTGCGGGGACTGGCACATGAACGCGGATGGCAGAACGCAGGCTGACCTTGGCAGCCCCGGAGATTCCGAGAACGCAACCATCCGCCGGCATCGGACCCGTGTGTTTCCACGACGCGCAATGCGAGCACCCGTTGCACGATTCACGCAGCGCCTGCGCGACCGCCGGGCAGCGCGATCTACCCGGCACATGCCGGCGCGCCCCCACCGCATCGCAGGCTTGCAACAGGTGAAAATGGTCAAGCACGCGTTCATGGCGAACGAAAAATCCGCCGATTACGGATGCGCAACGTCATCGGCGCGACTCGCCATTTTCGCAACATCTCTGCCACAACCATGCCAGGGCTTTCGCTGACGTATTTAGTCGGCCCTGAAGAATCCCCGTCAGCAGATGAACGCCGCAACGACTGCGGTGGATTTCGCCATCGGCGCGAGCACGCTGGCTCGGAGCCAAGCACGCAAAAACGCGATCCAACGCATCAGCCAGCGCAGGTTGTCGCCGGCAGCCGCGCCGATGGCGTTCAACGCATCGTCTTGCGCGCCCTTGAGCAACCAGCGGTCCAGGCGGTGCTCCTGCCTTTCTTCGCCGTCACCGCCATGCCGACCTTCACTGCGAACTCATACGGCCTGCGTGCCTTGCCCTTGCCGATGCACTCCACCTCCGGAGCATGCACGGCATACCGCTTGTCCTTGCGCCGCTGGCGCCAGAGCCGTTCGGCCCGTTCCACCCACCCCCGCCTCTGTTGCTGGGCGGTGTCTTCCAGCGTCTGCCGTTTGCGCCCGATGTCCCGGATCACCCGGCCCAGTAGCCTGCGCTGTCGGCGCAGCACACGCCGCATCCGCTTGAACTGCAGCGCACACACCGCCTCGTCGGACAGGGCGTAGGCGTGCTTGAGGTAGAGCAGCCCAGCCATCAACCGGATCGACAGGGCCGGACGGCCACCGCGCAACGGATCAGCCGATACAGGACGATCATCAGCGGCGGGACGACGGTTGCGCATGCTCGCAACACGCTGGCTGGCTACGCGCATCGCATGCAAGGCCGCGGCGACTGGATCCCGCCATACCTGGTGGACATGACCAACGACGGCAGCGGCAAGCCCGAATCCGAATACACCGGCGGACGCACCGTGTACGGCGGCAGCGACCTGGGCGAGATCTATTTCGTCACCCCGACCGGTGCAGCGGCGACGATGCTGGCCGGCTGCAGCGGCAGCGCGACGCTGCCGGCCGAGTCGGACCCGGCCTGCGATCCGGCCGGTTCGCAAGCGGTGCAGTCCTACCGCCATAGCCATTACGACAACCACCGCGCCGGCGTCACCGCCGATGCCGAATGGCGCACCGACCTGGGCGCGATCGACAACACCGTGCGCAGCGGTGTGTGGCTGGAAAAATACCAGCGCAGCGTCACCCGCGACTGGCACCGGTTGCTCAACGTCGGCAGCAACATCGCCTTCGACCATGTGCCGTACTGGCTGCAGTTCAAGGACAACTACGACACCGACGAGCGCATGTACGACGTGGAAGACGTGATGCGCTACGGCAACTTCGCCTGGCGTATGGGGGTCAAGCAGTTCTTCGTCGACCAGACCCGCGACCGCCGCATCGGCGACAGCGAACACGCCGAATCGGATTCGCATTCCGATCCGCTGTTCTCTGCCTGCCTGACCTGGACCACCCCGGTGCAGGGCCTGGAAGCCTTCGCCGGCTACTCGCAGAACTTCGCCGCGATCCCCTCTGGCGTGCTCGGCGAGATCGATCCGGTGGCGCTGAGCCTGGTCAAGCCGGAGACCGCCGACAACATCGAACTGGGCCTGCGCATGAGCCGCTGGCCGCTGACCGGCAGCGTCACCGTGTACGACATCCGCTTCGACAACCGCATTCTCTACGTGCCGAAAACCTTCGTCAGCGGCATCGACTACCTCGGCGAGAGCGACGGCGTCTACGAGAACTTCGGCGGCGTGCATGCGCGCGGCGTGGAAGCGGCGCTGGGCTACGCGGGTCAACGGCGCCTACACCTTCAACAAGGCGACCTACCTGGGCAGCGGCGGCACCGACCGCGACACGGCACTGGAGATCACCCCAGGCTCGCAGGTGATCAGACAGCCACGCAACACGCTGGTGGCCTCGGCCGACTGGCAGGGCCAGGCCTGGGCGTTCGGCATCTCCGGGCGCTACCTCGGCAAGCGCTACCTGGAAGGCGTGGACGGCAGCGACAGCGCGTTCATCGCCGCACCGCGCACGGTCGGGCTGACACTGACGCTGGATATGTAATCGCGCAGCCCGCATGCTGCGCCCTTGCCGGCGGCCTGGTGACGCTGGCGAGTTCTTTTCGTCCCGACCTGCCGATGCCCACGCCATGACCGATCTTTCCCGCCGTCGCCTGCTCCAGGCCGGCGTCGCCGGCGCCGCACTGTTGCCGCCCAGCATTGCCCGCGCTGCCGCGATCGCCCCCGACGTGCGCAGCGGCACCCTGCAGGATCTGCAGCACGTGGTGATCCTGATGCAGGAGAACCGCGCCTTCGACCATTACTTCGGCAGCTTCGCCGGCGCGCGCGGCTTCGGCGACCGCTTCCCGATCCCGGCGCCGCCGTTGCCCGGCATCGCCCCGCGCAACGTGTGGCTGCAACCCAGCGAGGACGGCAGCCGCCTGCTGACCCCGTTCCCGCTGCAGACAGCGCGCGACTTCCGCACGATGCGCGTGCAGGGCACTCCACACACCTGGACCAACGCGCAGCAGGCCTGGGACCACGGCCGCATGGGCCGCTGGGCCGCGGCCAAGCACGACCACGCGCTGGCTCACTACGAGCGCGACGACCTGCCGTTCCAGTTCGCGCTGGCCGAGGCCTTCACCCTGTGCGACGCCTACCACTGCGCAATCCAGGCCGGCACCAACCCCAACCGCGTGTTCCTGTGGACCGGGCAGAACGATCCGCAGGCGCGCGCCGGCGGGCCGGTGATCGCCAACTCGCACGACAATTTCCCCGAACTGGGCGGGCATGCCGACGACTACCACTGGCCCAGCTACGTGGAAGCGCTGCAGCAGGCCGGCGTGTCCTGGCAGATCTACCAGGACATGGCCGACAACTTCACCGACAACCCGCTGGCCGGCTTCGCCCCGTTCCGCGCTGCCTGGCGCGGCGCACCCGGGCACGATCCGCAGCTGCGCGAACGCGGGGTCGGCACGCGCACGCTGGCGCAGCTGCGCCAGGACGTACTTGGCGCGCGGCTGCCGGCGGTGAGTTACATCATCGCCGACGCCGCCGGCAGCGAGCATCCCAATCCGTCCAGCCCCGCGCAGGGCGCGGCCTACACCGCGCGCGTGCTGGATGCGTTGACCGCCGATCCGCAGGTGTGGTCGCGCACCGCGCTGCTGCTGATGTTCGACGAGAACGACGGCTTCTTCGACCACGTGCCGCCGCCGGCACCGCCCTCGCCCGACCCGGCCTCGGCCGGCGGCTGGGCCGGCGCCTCGACCGTGAACACCGACGGCGAATACCACCTGCACCCGGCGCCGGGCGACGAGAAGGCAGATTCGCCCGAGCTGCGCGGCCGGCCCTACGGGCTGGGTCCGCGGGTGCCGATGTATGTGATCTCGCCGTGGAGCCGCGGCGGCTGGATCGATTCGCAGGTCTACGACCACACCTCGGTGCTGCGCCTGCTGGAACGCCGCTTCGGCGTCGCCGCGCGCGGGCTGACGCCGTGGCGCCGCGCAGTCTGCGGCGATCTGGTGGATGCCTTCGATTTCCGCCAGGCCGATACGCGCCCGTTCTTCGCCGCGCTGCCCGACGTCAGCGCCACGGCCGCGCGCGCGGCCGCCCTGCGCGAGCTCGCGCGGCCGCCGCTGCCGGACACCGTGCAAGCGCCGCGGCAAGCGTTCGGCGTGCGCCGCGCGCGCGCCTTGCCGTATCGCCCGACGGTACAACTGCAGCACGTGGACGCGCGCGGCGAAGTGCAGCTGCGGATGGGCAATGCCGGCGCGGCCACGGTGCTGCACGTCTACGACCGCTACGACCTGGCGGCGATTCCGCGGCGCTACACGCTCGGCGCCGACGCCACACTGGACGCCACCTGGACCACCTACGACGGCCGTTACGACCTGTGGCTGCTCGGCCCCAACGGCTTCCACCGCCATTACCGCGGCGACCTGGACGCGGCGCCGCTGCAGGCCGAGATCGCCCAGGACGCGCACGATCCGCAGGCGCTGTGCCTGCTGCTGCGCAACCCAGGCAACAGCACGCTGCGGGTGGAACTGCGCCCCGGCGCTTATACGCAGGCGCAACCGCACGCCAGCGTGACGCTGGCGCCGGGCGCCGAACAGCGGCGCAGTTGGAGCGCGGCGCCGAGCGGCGGCTGGTACGACCTGTGGCTGCTCCAGGACGGCGCGCGCCAGCGCCTGGCCGGGCGCGTGGAAACCGGCAAGCCCGGGGTCAGCGATCCGGCGATGGGCGGGCCGGCGCGGCTGTACCAGGACGACCCAATCGCGATCGGCGCGCTGGGCCCGCTAGGTTGAGCGCTACGGTTTTCGCGTAGCGCAACGACTGCGTGCCACAGCCGCGACGACGCTCAGCGTGCGCCGTCCGTCTCCAGCATGCCGATGTTCCCCAACCAGGTTTCCACCAGCTGCGGCCACTGCGCGATCGGCAGCGTGCCCGCGCGCAGCCCGAAGGCATGGCCGCCTTGCGCATACAGATGCATTTCCACCGGCACGCCGGCCCGCTGCAGCGCGACGTAGTACGCCAGCGACTGCGTCACTCTATCCACCTTGTCGTCCTCGGCCTGCAGCAGGAAGGTCGGCGGCGTGTCGGCGCTGACGCGGATGTCCGGGCGCAGGTCCAGGCGGGTCGGATCGCGCTTGGCACGGTCCTCATCCTCGTGCGCCCACAGATGACCGGGATAGACGGCGATGGCGAAGTCGGGGCGGCAACTTTGCGCATCGGCAGCGTCCACCGCCGGATAGGTGTGCGGCGGCTGCACTGCTGGAAAGGAACGGGTTGCGCATCGTGGTGCTCCAGTGGATGGCGAAGAGGGAAGAAGCAAGAGGGAGAAACGCATGCGCTATGCAAAAACACGAGGCGTTCACTCGCAGGTGCGGCGGCGCATGCGCCGGCGCCCGGATCTGGTGATTCGCAATGCAGGCGCGGTGGCCACGCTACGCCGGGGATGGGTGCTGCCGCCAACCAGCAGCGGCGCCCGCACTCAATCCGCCAGCGTCTCGCGCACCGCCACCGCCACCGCCTTCAGCGCCGCATCGCGGGCGGCCTCGTCGACCTTGGCGCCATTGAGATAGGCGGTCAGCAGCAGCGGCGTGCGCCGGCCCGGCGGCCATACGATGGCGATGTCGTTGCGGGTGTCGGTGCCGTTGCTGCCGGTCTTGTCGCCGATCTTCCAACTGCGCGGCAGCCCGGCGCGCAGGCACGCATCGCCGGTGCGGTTGTCGATCATCCACTCGCTCAGGCATTGTCGCGAGGCAGGCCGCAATACGTCGCCGAGCAGGAGCGTGCGCAGGGTCGCGGCCATCGCCGCCGGGGTGGTGGTATCGCGCGGGTCGCCCGCGGCGAAGCGGTTCATCTCCGGCTCGTGGCGGTCGCTGCGGGTCACCGGATCGCCGAGTTCGCGCAGGAAGCGGGTCAGCCCCGGCGGGTCGCCGACCAGCGGGAACAGCAGATTGGCCGCCGGGTTGTCGCTGAAGATCATCGTCGCCCGGCACAATTCGGCCACGCTCAGCGCGCCGCCGACATGGCGCTCGGTGACCGGCGCATGCGACAGCATGTCCACGGCGCGGATCTGCACCGGTCGTTGCAGGCTCAGTTCGCCGCGGTCGACCCGCTGCAGCACCGCGGCGGCCAATACAAATTTGAAGGTGCTGCACATCGGGAAGCGCTCGTCCTGGCGCTGCCCGCCGAGCACTGCGCCGCTGCCGTCGAGCAGGGTCACACCGAGCCGCCCACCGGTGCGCCGTTCGATCCCGGCCAGCCGCTGCGCCAGCGTCGGCGCCTGGGTTTTCGGCACTTTCGCCTCCACCGCCGCCACCGCCAGCGCGGCCGCCGCCAGCCCCATGCCCTGCAGGAATCGTCGTCTGTCCAGCATCGTCCACCTCCGTCGGAAGAGCCGATCATGCGCAGCTTGACCGCGGCCCACCAGCGAGGTTATTCAATCGCAATCATGAAAATAACTAATGGCGCACGATGATCCGCCCGCAGCTGCCGTTGAACGCCCTGCGCGCCTTCGAAGCCGCCGCGCGGCACCAGAACCTGACCCGCGCCGCCGCCGAGCTGTGCGTGACCCAGGCCGCGCTCAGCCACCAGATCAAGCAACTGGAAGCGCGCCTGGGCGTGGTCCTGTTCCAGCGCCTGCCGCGCGGCGTGGCCCTGACCGACGAAGGCCAGCGCCTGCACCCGGTACTGACCGAGGCCTTCGACCGCATCGCCGCCACCCTGCAGCGCTTTTCCGGCGGCCACTACCGCGAGACGCTGAGCATCGGCGTGGTCGGCACCTTCGCGGTGGGCTGGCTGCTGCCGCGGCTGGACGCCTTCCACGCCGCGCATGCGGACATCGAACTGCGCGTGCACACCCACAACAACCGGGTCGATCTGGCCGGCGAAGGCCTGGACCTGGCGATCCGCTTCGGCGACGGCGACTGGCAGGGGCAGTGCGCCACGCCGATCCTGGACGCGCCGTTCGCGCCGGTGTGCGCACCGGCGCTGGCACGGTCGTTGCGCGTGCCGGCCGACCTGGGCGGCGTGCCGCTGCTGCGCTCCTACCGGCTGGACGAATGGGCGCGCTGGCTGCAGGCGGCCGGCGCGCCGGAAGTGGTCGCCAGCGGGCCGATCTGCGATTCGTCGCTGACCCTGGCCAGCGCCGCGGCGGCGGGCGCCGGCGTGGCCTTGCTGCCGCTGCGCCTGTTCGCCCAGGACCTGGACGCCGGACGCCTGCTGGCGCCGTTCCCGACCCGCATCGACGCCGGCCGCTACTGGCTCACCCGGCTGCGCTCGCGCGCGGAAAGCGAGGCCGGCCGCCGCCTGCGCGAATGGCTGCTGGCCGAGCAATGACAGGCGGTGCGCGACGCATCGGCTAGTCGCGCTGTCGACGCCGGCCTGCATGATCGAGCCGGACACGCCACAGCCCCACGAGCGCACTCCGGCAGCAGGCGCGACCGGACACCACAGTCAGGTGAAGAATTTGTGCACTGCCGCTTGGCGGCCGCTAGAACGCCGAACTATGATCATGTTCGCAGTCGTAATGTGCGCCAGGGAAAGGCGATCACGTTCCTGGGGATAACACGCAATGAACCGTTTCGTCATGGCCGCTCGTCCGACCTTGGTTTCGCGCGACATCATCCTGGCCGCCGCGCTGGCCTGTCTGTGCGTATTGCACCTGGCCTATTTCCTGCGCAGCGGCGCGAGCGAATGGCACTGGGCGCTGAGCGCGGCCGGATTGGCCTTGATGGGGATCAAGGCCGGCTTGCGGCCGACGCCGACGGCACGCCCGTCGCTGCGCGGCCTGCGCTCGCGTACGCCGCTAGACTGGGCCGCCATCGCCGGCGGCCTGCTGGTGGTGGCCAGCGCCGCCGCCTGAGCAAGTCCGGCGCACGCCGACACGGTGCCGGCACGCGCGAAGTGGGCGCTGGCGCTGCGCGGCTAGGTGGTCATCCGGGCTGATGATGCCGCTGATCATGGTGGCCGCCCTGCTTTGCTTGCGTCGCGCCACAGCTTAACGGCGCCAGCGTACGCATGCAGCCGCGTACGTTGCGCCGCCGCAACGCGCACGCCGCTTACGCGCCTTCGATCAACTCCATCCACGCCTGCTCGGCCTGCGCCAGCTGCTGCGCGATGGCTTCGCGATCACGGCCCAGCACCGCCATCTTCTCCGCGTCGGCGTAGTGCCTGGGATCGGCGAGCTGGCGGTCGAGCTCGGCCAGTGCCGCTTCCAGATCGCCGACGCGCTTTTCGGCGGCGGTCAGCTTGTGCGGGTTCGGCGGCTTCTTCGCCGGTAGCGGCTTGACCGGCGGCGGCGGGGTCGGCGCGACCTCGGCCATCTTCTGCTTGGTGCCCTGCGCGGCCGGACGGCTGCGCAGCCATGCCGCGTAGTCGTCCAGGTCGCCGGCGAACGGCTCGACCACGCCATCGGCCACGCGCCAGAAGGTGTCGCAGACCAGACCGATCAGGTGGCGGTCGTGCGAGACCATCACGATCGCGCCCTCGAAATCGCTCAACGCTTCGGCCAGCGCCTCGCGCATCTCCAGGTCCAGGTGGTTGGTCGGCTCGTCGAGCAACAGCACGTTGGGCTGCTGCCAGGCGATCAACGACAGTGCCAGGCGCGCGCGCTCGCCGCCGGAGAAGCCGTCCACCACTTCGAATGCGCGGTCACCGGGGAAATTCCACTTGCCGAGGAAATCGCGGAACGCCTGGATCGACGCGTCCGGCGAAATCTCGCGGAAATGGTCGATCGGCGACTGCCCTTCGTGCAGCGACTCCACCGTGTGCTGGGCGAAGTAGCCGATGCGCAGGTCCGGATGCGCGCTGCGCTCGCCGCTGAGCAGCGGGATCTCGCCGACCAGGCTCTTGACCAGGGTCGACTTGCCGGCGCCGTTGGGGCCGAGCAGGCCGATGCGGTCGCCCGCCTCCAGGCCGAACCCGGCCTGGCGCAGGATCACCTCGCTGCCGTAGCCGCAGTCGGCATGGTTGAGCCGGATCAGCGAATGCGGCAGGCGGTTGGGCTGCGCGAACTCGATGCGGAACTCGCGCTCGGCGCGCACCGCCTCGGTGCCGGCCATCTTCGCCAGCCGCTTCATCCGGCTCTGCGCCTGGCTGGCCTTGCTGGCCTGGGCTTTGAAGCGGTCGATGAAGCTCTGCAGGTGGGCGCGCTCGGCCTGCTCCTTCTCGTGCGCGATCTGCTGCTGGCGCAGCTGCTCGGTGCGCTGGCGCTCGAAATCGGTATAGCCGCCGACGTACAGCTTGGCGCCGCCGCCGTGCAGGTGCAGGGTGTGGGTGGCGACGTTGTCGAGGAATTCGCGGTCGTGGCTGATCAGCAGCAGCGTGCCCGGGTACTTCAGCAGCCACTGCTCCAGCCACAGCACCGCGTCCATGTCCAAGTGGTTGGTCGGCTCGTCGAGCAGCAGCAGGTCCGAGGGCATCATCAGCGCCCGCGCCAGGTTCAGCCGCACCCTCCAGCCGCCGGAGAAGTCCTTGACCGGGCGCGAATGGGTCGCCGCCGGGAAGCCCAGGCCGTGCAGCAGCTTGCCGGCGCGCGCGGTGCCGTCGTAGCCGCCGACCTCTTCCAGGCGCACATGCGCCGCGGCCACCGCCTCCCAGTCCTCTGCGGCCAGCGCGGCGGCCTCGGCCTGCAGCGCCGCGGCCACCTCGGTGTCGCCGCCGAGCACGAAGTCCAGCGCCGGGTCCGGCAGCGACGGGGTTTCCTGGGCGACGCTGGCGGTGCGCAGCTTGCCGGGCAGTTCCACATCGCCCTTGTCCGCCTCCAGCTCGCCGCGGATCGCCGCAAACAGGCTGGACTTGCCGGTGCCGTTGCGCCCGACCACGCCAACGCGGTAGCCGGCATGCAGGGTCAGATCGACGTTGGACAACAGCAGCCGCTCGCCGCGGCGCATGGCGAAGTTTCTGAGGGAAATCACGGGAAGGGGGACACTCGACGTTCGAACCGGCAGTGTATCCGCTTCGTCCCGGATGGCCCACCCCGTCCCAGGATCGCGGCATCGCTTCGCATACGAAAACAGGACTTCGTATTTGATCCAACCCGGCACCCCAACACGGTTTCTGGCCGATTTTGTATACACACCTTGGTTAAAAACATATTTCAATCACTCGGACTTATCGCTGCGCCGCAACACGCGCTCCCTCCCCCAGCCTCAGCCAATGGAGTCTCCTTACCGATGAAGAACCGCCCCCTCCCCCTGGCCAGCGCCATCCTGCTCGCCCTCGCCTCCGGCACCAGCTTCGCCCAGCAAGACCAGGCGCCCAAGACCCTGGACAACGTCATCGTCACCGGCACCCGCATCGCCGACCGCACGGTGGCCGAGTCGCAATCGCCGATCGATATCATCGCCCCCGAATCGCTGCAGGCGACCGGCGCCAGCGACCTGGGCAGCGCCCTGGGCAAGCTGCTGCCGTCGCTGAACTTCCCGCGCCCGGCGATCAACGACGGCAACGATGCGCTGCGCCCGGCGACCCTGCGCGGCCTGTCGCCCGACGCGGTGCTGGTGCTGGTGGACGGCAAGCGCTATCACACCACCTCACTGGTCAACTACAACCCCGTGGTCGGCCGCGGCTCGGCGCCGGCGGACCTGAACTCGATCCCGATGTCGGCGATCGCGCGCATCGAGGTGCTGCGCGACGGCGCCTCCGCGCAGTACGGCTCCGATGCCATCGCCGGGGTGGTCAACATCGTACTCAAGCACGGCGCCAAGCCCGGCAGCAACAGCGTCTCGGTCAACGGCGGCATCATGGACAAGGGCGACGGCGCGCAGAACGGCGTGGATGGCTCGTACGGGCTGGCCTTCGGCGGCGCCAACGACGGCGAAGCGCCCGGCTGGGCGCGGCTGTCCTGGAACTACCAGAACGCAATGAACACCAACCGCGCCGAGAACACCGACAAGGCCACCACCCTGGCCGGCGCCGACAATCCCGGCGGTATTCCGTACCAGCGCTACGGCGACCCCGCGGTCAAGACCTACCAGGGCCTGCTCAGCTTCGGCTACGCGCTGACCCCGGGCATCGACCTGTACGGCTACACCAACTTCAGCCGCCGCGAGGCGGTGTCCAACGGCTACTACCGGGCCTGGGACAACAGCGACCGCAACGTGCAAGAGATCTACCCCAACGGCTTCCTGCCGCAGATCTACAACCCGTCCAACGACCGCGCCGCGGTGCTCGGCCTCAAGGGCAGCACCGACAGCGGCTGGAACTGGGACGTCTCTGCCGACTACGGCGAGAACGACGTGACCTTCAACCTGCTCAACACCATCAACACCAATCTGTACCGGACCACCGGCGCCTCGCCCACCCGCTTCAATGCCGGCGGCTTCCGCAACCGGCAGGGTGCGCTCAATGCGGACTTCAGCAAGTCCTTCGACTGGGGCCTGGCCTATCCGGTCAACCTCGCCTTCGGCGCCGAATACCGGCAGGACAAGTACGCCGTCAGCGCCGGCTCGCCGAACTCCTACTTCTTCGACCCGACCACGATCAACCCGGACACCGGCAGCGCCTACCCGGGCGGTTCGCAGGTGTTCCCGGGCCTGACGCCAGCGGTGGCCGGGGACTTCCAGCGGCACAGCAATGCGGTCTATGCCGACCTGGAGACCGACCTGACCGAGAAACTCTCCGGCGGCCTGGCCGCGCGCTACGAGGACTACAGCGACGCCGGCTCCACCCGCTCCGGCAAACTGTCCGCGCGCTACCAGCTCAACGACGCCTTCGCCCTGCGCGGCACCGTCTCCAACGGCTTCCGCGCGCCCTCGCTAGCACAGCAGAACTACGCCTCGGTGGTGACCCTGCTGCAGAACGGGCAACTGAGCCAGATCGGCACCTACCGCACCTCCGACCCGGTGGCCATCGCGCTGGGCGCCAAACCGCTGACCCCGGAAAAGTCCAGCAACTACAGCCTCGGTGCGGTATGGCAGGCGGGCACCGCGTTCAGTTCCACCCTGGACCTGTACCAGATCCGCATCTGGGATCAGATCCTGTATTCGGACCAGCTGTCGCTGGCCGAGCCGATCGGCCAGGTCACCGCGGTGCAGTTCTTCGTCAACGGCGCCACCACCCGCACCCGCGGCATCGACTGGGTGAGCAGCTACCTGCTCGATCTCGACCAGGACGGCAAGCTCAACCTGAGCCTCAGCGCCAACTACAACAAGACCGAGATCCTGGAAATCTCCGATCCCAATTTCCGGCGCGCCAGCCAGGGGCTGCTGACCGACGCTACCCCGCGTACCAAGTACGTGCTCAGCGCCGAATGGGACCGCGCCGGCTGGAGCGTGCGCGGCGACGCCACCCGCTACGGCGCGGTCACCCGACGCGGCAACGAGGACGACGGCAGCCAGGACCAGACCTTCGCCGCGCGCTGGCTGTTGAACGTGTCCACCAGCTACACCTGGCGCGACCTCACCTTCAGCGTGGGCGTGGACAACCTGACGAACCAGTACCCGACCCGGTCGGCGCTGAACAACGTCTACGAGGATCGCTCCAACGGCCTGCAGTACTCGTCGCTGTCGCCGTTCGGCTTCAACGGCCGCTACTGGTTCGGCCGGGTGAGCTACCGCTTCTAACGACACAGCCGCCACTGCCGCACCCGGCACAGACCACCCCCGCCGCAGCGCGGGGGCGGTCTGTGCCATTGGCGCCGGCTACCCTGCCGCTTAGAACCGAAAAGCATAAAAAAATGCCGAGACATGCTGCGCCGCGGCGCGATTGTTAAAGAATAATAACGATCCCTGGGGGTCAGGCCCGCGTGGCGGACATCGCGCAGCGACGGCCCCGTCTGCCATTTCGGCATCTGCTGGAGTTTCCATGAACCGTCCGTTGTCCCTGTTGGCGAGCGCCGTGCTCTCCGCCCTCGCCGCTCCTCCGGTCCTGGCCCAGTCCAGCACCGACACCCCGAGCACCCTCGACACCGTCATCGTCACCGGCACCCGGGTCAGCGACCGCACCGTGGCCGAGTCGCAATCGCCGATCGACATCATCAGCAGCGAAGCGCTGCAATCCACCGGCACCTCCGAACTGGCCACCGCGCTGTCGCGCGTGCTGCCCTCGCTGAACTTCCCGCGTCCGGCGTTGACCGACGGCACCAGCGGCATCCGCCCGGCGCAGTTGCGCGGGCTGTCGCCGGACCAGGTGCTGGTACTGGTCAACGGCAAGCGCCGCCACACCTCCGCGCAGATCAACGTCAACGGCAGCATCGGCCGCGGCGCCTCCGCGGTGGACATCAATGCGATCCCGATCGCGGCGATCGAGCGCGTGGAAGTGCTGCGCGACGGCGCCTCGGCGCAGTACGGCTCCGACGCCATCGCCGGGGTCATCAACATCGTGCTGAAGGGTTCGGGCAGCGGCGGCAGCCTGGCGATCGACCACGGCCAGTACTCGGCCGGCGACGGCGCCAAGTCGCA
Source organism: Xanthomonas translucens pv. undulosa (assembly GCF_017301775.1). NCBI lineage: Bacteria > Pseudomonadati > Pseudomonadota > Gammaproteobacteria > Lysobacterales > Lysobacteraceae > Xanthomonas > Xanthomonas translucens. The sequence continues at coordinate 1,558,047 of NZ_CP063993.1, forward strand.
GCTCTCCGGCGACACCGGGATCGGCTTCGGCGACGGCCGTGGCAACCTGCACGTGGCCGGGCAGATCAGCCAGCAGGACGCCACCAACCGCGCCGGCCCGTACCAGGGCAGCGCACCGAACACCGGCAACTATCCGGGGATCGGCGAGACCACCTTCGTCTACGGCGACCCGCAGGTCGATGCGACCGCGGTCGCGGCCAACGGCGAGTTCCGTTTCAGCGACCACGTCACCGGCTACGCCACCGCCATCGCCGGCAACCGCGACATCACCTCGTTCGCGTTCTACCGCTCGCGCAACCACAACGGGCAGAGCGCATTGCTGGCGCAGACCTATCCCGACGGCTACGTGCCGCAGATCGGGCAGTCCTCCAAGGACCGCTCACTGGTGGCCGGGCTCAAGGGCAGCACCGACGGCGGTTTCGGCTGGGACGTGAGCTACAACTACGGCTACAACAAGATCGGCTTCAACACCCGCAACAGCATCAACTACAGCCTAGGCACCGACAGCCCAAGCAGCTTCTACGACGGCGCGCTGGAGTACACCCAGAACATCGTCAACGCAGACTTCACCCAGTCGCTGGACTGGGGCCTGGCCTATCCGGTGACGCTGTCCTTCGGCGCCGAATACCGCCAGGAGAAGTGGAACCAGTCGCCGGGCGAAGCGGCCTCCTACACCGGCACCACCGGCGGCGCGCAGGGCTTCGCCGGCTTCTCGCCGGCCAACGCCGTGCATGCGGACCGGCACAACTACGCCGTCTATGCCGGGCTGGAAGCCGACTTCACCGACAAGTTCTCCGCCGGCCTCACCGGGCGCTACGAGGACTACTCGGACTTCGGCAGCAAGAGCTCGGGCAAGCTGTCGGCGCGCTACGCGTTCACCGACAAGCTGGCACTGCGCGGCACCGTGGCCAGCGGCTTCCGCGCCCCGTCGCTGGCGCAGCAGCAATACCAGGCGGTGACCAGCAGCTACATCAACGCCAACTTCTTCGAATCGGGCACGTTCCCGGTGGACAGCGCCGTGGCCCAGGCGCTGGGCGCCGCGCCGCTGAAGGCGGAGACCTCGCTGTCCTACAGCCTGGGCCTGGTGCTGCAGCCGGTCGAGCGCCTGTACCTGACCCTGGACGCGTACCAGATCAAGATCGACGACCGCATCCTGCTGTCCTCCAACCTCAACGACGCCGCGGTGCTGGCGCAGTTGCGCAGCCTGGGCTATTCCAACGTCACCAGCGTGCGCTACTTCAGCAATGCGGCCGACACCCGCACCCGCGGCGTCGACCTGGTCGGCACCTACACGATCCCGTTCGCGGCCAGTTCGCTGGACCTCACCGCCAGCTACGGCTACAGCAAGACCGAGATCACCCATGCGGTCGAACAGCCGCAGGCGCTGGCGGACATCGGCTCGACCCAGACCATCCTGGGCCGCGACGAGATCGGGCGCCTGGAGGACAGCTTCCCGAAGGACAAGATCATCCTCAGCGGCACATGGAAGCTGCAGCACTGGGACCTCAACCTGGCCGCCACCCGCTACGGCGATTTCACCGTGCGCAACTCGGCCAGCGCCGCCCGCGACCAGACCTACGCCGCAAGCTGGGTGGTGGATGCCTCGGCCAGCTTCAAGCCCAGCGACAACTGGACCCTGACCCTGGGCGCGGACAATCTGCTGGACCAGTATCCGGACAAGACCGCCAACCTGATCAACGCCACCTACGGCGTGCTGCCCTACAGCAACTACTCGCCGTATGGTTTCAACGGCGCCTACGTGTATGGGCGGATCAACTACCGCTGGTGATCGCGGCGTAAGACACTGTGGGTTGACCTCCTCCCCCGTTCGCGGGGGAGGATTTCGCACATGACCGGCGACCTCTCTGGCGTGCATCCATCCCAGTGGCTGCACGTCTTGATTCGCCGGCATGGCTGGCAATTGCACTGGCTGTCGCTGCCGGGCCGCATCGTCGCTCGGGCGTGGACGTCTCTGTCCGTTTCCTTCTTGGCGCTTGCCGCGTGCACGCGCAACCACGGCGACACCTGCTCATGGATGGAAGCAAGGCTTGGCCCATGACCGGCCCGCCCCTGCCGCCAGGCCCTTCCTGCTGCCGCTGCTGCGCCTCCAGCGCCAGCTGCTGCTGGCGCTGTTGATTGAGCGCTTGTGCCTGCTGCACCGTCTCTTGCAGTGGTGCGGCCTGCTGCACCACATCCGCCGAGGCGCGGACACCCAGCGTGCTTAGCTCAACCGGTTTACGTCCTTCTCGTTCTGCACCTGGATGACGTGCTCTGGCAATGCCATCTGCGCATCATGCCCCACTAACTTGATGCGGCATTGATGATGGCCACATCGCGCAGCAACTGCGCATCGTGATGCGGATCGCGCACCGTGCGTGTGCGTGTGCGTGTGCGTGTGCGTGTGCGTGTGCGGGGGCGGGGGCGGGGGCGATCGGGATTGTCGCAGTGATCGTTCGTGCCGTCGCTCATCGCGCGCTCCCTCGCCTTATCGTTTCGCCAAGTCTCCAGCCTGCGCCTGCGATATTAAGTCACAGGCCCCATGCCGCCACTGCTCGACGTGCCCGTGGCGCCGATGAGGGCATGGTCAGCGGTGGCCATGTCCCGCCACAAGCCCGGACAGCGACGCCTGGGGCATGACGGCGGCGCCATCGGCGCCGGCCACGCGCACCGCCGACGCCAGGCGTTCGTCCAGGTCGTACGCGGCACGGCCGGTGGCACGGGCGAAGCCGGCCCCGTAGAGCAGGCCGTGTTCGGCCCACTGCACCGGCACGTTGCGTTCGATGCCCTCGCGCAGGGACGGGGTAGCACATCCACACGTCGAGACACGACAGGCGAGTCAGCATCGCGACCGAATCAAATGACCGGCCAGCGCCCCAGCGTGACCCGGTCGCGCACTTCCAGGTCTTGGTGGGTCGCCACGGCATCGAAGCCGGCATCGGCCAGCAGCGCGCGCACCGTCGCGCCCTGCTCCCAGCCATGCTCCAGCAGCAGCCAGCCGCCCGGCTGCAAATGCGCCGATGCGCTGGCGGCGATCACCTGGATGTCGTCCAGCCCGTCGGCGCCGGACGCCAGTGCGCTGGCCGGTTCGTAGCGCAGATCGCCCTGTGCCAGGTGGGGGTCGCCAGCGGCGATGTAGGGCGGGTTGCTGGCGATCAGGTCGAAGCGCTGCCCGGCCAGCGGCGCCAGCCAGGGGCCTTGGGCGAAGCGGACGTTGTGCAGGCCGTGCGTGCGTGCATTGGCTTGCGCCACCGCCAGCGCCGCTTCGCTCAGGTCGGTGGCCAACACCTGCGCCTGCGGCCGTTCGCTGGCCAGCGCCAGCGCGATCGCGCCACTGCCGGTGCCCAGGTCGGCGACGCGGCGGCCCGGCAGCGTGTCCAGCCGCTCCAATGCCAGCTCCACCAAGCGCTCGGTGTCCGCGCGCGGGATCAGCGTGGCCGGGCCGACCGCAAGGTCCAGCGTCCAGAAGCCGCGGCGGCCCGTCAGGTAAGCCACCGGCTCGCCCTGCGCGCGCCGTGCCAGCAGGGCGCCGAAGCACTCGGCAGCATCGGCAGGCAACGGATCGCGGGCGTGCGCGAACAGCCAGGCGCGGTCGCGCCGCAGGGCGTGGATCAGCAAGGCTTCGGCATCGGCACGGTCGATCTGCGAGCTAGCCGCGCGCAGCAGGGACTCGGGGGTGGGGGCGTTCATCGGCGTCACGATGCCGCAGCGGTGCGGAAAAGCCAACGTGGTAGAACGTTGGCACTGCGTGCTCCCCCGCAGCGCAGCAAAGAACCAGGCTTGAATAGCGATAGGCCAAAACTATCTATTCAATTCCATCAATCGATTTGAGATATCTATCAACCCCTCCTATCATGAGCCTCGTTCTATCCCCCGTTCCCCTTCGCAACCACGAGGAAACTCCATGTCTTTGATCAACACCCAGGTCCCGCCGTTCAAGGCCAACGCTTACAAGAACGGCGAATTCATCGAAGTCACCGACGCGGACCTGAAGGGCAAGTGGTCGGTGCTGATCTTCATGCCGGCCGCCTTCACCTTCAACTGCCCCACCGAAGTGGAAGACGCCGCCGACAACTACGCCGAGTTCCAGAAGATCGGCGCCGAGGTCTACATCGTCACCACCGACACCCATTTCTCGCACAAGGTGTGGCATGAGACCTCGCCGGCCGTCGGCAAGGCGCAGTTCGCCCTGGTCGGCGACCCGACCCACCAGCTGACCCGCGCATTCGGCGTGCACATCGACGAGGAAGGCCTGGCCCTGCGCGGCACCTTCGTGATCAACCCGGAAGGCGTGATCAAGACACTGGAAATCCACGACAACGCGATCGCCCGCGACGTCACCGAGACCCTGCGCAAGCTCAAGGCCGCGCAGTTCGTCGCCGCGCATCCGGGCGAAGTGTGCCCGGCCAAGTGGAAGGAAGGCGAAAAGACCCTGAAGCCGTCGCTGGACCTGGTCGGCAAGATCTAAGCCGCGCCCCACTCCCATCTCCGCCGCTTCGGCGGGGGTGGGGGTGAACCGCAGCCCGCGTCGCGGTCGCTACGCCCGCTTCACGCCAGCCGCCGGCAGCGCGCGCCGGCTGCGGTTCACCCCTCCTCCCAATTCTTACGGCGATCTGCCCATGCGGCAGCAACGCCTTCCCCGCGCTTTGCCCATCGTCAGGAGTCCGCCATGTTGGATGCCGATCTGAAAACCCAGTTGAAGGCTTACCTGGAGCGGGTCGTTCGGCCCATCCACATCACCGCGTCGGTGGACGACGGCGCCAAGTCGCGCGAGATGCTCGACTTGCTCGAGGACCTGGTGCTGCTATCGGACCAGATCAGCCTGGACGTGCATCGCGACAGCGCCGAGCGCACGCCGTCGTTCGCGCTGAGCAGCCCCGGCCATGATATCCACCTGCGCTTCGCCGGGCTGCCACTGGGTCACGAGTTCACCTCGCTGGTGCTGGCGCTGCTGCAGGTCGGCGGGCATCCGTCCAAGGCCACCGCCGAGGTCATCGAGCAGGTGCGCAACCTGCCCGGCGACTACGTGTTCGAAACCTACTTCTCGCTGTCCTGCCAGAACTGCCCGGACGTGGTGCAGGCGCTGAACCTGGCCGCGGTACTGAACCCGAACATCAAGCACGTGGCGATCGACGGCGCGCTGTTCCAGGACGAGGTGGAAGCGCGGCAAATCATGTCGGTGCCCACCGTCTACCTCAACGGCGACGTGTTCGACCAGGGCCGCATGAGCCTGGAGCAGATCGTGGCCAAGCTCGACACCGGCGCGGCCAAGCGCGACGCGGCCAATATCGCGGCCAAGGCGCCGTTCGACGTGCTGGTGATCGGCGGCGGCCCGGCCGGCGCAGCGGCGGCGATCTATGCGGCGCGCAAAGGCATCCGCACCGGGGTGGCGGCCGAGCGCTTCGGCGGCCAGGTGCTGGACACCATGGCGATCGAGAACTTCATTTCGGTGCAGGAGACCGAAGGCCCGAAGATGGCCGCGGCGCTGGAGCAGCACGTGCGCCAATACGACGTGGACATCATGAACCTGCAGCGCGCCGAGCAGCTGATCCCGGCCGGCGCCGACGGCCTGGTCGAGATCAAGCTGGCCAACGGCGCGTCGCTGAAGAGCCGCAGCGTGATCCTGTCCACCGGCGCGCGCTGGCGGCAGATGAACGTGCCTGGCGAAGACCAGTACCGCAACAAGGGCGTGGCCTATTGCCCGCACTGCGACGGCCCGCTGTTCAAGGGCAAGCGCGTGGCGGTGATCGGCGGCGGCAATTCCGGCGTGGAAGCGGCGATCGACCTGGCCGGCATCGTCAGCCATGTCACCCTGGTCGAGTTCGACGCCAAGCTGCGCGCCGACGAAGTCCTGCAGCGCAAGCTGCGCAGCCTGGGCAACGTGGACATCATCGTCAACGCGCAGAGCACCGAGGTGATCGGCGACGGCAGCAAGGTCACCGGCTTGGTCTACAAGGACCGCGTCGGCGGCGACGTCCACCGCTTGGCGCTGGAAGGCATCTTCGTGCAGATCGGCCTGCTGCCCAACACCGAATGGCTGCAGGGCACCGTGGCGCTGTCGCCGCGCGGCGAGATCGTCGTCGACGACCGTGGCCAGACCTCGCTGCCCGGCGTGTTCGCCGCCGGCGATGCCACCACGGTGCCGTACAAGCAGATCATCATCGCCATGGGCGAAGGCTCCAAGGCGGCGCTGAGCGCGTTCGACCACCTGATCCGCAGCAGCGCGCCGGTCAGCAGCGCGGTCGCCGAAGCGGCCTGACCTGCCTGCCCCGCGCCGCGAGCCGGCGCGGGGTCTATGCTGTTTCCCAGCAACGCCGCACCACCAAGGAACTTGCCGATGAACCTGCGTGATCTGAAATACCTGGTGGCGCTGGCCGATCACAAGCATTTTGGGCGTGCCGCGGCGGCCTGTTTCGTCAGCCAGCCGACGCTGTCAACGCAGATCAAGAAGCTGGAGGACGAACTGGGCGTGCCGCTGGTCGAGCGCGCACCGCGCAAGATCATGCTGACCCCGGCCGGGCGCGAGGCGGCCAGCCGCGCGCGCGGCATCGTCGCCGAGATCGAGCAGATGAAGGAAGCGGCGCGGCGCAGCCAGGATCCGGAAGCGGGCACGGTGCGCCTGGGCATCTTCCCGACGCTGGGCCCGTACCTGCTGCCGCACGTGATCCCGGGCATCCGCGAGCGCTTCCCGCAACTGGAACTGCTGCTGATCGAGGAAAAGAGCGACGTGCTGCTGACCCGATTGCGCGAAGGCCGGCTGGATGCGGCGCTGCTCGCGCTGCCGCTGCACGATGAGCAACTGCATACCGAATTCCTGTTCGAGGAACCGTTCGTGCTGGCGGTACCGGATGGCCATCCGCTGGCCCAGCGCGATTCGTTGAGCCTGAGCGAACTGCACCAGCAACGGCTGCTGTTGCTGGAGGACGGCCATTGCCTGCGCGAGCAGGCGCTGGACGTGTGCCACCTGTCAGGCGCGCTGGAAAAGGCCGAATTCCAGGCCACCAGCCTGGAAACGCTGCGGCAGATGGTGGCCGCCAATGTCGGCGTGACCTTGCTGCCCCTGCTGGCGGTGCAGCCACCGGTGGCGAACTCGTCCAATATCCATCTGCTGCGCTTCGACGATGCCTCCGGCCCGAGCCGGCGCATCGCGATGCTATGGCGCCGCAGTTCGGCGATGAGCGATTTCCTGGAACAATTGGCGACGCTGTTCAAAGCGCTGCCCGAGGCACTGCTGTCGGCCAAGGCCACGCCGACGGCACTCGCCCCGGTGGCCGCCGCGCTGCCGCGCGTGGCGACGCTGTGAGCGCCGCGCCGTTGCCGCAAGGCGTACGGGCGACGCTGACGCCCGGTTTACAGTCCACGGTGCGACAATCCCGTCATTACTTGTGTAAAGGAATGCGGATGACATCTATCGGAACCGTGCTCGGCCGCCATCGCAACAATGCGACGCTGTCGATCCTGGTCATGCTGTTCGGCGTGGCACTTCTGGCCTGCGGCGTGCTGCTGTTCGTGGTGCGCGACAAGGTCGCGCCGGACGCGGCGCAGACGCTGCAATGGATCATGCTCGGCCTTGCCCTGGTTGGCGTATTGACGCTCCTGCTGGGCTGGGCGATCCGCCGCGGCGGCTGGGAACAGGGCGAACTGGGCGTGCGCCAGTTTCCCGAGCGCAGCGACGGCACCTATCTCTATCGCGACATCGTCGAAACCTGCCAGTTCTACCGTGCCGGCCTCTCGGTCAACCTCGGCTGGCGGCGCGAAGGCCAGGAACAATGGCAGGCGGCCAACGGCAACATCGGCGGCTACTACACGTTCCTCGACCGCTTCATGCAGGGTTATCTGCAGGCGCGCGTGCCGGTGCTGATGGCCAAGCTCGATGCCGGGCAGACGCTGAGCTTCCGCATGGTCACCACCGCCGGCGCGATCCGCCGCGAATTCGCAGTCAACATGAAGGGTTTCACCCGCGGCCCGATCGAGACCGTGCAAGTGAGCCGCGAGCGTCTGGCCTTCGCCGACAACGAGATCCGCATCGACGACATCGTCGGCATGGACGTGTCGGCTTGGACCTCGCGCCTGCAATTCCAGTTGCGCGGCGGCAGCAAGGTCAGCGTCAGCTACACCGCCTTGTTCGACGGCCCGCTACTGCTGGCGGTGCTGGAGCAACTGCTGCCCACGCAGCCGCAGGTCACTGCTGGTTGAGCGCGGCCATCTGGCGCCCGAACAGATTCCCGCCGATATCGTCGCCATGCACTCGCGCGTGGAATGCGAAGACCAATTGCACGGCGAACGCCACCAGCTGACCCTGGTCTATCCGCACGAAGCCGACGCCGCGCAAGGCTGCGTCTCGGTGCTGGCGCCGGTCGGCAGCGCCCTGCTCGGCCTGGCCGTGGGCCAGTCGATCGACTGGCAGGCCCCCGGCGGCCGCCCGCTGCGGCTGCGCGTGATCGCGGTGCAGGCCGCGGACGCCGCCGCGCGCGCAACGCGTTAACGTGCGCAGGGCTACCCTTCACTTCATTCGTTCCGAGACCTATCGATGACGTCTTCCGCTCCTTCCAAACTGGCCCAGCTGCGCGACCTGTCCGTGGTCGTGGCCGATACCGGCGACTACGATGCGATCAAGCGGCTCAAGCCGGTCGATTGCACCACCAATCCGACCCTGGTGAAGAAAGCCCTGGACCTGCCGGTCTACGCCGAGCTGATCGACGAGGCGCTGGCCTGGGCGCGCAGCCAGCACGGCGGCCACGCCGCCCAGGTCGACGAGATCGCCGACCGCCTGACCATCGGCGTGGGCAGCAAGCTCAGCGCGCTGGTCCCTGGGCGCGTATCCACCGAGGTGGACGCCGACCTGGCCCACGACACCGCCGCCACCATCGCCAAGGCGCACAAGTTCATCGCCATGTACGCCGAGCGCGGCGTGCCCAAGGACAAGATCCTGATCAAGGTCGCCGCGACCTGGGAAGGCATCGAGGCCGCGCGCCAGCTGCAGAAGGACGGCATAGACTGCAACCTGACGCTGATCTTCAACCGCACCCAGGCGCTGGCCTGCGCCGAGGCCGGCGTGTTCCTGATCTCGCCGTTCGTCGGCCGCATCCTGGACTGGTACGTGGCCAACGGACAGACCCCGGCCAGCATCGACGAAGACCCGGGCGTGCAGTTCGTGCGCGGCGTGTACGCCGAATTCAAGCGCCGCGGTTCGCAGACGGTGGTGATGGGCGCCTCGTTCCGCTCCACCGCGCAGATCGAGGCGCTGGCCGGCTGCGACCGCCTGACCATCTCCCCGGAGCTGCTGGAAAAACTCGACGCCGACCATGGCGAGCTGCCGCGCAAGCTGTCGCCCGGCCAGGGCGACGGCGCGCAGATCGCGCCGATCGATGCCCAGCAGTTCGCCACCGACCTGGCCGCCGATCCGATGGCGACCGAGAAGCTGGCCAGCGGCATCGACACCTTCGCCAAGGACCTGCAGGCGCTGCGCGACACGATCCGGCACAAGCTGGCCGTCTGAGCGACAGCGCTGTGTCAGTGCGGCCGAGAGCGGCGGCGACGCCGCTCTTTTTTTGAGGTGCAGGGACTGCGAAAACGGGAATAGCGAATGGGCGATGCGGGTGTCCGCTGCGCCGCCGATTTCCGGCTCGCTGACGACCGCGCAGCGCGTGGGCGCTGCGCGAGGCGGCTCAGGCCTCCAGCCCCAGCGGGCAGCTGACCCCGGTGCCGCCCAATCCGCAGTAGCCGCCCGGGTTCTTGGCCAGATACTGCTGGTGCTCGTCCTCGGCGTAGTAGAACGGCGGCGCCGGGAACAGGATTTCGGTGGTGATCTCGCCGTAGCCGGCCGCGCGCAGACGCTGCTGGTAGGCGTCGCGGCTGGCGATGGCCGCATCGTATTGCGCCTGGGTGCTGCAGTAGATCGCCGAGCGGTACTGGGTGCCGGTGTCGTTGCCCTGGCGCATGCCCTGGGTCGGATCGTGGCTTTCCCAGAAGGTCTGCAACAACTGCTCGAACGTCACCGCCTGCGGATCGAACACCACCAGCACCGCCTCGGTGTGGCCGGTCTGGCCGGAACACACCTCCCCGTAAGTGGCGTTGGGCGTCTGCCCGCCGGCGTAGCCGACCGCAGTGCTGAACACCCCCGGCAGCGACCAGAAGGCGCGCTCGGCGCCCCAGAAGCAGCCCAGGCCGAACTGCACCTGGTGGAGGCCGGCGAACGCGTCGCGCAGCGGGTGGCCGTTGACGAAATGGCGGTTGTGCAGCGGCAGCGGCTGCGCGCGGCCGGGCAGGCTTTCGCCCGGGCGCGGCAGGCGCTGCTTGAAGGCACCGATTCCGAACATGGCGCGGACTCCTGGCATCGAAAGGGATGCCTCCTGGATGGCGCTGCCGGCACCGGCTTTCAAGGTGCGCGTGGCGCAGCGGCGGGGACGCCGACGCCGCACGACGCCCTGGCGGCGGGCCGTTATCGACCCACGCCAGGCGTCCGCCAGGTCAATGCGCCGCGGTCTTGCTGCCGCCGCTGGCCACTTCCGGCATCGCCGAGCTGTGGTGGTTGATGATCAGCCAGCGGCCGTCGCGCTTCTCGTAGACGAAGGTGTGGCGCGCCTGCACCTTGCGGGTGCTGCCGTCCGGGTTGCGAAGTGGCGCTGCGGGTCTGGAACGCGGCCGAGACCACGGTGGTGTTCAAGCGCCTGTGCGCTTTGGCCGATCCGGAAGCGGTGCCGCCGGGGTGGAGAGGTTGAGGTGGGACCGGGACTCGGGACTCGGGACTCGGGAAAGGCTGAGCGGCGGCGGCGCGCAGCGCAAGCCCAGCGCCGCGCTTACTCTGTTTCCGCAGACAGTCGCGGCCTTGCACTCGCCGTTGACTGCGAGTCCCCAGTCCCGAGTCCCGGCCCCACACCTACATCGCCCGCGTCACCCACCCGCCCAGGCCCAGGGCCATCAGCACTTCCTGCGCTTTTTCCAGCAGTTCGTCGGCCACGCACACTTGCACCACACCGAACGGCAGTTCGCCGGCGCCGCCGAGCAGTGCCTCGCCGAATACGAACGCGGTGATGCCGGCGTCCTCCAGGGCGTGCTTGGCCAGGTGCGCATCGATCAGGTGCTGGGCGCGATAGGCGATCTGCATGCTCCACCCTCAACTGCGCGCCGCGACTTCGGAAGCCGCGCCGGCGCGCCATTCGCGCATCGCCGGCAAGGCCTCCAGGGCCGCCATGTACTGCGCGGCCGCCGCCGGCACCGCCACCCCGTAGCCGGCGAAGCGCACCGCCACCGGCGCGAACATCGCATCGACGATGCCGAAGTCGCCGCACAGGAACGCCCCGCCGGCACCGTGGGTCTGGCGCAGCGTCGCCCATAGCTGCACGATGCGCGCGATCTGGGCCTGTGCATCGGCGTCCCAGCGGTCATCGTCGGGCACGCGGCAGGCCTGCATCGGCAGCTGCCGGCGCAGCGCCAGGAATCCGGAATGCATCTCGCAGGCGGCCGCGCGCGCCTGCGCCCGCACCTCCAGCGCCGCCGGCCAGCCGCGGCCGCCCAGCCAGCGCTCGTTGGCGTACTCGCAGATGGCCAGCGAATCCCAGATCTGCAGTTCGCCGTCCCACAGCGCCGGCACCCGCCCGGTCGGCGAATAGGCGCCGATGCGCGCGGCGAACGCGGGCGTGTCCAGCGGCAGCGGCACTTCCTCGAACGGCACCGCGAAGTGCCGCAGCAACAGCCACGGCCGCAGCGACCACGAGGACAGGTTCTTGTCGCCGATGACCAGACGGGGAAGCGGCATGGCGCACTCTCGGACGTGGACGGACCCGCAGCGTACGCGGCGGGGCGGCCCGCGGCCAGCTCGGCTAAACTTGTGTTTTATTTATCTGCTGAAGCGCGCATGTCCGACACCCCCGCCACCGACGCCACCGCCCCGGCCGAGAAGAAAGACTTCATCCGCCAGATCCTCCGCGAGGACCTGGCCAGCGGCAAGCACGCGGCCATCCGCACCCGTTTCCCGCCCGAGCCCAACGGCTACCTGCACATCGGCCACGCCAAGGCGATCTGCCTGGATTTCGGCATCGCCGCCGAGTTCGGCGGGCGCTGCAACCTGCGCTTGGACGACACCAATCCGGCCAAGGAAGACCCCGAGTTCGTCGCCGCGATCCAGGACGACGTGCGCTGGCTGGGCTTCGACTGGGCCGAACTGCGCCACGCATCGGACTACTTCGAGGTGTACTACCTGGCTGCCGAGAAGCTGATCCGCGACGGCCACGCCTTCGTCTGCGACCTGAGCGCCGAGCAGGTGCGCGAATACCGCGGCACCCTGACCGAGCCGGGCCGCAATTCGCCGTACCGCGCGCGCAGCGTCGAAGAGAACCTGGACCTGTTCCGGCGCATGCGCGCCGGCGAGTTCCCCGACGGCGCACGCACCCTGCGCGCCAGGATCGACATGGCCAGCGGCAACATCAACCTGCGCGACCCGGCGCTGTACCGGATCAAGCATGTGGAGCACCAGAACACCGGCAACGCCTGGCCGATCTATCCGATGTACGACTTCGCGCACGCGCTGGGCGACGCGGTGGAAGGCATCACCCACTCGCTGTGCACGCTGGAATTCGAAGATCACCGCCCGCTGTACGACTGGTGCGTGGACAAGGTCGACCTGGCCGGCCATCCCGAGCTGCTGCAGCCGCTGCTGGACAAGGGCCTGCCGCGCGAGGCGGCCAAGCCGCGGCAGATCGAGTTCTCGCGCCTGAACATCAACTACACGGTGATGAGCAAGCGCAAGCTGACCCAGCTGGTGACCGAGCAGTTGGTCGATGGCTGGGACGACCCGCGCATGTACACCCTGCAGGGCCTGCGCCGGCGCGGCTACACGCCGGCGGCGCTGCGCCTGCTGGTGGACCGGGTCGGCATCAGCAAGCAGAACTCGGTGATCGACTTCTCGGTGTTGGAAGGCTGCCTGCGCGAGGACCTGGATGCCGCCGCGCCGCGGCGCATGGCGGTGATCGAGCCGCTCAAGCTGGTGCTGGGCAATCTGCCCGACGGCCATCGCGAGACGCTGGTCTTCTCCAACCATCCCAAGGACGCATCCTTCGGCACGCGCGAGGTGCCGTTCTCGCGCGAGCTGTGGATCGAGCGCGAGGATTTCGCCGAAGTCCCGCCCAAGGGCTGGAAGCGGCTGGTGCCGGGCGGCGAAGTGCGCCTGCGCGGCGCCGGCATCGCCCGCGTCGATGAGGTGATCAAGAACGATGCCGGCGAGATCGTCGAGTTGCGCGGCTGGCTGGACCCGGAGTCGCGTCCCGGCATGGAAGGCGCCAACCGCAAGGTCAAGGGCACCATCCATTGGGTCAGTGCCGCGCATGCGCTGGAGGCGGAAATCCGCCTGTACGACCGCCTGTTCTCGGTGGAGAAGCCCGACGACGAATCCGACGGCAAGACCTACCGCGACCACCTCAACCCTGCCTCCAAGCGCAGCGTGCGCGGCTACGTGGAACCGGCCGCCGCGCAGGCCGCGCCGGAGCAGGCGTTCCAGTTCGAGCGCAGCGGCTACTTCGTCGCCGACCGCTACGACCACAGCGCGGCCACGCCGGTGTTCAACCGCAGCGTGACCCTGCGCGACACCTGGACCGGCGGCCATGGCGCGGGCTGACGCAATCGCGCCGCGCCGACCGTTTCCCGCTTGCGGCACGCGCGCGGCCACCACCCGCCGCGCCACGGACGCAGTTGCCGGCATGCGCTGCCTGAGCGCATGCCGTGCCGCTATGGCAGCCTCCGCGCCGGAGTCGCCAGCGTCGCACTTTCCAACGGCAGGGGCGGCACGTTAGCGTAGCGTCCATCTCGCCCGTCCCCACCCTGCGCCTGCGCAGCGACGGCCGCGACGGCCATGCTGGCGTACTCCGCAACGAAGCAACAGGACACGATATGCGCAAGCGTTTGTGGGCGGGAGTGGGCAGCGGCATCGCCGCGGGCGCGTCGTGGGGCCTGGTGTTCCTGGCGCCGCAGTTGCTCGCCGGGTTCTCGCCACTGCAGCTGTCGGTGTCGCGCTACCTGGCCTACGGCGCGGTCGCCGCGCTGCTGCTCGCCCCGTGCTGGCGCGCCGCCACCGGGACGCTCGGGGCGCCGGAATGGTGGGCGCTGCTGCGGCTGAGCCTGCTTGGCAACATCGTCTACTACGTGTTGCTGGGCAGCGCCGTGCAATGGGCCGGCGGCGCGGCCACGGCCTTGATCATCGGCCTGCTGCCGGCGGTGGTCACGGTGCTCGGTTCGCGCGCGGCCGGCGCGATGCGGTTGCGCCGGTTGGCCGCGCCATGCGCGTTGTGCGTGCTCGGCGTGGCGCTGGTCGCGGCACAGACGCTCGACGCCGCGCACCCAGCGCAGACCAGCGTGGCCACGCGCGCGGCCGGGCTGGCGTGCGCGGTCGGCGCGCTGGCGTGCTGGGCGGCGTATTCGGTCAAGAACGCCGGCTGGCTCGCGCGCCGGCCCGACATCTCCGGGCGCGACTGGTCGCTGCTGACCGGCGTGGTCACCGGTGCATTGGCGCTGACCCTGGCGATCCCCGCGTTCGCGTTCGACCACGGCCATGCGGCGGCGGACTGTGCGCGGTTCTGGGGCGTGGCGATCGTGCTGGGCGTGTTCGCCTCGGTGATCGGCAATGCCTGCTGGAACCACGCCAGCCGGCTGCTGCCGCTGACCCTGGTCGGGCAGACGATCGTGTTCGAAACCGTGTTCGCGCTGCTCTACGGTTTCCTGTGGGAGGCACGCTGGCCCACCCTGCTGGAAACCTTGGCGATCGCCTGCCTGCTGGCGGGCGTGCTGTGGTGCGCCTGGCTGCACGCGCCTGCGCAGGTGCGCAAACCGGATGCAACATTGGGTTAAGGCAAGCCGCATAGACTTGAAGCGTCATCCAGTCCGAGGAATTGCCTCATGTCCGCTGCTTTGCGCACCTCCTGCATCAGCCTTGCGCTGTTCGCCCTGCTCGCCGGTTGCGACAGGGCGCCGTCTTCCGCTCCCTCGCAAACCGCCGCGACGCCTGCACCCGCTGCGTCATCTGCACCTGCACCTGCATCCACAGCGGCGCAGGGCAAGTGCGACGCCATGCCCGACCACGACTACGACATGCCCGCCGCACGCTTCGACGAGACCGCGCAACAGCTGGCGCATGCCACCGGCTGCGGCATCGTCTACGACGATCCGTCGCTTTCGCCGCTGCAGGTCAACGCGGTGAAGGGGCGGATCAGCATCCGCCAGGCGATCCACCAGGCCATCGACGGCACCGCCATCCAGGTCAAGCAGGAAACCGCCGATACGATCGCCGTCGGCCGCCGCTGAGTTGCCGGCGCCGCGGCCATGCGCGCTACCATGGCCGCGGTCTCTCGCACGGAAGGTCGCCATGTCCAGTCGTCTCGCGCTGTTGCTGTGCTGCCTGTGCCTGTTCGTTGGCACCCTCGTCTTCAGCGGATGCGCACGCAGCGAAGGCGCCAGGCCCGCCGCGCCCGGTTTGCCGGTGAAGGTGGACACCACCTGCCGCAGCGACGCCGACTGCATGGTCAAGGACGTCGGCAACTGCTGCGGCGCGATGCCGGCCTGCGTCAACCGCGACAGCCCCACCGATCCGCATGGCGTGATGGCGCAATGCCAGGCCAGCGGCCGCATGAGCGTATGCGGCTCGCCCGCAATCGGCGGTTGCCAGTGCGTGGCCGGGCAGTGCAGCGCCAAGGGCGTACAAGCCGATACACTGCGCGACCCCCAGCCTGCCGAACCCGTCCGCTGATGCTCTACGCGCAAGTCCACCTCACCCTGCCCGCCTGGATCCACGAGGCGGTCGATCCGCAGGCGGTCTATCCCGGCGACGCCGACAAGGTGGCGCTGGCGGTGGAACTGTCGCGGCGGAACGTGGCCGCCGGCAGCGGCGGCCCGTTCGGCGCGGCGGTGTTCGGCCCGGACCACCGCATCATCTCGGTCGGGGTGAACCGGGTGGTACCGCAGACCACCTCGCTGGCGCATGCCGAAAACATGGCCTACATGCTCGCGCAACAGCGCCTGCAGACGCCGCGGCTGAACGCGGCGCTGACGCCGGTGACCCTGGCGACCTCGGCGCAACCGTGCTGCCAGTGCTATGGCGCGACCATCTGGGCCGGCATCGATCGGCTGCTGATCGGCGCCAGCGCCGAAGACGTGATGGCGCTGACCCCGTTCGACGAAGGCCCGTTGCCGGCGGACTGGATCGGCGAACTGGAACGCCGCGGCATCGAGGTGGTGCGCGGCCTGCATCGCGACGCCGCCTGCGCGGTGTTGCGCGGCTACGGCGAACTCGACAGCCCCCGCTACTGACCGCCGCCCGGCGAAGGCTTCCTTCCATGTCCTCCCTGAACGGCCTGCTGTGCTACTGCCGGCAAGGCTTCGAGCCCGAACTGGCGGCCGAACTGAACGATCGCGCCGCGCGCGCCGGCTTGGCCGCCTACGCGCGCACCGAACGCAACAGCGGCTACGCGCTGCTGGTCTGCGAAACCGCCTTGCCGCCGCGCGCGCTGCCGTGGCGCGGGCTGATCTTCGCGCGGCAGAAACTGCGCCTGCTGGCCGAACTGCGCGAGCTGGATCCGGCCGACCGGATCGCGCCGATGCTGCAGGCGCTGAGCGGATACAACCGCTTCGGCGACTTGTGGATCGAGCACCCGGATTCGGACGAAGGCAAGCAGCTGTCCGGGCTGGCGCGCAGTTTCGGCAACGCGCTGCGTCCGGCGCTGCGCAAGGCCGGCCTGCTCAGCGACAAACCGCAGCCGAAGCTGCCGCGCCTGCACGTGTGCTTCCTCGCCGGCACCCACGCCTTGCTGGCCGTCGCCGACAGCGACGACAGCGCGCCGTGGCCGCTGGGCATCCCACGCCTGAAGTTGCTGTCGGAAGCGCCCTCGCGCTCGGCGCTGAAACTGGAAGAAGCGCTGCTGGCGCTGCTGGCGCCGGAGGAACGCGAGGCGCTGCTAAAGCCCGGCATGCGCGCCGCCGACCTGGGCGCCGCGCCCGGCGGCTGGACCTGGGTACTGACCCGCCAGCACCTCCACGTGACCAGCGTCGACAACGGCCCGCTGCGCCAGCACGTGCTCGACAGCGGCCTGGTCGATCACCTGCGCGCCGACGGCTTCCACTGGAAGCCGCCGCAGGCGCTGGACTGGATGGTCTGCGACATGGTCGAACAGCCGCGCCGCGTCGCCGAGCGCATGGGCACCTGGTTCCGCGAAGGCTGGTGCCGGCACGCGATCTTCAACCTCAAGCTGCCGATGAAGAAGCGCTGGGACGAGACCCAGTTTTGCCTGGACCTGTTCGCCGAGCGCGCCGAGCACCCGCTGCAGATCCGCGCCAAACAGCTGTACCACGACCGCGAAGAGATCACCGTGCTGGCGATGTCGGCCTGAGGCTGCGAGAACGCACTAGGCGCCCCCCTGTAGGAGCGGCTTCAGCCGCGACAGGATCTGTCCGGTAACGCCCGGTCGCGGCTGAAGCCGCTCCTACAGGAAATCGAAGCAGCTGCGGGAAAATGCGCACCCAGGCATCGCTCGACCGCAGGCACATCACCATCCCGCCGCTAGAGCACCATCCGCTTGCCGCCCTCGCGCGCGGAGCGGTAGATCGCATCGATCACGCGCATGTCGCGCAGGCCTTCCTCGCCCGGCGCGCGCATCGGCGTGCCGTCGAGGATCGCCAGCGCGTCCTCGTCCATCTGCAGCGCCTGCTGGTGGCGTACCTTGGCGTCGAACACGCGGCCGTCGCTGGCGCGGCCGCGGATGCCCTCGTAGCTCTGGAACGGCGCGAGCTCGTACCAGCCGCGCTCGCACTCGGCACGCAGCCGGTTCATGGTGCGGCCGAAGCTGGTGGCGCAATCGGCGAGCACCTCATGCGGGAATTCCAGCTTGAACTGCATGTGCTCGTCGACCTCGTCGAACAGCGCCGGCCGATCGGTGGAACGGGTCGCGCTGACCGCCAGCGGCTCGGCGCCGACCGTGTAGCGCGCCGCATTAAGCGAATACACGCCCATGTCGTACATCGCGCCACCGCCGAACTGCGCGCGCAGCCGCCACGGCCGCTGCGCCGGATCGGTGTCGCCGTAGCCGTTGTAGCCGGCCTCGGCACGCACCGTGCGCAGCGCGCCGAACGGGCGCTCGCCGGCCAGCGCGATGATGCGCCGCGTGTTCGGCTCGTGCTGCATGCGGTAGCCGATGCTCAGCCGCACCTTGTTGCGCGCGCAGGCGGCGATCATCGACTGCGCCTCGTCGGCATGCATCGCCATCGGCTTCTCGCACCACACGTGCTTGCCGGCGGCCGCCGCGCGCAGGCTCAGCGGCGCATGCAGATAGGTCGGCGTGACCACGTAGACCACGTCGATGTCCGGGTTGTCGGCGATGCGCTCCAGGTCGTCGTAGCTGTAGACGTTGCGATCGGGAATGCGGTAGCGCGACTGCCACTGCGGAATCTTGTGCGGCGAGCCGGTGACGATGCCGGCCAGCCGGCAGTGCTTGGTCAACGCCAGGCCCGGCGCCAGGCGCGTGCTGGCGTAGTCGCCCAATCCCACCAGCGCCACCCCCAGCGGTTTCTTCGGCTTGCCGCGCGGGGCCGCCAACAACGGCGATCCCAACAGGCCTGCGCCCGCCGCGGACAATCCGGCGAGCAGCACACGTCGACGATTCGGCGAGGACAGCGACATGCGGATCTCCCTGAAGGCCGGACACATCTGTGTCGAAAACCCTAGCGCATCCCTTGCCCGGCGATGTGAGCGCTCTGTCGCGGCCGTCGGCGCGCCCGGCAACCCGGCCGTTCCGCGGCGCGCCGGATCGCGCCACCCCATCCGACCTGTCGTCTTCGCTGCCGCCGGCCGTGTATTGCTGCAGGCTCGCACCGGCAGCCAACGTGGCCGCACAGGGCGACCCGAAGGCCATAGAATGCCGTCGGGATGCGCATCGCAGCGTCGTCTCAGTCCGCGCAATCGCGGTCGGGCATCCTGCCTGCACTGACTGGAGAGCCGCGCACATGCAGCCGATCGAACTGAAAGACCCGGCCGGCTTCGCCGACGAATTCCTGCGCCTGACCCTGTTGCAGGGCTTCCAGTCGCTGACCAAGCGCGACTTGGAGTTGCTGATCTTCGTGCTGCTGGAACGCGACGGCGCGATCTCGCGCAGCGACTCCAACAACGCGGTGGCGCTGCGTCTGCGGGTCACTCCGGCCAAGGTGAAGGGCCTGCGCCGCGACGGCTATGCGCGCTGGCGCGCGCTGGTGCCCGAAGACGGCGATGCCGCGCTGGAGCGGATCGTGGCCAGCGTGCTCACCGAAGACAACCTGCGCGCCGGGGCCAAGCACGTCAGCGAACGCAGCAAGCAGGAAGGCTTCCTGGCGATCCGCATCGAACATCCGGACGACCAGCAGCGCTTCGAGCAGGCCATCGTCGATGTGGGCGCGATGCCGGTGTACGAGCGCAACCGCGACGTGGTCGCGGTGCGCTTCGACACCTTGCTGAAGATCGCTGAGCGCTGGGGCTACCTGCAGCCGGAACCGGAGAAGGTGGTGCGCGAGCTGCAGAAGCTCACCCCGACCGCCGAGGAAGTGGCGGACCTGTTGAAGAAGGACGTGGGCAAGCTACGCTGGGAGGACGTGCGCGGCGCGCTCAACAGCCTCGGCGCCAAGGCCATCGCCAGCACCGCCGAGGGCGGGCTGAAGGGATTGCTGAAACTGGCGTTCCCGTTCATCCCCGGCTGAACCTGCCGCGCCGTCCATCATGCGAACCATCGGAGTCCGTCGTGTCCATGCACTGCCTTTCAGCCCTCGCCGCCTTTCTGCTCGCGGCCGCCATCGTCCCGGCCGCCGCGCAGAACCTCAACCCGACCTCGAGCGTGGTCACCGAGCCGTTGCGCGACGTGCCGGCGAGCGTGGTGCTGGCGCAGCCGCTGAGCAGCGGCGAGGTGACCCACCAGGTGCGACTCGACGTCCCGCATGGGCAGGCGCCGGTCACCGTGCGCACGGTCCAGCCCGACAAGGTCGCCGGCAACTACCGCATCGACTTCGACGCGCTGGACAGCGACCACGATGGCTCCATCAGCCGCAGCGAAGCGCAGGCAAACCCGGCGCTGGCCGACGAATTCGATTCGCTGGACCCGCAACGTCGCGGACGCCTGAGCCGCGAGCAGCTGGCCGGTTGGCTCAAGTAATTCGTCGCGCCGGGTCGGGTACCGCGTACAGAAACAGCGGCGGGTAGACGCGGACCGCAGCCGCGACGAACGCAGCCGGCGCCAAGGTCGGGGCTGAAGCCCCTCCTACAGCACGCAGCCGGCTCGCCATGCTTCCTGTAGGAACGGTTTCACCGCGACAAAAGCTGCGGCAAGCTAACGGGCTTCGGTAGCCATCGGGGCTGAAGCTCCTCCTACAGTGCCCTCATACAACCAATCGCAAGTCCCTGTAGGAGCGGCTTCAGCCGCGACCGGCGAAGCGATGGACATTCGGACGCCTCGCGCTGTCGGGACCGATGGCCAAATACCACCCAGCGCTGCGGCTGCAACCGCCGCAGCGCCTGCCGCTCCCACAGGAGCGACCAACGCCTCTCGCCCCGACCCGAATCGCTACACCCCCGACGCGCGCTTCCAGAACCCATGCATCAGCAGCGGCAGCCTGCCGGCCAGGCCCAGCAGCGGGCCGCGCAGCAGCGTCAGGTGCATGTCGTCGTTGGAGAACAGCCGGTTGATCGCATCGAACCCATAGGCGGCCACGGTGTTGTCGCTGCGGCGGCCGCGCGCCCAGCGCGCCAGCCGGTGCGGCGCCGACCAGTCGACCCGCCGCGCCTGTGCCTGGCGCACCTGAGCGGCCAGCGCGGCGACATCGCGCAGGCCGAGGTTGACGCCCTGCCCGGCCAGCGGATGCACCACGTGCGCGGCGTCGCCCAGCACCAGCAGGCGGCCGCGGTGGTAGTCCTCCACCAGTTGCCGGCGCAGCGCGAATCCGACCCGCGGCGACAGCGCGCGCACCGCGCCCAGCCGCGCGCCGAAGGCCTGGGTCAGTTCGGTGCCGAACGCGGCGTCGTCCAGCGCCAGCACCCGCGCCGCCTCGGCCTCGGGCAACGTCCACACGATCGAACTGCGGCCGTCGGCGAACGGCAGGAACGCCAGCGGCCCGCCGGGCAGGAAACGCTGCCAGGCGGTGTCCTGGTGCGGCACCTCGGTGTGCACGAAGGCGACCACGCCGCGCTGGCCGTAGTCGTGCGCCGGCGCGTCCAGCCCGGCCAGGCCGCGCAGCGTGGAATCGGCGCCGTCGGCGGCGATCGCCAGGCGCGCGTCGAGCCGGCTGCCGTCGTCCAGGCGCAGGCGCACGCGCTCTTCCGCCACCTCCAGGGCCTCGACCCGCGCCGGACAGTGCAGTTGCACCCCAGCCGCCGGCAGCGCCGCCCACAGTTGTTCGACCAGCAACGCATGCTCGACGATCCAGCCCAGCTGATCGCGGCCCAGCGCATCGGCATCGAAGTCCAGCTCGCCGCCGCCACCGGCATCCCACACGCGCATGCGCCGATAGGCCTGCGCGCGCCGCGCCAGCACCTGCGGCCACACGCCCAGCGCCTGCAGCAGCGCGGCGTTGTCCGGGGCGAAGGCGTACACGCGCAGGTCCGGCTCGGCCGGCGACCAGCGCGGCGGCTCGCGGCCCTCGACCAGCGCCACCGCCAGGCCTTCGGCGGCCAGCGCCAACGCGCAGGCCGCGCCGACCACGCCGCCGCCGACCACCACCGCGTCCAGCACCCCGCGCCGGCTCATGCCGTCGCCTCCCGGCACAGCTGCGGCACGTCGCCGCGGAAGCCCATCGCGCCGCCGACCAGGAACGACTGCAACGGCGCGGCCTGCGCCGCCGCCAGCAGGCCCAGGCTGCGCAGCGGGCGCAGCAGCGGTGCCGGGTTGGCGGTCAGCCGCGCCAGGCCACCGGAGAAGGTCACGGTGCGCTGCCGGTCCTGCTCGCGGCGCTGCGCGTAGTGCTGCAGCAACGCCGGCGCGCCCGGATCGGCGCGGTCGCGCTCGATCAGTTCGGCCAGGGTCAGCGCATCGCGCAGGCCCAGGTTGAAACCCTGCGCACCCAGCGGGTGCAGGGTCTGCGCGGCGTTGCCGAGCAACACCGCACGCGCATCGGTCAGGCGCCCGGCCAGCACCTGCACGATCGGATAGGCGCTGCGCTCGCCGCTGCCCAGTAGGCGGCCGACGCGCCAGCCCAGCGCCTCCTGCAGGCGCTGCAGCCAGGCGGCCTCGTCGAGCGCAGCCACAACGTCGGCCTGTTCGGCGGCGACCGCGTGGATCGCGCCGTAATGGCGGTCGCCGCGCGGCAGCAGCGCGGTCGGGCCGTCGTCGCGGAACCGCTCGTAGGCGGTGCCGTCGGGCTGGCGGCTGCCGCGTACCCGCGCCACGAACAGGGTCTGGCGGAAATCGTGGCGCTGGGCATCGATGCCCAGCGCACCGCGCACCGGGCTGGCGCTGCCGTCAGCCCCGACCAGCAGGCGCGCCTGCAGCACCTCGGTCGCGCCGTCCTGGGCGATGCGCACGCTGCGCAGCGTTGCATCCTCGCCGGCCTCCAGCGCCAGGAACTGCGCCGGCCGGTAACGGCTGACATGGTTCGCTTCGGCCAGCCGCGCCTCCAGCGCCTCGCCGAAATCGCGCGCCACCACCACCTGCCCGAACGCCTCGCGCCCATAGTCGGCCGCCTCCAGCCGCACCCGGCCGAAGTCGCCTTCACGGCTGACATGGATGCGCCGGATCGGTCCGGTCGGCGTGCGCAGCCGCTGCATCACCCCCAGCGCGCCCAGTGCGTTGACCGTGGCCGCGGCGAAGCTGAGATTGCGCTGGTCGAACACCGGTGGCAGCGCGCCGGGCGGCGCGGCCTCGACCAGGCCCACGTCCACGCCCAGGCGGTCCAGCGCGATGGCCAGGCTGGCGCCGACCAGGCCGCCGCCGACGATCACTACCTCATGTCGTTTGCTCATGCGGCCATGATACGACCGGCACCCGAATCGTCGGTGATCGGACCGCACGGTTCGCAGCTGCGCGTGGTCGCACCCCGGCGCGCGCCGGGGCCGGGCCGGCTCACTCCGCGGCGCCTTGCTTCCAGTAGAATCGGCCATCTCTGCACCGGTGCCCGCCCGCCATGACCGCTTCCCGTCACCGCCTCCCCGCCCTGCTCCTGCTGGCAGCGCTGCTGGCCGCGACCCGCATCAACCACTTCGGCGCGATCCCGGATGCCTCATGGGCGGTGTTCTTCATCGGCGGCTTCTACCTGCGCAGCTGGACCCGCTGGGCGTTCCCGCTGCTGATGGGGCTGGCAGTGCTGGTCGATTACCTGGTGATCCGCGGCCAGGGCCTGGACTTCTGGCAGCACTACTGCGTGTCGCCGGCGTACTGGTGCCTGCTCCCGGCCTACTTCGCGCTGTGGGCGGGCGGCAGCTGGCTGGCGCCGCGCTACCGCGGCGCCGACTGGCGCGCGCTGGGACTGACCGCGGCCAGCCTGGTGGTGGCGGTGGCGGTATGCCACCTGATCGCGCAGGGCAGCTTCTACTGGGTCAGCCGCAGCGTGCCCAATCCGACCCTCGCCGGCTGGTGGCAGAACTACAGCGACTGGCTGCTGCCGTACCTGAGCAGCGCGGCGCTGTACACCGCGCTGGCCGCGGCGATCCAGGTCGGTGTCGAGCAGATGGCGCGGCTGGGCCAGCGCGGCCAGCCGGCCGGCCACTGAGCCAAGGCCTGGCAGCCGGCGATGGGCAACCGTCTCTCCAAGATCTACACCCGCACCGGCGACGACGGCAGCACCGGCCTGGGCGACGGCAACCGGGTCGGCAAGGACTCGGCACGGGTGGCTGCCTACGGCACCGTCGACGAGGCCAATTCGGCGATCGGCGTGGTCCTGGCCTGTGCGCTTGCCGACGACGTGCGCCACCTGCTGACCGCGATCCAGCACCAGTTGTTCGACCTCGGCGGCGAGCTGTGCATCCCAGGCCATGCGGCGATCCACGCCGCCGACATCGATGCGCTAGAGCAGCATCTGGACCGCTACAACGACACCCTGCCCGCACTGCAGGACTTCATCCTGCCGGCTGGCGGCGAAGCCGCGGCGCGCTGTCACCTGGCGCGCACCATCGTGCGCCGCGCCGAGCGCGAGACGGTGGCGCTGTCGCGCCAGGACGCGGTACGGCCGGAGGCGATCCGCTACCTCAACCGCCTGTCCGATCTGCTGTTCGTGCTGGCGCGGGTGCTGGCCCGGGCCGATGGCCAGGGCGAAGTGCTGTGGCGCCACGACCGCCGCCAGGCCTGAGCGGCAGCGGTAGCGCGCGCAGCGGACGGCCGGCATGCTGATCTATACCCATCCCGCCTGCCTGGGCCATGAACCCGGGCCGGAGCATCCAGAGCGGCCGGAACGCCTGCAGGCCGTCACCACGGCGCTGCGCGAGGCCTTTCCCGACCTGGAATGGCGCGAGGCGCCGCTGGCCAAGCTCGGCGACCTGGCCCGGGTCCACGAGCGCGAGCTGATCGACAGCGTCCTGGCCGACATCGACGGCAAGCGCGTGCTCGACGTGGACACGGCGCTCTCGCCCGGCTCGCGCGCCGCCGCGTTGCGCGCCGCCGGCGCCGGCCTGGCCGCGGTGGACGCGGTGCTGCATGGCGCCACCGACACCGCCTTCTGCGCGGTACGCCCGCCCGGCCACCACGCCACCGCCACCACCGCGATGGGCTTCTGCCTGTTCAACAACATCGCCGTGGCCGCCGCCCACGCCCGCGAT
Organism: Xanthomonas translucens pv. undulosa; assembly: GCF_017301775.1. Lineage (NCBI taxonomy): Bacteria > Pseudomonadati > Pseudomonadota > Gammaproteobacteria > Lysobacterales > Lysobacteraceae > Xanthomonas > Xanthomonas translucens. The sequence goes on from NZ_CP063993.1 coordinate 1,582,780, forward strand.
ACGCACGGCCTGGAACGCATCGCCATCGTCGATTTCGATGTGCATCACGGCAACGGCACCCAGGCCATCTTCGAGCGCGACCCACGGGTGCAGTACCTCAGCACCCACCAGTCCGGGCTGTTCCCCAACTCGGGCGGGGTCCACGACCGCGGCGTCGGCAACCTGCACAATGCGCTGTTGCCGCCGGGCAGCGGCGGCTTCCGCTTCCGCAACACCTGGGCCGATCAGATGCTGCCGCTGCTGGACGCGTTCAAACCGCAATTGCTGCTGATCTCGGCCGGCTTCGACGCGCACATGCGCGACCCGCTGGCCGACCTGATGCTGGAAACCGAGGACTTCGCCTGGCTCACCGCCGAGCTGCGCGCGCTGGCGCAACGGCATGCGCGCGGCCGCGTGGTATCGCTGCTGGAAGGCGGCTACGACCTGCAGGCGCTGCGCGAATGCAGCGTCGCCCACGTCGACGCGCTGCGCTGAGCACAGCACGAGCGGATGAACCCCGTCCCCCGCCCCGGGGACGCCTTCATTGCCCCCATGCATGGGATGGGGCAAGCTAGCGGTCGTTTTAGCCCGATACCTGACGCGCGTGCGCCGAGCCCTCCGCCTGCTACCCCTTCCGTTCAGTATCGCCCTCTGCCTGCCGGCGATGGCGGCCGAGAAGCCGCCCAACTGGGGCCTGTGCCCGACCCCGGACGTGCTGCCCAAGTTCGACGATGCGCCCAAGGTCGATCCGAAGATGGCCGCGCTCCGCGACCAGCAGCCGACCGATATCGTCGGCGACAAGCTGTCCGGCACGACCACGCTGCCCAACTACGACGGCAACGTCGCGCTCAAGCGCGGCGACCAGTTCATGGGCACCGACAGCCTGCGCGTGGATACGGAAACCGGCAATTACATCGCCGAAGGCCACGTGCGCTACCAGGATTCGTCGATCCGCATGGTCGCCGACCGCGCCGAAGGCAACCAGGACACCGACACCCACAAGATCACCAACATCCGCTACCAGCTGATCGAGCGCCGCGGCAACGGCAAGGCCGACTCGGTCGACCTGCAAGGCGCGCTGGGGCAGATGCACCGCTCCACCTACACCACCTGCGATCCGTCGCAGCCGGTATGGGAGCTGCATGCGCCGGAGATCGACGTCGACAACGACGAGGGCTTCGGCACCGCGCGCAACGCGGTCCTGAAGATCTACAACGTGCCGATCCTGTACGCGCCCTGGTTCAAGTTCCCGATCGACGATCGACGCACCAGCGGCTTCCTGTTCCCGGCCATCGGCCTGTCCGGGCGCAACGGCTTCGACTACATGCAGCCGTACTACCTGAACCTGGCACCGAACTACGACGCCACTTTGTATCCGCGCTACATGAGCTCGCGCGGCTTCATGCTGGGCAGCGAATTCCGCTATCTGTACGACGGCGGCAAGGGCGAGATCCAGTCAACGTACATGCCGAACGACCGGTTGCGCGACAAGGACCGCGGCAAGTTCGAATACCAGGGTTACCACAACCTGGATTCGCACTGGCAGGCGCGCGCTTCGGTGGCCTGGGTCAGCGACGAGCGCTATACGGAGGACTTCTCCAGACGCCTGCTCGGCAACTCGGTGTCCAACCTGCAGAGCACGGTCGGCGTCTACGGCACCGGCGAGACCTGGACCGGCGGCCTGATGGCCGACCGCTGGCAGCTGACCGACTACACCCTGACCGAGGATGCGCTGCCGTACAACCGCCAGCCGCGCGCCTTCTTCAACTGGGACCAGTCCTTCGGCAACTACTTCGAGGCCGGCCTGTATAGCGAAGCGGTGCGCTTCGTGCACGACGACGTGCATGCCAAGGACGCGCTGTTCGCGCGTACCGGCATGACCACCGACAAGCCCGGCGGCACCCGCCTGGATCTCAAGCCCTATCTGTCGATGCCGCTGGCCGGCGCCGCCTGGTTCCTCAAGCCGACCGTGGCCTGGCGTTACACCGCCTACCAGCTGGACAAGGACCTGGCCGCCACGCTCGGCGGCGATACCTCGCCCACGCGCAGCCTGCCGATCACCACCGTCGATGCCGGCCTGTACTTCGACCGCGACGCCACGTTCGGCGACACCAGCTACCTGCAGACCCTGGAACCGCGGCTGTTCTATCTGTACACGCCGTACCGCAACCAGGACGACCTGCCGATCTTCGACACGCGCGAATTCACCTTCAGCTGGGGCCAGCTGTTCCGCGATTCGCGCTATACCGGTGCCGATCGCCAGAACGACGCCAACCAGATGACGCTGGCGCTGAGCTCGCGCCTGCTGCGCCAGGACGACGGCAAGGAAAAGCTGTCGGTCAGCCTCGGTCAGATCCTGTATTTCAATGACTCCCTGGTCAGCCTGCCCGGCAGCAACACCAGCATCCAGCAGGGCAAGTCGGCATGGATCGCCGACGCCAACTACATGCTCAACGACCGCTGGACGATGGGCGCCACCTACCAGTGGGATCCCAAGTACCGGCGCAAGGACCTGGCCAGCTTCCGCACCCGTTACCTGCTGCCCGGCGACGGCATCATCAACGTCAGCTATCGCTTCCGCCGCGACCTGCTGGAGCAGACCGACGTGTCGGTGCTGTACCCGATCAACCCGACCTGGAGCCTGGTCGGCCGCCACTACTACTCGCTGCAAGACAGCAAGCCGCTGGAAATCATTGCCGGCGTGCAATGGGACAGCTGCTGCCTGGCCGTGCGCGCACTGGCGCGGCGCTATGTGCGCAACCGCGAAGGCGATCTGGACACCGCGTTCCAGGTCGAGTTCGTGCTGAAGGGACTCTCCTCGCTTGGCCAGGACACGGACCGCGTTCTGCGCCGTGCTATTCTCGGCTACAACCGCGACGACCTGTACTTGGTCCCGCCCAGCAACACCACGAGCGATCCGGACGCTTACGATCCGAACCTGATTCCATGACCAATACCCTTTCTGTGTTCCTCGCCACCTTGCTGGCGATCGCCGGTGTGTCCGCTCCGGCCGCCGCGCAACAAACCCAACCGCTGGACCGCATCGCTGCGGTCGTCGACGAGGATGTCGTGCTGCAGAGCGAACTGGATCGTGCCGTTCGCAACGTGAAGGCGCAGTATGCCGGCCGCGAAGCGCAGCTGCCGCCGGACAACGTGCTGCAACGCCAGGTGCTCGAGCGCCTGGTGCTGGTCAAGCTGCAGGTGGCGCGCGCCAACAGCACCGGCATCCGCGTCGGCGACGACGAACTGAACCGCGCCATCGGCAGCATCGCCCAGCAGAACGGCACTGACGTGGACGGCCTGCGCAAGAAGCTCGCCGCCGACGGCATGGCGTTCGACGACTTCCGCAACTCGGTGCGCGACGAGATCACCGTGCAGCGCCTGCGCCAGAGCTTCGCGCAGAGCCGCATCAACGTCAGCGAGAGCGAAGTGGACGCGGCGCTGGCGCAGCAGGCCACCACCGGCGCCCAGTACCACCTGGCGCACATCCTGGTCGGCCTGCCGGAAGGCGCCACCGCCGACCAGATCAAGACCGGGCAGGGTAAGATCGACGGGGTCAAGAGCCTGATCGACAAGGGCGAGATCGATTTCGGCGCCGCCGCGGTGCGTTATTCCGACAGCCCCAACGCGCTGGAAGGCGGCGACCTCGGCTGGCGCAGCCTGGACGAGATTCCCAACGCCTTCGCGCAGCTGATCCGCGACATGAAGCCGGGCCAGGTCGCCGGCCCGCTGCGCGGCCCCAGCGGCTTCCAGTTGCTGAAGCTGGTCGAGATCCGCGATGCCTCGGCCAACCCGGAAAAGAAGACGGTCACCGAATACCACGCCCGCCACATCCTGATCCGGGTCAACGAAGCGCAGCCCGACGCCGCCGCCAAGGCCAAGATCGAGACCCTGCGCGCGCGCATCGCCGGCGGCGCCGACTTCCAGGCCGTGGCCAAGGAGTCGTCCGACGACGCCAACAGCCGTGGCCAGGGCGGCGACCTGGGCTGGTTCCCGGTCGACGCATTCGGCCCGGACTTCGGCCACCAGATCGAAGGCCTGAGCGACAACCAGATCTCGCAGCCGTTCCGCACCGAGGCCGGCTGGCACATCGTGCAGCGCGTGGCCACGCGCCAGACCGACGTGACCAGCGACAGCCAGCGCGCCCAGGTCCGCGAGACCATCGGCCGCCGCAAGCTGGAAGAAGAGTACAACCGCTTCCTGCAGGAAATGCGCGGCGAAGCCTATGTGAACCTGCGCGTCGGCGGTGCCGAGAGCGCCGCTGCGCCTGCGGCCGACGCCACCGCGCCGGCGGCACCCCCGGCACCGGCCGCCGCCAAGAAGTAAGCCGTGCTACCCCCGCTCGCGCTGGTGCCGGGCGAGCCGGCCGGGATCGGCCCGGAACTGTGCGTGCGGCTGGCGCAACAGCCGCGACGCGACTGCCAGCTGCTGGCCTTCGCCGATCCCGATAGCTTGCGCGCCGCCGCCGCGGCGCTGTCGCTGCCATTGCAGCTGCTGCCCGAATCCGCCCCCGCCCTTGCACCCGGCGACCTGCGCCTGCGCCCGGTGCGCAACGCGCTGCCGAGCCGCTTCGGCCATACCGAACCGGCCAATGCCGCCGCGGTGATCGGCGCGCTGATCCAGGCCGCCGACGCCTGCCTGCGCGGCGAACTGGCCGGCCTGGTCACCGGCCCGGTGCACAAGGCGGCGATCAACGCCGGCGGCATCGCCTACACCGGCACCACCGAACTGCTCGCCCGCCATGCCGGATGCGAGGTGGTGATGATGCTGGCCAACGACATCGTGCGCGTGGCCCTGGCCACCACCCACCTGCCGTTGCGCGCGGTCGCCGATGCGCTGACCCCGGCATTGCTGGAACGCTGCCTGCGCATCGTCCACGCCGCGCTACGCAGCGACTTCGGCATCGCCGCGCCGGTCATCGCGGTGCTCGGGCTGAACCCGCATGCCGGCGAAGACGGGCATCTGGGCCGCGAGGAAATCGAGGTGATGGCGCCGGTCCTCGACGCCTTGCGCGGCGAAGGCATGCACCTGCTCGGCCCGCTGCCGGCCGACACCGCGTTCCTGCCGCAGAAACTGGCCGGTGTCGATACGGTGCTGGCGATGTACCACGACCAGGGCCTGCCGGTGCTCAAGTACAGCGGCTTCGAGCGGGCGGTGAACCTGACCCTGGGCCTACCCTACCCGCGCGTGGCGGTCGATCACGGCACCGCGCTGGAGCTGGCCGGGCGCGGCAGCGCCGACCCGTCCAGCCTGTTCGCCGCGGTCGCGCAATGCGCGCAATTGGCCGCGCGCCGCGCGCATCTGTAGGAGCGGCTTCAGCCGCGACCGGGCTTTCCCGATAACGCCCTGTCGCGGCTGAAGCCGCTCCTGCAGGACAGCGCACGCCATCCCGGCCCCATCCCGATAAGATGCCCGCATGACTTCCTATTCCGGCTTCAGCGCCCCGGCCAAGAAATCGCTTGGCCAGCACTTCCTCAGCGACCGCCACTACATCGACAGCATCGTGCGCGCGGTCAATCCCAAGCCGGACGAGCTGCTGGTCGAGATCGGCCCCGGCCAGGGCGCGATCACCTTCCCGCTGCTGCGCCGCCACGGCCGCCTGACCGTGATCGAATTCGACCGCGACCTGATCGCGCCGCTGACCGCCGCGGCGGAAGGGGTCGGCGCACTGACCATCCTCAACCGTGATGTGCTGTCGGTGGATTTCGCCGAACTGGCCGGCGCCAACCGCATCCGCCTGGTCGGCAACCTGCCGTACAACATCTCCTCGCCGATCCTGTTCCATGCGCTGGACCACGCCGCGGCGATCGCCGACATGCACTTCATGCTGCAGAAGGAAGTGGTCGATCGCATGGCCGCGGGGCCGGGCAGCAAGGTCTACGGCCGGCTCAGCGTGATGCTGCAGGCGTATTGCGAAGTGACCTCGCTGTTCGTGGTGCCGCCGGGCGCGTTCCGGCCGCCGCCGAAGGTGGATTCGGCGGTGGTGCGGCTGGTGCCGCATGCGCCGCAGGATATCGGCATCGCCGACCGGCGGCGCTTCGCCGACGTGGTGCGCGCAGCGTTCGGGCAACGCCGCAAGACCTTGCGCAATGCGCTGGGTGGGGTCTGCGACGCCGCCCAGTTCGAGGCCGCCGGGGTGCGCCCGGATGCCCGCGCCGAGCAGCTGGAGGTCGCCGATTTCGTGCGCCTGGCCAACGTGGCGCAAGCCTGAGTTCCAGGTCCGCGCGCCGCAGCGCGATCCGCATCCATCCGCGCCAGGCACACGCCGCAGCACGAACATCGCAGCAGCGCGGGCGCCGATCGCACTGCGCGACCGGCCGACGCCACGCGTCACCACGCGCAGCGGCCGCAGCGCGCGCTGTCTGCAGCGCGCTCGTAGACAGCGCGCAGTCCATTCCTGCGCCGGCTTTGCTTACACTGTGAGGCATGAACGATGACGCCCCCTATCGGATCGAGGTCGAAGTGTCGCCCCGGTTCCTCGACGACCAATCGACGCCGGAGGACGGGCGCTACGCGTTCGCCTACACCATCCGCATCCACAACCGCGGCCGCGTCGCCGCGCGGCTGATCGCCCGGCACTGGGAAATCACCGATGGCAACGGCCGCGTGGAGCGCGTGGACGGCGACGGCGTGGTCGGCGAACAGCCGCGACTGCGTCCCGGCGAGGACTTCCGCTACACCTCCGGGCTGATGCTGGAAACCGAGCACGGCACGATGCGCGGCCACTACGACATGGAAGCCGACGACGGCACCCATTTCGTCGCACCGGTCGCACCGTTCGTGCTGACCATGCCGCGGACCCTGCACTGATGGCATCGGCATGAGCGTATGGGCCATCGGCGACCTGCAGGGTTGCTACGACATCACCCAGCGGCTGCTGGAGAAGATCCGCTTCGATCCGGCGGTGGACCGGCTGTGGTTCTGCGGCGACCTGGTCAACCGCGGCGGGCAGTCTCTGGAAACCCTGCGCCTGGTGCACTCGTTGCGCGCGCACAGCGTGGTGGTGCTGGGCAACCACGACCTGTCGCTGCTGGCGATCGGCGAGCGCAGCCTGGACGAGCAGCGCAAGGTCAATGCGGACCTGCAGCGCATCGTGCTGGCCGAGGACCGCGACGAACTGCTGACCTGGCTGCGCATGCAGAAACTGCTGCACGCCGACCGCGAACTGGGCTGGATGATGATCCACGCCGGGCTGGCGCCGAAGTGGACCACCACTCTGGCCGAGAAGCATGCGCGCGAGGTCGAACAGCAACTGCACGGCAGCGGCTACCGCAAGCTGTTCAGTAACATGTACGGCGACCGCCCGGCCTGGTCGCCGGGGCTGACCGGCTACGACCGCGCGCGCGCGATCATCAACCTGTTCACCCGCGCCCGCTATTGCACCCCACGCGGGCGCATCGCGATTGAGGAGAAAGGCACGCCGGGCACCCAGGCGCAGGGCCTGTATCCGTGGTTCGAAGTGCCCGGCCGCGCCGAGCGCGACCTGAAGATCGTCTGCGGCCACTGGTCCACGCTGGGCCTGGCCATTACCCAGGGCGTGCACGCGATCGACACCGGGGCGGTGTGGGGCGGCAAGCTCACCGCGTTGCGCCTGGACAGCGAAGACCTGCAGGTGGTGCAGGTGCCGGGGCGCCCGATCGAGGGACCGCCGCCGGTGCAGCGCACGCGGCCGCCGCGGCGCAGGACCGGCGGTGGGCGCGGTGCGGGCGGTGGTGCTGCCGCTGCATCGCCGCCACCCGATCAGGAATGACGGCCACGCAGACTGCCAACGTGTAGGAGCGGCTTCAGCCGCGACAGGATCTCGCCGGTCACGCCCGGTCGCGGCTGAAGCCGCTCCTACACCACGCCGCGCCGCCGGCGCGAATGCGCTACGGCGCGCTACGCCTGCGCCGGTAATCGACGAATTCGAACGCCAGCGCATGCCGGGCATCGGCCGCGTGCGCCTGCCGCGCCACGACCTCCCACTGCGCCGGATCGAACGCCGGAAAATGCGCATCGGCGCCTTCGACCAGCGTGTCCACGTGGGTCAGGTACAGCATCTCGGCATGCGGCAAGGCCAGCGCGAAGATGTCGCCACCGCCGATCACCGCCAGCTCCCCGGCGCCGCTGGCCTGCGCCGCCTCGATCGCGGCGGACAGCGAAGCGACCGCCTGCATGCCTTCGAACGGCACCTGCCCCGAGCGCGTCAGCACCAGATTCAGGCGCCCCGGCAGCGCGCGGCCCAGCGACTGCGCGGTCTTGCGCCCCATCAGCACCGGCTTGCCCAGGGTCAGCGCCTTGAAGCGCTTCAGGTCGTCCGGCAAGCGCCACGGCAGGTCGTTGTCGCGGCCGATGGCGTTGCCGCGATCGAGCGCGGCGATCAGGGTTATTCGGGACTCGGGACCCGGGACTCGGGACTCGTCCCTGCCCGTCCTCGCCGATGCCACCGCTGTTGCATTTTCCGAGTCCCGAGTCCCGAGTCCCGAGTCCCGCCGCCTCATACCGCCACCGGCGCCTTGATCGCCGGATGCGGGTCGTAGCCCTCGATCGCGATGTCGTCGTAGGTGAACGCGAACAGGTCGCTGACCGCGGGATTCAGGCGCAGCGTCGGCAACGGCCGCGGCGTGCGCGCCAGCTGCTCGCGCGCCTGCTCGAAGTGGTTCGAATACAGGTGCGCATCGCCCAGCGTGTGCACGAAATCGCCGACACCCAGGCCGGTGGCCTGCGCCACCATGTGGGTCAGCAGCGCGTAGCTGGCGATGTTGAACGGCACGCCGAGGAAGATGTCGCCGCTGCGCTGGTACAACTGGCAGCTGAGCGTGCCGTCGACCACGTAGAACTGGAACAGGCTGTGGCACGGCATCAACGCCATCTGCGGCAATTCCGCCACGTTCCAGGCGCTGATCACCAAGCGCCGCGAGTCGGGATTGCGCTTGATCTCGTCCACCAGCCATTGCATCTGGTCGATCTCGCCGCCGTCGGCGCCGGTCCAGCGGCGCCATTGCTTGCCGTACACCGGGCCGAGTTCGCCTTGCGCATCGGCCCACTCGTCCCAGATGCTGACCTTGTTGTCCTTCAGGTAGGCGATGTTGGTCTCGCCCTTCAGGAACCACAGCAGCTCGTGCACGATCGAGCGCAGGTGCAGCTTCTTGGTGGTCACCAGCGGGAAGCCGGCATTGAGATCGAAGCGCATCTGCCAGCCGAACACGCTTCGCGTGCCGGTGCCGGTGCGGTCGGATTTCTCCGCGCCGTGCTCAAGCACGTGGCGCAGCAGGTCCAGGTAGGCCTTCATGGCGTGGCGTCCAGTGCGACCGGCACCGGCTGCAATACCGGCGCGCGGCGCGAGCGCCACAGCAGGAACAGGCCGAGCAGGATCAGCGGCGTGCTCAGGATCTGGCCCATGGTCAGCCAATGAAACGCCAGGTAGCCGATCGGCACATCCGGCACGCGCACGAACTCCACCGCGAAGCGGAACACCCCATACAGCAGCGCGAACAGACCGGACACCGCATAGCGCCGGCGCGGCCGCAGCGAGAACGTCCACAGCAGCGCGAACAGCACCAACCCTTCCAGCGCCGCCTCGTACAGCTGCGAGGGATGCCGCGCGAACTTGTCCAGCGCACCGCTGGCGTACTGCGCCTGGATCTGCGCCAGCGGCCAGTCCTGCAGCTCCGGCGTGCGCGGGAAGATCACGCCCCAACCGGCATTGGTGAACTTGCCCCACAGCTCGCCGCCGACGAAATTGCCGACGCGGCCGAAACCCAGCCCCAGCGGCACCAGCGGCGCGACGAAATCCATGGTGTCGAAGAAGTGCAGGCGCGACTTGCGCGACCACCAGGCCGCCGCCACCAGCACGCCGATCAGGCCGCCGTGGAAGCTCATGCCGCCATCCCAGACCTTGAAGATCAGCAGCGGGTTGGCCAGGAAATCGTGCAGCGCGTAGAACAGCATGTAGCCGATGCGCCCGCCGAGCACCACGCCGAGCATCGCGTAGAACAGCAGATCGGAAAACCCGTCCATGTCCACGCCGGGCAGGCGGCCGGCGCGGATGCGCAGCCGGCCCAGCCACCAGGCCGAGGCGAAGGCGGCCAGGTACATCAGCCCATACCAGTGCACCTTCACCGGGCCGAGCGAGAAGGCGATGGGATCGATCTGGTGGAGATAGGTCATGCGGGAACGTCGGCCGGAGGGCGAGGGTCGCCTATTCTGCCATCGGCGCCGGTCACTGCCGTGGTCTTGGTCGACTTGAACTGCGCCAGGCTTCATCTGCCGGCAGGCGCAAGCGTCTGCCATCGGCGCCGGTCACTGCCGTGGTCTTGGTCGACTTGAACTGCGCCAGGCTTCATCTGCCGGCAGGCGCAAGCGTCTGCCATCGGCGCCGGTCACTGGTGCAGTCGCGATCAACTCAGACGGCGCCACGCTTCATCTGCGGGCAGGCGCGACCCACATCGCGGCGAGTCATGCCGCGGCGGCGCTCAATCCAGCAGTTGCGGCATATTCGGCAATTCATCGGACTCGGCCTGGCCCGGCTGCACGGGGAAATGCGTGGCCAGCAAGGCCGACACCGCCGCCACCCCGGCGATCACCGCCTGCTCGGGCTGGCCGGCGCGCATGTCGCGCTCGATCAGCGCGCAGACGGCGCGCCATTGCGCAGGGTCGATGCGCCCGCGCAGGCCGCGATCGGCCACGATCTCGATCCGGTGCTCGGCCAGCAGCAGGTAGATCAGGACGCCGTTATTGGCCTCAGTGTCCCAGGTGCGCAACTGCGCGAAGGCCTGCTCGGCGCGTGCGCGCGGCGCCAGGCCGCGCAACACCGCCGCCGGCGCCAGCGCCGATTCGACCGCGAACATCACCTGACCGCGGTGCGTGCGCTCGCCGTCGGCGATCGCCGCGCCGATGCGCTCCAGGCTGGCGTTGGGGAACAGCCGGCGCGCTGCCGGCGCGAACAGATGGCGAAGCAGCCGCATCACCAACTCCCCGAGGCGCCACCGCCTCCCGAACTGCCGCCTCCACCGCCCCAGCCACCGCCACCGCCAAAACCACCGCCCCCTCCGAAACCACCACCACCGAAGCCGCCGAAGCCGCCGCCACCCCAACCACCGCCGCCACCGCCGCCGACCGAGCGGCCCGGCGAGATGCCCGACAGCAGGCCCAGCACCAGCCCGATGGCGCCGGTCAGCACGCCGACGAACAGCGACAGGCTCAGCAACAGGCCCACCCCGCCGCCGGCGACCGCCGCCAGCACGCCGCGCAGCAACCGCGGCGCACGCGCGAACAGCAGTTGCGCGACGAAGGCGGCGAACAGCCCGGCGAAGAAACCGAGCGGCAGCTTGCCGCCGGAACGTGATTCGGCCGCATGCGTGCTCACTGGCGGCGGCAGCTGTTCGCCGTCGATCAGCTTGACCAGCATCGCGGTGGCCTCGGCGATGCCGCCGCTGTAGTCGCCGGCGCGGAACCGCGGCACCAGGTACTCCTGGATGATGCGGTTGGCGGTGGCGTCGGGAATCGCGCCTTCCAGCCCATAGCCGGGCTGGATGCGCACCCGCCGATCGTCCTTGGCCACCACCAGCAGTACGCCGTCGTCCACGCCCTTGCGGCCGATCTGCCACTTATCGAACACGCGCTGGGTGTACTGCTCGATCGTTTCCGGCGCAGTGGTCGCGACCATCAGCACCTGCAGCTGGCTGCCCTTGCGCTGCTGCAGTTGCACTGCCTGCTGTTCCAGCGCGAGGCGCTGGGTCGGCTGCAGGGTGCCGGTGGTATCGACCACCGGCGTGTCCAGCGGCGGAATCGGCGCCTCGCTGCTGGCCTGTGCCCAGGCCAGCAGCGGCAGCAGCGCCAGCAGCAGCACTCCGATCCAGGCACGCCGACCGCGGCGCGCAGGGCGCTGGCGGGTGATCGCATCAGTCATTGCAGACTCCTGCCGACGCAATCGCGCGGCGGCATCGAAAGGAAGAAACCGCAGCGGCGGCCTGCTTCGGAACGCATTGGCCACCCTGGGCCGCCAACACGACTGTAGCGTCCTAGCGCTGGCCGCGGCACAGGCCAACGCGTAGCGGCAGCATCACCGGCACCGTTGCGCGCTGCAGCGCGCTCACTGCTACTGCGCCGGTGCAGGCTGCGGCGACTGCTGCGGCGGCTTGGGCGCCGCCGGCTGGCCGCCGAAATTCACCGCCGGCGCCTCGGAGATCTGCGCCTCGTTGGCTACACTGAAGTTCGGCTTTTCCTTGTAGCCGAAGATCTTCGAGGTGATCACCTGCGGGAACGAGCGGATGTAGGTGTTGTAGTCCTGCACCGCCTGGATGTAGCGGCCACGGGCCACGGTGATGCGGTTCTCGGTGCCTTCCAGCTGCGCCTGCAGGTCGCGGAACGACTGGTCGGACTTGAGGTTGGGATAGTTCTCGGTGACCACCAGCAGACGCGACAGCGCGCTGGACAGCTGGCCCTGCGCCTGCTGGAACTGCTGCAGCGAGGCCGCATCGTCGGCGTTGACCTGGACCTGGCCGACCCGCGCACGCGCATTGGTCACGTCGGTCAGCACTTGCCGCTCCTGGTCGGCATAGCCCTTGACCGTGTTGACCAGATTCGGGATCAGGTCGGCGCGGCGCTTGTACTGGTTGAGCACCTCGGACCAGCCGGCCTTGACCGCCTCGTCCTTCTGCTGGATCGCGTTGTAGCCGCAACCGGACAACAGCACCGCGACGGCGGCGAGCAACAACGAGCGGGACAACAGGCGCATGGCGCTCTCCGGGGTAAAGACAGGGCGCAGCTTGCCACGCCCCCCGTGAAAACGCAGCCGCGACCGCGTCAGCCGTTCACCACTGGCCGGCGCCGGGCACGTGGTGCGCGGCGGCGCGGCGGCGCATCAGCAGGTTCAGCCATTCCACCAACACCGAAAAGCCCATCGCCGTGTAGATGTAGGGCTTGGGCACGTGCACGTCCAGGCCGTCCAGGATCAGCACCACACCGATCATCAGGATGAACGCCAGCGCCAGCATCTTCACCGTCGGGTTGGCGTCGATGAAGCGGCCCAGCGGGTTGGCCGCCAGCAGCATCACCGCCACTGCCAGCAGCACCGCCGCCACCATCACCGGGATGTGCTGGGACATGCCGACCGCGGTGATCACCGAGTCCAGCGAGAACACGATGTCGATCACCGCGATCTGCGCGATCACCATCCAGAACACGCCCGAGGCCTTGCTGGTGGTCGGATCGGCATCTTCGCCGCCGGTGATCATCTCGCGGATCTCCATCGTGCCCTTCACCAGCAGGAACACGCCGCCGACGATCAGCACCAGGTCGCGCACCGAAATGCCCATGCCGGCGACGCTGAACAGCTCGCCCTGCATCCGCGCCAGGAACGCCAGCGACACCAGCAGCGCGATGCGGGTCAGGCACGCCACCGCGATGCCGAACTTGCGCGCCGCCGGGCGCCGCGCCTCGGGCAGCTTGCCTACGGCGATGGAGATGAACACCAGGTTGTCGATGCCCAGCACGATTTCCAACGCGCTCAGCGTCAGCAGTGTCAGCCAGGTGTTGGGATCGGCGAGAAACTCGAAAGCCATGGGGTCGAATCCTTATAACGGTAAAAAAGACAGGCGCACGTCACAGCAGGCGCGGCAGCAGGATCAGCCCCCAGCACAGCACGACATTGGCCAGCATCAGCAGCACGGCGGCCGAGCCCATGTCCTTGGCGCGACCGGCCAGTTCGTGGTGCTCGGGCCCGTAGCGCTCGATCACCGCCTCGATCGCGGAATTGAGCAGTTCCACTGCCAGCACCAGCAGCAGCGAGCCGATCATCAGCGCCTGCTGCAGCGGCCCCTGACCCAGCCACAGCGCCAGCGGCGCCAGCAGCACGAACAGGCACGCTTCCAGCCGGAACGAGGACTCGTGCAGCCAGGCCGCGCGCAGCCCCTGGTAGGACCAGCGCAGCGCCATTAGCATCCGGCGCGGCCCGCGCGGCAGGTGCCCGAATTGGTCGGCCATGGATCAGCCCCGACCTGCGGAACGGAAACGCGACGGCGACGGCCGGAAGGGAACGGTCATGGGCGATGGCGAAGCGGGCTAATTGGCGATTTTGCCACAAGCCCCCGCCCGTCGCAGGAACCGGTCGCCGCATTTGCCTGTCGCCCCGCGCCTGCGGCACCATCGCCGCTGCGTCGCACCTAGGAAACGCACCATGTCCCGTTCGCCGCTGCGCACCGCGCTGCTCGCCAGCTGCCTGTTCCTGCTGGGCCTGCATTCGGCCCTGGCACGCGCGCCGGCGCCGCCGCCGCAGATCCCCGCGCAGGTCTCCAGCCCGGCCTGGGAACAGGACATGCAGCGCTTCGCCCAGGCCGATGCCGCGTATCCGCCCAAGCGTGGCGGTGTGCTGTTCGTCGGCAGTTCCTCGATCCGCTTGTGGACCTCGCTGGCCAGCGACTTCCCGGGTGTGGACACGCTCAACCGCGGCTTCGGCGGCTCGGAGATACGCGACAGCACCTGGTACGCCGACCGCATCGTGGTGCCGTACCGGCCGCGCTTGATCGTGTTCTACGCCGGCGACAACGACCTCAACAGCGGCCGCAGCCCGCAGCAGTTGCGCGAGAACTTCCTGGCCTTCGTGGCGCGGGTGCGCCGCGACCTGCCCAAGACCCGCATCGCCTACCTCTCGATCAAGCCCAGCCCGGCGCGCGCGGCGCTGCTGCCGCAGGTGGCCGACGCCAACGCGCTGATCCGCAAGGCCGCGGCGGGGCTGAAGCAGGTGGACTTCATCGACGTGTACACGCCGATGCTCGATGCCGACGGGCGACCACGCGGCGAATTGTTCGGCCCGGACCATCTGCACATGAACGCCGCCGGCTATGCGCTGTGGCGCGACACGGTGCGGCCGTATGTGAAGCGCTGAGCGCGCGCCAGCGCCGACGTCGGCGTTTCAGGCAATCCAGCCGCTCACTTGATCGGATCGAAGCGCACGGTGGCGGTGGTGCCGCCGCCTTCAGCGCTTTCCAGCCCGATCCGCCAGCCGAAGCGCTCGCACAGCCGGCGCACGATCGACAGGCCCAGTCCGGTGCCCTGCGGGCGGTCCGGTTCGGCGCGGAAGAACGGCTCGAACGCGCGCTGCAGCGCTTCGCTGGACATGCCGATGCCGGTATCGCGGATGCTGATTCGGTCGCTGCCGACCTCGACCTCGATGCTGCCCGCGTCGGTGTAGCTGCAGGCGTTGCGCAGCAGGTTGCTGACCACCACGTGCAGCACCCGCGGCGGCGCATGCAGGCGCGTGGCGGCGGCGACGCTGACGCTTAGCGTCACCGGCTTGCCGGTCAGCAGTTCGCGCGCGTTCTCGGCCTCGTACTCGACCACGTCGGCGACCTCGAAGGTCTCGCTCTGCGGCTCCACGTCCGCCTCGCGCGCCAGGATCAGGAACGCGTCGATCACCGCTTCCATGTCGCGGCCGGCGCGCTGGATGCGCTGCAGGCTGCGGCTCAGCCGCGGCGACAGGTCCGGATCGGTCATGGCGATGTCGCTGGCGACACGGATCACGGTCAGCGGCGTGCGCAGTTCGTGGCTGGCGTCGCGGGTGAAGTTGCGCTCGCGCGAGACGTGATCGGTGACGCGCAGGGCCAGCGAGTGCAAGGCGGCGGCCAGTTGCCGCGATTCGCCCTGCACGTCGGCCGGCAGGTTTTCCGGCGCCAGATCGGCGGTGGACGGATGCCGCGGGTCCCATTGCGACACGCGCCGCGCCAGCCAGTTCACCGGCGACAGCAGCCGCCGCGAGGCGCGGTGGGTCAGCCATCCCACCACCACCACCGCGATCAGGGTCAGCAGCGCCGGCACGATGCCGAACCAGAACGCCAGGCGCTGCGCCTGCGCGCGCAGGAACACCAGGTACAGGCGCCCGGCCGTGGTCTCGTCGACCAGCACCATTTCGCCACCGGGGCGGTTCTCGTGCAGGCCAAGATCGAGGCCGCGCAACTCTGCCGGCACCGCCGCATCCGATTGCCCGGCCGGCACCAGATAACCGCGCAAGGTGTGGCTGTTGGGCGGCGGCTGCGCCGGCGACTGCGCGTGCAGGCGCCAGTAGTGCGCCGCTTCCTCGCGCATCACCGATCCGACCAGCGAGTGCTGCACGACCGCCACGACCAGATAGCTGCCCAAGGCGACGATGCAGGCCGCGAACAGGATCCGGGCGATCAAGGCAAGGCGGATGTTGCGCGGCAGACCGTGCGGCATTAAAGCTTCCGTTTCTTTTTGCCACGATTATAGAAGGGCGGATCGTAAATCCGCCGTGCAAGCAGACTCCGTTTCCGGGGCCTGCTGGGCACGAACGCGAGTACCGCTCAGCTCATCGGCTGGGCGATGTCGGCGATGCGGTAACCGGCGCTCTGCACGGTGTGCAGCAACGGCCGGTCGAACGGCTTGTCGATGATCTTGCGCAGGTTGTAAAGATGGCTGCGCAGCGTGTCCGAGTCGGGCAGGCCGTTGCCCCAGATCTCGCGCTCGATCTCCTGGCGGGTAACCACCCGCGGCGACTCGCGCATCAGGATAGTCAGCAGGCGCAGGCCGATCGGCGACAGCTGCAGTTCGGTGCCGGCGCGGGTCGCACGCATGCTCACCGGGTCCAGCACCAGGTCGGCCACCTTCAGCACTTCCGAGCCGACCTGGCGGCGCTCGCGACGGATCAGCGCCCGCAGCCGCGCTTCCAGTTCCTGGATCGCGAACGGCTTGGTCAGGTAGTCGTCGGCGCCGAAGCCCAGCCCGGTGAGCTTGTCGTCGAGCGTGTCGCGCGCGGTCAGCATCAGCACCGGCGTGGACTTGCGCGCGTCGTTGCGCAGACGGCGGCATACCTCGATGCCGTCCAGGCGTGGCAGCATCAGGTCCAGCACCACCACGTCGTAGCTGTTCTCCGCGGCCAGACGGTAGCCGTCCAGGCCATCGCAGGCGTAATCCACTTCGAATCCGCGGCCTTCCAGGTATTCGCCGATCATCTCGGAGATGTTGCGGTTGTCCTCGACGACCAGAACGAGTCCGGAGGTTTCCTTGGTCTGACGCATAGAGCTTCCTCAGTCTTCAGCTTTGTGAAACATGCCGGAAGCCCGGTGGTGACCGCGTGAAGAACGCTTCATATGCATGACCAGCGCAGAATCAGCCGCCGATCAAGGGCTTGAGCTTGGGCCACACAGAGTCGAGGACCTTCGGCTGGCCGGCGGCGGTGGGATGCAGGCCGTCGTCCTGCATCAGCGCCGGGTTCAGCGCCACACCCTCCAGCAGGAACGGCAACAACCCGGTCTGATACTGCCTGGCCAGGTCGGCGTAGACCGCGCGCAGCCGCTGCCGGTAGGCCGGCCCATAGTTCGGTGGCACATCGATGCCGAGCAGCAGCACCTTCGCGCCAGCGTCACGGCTGAGCACGATCATCTTCTCAAGATTGCCCCGCAGTTCCGCCGGGGTCAGCCCACGCAGCGCGTCGTTGCCGCCGAGTTCGATCACCACCACCGCCGGGCGGTGCTTCTGCAGCAGCGCCGGCAGCCGGGTCAGCGCGCCGGAAGAGGTCTCGCCGCTGATGCTGGCATTGACGACGGACGGTGGCGCCTGCATCTGTTGTTGCAGGCGGCGCTCCAGCAGGGCCACCCAGCCGGACTGGAGCGGGATGTTGTGCGCAGCGCTGAGGCTGTCGCCAACCACCAGCACCGGCCCCGCCGCACCTTTGGCACAGGCGATGGCGGGCAGCAGCAGACACCATGCCAGACAGGCCCAGAGCCAAACGCTGCGCGTCCAGGCAGGCGTTCCTTTCGTATCGTTGCCACGCATCCGGAGATTTCCTCATCGACAGTCTGGCCCCCACTCCCCGCACCGGCATCGCGATCGACGTACGCGATGTCGGCAAATACGTAAGCGGACCGGAGGGCACGGTCCACATTCTCGACAACGTCGGATTGACCATCGGTGAAGGCGACAGCGTCGCCATCGTCGGCGCGTCCGGTTCCGGCAAGACCACCCTGCTCGGCCTGCTCGCCGGCCTGGACCTGCCCACGCGCGGCGAGATCGTGCTCGCCGGGCAATCGCTCAACGCGCTGGACGAGGAAGCGCGCGCCGCGCTGCGCGCGCGCGAAGTCGGTTTCGTGTTCCAGAGTTTCCACTTGCTGCCGTCGCTGACCGCCGCCGAAAACATCGCGCTGCCGCTGGAACTGGCAGGGCGCGAGGATCCGGCGCGGGTACGCGAGGTGCTGGAGGCGGTGGGCCTGACCGCGCGGGCGCGGCACTACCCGCGGCAGCTGTCCGGCGGCGAACAGCAGCGCGTGGCGCTGGCGCGCGCGTTCGTGGCGCGGCCGCGGATCCTGTTCGCCGACGAACCCACCGGCAGCCTCGACCAGGCCACCGGGCAGCAGATCAGCGACCTGCTGTTCGCGCTCAACGCCGGCAGCGACACCACCCTGGTGCTGGTCACCCACGACCTGCGCCTGGCGCAGCGCTGCGAGCACCGCTACCGGCTCGACCGCGGGCGCCTGCGCCAGGCCGAAGCGGTGGCCGACGCATGAACGTGCTGCGCCACGCCGCGCGCGCGCTGCGCCGCGAGCTGTTCGCCGGCGACCTGCTGACCGTGTTCGCCGCGCTGGTGCTGGGCGTGGCGGTGATGACCGCGGTCGGCACCCTGGTCGATCGCGTGACCCTGGCGCTGACCGGCAGCGCCGCCGAGGTGATCGGCGGCGACCTCGGCGTGACCGGGCGCCAGGACATCCCCGCCGCGTTCGCCGCAGAAGCGCAGCGCCGCGGCCTGCGCCACACGCGCCTGGTCAGCTTTCCCAGCGTGCTGTTCCATGGCGATGCCAGCCAGATGGCCAACATCAAGGCGGTCGCCGCCGGCTATCCGTTACGCGGCGAATTGCGGGTCGCACGCGATACCGCCGGCGCCGGCAGCGAGCGCGCCGGCCCGCCGCCGCGCGGCCAGGCCTACGCCGATCCGCGCCTGCTCCAGGCGCTGGGACTGAAGCTCGGCGACGACCTGGAGTTCGGCGCCGGCACGCTGCGCGTGACCCGGGTGCTGCGCGCCGAGCCGGATGCCTCCGGCGAACTGATGCAGTTGTCGCCGCCGCTGCTGGTCAACCGCGCCGACGTCGATGCCGCCGGCCTGCTCGGCCCCGGCAGCCGCGCCTCGTACCGGCTGATGTTCGCCGGCGCGCCGGGCGAGATCGCCGCGCTGCGCCAGTGGCTGGCGCCGCGCGCCAAGGCCTTCCGCCTGGTCGGCATCGAGGACACCCAGCGCGGCGTGCGCGGCGCGTTCGACCGCGCCGGCCGCTTCCTGGCGCTGACCGCGTTGCTGGCGGTGCTGTTGGCCGGCGTCGCCACCGCGCTGGCCGCCAACCGCTTCGCGCTGCGCCGCATCGACACGGTGGCCGTGCTGCGCTGCCTGGGCGCGCGCCAGCGCGACATCCTCGGCGCGCTGGCGCTGCAATTGCTGCTGCTGGCGATTCCCGCCTGTGCGCTTGGCGTGGGCCTGGGCATGCTGGCGCAGATCGGCCTGGTCGAAGCGCTGGGCAGCCTGATCCCGAACCGGCTGCCGCTGCCGCAGGCGACCCCGGCGCTGGCCGGCGCCGGCATCGGCCTGGTGCTGCTGCTCGGCTTCGGCCTGCCGCCGCTGCTGCGGCTGCGCAACGTGCCGCCGATGCGTGTGCTCAACCGCAGCTTCGCCGCGCTGCCGCCGACCTCGCTCGTGGTCTACGCCGCCGCACTGCTCGCCACCGTGGTGCTGGCGGTATATGCCACCGGCGATGGCGTGCTCGCGGCCTGGGTGCTGGGTGGGCTGACCCTGCTGGCCGCGCTCGCCGCGGCGGTCGGCAGCCTGCTGCTGGTGCTGCTGCGGCGGCTGCAATCGCGCCTGCGCGGTCCGTGGAAGCTGGGCCTGGCCGCGCTGACCCGGCGCAGCGCGCTGAGCGTGGTGCAACTGGTCGGGCTGTCGCTGTCGCTGTGCGCGTTGCTGCTGCTGGCGGTGATCGGCCCGGGCCTGCTCGGCCAGTGGCGCGACCGGCTGCCGGCGGATACGCCGAACTATTTCCTGATGAACATCCAGCCCGACCAGGCCGAGCACGTGCTCGGCACGCTGCGCGGGCTGGGCGTCACCGACGCGGCGGTGGAGCCGTTCAGTACCGGCAAGCTGGTGGCGATCAACGGCAAGCCGCCGCAGCGCCAGGAGCAAGGCCCGGAGGACGACGGCGATGGCGCCGATCGGCCGATCAACTTCTCCTGGCGGCATGAGTTCCCCGCCGCCAATCAGTTGTTGTCCGGGCGTTTCTGGGCTGCCGACAGCACCGCGGCGGAAGCCTCGGTGGAGCAAGCCTGGGCGCTGCGCTACGGCCTCAAGCTCGGCGACCGCATCACCCTGCTGCTCGGCGAGCAGCAGCGCAGTTTCACCGTGACCAACGTGCGCAAGGCCGATTGGGATTCGTTCCGGGTCAATTTCTTCCTGTTGCTCAACGCTGGCGCGGTGCAGGACGCGCCGTACAACCTGATCTCCGCGTTCCACCTGCCGCGCGGTTCGGCGGCGCAATTGAGCGTCCTCAGCCGCAGCTATCCGAACGTGTCGCTGCTGGACATCGACGCGATCCTGGGGCGGGTGCGCGAGGTGATCGACCAGGTGGCGCAGGCGGTGCAACTGGTGATGGGCTTCAGCCTGCTGGCCGGCGTACTGGTGTTGCTGGCGGCGCTGCAGGCCACCGCCGGCGAGCGCCGCTACGACAGCGCGGTGCTGCGCACGCTGGGCGCGCGCCGCGGCCAGTTGCGCGGCGCGGTGCTGGTGGAATTCGGCGCGCTCGGCCTGCTCGCGGCGCTGCTGGCGGTCGGCGCGGCGGCGGCGATCGGCGTGGTCGTCGCCAAGCAGGCGTTCGACCTGGCGCTGTCGCCGCCGTGGCCGGCCCTGCTGCTGGGCGGGGTCGGTGGCGTGCTGCTGAGCCTGCTTGCCGGCTGGTCGGGTACACGCCGCATCCTGCGCACGCCGCCGGCGCTGGCGTTGCGCGAGAACTGAGCGTGCGCGGCGATCGCGGCACGCGGTACCCGCCCGCGGCCGCAGCCGCCGCGGGGCGGCCGCCGTTGGCGGCGCGGCGACCGCGCGCAAGCCGCTGGCTGCAAGCGCCGCCGCTTGCCGGCACAATCGCCATTCCCATGTAGAGCATGCTTGGCCGATGAGCGACACCCTCTCACGCAATGGCACGCCGTATCTGGCCTGCATCATGGCCGAGACCCGCAGCGGGCCGTACTACATCGCCACCGCACCGACCCCGCAGGCGCTCGAGGGACTGGGCAGAAACCTGCGCGAGCGCAACAGCGTGCGCGGAGAAACCGAAGATCCGGTCGCGATCCTTGCGGTGTGGTACGAGGAGTGCGAGAACGAAGTGGCCGCATTGCTCCGCGCCGCGGAGATCTCCCAGCTCAGCCATTGCTGGCAGCGCGGCCTGATCGAGTCGTTCAATCCGCAGTGGCTGGACCTCAGCGGGGTATCGGTCGGTTTTCCATGGATCTTCACCCTGCCCGAGCGCAAGGGCTTGAGCTACCACCTGGTGACCGACCTGTAGGCCAACGCCACCGCGCGATGCGCGCCGGGCAAAAAGGGAAGGCGCCAATCCGGGCCGCCTTCCCAGCCTGACGCTGCGCCGGCAGCGGCCTTCAACGCGCGGCGGGCGCCGGCTCCACCCATTGCGCGAACACCGCGGCGATCTTCGCATCGGCCACCGGCTTGCCCTGCTGCACCGCCTCGGCCTGCTCGAACAGCGGCACGATCATCGCCATGCCGTCGAGGCTGGTCTTCAGGTGCACGCCCGGCGGCTGGGCGAGGAACCCGTCCCAGTGCGCGCGCACCCTGGCCCAATAGTCCTGGGTCGCCTTCCAGTAGGCGTAGGCCGGGGTGAAGTCGACATCGCCGGTCTTGACGTAGTCGTTGAAGCCGAATTCGCGCGCGATCGGCTGCTGGCTGCCGTCGGGCTTGCGCAGCACCTTGGTGTTGAACTGCTCGTGGGTCCAGCCGGCCGGGGTCAGCGTGTGCCGGTTGATCACCGCCAGCGCGTTGTAGTCGCTGCGCTTGGTGTATTCGCGCCGCGGCAGCGGGCGCCAGCTCAGGTCGCTGGTCCAGGTCGGGTGGCCGTCGGCGTAGTCCCAGCGGCCGGTGCCGCAGTAGCGCGGCGCGTCGCTGACTTCGTACACGCACTGGGTCCAGGCGCCGCGGGTCGCGGCGGCGGCGAGCGGGCGCACCTGCCAGGTCTGGTCGGCGCTGAATTCGAAACGCTGCGGCGCCTCGTAGCTCCAGTCCTGGCGCCAGTGCTTGGTCACGTGGCCGCTCTTGGGATCGACCAGCAGGTGTTGCAGCACCACCTTGCGCGGGCTGTCTTCGACCACGATCACCACTTCGTTGGCGCCGCTGCGCATCGCCGGCGCGCGCGCGTAACCGGGCTTGAGCAGCACGGTCTCGTCGAAGGCGAAATCCACGGCGTACTCGCCCTGCATCGCCAGGATGCTGGCGCGGTCGCGTTGCGGATCGGCGTCCTCGGCGTGGGCCAGGTTGGTCGCGGCGAACAGGAGCAGGGACAGCAGCGGTGGTTTCATCGTCATGATCGATTCGCGGTGGCGGAGGAAGACATTGCAGTCACGCGCGCTACAGGCGCAGCAGCGGCCACGGCCGTTGCGGATCGTGGCGCGCGGCCGGCAGGCCCAGGCCGGCGCGGGCGCAGCAGCAGTCGTCGACCAGCACTTCGCCTTCGGCCGCTTCCAGCCGCGCGATGCGCCGGGCGATGCTGGCGCCCAGCGGCGATACGCTGGCGACGCTGGCGGCCAGTGCGCCGTCGCTGGCGTGCAGGCGCAGCGCCCGCGCGCGCCAGCTGTCGCCGCTCAGGCGCCCGGCCACGCGCCGCCACAGGCGTTCGGCGACGCCGGCATCGGCGCTGCCGCTGTGGATCGCCGGCAACGCCGACAGCAAGGCGTCCCAGGCGACGAAATCGCTGTCCGGCAGCAGGTACAGGCGCCAGCAGCAGCGTTCCTGGCGATCGTAGAAGCACAGGCTTTCAAGCAGTCCGTCGCTGTCCACGCCGAGCTGCGCGCCGACGCGCAGCGCATGGTTCCAGCCCATCAGTTCCGTACCCAGCTGCGCGCGGTACAGGCACAGCACGGTGCCCAGCGCCGCCAGCTGCGCCGGGCGCGGCAGCGGCGCGGATGCGGCGATCCGGGTCGCGTCGGTGATCGCTGGCGCCGCCTTGCGCATGCGCCCCTACCAGTCCAGCGCCAGGCTAACCGAGACGTTGCGTCCGGCGCCGGTATAGCGGTCGAGCACGCTGCTGCTGGCCAGGGTCGCGCTGGGCAGCGCGTTCCAGTCGATGTAGCGGCGATCGGCCAGGTTGAACACGCCGACGTTGAGCCGCGCGCCAGGGGTGAAGTTCCAGTGCGCGAGCAGATCCAGCGTCGCGTAACCGGAGGGCGTGTAGTACGTCGCCGACACCGGGCGTTGCTTCTTGGCCACGAAGGTCCCGACCAGTTGCACGCCCCAGCTCTGGCGGTCGTAAGCCAGGCCGAGCACGCCGCGTAGCGGATCGATCGCGTTCAGCGGCGCGGCGTCGGTCTTGTTGTCGCCGCGCGCATAGGCGGCGCTGGAGTGCAGCGACCAGCCGGCCCAGCGTGCGGACAGCGCGCCGAACTCGACGCCGGCCTTGGCCTCCACGCCCTCGATCACCACGTGATCGACGTTGCGTGACTGGTACAGCATCAGGCCGTCGGCGTTGTAGCCGACGAAGCTGTAGGACTCGATGAAGTCGCGGTAGTCGTTGTAGTAGCCGCTCAGGCCGAAATAGCCGGCCGCCGCGGTGTAGCGCAGGCCCAGTTCGGTGCCCTTGCTGGTCTCCGGTTTCAGGTCAGGATTGGCGATGGCGGTGTAGCCGAACTGCAGGTTGGTGAAGCCGATGTTGACGTCGTTGTAGGGCGGTGCGCGGAAGCCGTGCGCGTAGTTGGCATACAACGACCACGCATCGTCGATGCGCCAGATCGCGCCGAGCTTGGGCGAGACGTTGCTGTCGGTGACGTTCTCCGCGGCCACACCGGGATTGTCGGCGGCGAAGATCGCATCGACCTGCGGCGACAGCCGGTAGTCGTCCACGCGCAGGCCCGGGATCAGGCTGAAGCGGCCGTCGGCCAGGCGCATCTCGTCCTGCAGATAGGCGCCAGCCTTGCCGGTCTCGGTGACCGGGAAATCGCGCACCGGGAACGTCTCCACACCCACGGTCTTGCTGATCGCGCCGGTGCTCAGGTTCTGCGCGTAGCCGTCGCGCTTTTCGTGGGTGTCGCTCCACGACAGGTCGATGCCGTAGCTGACATCGTGGACCACGCGGCCCTGGTCCAGGTGTTTGTGCAGGTTGGCCTGCAATCCGTACAAGCGCTGGTCGAAGTCGTGTTCCATGTGGCGCACGGTTGTGTTGCTGCGGCGCTCGTCGGTGCGTTGCAGGCTCTGGCTGTCCTGCCGGTACAGCTGCCACTGCAGATCGTCGGCGAGCAGCGTGTCGAGCTGGTCCACTTCGTGGGTCAGCGACACGCGGGCGCGGGTCTGATGGTCGCGGCCGCGCTGCGACAGGATGCTGGAGCTGACGTTGCTCAGCGCATCGATGCCGGAGTAGTCCTCGTTGCCCTCCACGCTCAGCTTGAAGCGCTGGTTCGCGCTCGGCGCGTAGACCAGCTTGCTGAGCAGGCTGCGGCCGTCGCTGCTGAGCGGATTGGGCGCGGTGCGCGCCGCGCCGGTGCTGCGGTTGTCGCCCTGCGTCTGGCTTTCCTGGCCCTGGCGGTGGCTGACCGCGGCCATGCCGCTCCAGCGCTCGCCGCCGAACGCGACCAGCGCGCCGGCGAACAGGCCGTCCCATTCGCTCTCGTAGCCGAACTTCAGACCCACGTAGCTGTGCTGGCCCGGCGCCAGGTAGTCGGCCGGCTCCTTGGTCACGTAGGCGACCACGCCGCCGAGCGCATCGGAGCCGTACAGCGAGCTGGCCGGGCCACGCACGATCTCCACGCGCTTGAGCGTTTCCATATCGACGAGGTTGCGGTTGGCATTGAGATAGTTGCCGAAGCTGAAGGTGTCCGCGACCGGGATGCCGTCGGTCTGGATCAGCACACGGTTGCCGTCCAGGCCGCGGATGCGGATGCCGCCGATGCCGCTGAAGCGACCGCTGTTGCCGGTGACCGCGACGCCGGGGGTGTAGCGCAGCAGGTCTTTCAGGTCGTACACCAGCTCCTGGTCCATCTGCTCGCGGTCGATCACATCGACGCTGCTGGGCACCTCGACGATGGCGCGCTGGGTGCGGGTGGCGGTGACCTGCAGGCGCTCGAAGTCGCGCGGCGTGGCGGCACTGGCGGTGTCTGCGGCAGCGTCTGCGGCAGCGGCATGCGCGCAGGCGGCCAGGGCAAGCCACAGCGCGCGGGTGAGCGGAGCAGTACGGATCATGGAGGTCATCGGTGGGTCGCGAAAAGTCCCGGCCACGCCGGCGCGCAGGCCGGCGCAGAGGCCGAGGAGAGAAACGGTCGCGACTGCGGGCGGCCGCGGCGGACCCATCGGGTCCGGCCAGGTGGCGGCAGTGTCGAGCAGGTGGCCTGGCCGCGCGCTGCGCGGCCGGCCGGATTACTTGGTCAGGATCAGCTTGTCGTTGCTGGTATGGCGCAGGCGATAGACGCGGTCGCCGTGCTGGATCAGCACTTCGCGGCGCCCTTTCAGCAGCGCCTCGCTGCTGATCGTCTCTTCGACCGGGACCGCGCGCGGCAGCGCGCGTTCGCGCAGGCTCAGGGTTTCGGGGTGACGCAACAGGACGGGTTGGGCGGTCATGGTCGGATTCCGTACACAGGGGTCGATACGGATGATAATTATTCTCAATTATTAATCAAGAGCCATTCTCGCTTGAAACGATTCAAGATACCGATCGAAATTCTAATTTCGAAAGCTTCCGCAAATGACTCGACGCCGCGATCCGCACGCTTCATCGACAAGCGATGCGAGGCGCAGGCGCCGGCTCATGCCACCGCACCCTCGACCTGCGCCCACCATGCCGGATCCTCGCGCGTGGCCAGCTGCAGCGCGTCGAAGTTCTGCAGCAACTGGGCGACGCGGCTGGCGCCGAGGATCACCGTGGACACCTGCGGGTTGCGCAGGCACCAGGCGATGGCCAACGCCGCCGGCGCCACGCCCTCGCCCGCCGCCAGCGCGGTGAAACGGCGCGCGCGCTCCACCCGGCGCTGCGCCGGCGGCCCGATCACTTCGTCGTGCAACCAGGCGTTGCTCGCCTGACCCAGCCGCGAAGCCGGGTCGATGCCGTCGTTGTACTTGCCGGTCAGCAGGCCAGAAGCCAGCGGCGACCAGATCGTGGTGCCGAGGCCAAGTTCGACGTATAGCGGCGCGTATTCCTGCTCCACGCGCTGACGATGCAGCAGGTTGTACTGCGGCTGCTCCATCGACGGCCCCTGCAGGCCCAACGCCCGCGCCAGCTGCGCGGCCTCGCGAATGCGGTCGGCCGGCCACTCCGAGGTCCCCCAGTACAGCACCTTGCCCTGCCGCACCAACGCGTCCATCGCGCGCACGGTCTCCTCCACCGGCGTGTCGGCGTCGGGACGATGGCAGTAGTACAGGTCCAGATAGTCCACCCGCAGCCGCATCAGCGCGGCATGGCAGGCGTCGGTGACGTGCTTGCGCGACAGCCCGCGCTGGGTCGGGCGCGGCGCGGCGACCGCGCCGAAATAGACCTTGCTGGACACACAATAGCCATCGCGCGGCAGCCGCAGATCGGCGATCACGTCGCCCATCACCTGCTCGGCGCGGCCGTGCGCGTAGACCTCGGCGTTGTCGAAGAAGTTGACCCCGTGGTCCCAGGCAGCGGCGATCAGGTTGCGCGCTTCGTCGCGGCCGATCTGTCCGCCGACGTTGATCCAGGCCCCGAACGACAGCGCCGACAGCTGCAAGCCGGTGGCGCCAAGGCGACGGTACTGCATGCGAATTCCTCCTGCGGTGCGTGCCGGCGAACGTGGCCGGCGGGCGGCCACACAGTGTAACGAGGCGGCCGTCACGCGCTCGCATTCCACGCGCTGCCTGGATCGGCAACCGATTTCCGGCGCTGAACCGGGTTTACCTTGCCGCCCGTCACCCCCTGCACTACGCTCACTCTCTTTGGTCCGGCGATCCAGGGAACGCAGATGGTCGAGGGTTTGGGGAGGATCGGCTTCGGCCTGTTCGGATTGGCGGTGTTGATCGGGATCACCTGGCTGTTCTCGAACAACAAGCGTGCGGTCGATTGGAAGCTGGTCACGACCGGTCTGCTCCTGCAGATCGGCTTCGCCTCGCTGGTGCTGCTGGTGCCGGGCGGGCGCGAGGTCTTCGACTGGCTGGGGCAGCTGTTCGTGAAGGTGCTGAGCTTCGTCAACGAAGGCTCCAACTTCATCTTCGGTAGCCTGATGGACACCACCAGCAACGGTTTCATTTTCGCCTTCCAAGTGCTGCCGACGATCATCTTCTTCTCCGCGCTGATGGGCGTGCTCTACCACCTGGGGGTGATGCAGGCGGTAGTGCGGGTGATGGCCTGGGCGATCACCAAGGTGATGCGCGTGTCCGGCGCGGAGACCACCAGCGTCTGCGCCAGCGTGTTCATCGGCCAGACCGAAGCGCCGCTGACGGTGCGCCCGTACATCCCGAAGATGACCGAGTCCGAGTTGCTGACGATGATGATCGGCGGCATGGCGCACATCGCCGGCGGCGTGCTGGCCGCCTACGTGGGCATGCTCGGCGGCAGCGATCCGGCGCAGCAGGCGTTCTACGCCAAGCACCTGCTGGCGGCGAGCATCATGGCCGCGCCGGCGACGCTGGTGGTGGCCAAGCTGCTGATCCCGGAGACCGGCACGCCGCTGACCCGCGGCACGGTCAAGATCGACGTGGAGAAGACCACCAGCAACATCATCGACGCGGCCGCCGCCGGCGCCGGCGACGGCCTGCGCCTGGCGCTGAACATCGGCGCGATGCTGCTGGCCTTCATCGCGCTGATCGCGCTGGTCAACGCGCCGCTGACCTGGCTCGGCGACGCCACCGGCCTGGCCGCGGCGATCGGCCACCCGACCAACCTGGCCACCATCTTCGGCTACCTGCTGGCGCCGATCGCCTGGGTGATCGGCACGCCGTGGGCGGATGCGACCACGGTCGGCTCGCTGATCGGGCAGAAGGTCGTGATCAACGAGTTCGTCGCCTACAGCGAGCTGTCGAAAATCGTCAAGGGCGAGATCCCCGGCATGCAGCTGAGCGAGGAAGGCCGGCTGATCGCCACCTACGCGCTGTGCGGCTTCGCCAACTTCAGCTCGATCGCGATCCAGATCGGCGGCATCGGCGGGCTGGCCCCGGAGCGGCGCCAGGACCTGGCGCGGTTCGGCCTGCGCGCGGTGCTCGGCGGTTCGATCGCCACCTTCATGACCGCCACCATCGCCGGCGTGCTGTCGCACTTCGGCTGATGCGATTTCCCTTTCCCCAGTCCTTGTTGAGAAGCAGCACATGCCTATGAGTTCGGTCATCGTCATCGGTTCGTTCAATGTCGACCACGTCTGGCGCTGCGAAACCCTGCCCGCCGCGGGCGCGACCATCGCCGGCCGCTACAGCACCGGCCCCGGCGGCAAGGGCTTCAACCAGGCGGTGGCGGCGGCGCGCGCCGGCGCCCGCACCACCTTCGTGTGCGCGCTCGGCGACGATGCCGGTGGCGCGATGGCGCGCGCATTGGCGGCGCAGGAAGGCATCGACCTGGCCGCCGAGGCCAGCACCGAGCCGACCGGCACCGGCGGCATCTACGTCGATGGCCACGGCCGCAACACCATCGTCATCGGTGCCGGCGCCAACGCTGCGCTGAGCCTGGGCTTCGTGCAGGCGCAACGCACGCTGCTGGGCTCGGCGCGGGTGCTGCTGGCGCAGCTGGAATCGCCGATCGAGACCATCGAGGCCACCCTGGCGCTGGCCCGCGAGACCGGCCTGACCACGGTGCTCAACGCCGCGCCGGCCAATGCGCAGACCAGCATCGGCCTGCTCAAGCTGGCCGACGTGCTGACCCCGAACGAAACCGAGTTCGCCGCGCTGCTGGCGCGCCACGTCGGCGAGCGCGTCGATGCCGACGACGTCGCCGCCACCGATGGCGGCAGCCTGCACGCGCTGTGCCGCAAGCTGTTACCGGGCGGCACCGTGGTGGTCACGCTGGGCGCGGTCGGCGCGTTCATCTCGCATCCGGAAGACCGCCTGCGCGGCGACACCCAGCCGTATTACCGCATCGGCGCCGAGGCGGCGCAGACCGTGGACACCACCGGCGCCGGCGATGCCTTCAACGGTGCGCTGGTCGCCTCGCTGGCGCAGTCGCCGAACGCCAGCTTCGCCACCCACGTGCGCTTCGCCAACCACTATGCGGCGCGTTCGACCGAGGCCGAAGGCGCCGCGGCGTCGATGCCGCGGCTGGCGCCGGATGCCGGCTGAGCCGTCCGCGCCGATGGCGGCATCCGTTCCCGTTCGCCCAGACCACTGCACTCACTGCCCGTCGCCGCGACGGGCCTGATCCCGACAAGGCGTTCTCGATGCCCCGTCGTTGCGTCGCCTGCCTCGCCGCGCTGTGCGCGTTGCTTGCCCCGCTGTGCGCCGTCGCCGCGCCGCGCCGCGCCGCGACTGGAACAGCGGGGTCGCCGACGCCGACCGCGCCGCGGTGACCGTCGAGGCGGACAGCCTGCAACAGGCGATCGCGCCGCATTACGCCGATGCCGATCAGGAACATGGCGCGGCGCTGGCGCGCACGCTGCTGCAGCGCGCGCAGTCGCCGCAGCTGCCGGGCAAGCTGGAAGGCCGCTGGAAGGTGCGTTCGATCCAGGTCGAGCCGCGCTTCGCCTATACCTACCCCTACTTCAAGGCCGAGATCGCGCACGATCCCTGCGGCTATCGCCTGCGCAAGACCAGCGGCTCGCAGCGCCGCAGCGGCACGCTGTCTGCGCTTGCCAAGGACAGCCGCGCATTCGCGTTCCTGGGCGCCAGTACGGTCAACGACGCTCCGCCGGGCCACTACGCCTCCGGCAAAGTCGCCGACGGCAGCAAGGGCAACAGCGTCGGCCGCCTGGTGGCGCTGGAACCCGACGAACTGCTGCTGATCCTGGACGGCAACGCCAAGGACTTCGAGCTGTACCAGCTGATCCGCTGAAGCACGCGCGGCCGGCGCGCGCATGCCGTGTCCGCACCGCCGGCACAACGGCGACATCCGCCTGACATCGAACTGCGGAACACTGGTCACCCTACGCTCGCAACTGCGATTGCGCGACCTCACATCGCCACGATCGCAGGTCCCCACGCGTCGCCAAGGCGGTGCGTCCAGCGCGCGCCAAAACCGACATCTGCCAACGCAGAACGATACTTATTGGATTTACCTGCGCTCGGCAATCGCGCGTCGTGTCGCACACCGCGACCGTCTCCTGTGCACCCGACCGTACACCTTTCCCCCTCCAAAAAACTGACCCCTCCCGATGAAGATGCACACAGGATTGAGCAAGTCCGCGTTGCCCTGCGCGTTGCTGAGCGTTTTGTTGAGTTCCTGCGGCGGCGACGACCCGGACGGCAGCGGCGCGGCCGCGGCCGTCGACCTGACCATGGCCACGCCGAGCGCGTGGTCAGTCACCACCCGCACCCCGGCCGCCGCGCCGCGCGCTGCCGCTGTCACTGCCGCCGCTGCCAGCGAGACGCCCGACGCATCGCTGCGCCGGCCTCTGTCGCCGCACCAGCCGATGTTCCTGATCCATGCCGACACCTGGAACGCGGCCGACCCGCAGAAGATCATCGACCTGATTCCGGCCGACCTGCGCCCTTACACCGTGCTGCTGATCTCCCTGTCGATCAATCACCAGGGCGCCACCGGCAATCAATGCAACTGGATACAGGTGGAGAACGGCCTGGAAACCGCGCGTTCCTGGATCAAGACCGCGGCGGCCAATGGCGTGTGGGCAATGATCCAACCCTCCAGCGGCGGTTTCAGCCACCTTCCCGACTACGCGCCGAATGCAGACCTGGAAGCGACCGCCTACGGCGAATTCTTCCGCGACTACCCCAACTTCATCGGCTTCAACTACGCCGAGCAGTTCTGGGGATTCGACCAGCCCTGCTCGGGTTCGCCCGCGCAACGCTGGGAACACTGGGCCAACCTGCTCAAGCTCACCAACAAGTACGGCGGCTATCTGGCGGTCAGCTTCACCGGCGGCTTCTACAGCGCCAACATCAATCCGCTGGCCATGGTCAAGCGCAACCCGATCTTCAGGAACGCCCTCGGCGCCTATGCCAAGAATTTCATCATCGAAGAGAAATTCACCTCCAATTACGGCTACCACGACATCGAGAGCGTGAGCCTGGGCATGTTCCTGTCGGGCTACGCCGGTCACTACGGCATCCGCACGGACCGCAGCGGCTGGTACAGCAGCGACGGCAGCAGCTATCCGGTGCAGGCCGGCTCGCCGCACCTGATAGAACACTTGACCTTCACCGGCGAAACCGTGTTTGACGGCCCCGAGCAGATCACCCTGGATGCGGTGCACACCCTGCCGAACGCGACCACCGCCGACGGCTACAACAGCCGCCGTTGGGAGTTCTACCCGCATTTCCGCAACATCCAGCTGGACATCTACCGCAAAATCCTGGACGGCACGCTGCGCATCCTCAGCCGCCAGGAAGTGATCGACCGCTCCAAGGTCGTGATCGTCAACGACACCAACACCGGCGACGACAGGAACCTGTATTCCTCGCCGGAAACGCTGTTCTCCGGGCTGTACCTGCTGGACGGCGACGGCACCTACATGAACCAGCACAGCTGGTACAAGAAGACCGGGCGCTATCCCGCCATCCCCACCGTCTGGCAGCTGACCGACGCCACCGCCAAGTCGTTCAAGGTGCAGATCGCCAAGACCGCGTATGCGGCGCGCTGGCCGACCATGACCGCCAAGCTCGACGAACTCAATGCGCTGTTCCCGCAGGAATACACCGGCACCATCTACGCCGGGCGCCAGGACAACACCTGGGTCACCTACAACCCGTCCAAGGCCAACCAGACCGCCAGCGGCACCATCCCGCTCAAGTACAACAGCTGCGCCGCGGTCAGCGTGAACTACGCGCCTTACAGCAGCGGCGTGATCAAGGAATTCCCCGACAGGCTGTCGATCTACCTGAGCAACTTCGACTCCCCCAACGGCGCGCTGAAGACGGACACGATCGATATCGATGGCGCCACCGCCACCCCGACTTACACCTTCGTCGATCGCGGTGATCACCAGCCAAGCAAGATCACCAGCGCGGCGACGGCGGACGGGCTGACGCTGAGCGTGGCGCACAATGGGCCGCTGGACATCACCGTGCACTGCACCGGCAACGCCAGCGGCCGCGCGAGCTCCGCCCCGGTCGCGAGCCTGCAGGCGCCGGACGCGCCGCCCGCCTACACCGGCGTGCAGCAGTACGAGGCGGAGAACTTCGATTTCCGCAACATCCGCAGCCTGGTCGCCAACGGCGTCTCCGGCCCGCTGCGCAACTACCAGGGGATGGGCTACGTCGACTTCGGCACCGGCGGCGGCGCCAGCATCCGCGACGATGTCCGCGTCGCCAGCGCAGGCACCTATCAGTTGCAGACCCGCTATTCGACCGCCGGCGCGAGCATCGCCAACGTGGACCTGTACGTCAACGGCAGCAAGGTCGGCACGCCGGCGTTCGCGCAGACCACCTCGGCCAGCGACTGGGCGACGCTGCAGCAACCGGTGACGTTGAACGCCGGCAGCAACCGCATCGAGTTCCGCGCCAGCGGAACCCGGCCGGCGGCGCTGTACCTGGACAACATCCGCCTGTCGCACTAGTCGACGCGGGGCGGCGCGGCGGACAGCCGGCGCGCCGCCAACCGCAGCGACCTGGGCGCCACGGGGCGGCAGTGCGGCGGCCGCCCCGCTACACTGGCGGCATGCGTATCGGCCCCTACACGATCGAACCGAAGGTGATCCTGGCGCCGATGGCCGGGGTCACCGACAAGCCGTTCCGGCTGCTGTGCAAGCGCCTGGGCGCCGGCCTGGCGGTGTCGGAGATGACCATTTCCGACCCGCGTCTCTGGCAGACGCGCAAATCGCTGCAGCGCATGGACCACGCCGGCGAACCGGACCCGGTCAGCGTGCAGATCGCCGGCACCGAGCCGCAGCAGCTGGCCGAGGCGGCGCGCTACAACGCCGACCACGGCGCGCAGCTGATCGACATCAACATGGGCTGCCCGGCGAAGAAGGTGTGCAACGCCTGGGCCGGCTCGGCGCTGATGCGCGACGAGGCGCTGGTGGCGCGCATCCTCAGCGCGGTGGTGAACGCCTCGCCGGTGCCGGTGACGCTGAAGATCCGCACCGGCTGGGATTGCGACCACCGCAACGGCCCGGCCATCGCGCGCATCGCGCAGGACTGCGGCATCGCCGCGTTGGCGGTACACGGCCGCACCCGCGACCAGCACTACAGCGGCCAGGCCGAATACGCCACGATCGCGCAGATCAAGGCCGCGCTGCGCATCCCGGTGATCGCCAACGGCGACATCGACTCGCCGCACAAGGCCGCGCAGGTGCTGGCCGCCACCGGCGCCGACGCGGTGATGGTCGGCCGCGCCGCGCAGGGCAGGCCGTGGATCTTCGGCGAGATCGCGCATTACCTGGCAAGCGGCGAACTGCTGCCGGCGCCCTCGCTGCCCTTCGTGCGCGACACCCTGCTCGGCCACCTGCAGGCCCTGCACGCGTTCTACGGCGAAGCGCAGGGCGTGCGCATCGCGCGCAAGCACCTGGGCTGGTACGCCAAGGACCGCCACGAGAACGCCGCGTTCCGCGCGGTGGTCAACCGCGCCGAGAGCGCGCAGGCGCAGCTGGCGCTGACCGCCGACTACTTCGATGCGCTGATCGCTGGCGTGCCGCCCGCCTTGCCTACGGCGGCCTGAGCGCCGCGGCGCAGGACCGCGTCATGGGTTCGCAGCAACGCCTCCCCGGATCCGCTCAGTGCGAGCGGGGCTGCCCCGCCGCGCCGGCGGGCGCAACCGTCGCCGGCTCGGTCCAGATACGCCGCCACATCCGCGCCAGCGCCGCGCCGATCTGCCCACGCGCCACCGGCGCGCGGTACGCGGCCTGCACCTGGCGCGGTTCGATCGCCTGCCAGCCGTCGCCGTGCTGCCGCGCCACCGCGAAGTTGAAGTTGTAGTCCGGCTCCAGGCCCATGCGCAGATCGCTGAGCACCAGCTCGCCGTCCTCGACCTGGGCACGCATGAAGCCGCGGTTGAACCAGGCCAGCCGCTGCACCGCCGGTAGCGCGCGCACTTCGCCCAGCGCCTGGGTGTTGGACGGGTACCCCTGGAAGCGCATCGGCCCGCGGTCGGCGACCAGCGAGCGTTCGCCGATCACATAGCCGCTCGGGGTCATCGCCACTACCCGCCACAGCAGCGTGTTGAACGGCATCGGCACCGAGAAGCGCGGCGCGTGCTGCAGGCCCATCGCCGCCAGCGCGCGGTCGGCCTGGCGATCGACGAGTTGCTTGGCCAGCAGCGACCAGCCCAGGTAGGCGCTGCTCAGGATCAGCCCGGCCAGCAGCGCCTGCTGCGCCACGCGCCGCGCACGCGCCCACCAGGCGATGGCGCAGGCCACGAGCAGCCACAGCGTGTAGCCCGGATCGATGATGAACACGCTGGACCACATCACCGGCGGCGGCCGCAGCGGCCACCACAGCTGGGTGCCGTAGACGGTGAACGCATCGAGCAGCGGATGCGTGAGCAAGGCCAGCTGCATCGCCCAGAACCAGCGTCGTGGCGATGCCGCGACACGGCCATGGCCGAAGCGCCGATACAGCCACCAGATCAGCCAGCCGAGCAGCGGCAGCACGAACAGCGAATGGCTGAAGCTGCGATGCACCGTCATCAGCGTGACCGGGTCGCGAGTCAGCGGCAACAGCAGCAGCGCATCGAGATCGGGGACGGTGCCGAGCGCGGCGCCGGCGAGCAGCGCGGCACGGCGCTGCGGCGCCGGCGCGATGGCGGCCGCGACGGCGGCGCCGAGCACGATCTGGGTGAGGGAGTCCATCGGCCGATGCTAGCAGGCGATGGCTTGTGGGCGATTTGAAGAAAACGCGAGGCCGTCGTTGGCTCTCCAGGGACTTGCGGCTACATGGAAGCCGGAGACCGACACCGCCAGCACGCGGCACAACATCCGGATCGGATAGTGAGTCCGTTCACGCGCGACGAAGGCGTACCTCACTTGGACTCCCTGGCGAAGAACGCCGTCGCTTTTTTTAGGATTTCGCGCTCCATTTTGAGCGTGGCGTTCTCGGCCCGTAGCTGAGCCAGCTCGCTCTCCATCTCACTCACCGGCTTGCGGCTGGGAGAACTGCACGGGTGGCCGGCACGCGCAGCGTCCACCCAATTGCCCAACGTCTTGACCGACATGTCCAACTGACGGGCCGCCTTGGCGCGACCAACCGACTCTGCCAAGGCGGTCGCCTGGGCCTTGAAATCGTCCGTGTAGCGACGACGGGTAATGCGTTGCATGGAAACCTCCAGGTTGCGATGAAAGTATCGCTTCCTGGCGTCCGTTTCAGTGGGACAGGTTCAGTTCAACTGTTCGGGCTAGGCAACGAGGTCGATGTGCGGCCGCCCTGGCTCCTACACGTGCTCGAACACTACGACCTGTCGGCGTGCCGCACATCGCTCTCCACTCAAACTGTAGAGCAACCTCCAGACACAAGCGGCTTCAGCCGCGACGAACGAAGCGGCAGACCCTCCGGCTGCAGATACTGTCTGGGCTGAAGCCCCTCCCACATGAAAAGCGCTTCAGCGCGGCGAATACATGCAGCTTCGTGAGAGCGACTCCGGATGGCCTCAGGCCATCAGCCGCGACAAGACGCATCCGGAAAAAGCCGCCGCATCACGGTCCCACCCATAAAAAAACGCCCCGCGAAGCGGGACGTTCGATTGCCACAGCGCAGCGGCAGCGCGCTCAGCGCTGGCCGTCGGCCTTGTAGTCGCGCTTGTCGTAGCCGGTGTAGATCTGGCGCGGACGGCCGATCTTCATTTCCGGATCGACCTGCTGCTCCAGCCAATGCGACACCCAACCGGCGGTGCGCGCGATGGCGAACATCACCGTGAACATCTCCACCGGAATGTTCAACGCCTTGTAGATGATGCCCGAGTAGAAGTCGACGTTCGGGTACAGCTTGCGCTGCACGAAGTAGTCGTCCTTCAGCGCCGCCTCTTCCAGCTTCAGGGCAACTTCCAGCAACGGATCGTTGACGCCCAGTTCGCCCAGCACCTTGTGGGTCATCTCGCGGATGATCTTGGCGCGCGGATCGAAGTTCTTGTACACGCGGTGGCCGAAGCCCATCAGGCGGAAGCTTGAGTTCTTGTCCTTGGCCTTGGCCACGGCGCTCTCGACATTGTCGGCGGTGCCGATCTCTTCCAGCATCTTCAGCACGGCTTCGTTGGCGCCGCCGTGCGCCGGACCCCACAGCGCGGTGATGCCCGCGGCGACGGAGGCGTACGGATTGGCGCCGGTGGAACCGACCAGGCGCACGGTCGAGGTCGAGGCGTTCTGCTCATGGTCGGCATGCAGGATGAACAGCAGGTCCAGCGCCTTGGCCACGACCGGATTCATCTCCAGCTGCTCGCTCGGCACTTCGAACATCATGTGCAGGAAACGCTCGACGTAGCCGAGGTTGTTGCGCGGGTAGCGGATCGGCCAGCCGATCGAATAGCGGTGCGCCGCGGCGGCGATCGTCGGCACCTTGGCGATCAGGCGGATCGCGGCCAGGCGCCGCTGCTCCGGATCGTCGAGATCCAGCGTGTCGTGGTAGAACGCCGA
This sequence comes from Xanthomonas translucens pv. undulosa, assembly GCF_017301775.1. Taxonomy (NCBI): domain Bacteria; kingdom Pseudomonadati; phylum Pseudomonadota; class Gammaproteobacteria; order Lysobacterales; family Lysobacteraceae; genus Xanthomonas; species Xanthomonas translucens. The sequence goes on from NZ_CP063993.1 coordinate 1,619,599, forward strand.
CAGCGAGGCCACGCTGCCGGCCATCATCGCCATCGGGTGCGCGTCGTGGCGGAAGCCGCCGAGGAAGTTCTTCAGCGACTCGTGCATCATCGTGTGATGCGTCACTTCGTGGTCGAAGGTCTTGAACTCGTCGGCGGTGGGCAGCTCACCGTTCATCAGCAGATAGGCCACTTCGAGGAAGTTCGACTTCTCGGCCAGCTGCTCGATCGGGTAGCCGCGGTACAGCAGCACGCCGTTGTCGCCATCGATGTAGGTGATCGCCGACTTGCAGCTGGCGGTCGCGGTGAAGCCCGAGTCGTAGGTGAACAGACCGGTTTCTTTGGTCAACTTGGAAATGTCGACGCAATCGTTGCCCAAGGTGGGTTTGAGTACCGGCAGAACGACCGACTTGTCGCCGGCATTCAGCGTGACCTGATCAAGATCGGACACAGTGTGCGCTCCTCAGTGGAAGGCGCCTGTCCGTACTTTGGGAACAGACGCGTGAAGGAAGTCCACGGCAATTACCACGGATTTCGCCATTATCGCACAGCAACATTTGAGTCGTCGCTCGGACTGACGCCGCGGCGCGCGGGCGCGGCGGCCGCACAGGGCTGCGTCCTCGCCGCCGCCAGGACGGGAGAACCTACGCCGGCCGCGACAGCCGGGAAGCGATGCATCGGATAAGCCCAAAAAGAAAGCCGCGCAGGGCGCGGCCTTCTTTTACCACTGCGACCGTTCGATCAGCGCGCGTAGCGCCTCTGGAACTTGTCGATGCGGCCGCTGGTGTCCATGACCTTGTTCTTGCCCGTGTAGAACTGATGGGAAGCCGAGGAAATTTCGACCTTGATCAGCGGATATTCTTCGCCGTCCTCCCACTTGACCGTGTCCTTCGAGGACATGGTCGAACGGGTCAGGATCTTGAAATCGGAGGTGACGTCTTGAAACACGACGTTGTGGTACTTGGGATGGATGTCGGCCTTCATGGGCTCGCACCGTAGGGGGCTGCTGGACAAGAGAGAAACTATAGCAACTCACCCGGCCTTCGCGCAAGGAGAACTTGCGCGGAATTCACGCCACCAGGGTGCGCCGTGCCGGCGCAGCGCTCCGGGCGCGGCCGCCCGCGCCCGGAGGCCGCCGCGCCCGCTTCAGCCGGCGCCAACCGCCACGCGCACCAGCGCCTGGAAGCGGGCCTGGTCGTAGCGGATCAGCATGGCCGCGTTGTCGGCCAGGCCGAGCCGGCGGTTCCAGTCCACCAGGGTGGCGCCGCGGCTGTTGACCCCGGCCAGTTCGACCAGCAGCGGCCGCGACTGCACCTCCAGCGCGCCCTCGGGCTGCAGCGCCCAGGCCATCGCCAACGCATCGGCGGCATACCAGTACGCGCCGCGCGAATCCTCCGACCGCCGCCGGGTCTTGCGCGAGATCGCCTCGTAGAAGCGCGCCTTGTCGGTGTCCGCGGCCAGCCACTGCTCGACCTCGCGATGCGGCAGGCCATGCGCGACGGTGGCCTCCCAGTCGGCGACCTCGATATGCGGGAACCCGGAAAACACGATGTGTGCCGCTTCCGGGTCGAAAGCGATGTTGAACTCGGCGGCCGGGGTAATGTTGCCGTGGCAGGTGATCGCCCCGCCCATCACCACGAAACGGTTTACCCGCTGCGGCAGGGTCGGATCCAGCTTCAGCGCCAGCGCGATGTTGGTCAGCGGACCGAGCGCGACCAGCAGCAGCGTGCCGGCGTACTGGTGCGACAGGCGCAGGATCGCCAGGGCCGCGTGCTCGCTCTGCGCGGCGCGCGCCGCCGGCGCCAGGCCGACGTCGCCGAAACCGTCCAGGCCGTGCACATGGGCGGCGTCCACCGCCGGATGCAGCAACGGATCGGCGCAGCCGGCGAACACCGGCACGTCCTCGCGCCCGGCCACCTCGCACAGCTTCAGCGCATTGCGCACGGTGTGCTGCAAGCCGACGTTGCCGGCGGCGATGGTCAGCCCGATCACGTCGTGGCGGTCGTCGACGAAGGCCATCAGCAGGGCCAGGGCATCGTCCACGCCGGGATCGGTATCGATCAGCAGGGGAATCTTGTCGCGCATGCGGGATTCTTCATGGGTCCGTTCGGCTACCGAGTCTGGCATTGCAGCGGGAGAGTGGGAAGCTCGGGACGCGGGACGCGGGACGCGGGACGCGGGACTCGGGACTCGGGACTCGGGACTCGGGACTCGGGACTCGGGACTCGGGACTCGGGACTCGGGATGATGTACCTGGGTAAATCGATGTCAAGCGATTTGATGCAAAAAGGGCCAATTTTTTTAAAAAAAGCGGCTTCTTTTGCAGCTCCGGCGCAGCCGCTTTTTTTGTAGGAGGGGCTTCAGCCCCGACGCCTTACCGGTAACGCGTCGGGGCTGAAGCCCCTCCTACAGAAAAGCGCAGAAGCTGCGAACTTGCGAAAATCCCGAGTCCCGAGTCCCGAGTCCCGAGTCCCGAGTCCCGAGTCCCGAGTCCCGACAAAACTAAGCCGCCGCAAACCGCGCCGCCCCACCCACCCAACGCGCGACGATGCGATCGGCCAGCCCCGGTGAATCGGCCAGCAGCCGTTCGGCCAGCGCATGTACCCGCGGCAGCAGGCCGGCGTCGCGCGCCAGGTCGGCCACGCGGAACGCGGCCAGGCCGGTCTGGCGGGTGCCGAGCAGTTCGCCGGGACCGCGCAGCTCCAGATCCTTCTCGGCGATGACGAAGCCGTCGTTGGTCTGGCGCATGGTCTGCAGCCGCTGCCGCGCCATCGCCGACAGCGGCGCCTGGTACATCAGCACGCAGCTCGACGCGGCCGCGCCGCGGCCGACCCGGCCGCGCAACTGGTGCAACTGCGCCAGGCCCAGGCGCTCGGCGTTCTCGATGATCATCAGCGAGGCGTTGGGCACGTCGACGCCGACCTCGATCACCGTAGTGGCGACCAGCAGGTCGATCTCGCCCTGCTTGAACGCGCGCATCGCCGCCTGCTTCTCGGCGCCCTTCATGCGTCCGTGCACCAGGCCCACCTTCAGCTCAGGCAGTTGCGCCGACAAGGCGTCGTAGGTGGCCTGCGCCGCGCTGGCGTCGATACGGTTGCCGGCACCGCCGCCCTGCCCCGGCGCCGGCTTGTCGCCGCCTTCGGCTTCGTCGATCAGGGTGCACACCCAGTACGCCTGGCGACCTTCGGCGCAGGCCACGCGGATGCGCTGCACCAGTTCCGGGCGGCGCTCGGCGCTGAGCACGATGGTCTGCACCGGGGTGCGTCCGGGCGGCAATTCGTCGATCGCCGACACGTCCAGATCGGCATAGGCGGCCATCGCCAGCGTGCGCGGGATCGGCGTGGCGGTCATCACCAGTTGGTGCGGCACGCCGGCGCCGCTGGCGCCCTTGTCGCGCAGCGCCAGGCGCTGGTGCACGCCGAAGCGGTGCTGCTCGTCGACGATGGCCAGGGCCAGGTCGTGGAAGGCCACCGCCGCCTGCATCAGCGCATGCGTGCCGACCACGACTTGCGCCTCGCCCGAAGCGATCTGCGCCAGCACCGCGGCGCGCGCCTTGCCGGTGACCTTGCCGGCCAGCCAGGCGACGCGGATGCCGAGCGGCTCCAGCCAGGCCCGCAGATTCGCCAGATGCTGCTCGGCGAGCAGCTCGGTCGGCGCCGCCAGCGCCGCCTGCTTGCCCTTGTCCACCGCCAGCATCGCCGCCAGCGCCGCGACCACGGTCTTGCCGCTGCCGACGTCGCCCTGCACCAGACGCAGCATCGGCGAGGGCTTTTCCAGGTCGGCGCGGATCTGCGCGAACACCCGCTGCTGCGCGCCGGTGAGCTGGAACGGCAGCGACTGCTGCAGGCGCTTGGCCAGCAGGCCGCGCCCGCGCAGCGACGGCGAACGTTGCCGCTGCAGGGCGATGCGCTGGCGGCGCAGACTCAAGTGATGGGCCAGCAGTTCTTCCAGCGCCAACCGCTGCTGCGCCGGATGCAGGCCGGCAGCGAGCGCGCCCAGGTCGGCCTGCGGCGGCGGCCGGTGCGCGATCAGCAGCGCGCTGCGCAGCGACGGCAGGCCCAGCTCGGCCAGCATGGCGGCCGGCAACAGTTCCAGCGAGGCTTCGTTGGGCAGACGGTCCAGCGCCTGCCCGATCAGCTTGCGCAGCGTCGCCGGGCCGATGCCCTCGACCGCCGGATACACCGGGTCCAGGCTGTCGTCCAGGCCCGCGATGTCATCGCCGCCGAGGATCTGGTAACTCGGATGCACGATCTCCAGGCCGTGCTGGCCGGGCTTGGGTGTACCGAACGCACGCAGCCGCGCGCCTACCGCGAACTGCGCCACCTGCGCGGCACGGAACTGGAAGAAACGCAGCACCAGGGTGGCGCGCGAGTCGTCGGCCACCGCCACGCGCAGCATCGGCCGGTAGCGGAAGCCGCGATCCACGGCTTCCACCCGCACCTCGACCTGCGCCGGAATGCCCGGCTGCAGCGCCGCCACCGGGGTCAGCCGGGTGCGGTCTTCATAGCGCAGTGGCAGGTGCAGCCACAGGTCCTGCAGGGTCAGCAGGCCGCGCGCGGCGAACTTCTCGGCGACCTTCGGGCCGACGCCCGGCAGCGCCGACAACGGCGCCTCGCCTGCCGCCGACAGCGCCGGCGCCGGAACCTGCACGCGCGGCACGGGCGATGGTCAGTCGAGCACCATCACCGCATCGACCTCGAAGCCAACGCCCTTCGGCAGCGCGGACACTTCGACGGTGGAACGCGCGGGGAATGGCGCCTGGAAATAGTCCTGCATCACCGCATTGACCTGGGCGAACTGGGACAGATCGGTCAGGTACAGGCCCAGCCGCACGATCCGGTCGAGCGAACCGCCGGCCGCCTCGGCCACCGCCTTGAGGTTGTCGAAGGCGCGGCGCGCCTGCACGCCGACATCGCCGGGCACGACCTCGCCGGTAGCCGGATCCAGCGGGATCTGCCCGGAGAAATACACCGTGTTGCCGGCGCGCACCGCCTGCGAATACGGACCGATCGCGGCCGGCGCCTGCTCGGTGTGGATGATCTGGCGGGACATGGCGGCTCCAACGGAAGAATGGGTGGGTATTTTACTCGGGCCACCACCGCCTGGGGACATTGCGATTCGCCAGCGAATCGGCCAGACTCGGTCATGGGGCAATCATGCTCCATTGCTGAGCACAAGGAGTGCACAGTGAAGAAGTACGCAATCACAACGGTTTTCGCGGTGGCTTTCGCTTTCTCGTCTTCAGCTCATGCGGCTGCAGTAATCTGTAATGACTGCAACCCAGGGAAGAAGCAGACCATGTCGCGTGAACTCGGCATCGGAAGTCACTATCTCTGGGACTTCAAGAATCGAACCATGTACCACATGGTTGTATCGGGTGATGGGCACACGGGTGGTGGGCAGACAGTTCCAATGTCTGCTCCTTCCGCAGACTACCTTCGTGTGTCGTCAGATCCGAGGCTCACGATCTCTGCGGGGCAATTAATCGTCAAGGAAGTCATGTTGACGCCTGATGAGAAGAACGGCTTGACTGCCAGCCTTGCCTTATACGACGAGAACGCGGCTCCCCAACCGTCATTGGCAATCTACAAGTTCCAGAAAGCTTCTCTATTCCTGCCTCTGTAGCCAAGACCGTGGCCGTCGCCAAGGTCACTGCTCAGGCTGATGGGACGCGGCCAATGACCGCCATGGATGCCGTGACGACACCTGCCTACCGAGACGCTGCGGCCAAAGCTGCGTTGAGTATGAACAATCTGGGGCCATTCTGGTATTTCAATGAGCGAATGCGAGCAGCAATCTCAAGCTTTACAAGCGCCATCAGCCTGGGGTACATCCAGACGCCCATTAAAATTATTGATAACATTCAATTCCGAGATGGGTCGTTTTTCAGAGTCGAATGGAATCCGTCGTCCAAAGACTATTACTACGTAAAGGGATCTGCGATAGACGCCGTAGGCAATGCAATTCCCGAAACAATAAAAGATGTCACTGGCGAGGAAGGCGGAACACGAAACTACGTCTATCCCAATACGCCTGCGGCTCAGGGTGCTGGGACGGAGATGATCAATCATATTTCCGACCTAGGCGTTCGCTGGAACGGACCGAGCAACGTGACAGTAAACACGAGTTACATGGTGGCCTGCAGCTACACTCCCAGCGGGGCTGTGTGCGAGATACATCTCCTAACGAATTGATCATATGACTACCCAGACCAAACTGAAAAATGCTCTCGCGATACGGGCCTTTCTGTCGCTTGTTGGGGGAGTCATCCTTTGTCAGGTCGGCGAGTCATTGGGGGACGCGGAGCACTCTTCGCACACGTTCAATTGGTACTTCATCGCGTCATGTGTGATCTACGCATTGGTGCCAATCGGAATCCTTCGGACGATTCAGCGTAGTCAGTACTTCTTCTCCAAATGGTCGTATCCTGTGACGCTCAGCGTGGCCACGCTGCTAGCACTTGGTCTGGGCTTGGCCTTTTCTTTCGGGCTGCTCTATATACCGCCCCCTTGAGAAAGGGGGCTTTTGATTAAGCGTGTTATGAATCTTTCGGCATAGACACGCCACGATTGGTCAGCCACCGCCAGATCACGTGCTTGGCAAGCGCGTCAGGACTGAAGCCCTTCCAACAAAAAAGCACACATGCGCCGAACTTGCGAAAATCCCGAGTCCCGAGTCCCGAGTCCCGAGTCCCGAGTCCCGAGTCCCGAGTCCCGGCTCCACTACTGCCGCCGCACGCTCTGCACCGCCGTCAGCCGCCGTAAGCGGCGCATCACCTCAGCCAGGTGGTTGCGGTCGCGCACCTGGATGTTGAAGCGCAGCACCGCGGCGTTGAAGTCGCGGTCCAGGTAGTCCACGCGCTCGATGTTGGACTGGCTCTGCGCGATCGCCGCGGCCAGTTGCGCCAGCACGCCGGTGCGGTTCTCCACGTCCACCACCAGCGCGGTGTCGTAGTCGCCGATGACGCTGGTGTCCCAGCCGATCGGCACCCAGCGTTCGGGCGACTTGCGCAGCTCGGCCAGATTCGGGCAATCCAGACGGTGCACGACGATACCCTTGCCGGCAGTGTGGTAGCCCATGATCTCGTCGCCGGGAATCGGCTGGCAGCAGTTGGCGAAGCTGACCACGCCGCGCTCGGTGCCGTTGATCAGGATCTTTTCCTGCGAATGCTTGGAGTGGCCGCCGCCGCGCAGTTCCGCATAGGCCATCAGCGCCTGTGCGGCCTGGTTCGGCATCCAGTTGCCCAGCGCGATGTCGGCCAGCAGCGCCTCCAGGCGCGGATAGCGGTGCTCGCTGAGGAACGCATCCAGGCGCCCCTTGGGCAGCCGCTCCAGCGCGCTGTCCATCGCCTCCAGCGCGCGGTCGAGCATGCGGTGGCCGAGCTGCACCGCATCCTCGTGCTCGAGCTGCTTGAGCTGGTGGCGGATCGCGGTGCGCGCCTTGCTGCTGACCACGAACTCAAGCCACTGCGGCTTGGGCGTGGCCGAGCGTGCGATGATCACTTCCACGGTCTGCCCGCTCACCAGCTTGGTGCGCAGCGGCACCAGCTTCTTGTCCACCCGCGAGGCCACCGCGCGGTTGCCGACGTCGGTATGCACCGCATAGGCGAAATCCAGCGCGGTGGAATTGCGCGGCAGCGCCAGGATCTTGCCCTTCGGCGTGAACAGGTAGACCTCGTCGGGGAACAGATCGACCTTGACGTTGTCCAGGAATTCCAGCGACGAGCCGGCGGCGCGCTGCGATTCGATCAATTCGACGATCCACGCGTGCGCGCGGCTCTGCGCGCTGTTGGGCGAATCGCCGCCGAACTTGTAGGTCCAGTGCGCGGCCACGCCGCGCTCGGCGATCAGGTCCATTTCCTCGGTGCGGATCTGCACTTCGATCGGCGAGCCGTAGGGGCCGAACAGCACCGTGTGCAGCGACTGGTAGCCGTTGGCCTTGGGAATGGCGATGAAGTCGCGGAAACGCGCGTCCAGCGGCTTGAAGGTGGCGTGCACCGCGCCCAGCGCGTGGTAGCAGTCCGGCACCCCGCGCACCACCAGGCGAAAGCCGAACACGTCCATCACCTGGTCGAAGGATTTGTTCTCGTCGCGCATCTTGTTGTAGATGCTCCACGGGGTCTTGATACGGCTGACCAGGCGGTGCTCCAGCCCGTCCTTGGCCAGCCGCTGCGACAGCTGCACTTCCACCTGCGCCATCGACTCGCGGCGCACCACCGGCTGGCTGCGGATGTGCTTTTCGATGATCGCATGGCGCCACGGATGCAAGGCGCGGAAGCCGAGGTTCTGCAACTCGGACTTCATCAGGCTCATGCCCAGGCGCTGCGCGATCGGCGCGTAGATCTCCAGCGTCTCGCGGGCGATGCGGCTGCGCGCCTCGGCGCTCTGCGCGCCGAGCGTGCGCATGTTGTGCAGGCGGTCGGCGAGCTTGATCATGATCACGCGCAGGTCGCGCGACATCGCCAGCAGCATCTTGCGGAAGCTCTCGGCCGCCGCTTCCTGGCGGTCGCGGAACTTCAGCTTGTCCAGCTTGGTGACGCCATCGACCAGTTCGGCGACCGCCTCGCCGAATTCGGCGGCCAGTTCGGCGCGGGTCAGCGGCGTGTCTTCGATGGTGTCGTGCAGGATCGCGGCAATCAGCGCTTCCACGTCCAGGCCGAGTTCGGCCAGCACGCCGGCCACTGCCACCGGATGAGTGATATAGGGCTCGCCCGATTTGCGGGTCTGCCCCGCGTGGGCGACCGCGCCCACCTGCCACGCGCGCCGCAGCAGCGGGATCTGCTCGGCCGGCAGATAGCTGGCGCTACGCTCAAGGTGCAGGACGTAATCGGGGATCGCCTCGCCGGCCGGCGACGGCGTGGCGGTGGCGACCTGGGCGGAAGGGCCTGGGTTCATGCGCGAAGACTATGCCAGCGACGCAAGGACGGCAAACCCGAAAACGAAACAGCCCGCGGATGCGGGCTGTTCGGCAGACGATTCGAGCGCGGTGACGCGATCAGTCGTCGTTCTTGGACATGTCCTCGTCGGCGACGACCTCGGCCGCGGCCCACTCCAGCGCTTCGCGCTCGGCACGCTCGCGCTCGGACTTCTCGACTTCGTCGATCAGCGCATTGTCAATCTTGCGCGCGGCGATCTCGCGCAGCGCCAGCACCGTCGGCTTGTCGGCCGATTCGGTGTTGTCGAGGGTGGCCTGCACGCCGTTGGCCAGCTGGCGGGCGCGCTTGGACGCCATCATGACCAGCTCGAAACGGTTGTTAACGACTTCCAGGCAATCTTCTACGGTGATGCGGGCCATGCGGGCTCCCGGCGGGCCAGCGACGGCCACGCGTTCGAATGAGGGAAAGGGCGGCGATTATAGGGCGCGAACCGGCCGAAATCAACCGCCCACCGTTCAGTTTCCTTTGGAATCAGCCAGTTGGCTGATCCTGCAGCAGCGCCTGGATCAGTCCGGCGTGGCGTTGCTGCTGCGGCAGGCGGCGCAGGCGGCTGGCGACGAAGATCGCGCACATCTCGTCCACCGCGGTGTCGAAGTCCTCGTTGACGATCACGTAGTCGAAGTCGGCGTAGTGCGACATCTCCTCTTGCGCGGCGGCCAGCCGCTGCGCGATCACCGCCTCGCTGTCCTGGCCGCGCTTGCGCATGCGCTGCTCCAGCGCGGCCCGCGACGGCGGCAGGATGAACACGCTGACCGCGTCGGGCACCTTGGCCCGCACCTGGCGCGCGCCCTGCCAGTCGATCTCCAGCAGCACGTCGTGGCCGGCGGCCAGCTGCGGCTCCACCGATTGCCGCGCGGTGCCCTTCCAGTCGCCGTGGACGCGGGCGTACTCGAAGAAGTCGCCGGCATCGATCATGGCCTGGAATTCGTCGGCGGACACGAAGTGGTAGTGCTCGGCATGGCGCTCGCCCGGCCGCGGCGCGCGCGAGGTGAACGAGATCGACAGGGCGATCTGCGGATCGCGCGCCAGCGTGGCGTTGACGATGCTGCTCTTGCCGGCGCCCGAAGGCGCCGCAACGATGTAGAGAGTGCCGCGCATGTGAGTGGGAATGCAGAACCGGGAGTGGGAAATGGGAACAGCGCCAGGCAGCGCCGCGGGTGAATCGTAACCGCTTTGACGATTCCCCATTCCCGATTCCCTGTTCCAGGCTATTCGAGGTTCTGCACCTGCTCGCGGATCTGGTCGATCAACACCTTCAGTTCCACCGCCGCGTTGGAGGTGCGGCTGTCCACCGACTTGGAGCCCAGGGTGTTGGCCTCGCGGTTGAATTCCTGCAGCAGGAAATCCAGGCGCCGGCCGGCCGGCTCGGGCTGGCGCAGCACGCGGCGGATCTCCTTGATGTGGCTGTCGAGCCGGTCCAGTTCCTCGTCCACGTCGAGCTTCTGCAGCCACAGCACCAGTTCCTGCTCGGCGCGGCCGGGATCGACCGGATGCGGCAGGTCGGCCAGGCGCGCGGCCAGCTTGGCGCGCTGGCCGTCGCGGATGGCCGGGATCAGTTGCTTGACCTCGGCGGCGATGCGCTCGACCGCATCGACCCGCTCGACGATGGCCGCGGCCAGCTTGCCGCCCTCGCGCTCGCGCGCGGCGACGAACTCGGCCAGCACCTCGTCAAGCAGCTCCAGCGCCTGCGCCTGCAACGCGGCCGGATCGACCGCCTGCCCCTGCAGCACGCCGGGCAGCTGCAGCAGATCGGCGAACTGCACCTGCAGTTGCGGGAAGCGCGCGCCGAGCCGCTGCGCGAGCACCGCCAACTGCTCGACCAGCGGCTCATTCACCGCCAGCGACTGCGCCGCGTCAGGCGCGCGCAGGCGCAGCATCAGGTCCAGCTTGCCGCGGCTGATGCGCGCGGCCAGGCGTTCACGCAACTGCGGCTCCAGCGCACGCAGTTCCTCGGGCAGACGCACGCCCATTTCCAGGAAGCGGTGGTTGACCGAGCGCAGTTCGCAGCCCAGCGTGCCCCAGGGAGTGATGCGCTCGGCGCCGGCGAAGGCAGTCATGCTGCGGATCATGCGATGTTCCGGTACGTGCAAAGCGCGAATGGTACCCTAGCGCCCCGCCGGCCCGGCCCGCTGCCGCGGCCGGCCTCACGCCATCTCCGGATCCAACCCCATGTCATTTTCCCGTCCCAGTGGCCGCACGGCCGATCAGCTGCGCCCGGTGCGCATCGAACGCGCCTTCACCCGCCATGCCGAAGGTTCGGTGCTGGTCAGCTTCGGCGACACCCGCGTGCTGTGCACCGCCAGCGTCGAGAACCGGGTACCCGGCTTCCTGCGCGGCAAGGGCGAAGGCTGGGTCACCGCCGAATACGGCATGCTGCCGCGCGCGACCCACTCGCGCTCCGACCGCGAGGCCGCGCGCGGCAAGCAGGGCGGACGCACGCTGGAGATCCAGCGCCTGATCGGCCGCGCGCTGCGCGCCTGCGTGGACCGCAACGCGCTGGGCGAACGCACCATCACCCTGGACTGCGACGTGCTGCAGGCCGACGGCGGCACCCGCACCGCCGCCATCACCGGCGCCTACGTGGCGCTGATGGACGCGGTGAACTGGCTGCAGAAGCGCGGCGACCTGAAGAAGCCGGTGGTGCTCGGCGCGATCGCCGCGGTCTCGGTCGGCGTCTACCGCGGCACGCCGGTGCTGGACCTGGACTACGCCGAGGACAGCGACTGCGACACCGACATGAACGTGGTGATGAACGACGGCGGCGGCTTCATCGAACTGCAAGGCACCGCCGAGGGCCATGCGTTCCGCCGCGACGAACTGGATGCGCTGCTCGGCCTGGCCGAGCGCGGCATCGCCGAACTACTGGCGGCGCAGCGCGCCGCCCTGGCGCAATGAACCAGCGCATCGCCCTGGTCACCCTGCTGGTGCCGGAGCCCAAGCCATGAAACTGGTCCTGGCCAGCAGCAATGCCGGCAAGCTCGAAGAACTGCATGCGCTGCTCGACGGCGCCGGCATCGATCTGGTCGCGCAGTCCACGCTCGGCGTGCGCGATGCCGACGAAACCGGCCTGACCTTCATCGAGAACGCGCTGCTGAAGGCGCGCCACGCCGCCCAGGTCACCGGCCTGCCGGCGCTGGCCGACGACTCGGGGATCTGCGTGGACGCGCTGCGCGGCGCGCCTGGGCTGTATTCGGCGCGCTACGCCGGCGAGCACGGCAATGCCGCGGCCAACATCGACAAGCTGCTGCACGCGTTGCGCGACGTGCCCGACGCGCAGCGCACCGCGCATTTCTACTGCGTGCTGGTGCTGCTGCGGCATGCCGAAGATCCGCAACCGCTGCTGGTGGAAGGCAGCTGGCGCGGACGCATCCTGCACGCGCGCGCCGGCGACGGCGGGCATGGCTACGACCCGGTGTTCTTCGACTCCGCGCACGGCCAGAGCGCGGCGCAGATGCCGCTGGCGCTGAAGAACCGGATCAGCCACCGCGGCCAGGCGCTGGCGTTGCTGAAACAGCGGCTGGCGTCGCTGTAGCGGCCGCTGCGCCGGTGCCACCGTTCTCTTTCGAGCAGCAGCCCCCGCCACAGCGGCGCGCACTCGCCGCCGCGCCAGCCCACCGCCCTACACTGTCCGCCTGATGCCGCCGCTGATCCCGCCCCCCCTGTCGCTGTACGTGCACCTGCCCTGGTGCGTGCGCAAATGCCCGTACTGCGACTTCAATTCGCATGCGGCCAAGGGCGCGCTGCCGTTCGACGACTACGTGGACGCGCTGATCCGCGACCTGGACCAGGACCTGCCGCTGGTCTGGGGCCGCACCGTGCAGACCGTGTTCTTCGGCGGCGGCACCCCCAGCCTGTTCCCGGCCGAGGCGATCGACCGCTTCCTGCAGGCGGCAAGCGCGCGCCTGCGCTTCGCGCCGAACCTGGAAATCACCCTGGAGACCAACCCGGGCACCGCCGAGCACGGGCGCTTCGACCGCTACCTGGCGGCCGGAGTCAACCGGCTCAGCTTCGGCATCCAGAGCTTCGACGACGCCGCGCTGCAGCGCCTGGGCCGGATCCACGACAGCGCCGACGCCGAGCGCGCGGTGAAGCTGGCGCAGGACGCCGGCTACGCCAACCTCAACCTGGACCTGATGTACGCGCTGCCGCAGCAGACCCTGGCCGCAGCGGAAACCGACATCGCCCGCGCGCTGGCGCTGCAGCCCACCCACATCAGCCACTACCAGCTGACCCTGGAACCGAACACGGTGTTCGCCGCGCGCCCGCCGCAGGGCATGCCCGAGGACGACGCCGCCTGGGACATGCAGGAGCGCTGCCAGGCGCTGCTGGCCGCCGCCGGCTACGCCCAGTACGAAGTCAGCGCCTACGCTCGCGACGGCTACCAGTGCGCGCACAACCTCAATTACTGGAAGTTCGGCGACTACCTGGGCATCGGTGCCGGCGCCCACGGCAAGATCAGCTCCGGCGCCGAGCAGAGCATCCTGCGCCGCTGGAAGACCAAGCATCCGCAGGCGTTCCTGGCCGCGGCCGGCACCCCGGCGGCGATCGGCGGCGACGACTGGATCGACGCAGAGCGGCGCCCGTTCGAGTACATGCTCAATGCGCTGCGCCTGAACCAGGGCTTCGCGCTGCGCGACTTCGCCGCGCGCACCGGCCTGGCGCCGGACGCGATCGCCCCGGCCCTGGCCCAGGCGCAGGCGCGCGACTGGCTGCAGCTGACGTCCGGGCATGCGGTTCCCACAGAACTGGGACGGCGCTTCACCAACGACGTGGTCGCCCTGTTCATGCTCTGAAACGCGGCCGCGCGGTTGCGACGTCCTTGCGCCGCCAAAAACGTGCTACATACCGGACCCGGAAATCAAACGGCGATCACATAATGTCATTGTCTGCCACTCCGTCGGCAAGCCCGGCGACGCTCGCCAGCGCCGCCCTTCCCACGCGCGTGCGCGACATCCTGCAAGCGCTGCAGGCCATGCTGTGGCAGTCGCTGGAGGCCCCGCTGCAATCGACCCTGGCCGAGCTTGAGCGCGCACTGTTCGAGCAGGCCGAGCGCGCCCGCAACAGCCAACTGCAGCAGGACGTCTACCAGGAACTGCAAGGCCTGCGCGCGCGCCGCGAGCGCTTCGCGCCGTTCTACAAGGCGCAACTGGAAGCGGCCCTGGCCACGCTGCGGCTGCCGCCCTTCCCTCTCGGCCCGCTGCGCCAGGACAATGCCAGCGCGGCGATGCAGATGCTGACCCTGGTCGCCGACGTGGACATCGACCGCGACATCGTGCTGCACGATATCGCCCGGCGCGAAGCGGCACGGTCCAGCACCCCGCTACAACTGCTCGGCCAGCGTTTCGGCGTGCTCGCCGCGCGACCGGCGTTCGAGGCCGAGCACACGCCGCTGGGACCGCACCTGCTGTGCAGTATCCTGCGCGAGGCCGGCGAGGCACTGCAGCTGACGCTGGACGCGCAACTGACCCTGTACCGCGCCTTCGAGCGCCAGGCGCTGGTCCGCTATGGCGAGATCGTGGAGCGCGCCAACGTGCTGCTGGCGCATGCCGGCGTGCTGCCCGGGCTGGTCTACCTGCCCTACGTGGCGCGCCCGACGAGCACCGCCGATGCGGCCACCCGCAGCCGTGGCGCGGCACGGCCGGCGCCCGCTGCGCGCCAGGCCACCGGCTGGTCCGGGCAGGCAGCGCCTAGCGGCTGGTCCGCACCCGATCCCGGCGCCGCAGCCGCCGCGCCGAATGTGGCGCTCACGGCGCCGGCACGCACGGCGGATACCACCACTTCGGCAGCGCCGGCCCAGGCGAACGCTGCCGACAACGCAGCGCCCGACCTGGCCGCACTGCGGCAACTGCTCGCTGCCGCGCGCGGCCGTACCGCGGCGGCGCCCGCAACGACCGGTACCGCGGGCGCCATGGCAACCGGTGCCGCGGCCTCCACGTCCGCCACTGCCCCAGCGACGGCGCTGGCTGCACCAGGCCACCACGCCATGCAAGCCGCCCCGCACACCGCGGCGGCCAGCGGCGTCGCGGCCGCATCCACTCACGCAGGCACCATCGCGGTGCCCACCGCCTCGTTGCTACAGGCCTTGGGCGAACTGCAGGCGCAACCGCCAGCGCACAGTGCGCTGGCCGGACTGCGCGGGCGCCGCAAGATGCGCGACGTGCAGGCGGCGCTGCTGGCCACGCTGCGCGCCGAACATGGCCCGCAGGCGGCGCTGGCGCCGCAGGATGCCGACACCTTCGATCTGCTCGGCCTGCTGTACGCGGAAATCGAACGCGAAGTGCGCAGCGATGCGCCGGCCGCCGGCCTGCTGGAGCGCCTGCAGGTGCCGCTGGTGCGCGCCGCGCTGCAGGACAGCGCGTTCTTCGTGCGCAGCCAACACCCGGCGCGCGAGCTGCTCAATGCGGTCGCCGAGTCCGGCGCCGCCTGGCTCAGCGAAGAGGACAGCGATCCGCAACTGCTGCTCAAGCTCAACCAGACCGTGGATCGGGTGGTCGAGGAGTACGAAGGCGACGAACAGGTCTTCGAACAGGCGCACCAGGACATCCAGGCGCAGTACCGCACGCTGGCGCACAAGGCCGAGATCGCCGAGCGCCGCCACATCGAGGCCGCGCGCGGCAAGGAGCGGCTGGAGGTGGCCAAGGACCTGGTCAGCGCCACGCTGGAGGCGCTGTGCCGGACCTGGCAACCGCCCAAGTTCGTGCAGGCGCTGCTGCGACAGGCCTGGTCCGACGTGCTAACCCTGACCCTGCTGCGCCAGGGCGAGGACTCCGATGCCTGGCGCGAGCGCAAGCAGCTGAGCCAATGCATCGCCGAGATCACCTGCCGCGGCGGCAGCGGGTCCGATCCGGACCTGGCTGGCGAAGTGCGCAGCGCCCTGCTGCAAGTGGGTTACCACCAGGACGAGGCCGAGGCGATCGCGCGGCGCCTGTCCACGCCCGGCGGCGACGATGCGCTGACCTCGCGCACCGAACTCAGCGCCAGGCTCAAGGCGCGCACCCGCCTCGGCGACCAGGGCGAGGACGCCGAGCGACCACTGCCGGCACCGCGCAGCGCGACCGAGCAGGCGGCCTACACGCGCCTGCGCGGCCTGCCGTTCGGCACCTGGTTCGAATTCGTCACCAACCAGCAGGGCGACCTGAAACGGCATCGCCTGTCCTGGTACAGCCCGATCACCGAGCGCGCGCTGTTCGTCAACCAGCGCGGGCACAAGGCCGCCGAGTACTCGCTGGACGCACTGTCGCGGTTGCTGGCGCAAGGCCAGGCGCGGATCGTCAGCGAGGACCGCGCGCGCCTGATCGACCGCGCCTGGCACGCCACCGTGCGCGCGCTGCGCACCCTGGCCGGCGCGCCCGCCCCCGCCGACACCCGGGAGGACGCATGATCGCCGAAGCCCGCCGCGCGCCGCGCCGCCAAGTCCCGGACATGGTGCCGGTGCTGGACATGATGCAGGACGCCGTGGTCGGCCGGCTCGGCAACGTCTCCGAGAGCGGCATGCTGCTGCTGGCATGCGTGCCACTGCACGAGGACGCGCTGTACCAACTGCGCTTTGCGATGCAGCAGGCGGGCCGCGAAGTGCAGATCGACGTCGGCGTGCACCTGCTGTGGAGCGAACGCGCGCAGGCGCCGGGCCAGGCCTGGGCCGGCTTCCGCTTCCTGACCATCTCGCCGGCGCATCGCGACCTGCTGCGGCAATGGATCAATGCCGGCCCGGCCGGATAGGCACCACTGGCGCCCCCCCTGTAGGAGCGGCTTCAGCGGCGACAGGGTCTTGCCGGATGATGTCTGTCGCGGCTGAAGCCGCTCCTCCAGAAAAGCGTGCCATGGCGAGGCAAGCGCCTGCGAGCCACGCGGCGGCATCCACCGACCTGTCCACACAAGTCCGTGGTTGCAACAACGCAAAACGCCCCGGCGGATGCTGTCCGCCAGGACGTTTTTTTACTTCGGGGCGCCGCGATGGCCGATCACGGCATGGCCTCCTCAGTAGCGCTTGCAGACGGTCTCGACGCGACGGTTGCCGTTGGCCTGCTGACGCTGACCCTGGATGTAGCGCCCGGTGGCACCACCCGCGACCGCGCCGCCGACCGTGGCCAGCTTCTTGCCGTCGCCCTTGCCAATCTGGTTGCCGAGCAGGCCGCCGATCGCTGCGCCGGCCAAGGTGCCGCCGATGCGGTCGGGGTCGGTGTTGTTCTTCTGCACCGCAACCTTCTTGCAGTGCACGCGAGTACCGTCGTTGAAGCGGCGTCCGGCGTCTTCCGGACCGTAATGGCGCTGCGCCTGCGCCAGCGGCGCGGCAACCGTGGCGATGGCGAGGACACCGAGACACAAGGCGGATTTGAAAGTGTTCATGCTGGTCGCTCCTGGGTGGCGGAGCCGATGCCTGTTGCAGGCATCGCACTCCCGACGGGGCCACCTTTGCACCGCGATTGGGAATGAATCGTGAAGCGAAATCCCGCTATTCAGCTTCCACAGCGAAGGATGAACGCAGGCGTCAGCGCGGTGTGGTGCCGTCGCCGACCGCAGCGGCGGCAGGCGGGGGTGCGACTTCCGCCACCGGCGTCGGCACTGCTGCCGGCGCAGGCATCGGTACCGCGGCGGCAGGCTCGGGCTTGGACGCTGCAGCCGGCGGCGGCGGCGGCGGCTCAGGCGGCGCGGCCGGCTTGGCCTTGGGCAGGTACTGCGCCATGAGTTCGAAGAAGCGCTTGTAGAAATCGCCGTCCTGCACTGTGCTGCTGGCCACGCGCACCAGCGAGTCGTCGCTGCTGCCGACCGGCAGCGACACCGAGCCGAGCACGCCGACGCCGACGCTGGCCGAGGTCGCGCTCTTCTTCAGCGCATAACGGTCCTGCAGCGCGCTGACGAACACCCAGGACTCGTCCTGGCCATGCGCCACGCACGACACGCGCAGTTCCAGCTGCTCGTGCGAATCCTGGTTGGGCTGGAAGTTCTTGGTGCCCTCGACCGCATCGGCGGTGGCCTTGGCCACCACGTAGCCCTGGCTCAGCAGCGCGCGCCGCGCCGATTCGCAGGCCTGGCCCGGCTGTACCGGATAGCTGCGCGAATAGGTGTTGTCGGAATTGAAGGTTTCCTTCACCAGATTGTCCTGCTTGCGGGCGAAGCAGCCGCTCAGGCCGATCGCGACCAGCATGAGCGCGGGAAAGGCGAGGACGTTGGAAGAAGCGGACATGGCCATGGACCGGAAGGAAGGAACCGGCCAAGGATAGCCGCAAGCGTGTCGAGACGGCCTTGATGCAGCCGCATGCGCTCATCCCGCGGTTAGCGAATCCGGCGCCGGCTGCAGGCGACAGATCCACACGCAGCAACACGCCGCCGCAGTCGCGGCGCTCGGCGCGCAGGTCGCGGGAGGCGTCGCGCAGGGCCAGGGTCGGCGGCTCGCCCTAACGATTCTGGATTGGATACGGGTGCCGCGCTCGGACCAAGCACCTCGGCAAAACAGAAAATCCATTGAATATAGAGCACTCCGGCCGCGCCATCAGGCGCGCCCAGAAAGGATTGGATTATTCGCGCATCAGCTGACGAAGGGACTGTCGACCAGGATCTTAGAGGCCCCGAGCTTCAGCCGTAAGTGAGCTTTGCGGCCTACCACCATTTGGCAACCCAGTCGAAATGATCAGAGCTAGCTGTCTAGCTAGAAGTTTGCGGCGCAGCACGCGAACCGGTGGACGATCTTCAAGTGGTGTCCTGATTAGCCCTGACCCTCAGCCAATAGTCGCAGGATCTGCGCCATGCTGGGTAGAGGCTGGCGCCACCTGAAAGCCGACGAGGTGGCGTGATGAGCATCAATGCCGTGCAGTTCCAGCCTGGATTGTCGATGTCCCAGTTCATCGCATGGTACGGCACCGAGGCCAAGTGTTATCGCACTTTGTACAAGTGGCGTTGGCCGCAGGGTTTCCGTTGTCCGTCCTGTGCCGGACGGACTCGGTCGCGTTTCAAGCGCGGCGCGGCGATCTACTACCAGTGCTGCGCCTGCCACCATCAAACCACCTTGATGGCCGGCACGATGTTCGAAGGAACCAAGCTGCCGCTGCGCACCTGGATGCTGGCCTTGCACCTGTTGACGGCAACCAAGACCAATCTGGCGGCGCTGGAGTTGATGCGCCATCTGGGCGTCAACTACAAGACCGCCTGGCGGATGAAGCACAAGATCATGCAGGCCATGGCCGGGCGCGAAGCCACGCGCACACTCAGCGGGTTCGTGCAGATCGACGATGCTTACCTGGGCGGGGAGCGCAACGGCGGCAAAGCCGGACGCGGATCGGAGAACAAACAGCCGTTCCTGATTGCCGTGCAGACCGATGCCACCTTCGCTGCGCCGAGTTTTGCGGTGATCGAGCCGGTGCGCAGTTTCGACAACGCCTCGCTGCAGGATTGGACCGCGCGTCGCCTGGCGCCGGAGTGCGAGGTCTACACCGATGGACTGGCCTGCTTCCGTCGGCTGGAAGACGCCGGGCACGCGCATACGACACTGGACACCGGCGGAGGGCGGGCGGCGACTGAAGCGCCTGGCGCGCGCTGGGTCAACGTCGTGCTGGGCAACCTCAAACGCGCAATCAGCGGCGTGTATCACGCCATCGCGCAGAGCAAATACGCAAGGCGCTACCTGGCCGAAGCCGCCTATCGTTTTAACCGCCGATTCCGCTTGCGCGAGATGCTGCCGCGACTCGCAACTTCCATGATGCGTTGCAAGCCTTGCCCAGAGCCGGTTCTGCGTGCAGCAAGCAATTTTCATGGCTGAGGGTCAGGGCTAATCAGGTGTCGTTTTGGTGTTGCTGCAGTGGGTGGCGAGGTAGCGCCACGGTGATAGCCCACCATACATGGTGCCAATTTGGCACCACTGCCGGGCTGATAGGGTTCGACAGCCCGGCATCCTTCATGCCGACACCTACAGACGCGCCGCGTTCGCGCGCTCGCGCACCTGCGCCAGGCTCCAGTCGTGCAGCAGATGGCCGTTTTCCCACACCGTGACCATCGCGTCGTCGTAGCCGGCGGGCCGTGCCAGTGCGTCCAGCGATGCGGCTGTGGCCGGCACCGGCTCGGTGCGGTAGCCGCCGTACTCGCGGTGGCGCAGCAGGCTCATGCGGCCGCGCTTGCTGAGCTTGCCCTTGTCGGTGATCGGGTCCTTGTAGACATCGATCCAGGCGCCGTCCACGCGCGCGGCCGAGCACTTCAGCGCGAACTTCTGCGTATCGCGATCCAGCCGCTGCAGCAGCGCCCCGCCCATGCCGAAGGCGACGTTGTCGGTGGCGTAGCCGGCGCTGGTGACGCGCTCCAGGATCGCGCGGATACTGGTCGGGTTGACCCCGTCGCCCTGGATCACGCGCACGTGGTTGAGCACCTTGTAGCCCTTGCCGTTGACGCTGTGGCCGAAGGCCTCGTCGAGCAGTTCCAGGCACTGGTGCACCACCGCGACCGGGTCGCCGGAATCGGGGCGGATCACCACGGTGGCGCCGGAGGCGATGACCTCTTCGCGCAGCGTGGTCCCCCAGTGTTCGCGGATCGCGTGGAAGATGTCGTAGCTGTCGGACACCACCGCGACGATGCCGCCGGGTTTGCCGAACTGCTTGAGCATGTTGCGGTACGCGTCCACTTCGCGCTCGCGGCCCCAACTGGTGATGGTGCTGTGCTCGGCGGCGGGGATCGAATAGCCGGCCATCGGCTCGTGGTAGTGCGCGCGCGCCAGTAGCAGTCCGGACACGGTATCGGTGCCGAGAAAGTTGACCAGGTGCGCGGCGCCGCCGATCGCCGCCGACTCCAGGCTGGACACGCCGCGCGCGCCGAAGTCGTGCAGCTTGAACGGCAACTGCCCTTCCGGGTCGTCGCTGGTGCGTTCGAGGAACTGGCGCAGGGTCTGCTTGGCGTGCCAGCTGACCGTGGCCACGGTGACCGGATACCAGATGCGCAGCAGCAGCGTTTCCAGGTACGACGGCACCCAGTAGGCCTGCGCGTCGGTGGACTCGATGGTCATCAGCGCGTTGTGGGTCGGCACCACGCTGCCCTCGGGCACGGCGCGGATGCGGATCGGCAACTGCCCGCCGAGGCGATCGACGATGTCGCGCCAGCCGGCATCGTTGAACGGCTCGCCGTGCGCGGCGAACAGGTCGCGCGCCTCGTCGACGTCGGCATGGGTGACGGCGCGGCCCAGCGCCTCCTTGAGGATCGATTGCAGGCCGAAGAACACGGTGCGGTCGTAGACGCCGCCGCGCGATTCCACGTAGAAGAACGTGGCATCGGTGCCGGCCGGATATTGCAGCCAGTGGCTGGCCTTGTAGCTGTCGGTGTTGAGCAGCAGGTTGTTCAGGCATTGCATGACGGGAAGCTCCTTCGCGTCGGGGGAAGGCCAGCGGTCTGTCCGCCGGCCGGGAACGCCGCGGTCAACCGCGGCCCAGGAAGAATTCGAGCAGGTGCAGGTGGTCTTCGAACAGTTTCGGACCCATGCCGAGCACTTCGCTGACCGGAATCCAGCGCGCCTTGTCGGCATCGTCGCCGCCGCGCACCTCGGGCAGTTCGCCGAAGGTGAATTCGAAGTGGAACGCGTGGGTGATGGTGCGCCCGCGCAGGCTGCGCTCGGGATGGTCGAACACGTGGCGGTTCTTCAGCGAGCCCTTCAGCACCGGCACCGGGATCTTCAGCCGGGTTTCCTCGCGCAGTTCCCGCAGGCAGGCATCGAAGATGCTCTCGTGCTGGCCGACGAAGCCGCCCGGCAGCGCCCATAGCCCCTTGCCCGGCGCGGCGCGACGCCGCACCAGCAGCACGTGGCCCGAATGCACCACCACCGCATCGGCGGTGACGAAGGTCGGCGGATACGGCGCCTCCTTCCAGGCCGCGCGGTACTGCTCGATGAACTGGTATTCGGCCAGCAGTTCCGCGTACGACGGCGAGTTCTTGCGGAACGCCTCAAGCATGTCGAACACCGGCGCCGGCACGTTGCCGCGCAGCATCAGCAGCGCGCCGTGGAAGTCGATGCTGCCGGCCTCGAACAGGTAGCGGCGCAGCTCGGTCGCCGACAGCGTCTCGGTGTGCTGCACGTCGACCAGCGGCCACTGCGGGAACTCGCGCAGGTAATAGCTGCTGGCGTCCTTGTCCATGCCGACCAGGCCGATGCGCGCCTCGGCGCCGCCGCCATCGGCGCGCACCGCCTCGGCCACCGCCGACTGCACCGCGGCGATCCATTGGCTCTCGTTGTACAGGTGGTCGCGCAGCGGGCGCAGGATCAGGCGCTCGCCGGCGCCTTCGAGCGCGGCCTGGATCATGACGCTGCGTTCGGCCACCGTCCACGGATTGCGGATGGTACGCGGGGTCTCGGCCGAGCCGATCAGGAAAATGAGTTTGTGCGCACGCGCCAGGGCGTGGCGGGCAACGGCGGCGTGGCCGTTATGGAAGGGCTCGAAGCGCCCGATGAATACCAGGTAGTCGTATTCCATGAGCATCCCTCACGGTGATTGGAGTCGCCGCGGGTCTGTCCCTTGGCGTGCGGCAAATGCTACGCCGATGGGCGAAAGCGTCAAGTGCCGCGCGCGGCGGTCCGGTAACGCGCGCGACGTGCGCCGCGCCGATGCACGGCGGGCGGTTTCCACCGCGCGCGGCGTGCGCCAATGCACGCGTACCGGCGTTGCGTGCCCGATGCAGTCGGCGACTGACTGGCGGTCACATCGGCATGCCAGCATTGGCGCGATCCCTCGCCACCAGAGCTGTCGCCATGTCCACATTACTGTTCTCCCCGCGTTCGCTTGGGTTGCTGCTGTTGCTCGCACTGGGCGCCGTGCTCGCCTCGGCGCAGGCGCGCGCCCCGGCGCACGACGCGCCGGCCACGCTCAAGGTGATGAGCTTCAACGTGCGCGTGCCGGTCGATAGCGACGGCGACAAGCGCTGGGAGATCCGCCGCAGCGCGATGGCGGCGCTGATCCGCGCGCAGCATCCGGATGTGTTTGGCACCCAGGAGCTGGTCAAGCGGCAGGCCGATTACCTGGCCGCGCAACTGCACGACTACCGCTGGTTCGGGCGCAGCCGCGACGGCAGCGAGGACGGCGAGCGCATGGGCGTGTTCTACGACAGCCGCCGGCTGAAGCTGCTGAATTCGGGCGATTTCTGGCTGTCGGACACGCCAGCGATGGTGGGCAGCATCAGCTGGGGCCACCCACTGCCGCGGATGGTGAACTGGGGCTTGTTCGAACGCATCGCCGACGGGCGCCGCTTCTATCTGTTCGACACCCATCTGCCGTATCGCGACGAGGACGAAGCCGCGCGCGCCAAAGGCGCCGCGCTGATCCTCTCGCGCCTGCAGGCCTTGCCGGCCGACGTACCGGTGGTGGTCACCGGCGACTTCAACACCGCGCCGGATTCGCCGACCTACCGCACCCTGGTCCCGGCGCTGGCCGACGCGCGCAAGCAGGCGCCGCATGCGCAGGGACCGGAAGCGACCTTCCACGATTTCACCGGCCATCCCGACCGACGCATCGACTGGATCCTGTCGCGCGGACTGCGCGCCACCCATTTCGCCACGCTCGATGCGCGCCCGCAGGGACATTGGCCGTCGGACCACTTCCCGGTGGAAGCCGAGTTCGCCTGGCCGCAGTGAGGTGCATCGCTTGCGCGCGGGGGGGGATCATCCCGCGCCGGCAGCCGCTGCACCGTCGGCATGCGCGCACAGCCAGTCCAGCACCTGACGCACTGCCGGCGCCGGTGCGGGTGCGGGTGCGGGCCGCCACACGATCGACAATTGCCGCGCCGTCCACGGCTCCTGCAACGGCACCGCAACCAGTTGTTCGCGCACGCTGACCCGGGCCAGCGCGGCCTGCGGCAGGATCGCCACGCCGGCGCCGCGCGCCAGCATCCGGCACAGCGGCTCGATGCCGTGCACATGGGCGCGGATGCGCAGCTGGCCGCTGGCGCGCGCGGCCTGCGTGCGCAGGTGCTGTTGCAGCGCGCTGTCGTCGGCCAGACCGAGGAATTGCGCCTGCCAGAGCTGCGCCAGACGCAGCTGCGGCGCGCGCGCCAGCGGATGCGTGGCCGCCGCCACCAGCACCAGCCGGTCCTGCCGGAACGCATGCGCTTGCAGACCGGCCAGGTCGGCATGGTCGGCGATCACCGCCAAGTCGGCGCGCTCCTCGCGCAGCGCATCGGCCGCCGCGGTGCTGCCCTGCTCGCGCAAGGCCAGGTCGATACGCGGATGCGCGACCAGGCACTCGGCCAGCAGTTCGGGCAGCCATTCGTACAGCGCCGCGGTATTGGCCAGCAGCCGCACCGTGGCCTGATTGCTGGCGGCGTGCTCGCCCAGTTCGGCGCGCATCGCCTCGGCCTGGCGCAGCAACTGCCGCGCGTGCCGCAACAGCGCGGCGCCGGCCGCGGTCAGGCTCACGCCGCGGCGGCCGCGCGCGAACAGCGCCGCCCCGACCTGCAGCTCCAACCCGCGGATGCGCGCGCTGGGCGCAGCAGCCAGCGACAGCGCGGCCCGTTCCGCGCCGGCGGTGATGCTGCCGGCCTCGGCCACCGCCACGAACAGCCGCAAGCCGATGAAATCCAGGTGCATCGCCGTTCCAGCCTTCGACGTTGCCGGAGTCTGCCTGAAGCGATTACGCATTGTCCGGCGCCGCGGCATGGCCGATGCTGCACGCATGCAATCGCTCATCCCGCATCTGCTGCCGATCGCCGCGGTGTTCTGCCTGGCCGGCCTGGTCAAGGGCATCGCCGGCACCGGCCTGCCGACGGTGGCGATGGGCCTGCTGGGACTGTGGCTGGCGCCGCCCGAGGCGGCTGCGCTGCTGGTCCTGCCGTCGCTGCTGACCAATTTGCAGCAAGGCGCGGTGGCGTTGCTGCGACGGCTGTGGCCGCTGCTGGCGACGCTGGTGATCGGCACCTGGCTCAGCGCCGGCATCCTGGTCGGCGCCGATCCGGCGCTGGCGCGCGGCGGACTCGGCGGCTTGCTGGCGCTGTATGCGCTGCTCGGGCTGAGCCGTTGGCAAGGCCGGTTGCCGCAGCGGCACGAACCGTGGGCGGGTCCGGCCGCCGGATTGGCGACCGGCCTGCTGACCGGCGCCACTGGCGTATTCGTGGTGCCGGCCCTGCCCTATCTGGTCGCGCTCGGCCTGCCGCGGGAGACGTTGATGCGTGCGCTGGGCTACTGCTTTTTCACCGCCACATTGACGCTGGCCATTGCCCTGGCCTGGCATGGCGCGTTTACGCGTGGCGCGGTCGGCCCTTCGTTGCTGGCGCTGCTGCCGACCGCGCTGGGCATGTGGCTTGGCACGCGCCTGCGCCAGCGCATTCCCGCCGAGGCGTTCCGCCGGGTGTTCTTCCTGACCTTGCTGGCGCTGGGTGTGCATCAGCTGTGGCAGGCGCTGGGCTAGCGCAGCGTTCGATCCAGCTGATGTGCACGTGTAGGAGCGGCTTCAGCCGCGACCGAGTCTTACCGGCAACGCCCGGTCGCGGCTGAAGCCGCTCCTGCAAAGAGCCTGCTGGCCGCCTATCAGGGCTGATGACCGAGGCGAACCTGAGGCTGCAGCGCGATCGCCGGTAGCGTGCGTGGCTGGCCACTCCGCCACAGCGTTCGGCAGCGCAGAACGCAAGCGATGGCGCGCGCGGCCACGCAGACGCCCAACGAAAAACGCGCCACCGCTGGGCGATGGCGCGTTCGGTTTTCGCGCGGCGGTAGCGCGTAGGCTCAGTCGGCCCAGCGCCCCGGGCCGGTGGACTGCGGCAGCACCTGCACCGACAGCGGGTGGTCCTTTTCCAGCAGGTTCAGCGCGTCGGCCAGGATCGAGGCCGACTCGCGCAGCAGCGGATCCGGGCGCTTGTCGACCAGCTTCTCGCGCGCGGCGTCCTTGATGATGTCGCGCTCGTTGCCGGTCAGGCCGTCGTCGCTGCTGTCGTCGGCGAGCGGGTCCAGCGGCAGGCCGAGCTGCTTGCGCATTTCCTGGCGCTGCTTGCGCTGCACGTCCTGCTTCTCGCGCTCGGCGCGGCGCTCGGCCTCGTTGAGCACCACGTACTTCTTCGCCGCTTCGGTGCGGAACTGCTGCACGTCCTCTTCCCACCACTGGAATTCCTTGTCGCTGGCGATGCGACTGGCGTGCAGCGTCTCCAGCTTCGGCAGCAGCGGCGCGAAGTTGCCGTACTGGGTGTGCGGCACCGCGGCGATGCGGGTCCACGGCAAGGCGTTGGGATAGGTGCTCTCGCCGAACTCGGTGGCATCGACGCTGGCCGGGAACGCGATGTCCGGCACCACGCCCTTGTGCTGGGTGCTGCTGCCGCTGACCCGGAAGAACTGGGCGATGGTCAGCTTGACCTGGCCGAAGCGGTCGGTCTGGTTGGCCGGCCAGCGGTCCAGGTCGACGATGTTCTGCACCGTGCCCTTGCCGAAGCTGGTCTCGCCGATGATCAGGCCACGGCCGTAGTCCTGGATGGCGCCGGCGAAGATCTCCGACGCCGAGGCCGAACCGCGGTTGATCAGCACGGCCAGCGGGCCATCCCAGGCCACGCCCGGGTTCTGGTCGCTGTTGACGGTGACGCGGCCGCCGGATTCGCGCACCTGCACCACCGGACCCTGCTCGATGAACAGGCCGGTGAGTTCGATCGCCTCGTCCAGCGAGCCGCCGCCGTTGTTGCGCAGGTCCAGCACCACGCCGTCGAGTTTGTCGGTCTTGAAACCGGCCAGCAGCTTGGCCACGTCGCGGGTCGCCGAGGCGTAGTCGCTGGCGTTGCGGCGGCGGCCCTCGAAGTCCTGGTAGAACGCCGGCAGCTTGATCACGCCGACGCGCCGCGCCGGTTCGCCGTCCTTCGCCGGCAGGGTGATGGTCTCGCCCTTGGCGGCCTGTTCTGCCAGGCGCACCTTCTGCCGGGTCAGCAGCAACTGGCGGTGCTTGCCGTCCACGCCGGCCTCGGCCGGGATGTACTCCAGGCGCACCTGAGTGTCCTTGTCGCCGCGGATCTTGGCCACCACGTCGTCGATGCGCCAGCCGATCACGTCCTCGACCTGGCCGGCCTTGCCCTGGCCGACGCCGACGATGCGGTCGCCCGGCTTCAGCGTGCCGTCCACCGCGGCCGGACCGCCGGGGATGACCTCGCGGATCACCACCATGTCGTCCTGCTTCTGCAGCTGCGCGCCGATGCCTTCCAGCGACAGCGACATCTGCTGGTTGAAGTTCTCGGCGGTGCGCGGGGTGAAGTAGTCGGTGTGCGGATCGACGGTGTTGGTGTAGGCGTTCATGAAGAACTGGAACACGTCCTCGCTCTTCAGTTCCTTCACCGAATCGGCGAGGTTGGCGTAGCGCTTGTCCAGGGTCTTGCGGATGTCCTCGGACTTCTTGCCGGCCAGCTTGAGCCGCAGCCAGTCGTTCATCACCGACTTGCGCCACAGTTCGTCCAGCTCCCGGTCATCCTTGGGCCACGGCACGTCCTTGCGGTTGTAATCGAACTTCTCGCTGCCGTTGAAATCGAAGTCCTGCTTGAGCAGCTTGCGCGCGTAGCCGATGCGCTCGTCCACGCGCTGCCGGTACACGGCGAACACCTGGAACGCCGGCTCTAGCTGGCCGGAGGCGATATTGCTGCCGAGGTTGGCCTGGAACGCGGTGAACTTGTTCACATCGGCCTGGGTGAAGAACTGCTTGCTGCCGTCCAGCGTCTCCAGGTACTTCTTGAAGACTTCCTTCGAGGTCGCTTCGTCCAGCGCGCGCGGCCGGTAGGCATAGCGGCTGTCGGAGAGCAGCCCGTACACCAGCTTGGCGGTGGTGGACTGGTCGGCGGTCGAGGCCGCCGGCAGCGCGGGCGCGTCGGTGCGGGCGAACAACGCAAGTGGCGTGGTCAGCGCGAACGCCAGCAGGAAGACGGAAGCTTTGAATTTCATCTACGTACTCTCGGCACGAGGCCGTCAGGGGGGCTGCAGATCGCGTGAGACAACACGACAGTGCCGCAAGTTGCAGGCCGTGTCACCTGTTCCTGAACCAGACTAGCCGGGGCTCGGTAGCGAAATGTGAATGGCGCCGGTGCAGGCGCTGCGGGCGGGCGGCGCGGCCGCCACGGCGGGCGTCCTGAACGATCGCCAGGACGCGACGGGCTGCGCCCGAAGCGGTGCCGCAAGGCGAACTCAAGCCGCCACGCCGGCGCCGGCAGCCTGCCGATCGGCGTGATAGGACGAGCGCACCATCGGCCCGGAGGCGACGTGGCTGAAGCCCAGCGCGTTGCCGTACTCCTCCAGCGCCGTGTACTCCTCCGGCGTCCAGTAGCGCATCACCGGGTGGTGGTGCGCGGTCGGCTGCAGGTACTGGCCGATGGTGACCATGTCCACGGCGTGCGCGCGCAGGTCGCGCAGCGTGGCCTGCACCTGCGCCATGGTCTCGCCCAGGCCGAGCATGATCCCGGACTTGGTGGCGATGGCCGGGTGCTGCGCCTTGAACTTCTGCAACAGGGTCAGCGACCACTGGTAGTCGGCACCGGGACGCACATTCGGGTACAGGTCCGGCACGGTCTCGATGTTGTGGTTAAACACGTCCGGCGGATTGGTCGCCAGGATCTCCAGCGCGCGGTCCATGCGACCCTTGCCGCGGAAGTCCGGGGTCAGGATCTCGATGCGGGTGGCCGGCGCGGCGGCGCGGATCGCGCCGATGCAGTCGGCGAAATGCTGGGCGCCGCCGTCGCGCAGGTCGTCGCGATCGACGCTGGTCACCACCACGTAGCGCAGGCCCATGTCGGCCACGGTCTGCGCCAGGCTGGCCGGCTCGCCGGCGTCCGGCGGCTTGGGCCGGCCGTGGGCGACGTCGCAGAACGAGCAGCGGCGAGTGCAGACCTCGCCCAGGATCATGAAGGTGGCGGTGCCGTGGCTGAAGCACTCATGGATGTTCGGGCAGCTGGCTTCCTCGCAGACCGTGACCAGGCGGTTCTCGCGCAGCTTTGCCTTGAGGGTCTGCACCGCGTTGCCGGACGGGATCCGCACCCGGATCCACGACGGTTTGCGCAGCACCGGGGCGTCGGCGAACTGCACCGGTGAGCGGTTGATCTTGTCCCCGCCCAGTTGCTTGACGCCGGCCTGCAGCGGCGCGGACGCGCTGTCGCCGGAAAGGACCTGCAAGGGAATGGAGCGTGCGCTGGGCTGGGTCATGGCGTCGTCGGCGGGCAGGCGGTCAGGCCGCGTGCGTGAGCGTGAGGTCGGGCAAGGCATCGAGCGGCTGCAGGGTCAGCCCGAACTGGCACGCCAGTTGGGCCAGCAGCACCGGTTTGACGGCCTGCATGCCGGAGGGACCGCCCAAGTCTAGCACCGAGGTCACCTGCAAGCCCTGGTAGCCACAGGGGTTGATCCGGTGGAACGGCTCCAGATCCATCGCCACGTTGAACGACAGGCCGTGGAAGGTGCAGCCGCGGCGCACGCGGATGCCGAGCGCGGCGACCTTGGCCGCGCCGACGTAGACCCCGGGCGCGCCGTCGCGGCGCTGGCCGAGGATGTTCCATTCGTCCAGCGTGTCGATGATGGCCTGCTCGATCCGGCACACGTAGTCGCGCACCCCGATCTTCAGCCGGCGCAGGTCCAGCAGCGGATACACCACCAACTGGCCGGGGCCGTGGTAGGTGACCTGGCCGCCGCGGTCCACGTGCAGCACCGGGATCTCGCCGGGCGCCAGCACGTGCTCGGGCTTGCCGGCCTGGCCGAGGGTGAACACCGGTTCGTGCTCGACCACCCACAGTTCGTCGGCATCGGCTTCCGCACGCGTATCGGTGAAGCGCTGCATCGCCCGCCACACCGGCGCGTAGGGCTGGCGGCCGAGATCGCGGACCCGGCACGGCGGCAGCGCCGGCGCCGGTTCCGGCGGCAGCACGGCGGCGCCGGCTACAGCGTCCACTTCACTTCCGGGTGCTCGCGCAGCGCCAGGTGCGCGGCGTCGTACTGGGCGCGGTCGGCGGCGCGGAAGGCGATTCGCACCGACACGTACTTGCCGTTGGACGAATGCTTCCAGCTGATGCGCTCTTCCAGCACGTCCACCCCGGCCTGGGCGAGCAGGCGCGGCAGTTCGGTCTCCAGCCCGGTGTTGGCGGTGCCCATCGCGCTGAGCTCGAAGACGCCGGGGAACTGGAAGCCGTGTTCGGGGTTGTCCGAGGTGATGTCCATGGCTGCATTATCGGGCCGGCGCCGGGCAAACCCAAGGCCGCTACGCGCCGGCAGGCGGTGCACCGGCGTTGGCGGCAGCCGCGTCGTGTCGGCGCGCGCGCTGCCGGCAAGCGATGCCAATAGGACGAAGCGATACGGCGACATGGCTTTCGCGCCGCGCCACCACGGCCTAGGCTCGCTGTTGCACTTTCATGAACGCAGGCTTCACGGAACACGCGCATCCGGCCCGCTAGCGTCGCTCCACACGTGCCTTTCCGCCCCCAGGGACGCCGCCCATGCCGCCATCGCGCCTGCCTCTCGCCTTCGCCCTGCTGCTCGCCATCGCCGCGCTGCCCGCCGCCGCCGCCGACCGTTGCGCCTGCAGCGCGCTGCAGGACACGCCGCCGACGGTGAACTTCCGCGTCGACAACGATCTGTTCGGCGGCGCCGACCAGGACCAGGGCTATAGCAACGGCTTCGGCATGAGTCTGGTCTCGCCGAACCTGGTCGACTACACCGACGATCCCTGCCTGCCGCGGCTGGCGCGCACGCTCAACCGCTACCTGGAACGCCTGCATCCGGGCGAGTTCGAGCAGCAGAACATGGTCTTCAGCTTCGGCCAGGCCATCTTCACCCCGACCGACAAGACCCGCCGCGACCTGATCGAGGACGACCGTCCCTATGTCGGCATCCTGGCGGTGATCCTCGGTTACAACGCGCGCAACCAGGACCGCCTGCGCACCACCCAACTGACCCTGGGCATGGTCGGCCCGTCGGCGCAGGGCAAGCAGGTGCAGGAAGCGGTGCACGACGCGCGCGGCGACGAGAAGTTCCTCGGCTGGGACAACCAGCTGCACGACGAACCGGTGTTCCGCCTGGTCCACGAACGCATGCGCCGCTGGCCCGGCGACGCGACGGTCAACGCCGATGGCTGGGGCTGGGACGCGATCAGCCACTGGGGCGGCGCGCTCGGCACCCTGCAGACCAACGCCAACGCCGGCGGCGAAGTGCGCTTCGGCTGGAAACTGCCGGACGACTTCGGCAGCTCGCCGCTGCGCCCGGCCGGCGAGAACACCGCCCCGCCCCGCTACGGCCTGGGCCGCGGCTGGTCGGCGCACCTGTTCCTGACCAGCGATGCGCGCTGGGTGCTGCGCGACATCACCCTGGACGGCAACACCTTCCGCGACAGCCACAGCGTAAAGAAACGCCCCTTCGTCGGCCAAGCCGGCTTCGGCTTGGCGGTGATGCGCGGCAACTGGAAGTTCGCCTTGACGCGCTACTGGAGTACCCGCGAATTCGACCTGCAGCAGCAGACGCCGGTGTTCGGCAGCTTCACGATCAGTCGGCGGCTCTGAAGAGCCGGGATTGGGAATTGGGTGATGCCTCTTGCGCTCTGCGCAGGCATCACCTCATCACAGGCCCACCTCTGCCACCAGGACCCTCCAGCTGGCGCTGCTGTGCCTGCAGCGCCAGCTGCTGCGCGCGCTGTTGATTGAACGCCTGCGCCTGCTGCACCGTGTCGTGCATCGGCGCGGACGGCTGCGACACCTCCGTGGCGGCACGAAATCCCGCAGTGGCTCCCGCCACCCATAACGTCTCTTCAGCCATCAACACGCGGTCGATCTTGCCGGCGTCGTCGATGCCGGCCTGCTTGGCATCGAGCATCGCCTGCGCCACGTGGCCGCCATCCACGCGCCCATTCCATCCGGCTTGGCGTTAAAAGCATGGCGGGCGCGGACTACATCATCATGGGGGCGGACTGCATCTGCCCTTGCTGTGCGTTCTGCGCATGCATCTCGGACATCCTCTGCGCCTGTTGCTGGTCGCACTGCTGGATCTGCTGAATGGAGTGTTCAGGCGCAGGTGACGGGGCATCTAAATCGATTCTGGCCGTGCTGGACAGAAAACCCGGTCCCATGAAATAACCTGATTAGCCCTGACCCTCAGCCAATAGTCGCAGGATCTGCGCCATGCTGGGTAGAGGCTGGCGGCACCTGAAAGCCGACGAGGTGGCGTGATGAGCATCAATGCCGTGCAGTTCCAGCCTGGATTGTCGATGTCCCAGTTCATCGCATGGTACGGCACCGAGGCCAAGTGTTATCGCACTTTGTACAAGTGGCGTTGGCCGCAGGGTTTCCGTTGTCCGTCCTGTGCCGGACGGACTCGGTCGCGTTTCAAGCGCGGCGCGGCGATCTACTACCAGTGCTGCGCCTGCCGCCATCAAACCACCTTGATGGCCCGCACGATGTTCGAAGGAACCAAGCTGCCGCTGCGCACCTGGATGCTGGCCTTGCACCTGTTGACGGCAACCAAGACCAATCTGGCGGCGCTGGAGTTGATGCGCCATCTGGGCGTCAACTACAAGACCGCCTGGCGGATGAAGCACAAGATCATGCAGGCCATGGCCGAGCGCGAGGCCACGCGCACACTCAGCGGGTTCGTGCAGATCGACGATGCTTACCTGGGCGGGGAGCGCAACGGCGGCAAAGCCGGACGCGGATCGGAGAACAAACAGCCGTTCCTGATTGCCGTGCAGACCGATGCGACCTTCGCTGCGCCGAGTTTTGCGGTGATCGAGCCGGTGCGCAGTTTCGACAACGCCTCGCTGCAGGATTGGACCGCGCGTCGCCTGGCGACGGAGTGCGAGGTCTACACCGATGGACTGGCCTGCTTCCGTCGGCTGGAAGACGCCGGGCACGCGCATACGACACTGGACACCGGCGGAGGGCGGGCGGCGACTGAAGCGCCTGGCGCGCGCTGGGTCAACGTCGTGCTGGGCAACCTCAAACGCGCAATCAGCGGCGTGTATCACGCCATCGCGCAGAGCAAATACGCAAGGCGCTACCTGGCCGAAGCCGCCTATCGTTTTAACCGCCGATTCCGCTTGCGCGAGATGCTGCCGCGACTCGCAACTTCCATGATGCGTTGCAAGCCTTGCCCAGAGCCGGTTCTGCGTGCAGCAAGCAATTTTCATGGCTGAGGGTCAGGGCTAATCAGGTTCGCTTTTGAAATGACGCCCAACGCTACCATCCTTAAAACGTTCCACTTTCTGATCCGGCTTCCGCACATTCGGATTGGCCCCATTCTCCAGCATCGCCCGCAACCCATCCGGGTTATGCGTCATGATTGGCCACATCAGCAGCGGATCGCCGTCTGTGGAGAAGATCACGTCCGGGTTGACGTGCTCCTCCTTCATCAACCGCCGGATTTCCTTGATATCCCCATGCTCGGCCGCCAGCGCCTGCGCCTTGGGGTCGGGGAAGAACGAGGGCAGGTTGTACGTGGACTGCTGATACGCCGGCGGTACCGACAGCACATCGCAGCCAGCGCAGGCCAGCAGCAGGCCAGCAGCAGGAACGACAGCGAGAAAGCGCGGAGCAACTTAAGCACGTTCCATCCTCATGAACGGGAAAGGCGCAGGTACGGGATCACCGTACATCGCCGTAGCCTAGAAGTTGTCAGCGGGCTGCGCCAGCCCGTTGGCAGCAGCCATGCCGCACACGACCCGGCCGCAGGCATCATGTCCAACGCGGCACGGCATGGCAGACGCGTCGCCCGAATCAGCCTGATGCAGCACCGACCCTCGACCTCACCTCGAGCGCCGGCATAGGCCGCGGGTGGCGTTGATGAAACGCGGATCGGCGCTCGGGGATTGGAAAGCCGCACCCTCAGCCCCTGACGCGAATCCCCGATCGCGCGTCTCGAATCCCAAAAAAAAGCCGGCGTACGCCGGCTTTTTTCAACTCACTCGGCTTCCCACCACATCCAGAAGCTGTCCCACAGGCGCTTGAAGAAGCCGGCCTCCTCGACCGCCTTCAGCGCCACCAGCGGCGCTTGCGCGATCACCTTGCCGTCCAGCGAGACCTTCACCGTGCCGATCGCCTGGCCCTGCTTGATCGGCGCTTCCAGGGTCTTGGGCACGTCGATCGACGGCTTCAGTTCGTTGTAGCGGCCGCGCGGCACGCCGACCAGCAGCGGCTGCGCCACGCCCAGCAGCACTTCCTTCTCGGTGCCCTTCCACACGCGCTGCTGCGCGACCTGCTTGCCCGACTCGTACAGGCGGTGGGTCTCGTAGAAACGGAAGCCCCAGTTCAGCAGCGCCAGGCTGTCCTCGGCGCGCTGCTTCTCGGAGCTGTCACCCATCACCACTGCGATCAGGCGCTGGTCGCCACGCTGCGCCGAGCTGAGCAGGCAGTAGCCGGCCTCGGAGGTGTGGCCGGTCTTGATGCCGTCCACGCTGGGGTCGCGCCACAGCAGCAGGTTGCGGTTCTGCTGGGTGATGTCGCCGACCTTGAATTCCTTGATCTTGTTATAGGCGTAGGTTTCCGGATAATCGCGCACCATCGCCCGGCCCAGCAGCGCCAGGTCGTAGGCGGTGGTGTAGTGGCCTTCGGCAGACAAGCCGTGGGCGTTGACGAAGTGCGAGCCGGTCATGCCGAGCTTGGCCGCGTAGTTGTTCATCAGCGACGCGAAGGCTTCCTCGCTGCCGGCGGCGTGTTCGGCCAGCGCGATCGCCGCGTCGTTGCCGGACTGGATCGCCATGCCCTTTTCCATGTCTTCCAGGCGCGCGGCCTGGTTGACCGGGAAGCCGCTGTAGCTGCCGTCGGTGCCGGCGCCGCCCTCGCGCCAGGCGCGCTCGCTGAGCATGACCTGGTCGTCGCGCTTGATCTTGCCCAGCTTCAGTTCGGCGGCGATCACGTAGGAGGTCATCACCTTGGTGATGCTGGCCGGGGCCACCCGCACATGCTCGTTCTCGCCGGCCAGCACCTGGCCGGTGGCGTAGTCCATCAGCACCCAGGACTTGGACACGGCCGGCTTGGGCGCCGGCGGGATCGCCACGGTGGCAGGCGCGGTAGCGGCAGTGGCAGGCGATGCCGGCACCGGGCCGGGGGTCTGCGCGGAAACCAGGCCCACGGCGAAGGTGGCCACGGCGGCGACGGCGAAGCGGAATTTCATCTAAAACGACTCCTGGCAGGCCCGAGGGCCGATGGTAAACAAGGCATTGTAGGGCTAGCCGGCGCCGAGCCAGCTACGGCGGCGGCGCAGGCGGGAGGCGGCGTTAAGCCGTTGGCGCTGGAACGGCACGCGCGCCTGGCGACGGCTGGCGCGGGCGGCGGCGCCAGCGACAGGCCTGCGGTTTCGCCGGGCGCCTCAGTCCTTGACGATCTGCGGACGGCCGAAGCCGAGGCCGGCGATGCGGCTGGCCAGCTCGGTGGCGCGGCCATGGTCTTCGGCGGCGACCCGCAGCCGCCATAGCGTGCGCCCGCCGGACACGATGTCGCTGACGCTGGCGCCGACGATGCCGGCCGAGGCCAGCTGCGACAGCGCGCGGTTGGCGTTTTCGCGGTTGGCGAAGCTGGCCACCTGCAACAGGATGCCGAGCGGACCACGCGCGGCGGCGTTATCGGCGGCGGCGCGGGTCGCCGACACGACCGGCGCGGCTGGGGCTGGGGCTGGAGCGGGGGCCGCGGCCGCGACGGTCGTGGCGGTGGCTGCCGGCGTGGCGGTGGCGGTGGCGGTGGCGGTGGCGGCGCGTCGCGCCGGCGCCGGCGCAGCGGCCACGGTCGCAGGGACCTTGGTCGGCTTGCCGGTGGCCACGCGCACGCCGCGCGATTTCATCCAGTCGTCGAAATGGTCGGCGTTGGCCGCGGTGTCGGCATCGGCCAGCACCCGGTAGCGCCAGCGCTCGCCTTCCGGCAGGGCGGCGGCGGCGGCGGTCGCGCTGGCGGCACTGGGTGCGGCGGTGCTGGACGTGGCGACGCTCCGTGCCGGCACGCTGGCCGCGGCAACCACAGTGCTGGACGGCTTGCTCGGCAAGGCCTTGACCAGGTTGTCCATGTCGGTGGCGCGGCGTGCCGCGGCAGCCTGCGCAGCACTGCCCGCTCCCGCCGCACTGGCCAGCGTGGTGCCGGTCGCGACCTGCTTGCCGGTGCGCCGCGATGCGAGCAGGTTGCCATTGTCGGCCGGGGTCAGCCCGCGCACCTCGACCCGGCCGGTGCCCTTGCCGGTGATGCCGAGCTTGACCGCCGCCGCATAGCTCAGGTCGATGACCCGGTCGTCGTGGAACGGGCCGCGGTCGTTGATCCGCACCACCACCGATTCACCGTTGTCCAGGTTGGTGACCAGGGCGAAGCTGGGCAGCGGCAGGGTCTTGTGCGCGGCGGTGAACGCGTACATGTCGTAGACCTCGCGATTGGAGGTCAGGCGGCCATGGAACTTGCTGCCGTAGTACGAGGCGGTGCCACGTTCGACGTAGCTGTGCGGGTCGTCGATGATGGTGTATTCGCGGCCCAGCACCATGTACGGCGAGCGGTTGCCGACCGCCGAGCGCGGCTCGTCGGTGACCATAGGCTCGGGGATGCAAGCCACGTTGGGCACGTAGTCCGGGGTTCTGTCACTGACGCCGGGCGCGTACAGGCCACCGGCGGTGTAGTTGCCGCGGGTGGACGGATCTTCCTTGGCCGGCGCGTACGGCGAGGTGGACGGGCAGCCGGTGGCGACATGCGCCGGGCCGCGGCCTCCCACCCTGACCCCGGACACCGCGGCAGCGCTGCCGGCGGTCTTCTTCGGGTCGCTGCTGCAGGCGGCCAGCGCCAGCAGCGCGACGACGGGGACGATCCGGAGCAGCGCGTTCGGGTTCATGCCGGGGGTAACTCCTTGCCGGCGATGGCCTGGGACAATTGGTACACGGCCATCGCGTACATCTTGGAACCGTTGTAACGGGTGATCGCGTAGTAGTTCTGGAAGCCCAGCCAGTACTGCTTGCCGGCGCTGCCGTCGAGCGTGATCGGGGTGGCGGTGGCACCGGCCGGCACCGGTGCGGCCGGTTGGTAGCCGCGCGCGGCCAGGTCGGCCAGCGTGTAGCTCGGGGTCAAGTCGGTCGGATTGAGTTCCTCGGCGCCCGGACGCAGCGTGGCCGGCACCACCACCACGCCGTCGCGGACCCAGCCGCCCTTCTTGACGAAGTAGTTGGCGATCGAAGAGAACAGGTCGTTGTAATCGGTGAACAGGTTGCGCTTGCCGTCGCCATCGCCATCCACCGCAAACTGGCGATAGCTGGATGGCATGAACTGGCCCATGCCCATCGCGCCAGCATAACTGCCGATCAGCGTGGTGATGTCCAGGTTCTCTTCGCGGCCGAGCGCGAACAGCTGGCCGAGTTCGCCGCGGAAGTACAGTTCGCGGCGCACCTCGCGTTCGAGCATGGCCGGAT
Source organism: Xanthomonas translucens pv. undulosa (assembly GCF_017301775.1). Classification (NCBI taxonomy): domain Bacteria; kingdom Pseudomonadati; phylum Pseudomonadota; class Gammaproteobacteria; order Lysobacterales; family Lysobacteraceae; genus Xanthomonas; species Xanthomonas translucens. The sequence goes on from NZ_CP063993.1 coordinate 1,656,810, forward strand.
CGCCGCTGCGCGGATAGCGGAACGCCAGCGTGTACAGCGCGTCGAGCGCGCGGTACTTGCCGACGTTCTTGCCGTAGCTTGTCTCCACGCCGATGATCGCGACGATGATCTCGGCCGGCACGCCGGTGCGCGCCTGCACCCGCATCAGTTCCTCGCGGTGCGTGGCCAGGAACGCGCGGCCGCCGTCGATCCGCGCCTGGCTGATGAACATCGGCCGGTATTCGTTCCACGGCTTGACCTGCTCGGCCGGGCGCGACATCGCCGCCACGATCGCGTCATTGAACTGCGCCTTTGCCAGCGTCGCCTCGATCTGCAGCGGATCCAGGCCGTACTTGGACGCGGTATCACGCACGAAGTTGGCGCGGGCGACCTCGAACGGCACAGGGGTCAGATCGAGCGGCGGCGCGGCCACCGCTTCGGGTGCCGCCCCCGCTGGCGGTGACGCGCGCGGCGTGGTTTGCGGCAACGCATTGGCCTGCGGCGGCGATGGCGGAGTCCTGGGCTGGGTCGCGCATGCGACCAAGCCAAGCGTGATAAGGCAAATCAGCGAGCGTCTAATCATGCCGGCAGGTTAACAGAGTCCAGATGAATTTCCACCAATAACGCCATGAAACAAAAGAACTTTGCTCCAAGTCAAGCGGACTGGCGTATTCATCCGGCCGGGGCCGCGGTAGCCGCCAGGCGATGCGGACGGCGCCGGCAGCGCCCAGCGCGGTGCGCGCAAATCCCGGCGGCGAACGCCAAACTGCCCAGGCCAAACCGCGCGGCGCCGGCGATGCGCAGCGAAGCAGCGCATCGCAAGCGCAACCAGCAACGCCCGATCACAGGCCGGCGTGTGCAGGGCGAGATCGGCCAGGATGGCCGGCTGCAGGCACGCATCCCGGGTCGGCAGTGACGATCGGCGCCCGGTGCGTAGACCGATTCCGGCACTCCGGCAGCGTGGCCGGAATCGGCATTGCCGACTGCATGCGGCGCGCGCATCGCAGCCAGCCACCGCGCAACGCTACAGCGCGGGAAACACCGGCTTGCTGTCGCAGGCCGGCACCGCGCCGGACACCGAGGTCGCATAGGTGCTGACCGTGCTGTCGGCGCTCGGCTGCAGGTTGGAGCGGTCCAGGCCGATGCGCGCATTGCTGGCCTTCAGCGCGGTGAAGTCGGCCGACACGTTGGCCAGCACCAGGTCCAGCGGCGCCGAGGCGTCGTAGCCCCGCACCGAACTGCCCTTGCCCTTCACCGACCCCTGCGCCTTCAGGCCGTTGACCACGATGTTGGCGAAGCTCGGCACGGTGCCGCTGCCACCGCCGCCGTACAGCGGGTTGATCACCAATGCATTGGCCACGCCGAACAGGCAGGTGTTGCGATAGGTGACGTCGCTGACCGGGCCGCCCTTGGCCAGCCCGGTCTTGATGCGCAGGCCATTGTTGTCGGTGCTGGGCCTGCCGTCGGCGTCGCTGCCGAGCACGCTGTTGCCGTCGATCAGGACGTTGTCCACGCCGTACATCACCTCGCTGCCGATGGAGATGCCGTGGGTGCCGTAAAAGCGCGAGTCGCGCACGCTGATGTTGGCCGATCTGGAGGCGATGGTCTTGATCGCCACGCCGTCGTCGCCGCTCATCACGTCGTTGTCGTAGAGCGTGGCGTTGCTGACGCTGTCCAGGTCAAGGCCGTCGGTGTTCGGACTGCTGGCCGGCGCCTTGACCCGCACGCCCCAGACCGTGAGGCCGTCGGCCATGTGCGCGAACAGGTGGAAGTACGGCGCGTTGACCAGATTGACGTGATAGATGCTCACGTCGCTGGCGTTCTGCACCTTGATCAGGTCGGGGCCGTTCTGGGTCAGGCCGCTCGCCTTGGCCTTTTCCCCGAACTGCCACCAGCTGTCGCTGCCGCCCAGCATCGGCAGGTCGCCGCGGCCGTCGATGCTGCCCTGGTCGCCAGCGCCGTCGCGCAGGCCCATCACGCCCAGCGACTTGCCCTTCAGATTGAGCAGCGCGCGGCAGCCGCCGCTGGAGCCTGCGGCCTTGCCGCAGGCACTGGCGCCGGCGACCTGATAGTCGGACGGCTTGCGCGAGGCGAACAGGGTCACCCCGGCATCGATCACCAGGGTCACGTTGCCGCCGATGTTCAACGGCCCGCTGAGGAAGGCATTGCCGGCGCCGGCACGCAGCAGCACCGCCGAACGTCCTCCCTTGGCGGCGCACCTGCCCAGCGCGGCCTGGATGCGCGCGGTGTCCGGCGCGCTCTGCTCATCGGCATCGCCGAAGAGGCGCGCGTCCGCCTGCAGCGTGGCATCGAGGGTGTCGCACAGACTCGGCATCGCGGGTTCGGCGACCACCCGCGTATCGCCGGTCGCGGCGGATGCGTCGAGCGTGACCAGGGCCAGGAGCAGCAGGCAACCGAACGCGGGCGATGTCATTGCTGCAGGGCTCCAGGCGGGGTGCGCAGTGGCGAGGGTTGCACTGCGTTCACGCGAGGATGCCTGGCATCGATTACAGCGACGGGACGGCGTGCGCCTTCTGCGAGTTGCTGCCAACGGGTGTCTAAGATCGTCGCCAAGCCGGCCGGATGCTGGTCGAAATGGTGGCCGCCATGCAGCGCGACGATCTGCGCGCCACTGCCGCGCAACTGCGGACACACCGTGTCCTTCTCCTGGTCGCCGTACACGCACATCAGCTGCGACGGCGCGATGCGCGCGATCTCCGGCAACACCGGCTTGGCGTCGCCGGCATCGCCCAGGTCAAGCCAGTTGCGCACGCGGATCTGGAAATCGGCCTTGCGGTCCACGCCGAACAAGGCCAGCAAGGCGACTTGCGCGCGTTGCGGCGGCGGCAACCGGTTGTACATGAACGGCATCGCGGTGGCGCCGAAGGAATAGCCGACCAACAGGATGCGTTGCGGGTGCCAGTGCTGCTGGTAGTGCGCAATGACCCGCGCCAGGTCGGCGCTGGCCTGCGCCGGCGGTTTGTCGTGCCAGAAGTAGCGCAGGCTGTCCCAGCCGACCACCGCGATGCCGCGCTGCTGCAAGGCCTCGGCCATGCCTTTGTCGATGTCGCGCCAGCCGCCGTCGCCGGACAGCACGATCGCCAGCGGCGCGCCCGGCGCGCGCACCGGCAATTCGGTCAGCGGCAGGTCGTCGAGCGCACCGCCGCTGCCCGACGTGTGCAGGTGCATGGCCACGCGTGCGGCCACGGCCGCCTCCGCCGTGTCCGCGGCCGGTGCCGTCGCGATATCGACGAAGCCCTGCGCGGCGCTGGCTGGCGCGGTGCCGGCGCAGACCTCGGTCGGTGCCGGCGCCACGCCGATCGCGCCGCCCAGGGTTGCCGCCGGCGCGGCGCCGACGATGCGTTCGACCAGGGTCGCGCTGGTGCCGGTCCCGGCCAGCATCGGCAGGAAATAGCGGTCGCCGTGCAGGTCGCGCTGCAGGTGCCGGCTCAGCTGCTCGGCATCGTGCCAGGCATGCCCGCAGCCGGCGCCGGCGCGCTGCAGCCGGGCCAGATAGCGATCGCCATCGACTGTGGCGACCACCGCGCCGGTCGCGGCGATGCGCGCGGCCGCCGCCTGGCGCTGCGCCCGGTTGCCGCTGGCGAACAGGATCACCACACCCTGCGCCGGGCCGGCCGGCTGGGTCAGCGCGACCCGGCCATAGCCGTGGCTGTGCATCGCACCCGCAGGAAAGTAGTAGCGGATCAACGCATAGCCGCTCAGGCCCAGCGCAACGCTCAGCAACAGCAGGAATTTCATGAATTTCATCGACACACATCCATGTCGGCACAGCCGAGCGGACAGGAACCACGGGGAAGACGCGAGGAGGGCGGACGGACGCAGAAAGGACGACACCGGCCAGGCCGGATCGACGATGCGCTGCGTTGGCTCCCCTCGATGGACGCGGGCCGGCTGGGCGGCATCGATGCCGCGCATGGCTACCCGGAATAGATCCTGCGCTCGTGGCCGGTCGCTGCCATCAGCGCCGTCACAGGGCATCGGCGCGAATTGTGGCGAGCGCCGGCACATCCCGCAATCGTTGCGCAGCTCGCCGCATACTTCCGGTTAAGCCGGCGCCCCGCCGGCCATGCCGGCGCTCAGTAGCCGTGCACCGGACGGTGCGCCTTGACCGCCATCACCAGGCCCAGACCGGCCAGCAACGACACCGCGGAGGTGCCGCCATAACTCATCAGCGGCATCGGCACCCCGACCACCGGCAACAGCCCGGAGATCATGCCGCCGTTGACCAGCACGTAGACGAAGAACGCCAGGCCGGTGGCGCCGGCGAGCAGCCGCGAGAACGTGTCGCGCGCCTGCGCGGCGATCCACAGGCAGCGCGCGATCACCACCAGGTACAGGGTCAGCACCGTGGCCACGCCGATCCAGCCGAATTCCTCGCTGAGCACCGAGAACGCGAAGTCGGTGGTCTGTTCGGGGATGAAGTTCAGATGCGACTGCGAGCCCAGGCCCCAGCCCTTGCCGTGCAGGCCGCCGGAGCCGATCGCGATCTTGGACTGGATGATGTTCCAGCCGGCGCCGAGCGCATCGTTCTCCGGATTGAGGAACATCATGATGCGGTCCTTCTGGTAAGGCCGCAGCAACCACAGCCAGGCCACCGGCGCAGCCGCGGCGACGCCGCCCACCGCGATGCCGACCCACCACCACGGCAGCCCGGCCAGCAGCAGCACGAAGCCGCCGCTGGCGGCGATCAGCACGCCGGTGCCGAAGTCAGGCTGCAGCATGATCAATGCGGTCGGCAGGCCGATGATCACCGCACTGACCAGCACCGTGGGCAGGCGCGGCGGCAGCGGCATGCGGTGCAGGTACCAGGCCACCATCATCGGCATGCTGATCTTCAGCAACTCGGCCGGCTGCAGGTAGAACACCTTCAGATCCAGCCACTGCCGGCCGTACTTGCCGGTACCCAGCGCGAACACCGCCAGCAGCGGCAGCATCGACAGCGCGTAGATCAGCGGCGTCCAGGCGCGCAGGCGCAGCGCCGAGACCCGCGACAGGCCCCACATCGCCGCCGTGCCGATCGCAAAGCGGATGGCCTGGGCCAGCATCAGATGGTTGCCGCCGGCCTGGCCGCCGGCGCTCTTGAGCACGGCCAGGCCGATCACCATCAGCGCCCCCAGGGCCAGGCACATCGGCCAGTCCAGGGTGCGGGCGAAACGGCCGCCGAGATCGGCCAGCCAGCGCAGGAAATCCTTCATCGCTCGTCCGGGATCTCGTCGGGGATCGGCGGCGGCGCGTCCGGCGGCGGCACCGCGGCCGCATCCACCACCACCGGCCCGACCAGCACCAGGCGTTCGCCGGCGGCCAGCGCCGCTGCGTCGGCGGCGGCGCGCGAGCCCGGATCCTCGGCATAGTAAAGCCGGCTGCCGAACGCGGTGGCGCCACGCAGGCTGTCCAGGGGCTCGATGCCGGCGGGCAGGCGCCCAAGCAACCAGGCATCGAAGATCTTGCGCGCGATCGGTGCGGCGGTGCTGGCGCCGTAACCGCCGCCTTCCACCGCCACCGCCAGCGCGATGGTCGGCTCCGCGGCCGGGGCGAAGCCCTCGAACAGCGAGCGGTGGCGCAGGTGCATCGGCAGGCTGCGCGGATCCACCGCGGCCAGGCCCTTGCGGCTGACCACCTGCGCGGTGCCGGTCTTGCCGGCCATCTGGTACGGCGCGCTGACGGCGATCGCATGCCCGCTGCCGCCGGGACGCATGGTGTCCATCATGCCCTCGCGCACCGCCTGCAGGTTGCCGGGATTGTCGCTGATCGGCTTGCCCGGGCCGAGCGCCACCGGCGCCCACGGCTGGTCGAACGCGCCGCGCTGGGCCATCACCAGGTGCGGGGTGCGCAGCTGGCCATCGGCGATGCCGGCCACCGCGCGTACCAGTTGCAGCGGGGTCACCTTCCAGTCGCCCTGGCCGATGGCGATGTTGACCGTGTCGCCGGGATACCACGCTTCCTTGCGGCTTTTCGCCTTGAAGGCCGGCGACGGCACGATGCCGCCGATCTCGCCCATCAGGTCGATACCGGTCGGCGCGCCGAAGCCGTAGCGGTTCATGTACTGGTCGACCTTGCCGATGCCCATGTCGACGGCCAGCTTGTAGTAATAGGTGTTGACCGACTGCGCGATCGACTTGCGCAAGTCGGTCCAGCCATGTCCGCCGCGGTGCGAGTCGCCCCAGCCGCGGCTGACCCCGGGCAGGTAGAACATGCCGGTGGACAGGATCTTGTCCTCCGGGCGGCGGGTGCCGCTGTCCAGCCCGGCCAGGCCCATGAACGGCTTGATGGTCGAGCCCGGCGCCACCCCGCCCAGTACCAGCCGGTTGAACTGCGGCCGCGACGGATCGCTGTTGAGCACCTGGAAATCGGCGTGCGAGATGCCGTTGACGAACAGGTTGGGATCGTAGGACGGCAGACTGACCATGGCCAGGATCTCGCCGGTGCGCGGATCGATCGCGATGGCCGCGCCCTGGTAGTCACCGAACGCGGCGACCATCGCGCGCTGCAGGTCGGCGTCGATGGACAGGCGCAGGTCGGCGCCGGACTGCGCCGGGACCCGGCCGACGGTGCGGATCGCGCGGCCCTGCACGTTGGTCTCGACCTGCTCGTAGCCGACCTTGCCGCGCAATTCCTCTTCGTAATAGCGCTCCAGCCCGGACTTGCCGATGTGGGTCAGCGCGGCGTTGCCTTCGCCGAGCATCTCCAGGTCCTTCTCGTCGATGCGGCCGACGTAGCCGATGATGTGTGCGAACAGGTCGCCGTAGGGATAGTGGCGGGTCAGGTACGGCTCCAGCTCCACGCCGGGGAAGCGCCAGCGGTCCACCGCGAAGCGCGCGCGCTCCTCCTCGCTGACCCGCAGTTTGAGGGTGACCGGGCGGAAGCTGCGGCTGGCCTTGCGCGCGGCCTGGAAGCGTTCGATGTCCTCAGCCGACAGGGCGATGACCTTGCCCAACTCGGCCAACAGCGCGTCCATGTCGTCGACCTTGTCCGGGGTGACGTCGAGCCGGAACGCGGGTACGTTCTCGGCCAGCAGGCGGCCGTTGCGGTCGTAGATCATGCCGCGCCCGGGCACCACCGGCCGCGGCTTGATCCGGTTGGCGTCCGAGCGCGTGGCGTAGACGTCGTGGTCCAGCACCTGCAGCTTGAAGTACCAGGCGCCCAGGCCGATCAGCGCCACCAGCACGCCAAGGAACCCCAGCGCCGCGCGGCGCCGGAACTGCTCGGCCTCGGCGTGCGGGTTCTTCTGCGTGCGGCGGGTGTGCAGGGCCACGCTACTTCTTGCTCCGCCGACCCAGCCGCAGCGCGTCCAGCAGCACGAACAGCGGCGGCCACAACGCCATGCCCAGCAGCGGCGCCCACCAGTAGTTCCACGGCAGGGTCGGCTCGCCCACCGCCAGGTGCACGGCCGCGGCGACGATACGATCGTTGACCAGCAAGCCGCCGATCGCCAGCGCCTGCTGCGACATAGGGAAGAAGCGGATGCGCGCGCGGAAGCGCTGCAGGATGAAGCTCAGGATCACCAGCCGCAGCGCCTGCTCGCCGAGCACCCCACCGTACAGCAGGTCGGCGACCACGCCGATGGCGAAGGCGAAGCCCAGCCCGACCGTGTCCGGGGTCTCGATCACCCAGTACGCCACCACCAGCGCCAGCCAGTACGGCCGCAGCGGCTGCAGCAGCAGCGGCAACGGCAGCAGGCCCAGCAGCAGCGCCAGGAGCACGCTGACTGGGAGGACCCAGCCCTTGCTGCGGGGGCGGCTCATTGCTGCGGCTCCTTGGGAGCCGGCGGGACTAGGGACTCGGGACTCGGGACTCGATCAGAAGCCGGGACATGGCCGGATACCGGGCCAGCGGCCGGCGCAGAACCGCGCCCTTGCGCCGCCGCATGCACCGCATCGCCGTTGCCGTTGCCGTTGCTGTCGCCGTGTCCGAGTCCCGAGTCCCGAGTCCCGAGTCCCGGCTTCAACAACAACACGTCCCGCCCCCGGTCCAGCTTCGCCGCCGGCTTCAGATTGCCGACCAGGAAGGCATGGGTGTCGTCCGGGCGCAGCGTCGCCACGGTGCCGACCGGGAAGCCGGCCGGGAAGCGCCCGCCCAGGCCGGAGGTGACGATCTCGTCGCCGACCTCGACCCCGGCGCTGAGCGGCACGTCGCGCAGCTCCAGGGTGTCGCCGCGGCCGTAGACGATCAGGCGCACGCCGTTGCGCGCCACCGTCACCGGCACCGCATGGTCCGGATCGGTCAGCAGCAGCACGGTGGAATGCAGCGGGGTCACCTCGATCACCTGGCCCATCAGCCCGCCGGCGTCGATCACCGCCTGGCCGACGTGCACGCCGTCGCGGCCGCCGGCATCCAGCACCAGGCGCTGCCGGGTCGGGTCCAGGTCGATGTCCAGGATCGGCGCCAGCTGCACGTCCAGGCCGCGGCGTTCGGCCACCCCCAGCAGCTCGCGCAGCTGCGCGTTGTCCAGCGCTGCCGTCTGCAGCCGGGTCAGGCGCGCCTTGGCGATCAGCAGTTCGTTGCGCAGCGCACGGTTTTCCCTGACCAGCTGCGCATGGCTGGCGGCGCGCTCCTGCACCTGCGAGCCGACCCGGCCGGGCAGCCCGGCCAAGGCCCACAGCGGCTGCACCAGCAGGTTGGTCTGGCTGCGCACCTGCTTCAGCCAGCCGGCCTGCGCGTCGAGCACGATCAGCACCACCGCCAGGGCCAGGTACGCCAGCAGGCGCGGCGTGCTGGCGGCTTCGCCCGGGCGGGCAGTGACGGGAGGACCGGCGTAGGGAGGCACGGGCTAGAGCCGGGAAAGGGGAATCGGGAAGAAGGAATCGGAAAACGACAGCGCGCTCGCGGCTCGATCGGGCCGGGGCGCGGGCACGGTGGCGGACGCGGGGCCGGCAATGTCGGTGCGGATGGGGGGTTCGATTTCCCATTCCCCATTCCCGATTGCCGGCCTCACCATCACTCCGGCGCGAAGAACTCGTTGCCGTGCATGTCCACCAGCTCCAGCGCACGGCCGCCGCCGCGTGCCACGCAGGTCAGCGGGTCGTCGGCGACCTGCACGTGCAGGCCGGTCTCCTCGGAGATCAGCCGGTCCAGGTCGCGCAGCAGCGCACCGCCGCCGGTCAGCACGATGCCGCGCTCGGCGACGTCGGCGCACAGCTCCGGCGGGGTCTGCTCCAGCGCCAGCTTGACCGCCGAGACGATGCCCGACAGCGGCTCATGCAGCGCCTCCAGCACCTCGTTGGAGTTGATCTTGATCATCTTCGGCACGCCCTCGGCGAGGTTGCGGCCGGAGATTTCCATTTCCTGCACTTCTTCCTGCGGGTAGGCGCAGCCGATCTGCAGCTTGATGCGCTCGGCGGTGGCCTCGCCGATCAGCATGCCGTGGTTGCGGCGCACGTAGTTGGTGATCGACTCGTCGAAGCGATCGCCGCCGATGCGCACCGACTGCGAGTAGACGATGCCGTTCAGCGAGATCACCGCCACCTCGGTGGTGCCGCCGCCGATGTCGATGACCATCGAACCGCGCGCCTCGGTGACCGGCATGCCGGCGCCGATCGCCGCGGCCATCGGTTCCTCGATCAGGTACACATCGCGCGCGCCGGCCTCCTCGGCCGATTCCTTGATCGCGCGGCGCTCGACCTGGGTCGAGCCGGCCGGCACGCACACCAGCACGCGCGGGCTCGGGCGCAGGAAGCGCGACTTGTGCACTTTCTTGATGAAGTGCTTGAGCATCGCCTCGGTGTAGGTGAAGTCGGCGATGACGCCGTCCTTCATCGGGCGGATGGTGGTGATGTGGCCGGGGGTGCGGCCGAGCATCTGCTTGGCCTCGGCGCCGACCGCGGCCACCGACCGGGTGCCGCCGATCGCGCGATCCTGGCGCACCGCGACCACCGACGGTTCGTTCAGCACGATGCCCTGGCCACGCACGTAGATGAGGGTGTTGGCCGTGCCCAGATCGATGGACAGGTCGTTGGAGAACATGCCGCGGAGTTTCTTGAACATCGTGGAATTGAGTCCTGGAGAGTCGCGTGCCGTCGCCGAATGGCGAAAAAATGGGCAGAAAACGAAGTCTGCTAGCGTAACAACCCACCTAGGTGCGGGCAAGGAAAATTCTCGCTAAAACCGCGCCTTGCATGCGCTCGCAGGGGCGCCGTGCATCGTGCTAGTGGCCCTGCCCGGCCGCAGCCGTTACCCTTTGCGCCGCGGCGACCCCGCACGCTGCCCGCCTGAATGCGGGCTCATCCCTCCGCCAAGGCCTGCCCGATGTCCGCACTGATCTGTGGTTCCCTCGCTTTCGACACCATCATGGTGTTCCCGGACCAGTTCAAGAACCACATCCTGCCGGACAAGGTGCACATCCTGAACGTGTCGTTCCTGGTGCCGCGGATGCGCCGCGAGTTCGGCGGCTGCGCCGGCAACATCGCCTACAACCTGCACCTGCTGGGCGGCGACCCGATCCCGATGGGCACGGTGGGCCAGGATTTCGGCCCCTACCGCGAGCATTTCGAGACATTGGGCATCGACCTGTCGCGGGTCAAGGTGATCGAGGACCTGTTCACCCCGCAGGCGTTCATCACCACCGATCACGACAACAACCAGATCACCGCGTTCCATCCCGGTGCGATGATGCGCAGCTACGAGAACCACGTGCGCGACGTGCCGGGCGTGACCCTGGGCCTGGTCGGCCCGGACGGGCGCGAGGGCATGATCCAGAACGCCGAGGAGTTCGCCGCCGGCGGCATCCCCTTCATCTTCGATCCCGGCCAGGCGATGCCGCTGTTCAACGGCCCGGAACTGCGCACCTTCATCGAGCAGGCCGACTACGTGGTGGTCAACGACTACGAGTCCAACCTGCTGCAGGAGCGAACCGGCTGGAACGAGCAGGACATCGTCTCGCGGGTGCAGGCCTACATCACCACCCAGGGTCCGAAGGGCGCGCTGGTGTACACCCCCGACAAGACCTACGACGTCCCGCCGGCGCACGAGCGCCGCGTGGTCGACCCGACCGGCTGCGGCGACGCGTTCCGCGCCGGCCTGATCTTCGGCATCGAGCGCGGCTGCGACTGGCTGACGATCGGGCGCATGGGCAACCTGATGGGCGCGTTGAAGGTGGAACACCCGGGCACCCAGAACCAGCGCTTCGACTTCGACGAGTTCAACGACCAGTTCAAGCAGCAGTTCGGGTACGCGCTGTAAGGCCGGGAAAGGGCATTCGGGAATGGGGATTCGCAAAAAAGCCGGTTGCCGACGCTGTAACTGCATAACGAAACCGCACAAACATGCGGTTTTTTGGCTGGACCAGGCGCCGGGAAAGAATCCGCCGCAGACGAGCCGCTCCTGCCATTCCCCACTCCCCGTTCCCGGCTTTTGCTGCACTGCGGTTTGAGCGCGGCACCCGTTTGTGCGTCACTGCCTGCCTGGCCCCGGGTGGGGACCGAGGATGCGCCACGTGTCGGAACTGACTGTCGCCAACCTCCCGCAGGCCAAGGCCGGGCCGTCGTGTGCCGCCGAATCCGCATTACTGATGCGGATGCGCTATTTCCGCCAGATCGAGCCGTTGCCGCCGGCGCTGGCGCGTTCCTGGCAACGCTGCCTGGACGAGTACGGGCTGAACCCGGATACCCACCCTTCGCCGATGGTCCATGACGGCAGCGGACTGCGCGAGCGCCGGCAGCGGCTGGAGCAGGTGCTGCGCATCGCCAAGGTGGAGATCGAGAAGCTCTACGAGCAGATCGCCGGCGGTGGCTATGCGGTGGTGTTCGCCGACGCCGAGGCGACTTTGCTGCACAGCGTGCAGGACCCGGGGCTGCTGCGCGAATTCCGCGAGACCGGGTTGTTCTGCGGCGCCAGCTGGGCCGAGCGCTACCAGGGCACCAACGGCATCGGCACCTGCGCGGTGGAACGCAGCGCACTCGGCGTGCACCGCGGCGAGCATTACCTGATCCGGCACCTGCCGCTGTCGTGCAGCGGCGCGCCGATCCTGGACCCGCACGGGCAACTGCTGGCGGTCCTGGACGCCTCCACCCCGGACGCGCGCGACACCAAGCTGGCGCAGCGCCACACCAGCGCGCTGGTGGGCATGTCCGCGGCGCAGATCGCGCGCTCGTATTTCCTGGAGCAATACCGGCATGCGTGGATCCTGCGCTTCCACAGCCGCCCGGAGTTCGCCGGCCTGCTGCACGAGGCGCTGATGGCGATCGGCGACGACGGCCGCGTGCTCGCGGTCAACGAAGCCGCGCTGGAACAGCTCGGCAAGGGCGACCGCAGCCTGCTGGTCGGGCGTGACATCTCGCAGGTGATGCAACTGGATTTCGACACGGTGGAGCAGCGCGCGCGCAACGACGCCAGCACGCTGTGGTCGATCCGCTGCGCCTGCCACGGGCGCCGTTTCTTCGCCCTGGCGCAGCCGCCGCGCCGCGACGCGGCCGCTGGCCGCGCGCACGCCGCCAGTGCCGACAGCGCCGACAGTGGCGAGACCGCCTACGCCCGCGAACACGTCGGCTCCGATTCGCGCATGCGCCACAATCTGGACAACGCGCTGAAGCTGGCCGCGCATCGCGTGTCGATCCTGCTGTGCGGCGCCACCGGCACCGGCAAGGAAGAATTCGCCAAGGCGGTGCACCGCGGCTCGCCGTGGGCGGCGCGGCCGTTCGTGGCGGTGAACTGCGCGGCGATCCCGGAAGCGCTGATCGAGAGCGAGCTGTTCGGTTACGCCCGCGGCGCGTTCACCGATGCGGCGCGCGAAGGCCGCCACGGCAAGCTGCTGCAGGCCAGCGGCGGCACCCTGTTCCTGGACGAGATCGGCGACATGCCGCTGCAGACGCGGCTGCTGCGCGTGCTGGAAGAACAGAGTGTGCCCCCCCTAGGTAGCGACCGGGCGATGCCGCTGAAACTGCACGTGGTCAGCGCCAGCCACCGCGACCTGATGCAGATGGTGGCCGCCGGCGAGTTCCGTGAGGACCTGTACTACCGCCTCAATGGCGTGGTGCTGCACCTGCCGCCGCTGCGCGAGCGCAGCGACAAGGCCGAACTGATCCGAACCCTGCTGCGCGAGGAGAGCGGCGAGCACCACGTGCGCATCAGCGAAGACGCGCTGCACAAGCTGCTCAGCTACGCCTGGCCGGGCAACCTGCGGCAGCTGCGCAACGTGCTGCGCACCGCCGCGGTGCTGTGCGCCGACGGCATGATCCGCATCTCCAACCTACCGCAGGAAATCGTCGACGCCGACAGCGGCCCATGCCTGGTCAACGGCGATGCGGTCGCCGCCGACGACATGCCCGGCCGCGTGGCCCTGGACAACGCCGAGCGCAGCGTGCTGCAGCAGCAGCTGGAACGGCATCGCTGGAATGTCAGCCGCACCGCCGACGCGCTCGGCATCAGCCGCAACACCCTGTACCGCAAGCTGCGCAAGCATGGGTTGGCGACGGCTTGAGTGCGGGCGCGCAGCCGCTCGACCACGCCATTTCCTGTACCCATTTTCTGTAGGAGCGGCTTCAGCCGCGACCCCGAAGCCGGATACAGGTCGGTTCCGGTGTCGCGACTGAAGTCGCTCCCGCAAAAAGTAGCTCCCACAACAAGCCTTGGCACGATTCGGCATCGCCTGAGCGCCAGGTTCGCTCTCGTGTGCAATGCGACGACAGTCCCGACGAGGCTTCACCGACAAAGCGTCGGGACTGAAGTCCCTCCCACAGAAAAGAACGCCCTACCCGGCCGCGCCCCGCCACCATTCCAGCAGCGCCGCGCAATCGGCGAAATGCAAATCGGCCAGCGCCGGCCAGCGATTGTCCGCATGCAGCAGCACCGTCGTCGCACCAGCATGGCGCCCGCACTGCAGGTCGTATTCGTGGTCGCCGATCATTACCAGCGAATGCGGCGCCACGCCCCAATACGCGGCCAAGTGCTGCAAGCCGCCGGGATGCGGCTTGGGCGGCGCCTCGTCGCGGCCAAGGATGCTGGCATCCTCGAACAGATGCTCCACCCCGATCTCGCGCAGCGTCAGCCGCGCCAGTTCCTGCGCGTTGCGGGTCAACAGCGCCAGCCGGCAACCCGCCGCATGCAGCGTGCGCAGTAGTGCCGCGGCGCCGGGTGCGGCGACGGCGCCCAAGGCCAACGCGCGTTCGTGCTCGAGCAGCCAGGCGTGCTTAGCGGCGCCCTCCTCGGCCGGCAGCGCGGCCAGATGCTGCAGGATGTCGGCCTGCGGCGGAATCTGCAGTTCGCGGCGGATCAGCGCGAAATCGTGCACCGCACGGGTCAGCGTGCCGTCCATGTCGAACACCCAGTGCCGCACCTGGCGCAGGTGCGCGCCGGGTGCCTCTACGCTCAGTCCCATCCCGGCATCTGCGACCCGTCCAGGCCGCCGGTTTCGAACACCGCGGTGCGGGTGCCGCCGGCCTTCACCGGAAACTCGATCTGCAGCACCGTGGTCTTGCGCGCCAGCTTCCACAGCGCCTTGTCGTCGCTGATGAACATCGCGATCGCCTCGTCGGTGTTCGGGCGCCACGCCGCGGCCGCGCGCGGCGCGGCAGCGTCGGCCTTCAACTGCACCTTGCAGCCGCCGGCGCAACGGAAATCGCCGGCCTGCAGCACCAGATAGGCGCTGCGCTTCCATTCGGGGTGGTCGCGGAACACCAGCTGCACCGGCTTGGGGCCGCTGCCGTCCACATCGACCTTGTCGCGGCTGTACAGCATCGCCGAGCGCTGCGTGCCCTTGCCGGCCGGCACCTGCGAATATTCCCAGGCCGCCTGCATGCGCCGCAGCTCGCGTGCCGCCTCGCCCTTGGCCTTGACCTCGGCGTAGCCGGGTTCGATGCGCTCGGCCGCGTCCGAACCGGGATACTGCTCCAGCAGCGCCGCGCCATGGATGCGCGCCAGGTCCCAGTTGCCGGACTTCACCGCGGCGTCGTAGTGCTTGGCCAGGTCGTCGGCGGCCTGCGCCTTGGCCTGCGCTTCGGCGGCGGCCTGCGCCTTGCGTTCGGCCTCGTGGTCGCCGCAACCGGCCATGGCCACGGCGCACAGCGCGCCGAGCAGAATGCGTTTCATCGGGGGACTCCTCGTTGGATCAATTGATCGATCGCCTGCGCGACCTCGGCCGGCTTCTCGACGATGGACATGTGGCCGCTGCCGTCGAGCAATACCTGTAGCGCCTGCGGCACGCGCTCGGCGTACAGCGCCAGCGCGCTGGCATCGATCACCGCGTCCTGCACGCAGTTCAGCAGCAGCGCCGGCTGGCGGATGCGCGCGGCTTCTTCGAACGGCAGGAAGGCTTCCTCGCTGCGTCCGATCCGCGCCAGCACCTGCTGCTCGAAACCGGCCTCGCTGCGCCGCCAGGCGACGATCGAGGACACCGCCCAGGACGGGATGCGCGGCTTGCTCGGTTCCAGCACAAACACCGTATCGATGTAGCGGCGCAGCGAGTCGGCGTCGTACACGGCGAACGGATTATCGCCGTCCAGCACCGCCTGGCCGAAGGCGTTGTCGGCGAAGCGCACGCCGGCGGCGTTGAGCAGGCCGACGCGATCGAACAATGGCGGATGGCGCGCGGCGGCGAGCGCGGCGATGCCGCCGCCCATCGAATGCCCGATCAGCACGCATTCGCTGCCCGTACCGCGCACGCACTGCGCGGCGAACGCGGCCACACGCTCGGCCTGCGCGACGAAGCCGTAGTCCTGCCCGTCGATGCGCTGGCTCTCGGCCCAGCCGGGCAGATCGGGAAGGAACAGGTGATAGCGGTCGCCGAGCGCGCGCGCCAGCGGTAACCAGTTCTCCTTGCTGCCGGTGAAACCATGCACCAGCAGCAGCGCAGGGGCGGCGGGATCGGCCGCGGCGCGGTGCAGGTAGGTCCAGCGATGCCCGGCGACCTGCGTCTGGCAGCGCCGCAGGCCGCTGCCCCAGCGCTGACGCAGGCTTTCCAGGCGCACCAGCAGGAACGGCTTGCTGCGCAACAACAGCACCGCGCCCACCAGCAGCGTCACACCCACGGCCAGCGCGGTGAACGCCAGCAGCAGCACTACCGTCAGCAGCAACATGGAAGAGCCGGGAACCGGAAACGGGCCATGCGCCTACCTTCGCATGCGGCTCGGTTTGCGCCAAGTCCTGCACTGGATGGGACTGCGGGACGTTCCCCTCACCAATGGTGCTGCATCCATCGACGCACCGCCTCAGTGCGCGGCGGCGCCATTGTCGGCCTTGGCCAGCATGTCTTCCACCGACACCGTGGTGATCGGGTGGTAGCCGGGCTTGGCCTGGGCGAAGACCTGCTTGGCGAAGGCCAGGCCGTCCGGGGTCTTCACCAGTTCGGCGTAGATCGGCAGGATCAGCTTGCGGCGGCCGACGCGGGCGATGAACTCGCCGGCGGCCGGGCGCGCTTCGGCGTAGCCGCTGCGGATCGCCAGCGGATACCAGCGCATGGCGATCTCGCCGTTCGCGGTGCCGGTGAAATGATAGGCGGCGTCGAGTTGCTTGAGCTGCTCGGGTTTGAGCGTGGCGCCCAGGCCGCTGAGGAAACGCGTCCACTCCTGCGTGCTCCAGGCGTCGGTGATCTGCTTGCCCGGCAGGGTGCCGCTGCCGACCCAGGCGATGCGCGCGGTATCGACCATCGCGAAGTTGCGCGAACGCGCCTTCTGCGCGAACGCCGGGATACCCGGCTCGTCCAGCCAGGCGTGCAGTTCGGCCTCGCTCACCGCATCGGGCTTGCTGGCCAGCAGGTTCTTCTTCAGGTAGTCGACGAACTGGTCGGTGTTGGCGCTCTGGAATGCGTGGTCGTCGAACCAGCCGCGCAGGAACGCATCGAAGGTGGCGCGGCCGAAGCGCTGCTCCAGGAACTGCAGGAACCAGGCGCCCTTGACGTAGGCGACCTGGCTCAGCGCGTCGTCCGGATCGCGCTCGGTCAGCGCCGGCAACGCCAGCGCCTGGTCGGCCGGGCGCATGTCCTTGACCTCGGCGAGCAGGTCGGTCTGGTCGATCTCGCGCTCCATCTCCGCCGCTTCGGCGCCGTACAGCGCTTCGGTGATGCGCGCCTGCACGTAAGTGGTGAAGCCTTCGTTGAGCCAGATGTCCTTCCAGCTGGCGTTGGTCACCAGGTTGCCGGACCAGCTATGCGCCAGCTCGTGCGCGATCAGCGACACCAGCGACTTGTCGCCGACGATCACGGTGGGGGTGGCGAAGGTCAGGCGCGGGTTCTCCATGCCGCCGAACGGGAACGACGGCGGCAGCACCAGCATGTCGTAGCGGCCCCAGCGGTACGGGCCGTACAGCGTCTCGGCGGCGACGATCATCTTCTCGGTGTCCTCGAACTCCTTGGCCGCCTTGGCGGCCATGGACGGTTCGGCCCAGATGCCCGAGCGCGCTGAGATCGGCTTGAACACCAGGTCGCCGGCGGCGATGGCCAGCAGGTAGGACGGGATCGGCTGCGGCATCTTGAAGGTGTAGTCGCCGTCGCGCGCCGCCTTGGGGTCGTTGTCGGCGCTCATCAGCACCATCACGTCCGGACGCGACACGACGTGCGCGCTATAGGTGAAGCGCACACTCGGCGTGTCCTGCAGGGGCACCCAGCTGCGCGCATGGATCGCCTGCGACTGGCTGAACATGAAGGGCAGTTGCTTGCCCTCGGTCATCGACGGCTGCAGCCACTGCAGGCCCGAGGCGGTCGCGGCGGTATGGTAGGCGATGGTGACCTTCTGCGGCTGGTTCGGCGCTTCGATGGTCAGCTTGCTGCCGTAGATCTTGTCGGCCGGCGCCAGCGCGTACTTCAGCGGCGCCAGGTTGCCCTTGCCGTCGTCGCCCTGCACGTTTTCGATGGTCAGCTCGCGCGTGTCCAGCAGCAGCTGCCTGGCGCTCTTGTCCTTCCAGTCCAGCGTATAGGTAGCGGTCCCGCCGATCTGCCTGCGGTCGAAGTCCAGCTTCAGGTCCAGCGCCAGGTCCTTGATCACGACCTTGGCCGGTTCGGCGTAGGAACTTTCGTCGTGGCTGCGGTCGGCGGGTTTCACGGCGGCGGGCGCGGGCTTGGCGGCGGGAGCGGCAGCCTCGGTGGGCGCTTGGCGGGAACAACCGGTCGCGATGACCGCGGCCAGGAGCAGCAGCAGGAGCGGGGAACGCATGACGGCACCGGTGCGGGGAAAACCGGCAGTTTACCTGCCCCTGCCCGCCGCTGCCGGCGCGCGCGCAAAAGCGTCGGGACTGAAGTCCCTCCCACAAGGGACGCATCGCCAGCGCCGCACTGCCTCACCCAAGCACCGCGCTTTTCCGAGTCCCGAGTCCCGAGTCCCGAGTCCCGAGTCCCGAGTCCCCGGTCCCGAACACCCTCAGATCCTGTAACCGGAATGGATCGCCACGATCCCACCGGTCAGGTTCTTGTAGTGGCTGCGGGCGAAGCCGGCCTCGGCCATCATGCCCTTCAGCGCGTCCTGCGGCGGATGCTTGCGGATGCTCTCGGCCAGGTACTGGTAGCTGTCGGCATCCTTGGCGAACAGCTTGCCCAGCCGCGGCAGGATCTTGAACGAATGGAAGTCGTAGATCGGCTTGAACCAGTCGGCGGTGACCGCGGAAAACTCCAGCACCCGCGCCTGCCCGCCGACCTTCAGCACCCGGTACATCTCGCGCAGTGCCGCGTCCTTGTCGGTGACGTTGCGCAGGCCGAAGGCGATGGTGACCAGGTCGAAGCTCTGGTCCGGGAACGGCAGCGCCTCGGCGTTGCACTGCACGTAGTCCAGGCCCGCGACCAGGCCGCGGTTGGTCAGCCGGTCGCGGCCCACCGACAGCATGCCGGCGTTGATGTCGCCCAGCACCACCGCGCCGTCGTCGCCGACCCGCTCCTTCAGCAGCGCGGCGATGTCGCCGGTGCCGCCGGCCAGGTCGAGCACGCGGTCGCCCGGCTTGACCTGCGCGGTCGCCACGAAATAACGCTTCCAGGCCCGGTGGATGCCCAGGCTCATCAGGTCGTTCATCAGATCGTAGTTGCCGGCGACCGAGGTGAACACTTCGCCGACCAGCTTCTGCTTGTCCTTGGCGGCGACATCGCGGAAGCCGAAATGGGTGGTGCCTGAGGTGTAGGGGGATTCGCTCATGCGGGGGATTATCGCACTGCCGGCCGGTGCGTGGCGGTGAAGCGGCGCCGCCGCCGCGCCGGGGTGGCAGCCGCCCGCCGCCTGGGCCAGACTTCAGGGCCACGCCCGCCATTGGCCCCACGATGCTGACCACGCCCGATTATCGCGCCCTGCTCGACACCGCCATCGCCGAAGCCCGCCAGGGCCTGGCCGAGGGCGGCATCCCGATCGGCGCGGCGCTTTACCACAATGACGGCCGCCTGCTGGGCTGCGGCCACAACCGCCGCGTGCAGGAAGGCGACCCGTCGGTGCACGGCGAGACCGATGCGTTCCGCAAGGCCGGCCGCCAGCGCCGCTACCAGGACACCATCATGGTCACCACGCTGGCGCCGTGCTGGTACTGCAGCGGCCTGGTGCGGCAGTTCAACATCGGCACCGTGGTGGTCGGCGAATCGGTGACCTTCCAGGGCGGCATCGACTGGCTGCGCGAGCATGGGGTCAATGTGATCGACCTGCATAGCCAGGCGTGCATCGACCTGCTTGGCGGCTACATCGCCGCCAATCCGGACGTGTGGAACGAGGACATCGGCGAGGACTGAGTGCGCGCCGACCTGAGTGCGCGCCGCGCTCAGAACCGGTACTGCACGCCGGCGGTGACGCTGCGCGCCGCGCCCACCGCCACCCACGGCGTCGCCGCCACCGAGCTGGCGTAGTAGCGGCGGTCGAACACGTTGTCCACGTCCAGCGACACGCGCAGCCGTTCGTCGATGCGCCAGTACGCCAGCAACCTGGCCACACCGTAGCCGGGCAGTTGCGCCGGCGCGATGCCGGCGTCGGCCTGCGCCTGGGTATAGGCTTCGGCCAGCCGCTGTCCGCTGTAGGTCATGCCGCCGCCGAAGCCGAGCAGGCCGCCGCCGGGCAGCGACGTCTCGCGCACCGCGAGCAGGCTGGCGTTGAATTTGGGCACGTTGATCAGGCTGCCGCCGAGCTGCAGCGTGTTGTCGCGCAGCACCTGCACCCGGTTCCACGAGGCGCTGGCGTTGAGCCGCCAGTGCTCACTCAGTTGGCCGGACAGATCGGCCTCGGCGCCGCGACTGCGCACGCGGCCGGCGGCGATCTGGTTGCCGGGGTTGTTCGGATCGCCGGTGAGCACGTTGTCCTTGACGATCTCGTACAGCGCCACGGTGCCGCCGAGGCGGCCATCGCGCGCCTGCCACTTGCCGCCCAGTTCCAGCGCGCGGCCGCTTTCCGGCGCCGGCGCGTGTGCGGTGCCGGTGCCGTTCCACACGTCGGAACCGGTGTTGGGGCGGAACGTGCGCCCGGCGTTGAAGTACCACGACCACTGCTCGCCCGGCGCGTAGCTCAGGCCGATGCGCGGCGTGGTCTTGGTCGGCGCCTGCGCGTAATGGCCGCCGCTGCGGCGGTCGTCCAGCGCCTGCCGGTAGCGGTCGTGGCGCAGGCCCAGAAGCAGCGTCCACTGCGGCGTCAACGCGATTGCATCCTGCAGGTACAGCGCCGCGTTGCGCTGGTGCTCGCGGGTATCGACGAACGGTAGCGGCGTCGGCAGCGGCTGCCCGTAGACCGGTGCGAACACGTCCAGCGCGTATGGCGCGGCGGCGCTGGGGCGGATCCGGCGCATGCGCTGGGTCAACACGAAGTCGTAAGCCTCGGCGCCGAGCAGCACCCCGTGGCGCCAGGCGCCGGTGTCCACCTGACCACGCAGTTCGGCCTGCAGCGCGGTGTCGTGCGAGGCGAAGTCGCGCCAGCGCCGCTGCCGCCACAGGCTGCGGCCGTCGTCGCGCAGCACGCCGGGCTCGGTGGAATAGCCGCTCAGGCTGCCGTCGCGGCGCGAGGCGGCGAGCAGCGCGCTCCAGTCAGCGGCGATGTCGTGCTGCAGCAGCAGCTGGTGATTGCGGTTGTCGACCAGCACGTCGCCGTCGCCCGGCTCGCCGAGGAAGCGCGAACGCGGGATCGCGCCCAGGTCGCCGCGCACCGCGACGATGCCGCGGTCCAGCGGCACCTGCTGGCGCAGCCATTCGCCGTCGTAGCGCAAGGTGGTCGCCTCGCCCAGGCGCCAGGTCAGCGCCGGCGCCACGAAGCGGCGCCGGCTGTGCACGAAGTCGCGGAAGCTGTGCTTGTCCTCGAGCGCGACGTTGAGCCGGTAGGCGAGCGACTCGCCAAGCAGCGGGCCGGTGCTGTCGGCGGCGACGCGGTAGGCATCGTGGCTGCCAGCCGACGCTTCCAGCGCAGCGGCCGGCCGCCACTGCGGACGCTTGGTGACGATGTTGAGCGTGCCGCCCGGCTCGCTGCTGCCGTACAGCGCCGCCGCCGGCCCCTTCAGGAATTCGATCGCCTCGATGTTGGCGGTATCGCGCGGGGCGTTGTAGCCGCGGTTGGCGGCCAGGCCGTTGAGCAGGGTCGCGCTGCCGGTGTTCTCGTTGCCGGGCAGGCCGCGCACCGCGAAGTTGTCCCACAGCCCGCCGAAGCCGTTCTGCCGCGAAATGCCGCCGACGTAGTCCAGGGTGGCGTCGAGCCGGGTCGCGCCGAGATCGTCGATCGCCTGCCGCGGCAGCACCCGCACCGATTGCGGCAACTGGCGCAGGTTCAGGCCGGTCTTGCTGCCCTCGATGGCATCGGCCTGGTAGGTCCCCGAATCGCGGCGACCGACCACCCGCACCGCATCCAGCTCGGCCGGCGCCGGATCGGCGGCGGGATCGGTGCCGCGCAAGACCGGATCGGCGTCCGCCGGGCCCGCGCACAGGCCGGCCAGCAAGGCCATGCAGGACAGGGACAAGGGATGCGGCAAGGGTAACGGCATGGACAGGGCGCCTTAAAAAAGAGTGTTATGTTATTTCAATATTGGAACGAACGCAGCCTATGTCTCCCGCTTCTGTCGCCGCCTGCGCAACTGCTGCTCCCGCGTCCTCGCGCCTGGCCTCGATCGATCTGCTGCGCGGCACGGTGATGGCGCTGATGCTGCTCGACCACGTGCGCGAGACGTTCTATGCGCATCATCCGATCGGCGATCCGCTGGACGTGGAAACCACCGCACCGGCGCTGTTCGTGGCGCGCGCCCTGGCGCACCTGTGCGCGCCGATCTTCGTGTTCCTGACCGGCCTGTCGGCGTGGCTGTACGCGGCGCGGCAGCCGCATGGCCGTACAGCGGCGGCGGCGTTCCTGCTCAAGCGCGGGCTGTTCCTGATCGTGCTGGAACTGACCCTGGTCAACTTCGCCTGGACCTTCGCCTTCCCGCCGCAGCTGCTGTACCTGCAGGTGATCTGGGCGATCGGGCTGAGCATGCTGGCGCTGGCGGCGCTGCTGTGGCTGCCGCGGCCGCTGCTGGCGCTGCTCGGGGTGGCGCTGGTGGCCGGGCACAACCTGCTCGATGGCGTGCATGTGCACGGCGACGGTCCGTTGGCCACGGCCTGGGCCGTGCTGCACGATCGCAGCTGGCTGCAGCTGGGCGAGTTGCGCGTGCGCACTTCGTATCCGTTGCTGCCGTGGATCGGGGTGATCGCGCTGGGCTACGCGGCCGGCCCCTGGTACGGCCCCGGCACCGTGCCGGCGCAACGCCAGCAGCGCTTGCTGGCCTGCGGCCTCGGCGCACTGGCGCTGTTCCATCTGCTGCGCTGGCACAACGGCTATGGCGATGCGCCCTGGCGCGACCAGGCCGACGTGGCGCACACCGCGATGAGCTTCTTCAACCTGACCAAGTACCCGCCGTCGCTGCTGTTCCTGCTGCTGACCCTGGGCGTGGGCCTGCTGTTGCTGCGCCTGTACGAACAGCCGCGGCTGGCGCCGGCGGTGGCGCCGCTGGCGGCGATCGGCGCGGCGCCGATGTTCTTCTACCTGCTGCATCTGTACGCGCTGAAGCTGCTGTACCTGGCGGCGCTGGCGTACTGGGGCGCGAACCACGGCGCCTTGTTCGGCGTGGACAGCGTGGCCGCGCTGTGGGCGATCGCCGCGGTGTTGGGCGTGGCGCTGTACTGGCCGGTGGCGGCGTTCGCGCGGCTGAAGGCAGGCCGCCGCGACCTGGCCTGGCTGCGCTATCTGTAGCGATGCCTGCGTTGGGTCGGGTCGGGTCGGGTCGGGTCGGTCCAGGATTCATCGAAGTGCAATGCCGGCATGCTCGACTGGTCGCCCTGTCCGCGCCTGGAGACCTGCGATGCCGACCCGCCTGTCGCGCCTGCTGCTGATCGGCCTGATCCTCGCCGCCACCGCCGGCGGCGCCACCGCCGCGCGCCAGCGCGATGCCTGGGTGGTGCAGCAGATTCACGACTACAACCATCCCTATGCGGCGCAGCAGGCCGAGCTGGACACCAAGATGGCGATCATGGCCGGCAGCGCCTACGCGTTCTATCGCGGCACCGACCATCTGTTCTACCAGGACATGAAGACCTTGCCGGCCTCGCTGTGGAGCAGCCCGCAGACCGGCGACACCTGGCTCGGCGGCGACACCCACATCGGCAATTTCGACGCCGCGCGCGACAGCAGCGGCAAGACGGTGTTCCAGGTCGCCGACTTCGACGAGGGCCACCTCGGCCAGTACGTGTGGGACCTGCGCCGGCTGGCGGCGAGCATGGTCCTGGCAGGGCGCGACAACGGCCTGTCCGACAGCGGCATCGGCAGCGCAATCGACACGATGGTCGGCGCGTACCTGGACAAGATCGGCGACTTCAAGGGCGGCGATGCCGAGAAAGGTTTTCAGCTCGGCAAGCGCAACACCAGCGGCGTGGTGGCCAGGGCCATCGACAGCGCTGACGGCAAGAGCCGCAGCAGCCTGCTGGGCAAATACACTGCGGTCAGCGGCGGCAAGCGCAGGTTCCAGTCGCTGGACAACCTGGTCGCGGTGGACGGCGCGACGTATGCGTCGGTCGCCAACGCGATGAACGGCTACGTGGCCTCGATCGCCGCCTCCAAGCGCTATGCGCCCAGTTACTACACGATCAAGGACGTGCGCCAGAAACTCGGCTCGGGCACCGCCAGCCTCGGCCGGCAGCGGCTGTATGTGCTGGTCGATGGCGCCAGCGACTCGACCGGCGACGACGTGATCCTGGAATGGAAGCAGCAAGCGGCCAGCGTGGTCGCCGTGGCCGCGCCGTCGCAGATGCCCGCCTCCAGCTACGACAACCACGACGGCGAGCGCGTGGCGCGCACCGCCAAGGCGCAAACGCTGGATGCCGACGTGCTGATCGGTTACACGAGCGTCGCCGGCGTGCCGTTCTACGTGCACGAGAAGTCGCCGTTCCAGGAAGACCTGGACCCGACCGCGTTGAGCAGCGCCGACAAGCTGGCCACCGCCGCCACCTACCTGGGCCAGGCGCTGGCCTCGTCACATGCACTGTCCGATCAGGACTACGATCCGGCCGTGGTGAGCTACAGCATCGACAAGCAGATCGACGCGGCCGCCAGCAGCAAGAGCGGGCTGAAATCGGAACTGCGCCAGTTCGCCTTCGACTACGCCGCGCAGGTGCAGCTGGACTGGCAGGGATTCGTGGCCGCGTACCAGGCCGGGACGCCGTTTTACTGAGCGCCGACTTCACCGCCACGAAACCTTGTAGGAGCGGCTTCAGCCGCGACCGTGCGTTACCCGTGATGCCCGGTCGCGGCTGAAGCCGCTCCTACAGGTTCCATGGAACTTTTGTGGGAGCGGCTTCAGTCGCGACGGGCTTTCCCGGTAAAGCATCGTCGCGACTGAAG
Organism: Xanthomonas translucens pv. undulosa; assembly: GCF_017301775.1. NCBI lineage: Bacteria > Pseudomonadati > Pseudomonadota > Gammaproteobacteria > Lysobacterales > Lysobacteraceae > Xanthomonas > Xanthomonas translucens. The sequence continues at coordinate 1,681,529 of NZ_CP063993.1, forward strand.
TCGCTCCCACAAGATGCCGGCGCGCCTACTGCACACCGGCATGCAAGCTGTCGCAGCAGGCACAGCGGTTACAGGATGTAACGGCTCAGATCCGGATCCTGCACCAGTTCCCCCAGGTGCGTGTTGACGTAGGCGGCATCGACGGCGACGCTCTGTCCTTCGCGATCCGGCGCTTCAAAGCTCAGCGTGTCGAGCAGGCGCTCGAGCACCGTGTGCAGGCGCCGCGCGCCGATGTTCTCCTGGCGTTCGTTGACCAGGAACGCGATCTCGGCGAGGCGGTCGATCGCATCGTCGGTGAAGCTCAGGGTCACCCCTTCGGTCAGCAACAGCGCTTCGTACTGCTTGCTCAACGCCGCCTTCGGCTCGGTGAGGATGCGGATGAAATCGTCCTTGGACAGCGCCGACAGTTCGACCCGGATCGGGAAGCGGCCTTGCAACTCGGGAATCAGGTCGCTGGGCTTGGCCAGATGGAACGCGCCGGAGGCGATGAACAGGATGTGGTCGGTCTTGACCGTGCCGTACTTGGTGCTGACGTTGGAGCCTTCGACCAGCGGCAGCAGGTCGCGCTGCACGCCTTCGCGCGACACGTCGCCGCCCGTCGATCCCGCCTCGCCGCGCTTGGCGACCTTGTCGATCTCGTCGATGAACACGATGCCGTGCTGCTCGCAGGCCTCGATCGCTGCGGCGCGCACGTCGTCCTCGTTGACCAGTTTGCCGGCCTCTTCCTCGATCAGCAGCGGCCGCGCCGCCTTGATCGTCAGCTTGCGCGACTGCGACTTGCTGCCGCCCAGGTTGGAGAACATCTGCCGCAGCTGCTGGCCCATTTCCTCCATGCCCGGCGGGGTCATGATGTCCATGCTGACGTTGACCGCCACGTCCAGCTCGATCTCGCGCTCGTCCAGTTCGCCGGCACGCAGCATGCGCCGGAACTTGCTGCGGGTATCGTTGTCCTGCGCCGAGGGCTCGTTGCGCGCGGCGTTCGGATCGAAGCCGATGCCGGCGCTGCGCCGCGGCAGCAGCGCGTCGAGGATGCGGTCTTCGGCGCGCTCCTCGGCCTGGGTGCGCACGCGGGTCTTGGCCTGTTCGCGGTACAGCTTGACCGCGGTGTCGGCCAGGTCGCGCACGATCTGCTCCACGTCCTTGCCGACGTAGCCGACCTCGGTGAAGCGGGTGGCCTCGACCTTGACGAACGGCGCGTTGGCCAGCGTCGCCAGGCGCCGCGCGATCTCGGTCTTGCCGACGCCGGTGGGGCCGATCATCAGGATGTTCTTGGGCATCACTTCGTTGAGCAGCGCATCGGGCAGCTGCATGCGCCGCCAGCGGTTGCGCAGCGCGATCGCCACCGCGCGCTTGGCGTCGTGCTGGCCGACGATGTGGCGGTCCAGTTCCTGCACGATCTCGCGCGGGGTCATGGTGCTATGGGTATCGGTCATGGTCGGGAAATCGAAGAAGGAATCGGGAAGGGAGCATCGGCAATGGCAAGCGCAGGCGTCATCGGCAACGGAGACGGGAACCGCGGTTGCGATTCCCGATTCCCCATTGCCGATTCACAGCTCCTCGACCACCACGTTGCGATTGGTATAGATGCAGATGTCGCCGGCGATGTTCAGCGCTTCGACCGCGATGGTCTTGGCGTCCAGTTCGGTGTGGCCGAGCAGCGCGCGCGCCGCCGACAGCGCGTAGGAACCGCCCGAGCCGATGGCGATGATGCCGTCCTCCGGCTCGATCACATCGCCGGTGCCGCTGATGATCAGCGAGGTTTCCTTGTCGGCCACCGCCAGCAACGCCTCGAGCTTGCCCAGGCGGCGTTCGGTGCGCCAATCCTTGGCCAGTTCCACCGCCGCGCGGGTCAGCTGGCCGTGCTTCTCGAGCTTGGCCTCGAACAGTTCGAACAGGGTGAACGCATCGGCGGCGGCGCCGGCGAAACCGGCCAGCACCTGGCCGTCGCGGCCGAGCCGGCGCACCTTGCGCGCATTGCCCTTCATCACGGTATGGCCCAGCGTCACCTGACCATCGCCGGCCACGGCGACATGGCCGTTGCGGCGCACCGACAGGATCGTGGTGGCGTGGAAAACGTTGGGATTCTGACTGGGGTCCATGCGGCCTCCGGGGTGGTCTCCCAGAGGTGGGGCCGGCCGCGCGCGCTTCAAGCGCCGTCACGCCGGCTCAGGGGGCGGGCTTGCGCCTGGCGCGCGGATGCGCTGCGTCGTAGACCTTGGCAAGGTGCTGGAAATCCAGGTGGGTGTAGATCTGCGTGGTGGCGATGTCGGCATGCCCGAGCAGTTCCTGCACGCCGCGCAGGTCGCCGGAAGATTCGAGGATATGGCTGGCGAAACTGTGCCGCAGCATGTGCGGATGCACGTGCTTGAACAGGCCCTGGCGCCCGGCCAGCTGCTTGATCCGGATCTGCACCGCGCGCGCGCCGATCGGCGCGCCGCCGCGGCCCGGGAACACCGGCGCCTCGGCCGCCGCCTTGGTCTCCACCTGCCATGCCAGCAGCGCCTTGCGCGCGTGCGAGCCAACCGGCACCAGCCGCTGCTTGTTGCCCTTGCCGAGCACGCGGACCAGGCCGCTGGCGAAATCCAGGTCGCGCCAACGCAGCGCGCACAGCTCGCTCAGGCGCAGCCCGGAGGAATAGAACAGCTCCAGCAGCGCGCGGTCGCGCAGGCCCAGCGGCACGTCGGTCGGCACTTCGACCAGGCGCACCGCCTCGTCCGCATCCAGCACCTGCGGCAGCTTGCGCGGCGCCTTCGGCGCACGCAGCGCGGCGGCTGGACTGGCCACGATCCGGCCGTGCTTGAGCAACCACGCATAGAAACTGCGGCACGCCGACAGGCGCCGCTGCAGGCTCTTCGGCGACAGCCCGCGGCGGTGCTCGGCGGCGATGAAATGGCGCAACTGCTCGGCGCAGAGCGCCACCATCTCGCCACCGGCATTGTCCGCCGCCCACGCCGCCAGCGCCGCCAGATCGCGGCGGTATGCGTCCAGGGTGTGCGCGGACATGCGGCGTTCGACTTGCAGATAGTCGAGGAACCGGGACTCGGGACTCGGGACTCGGGACTCGGCTGCAACGGCGGACGCATCGGCCCGCTTTTTCCGAGTCCCGAGTCCCGAGTCCCGAGTCCCGGCCTTCATGCGAAGCGCTGCAGCGCCACCGTCAGCGACTCGCCCATCATGCGCAGGAACAAGGTGCCCATGCCGGGATAGAAACGGTTCGGATCGCGGCTGCCGACCGCGAGCAGGCCCACGCCCGGCAGCGGCAGAAGCGCGGTGGACTGCAATTGCTCGATGCGCTCGGCGTACAGCAGCGCCTGCTTCTCCGGCTGCAGGCGGCCGCAGATCGGCTCGCCGTCCTTCAAGCAGTCGCGGAACGGCGCCAGCCGTGGATCGTCCTGCGTCAGGATCTGCAGCCACGGCGCCTGCTCCAGCCCGGGCAGCGGCCGCAGCAGCACGATGCTGACCAGATCGCCCTGGAAATCCTCCTGCAGCGAGGCGGCCATCGCGCGCACGCTGTCGGCGGCGCTGGTCTGGCGCATCAGCGCCAGGGTCAGCTGATGGGTCCGCACCGCCAGGCGCTCGTTGACCTGGGCATTGCCGGCCAGCTCGGACAGGCGCCGCGACAGCTCGCGGTTCTTGTCGCGCAGCACTTCCAGCTGGTAGCTCGCCAGCGACGCGGTCGGGCCGTCGTCGCGCGGCACCACCAGGGTCAGCGCCAGGTCGGGGAACTGTTTCAGGAACGCCGGATGGCGGCGCAGCCATGCGGCGATTTCGTGCGCGCCGATCTTGTCCTGGGTCTCGCTCATCGGATCCACTCCCCATCGAAAACGAAGGCGGCCGGCCCGGACATCACCACCGGCGCCGCGTCGTGCGGCCAGCGCACGCGCAGTTCGCCGCCGGGCAGCACCACGCGCACGTCGCGCTCCACGCGGCCGCGCTGGATCAGCACCGCCGCGGCCGCGCAGGCACCGCTGCCGCAGGCCAGCGTCTCGCCGACGCCGCGCTCGTACACACGCAGGCGCACATGGCCGCGGTCGATCACCTGGGCGAAGCCGACATTGACCGAATCGGGGAACGACGCATGCTGCTGCAGCAACGGCCCCAGCCGCTCGACCGGCGCCGCATCGACCAGGCCCACTTCCAGCACCGCGTGCGGATTGCCCATCGACACCGCGCCGAAGCGCACGCTGCCGCCTTGCAGCGGCAGCACATACTCCTCGCGCATGCGCGGGAAGCCGATCAGCGGCACGTCCTCCGGGGCGAAGCGCGGCACGCCCATCGCCACCGCGAACTGGCCGTCGGCACCACGTTCGATGCGGTGCGAGGCGAACGGACTGTCGATGACGAACGACTCGCTGCCGGCGGCGCCGTCGCGCACCAGCCAGGCGGCGACGCAGCGCGCGCCGTTGCCGCACTGCCCGGCCAGGCTGCCGTCGGTATTCCAGATCCGGTAGCTGGCCACCGCGTCCGCGCTGCGCGGCGCCTCGATGGTCAGCAGCTGGTCGCAGCCGACGCCGAAATGGCGGTCGGCCAGGCGTATCGCCAGTGCGGCGTCCGGCGGCGGGGTGCCGTCGCGCAGGTCGAGCACCACGAAATCGTTGCCCGCGCCCTGCATCTTGGAAAAGCGCAGGCGCGCCGCGACGCTGGCCTCACTCATTCCCATCGGTGGGCGTGGTGCTGGTGGCGTCGGCCGGCTTCTGCTGGCCGTCGACCGGCTGCGCCTGGCCGGCCGGATCGGTTGTGGCGGGCGAGGTCGCGTCGGGCGCGGCGGCCGGTGCGGCTTCCACCGGCACCGGCTTCTGCGGCATCACCAGCGGGCCCTTGTTGCCGCACCCGGACAGCGCCAGCAGGGCGGCGCCGAACAGGGCGGTACGGATCGGATGAGGGAACGATGTGCTCATGCGTCGAGTATAGCCAGAAGGGCATGAACCGGCTGTGCCGCCTGCCACGCTGTGGCCAGGCGCAGCGGCACCTGGGCCAAGGCCTCACTGGCGCGGCGGCGGCTCCGGGCGCAGCCACAGCCACAGCGCCACGCCACTCATGCAGCCGATCGCCAGCGCCTGCACCCAGAGCGTGTGCACGAACAGCAGCAGCACCAGCGCGCAGACTGCCATGGCCAGCGTGGCCATCCACTTGCCGCGGCGGCTGACCGCACCGTGCGCTTCCCAGTCGCGGATGCTGGCGCCGAAACGCGGATCCTCCAGCAACCGCCGGCGCAGTCGCTCGGAGCCGCGCGAGGCGGCATAGGCCGAGATCAGCACGAATACCGTGGTCGGCAAGCCCGGCACAAAGATGCCGACGATGCCCGTGGCCAGGCTGACATAGGCCAGCAGCCACCAGGCCCAGCGGAAACGGGAAGGGGGTTCCATCGGCGCATGATAAAGCCGCGGCCGGATGGTGATGCGGACCTCACGGTGCCGGATGCCGTCGCTTCGTGCGCAACGCCTCCGGAACGACGCAGCGCGCTGGCCGAGGCTGAATGCAGTCGGGACTGAAGTCCCTCCCACAGTGCACCCAGCCGGAACTCGGCGCACCCCGTTATTGAGGGAGCGACTTCAGTTGCGACGCGGAATCCGTCAGTCAGCGGCTTCGGCATTCGTCGCGGCTGAAGCCGCTCCTACAGGAAGCAGGCCGGGTGCACTGTAGGAGCGGCTTCAGCCGCGACAGAACGCCAGGCCAATCCGCCTTACTTCGCCGCCTGCTCCACGCCCAACTGGTCGAGCATGAACGCGTACGATTCGGCCTGCTCGCGGTAGCGGCGGAAGCGCCCGGACTTGCCGCCGTGGCCGGCTTCCATGTTGACCCGGAACACGATCGGGCGGGTGCCAGTGTTGTCGTCGCGCAACTTGGCCACCCACTTGGCCGGCTCCCAGTACTGCACCTGCGAATCCCACAGGCCGGTGCCGACGAACAGTGCCGGATACGCCTGGCGCTTGACGTTGTCGTACGGTGAATAGCCGAGCATGTAGTCGTAGTACTGCTTCTGCTCCGGATTGCCCCATTCGTCGTATTCGTTGGTGGTCAGCGGGATGCTCGGGTCGAGCATGGTGGTGACCACGTCGACGAACGGCACCTGCGCGACCATCACCCGGTAATCCTGCGGCGCCATGTTCGCCACCGCCCCCATCAGCAGGCCGCCGGCGCTGCCGCCGGCCGCGGCGACGCGGTCCGGCGCCGCATAGCCCAGCTTGACCAGGCTGCGGGTGACGTCGATGAAGTCGGTAAAGGTGTTCTTCTTGTGGAGCAGCTTGCCGTGGTCGTACCAGTCGCGACCCATCTCCTGGCCGCCGCGGATGTGCGCGATGGCGTAGACCACGCCGCGGTCGAGCAGGCTGACCACCGGCAGGTTGAAGGCGGGATCGGTAGACATGCCGTAGCTGCCGTAGGCGTACTGGTACAGCGCCGCGGTGCCGTCCTTCTTGAAGCCCTTCCTGTACACCAGCGACACCGGCACCTTGACCCCGTCGCGCGCTGTCACCCACACGCGCTCGGTCTGGTACTTGCTCGCGTCATAGCCGGTCACCGTCTGCTGCTTGAGCAGCTTGCGCTCGCCGGTGCGGGTGTTGAGTTCGTAGGTGGTGGCCGGCGTGGTCAGCGAGGTGTAGCTGTAGCGCAGCCACGGCGTGCCGGGCTCGGAATTGACCGCCAGGCCCATCGAGTACGCCGGCTCGTCGGCCTTGACGTAGTCCTCCTTGCCATCTGCGAAGTGCAGGCGGATCCGCTCCAGGCCGTCGGAATACTCGGCGATCGCGGTGAAGCCGTCGAACAGCTCGAAGCTGTCGATGAAAACTTTTTCGTCGTAGGGCAGCCATGCCTGCCATTGCGCACGCTTGGTGGCGCCGTCGGGCGCGGTCATCAGCGCGTAGTTCTTGGCCTTCCAGTTGGTGCGGATCACCCAGCGCCCGTCGAAATGGTCGGCGTGGTACTCGACGTCGCGCTGGCGCGGCGCCAGCACCGCGAAGCGCTGCGGATCGGTGGCCGGCGCATAGCGCTGCTCGGAAGCCACGGTGCTTCTCAAGTCGATGACTATGTACTTGTCGTCGCGGGTGCGGCGCAGGTCCATGTAGAAACTGTGGTCCTTCTCCGCGTAGACCAGTGCGTCCTGCGCCGCCGGCGTGCCCAGCACGTGTTTCTTGACGCGCACGGTGAGCAGGGTTTCCGGATCGTTCTCGACATAGAACAGGGTCTTGTTATCGTCGGCCCAGACCACGTCCGGCGACACGCCGGGCACGCGATCGGCGTAGACCTCGCCAGTGTCCAGGTTCTTGAAGCGCACCACGTACTGGTTGCGGCCAACGTCGTCCTCGGTCCAGGCCAGGATGCGGTTGTCCTGGCTGACCACCGCATCGCCCAGGTTGAAATAGCCCTTGTCGGCGGCCATCGCGTTGACGTCGAGCAGGATTTCCTCCGCCGCGTCCATGCTGCCCTTGCGCCGCGCGTGCACCCGGTAGTCCTTGCCGCTCTCGTAGCGGGTGTAGTACCAGTAGCCGCGCTCGCGGTACGGCACGCTGCTGTCGTCCTGCTTGATGCGGCCGACGATTTCCTTGTACAGCGTGTCCTCCAGCGGCTTGAGCGGCTTCAGCACTTGGTCGGCGTAGGCGTTCTCGGCGTTGAGATAGGCAAGCATCTGCGGGTTTTCGCGCTTGTCGTCGCGCAGCCAGTAGTAGTCGTCCTGGCGGGTGGCGCCGAACGGCGCGGTGACCGTGTGCGGCTGCTTGGCCGGATGCGGGGGGTTGGCGTCGGTGGCGAGGGCGGAAGCGAAAGGCGCGGTCATGAGCAGGAACAAGCTCGCTAGCAAGGGACGTTGGTGCATCTAATGGGGCTCCGGCGGCGGTAACGCAACGGGGGGGGGAGGCGCCGCCCGGGCTGGGAGGCGGCAGGCATGCGGCGCGGCGCCGCACGATGCCGGCCGAGTCTCCGCGCAACGCCGTATCCTGGCAAGCGCGCGCAACGATTTGTGAGGCGTGCTGCCCTATGATCGGTCCATGAGTCCGTCTCGCACCGAATCCCATACCGCGCCGCATGCCTACAGCCAGCGCAGCCGCGACATCGAACCGTTCCACGTGATGGCGCTGCTGGCCCGCGCCAACGAACTGGAACATGCCGGCCACGATGTGATCCACCTGGAGATCGGCGAGCCGGACTTCACCACCGCCGCGCCGATCGTCGCCGCCGGCCAGGCCGCGCTCGCCGCCGGCCACACCCGCTACACCGCCGCACGCGGGCTGCCGGCGCTGCGCGAGGCGCTGGCCGGGTTCTACCGGCAGCGCTACGACGTGGATCTGGACCCGGCGCGGATCATGATCACCCCCGGCGGCTCCGGCGCGCTGCTGCTGGCCAGCGCGCTGCTGGTGGATCCGGGCAAGCGCTGGCTGCTGGCCGACCCCGGCTATCCGTGCAACCGGCATTTCCTGCGCCTGGTCGAAGGCGCCGCGCAGCTGGTGCCGGTCGGCCCGGACAGCCGCTACCAGCTGACCCCGGCCTTGCTCGACGCGCACTGGAACGCCGACAGCGTCGGCGCGCTGGTCGCCTCGCCGGCGAACCCGACCGGCACCCTGCTGGACCGCACCGAACTGGCCGCGCTGGCGCGGGCGCTGCAAGCGCATGGCGGCCACCTGGTGGTCGACGAGATCTACCACGGCCTCAGCTACGGCATCGACGCGCCCAGCGTGCTTGAGGTCGACGACAGCGCCTACGTGCTCAACAGCTTCTCCAAATACTTCGGCATGACCGGCTGGCGCCTGGGCTGGCTGGTGGCACCACGCGCGGCAGTGCCGTCGCTGGAGAAGCTGGCGCAGAACCTATACATCAGCGCCTCCAGCATCGCCCAGCATGCGGCGCTAGCCTGTTTCCTGCCGGACACCCTGCAAATCCTGGAAGCGCGCCGCGCCGAATTCGGCCAGCGCCGCGATTACCTGCTGCCGGCGCTGCGCGCGCTCGGCTTGCGCATCGACGTCGAACCGCAGGGCGCGTTCTACCTGTACGCCGACGTGAGCGCCTTCACCGACGACGCGCAGGCGTTCTGCGCGCATTTCCTGGAAACCGAGCACGTGGCGTTCACCCCGGGCGTGGACTTCGGCCAGCACCGCGCGCGCCAGCATGTGCGCATCGCCTATACGCAGAGCCTGCCGCGGTTGCAGGAAGCGGTGGCGCGGATCGCGCGCGGGCTGGCGCGTTGGGATCGCCACGCTGAACCGTAAGCGCCTTCAGGCACTGTCGATCGCAATGATCTTGCAGACCGAAACCAAGTCCAAGATCGCCAGCGGCCACATCGCGTAGACAACGCCCTCATGGCTGTGCCTGTGGCTTTTGATTGTCTTCGCCTTAAAGCGAGCCGAGCACCGCAGGCGCAAGCGGCCGAAGAGGCGCCCTTGTTTGAGCGAAGCGCGTTTGGGCGCCGTCCCGAAAAGGGGATAAATGAACCTGTCCCACTGAAACGGACACCAGGAAGCGATACTTTCACCGCAACCTGGAGGTTTCCATGCAACGCATTACCCGTCGTCGCTACACGGACGATTTCAAGGCCCAGGCGACCGCCTTGGCAGAGTCGGTTGGTCGCGCCAAGGCGGCCCGTCAGTTGGACATGTCGGTCAAGACGTTGGGCAATTGGGTGGACGCTGCGCGTGCCGGCCGCCCGTGCAGTTCTCCCAGCCGCAAGCCGGTGAGTGAGATGGAGAGCGAGCTGGCTCAGCTACGGGCCGAGAACGCCACGCTCAAAATGGAGCGCGAAATCCTAAAAAAAGCGACGGCGTTCTTCGCCAGGGAGTCCAAGTGAGGTACGCCTTCGTCGCGCGTGAACGGACTCACTATCCGATCCGGATGTTGTGCCGCGTGCTGGCGGTGTCGGTCTCCGGCTTCCATGGGTACCTGCACCGCCGCGATCGCCCGGACCCGGAGGCGGCTCTGCGCGCCGACCTGCGCACGCTCCACGCCGGCAGCCGTGGCACCTACGGGCGCCCGCGCATGGTCCGTGCGCTGCGCGCATGCGCGCACGCCGTGGGCCACAAGCGCGTGGCCCGGCTGATGCGGGAGGAGGGGCTGCGTGGCAAGACCAAGGGGCGCTTCACGCCGCGCACGACGGACAGTCGGCATGGCCGGCCGGTGGCCGAAAACCGTCTGGATCGTCAGTTCGCTGTGGACAGCACGGTGCCGGCCTGGGCCGGTGACATCACCTACGTCCCGACCCGCGAGGGCTGGTTGTATCTGGCCACCGTGCTCGATCTGCGGACTCGGCAGGTGCTCGGCTACAGCCTGTCCGAGCGGATGCCCGACGATCTGGTACGGCAAGCGTTCCTCAATGCCTGGTCGGCCTCGCCGGTCGGTGCCGGCGTGCTGTTCCACTCCGACCGCGGCAGCCAGTACGCAAGCGGCGACTTCGGCAAGACGCTGGCCGCGCACGGCTTCGTGCCGAGCATGAGCCGCAAGGGCAACTGCTGGGACAACGCCGTCGCCGAGAGCTTCTTCGCCACGCTCAAGAACGAAGAGGCCACCGGCGTCTACGAGACCCGGGCCGCTGCCCACGCCGCCATCGCCAGCTACATCCATGGCTTCTACAATCCCACGCGCTTGCACTCGGCGCTTGGATACCTGTCCCCCAACGACTATGCCAAGACACTGAAGCAAGCCGCTTAACCCCCTGCTTCTTGGCGTCCGTTCTCAGGGGGCAGGTTCAAAATGCCGCTTGCGCCGAGGAGCGCAGGGAACCGATGCGGCTTTATCGCATCGGCTCGCGTCGGCAACAGCGGTTTTGGTTACTTTTGCCAAGACAAAAGTAACTCGCGCCAAGGGCGCGAAAGCCGTTGCCGTTGCTCCGGCCCTGGAGTTGCCTCGCCTTGCCAGAACTGCAAACGCCCGCAGCGGGGCGGCTGCATCGCTGCAGCCATCCGCTACCGAGCCTTCAATCCTTCAACCGCTCCCACAGGAACCCGTACTCCAGCGCCTGTGCGTGCGCGGCCTGCGCGTTGTTGGCCGCGCCGCCGTGGCCGCCTTCGGTGTTCTCGTAGTAGGTCACGTCCTTGCCGGCGTCGATCATCTTCGCCGCCATCTTGCGCGCATGGCCCGGGTGCACCCGGTCGTCGCGGGTGGAGGTCATGAAGATCACCGGCGGGTAGGCCTTCTTCGGGTCGAACAGGTGGTACGGGGAGAAGGTCCGGATGTAGGTCCAGTCGTCGGTATCAGGGTTGCCGAACTCGTCCATCCACGAGGCGCCGGCCAGCAGGTGGCTGTAGCGCTTCATGTCCAGCAGCGGAGCCTGCACCACCACTGCACCGAACAGTTGCGGGTACTGCACCAGCATGTTGCCGGCCATCAGCCCGCCGTTGCTGCCGCCCTGCACGCCCAGGTGCCTGGCCGAGGTGATCTTGCGCGCGGCCAGGTCCTGCGCCACCGCGGCCATGTCCTCGTAGGCCTTGTGCCGGTTCTGCTTCAGCGCCGCCTGGTGCCAGCGCGGGCCGTACTCGCCGCCGCCGCGGATATTGGCCAGGGCGTACACGCCGCCCTGGTCGAGCCAGCCGCGGCCGAGGCCGCCGGAGTAGAAAGGAGTCACCGAGATCTCGAAGCCGCCGTAGGCGGACAGCAGGGTCGGATGGCTGCCGTCCAGCTTGAGTTGCTTCGGCCGCACCAGGAAGTACGGCACCTTGGTGCCGTCCTTGGATACGGCGAAGTGCTGCTCGATCGCGTCCTTGGACGCATCGAAGAAGCTCGGCATCGCCTTCAGCGTCTCGATGCTCTGCGGGCCGCGCTGCACGTCGGCCAGCATCAGCGTGGTCGGGGTCAGGAAGTCGGTGGAGGTCAGCCAGACCTGGTCGTTCTCGTCGGCATCGACCGCATCCACGCTGGTGCTGCCGAACGCCAGGTCGCCGACCGGGAACGGCGTGCGCGCCCACTCGCCTTCGCCCGGGGTCAGCACCCACAGCCGGCTCTTGACGTTGTCCAGCACGTTCAGCACCAGCTTCGACTTGGTCCACGCGAATTCCTCCAGCGAAGTGCTGTCGGTCGGCGCGAACAGCACCCGGAACGCACGCTTGCCGGCCATGAAGTCGTCGAACTTGGCGGCCAGCAGCGCGCCGGCGGGATAGGTGGTGCCGCCCACGGTCCACGGCTCGCGCAGCTGCAGGGTCAGCCATTCGCGGTGCACGCGCTTGCTGGCCGAGTTGGGCGCGTCGATCTTGCGCAAGCGGCCATCGGCGCCCCGCAGGTACAGCTCGTCGTTGTAGAACGCCAGCGTGCGGCTGACGAAATCGCGCTCGAAGCCGGGCGTGTCGTCGTGCCTCGCGGAGATGTACATGTCTTCCGGCTTGCCTTCGTAGACCAGGCGCGCGCTCTGCAGCGGGGTGCCGCGCTTCCACTGCTTGACCACGCGCGGATAGCCCGAACTGGTCATCGAACCGGCGCCGAAATCGGTGTAGAGGTAGACGCTATCTGCATCGATCCAGCTCAGGCCGCCCTTGGCCTCGGGACGGAAGAAGCCGTCCTTCACCCATTGCTTGGAACCCAGGTCGAACTCGCGGGTGACGTCGGCGTCGGCGCCGCCGCGCGACAGCGTAATCAGACAGCGGCGGTAGTCCGGGCGCAGGCAGTCGGCGCCGTGCCACACCCAGTTCTCGCCCTCGGCATTGTTCAGCGCGTCCAGGTCCAGCACCGTCTCCCACTTCGGCTCGGGCTTGCGGTATTCGTCCAGGGTGGTGCGCCGCCACAGGCCGCGCTCGTGCGTGCGGTCCTTCCACAGGTTGTAGTAGTACGGGCCGATCTTCTGCACCGTCGGAATCTTCGCGTCCGAGTCCAGCACTTCGCGGATGCCGGCTTCGCGCGCCTGGAAGCCCGGTCGCGCGCTCAGCCGCGCCTCGGTCTTGGCGTTCTGCGCCTTGACCCAGTCCAGCGGCTTGGTGCCGGTGAGGTTTTCGAGCCAGGCGTAGGGGTCTTTGGGCATCGCGGTTTCCTTCGCCGCGGCGGTGCCGGAGACGATCAGTCCGGCGAGCAGGCAGGCATGGGCAAGAGAGGGCATGGGTCGGGTCCGGGGGGAGAAACAGCCCGGAACCGTAGCATGCAGAGCCGCGGCCCTCCCCTGCCGAAGGTCAGGCCGCGCGGGTGAATCGCCACGCCGGCGCGCGCCGTCGGCGCCGCGCCTGCACCCGTGGCCGTCCCCGCGCCAGGATCCGGCGCAACGGCCGCAGCGGCAGCGGAAAGCGGTGCAGCGCCCACCATGCGCTCAGCGGCATACCCAGCAGCCACAACGGCCGCCAGCCCAGCCATTCGCTGGAGCCGCGCGCGGCCGGCCACACCAGGACCAGGGCCAGGCCGGCGAGCAGCGCCTGCCGCACCACGCGGCGCAGAGCGGGTTGCGGCGCGTGGGCGCGGCGGGAGGAACGGGCGATCGGCATGGCGGCGACTCCGGAGCAGGGCTGAGGCGCGCAGCCTGCCGCGCGGCCATCTCAACGGCTGCGACCCACTATTGACATGACTTTCGCCCGATACTGGGTAGCGTATTTCTTCAAGCCCCGGATTCCTGCCCTATGCGCCTGTTTTCCCTGTTCGCCTCCGTGCTGCTGCTCGGCATGGCCGTCCCCCTGCCGGCGGCACGCGCGAAGTCCCCGGAGCAAGAACCCTCGCAGCAGCCACCGATCGACCTACAGCGCTTCATGGGCCGCTGGTACGTGATCGCGCACGTGCCTTATTTCGCCGAACGCGGCCATGTCGCCAGCAGCGACGAGTACACGCTCAAGGAAGACGGCAAGATTGGTGTGCGCTACCAGTACCGCGAAGGCTTCAACGAGCCGCTCAAGGAAGTCACCTCGCGCGCCACGGTCAAGGACGGCACCGGCAACCGCCGCTGGACCACCTGGTTCTTCGCCGTGGTGCCGACCAAGTACCGCATCCTGGAGGTCGCGCCGGACTATTCCTGGGCGCTGATCGACTATCCCGGCCGCGACCTGGCCTGGGTGTTCGCGCGCACGCCGGACATGGATCACAAGCAGTACCGCGAACTGGTCGACAAGCTGGACCGCGACTACGGGATCAATGTAGACAAACTCAAGCGCGTGGCGCAGCACCGCGCCCAGGTCGGCAAGCTCGGTTTCGAAGTGCCGAGCAAGCCCTGAGGCGTGTCGTCGCTTCCCGAACAGGTTGCAGTACCGATCACCTGCCGCTCAGCGCAGCGCCAGCCGGCCCCCGTATGATCGGGCCGGTCCGTTCCCCAGACAGGTGCACCGCGTGGCCAGCGTTCCCTCCGACCTCCTCTGCGCTTCGCCGCCCGCTGCCGCCGCAGACCCCACCCGCGGCCAGGTGTTCGCGCAGCATTGTCCTGCGCGCGCCGTCCTCAGCCACGTGACCAGCCGCTGGGGCGTGCTGGTACTGGTGGCCCTGCGCAAGGGCACGCACCGCTTCGGCGACCTACGCCGCACGCTGGAAGGGGTCAGCGAGAAGATGCTGTCGCAGAGCCTGCAGGCGCTGGAAGCCGACGGCCTGGTGCAGCGCACCGCCTACCCGGTGGTGCCGCCGCACGTGGAATACGCGCTGACCCCGCTGGGCGAGGACGCGGCGCTGCATGTGCAGGCGCTGGTGGACTGGATCGAGACCAATATCGGCGCCATCCTGAGCAACGGCAGCGCACCGCCGGATGCCCTGTAGGAGCGGCTTCAGCCGAGACAGGCATTGCCTATAGCCGATACCGCCTGTCGCGGCTGAAGCCGCTCCTACAACGGCGGCATCACGCCCGATCCCAACGCCTCAGTCGTCGCTGTAATTGCTCAACGCCAGCGACAGCAGCGCCTTGGCCTGTTCGCGCAGCGAACGCGGCTCGACGATCTCCGCATCCGAACCGTAATGCAGCACGTCCATCAGCAGCTCGCGCGAGACGCTGTACGGCACCTTCAGCTCGTAGCGGCCGTCGGCCAGGAAGCGCCCCTGCTGCTTGGAATGCCAGTGCTCGTCGGCGACCCAGCGCGCCGCCTTGGGGCTGAACACGATCGTCGCCCAGCCCTTGGGCGCGCCGGAGAAGATGCCGTAGCTGGCCGCCAGCTGCGAGTCCAGCTCCTCGTCGGCCACGTCCTGCGCCACCTGGTCGAGCAGCCGCGCATGGTTGATGCGGTCCACCGCGAAGCTGCGCACCGCATCGCGACCGTGGTCCCAGGCGTCCAGGTACCAGTTGTCGCGGTAGTGGGTGATGCGCTGCGGCGACACCGTGCGCTTGGTCGATTCGTCGGTGGAGCGTGCGCGGTAGTCGAACGACAGTCGCTTGCGCTCCAGCACCGCCGAGGCGACGGTGCGGAAACTGGCCTCGTCGAGCTTGCGGCCGCGGTGCGGGATCACCCGCACCCGCTCCACCGGCCAGTGGGTGGCCCCGGCCTGCGCCGCCAGCAGGCTCTCGATGCGCTGCTGCAGCGGCGCCAGCACCGAGGACAGCACCCCGCCGCCGGTCCGCGCCAGCAATTGCTGCGAGGCCAGCAGCGCGTGCAGTTCCTCGGAACTGAGCCACAGCCCGGGCAGTTCGAAACGGTCGCTCTCGCCGGACTCGTAGCGGAACCCGGCCTCGCCGTCGCCCTCGACCGGGGCCATCAGCGCATCGCGCAGGAACGCCAGGTCGCGGTAGACGGTGGCGCGGGAGCAGCTCAATTCGTCCTGCAGGCGCGCCACCGTCACCGGGTAGCGGGCGGACTTGAGCAGCCGGTGCAGAGCATTGATGCGTTCGTAGCGGTCCATGGCGCCGATTATGTCTGAGTCCGCGGCGGAAAACGCGCCACGGCCGGGCGTGCGTGCGCTGCTAGCGCGGCGGCGCGCCCGAACCGGCGATGAAGCCGGGGCTTGGCAGCGGCCAGGAGGTCATGTGGATCCGGTATGATGAAATCGTTTCCATTTCGTTAGCCGAAGGCTGCGTCCTCAACCGGAGAGTAAAGCCATGCCCCGCCGCGCCACCGCACTATCCGCGATCACCTTGCTGCTGCTGTACACCTCCGCGGCCTGCGCCGCCGACGTGCCCGCCCCGCCGGCGGAACCGGGCAGTTCACCGTGGAGCGGCTCCGGCGAGCTGGGCTTCGCCTCTTCGCGCGGCAACAGCTCCAACGAAAGCTTCAACGGCCGGCTCAAGGGCCAGTACCTGGACGGCGACTGGATCCACAGCATCGACCTGTTCGCGCTGCGCGCCAGCGCCGAGTACACCAATACCAACGACGACGGCAGCACCGAGCGCGTGCGCCAGACCACCTCCAACCGCTATACCGGCAGCGCCGGCAGCGCGCTGCAGTTGGGCGAACACCGCCAGCTGACCGCCTCGCTGCGCTACGAGCGCGACGATTTCGCCACCTACGACCGGCTGGCCACAATCGGCATCGGCTACGGCACGCGGATCATGGACGGCGACCGCAAAAGCATCGATGTCCAGATCGGTCCCGGCGTGCGCCGCGCCCACGACGTGGACGAGGACCGCACCGAGACCGGCCTGATCGGCCGCGGCCTGGTCGACTTCAAGTACGGCCTGACCACCAACACCGAGCTGGTCAATACCCTGCTGGTGGAGTCCGGTTCGTACAACACCTTCGCGCAGGACGACCTGGGCATCTCGGTCAGCATGAACTCGCGGCTGGCGCTGAAGGCCGGCTGGCAGGCGCGTCACAACAGCGATGTCAGCGATGACAAGAAGAAGACCGATACGCTGACGACGATGAATGTGGTCTACAAGTTCAAGTAGGTCTGGGAATCGGGAACTGCATGCGCGGACCATCCCGCGCGTGCGACGCGGCATTGCAGCCGACCACGGCTTTTGTAGGGCGGCTTCAGCCGCGACGAACGAAGCCATCCTGCTATCCGGCGTCGGACGCAGTCGGGACTGAAGTCCCTCCCACAGTGCATCCAGCCGGCTCGCCGCAAGTCCCTTGTGGGAGCGACTTCAGCCGCGACGCGCGGAGTCGTCCAGTTGCCGGGCTTCGGAAGCGATCGTGACAGATGGACCAAGAAAAGGCTGGGGATTGCAGTGGCCTTGGCAACCTGTCGCGGCTGAAGCCGCTCCTACAGTGCACCCGGCGAGTCGGCCGCTTGCTTCCTGTAGGAGCGGCTTCAGTCGCGACGCGCGGAGTCGTCCAGTTGCCGGGCTTCGGAAGCGATCGTGACAGATGGGCCAAGAAAAGGCCGGTGATTGCAGTGGCCTTGGCAATCTGTCGCGGCTGAAGCCGCTCCTACAGGGTTCACGGCGTGTAGATCTCCGCTGCGCCGGGATCGGGCACACGCGGGTTCGGATCCGCTCAAGCCGGCAGGTGCAGATCCAGTAGCTCGCGCGCACCGGCGCCAAGCAGCGCCTCGGCCACGGCTTGGCCCAGCGCCTCCGGATCATGTGCCGGACGCTGCGCATCGGCGCGCACCAAGCGGCCGTCGGCGACGCCGCCGACCATGCCCTGCAGCAGCAGGTCTTCGCCCTGCCATTGCGCGAATGCAGCCACCGGCACGTGGCAGCTGCCGTGCAGCGCACGGTTCATCGCCCGCTCGGCCTCCACGCAGCGGCGGGTGGACGCGTCGTCGAGCGCGGCGAACAGCCCCCGCGCGGCCGCGTCGTCGCCGCGGCACTCCACCGCGATGGCGCCCTGCGCCGGCGCCGGCAACCACTCCGGCGCCTGCAGGCGTTGGGTGATGCGCGCTTCCAGGCCCAGCCGCTGCAGGCCGGCGCAGGCCAGCACGATGCCGTCGTAGCCGCCGTTGTCGAGCTTGGCCAGGCGCGTGTTGACGTTGCCGCGCAGGTCCAGCAGTTGCAGGTCCGGGCGCCGCGCGCGCAGTTGCGCCTGCCGGCGCAGCGACGAGGTGCCCACGCGTGCGCCCAGCGGCAGCGCCTCCAGCGACGCATAGAGATTGGAGACCAGCGCATCGGCCGGGTCGGCGCGGAGCAGGATCGCCGGCAGCACGAACGGCGGGTCCAGTTCCATCGGCACGTCCTTCAGCGAATGCACCGCGCAATCGGCCTCACCGCGCAGCATCGCCAGCTCCAGCTCCTTCAGGAACAGGCCCTTGCCGCCGATCGCCGCCAGCGAGCGGTCCAGCACCTCGTCGCCGCGGGTGCTCATCGGCACCAGCACCACGTCCAGCTGCGGATGCGCCTGGCGCAGGCGGGCGGCGACGTGTTCGCTCTGCCACAGGGCGAGCGGACTCTTGCGGGTAGCGATGCGCAGGATCTTCATCCGTCCATTATCGCGGAAAGTGCCATCACCGGCCGCTGGCGCAGAGGCCGACCACGCTTGCTGACAAGCGCCGCCCTGGCACAGGCGGCACGCCCGGTCAACGCAAATCGCAACGCCGGACGGCTCCCCATCCCGCGTCCCCAATCGCGGCCTTCAACGATGGCGGATCTCCTGCCGCAGCTGCGCCACGCAGCGCCGGCTCACTTCCAGCGGCTGCTTGGCGTGGCGCAGGACCGCATGCACCTGGCCTTCGCCGAGGCGTCGCAGTTCGACCAGTTCGTGGCGCGCGACCAGGCAGTTGCGGTGGATGCGCACGAAGCGTTCGGCGAATTCCTCTTCCAGCGACTTGAGCGACTCCTCGATCAGGTCCTCGCCGCGCGCATGGTGCACCACCACGTATTTTTCCTCGGCCTGCAGATAGTGGATGTCGTCGACCGGGATCAGCCGCAGGCTGCCGCGCAGGCGCGCGCACAGGTGGCTGCGGCGTTGCTGCGACGGGAGCGCCGCGGCGCTGCTGCGCCCGGCCATGAAGGTGCGCGCGCGCTCCAGCGCCGCCGCCAGCCGCTCGGCGCGTACCGGTTTCATCAGGTAGTCGATCGCCGCGGCCTCGAACGCGGACAGCGCGTGCGCGTCGTAGGCGGTGCAGAACACCACCGCCGGACGCGGCTCGAAACTGGCCAGGTGGCGCGCCGTCTCCAGGCCATCGATGCCAGGCATGGCGATGTCCAGCAACACCAGATCCGGGTGCAGATCGGCGCAGGCGCGCAGCGCCTCCAGGCCATTGCCGGCCTCGGCCAGCACCTCGACGCCGGGGTGTTCGGCCAGCAGCGCACGCAGTCGCTCGCGCGCCAGGGGTTCGTCGTCGGCGATCACCACCTTCACGTACGTCACCTCAGTGGGCTGGAGCGCGGTCTCGCCGCATAGTAGCCCCGCTGCCGGCGGGCCGTCATCCGCGCCGCACTGGCTGTCGCCGCGGGGCGCGCCCACCCGGCGATGCGCTTCGCCGCGGCTCAGCCGGCGGCGAAGCGCGCGCTCATCCAGTCGCGCAGATCGGCGATCTCCTCGGCGCAGACCTGGTGCGCCATTGGATAGCGCTGCCACTGCAGCGGCATGCCCAGCGCCTGCAGCGCCTGCGCGGTCTGCTCGGCATAGGCGTGCGGGATCACCGGATCGCCCTGCCCATGGGCCATGAACAGCGGCTGCGACAGCGCCGCCGGCGCATGCCAGCGGGCCACGTCGGCCACCTCCGGCAGGTAGGTGGACAGGGCGATCAAGCCGGCCAACGGCCGTTCGCGGCGCAGCCCCGTCGCCAGCGTGATCGCCCCGCCCTGCGAGAACCCGGCCAGCAGCAGGTGCTCGGCTGGCACGCCGCGCACATGTTCGCGCGCGATCAATGCCTCGACCTGGGCGACCGAGGCGGCGACGCCGGCGCTGTCGGCGCGGTTGGAGAAATCCGGGCTGACGATGTCGTACCAGGCGCGCATGCGCACGCCGTTGTTGATCGTCACCGCGCGCACAGGCGCATGCGGAAACACGAAGCGCAAGGCCGGCCAGTCCGGCCGCAGCAACTCCGGCACCAGCGGTGCGAAATCGTGGCCGTCGGCACCGAGTCCGTGCAACCACAGCACGGTCCACGCCGGCGAAGCGGCGGTTTCGTGTTCCACAGTTTCCAGCATGCGCGCAGTCCCCATCGAGATGGGGCGCATTATGCCTGCCGCGTCAGCCGGTGACGCGGCGCGCGGCGGCGGCGCGGCGCAATTCGCCCGCGCGCAGCAGCACGGCCGGCGGCTGCTGCTCTTCGGGGATGGACAGGATCCGCAGCTGGCGCAGCCACAGCCCGGCCGCACGCGAGGAACTCAGCGCCACCACCGGAATCGCCAGCGCCATGCCGATCACCACCGGCGCCATCCACGTCGCCAGCGACGGCGATACGACGTAGGCCATGCCTCCCATCAACAAGCCGAACGCGCTGAGTCCGCCGTAGCTGCGCGCCAACACCAGCCACGACAGGCGGCCATCGTCGCGCTGCTGCGCGTCCCAGCCCGAGTCCTTGCCGGCCAGCACTTCGGCCACGCCGCGCGACTGCACGTACATCACCACCGGCGCCATCAGCGCCGCCAGCACGGTTTCCAGCAGCATGCTCAGCAGCGCGCGCAGCGCACCGCCGCAGCCGCGCCGCTCCTGCGGCTTGAGCAGCATCGCGAAGTAACCCAGCACCTTCGGCGCCAGCAGCACGAACATGGTGACCGCGAACACCCAGAACACCCGGGTCGAATCCTGCTGGTGCCAGTAGCGCGCCGGCGAGAACGGGGACACCACCTTGGCGACCAGGTCGAAGCCGTCGCTCTGCAGCGGGATCGCGATGCCGATCAGCATCAGCAAGCCCCACATCGGCGCGGTGAAGTAATGGCCGATGCCGATCATCATGTGCATGCGGCTGATCCAGTGCAGGCCGCGCGCGAAGACCACCTTGGAGTGCTGCAGGTTGCCCTGGCACCAGCGGCGGTCGCGCACCAGCAGGTCGGTCAGCGTCGGCGGGCCTTCCTCGTAGCTGCCCTGCAGGTACGGCACCATGTGCGTGGCCCAGCCGCCGCGGCGCATCAGCGCGGCCTCGACGAAATCGTGGCTGAGCACATGGCCGCCGAACGGCTTGCGCCCCGGCAGCGCCGGCAGGCCGGCTTGTTCGGCGAAGGCCTGGGTGCGGATCACCGCGTTGTGGCCCCAATAGTTGCTCTCCGCGCCGTGCCACCAGGCCACGCCGTAGGCGATCACCGGGCCGTAGACGCGGCCGCCGAACTGCTGCATGCGCGCGAACACACTGTTGCCGTTGACCACTTCCGGCAGGGTCTGGATCAGGCCGACATCGGGATTGGCCTCCATCCCGGCAACCAGGCGCACGATGGTGTCGCCGGTCATCAGGCTGTCGGCGTCCAGGATCAGCATCTGCGGATAGGCGCCGCCGAACCGGCGCACCCAGCCGGCGATGTTGCCGGCCTTGCGCTCGGCGTTGTCGGCGCGGCGCCGGTAGTAGATGCGGCCCTGGCCGCCGGTGCGTTCGACCAGGTCGGCGTAGACCTGCTCTTCCTCGGCGCCGACCGCGGCGCGGGTGGTGTCGCTGAGGATGAAGAAGTCGAAGTGCGCGATCTGCCCGGTGGCCTCGACCGATTCATAGATCGCCTGCAATCCGGCCATCAGCCGGTGCGGATCCTCGTTGTAGGTGGGCATCAGCAACGCGGTGCGGCTGCGCACGCTCGGCAGCGGCGCGTCCGGGTCGATGCCGAGCTTGCGACCGCCGCCGAACACCAGGGTCACGAATCCGGCCAGCGCGCTGACGAACGAGAACGCGATCCACGCGAACAGGGGGATGAACAAGGCCATCAGGCAGCCTTCGAGCACGCTGACCCCGCCGATCAGCAACACCTTGCCGATCAGCACACTGGCGTAGGCGGTCATCAGCGCAGTGCTGCCGAACACGTACAGCCGCCGCCAGAACATGCCGGGCGGCGTGGTGGGCAGGCGCTTGTTGCGCAGTTTGCCCTGGCGCAGCGATTGCACCGGCATCGGCAACGGCGCCTCCGGCGGCAGCACCGCATGGCCGGCATCGAGGACAGGGGCATCGGGCAGGGGCGATGTGGGGGCCACCATGCTCATGCCTTCCGCCAGCCTCGTCGGACGGCGTCGCCACGCGGCGATGCATGCGCGGACGCGCGCGGCGCGACGAACCCTGGCGCCACTACCGGCGCTGTCTTGCTGTGATTGCCACTGGTACCCACGTTCTCTCCTGTCGGGCGGGCAAAATACCGCCGCCACTGTAAACCTCGAATAGTAAGCTTTCGCGAAGACGGCCAAGCATGCGCCGCCCTGGGCGCAGGCAGGTCCGTTCAGCCATCCGCCAATGCAGCGGCGTGCGCACGCCAATCGCTGCAGGCACTGGCGCTGCAGGCAGCGACCAGCGCATGCAGCTGTGGCGTTACATCAGCGGCAAGGCGCCATGCGCTGCCGCGCGATCGCAAGCGAAGACAGCGCGCAGCCCCGATCCGATCGGTTGCCACGCCGACGCCGCGCCACTGTTGCAGTGACCAGAATGCTGGCATGCAGTGGCGCACGCGGCGCGCTGGCAAGGCGCATGGCGCATGGCGCAGCGACCCGGGGATCGGCGCCGTTGCAGCGCGCGGCACGCTGCTGCGCGGCTCAGGCCGGCGCCGGCAGCGCGGCGCTGTCGCCGGCCTCGCCCGGCGGCGCTTCGGCGACGTACGGGAATGCCAGGGTGATGGTGGTGCCGCACCCCAGCTCGGAATCCACATCAACGAAGCCGCCGGCCTGGCGCACCAGGCCGTAGACCTGGGCCAGGCCCAGGCCGGTGCCCTTGCCTTCGGGCTTGGTGGTGAAATAGGCCTCGAACAGCCGCGACTTGGTGTCCTCGGACATGCCCTCACCATGATCGCTGACCGCCAGGGTCACGTAGCGGCCCGGCTGGCGCATCGCCGCGGCCTGCTTTGGCGGCACCTGCAGGCTACCGCAGCGGATCGACACCACGTCGCCGGGCTGGCACGCGTCGCGCGCGTTCAAGGCCAGGTTCAATACCGCCTGCTCCACCGAACTGCGGTCGGCATAGGTGGTGGCGCCGCCGGCCGCGGTCGCCAGCTGCAGGTTCATGTCCCCGCCCAGGGCCTGCGCCAGCAGCGGCTGTATCTGCGCGACCACCTCGCACAGGTCCAGCCACTGCGGCTTGACCGGGTGGGCGCGGGCGAAGCCGAGCAGGCGCCGGGTCATCCGCGCGCCGTGCTGCAAGGCGTCGCCGGCGATGCCGAGCAGCTTGCGCTGGTCCGGCTGCAGCCGCTGCGGATGTTCGGCCACCATACTCACCGAGGTCATCGCGGTCTGCAGCATGTTGTTGAAATCGTGGACGATGCCGGCCAGCATCTGCCCGATCGCCTCGCCCTTCTGCGCCTGGGTCATGGCCCGCTCGGCGACGCGCTGCGCGGCCAGGGCGATATCCAGCTGCCCGCGCAGCTCGATGTGCTCGGCCTGCAACCGCTGCCCCAGGTTCTCGCTGACGACCTGTACCGCGGCGCCGACGCCGGCCTGCGGCAGATCGCCCAAGGTGCGCAGGGCCTCCTCGATCTGGCGATGCTGGGTGACGTCGCGGCTGATCACCAGCACGCGTTCCACTTCGGCGTTGGCGTTGGTCAGCGGACTGGCCTGCACCTGCCACCAGCGCGGGCGGCCGTCGAAGGTCTCGCGCTGCGCCCAGAATTCGTATTGCTCGTTGCGCAAGGCGGCGGCGAACGCCGTTTCCACGATCTGCCGCATCTCCTCCGGCCACAGCTCCAGCCACGCGCGGCCGACGACATGCCTGGGCTCGGTCGCGCCGAGCAGGCTCAGGCCGCGGGTGTTGATCGAACGCACAACACCGTCGCGGCCGATCTCCTTGATGCAGTCGTGCGAGAGTTCGACGATCTGGCGATAGCGAACGTGGGGGGGCAAGCTGCGTCTCATGATGGGTGGTTCAGCATATCGGTATCACTGCAGCGTCACCAGCGCTTCACCGGCGAATCGTGAAGCTGCAGGCATTGAAGACGAGGTGGCATCGCACTATGCGCGGGACTTGTGCCATCACTACTTGTGCCCTCACTACGATCCTGTTGGTGGAGGACGATCAAACGATTCGGGAATTGGCGGCGATGATGCTGGATGGCGATGGCTATCGGGTGCTGTCCGCCGGCACTGCGAACGAGGCACTCGCGCTGCTGGAGCGGCATCACGACGTGGACCTGATCTTCAGCGACGTGCAGATGCCCGGTTGCGACGGCATGACCATGGTCCGCGAACTGCGCCGCCGCCTGGTCACGATCCCCGCCTTGCTCACCTCTGGCATGAAGAACCCCGACACCGCGACGCTGCCGGCGCATACCGGCTTCCTGTCCAAACCCTACAGCCATGCCGGCCTGCTGGCGGCGCTGCAACGGCTGCAGCCGGCGCATTAGCGCACGCTGCCGGCACACACCGCCACCAACTCAGCCGAACACCAATTTTCCATACTGCGCCGAACGGATCGCCGCCAGACGCTCGGCGACGAAGTGCTCGCCTGCGCGGACATCGCCGAAGTACACGCCGTCGAAGGCGTGCCGGCTGAGCACGGCGCCATCGCCGTCCGAGATCCGGATCTGCGGCACCAGCACCCCGTCCGGCGCCGCGGCGAGCACCGCGTCCAGCACGAAGCCGTCCAGCTCGCGTCGCATCCGTTGTGGCGATGTGTCCATGCCGGCATTGCAGCACAGGCCCGATGAAGACAACACAACCCGCGGATTCACGCCGACCGTGGCAGGCGACGGCGACATCGGAAATGAAGCTAAACGGTTCATCGGTGCGATCGCGTCTCGCCACTTGGAATGCGGCGAAATCACTATGCGATAACCCCGAGGGCGCAATGTAGACAACGCGCCACTTCACGTTGCTTTTATCGTTCCGTTCGTACATTACTTGACAGGCGTTGACCCGGCCGTTCAGTCCCCTCTGTTTCGTCTCCGGTTTTTGGCTCTCGCGTCGCGCGCCGCGCATGGACGCGCGGCAGCAGTCGCTTTGCCGTGTGTCCCGTGCCCCGTCCCCCCCTCCCCGACGGAACCGCCATGTCGCCCCCAACGCTCGCCGATCTGCCCGATAGACAACGCGATACCCATCCGGTCCTGCGCGCCCCGCGGCGGCGCCACCGCGATGCGCGAGGACGCTTCATCCGCCCTGCCGAAGTCACCGTCAAGCTGCAGCTGGCGCCGCGCCGCGCCAGCCTGTTCGTGACCTCGGAGATGGCAGATTTCATCAAGGCCGGCGGCCTGGGCGACGTGGCCGCGGCATTGCCACGCGCGCTGCGCGGCAGCTGCGACATCCGCGTGCTGATCCCCGGTTACCCGGCGGTGCTGCGCAAGACCGGGCCGCTGGAGATCGTCGGCCAGATCGCTGCCCACGCCGGCCTGCCGGCCTGCACGCTGGGCCGCGCAGACCGCCCCGACGGCCTGTGCGTGTACGTGCTGCTGTGCCCGCAGCTGTTCGAGCGCCAGGGTTCGCCGTACGTGACCAGCGAAGGCTGCGACTGGGAAGACAACGCGCTGCGCTTCGCCACGCTGTCGCACGCCGCCGCGCAGATCGCCGGCAGCCGCGCCGGGCTGGACTGGACTCCTGACCTGCTGCACCTCAACGACTGGCCGTGCGCGCTGGCCGCCGCTTACGTGCGCTGGTCCGGCGGGCGCACGCCATGCCTGCTGACCATCCACAACCTGGCCTACCAGGGCCTGTTCCCGTACGCGATGGCCAGCGCGCTGGGCATGCCCGACACCGGCCTGCAGGACCTGGAGTTCTACGGGCAGATGTCGTTCCTGCGCGCCGGCATCGTCCACGCCGACCACATCAACACGGTCAGCGTCAGCTACGCCGCGCAGATCACCGGACCGGCGCAGGGCTGCGGCCTGGATACGCTGCTGGCCCGGCATGCCGCCAGCGGCCGCCTCAGCGGCATCGTCAACGGTATCGACCCCAGCTGGGACCCGCGTACCGACGATCACCTGCACACCCATTTCGGCATCGACCAGGTCCAGGGCAAGCGCGACAACGCCGCCCAGGTGCGCCGCGCGTTCGGCCTGATCGACAGCGACGGCCCGCTGTTCGCGGTGGTGTCGCGGCTGGTGCACCAGAAAGGCCTGGACATGGTCTGCGAAGTGGCGCCGCAGATCGTCGCCGCCGGCGGCCAGATCGTGCTGATCGGCGGCGGCGAGCCCCAGATCGAGCAGGCGGTGGCGGCGCTGGCGCGGCGCTTCCCCGGCCATGTCGGCGCCCACATCGGCTTCGAGGAGCGGCTGGCGCGGCGCATGTTCGCCGGCTCGGATTTCCTGCTGATGCCCTCGCGCTTCGAACCGTGCGGGCTGAGCCAGATGTACGCGCAGCGCTTCGGCAGCCTGCCGATCGCGCACGCCACCGGCGGCCTGATCGATACCGTGGACGACGGCGTCACCGGCTTCCTGTTCGAAGAGCCGTCCGCCGATGGCCTGCGCCGCTGCCTGCAGCGGGTGTTCCGCACCTTCCGCCTGCCCGGCCTGCTGCAGGCGATGCGCCGCGCGGCAATGCTGCGGCCCAGCGGCTGGGACCTGGCCGGGCGCAAGTACATGGCCCTGTACGACCGCACTGCCCCGCTGTCGCCGGCGGTGGCATGAGCGAACGGGAACGGGCGCCGGACGCGATCCCGGTGTGGGACGCGCCGCTGGAAGCGGCGAACGACGAGCGCGAACGCCTCGCACTGCAGGCACTGGCCCGCGGCGACGCCGTGGACGCGTTCGCCTGGCTGGGTCCGCACGCCGCCGCCGACGGCATGCTCCGGGTCCGCGCGCTGGTGCCGGGCGCCGACGCGCTGGGCCTGCTCGACGGCACCGGCAAACTGGTGGCGCGGATGCGCGCGCACCCGGAGGCCGAGGGCCTGTTCGAAGGCGAACTGAAGACCGCGATGGACTACCGGCTGCGCATCGTGTGGCCGGACGCCGTGCAGGAAATCGACGATCCCTACGCATTCGGCCCGGTGCTGGACGAGGCCTGGCTGCAGGGCATGGCCGAAGGCGACGGCGCCGCGCTGCGCACCGCGCTGGGCGCGCACCACAGCCGCGTCGGCACGGTCGATGGGGTGCGCTTCGCGGTGTGGGCGCCGCATGCGCGGCGGGTCGCGCTGGTCGGCGATTTCAACGGCTGGGACGGCCGCCGCCATCCGCTGCGCCTGCATCGCCAGGCCGGCGTCTGGGAACTGTTCTTGCCCGGGCTGCGCGGCGGCGAGCACTACCAGTACGAGATCCTCGATGCCGACGGCACGCCGCTGCCGCGCAAGGCCGATCCGGTCGCCCGCCACAGCACGTGCGCGCCCGACACCGCCTCGGTGGTGCCCGGTGCCAGCGACTTCGTCTGGCACGACACGGCCTGGCTGGCGCAGCGCGAAGCGCGCGCCGGCGCCGCGCAGCCGATGAGCATCTACGAAGTGCATGCCGGCTCCTGGCGCCACGACGCGCACGGCCAGCCGCTGCAGTGGGATGCGCTGGCCGCGCACCTGATCCCGTACGTGCGCGAGATGGGCTTCACCCATCTCGAACTGCTGCCGATCGCCGAATATCCGTTCGGCGGCTCCTGGGGCTACCAGCCGCTGGGCCTGTACGCGCCGACCGCGCGGCATGGCGACGCGGACGGTTTCGCGCGCTTCGTCGATGCCTGCCATCAGGCCGGGATCGGGGTGATCCTGGACTGGGTCGGCGCGCATTTCCCCGACGACGCGCATGGCCTGCAGCGCTTCGACGGCACCGCGCTGTACGAGCACGCCGACCCGCGCGAAGGCGTGCATCGCGAGTGGAACACGCTGATCTACAACTACGGCCGCGCCGAAGTGGTCGCCTACCTGATCGGCAGCGCGCTGGAATGGATCGAGCGCTTCCACGTCGATGGGCTGCGCGTGGATGCGGTGGCGGCGATGCTGTACCGCGACTACGGCCGCAACGAGGGCGAATGGGTACCCAATGCCCAGGGTGGGCGCGAGAACCTGGAGGCGATCGCGTTCCTGCGCCGGCTCAATGCCGAGATCGCGCAGCGCTTCCCCGGGGTGCGGGTGATGGCCGAGGAATCCACCGCCTGGCCGGGCGTGACCGCACCGCTGGAGCAGGGCGGGCTGGGCTTCAGCCACAAGTGGAACATGGGCTGGACGCATGACACGCTGAGCTACATGCGGCGCGACCCCAGCCATCGCCAGCACCACCACAGCGAGATGAGCTTCGGCCTGATGTATGCGTTCTCCGAGCACTTCGTGCTGCCGCTGTCGCACGACGAAGTGGTGCACGGCAAGGGCTCGCTGCTGGCGCAGATGCCCGGCGACAGCTGGCAGCGCTTCGCCAATCTGCGCGCCTACCTGGCCTTCATGTGGGCGCACCCGGGACGCAAGCTGCTGTTCATGGGCGGCGAATTCGGGCAATGGCAGGAATGGGACCACGACCGCGCGCTGGACTGGGTGCAGGCGCAGCGCGCCGAGCACCGCGGCGTGGCGCGGTTGGTCGGCGACCTCAACCGCCAGCTGCGCGCCCAGCCGGCGCTATACCGCAGCGACCGCGCCGCGGACGGCTTCGAATGGAGCGTGGCCGACGACCAGCACAACAGCGTGTTCGCCTTCGTGCGCCACGACCGCGCCGGCGGCGCGCCGCCGCTGCTGGCGGTGAGCAACTTCACCCCGGCCGTGCACCATGGCTACCGCCTCGGCGTGCCGCGCGGCGGGCAGTGGCGCGAACTGCTCAACACCGACAGCGGCCATTACGGCGGTTCCAACCAGGGCAACGGCGGTGTCTTGCGCACCGCCGCGCAAGCGATGCACGGACACGCGCAATCGCTGGCGCTGACCCTGCCGCCGCTGTCCACCCTCTGGTTGCAAGCGGAGTATTGACGTGAACATCGCAACAAGCACAATCCCGACCGACGGCGCGGCAACCGCGTCGCCCGCAGCGCTGCGCCAGGGCGCCTGGCCCACCGCCAACGGCGAAGTCGCTTTCGCGCTGTGGGCGCCGGATGCGCAGCGCGTGGAACTGGTGTTCGACGACGGCCGCCGGCAACCGCTGGCCGCGGCGGCGGACGGCTATTTCGCCGCGACCATCGCCTGCGCCGCCGGCACCCGCTACCGCTACGCGATCGACGGCGGCGAACCGGTGCCCGATCCCGCTTCGCGCTGGCAGCCCGACGGCGTGCATGGCGCCAGCGCGGTGCTGGCCAGCGACGGCTACCGCTGGCAGCACGACGCCTGGCGCGGCCGGCCGTGGGCGGACACGGTGTTCTACGAACTGCACGTGGGCGCGTGCGGCGGCTACGCCGGGCTGCGCGCGCAGCTGCGGACACTGGCGGCGCTGGGCGTCACCGCGATCGAGCTGATGCCGCTGGCCGCCTTCCCCGGCCGCCACAACTGGGGCTACGACGGCGTGCTGCCGTACGCGCCGGCCGCGGCCTACGGCCATCCGGACGAACTCAAGGCGCTGATCGACGAAGCCCACGGCCTGGGCCTGAGCGTGTTCCTGGACGTGGTCTACAACCACTTCGGCCCGGACGGCAATTACATCGGCCAGTACGCCTCGGCGTTCTTCCGCCAGGACGCGCCAACCCCGTGGGGCGCGGCGATCGACTTCCGGCTTGCGCCGGTGCAACGCTACTTCATCGAAAACGCGCTGATGTGGCTGCACGAATACCGCTTCGACGGCCTGCGCCTGGACGCGGTGCACGCGATCGTGCCGAACGCGTTCCTGGACACGCTGCGCGAGGCGATCACCGCCAGCGTGCCGGCCGGGCGCTACGTGCACCTGGTACTGGAGAACGAAGCCAACCAGGCCGGCGTGCTGGAGCGCGGTTACAGCGCGCAGTGGGACGACGATTTCCACAACAGCCTGCACGTGCTGTTGACCGGCGAGAACGAGGGCTACTACGCCGGTTTCGCCGATGCGCCGGCGCAGCACCTGGCGCGGGTGCTGGGCGAAGGCTTCGCCTACCAGGGCCAGGCCGACTATCGCGGGCATGCGCGCGGCGAGCCGAGCGCGCAGCTGCCGCCGCACAAGTTCGTGATCTTCGCGCAGAACCACGACCAGATCGGCAACCGCGCACGCGGCGACCGGCTGATCACCCAGGTGTCCGAGCCGGCGCTGCGCGCGGCGCTGGCGCTGACCGCGCTGACCCCGATGATCCCGCTGTTCTTCATGGGCGAGCCGTGGGGCAGCCGCACCCCGTTCCTGTTCTTCACCGATTTCGCGCCGCCGCTGGACGAGGCGGTGCGCGAAGGCCGGCGCCGCGAGTTCGCGCATTTCGCCGCGTTCGCCGATCCGCAGCAGCGCGCCACCATTCCCGACCCGAACGCGCTGAGCACGTTCGAGGCGTCCATCGCCGACATCGGCGATGCCACCCACGGCGACGGCGCGCGCTGGCGCGACTGGTTCGTGGCGCTGCTGGCGCTGCGCCGCCAGCACCTGGTGCCAGCGTTGGCGCAGGCACGCGCGGTGGGCGCGCGCACGCTGGGGCCGAAGGCGGTGGCCGCCGGCTGGACCCTGGGCAACGGCGAATGGCACGTGGCCGCGAACTTCGGCGACACGCCGGTGGCGCTGGATCTGCCTGGCGCGACGGTGCATGCCGAAAACGCCGGCGACGACCCGGCGCAGCTGCCGCCCAACGCCTTCGTCGCCCGCTACCGAGCCGGTTCCGCAACGTGAGCGCGGGCTGTCGCGACGCCATCGCGACAGCGCTTCCGGCACGCTGCCCATCCCGTTCGTCGCCCGCGACCGTGTGCCTGCCTGACGGCCACGCCGCGCGCGCGGCGACGGCTGAGCGTCCCTTTTTCCCTTTTGCCGCGGCCCCGACTCGCTCATGACCGATACCCCCTTGCACACCCTGGCGTCCGCCGCCGGCCTGCTGGTCGACTGGATCGACGCCTCCGATACGCCGCGCACGGTCGGCACCGACACGCTGCGCAGCGTGCTCGGCGCGCTCGGCCTGGACGCGCACGACGACGCCGCCTGCCGCGACAGCCTGCGCCGGCTGCAGGCCAACGCCAACGTCGAAGCGTCGCTGCTGACCGCCGACCTCGGCACGCCAATCGACGCCGGCGGTACGCCGGGCGCGGCGTACCGGCTCGAACACGAGGACGGCCGCCGCCGCGACGGCCGCTTCGATGCGCAAGGCCGCGTCGCCGCGCTGGATAGCCACGGCTACTGGACCCTGCAGCACGGCGACCGCCACGCCACGCTGGCGCTGGCGCCACCGCGTTGCTACGGCGTGGCCGAGGCGGTAGGCGCGCGCTGGGGCCTGTCGTTGCAGGTGTATTCGGCGCAAGGCCCGGGCGACGCAGGCATCGGCGATGCGGACGGCGTGGCCGCCTGGGCCGGGCGCATCGCGCAGGCCGGCGGCGATGCCATCGCGCTGAGCCCGGTGCATGCGGCGCGGCCGATCGGCACGCACTACAGCCCGTATTCGCCGGGCGACCGGCGTTTCCTGGATCCGCTGCAGGCGGCACCGGCACGCGTGCTCGGCGCCGCCGCGGCGCAACGCGCGCTGCAGGCGGCCGGGCTGGAACAGGCCTTCGCCGACGCGCAGACGCGCGCACTGATCGATTGGCCGGCCTCGTCCGCGGCGAAGTGGCAGTGGCTACGCCAGCTGCATGCCGATTTCGCCCAGGCCGACAGCGCCCTGCATGCGGATTTCGCCACCTTCCAACTGGCGCGCGGCGCCGCGCTGCGCGACTACGCCGCGTTCGCCGCGCGCGATTTCGGCGATACCGATCCGGCCCTGCACAGCTTCGCGCAGTGGCTGGCCGCGCGCAGCTGGGCCGGCGTGCAGCAGCAGGCGCGCGCTGCCGGCATGGGCATCGGCCTGATCGCCGACCTGGCGGTGGGCTTCGATCCCGGCGGCGCCGAGGCCGCGGCCTGGCCGCAGGCGGTGCTGGCCGGGCTGGAACTGGGCGCGCCGCCGGATGCGTTCAACGGCGACGGCCAGGCATGGGGCATCGGCGGTTACTCGCCGAACGGGCTGCGCGCCAGCGGCTTCGCGCCCTTCATCGAGCTGCTGCGTGCGGTGATGCGCGACCGCGGCGGCGTACGCATCGACCACATCCTTGGCCTGCTGCGGCTATGGACGATCCCGCGCGGCGCCAGTTCCGCCGACGGCGTGTACCTGCGCTATCCGCTGCACGATCTGCTGCGCCTGCTGGCGCTGGAATCGTGGCGGCACCGCGCGATCGTGATCGGCGAAGACCTGGGCGTGGTGCCGGACGGCATCCGTGCCGAACTGTCGCAGCGCGGGGTGATGGGCATCGACGTGCTGCTGTTCACCCGCGACGCCAAGGGCGCGTTCCTGGCGCCGGCACACTGGCGTGGCGATGCCATCGCCACCACCACCACCCACGACCTGCCGACGCTGCGCGGCTGGCGCTGCGGGGAGGACATCGACTGGCGCCGCCGCCTGCAGCTGTCCGACGCCGCGCAGCAACGCGCCGACCATGCGACCCGCCGCGCCGACGTGGCGCGCATGGACGCCGCGGTCGCCGCGGCGCTGCCGCAGGCGCACGACCCGGAATTGGACGCGCTGCGCTTCGTCGCCGCCACGCCCTCGCCGCTGGCGCTGCTGCCGGCCGAGGACGCGCTGGGCCTGGACCAGCAACCCAATCTGCCCGGCACCGTCGATGGTCACCCGAACTGGCGCCGGCGCTTGCCGGCGGCGGACACGGCGGCCGCCGGCGCGCCGCTCGACACCCGCCTGCAGGCGTTCGCGCACGCGCGCCGCAGCGCCTGCCCCGCGCAAGGAACCGACGCATGAGCGTCACCCCGCTGCGCGCCACCGCGCGCCTGCAACTGCACGCCGGATTCACCCTGCTCGACGCCGCCGCGCAGGTGCCCTACTACGCCGGCCTGGGCATCAGCCATCTGTACCTGTCGCCGATCGGCAGCGCCGTGCCCGGCTCCACCCACGGCTACGACGTCACCGATCCGCGTGTGGTCAATCCCGAACTCGGCGGCGAACCGGCGCTGCTGCACCTGTCCGAGCGCGTGCGCGCGCACGGCATGGGCCTTATCCTGGACATCGTGCCCAACCACATGGCCACGCATGCGGCCAACCCGTGGTGGTGGGACGTGCTCAAGCATGGCCGGCGCAGCCGCCACGCCGGCTGGTTCGACATCGACTGGCGCGCGCCCGGCCGCGACGGCAAGCTGTGGCTACCGGTGCTGGACCGCGCTTACGCACAAGCGCTGAGCGAAGGCGCGCTGCAACTGCGCGTGGCCGAGGACGGTGAAGTGCAGTTGGAGCACCACGACCAACGCTTTCCGATCCGCCTGGAAGGCGCCGTGGCCCAGGATCCGCCGGCCGCACGCCAGGCCTGGGCGGCGCGGCTCAACGACGCCGCGCGGCTGGGCGACGACGCGCTGCATCGGCTGATCGAACGCCAGTGCTACCGGCTGGCGTGGTGGCGGGTCGGCAACGACATGCTCAACTACCGCCGCTTCTTCGACATCACCTCGCTGGCGGCGCTGCGCGTGGAGCAAAACGAGGTGTTCGCCGCGGTGCACGAACTGCCGCTGCGGCTGGTCGCCGAAGGCCATCTCGATGGCGTGCGCGTGGACCACGTCGATGGCCTGGCCGATCCCACCGGCTACGTGCAGCGGTTGCGCGCGCAGCTGGACCGCGCCGGGCGCCGCCGCGGCATCGCCGCCGGCGGCATCGCGCTGTACATCGAGAAGATCCTGGCGCCGCAGGAAACCCTGCGCGGCGACTGGCCGTGCGACGGCAGCACCGGCTACGACTTCATGGACCAGGTCGCCGGCGTGCTGCACGACCCGGCCGGCGCCGCGCCGCTGACC
Source organism: Xanthomonas translucens pv. undulosa (assembly GCF_017301775.1). Taxonomy (NCBI): domain Bacteria; kingdom Pseudomonadati; phylum Pseudomonadota; class Gammaproteobacteria; order Lysobacterales; family Lysobacteraceae; genus Xanthomonas; species Xanthomonas translucens. The sequence goes on from NZ_CP063993.1 coordinate 1,715,064, forward strand.
GCGCTGTGGCGCCGCGAAACCGGCCGCAGCGGCGACTTCGGCCAGGAGCAACGCGCCGCGCGCGACGAGATCCTGCAAGGGTCGCTGCAGACCGAGTTCGTGCGCACCGTGCAGGCGCTTTCCGCCGCCGCGCACCTGGACCCGGCCACCCGCGAGTTCAGCCCGCAGATGCTGGCGCAGGGCCTGATGGCGCTGCTGCGGCACTTCGAGGTGTACCGCACCTACGCCGGGCCCGATGGCCTGGACCAAGCCGATGCGGCACGCCTGGCGCAGGCCGCGCAGCACGCGCGCAATGGCGCCGAGCCGCGGGTGTGCGCGGCGATCGACGCGATCGCGCGCTGGAGCCGCGACGGCCGCGGCACCGGCAAGGCGCAGATCGCGCTGCGGCGCATCGTGCGCCGCCGCATCGAGCAGCTGTCGGCGCCGCTCAACGCCAAGTCGGTCGAGGACACCGCGTTCTACCGCCACGGCGTGCTGCTGTCGCGCAACGAGGTCGGCAGCGACCCGGACGTGTTCGCGCTGGCGCCGGACGCGTTCCACGCCGCCAACGCCGCGCGCGCGCAGCGGCACCCGCGTGCGCTGCTGGCCACCGCCACCCACGACCACAAGCGCGGCGAAGATGTGCGCATGCGCCTGGCCGCGCTCAGCGCGCAGGCGCCGTGGTGGGCCGAACAGGTGGCGCGCTTCCAGGCCTTGTCCGCCGACCTGCTGCCGGCCGGCAGCGCCGCGCCGCTGCCCGGCGACGTGCTGATGCTGTGGCAGATGCTGGTCGCCGCCTGGCCGCTGGAACTGGCCAGCGACGATGCCGCCGGCCTGGCCGACTACGCCGCGCGCATTGGCGCCTGGCAGCTCAAGGCCGCCCGCGAGGCCAAGCTGCGCACCTACTGGACCTGGCCGGACGAGGCCTACGAACGCGGCGTGCGCGCACTGCTGGACGCGGCGCTGCTGGCGCCGGCCGGCGCGCCGCTGCGCGAGGCGTTGGCGCAGGCCGCGGCCGCGCTGGCGCCGGCCGGCGCGCTCAACAGCCTGGTGCAGACCACGCTGCGGCTGAGCGTGCCGGGCGTACCCGACCTGTATCAGGGCTGCGAAGGCTGGGACCTGTCGCTGGTCGATCCGGACAACCGCCGCCCGGTGGACTACGCGCTGCGCCAGGCCTGGCTGCACGACGCCAGCGCAACGTCGGCGCTGCTGCGCGACTGGAACAGCGGTCACATCAAGGCGTGGTTGACCGCGCAGTTGCTGCAGCTGCGCGGCGCGCATCCGGCGCTGTTCGCGCATGGCGGCTATCGCCCGCTGCAGGCGCAGGGTCCGCACGCGCAGCATGTGCTCGGCTTCGCGCGCGAACACGCGGGCAAGACCCTGCTGGTGGTGGTGCCGCGCCTGGCCGCCGCGGCGCAACCGCTGGAAGCGGCGGCACCGCTGCGCGCGCAGCTGAATTGGCATAACACCTTTCTGACGTTGCCCGCGGCACAGTACCGGCACGTGCTGAGCGGGCGCGACCTCGCGGTATCGGCCTCGATGCCGGTGGCCGACCTGCTCGCCGAGTTCCCGGTGGCCGTGCTGACCGCCGTTCCCTGACATGCCGGTGGCCGTGCAGGCCACCTTCCCTGACAAGACCGCCATGGACGCAGACACACGCCAGCGCCGCATCGAACAACTCGCACACGAAATCTGGGAAGCCGAAGGCCGGCCCGACGGCCGCGCCGCCCGCCACTGGGCCATGGCCGAACGCCTGGTCGACGCCGAAGCACGCGCCGATCCGCAAGACCACTCGCTTTCCCCGGCCGGCAACGGCCCCGCCACGTCGTAAGGATTTCGCATGCCGCTTCGCAAGCTCGCCCGCCGCTCCCGCATTCGCGAAGGCCGCTCGTTTCCGCTCGGCGCCACCTGGGACGGCCTGGGCGTGAATTTCGCGCTGTACTCGACCAATGCCACCAAGGTCGAGCTGTGCCTGTTCGACGAACGCGGCCGCGAGGTCGAGCGCATCGTGCTGCCCGAGTACACCGACGAGATCTGGCACGGCTACCTGCCCGATGCGCGCCCAGGCCAGTTGTACGGCTACCGCGTGTACGGTCCGTACGCGCCCGACGCCGGGCACCGCTTCAACCCCAACAAGCTGCTGCTCGATCCCTACGCCAAACAACTGGTCGGCGAACTGAAATGGGCGCCGGCGCTGTTCGGCTACACCATCGGCCACAAGGACGCGGACCTGAGTTTCGACCGCCGCGACAGCGCCGCCTACGTGCCCAAGTGCGCGGTGATCGATCCGGCCTTCACCTGGGGCCAGGACCAGCGCCTGCAGACGCCGTGGGACCGCACGGTGATCTACGAGACCCACGTGCGCGGCACCACCATGCGCCATCCGTCGGTGCCCGAGGCCTGGCGCGGCACCTTCTCCGGACTCAAGGTGGACGAGGTCGTGGAGCACATCAAGCGGCTCGGCATGACCGCGGTGGAACTGCTGCCGGTGCATGCCTTCATCGACGACGAATACCTGCTCAAGCAGGGCCTGCGCAACTATTGGGGCTACAACACCATCGGCTTCTTCGCGCCGCAGCCGCGCTACATGGCCACCCGCACCGTGGCCGAGTTCAAGCAGATGGTGGCGCGGCTGCACCATGCCGGGCTGGAAGTGATCCTGGACGTGGTCTACAACCACACCGCCGAAGGCAACGAACTGGGGCCGACGCTGTCGTTCAAGGGCATCGACAACGCCAGCTACTACCGCCTGGCGGAGAACCGCCGTTTCTACATCAACGACACCGGCACCGGCAACACCTTTGACCTTACCAATGCCGGCGCGCTGCGCATGGTCAACGACTCGCTGCGCTACTGGGTGTCGGAGATGCACGTGGACGGGTTCCGCTTCGACCTGGCCACCATCCTCGGCCGTGAGCATCACGGCTTCGATCCCAAGGGCGGTTTTCTGGACGCCTGCCGCCAGGACCCGCTACTGAGCCAGGTCAAGCTGATCGCCGAACCGTGGGACGTGGGGCCTGGCGGCTACCAGGTCGGCGGCTTCCCGCCGGGCTGGTCGGAATGGAACGACAAGTTCCGCGACAACGTACGCGCGTTCTGGCGCGGCGACGAAGGTCAGCTGGCGGAACTGGCCACGCGCCTGACCGGCTCGGCCGACCTGTTCAACCACCGCGGCCGCCGCCCCACCGCCTCGGTCAACTTCGTCACCGCCCACGACGGCTTCACCCTGCACGACCTGGTCAGCTACGAGCACAAGCACAACGAGGCCAACGGCGAGGACAACCGCGACGGCTCCGACAACAACATCTCGGCCAACTATGGCGTGGAGGGCGAGAGCGACGACGAGCAGATCAACGCGCTGCGCCTGCGGCAGATGCGCAACATGCTGGCCACGCTGCTGCTGTCGCAAGGCACGCCGATGCTGCTGGCCGGCGACGAATTCGGACGCAGCAAGGGCGGCAACAACAACACCTACTGCCAGGACAACGAGCTGACCTGGCTGAACTGGGAAAGCGGCGAGCGCGCGCAGCGCCTGACCGCGTTCGTGACGCGCCTGACCCATCTGCGCGCGCACTACCCGCTGCTGCACCGCGCGCGCTTCTTCGACGGCGTCTACGACGAAGAACTGGGCATCAAGGACGTCAGCTGGTTGGCGCCGGACGGCGAAGAAATGAACGATGCGTCCTGGCACGATCCGCACGCACGCGCGCTGATGATGCGCCTGGACGGCAAGGCGCCGTCCAGCGGCCTGCGCCAGGCGGCGTCGAACGTGACCTTGCTGATGATCGTCAACGGCGCCACCGAGGACGTGACCTTCACCCTGCCGATGGTCGAAGGCGAGCACTGGCGCGTGCTGATCGACACCGCCGAACGCGACCACGAGCGCGGCCTGCCGGGCGGCTCGCAATGGCATGGCCTGTGCCGTTCGTTGACCCTGCTGGCCGCCGAGCGCGACGGCAAGGTCGCCGCTGCGCAGCACCAGAATGCGGCGCCACCGGCACCGACGGAGTAACGCGCGGTGGCCGCAGACAGCGGCCCAGATTCGATGACCGGGGCCGCTCCCGCCCCGGTAGGAGCGGCTTCAGCCGCGACAACGTCCGAAGCCGGAAGGCCCGCCACTGCGTTCGTCGCGACTGATGGCCCGAGGCCACCCAAAGTCGCTCCCACAAGGATTGCACTGGCGCTGTGGAGCTGCGAGGCCTTTTGTGGGAGGGACTTCAGTCCCGACTGCATGCCCGTTCGGAACATTCACCACTTCGCTCCTCGCGGCTGAAGCCGCTCCTACACAGGAGCGCGGCACCTTGCATGCGTGCACTGTAGGAGCAGCTTCAGCCGCGACTGCATCCGCAGCCAGCGACCCATCCGGGTTCAAGATGTCGCGATGGTTCGGGGTCATCAACTTCGGGGCGTTATGCGATGCCGAGATATTTCGTCTTCGCTCGTCGCGGCTGAAGCCGCTCCTACAGGGAGCGCTGGCGAATTTCCGATGCCGATGCTGTCATTTGTGGGAGCGACTCTGGGTGGCTTCGGGCCATCAGTCGCGACGGGCTTTCCCGGTGAAGCCCGTCGCGGCTGATATCGCTCCCCCAGGAAATCACGCTATCGCCTGCATTGCATGCGACTGCGCGAACGCCTGCACCTGCGCCTCGCCGACCGCGCCACCGATCAGGATCACCCCCGGTGCGCCGATGCCCTGGCCTTCCACATCGGCCGCCAGGCGCTCAAGCGTGGTCAGCAACTGCGCCTGCTGCGGCAGGCTCGCCGATTGCACCACCGCGGCCGGCGTGACGCCGGGCAAGTGCCGCAGCAAGCCCGCCGTCAGCGCGGCGATGCGGCCCATGCCCATGTAGATCGCCAGCGTGGTGCGGGTGGCGCACAGTGCCGCCCAATCCGGCTCGCCATGGTCCTGGGTATGCGCGGTGACGAAGGTGATGCCGTGGCAATGGTCGCGATGGGTCAGCGACATGCCCAGCCCGGCCGCCGCCGCGAACCCGGCACTGACGCCATTGACGATGCGCACCTGCACGCCCGACGCGCGCAGGAACGCGATTTCCTCGCCGGCGCGGCCGAACAGCAACGCTTCACCGCCCTTGGCGCGCACCACATGGGCGCCCTGCAGCGCATAGCGCCGCATCAGCCGGCAGATGAAATCCTGCGGCGTGGACCGGCAGCCGCCGCGCTTGCCGACCCGGATCACCCGCGCCTGCGGCGCGAACTGCACGATGTCGGGATTGACCAGATCGTCGAGCAACAGCACCTGCGCCGCAGCCAGCGCCTTGACCGCCTTCAGCGTCAGCAGTTCAAGATCGCCGGGACCGGCCGACAGCAACACCACTGCGCCGCCGCCATGCATACCGCACACGCTTGCATCGTTCATCGCAGACTCCGCCCAGAAAGAAGGAACAACACCCAAGACATCGCACCCGCCTGTGCAGCGCTGCGCGCATCCGCCACGCCGTCCGTCCGCACCCGCCACACGCGCTGTCGCCGCGCCCTGCCGCTGGCGTGGCCCAGGCCGCGAGCGCATGCGCTGTTCGTCGCGATATCCACAGCGGACACCGGGACCGCGCTCAAGCCGCGACCGCTCATGCGCTTGCCGCCGTGGCGCACAGCCGCAGCACCTGCGGCATGCAAGAGCCGCACACGCTGCCGCAGCCCAGCCGCGCGCGGATCTCGGCCGGCGCCGTGCCGCGCGCGGCTTCGGCGCGGATCGCCGATTCGCGCACCTGCGTGCACTGGCACACCACCGGATCGCGCGCCGCGCCGCCGGCTTGCGCGAATGCCGCCAGCCGCGCGCCGCGCCAGGCTTCGCCGCTCAATGCATGCTCGAGCAACGCCTCGCCGCCGGCATCGCGTTGCGCACCGGCCAGCAACAGGCCATCGAAATGACTGGTCGGCGCGGCGCCGCGCCAGGCCACGCGCTTGAGCAGGCCGCGGCGTGCGTCGCGGTATTCGAGCGTGTCGGCGTTGCCGCCGGCCAGCGCCAACGCGGCGGCCAGCGCTTCCAGCTGCGCGGGCGCCGGCGCCTGCTCGGCGGCGGCGCGCAGCACCAGCCACGCCTGCTCCCGATCGCCGGCCTCGGCCTGCAGACTCAACGCGGCATAGCCGAAGTGGCGCAGCCACGGCTGCGCCGCGGCCTGCAGCGCGAGCGCATCGCCGCGCCGCGCCAGCAGCAGATGCCAGCCGAATTCGGCCTTCTCCACGCGCACCGCGGCGTGCTTGAGCTCGGGTTGTTGCGAGCGCGCATCCACCGTGCTCAGGCTCAGTTCGTTGATGCCGCCGCTGTCCAGGAACTGCGCGTTCCAGTGCATCGCCGCGAACACGTCGCCCGAACGCATCTCCTCGCAGGCTTCCAGCGGCAGCACCAGGCTGCCGCGCTTGCTGACGACGCGCACCAGCTCGCCATCGCGCAGCCCGCGCCGTGCGGCGTCCTGCGGATGCATGCGCAGGCCCGGCTGCGGGCTGTGCGCGAACAGCCCCGGCACCCGGCCGCTGCGCGACATGCCATGCCACTGGTCGCGCAGGCGCCCGCTCAGCAGGCGCAACGGAAACCGTGCGGAGGTCGGCTCGGCGACCGGCTTGTACGGCGTGGGATGGAAGCGCGCGCGGCCATCGGCGGTGGCGAACACGCCGTCGGCGTAGCGTCGCGCCTGGCCGTGCGCGGCGCCGGCCGGCAGCGGCCATTGCTGCGGGCCGTGCGCGTCCAGCCGCGCGTAGTCGAGTCCGCCGATGTCCAGATCGCGGCCGATGGTCAATGCGCGGTGCTCGTCGAACACCGCCGCGGTATCGGCGAAGCCGAAGCGCGAGCCGGCGGCCGGCGCCTCCAGCCGCGCTTCCAGGCGCCGCGCCACCTCGTTGGCGATCCACCAGTCCGGCCTGGCCGCGCCCGCTGCCGGCAGCGCCTGGCGCACGCGCGAGACGCGGCGCTCGGAGTTGGTCACCGTGCCGTCCTTCTCGCCCCAGCTCGCCGCCGGCAGCAGCACGTCGGCGTAGGGCACCGTATCGGTGTGCACGAAGGCGTCCTGCACGATCACCAGCTCGGCCTGGCGCAGCGCGTCGCGCACGTTCGCGATGTCCGGCATCGAGTGCACGGGATTGGTGCAGGCGATCCACACCGCCTTGACCTCGCCGCGGCGCAGCGCATCGAACAGCGCCACCGCCGGCAGGCCGGGACGCGCCGACAGCCGCTCGGCCGGCAACTGCCACAGCCGCTCCAGCTCGGCGCGATCGCTGGCGCTGGCGATCTCGCGGTGCGCGGCCAGCATCGTCGCCATGCCGCCGACCTCACGCCCGCCCATCGCATTCGGCTGTCCGGTCAGCGAGAACGGGCCGGCGCCGGGCTTGCCGATCTGCGCGGTGGCCAGGTGCAGGTGGATCAGCGCCAGGTTCTTGTCGGTGCCGTGCGCGGACTGGTTCAGGCCCATGCAATACAGCGACAGCGCCGGCGCATCGCGGCCGAACCACTCCGCCGCCTGCACCAGGTCGGCGACCGGCACGCCACAGATGTCGGCGGCCATCGCCGGGGTGTATTCGCGCAGCGTCTGCCGCAGCTCGGCGAAGCCCTGCGTATGCGCCGCGATGAACCCGCGGTCGATGCGGTCTTCCCAGATCAGGTGGTGCAGCATGCCGTTGAACAGCGCCACGTCGGTGCCGGGCTGGATCGGCAGATGCAGGTCGGCCATCGCCGCGGTGTCGGTGCGGCGCGGATCGACCACGATCCAGCGCACCTGCGGATCGCGCGCGCGCGCGTCCTCGAGCCGGCGGAACAGCACCGGGTGGGCGTAGGCCATGTTGCTGCCGGCCAGCAGCACGGTCCTGGCCAGTTCCAGGTCTTCGTAGCAGGTCGGCGGGCCGTCCGCGCCCAGCGCCAGCTTGTAGCCGCTGACCGCACTGGACATGCACAGCCGCGAATTGGTGTCGATGTTGTTGGTGCCGATCAGGCCCTTGGCCAGCTTGTTGAAGACGTAGTAGTCCTCGGTCAACAACTGCCCGGACAGGTAGAACGCCACCGCATCCGGCCCATGCCGCTCGACGATGCCGGCCAGGCGCTCGGCCACGCTGTCCAGCGCTACCGCCCAGTCCACCACGCGCCGCGGCGCGTCGCGCTGGGTACGCAGTTCCGGCTGCAACGCGCGGCCGTGCAGGCTGCGCACAGTCTCCGGCAAGGTGCGGCCCTTGCTGCACAGCCGGCCGTAGTTGGCCGGATGCTGCCGGTCGCCTTCGATGCCGACGATGCGCGCGGCGCCGTCGGCGCCGTGCTCGGTCTCGATCAGCACCCCGCAGCCGACCCCGCAGTAGCAGCAGGTGGAACGGGTCAGCGTGCGCCGCGCCGCGTTGTCCGCGGCCGCGTGCGCTGCGGGCACGTGCGCGCCATCCATCATGCGGCGCCCTGCAACGACAGCCACACCTCGCCCTCGTCCACCCGCACCGGATAGCGGCGCGCGCAGCCCACGTCCGGCGCGCAGGCCTGGCCGCTGTCCAGGGCGATGTTCCAGTTGTGCAGCGGGCAGGTGACGCTGTCGCCGGCGACGATGCCCTGCGACAGCGGCCCGCCCTTGTGCGGGCAGCGATCGACCAGCGCGAACACGCGGTCGCCGGCGGTGCGGAACAGCGCGATCGGATCGACGCCGGCGATCTCCAGCACCCGCGCGCCGAGCGTGGGGATGTCGTCGAGACGGCAGATGCGGATCCAGTGGCGGGCGCTGGCGTCGGGAACGATGAGGTCGGAAGCGGCAGCGTTCATCGCTCAGTCCTCCACCAGCGCCAGCGGCGCGGCCACGCGCAGCGGCTGGAATTCGCGCTGCCTGGCCCCGGCGATGCGCTCGGCCCACGGATCGGGCAAGCCTTCCAGCGCGTACAGCAGGCGCTCGTACAGCGCGCGCCGGTTGGCCGCGTCCTCGATCACGCGCTGGCGGATGTAGTCCATGCCCACGCGCTCGATGTAGTGCACGGTGCGGTCCAGGTAGTAGGCTTCCTCGCGGTACAGCTGCAGGAACGCGCCGGTGTACTCCTTCACCTCCTCGGCGGTCTTGACCTTGACCAGGAACTTGGCGACCTCGGTCTTCATGCCGCCGTTGCCGCCGATATGCAGTTCCCAGCCCGATTCCACCGCGATGATGCCCACGTCCTTGATCCCGGATTCGGCGCAGTTGCGCGGGCAGCCGGACACCGCCAGCTTCACCTTGTGCGGGCTCCACATGTTGGCCAGCATGGTTTCCAGCTCGATCCCCATCTGCGTGCTGTTCTGCGTGCCGAAGCGGCAGAACTCGCTGCCCACGCAGGTCTTCACCGTGCGGATCGACTTGCCGTAGGCGTGTCCGGAATTCATCCCCAGGTCCTTCCACACCCCCACCAGGTCTTCCTTGCGGATGCCGAGCAGGTCGATGCGCTGGCCACCGGTGACCTTGACCATCGGCACCGCGTACTTGTCGGCCACGTCGGCGATGCGACGCAGTTCCGAAGCGTTGGTCACCCCGCCCTTCATCTGCGGGATCACCGAGAAGGTACCGTCCTTCTGGATGTTGGCGTGGGCGCGCTCGTTGATGAAGCGCGACTGCGGATCGTCCACCGCCTCGCGCGGCCAGGTCGACAGCAGGTAGTAGTTGATCGCCGGGCGGCAAGTCGCGCAGCCGTTGGGACTGCGCCACTGCAGCTGCGTGTACACCGCGCCATGGGTGAGCAACCTGCCCTCGCCGATCGCCTTGCGCACCTCGCCGTGGTTGAGGTCGGTGCAACCGCACACCGCCTTGGTCTTGGGCGTCTGCTGGAAGTTGGAGCCCAGGCAGTTCATCAGGATCTGCTCGACCAGGCCGGTGCACGAACCGCAGGAACTGGCCGCCTTGGTCTGCTTCTTGACCTCGTCCACGGTGAACAGGCCTTGCGCATTGATCGCCTTGACGATGGTGCCCTTGCACACGCCGTTGCAGCCGCACACCTCGTCGCTGTCGCGCATCGCGCTGGCGCGGTCCTGGCCGGCGGTGCCGGCATCGCCGAGCGCGCTCTCGCCGAACATCAGCCGCTCGCGGCGCTCGCCGATCGGGCTGGCGTCCTTGAGCAACTGGAAATACCAGGCGCCGTCGTTGGTATCGCCGTACAGGCAGGCGCCGACCAGCTTGTCGTCCTTCAGCACCAGCTTCTTGTAGACGCCGCCGGCCGGATCGGACAGCACGATCTCCTCGCTGCCCTCCCCGCCCATGAAATCGCCGGCCGAGAACAGGTCGATCCCGGTGACCTTGAGCTTGGTCGAGGCCACCGAACCGCGATAAATGCCGATGCCGAAACCCGCCAGGTGGTTGGCGCAGATCTTGGCCTGCTCGAACAGCGGCGCGACCAGGCCGTAGGCGATGCCGCGGTGGCTGGCGCATTCGCCGACCGCGTATACCCGCGGATCGAAGGTCTGCAGCGTGTCGTTGACCACGATGCCGCGCGTGCAGTGGATGCCGGCGGCCTGCGCCAGCGCGATGTTGGGGCGGATGCCGGCGGCCATCACCACCAGGTCGGCCGGCACTTCGCTGCCGTCGGAGAACTTCACCGCCACCACGTCGCCATCGGCGTTGCCGACCAGTTCGGTGGTGGAGGTGCCGAGGCGGAACTCCAGGCCGCGTTCGCTGAGCGAGCGCTGCAGCAGCTGCCCGGCGACCGGGTCGAGCTGGCGTTCCAATAGCCAGTCGGCCAGGTGCACCACGGTCACCTGCATGCCGCGCTGCTTCAGCCCATTCGCCGCCTCCAGGCCGAGCAGGCCGCCGCCGATCACCACCGCGTGGCGCTTGCGCGTGGCGGTGTCGATCATGGTCTGCGTGTCGTGCATGTCGCGGTAGCCGATCACGCCCTTCAAGTCCTTGCCCGGCACCGGCAACACGATCGGCAGCGAACCGGTGGCCAGCAGCAGGCGGTCGTACGGTGCCTCGGTGCCGTCGGCGGCGATCACCTTGCGCTTGACCCGGTCGATGCGGGTCACTTCCTTGCCCACGTGCAGATGGATGCCGTGCTCGGCGTACCAGGCCAGCGGATTGAGCACGATCTCGTCGAACTGTTGTTCGCCGGACAGCACCGGCGACAGCAGGATGCGGTTGTAGTTGGGATGCGGCTCGGCGCCGAACACGGTGATGTCGTACATCCCCGGCATCAGCTTGAGCAGTTCTTCCACGGTGCGGATGCCGGCCATGCCGTTGCCCACCACCACCAGTCTTGGCTTGTTCATGTGAGTCCCGCTTCGGTGGAGAGGATCAGACGCGCGCCGCGCCGGCCGCAGCCCATTGGCTGCGCCAGTGCTGCTTGACGTTGGACAGCAGGCCCAAGGCCAGCAGCGCGCAGCCGGCGAACAGCCACAGCCCCAGCGCATAGCTGCCGGTGTGCTGCTTGACGATGCCCAGCCCCGCGGCGAGCAGGAAGCCGCCGATGCCGCCGGCCATGCCGATCAGCCCGGTCATCAGCCCGATGTCGCGGCCGAAACGCTGCGGCACCAGCTGGAACACCGCGCCGTTGCCGGTACCCAGGCACAGCAGGGTCATCACGAACAACGCCACCGTCGCCGCCGGACCGCCGACGCCGACCGCTGCGGCGGCCACCAGCAACGCCACCAGCAGATAGATCGACAGCAGCGTACGCGTGCCGCCGATGCGATCGGCCAACGCACCGCCCAGCGGACGCATCACCGAACCGGCCAGCACGCACGCCGCGGTGGCCCAGCCGGCCAGCTTCGGAGAGAAGTCGAACTGATCGTGGAAGTAACCAGGCAAGGCGCTGGCGAACCCGGCGAAACCGCCGAAGGTGATCGCGTAGAACAGCATGAACCACCACGAATCGCGATTACCGACCAGCACCCGCACGTAGTCGTGCAGATGCTTGCGCGGCACCGCCACCGGTGCGTCCTTGGCGCACAGCGCGAACACCAGCAAGGTCAGAAGCAGCGGAATGCAGGCCAGCCCGAACACCGCCTGGTAACCGAACGCCGTGGCCAGCGCCGGCGCGAACAGCGCCGCGAACACCGTGCCGGAATTGCCGGCGCCGGCGATGCCCATCGCCGTGCCTTGGTGCTGCGGCGGATACCAGCGCGAGGCCAGCGGCAGCGCCACCGCAAACGAGGCCCCGGCCACGCCCAGCATCAGCCCCAGCAGCAGCACCTGCGCGAAACTGTGCACGCCCAGCTGCCACGCCACCGCCAGCGCCACGATCACCAGCACCTGCGCCAGCATGCCCGCGCGCTTGGCGCCGATCACATCGGCGAGCATGCCCAGCAACAGCCGCAGCACCGCCCCGCACAGGATCGGCATTGCCACCATCAGCGCGCGCTGCTGGGTCTCCAGCTGCAGCGCCGCGGCGATCTGCACCTGCAGCGGACCGAGCAGATACCAGACCATGAAGCTCAGGTCGAAATACAGGAACGCCGACAACAGCGTGGGCGTATGCCCGGCTTGCCAGAACGATCGATTCATCCGCGCCATCTCCGAGAAGCGTTGGGCCGCAGCGCTGCACACCACCCGCAGCGCGCGGTAGTCGAGGGGAGGGAAAAACAAAAACGGCGCCGCCCGGTTCGCACCGGAAGACGCCGTTGTCTGGGCAGGCGGGCCGCCGTTGGCCCACCTACCGAATCGCATTGGTGCGGACACCCCGTTGCGTCCGCAGGATCACTATCGCAATCGGCATGCCAAGTGTGCGCGCCACCACAGCGACAGATAAATTCCCTTTAAATTCAATTTATTGTCGGAACCGGTCACGATCTGCGGCCGCGTTGCACGGCCACCACGGTGGGCCTCAACGAACACAAGTGGTGCGCGGCGCACCTTTATTGTGCGCCGCGGCAACATCTGCTTTTGATCGAACGTCGGCTATGCGTGTCAGAAGCGGAGTTCCGGCAGAGCAGCAGGGCAATGAGTGCATTGGTCACTCGTCATCCATTGGCGAGCGTTTGCGTCGAATCGAGCCGCGCTGCGAGGCGACGTCCACTGCCGCGAGTGTCCCGCGCAACGCTGCACCCATGCGACCTGAGCAAGAGGACCGAGCATCACCTAAGCGGCAACATCACCGTCCGATCGTGGATGGGCGAGGCGATGAAGCAGTGTTCGAGATAGCACGCCTTCGCTGCTTCATCGATTTTGCATAATGCATACACGACACGACGATCACTCAACCTGGCCCGTCGCAGCCATGCCGCACCCATCGCGCCGGCCCATTGAGTTCATCAAATATCATTCACGCTTGCAGCGCTCTGAAAGCCGCATCTGCCCACGCTGAGAATGTCGACGTTGCGCCGCTCCGGCCCGCGCAGGCGCAGGCGCTACGCAGGCGTAAGTCCAACCCGCCAATCCGGCAACCCGTCCCCCCGCTCGTCGCGCTCCGGCACCGCAATGCGCAACTGCGCAGCCGCGGCACGATACGTCTCCAACCGATGCACCCGCGCCACGATCTGCGCATCGTGCGCCGCATCCTGCCCGGCACCGGCTGCGCTCGCCGGCAACCACCCCCAACGCCGGAACTGTTGCAGGAACCAGCGTCCATCCGACAGCCAGGGCATGTTCGCCAGGCCACCCGCATGGAAGCGCAAACCTTGCGGATCTGCACCACCATCGGCGGCGCCACCCGGCAACAGGCACGCTGCGATGCGCTCCGCCGGCAAGCCGATCACGTCCGCATCGGCCAGCCACGCCACCGCTTCGCGGCGGTGCGCGGCATCGTCGAGCCAGCGGCAGGCGTCGAGCAGCGTGGCGGTCAGCGCGGTCGCCAGTTCCGGCTGCAATGCGGCAAAGGCGCGGCGGCAGGCCAGCACTTTCTCCGGATGGCCGGGCCACAGTTCGCCGCTGCGGATCGCGCGTCGGCCCGCGCCCATCGCTTCGGCATGCGCCGCCCACGGTTCGCCGGCGCAGTAACCGTCCAGTTCGCCGCGCGCCAGTGCGTCGGGCATCTGCGGCGGCGGCAGGGTCACCGCCTGGATAGCGCCGATCGGATCCACGCCCTGCGCCGCCAGCCAGTAGTACAGCCACATCGCGTGGGTGCCGGTGGGGAAGGTCTGCGCGAACACCGGCGCGCGGCCGAGCGCGGCCAGCGCGCTGCGCAGCGGCGTGCCTTGCGCCAGCGCGTCGGCCAGGGCCGACGCCAGGGTGATGGCCTGGCCGTTCTGGTTGAGCGTGAGCAGGATCGCCATGTCCGCCTGCGGCCCGCCGATGCCGCATTCCACGCCGTAGACCAGGCCCGCCAAGGCGTGCGCCGCGTCCAGTTCGCCGGACAGCAGCTTGTCGCGCACGGCGGCCCACGAGGCCTGCCGTTGCAACTCCAGGCGCAGGCCGTGGCGGCGGTCCAGGCCCAGCCGCACCGCGGCGATCAGCGGCGCGCAATCGATCAGCGGCAGGTAGCCCAGGCGCAGGGTGCGCGGTTCGGGGTGCAGTGGTGCGCTCATCGCTTCCTCATCCCAGCAGGTCGGCCATCGCGAGGATGCGCTGGGCGACCTCGGCCAGCTTCAGCCCCTGTTTCATCGCCTGCTGCCGCAGCGCGGCGTAGGCCTCGTTCTCGCTCATGCCGCGCTTGTCCATCAGCAGGCGCTTGGCGCGATCGATCTGTTCGCGGTCGCGCAGCTTGCCCTGCACTTCGTCCAGTTGCCGGCGCATGCCCGCTTCCTGTTCGAAGCGGGCCAGCGCCACCTGTACGATCGGCGCCAGCCGCGCCGGCGCCAGCCCATCGACCACGTAGGTGGTGACGCCGGCGCTCACCGCGGCGCGGATCAGCTGGTCGTCACCGTCGGCGGAGAACATCACCACCGGGCGCGGCGCCTGCCGGTGGATCAGCGCCAGTTGCTCGAGGGTGTCGCGCGAGGGCGAATCGACGTCGATGATGACCACGTCCGGCTGCTCGGTGGACACCGCCTTGAGCAGCGCCGGCGCCGCCGCCACTTCGTCCAACACCTCGTAGCCGGCGTCGAGCAGCGCCTGGCGCAGCTGCCCGATCGGCTTTTCGGTATCGTTGACCAGCAGGACGCGCAGCATACGGTCATGGCTAACGGAAGTTGGCTGAGCCGCATGGTGCCATGCAACACGCGTCCGCCGCGAGCCGTCCCCCCACCCCGCAGGAGTCCGCATGCCGCTGTATCCCTTGTTCGCCGATCTGGGCGGGCGCCGCGTGCTGGTCGTCGGCGGCGGCGAGGTGGCGATGCGCAAGATCGAAGCGCTGCTGCACGCCGGCGCGCAGGTGCTGGTGTACGCGCACGCACTCAACGCCACGGTGGCGCAGTGGCTGGCGCAGGGCCGGCTGCAGCGGGTCGATGGCGCGTTCGATCCGCAATGGCTGGACGACGCCTGGCTGGTGGTCGCGGCCACCGACGACAATGCCTTCAACCGCGCACTCGCCGCGCAGGCCGGGCAGCGCCGCAAGCTGGTCAACGTGGTCGACGATGCCGAACTGTCCACGTTCCAGGTGCCGGCGATCATCGACCGCGATCCGCTACTGGTGGCGATCTCCTCCAGCGGTGCGGCGCCGATGCTGGCGCGGCGCCTGCGCGAGCGCTGGGAGACCGAACTGGACCATTCCTATGCGCAACTGGCGCAGTTGTTCGCGCGCCACCGCGAGGCAATCCGCGCGCGCCTGCCGCAGCTGGCGCAGCGCCGGCGCTGGTTCGAACAGGTGCTGGAAGGCCCGGTGCAGGTGCTGTTGCAGAGCGGGCAGACGCAGGCCGCCGAGCAGGCCTTCCACGACGCCCTGCAACGCAGCGAGCAGGATGTGCCGCGCCGCGGCAGCGTGTGGCTGGTCGGCACCGGCAACGGCGACCCCGGCGCGCTGACGCTCAAAGCGCTGCGTGCCTTGAACCAGGCCGATCTGCTGCTGTGCGATCCCGCAGTGGAGGCCGCGGTGCTGAGCCTGGCGCGCCGCGATGCGACGCGGCAACCGCTGCCCGCCGACGACGACGCGCACCTGGCCCTACTGATCGAGCAGGTGCACGCCGGGCAGCGCGTGGTCAGCCTGAAACCGGGCGACGCGTTCCGGCAGGCGCCGCATGACGCGCTGGCGGCAGCCCTGGCAACGCACGGCATAGCTTGCGACGTGGTGGCTGGCGTGGCGCGTTAGTCGTCCCCGCAAACTGAAGCGCCATGGCCCTGCGCCTGAGACGGGGATTGACGCTGCGCCGGCCACGACACCTCGCGCAGCACCATGTCCATCTGCTCCGCAAGCAACTCCATGCACACCGCCAGCTCGCCCGCCCGCACCTTCGGCGCGGCCTCGCGTTCTTCGGCCACGCTGCGTGGCTGTGCGAGTCGCCCCAGGAACGTGATGAACTCGCCCAGCCGCACCAATCGGAACTGGCTTTCCTCGGGCAGGAAGTAGCCCGACATGGCGTCGGGATCCCCATGCACCCCGATGCTCTCCTCATGAACGGGTTGCGGCATTGCGCGCCCTCCTGGCTTGGGCCGCGTCTCGGCCCCGCAATAAGTTCTACATACAACTCAAACGCCCGTCAACATCTTTTATTACATCAAACTGATTGATGCACAATTTATTTTGACATCCCAGAAAAAGCGGACCATGATCCGCTTCATGGGAAATCATGCAAAACAAGCCCCACTGTCGGCCACCGCCCAGATCATGCTGGGGCACCCGTTCCGTGGCGCCATCCCCAGCGTGCCTGGCGGCTCGACGAGGGTGTTGCAGCTGCGCGATCTCACGCCTTCTGGTCGCCTGGCCTGCGACAACCTCCTCACCACCGAACTGCAGGGCCGAAAATCACCGGACTGGCTCCGCAACCAGGACATCGTCTTTGTTGCCCGCGGCGACAACACGTTCGCCGCACTGGTCGCCGATCCCCCACCCCGCACCGTGTGCTCGCCGCACCTGTACATCATCCGCGTCAGCCAGCCGGACGCCCTCCTGCCCGCCTTCCTGGCCTGGCAGCTCAACCAGACCCCGGCACAGCGCTATCTGCGCCAGTCGGCCGAAGGCAGCAACCAGCTGAGCATCCGCCGCAGCGTGCTGGACATGACCCCGATCCGCATCCCTCCGCTGGCCCGGCAACACGCCATCATCGCGCTGGACCGCGCCGCCCAGGCCGAGCGCCTGGCGCTGCATGCCCTGATCAAGAACCGCGACACCGAGCTGGCGATCCTCGCCGAGCGCCTCCTCGCCTAATCTTCCGGAAACCGCCATGAGCAACACCGACATCGCCCAGGACACCATCAATGCCGCCGTCTGGGGTGCCTGCGACACCTTCCGCGGCACCGTGGACCCCAGCGTCTACAAGGACTACGTGCTGACCATGCTGTTCCTGAAATACGTCTCCGACGTCTGGCAGGACCACTACGATGACTACAAGGCCAAGCATGGCGACAAGCCCGGCCTGATCGAAGAACTGCTCAAGAGCGAGCGCTTCGTGCTGCCGCACACCGCCAACTTCTACACCCTGCACGCCCAGCGCCACCGCCCCGGCAACGGCGAGCGCATCGACAAGGCCCTGCATGCCATCGAAGACGCCAACCTGGGCAAGCTGCGCGACGTGTTCCAGGACATCAGCTTCAACGCCAACAAGCTCGGCGAGGAGCAGCAGAAGAACGACCTGCTGCGCCATCTGCTGGAAGACTTCGCCAAGCCGGCGCTCAACCTGCGCCCCTCGCGCATCGGCCAGCTGGACATCATCGGCAATGCCTACGAGTTCCTGATCAAGAACTTCGCCTCCAGCAGCGGCAAGAAGGCCGGCGAGTTCTACACCCCGCCGGAAGTCTCCGCGCTCATGGCGCGGCTGATGGATCCACAGCAAGGCGACGAGATCTGCGACCCCACCTGCGGCTCCGGCTCGCTGCTGCTCAAGTGCGGCCGCCTGATCCGCGAACGCACCGGCACCGGCAACTACGCGCTCTACGGCCAGGAGGCCATCGGCAGTACCTGGGCGCTGGCCAAGATGAACATGTTCCTGCACGGCGAAGACAACCACCGCATCGAATGGGGCGACACCATTCGCAACCCCAAATTGTTGAACGTCAATGCCTTGAAGCAATTCGATATCGTCGTCGCCAATCCGCCGTTCTCGCTGGAAAAGTGGGGACACGACAGCGCCGACAACGACCCGCACGACCGCTTCCGCCGTGGCGTGCCGCCGCGCACCAAGGGCGACTACGCCTTCATCCTGCACATGATCGACGTCATGAAGCCCAAGTCTGGGCGTATGGCCGTGGTGGTGCCGCACGGCGTGCTGTTCCGTGGCGCCGCCGAAGGCCGCATCCGCCAGAAACTGATCGACGAAAACCTGCTGGACGTGGTGATCGGCCTGCCGGAAAAGTTGTTCTATGGCACCGGCATCCCCGCCGCCGTGCTGGTGTTCCGCAAGAAAAAGGCCGACGACAAGGTGCTGTTCATCGACGCCAGCCGCCACTACCAGGACGGCAAGAACCAGAACCTGCTGCGCGAACGCGACCTGCAGCGCATCCTGGACACGGTGCAGGCGCGCCAGAACGTGGACAAGTACGCCTACCTGGCCAGCCCGGCCGAGATCGCCGGCAACGACTACAACCTCAACATTCCCCGCTATGTGGACACCTTCGAGGAAGAAGCAGAAATCGACCTGATGGCCGTGCGCCGCGAGCGCGAACAGCTCAAGAGCGAACTGGCAAAGCTCGAGGAGCAGATGGCAGGGTATTTGAAGGAACTGGGCTATGAGTAAGGCGCCAAAACCCAGCACGCCAACCACGGCGGCAGAGCCGGTTGATTTCGATGCGCCAGCCAGCGCAGAAAGCCAGGGCGAGTTCGTTCTCTACACCACCGATGACGGCCTCACCCGCGTTGAAATGCGGGCCGAAGGCGGCTCACTGTGGCTCAGCCAGGCCGAAATCGCCACGCTGTTCCAGAGCACCCCCCAGAACGTCACCCAACATGTGAAAGCGATCTATGCCGAGGGTGAAGCCGATCCCGAGGCAACCTGTAAGTCCGGCTTACAAGTTCGCCAGGAGGGTGGCCGGCTGGTCCGCCGCAACGTGCGCTTCTACAGCCTGGAGATCATTCTGGCCGTGGGCTACCGTGCGCGCTCTGCACGGGGCACGCAGTTCCGCCAATGGGCGACAGCCCACCTGAGCGAGTACCTGCTCAAGGGCTTCGTGCTCGACGACGAGCGCCTGAAGAACCCACCCGTGGGGGATTCGGTCTTGCCTGATCGCTTCGGCGAGTTGCTGGAGCGCATCCGCGACATCCGCGCCAGCGAACGGCGCATGTACCTGCGGGTGCGCGAAATCTTCGCCCTGGCGGCGGACTATGCCCCCACGCTGCCCGAGACCACGACCTTTTTCCGCATCATCCAGAACAAGCTGCACTACGCCGTGTCGGGCCAGACTGCAGCCGAAATCATCCGCCAGCGTGCCGACCATACCCAACCCAACATGGGCCTCACCAGCACCCGCAAGGAGCAGGTGCAGAAGGCCGACGTGAGCGTGGCAAAGAATTATCTTGCCGAAGCAGAGATCACCGAACTCAACCGCATCGTCACCATGTGGCTGGACTTCGCTGAAGATCAGGCCACGCGTCGCAAAGAGGTCTTCCTGAAGGATTGGGCCGAGAAGCTCGACGCCTTTCTCAGCTTCAACGACCGCCAAGTGCTGGCAGGCGCTGGCAAGGTGTCGCACAAGCAGGCCGTGGCACATGCCCAGAGCGAGTACGAGCAATTTGCGGCGCAGCGGCGTGCGGCGCTGGAAGCGGAAGGGAAGGCCTATACCGTGCGCATGCTGGGTGCGGGGTCAACCGATGACAGCACGCTGTCCGAATTGAGCAAGGTTGCTAAGCGGCTGACGAAGAAAGGGGGTGGGCGCAATGCTACCTAAGGGATGGAAAAAGCAAACAGTCGAAGACTGCGCAGACTTATTGACCGGCAATGCGTTCCGCAGTGAAGACTATGTGGAAGCTGGAGAATCAGCGGTAAGACTGCTTCGCGGCGACAACATTATTCAAGGCTCGTTACGCTGGGACGATGCCAAGTACTGGGCGACGCCCTACATTGAAGCACTCCAACGATATGAAATGCGCGCGGGTGACATCGTCCTTGCGATGGATCGTCCAATCGTGAATGCCGGGCTGAAGTGCAGTGTTGTTCGCCAGCAGGATTTGCCTTCGCTACTGGTTCAACGAGTCGCCAGAGTTCGTGCCAAGAAGAATTTCGACCAGGAGTACCTGGCACAGGTTCTACAGACGCACCGGTTTATCGAACATCTGAGAGGGCAGAAAACCGAGACGGCGATTCCTCACATCAGTCCGAATGACATCAGAGAGTTTGAATTTCCATGCCCATTGAACTCCGATGAGCAACGTCGCATCGCCCACATCCTCTCCACCTGGGATCAAGCCATCGCCACCACAGAGCGTTTGCTGGCAAACGGCCGAATGCAATGGAACGCCCTAATCGGCCTTACCCTGCACCTGCCTTCCGCCAACCGAGATGCTTCGGCGCCAGCAGAAAACAGCGGCTTTCCTGCTTCGGTGCAACCCGGCATACCCACGTTGCCGCCCGCACCCCCAGGCTGGCGTCGCATTCAATTGCGCGACCATCTCAAAGAAGTGCGTCGCCCGGTGGCCCTGGTGAACGATGAAACCTACACGCTGGTGACCGTCAAACGGTCCCGTGGCGGCGTGGAACTGCGCGAGGTTTTGCAAGGCAACGAAGTCAAAACGCCAACGCAGTTCTATGTCCATGCGGATGACTTCCTGATTTCAAAGCGTCAGATCGTGCACGGTGCTTGCGGCATCGTGCCGCCAGCGCTGGATGGCGCAGTGGTCTCCAACGAATACGCCGTTCTCAACACAGATGGCGAGATCGACCTGCGGTTTTTGCGCTATCTGTCCGAATCGCGATACTTTCAGCAGACGTGCTTCCACTCCAGCATCGGCGTGCATGTTGAAAAGATGATTTTCAAGACCGACCACTGGCTCAACTGGCCATTCAACATTCCGCCGCTGGCACAACAAGAGTACATCGTCGGAATCTTGGACACGGCGAGCCGTGAGATCGCCTCCATTTCAGAGCAGTTGAAGGCGCTCAAGCGCGAAAAGTCCGCGTTGATGGCTCAATTGCTGACCGGCAAGCGCCGCGTGCACCTGCCCGCCGACGAGACCGTATCCGCATGACCCAGACCCACACCGCCCCCGACACCCGCGAACAGGCCAGCGCGCAGCTGCCCGCCCTGCACCTGCTGTGCAACCTGGGCTGGCACTACCTGAGCGCCGCCGACTGCCTGGCGCTACGCGGAAGTACCCGCGAGGTACTGCTGCTGCCGCGGCTGCTGGAGGTGCTGCAGACCCGGCGCTACCGCTACAAGGGCCAGGACTACCCGCTCTCGCCCGGCGCCATCGACCAGATCGTGCGCGAGCTGTCGGCGCTGCCGCTGGGCGAGGGGCTGCTGGCCGCCAACGAGGCGTTGTACAAGCGGCTGGCGCTGGGCATCACCGTCACCGAGTTCATGCCCGACGGCAAGAAGCACCAGCCCACCATCGCGGTGATCGACTGGACCGACCCGGCCGCCAACCGCTGGGACATCACCGAGGAATGCGAGGTGCTGTCCGCGCAGGGCACCCACACCCGCACCCCGGACATCGTGGGCTACGTCAACGGCCTGCCGCTGGTGGTGATCGAAACCAAGCGCGCCGATGCCGGGCATGCCGGCAAGTCGATGGTGGCCGAGGCCATCAGCCAGCAGTTGCGCAACCAGCGCGCGGAGGAGATTCCGCAGCTGTTCGCCTATGCGCAGCTGCTGCTGGCCATCAGCCTGACCGAGGCGCGCTACGGCACCACGCTCACCCCGGCCAAGTTCTGGGCGCGCTGGCGCGACGAGCAGTTCAACGAAGCGCAGCTGAGCCAGATCAAGAATGCGCCGCTGCCCGCTGCCACCGGCGATGCGCTACTGGCCGGCAAGCCGGCCGCGCTGCGCACCTACTGCCAGGCGCTATGGGCACAGCCGATGCTGCCCACCGAGCAGGACCGGCTGCTGGCCGGCGTGCTGACCCCGGCGCGGCTGCTGGAATTCCTGCGCAACTTCGTGCTGTTCGACCGCAAGGTCGGCAAGCTGGTGGCGCGCTACCAGCAGTTCTTCGGCATCCGCGCGCTGCTGGCGCAACTCCGCAAGATCCGGCCCGATGGCGGCCGCGAGGGCGGCGTGCTCTGGCACACCACCGGCTCGGGCAAGAGCTTCACCATGGTGTTCCTGACCAAAGCGCTGCTGCTGGACCCAGAGCTGCAGGAATGCCGGGTGCTGGTGGTCACCGACCGCACCGACCTGGAAACCCAACTGGCGCGCAACTTCATCAGCGGCGGCGCGTTCGGCTCGGCCGTGGCCACCCGCAAGGAAGGCGAGCGCAGCAAGGCCACCACCGGCCGCGACCTGGCCCAACGCATCGGCCAGGGCAACGAGCGCATCACCTTCTCGCTGGTGCAGAAGTTCACCACCGCCGCCAAGCTGCCCGAGTGCCGCAACCCCTCGCCCGACCTGATCGTGCTGGTGGACGAAGGCCACCGCAGCCATGGCGGCGAAACCCACGAGCGCATGCGCAAGGCGTTGCCCAACGCGGCCTACCTGGCCTTTACCGGCACCCCGCTGCTGAAGGACGAGAAGACCGCCAACAAGTTCGGCCCGATCCTGCACGCCTATTCGATGCAGCGCGCGGTGGAAGACCAGACCGTGGCGCCGCTGCTGTACGAGGAGCGCGTGCCGGAGCTGGACATCAACGAGGCCGCGGTGACCCGCTGGTTCGACAAGATCACCGCCGGGCTGTCCGAGGCGCAGAGCAGCGACCTGAAGAAGAAGTTCGCCGGCAAGCGCGCGATCTACGGCGCTGGCAACCGCATCGAGCTGATCGCCTGGGACATCGCCGCGCATTACCACGAACACGTCAAACCCTTGGGCCTGAAAGGCCAGGTGGCCACCGACAGCAAACTCGATGCGATCCGCTACAAGCGCGCACTGGACGAGACCGGGCTGGCCAGCAGCGCGGTGGTGATCTCCCCGCCCGATACCCGCGAGGGCAACAGCGCGGTGGACGAGGACACCTTGCCGGAAGTGCAGAAGTGGTGGAAGCAGACCATCCTGGATGCCCGCATCACCCCGGAGGACTACGAGCGCGAGACGCTGCATGCCTTCGGTGGCGAGGGCGACCCGGAGTTGCTGATCGTGGTGGACAAGCTGCTTACCGGCTTCGACGAACCGCGCAACGGCGTGCTGTACATCGACAAGCCGCTGAAAGGCCACAACCTGATCCAGGCGGTGGCGCGGGTGAACCGCCTGCACGATGCCAAACGCCACGGCCTGCTGGTGGACTACCGCGGCATCCTGCCGGAACTGGACACCGCCGTGCGCGCCTACCGCGATCTGGAGAGCCGCACCCAGGCCGGCTTCGACGTGGCCGACCTGGACGGGCTGTATCACGCGGTCAGCACCGAGTACAAACGCCTGCCAACCCTGCATGCGCGGCTGTGGTCGTTCTTCGATGGACTGGACAGCCGGCACGACCCGGAGCAGTTCCGGCAACGGCTGAGCCCACGCTTCGTGCGCGGCGCCGATGGCGAGGAATACGACGAACGCCAGGCGCTGCGCGAAGACTTCTATGCGGCGCTGACCGAATTCGGCCTGTGCCTGCAGACGGCGCTGTCCTCGCGCAGCTTCTTCGAAGATCGCGACTTCCCCGACAGCCTGATCGACCGCTACAAGCAAGATCTGCGCTTCTTTTCCAGTCAGCGCCAGACCGCACGCCGCGATGCGATGGAAACCGTGGACTACGGCCTCTACGAAGAGCAGATCCGCAAGCTGGTGGACAAGCAGGTCATCGGCCGCGAGGTCCGCGAGTCGCAAGGCACGTACATCGTGCACGAATTGGGCAAGCACGAAGAGCCTGAGACCTGGCCCGAAGACAAGACACGCAACGAGGCCGACCTGATCCGCACCCGCCTGCGCAAGACCATCGAGCAGGACCTGGCCAGCGATCCGTATGCGCAGAAAATCTTCGGCGAACTGCTGCGGCAGGCGATCGCCGAGGCCGAAGCGATGTTCGACCACCCGCTCAAGCACTATGCGCTGTTCAAGACGTTCGAGCAGCGGCTGCAAGACGCGCACCTGCCCGGCATTCCCGACCGGCTGCACGCGCACCCGCACGCCAGGGCGTATTACGGCGCGATCCGGTTGGAACTGGGCGAGGAAGCGATGGCGGCACGACAACCCGAC
This sequence comes from Xanthomonas translucens pv. undulosa, assembly GCF_017301775.1. NCBI lineage: Bacteria > Pseudomonadati > Pseudomonadota > Gammaproteobacteria > Lysobacterales > Lysobacteraceae > Xanthomonas > Xanthomonas translucens. Next base: position 1,739,201 of record NZ_CP063993.1, read on the forward strand.
GAGGTGGACCGGCTGGTCGCCTTGGCGCTGGACATCGATGGCGTGGTACGCACGGCGGTGGCCGAGAATTCGCTGAACCAACAGAACATCGAATCGCAGATCCGCCAGCAGTTGTTGCCGCGCGTGTTCGACCTGGTGGGGCTGGAGCACGCCAAGGGGATCGTGGAGCAGGTGGTGCAGATCACGCGCCTTGGGCTGCGCCCGTCATGAATCTGCCGGCTGCAACCGCCATGCAGGTTCGCTACGGCGAGCGCACGATCCTGTGCCAGATCCGGCGCTCGCCACGCCGCCGCAAACGCAGTGTCGCCATCCATGTCGACGCCGATGGCGCAGTGCACCTGGATGCACCGCAGGACGCCAGCGACGCCGACATTCGCCAGGCGTTGCAGCGACGGGCCAGCTGGATCCACCGTCATCTGTTGGAGACCGAGGCACGCCGTCGCCTGTTGGCGCCGCGCGAGTACGTCAGCGGCGAGACGGTGCTGTACCTGGGGCGGCGCTATCGACTGAAGGTTTTGGTCGGTGCGCAAGGCGAACGCACTGCGCTGCGCGGCGGCTATCTCGAGGTGACAGTGCCGGCACGATCCGCGCAGGCCGTGCGCGCCACGCTCGAACGTTGGTTGCGCCAGCGTGCCAAGGACATTTTCCAGCAGCGCCTGGCCGCCACCGCCGAACCGCTGCGCTGGGTGCAGCACCCACCTGCACTAACGGTACGCAGCATGCAGCGGCGCTGGGGAAGCTGCTCCAGCAAGGGCCGCATCACGCTCAACGCCGGCCTGATCCATGCCTCGCGCGAATGCATCGACTACGTCATCCTGCATGAGCTGTGTCATCTGAAAGCCCATCATCATGGGCGGACCTTCCAGCGCCTGCTCGACGCGCACCTGCCGGACTGGAGAACGCTCAAGCAACGGCTCGATGGCATGGCCGAGCTTGTCATGCAGCGTTGATCGCCACGCTCGGCAATCTGGCGGCGCCACGGTGACGCTGGACTGATCCAGCGCCACGGTACGCCCGACGACCGGTCAAGCCGGCGCCGGCGCCACCGCGACTTCCGCCGTCGGCACCCCGGCCACCCGCAGCAACTGCTTGCGAAAACCCACCCACAGCGCCAGCGACAGCAGCGAGATGCCGCCGAGCAACAGGAACGCGGCGCGGTAGCCGAAGTCCTGCGCGATCCAGCCGCCCAGCGCCGGACTCAGCGCCGCGCCGATGCCCTGCACCGTCATCACCGCACCCTGGCCGACGTTGACCCGGCCGGTACCCTGCAGCAGCCGCGCCACCAGCGCCGGCACCACCACGCTCTGCAGGCCGGCGCCGACGCCGTCGAGAATCTGCACCGGGAACACGCCCCAGGCATGGATCAGGCTGGCCGCGATCAGGCCGCGCAGCGGCAGCGCCAGGAAGGTCAGCAGCATCACCCACCAATGCCCGCGCACGCGGATCAGGCGCATCGCCAGCAGCGAGGCCACCACCATGGTCGCCTGCGCGACGATGATCGTGGTCGCGGTCAGCGCACTGGGGTCGCTCTGGTGCGCGGCGACCACGGCCATGCCGTACAGCGGTAGCATCGCCGCATTGCCCAGGTGGAACAGCGCCAGCGCCAAGGCCAGCACCAGCAGCGGCTTGCAGGTCAGCAGCACCGACCAGCCGCTGGCGTGATCCGCGCCATGCGTGCCGGTCTCGGCCAGGCCGCGCGCGGCACGATGATCGATCGCATCGCGCGGGATCAGCAGCGCCGAGGCGATCGCCAGCACGCCGAAGCCACCGGTCAGCGCGAACACCGCGCCGAAACCGAATTTCCAACCGAGCAGGCCGGCCAGCGCCGCCGCGACCACGTTGCCGGCATGGCTGCCGACCTGGTTGCGCGCGATCTGGTGGTCGAACCCGGCCTGCCGCACCAGGCCCAGGGTGATGCCCGACAGCGCCGGGCCCAGCGCCGCGGCGGCGAGCGCGGTCATCACCTGCGCGGTCACCACGCCGGCGAAGCTCGGCGCCCACCACAGCAGCGCCGAGGCCAGCAGGATCAGGCTACAGCCGACCACCACGATGCTGCGTTTGCGCCTGGTCGCATCGACCAGCGCGCCACCCGGCGTGGTCGCGAGCATGCCGGCGATGCCGCCGACGCTCATCACCGAGCCGATCGCCGCCAGCGACCAGCCCTTGGACTGCAGGAACACGCTCAGGAACGGGCCGAGCCCGTCCTGCACATCGGCCATGGTGAAGCTCAGCGCCTCCAGCGCGCGCGTGCCGCGCGGGCGGGCGCTCGGCACGCCTGCCGGCGGCGCGCTCATTGCGGCACCGTGGCGCGGGCGGAACAGCGCGGGGAAACGTCTCGATGCGCACAGCGGAAAAGCGACATGGCGATGTCCTGGAAGCGCCGCCGCGACGACCGCGGCGAACCGCAAAACGATACGCGATGCAGGGGCCGTCGCGTCAACGCGACTCCCCCCGCGCTGCCCGGTTCAGTGCTTGGGTTTGGGCTTGGGCTTGTCGGCGGCGTGCGGCTTGGGCGGATGCGGCTTGGGCGCGATCGGCTGCAACGTCGCGGCCTTCGCGCCCAGTGCCTGCGCGTGGATCACCGTGCCGTGCGGGGAGACCAGCGCGTGGCCTTCCACCGCCAGCGGCTTGCCCACCGCCAACCATTTCGCCAGGGGCGCGGCGGCGTGCGGTGGGAAGCGCACGGTACTGTCGTCTTCGAGCAGCGCGCCGTGCACCTGTCCGTGTGGGCCATGCAGCAGCCGCGCGACGACGCCGCTGTGCTGGATCTTGGCCGGCTTTGCGTGCTTGTCGGGTTTTGCGGATTTTTCCGGCTTCTTGGCCGGCTTGTGTTCGCCGTTCGGCCCATGCGGCCCGCGGTCGGCGATGCGCTTGCCGCCGTCGGGATCGATCGCCAGCGCGACCAGCATGTCCACGCCGTAGGGCTTGAGGCCGCGCACGCCGAGCGCGATGCCCGGCTTGAGCGCTTTCAGCAACTGCGCCGACAGGTGCGGCGCGGTGTGCACCTCGGTGCCGTCGTCGAGCAGCAGGCCATCGACCTCGGCCTTGGGATTGAGCAGGAAGCGGGCGAGCGTGCCGCGGGTTTCGGGCAGGTAATCGGGATCGACCCAATGCATAGCGTGACTCCAATGAAAGGGGGTACCGGCGTCGCGCCGGTAGCGGCGCCCGCCGCGGCAGGCGGGCGCCGGAGTGACATGGCCGGCCGACTCAGCGCGGTGCGGGCGGCGGCACCGGCGGCACCGGCGGCGCAGCAGGCGCGGCAGGCGCAGCGGGACTGCCCGGCGGCGGCGGCGGGACCGGCGGTGCGGGCGGTGCGGGCGGTGCGGGCGGTGCGAACAGGGTGCGCTGCGAGGCGCGGTCGCGGCCGAGCTGGGTCGCTTCCAGCGAGCGGCCGGCCGCGGTGGCCACACCGAACCCGCTGACGCTCAGCGGCGCGCCGACGCGCAGCAGCGTGGCGTATTGCAGGGCCACGTGCGGCGGCATCCGCACCACGGTGCCGTCGCTGAGCAGCACGCCGGCGGTGTCGCCGCCCGGGCCGTAGACCAGGCGTTCGATGCGGCCTTCGGCCCGCATCTGATTCAACGCAGGCGGAGTCGGCGGCAGCGGCGGGCCGGCCAGCGGGTTCGGCGGGCGGTCCACCACCTGCTTGCCGCTGCGCCGCGCGCTGATCGCACTGGCCTGCAGCAGCGGCAGCGTGCCCAGGCGATAGCCCTGCACGGTCACCGCATCGCCGCGACGCACCGCGGCCTGCAGGTCGGCCGACAGGTGCGGCGGGAAGCCGACCTGGGTGCCATCGCGCAGCCACAGCCCATCGACGTCGCCGTTGGGATTGAGCACGAAGCGCTCGACCGTGCCTTCCAGACTGACCGGCGTGGCGGCAACCGGCGGCGGCGGCGCGGGAGGCGCCTGTGGAGCGGGCGGCGGCGCGATACCGGCCGCAGCGGCGACAGGGCGCGCGGGCGGAGCCGGTACCTGCGCGGCGGCAGTGGCGGTGGCGATGGCCAGCGAGAAAGCGAGTGCGCTACGACGGATCATCGGAAGTTCTCCAGGGCGGCGAGGGAGGCCGCCTGCGCAGATGTCATAGCAGTATCCGTGCCAATTTCCAAGTATTTGATTCTGAAAGGTATAGTGCATGCGAACAGCCACCACGGGTGTCTGCGCTTCATCCACTGTCGTCCGTTTTGCGGACAGCTGTGGTGTCTGCCAGCGGACGCTTGGGGCGTTCTTCATTCGCTGCTCTGCAGGTCGCGGCTGTGGGGAAACGCGTCTGGCGGATTGGGGTGTTCGGTTTGGCGGGCGCGTTGCGGGGAGTGGGTGTCGCGGCTGAAGCCGCTCCTACAGGGGCTTGCGGTGAGCCAACCGGGTGCACTGTGGGAGGGACTTCATGCCCGACTGCGACCGGAGCCGGGAAGTTCCGCCGCTGCGCTCGTTGCGGCTGAAGCCTCCTGCAAAAGCATTGCTGTTGCGCCTGCGTCGATGCATTCGGGCGCGTTGTGGCTGGCCGCTGGCCCGCCTTAGCCCAGCCCGTAATCGTCGAGTTTGCGGTACAGCAGCTGGCGGTGGATGCCGAGCCGGCGCGCGGCTTCGGCGCGGTTGCCCTGCGCCTGCACCAGCGCCGCCTGGATCATCTGTTTCTCCAGTTGCGCGATCGCGTCGGGCAGGGTCAGCGCCAACGTATCCGCCGCCGGCGCCGCTGCATCGCCGGCCAATACCTCGTCCAGGTCGTGCGCCTCGATCGTCGGCGTGCGCACCAGCACCTGGCAACGCTGCATCGCATTGCGCAGCTCGCGCACATTGCCCGGCCAGGGATAGGCACGCAGCCGCGCCTGCGCCGCCGCCGACAGCGTGCGTGCGGCGCTGGCGCCGTCCTCGAGGAAATGCTGGGCCAGCAGCACGATGTCGTCACCGCGCTCGCGCAGCGGCGGCAGTTCGATCGGCACCACGTTGAGCCGGTAGCGCAGATCGCTGCGGAAGCGGCCGTCGGCGACCAGCTGCGCCAGCTCGCGGTGGGTGGCGGCGACCACGCGCACGTCCACCTTCTGCGCGCCGCGCCCGCCCAGCGGCGACACCTCGCCTTCTTGCAGGAAACGCAGCAACTTGGCCTGCATCGGCAATGGCATGTCGCCGATCTCGTCCAGGAACAAGGTGCCGCCGTCGGCTTCGCGGATCAGCCCGGCGCGATCGGCGACGGCGCCGGAGAAGGCGCCCTTGCGGTAGCCGAACAATTCGCTTTCGATCAGCTCGGCCGGGATCGCCGCGCAGTTGACCGCGACGAACGCGGCGCCGGCACGGGCGCTGGCGCGATGCAGTGCGCGCGCCACCAGTTCCTTGCCGGTGCCGGTCTCGCCGCTGACCAGCACCGGCAGGTCCGAGGCCGCGGCCAGGCCGATGCGCTTGTGCACGGTGCGCATCGCCGCGCTGTGGCCGAGCAGTGCACCGGCTTCCTCGGCCGGCGCCGCCAGCGCTGGCGGCGCGCTGGCGGCGCCGGCAGGCGCCTGCAGCGCGCGCTCCACCACTGCGACGATATCGGCGCGGCCCACTGGCTTGACCAGGTGATCGAACGCACCGAGCTTCATCGCCTCGATGGTGTTGCTGCTGGAGGCATAGGCGGTGAGCATCACCAGCGGCACCGCGGCGGCCTGCGCATCGTCCTGGCGTGCGCGCATCAGCGCGATGCCGTCCATGCCGGGCATGCGGAAATCGACGAAGGCCAGATCGATGCCGCCTGCACGCAACCGCGCCAGTCCGGCCTGCCCATCGGCGGCGGCGATCACCTCGTGGCCGAACGAGCGCAGCGTGGCCTGCAGCGTGCTCAGGAAAGCGGTGTCGTCGTCGACGATCAGGATGCGCGCCATGGCAGTTCCAGAATGAAGGAGGTGATGCCGCCATGGTGGACGTAGCGCACCTCGCCGCCGTGCGCGCGGGCGATCTCGCGCACCAGCGCCAGGCCCAGGCCGTTGCCGTCGCTGCGGCCGCTGGCGAAAGGTTCGAACAAATGCGCGGCCACCGGCGCCGGCACCGGTTCGCCGCGATTGGCCACGCTCAGCCGCAACAGGTCGGCGTCGGCGGCGACCGTCAGTGTGACCGCGGTGCCGGGCGTGGCGTGCTGCAGCGCGTTGCGCAGCAGGTTGTGCAAGGCGCGCGCGGCCTGCTGCGGATCCAGCATCCACTCGCTCGGCGCGTCCGCCAGTTGCAGCGCGATCGGCGGCGGCGGCTCGCCCCATTCGGACGGATCCAGCAGCGCCTGCAGCCACGGCTGCAGCGCCACCGTCTGCCGTTGCAGGCGGATCGGCTGGACCATGCCCAGCAGGCTTTCGACCACGCCATCCAGGCGCTGGATCTGCGCCAGCATCAGCTGCGCCTGCGCCTCGTCGAAGCCGCCCTCGCCGGCCGCGATCTGGTTTTCCAGGGCCAGGCGCAGGGTCGCGATCGGATTGCGGATCTCGTGCGCCACGGTGGCGGTCATGCGCCCGAGCGCGGCCAGCCGTTCGTGCCGCGACAGCTCTGCGCCAAGCCGCCGCGCCTCGGCCAGGGCCTGCGCACTGCGCTGCGCATAGTCGGTGACCGCTGCGCCGAGGCGGTCCAGCTCCGGCGCGCCGGTCGCCGGAATCGTCGGCACCTCCGCCGGCGTCGCCAAGGCCTGCTGGATGGCGTGCAAGCGCTGGCTCCAGCGGCGCACCACCCAGCCCAGGGCCGCCGCCGAGACCACCGCCAGCGCCAGGATCAGCGCCATGCCCACCGCCAGCGGGCGCCCGGCCGAGGCCTCGCCGGTCGCCGCGACCCGGGTCATCGCCCACGCTGCAGTGGTGCGGTCCAGCGCGCAGGCGGCGATCAGCAGCGTCTCGCGCTGGCCATCGCGCTGGTACTGCACGGGCTGCTGGCCGCCGACCGCGCGCTGCGCGGTGGCGACGATGGCATTGCGCTCGGCGGTCGGCACATCGGTCTTGTGCTCGCTGCCGTCGTAAGTGGGATAGGCATAGGCGATGAAGCCGCGCTGCCGCTGCCAGATTCCGCCCTCCACGCCCGCGGCGTCGGCCAGCACCAGTTGCACCACCACCGCGGCCAGGCCGGCGCCGTCGCTGCCGCGCGCGGCCGCGCTGGCGCCGTTGTAGCGCTGCACGATGCGCGTGCAGTCGCCCTGCAGCCGCGCCTGCGCCTCGCCCACGCGCACGCCTTCGCTGTGCCGGTAAAGGCCGAACAGCACCACCGCCATGCCCAGGCAGGCGGCGAGGATGACGATCCAGATCAGCAGCAACTGCCGCAACAGCGAACGGGGCATGGTCTACCGGGGATGCGAAAAAAGGGAAGGTAGCAGTGCGGCGAGCCGCCGCGCATGCACAGACGCGTTGCCGCCGTTGGCCGCTCAGCGCAGGTTGGTCTTGACCAGTTCGACAACCTCGTCGCCGCGCCCGCTCATCACCGCGCGCAGCAGGTACAGGCCCATGCCCTTGGCCTGCTCCAGCTTGATCGCCGGCGGAATCACCAGCTCCTGGGTGGCCACGCGCACATCGAGCAGCACCGGCCCCGGATACGAAAAGGCCTGGCGCAGCGCCGGCTCCAGTTGCGCCGATGCGTCCACGCGCAGGCCGAGGATGCCCATCGCATTGCTCATGGCCGCGAAGTCCGGGTTGCGCAGGTCGGTGCCGGTATCCAGATACCCGGCCGACTTCATCTCCATCGCCACGAAGCCGAGCGAGGCGTTGTTGTAGACCACCACCTTCACCGGCAGGCCCAGTTGCGCCAGCGAGATGAAGTCGCCCATCAGCATGCTGAAGCCGCCGTCGCCGCACAGCGCGATCACCTGCCGGTGCGGGAACTGCGCCTGCGCGCCCAGCGCCTGCGGCATCGCGTTGGCCATCGAGCCGTGGTTGAACGAGCCGAGCAGGCGGCGCTTGCCGTTCATGGTCAGGTAGCGCGCCGCCCACACCGTGGGCGTGCCGACATCGCAACTGAAGATCGCGTCCTCGTCGGCCAGCGCATCGATCATCCGGGTCAGGAACTGCGGATGCAGCGGTTCGCCGGGCGCGGCCGCCACCGCCAGCGCGTCGAGGCCTTCGCGCGCCTTGCGGTAGTGCGCCAGCGATTTTTCCAGGAAGTCGCGCTGTGCACGCCGCTGCAGTTTCGGCAGCAATGCGGCGATGGTCTCGCGTACGTCGGCGGCGATGCCCAGCTGCAGCGGCGTGCGCCGGCCCAGCGCGGCTGGATCGCGATCGACCTGCACGATGGCCGCGTCCTGCGGATAGAACTGGCGGTAGGGGAAATCGGTGCCGAGCATCAGCAACGTGTCGCAGTTGAGCATGGCCTGGTAGCCGGAACTGAAACCGATCAGGCCGGTCATGCCGACATCGAACGGGTTGTCCCACTCCACGTATTCCTTGCCGCGCAGCGCGTGCACGATCGGCGCGCCGAGCAGGTCGGCCAGCGCCACCAGTTCGTCGTGTGCGCCGGCGCAGCCGCTGCCGCACAGCAGCGTGGTCGCCGCGCTCGCCTGCAGCAGTTCGGCCAGGCGTTCCAGGTCGGCATCGGCCGGCAGGATCCGCGGCGGCGTCAACGCCGGCCATGCGCTCGACGTGCCCTTGGGCAGCTCCTGCAGCGCCACGTCGCCGGGAATCACCACCACCGCCACGCCCTGTTTCAGGATGGCGGTGCGCATCGCCCGGTGCAGCACCTCCGGCATCTGCGCCGGGTTGGTGACCAGCTCGACGTAGTGGCTGCACTCGCGGAACAGTTCCTGCGGATGGGTTTCCTGGAAGTAGCCCAGGCCGATCTCGGAAGAAGGGATATGCGCGGCGATCGCCAGCACCGGCTGATGGCTGCGATGGCAATCGAACAGGCCGTTGATCAGGTGCAGGTTGCCCGGGCCGCAGCTGCCGGCGCAGACCGCGAGCTTGCCGCTCAGCGCGGCCTCGGCGCCGGCCGCGAACGCGGCCACCTCCTCGTGGCGCACGTGCATCCACTGGATGCTGTCCATCTGCCGCAATGCATCGGTCAGCCCGTTGAGACTGTCGCCGGTGACGCCCCAGATGCGTTCGACCCCGGCGCTGTGCAGGGTTTCGGCCAGATGCCGGGCGATGCTGAGTTTCGGCACGTGCGCTGCTCCGCGTGAGGGGAGTGGGAGCGTCCCACGGGCCGCGTAAGTCCGGCGTCACGGAGCGGCCCGCGCGCTGCCAGCGCGCCGGCGTGGGTCCGCAGGGCGACGTCAGTGGCTGGAGTCGCCGAGGCGCGCCACGCTGCCGGCGGATGCCGGGTGCGCGGCGGCTGGCTCCGTCGCATCGCTCAGGAACCGGTTCAGCGCCTTGCTGTAGTGGTGGACATTCGCGTGATAGCCGTAGAAAGGATTGGCGGAGGGCTTGGGCGGCGCTCCGTCGAGTCCGTCGTCCGGCTTCAGGCCCAGGCTGATACGCACCAGGCCGGTGCCATGCAAACGCACCGTCTTGAGGTTGTCGACCAGGTTGCGGCGCGGCGCATGCGCCGCATTGAGCGTGACGATCACGCCATGGGATGACCTGAGATCGTAATGCGGGCTGTCCGCGAGCGCATGCTTCACCTGCGCTCGATTGAACAGCGCCGGGTCGGCCAGGACCAGCGATGGCGGATGGCTGAGCCTGCGTGCGCCTTGCAGCCCGGCGGCGAACATCTGTGCCGAGCCGCCGCCCAACGACAGGCCACAAACGCGCCGTATGCTGACATCCTCTCGCTCTCCCAATGCCTTCGCAACGAGGCTGCCGGCTTCCTTGGCCCACCGATAGACCTGGCCGACGCCGCCTTTGACGGTCGTGCCGATCTGGCGCGCTAACGCATCGGGAAGACCGTCGAAATAGATATCGACCTCGGTCCTTTCCGACCGGGTGTGCGGGTCGGTAACGGTCCTCTCTCTCAGCCACAGGTGGGTATGCTCCGCCAGCCACTGCAACCGTTCACGGTCGCTCAGCTTGATATTCGAATGTGACATCAAACGGGATCGTTTGATGACTTCATTCTCTTCAAGGCAGTCATAGCGCTTGAACACGCTGTGCAAGCCCATGTCCAGACGCTCGCGCATGTCTGCCAACAGCTGGGCGCGGGCGGTAGGATCGTGCAGCGCGTGCGCGTCGATCGGACCAAGGTTCAATGCCTGCGCCAGGCTGCCCAGCTGCTCCCCGGACAGCGACTGCAGCGTCGCATCCGGTTGCTTCACCAGCTTGATGTGCTTGACCGCCGATGGCGCCGCGGTGGTCGCTGACGCGCCCGCGGTGGCGACTGGCGGCGGCGTGCCGGCCGCACTGCTGCTGGTGGAGGGCGGCACAGCTGACGACATGGATGGCACCGCGCTCGGCGGGCTTCCCGCGACGGCGGCGTCCAACGCTTCCTTGCGCGCTGCATGGCGCAGCAACGCGCCCAATGGACCGCGCGTTCCCGGCGGAAGATCCGCGGTGACGGGAGGGGACATCAGGCTCGCCAAGTCGGCGTGGGTCTGCGCCGGCAAGCTGACCCAACTGGACGCCGCGGTGGGCACCGGCGCGGGACGGCCGGACCGAGTTGCGTTCTGGCGCAACAGCTGCGGACGGCGCGGCAAGCCGTCGACGACCGACGACGATGCCGGATCGTGCGCCGCGGCCGCCGAAGACGTCACGGCCGCGCTCGCTGCAGGCGCCGCTGCAGCGGTTGGCTTCTTGCCGAACAGTCTCGAAGAATATGGAAATTTCATCCTGGCCCGCCAATGCAGCGCTTCCCGACCTTTGCGACAACTGCGGCCATCGGCATGCGCCAGCGGCGCATGTGTGCACGCGGCGGCACCATCGGCCCACGGCAGACGTACGCTGTCTGGATCCGCTGGATGGCGTTGCGTTGCCACTTCGTGTCGCAGGAGGCTGCCTGGCAGGCGATACGCAAGCTCTTCGTTTGCCTTGAACAAGGTCTACAAGGCTACGCGTGCGCCATGCCGTGCTTCCCGCGCACAGCCGAAAAAACAACCGCGTTTTCGAAGCAGCGCCTGCCGAACGGCCGGCCAGCGGCGTGGCGGCATTGCATGCATGCCCGGCAGCGGGCATGGGCAGCAGCCAAGCGGGCAATGAACCCGCCGGTGTTTTCCGGCTGCGCTCGTGGGGACGGCTACCGACCCCGAACTCAACCCGCGTGGGTCGCCTGCCGCAAGCGGTGGGCGTGCCGCGGCCGGCTCGGGAAGGCGTGGCGCACGATCCGCCACATCACCTGGCCGAACTGGCGCGGCAGCGAGCCGGTGTTGTAGTGCTGGCCGTAGCGCGCGCAGATCGCCTTCACCTCGACCGCCAGCGCCGCGTAGCGGTTGGCCGGGATGTCGGGGTAGAAGTGGTGTTCGATCTGGTGGCTCAGGTTGCCCGACAGCACGTTCAACAGCTTACCGCCGGCCAGGTTGGAAGAACCGCGCAGCTGGCGCAGATACCAGTGGCCGCGCGACTCGCCCTTGATCGACTCCTTCGGGAACGTCTCCGCATCGGCGGTGAAGTGGCCGCAGAAGATGATCACGAAGGTCCAGATGCTGCGCAGCACATTGGCGGTGAGGTTGCCCAACAGCACGGTCAGGAAGAACGGGCCGGCCAGCGCCGGGAAGAGCACGTAGTCCTTCAGGATCTGCCGGCCCATCTTGCGCCCGACCGGGGCGAAGCTGCGGCGCAACTCGCCGCGCTTCATCTTGCCGGCGAACCAGCGGCCCAGGCGCAGGTCCTGGATCGCCACGCCCCATTCGAACAGCAGCGCGAACACCACCGCAATGAACGGCTGCGCCAGGTAGAACGGGCGCCAGCGCTGCTCGGGGAAGATCCGCAACAGGCCGTAGCCGATGTCGTCGTCCATGCCGCGCACGTTGGTATAGGTGTGGTGCTTGAAGTTGTGCGTTTTGCGCCAGTTGTCACCGGTGGCGACGATATCCCACTCGTAGGTGTTGCCGTTGAGATGCGCATCGCCCATCCAGTCGTACTGGCCGTGCATCACGTTGTGGCCCAGCTCCATGTTCTCCAGGATCTTGGACAGGGTCAGCAGCGCCACGCCGGCGATCCACGCCGGCCACAGCACGCTGTGCACGAACGCGCCCAGGAACAGCAGCGCGCGCCCGGCCAGGCCGGTGTAGCGCACCGCGGCGACGATGCGGCGGATGTAGCGTGCGTCGGCCTCGCCCAGGGTAGCGACGGTGCGCACGCGCAGCGCGTCGAGTTCGTCGCCGAAGGCCTGCAGTTCGGCCGGGGTCAGTGCGCGGTTGCGGGGAACAGCCATGAGAAGTCCTTCAAAGGTCCAGGATCAGGTCGCTGCTGGCGCTGTTGATGCACAGCTTCAGCATCGAACCCGGTTCGGTGGCGTGCGCGCCGGTGAGCAGGTCGCGGGTCGCACCGGACTGCTTGCCGCAGGCACAGCTGTTGCAGATGCCCATGCGGCAGCCGTGCTTCGGGCGCAGGCCCTCGGCTTCCAGCGCGCTGAGCAGCGATTGCCCGCGCGGCAGCTGCAGCACTCGGCCGCTACGCGCCAGGGTCACCGCGACCGTGCCGTGTTCGGCATCGGCCAGTTGCGGCGGACTGAACGCCTCGGCCTGGAAGCGCGCGACCCTGCCCTCCAGGCGGGTACGCGCAGCCTGCACGAAACCGCCGGGGCCACAGGCCAGCACCTGCGCCTGTTGCAGCCCGGCCAGGTGCGCCAGCGGCAGCGTGTCCACGCGCGGCGCCGGCGCGGCGCCTTCGCCGGTGACCGCCAGCTGCAGGCGGAAACGCGGGTGCGCGGCGGCCAGCGCCTGCAGTTCCTCGACGAAGCACAACTGGTCGCTGCGCCGCGCCCAATAGATCAGGTCCACGTCGGCGGGCATGCCGGCCGCGGCCAGTTGCCGCAGCAGTGCGCGCATCGGGGTGATGCCGCTGCCGGCGGCCAGCAGCAGCCAGCGTCCCTGCGGCGCGGCGGGCAGCACCATGTCGCCGAACGCCTGGCCCAGTTCGAAAGTCTCCCCGATCCGCGCGGTGTCGGCCAGATACTGGCTGACGCGGCCGCCGTCGATCGCCTTGACCGTGATCGCCAGGCGCCCGCCCGGCAGCGGCGTGGGGCTGTAGCTGCGGGTCAGGCGGCGCCCGTCGATCTCCACGCCCAGCTGCACGTGCTGGCCGGCGCGCAGGCCGCGCCAGTGACGGTTAGCCTTGAGGATCAGGGTTACCGCATCGCTGCTGGCGCGTTCGCGCTGCAGCAGCCGCGCACGCGGGCGTTGCCAGGTCCACAGCGGATGCAGCCGCGTGGACCAGAAATCGAACACCTCCGGCTGCACCCAGGCGCGCAGGGCGCGGGTAGCGGAGCGGGTGGCGGCAGGACGGCGGGCAGCGTTCATGGCGACTACTATACAGACGCAGATACAGATGTCTATACAGTTGTATATTCACGAAGAGGTTATGATCGCAGCCTTACCACGCCCAGTCCGTCCATGACTTCCATCGTTCCCCTGCCCCTGCCCGAGGACGCGCTGCCCGCGCGCAGGAGCGCGATCTCGCGCGAAGACCTGCTGGCAGCGGCGCTGAAGCTGATCGGACCGCACCGTAGCGTGTCCACGCTGAGCCTGCGCGAAGTCACCCGCGAAGCCGGCATCGCCCCGAACAGCTTCTATCGCCAGTTCCGCGACATGGACGAACTGGCGGTGGCGCTGATCGACCTGGCCGGCAGTTCGCTGCGCACCATCATCGGCCAGGCGCGGCGGCGCGCGGCCGGCAGCCACCGCAGCGTCATCCTCAGTTCGGTGGAAACCTTCATGGAGCAGCTGCGCGCCGACGACAAGCTGCTGCACGTACTGCTGCGCGAAGGCACGGTGGGGTCGGATGCGTTCAAGCGCGCGGTGGACCGCGAGCTGAACTATTTCGAGGACGAATTGCGCCTGGACCTGATCCGCCTGGCCGCGATCGACCAGGCGCCGCTGCACGAACCGGCGCTGGTGTCCAAGGCGATCACCCGGCTGGTGTTCGCGATGGGCGCCACTGCGATGGACCTGCCGCCGGAGAGAGACCCGGAACTGATCCGCCAGATCAGCGCGATGCTGCGCATGATCATTCTCGGCTCGCGCACGATCGCCGCTTCGGCGTAGCCGCATCCGCGTAGCGCATGCGCTGAATACGCGCACGTTGCCGCGGTCAGCGCTCATGCCCTGAATTGGGTTGCGCGTACGCGCCTGCGCATCGCTCGCCATTCCTGCCGGCCGCAAGGCTGCTAGGGAATGGCGCACAGGACATAGTGGACATGCTATGTGGATAGGCATCCGCCGACCTGCCATATCCGCAATCTGCGGCCAGATCGAGAGCGCGTGAGGAAGACAGCACACGCGATCGCCGGCGCAGGTATACAGTGACCCCACATATTCCGCAGGTACGCGCAAGGCAATGGAGAATCCCGCGCTATCTGCGGCTGTTGCCGCGCTCGCACGACAAGCCGCCGCCGGCACCGAGGCGTCGGTAGTCGCGGCGTCGGTAGTCGCGGCGTCGGTGGCAGCCACCTGGCGGCAGATCGAACAGGCACTGGCCCCGATCCTCGGCGCACGCGGCGTCGCCGCGCTGTTCAAGCGCGCCCTGTTCCTGACCAAGGGCGGTTTCCCGTGGCTGCACGACGCGTTCGTCGCGATCGAGGCATCCAGCGAACACAACGCGCTCGACATTTTCCGCGTGGCGCTGAGCCGACAAAGCGCTGCCACCGCGGCCGCTGGCGCTGGCGCCTTCCTTTCGACCTTTCATGGCGTGCTGGTCAGCATGATCGGCGCAACCCTCACCGAGCGGCTGTTGCAGTCGGTGTCGGTCACCTTTTCCAGCGGACCTCCCGCGCAGGACATCTCTTCATGAGCAGCAAAGTCGCCATTCACTGCCTGCGGACCGGCGTTCCCGGACTCGACGCGGTATTGGGTGGAGGATTGCCCGAATTCTCGTTCAACCTGATCGCTGGGCCGCCGGGCTGCGGCAAGACCACGCTTGCGCACCAAATGATGTTCGCGATGGCCACGCCCGCGCGCCCGGCACTGTACTTCACCGTGCTCGGCGAGCCGCCGCTGAAGATGCTGCGCTACCAGCAGCAGTTCGACTTCTTCGATGCGGCGGCGATCAACGCCACGATCCACTTCGTCAACCTTTCCGAGGAAACCCTGGCCGGCGATCTGGACCGGGTGCTGGCACGCATCGTCGCCGAGGTGGAAGCGCACGGCCCGTCGCTGGTGTTCGTCGATTCGTTCCGCTCGGTGTCCCTGGCCAGCACCGCCGACGGCAACCTGCACAACAACCTGCAGCGCTTCATCCAGCAGCTGGGCATGCTGATGACCAGCTGGCAGGCGACCACGTTCCTGATCGGCGAATACTTCGTGGAGTCCGACCCCAATCCGGTGTTCACCGTCGCCGACGGCCTGATCTGGCTGCGCCAGAGCGTGCAGCGCAACTCGATGGTGCGCAAGATGGAAATCATGAAGATGCGCGGCAATCCCTCGCTGCCGGGACTGCACAGCTTCCGCATCGACCATGCCGGGCTGCGCGTGTTCGCGCCGGCGCAGGTACTGGCGCCAGACACGCCATTGGGAAGCGCCGGCGCGCGCCTGCCAATGGGCGTGCCGGAACTGGACGAGATGCTCGGCGGCGGCCTGCCGCAAGGCTATTCGCTGCTGGTCGCAGGCCCTTCCGGCTCCGGCAAGAGCCTGCTCGCCGCCGCATTCCTGGCCGAGGGCGCGCGCCAGGGCGACAACGGCGTGCTGGTCGTCTTCGAACAGCAGCCGCAGCGTTCGCGCATTCCGGCGCTGGCGGCGCTGATCGCCAGCGGCAAGGTCGGCGTGGTCGATAGCCGCGCGCCAGACTTGTCGATCGACGAGATCTTGCTGCTGCTGGTCGCGGAAATCGAGCGGCTCGGCGCCACCCGCGTGGTGATCGATTCGCTGTCGGCGTTCGAGCTGGCGTTGGCGCCGACGTTCCGCGAGGACTTCCGCGAATCGCTGTCGCGCATGGTGGTGGCCTTGGCCGCGACCGGCGTCACCGTGCTGATGACCTCCGAACTGGAAGACCGCTACACCGACCTGCGCTTCAGTCCCTACGGCACCGCCTTCATGACCGATGCGATCATCGTGCAGCGCTACATCGAGGTCGACAGTCGCTTGCGCCGGGTCATGGCCGTGGTCAAGGTCCGCGCCAGCGCGCACTCGGACGCGTTGCGGGAATTCCAGATCGACGACAGCGGCATCATCCGCATCGGCGCGGCGCTGCCGCAGCAGGAAGGCCTGCTCGGCGGGCGGCCGATGCGCAAGTACAGCACGCACGACGTGCTCGACACGGGTTGAGCCAGCATGCACATGCCCCCCGAACAGCCCGCCATCGACGCGGCCCGGCTCGAACTGTCGCAGCTGCGCCGCCAGTCGCTGCTCGCGCGACTGGAACTGGACCGGTTGCAGGCGGAACTGAGCGCACTGAAGGACCAAGCGCCGCTCGGACTTGCGACCGATCTTCAGACCGCCAACGAACGCCTGGTGCTGTCCACGCTGCGCGCCCAGGCGCAGGTGGTCACCTACCAACTGGCGCTGGACGATGCCAACCGCCAGGCCAAGCGCGACCCGTTGACCGGCCTGCCGAACCGCGAACTGCTGTTCGAACGGCTCAACCTGGCGATCACCACTGCGCACGCGCAACAGCACCGCATCGCCGTGCTGTTCCTGGATCTCAACGAGTTCAAGCAGGTCAACGATCTGCTCGGACACGCCACCGGCGACCGCTTCCTGCGCCTGACGGCCGAACGCATCGGCGAGATCGTCGATGCGAACGTCACCGTGGCGCGTTACGGCGGCGACGAATTCGTGGCGGTGCTGACCGGATTGAGCAGCGACGCCTATGCCGCGGCGACCGCCACGGCGCTGATCGAAGCCTTCGAACGGCCCGCGATCGCCGGTGAAGACACGCTGCGGCTCGGCGTGAGCATCGGCATCAGCCTGTATCCGGAGCATGCCGACAGCGCCGAGGCCCTGCTAGCGCATGCCGACGATGCCATGTATTGCGCCAAGCGCCTGTCGACCACGCGCTTCGAGTTCTACGATCCACGCCTGGTCGCCGACCTGCACGCGCATCGCAACGCCCTGGGCGCAAACGCACGCGCGCTCGGCGCAAGGGCGGCATCGGATGCAGATGCGAGCGAGCAGCACGCGCAGTTGCGCCAGGCCAACGAGCGCCTGGTGCTGGCGGCCTTGAGCGCGCAGGAGCTGCA
The DNA here is from genome assembly GCF_017301775.1 of Xanthomonas translucens pv. undulosa. Taxonomy (NCBI): domain Bacteria; kingdom Pseudomonadati; phylum Pseudomonadota; class Gammaproteobacteria; order Lysobacterales; family Lysobacteraceae; genus Xanthomonas; species Xanthomonas translucens. Next base: position 1,756,388 of record NZ_CP063993.1, read on the forward strand.
CGCCGGCGCGGAGAAGGCCTACCAGCGGCAGAGCGAGTTCCTGGCCTTCGTGGCGCACGAGTTGCGCAACCCGCTGACGCCGATCCGCGCCGCCGGATCGATGCTGGCCACCTTGCCGCCCGACGATCTGCTGCGCATGCAGCGGATCATCGAGCACGAGGTCGTACACATGACCCGCCTGATCGGCGACCTGCTCGACCTGTCGCGGCTCCACACCGGCAAGCTGCGCCTGGTCCTGCAGGCGATGGACCTGTGCGAGATCGTCCAGGGCGCGGTCGATGCCTGCCGCCCGGCGATCGACGCGCGTCTGCAGACCCTGGCGTTGACCATCCCCGAGCACGCGCTGATGATGCAAGGCGACCGCGTGCGCCTGTCGCAGGTGGTGCGCAATCTGCTCGATAATGCCTCCAAATACACTTCTGAACACGGCCACTTGGCGCTGGACCTACGACAGGTCGCGGACCAGGCGCTGCTGGTCGTCTCCGACACCGGCATCGGCATCTCCGCGCAGGCCTTGCCGCTGGTCTTCGAACCGTTCGTGCAGGACATGCACGCGGTCGGTTTCGACAGCGCCGGCATGGGCATCGGCCTGACCGTGGTCCGCGAGATCGTGACGGCGCACGGCGGCCTGGTGGTCGCCAGTAGCGCCGGCGTGGACGGCGGCAGCACGTTCCGCGTGTCGCTGCCGCTGTAGAGGCCCGCGGCGACACGCGCTCCCGCCGCCGCACACACGGCGACGACGCGATCTTGGCCGATTCTTTACCCGCACCTGCGCAAGGTGATGCTTCCCCCGAAGCAGGACATCGCCATGCCGGTTCCGAATTATCCCTACCCGCCCTTCAAACCGCAGCAGCAGTCGTTCCCCGGGCTGACCGACAAGATGGATCCGAGACCGGACCACGGCGAGGACAGCTACGTCGGCCATGGCCTGCTGCAAGGCAAGCGCACGCTGATCACCGGCGGCGACAGCGGCATCGGTGCCGCGGTGGCGATCGCCTATGCGCGCGAAGGCGCCGATGTCGCCATCGCCCACCTGCCCAGCGAGCAGCACGACGCCGCGCGCATCGGCCAGCTGCTCGAAACCGCCGGGGTGCGCGTGCTGCTGCAGCCCTGCGACATCAGCGACCGCGCGCAGGCGCAGGCCTTGATCGAAACCGTGAGCGGCGCCTTCGGCGGACTCGACGTGCTGGTCAACAACGCCGCCTACCAACGCTATTTCCACAGCTTCGACGCGATCACCCTGGACGAGTGGGAAAAGACCTTCGCCACCAACGTGCATGCGGTTTTCCACCTGGTGCAGCTGGCGGTACCGCACATGCCCGAGGGCAGTTCGATCATCAATACCGCCTCGGTCAATTCCAAGAAGCCGACGCCCAACATCCTGCCGTACTCCACCACCAAGGGCGCAGTGGCGAACATGACCATCGGTCTGGCCGGATTGCTCGCGGACAAGAAGATCCGGGTCAACGCGGTACTGCCCGGCCCGATCTGGACGCCGTTCATCCCTGCCGGCATGGACGAAGACTCGGTGAAGGAATTCGGCACGCAGACCCCGTTCGGCCGCCCCGGGCAGCCGGCGGAACTGGCCTCGGCCTATGTGCTGCTCGCGGCCGATACGTCCAGCTATACCTCCGGGGCCTTGCTCACCATCGCCGGCGGTGCGGCGACGCTGTAGGTCTATTTCGGACCCGGGACCCGGGACTCGGTAAAACCAAGCGGAACTACTTGCGGCGCGGCGGTGGCCGCGCCCGGTGCAGCGGTCGAGAATGCCGAACTCCTTCTCACGCAAGCGCTCGTCCAGCGCCAGCGCGTATGCCGGCACACCCAATTCTTGGCCGATCGTGCGCAGGTCTGTTGCGCGCGCAGGAATGGCCGACGCCGACAGCGGGCAGCGCGACGCACCCATCGCATTCAGTGTCTTCATCGCGGCGTGGATGCCGCTCTCGCGCTGCGTTCACCATGCATTGAATCGTCACTAACGCGCGGAGGTCTAGCTTGGTTCGCACAAGGGAAGACTTCCCGCACACGTCATCGACCTACACGTTGGAGCAATGTTCATGACCCGAAGCAATACCGAGCGCCTGTTGAAATGGCTGCAGGACGCCTACGCGATGGAGCAAGAAGCGAACACGATGCTGACAGCCACTGCCGGACGCCTGGAGCACTATCCGCAACTGAAGGCGCGCATCGAGCAACACATCACCGAAACCAAGGGCCAGTCCGAGCAGGTCAAACGCTGCATCGACCTGCTCGGCGGTACCACGCCCGCCATCAAGGGTGCGCTCGCCAGCGTGATGGCGACGGTTCACGCGGCCGGCAATTCGATGATGAGCGACGAAGTGGCCAAGAGCCTCGGCATCAGCTACGCATTCGAACACCTGGAAGTCGCCAGCTACCGCGCGCTGGTGATCGCCGCCAAGCAAGCCGATCAGCCGCAGATCGCCGAGATCTGCAGCGCCATCCTCGACCAGGAAATCGCAATGGCCGAGTGGCTGATCGAACACCAGGAAGCGACGGTCCTTGCATTCCTGGAACGCGAACGCACCGACGCCCAGACGGCCAAGCGTTGAGTCCGCGCACTTCCCCGCACCAACCATCCCAATCACGGAGATCCATCGACATGGCCATCAAGACCATCGACGACCTGTTCCTGCACGAACTGTCCGATATCTACAGCGCGGAAAAGCAATTGTCCAAGGCATTGCCGAAGCTTGCGCGCGCATCCACCAATCCGGCGCTGCGCGCGGCGTTCGAGACGCATCTGGAGGAAACCCAGGGCCAGATCGAGCGCATCGACCAGATCGTGGAAAAACTCGAGCTGCGCCTGAAGCGCATCAAATGCGCGGCCATGGAAGGCCTGGTGGAAGAAGGCAAGGAGGTGATCGAATCGATCGAAGCCGGCCCGGTGCGCGATGCCGCGCTGATCGGCGGCGCGCAGAAAGTGGAGCACTACGAGATCGCATCCTACGGCACGCTCGCCGCGATGGCCAAGCAGTTGGGCAAGACCGACGCGCTCAAGCTGCTGCTGGAAACTCTGGAAGAAGAAAAGTCCACCGACGAGAAACTGACCATGCTCGCCGAACATGGCGGCAACCAGGACGCCGCGCAGAAGCGCAAGGCGGCCTGACCGCACGACCGCGGGGCCGATCGTCGGCGCCGCGGCTTTTAATCCCAGACGCGCCCACTTTGGCCACGACGCCCGATCGTCGGTCGTCGCGGCTTTGCCGTGGGCGGCACTCCAGGAGACGTTCGATGTTCATGCACAACAAGCGACTGATGTACACGGTGCGCGTGGCGCAGCCTGATCCGGCGCTGGCCTCGCTGATGCTGGAGCAGTTCGGCGGCCCGCAAGGCGAACTGGCCGCGGCCATGCGCTATTTCACCCAGGCCATTGGCGAAGTCGATCCCGGCCGCAAGGACCTTCTGTACGACATCGCCACCGAAGAGTTGAGCCATCTCGAAATCATCGGGTCGATCATCGCCATGCTCAACCAGGGCCCCAAGGCGGTGCTGTCCGAGGGCATGGTCGAGGCCGAGCAGATGCGCAACCTGACCAGAAACAACAACACCAGCCAGACCCAGCAGATCCTGTACGGCGGCGGCCCGGCCCTGGTGAATTCCAGCGGCGTGCCGTGGAGCGCGGCCTATGTGGATTCCATCGGCGAACCCACAGCCGACCTGCGCTCCAACATCGCGGCCGAGGCACGCGCCAAGATCGTCTACGAGCGCCTGATCAACGTCACCGACGATCCGGGCATCGTCGATGCCTTGAAGTTTCTGATGACCCGCGAGTTGGCGCACCAGAAGTCGTTCGAGAAGGCGCTGTACGCGATCGAGCCGAACTTCCCGCCGGGCAAGCTGCCGGGCGAACCGATGTTCACCGACACGTTCTACGACATGTCGCAGGGCGACGGCGACATCAATGGCCCGTGGAACAGCGGCAGCCAGTGGCAGAAGGTGTCCGACCGCAACCGCCAGGCGGCCGTGGACGGCGGCAGCGGCGTGCCGAGCGTGGGCCTCAGTCCGGCCGAGGAAAGCGCGCTGCAGGCGTTGGCGGCACGCACCGTGTCGCAGCAGGACAGCGATCCGACCACCGGCGCCGACCTGGGCGCCGGTCCGGGTGCGGGCTCGACCAAGGGCGACATCAGGCTGTGATCGCGCGCTCCGCGGCAATGTGTCCTTCGCCGCGGTAGACGGGGCAAGCCTGCGACGTGCGCATTTGTAGGAGCGACTTCAGTCGCGACAGGCACTTTCGACAGCGCCCGGTCGCGACTGAAGTCGCTCCTATAACATCCGACATCATCGGAATCGAGGCTGTTTCCGATTCGATACGCCAACTCGCTCAAGTCGGCTATGCGCGCGTGGTGCGCTCCAGCAGCACAAAATCCGCCGTCGCCTCGCAACGCAGCAGGCCCCGCAGCGATGCCCGCTCAATCGCCGGTCTGCGCGTGCGGCGCATGCACGGATTTGGATTGCGGCGAATCCTTTTGCCGCAGCCAGATGCTCAGCACCACCAGCGCGAACACGGCCAGGAACTCGCTCTGCCAGTTCTGCATCGACTCGAACCAGAACTGCGCGCCGGTCACATGCTCGAAAAGCGAAATCGCCGGCAGCCGCTGCATCGCCCGCTCGGCCAGTTCGTGCCGCCAACTGCCCAGCGCATGCAGCACGAAGCTGGTCAGGAACAGCAGCCCGAACGCCAGGGCCAGCGAGCGTTCGTACAGCCACAACCACAGACCGCCGGCACGCACCGGCCATGGCGGCGTGCCGGGCGCGACACTGCCGTCTTCCTGTTCGGGCGGCAGCGGCCGCGATTCGGCCGAGCCCCATTGCCGCAGCTTCACCGTCAGCACCACATACATGCCCATCTGCAGGAATTCGCTTTCCCAGTTCTCGAACAGCGCGCCGACGAAATGGCCGCTGTGCAGGTAGTCCCAGAACGTCAGCGGCGCCACCCCCTGTTGGCGCAGTTCGTCGTTGTAGGCGAGGTGGCCGCTCAGCGCCTGGCAGGCCATGAACAGCAAGGTCAGGCCCAACAGCACCAGCGACAGGCCATTGCGTTTCCAGAACATGGGCGGTTACCTCCTTCCAGCGCTGCGCACGGTTGCGCGATCGCAGATATGGGGCAAAAAATATGCGAGCGCGCGCGGGAAGAACGGATGAAGAACGCGCCTGCCGCGACCATGCAGTCGCCAAGCACGTGCGCAGATATCGCGGCGTGCGCCCCACTTCTTCACCCGCGCTTGCCGGCCGTGCGCCCTAAGCTGCAACTACGCAACGCGAGCGACCGATGAGACGTTTCGTACAGGCCTTCGGCATCGAGGATGCCCTGCCCACGCAGCTGGATCCGCCGCTGCGTGCAGCGCTTGCGGCGTACCCGGACCACTACAACCTCGGCAAGGGCGACCTCGCCACCGCGATCGTGTGCCACGACGGCGTGGCCCGGGTGCAGCGCCTGCGATGGGGCATCGTACCGCGCTGGTCGAAGACGCCGGACACGCCCTATACGACCGTCACCGCACGGCTGGAACGCGCCGCACGCAGCCGCATCTTCGCCGCACCATGGAAGAGCCAGCACTGTCTGATCCCGCTGTCCGGCTATTACAAGTGGGACCGCAGCCGCAAGCCGGCGCAGCCTTACTACATCCACCATGCGCAGGGCGAGGTGTTGCTGGCGGCCGGACTGTGGGAACGCTGGGAGCGCGGCGAGCCGGCCTTGCTCAGCTTCAGTGTGCTGACCCACGCCAATCCCGCGATTCCCGCGCCGCTGACCGCGGACGGCCCGATCTTCCTGAGCGGTAACCGCTGGCGCAGCTGGTTGCGCGGACCGCGCCTGTTCCCCACCGCGTTCCTGGTACGGGCGCCGCAACCGACGCTGACCGCCTATCCGGTGTCATCGGCGTATCGGCGGCGCGAACGCAACGACTACACCTTGCTGGAACCGGTCGACAGCGCTGCCGCATGGCCAGACGATGGCGCCGATGCGGAAGAAGACGAGGACGACGGCAGGGCGTGATCCGCACGCAGGCCGCAGCGGTCGCCGCGCGCCGCAACGAAAACGCCGATGCGTTGCCGCATCGGCGTCGTCAGCAGGCAGTTTCTCGGGTGTCGCCGTGGCGCAGGCTCAGAACTCTTCCCACTCCGGGCTTTCCACCAGCGCACCGCGGGGCTTGCTCCGTGCCAGCGGACGCGGCGCCGGTGCGGACGCTTGCTTGATCGGCGCGCGCGGCCAGCGCCGGGCGGACCGGCGGCGCCGCCGCCAGCGGCCGGGACACGGCCGCAGCGAGCGGCTGGGCAGCGCCGGCGAGACGGAACACCGCCACCGCGCGGGTCAGGTCCGACGCCTGGTCTTCCATGCTCTTCGCCGCCGCGGTGGCTTCCTCCACCAAGGCCGCGTTCTGCTGCGTGGCCTCGTCCAGCTGCATCACCGTCTTGCTGACCTGCTCGATGCCCGAACTCTGCTCGGCGCTGGCCGCGGAGATCTCGGCCATGATGTCGGTGACCCGCTTCACCGAGGTCACCACCTCGGCCATGGTGGTGCCGGCGCGTGCGACCAGGGTCGAGCCCTGCTGCACTTCCTGCACCGAGTCGGAGATCAGGGTCTTGATCTCCTTGGCCGCCGCCGCAGAACGCTGCGCCAGCGAGCGCACTTCCGAGGCGACCACGGCGAAGCCGCGGCCCTGCTCGCCGGCACGCGCCGCTTCCACCGCCGCGTTCAATGCCAGGATGTTGGTCTGGAACGCGATGCCGTCGATCACGCCGATGATGTCGGCGATGCGCGTGGAGGCGGCGCTGATCGAGGCCATCGTGGTGACCACGTCCTCGACCACGCGGCCGCCGCTTTCGGCCACCTCGCCGGCGCCCAGCACCAGCTGGTTGGCCTGGCGCGCGCTGTCGGCGTTCTGCTTGACCGTGGAGGTCAGCTCTTCCATCGACGCGGCGGTCTCTTCCAGGCTCGCCGCCTGCTGCTCGGTGCGCACCGACAGATCGCTATTGCCGCTGGCGATTTCGCCGGCCGCGGTGTTGATCGACTCGACCGAGCGCTGGATGCCTTGCACGATGGTGGTCAGCTGTTCGGCGGTGCGGTTGGCGGCATCGGCCAGCTGCCCGAACGCGCCCTCGTAGCGCACCTCCACGCGCTGCGACAGATCGCCGTCGGCGATCGCGCCCATGATCCGGCCCACATCGGCCAGGCCGCTTTCGGCCTGCCGCATCAGCCGGTTCAACGCTTCCACCATTTCCTTGAACGCGAACTGGTAGCGCGCTTCGTCGCCGCGCGCGGAGAAATCGCCGCGCGCTGCCGCATCGGCCAGGCGCGCGATGTCGCCGTTGATCGCCGACAGATTGCGCTTCACCGCATCCAGCGCCTCGTGCAGCGCGGCGCGCTGGCCCGGCAGGCGGCGCATGTCACGGCGCAGATCGCCGCGGCCGTACTCGCCCATGATCGCCATCGCCTCGATGATCGCATCCAGGTGTTCGAACAGCGCGGTGTTCATGCCGCGCGCCAGGGTGCCGTAATCGCCGGGGAAATCCTCCGGCATGCGGTGGCTGATGTCGTCGCCCTGCTGCAGCTGCACCAGCGTCTGCATCTCGCCGTTGAAGCGCTGCAGCTGGGTCTGCATCTGCTGCATGCTGGTCATCAGCTGCCCGGTCTCGTCGCGCGACTCCACCTTGATCGTATTGTCGAAACGGCCCGAGGCGATGGCCTCCGCGGTGCGCGTGGCCGCGCGCAGCGGGGTGACGATGGCGCTGGCGATCAGCCAGCACAGGCCGACGACCATGCCGACCAGGGCCGCGCCGATGATGGTAAGTATCTTGGTGAAGCCCAGCGCCTCGACCTGGATGTCCTCGGCGTACACGCCCATCACCAGCACCCAGTTCCACTGCGGGTACAGCTTGGCGTAGCTGATCTTCGGCAGCTGTTCCTTCTTGCCCGGCTTGGGCGAGGTGTAGTAGCTGAAGCCGTCGCCGCTGGTCACTGCGGTGCGGATGTCGCGGTACACGTATTCGCCGGCATCGCTCTTGTAGTCGGTCATGTCGGTGCCGACCTTGCGCTTGGGATGCATGAGGATGCGCATCTGCGGGTCGACGATGAAGAAATAATCGACGCCGCCGTTGGTCTTCATGTCGGCCAGCGCGGCCTTCGCCGCCTGCTTGGCCTGCGCCTCGGTGATCTCGCCGCGCTTGGCCTGGTCGGCGTAGTGCTGCAACACGCTCATGCCCATGTCGACCTGGGTCTTCACGGTCTGCTTGCGCGCATCCACCAGGTCCAGATACTGCAGGCGCGCAGCGGCGACCGCGAGCAGGATCACGCCGATGGCGAGCAGGGTGCACAGCACGACGAACTTGCGCGTCATCGGCAAGTTGGCGATGCGGCGACGCAGGAAAAGAACGGGACTCATGGCGATCCTGGGCGATATCGAGGTATGTCTGTTGATATCGGCCACAGTTGTTTGAAACTTAACGGCTGGCGGTGCCGGAAAAAACAAAAATTCGTGACCGAATATGTGCTTTGAGTTGCGGTAACGACAGTGACACGCCACATTCAGGTTAAAGTGGCGCAGCGCTGCAATGGCTTTCAGGCAACCGATGCGACGCGCTGGCGCTGCGCCACGTCTACGCCAGCATCGCCATGCCAGAGCAGGCGATGGAAATCGAAACCGAACTGCAGGCGCGGCTTCACCACGTTGAAATAAGGCGACACGTCGAAGTCGCGCGGCAGGTACAGGCTGTGATGGCGGTTGTGCAGGATCTCCGCATCCTGCGCGTCGGGTGCCGGCACACTGCCGATGTCCGGCAGGATCGGATAGCGGATCGAGCCGAAGGCCTGCGCCAGCAGCGTCGAGCAGATCGCCTTGGTTGGCTCGCCGCTGCCCAGTTCCAGGAAGCGGCGCTTCACCGACGACGGTAGAGGTGGCGTGCGGATCAGGTAGCGCGCCAGGTCGAAGATGTTCTTCAGGTCGTAGCTGTTGCCGACGCGGCTGACCATGTAGTCGACCACCGCGTCGATCTCGTCGGCGCCCAGTCCCACCGGGCGGCAGATGCGCGTATGCAGGCCGGAGAAGTCGCTCAGCCCGACCAAGCGCACGCCGACGTTGATGTCCACGTCGCAGAACGTCGGCGCATCTGCGTCGGCTGCCGTTCCCAGGTGATCGCCGATGTAGAGCGCCGCGTGCGACCAGGTGGACTGGCTCAGGTATTTGATCGCGGTGGAGAAGCGGCTATTGCCTTCGACCAGCAGTACATCGCCCTTGCGCAAGGTCGCCTGCAGCAACTGCGGCGGACTGGTCGGCAGTTCCGAACGGTGCCGGCGCGGCTTGGACAGGAACTTGGCCAGGTGGCGACCCAGCAGGCGTGGCAAGGACAACATGCGCATGACCTCATGAATGGACCGATCCGGGCGGCGAAAGCGACGTCGCGTCTCCATGATGGCGGCGCTGCCGGGGAATTCTTGAGCGCTGCCCGGCTGGCACCAGCGGCTCCCTGTGTTCCCTTCTCGCACCGGGCGAAGGTGGCGCGTGGCGCCGGATGAGGCGACGGGCGCAGCCTCGTGCACCCAAACCCCGCGAGACGCTTCGCGCCGGACCCTCTCCCCAGACCCTCTCCCGGCGGGACAGGGCTTGAACGCGGCGCCGTCCGTCGTCCCACCCAACCAGCAGCCGCACCTCGACGCGACGATCGCCTCGCACACGCATCCTGCATGCGTGCGCGCATGCCTGGCGCGATGCCATGCAGCGACCTCACCGGCCCATTCGTGCACATGACTTGATGCACGCGCCGCACGCGCGCCAATGCGCTGCAATCGTGGCCCCGCTGCAGGCGTCCGCCATGCGCCTTCGCCACCTCGTGCTATTCGCGCTGCTGGGTGCGAGCGGCGCCGTCGCTGCAGCCGACGACGACGCGGCGGTACGCGCTGCAGATGCGCGCTACTGGCAGGCCTACAACGCCTGCGACATGCACGCGATGGGCGAGCTGCTCACCGACGACGTGGAGTTCTATCACGACAAGACCGGACTGACCGCCTCCAAACCAGCGGTGCTGCACTCCTTGCGCAACGGCCCCTGCGCCGCGAAGCGGTCGCCGCCAGCCTGCAGTTCCATCCGCTGGCCGGCGGCTTCGCGCTGCTGTCGGGCACGCATCGCTTCTACGTGCAGCGCGACGGCAAGCCCGAATCCCTGGACGGCCAGGCCAGGTTCACCAATCTCTGGCAGGCGGTCGATGGCCACTGGCGCATGCGCCGCATCTACAGCGATGTGCACGGCGCGGCGGCGTACGTGGCGCCCGCCACGCAGCTGACATTGGCGGCCGACATCCTGGCCGGTTACGCCGGCACCTATCTCGGCAAGAAGGTCGGCGACATCCGCGTGGCAGTGGAAGGCGACCATCTGAAGCTCACTGCCGGCGCGTTGGTCGCCACCCTGCGCGCCGAATCGCAGACACGCTTCTTCGCCGAAGAACGCGACCTGCGCTTCGTGTTCGCGCAGGCAACGCACGCAAGCGTGCGCCAGCTGAGCGTGTACGAGAACGGCGCCATCGTCGAGACCGCAACCGCGCGGTGAAGCAGCAACGGCGACACTGCGAGGCCGCTGCGTGCAGCGACCTGGCGTCGTGCGGTCACGGCCGATGCAGCACCGACACTTCGATGAAGTCGGCCGTGCTGCGTTTCAGGTAGATCTGATAAGTACCCTGCCCGGCAACCGGCACCTCGAAACTGTCGCCTGGCGACAGTCCCGACCGCTCGACCGACGCCCCCTCGCGTGGCGTCACCTGCAACCGCGTCTTCGTGCCGTCCGCGCCGCGCTTCGCATTGGCCACCGTCAGCGCGCCATCCCACAGGACGCGGCTGTCGCCGGGCAATAGGCTGAACTCGCTCGAGGGCGAACTGGGCGCAGGCTTGCACGCGGCCGCCTGCGCTTCGGCCAAACGCCGCTCCAGCGGCTTGACCTCCATGTACTGCACGAAGCCGTAAGTCCCGCCGACCAGCACCAGCACCGCCGACACCTCGGCGGCGGCGCGCTTGAACGACAGCGTCTGCCACCATTTCTGCGCAGGTGGTTGCGGTGGCTGACGGTTCGCTCGGGCCATGCGCGCCACGCTATCGGCGCCGCGCAGGCTTGTCTGTTAGCACGGCTTGCGCCGCAGCACGCGAACGCCTCCGTCTACATATTGATCCACAGGCCGCGTCCAGCAGCCGGTTCGATCCTGGAAACCCGCCCGAGCGGGGCGCGGACCCGGCCGGCCATACAGCCGTCAGGAGCTGGCGGCCGTGCCTGCACTACTTGTTCACCGACGAATCGGCCTCTCCCTTCGTCGCCGCCGCATCCTTGGCCGGACGGTCACGGTTCTTCTTCGCCCGGGTCACCAGGTACAGGGCCGAGCCGATGAGCAGGATGAACAGCCCGGCGACCCAAGGCATCAATGTGGTGTCCATATGACATTCCCTACGTGTGTGCGGCCACCAAGACACCACATGCGAGGTGAAGGGAGCGCCTAGCGCGTGCCTGGCGACAATCCGCACGGCAAGCAGGGCGATGTGCTGACGGTCGAGTTCAGCGCGCTCGGCATCCCTTGCTTCGGCCTCAACGCCGGCCCTGCGTTCCTGCACAGCCAGGCGTTCTCGTTCCAGGCGGCCACCGACGACCAGGCCGAAGCCGACCGTCTGTGGAACGCAATCGTCGGCAACGGCGGCCAGGAAAGCGCCTGCGGCTAGTGCAAGGACAAGTGGGGAGTGTCGTGGCAGATCACCTCACGCGCGCTGACCGAAGCGATCACCGATCCCGAGCCGGCGCTGGCCAAGCATGCGCTCGAAGCGATGATGGGCATGGTCAAGATCGACATCGCCGCGATCGAGGCCGCGCGGCGCGGTTGAAGCATGGCGATGTCCAGCAATCCGCTTCGCCGCTACAAACGACACTTCACGCACGCGCAAACTCAACCATTCCCCGCAACGATCTCATCGCGGGTACTACGGCCTCCGGCCTCGAACCTGCGCAGCACGCCGCGCTGAACCAGTTCCGCGATGTCGTGCAATGCAGTGTCGCTGGAGCAGGCGGCCAAAGCGACCCATTTGCCGGTGGTCAGCTTTGCCCTCGAAGCCATCGAGCAGGCGAGGCCATTTCCCGCAAGCACAATCGCCGCATTTTTTGCGGCCATTGAAAGAGGTAATCGCCGCATCGGCACAAGCGACCCGTTTTGCGTCGCTTTTTGCAAGACCTGATACGTCCACCCAGCGGCTGTCGCTTGACAGCCAGGTCTCGGCGCGCAATAAATGACCCAGTGGTCATTTATATCGAGGGAGCATGCCATGGCCGACGTGCTGATCGTGGGCGCCGGTCCCACCGGGCTCACTCTGGCCTTGTGGCTGACCCGGCAGGGCGTGCGCGTGCACCTCATCGACAAGCGCGCCGGCCCCGGCGAAACCTCGCGTGCCATGGCGGTGCAGGCGCGCACCCTTGAGTTGTACCGTCAGGTGGGCATCGCGGACGCGGTCGTCGCCGCCGGCCATCGCACTCCGGCGATGAACCTGTGGGCGCGCGGCAAACGCCGCGCACGGATCGCGCTGCAGGATTCGGCGGTGGGCCTCTCGCCCTACCCGTTCGTGCTGGTGTATCCGCAGGACCAGCATGAGCGCCTGTTGATCGCCGAACTCCAAGCGTTGGGCGTCGTTGTCGAGCGCACTACCGAACTGCTCTGCTTCGAGGACCGCGGCGATCGCGTCGCCGCGCGCCTGCGCCTGCCCGACGGCCATGAGCAAGCCGCGGATTTCCGCTATCTGGCCGCCTGCGACGGCGCGCGCTCGCCGGTGCGCCACCAGCTCGGCATCGGCTTCGAAGGCGGTACCTACAGGCAGGTGTTCTACGTCGCCGATGTCGAACTCGGCGGCCTGCCCTCGATGGACGAAGCGCATATCGCGCTGGGCGACGGCGACTTCATCCTGGTCCTGGCCTACAGCAAGCGCGGGCACTACCGGCTGATCGGCACCGTGCGCGACGCGCGTGCCGACCGTGCAGAGCGCCTGACTTTCGCCGACGTCAGCCAGGACGCCATTCGCAACCTCGGCGTGCGCATCGAGCAGGTCAACTGGTTCTCGACCTACCGCGTGCACCATCGCGTCGCCGACAGCTTCCGCCGCGGGCGCGTTTTCCTGCTCGGCGATGCCGCGCACGTGCATAGCCCGGTCGGCGGCCAGGGCATGAACACCGGCATCCTCGACGCGATCAACCTGTCCTGGAAACTCGCCGACGTGCTCAAGGGCCGCGCGGCGGACACCGTGCTCGACAGCTACGCCGCCGAACGGCAAGCCTTCGCCCGCACCCTGGTCGCCACCACCGACCGCGCCTTCACCCTGGTCACCGCCGAAGGCAGCGTGGCCGGTTTCATCAGGACCTACCTCGCCCCGACCCTGGCCAGCCTGGCCTACCGGCTGCGCAACGTCAGCGAGCTGATGTTCCGTACCGTCTCGCAGACGATGCTGCACTATCGCGACAGCCCATTGAGTGCCGGCAAGGCCGGCGCCGTCGCCGGCGGCGATCGCCTGCCGTGGGTGCGGACCGAAAACACCGACAACTACGCAGCGCTGCCGCAGATCGGCTGGCAGCTGCACGTCTACGGCAGCGCACCACCCGCGCTGCAGGCCTGGTGCGACGCCCGCGACATCGCCCTGCGCGTGTTCGCCTGGCAGCCCGGACATCACGCTGCCGGCTTCGCGCAGGACGCGGCCTATCTGGTGCGTCCCGACGGCTATGTCGCCTGCGCCGCGGCCGATGCGTCGCGCGCGTCGCTGGATGCGTATCGTGTGTCCCGCGGCTACCCCCAGCACTGAGCATCGAAACCGCATGACGCAACCGACCACACCCAAATGGAAACGCCGCAAGGACGACCGCCCTGCGGAGATCCTGAGCGCCGCACTCGATGCATTCGCCGAGAACGGTTTTGCCGAGACCAAGCTGGCCGACGTGGCGAAGCGCGCGGGCGTGGCGAAAGGCACGCTATACCTGTATTTCGACACCAAGCAGGACCTGTTCGCCGCCGTCGTGCGCCATGCGCTGCTGACCAACCTCGCGCCGATCGAGGAAGCCGCCGCCACCTTCAACGGCGGGCTCGCCGAACTCGTCCCCCTGCTGCTGACCCGCGCCGCCGAGCGCATGGGCGACCAGCGCCTGCCCGCGATCCTGCGCATGGTGATCGGCGAGAGCCGCGCGTTCCCGGAACTGGCCCGCATCTGGCACGCCGAAGCCATCGACCGGGTGATGGCCACCGTCGCCGGCCTCATCGAAAAAGCCCAGGCGCGCGGCACGGCCCCCGCTGGCGATCCCAAACTCTACGTGCTGTCGATCATGGGCCCGATGCTGATGGCGATGCTGTTCCAGCAGGTCTTCGCTAGCGACAGCGCGCATGCGCCGGACCTGCAGGCACTGGCCGAACAGCATGGCCGACTGCTGCTGCACGGGATCGCGCCGCGCGCCGCTGCCTGACGCGCGCAGACCGGAACGCGCCCACCCCTTCCTCGCCGCACAACTGCGCCATTGTCCTCCCATCGCATCGATCCCACTTCCGATGAAAAACCCCTACTACAGCGGCCCCGTCAGCGATCACTTCGATGGCGTGCGCTTCTTCAATCCCGGCCAACCGACCATCGACAACTCGCTGGGAAAGTTCGTGCGCTGGAAAGCCGCCATGGGCACGGCGCGCTGGCCGGCGCAGGTGCCGGTGAACCCCAGCGTTCCTGCGCCGCGGCACGATCGCCTGCACATCACCATGGTCGGCCATGCCACGTTGCTGATCCAGGTGGCCGGCATCAACCTGCTCACCGATCCGGTCTGGTCGCAACGCGCCAGCCCCTCGCAGATCGCCGGCCCGAAGCGGGTCACGGCACCCGGCGTCGCGTTCGCGGACGTGCCGCCGATCGATGCGGTCCTGCTGAGCCACAACCACTACGATCACTTCGACATCGCGACCCTGCGCAAGCTGCATCAAACGCATCGCCCACTGTTCGTGATGCCGCTGGGCAACGACCGCCTGCTGCGCAACAGCGTTGCCGATGCGCGCATCGCCACCGGCGACTGGCACGACCGGCTCCCGATCGGCGCCACCGCGACGGTGACCCTCACCCGCGCCAACCACTGGTCCAGCCGCGGCGTGCGCGACCGCAGGATGGCGCTGTGGTCCGGCTTCTTCATCGAGACGGCGCGCGGTTCCGTCTGGTTCGCAGGGGACACCGGCTATGGCGACGGCGCCATCTTTCGCGAGATTCGCGCCAGGTACGGCGCGCCCGATGTCGCGTTGATCCCCATCGGCGCCTACGCGCCGCGCTGGTTCATGGCGCCCCAGCACATCGACCCCGCCGAAGCCGTACGCATCTTCCAGGACACCGGCGCGCGGCACGCCCTGGGCATCCACTGGGGCACCTTCCAACTCACCGACGAGGGCCGCGAAGAGCCGCGCGAGGCGCTATCGGACGCACTACGCCAGGCCGGCATTGCCGCGGCCAGATTCATCGCCGCCGAGCCCGGGCAGGTCTTTGACTTCGACGATTCTGCGGCATAGCGCGCTGCGTCGGTCGCTCCCTGTCAATCGATGTCGTCGTCGATGTCGATGTCGAAGATGCCCATGGTGTGCATCCGCAGGTGGCGGTGTACGGATCGCCTACGTTTCGTCCCTGGTCACGCAATCGCCACCTGCCCAGTGCCTGCACTGATCCACCCGCGGACGCGCTGGCGTCGCAGTCCATGGCGCCGCTACCGCCTGCGGTACCGTGGCCCGCAGGCCACGGGCGACAGAAAAAAACCCCGCCGAAGCGGGGTCATGCCGTGCGGCTGGAGCGCATCAGACGCTGGACATCACGCCGATGCTGAAGCCGGAGACCTGACTGATCCGTCCGCGCCACAGGCAACCATTGACCGGAAACTCGCCGCCCGTGGCCACGACCCGCGCATCGGCGAGGTGGACGAAGGTCGCCGGCTTCAGCTCGCTCTGCTCGTAGATGTCGCGGTAGGGCTGGAAGCGCTCCTGCAGCGGCTCGACCAACTCGTCGGGCGCCACCTCGGTGATCGACTCCGTCAACCGCTGCATGAACTCCTTGCCGCCGATCAGCATGCCGGAGATGGTGCTGCCGCCAACCGTCAGCGTCAGCCCGATCTGCACGCCCAGGTTCGCGATCGCCACCAGATCCTGCAGCAGATAGTCGGGATGATGCGCCGCGGCGAGCAGCGCATCGGTATCCAGCGCTGCAGTCGATTGTGCTTCGTGTTCTGACATGTGTCCTCTCCCTCGCAGTCGCCACGGCAATCCCATGGTGCCTTGAGGGTATACAGATCCGTCGGCGCCCGCATGACGACGCCGTCTCATCGTGAGGGCGGGCAGGTTCAGGCGCCTCTCGATCGCCGCCCACGCCATCCTCAACGTGAGCCACCTCCTGCTGCCGACTTACCCCGCCCTGGCGTGAGCCGCGCGCGGCAGGAAGGTCTGCAGAAATTCCACGGACGCCGCCGCCACGGCCCCCGCGATCGGCGTCTTGTGGGGTGAGCCGATGGCGTGGGCGCCCGCGGCAAACGCCTGCGCGCGCCGGTTGGCCGGTGGTGTCCCGAGCGCATCGAACATCGCCAACATCGCAGGCACGGAGGCCGTCTGGTCTTCACCGCCTTCCGGATCCCGGTAATAGCCCAGGTACACAGGGCAGCGCACCCGGGGCCATGGCGGCGCCACAGCGTTCTTCCTGAATGTCTCGCGCAGTGCCCGGGAGCCGTCCGGATGGACGGTATCGGACCAGTACGCGAGGACGGCCTGCGACCTTGGCCGGGGGTCTTTCCAGGGATCGTGCCCAGCACACAACTGGTCCAGCAGCGCGGGATCGGCGGCCTGCACGCCAGGCGACCAAGCCACGACCGCGGCCACGTCATCGGGCCGGGTGGCGGCGAGCCAGAGGCCGAGGGTAGCGCCGAGGGACGACCCGACGATGGCCACGGCCTCCCCCATCGCGCGAGCGCGGTCCAGAGCCTGCATCGCCGACGCTTCCAGGCGCTCCGCGGTCAGCCCACGCATCGCATCGGCCGCCACTTCGCCATGTCCTGGCCAGCGATGGACATAGAGGTTGGCGCCCACTGCGTCGGCCATCCGCTCGGGCAGCTCGCCGGCCTCCCCGGGGCTTGCCGTGAAGCCATGGAGATACAGCAGCGCAAGGGGTGTACGAACACCGGCGCCCAGGCGCCATCGCTCTCTCGCTTCGTTGCCAGGTTTCACACGTTGCTCCCGGGTCGTCGCTTGGCAGCATGGTGCCTGATGGCGCCATGCGCGTTCTTCAACGCGTGGATCTGGTGGAAGATGCTCTCGTCGCTCGTGTCCGGGACCTGGATCGTGCACGTGCCGATGCAAGGCTCGATCTCCCGAATCACTGCCGCCATATAGTCGGGAACGCTGTCCGAATTGAGGATGAGCATGAGGTCGAGCCTCGAGATCGGATTTCACCGATTACATCAGTGAGTTAGCGGATATTTCTGGGTAACAAAACTACACCGCCAACGCCAGTTCAATCCAATACGGTTCCGTGATCGGCTCCACGTCAATCAGGTAGTCTCCGACTGAGCCTCAATGAGCCAATAGCTCCTTCAACCATGCGATCTCCTCTTGGTCGAATGCCGGGAAATCTTCCGCTGCGCCTGCGAAGGGGTCCGCATCTTGCTCCAAGAACGCAGCGCTGGACGCTGCCAGGTCGCCGTGCGTCGGCGTGCCAGGATCCGGGAGGCCGCCGATCCTGGTACGCCGGCGTTTTACACCCCAGCTACTGAGGGGGAGCAAAGGCGGTGCATCCCGCTGTTCGGGAACGAACACCTCGGCAGCCTGCTGTGCAGAGGAGCGGTTGACAGAACTCTCTGATCGGGACCGTTTGCGGTTGCTTGCCAGAGTCTGGCCTGCCTGGTGCATTGGGCTGGGCGCGTCCAGTTCACGTTCCAGGGAATCGGCGAATGCATCCAAGGACTCCTGGCCCTGAGTTTGAGCCGAAGCAGAGGGCGGTTTCGCCCCTTTCCTCCCTGATGCTTGAAGCATGCGGTCCCAACGCTGGGAGGCTGGGGGGAGCGTTCCACTGATGGCTTCGAGTTCTGTGACGCCCACACGGCGAAATAGCTGCAACAATCCTTCCCTGCTCATCTCAAACCGCTTCATCGCTTCATGAAATACTTGCCCTCGCTGGGAGTGGCACTGGAAAAAACTCAGCACGCGAACCACTTGCGCGTGGTCGGCAACCAGATGGGCCGTGCCTTCGGGAACACGGTTATGGACTCTTGTGATCAATGCCGGCGCGTGCGGCAATCCCTTTTTCACCGCATCCAGCGCAGGACGTCCGCCGATGCAAGCCAAGGCGACGAGGCGGTCGTTGGTCAACGCGGCCAACGCCGGATCAGGGCTGGATAACTGGGCAAAAATACTTTCCAGCGCCTGCTTGCCGCCATCTTGGCTGGCGATGGCCACCACCTGGTTCGGGGTCAGGCCATAGGGGGGCTGGCACAGCACCGGCAACAGCCGCTGCACCGTCTCCAGCGCCGGCTTGCCGCCATCGTGGCTGGCGATGGCCACCACCTGCTCCGGGGTCAGGCCATAGGGGGGCTGGCACAGCACCGGCAACAGCCGCTGCACCGTCTCCAGCGCCTGCTTGCCGCCATTATGGCTGGCGATAGCCACCACCTGGTTCGGGGTCAGGCCATACTCCTTGCACAGCACCGGCAACAGCCGCTGCACCGTCTCCAGCGCCGGCTTGCCGCCAATATTGTTGGCGATGGTCACCACCTGGCCCGGGGTCAGGCCATGGTCCTGGCACAGCACCGGCAACAGCCGCTGCACCGTCTCCAGCGCCTGCTTGCCGCCATCGTGGCTGGCGATGGCCACCACCTGGTCCGGGGTCAGGCCATAGGGGGGCTGGCACAGCACCGGCAACAGCCGCTGCACCGTCTCCAGCGCCGGCTTGCCGCCATCGTGGCTGGCGATGGCCACCACCTGCTCCGGGGTCAGGCCATAGGGGGGCTTGCACAGCACCGGCAACAGCCGCTGCACCGTCTCCAGCGCCTGCTTGCCGCCATTATGGCTGGCGATGACCACCACCTGGTCCGGGGTCAGGCCATAGGGGGACTTGCACAGCACCGGCAACAGCCGCTGCACCGTCTCCAGCGCCTGCTTGGCGCCATCGTGGCTGGCGATGGCCACCACCTGGTTCGGGGTCAGGGGATGGGGGGGCTTGCACAGCACCGGCAACAGCCGCTGCACTGTCTCCAGCGCCTGCTTGCCGCCATTATTGCTGGCGATAGCCACCACCTGGTTCGGGGTCAGGTTATAGGGGGGCTGGCACAACACCGGCAACAGCCGCTGCACCGTCTCCAGCGCCGGCTTGCCGCCAATATTGTTGGCGATGGCCACCACCTGGCCCGGGGTCAGGCCATACTCCTGGCACAGCACCGGCAACAGCCGCTGCACCGTCTCCAGCGCCTGCTTGGCGCCATCGTGGCTGGCGATGGCCACCACCTGGTTCGGGGTCAGGCCATAGGGGGGCTGGCACAGCACCGGCAACAGCCGCTGCACCGTCTCCAGCGCCTGCTTGGCGCCAATATTGTTGGCGATGGTCACCACCTGGTCCGGGGTCAAGCCATAAGGGGGCTGGCACAGCACCGGCAACAGCCGCTGCACCGTCTCCAGCGCCTGCTTGCCACCGCCCTTGCTGGCGATAGCCACCACCTGCTCCGGGGTCAGGCCATAGGGGGGCTGGCACAGCACCGGCAACAGCCGCTGCACCGTCTCCAGCGCCTGCTTACCGCCATTATGGCTGGCGATGGCCACCACCTGGTTCGGGGTCAGGCCATAGGGGGGCTGGCACAACACCGGCAACAGCCGCTCCACCGTTTCCAGCGCCAGCTTGCCGCCATTATTGCTGGCGATGGCCACCACCTGCTCCGGGGTCAGGCCATACTCCTTGCACAGCACCGGCAACAGCCGCTGCACCGCCTCCAGCGCCTGCTTGCCACCGCCATTGCTGGCGATGGCTACCACCTGCTCCGGAGTCAGGCCATAGGGGGGCTGGCACAGCACCGGCAACAGCCGCTGCACCGTCTCCAACGCCGGCTTGGCGCCATCGTGGCTGGCGATGGCCACCACCTGCTCCGGGGTCAGGCCATAGGGGGGCTGGCACAGCACCGGCAACAGCCGCTGCACCGTCTCCAGCGCCTGCTTGCCGCCATTATTGCTGACGATGGCCACCACCTGGTCCGGGGTCAGGTGCAGGGGGGCGCCAGTCAGCGCATTGCGCGATGCATGCACGGCCTCCACCGCGGTCACGCCACCACGTTTTGCAATCTTGAGGAGTTGGCCTGTGACCAACTGTAACGGTGGAGCTCTCAACTCTTCCGCCACCATGAGCAAGGCCTCCAGGGCCCGTGCGCCCGACCACTGTTTGCCGACGCCAACGATGTCTTCGTGTGTGGCCTCTGGCAATGCCGCAATCATCTCCGAATACCTGGCCGCTATGATTCCTAACGCTGCCGGGTGTTTGCTGAGCTCAACGATGTGCGCGTGTGTAAACCCATGGCCGACCAATGCGGCGTGGTGCTGCGCCACTGACGAACGCACCGTCGGTTTGATCTTCTCCTGTTGCTGCTGGCTGTAGCCGAACGTGCTTAGATCCACATCCGCGGCAGGCGAAGCATCGGAGGTTTGCGCAGCACGCCGTGGCCGCTGGGCCGGCTTGGCGCGCGGCGGCCGCGCGGCAGTGACAGCTACGCGCACGGGCGGCTGCGGGTCATCGGCTGCACGCAGAGCCGATTGCACCTCATCCAACTCGCCTGTGGCAGCCTGTGCATGATGAGCGCCGAAGGCAGGCATCGAATCAAAAAACGATGCATCAAAAAGCGACGAATCAACCTGACGTAACAGGTCGCTGAAGCTGCCCGCTGAGAACGCAGGCACGCTTGCAGGGGGCGGCGGCAGCTGGGTCCGGGACATCGTCCGCCGAGCGGGCAAGCCATCCAGGGGGCTGCCAGCAGGCGGAGACACCCTCGGATCTGCAGTCGGCTGGACCCCATCCGGTTGGGATCCGGCCTGAAGCTCGCGAGCAGGACTTGGCGTGCGAGAACGAATGGGATCCATCAGGCATTCCTCTTTCAGAGAACGTCGTGACCTCAATGCTAAGGTCTCTGGTCCCGACGCGGCTTCTCCAAATTCGCATAGCAGGACACAACTTCCGATAATCCTGACAACCCTCGACTAGCGGGTTTGAGGCGCAGTGGAACAGGAAACCGGCAGACGCCGGCCAGTTCTACAACGTGGTCGAACAGACCCGAATCATGAAGTCTCTGATGCGGCAGGGGTGGGAGATGACGTGGGAAGACGTAGCTTTCCTCAGCCCGTATGTGACCAGCCATGTGAAGCGGTTCCGGGGACCACCTGATTGACGTGGAGCCGATCCCGGAACTGAACCGCCCCGGGTTTCCCGGAGACCCCTTGGTTTGAGTCACGCCGACATGGCGGACTCATGGGAGTGGGAATAGTAGTTGGCCTCAGCCTCGGCCGGTGGGATATTCCCGATCGGCTCCAGCAATCGACGGTTGTTGAACCAGTCGACCCAGTTGAGCGTGGCCCACTCGACCTCCTCGCGCGTGCGCCAGGACGACGTGCGATGGATCACCTCGGCCTTGTAGAGGCCGTTGATGGTCTCGGCCAGCGCGTTGTCGTAGGAGTCCCCCACGCTGCCTACCGAGGGCTCCAGGCCGGCTTCCACGAGCCGCTCTGTGTAGCGGATCGACACGTACTGAACGCCTCGGTCGCTGTGGTGAATCAGGCGATCCGGGCCGACCGGCTTGCGCGCGTAGAGTGCCTGTTCGAGCGCGTCGAGCACCAAGTCCGTCTGCATCGAGGACGACGCCTTCCAGCCCACGATGCGACGGGCGAAGACGTCGATGACGAAGGCGACATAGACCCATCCTTGCCACGTCGAGACGTACGTGAAATCGCTGACCCACAGCGCGTTCGGCCGATCGGCCTTGAATCGCCGTTTCACATGATCCAGCGGGCACGGTGCCTTCGGGTCGCTCACCGTCGTCTGCACGGTCTTGCCTCGCATGACCGCGCGCAAGCCTTGCCGCTTCATCAACCGCTGCACGGTGCATCGCGCCACGTCGAACTGTTCGCGTCGCAGTTGCCGCCAGACCTTGCGCACACCGTAGACCTTGAAGTTCTCGTCTCACACGCGCTGGACTTGCGCCGTCAACGCCTCGTCGGTCTTCGCGCGCTTGCAGCGCAACTGCGGATCGGCCATCCTGGCCGCGTGCGCGTGGTAGGTCGACGGGGAGATCGGCAGCACCGTGCAGATCGGCTCGACCCCGTGGACATCACGATGCTCATCGATGAACTGCTTCATCGCTTGAAGGAGCGGTCGAGCTCCGCCTGCGCAACATAGGCCGACGCCTTGCGCAGGATTTCGTTGACCTGACGCAGCTCGCGAACCTCGCGCTCAAGCGCCTTGATGCGCTCTTGCTCGGTGCTCGTCATCCCCTCGCGCTTGCCAACGTCGCGCTCGTGCTGCCTCACCCAACCCCGTAGCGTCTCGGCTGCGCAGCCCACCTTGGCCGACACCGACACCATCGCCGCCCATTGCCAGTCGTACTCGCCATGGTGCTCCAGAACCATCTTCACCGACCGTTCCCGGATCTCCGGGGAGAACTTGCTTGCTCTGCTCACAGCTCCATCTTCTCAAGTCATGGAGCCTCCGGGATTCCCGGGGCGGTTCAGTACGTTGAGGCTTGCGCAGGCAAACGGGCACCAACAGGAACCAGGGCAACGCCAAGGGCTTTAAATTGCTTTAAGCCATTGAATTTACTGGTGGGCCCACCAGGATTCGAACCTGGAACCAAAGGATTATGAGTCCTCTGCTCTAACCGTTGAGCTATAGGCCCGGACGCGTCCGGAGCGGGCGGGCGATGCGTTGGCCGCCGGCTTGGCGCCTCTGGCGTGCATGCAGAGCAAGGCGCCGAGGCGGGCGTGAGTTTAGCCTCCGCAGTGGGGCTGTGTCTTCCCGGGATTGTCGACACGCGTCTTGTCTAAGTGGGGCTAGTGGCACAGGACGCACCGGAAAGAACCTTCAGCAGTCCCCTGGGGAGAGGCATCATCAGCCCCGACATTGGGGCGGGAGAGCGCGTCGGGGCTGAAGCCCCTCCCACAACAGCCCGTCCTCCGGAGCAGGCGATTGTCCCTATCGCCCGCCCCCTGACCGTCGGCGCTCATCAGCAGATCGCATCGACGGTCGATGCGACGCCGTTAGTCGCCCAAGCGCCATCCCCTCACTCCTCCAACCCCAACACCAGCACCCCCAGCGGCGGGATGGTCAGCGACAGCGAGGCCGGATGCCCGTGGGCGCCGATGGTCTCGGTGCGCACGCTGCCGCCGTTGCCGGTGTTGCTGCCGCCGTAGATCTGCGCATCGGAATTCAGCAGTTCGCGCCAGCGGCCGCCGCGGGGCACGCCGATGCGGTAGCCGTGGTGCACCAACGGGGTGAGGTTGGCCACCACCAGCAGCGGGGCGTCGCTGCCCTGGGCGGTGCGCAGGTAGGCGAACAGGCTGTTGCCGGCGTCGTCGCCGATGATCCAGGCGAAGCCGTCGGGGTCGTCGTCGCGGGCGTGCAGCGCGGGGTGTTCGGCGTACAGGCGGTTGAGGTCGCGGACCAGGCGCTGGATGCCGCGGTGGCGCGGGTCGTCGAGTAGGTGCCAGGGCAGTGCGGCGTCATGGTTCCACTCGGTGGGCTGGGCGATTTCGCAGCCCATGAACAGCAATTTGCGCCCGGGGTGGGTGTACATGAAGCCGAGGTAGGCGCGCAGGTTGGCGAAGCGCTGCCAGTCGTCGCCGGGCATGCGCCCGAGCAGGGAGCGTTTGCCGTGCACCACTTCGTCGTGGGAGATGGGCAGCATGAAGCGCTCGGAATACGCGTAGACCATGCTGAAGGTCAGTTCGCCGTGGTGGTAGCGGCGGTAGATGGGGTCCAGTTCGATGTAGTGCAGGCTGTCGTGCATCCAGCCCATGTTCCATTTGTAATTGAAGCCCAGGCCACCATGCGCCAGGTCGGCGGTGACGCCGGGCCAGGCGGTGGATTCTTCGGCGATGGTGATGGCGCCGGGCGCGTGTTCGGCCACGACCTGGTTGAGCCGGCGCAGGAAGGCGATGGTTTCGTAGTTCTCGCGGCCGCCGTGGATGTTGGGCACCCACTCGCCGGCATCGCGACTGTAGTCGCGATAGAGCATGGAGGCGACGGCGTCCACGCGCAGGCCGTCGACGTGGTAACGCTGCAGGAATTCCAGGGCGCTGGCGATCAGGAAGCCGGAGACTTCGCGCCGGCCGTGGTTGTAGATCAGGGTGTTCCAGTCGCGGTGGAAGCCTTCGCGCGGGTCGGCGTGTTCGTACAGCGAGGTGCCGTCGAAATGGGCCAGGCCGTGGGCGTCGGTGGGGAAATGCGCCGGCACCCAGTCGACGATGACGCCGATGTCTTCGCGGTGGCAGCGGTCGACGAAGCGGGCGAAGCCGTCGGGCGAGCCGAAGCGCGCGGTGGGCGCGAACAGGCCCAGCGGCTGGTAGCCCCAGGAGCCGCCGAACGGGTGTTCGGTGACCGGCATCAGTTCGATATGGGTGAAGCCCATGTCGGCGACATAGGGAATCAGGCGGTCGGCCAGGGCGTCCCAGTCGAGCATGCTGCCGTCGTCGGCGTGCATCCACGAGCCGGCGTGGATCTCGTACACGCTGAGCGGTGCGCTGGGGCTGTGGCGGCGCGCGCGCGCCGCCATCCAGGCGTCGTCGCGCCACGGGTACGGGGTGGGATCGGCCACGATGGAGGCGGTGCCGGGCGCCAGTTCGGCGCGACGCGCGACCGGGTCGGCCTTGGCCGGCAGGTCTTCGCCGCGCGGGCCGCGCAGCGCGTACTTGTAGTGCGCACCGGCGGCGACGCCGGGCACGAACAGTTCCCACACGCCGGCTTGGTGCCGCAGGCGCATCGGGTGGCGGCGCGCGTCCCAGGTGTTGAAATCGCCGATCACCGCCACGCGGGTGGCGTTGGGCGCCCACACCGCGAAGCAGGTACCGCGCACGCCATCGACTTCGACCACGTTGGCGCCGAGCGCGTCGGCCAGTTGCAGGTGGTGGCCTTCGGATATCAGGTGCAGGTCGAAATCGCTGAGTTGCGGGCCGAACGCGTAGGCGTCCTCGGTGTCCTGCTCGCCGCCGGGCCAGCGGATGCGCAGCCGGTAGCGGCCGTCGTCGGGCAGGGTGGCGGCGAAGAAGCCGGAGCTGGGGCCTTCCTGCAGCGGCACTTCGCGGCCGTCGTCGAGCACCGCGGTGACCGCTTCGGCGCCGGGCAAGTGGCTGCGCAGCACGCGCGCGTCGCCGATGCGGTGCGCACCGAGCACGGCGAACGGATCGCCGTGGCGGGCGTTGGCGAACGCACGCAGCGTTGCCTCGTCCCAGGTGTGGCCGACATCAGTCATTGCATCGCCTCCTCGGGCGCGGGAAAGCGTTCGAGTATGCGCAGCAGTCCCTGTATCGGCACCATGCTCCAGGCCGGGCGGTTGGCGGCCTCGTAACGAATTTCATAGCTGGCCTTCTCGATCAGGAACAACAAGGTGGTGGTGTCGAAGGCGGCGGGCGCCACCCACGGGTGCGGGCTGGCGTCGAGCACTTTGCGGTAGGCGGCCAGGAAGGTGGCGCTGGCGCGGCTGCGGAACGCGGACAGGAAGGCGTCCAGCACGGTGTCCAGGCCGACTCCGGCGCGCGCCGCGGTGCCCTCTTCGCCGCGTGCGGAGACTTCGCTGGCGTAGTCGAGCGAGCGCAGGAAGCCGGCCACGTCGTGCAGCGGGCTGGCCTTGGCGCGGCGCGCGTCCAGCGACTTGGCCGGCTCGCCTTCGAAGTCGATCAGCACCACGTCGTCGAACGCGACCAGGATCTGGCCGAGGTGGAAATCGCCGTGCACGCGGGTCAGCAGCGCGCCGGCGAGCAAGGCCGGCGCCTGCCGCAGCCAGGCGTCCAAATGCGGGCGTTGCGCGAGCAAGGCATCCACGGTCGCGCGGTCGGCGGCATCCTCGCTGCTCTCGCGATGCGCGGACACGGTATCCCACATCGCCTGCACCTCGTGCTCCACGCGCGCGACCACCTGCTGCGCGGCGGCGGCATCCACCGGCTGCGGCGCGAATGCGGCGGCGTCGGTGGGCTGGGCCAGCACGTCGTGCAGTTCGGCCAGGCGCCGCCCGACCACGGCGGCGAAGGCGTCGTAGCCGGCCACGCTTTCCTCGCGCGCGGCATCGTCCTGCGCGGCGGCGTATTCCTCGGCGCCGCGCGCCAGGTGATCCAGGGTCCAGCGCCAGGCATCGCCCTGGTTGCGCACGAAGCCCTGCAGCAGGGCCAGCGTGGTTTCCACGCCCTGCGCATCAACCCGGGTGACGTGGCCGAACAAGGGCGCGGCATTGGCGTAACCGATCGCGGTCAGCCGCTCGCCGAGTTCGATCTCGGGATTGGCGCCAGCGGAGACGCGGCGCAGCAGCTTGAACACCGCCTTGTCGCCAACGATCAGCGAGCTGTTGCTCTGCTCGGCCGACAGCCAGCGGATCTCGGCATCGTCAGCGATTTCGACCGTGGCCAGTGCCGGCGTGGGGCAGAAGCGGATCTGTTCGGGCGCGGCGTCGGCCCCGGCGTGGGTCTCGCCATCGACCGACAGCACCGTGCCGGCGCGCAATGCGGCAAGCGTGGTGCGGGTCAGCGATTTCAGCGCAAAGCCATCGGTCAGATAGCCGACTTCGCGGCCATGCCGCACCCGCGCCAACGCCAGCTGTTCGGCGAGCACGCTGGGTTGTTCGCGGTCCCAGACGATGCCCAGCGGCAGCATGTAGCGCTCGTAGTTGCCGTGGTCCAGTTCCGCTTCGATCTCCAGCATGGTCAATGCGTCGGTGCCGGGCAGCGGGGTGCGGCGGGCGATGCGCACGCTGCGCAGCGCGCGGTCCTTGGCCGCGAACCAGCGCCGCGTGGACAGCCACGCCGGCAGGATGTCGCGCTCCAGCGTGCCCAGGTGCGGCAGCAGCGCGTCGGCATCGGCCGCGCCGCGCAGCACCAGGGTCTGGTAGTCGGGCAGCGGCATCGGCGTGGGCACGTGCCAGTCCGGCAGCGTGGCGTTGCCGACCAGCTGGAACGCGTAGAAGCCGAACGCCGGCACGGTGAGCAGGTAGGTCAGGCGCCCGATCGGCGGGAAGCTGCCACCGCCGATGATGTCCACCGGCACCCGGCCTTCGAATTCGGACAGGTCCAGTTCCACCGCCTGCAGCGTGTGCGACAGGTTGGCCACGCACAGCACGGTCTCGTCCTCGTGGCAGCGCAGGTAGGCGAGCAGGCGGCGGTTGCCGGGATACAGGAAGCGCAGCGTGCCGCGGCCGAAGGCGCGGTAGCGCTTGCGCACCGACAGGATGCGCCGGGTCCAGGTCAGCAGCGAATGCTGGTCGCGCTGCTGCGCTTCGACGTTGACCGCCTGGAAGCCGTACAGCGGATCCATGATCGGCGGCAGCACCAGCGCGGCCGGATCGGCGCGCGAGAAGCCGCCATTGCGGTCGATCGACCATTGCATCGGTGTGCGCACGCCGTCGCGGTCGCCGAGGTGGATGTTGTCGCCCATGCCGATCTCGTCGCCGTAGTACAGCACCGGCGTGCCGGGCATGCTCAGCAGCAGCGAGGTCATCAGTTCGATGCGGCGGCGGTCGCGTTCGAGCAGCGGCGCCAGGCGCCGGCGGATGCCTAAATTGATGCGCGCGCGGCGGTCGGCGGCGTAGGTCTGCCACAGGTAGTCGCGCTCCGAGTCGGTGACCATTTCCAGGGTCAGTTCGTCGTGGTTGCGCAGGAAGATCGCCCACTGGCAGCTCTCCGGGATTTCCGGGGTCTGGCGCATGATGTCGGTGATCGGGAAGCGGTCCTCGCGCGCGATGGCCATGTACATGCGCGGCATCAGCGGGAAGTGGAACGCCATGTGGCATTCGTCGGCGTTTTCGCCGAAATACTGCTGGGTGTCTTCCGGCCACATGTTGGCCTCGGCCAGCAGCATGCGGTCGGGATATTCGGCGTCCAACGTGGCGCGGATGCGGCGCAGGATGGCGTGGGTCTCGGGCAGGTTCTCGTTGGAGGTGCCATCGCGCTCGATCAGGTACGGCACCGCGTCCAGGCGCAGGCCGTCCACGCCCAGGTCGAGCCAGAAGCGCATCACTTCCAGCACCGCTTCCAGCACCGCCGGGTTGTCGAAATTCAGGTCGGGCTGGTGCGAGTAGAACCGGTGCCAGAAGTATTGCCCGGCGACCGGGTCCCAGGTCCAGTTGGAGTTCTCGGTGTCGCAGAAGATGATGCGGGTGCCGGCGTAATCCTGGTCGCTGTCGGACCACACGTAGAAGTCGCGCTCCGGCGAGCCGGCCGGCGCATTGCGTGCGCGCTGGAACCAGGAATGCTGGTCGGAGGTGTGGTTGATCACCAGTTCGGTGACCACGCGGATGCCGCGCGCATGCGCCTGCGCCACCAGCCGTTCGAAGTCGGCGATGCTGCCGTAATCCGGGTGGACCGCCATGTATTCGGCGATGTCGTAGCCGTCGTCGCGGCGCGGGCTGGGATAGAACGGCAGCAGCCAGATGGTGTCCACGCCGAGGTCGGCGATGTAGTCGAGTTTGGAGATCAGGCCGGGGAAATCGCCGATGCCGTCGTCGTTGGAGTCGAAGAACGACTTGACGTGCACCTGGTAGATGATCGCGTCCTTGTACCAGAGCGCGTCGCGCACCAGCGGGCTTGCCTCGCTGTCGGCGGACAATGGAACTGCAGCATTCATGAAGTGGCTCCGGCGCGCAGACGCCATAGGGAAAACGGCCGCGACGGATCGAGGCGAATGGTGTGCTGCTTGCCGTGCCAGGCGAAGGCGTGGCCGTCCCACAGGTCCTGCACGGCGACGCTGGCGTGGTCGGGCAGGCCCAGTTCCCACAGCGGCACTTCGATCTGCGCCTCCTGCGCGGCGTGCGGGTCCAGGCTGATCGCCACCAGCACCAGGCTGCGGCTGCGCGCCAGGTGCGCGTCGTCGAGGAACTTGCCGAAGTACAGCACCTGCTCGTTGTGCGCGAGATAGAAACGCGTGCCCAGGTGCGACTGCAGTTCCGGGTGCTGGCGGCGCAGCAGGTTCAGGCGGGTGATCTCGTCGACGATGTCGCCGGGGGCGCGCTCGGGCCACACGCGCAGCTGGTACTTCTCCGAATCCAGGTAGTCCTCCTTGCCCGGCGCCAGCGGCGTGGCCTCGCACAGTTCGAAGCCCTGGTACATGCCCCACAGGCCCGACAGCGTGGTCGCCAGCGCGGCGCGGATCAGGTGCCCACCGCGGCCGCTCTGTTGCAGGAACACCGGATTGATGTCCGGGGTGTTGACGAAGAAATGCGGGCGGAAGCACTCGCGCGGCGTGCCGGCGTTGAGTTCTTCGATGTAGTCCTGCAGTTCGGCCTTGTGCTGGCGCCAGGTGAAGTAGGTATAGGACTGCGAGAAGCCGACCTTGGCCAGCCGGTACATCGGCTTGGGCCGGGTGAAGGCTTCGGACAGGAACACCACCTGCGGATGGCGGCCGCGTACCTCGGCGATCAGCCACTCCCAGAACGGGAACGGCTTGGTGTGCGGGTTGTCGACGCGGAACAGGTGCACACCTTCGTTGATCCAGAACAGCACCGCGTCGCGCAGCGCGTTCCACAGCTCCGGCACCGCGCCGCCGGCGTAGAAATCGACGTTGACGATGTCCTGGTATTTCTTCGGCGGATTCTCCGCGTACGGGATCGAGCCGTCGGCGCGCCAGGTGAACCAGTCCGGATGCTCGCGCAGCCACGGATGGTCCGGCGCGCACTGGATCGCGAAATCCAGCGCCAGTTCCAGGCCCTGCGCGGCGGCGGCGGTACGCAGCCGGCGGAAGCCGTCCAGCCCGCCGAGTTCGGCATGCACCTCGGTGTGCCCGCCGTCGGCCGAGCCGATCGCGTACGGGCTGCCGGGTTCGCCCGGCTGCGCGGTGACCGCGTTGTTGCGGCCCTTGCGGTTCTTTTCGCCGATGGGATGGATCGGCGGCATGTACAGCACGTCGAAGCCCATCGCACGGATATGCGGCAAACGCGCGATGACGTCGTCGAAGGTGCCGTGGCGCGCGAGGTCGCCGCTCTGCGAACGCGGGAACAGCTCGTACCAGCTGGAGAAATGCGCGCCGCGGCGCTCGGCCTCGACGCGAAAGGTCATCGGGTATTCGGTGCGGAACGGCTTGTCGTCGGCGCGCGCCATGGCCTCGGCGGTGCCGGGTTCGAGCAGGATTTCCGCGCGCGCCGAGGGGTCGTCGCTGCGGGTGATGCGGGCGAGGATCGCCTTCAGTCGCGCGTTCAAGGCGCCGCGGCTGCGCGCGCGCGCGGCCTCGACCTGGGCCAGCGCTTCCTGCACGTCCACTGCCAGCAGGGTGCCGGCGGCGCGCTTCTTTTCCAGGTCGGCATGGGTGGTGGCGAAGATGTCGCGCCACGCTTCGATGCGGAATTCGTAACGGCCCAGCCGTTCCAGCGGGAACTCGCCGCGCCAGCGGTCGTTGCCCAGCGCGCGCATCGGCGCAGTGGACCAGGTGCGTGCGTCGGCGGCACGCCACATCAACGCCACGGCGATGCGGTCGTGGCCGTCGCAGAATGCATCGGCTTCCACGCAGATGCGATCGCCGACGGTGCGCTTGACCGGGAAGCGGCCGTCGTCCACCGAAGGCGTCACCGCTTCGATGCAGATCCGCGCCGCAGCGGCGGCGACATCGGCCGGCGTGCGGGCGCGGGCGGCGGCCAGCACCGGACGCGCCGGCACGCTGCGGTAGACCCGCACTTCGCCCGCTTCCAGGGTGCCGCCCTGGTCGCCCTGGATCGGCTCGCCCTGGTCGCTGAGCAAGGCCTCGCTGTCGCCGAGCAGGCGCAGCAGCGCCGCGCCGGGTACCGGCAACAGATGGTCGCGATCGCTGTTGAGCAGCACCAGCCAGGGCGCGGCGCCGAGCGATTCGACCGCGACTGCAGTCAGCGCGCCATCGCGCAGCAGCGGGCGCAGGCACAGATCGTGCGTGGCCTCGACCGGGATGGTCGGCGCTTCTTCGGCATCGGTGTCGGTCGGTGCAGGCAAGGCCGTGGGTTCGGCGATCGCCCAGGCATCGCCGAACGCGGCGGCCAGCCGCACGCGCTGCGTGCGCTGCAGCGGCAGTGGCGCATCCGAAGGCGCATCGGGATCGATGGTGGCGACGACGCGACGCGCCAGGCTGCGCAGCGCCACGTCTTCGTCGAAGAACCAGCTGCCGCGCCCGTCCCACCAGGCCAGCGACGAGAACGCCGCATCGAAGCCGGCGCCGTGCAGGCGGCGCAAGGCCTCCAGGCCCAGGCCAGGGGTCCAGGCCAGGAAGGTCGCCGCCGGCACCTGCGTCTGCACGTCCGCGATCAAGCTGCCCCACAGCGCGGCCGGCACGCGCTGCGGCTGCAGCACGCGGAAGCCGGCCAGGCCGCCGCGCAGCCAATCGCGCAGACGCACGCTCCACCATTGGGCCAGGCCCGCGCCTTCCTCGGCGTAGGCGAAACGGCCCTGGGCGATGTCCGGCGCGGCACGCTGCGCGCGCGGATCCGGCAGCGCCGAGGTGCGCGCGCGGAACCAGTGCGGATGTTCCTGCAGCAGGCGGCTGCCGCCGCCGATCTCGTCGACGCGCAGATCGACCAGCAACTTCAGGCCGTGCTTGTGCGCCAGCGCCAGCCACTGCTGCAGTTGCGCGTCGCCGGCAGCATCGTCGGCGGCCGGGTCCGCCAGCCGCCCCTGCGGGTCCTGCGCGAACGGATTGGGCAATACCACGTGGTCGCAGCCATTGGCCTGTGCGGCCGCCATGGCCGCCTCCAGCGCGGCCGGATCGAGGTTGCTCAAGGGGGACAGCAGGCAGACATGCATTCGGAGATCCCGTTTGTCGTCAATGAGGAGTGCACGATCCAGACCGCGGCGTTCGCCGCCAGCGGCCCGGGTCGGCCGTCGCACAAGACGGAGACGGAATGCGCCTGCACGGTGTGCCACACCCGCAATCGGAGGTGGCAACGTGACGCCAATGCCGCTCGACGCGATGCGACAGCGCCACAAGACCACAGCGGATGCCAATGAAATGTGTTCATGGCATTAAATGCGCACATACATTCTGAGGTGGCGAACGCCACGCGATCGGCCGCCATGACGCCGTCGCAGCATGACGCCATGGGCGTTTGCGGGAGAATCATGGGTCGCACCGACGCGGTGCCGACGTCTTAACGTCACCCTGCGTTCACGCGCCGGCCACGTCCCAGCGGACGGCCGTTGAGGCTGGCGCTGCCGATGCAGGGAGGCGCGTCGTCCAGGCCGTCGGCGACGCTGCGCAAGCGCTTGCCGTTGGGCAGCGGCAGGGTCGCGTGCGGCAGGAACGGGCGGCCGAGGATGGACTGGTTGCTGGCCGGCGCCACCGGGTAGCAACCCAGCGCGGTGACCATGGACCAGGCCGACATCTGCCCCGGATTGCTGCACTGCAAAATGCGCAGCGAATCACAACGGCGCAGGATGGGCGGCCTTTTGAACCGGTCTAATCGCCGTGCCGTCGTCCCCCGCCGACAAACGCGTCACCGTGTCCGACCTCGCCGCCGCCTGCGGCGTGTCGCGGGCGACCGTGTCGCTGGTGCTGCGCAACAGCCCGCGGGTGCATGCGGATACGCGCGCACGGGTGGCGGCGGAGATCGCGCGGCAGGGCTACGTCTACCACCGCGGCGCGGCCAGCCTGCGCGGGCGCGCCTCCAATGCGTTGGCGCTGGTGGTCAACGACCTGGCCAATCCGTTCTTCGCCGAATTCGCCGGCGGCGTGGACGCGGCGCTGGCCGAGGCCGGCTACGTGATGCTGATGGGCAGCACCGGCGAATCGCCGGAGCGCCAGCACAGCGTGCTGGCCTCGCTGATCGAGCACCAGCCGGCGGCCCTGATCCTGTCGCCGACCGAGAACACCGACGCGGCGCGGCTGCGCCAGTTGCTCGGCACGCGGCTGCCGGTGCTGCTGTTCAACCGCGCGCTGGACGGCGACTGGCCGCTGCTGGCGCTGGACAACCGCCGCGGCGCGCGCCTGGCCACCGAGCACCTGCTGGCGCTGGGCCACCGTGCAATCGCATTCTTCGGCGGCCACCGCCAGTCCAGTTCCTGCGCCGAACGCCGCGCCGGCTACCGCGACGCGCTGGCCGCCGCCGGCATCGCTGCTGATCCGGCCTGGCTGATCGAATGCGCGCCGACCCGGCTGGACGCCGCACGCCAGGCCGGCGCGCTGTGCGCGCGCGACCCGCTGCCGACCGCCCTGGTCTGCTACAACGACGTGGTTGCGTTGGGCATGGCCAGCGGCCTGGCCGAACGCGGCCGCCACGCCGGCCACGACTACGCGCTGATCGGCTTCGACGACATCGCCGAAGCCGCCGTCGCCAGCCCGCCACTGTCCACCGTCGCCGTCGCCCCGCGCGAACGCGGCATGCAGGCCGCGCAGCTGGTGCTGGACGCATTGCGCCAGCAACAGACGCTGCCTGCGCTTACCATCGCCCCCGCCCGGCTGTGCCTGCGTGCCAGCAGCCGGGTCGCCTTATCGTCCGTTCCCGGAGTCGCTGCATGAGCCGTCGCCCGCTGTCCAACACTGCCGCCATCTCGGTGGTCAGCATGATCTTCTTCACCTGGGGCGGGTTGACCAGCCTCAACGATGTGCTGATCCCGCATCTGAAAGCCGTGTTCCAGATGAACTACGCGCAGTCGATGCTGATCCAGTTCACCTTCTTCGGCGCGTACTTCCTGATGTCGCTGCCGGCCGGCGCGGTGGTGGCGCGGACCGGCTACAAGGCCAGCATCGTCATCGGCCTGGTGGTGGCGGCGATCGGCGCGGCGATGTTCTACCCGGCGGCGCGGCTGCCGTCGTATCCACTGTTCCTGACCGCGCTGTTCGTGCTGGCCAGCGGCATCACCCTGCTGCAGGTGGCGGCCAATCCGTACATCAGCCTGATCGGCGAACCGAGCAAGGCGCCGAGCCGGCTCAACTTCGCGCAGGCGCTGAATTCGTTGGGCACCACTGTGTTCCCGTTGCTGATCGGCCCGCTGATCCTGGCCACCGCGGTGCTGTCGGCCGACAAGATCGCGGCGATGAGCGCGCTCGAACAAGCGGCCTATCGCGGCGCGCAGGCGCAATCGGTGCAGGTGCCGTACCTGCTGCTGGCCGGCGGCCTGTTGCTGCTGGCGGTGTTCGTGCTGGTGATGCGCATCCCCTCGCTGCGCGAGGACGACGCCGGCAGCATCGAGTCGCAGCACAGCTTCGGCGATGCGCTGCGCCAGTCGCACCTGCTGTGGGGCGTGGTGGCGATCTTCATGTACGTGGGCGCGGAAGTGTCGATCGGCAGCTTCCTGATCAACTACATCTCCGGCCCGACCACCGGCGGCCTGACCGAAGCCACCGCCAGCCGCTACCTGGCGTTCTACTGGGGCGGCGCGATGGTAGGCCGCTTCGCCGGCGCCGCGCTGCTGCAGGTAATCCCGGCGCGCAGGCTGCTGGCCGCCTTCGCCGGTGTCGCCTCGCTGCTGCTGATCGCGACCATGATCAGCAGCGGCCACGTGGCGATGTGGAGCGTGATCGCGATCGGCTTGTTCAACTCGATCATGTTCCCGACCATCTTCACCGTGGCCATCGAACGCCTCGGCCCACTGACCAGCAAGGCCTCGAGCCTGCTGATCATGGGCATCGTCGGCGGCGCGCTGGTGCCGCTGGCGCAGGGCGCACTGGCCGACGTGGTCGGCATCCAGCACGCCTTCGTGATCCCGCTGCTGTGCTACTCCTACATCCTCTGGTACGGCCTGCGCGGCTCGCGGCTGTCGGCCAATCTGCCGGCCGAGGTGCCGGGCGCCAGGCCGGCGGCGCGCGCGATGCATTGATGCACGAGACAGGCACGGCGGCGCGCTGCCGCCGTGTCTGCGCTCGGCTGTTCTCCCCCTCCCCCACATGACTCCCAGCGACCGCATGAACCTGCCTGCCACGCCCCTGCCCGACTTCGCCGATGCCGCCGTGTTGCGCGCGCATATCGCCGACACCATGGCCTTCTACCATCCGCGCGCGATCGATCCGGCCGGCGGCTTCTTCCACTACTTCCGCGACGACGGCAGCGTGTACGACGCCGGCCACCGCCACCTGGTCAGCAGCACCCGTTTCGTCTTCAACTACGCGATGGCGGCGAACGAATTCGCCGATTCGCCGCTGGCCGCCGAGTATCTGGACGCCGCGCGCCACGGCCTGCGCTATCTGCGCGATGTACACCGCGACGCCGCCAGCGGCGGCTACGTGTGGACTCTGCGCGACGGCGTCGCCGAGGACCGCACCCAGCACGCCTACGGCGCCGCCTTCGTATTGCTGGCCTACGCCACCGCGAAGAAGGCCGGCCTCGACACCGACGCGTGGATGGACGAGACCTGGCAGCTGCTGGAAACCCGCTACTGGGATGCTAGCGCCGGCCTGTACCGCGACGAAGCCACGCCCGACTGGCAGTTCTCCAGCTACCGCGGGCAGAACGCCAACATGCACCTGTGCGAGGCGCTGATCGCGGCCTACGAGGCCAGCGCCGAGCCGCGCTACCTGCAGCGCGCGCTGCTGCTCGCCGATCACATCACACGCCGGCAGGCGGCGCTTGCCGGCGGCCTGGTGTGGGAGCACTACGACGCGCACTGGCAGGTGGACTGGGACTACAACCGCGACAATCCCAAGCACCTGTTCCGGCCGTGGGGTTTCCAGCCCGGCCATCAGGTCGAATGGTCGAAGCTGCTGGTGCTGCTGCACGGGCATCTGCACGCGGCCGAGGGCAGCGCGCCGGACTGGCTGCTGCCGACCGCGCGGCACCTGTTCGACACCGCACTGGCGCACGGCTGGGACGCGCAGCACGGCGGCATCGTCTACGGCTTCGCCTCCGGCAGCGAAGCCGAGCCGCTGGTCGGCGTGTCCGACGTGGCGCAACACCCGACCTACTTCTGCGACGACGACAAGTATTTCTGGGTGCAGGCCGAAGCGATCGCCGCCGCCGCGCGGCTGCTGGCCGCGAGCGGCGATGCGGGCTACCGCGCCGCCTACGACAGGCTGTGGGCGTATTCGTGGGAACACCTGGTCGATCACCGCTACGGCGCCTGGTTCCGCATCCTCAGCCGCGACAACCGCAGCTACAGCGACGAGAAGAGCCCGGCCGGCAAGACCGACTACCACACCATGGGCGCCTGCCACGATGTGCTGGCGGTGATGCGTGGCAGCCGGGCGTTCGCATAACCGACGCCCCCCCCCATTTTGAGTAGCGGCCCAGTTTGGAGTCCAATTCCCTACCTCAAGGAGATTGGACGTGAAGAAGCGTTTTACCGAAGAGCAGATCATCGGCTTCCTGCGCGAAGCCGACGCCGGCGTGGCCATCAAGGACCTGTGCCGTCGCCATGGGTACAGCGAGGCCTCCTATTCCCTGTGGCGCAGCACGTTCGGCGGAATGAGCGTGCCCCGATGCCAAGCGGCTCAAGGAGCTTGAGTGCGAGAACGTACGGCTGAAGAAGTTGCTGGCCGAGCAAGTGTTCGAAAACGACCTGATCAAGGATGCACTGCGAAAAAAGTGGGTGGATGTCGCGGACATACGAAGCCATCGGGTCACCTGACCTGAACCAACGTCTCGACACATTGCGCCTCGGAGCCGTAGCGGCTCAGAAAAGCCGGAATCGAAAGCCCCTTCTGGAACTGGATCCGATTGAGCGTCATCGCCATATCTCACTGAAGAACCTGCATTTCCAAACCAAGGCAGCATCACCAGCTGAGACACAGCGCTAATCAGGCCCAAGGGAGCCCGTGTTCAAGGACAGTTTCGCATCGACAGCCTGGGCAATCCCAGCAAAATCGATATGGCGCGAAAGCAGCGCCAGCGGATCGCCTATCTTCTGGCGCTTGGACTCGCGTTCGTGTCCGGCAAACAAGCTGATCATCGCGGGGCCTCCGCTGTCTTTCCGATCCTATGATGCCAAAGCAGAGAGGTTTTTAGAGGTGTCCTTCAGTCGCTCCCACAGCGGGGTTCAGCCGATAGACGTGTGAAAATGACTCACAAGATCGGATTTCACCGATTACATCAGTGAGTTAGCGGATATTTCTGGGTAACAAAACTACACCGCCAACGCCAGTTCAATCCAATACGGTTCCGTGATCGGCTCCACGTCAATCAGGTAGTCTCCGACTGAGCCTCAATGAGCCAATAGCTCCTTCAACCATGCGATCTCCTCTTGGTCGAATGCCGGGAAATCTTCCGCTGCGCCTGCGAAGGGGTCCGCATCTTGCTCCAAGAACGCAGCGCTGGACGCTGCCAGGTCGCCGTGCGTCGGCGTGCCAGGATCCGGGAGGCCGCCGATCCTGGTACGCCGGCGTTTTACACCCCAGCTACTGAGGGGGAGCAAAGGCGGTGCATCGCGCTGTTCGGGAACGAACACCTCGGCAGCCTGCTGTGCGGAGGAGCGGTTGACAGAACTCTCTGATCGGGACCGTTTGCGGCTGCTTGCCAGAGTCTGGCCTGCCTGGTGCATTGGGCTGGGCGCGTCCAGTTCACGTTCCAGGGAATCGGCGAATGCATCCACGGACTCCTGGCTTGGAGTTTGAGCCGAAGCAGAGGACGGTTTCGCCCCTTTCCTCCCTGATGCTTGAAGCATGCGGTCCCAACGCTGGGAGGCTGGGGGGAGCGTTCCACTGATGGCTTCGAGTTCTGTGACGCCCACACGGCGAAATAGCTGTAACAACCCGTGCCTGCTCATCCCGAATTGCCTCATCGCTTCATCAAATGCTTGCGCTGGGTGAGAGTGGCACTGGAAAAAACTCAGCACGCGAACCACTTGCGCGAGGTCGGCAACCAGATGGGCCGTGCCTTCGGGAACACGGTTATGGACTCTTGTGATCAATGCCGGCGCGTGCGGCAATCCTTTTTTCACCGCATCCAGCGCAGGACGTCCGCCGATGCAAGCCAAGGCGACGAGGCGGTCGTTGGTCAACGCGGCCAACGCCGGATCAGGGCTGGATAACTGGGCAAAAATACTTTCCAGCGCCTGCGTGCCGCCATCGTGGCTGGCGATGGCCACCACCTGGTTCGGGGTCAGGCCATAGGGGGGCTGGCACAGCACCGGCAACAGCCGCTGCACCGTCTCCAGCGACTGCTTGCCGCCATGATTGCTGGCGATAGCCACCACCTGGTTCGGGGTCAGGCCATAGGGGAGCTGGCACAGCACCGGCAACAGCCGCTGCACCGTCTCCAGCGACTGCTTGCCGCCATCTTGGCTGGCGATGGCCACCACCTGCTCCGGGGTCAGGCCATACTCCTTGCACAGCACCGGCAACAGCCGCTGCACCGTCTCCAGCGCCTGCTTGCCACCGCCATTGCTGGCGATGGCCACCACCTGCTCCGGGGTCAGGTTATAGGGGGGCTTGCACAGCACCGGCAGCAGGCGCTGCACTGTCTCCAGCGCCTGCTTGCCACCGTCATTGCTGGCAATGGCCACCACCTGATCCGGGGTCAGGTTATAGGGGGGCTTGCACAGCACCGGCAGCAGCCGCTGCACTGTCTCCAGCGACTGCTTGCCGCCGCCATTGCTGGCGATAGCCACCACCTGCTGCCGGGTCAGGCCATACTCCTGGCACAGCACCGGCAATAGCCGCTGCACGGTCTCCAGCGCCTGCTTGCCACCGCCATTGCTGGCGATGGCCACCACCTGGTTCGGGGTCAGGCCATAGGGGGGCTGGCATAGCACCGGCAACAGCCGCTGCACCGTCTCCAGCGCCTGCCTGCCGCCATCGTGGCTGGCGATGGCCACCACCTGGTCCGGGGTCAGGCCATAGGGGGGCTTGCACAGCACCGGCAACAGCCGCTCCACCGTCTCCAGCGCCTGCTTGGCGCCGCCATTGCTGGCGATGGCCACCACTTGGTCCGGGGTCAGGCCATAGGGGGGCTTACACAGCACCGGCAACAGCCGCTGCACCGTCCCCAGCGCCTGGTTGGCGCCCTTATAGCTGGCGATGGCCACTACCTGCTTCGGGGTCAGGCCATAGGGGGGCTGGCACAACACCGGCAACAGCCGCTCCACCGTTTCCAGCGCCAGCTTGCCGCCATTATTGCTGGCGATGGCCACCACCTGCTCCGGGGTCAGGCCATACTCCTTGCACAGCACCGGCAACAGCCGCTGCACCGTCTCCAGCGCCTGCTTGCCACCGCCATTGCTCGCGATGGCCACCACCTGCTCCGGGATCAGGCCATACTCCTGGCACAGCACCGGCAACAGCCGCTGCACTGTCTCCAGCGCCTGCTTGCCACCGCCATTGCTGGCGATGGCCACCACCTGATTCGGGGTCAGGCCATAGGGGGGCTGGCACAGCACCGGCAACAGCCGCTGCACCGTCTCCAGCGCCGGCTTGCCGCCAATATTGCTCGCGATGGCCACCACCTGGTTCGGGGTCAGGCCATAGGGGGGCTGGCACAGCACCGGCAACAGCCGCTCCACCGTCTCCAGCGACTGCTTGCCGCCATCGTAGCTGGCGATGGCCACCACCTGGTTCGGGGTCAGGCCATAGGGGGGCTGGCGCAGCACCGGCAACAGCCGCTGCACCGTCTCCAGCGACTGCTTGCCGCCATCGTGGCTGACGATGGCCACCACCTGGTCCGGTAGCAGGTGCAGGGGGGCGCCAGTCAGCGCATTGCGCGATGCATGCACGGCCTCCACCGCAGTCACGCCACCACGTTTTGCAATCTTGAGGAGTTGGCTTGTGACCAACTGTAACGGTGGAGCTCTCAACTCTTGCACCACCATGAGCAAGACCTCCAGGGTCCGTGCGCCCGCACAATGTTTGCCGACGCCAACGATGTCTTCGTGTGTGGCCTCTGGCAACGCCGCAATCATCTCCGAATACCTGGCCGCTATGGTCCCTAGCGCTGGCGGGTGTTTGCTGAGCTCAACGATGTGCGCGTGTGTAAATCCATGGCCGACCAATGCGGCGTGGTGCTGCGCCACTGTCGAACGCACCTTCGGTTTGATCTTCTCCTGTTGCTGCTGGCTGTAGCCGAACGTGCTTATATCCACATCCGCGGCAGGCAAAGCGTCCAAGGTCTGGGCAGAACGCCGCCGCGCCGCCGCTTTGGTGCGGGGCGGCGCGGCAGTGATCGCCGCACTTGCTGAGGGCTGCGGGTCATCTACTGCACGCAGAGCCGATTGCGCCTCATCCAACTCGCCTGTGGCAGCCTGTGCATGATGAGCGCCGAAGGCAGGCATCGAATCAAAAAACGATGCATCAAAAAGCGACGAATCAACCTGACGTAACAGGTCGCTGAAGCTGCCCGCTGAGAACGCAGGCCCGCTTGCAGGGGGCGGCGGCAGCTGGGTCCGGGACATCGTCCGCCGAGCGGGCAAGCCATCCAGGGGGCTGCCAGCAGGCGGAGACACCCTCGGATCTGCAGTCGGCTGGACCCCATCCGGTTGGGATCCGGCCAGAAGCTCGCGGGCAGGACTTGGCGTGCGAGAACGAATGGGATCCATCAGGCATTCCTCTTTCAGAGAACGTCGTCGCTTCGATACTAAGGTCTCTGGTCCCGACGCGGCTTCTCCAAATTCGCATAGCAGGACACAACTTCCGATAATCCTGACAACCCTCGACTAGCGGGTTTGAGGCGCAGTGGAACAGGAAACCGGCAGACGCCGGCCAGTTCTACAACGTGGTCGAACAGACCCGAATCATGAAGTCTCTCCAGAAATATCCGCTAACTCACTGATGAAATAGGTGAATCCGATCTTGCGAGTCATTTTTACATGTCTTTCGGCTGCCCCCCCCACAGTGACTTGGCTGGCTGCGAACGGGCAGCGCTAGCCTGCGGCATCCACTGCCACTGTCCGCAACACGACCGACGCCACATCCACAAAAAAGCCCCGCACATGGCGGGGCTTTTCCGTTGCCGCGAACCGCGCTCGATCAGTCGATATCGAGGAAGCTGCGCAGCTGCTCGGAGCGGCTCGGGTGACGCAGCTTGCGCAGCGCCTTGGCCTCTATCTGGCGGATGCGCTCGCGCGTGACATCGAACTGCTTGCCGACTTCCTCGAGGGTGTGGTCGGTGTTCATGTCGATGCCGAAGCGCATGCGCAACACCTTGGCCTCGCGCGGGGTCAGCCCGGCGAGCACGTCGCGCACGGTCTCGGACAGGTTGATATTGGTGGTGTTCTCGATCGGGGACTCCACGTTGGTGTCCTCGATGAAGTCGCCCAGATGCGAATCCTCGTCATCGCCGATCGGGGTTTCCATCGAGATCGGCTCCTTGGCGATCTTCATCACCTTGCGGATCTTGTCCTCCGGCATGTCCATTTCCTTGGCCAGCTCCTCCGGCGTGGCCTCGCGGCCGTACTGCTGGAGCATCTGCCGGGAAATGCGGTTCAACTTGTTGATCGTCTCGATCATGTGCACCGGGATGCGGATGGTGCGCGCCTGATCGGCGATCGAACGGGTGATGGCCTGGCGGATCCACCAGGTCGCATACGTGGAGAACTTGTAGCCGCGGCGGTATTCGAACTTGTCCACCGCCTTCATCAGGCCGATGTTGCCTTCCTGGATCAGGTCGAGGAACTGCAGGCCGCGGTTGGTGTACTTCTTGGCGATCGAGATCACCAGGCGCAGGTTGGCCTCGACCATTTCCTTCTTGGCCTTGCGCGCCTTGGCTTCGCCATAGGCCATCGCGCGGCTGATTTCCTTCAGCTCGGTCAGGCTCAGGTAGGTCGCCTGCTCCACCGCCACGGTGGCTTCCTGCTCGGAGACGATCTGATCCTTGACGTCGCGCAGCGCCGAGGACCACTTCTGCTTGCGCTTCAGTGCGTCGTCGACCCAGGCCACGTTGGTCTGGTTGCCTTCCCAGGAACGGATGAAGTCCTTGCGCGGCATCCGCGCCACGTGGGTGGCCAGGTGCAGCACGCGGCGCTCGTGGTCCTTGACCTGGGCCATGGTGTCGCGCAGCTTGCGCACCAGCACGTCGGTCAGCGGCAGCGGCAGCTTCAAGGTGACGAACACCTCGGCAATGTCGGTGCGCAGCTTGGTGACCAGCTTGTGCTCGGCGCCGTTCTTGGCATGCGCTTTCTTGAACTTGGCGTATTCGGTGGCCAGCAGCTCCATGCGCCGCGCGACCTCGGCCGGATCCGGACCGGTCGGGCCGGCCTCTTCCTCGGCGGCTTCGACTTCCTCGTCGTCATCGTCGTCGCTGGCATCGGCGGCGCTGTCGTCGTCGCTGGCGACCACGGCCGGCGCCGGCTCTTCCTCGATCAGGTCGTTGAAGCCGACCACGATCTCGGCCAGGCGCTTCTTGCCTTCCTTGTGCTGCTCGTAGTCCTCGAGCAGGGTTTCCACGGCCAGCGGGAACGCACCCAGCGCGGCCTGGACCTGGCTGAGGCCTTCCTCGATGCGCTTGGCGATGGCGATCTCGCCTTCGCGGGTCAGCAGCTCGACCGTGCCCATCTCGCGCATGTACATGCGCACCGGGTCGGTGGTGCGGCCACCTTCGGTATCGAGCGCGGTCAGCGCCGCGGCGGCTTCTTCGGCCGCGGTGTCGTCGACTTCGCGGTTACCGGTGTTGCCGTCGTTGAGCAGCAGGGTCTCGGCGTCGGGGGCGACTTCATGGACGTCGATGCCCATGCCGTTGATCATGCTGATGATGTCTTCGATCTGCTCCGGATCGACCAGGTCGTCGGGCAGATGGTCATTGACTTCGGCGTAAGTCAGATAGCCCTGTTCCAGGCCCTTGCTGATCAGTAGCTTGATGTCGGATTGCTGGGCAGGACGTTCGTTGGCCATGAGTGCTCGCGCCACCGGCAGGTAGATGAATGAGTGAACCTAGCATTATAACAGCCCGGACCGCCGCTTGCCGGACAAGGAGCGTGAATCGCTCCGCCAGGAGCGCCCCGGCTCAAGGCCGGAGCAGGAAAGTGACCGGGCCGTCGTTGACCAGGCTGACGATCATATGGGCACCGAAGCGCCCGCTTTCCACCCCCGGCGGGTGCCGCTCCCGGCAGATCTCCAGCAATCGGTTGAAGCCGCGTTCAGCCTCGGCCGGCGGCGCCGCGGTGGTGAAGCTGGGGCGCATGCCCGCGCCGGTGTCCGCGGCCAGGGTGAACTGGCTGACCAGCAGCAGGCCGCCGCCGGTGTCGCGTAGCGCGCGGTTCATGCGCCCGCTGGCGTCGGCGAACACGCGGTAGCCGAGCAGGCGCTCGGCCATGCGCTGCAACTTTGCCTCGGTATCGCCCGGCTCCAGCGCCACCAGCGCCAGCAGGCCGGGACCGATGCGACCGACCACCGCATCGTCGACGCGGACTTCGGCCTGGGTGACGCGCTGGATCAGGGAGAGCATGGGCGGGACTCGGGACTCGGGACTCGGGACTCGGAAGCATCCGGGTTCGGTGCGGTGCTGTCATCCCGCCCGCATCATCGCCGACCGGTAGCCAAGAACGAAAGCCGCGCCAATCCGCGAGCGGGCCGATCCGTGACGCCGATCGGGCCATGCGCAGCGCGCTCGATCTGGCGCAGCCGGCGCAGCGGATAAACTGTGACGATGAAACCCGCAACACTCGCAACCGTTCTGTACCGCTGCGCCGACGCCGTGGCGCGCCTGCCCTGGCCGTGGCTGCGGCGTCTGGCCGACGGCCTGGCCTGGCTGTGGCTGCGCAAGGACGCGCGCGAGAGCCGGGTCACCCGCCGCAACCTGGAGCTGGCCTACCCGGAACTGCTGCCCAACGAGCGCGTGGCCCTGCACCGCGACGTGCTGCGCTCCACCGCGCGGCAGGCGTTCGAGACCCTGGTGCTGTGGACCCGGCCGGCGGCGCAGAACCTGGCGCGGCTGCGCCAGCGCCACGGCCAGGCACTGTACGACGCCGCGCTGGCGTCGGGCCGCGGGGTGATCGTGGCCGCGCCGCACTTCGGCAACTGGGAACTGCTCAACCAGTGGCTGGCCTCGCGCGGCGACATCGCCATCGTCTACCGCGCACCGGCGTCCGACGTCGGCGATGCGTTCCTGCAGTTGGTGCGCAGCGGCGACAACGTGCGCCAGGTGCGCGCCGAAGGCCCGGCGGTGCGACAGCTGTTCAAGGTGCTCAAGGAAGGCGGCGCCGTCGGTATTCTTCCCGACCAGCAACCCAAGGCCGGCGATGGGGTATTCGCGCCGTTCTTCGGCGTGCCGGCGTTGACCATGACCCTGGTCAACCGGCTGGCCGAGCGCACCGGCGCGATCGTGCTGTTCGCCTGGTGCGAGCGGCTCGGCAACGACCTGGAATTCGCGCTGCAGGTGCAGCCGGCGCCGGAGGCGATCGCCGACCCGGACCCGCTGCGCGCCGCGACCGCGCTGAACGAAGGCGTGGAGCGGGTGGCGCG
The DNA here is from genome assembly GCF_017301775.1 of Xanthomonas translucens pv. undulosa. NCBI lineage: Bacteria > Pseudomonadati > Pseudomonadota > Gammaproteobacteria > Lysobacterales > Lysobacteraceae > Xanthomonas > Xanthomonas translucens. The sequence continues at coordinate 1,800,885 of NZ_CP063993.1, forward strand.
CCGCGACCCGGCGCAATACCAGTGGACCTACAAGCGCTACACGCTGCGCCCGGATCCGGCCGAAGCCAATCCCTACGCCACCGCCAGGCATCCGCACTGAGCTGCCGCGCTGCGGCTAATCGTCGTGCGGCTGCGCCGGGCCGGCGAGGATGCGCTGGTAGAAGGCCAGATCCAGCCAGCGACCGAACTTGAACCCGGCCTCGCGCACGGTGCCGGCATGCACGAAACCCAGTTGCTGGTGCAGCGCGATGCTGCCGGCGTTGCTCGCATCGATGCCGCCCACCAGCACGTGCACGCCGCGTTCCTGCGCCGCATCGACCAGCGCCAGCAGCAGGCGCCGCCCCAGGCCCTTGCCGCGATGGTCGCGGTGCACGTACAGCGAATGCTCGGCGCTGTACTTGAATGCCGGCCAGGCGCGAAACGTGCCGTAGCTTGCGAAACCGAGCAGGCTGCCGTGCGCGTCCTCGATCCCGATCACCGGAAAGCCGCCGGCGCGCTTGGCCGCGAACCAGCCGACCATGCTTTCAGGCGGGCGCGGGCGGTAGTCGTAGAGGGCGGTGGAATGGGCGATGGCCTCGTTGAAGATCTCCAGGATCGCGTCGGCATGGCGCTGTTCGGTGCATTCGACGAGGTGCATGCGCAGGTCCTGGAAACGGGTCCTGCCTAGTAAAAATGAATCGGCCGCGGTTGAACATGCCCAGCAGCGCCCGTCGGCAGATCGCGACCGCGATCTGGTGAGTGACCGCGCCTGGCATGGCGGTTGCATGCATCCATGCTGGCGCGGCACACAGTGCGTTCCATCACGCGAATGCTGGCGAGGAGGCCAAACCACGCGACAATAGCCACCCGGGCACGCTGCCCCGCCCGCATGCGGCGCGACCGGGGTGCGCCACCGCCGACCAGCCTTGAAGCTGGCGCAGAAGATCCCCATTTGGAGTCCTGCATGACCAGCCCTGCCCCCCTCATCTGCACGCCCCCGTTCGGCGATCCCGCTGCGATCCGCGCCGAACGCGCGGCCTCGGAGTTGCGTGCCGGCCGCCCTGTGGTCATCGAAGGCGGCGATGGCCAGGCGCGTGCGGTGCTGGCGCTGGACAGCAGCACCGCGCAGTCCTACCTGAGCTTCACGCAGGCGGCGGCGCAGCGGCATTACCTGTTCCTCACGCCGACCCGTGCGCAGGTGCTGGGACTGGTCGCGCCGCAGGGCGCACGCATCGCCCTGGCCGAGCAGTCCTACGATGCCCTGGCCGCGCTGGCCTACCTGCGCAGCGGCACGCTGCCCACGCACTGGCTGCCGGGCGATGCGCTGGATGCCGGCGCCGTGGAGATCGCGCGCCTGGGCCTGCTGCTGCCGGCGATCGTCGCGGTGGACCTGGACGCCGACAGCACCTTCCAGGGCTGCCAGTCGCTGCAGCTGGACGACCTGAAACACGGCTGCGCAACCACCACCTCCGGCAGCTACGAACTGGTGACCCGCACCCAGGTGCCGCTGCGGGATCTGGGCAGCAGCGAGTTCGTGGTGTTCCGCGGCGGCGTGGCGCAGCGCGACCAGGTCGCGATCGTGATCGGCCAACCGGACCTGTCCGTGCCAGTGCCGGTACGGGTGCATTCGTCCTGCCTCACCGGCGACCTGTTCGGCTCGTTGAAGTGCGATTGCGGCGACCAGCTGCGACATGGCTTGGCCAAGCTCAAGGAGCTCGGCGGCGGCGTGCTGCTATACCTGGACCAGGAAGGCCGCGGCACCGGCATCGCCACCAAGTTGCGCGCCTACGGCTACCAGCACGACGGGCTGGACACCATCGACGCCGACGCGCAGCTGGGTTTCGGTGCCGACGAGCGCCGCTACGGCAGCGCGGTGGCGATGCTGCGCGGGCTGGGCATCCAGCGCGTGCGCCTGCTGACCAACAACCTCTCCAAGGCCGAGCGCTTGCGCGCGGCCGGCATCGATGTGGTCGAGCGCATCCCGATCACCGGCGCGATCACCGCCGAGAACGAGCGCTATCTGCGCACCAAGGCCACCCGCGCCGGCCATGCGCTGGACGTGGACGCGCTGATTCACGCCGCGCGCTGAGCCGCGGCGGCGCAACACCGGCAACGACGATCGCGGCGCATGCCGGACGCCACAGCGCGCCGAGGCGAGTCCTGACCGCTTCACGCGCGCCCGCGGAGCGCGCCAGGCGCCGGCCGCGTTACGATCGCAGACCTGCACGGCGCGCGTGCACAGTGCCCGCCCATCGCTTCGAGAGCCCGCCGTGACCGCACCGCCGTCCCTGGATCCCTCCGCCCCCGCGCCTGGCGCCGACCTGCAGGCTGCTGTCGCGTCGTCGGCCGCGCACGACTGGCAACCGCTGCCGCTGCGCGGCGCCTGGCTGGCCGCGCTCGGCGGCGGCGGCATGCTGGGCCTCAGCGTGCTGGTCGGCGCGGCGATCTTCGGTCTCGCCCTGCACAGCCGCCAGACGGTGTTCATCGGTGGCGGCACCGCGCTCGGCGCGCTGGTGGGCGCCTGCATCGGCTTCGTGCGCCACCGCCGGATCCGCTGGCGACTGGATGCGCAGGGCCTGGACCTGCGCCGCGGGCGGATGTGGCAGAGCGAGGTGCACGTGCCGATGTCGCGCGTGCAGCACCTGGACCTGCGCCGCGGCCCGCTGGAGCGCGCCGCGCGCCTGGCGACCCTGGTGGTGCACACCGCCGGCACCCGGCACAACGCGGTGGCCGTGCCCGGCCTGGACCAGGCCGACGCCGAGCGCCTGCGCGAACGCCTGGCGCACCAGCTCGACCACGACGACGACGCGCTATGAGCGCCGCCGTGGACGCCGAGGACACCGCGGTCCGGCGCCTGCACCCATGGTCGTGGCTGTTCGTGCTGCTGCAGCACCTGCGGCATTTCCTGCTGCCGCTGCTGGCGTTGCTGGTATTCGGCGGGCGCGGCGGCCGCAACGACCATCTCGACCAGGTGATGCTGCTGCTGGCGGGCAGCGCGCTGATCGCGGTGTCGCTGCTGCGCTACTTCACTTACCAGTACCGCATCGGCCGCGACAGCCTGAGCATCCGCAGCGGCTGGCTGGAACGCAGCCTGCGCGAGATCCCGTTCGCGCGCATCCACAACGTGGTCGTGCACCAGTCGCTGCTGCATCGGCTGTTCGGCGTGGCCGAAGTACGTCTGGAATCGGCCGGCGGGACCAAGCCGGAAGCGCAGATGCGGGTGCTGCGGCTGGACCAGGCGCTGGCGTTGGAGCGGCAGATCCGCCATCGCGCACGCGACGACAGCGCGGCGGCGTCCACCGCTGCTGCCGCGGCCAGCGACGTGCTGCTGGCGCTGCCTACGTCAGAGGTGCTGCGCCAGGGGCTGATCTCCAACCGCGGCATGGTGGTGGTGGCGACCGCGTTCGGCGCCACCTATCACCTGTTCCCCGAACGCATGGTCTCCAACGCGATCGAACGCTACGGGCAGCAGCTGTTCGGTTACGCCAGCCATCTGCACCTGGGCTGGATGGCCGGCGCGGTCACGCTGACGCTGATGCTGGTCACGCTGCTGCTGATCATGCGCACGCTGTCGATGGCGCTGGCGCTGCTGCAGTACCAGGGCTTCCGGCTCAGCGAGAGCGAGCGCCGGCTGACCGTGGAGCGCGGCCTGCTGACGCGGCTGCGCAGCAGCGTGGCGCGGCGCCGGATCCAGGCTTGGACCCTGCACGAGGGCATGCTGCAACGCCTGCTGCGGCGGCGCAGCCTGCACATCGATACCGCGGTGATGGATGGCCACGGCGAGCACGGCCGCGCGCTGAAGGAATTGGCACCGCTGGCGACCGCGGCGGCCTGCGATGCGCTGCTGCGCCGGCTGCTGCCGCAGATCGCCTGGCCGCCGCCGCAGTGGCACGGGATCGCTACGCGCTGCTGGTGGCGGCTATGCCTGCCGGCGCTGTGCCTGGTGCCGCTGGCCTGTGCGGGGCTGTGGCAAGCGTTCGGCGCCTGGGCCGCGCTGTCGCTGCTGTGGCTGCCGTGGTCGGCATTCAAGGCCTGGCGCCACGCGCAACGCATGGGCTATGCGCTGGACGACCGCTACGTGGCGGTACGCGGCGGCTGGTGGCGGCGCTGGTGGCGATTGGCGGAGATCGACAAGCTGCAGGCGCTGCGGCTGACCCGCTCGCCGCTGGACCGCCGCTGCGGCACCGCCACGCTGTGGCTGGATAGCGCCGGCGCCCGCCATGGCGAGCCGCCGTTGCGGATGCGGCTGCTGCCGGAACCGGAGGCGCGCGCGCTCTACCTGCAGTTGAGCCGGGCGCTGGCGCGGCGCCGGCTGCGCTGGTAGCGGCAGGCACGGCGCACTGCCGCGCGCTGGGTCAACGCGCGCCGCGGCCCCAGTAGCCGATGCGTCGGCGGATCTTCAGCTTGCGCCAGACATTCCACGGCTTGCGCCGCGGATTGCGCGCGCCCTCGGCGACGAAGGCGTCGATCGCGCGCAGCACGCGCTCGCTGGACTGCCCATCGCGGTAGGGATGCAGGCCGTCGGCGAAGTCGCGAATCGCCGCCATCAGCTCCGGCGGCCGCGCCAGCGCGCGGCGGATCGCCGGCTCGAACTGCGCCGGGTCGTCGATGTCGATCAGCTGCGATCCCGGGCGCCGGTTCTTGAACGTCACCACCGGCTTGTAAGTGAGCAGGAATTCGTTGAGCGCCGAGGAGGTGTCCGAGCACATCAGGTCCACCTGCGGGAACAGCTCCAGGATGTTGTCGTTGTCGGCGAAACGCAGGTACTCATTCTGCAGCGCACGGTAGCGCGCCACCATCTGCGGATCCATCTTCGGATGGAAGGTCACGATCCAGCGCCACTCGCCGCTGCGCGACAGCCGCGCGACCTCGTCGTAAAGGATGCCGGCCGCGCTCCACGACGGCGAGAACGTGGAGTGGTACAGGATCACCGGCGGTTGCCGCACCGGCGCCAGCTCGGCGCCGATCTCGCGCATGAACGGATCGATCTTGGGGAAACCGGTTTCCTTCACCGCGAAGTGGCCGAGCCTGCGCGCCAGCGCGCCGAACGCGGCGGTGTCGCGCGGGCCGGTGGTGCAGTACAGGTCGAAGAAGCCGCGCACGTAGATGTGCCGCGGCTTGCCGGCGTCGAAGCCGTGGAAGGTCTCGACCTTCACCCCGGGGAAGAAATGCGGCACCGCGTTGCTGGAGGTGATCACCGCGTACGGATTCCACGCCAGCACCTCCTCGACCGTGGCCAGATGGCGCTCGTCGGCGCTCAGATCGGCGGCGCCGGGGCCGTCGAAGAACCACGCCGCCTGGTCGCCGCGCGCACGGATCGCGGCCTGCAACGGACGCAGGATCGCCAGCGCATAGCGCTCGGAACCGTACAGCAGATAGTGCTTGCTCATCAATGCTCCAGATCGTGCCGTTGCAGCTGCGCCCGCGCCTGCTCCACCGAGGCCGGGTTGTACTGCATTTCGTAATAGCGCATGCGCTTGTACAGCGCGTAGCTGGCCGCGGTCTGCGCCACCACGAAGCCGCGCCAGCCATCGAGCAGCGCCAGGCGCAGCAGATAGTCCTTGAGAAAGGCGCCGGCGAACACGAACGGACTCTGCCACATTCTCAGCGGCTTGCGCTTGTCGCGCCAGCCGAGCGCCTTCAGTTCGGCGTAGCGCAGCACCTTGAGCTGTTTGTGCACCAGGGTCGGGTTGTGCAGGTGGTTGAACGGCGGCACGAAGTCGGCACTGGCGCCGTCGAAGCGCAGCGATTCGTGCACCCGCGCATCGCTCCAGCGCGCGCGGCCGCGGTGGTACAGCCGCGCCAGGCGCTCGCCGACCATCGGCCGGTACCAGCGCATCGGCGCACCCATGTACCAGGTGCTGCGACGCAGCCACACCGCGTCCAGGCGATCCTCGGCCAGCAGCTGCGGTAGCCGCGCCAGGCATTCGGCGCGCAGCGCGTCGGACAGGAATTCGTCGGCGTCCAGCACCAGGATCCAGTCGTGCGCGGCCTGGGTGGAGGCGAAGTTGCGCTGCGCGCCGAAGCCCAGCCAGGCCTGTTCGACCACCCGCGCGCCGTGCGCGCGGGCGATCGCCACGGTGGCGTCGCTGCTGCCGCAGTCCACCACCAGCTTGTCGGCGGCGAACGGCACGCTGTCCAGGCAGCGGGCGATGTTGCCGGCTTCGTTGTAGGTCATCACCACCAGACTGAGCGGCAAGGTGGTCGCGGCGGCGTCGGCCATGGGGCTCGGTATCCGGGGCAGCGGTGCAGCCTGCGGGCGTGGCGCGGTCGGCGCCGCGCCGATCGGCGGTGCGGGACCGGCAGTCTACCGGCTTCCGGCAACGCCTTCAGCGGCGCCGGCGCGCACCCGCGGCGTCTGCGCATCGCAGGCCGCCAGCCCGATCAGCACGCCGACCAGGGACAGATAGAAACCGGTGGTGACCTGGTGCGCGAACATCGACTGGGTCATGCCGCACAGGATGTAGGCAGCCACCACCATGATCCCGGTCGCGGCCGGGCCATGGAATTCGGGGCGCGGGCGGCGCCGGTACAGGCGCAGCAGCAGCCATAGCGGCACGCCGTAGACCAGCAGGATCAGAACTGTGCCGGGCAGGCCCTGGGTCGCGCTCCATTCGGCAAGATCATTGTGCGCATGGCCCAGGTGGCAACGCTCCACCCAGGTCTTGCTGCGGCAATCGGGCAGGCGCAGCATCGCGTTGTCGAAGCGGCCCACGCCGACGCCCACCAGCGGATGCTCGACGAAGGTCGCCGCCGCCACCTGCAGGCGCTCGATGCGCGCGCCGGCGGAAGAGTCGCTGTCGCCGCGCTCGTAGCGCTGCACGTCGTGATGCAGTTCGGCCAGGCGAGTCTGCCGGGTCAGCGCCGGCACGCTCAGCACCAGGGTCGCCGCCAGCGCGGCGAGCACACCCAGGATCACCAGCCGCGCGCGGCCGCTGCGCCAGCGCGCGCACAGCGCAGTGACCACCAGCAGCAACAGCATGCCCAGCCAGACGCCGCGGCTGCCGCTGAACAGGATGGTGGCGCAGCCGGCGACGATCGCCACGATGGTCCATGGCCAACGCCCGTGCGGCCGGCAGAACACCGCCACCACCATCAGCACCAGCACCACGTCGGCGAGCACGATCGCGTTGGTCCAGCCCTCAGCGCGCGGCTGGCCCTGCAGCACCTGCACGATCGCCAGCACCAGGGTGACGAAGATGCCCAGCAGCGCGCCCCACCACAGCAGGTGCCGCGGCGGGCGCAATGCGTAGACCCACAAGGCGGTCCACGGCAGCACCAGGAACCTGGTCCGGTTGTCGATGTCCTTCAGCGGCTGGCCGAAGTACAGCAACGAGAACAGCGACAGTCCGATCACCAGCAGCGCCAGCACGCCGAGCCAGCGCAGCGACGGCTGCAGCCCGGCCGCCGCGCGGCGCATCCGGTCCAGCGCCAGCAGGCTGCTCGCCAACAACAGCAGACCGAACGGCAGCAATCCGCCAGGGATGCTGACCACCAGCGCCGGCAGGCACAGCATGCCCAGCGCCGCGCCCCATTCGGCCAGCGTGTGGCGACGGGACGGGAACGCGGCCAGCGGCGGCGCGGCGCGAGGCGGGGCTTCGGTCATCGGGGAGAGAACGGACGCATAGACGAGGGGGGGCGATGATCCAAGTGCGACCCCTAACCCGACCTGACCTGGACGCGGCCGCTGCCGGCCGGCGCCAACGCGGCCGGTGGCGGCGCACCGCCGAGCAGATGGGCCACCACCGCTAGCAGTCGCTCGCCGAACTCGCGCTGGCGCGACTCGAAGAACGCGCGCGCCGCGGTGCCCAGCGCATCGCATTGCATCGGCGCCAGCGCCAGCGCCTGCGTCATCGCCCGCTCGATCCCGGCCGCGTCGATCCGGTAACGGACGCCGAAGTTGTCCTCGCGCTCGCCGACCGGATCGATCAGCACGCCGCGCTCGGCGCTCACCAGTTCGTTCATCGGCGCGCCATTGGTGGTGATCACTACCGCGCCGACGCTCAGCGCTTCCATGATGTAGTGGCCGAAGCCCTCGACCTCGGACGGGCACAGGTGGAAACGGTGCGCGTTCTGCAGCCGGCGCAGCTCGCGCTGGTCCAGATAGCCGGTCAGGTAGTCGATGTTCTCGGCCTCGATCGGGCGCGATTTCTTCGCGCTCTGCACCACCGTCAGACGCGGCCATTCCGGGTGCCGCGCCCAGATCTGCAGCAGCACCGCGGTGCCCTTGGCCGAGCTGCGTCCGGCCACGTGCAGGCAGGCGCGCTCGCGCGGCACCTCCGGGCGGTAGCAGTCGTCGCTGCAGAAACCGATGAAGGTGGTGGCCGGACCCTGCGCGGAAAAAAGCTGCTCGGCCTGCCGGGTCTTGCACAAGACCTGCTGGAAACGCGGCAGCCAGCGCAGCCACTTGCGGCGGAACCATTCCGGATTGGGTACCAGCACGTTGCGCCGGCCGGCACCCAGGCAGCGCGGATACACCCGTTCCAGGAAGATCTGCAGATCGGCCCGGCCGCGCAGTAGGCTGCGCAGTGCCAGGCGCAATTCGCGCAGGTGGTTGGCGAAGCGCACCGTGCCGAAGCCCAGCACTTCCACCCGGTAGCGGCCGCTGCGGCGCAGCGCCTCGGCGACCACTTGCAGATCGCGACTCAGGCCGCCGCCGTTGTCGCGGCTGATCACCCGGATCAGGCGCATCGGCATGCTCGCCCTGCTGCGCGCGCGGCGCCGGCGTTGCGAACGGAGCGGGCGCGGCGGCGACTCACTCGAAACGGTCCTTGTCCTGCTCGCGCAGGCGATCGCGGTCGAGCGGGGTGACCGTGCATTGACCGTGCACGGCAGCGGCCGGCACCAGCCACCAGTTGCGGCGGTTGGACACACCCGCCAGGGTGCTGGCGCGGCGATCGATGCAGCCGAGCATCGCCGCCTCCTGCACCAGCAGCCAGCGCCGCTGCGGCGCCTGCGCCTGCCAGGCCACGCCACGGCGCAACTGCTCGTCCCACGGCACCACGAAGCCGAAGGTGGTGGCGGCGCGGTCGGCCATCAACAGGTTCTGTTCCTTCCAGGCCACCAGGCCCAGTTCCGCGTCGGGTCCGATGCGGCGGCCGGCCGCCTCCATCACCCCGCGTGCGGAGCTGGACGTGTTGATCAGCGGATACACCAGCAGCCCGACCAGCACCCACAGCATGCTCAGCGTGGACACCATCGCCAGTTCCGGACGCCGCCGCGCGAACAGCGCCAGGCTGGCCACGCCCCACAGGCCGAGCGCCAGCAGGATCCAGGCCAGCGCCTGCACGGTCGGCAGATCGACGCCGCGCTGCTCCATCATCTGCGCGCGGAAGCCGTGCCCGGCCAGGATCGCCGCGCCGACCGCGCCCAACGCCACCGTCACCACCACGGTGAACGCCAGCAACAGCCGCTGGACCCCGGCTTTGCGCAGCAGCCCCGCGATCAGCGGCGCCATCGCCAGGCACAGCATCGGCAACGCCGGCAGGATGTAGACGTCGCGCTTGCCGGTCGGAATCGAGAAGAACAGCACGATCAACGCCCACCACGCCAACGGCAGCAGATAACGCGGATCGCGCCGGCGCAGGCGCCGCACCCACGCCGGGATCGCCCACGGCAGCGCCAGCAGCAGCGGCAGCCACATGCTCGGCATCACCCCGAAGAAATACAGCGGCCCGTGCGGGTGGTCCCAGGACCTGGCGTAGCGCCCGGCGGTCTGCCGGAACAGGATGTCGTCGAGGTAGGCGCGGTATTCGGGCTGCTGCGCCGACAGCGCCGTGCTCACCATCGGCACCAGCCAGATCGACACCGCGCCCAGGAACGCCAGCGGCCCCAGCCAGAAGCGCGGATCGCGCGCACCGATCCTGACCCCGCGCCACTGCGCCAGCGACGCCGCCGCGGCCGGCAGCAGCATCAGCAGCGCCAGCGCGCCCACGCCCTTGGTGATCGTGCCAAGGCCGGCGGCGAACCAGCCCAGCGTCCACATCCGCCAGTCGGGTCCGCGCAGCAGGTGGCGCAACAGGCCGTAATTGGCCAGGGTGATGTAGAACACCACCAGCGGATCGATCTGCGCCTTCTTCGCCTGGTAGGTGAAGTGGAACGCGAACAGCAGCGCATACGCCGCATACATGCCGACCCGGCGCGTCCACAGGCGCCGGCCCAGGTCGTAGACGCAGGCCAGCGTGCCCAGCCCGGCCAGCAGCGAGGGCAGCAGGAACGCCACCCGCCAGTTGCCGAACACGGTGTAGAACGACGCCTGCAGCCACATCAGCATCGGCGGCTTGTCCGAATACAGCTCGGTGCCGCGGTGCGGGAACAGCCAGTTGCCGCCGTCCACCATCTGCTTGGCGACCAGCGCGAAGCGCGGCTCGTCGGCCGGATGCGGATCGCGCAGGCCCAGGCCGGCCCCGAGCACCAGCAGCGCGAGCAGGGCCAGCAAGCAGAATTCTCGGGACGCGCGGGTCTTCAGCATGGGCCAGGATGATACCGGGGCCGCTTCACGCCGTCTTGCGCAGCCGCGCATAGAAGAAGCCATCGCGGTCCTGCTCGCCGGGCAGGCGCTGGCGGCCGCCGCCGTCCGCGTGGCCGCAGGCGGCGCCGGGGTCCTCGGCCACCGCATCGGCGGTGCGCGCCAGGAATGCCTGCAGCTGGCGCGCGTTCTCGTCCTTCAGCAGCGAACAGGTGGCGTAGACCAGCACCCCGCCCGGCCGCAGCACCTGCCAGCCGGCGTCCAGCAACCGTGCCTGCAGCGCTTGCAGCGCGACCACGTCCTCGCGCCGCCGGTGCAGCAGCACGTCCGGCTGGCGGCGCACGATGCCGGTGGCCGAACACGGCGCGTCCAGCAGCACCGCATCGAACGCCTCGCCGTCCCACCAACTGTCCGGCTGCGCCGCATCGGCGACCTGCAGTTGCGCCTGCGCGCCGGCGCCGGTGCGTTGGAAGGTCTCGCGCACCCGCGCCAGGCGCCGCGCGTCCACGTCCAGCGCGGTCAGGCGCAGGCGCGGGTCGCGCTCGAGCAGATGCGCGGACTTGCCGCCGGGCGCAGCGCAGGCATCCAGCACGCGCGCGCCCGGCGCCGGCGCCAGCACGTCGGCGACCTGCTGCGCCGAACCGTCCTGCACCGACACCCAGCCGTCGGCGAAGCCGGGCAAGGCGCTCATCGCCACCGACTCGCCCAGGCGGATCGCATCGGCCAGGTCCGGCACCGCCTGCGCGCCGATGCCGGCCTCGGCCAGTTGTTGCAGATAGGCATCGCGCGTGCCGCGCTGGCGGTTCACCCGCAGCCACAGCGGCGCCGCCTGCTGGCTGGCGGCGAAGATCGCCTCGGCCTGTTGCGGCCAGTCGGCATGCAGCGCATCGCGCAGCCACAGCGGCCAGCCGGCATCGGCGGCCACTTCCGGCAGCCCGTCGCGCAGCGCGCGGCGCAGCAAGGCGTTGACCATGCCGGCCTGGCGCGGCCGGTCCAGCGCCCGCGCCGCTTCCACCGTCGCCGACAGCGCCGCGTGCGGCGCCAGGCCGAGCACGTCGAGCTGGGCGAACCCGGCCATCAGCAGCGTGCGCAGTTCGGCGTCGCGCTGCGGCAGCTGCTTCTGCAACCACAGCCGCAACGCGGCCTCGTAGGCCGGGCGCCGACGCAGCGCCGCGAAGCAGATCGCCTCGACCAGGGCGCGGTCGCGCGGATCGGGCAGCGTCGGCAACGCGGTGGCCAGTTCGGCCTTCAGCGAGCGGCCGCGGTCGATCACCGCGCTCAGCACGCGGGCGGCGACGACGCGGGGCGCGACGCCGGGCGGCGGCGCGGCGGCAGGCGGCGCGGCAGGCGTCTGCGTCATGGCCAGTCGCGCCGGTTCAGGCCAGCACCGGAAGGTCGCGCCGGGCGTTGAGGTAGTCGGCGGCGGTGATCGCCTTGCCGCCTTCGCGCTGCAGCACGCGCAAGCGCAGCGCGCCCTGCCCGCAGGCGATGTCGATACCCTGCTTGGACGCGGCCAGCACCATGCCCGGCGGCTGCGCAAGCGCCAGTTCCAGCGCCACCGCGCCGTGGATGCGCACGCGCTCGCCGGCCAGCACCGCCTCGGCGATCGGCCACGGATTGAACGCGCGCACCCGCAGCGCCAGCTGCGCCGCCGGCTGCTGCCAGTCCAGCCGCGCCTGCGCCTTGTCCAGTTTATGCGCGTAGGTCACGCCAACCTCCGGCTGCGGTTGCGGCACAGGACGGATACCGGCGCGCAGCAGGCCCAGCCCGTCGGCCAGCACCTGCGCGCCGAGCGCGGCCAGCCGGTCGTGCAGCTGCCCGCCGGTGTCGCTGTCGCCGATCGGGGTGCGCTGCGACATCAGCACCGGTCCGGTGTCCAGGCCGGCTTCCATCTGCATCAGGCACACCCCGGTCTCGCTGTCGCCGGCCTCGATCGCGCGCTGGATCGGCGCGGCGCCACGCCAGCGCGGCAGCAGCGAGGCGTGCACGTTCCAGCAGCCATGGGTCGGGATCGCCAGCACCGCCTTGGGCAGGATCAGGCCGTAGGCCACCACCACCATCAGGTCCGGCTGCAGCGCACGCAGGGTCTGCAGCGCTTCCGGCGAACGCAGGGTCTGCGGCTGCAGCACCGCAATGCCGCGCGCGACCGCCTCCAGCTTCACCGGCGACGGCGTCAGCCCGCGGCCACGGCCGGCAGGCCGGTCCGGCTGGGTATAGACCGCGACCACTTCATGGCGCTGCGCGGCCGCGCGCAACGAGGGTACGGCGAAGTCCGGCGTACCGGCGAAAACGATTTTCATGGAGGTAGGGAACCGGGAAAAGGGAATGGGCAAAGCGCGGACCCGGAAATGGAACGGGAACCGCACTTACGATTCCCGTTTCCGCATTCCCGGTTCGCGGCCTTCAGGCCACGTGCTTGCGCGCCTTGGCCAGCTTCTTGCGCACCATCTCGCGCTTGAGCGGCGACAGATAATCGACGAACAACTTGCCGTCCAGGTGGTCCATCTCGTGCTGCACGCATACCGCCAGCAGGCCGTCGGCGGACAGTTCCTGCGGCCAGCCGTGGCGGTCCAGGTAGCGCACGACGATGGCCTCGGCGCGGGTCACGTCGGCATAGATGCCGGGCACCGACAGGCAGCCCTCCTGGTGCACCTGCTCGCCGTCGCGCTGCACGATCTGCGGGTTGATGAACACCTGCGGGGCGTTCTTCTCTTCGCTGACGTCGATGACCATGAAGCGCTGGTGCACGTCCACCTGGCTTGCGGCCAGGCCGATGCCCGGGGCCTCGTACATGGTCTCGAACATGTCGTCGAGCAGGCGCTGGAACGCCGGCGCGGTCACGTCGGCAGGGTCGACCTGCAGCGCCTTGGTACGCAGGCGCGGATCGGGGAATTCGAGGATGGGAAGCAGGGCCATAGCGGTACCCAGATGGGGGCGCCGGAAAATTCGGCAAGACGTGACGATTCTACCCCGTTCTGGTGCCAACGCTTGCGCCGCGCCCAGGGTTCTGGACTATAGTGCGCGGACCTGTTGGGGAATCAGGCTCTGCACTCAATGTTCAATCGACTCCGTACGGTCGTCGCCGTGGCGATGCTCACCGTGGCGACCTATGCCGCTTCCGCGAGCATGGCTGCCGAACACCCTGACACCTATGTGGTGCGCAAGGGCGACACGCTGTGGGACATCGCCGGGCGCTTCCTCGGCAAGCCGTGGCTGTGGCCGGAAATCTGGCAGGCCAACCCGCAGGTGCAGAACCCGCATCTGATCTACCCCGGCGACGTGCTCAGCCTGGCCTACCTGGACCGGGTGGCGCGGGCCACGGTCAAGCCCGGCCCGCGCCAGGACGCGCCGATCGACGCGATCCCGCTGTCCGACGTCGAGCCGTTCCTGAAGAACCTGCGCGTGGCCGACGGCATCGACGGCCTGCCCTACGTGGTCGGCGTCGAGGACAACCGGCTGCGCGCCACCGCCGGGCAACTGGTCTACGCGACCGGGCTGAACGCGCCGCAGACCGGGCAACGCTACGCGCTGGTACGCCCGACCGTGCGCTACGAACTGCCCAGGCTCAGCGACGACCTGAACAACGAGGGCCGCAGCACCCCCGGCACCGGCAACCTGTGGCAGACCTTCGTGCCGCCGGATACCAAGCGCCGCGAGACGCTGGGCTACGAACTGGCCCAGGTCAACGTCGGCACCGTCACCCACGTCTCCGCCGACGCCAGCCAGGCTACCACCCTGCTGTTGCAGGACAGCGCCCGCGAAGTGCGCGCCGGCGATCGCCTGATCGCGGTCGAAGCGCAGCCCTACGACCTGCAGTTCGTGCCGCATCCGCCCTCGGCGCAGGCACTCGAGGCCGGGCTGCGGGTGCTGGCGGTGGCCGACGCGTTCAGCGCCGCCGGCCCGCGCGACGTGATCGCGATCTCCGGCGGCAGCCGCGAAGGCATCGACAATGGCACCGTGGTCTCGCTGTGGCGCCATGGCACCCGGGTCAACGACCGCGTGCAGCGCCCCAACACCTCGCGCGCCGACGACGGCTTCAGCGGCGGCCGCGGCACGGTCGCCCTGCCCGACGAATACGCCGCGCACGCGATGGTGTTCCGCACCTTCGACAAGGTCAGCTACGCGCTGGTGATGGACGGCATCAAGCCGACCCGGATCGGCTACGACGTGAAGCACCCGGACGCACGCTGACCCGCGCACGCGGGCAAGTCCTACCTCCGCGACAGGCGGCGCCCGAGGGCGCCGTCTGCGTTTGCGGCCTAGCCTGGGCCTGTTAATCCGAATGGAACAGGCTCCCAGACCGATGTCCGCCCTGCCCGACCCGCCCCGTCCCGCCGCTGCCTGCGCCGACCCGGCGCTGCTGACCCTGTGCCTGGCCGGCGGCGCCAGCGCCCCGCGCCGGCGCCTGCTCGACCACTGCGGCAGCCCCGCCGCGGCCCTGGCCGCCGGCGCCGGCGCCTGGCGCGCGGCGGGACTGGATCCGGCGCAGATCGCGGCCCTGCAGCGGCCCGACCGCGCCGCCGTGGACGCCGCGTTGGCCTGGCTGGCGCTGCCGCGCCGACACCTGCTCGGCTGCCACGACCCGGACTACCCGGCGCTGCTGCTGCGCAGCCCCAACCCGCCGCTGGCGCTGTACCTGGAAGGCGACCCGACGGCGCTGTGGCATCCGGCGGTGGCGGTAGTCGGCAGCCGCGCGCCCAGCGCCGGCGGCCGCGACAACGCGCAGCGCTTCGCCCTGACGCTGGCCACGGCCGGGTTCGCGGTGACCAGCGGCATGGCCGCCGGGGTCGATGCCGCCGCGCACGCCGCGGCGCTGTCGCGCCAGAACGGGCTCACCGTGGCAGTGGTCGGCACCGGCGCCGACCTGGCCTACCCGCGCCAGCACGCTGCCCTGCGCGAGCGCATCGCCGCGCGCGGCGCGGTAGTCAGCGAGCATCCGCCCGGCACCCCGGCGCGGCCCGGCCACTTCCCGGCGCGCAACCGGATCATCGCCGGACTGACCCTGGCCACCCTGGTAATCGAGGCCGCCGCCCGCTCAGGCGCGCTGATCACCGCACGCCTGGCCGCCGAGGCCGGGCGCGAGGTGTTCGCGCTGCCCGGCTCGATCCACAACCCGCTGGCACGCGGCTGCCACCGCCTGATCCGCGACGGCGCCGGCCTGGTGGAGAGCGCCGAGGAGGTGCTGGCCGGGGTCGCGCCGCTGGCCGCGGAACTGGCCGACGCCTTGCGCGGACGCCTGCACGCCCCCACTGTAAGGATCGCCGAGGACACCGGCGCCACGCCCTGCTTCCCCGATTCCGACTACCAGCGCTTGTGGCAGGCGCTGGGCCACGACCCCACCTGTATGGATTCAGTGATCGCGCGCACCGGATTGACGGCTGCGGCAGCGTCCTCCATGCTGCTGGCCATGGAACTGGATGGCTACGTGGCGGTCGAACGAGGTCGTTACACGCGCAAACCCTAGTTTCTTCACCTCCACAGCGTCTAGCGGCGCAGGCCGAGGGGCAATGAAAGAGAGCATTCTGGATGTCTTGCTGTACCTGTTCGAACATTATTTCAGCGAGGATGCGGACCCGGTCCGTGATCGCGACTCCCTCCAGAATGGCTTGATTCAGGCTGGCTTCAGCCCCACCGAAATCAGCAAAGCGTTCGATTGGCTCGATGCCCTGGCCGACCAGCGGCCGGCCGTGCCGCAGCCGCGCATCGACGGCCCGATCCGCATCTACCATGGCCCGGAGCTGGACAAGCTCGACGTGGAATGCCGCGGCTTCCTGCTGTTCCTGGAACAGCACGGCATTCTCGACAGCGACCAGCGCGAGCTGGTGCTGGACCGGGCAATGGCGCTGGACCAGGACGAACTGGACCTGGACGACCTGAAATGGGTGGTGCTGATGGTGCTGTTCAACCAGCCCGGCGCCGAGGCGGCCTACGCGTGGATGGAAACGCAGATGTTCGTCGACGAGCCGGAGCCGGTGCACTGAGAGGCACTGCCGGGCCATGCACGGATGCACGAGAAACCGACCCTGAGCGCCTGGTACTACGCCGACGCCGCGCGCCAGCGGCATGGCCCGCTGAGCACCGCGACCTTGTTGGAACGCCTGCGCGACGGGCTTCTCGAGCGCGACAGCCTGGTCTGGCGCGAAGGCCTGCCGGAGTGGCGGCCGCTGCACGCACTGGCCGACGAACTGGGCCTGCCGACCACGGCCACACCCCCACCGCTGCCGCCACCGGCGAGCGCGACGACCGCCATCGCTGCCGCGCCCGCTGCCGCCGCGCAACGGCCTATCCGGCTGCGGAGTCGGCGCGCTCGTCGCGGTGGTGGTCGGCGCGGTGCTGCTGACGCTCATCGGCATCCTCGCCGCCATCGCCGTTCCCGCCTATCAGGACTACACGCTGCGCGCCAAGGCCACGCAGGCGATCGGCAGCGTGGCGCCGCTGCAGGCACAGATCGCCAGCTTCGCCGCGCAGCAGGGACGCTGCCCGGTGAACGGCGACAGCGGCTTCGGCACCGCGCCGAGCTATGCCGGCGAATTCGTCGCGCAGGTGCGCATCGGCCGTTTCGACAACGGCCACTGCGGCCTGGAAGCCACCGTGCACGCGCCCGGCAAGCCCAAGCTGGATGGCAAGGCGCTGTGGCTGGACTACGATGAGCGGACGTCGGCCTGGAAATGCAGTGCCGAGCTGGAAGACCGCTACCTGCCCGCGCACTGCCGCGGCGGCTGAGCGGAAACGGATTTTCGACCGCAACCCTGGGGAACAGGAATGAGTGAGTGGTACTACGCCGACGCCGCGCAGCAGCGCCATGGACCGATGCCGGCCGAGCAACTGCAGCAGCGCTTCCAGCGCGGCGAAGTGGGCCTGAACACGCTGGTGTGGCGCGACGGCCTCAGCCAATGGCATCCGCTGGCCGATGTCGTCGACGAACTCGGCCTGACCCAGGCGCCGGCGGCGAGCGCGGCGGACGCGGAAGCCATACCGAGCGCCTGGACCACGCCGGATGCCGCGGCCGCGACGCATTCGCCCTATGCCGCGCCCGCCGCCACGCTCGGCGAGGAACCGCGTTTCGTCGGCGACGGCGAGGTGGTCCAGGCCGGCTTCTGGAAGCGCACCGCCGCCTACCTGATCGACGGCATGCTGGTCGGCATCGTCTCGCAGGTGATCCAGTTCGTGATCATGCTCGGCTTCTTCGGCTTCAGCGGCCTGGGCGGCGGCCGCACCCCCGATTTCAGCAGCGCCAGCGGCATCCTCATGCTGGTGCTGGCGTACCTGGTGCCGCTGGCGATGTCGGCGCTGTACTTCGGCCTGTTCCATGCCTCGACCAAGCAGGCCACGCTGGGCAAGATGGCGATCGGCATCAAGGTGGTGCGTACCGACGGCAGCCGGATCAGCGTCGGCCGCGGCATCGGCCGCTACTTCGGCTTCCTGTTGAGCAGCCTGACCCTGTTCATCGGCTTCCTGATGGCCGCCTTCACCGAGCGCAAGCAGGCCCTGCACGACATGCTCTGCGACACCCTGGTGGTGGACAAATGGGCCTATACCGACCATCCGCAATGGCAGCAGCGCAAGCTGGGCACGGTGACTGTGGTGATCCTGTCGCTGTTCGGCGTGCTGATGGTGGTGGTCCTGCTGGTGGTGCTGCTGCTGATCGGCGTGGCGGCCAGCGGTAGATGGCACTGACGGCTGGGACTCGGGATCGGGGACTCGGGACCCGGAGAACGGAAGTCGGTAAAGCTTCGCCAGCTTGAGCATTTTCCGGCGTTGCGGAGCGGCGGCGCTTGACAGCCGGTGCCGGACATGTCCACTAATACGGATAGCCGCAGCTGAACGCCCGGGGTACCTGCCCCGGGCGTCGGCCGCTCTGAACCACCGCAACGCTTCACTAACCGGAGCAATTGCGCCACCCTACCGCCCCCAGGGCGCCCGCCCCGCCCATCGAAGCCCAGTCCACCATGTCCAAGCACCTGCTCATCGTCGAATCGCCCGCCAAGGCCAAGACGATCAACAAATACCTCGGCAAGGACTTCCACGTCCTGGCCTCGTATGGGCACGTGCGCGACCTGATCCCGAAAGAAGGCGCGGTGGACCCGGACGACGGCTTCGCGATGCGCTACGCGCTGATCGAGAAGAACGAGAAGCACGTCGAGGCCATCGCCAAGGCCGCCAAGGTCGCCGACGACATCTATCTGGCGACCGACCCGGATCGCGAGGGCGAGGCGATCAGCTGGCACATTGCCGAGATCCTGAAAGAGCGCGGGCTGCTCAAGGACAAGCCGCTGCACCGGGTGGTGTTCACCGAAATCACCCCGCGCGCGATCAAGGAGGCGATGGCCAACCCGCGGCAGATCGCCGTGGACCTGGTCGATGCGCAGCAGGCGCGGCGCGCGCTGGACTACCTGGTCGGCTTCAACCTGTCGCCGGTGCTGTGGCGCAAGGTGCAGCGTGGCCTGTCCGCTGGCCGCGTGCAGTCGCCGGCGCTGCGCATGATCGTCGAGCGCGAGGAAGAGATCGAAGCCTTCGTCGCCCGCGAATACTGGAGCATCGGCGCCGACTGCCTGCATCCCTCGCAGCCGTTCGCGGCCAAGCTGGTCAAGCTCGACGGGCAGAAGTTCGAGCAGTTCACCATTACCGACGGCGACACCGCCGAAGCGGCGCGGATGCGCCTGCAGAAAGCCGCGCAGGGCGCGCTGCACGTCACCGACGTGGCCAGCAAGGAACGCAAGCGCCGCCCGGCGCCGCCGTTCACCACCTCCACGCTGCAGCAGGAGGCCTCGCGCAAGCTCGGGTTCACCACCAGCCGCACCATGCGCGTGGCGCAGAAGCTGTACGAAGGCGTGACCGTGGGCGACGAAGGCACGGTCGGCCTGATCAGCTACATGCGTACCGACTCGGTGAACCTGTCGCAAGACGCGTTGGCCGAGATTCGCGACGTGATCGCGCGCGACTTCGGCACCGGTGCGCTGCCGGACAAGCCGAACATGTACCAGACCAAGTCCAAGAACGCGCAGGAAGCGCACGAAGCGATCCGTCCGACCGCGGCGCTGCGCACCCCAGCGCAGATGGCCAAGTACCTGGACGACGACGGTCGCCGCCTGTACGAGCTGATCTGGAAGCGCGCGGTGGCCTGCCAGATGGTGCCGGCGACGATGAACACCGTGACCGTGGAACTGGCGGCGGGCAACGAGCACAGCTTCCGCGCCAGCGGCACCACGGTGATCGACCCGGGCTTCCTGGCCGTGTACGAGGAAGGCAAGGACCAGAAGGCGGCCGAGGACGAAGACGAAGGCCGCAAGCTGCCGCCGATGAAGCCCGGCGACCGCATCCCGCTCGACCGCATCCATACCGACCAGCATTTCACCGAGCCGCCGCCGCGCTTTTCGGAAGCCTCGCTGGTCAAGACGCTCGAGGAATACGGCATCGGCCGCCCGTCGACCTATGCCTCGATCATCCAGACCCTGCTGTTCCGCAAGTACGTGGAGCTGGACGCGCGCCGCTTCCGCCCGTCCGACGTGGGCCGCGCGGTCAGCAAGTTCCTGTCCGGCCACTTCACCCGCTACGTCGACTACGACTTCACCGCCAAGCTCGAGGACGAGCTGGACGCAGTGTCGCGCGGCGAGGAGGAATGGCGGCCGCTGATGGAGAAGTTCTGGGGTCCGTTCAAGGAACTGGTCGAAGAGAAGAAGGAATCGGTGGACCGCTCCGAGGCCACCGGCGCGCGCGAACTCGGCACCGACCCCAAGACGGGCAAACCGGTCAGCGTGCGCCTGGGCCGGTTCGGGCCGTACGCGGCGATCGGCAGCACCGCCGAGGACGCCGAGGACAAGCCCAAGTTCGCCTCGCTGCGGCCGGGCCAGAGCATGCACACCATCACCCTGGAAGACGCGCTGGAGCTGTTCCTGATGCCACGCGCGCTGGGCGAGGACAAGGGCGAGGACGTCAGCGTCGGCATCGGCCGCTTCGGTCCGTTCGCCAAGCGCGGCAGCGTCTATGCCTCGCTGAAGAAGGAAGACGATCCGTACACCATCGACCTGGCGCGTGCGGTGTTCCTGATCGAAGAGAAGGAAGAGATCGCGCGCAACCGCATCATCAAGGAATACCCCGGCAGCGACATCCAGGTGCTCAACGGCCGCTTCGGCCCGTACATCAGCGACGGCAAGCTCAACGGCAAGATCCCCAAGGACCGCGAGCCGGCCACGCTGACCCTGGAAGAAGTGCAGAAGCTGCTGGAAGAGACCGGCAAGCCGGCACGGCGCGGCTTCGGCGCGAAGAAGGCCGCGGCGAAGAAGGAAGCGGCGCCGAAGAAGAGCGCGGCCAAGAAGGCCGCGGCCGACGCCCCGGCCAAGCCCGCGGCGAAGAAGGCGGTCAAGAAGGTAGCGAAGAAGACCGCGAAGAAAGCCGCCAAGAAAGTGGTCAAGAAGGCCGCGGTCAAGAAGGCCTGATCCACCACCCCGCTGCTGCGGAGGCGACATCCACAGCAGCGGCGGCGGATGGCCTCGATCGCCATCCGTCGCGGCACGCGATCCGATCGCGCTTGCCGCGATCGAGTTGCACCGCTCCATTCGGTCGCGGCGCCGCGCAGACTGCTGGAAGAACCGCAGCCGCCACAACCTGCGCAACAGCGACATCGCCTCGCAAGGCCCGCGCCGCCCGACAGGAATCGAACCGGAACCGGCAGGACAGCGCGCGTCGCGCTTGTTAATGTCGAATCCCCAATCCCGGCCCCCAGCCCCCAACCCCCAACCATTGCCTCACAGCAACAGCCTGCCGCATCATCCACGCATGCCCGATCTGTCGCTCAACCAAGCTGTCGCCGTCCTGCAGCAAGGCGGTGTCATCGCCTATCCCACCGAGGCGGTCTGGGGCCTGGGCTGCGATCCGTACGACCAGGTGGCGGTGACGCGCCTGCTGCAGATCAAGCAGCGGCCGGTGGAGAAAGGCCTGATCGTGGTCGCCGCCGAACTGGAGCCGCTGCGCCCGCTGCTCGACCTGGCGGCGCTGCCGCCCGAGCGCCTGGCCGCAGTACTGGCCAGTTGGCCCGGCGCGCATACCTGGGTGCTGCCGGCCGCGGCGCAGGCGCCGTTCTGGATCACCGGCGCGCACCGCGGCATCGCGGTGCGGATCAGCGCGCATCCGCTGGTGGCCGCGCTGTGCCGCGCCTGGGGCGGCGCACTGGTCTCGACCAGCGCCAACCGCGGCGGCGAGCCGCCGGCGCGGCAGCGCGGCGAACTGGACCCGCAGCTGCTGGCTGCGCTCGACGGCATGATCGATGGGCAGACCGGCGGCCTGGCCCAGCCCACCCCGATCCGCGATGCGGTCAGCGGCGATATCCTGCGCGCCTGAGCGCGTTGCCGATCCCCGTCCGGCCCGGCTTTCCCTGGCCGGCGAAGGCGCGCAAGATGCGCGCATGCCCGCGCTCCTCCGCCCTGCCCTGCTCCTGACCGCGCTGCTGCCGCTGGCGGGCAGCGCCTGGGCGCAAACCAGGCAGACCACCCGCAGCGATGGCGCGCAGGGGTCGGTGCGCATCTACCGCTGCGTCGGCAGCGCCGGCGCGGTCAGCCTGCAGAACGCGCCCTGCGAGAACGCGCACCAGCAGCAGGTGCTGGACATGCAGCGCCCGCGCGATCCGCCGCCACGCCCGACCACCACGCTCAGCACTGATCCGGCGCGCGACGCGGCAGCGCCAGCGCCGCTGCCGCAGCGTGAGATCCGCATCGTCAGCGTGCAGCCGCCGCAGCCGATGTACGAATGCGTGACCAGCGAGGGCCAGCGCTATACCAGCGACGACAACGAAGGCAATCCGCGCTGGGTGCCGCTGTGGGCCATCGGCTATGCCGGTGGCGACGGCGACGGCGACGGCGGCGGCCATCGCCACGGCCATGGCGACGACGGCGGCCGCCCGCGCCCGCCGCAGCCGGTGTATCCCGGCGCCGGCGTGGTGGTGCCGGCCGGCAGCACGCTGATCCGCGACACCTGCAACGCCCTGCCGGCGCAGGAAGTGTGCGCGCGCCTGGCCGACCGCCGCTGGGAACTGATCCGCCGCTACAACAGCGCGCTGCAGAGCGAGCGCCGCGCGCTGGAAACCGAGCAGCGCGGCATCGACGCGCGCCTGGACCGCGACTGCGGCGGCAGCTGAGATGCGCAGCGCGCTCTGTCTCGCGGCGCTGCTGGCCGGCGCCGGCGCCGCGCATGCGGAACAGGTGGTGTTCTATCGCTGCACCGATGCGCACGACAACCTGACCGTGCAGAACCAGCCGTGCCCCAAGGGCATGCGCCAGCAGAAGAAGATCATGCAGGGCGTCGGCCGGGCGCCCGCACAGGGACCGGCTACCGCGCCAGTTGCACCCGCCGCGCAGGTCCCCGTACCCGCAGCGGTGCGCGTCGCCGCGCCGCCCGATCCGCCGACAGCGCCGACACCGCCGGCGAACGCTGCGCCGCGCCTGCCGCCACCGCCGCTGTACGCCTGCACCACCTATGCGCGGCAACGCTACATCGGCGAAGTCGCCGAGCCCGCGCCGCGCTGCGTTCCCTTGCGCACCATGGCCCTGGACGGCAGCCTCGACAGGACCGGCGGCAGCGCCTGCGAAGTGCTCCGCGACCGCTGCGAGGCGCTGCCCGAAGCCGGCGCCTGCGACGCCTGGAAAACCTATGTGGCCGAAGCCGAAACGCACTGGCGCTTCGCCACGCCCGAAGACGCCGAGCCGCTGCGGCAGGAATTCCTGCGTCGCCAGCAATTGCTGCAGGCGAGCAGCTGCGGCGCGCCGGATTAGGCGCATGCTCCCGCGGATGTTCGATCCGACACTGGCCCTGTATCCGACCATGCCCCTGTAGGAGCGGCTTCAGCTGCGACAGGCATTGTCAGCAAAGCGTCGCGGCTGAAGCCGCTTGTGTCTGGAGGTTGCTTTACAGTTTGAGTGGAGAGCGATGTGCGGCACGCCGACAGGCCGCAGTGTTCCAGCACGTGTAGGAGCCAGGGCGGCCGCACATCGACCTCGTTGCCTGGCCCGAACAGTTGAACGAGCGTTCGCTCGAACTTCACAAGCGTGGGCAGCGACGAGGTGGCTCTCTCCTGTCCCTTAGTCTACCTAACGCTTATGCCTCTTTGGATCGGTATCGATGTGGCCAAGGACACCTTGGCCGTCCACGTGCTTCCCCTGGACCAGTTGCTGTCCTTTCCCAATACCGCCCAGGGCCACCAGCGCCTGTGCGACCACCTTGCCGGGCACTGCGTCGGCAACGCGCTGCTGGAGGCCACCGGCGGCTACGAACGGGCGGTGATGACGGCACTGGCCACGGCAGGGATCCCGGTGACCCGGATCAATCCGCGCCGGGCACGCGCTTTCGCCACGGCCTTGGGCACAACCGCCAAGACCGATCCGCTGGATGCGGCCTTGCTGGCGCGCATGGCTCAACTGGTGCAAGCGCCCGCGCCGGTTCCCGATCCCTTGCGTGAGCAACTGCGCATGCTGGTCCAGCGCCGCGAGCAACTGGTCCAGCAACGTGACGACGAGCGCCGTCGGTTGCATCAGGCGACCCTGGCCATGGTGCGCGCATGCCTGATCGAGCAGATCGGCGACTTGCGCCGCCGTATCCAGCGGATGAACCAGGCGATCAAGCAGGTGCGGTGCCAGCTCGACGATGCGCTGGCGCACGCCCTGGGCACGGTCCCGGGCATCGGCGAGGTCACCACCGCCAGCCTGATGGCCTATCTGCCCGAACTGGGGACGCTGGATCGTCGCCAGATCGCGGCCCTGGTCGGCCTGGCTCCCTACAACGTGGACAGCGGGCAGCACTGCGGCAAACGCCGCATCCGCGGCGGGCGTGCCACGATCCGACGAGTGCTGTACATGGCCTGTTGGAGCGTTGTGCGCACCCAAGCCTCCTTCAAGGAGCGTTATCAACAGTTACGGGCACGCGGCAAGCCCGCCAAGGTCGCCATCACCGCATGCATGCGCGTACTGCTTATCCGACTCAACGCCATGGCACGAGATCGCACACCATGGCGTGAGGTGATCGGATGAGAAGACAGTTGCTCCTACAGGGCTTGGCCGGCACTCGCAGTCTAGCGGCGCCCTAGAACCCGTAACGCAAAAACCCGCCGTCCACCGCGATGCATTCGCCGGTGATGTAGCTGGCCGCAGGCAGGCACAGGAAACCGACCGCGGCCGCCACTTCCTCCGGCTCGCCGATCCGGCGCATCGGCGTGCGCTCGATCACCTGCTCGTAGTAGTCCGGATCCGACAGCGGCCCGGACGTGCGGCGGGTGCGGATGTACCACGGCGCCACCGCATTGACCCGGATCCCGTCCTCGGCCCATTCGGCGGCCAGGTTGCGAGTCAGCTGGTGCAGCGCGGCCTTGGTCATGCCGTACGGCGCGCCGCTGCGCACGTGAGTCACTCCGGACACGCTGCCGACGTTGACGATCGCCGCGGACGCGTGCTGCGCCAGCAACGGATGCGCATAGCGCGATAGCTCGAACGCCGAAAACAGGTTGGTCTCGAAGATGCCGCGCCACTCGTCTTCGGTGTAGTCCACCGCGGCCTTGCTGACGTTGCCGCCGGCGTTGTTGATCAGCACGTGCAGGCCGTCGGCGTGGTCCTCGACCCAGTCCAGGATCTCGCGCCGGTCCTCGTCGTCAGCCACATCCGCGGCCAGCGCCAGGATGCGGCGCTCGGGATAGGCATCGGCCAGTTCGTCGCGCGCTGCTTCCAGCGCATCGATGTCGCGCGCCACCAGCATCAGCTCGGCGCCGAAGCCGAGCAACTCGCGCGCGATCGCCAGGCCGATGCCGGCGCTGGCGCCGGTGATCAATGCGGTCTGTCCGTCCAGCCGCCAACGTTGCTGCATCGTCCTGCCTGTCTGCGCCGGGGTGGGCGTAGGATAACCCCCACGCTCAACGAGGTCGCCCCTATGCACCGTTCATTGCGCTTGCTGACGTTGGCATTCTCACTGCTGGCCGCACTCGCCGCGTGCAAGCCCACGCCGCCGAAACCGCCAGACACAGCGCCCGAACCGCAGGCCGACGCGCTGCGCGCGGCGATCGCGCAACCGCTGGACCGCGCCAGGCAGGCGCAACTCGGCACCGAGCAGGCCGCGGCCGCGCACAACGCCGCGATCGACGCCGCCACCGGAAAATAAAAACGCCGGCATCGGCCGGCGTTGTGCGTTGCCTGCAGCGCGCCCGCCGGATGGCGAGCGCGCCTCACGCCTGCATCAGAAGCCGCAGAAGCAGTAGGCCAGCGCCTTGACCGGGGTCCCGTCGCGCTTGTCGGTGGCGTCCTGCACGAAGCGCAGCTGGGTATCCAGCTCCGGCATGCTGCGCGCCAGCACGGCGTGCGCCAGCGCCGAATCGCCCAGCATCCACGCGCCCATGCGGCTGCCGGCGAACCCGTTGACGAACTGCGCGAACGGCGTAGCCGGCTTCTCGATGTAGCGCACGCGGTACTTGTCGCGCGCGCCCAGCTTGGCCCGCGCGGCGGCATCGGCCACCGCGTCCTTGAAGCCGCCGAACGCGTCCACCAGGCCGCGTTCCTTGGCCTGCGCACCGCTCCACACGCGGCCGCGCGCGACCTGGTCGATCGCCTCGACCGGCTTGTTGCGCGCCTGCGCGACCTTGCCGGTGAAGTCGGCGTAGCCCTTGTTGATCACCGACTGGATCACCTGCCCGACCACCGGATCCATGGGCCGGGTGACGTCGAACGCCCCGGCGAAACGGGTGGTGCCGACGCCGTCGGTATGCACGCCGATCTTGTCCAGGCTGCGGGTCAGGTTGGGGATCATGCCGAAGATGCCGATCGAGCCGGTGATCGTCGACGGGTCGGCATAGATGCGGTCGGCGTTCATGCTGATCCAGTAGCCGCCGGACGCGGCCAGGTCGCCCATCGACACCACCACCGGCTTGCCGGCCGCCTTCAGCGCCACCACCTCGCGGCGGATCTGCTCGGAGGCGAACACTTCCCCGCCCGGCGAATCCACGCGCAGCACCACCGCCTTGACCGCCTCGTCGTCGCGCGCGTCGCGCAGCAGCGCCGCGGTCGACTCGCCGCCGATGCGCCCGGCCGGCTGCTCGCCGCCGCTGATCTCGCCCGCGGCGACCACCACTGCCACCTGCGGGCGCGAATCCACCGGCGAATGGCGCAGATCCAGCTGCTGCAGATAGGCATCCAGGTTGACGTTGCGGAAGCCCGTATCGGCATCGTCGTCGGCGACGCCGCGCTTGGTCAGCAGTTCCTCGACCTCCTCGCGGGTCTTCAGGCCGTCCACCAGCTTCTGCTGCAGCGCGAACTTGGCCATGTCGCCGCCGGCTGCGGCGATGCCTTCGGGCATCGTGTCGATGCCGGCGGAAATCTGCGCGGGCGCCAGCTTGCGCGCCTTGGCGATGTCGGCCACGTAGCGCTGCCACACATCGTTCATCCAGAACAGATCGGCTTCCTTGGACGCCGGCGAAGCCGCGTCGAGCACGTACGGCTCCGCGGCGGACTTGAACTCGCCGACCTTGAACAGGTGCACGTCCACGCCGAGCTTGTCCTGCAGGCCTTCGCGGAAGTACTGGCGGTAACGGCCCAGGCCTTCCAGCACCACCGAGCCCATCGGGTCCAGGTAGACCTCGTTGGCCTGCGCGGCCAGCAGGTACTGCGCCTGGCTCAGGCTGTCGCTGTAGGCCACGACCTGCTTGCCGGAAGCGCGCAGGTCCTGCAGCGCCGCGGACACTTCGCGCATCGAGGCGAAACCGCTGGGCTGCAGCTTGTCCAGGCGCAGCGCCACGCGCTCGATCTTCGGATCGGTCTTGGCCGCTTCCAGCGCGCGGATCAGATCGCGCAGCTGGATCTCCTCGGCGCCCTTGTCGCCCATGGCTTTGGTCAGCGCGCGGCTGACCGGATCGGCGCTGAACTGCTCGACCAGGGTGCCTTCCGGCGCGATCAACAGCGTGGTGCGGTCGCGCAGCGCCTTGGCGCCGTCGCCACGCGCCATCGCAAACACGATCGCCAACAGGAGCAGCAGCAGGAAGCCGAAGAACACCAGGTTCAGGATCAGCCGGCGAGTGAAGTTCATCACATCCCATAGGCCAACGAAGAAGCTGGCGATGGGGCTGCGACGCACGGGTTGGTTCATGGAAAAACTCCGGAAGGAAGGTCTTGCGCGCGTGCAGCATACCGGCTGTGCCGGCGCCGCACATGCGCCTGAAGTCAGGGGTCAGGACGCCGCAGCGGCAGGCAGGCGCCCGCTGCTGAGCCGGAAGCGCGCGGCCATCATCACTGCGGCCGCGCTCAGGCCCAGGATCAGCCCGATCCACATGCCCTGCGGTCCCCAGCCCAACCACAGGCCGAGCCCGGCGCCCAGCGGCATGCCCAGGCCCCAGTAGGAACACAGCGCGAGCAGCATCGGCACGCGGGTGTCGTTGAGCCCGCGCAGCGCGCCGGCCGACAGCACCTGCACCCCGTCGGGGAACTGGAACGCAGCCGCGTACAGCAGCAGCGTGGACGCCAACCCGGCCACCGCGATGTCGCGGGTATAGACGCCGACGATGGCGTCGTGGCCGAACAGCAGCACCAGGGCCGACAACGCCTGGGTACCGAGCACGATGCTATAGCCAGCCCAGGCCGCGCCGCGCACGCCGACCGCATCGCCGCCACCGGCGGCGCGCCCGACCCGCACCGTGGTCGCCTCGGCCACGCCCATCGGCACCATGAAGCACAGCTGCGCCACGTTGATCGCGATCTGGTGTGCGGCCGCCGGCACTTCGCCCAGCCGCGCGATCAGCAGCGCGGTGACGATGAACAGCCCGCCCTCCATCAGGATGGTGATGCCGATCGGCAGCCCGGTCTTCAGCAACCCGCCGATCGCGCGCAGGTCCGGCGCCTCGAAGCTCGCGAACAGGCGCAACGGCGCGAAGCGCCTGGAACGCGCCAGGTAGATGGCGAAACACAGCGCCTGCAGCCACATCATGATCGCCGAGGCGATGCCCAGCCCGCCGGCGCCGCGCGCGCGCAGCCCGAACAGGCCGAAGGTCAGCACGTAACCCAGCGGCGCCAGCACCAGCAGCCCGCCGAAGCCGAGCAGCATGGTCGGCAGCGTCCAGTGCATGCCCTCGCTGAGATAGCGCATGCAGAAGTACAGCACCATCGCCGGTACGCCCCAGCGGATCGCATGCAGGAAATCGCGCGCGCCGGGCACGATCTCCGCAGCGATGCCCAGTTGCGGCAACGCCATCGGCATCACGCTCAGGAACGCGAACATCAGCACGCCCAGGCCCAGCGACAACCACAGCGCCTGGCGGAACATCGGCCCGATCTGCGCGTGGCACTTGCCGCCATCGAGCTGCGACACCGACGCGGTCAACGCGATCAGGGTGCCGATCGGAATCATCATCGGCAACCACAACAGCGCGGTGCCGACCGTCACCGAGGCCAGCGTGCGGGTGCCATGGTGGCCGGCGATCACGTTGTCGACAAAGCTGATCAGGCCGGCGGAGATATGCCCCAGGACCAGCGGCAGAGCGAGTTGCGCGGTACTGCGCAGTTCGCGGCCCCGGACCGAGGCCGGGGTGGAGGACGAAGACATTGCAAGACTCTGGCGATCCCGCCGACTGCGGCCGCGCAGGAAAGCGCCGGCGCCGGGTGGCGAAGGGGCGCTATTTTACCCTGCGCGGCTGCTCGGCGCAGGCTGTTGGACTCGGGACTCGGGACTCGGGACTCGGAGACGCTGCGCTCAGCGTGCGGCGCGCTGGCGCAGCCAGGCCGCGCGCGTGTCCGCGCCCTGCGCCAGCAACTCGCGGCGCAGCGTCGCGCGCTCCTGCGGCGAGGTGCGCTGCGCCAACAGCGCCAGGTGCTCACGTTGTTCGGCCGGCAGCGTGCGCAGCAGGCCCAGCAGCGCCGCACGCTGCGCGTCGGGCACGTAGCCGAACAGCGGCTGCAGCGCCCAGTACTCGCTGCCCAGTTCCGGTCCCAGCAACCAACCGTGGCGTTCCAGCGCATCCAGCGCGGCGAATTGCGCGCGCAGGGTGTGCTGCTGCTCCACCGGCAAGCCGGCGAAGGCGCTGGCCACCTGGCGCAGGCGCGCCTGCACCGTGGCGCCCAGCGCCTCCCAGGCGGCCTGGCGCTCGCGCAACTGCGCCGGGGTCAGCGCCGGCGGCGGGTCGGTCGCGGCGGCCTGTGCCGGCGCGGTGGCACCACCACTGGCCGGTTGCGCGGCGGCGGCTTCGGCGGCCTCCTCCGCGCTCGGCGCAGTGCGCTCGATCCGGGCCGGCGGCGCACCCGCCGCATACCACGCGAAGAAATCCAGGTCGTAGACCGCCGGCTCCGGCAGCGCTGCCGGCGCAGCGGCCGGCAGCGGTGGCGCGCTGGGCGTCTCCGACCCGGCCGGCAGTTCCTCCACCTGCACCGGCCCGGTAGCGCCCAGTGCCAGGCCCGAACCGGCGCCCGCCGCGGCGGGCCGCGACGGCATGCGCCCCCACCACCAGGTGCCGAGCAGGACCACGACCACGACCACGCTCACCGCCGCCGCCAGGCGCGCCCGGGTCAGGCCGCGCCCGCCGCTACGCCGGCGCGGCCGCACTGGCGCCGCCACCGCCGCCGTTGCGGGCGTGGGCGGCGCAGCGGCGATGGCCGCATCGCGCAACTGCGCTAGCGCCTGCAGCCGCTCCGGCGGCAGCTCGCGCAGATGCTGCTGCGCGGCGTCGGCCAGCGCGCGCCAGCCAGCGGCATCCGGCTGCCCGCCGACATCGCGCGGGCAGGCCCGCGCCAGCGCCTGCTGGTAGTCCTGGGTGGACTGATTCAACACCTGCGCCGCGGTCGGCTCGTCCAACCCGGCCACGATCCGCAGCAGCAGCGCCAGGCGATCGGCGGCGGTCAGCTTGCCCAGGTGCGCCAGCGGCAGGGGCCAGCCGCTGCGGGCGGCGGTCACGATCTGGCGCAGCGACGGGACAGCCGCGAGCAGTTTCCAGAAGTGCAGCGGCCAGTCGGCCATCGGCAGGGTCGCGGCATGGCTGCGGAACGCGCGCATCGCCGCGGCCAGCGCCGGCGCGCCGCGCTCGACGCTGCCGCTCTGCAACTCGGCCAGCACCGCGGCACGGCGTTCAATGCCGCGCAGGAAGGCGGCCAGGGCGGGGGGTGCGACCACGCCGTCGGAGTGGGGCGCGGCGGTCATCGGAACTCCATCATCGGCGCGATGATAGCGAGGCCGCCGCCGCGCCGCGCGCTTGACAACGGCGCGCCGATCGGCTGCTTCAGGCGCCAGCCGGGCAGATCGCGGCGGCGGGTTGTGCACAAGCCGCACCAGGGACGTCCAACGCCTCCTGTCAAGCCCCCGCAAAATCATGTTGCAGCCATGTTTCACGGCTAAGTAACTGTTATTCAATGCATTTATTGGAGTGGCGCTTTTTTGTCCAACGTGTGGCAGAGGCTTGTGAATCCGTCTTCACGGCGTGGAGCATCCCTTTCATGCACAGCTTTATCCACAGCGGGTGTGGATAAAATCGATTCTCCAAGCGGGGCAGCTATTTACGACTTGTTTATCACTTTTCGAACAGCTATCGCCCGCAACTGGCGCTCCTCGCCGACCCCGCCGAGGGAGCACTGGACCCCGTCCCCCGGCCGCTAAACTAGGACCGATGCCGTCCCCTGCCGCCACCCTCCGCGTCGCCCTGCCGCTGCCGCTGCCGCAGCTGTTCGACTACCTGCCGCCGCCCGGCGACGCCGCCGGCGCCGGCGACATCGGCCGCCGCCTGCGGGTGCCGTTCGGCAACCGCGAGCTGAGCGGGGTGGTCGCCGCGCTCGGCCAGGTCGCCGACAGCGAGGGCCTGCGCGCGGCGCTGGCTTGGCTGGACCCGGTGCCGCTGCTGCATGGCGAGCTGGCCGACTCGCTGCACTGGCTGGCCCGCTACAGCCACGCGCCGCTGGGCGAAGTGCTGGCGACCGCGCTGCCGGTGGCACTGCGCCGCGGCGAGGCGCTGCCTGGCACCCACGCCTGGGCCTGGCGCCTGACCGAGGCCGGCGCCAGCCACCGCGCCCGCGCCGGCACCCGCCCGCACCGTTTCGCCGCCCTGCTGGCGGACGGCCCGATGGACGAAGACCGGCTCGACCAGGCCATGGACGACTGGCGCAGCGCCGCGCGCAGCCTGGCCAAGCGCGACTTCGCCGAACGCATCGCGGTGCCGGCCAGCAGCGCGGCGCCGCAGCCGCAGCCCGGCCCCAGCCCGAACGACGAGCAGCAGGCCGCGATCGACGCCGTCGTCGCCGCGCCGGGCTTCGCCCCGTTCCTGCTCGACGGGGTCACCGGCAGCGGCAAGACCGAGGTCTACCTGCAGGCCATCGCCGCCTGCCTGGCGCGCGGCCGCCAGGCGCTGGTGCTGGTGCCGGAGATCGGCCTGACCCCGCAGACCCTGGCGCGGTTCCGCGCGCGCCTGGGCGTGCCGGTGCACGCGCTGCATTCCGGACTCACCGACAACGAGCGCGCGCGGGTCTGGGCCGCGGCCTGGCGCGGCGAGGCGCGGGTGGTGGTCGGCACCCGCTCGGCGGTGTTCGTGCCGCTGCCGCAGGCCGGGCTGATCGTGATCGACGAGGAACACGACGGCAGCTACAAGCAGCAGGACGGCATCCGCTACCACGCCCGCGACTTCGCCCTGGTGCGCGGCAAGGCGCTGGACGTGCCGGTGCTGCTGGGCAGCGCCACGCCGTCGCTGGAAAGCCTGCACAACGCCGCCAGCGGCCGCTACGCGCACCTGCGCCTGACCCGCCGCGCCGGCGCGGCACGGCCGCCGACGGTGCGCGTGCTCGACGTGCGCAAGCGCCCGCTGCAGGACGGCCTGTCGCCGGAGGTGCTGGCCGGGATCGGCAGCGCGCTGGCCGACGGCGGCCAGGTGCTGGTGTTCAAGAACCGCCGCGGCTACGCGCCGGTGCTGCTGTGCCACGACTGCGGCTGGACCGCACCGTGCCAGCGCTGCAGCACCCCGCTGCACGCCACGCCGATGACCGTGCATGCCGGCGGCCGGCGCCTGCAATGCCACCACTGCGGCGCGCGCCAGCCGGCGCCGCTGGCCTGCCCGGACTGCGGCAGCCTGGCGCTGCAACCGCAGGGCATCGGCACCGAGCGCCTGGAAGAACGCCTGCTGCAAGCCTTCCCCGACGTCCCCGTGCTGCGCATCGATCGCGGCACCACCCAGCGCCGCGACGCGCTGGAGACGCAGCTGGCCACGCTCGGCAGCGCACCGGGAATCCTGGTCGGCACGCAGATCCTGGCCAAGGGCCACGACCTGCCGCAGCTGACCCGGGTGGTGGTGGTCGGCATCGACGAAGGCCTGTTCTCGGCCGATTTCCGCGCCAGCGAGAAACTGGCGCAGCAGCTGATCCAGGTCGCCGGCCGCGCCGGCCGCGCCGTGCGCCCGGGCGAGGTGTGGCTGCAGACCCACCATCCCGGCCATGCGCTGCTGGAGACCCTGGTGCACGGCGGCTACCACGCCTTCGCCGAGGCCGAACTGGCGCAGCGCAAAGCGGCCGGCTTCCCGCCGTTCGCGTACCTGGCGCTGCTGCGCG
Organism: Xanthomonas translucens pv. undulosa; assembly: GCF_017301775.1. Taxonomy (NCBI): domain Bacteria; kingdom Pseudomonadati; phylum Pseudomonadota; class Gammaproteobacteria; order Lysobacterales; family Lysobacteraceae; genus Xanthomonas; species Xanthomonas translucens. The sequence continues at coordinate 1,833,855 of NZ_CP063993.1, forward strand.
CCGAGGCCAAGCAGGTCGAACACGCCAATGCCTTCCTCAGCGCGGTGCGCGCGCTGCTGCCGGAGCAGGCCGACGTGCAACGCTTCGGGCCGATGCCGGCGCCGATGCCGCGCCGCGCCGGTTTCCAGCGCACCCAGTTGCTGCTGTCGGCGCCAACGCGGCGCGCGCTGCATGCGGTGCTGGACGGGGCGGTGCCGGCGATCTATGCGCTGCCGCAGGCGCGGCGGGTGCGCTGGTCGCTGGATGTGGACCCGCAGGATCTGTACTGAGCCGGACGCGTTCTCAGCGCGGCGCGGCCAGCGCTTCCAGCAGCTGAGCGCGCAACGCGACCGCATCGCCTGCTTCCACGCAGCGCCACGCGCCAGCATCCGCGCCCATGCCGCAGGCCGAGGTGGCGATCACCGGCTTGCCCAGCGCCAACGCCAACCGCAGGCCGCCCAAGCGCAACGGCGTCGCCGCGGCGGGCGAAACAAGAGGCCGATCCGTCGCTGCCGCTCGTATTCCCATGCGCCCTCCGCATCCCTGCCTGCGCCTGCCATCGCGCTACTATAGGGCCATGCCGTTCCAGCCCCCAGTTCCTGCACGGCGCCGCGACCGCCGCGTGCATCACGGCGCTGCGCTGCACCGCGTGGGGGCGGCGTCCGCGGCCGGCGCCAGCGTCGCGACAGCCGCTTGCGCCTCGTCTTCGCGTCCCTCTGGAGTCCCGCATGGCTGACTCGTCCGTGCCGCACCTGATCGTGGTCGGCGGTGGTTTCGCCGGGTTGTGGGCCACGCGCGCGCTGGCCAAGGCGCCGCTGCGCATCACCCTGATCGACCGCCGCAACCACCACCTGTTCCAGCCGCTGCTGTACCAGGTCGCCACCGCCGGCCTGTCGTCGCCGGACATCGCCGCGCCGCTGCGGCAGATCCTGCGCAAGCAGGACAACGTGGCAGTGCGCCTGGGCGAAGTGCTGCGCCTGGACAAGCAAGCGCGGCAGGTGCACCTGGCCGGCGGCGAGACGCTGGACTACGACTACCTGCTGGTCGCCACCGGCGCCACCCATGCCTACTTCGGCCACGACGAGTGGGCCAGGCACGCGCCCGGCCTGAAGACCCTGGACGACGCGCTGCACCTGCGCCGCCACCTGTTGCTGGCGTTCGAACGCGCCGAAGCCGAGAGCGACCCCGCCGCGCGCGCGGCCTGGCTCAGCTTCGCCATCGTCGGCGGCGGCCCGACCGGGGTGGAACTGGCCGGCACCCTGGCCGAGATCGCACGGCATACGCTCAAGCACGAATTCCGCCGCATCGATCCCGCGCAGGCCAAGGTGCGGCTGATCGAAGCCGGCCCGCGCGTGCTCGCCTCGTTCCCGGAGCGGCTGTCGGCCAAGGCGCAGAAACAACTGGAAAAACTCGGCGTGGACGTGCTGACCGGTGTGCCGGTGGCCGACATCGACGCCAGCGGCTACCGCCTTGGCAGCACCTTCGTGCCCGCACGCACCGTGGTCTGGGCCGCCGGCGTGGCCGCCTCGCCGCTGGGGCGAACCCTGGACGTGCCGCTGGACCGCAGCGGCCGGGTGCAGGTGCAGCCGGATCTGAGCATCCCCGGGCATCCGGAGGTGTTCGTCGCCGGCGACCTGGCCGCGCTGCAGCAGGCCGACGGCAAGCCGGTACCCGGGGTGGCGCCGGCGGCCAAGCAGATGGGCCGGCACGTCGCCGGAAACCTGGCGAAGCGGCTGCGCGGCGAACCCGGCGACGCACCGTTCCGCTATGCCGACTACGGCAACCTGGCCACCATCGGGCGCATGGCCGCGATCGTGCACCTGGGCCGTCTGCAGCTGTCCGGCCTGCTGGCCTGGTGGTTCTGGCTGGCCGCGCACGTGTTCTTCCTCATCGGCTTCCGCAACCGCCTGGTGGTGCTGCTCAACTGGGCCTGGGCGTACTGGAGCTACCAGCGCGCGGCGCGCATCATCCTTGGCGACGACGCGCGCGCGGCCGAACCTGCGCCGGCCGCACCGGAGCCGCCGGCGGCCGCGTGACACCCTGCGGCAGGGCTGCGATCCAGCCGCCCTTTGCCACGTTGCAATGCCGTCTTGGCGACCTTCCTGTTCCTGCTCGACCTGCTCGGCATGCTCAGTGGCATCGGCGGCGGCATCGTGCGCGACCTGCTGGTGGCGCGCACGCCGATGGTGCTGCAGGCCGAGCTGTACGCGATGGCGGCCTTGCTCGGCGGCGGCGTGGTCGCCGCGGCGCATGCGCTGCACTTGCCGCAGCCGTGGGGAGTCGCGATCGGCGCCACGCTGTGCTTGGGCCTGCGCTTCATGGCGATCCGCTACGGCTGGCACCTGCCGGTGGCGCGGCCGCCGGAGCAGTGAACCCGGCAGCTGACCGCACCACACGTGGCGGTTGCGCGCGTCCGCATCCGCAAATCTGCGCAAGCATCGGCCCAGCGAAAAAGGCCCGGAAAACCCGGGCCTTTTTGCTTCGCTGATCGATCACACGCACATGGTCGCACCCCTCACGCCACGAACAACGCCTTCATCTTCTTCAGCGCGTTGGCTTCGATCTGGCGGATGCGCTCGGCGGACACGCCGTACTCGTCGGCCAGCTCCTGCAGCGTGATCTTGCTGTCGGCATCCAGCCAGCGGCGCTTGATGATGTCACGCGAACGCGCATCCAGTTCGGCCAGGCCTTCGCGCAGCAGCTGCAGCTGGTTGTCCTCGCTGTCGGCGCGCTCGTAGGCCTGCGAGGGATCTTCCTCGGCGGCCATCAGGTAGGCGGCCGGCGACGGCGGCGCGTGATCGTCGTCGTCGTCGGACGGCGCGTCAAAACCGATGTCGCGACCGGACAGGCGCGACTCCATCTCCAACACCTCGCGCTCGGACACGTTGAGGTCCTTGGCGACCGCGGTCACTTCCGCCGCGTTCATCCAGCCCAGGCGGGTCTTGGACTTGCGCAGGTTGAAGAACAGCTTGCGCTGCGCCTTGGTCGTGGCGACCTTGACGATGCGCCAGTTCTTCAGGATGTACTCGTGCATTTCGGCACGGATCCAGTGCACCGCGAAGCTGACCAGGCGCACGCCCATTTCCGGGTCGAAGCGCTTGACCGCCTTCATCAGGCCGATGTTGCCTTCCTGGATCAGGTCGCCCAGCGGCAGGCCGTAGCCGTTGTAGCCGCGGGCCACGTGGACCACGAAGCGCAGATGCGAATGAACTAGTTCGCGGGCCGCATCCAGGTCTTCCTGGTCACGGTAACGCACTGCCAGCGCACGCTCCTCTTCGGAGGTCAGCACCGGGATCTGGTGCACGGCGCCGATATAGGCATCCAGCGAACCGAGCGGACTGGGGATCGGAAGATTGTTGGCCACCAGCGCGGTGGCAGGGATGGTCTGGCTCATAGGGCTCATCTTAGCAGTCAACTAACTGGACTGCTGGGTACAGTAAAAAGTTCCTGCGTTCTATTCATGCAACATTGGACTCAGGGAACGGGCTGTGAAAGAAGCCTGTGGAACACTGGGAAGGGCAGGCGTAACCGGTTACGAGCGCCAAAATTAGCACCGCGCCTGCGAAATTTGCGTACACGCGGCGCACCTCGGGTACCGCCGTCGAACCACGGTTCAGCCGCCGCCCGCCGCGTCCAGCGCAGCGCGCGGCGGCAGGCTCCAGTCGATCGGCGTGGCGCCGCGGCGACGCAGGTAGTCGTTGGCCGCGGAGAAGTGCTTGCAGCCCAGGAAGCCGCGGTGCGCCGACAGCGGCGAGGGATGCGGCGCCTTCAGCACGCGGTGGCGGCGGGTGTCGATGACCTTGCCCTTGGCCTGGGCATAGCTGCCCCACAGCAGGAACACCAGGCCTTCGCGCTCGCGGTTCAGGGTGTCCACCACATGGTCGGTGAAGCCCTCCCAGCCCTTGCCCTGGTGCGCGCCGGCACGGCCTTCCTCGACCGTCAGCACCGCGTTGAGCAGCAGCACGCCGCGCTGCGCCCACGGCAGCAGGCAGCCGTGATCGGGACGGCGGATGCCCAGGTCGTCCTCGATCTCCTTGTAGATGTTCAGCAGCGACGGCGGCACCGGCACCCCGGGCAGCACCGAGAAGCACAGCCCGTGCGCCTGGCCGTAGCCGTGGTACGGATCCTGGCCAAGGATCACCACTTCGACCCGATCGAACGGGGTCGCGTCGAATGCGGCGAAGATCTGCCGCCCGGGCGGAAACACGCGTGCGCCGGCCGCCTTGCGCTGGCGCAGGAACGCGGCCAGTTCGCGCATTTCCGGGCGCAGCAGCCAGTCGCCGATCTGCGCCTTCCACGAGGGTTCCAGCTGGATCCGGGTGTCGTCTTCGCTACTCATGCAGGGTCGGTGGATGTGTCGGTCAGAAGGTCACGGCATTGTCGCTGAGCTTGGCCAGGCGCAGCTGGAACAGCACCTTGGTGACCAGCAGGCGCTCCTCGATCGGCTTTTGCACCAGGTCGTTGGCGCCGGCGCGCAGCAGCTCGGACTGGTTGTGCGGGTTGCTGTCGCCGGTCATCACCAGCACCGGCATGCGCCGCTTGCCGTAGGCGAAGTCGATGCGGATGCGCTGCACCAAGTCGCGGCCGTTCAGTTCGCCCTTCAGGGTCACGTCGGTCAGCACCAGGTCGATGCGGCGGGTGGTGCGGCCCAGCGATTCGGCGGTGAGCAGCGCGAACGCGTCCTCGGCGGTCAGCACGTGCACCACGTGCAGTTCCTGGCGCTCGAGCATGCGCTTGGTCGCCTCGGCCACCACCCGGCTATCCTCGACATAGAGGATGGTGGCGCCGACCACCGGCTGCGGTTGCACGTAGCCGCGGATGAAGGTCGCCAGCGCCTCGTGGCCCAGCGCCTTGTCGAAATAGTCGGTGACGTATTCGGTGAAGCGGCGTTCGACCAGGTGCTGCTGCGCATCGCCGGAGACCACGATCACCGGCACGTAGGACTGCCCGGCCGCCTCGCGCACGCTGCGCGCCAGGGCCAGGCCGTCGCCGTCGGGCAGCGCCAGCGAGGTGGTGACCAGGTTCACCGGGCCGGCCTCCAGCGCCGCGCGCGCCTCGGCGATGCTGGCGCAGCCGACCACTACCACGTCCGGCAGTTCGCGGTGCAGCACATCGGCGATCAGCTTGCGCACCAGCTTGGAGCCGTCCACGACCATCACCCGCGGGGCATCGCTGATCAGGTGCTTGAGCTCGTGCCGGGACATGCGCGCCTCAGGTATGGGTGGAACGCGTCTGGCGCAGGAAGTGGCCGGTCACCAGCCAGGCGCCGAGCCAGCCCAGCAGCAGGGTGCCGAGCAACACGAGCCCCGAATGCAAGGCGTCCAGCCCGTGCAGCGCGAAATGGCTGCCGTAGCTGTCGGCCAGTTCCGCCAGCGGCGGCCCCAGCGCCAGCCCGGACGCGGCGATCAGGCCCAGCGCCAGCACCCCGGCGCCGAAGCCGTACCAGGCGCCCAGGTACAGGAACGGGCGGCGGATGAAACCGTCGCTGGCGCCGAGCAACTGCAGCACGCCGATTTCCTCGCGCCGCGACTGGATGTCCAGGCGCACGGTGTTGCCGACCACCAGCGCCGCACCGGCGCCGAGCAGCACCGACAGCACCTGCACCAGGCGCTCGCCGAAGCGCAGCCAGCCGTCCAGGCGCTTGCGCCACAGCGCGTCGTGCTGGACCAGATCGGCCTGCGGCAGCGCGCTCAGCGCCGCCGCCAGCGGCGCGTCGTCGGCCGCGGCCGGGGTGACGATCAGCAGGGTCGGCAGCGGGTTGTCGTCGAGCGCGTCCAGCGCATCGCCCAGCCCGGCGCTGTCGCGCAGCTCGGCCATGCCCTGCTCGGGCGTACGCAGCGCCACCGCGGCGACGTCGGCGCGGCCGCGCAGGGTCGTCGCCAGCGTATTGGCCGCGGCGGCATCGACGCCGGTCTTCAGGAACACATTGATGTCGCGCGACTGCTGCACGCTGCCGGCGAACTGCTTGAGGTTGTCCAGCGCGATCGACAGCCCAAGCGGCAACGCCAGGGCCAGCGCCATCACCGCCATCGTCAGCAGCGTCGCCCAAGGCTTGCGCATGGCCCGGCCGAGGCTGTAGACGATGCTGTGCAGGTGGTGGTCCCACCACACGCCCAGGCGCGAGGGCGCGGCGCCGCCGCCGGCATTGCGTGCGCTCATTCGGCCAGGTCCTGCGGAGAGATGTCGTCGGCCAGGCGGCCGTGGTCCAGGATCAGCACGCGCTTGCGCATCTGCTTGAGCAGCGCCAGGTCGTGGCTGACCACCAGCACGCTGGTGCCGCGCGCCGGCAATTCGGCGAACAGCTGCATGATCTCGGCGGCCAGGGTCGGGTCGAGGTTGCCGGTGGGTTCGTCGGCGACCAGCAGGCGCGGCTCGGCGACCATCGCCCGGGCGATGCCCACGCGTTGCTGCTCGCCGGCCGACAGCTGCGACGGCAGCGCCTTCTCGCGATGGCCCAGGCCCATCCGCTCCAGTATCGAGCGCACGCGCTTGCCGATCTCGGCGCGGCGCGTGCCGCGCAGGATCAGCGGCAGCGCCACGTTCTCGGCGATGCTGCGGTCCATCAGCAGGCGGTGGTCCTGGTAGACGACTCCGACCTCGCGCCGGTGCAGCGGCACGCGCCGCCCGCGCACCTTCAGCAGGTTGCGCTCGCCGAACAGCACCGCCCCGCGCGACGGACGCTCGCTGAGATGGATCAATTTGAGCAAGGTGCTCTTGCCCGCCCCGGAATGGCCGGTGACGAACAGCATCTCGCCCTCCTCCACCTGGAAGCTGACATCCACCAGGGCCTCGTGGCCACCGGCGTACTGTTTGCTGACATTGTCGAACCGCAGAACGCTCATCCGGCGATTATGCCGGAGCGGCCCGGGTTTTCGTCCACCGTGCGCGCGCCGCGAACGGTGGAGCGCCGGTTCAGGAGCTGGACACCAGCGAACGCAGCTTGCGGCCGAGGCGGGTCAGGAACGAATCGTTCGCTGCAGCAGCCGGCGCGGCGGCACGCTCGCCCTGGCGCGCGGCCTTGACCTGCACCGGCTTGGTCGGCGCGTCACTGCTCGCGACGGCAGCAGCGCCCTCGGCGCCTTCGGCACCTTCCAGCGGACGCCCGCCGCGGCGACGCCGGCGCTTGCGCGGCGCGCGCTCGCCATCCACCGCAGGCGCGCCTTCGGCGGCCGCGCGGGCCGGCTTGGGCGTGGACGCTGCGACCGCTGGCGCGGCTTCGGTGGCGACCGCCGCCGCGGGCGCGTCGGCGACAGCTGCGGTCGCTGCCCCGGCCTCGGCGTCGGCCGGACGCGGGGTGCGCGGGCGCCGCGGCTTGCCGTCGGCAGCGCGCGCTTCGCCACGACCGCCGGCACCGCCGCCGGGGCCGCTACGGCCAGCGCCGGGCTTGCCGCGGCTGCTGCCGCCGCCACGCCGCTGCTCGTCGGCCTCGCGCTGCGCACGCGCCTCGCGGAAGATGTCGCCGATGCTCTCGTCGGCATCCGCATCGACCTCGACCGCTTCACCCTCGACCACCGCGCGCGGAGTGCGCGGCAGCGCCATCAGCAGTTCGGCGGTGACCGGCTCGACCGGGATCTTCTGCTCGATGTAGGCCTCGATGTCCGGCAGGCTCATCGCGTAGCGCTCGCAGGCGAAACTGATCGCATCGCCCTCCTCGCCCAGCCGCGCGGTGCGGCCGATGCGGTGCACGTAGTCCTCGGCGTCGAACGGCAGGTCGTAGTTGTAGACGTACTTGACGCCGTCGATGTGCAGGCCGCGCGCGGCCACGTCGGTGGCGACCAGGATCTCCAGCTGGCCCTTCTGGAAGCGGTTGAGCAGGGTCTCGCGCTTCTTCTGCGGCACATCGCCGGACAGCACGCCGACCCGGTAGCCATTGCGCTCCAGCGAACGCGCCACGCGCTCGACGAAGGCCTTGGTGTTGACGAACACCATGGTGCGCGCGCCCTCGCTGCGCGACAGCAGGCCCAGCAGCAGGGTCAGCTTCTCCTCGTCAGAGGGGAAGTAGATGCGCTGGCGCACGCGCGCGGCGGTGATGCTCTCGGTCTCGACCACGAGCTTTTCCGGCTCGTTCATGTGCTCGTAGGCCAGCTCCAGCACGCGGTGGCTGAGCGTGGCCGAGAACAGCAAGGTCTGCCGGGTGCCGCGCTCGGGCATGCGCCGCAGCAGGAAGCGGATGTCCTTGATGAAGCCCAGGTCGAACATGCGGTCGGCTTCGTCGAGCACACAGATCTCGCATGCGTGCAGCGACACCACTTTATGCTGCTTGACGTAGTCGATCAGCCGCCCCGGGGTGGCGATGATCACGTCCACGCCCTGCTGCAGCAACTCTCGCTGCTTGTCGTAGTCCACGCCGCCGTAGACCAGCGCGAAGCGCAGGCCCAGGTCGGCGCCGAACTTGACCGCGTCCTTGTGGATCTGGATCGCCAGTTCGCGGGTCGGGGCCAGGATCAGCGCGCGCGGGTCCTCGGGTTTGCGGTCGGCCAGCGCCGGGCGGCTGAGCAGGCGGTTCATCACCGTCACCAGGAACGCCAGGGTCTTGCCGGTACCGGTCTGGGCCTGGCCGGCCACGTCGCGGCCCGGCAGGGCCACCGGCAGGGTCAGCGCCTGGATCGGCGTGCAGCGGGTGAAGCCTGCGCCTTCGAGGCCGGCCAGCAGCGCCGGTTGCAGCTCGAACGCGGAAAAAGTCACATCGGTCAGGGGTTTGTCGCTCATCATTCCATCTTCGTCAGGCCACCCCGCCCGAAGCGTAAGGTCGCGGCTTGCATCGGCCCCGGCAGCGTCGCACACTGGCGACTTGACATGCCGGGTCGCGCGACAGGGGGGAATCCCTTGATTTCGCCGCGCAATGCCCCAGTTTACCGCAATGCGGCGGCCACCCGGTCCGGCCGGTCGCATTGGCCCAGGAGATACCCCAAAGTGAGCGATAAGGTCCTACACGTCGGCGACGCCGATTTCGATACCGCCGTGCTGCAGTCCGGCGAGCCGGTCCTGGTGGACTTCTGGGCGGAATGGTGTGGCCCGTGCAAGATGATCGCCCCGGTGCTGGACGACCTGGCCGACACCTACGACGGCAAGCTCAAGGTGGCCAAGGTCAACGTGGACGAGAACCGCGCCACCGCGATCAAGTACCACGTGCGCTCGATCCCGATGCTGCTGCTGTTCAAGGATGGCAAGGTCCAGGCCACACAGATCGGCGCGGTCGGCAAGGGCCAGCTGACCCAGATGATCGACAAGACCCTGGGCGGCGCGGCGGCCTGAGTCTGTCGCCGGCCGCTCCGGAGCGGAGCGGCCGCTGTCGTACCGGCCGGCTGAATCGCCCGGTAACGCCTGCTTGCCGTGGTTGCGCGGCGATGATAGTGTCGGCGCATCCGGTGGCATTCGCGCACCGCACCCCCTCTGGAAGATTCTCTTCTAGACCCCTTCCCAACCCGTTTGCCCCCACGCTGGGCGCTCGCACTCATAGCGAGGAATCACCACTTGTCCGATCACACCATTACCGAACCCGGGAGCGTCGATGCCCCCGCCGAGAAGCGCGCGCGCAAGCCGCGTGTCAGCAAGCCCGTCAGCGGCGCTGAAGGCGGAGCGGAGCATGGCGCACCTGCGCAGCCGAACCTGCCGCTGAACCCGGCACCGGCCCAGGCCGACGCGCCCCGTGCCGCACCCCAGCAGGAACGACAGGAACGCGCCGCGCCGCAGGAACACGCGCAGGCAGCATCGCAGCAGCCCCAGTCCCAGCCCGCCCCCGCTTCCGGCGGCGATGCCCAGGGCCAGGGCGGCGGCAACCAGAACGACGGCGGCGAGCCGCGCGAAGGCGGCAACCCGCGCTTCAACAACCAGAATCCGCAGAACCAGAACAATCAGAACAACCAGCAGGGCAATCGCCGCGACCGCTTCCGCAATCGCCGCGATCGCGATCGCGGGGGCAGTGGTGGCGGTGGCGGCGGTCGCTTCCCGGACAATGGCCTGCCCAACGACACCGGCGCCAACGAGGTGTTCGTGCCGCGTCCGCATGCCAACGTGCCGGAAGGCTTCCCGATCTACTCGCTGAGCGACCTGAAGCGGATGCCGGCGCAGAAGCTGCTGGACATCGCCGAGCAGCTCAACATCCAGGACGGCGTGGCCCGCGCGCGCAAGCAGGACGTGATCTTCGCGCTGCTGAAGGTGCTCACCCGCCATGGCGAAGGCGTCGCCGCCGACGGCGTGCTGGAAATCCTGCCGGACGGCTTCGGCTTCCTGCGCGCGGCCGAGGCCAGCTACCTGGCCGGCCCGGACGACACCTACATCTCGCCCAGCCAGATCCGCCGCTTTAACCTGCGCACCGGCGACCACCTGTCCGGCCGCATCCGCTTCCCGAAGGACGGCGAACGCTATTTCGCGCTGTCGATCGTCGACACGATCAACGGCGAGCCGCTGGAAGCGAGCAAGAACAAGGTGCTGTTCGAGAACCTGACCGCGCTGTTCCCGCGCAAGCGCTTCACCCTGGAACGCGGCAACGGTTCCTCAGAAGACATCTCCGGGCGCATCCTCGACCTGATGGCGCCGCAGGGCAAGGGCCAGCGCGCGCTGATCGTATCCCCGCCCAAGGCCGGCAAGACCATGCTGATGCAGCAAGTGGCCACGGCGATCACCACCAACCATCCCGACGTGCACATGATCGTGCTGCTGATCGACGAGCGGCCGGAAGAAGTGACCGAAATGCAGCGCACCGTGCGCGGCGAGGTCATCTCCTCCACCTTCGACGAGCCGGCCGCGCGCCACGTGCAGGTCGCCGAGATGGTGATCGAGCGCGCCAAGCGCCTGGTCGAGCACAAGAAGGACGTGGTGATCCTGCTCGACTCGATCACCCGCCTGGCCCGCGCCTACAACAACGTGGTGCCGTCCTCCGGCAAGGTGCTCAGCGGCGGCGTGGACGCCAACGCGCTGCACCGCCCGAAGCGTTTCTTCGGCGCGGCCCGTAACGTCGAAGAAGGCGGCTCGCTGACCATCATCGCCACCGCGCTGGTGGAAACCGGCAGCAAGATGGACGAGGTGATCTACGAAGAGTTCAAGGGCACCGGCAACAGCGAAGTGCACCTGAACCGCCGGATCGCCGAAAAGCGCGTGTACCCGGCGATCGACATCAACCGTTCCGGTACCCGCCGCGAAGACCTGCTGATCGAGCCGGAGCTGCTGCAGAAGATCTGGATCCTGCGCAAGCTGCTGCATCCGATGGACGAGATCGCGGCGATGGAGTTCCTGCTGGACAAGATGAAGAACACCAAGTCCAACGACGAGTTCTTCGGGTCGATGAAGCGCTGAGTTCATAGAAAACGTTTGAGAACAAGGCCTTCGGATATCGAAGGCCTTGTTTGTTTTTGGCAGATACCCACTCAAAATATTAGCCCTGACTTTAAGCCATCAGATCTGGACGGAGAGCGCAACGGCAGCAAGCCCCTACGCGGGTCGGAAAACAAGCAGTCGTTCCTGATTGCGGTGCAAACCGATGCGGCCTTGACCGCGTCGAGGTTTGTGGTGATGGAGCCGGTGCGCAGCTTTGACAATGCCTCGCTCAAGGACTGGACAGCGCGTCGCCTAGCGCCCGAATGCGGGGTCTATACCGATTGGGCTGGCCTGCTTCCGTCGCCTGGAAGAGGCCGGCCACGCCCACACCACGCTGGACACCGGTGGCCTGCGTGACACCAACGAAGCGGCCGGCTCCCCGCTGGGTCATGTGGTGCTTGGCAACCTCAAACGCGCCATCAGCGGTGTGTATAACGCCATCGCGCAAGGCAAATACGCAAGGCGTTATCTGGCCGAGGCGGCCTACCGTTTCAATCGCCGATTTTGCCTGCGGCGAGCAATTGACCTGCCCCCACTGAGTCATACCATCTGAAGCTGTAAAGTCCGTCAAGCCAAGAGGACGGACATGAAGAAGAGCAGATTCAGCACCGAGCAGATCATCGGGTTCATCAAGCAGGCCGACGCGGGCATGGCCGTGGCGGAGTTGTGCCGCCAACATGGCTTCAGCCCAGCCAGTTTTTATCAGTGGCGGGCCAAGTACGGGGGCATGGAGGCCGACGAGGCCAAGCGGCTGAAAGAACTGGAGGTCGAGAACAATCGGCTGAAGAAGTTGCTGGCCGAAGCGCACCTAGACATCGAAGCGCTGAAGATCGGCTTCGGGGTAAAACGCTAGCCCCGCAACGCAAGCGCGAGGCAATCCGACGAATGCTCGAACACACCGCGTTGAGCGAGCGCCGGGCTTGCCGCCTTGCGGGGCTGTCCCGCGATGCTTTCCGCCACGAACCCGTGCCGACGCCAGCCACGCAGGCGCTGTCCGCGCGGCTGGTCGAGCTGGCCCAGGCCCACCGCCGCTTCGGCTATCGCCGACTGCATGATTTGTTGCGCCCGGAGTTTCCGTCCGTGAACCACAAGAAGATTTATCGCCTGTATGAGGAAGCCGAGCTGAAGGTGCGCAAGCGGCGCAAGGCCAAGCGTCCGCTAGGCGAGCGCCAGAAACTGCTGGCGGCCTCCATGCCGAACGACACCTGGAGCATGGACTTCGTGTTCGATACGTTGGCCAACGCACGCCGCATCAAGTGCCTGACCGTGGTCGACGACTTCACTCGCGAGAGTGTGGACATTGCCGTGGATCACGGCATCAGCGGCGCTTACGTGGTGCGGCTGCTCGATCAGGCGGCGTGCTTCCGTGGCTATCCACGCGCGGTCCGTACCGACAATGGCCCGGAGTTCACCAGTCGCGCCTTCATTGCCTGGACACAGCGACATGGCATCGAGCACATCCTGATCGAGCCGGGTGCCCCCACGCAGAACGCCTACATCGAAAGCTTCAACGGCAAGTTCCGCGACGAGTGCCTCAACGAGCACTGGTTCACCTCGTTGGCACAAGCGCGGGACGTGATCGCAGACTGGCGACGCCACTACAACGAGATCAGGCCGCATAGCAGTTGTGGTCGCATCCCGCCGGCACAGTTCGCCGCCAACTACCGTACACAACAAACCAACGACGCAGTAACCTTCAACCCAGGGCTTTATCAGTAATCACTGGTACGGACGGTGGGGGCAGGTCACAATTTCCACAACTGAGAATCAGGGCTAATCAGGTTAGATTTAGGACGACTGGAAATGTGCTTCGTATAAATTCATGTAAGCCGACGTGACACCTGCTGTAATTTTTGGGCCGCAACGAACATCACGACCCTGAACCAGACGGACTAGTAGAATGCGCTCGAAACTTTAAGGTCGTAGCCGGCCAGCGCCGTTTTAATAACTCGCTTGGTCTGAATTATTTGGGTCGAAACCCATGCTTCGAGTGTCGCGTCATTTGGAAGGGCGAACTCGGCAATTCGGGCCGGCGTTAACTTTCTGCCGTAAGAGAATCTCCATTTCTCTGCATGTAAACAAGCCGCGGCGATAACAAGCTTAGCCTCTGAGAATTCCTTCTTTTTAGGAAGAAGAACTAAGCAGTCATCATTGACCGCACAGGGTTCGAACTGAACAAAAGCCTCCCCAATCGAGCCAGTTTGTGCAACGGTGACAAACGGCGGCTTAAGAACCGTTGGAAATTCTAGCCATCCGTAACATCCATTGTAGGCTTCCGTTGGCGAAATCACGAGGGTTTCGCCATCAGCGATGCCGTCTCGACTGTGAAGCTCCTTCATTCCATAGAAAATGTCGAAAAGCTCGCCAAGAGTGTTAGGGGCTGAATCCTCGGCGAGGAGACGCGAATTTTCCAGCTTCGCTTTCGAAACCTGCTTCCTGTAGTCAGAAATTGTAATTGCACCAGCCGAAATCTGATTGCGCTGAGCCATTACCTCCTTCGCATATCGAATGTAGAATGAAGCAAGCCTGCGCAAATGAACGTCTACTGCGTTCTGAACCTCGATAAGACTTGGAGGGGCTGATTTCACGAATGCACCAACGGCCCACTCCCCCTCTCCCGTGACCTTGCCTGCTGCGGAGAATCCCGGAATAGATTTCTTGTTGAGCACTGCCGCTAGAGCCATCTCGGCATCATTTGGAACGTTCTCTCGTTCCACCCTGATACCTTTCTTTAAAGTTAATCCATCGTTATGAAGCCGCACAAACATCGGGCGTTGTGAAGAATCGTGCTTCACACCCTTCTCTAGGACAACGATTGAGGTGGTTGCGGATGCATACGGCTGAAAAAGCTCATCAGGAAGCTGGCAGACAGCAACAAGGCGGTTTTTTGAAAGAATCCGCCTCCGCCATGCACCCTTGCTTTTCTTGACAATCAGGCTGGTTGGGAGAATTACAGCTAGTCGCCCCCTGTTCCGCAAGCCTTCTAGTGCTCGGTCTACGAAGTCTTCAGAAGGTGTGTCCGTCATCTTATGAGGGAATGGCGGGTTCATCAACACGATATCTGCCTTGCCCTCTGGGAAGTCTGGCGCAGTGAAACAATCTTCTTGATAGACCTTGGTCGAGCCATCGCCACGCAAAATCATATTTGCCACGCAAAGCGCCGCAGTCACCGGTTCTGTTTCGAAGCCATACAGCTGCTTCTTCACCACCTTGACCATTTCGCTTCGGCTCAAATCATGAACGCGTAACAGCCTATCCATCGTGGCCACTAGGAAGCCGCCCGACCCACAAGCGGGATCAAGGACGATATCCTCTTTGCCCACCTCACACATATCCGCCATTAGCCGCGAGATGTGTCGCGGGGTGAAGTACTGTCCGATGGTGTTTCCACCCGTGTAGCGGAAAAAATTTTCGTAAAGTTGCCCGAGATAGTCGTGCTCTGCCGTCAATACGCTTACATTCAATTTTTCAAGAATGCGTGCAATTTCGACGGCTTTTGCTGCAAGCTTTACATTCGCTTCTTCGACACGAAGACTCTTTCCCAATTCAGGCTTGCCGGCTTTGGTGAAAGCTTTCGCACATTCACTATTTATATCTTCTAGGATGTGACCTTGGTCACGACGAATTTTACCCTTTGAGCTAGCGAGAGCCAGCATTATTGAGGCAACTACGGCAGGACGAAACTCGTCCTTAATTTTGGCCTCTCGCAAGTAGCGATTAATTTCATCTGCTCGCCTTGCAAGTACTTCAGGTGGCGGGATTGTAGGGCGAAGCTCGGCTGAACCGTGAGGCGTTGCTACTCTTTCGAGGTCAAGCCTATTGGGAATCCAAGAGATGGGCTTGCCGTTATACGTGACAACCTCCCACTTCCGCCCCGTCCATTTCGACACTCTTAGCTCAAAGCTATCATCAGAAGTTCCCGCCAAACCGATAGCGAGAGGGGCGGCATCGCCATTGACGAGCTTAGAGGCGTAATGTTCTGCCTCGGCCAGCGCCTTGCTGACCTCCCCAATGAATCTCTTGGCTTCTATGACTGCCAACACGCTCAACGTGGCCTTATCGACCAGTAAGCCCTCTGGATAGCCGCTGGCAATCCCCTTCTTGCTCGCCTTGCTCAGACGCTCACTCAACTCTGAGAAGGCACCATATTCGTTTTGCAACAGCAGGTCGCCTACAGGGGGGCGCTTAATCACCCAACCCTGCGTAACCAGCAGTTCATGCAGAAGCAACTCACTTCTGCGCTCTGACGTTCCCTTCTTACTCACCATACTCTCCTGCACGGCCGCTAACGCGGCTCTTAGAAAACGTCCAAGGATAGCGTGTGCAGCCGCCAATGCACATCACAGCCCCAGAGAAGATTGACGCCCTGAGTCGCACCCGTTGAGACTGAGGTCGTTTAGGAAGGATGAAGAGTGAAGTTAGGACGCAAAAGAGCATTGACTAAGCTCAGGAGGAGCGAATCCGAAAGATGCGTGCGGAAGAAGACTTCAACATCGAGCAACTAGCCGAAAATTTCGGAATTAGCCGCAGCAACGTGTATCGTGCGTTACAGTAAAGAGTAGGTGACACTTAGCTGCGCCTTTCTTCTTCCACTTCAAGTCGGCGACCAGCTCCAGTTGTTCGGTAGCAGGCAGACTCGCTGCCGCAAGAATAAAGTCCGCAAGCGCATCGTGGCGACCGGCTCTTCAAGGGCATCGCTCAACTGCCCTGCAGCGGCGTCAACAGGCGCGGGCCGTTGTTGTCGACCATGTACACGCCGCCGGCCGACAGCGCGTCCGGCGAGAAGCCCGATGCGTCCTCGCCGGTGTCCCAGGGCGCGCGCGCGCGCGGACCGGGGACATAGCTGATCCAGTGCCCGTAGCTGCTGTCCATGCCTTGGTTGGGCTGGTCGCGCAGCGAATAGTTGACCGGGACGCGCACCGCCCAGTACGGCGCCGACACCTCCTTGCCTTCGCTCGGCGGGCGGAACCTCCACTTGCGCGCCGCCGCCAGCGCGCTCCTGGCGAAGATCTCGCGCAGCGTCTGCATCTCGCTCTCCGAGGCCACGATGCGCAGGTTGACCTGCTCGACCGCGGCATCGGCGACGCTGCCGTCGCGCGCCACCTTGAGCACCAGGTACGCCGAGCCGGAGGCGCCCACCCGGTACGCCGCTTCCGGATACGCTGGCGGCGGCGTCCTGATCGAGGTCACCGCGCGCGGATCCTTGGGATCGTAGGCGGCGAAGCTGGCATGGCGGATCTCCACCTGATAGCGGTCGCCCTGCTGGCGCTTGGCCACCAGACGCAGTGTCATCGGGGTGCGCGTCGGCACCGGCTTGCCGTCGCGCAGCGCCGGCTCGAAGGTCCACCGCTGCACCGACTGGCGCACGAAGCCCAGCACGCCCTCGGGCAGCTTGTCTGCGTGATCGATCGCCAGCGCCGACACCGCACCGTCGGGCTCGATGTTGATCTTGCCGGTCACCAGCAGGCTGCTTTCGACCTGCTTGCGTACCGCGCCCGGGCCGGTGCCGGTGGCAACCGCGGTGACCGCCAGCAACGCCAACAGCAGACCGCACCAGCGCCATGTCGAAATTCCCGATTTGCGGTGCATCGCGCTTCCTTGCCTGGATGAGACGCCGATTACAGCGCAGCCGGCTGACGCAGGCAAGTCAGGCCGGCAGGTCAGGCCAACCGCAGCGACTCCGGGTACGGCGGCGCGTCCGGGTAATCGTCCTCGCGCAGCCGTGCCTGCAACGCGCGCCACCACTGCGGGTCGAACAGTTCGCCATGCGCGCGCTTGACCGCATCCAGGGACGCGGCCGGCAGGCCCATGAACAGCGCGAAGCGCTCCGGGAACACGTCGCGCGCGGCGACGTGGAACCAGGGTTCGGCGGACATGGCTTCCTCGTCGTTGCGCGGCTGCGGCCAGTCGCGGAAGGTGCAGTCGGTGACCAGGCACAGTTCGTCGTAGTCGTAGAACACCGCGCGCCCCTGGCGCGACACGCCGAAGTTCTTCAGCAGCATGTCGCCGGGGAAGATGTTGTTGCGCGCCATGTCCTTGATCGCCTGCGCGTAGTCCAGCGCCGCCTCGCGCGCCGCCTCGGCGGTCTGCTCGCGCAGGTACAGGTTCAGCGGGCGTAGCCGCCGCTGCACGTAGCACAGCTCGAAGATCAGATCGTCGCCATCCTCGCGCAGGCTGCGCGCGCAACCTTGCAGCAGTTCCGCGAGCAATGCCGGAGCGAAGCGCGCGCGCGGGAAGCGCAGCGACCGGTACGGCTGCGCATCGAGCAGGCGGCCGACCCGGTCGAGGTTGAACACCAGCGCGTACTTGTCCTCGACCTGTTCGCGGCTCATCGTCTTCGGATAGGCGAAGCGGTCGCGGATCAGCTTGAACACCAGCGGGTAGCTCGGCAGGGTGAACACCGCCATGACCATGCCCGGCGTGCCGTCGGCGTGCACCAGCTGCTCGTTGGGCTGCGCCTGGAAGTGGCGGAAGAAGGTGCGGAAGCGCTCGGTCTTGCCCTGCTTGGCGCGGCCGAGCATGGTGTACAGCTCGTCGATCGGCTTGTGCGGCAGCAGGCTGCGCAGGAACACCACCGCGTCGCCGACGGTGGGCAGGTCGGCCTGGAAGTAGCTGCGCGAGATGCCGAACAGTTGCGCCACGTCGTTGCGCCGGGTCAGCACCGCTTCGGCGCGCAGGCCGTCGGCGTCGTTGACCAGCGCGATCACGCAGGGCGAGAAGCGGTGCTCGCCGAACACGCGGCCGACCAGATAGGCGCGGCGCTCGCGGTAGAACACCGTCTCCAGCAGTTCGATGCCGCGCACCGGCTGCTCGCCCCAGTGCGCCAGGTCGTCCTGCAGGCGCACCGCGATGGCCGCCGCGCAGCGGGTGCGGTGCGCGTACGGCACGTCGAACGGGTAATCGCCGAGCACGCGCATGAACGCGTCCACCGGCCGCGTCTCGGACACCGCATAGTTGTGCCGCGCCACCGGATGGGTGATCGCATCGGTCGGTTCGATGTCCAATGCCACGAACTCGATCCGCGTATCCACGCCCTGGGTGCGGAAGAAGCGCCGGGTCAGCGTGTTGTAGAAGGTCTTGTACAGCTCCTGATCGATCAGCCCGTGCAGTTGCGCGGCGAAGCTGTCGCGGACCTGCGCCCACAGCGTGCGGTCGTGGGTCTGGCCGAGCAGCAGCGTGCGCAGGCGCAGCATGCATTCGTCGATGCACTGGTCGTACAGCGCGATGCGCTCGACCGCGTCGTTGCGCGCGGCGTTCCAGTCCCGGTTCTCGAAACGGCGGCGGGCGCGGCCGCTGATCTGCGCGAAGCGCGCGTGGTAGTCCTCGAACGCGTCGCGGATGCTGCGCGCCACGGCGTCGGCGCGGGGTTCGGCGGGCATGGGCGGTGCGGACGTGTCGGTCATGGCCGCAGTCTACCCGCGTGCGCGGCGGCGCTTGCGCGAGGCCGCGATCCCCGCCCCGGCGGAGCAGCGCCGCGATCTGGCGCACGCCCCGTCATCGGCGTGCAATGGAGACGTCAGTGCCGCGTCGTCGGCGGCCAGCAGACTAGGCAGCCTTCGCCGGGCCGGCCATTGCTCGGCCCGTGTTTCGACACTTTGCATGCCCGTTGGGAGAGCACTTGAACCGCATCGCACATCGCCGTCTGGCGACCGTCGTTTTCACGGTGTGCGCCGGCAGCAGCGCCGCCGCATCCGCCACCCCGCCAGCGCAAGAGACCGACAGCACGAGTACCACACTCGACAGCGTCGTGGTCACCGGCACCCGTGGCGCCAACCGCACCCAGTTCGGCACGCTGGCGCCGGTGGACGTAATCAGCGCCGAGGAGATCCGCGCGGTCGGCAGCAGCGACCTCAACACCGTGCTGGCGGCGTTGGTGCCGTCGTTCGTGGTGCAGCGCCTGCCGCTGGCCGACGGGCAGGTGTTCGTGCGCCCGGCCACGCTGCGCGGGCTCTCGCCCGACCAGACCCTGGTGCTGGTCAACGGCCACCGCTTCCACCGCTCCGCACTGCTCGGCGCGCGCGGTGCGCAGGCGCCGGACCTGGCGCAGATCCCGACCAACGCGATCAAGCGTATCGAAGTGCTGCGCGACGGCGCCGCGGCGCAGTACGGTTCGGACGCCATCGCCGGGGTGATCAACATCATTCTCGACGACCGGGTCGGCACCGAACTGGGCGTGGACGTGTCCCGCTACAGCGAGGGCGATGGACTCGCGCGCACCTACTCGCTCAAACGCGGCTGGGAGTTGGGCGCAGGCAGTCTGGTCGCCTTCGCCGAGCACAGCGCATCCGAACCCACCGACCGCGGCGTGCAGCGCGCCGACGCGATCGCCTTCCAGGCGGCGCATCCGGCGATCGCGGTAGCCGATCCGGTGCAGCGATGGGGCCAGCCGGAACAGCACAGCACGCACCTGGGCATGAATCTGGACCTGCCGCTGAGCGACAGCGTCGGCCTGTACGGCTACGCCTTGTTCAACGACGGCGGCGGCGTCTCCGACTTCAACTGGCGCAACCCCGATAGCAACGCGTCCATCTACAAGACCACCGCCGCGTTCCCCGGCTTCGATCTGCGCAGCGTGTATCCGGCCGGCTTCACCCCACGCTACGGCAGCGACTATCGCGACGCGCAGACCCTGGCCGGGCTGAAGGGCGCCTTCAACGAGCGCTTCAGCTGGGATGTCAGCGCCGCGTACGGGCTGAGCAAGATCGCCTACTCGCTCGGCGACTCGATCAATGCCTCGCTGGGACCGACCAGCCCGACCGCGTTCCACCTGGGCAGCCTGCAGCAGCGCGAGGTCAACCTCAACGCCGACTTCGTCTATGCGCTGCCGCTGGCGATGCTGCCGGATCCGCTGAACATCGCCTTCGGTGCGGAACGCCGCAGCGAAACCTATGCCATCGCCGCTGGCGATCCTGCCTCCTATGCCATCGGCGCCGGCGCACGCTACGGCCTGGCGCCGAACGCGAACGGCGCGCCGGGCTTCAGTCCGCAGCAGGCCGGTTCCTGGGACCAGACCAGCTACGCCGCCTATGCCGATGTGGAAGTGCCGCTGACGGCGCGCTTCAGCGTCGGCGGCGCGCTGCGCTACGAGGACTTTTCCAGCTTCGGCAGCAGCCTCAACGGCAAGCTGTCCGCGCGCCTGGAACTGACCCCGTGGCTGGCGCTGCGCGGCGCCTGGTCCAACGGGTTCCGTGCGCCGACGCCCGGGCAGTCGTACGCGACCCAGATCACCCAGGGCCTGGACACGGTCAGCCTGCAGGTCTTCAATTCGGGCCGGCTGTCGCCGCAGGATCCGATCGCCATCGCGCTCGGCGCCAAGCCGCTGAAGCCGGAAGCATCCGATTCGCTGAGCCTGGGCCTGGCCTGGCAGGCGCCGAGCGGGCTCTTCGGGTCGCTGGATCTGTACCGGATTGCGCTCAGCGACCGCTTCAGCACCTCGCAGAGCTTCGTGGTGCCGGCCACCCTGCCCAATCCGATGCATTACACGTCGGTCAATTACTTCACCAACGACTTCGACACCACCACCGAAGGCGCGGACCTGGTGTTCGGCTACCAGCACACGCTCGGTCGCGGCCGCGTCGGCGCCACGTTGGCCTACAACTACAACCGCACCCAGGTCGACAACGGCAGCACGGCGGTGGCGGCCAATCCGACCCAGCGCATCCTGTTCGAGCAGCAACTGCCGCAGCACAAGGGCAGCCTCGGCCTGACCTGGGAACAGGGGCCGCTGCAGGGCCTGCTGCGCATGCGCTACTACGGCGCGTGGACCGACAGCAGCGGCAACGCCAGCGGCGACATCTTCCAGCGCTTCGGCGCGATCTCGCTGCTCGACCTGTCGGCGACCTATGCGCTGAGCCAGACCCTGTCGCTGCGGCTGGGCGCGGACAACGTGCTGAACACGTATCCGGACAAGGCCACCTTCCAGGCCAGCCGCGGCCTGGTGTATTCGCGCAACGCCCCCTACGACACCGACGGACGCAACCTCTATGCGCAACTTCGACTGCGCTTCTGACCGTCCCGACCCGCGCCGGCGCGCGCTGCTCGCGGCCGCGCCGCTGCTGTCGATGCAGGACATGCTGCGCCAGGTCGGCGGCAGCGCCACGCAAGCGGCGGAGATGCCGGCGGCACCGGCGGGCGTGCCGGCGCGGCAGCTGGCCTCCGATGAAGCCTATTGGGCGCAGGTCGCCGCCGCCTACGACGTGGACCGGCGCACCATCGCGCTGGAAAACGGCTACTGGGGCGCGTTGTCGCAACCGGTGCTGCAGGCCTATGTGCAGCGGGTGCAGCAGGTGAACCACGACAACGCGCACTACGCACGCCTGCAGTTCCCCGACGACTACCGCGCCCTGCGCGCACGCGCTGCCGGCGTGCTGGGCATCGATCCGCGCGAACTGGCGCTGACCCGCAACGCCACCGAGTCGCTGCAACTGCTGATCGGCGGCTACAACCGGCTCAAGCCCGGCGATGCGGTGCTGTACGCCGACCTCGACTACGACGCGATGATCACCGCGATGCAGTGGCTGCGGCAGCGCCGCGGGGTGGAGGCGATCGGCATCGAGCTGCCGCAGCCGGCGACGCGGCAGAACCTGATCGACGCCTACGCACAGGCGCTGCAGCGCTATCCGCAGGTGAAGATGATGCTGGTCACCTGCATCAGCCATCGCACCGGGCTGGTACTGCCGGTGGCCGAGATCGTCGCCATGGCGCGCCAGCGCGGCGTGGACTGCATCGTCGATGCCACCCAGGCGATCGGCCAGCGCGACCTGCGCCTGCCCGAGCTGGGCGCGGACTTCGTCGGTTTCAATTTCCACAAATGGATCGGCGCCCCGCTGGGCGTGGGCGGCTTCCACATCCGCCGCGAGCGCATCGGCGACATCGACCCGCACATGGGTCAGGCAGGCCCGGCCGACAGCATCGACACGCGCGTGCATACCGGCACCGTCGATTTCGCCGCCTTCCTGACGCTGCCGACCGCACTGGAGGCGCACGAGCGCATCGGCGCGGCCAACAAACAGGCGCGGCTGCAGTACCTGCGCGACCGCTGGGTGCACGCCATCGCCGACCTGCCCCAGCTCGAAGTGCTCACCCCCGACGACCCGCAGCTATACGGGGCGATGACCTCGCTGCGCCTGCGTGGGCAGACCAGCGAACAGCAGAACACCGCGCTGGCGCAGCGTCTGCTGCAGCAGTTCGGCGTCATGACCACGGTGCGCAGCGGTGCCGCCAGCGGCGCCTGCGTCCGCGCGACGCCGGCGCTGTTCACCCGTCCGCAGGAGATCGACCGCTTCGCGCAGGCCCTGCGCAGCATCGCCGGCTGAGGCCGGCACAAACGCAAGCCTGCGTTCGCGAGCATCGGTCGCGCGCGCCCGCTGCCGACCTGCGCGGCAGCGGGCGCGGGACAGCGCGGGTTACGCCGTCAGCGTCGCCAGCGCGGCGTTGAAGGTCGCGCTCGGCCGCATCGCCTGGCTGACACGCTCCAGGTTCGGACGGTAATAGCCCTGGATATCGACCGGCTTGCCCTGCACGCCATTGAGCTCGGCGACGATGGCCGCCTCGTGCTCGGCCAGCTGCTTGGCCAGCGGTGCGAAGCGTGCCTGCAGCGCCGCGTCCTCGTCCTGCGCGGCCAGGGCCTGCGCCCAATACAGGGCCAGGTAGAAATGGCTGCCGCGGTTGTCGAGGTCGCCGACCTTGCGCGAGGGCGATTTGTCGTTGTCCAGGAACTGGCCGTTGGCCTGGTCCAGGGTCTTGGCCAGCACGCCGATGGTCGCGTTCTGATGACGCTGGCTAAGATGCTCCAGCGACGCGGCCAAGGCCAGGAACTCGCCCAGCGAATCCCAGCGCAGGTAGTTCTCTTCGACGAACTGCTGCACGTGCTTGGGTGCCGAACCGCCGGCACCGGTCTCGAACAGGCCGCCGCCAGCCATCAGCGGCACGACCGACAGCATCTTGGCGCTGGTGCCCAACTCCATGATCGGGAACAGGTCGGTGAGGTAGTCGCGCAGCACGTTGCCGGTGACCGAGATGGTGTCCTCGCCTTTGCGGATGCGCTGCAGCGAGAACGCGGTCGCCTCCACCGGCGGCAGGATGCGGATGTCCAGCCCGGTGGTGTCGTGGTCCTGCAGATAGCGCTCCACCTTCTGGATCATCAGCGCATCGTGTGCGCGCTGCGGATCCAGCCAGAACACCGCCGGGGTGCCGCTCAGGCGCGCGCGGCTGACCGCCAGCTTGACCCAGTCCTGGATCGGCGCGTCCTTGACCTGACACATGCGCCAGATGTCGCCGGCTTCGACCGCATGCTCGAGCAGCACTTTGCCGTCGCTATCGCTGACCCGCACCATGCCGGCGGCGGCGATCTGGAAGGTCTTGTCGTGCGAACCGTATTCCTCAGCCTTCTGCGCCATCAGGCCGACGTTGGGCACGCTGCCCATCGTCGCCGGATCGAACGCGCCATGCCGCTTGCAGTCCTCGATCACCGCCTGGTACACGCCGGCGTAGCAGCGGTCCGGGATCAGCGCCTTGGTGTCCTGCAGCTTGCCCTCGGCGTTCCACATCTTGCCCGAGTCGCGGATCATCGCCGGCATCGACGCATCGACGATCACGTCGCTGGGTACGTGCAGGTTGGTGATGCCCTTGTCGGAATTGACCATCGCCAGCGCCGGGCGCTGCGCGTACACCGCCTGCAGATCGGCCTGGATCTGCGCGCGCTGCGCCTCCGGCAGAGTGGCGATGCGCGCGTACAGGTCGCCGATGCCGTTGTTCGGATCGAAACCGACCTGCTTCAGCGCATCGGCGTGCTTGTCCAGCACGTCCTGGTAGAACGCACCGACCACCACGCCGAACATGATCGGGTCGGAGACCTTCATCATCGTCGCCTTCAGGTGCAGCGAGAACAGCACGCCCTGCTGCTTGGCGTCGGCGATCTGCGCCTGCACGAAGCTGGCCAGCGCGCGCTTGCTCATCACTGCCGCGTCGATGATCTCGCCGGCCTGCACTGCGGTCTTTTCCTTCAGCACGGTGACGCTGCCGTCCTTGCCGACCAGTTCGATCCTGACGCTGCCGGCCTGCGCGATCAACGCCGAGCGCTCGCTGCCGTAGAAATCGCCGTCCTGCATATGCGCCACGTGCGACTTCGAATCGGCACTCCACGCGCCCATGCGGTGCGGATGCTTGCGCGCGTAGTTCTTCACCGACAGCGGCGCGCGGCGATCGGAATTGCCCTCGCGCAGCACCGGATTGACTGCGCTGCCCTTGACCCGGTCGTAGCGCGCCTTGGCCTCTTTCTGCGTGTCGTCCTGCGGCTCGTCCAGGTAGTCCGGCAGCGCGTAGCCCTGCTGCTGCAGTTCCTTGATCGCGGCCTTGAGCTGCGGCACCGAGGCGCTGATGTTGGGCAGCTTGATGATGTTGGCTTCCGGCGTGGTCGCCAGCTGGCCCAGCTCGGCCAGGTCGTCGGCGATGCGCTGCTCCTCGCGCAGGTATTCGGGGAACTGCGAGATCAAGCGGCCGGCCAGCGAGATGTCGCGGGTTTCCACGGCGATGCCGGCGGTGCCGGCGAAGGCGGCGACGATCGGCAACAGCGACTGCGTCGCCAGGTACGGGGCTTCGTCGGTGAGCGTGTACAGGATCTTGGGCGTATTCGACATGAGTGACGTGGGCTCGCTTGCGGATTCGGGAAGGACGCGTTGCCGCGGGAAAGACCGCAGTCGGCACGGCGCGGACGGCGTGCGAACTCTGGCGCTTTCGACGAGGGAAACCCGGCGACGGCGTTGGCATTGCAGCCGCCGATTGTCGCGTTTTCTGCTTGCCGGAGAAAGCGCTTGCATGGGACGTTGGAAACCGCAGACACCGAACCAGCACACGCGCTCGCACTGTGCGCGGCATGGCGCAGCGGCGATGGCTTGCGTTGGCTCGCAGGACAAATTCCGCCATCGCTTGCGGCGCAAGGCGGTGCGCCTTCCCTGCGCAGGCGTATGGGCTGCACATCGGCAGAGCGCTTCGCATGCAGTGCCGATGGCATTGATCGGAAGGCGGGCGGCGTCGATACGGCTGCGTATGTTTCCGGCAGAAGCATCAATGTATGACGCACCCTCTATCCAACTGCCGATTGTTCATCAGCCGCCCCCAGCAACTGAGCACTTGCTCCCGCTGGTGCGGCGACACGCGCCATGCCGGAGCCGATGAACTGTCTAACACAAAAACGGAACTTCCAGGTATAAGCAGCCTACGGCACGGTGATCGCAGTGCCAACACGGAGATGGGCATAGGGGGCAAGGATGAAGTTCTACGCACACTCGGCCAAGCGACAGGATCGGGGCGACTGGCAACCGCTGGCCGAGCACCTCATCCAGGTCGGCGATTTCGCTGCCGAACACGCCGCGCCTTTTGGCGGCCAGATTCTGGCCCGCGCAGCCGGCCGCCTGCATGACTTGGGCAAGTACACCGAGAAGTTTCAGGCCCGTTTGGATGGCGACCCAGCCCGCGTGGACCACGCCACCTGGGGCGCGCGGATTGCCCGCGAGCGTTACTCCACCACCGGCGCTCTGATCGCCTATGGCATCGCTGGCCACCACGCTGGGCTGGCTGATGGACGCGCCGGGCACGAGGCGCAGTCGCGTCCCTCGCTGCAAGAGCGCCTGTCCGACGATTACCGCAAGCACGAACTGCCGCCGCTGCTTCCGGAGTGGGAACGGGAGTTGGCGCTGCCGGACAAGCTGGCGTTGCCGGCAGGTTTCGCTGGCCATTCGCATTTGGAACGTCGTCCCTTCCAGCTATCCCTGCTCGCCAGGATGCTGTTCTCCTGCCTGGTCGATGCCGATTTCACCGACACCGACGACTTCTACCGGCGCCTGGAAGGCCGGCCGTCGCGCGCGGAAGAAGCCGGTACGCGGCCCACGCTGGCCCAGCTGCGCGAACGCCTGAACACGCACATGGCCGGCTTTCCCCGCGAGGGCGGCATCAACCCGCTGCGCACGCAGATCCTGCACGAAGTTCGCGCCAAGGCGGACATGCCTCCCGGCCTGTTCTCGCTCACCGTGCCGACCGGCGGCGGCAAGACGCTGGCCTCGCTGGCGTTCGCCCTGGATCACGCCATCGCGCATGCACAAAGCCACGGCCTGCGCCGGGTGATCTACGTGATTCCGTTCACCAGCATCGTCGAACAGACCGTGCAGGTGTTCCGCCATGCGCTCGGGGTGCAGGACCGCGACGACGTGGTGCTGGAACACCACAGCGCGTTCTTCGACGACCCCAGTGCAGCACCGCAGGCGATCGCCAAGCGCAGGCTGGCGATGGAGAACTGGGACGCGCCGATCGTGGTCACCACCGCGGTGCAGTTCTTCGAGAGCCTGTTTGCGGACCGTCCAGCGCGCTGCCGCAAGCTGCACAACATCGCCGGCAGCGTGGTGGTCCTGGATGAGGCGCAGACCCTGCCGCACAACCTGCTGCGTCCCTGCGTGGCGCTGTTGGACGAACTGGCGCGCAACTACCGGGTCAGCCCGGTGCTGTGCACCGCCACCCAGCCGGCGCTGCGCCTGGAGCAGGGCTTCAAGGGCGGCCTGGAACATGTGCAAGAACTGGTGGACGATCCACCGGCCCTGTATGCGCAGCTGCAACGTGTCCGCGTGCGCCACGTGGGCATGCTCGACGACGACGTATTGGCTGACCACCTGCGCCGGCGCGAGCAGGTGCTGTGCATCGTCAACAACCGCCGCCACGCGCGCCACCTATTCGATGCGATCGCCGGTCAACCCGGCGTGCGCCACCTGACCACGCTGATGCACGCACGCCATCGCAGCGCGGTGTTGGCCGAACTGCGCGAGGATCTGAAGGCGGGCCGTCCGTGTCGGCTGGTCGCCACCAGCCTGATCGAGGCTGGGGTCGATGTGGACTTTCCTGCCGTGCTGCGCGCCGAGGCCGGCCTGGATTCCATCGCCCAGGCTGCGGGGCGCTGCAACCGCGAAGGCCGACGACCGCTCGACGCCAGCGAAGTGCTGGTGTTCGCGCCGGCAAACCGGGATTGGGCACCACCGAAGGAACTGGAACTGTTCGCCGAGGTCTTCCGTGGCGTCGAGCGCGCCCACCGCAACGATTTGCTAGCGATGGAGGCGGTCGCCGACTACTTTGGTGCGCTCTATCGCCGCCTGGGCGATGGCCGGCTCGACCGCGAGGACCTGCTGGGGCTGCTGCGCAACGCCGACATCGACGGCCTGCCGCTGGATACGCTGGCGCGCAAGTTCAAGCTGATCCGCACCACGATGCGGCCACTGATCGTGCCCTATGCACCAGGCAGCGACAAAGAGGTACCCGAGGTTGCCGATACCCTGCGCCAGCTCGAACACGCCGAGCAGGTGGGCGTGGCCGGTGCTGCCCGTCGCCTGCAACCATGGCTGGTGCAGGTGCCCGAGCAGGCCTACAAGGCACTGTGGCAGGCCCATGCCATCGCCCCGGTCGCGCAGGCCAGGTATGGGGAGCAGTTCGTCCGGCTGGTGAATCCAAGGTTGTACGACGCGCGGTTCGGGCTGCACTGGGACAACCCGCAGTTCATAGCAGCCGAGGCTCTGGTTAATTGAGCAAAACCGCTTGCAATCAAATCTCGAAAATTGAGATAGAAATGAGGCAGATTCAACTTGGTAAGGCCACCATAGGGGGAACAAGGATGAGTTACGGCATCAGGCTCCACATCTGGGGCGAGCGGGCGCTGTTCACGCGCCCGGAGATGAAGGTAGAGCGGGTCTCGTACGACATCATCACGCCGTCGGCAGCGCGCGGCATCCTGGAAGCCATCCACTGGAAGCCGGCGATCCGCTGGGTGGTAGACGGCATCCAGGTACTCAAGCCGATCCGCTTCGAGTCGATCCGCCGGAATGAGGTCGGCAGCAAACTGTCGGCAGCCAGCGTGACCAAGGGGATCAAGGCCGGGCGCACCGATACGCTGGTCAGCTACGTCGAGGAAGACCGCCAGCAACGCGCCGCCACCTTGCTGCGCGATGTGGGCTACGTGATCGCCGCACACTTCGAGCTGACCGACAAGGCCGGCGCCGACGACAACGTCGGCAAGCACCTGGACATCTTCAACCGCCGCGCGCGGCGCGGGCAGTGCTTCCAGACGCCGTGCCTGGGTACGCGCGAGTTCCCCGCCAGTTTCGCACTGATCGAAGACGACGCTGCCGTGCCGGCCACCGACCCCGCGCTGGCCGGCGAACGCGATCTGGGCTGGATGCTGCACGACATCGACTTCACCGACGGCATGACCCCGCGCTTCTTCCGCGCACGCATGGTCGATGGGCGCGTCGAAGTACCAGCGCCGGAAGACGGCGGGGTGCGCGCATGATCCTGTCCGCGCTCGCCGACTACTACCAACGGCTACTGGACGATCCGGCATCGGGCATCGCCGCGCCCGGCTATAGCCAGGAGAAGATCGGCTACGCGATCGTGCTGACCACCGACGGTAGCGTCGTGGCAGTGGAGGACGAACACGACTACGACGGCAAGAAGCGGATTCCGAAGTCAGTTTCCGTGCCGGCGTCATTCAAGCGCCCCGGAATCGGAACCAATCCGTTCTTCCTGTGGGACAAGACCAGCTACGCGCTCGGGGCGAGCGCCAGCAGCAAGCGTAGCGAGCAGGAGCACGCAGCGTTCAAAGCTCTGCACCAACAGGCGCTGGCCGACAGCAACGATCCTGGCTTGCTGGCACTACTCGCTTTCCTCGACACGTGGTCCCCCACACAGTTTCCGGAACACCCTCACTTTGCACGACATGGCGAGGCACTGTTGGATACCAACGTGGTGTTTCGCCTGGATGGCGACACCGGTTATCTGCATCATCGTGCTGCCGCGCGCGCTGCCTGGGAGCGGCAACAAGGCCAAGGCGCCAACGGTGCATTCGGCATTTGCCTGGTCAGCGGCGAACGCGCGCCGCTGGCACGACTGCACCCAGCGATCAAGGGAGTGAACGGCGCGCAGAGTTCCGGCGCATCGATCGTCTCGTTCAATCTCGACGCCTTCACCTCCTACGGCAAGAGCCAGGGCGAGAACGCCCCGGTTTCCGAGCAGGCCGCCTTCGCTTACACCACCGCGCTCAACCACCTGTTACGCCGCGACCCACGCAATCGCCAACGTGTGCAGATCGGCGACACCACGGTGGTGTTCTGGGCGCAGGCGAAGACGACCGCGCAGGCCGATGGTGCCGAGGACCTGATCGCCGATTTCCTACGTGGCGGCGAAGCAGGCGACCCTGGAATCGCCGACGGCCAGGCCACCCAGCGCCTGCAGCTCGCATTGGAGCAGGTGCGACAAGCGCGACCGCTGCGAGAAGTGGACGCCACGCTGGACGACGAAGCCCGCGTCTTCGTGCTGGGCCTTGCTCCGAACGCCTCGCGCTTGTCGATCCGCTTTTGGGAAACGCAGACGCTGGCCGGCTTCGCGCGCCGCCTGGCCGACCACTATCACGACCTCGCCCTGCAACCACCCGCCTGGAAGCGCCCGCCAACGCCACAGTTCCTCGCCCTGCAGACCGCGCCGGTCTACGGAGAGCACGGCAAGCCCAAGGCCGAGGACGTCTCGCCGCTGCTGGCCGGTGAGCTGACGCGGGCGATCCTGACCGGCACGCGCTATCCGCGCAGCCTGCTAGGCGCCATCGTCATGCGCTTCCGCGCCGATGGGCAGGTCAACCCGCTGCGTGTGGCCTTGTGCCGGGCCGTACTGGCGCGCGAAGCACGTTTGGATACGCAACAAGGACTGTCATCCACCAAGGGAGAACCCCCCGTGAGTCTCGATACCGCCAATACCGATCCCGGCTACCTGCTGGGACGACTGTTCTCGTCGCTGGAAAACCTGCAACGCGCAGCGCTCGGCGGCCAGGTCAACGCCACCATTCGCGACCGCTACTACGGCGCCGCCTCGGCGACACCAGCCAGCATCTTCCCGGTCCTGCTGCGCAGCGCGCAAAACCACTTCGGCAAGCTGCGCAAGGACAAGGCCGGCCTGGCGGTGAACCTGGAAAAGGAAATCGGCCAGATCATCGACGCACTTCCCACCAGCTTCCCCCGCACGCTGCCCATCGAAGAGCAAGGCCGTTTCGCGATCGGCTACTACCACCAGACCCAGGCGCGCTTCGTCCGCAACGACGGCCAGGACGCCCCCGACACCGCTACCGAAGGAGATCACGCATGAGCGCCATCGCCCACCGCTACGAGTTCGTCTACCTGTTCGACGTGACCAACGGCAACCCCAACGGCGACCCGGATGCCGGCAACCTGCCACGCCTGGACCCGGAGACCAACCGCGGCCTGGTCACCGACGTGGCGCTCAAGCGCAAGATCCGCAACTACGTCGCGCTGGAAAAGGAGAACACGCCGGGCTATACCATCTACATGCAGGAGAAGTCGGTGCTGAACAGCCAGCACGAGCTGGCCTGGAAGGCGTTGAACATTCCGCCGGACGAAAAGGAAAAGTACAAGAGGCTCCCCAAGGATCAGGCCAAGGCCAAGGAACTCACCTTGTGGATGTGCGCCAACTTCTTCGACGTGCGCGCCTTCGGCGCGGTGATGACCACCGAGGTCAATACCGGCCAGGTCCGCGGCCCGGTGCAGCTAGCCTTTGCCAGTTCGGTGGAGCCGGTCCTGCCACTGGAGGTGTCCATCACCCGCGTGGCGGTGACGAACGAAAGGGACCTGGAGAAGGAGCGCACCATGGGCCGCAAGCACATCCTTCCCTACGGACTGTATCGCGCCCATGGCTTCGTCTCGGCCAAGCTAGCCGAGCGCACCGGTTTCTCCGAAGACGACCTGCAACTGCTATGGCGCGCGCTGACCAACCTGTTCGAACACGACCGCTCTGCCGCGCGCGGAGAGATGGCCGCGCGCAAGCTGATCGTGTTCGAACACGAACACCCAATGGGCAATGCTCCGGCGCATGTGCTGTTCGACAAGGTCAAGGTCGAACGTGTCGAGAGTGCCGACAACGGGCCGGCACGCGGCTTCTCCGATTATCGGGTCCTGATCGATCGCGACCTGCCGGCCGGCGTCACCGTCACTGAACTGATCTGACCGCCGGGGAGAGCGGGAACCATGGACGACGAAGACCTGATCCCGCTCTCTGCCCTACAGCATTACCTTTATTGCCCGCGCCAGTGCGCGCTGATCCATGTGGAACGGCAATGGGCTGAGAACCGGCAGACTGCCGAGGGCCAGCTGTTGCACCAACGCGCCGATACGCCGCAGACCGAGCGCAGGCGCGGCGTGCGCACGGTCACGGCGATGCCGCTGCTGGCGCTGCAACTTGGCATCACCGGCAAGGCAGATGTGGTCGAATTCCATCGCGAGGGCGTCGGCGAATTCGCCTTTCCGGTGGAATACAAGCGCGGCCGGCCGAAGTCGCACCGGGCCGACGACGTACAACTGTGCGCGCAGGCCTTGTGCCTTGAGCACATGCTGGGCCATCCCGTCGCCGCCGGCGCCTTGTTCTACGGCCAGACGCGGCGGCGCAAGGATGTCGCCTTCGACCCAGCCCTGCGCGAGCTGACCCTGCGCACCATCACCGAAACCCGCGCAATGCTGTCTTCCGGCACTACGCCGAGCGCGCACTACGAAGCGCGACGCTGCGATGCCTGTTCCCTGATCGACCTGTGCCAGCCACGACTGCTCGGCCGCGGCAGCGTCGAAGATTGGCTGCGCAAGCAGCTCGACACCGAGGAGGAGTGAAGGTGCGCCGCCAACTCAACACGCTCTACGCCACCACAGACGGCGCCTGGCTGCGCAAAGACGGGGCTAACGTCGTGATGGAGGTCGAACGGCAGGAACGCGCCCGGCTCCCCGTGCACATGCTGGAAAGCCTGGTCTGTATCGGCCGGGTCGCGGTATCGCCGCAGCTGCTGGGCTTTTGCTCCGAACAAGGCATCAGCATCTGCTACCTGACACCACAGGGACGCTTCCTGGCGCGCGTCGAAGGCCCAGTTTCAGGCAACGTGCTATTGCGCCGCGAACAATACCGGCGCAGCGACGACCCTGCGCGCTGCGCGGCCATCGTCCGTAATCTCCTGGTGGGAAAGATCCATAACCAGCGCGCTGTCCTCGCCCGCGGCTGGCGCGACCACGGTGACCGACTCACCGACATTGCCGCCTTTCAGCACGCGCTCAAGCGTCTCAAACGCATCCCGCAACGCATCCTCGGCCAGAACAGCGTGGATGTGTTGCGCGGTCTGGAAGGCGAGGCCGCGCAATCCTATTTCGGCGTGTTCGGCCAACTCGTCCGTGCCGACGCACCGGTGCTGCGCTTCGGCGGCCGCAACCGCCGTCCGCCGCGCGACGCGTTCAATGCCCTGCTCTCCTTCCTCTATACCCTGCTCACCCACGATTGCCGTTCCGCCCTGGAAACCGTTGGCCTGGACCCGGCAGTCGGCTTCCTGCACAGGGACCGCCCTGGGCGGCCCAGCCTGGCCCTCGACCTGGCCGAAGAGTTCAGGCCGTTGCTCGGCGAGCGCCTGGCGTTGTCGCTGATCAATCGTCGCCAGTTGAACGAACGCGACTTCCAGACCTTCGACAGCGGAGCCGTCCTGCTGAAGGACGATGCCCGCAAGACCGTTCTGGTGGCCTACCAGGAACGCAAGCGCGAACAACTCCAGCACGCCTTCCTCGGCGAGAAGGTGGATATCGGCTTGCTGCCCTTCGTCCAGGCCCAGCTGCTGGCCCGACACCTGCGCGGCGACCTGGATGGCTATCCCCCCTTCTTCTGGAAATGAAAAGGCCGCCGCGCCATGATGGTTCTGGTCAGCTACGATGTCAGCACGAGTTCCCCCGGCGGCGAAAAGCGACTGCGCAAAGTCGCCAAAGCCTGCCGTGATCTCGGCCAACGCGTGCAATTCTCGGTCTTCGAAATCGAGGTGGACCCTGCACAATGGGCCGCATTGCGGCAGCGCTTATGCGACCTGATCGATCCAGGCGTCGACAGCCTGCGCTTCTATCAGCTCGGCGCGAAATGGGAAGCCCGCGTGGAGCACGTCGGCGCCAAGCCCAGCCTGGACCTCAAAGGCCCACTGATCTTCTGACGCGAACCGCAAGCGACCGGGGAAAGCCGGGCAGGTTCGCGCAACAAACCAAGTCATTGATTTACAAGAAAAACACTAACCTCTTCCGCTCACTACAGGTCCGCGGCGGCCCAATTCGATTGCGTCTCCGAAGGGTTCCGCAAAAGTGCGGACTTTTTTCCAACACCCATCAGCACTTATGCTCAGGGCGGTCGCGTCCTCACGGGCGCGTGGATTGAAACCGGTCCGGCTGCGCACATTGGCCTTTGCCTCATCGTCGCGTCCTCACGGGCGCGTGGATTGAAACGCCTGCAGATCGCCCGAAGCGGCCAG
Organism: Xanthomonas translucens pv. undulosa; assembly: GCF_017301775.1. Lineage (NCBI taxonomy): Bacteria > Pseudomonadati > Pseudomonadota > Gammaproteobacteria > Lysobacterales > Lysobacteraceae > Xanthomonas > Xanthomonas translucens. Next base: position 1,867,498 of record NZ_CP063993.1, read on the forward strand.
CAGGGTGGTCGCGTCCTCACGGGCGCGTGGATTGAAACCGCAGCTCTTCTAGCTGAGCCTTGGCGATGTCGAGGTCGCGTCCTCACGGGCGCGTGGATTGAAACCCGATATCGCCGTGGTCTTCCAGGCCCGCCGGGTGGTCGCGTCCTCACGGGCGCGTGGATTGAAACTCTGTCCGCCCACAGCCGTGCGCTGTACTCGCTGGTCGCGTCCTCACGGGCGCGTGGATTGAAACTCGTGGTCCCGACCGCCGCAGTTCGGGCAGGTGCGGTCGCGTCCTCACGGGCGCGTGGATTGAAACGAGGCGTACCGTGGTGGAGTGTGCCCGGGCTAGGACAGTCGCGTCCTCACGGGCGCGTGGATTGAAACGAGCGCGCGCGGGTGGATGCGTTGTTCGGAAGCCCGTCGCGTCCTCACGGGCGCGTGGATTGAAACCCGATTGGCATTCGATCCACAGCTTTTTACCTGGTCGCGTCCTCACGGGCGCGTGGATTGAAACATCAAGTATTCCGCCAACTGCCCGTCCCAAACCTTGTCGCGTCCTCACGGGCGCGTGGATTGAAACCGAATTAAATTTCCCTACCTGTACCCCAACGCCGCCGTCGCGTCCTCACGGGCGCGTGGATTGAAACCAGCCCTGGCTGACGGACACAATCCGCTCCAGTTGTCGCGTCCTCACGGGCGCGTGGATTGAAACTTCGGAGGCTCAATTGGTGTCTCCATTGCTGTTGCGTCGCGTCCTCACGGGCGCGTGGATTGAAACCAAGACCGCGCGAGCGCGAGACGCTTTTTAGAGTGTCGCGTCCTCACGGGCGCGTGGATTGAAACCAGCGGCATGTGTGGCCGCGTGCTGCTGCCGTGCGTCGCGTCCTCACGGGCGCGTGGATTGAAACTCCTTTGCCGCTGCGCCTCCTTGTGCGCTTGTACAGTCGCGTCCTCACGGGCGCGTGGATTGAAACTGGCCCACCGCCGCGGACACCGATTGGATGTTTTGGTCGCGTCCTCACGGGCGCGTGGATTGAAACTGCTAGTTAACGCCGATGTGTCGGCGGTCCTGCTGTCGCGTCCTCACGGGCGCGTGGATTGAAACGATATTGGACATTTTCAACTCCTAATTAGTTAGAGTCGCGTCCTCACGGGCGCGTGGATTGAAACGCCTGCAGCTTCCCAAAAATCGGCGCCTGCCCAGTCGCGTCCTCACGGGCGCGTGGATTGAAACCGTGTGCCTGCTCATCCTGACGCCTCCTGCGCAGGTCGCGTCCTCACGGGCGCGTGGATTGAAACCGCATGTACACCTTCTTAGAAGCTTGTGGAGTATCCGTCGCGTCCTCACGGGCGCGTGGATTGAAACTTGGCGGCGATGCTTGCCGCAGGGATCAAGCCAGGTCGCGTCCTCACGGGCGCGTGGATTGAAACGGGATTTGGTGTTGCGTATTTGGAACGCTGAGTTGTCGTCGCGTCCTCACGGGCGCGTGGATTGAAACAATATGTACACCTTCTTAGAGGCTTGTGGAGTATGTCGCGTCCTCACGGGCGCGTGGATTGAAACCTTGGTACGGAAGAGGAGGCTGAGGAAATGCGTCGGCGTCGCGTCCTCACGGGCGCGTGGATTGAAACTACAAGCGCATCCGTAGTGGGAAGCGCAAGCCGCCGCGTCGCGTCCTCACGGGCGCGTGGATTGAAACGATGGACGCTGAAGCGATGCTCCGCGACGACCTGGGTCGCGTCCTCACGGGCGCGTGGATTGAAACTGGTCGGGACCGCGATGTTCGACGCACAATTTTACGTCGCGTCCTCACGGGCGCGTGGATTGAAACCAGATGCGCAACCACTCAGGGCCAGCATCGCAAGTCGCGTCCTCACGGGCGCGTGGATTGAAACCGTTACATGTGTAACCCGTGCATACTCTCAGCACGGTCGCGTCCTCACGGGCGCGTGGATTGAAACAGTGGCTACTGACCGCCAGCCTGTAGTCGTTGAGGGTCGCGTCCTCACGGGCGCGTGGATTGAAACTCACACCGGTGTGGGATTGACGTGTCGGCTATGGGTCGCGTCCTCACGGGCGCGTGGATTGAAACACCATGGCGAGCGCAACGGTCCTCGATAACACGGGTCGCGTCCTCACGGGCGCGTGGATTGAAACTCGTGTACCTGCTCACCCTGGCACCTCCTGCGCAGGTCGCGTCCTCACGGGCGCGTGGATTGAAACAGACTACGAATCTGAATGTCGCAGGTTCGAATCCGTCGCGTCCTCACGGGCGCGTGGATTGAAACCAGCTTTCCGGATGGGGCCAGTGTTTTTGCAGGCGTCGCGTCCTCACGGGCGCGTGGATTGAAACAATTTGACGCGAGACAACCGCAACCTCGCGATCTGGTCGCGTCCTCACGGGCGCGTGGATTGAAACCAGAATCTGGTTAGCGCACCGGTAGGCAGCTACATCGTCGCGTCCTCACGGGCGCGTGGATTGAAACGTGAACGCGCCGACAACACGGTCCATCGCCGTGGGTCGCGTCCTCACGGGCGCGTGGATTGAAACATGCAGTCAGTCCTCTCCGATTTCGCCAATATCCGTCGCGTCCTCACGGGCGCGTGGATTGAAACAGGTACGTGATCGAGAATTGCTTGATCGTGTCCGAGTCGCGTCCTCACGGGCGCGTGGATTGAAACGCCAACGACGTGACCCGAGCGCGCGCCCATGCCGGTCGCGTCCTCACGGGCGCGTGGATTGAAACTTGCATTCGGTTGGAGCATTCAAACTCCGGGCCTGTCGCGTCCTCACGGGCGCGTGGATTGAAACACGATGTTGACCTGTTCGGGCGCGTCGGCGTAAAGGTCGCGTCCTCACGGGCGCGTGGATTGAAACTCGGTCGTGCTGCGTGAACGCGACGTAGACATCAGTCGCGTCCTCACGGGCGCGTGGATTGAAACCAGCACCCAATCCAGTGTCAGCGGTGCGAGCACTTGTCGCGTCCTCACGGGCGCGTGGATTGAAACAGGCCGTAATCCATCGCGACGGCGGGCGCAGCCGGTCGCGTCCTCACGGGCGCGTGGATTGAAACCGGTCACCAGCAGCGACGCAGCGCGCGCATCGCAGGTCGCGTCCTCACGGGCGCGTGGATTGAAACTGGCTCGCGATGCTGGACGTAGCGCCGATCGAGGTCGCGTCCTCACGGGCGCGTGGATTGAAACAACAATGGCGGTCCGTCAGGTTGGCTGCATGCAGCGTCGCGTCCTCACGGGCGCGTGGATTGAAACCTGCAGCGTGTGCGACGCGCCGGCGCCGAGCGCGTCGCGTCCTCACGGGCGCGTGGATTGAAACACGCGCGCCCACCGCGACATGCGCTCGCAGGTGGGTCGCGTCCTCACGGGCGCGTGGATTGAAACTTGACCTCCGTCGCTATCTTCGTAGCGGCCATGGGCGTCGCGTCCTCACGGGCGCGTGGATTGAAACTCAGATTAAGCGCAGGATGCGCGAAACAAAGGTGTCGCGTCCTCACGGGCGCGTGGATTGAAACATTGAAAACGAGCATGTCACCAAATCCCCAGCGTCGTCGCGTCCTCACGGGCGCGTGGATTGAAACGGCTTCGCGCCGCTGGTGCCGACCGTTTCGCGCCTGTCGCGTCCTCACGGGCGCGTGGATTGAAACCACGAGGACCCAAGGAGTAGCGCCTACTGCCACCGTCGCGTCCTCACGGGCGCGTGGATTGAAACTGGGCGTTTACCGTAGTGCGGCCGTCTATGCTTTCGAGTCGCGTCCTCACGGGCGCGTGGATTGAAACACGGAGGCGCTGCTAGCAAGCATGCGCATGCCGCTGGTCGCGTCCTCACGGGCGCGTGGATTGAAACTCAGCCTGCGTTGCTTCCCGCAAGTTAGAGACCCGTCGCGTCCTCACGGGCGCGTGGATTGAAACATGGCTCAGTCTCGCTGGCGGGTGGCCGGTGTGGCCGTCGCGTCCTCACGGGCGCGTGGATTGAAACATATGCCCGGTAGCGGCCGTCTTCTCCCATACCCAGTCGCGTCCTCACGGGCGCGTGGATTGAAACCCGTACTACGTCACCGGCAACTTCGAGGGTGGTGTCGCGTCCTCACGGGCGCGTGGATTGAAACACCCATGCCATGTCGTCCCGGCGCCACTCGACATCGTCGCGCGCTCACGGCCGCGTGGATCGGAAACTGGCCTGGCGACGATATGTCGTTCTATCGCCTTTGCCCACAAAAAATGGCGCAGTCTCGCGACTGCGCCCAGCGTGCCGCGCCGGCCGGGAGAGAGTCGGCTGGCGCGATCCGTGACTGCGGTGTGCTTAGCGGGACGCGATGCGCATCACTTGACTTCGAATTCCTGCACGGTCCCGGCCGGCTGACCGTTCACGGTGACCTCGGCCTTGTACTTGCCCGCCGGCCAGCCCTTGGCGTTGGTGAAGGAGATATTGGTGGTTTCCGCACCGGCCGTGGTCAGCGTCGCGCTCTGCTCGCCGGCGGTCTGGCCGTCCTGGAACAGCAGCTTGGCGCCGACATTGGTGGTGGTGGAGGAACCCTCGGTTTTCACCGAGACGATGATGGTGTCCTTGCTGCTCAGCGTGCTCAGCGGCGCCACCGTCTTGTCGGCGCCCGCACTGTTGCCCACGGTCACCGAGGCGACCGTCACCGTGCCGGCAGTGGCCGCGGCCGGCGCCGTCTCTGCCGGACCCGGCATCGCCTCGGTCGGGGCGGAGGAGGTGGGATCCGGCGTGGCGGTCTGGCTCTGCTCCTGCTTCTTGCAACCGGCCAGGGCGAGCGCACCGACCAGGGCCAGCAGCAGCGGAGAGGTCAATGTCTTCGAATGGATCTTCATGAGGTGGTGCTCCTTGGATGGAATGATGGATCGCGCAGGTTGTGCGGTGCGGCGCGGGTCAGGCGCGGGCAGGCAGCTTCAGCGTCTGCCCTGGGTAGATCTTGTCCGGGTCGTCGAGCACGTCGCGGTTGGCTTCGAAGATGCGGGTCCAGGCGTTGCCTTCGCCGTAGTGCAACTTGGCGATCTTGGACAACGAATCGCCCGATTTGACCACGTAGACCTGCTGCACCTGTTCGGCGGTTGTGTCCACGTGGGCCTGCACGGCGGAGAAATCCGCCTTCGGCGTGATGTCCGCGGTGGTGTCCACCTTGGCGGTGACTGCCGAAAAATCGGCGCGCTTGTCGCTGTTCATCGCATGTGGCTCCGTGCGTGGATGGGATGCGGCCACGGTTGCATAGAATTTGTTAAAAGCGGATCGCGCAGCCGTGAACGGCGCCGGCCCCATTCAGCCTGCGCCTACTGGCGCGGGTCGCGGTGGAAGGCGATCGGTTCGGCCATGTCGGGCGTGGCGCGCCAGGGATTGATGTCCAGCCCGCCGCGTCGTGTGTAGCGCGCCTCGACCTGCAGCGACTGCGGGCGGCAGCGGATCAGCAGGTCGTGGAAGATCTGCTCCAGGCATTGTTCGTGGAAGCCGGCGTGCTCGCGGAAGCTGATCAGGTAGCGCAGCAGGCCTTCGCGGTCGATGCGGCCGCCGCGATAGCGCACGCACAGCGTGGCCCAGTCCGGCTGGCCGGTGACCGGGCAATTGGATTTGAGCAATGCGCTGCTCAGCGTTTCCTCGACGATGTCGTCGGCCGCGGCGAACAGGAACTGCGGACGTGGCGGGCCGTAGCAGTCGATGGCGATGTCCAGCACATCCAGCGAGTCGCCTTCGCCGAGCGGGTCCACCGGCGGCAGGCCAAACTCCATGGTGACGTCGGCACCGGCGCGCGCCGACAGGTCGCTGACGATGCAGGCGCGCACCGCTTCGGCGCTGTTGAAGCGCATCGCGTTGAGCGAGTTGAGGTAGAGCTTGAGCGACTTGGATTCGATCAGCTGCGGCGAGGTGCACGGCACCTGCAGGGTGGCGGTCGCCACGCAGGGTTTGCCCTGTGCGTCCAGCCAGCCCAGTTCGTAGGCATGCCAGCGGTCGAGGCCGAAGAACGGCAGCGGCGTGGTCTCCAGGCCGATCTCGGCACGGCCGCCGGCGCGGGGAATCGGGAACAGCAGCGCGGGATCGTACTGCGAGGGATACGCGACTTCGCGGCCGAGACTGGAATCCTGGGGGGTGTTCATGCCGGCCAGTGTAGCGGGCGCGGTGTGGCTGGCAGGTGTATGGGGCCGGGATTGGGATTCGGGATTGGCAAAAGCGACGCGGTGCGAACTCCGGCTCGGCCAGCCCACCCGAATCAAGAAATCGCCAGGGTTTGCACGCTCTCCCCACCACCCTTCCCGCTTTTACGACTCCCCAATCCCAATCCCCAATCACAGCTTCATCGCCAGATAATCCAGCGACACCTGCAGCAGCGCGCGCAGGCCCACGTCCAGCGCCGATTCGTCGAGCAGGAACTGCGGCGAGTGGTTGCTCGGCGCGGTCGCCGGATCGATGCCGGGGCCGGTGGCGCGAACATCGACGGCACCTGCTGCGCGTAGAACGAGAAATCTTCCGCACCCATCTGCAGCGGCGGCTCGTAGACGTTGCCGGCGCCGACCACCGCCTGCACGCTGGGCAGCATCTTCGCGGTCAGCGCCGGGGCGTTGATGGTGGCCGGGTTGCCGTCCTGGTCGGGCACGTGCGCCTCGGCCTTGGCGCCGTGCGCGGCGGCGGTGTGCTCGGCGACGGTCTTCAGGTCGGCGAAGATCTGTTGGCGCATGGCGTCGTCGAAGGTGCGGATGGTGCCGACCATCTCCACCTCGTCGGGAATGATGTTGTAGCGGATGCCGCCCTTGATCGCGCCGAAGCTGAGCACCGCCGGCTGCCTGGAACTATTGGCGCGGCGGCTGACCACGGTCTGCGCCGCGCCGATCAGGTCGGCGCTGGCCACGATCGGGTCGATCCCGTTCCGCGGCGCCGAGCCGTGGGTCTGGCGGCCGATCACCTTGATGCTGAAGCGGTCCGAGGCGGCCATCAGCGGGCCGCCGCGCACCGCGATCTTGCCCGCCTGCACGCTCCGGTGTGGGCATCGTGGCCGCAGGCGTGCATAACCCGACGGTTTCGCCGCGGTACTCGCCGGTGGCCTTGGAGGCGAACCCCAGGCTGGTCTGCTCGGTCACCGGCAGCGCGTCCGTTTCCGCGCGCAGGGCGATCTTCGGCCCCGGCAGCGCGCCCTTGATGATCGCCACCACGCCGTGGTGGGCGATCCCGGTCTGCGGCTTCAGGCCCAGCGCGCGCAGCCGCTCGGCGACCTCGGCCGCGGTGCGCTGCTCGCGGTTGGACAGTTCCGGGTGCTGGTGGAAGTCGCGCCGCCATTGGACCACCTTGAGCTGCAGCCTGGCCGCCGCAGCCGCCACGTCCGGACGTTCAGCGGACTCGGCGCAGGCCAGCGCGTGGACGGCGAGCAGCAGCGCAGACGGCAGACGGGGCGGGCGCGGCGTGGAAATCTCCAATCCGGTGTTGTGTGGCGTTCAATCAATGTATTGCATTCACTACAGGCCGGCTCCGCGGCGCGGCGAAAAAACCCTTAGCAATCCGTGTCAACCGATCCGCCGCCGGTGCGTTGCCGCTATCAGCGCCAATAGCCGCACGTGCACGTCCCCCTCTCTTAAGTCATGGTCCAATCGCAACGTGCCGGCGATATGCTTCACCGCTTGTCGCACCAGCCACTGCGGGAGGGTCCCCTACCCCGCCTCGCCACAGGAGTTCCCCCGGATGTCGCGTTTCTGGAAGATTGCGCTGCTGATCGTTGCAGCGATGGTCGTGGTGCTGGTGGGCGCGCATTTCCTGCGCAGCGGACACGGCCATGGCCGCGGCGGCGCGGCGGCGGGCGGCGATGGCGACGACAGCACGCCGATCCCGGTGACGGTGGTCGCCGCCGGCAGCCAGACGGTGCCGATCTACGCCACCTCCACCGGCACGGTGACCGCGCTGGCCACGGTCACGGTCAATCCGCAGGTGAGCGGGCAGCTGATGAGCCTGAACTTCCGCGAAGGCCAGGAAGTGAAGAAGGGCGAGCTGCTGGCGCAGATCGACCCGCGCTCGCTGCAGGCCAGCTACGACGAGGCGGCAGCGAGCAAGCGCCAGAACCAGGCATTGCTGGCCACTGCCCGCTCCACCTTCCAGCGCTCCGATGCGCCGGCCTACCGCCAGTACGTGGCCAGGACCGACCTGGACACGCAGCGCAACCAGGTAGCGCAGTACGAGGCGGCGGTCGCCGCCAACGACGCAGCGATGCGCGCGGCGCAGGTGCAGTTGCAGTACACCCGCATCCTGGCCCCGATCGACGGTATCACCGGCCTACGCGGCGTGGACGTGGGCAACATCGTCAGCACCAGCAGCAGCATCGTCACCATCACCCAGATCCATCCGATCTACGTGGTCTTCAACCTGGCCGAGCGCGAGCTGCAGGGCCTGCGCGAGGCACAGGCGGCCGGACCGCTGACGGTGGCGGCGCTGGACCGCACCGACGCGCACGTGATCGCCGGCGACGGCCGGGTCGACGTGATCGACAACCAGATCAGCAGCGACACCGGCACCTTCAAGGTCCGCGCCGAGTTCCCCAACCCCGGCAACGCGCTGTGGCCGGGCCAGTTCGTCAACGTGCGGCTGACCCTGCGCACGCTGGCCAGCGGCGTGGTGGTGCCGACCCAGGCGGTGCAGCGCGGCCCCGACGGCGACTACGTGTACGCGGTGCAGGGCGACAACACGGTCAAGATGCAGACGGTCAGGCAGGGCGTGGAAGTGGGCGACAGCCAGGTGCAGCTGGAGCAGGGCCTGGAGGCCGGCGAGCGGGTGGTCACCGAGGGCCAGTTCCGGCTCAAGCCGGGCAGCAAGGTCACTCCACTGAAGCCGGGCGAAGCTCCGCCGCAGCCGACCGAAGCCGAATTGAAGGCGGCAGAAAGCAAGCAGAAGCGCAAGGATGGCGGCGGCCGTCGCGACGGCGGACCGCGCTGAGGTCCGCCGCGCGGCCCGGCGCCTTGCGTCCGGCCGCGCGAGCGCGCAAGGCCAAGGGCCGAACGCGGCACGCCCGCCGCCGCCGCGCACGCCATTGGCGCCGCGGCAGATAGATCCGCTCCATCCCGACTTTCGAGCAAGGACACCCCTGTGGGCTTTTCGACGATCTTCATCCGCCGCCCGATCGCCACCACCTTGCTGATGGCAGGCGTGCTGCTGCTCGGCATCCTCGGCTACCGGCAGCTGCCGGTGTCGGCGCTGCCGGAGATCGACGCCCCCAGCCTGGTGGTGACCACCCAGTACCCCGGCGCCAACGCCAGCACCATGGCCTCGCTGGTAACCACGCCGCTGGAGCGGCAGCTGGGGCAGATCTCCGGCCTGCAGATGATGACCTCCGATTCCTCGGCGGGCCTGTCCACGATCATCCTGCAGTTCGCGATGGACCGCGACATCGACATCGCCGCGCAAGACGTGCAGGGGGCGATCCGCCAGTCCACCCTGCCCTCGTCGCTGCCCTACCAGCCGGTCTACAACCGGGTGAACCCGGCCGACGCGGCGATCCTGACCCTCAAGCTCAGCTCCGACACGCTGCCGTTGCGCGACGTGAACAACTACGCCGACTCGATCCTGGCGCAGCGCCTGTCGCAGGTGCCCGGGGTGGGCCTGGTGTCGATCGCCGGCAACGTGCGCCCGGCCGTGCGCATCCAGGTCAACCCGGCGCAGCTGTCGAACATGGGCCTGACCATGGAGGCGCTGCGCAGCGCACTGACCGAAACCAACGTCAACGCGCCGAAGGGCTCGCTCAACGGCAAGACCCAGTCCTACAGCATCGGCACCAACGACCAGCTGTCCAGCGCCGCCGACTACCGCGATACCGTCATCAGCTACAGGAACGGCGCGCCGGTGCGGCTGTCGGACGTGGCGCAGGTGGTGGACGGGGTGGAGAATGATCAGCTTGCCGCCTGGGCCGACGGCAAGCCGGCGGTGCTGCTGGAGATCCGCCGCCAGCCCGGCGCCAACATCGTGCAGACGGTGGAGCAGATCCGCGCGATCCTGCCGCAACTGCAGGGCGTGCTGCCGAGAGGCGTGCACCTGGATGTGTTCTCCGACCGCACCGAGACCATCCGCGCCTCGGTGCACGAGGTCAAGTTCACCCTGATCCTGACCATCTTCCTGGTGGTGGCGGTGATCTTCGTGTTCCTGCGCCGGCTGTGGGCCACGATCATCCCGTCGGTGGCGGTGCCGCTGTCGCTGGCCGGCACCTTCGCGGTGATGGCCTTCGCCGGCATGTCGCTGGACAACCTGTCGCTGATGGCGCTGGTGGTGGCCACCGGTTTCGTGGTCGACGACGCGATCGTGATGATCGAGAACATCGTGCGCTACATCGAGCAGGGCAAGAGTGGGCGCGAGGCGGCGGAGATCGGCGCCAAGCAGATCGGCTTCACCGTGCTGTCGCTGACCGTGTCGCTGGTGGCGGTGTTCCTGCCGCTGATCCTGATGCCCGGCGTCACCGGCCGCCTGTTCCATGAGTTCGCCTGGGTGCTGTCGATCGCGGTGGTGATCTCGATGCTGGTGTCGCTGACGCTGACGCCGATGATGTGCGCCTACCTGCTCAAGCCCGACGCGCTGCCCGAAGGCGAGGACGCGCACGAGCGCGCGGCCGCCGCCGGCAAGACCACCGTGTGGACGCGCACCGTGGCGCTGTACGAGCGCACCCTGGACTGGGTGCTCGGGCACCAGCCGCTGACCCTGGCGATCGCGCTGGCGACGATGGTGCTGACCGTGGTGCTGTACGTGGTGATCCCGAAGGGCCTGCTGCCCGAACAGGACACCGGGCTGATCACCGGGGTGGTCCAGGCCGACCAGAACGTGGCGTTCCCGCAGATGCAGCAGCGCACCGAAGCGGTAGCCGCGGCGCTGCGCAAGGACCCGGCGGTGACCGGGGTGGCCGCCTTCATCGGCGCCGGCTCGATGAATCCCACCCTCAACCAGGGCCAGCTCAGCATCGTGCTGAAGGCCCGCGCCGACCGCGACGGCCTGGACGAGGTGCTGCCGCGGCTGCAGAAGGCGGTGGCCGGGCTGCCGGGCGTGGCGCTGTACCTGAAGCCGGTGCAGGACGTGACCCTGGACACGCGCGTGGCCGCGACCGAATACCAGTACTCGCTGTCGGACGTGGACAGCGCCGAGCTGGCGACGCAGGGCGCGCGTCTGACCGAAGCGCTGCGCAAGCGCCCGGAACTGGCCGACGTGGACAACAACCTGGCCAACCAGGGCCGCGCGCTGGAACTGACCGTGGACCGCGACAAGGCCAGCGCGCTCGGCGTGCCGATGCAGACCATCGACGACACCCTGTACGACGCCTTCGGCCAGCGCCAGATCTCCACCATCTTCACCCAGCTCAACCAATACCGCGTGGTGCTGGAAGTGGCGCCGCAGTTCCGCAACAGCACCGCGCTGCTGCACCAGCTGGCGGTGACCAGCAACGGCAGCGGCGCGCTGACCGCCAGCAACGCCACCAGCTTCGGCCAGACCACCTCCAGCAATTCGTCCACCGCCACGGGCATCGGCAACCAGAACACCGGCATCGCCGTCGGCAGCGGCGGCACCGTGCCGCTGGCCGCGCTGGCTGCGGCAAAGGTCACCACCACGCCGCTGGTGGTCAGCCACCAGCAACAGCTGCCGGCGGTGACGGTGTCGTTCAACCTGGCGCCGGGCTACTCGCTGTCGCAGGCGGTGGCCGCGATCGAGGAGACCAGGGAGCAATTGCAGCTGCCGCCGCAGCTGCATGCCGAGTTCATCGGCAAGGCAGCCGAATTCACCGGCAGCCAGGCCGATATCGTGTGGCTGCTGCTGGCCTCGGTGGTGCTGATCTACATCGTGCTCGGCGTGCTCTACGAGAGCTACATCCATCCGCTGACGATCATCTCCACGCTGCCGCCGGCCGGCGTCGGCGCGCTGCTGGCGCTGATGCTGTGCGGGCTGAGCCTGTCGGTGGACGGCATCGTCGGCATCGTGCTGCTGATCGGCATCGTCAAGAAGAACGCGATCATGATGATCGACTTCGCGATCGACGCGCGCCGCGAGGGCGCCAACGCGCACGACGCGATCCGCCGCGCCTGCCTGTTGCGCTTCCGCCCGATCATGATGACCACCGCCGCGGCGATGCTCGGCGCGCTGCCGCTGGCGCTGGGCGACGGTATCGGCTCGGAACTGCGGCGCCCGCTCGGCATCGCCATCGTCGGCGGCCTGCTGCTGTCGCAGCTGGTCACCCTGTACACCACACCGGTGATCTATCTGTACATGGAGCGCGCCTCCGAGCGGCTGCGTGCGTATCGGGAGCGGCGCGTGGCGGCGGCGGAGCGGCTGGCATGATGTGCCGGGACTCGGGACTCGGGACTCGGGACTCGGAAAGCGGTATCTGTGCGCGGCTGGTGCTGAAGCGCGCCGACGGGCTTTGCCGCAAGGCGAGCCGGGACTCGGGACTTGGGACTCGGGACTCGGAAAGCGGTGTCCTTGCAGAGTCCGTGCTACGGCGCACCGCGGGGCTTTCCCGGAAAGCGCGAACCACATCTGCTTCGCGAGTCCCGAGTCCCGCGTCCCGAGTCCCGAACCAATGAACCTCTCCAGCCCCTTCATCCGCCGCCCGATCGGCACCACGCTGCTGGCCATCGGCCTGTTCGTGATCGGCATGATGTGCTACCTGCGCCTGGGCGTGGCGGCGCTGCCGAACATCTCGATCCCGGTGATCTTCGTGCAGGCCAGCCAGGCCGGCGCCGATGCCTCGACGATGGCGTCCACGGTCACCGCGCCGCTGGAACGGCATCTGGGCCAGATCCCCGGCATCGACACCATGCGCTCCTCCAGTTCGGAGGGGAACAGCCAGGTGTTCATGATGTTCCAGAGCGACCGTAACATCGATTCGGCCGCGCAGGACGTGCAGACCGCGATCAATTCCGCGCAGGCCGACCTGCCCTCGGGCCTGTCCACGCCGCGCTACCAGAAGGCCAATCCCAACGACGATCCGGTCATCGCCATCGCGCTGACCTCCCAGACGCAGTCGGCCGACGAGCTTTACAACGTCGCCGACTCGCTGCTGGCGCAGCGCCTGCGCCAGATCAGCGGCGTGGCCTCGGTCGACATCGGCGGCGCCTCCACCCCGGCGGTGCGGGTGGACGTGAACCTGCGCGCGCTCAACGCGATGGGGCTGACCCCGGACGATCTGCGCAATGCGGTGCGCGCGGCCAACGTGACCTCGCCCACCGGCTTCCTCAGCGACGGCGCCTCCACCACCGCGATCGTGGCCAACGATTCGGTGGCCAAGGCCGCCGACTTCGGCCAGGTGGTGATCTCGCAGCAGAACGGCCGCACCGTGCGCCTGCGCGACGTGGCCAATGTCTACGACGGCCAACAGGACGCCTACCAGGCGGCCTGGTTCGGCGGCAAGCCGGCGGTGGTGATGTACGTGTTCATCCGCGCCGGCGCCAACATCGTGGAGACCGTAGACCGGGTCAAGGCGCAGATCCCGATGCTGCGCGGCTACCTGCAGCCGGGCACCAGGATGTCCGCCTACTTCGACCGCACCCCGACCATCCGCGCCTCGTTGAACGAGGTCCAGGTCACGCTGCTGATCAGCCTGGCGATGGTGGTGCTGACCATGGCGCTGTTTCTGCGCCGGCTGGCGCCGACGCTGATCGCCGCGGCCACCGTGCCGCTGTCGCTGGCCGGCGCGGCGCTGGCGATGTACGTGCTGGGCTTCACCCTGAACAACCTGAGCCTGTTGGCGCTGGTGATCGCGATCGGCTTCGTCGTCGACGATGCGATCGTGGTGATCGAGAACATCATGCGCCACCTCGACGCAGGCATGTCGCGGCTGGACGCAGCGCTGGCCGGCGCGCGCGAGATCGGCTTCACCATCGTCTCGATCACCGCCTCGCTGGTGGCGGTGTTCATCCCGATCCTGTTCGCCAGCGGCATGATCGGCGCGTTCTTCCGCGAGTTCACCGTGACCCTGGTCGCGGCGATCTGCGTCTCGGCGGTGGTTTCGCTGACCCTGACCCCGGCGCTGTGCAGCCGCTTCCTGTCCGCGCACGCCGAGCCAGAACGACCGGGCCGCTTCGGCGCCTGGCTGGAGCGGGTGCATGCCGGCATGCTGCGCGTGTACACCGTGGCGCTGGATTTCTCGCTGCGCCACGCGCTGCTGCTGGCGCTGACCCCGCTGCTGCTGATCGCCGCCACCGTGTTCCTGGCCGGCGCGGTGAAGAAGGGGTCGTTTCCGGCGCAGGACACCGGCCTGATCGCGGGCCGCGCCAGTTCCAGCGCCACCGTGTCCTTCGCCGACATGGTCAACCGCCAACGCCGCATCACCGACATGCTGATGTCCGATCCGGCGGTGAAGATCGTCGGCGCGCGCCTGGGCAGCAGCCGCCAGGGCTCCAGCGCCCGCTTCAACATCGAACTCAAGCGCCGCGACGAGGGCCGCACCGAGACCACCGCGCAGGTGCTGGCGCGGCTCAGCGCCAAGGCCGACCGCTATCCCGACCTGCAATTGCGCCTGCGCGCGATCCAGGACCTGCCCAGCGACGGCGGCGGCGGCACCAGTCAGGGCGCGCAGTACCGCGTCTCGCTACAGGGCAACGACAACGCCCAGCTGCAGCAGTGGCTGCCCAAGCTGCAGGAAGCGCTGAAGCGGAACCCGAAGTTGCGCGACGTCGGCACCGATGTGGACAACGCCGGCCTACGCCAGAACATCGTCATCAACCGCGCCCAGGCCGCGCGCCTGGGCGTGTCGATCGGCGCGATCGACGGCGCGCTGTACGGCGCGTTCGGCCAGCGCCAGATCTCCACCATCTATTCGGATCTCAACCAGTACAGCGTGGTGGTCAACGCATTGCCCGAGCAGACCGCCACGCCGGCGGCGCTGGACCGGATCTACGTGCCCACGCGCAGCGGCGCGATGGTGCCGCTCACCGCGGTGGCGCACCAGGTGCCGGGCCTGGCGCCGCCGCAGATCACCCATCAGAACCAGTACACGACGATGGACCTGAGCTACAACCTGGCGCCGGGCGTGAGCACCGGCGAAGGCGACGCGATCATCGCTGCCACCGTCGCCGGCCTGCGAATGCCCGGCGACATCCGCATCGCCGACGGCGGCGGCTTCGGCGTGGCATTGCAGCCGAATTCGATGCTGATCCTGGTACTGACGGCGATCGTGGTGGTCTACATCGTGCTGGGCATGCTGTACGAGAGCCTGGTGCACCCGGTGACGATCCTGTCCACACTGCCGGCCGCGGGCATGGGCGCGCTGCTGGCGCTGTGGGTCACCGACACCGAGCTGTCGGTGATCTCGATGATCGCGCTGGTGCTGCTGATCGGCATCGTCAAGAAGAACGCGATCATGATGATCGACTTCGCCCTGGTCGCCGAGCGCGAGCACGGCAAGTCGCCGCTGGAGGCGGTGCGCGAGGCCTGCGTGGTGCGCTTCCGCCCGATCATGATGACCACGATGGTGGCGATCCTGGCCGCGGTGCCGCTGGCGGTGGGCCTGGGCGAAGGCGCGGAGCTGCGCCGCCCGCTGGGCATCGCGATGATCGGCGGCCTGCTGATCTCGCAGAGCCTGGCCCTGCTCAGTACGCCGGCGCTGTACGTGATCTTCTCCTGCCTGCGCGAGCGCTGGAAGGCGCGGCGCCGCTCGTCGGCGAACGGACGAGCGGCACCGGCCACGCTGGCGACCCGCTGAGCGGCGCGGGTGATCCACGCCGCTGCCGGCCTGATCTGGCGGCGACGGCAGCCAGGCGCAGATCGCCAGCGGCGCTGGGCTTGAAGCGCGGGTCATCCCACGCCGCAGCGGCGCCGGTAGCAGCGTCCTGAATCCTATTCATCTGTCGCGTGCGCGCCACCGGCGGAAGCAGGGAGTCGTTCATCGCTTCGGATCCAGCCGCGTGGGTTCGCTCCTCAGCGGCGAGGTTGAACGCGCTGCTGCTGTACTGGGCGCCCATGCGCTTGGCGGGCGATGGAAAACGGCGGCGGCCAGGCGGCGGCGATCGACAGTGAGGTGGCGCATCGGCGCCTGCCACTGCTGCAGGCAACGCGGCGCGTATCTGCCTGAATCCGGACACGCTATAGAAGCGGTTTTCCAGCAATCACGCAGCGGCAGGCAGGCATTGTCGGCTGCGCCGCGCCAACAGCGGCAGTGCAAGACCGAAGACGGAGGGAGTGCCATGCGACCTGCGGGAATCACCAGATCCGGCTCTGCGGAACCGGCAGATCAACCACACGCGGCTCCGCCTGCAGCGGATCCCGCGACGGCCGCCCATCCGTCCGTGGCGGCGCCGGCCGCGCAGCCTGCGCCATTGAGCGGGCTCGCGGGCAGGCCGCGCAGGCCTGCCCGCGCGTCGCATTCGCGCTCGGCCGCGAGCGCGGCGGGGCCATCGCGGGGGACGTCGCGGTCCATGCCCGGCACCGATCTCTTGTCGGTAATGACGCAGCTCGAAGTGAGCAATGCGTTATCCGATGAGATAGCGCAGAAAACGAAAGATTTGCACAAATCGAAAGAGAAAGCGGCTTTTTTTCAGGAAAAAATCTTGGGCCCTGCACAGGATACGGATTCTGAGAAAAAACTCGCACCTATGGACAGGCTGAGGTTTATCGATGATGCCATACAGACGGCCCGACAGGGCCTGGACGCATTTGCCTACTTGAATGCGCGCGGCTGCCTGCTAAAAGAAAATTCATGGAAATTGGAATTGGAGCTATTGACCCTTTTCGGAAGGGCGGCAACGGTCGGCTATACAACGTGCGACGAGCTGCTGGAAGAAAAATGGAAGCGCGATCTGAGCGCACCAACGGCTTTGCTGAATCGGTACGCGCCCGACGTGCGGTTGATACCGAAGGAAGCCATCGCGCGCCAACAGCCTGAGGAGTGGCGGGGGTATCTGCAGAAAATCGACAAGTACCGGGCGACGATGGATGAGTTCGTGAACTACGTGAAGGCGCCGGGAACGCTGAAGAAAACCCGCGACAAGATCGAATACATGCTGCAGATCTTCAAGACTCACCTTGGATCTTGCTATGAGTCGATGCAGGCGATCCGCAGCATGCTCACCGAGATTTACACTCTTAAGCTGGAAGGCCAGGTGGAAAGCGCCGAAACCATCGGCATGCACACGCTAAAGCCCCGCATGGACGAGCTGCGCGAGGCCAATCACTACCTGGGCGAGGCGGTGCCCGAGGCCGTCCAGGTGCTGAACCATGCGATCTTGAACCATTCCATTCCCCTGCTAATAGGCGCTCAGGTAACCCCGCAGGTGCTGGCAAAGCATATGGCCGTCATGGAGGACTATGCAGAACGCCATGGCCGGATCGGGTCGAAACTGTGCCTGGATGTCGCCGCTCTCATCGAGGAAGGCAAGGACGAAGGCACCTGGCGCACCATGCTCGACCTGGCGCAGGCGCTCACCGAGTATCGGCAGTGCTTGCTGGATCTTTGCCGCTCTGCCAGGGGTGGTGGGCGCCCGGCCGTGCCGGAGCCAGCGACAGCGCTGGAGGAACAGCCCGCGCCAAGCGCGCCAGGACCGTCGCGCAAGTCGCGCAAGTCGCGCGGCAAGCGCGCGACCGGGGCATCCAGCGCCGTGCCGGCATCCCCGGCCGCCCCCAGCGACACGCGCACGCTCGCGCAAATGCAAGCGGATACGCTGCTGAAAAGCGTTGCCCTGGAACCGGCGATGGTCAACGCGCTGGGCGCGGACTTCATCCAGATCGCGAAAAGGCTCGGCAAAGACACCGGCAACGTCGAGAGGATGATGCGCAACGCCGATCAATCCGATCAAGATGCAGCCAACGCCTTCGATTTCGTGAGGGCGTCGGTGCAAGGCTGGTTCGGCAGCAGCGAGCAACTGCGGCAGGCAAAAGCCAGACTGCCGGCGGATGACGCGCGGATCGGCCCGCTCAGCGAGCGGCTGCAACTTCTGGAGCTGATCGAGCAGCGCGTGCGGACACGCGAAGTCGATGCGCTGAAGTGCGATACGCAGCCACGCTCGGTCCATCTGGCGCGGTTGTTGGCGATGAACGAGATCACCCGGGTGGCTGCCCCGATGCAGCTGCCGTCTGACGCAGACAGCGGAGATCGCGGCACCCTGTTCGAAGTGCGCATCGATCACAAACCGCTCTCCGACGGCCAGCGCCCGGCGCCATGGTTCGTGCATCTGCACACGGCCACGCCGGTAGCCGCGAACGCGCTTGCGTCCCTCAACTACAAGACGTTCGCAGCGGTCCATCTCAAGACCGCGAAGGAGAAAAACCTGGGCAAGCGCTGGGAGACGCTGATGCGAGCGCTTGGCAATACCGACGCGAAGGTGCACCGCGCCACGATCGGCTCGGACGTGCTTGGGACGCTGTTGCAGGCACGCCCTGGCGACGCTGCCGCGCCTAGCAGTCGCCGCATCGGCCATAGAGGCCATCGGAGCGAGCATCCGTGACGCGCTCGCAACCGGCGCGCGTTCCGCCGCCCGTGTCGGAACGCGCGCGCATTGCTCCAGGCCAATGGCCCATTTTCACAGGCCGCAGCGCCGGGTAAGGCTAAAGGGCGCAGCGTCGCACACCCAAATCGGCGAGGCGCTTCGCGCCCCTATACTCCCCCCAACCTTTCTCTCAGGGGGAGAGAGGCTTACCGCGCGCTCAGTTCTGCAACGCTTGCAGCGAGGCGCGCTCGATGTCCGCATAGATCGCGAATTCGTCGTGCACCGCCGCACCCAGCGCCTGCTCGAACGCGGCGCGATTGGCCTGCGCAGCATAGGCGCGCTGTTCGCCGCCGCCGAGGTTGGACTGGAAGATGCCCGCGGCGCTGACCGGCAGGAAGTCTTCGTAGACGATCGGGTCGGCGCTGGCCAGGCCGTCGGCGATCAGCGCCTCGGCAGGCTTGCCGGCCAGCGCTGCCGCGCCCGCCGCGCGGCCGGCTTCGGTCAACACATAGCGGAAATAGCCCAGGCCTTCGCGGCGCAGCGTGGCGTAATCGTCGGGAAACTCGACGAACGCGGCCTGCAGGCGCGCGACATAGTCGCCGCCGGCGCTGCCGTCGGCCGCGCGCGCACGCTCCAGCAAGACGTCGTACAAGCCGCGGCCCTTCGGGGTCAGGGCCAGCCCGCGCTGCTCGATCTCGCCGAAACGCGCGGTGTGGGTGCCGGCATCGGCCGCGCCGGCGCCGGCCGGGAAGCGCACCGTTTCCTCCAGCGCCTTGAAGCTGGTCTGGCGCAGCAGGATCGGGCAGCGCCGCGGCGGCGGGCCTTCGATCACCGCCTTGGCGTCGATGCCCCGCTGCAGCATCTGCGCCTGCGCCGCATCGATGTCCAGCGTGCGCGGGGTGAGGTGGTTGATGTGCGGGCCGTGGAAACTGACCACGTCGGCGATCAGCTTGTGCGCATCGCTCAGCGCGCGATAGGTCGGCAGCGTCACCGTCGCGTCGCCGTGCCAGCGGAAGGTTTCCAGCGCCTCGGCGACGAAGCGCTGCGCGTCGGCCTCGCCCAGGCCGCCGTCGCGCTCGCCGCGCTCGATCAGCTGCAGCGCGCCTTCGGTGAAGATGCGCCGCTGCGCGAGGATCTGCGCCGCCTGCGCGCGCAGCGCCGGATCCTCGATCAGTTCCAGCCGCAGCAGCGAGGTGAACACGCGGAACGGATTGCGCTCCAGCGCCGCCGCGTCGAGCGGCCTGAATGCGGTGGAATGCACCGGCACGCCAGCCACCGACAGGTCGTAATAGCCGACCGGATGCATGCCCATCACCGCGAACAGCCGGCGCAGCGTAGCCAGTTCCTCGGCGCTGCCGACACGGATCGCACCATGCCGTTCCTGGTCCAGCCGCGCACGCTCGCCGTTGCGCTGCAGTTGCGCGTCCAGCGCCGGATCGGCGGCCAGGGTCGCCGCATTGACCTGCGCCACCAGTTCCATCAGCGTGCCGTACAGCGGCACCTCGGTGCGGTACATGTCGGACATGGCCTGCGCGAACAGGCTGCGGATGGCATCGGGCGAAACGAAGGCAGTGGTCATCGGGAGGTCCGGAGCGGCGGGAGCGCCGGGCATCAGGTCCGGCAGAACGCCTATTCTCGCGCCGCGGCGACGGCGCGGCCAGTCATACACATCGATCGCGGTCATGAGAACGCGAGTACCGCGAGCGCGCAAGATCCTGGCTGGAGGCTGGTTTCGACCACCTGCGGGCTGGCCGCAAGCCCCCTGTGGGAGCGACGTCAGTCGCGATGCATCGATCTCGCCGTCCCCGCACCGAGGCCAAGCCGTCGGCCTCGACAGCAGCGGGAGTCGGTAGGCGTCGCGACTGCGCTCGTCGCGACTGAAGTCGCTCCCACAAGGGCATCACTGCTATGACTGGGCCCCGCGGGCTTGCAAACGGAGACGTCCCATCAACCGCGGCCTGCCGGCCGCTCGCTGCACGCCGTCGGCCGCGCCTACTGCGCAGCCGACGGGTCGCGTTGCGCACGATCACCGAGCTGGCGGCGCAATAGCGCGTCCAGTACGATCGGGCGATCCCAGTGGTCGTAGCTGGCGACGATGGCGTGGCGCAGCGCGCGGTACGGCAGCGAGCCCGGCTCGACCTGCAACGCGTTCGCCACCTCCGCCCAGCTGGCGGCCGGGCCGGCGCTGGTCCGCGCACGCACCACCTCGCGGTACGGCAAGCGCGCCGCCTTGGCCAGGAAGCAGGCGAAATAGATGTCGCGCGGCGGCCAGCGGCGCTCGCGCAGCAACGCCTCGGCATAGCCGCGCGGCAGCTGCGCGTAGCGCGCCACCTCATCCAGGAAGCTGTCCGGGTAGCGCGCGGCGTAGCGGTCGATGTCCAGCAGCTGGCGGTCGACCCAGGCATCGCCGCTGCCGGCCGCCACGACCGCCTCCGCGGATGCGCCCGCTGCGGGCGCCTCCTGCGCCAAAGCTGCGCCCGCCAGGCACAGCGCCAGCGGCAGGATCAGACAGGCGGAGCGCAAGCGGAGCGACATGGCGCGATTCTGCCGGATGCCGGCAGCGCTGTCAGGCACAGCCGGCGGCGGCGCTCGATGCGCCACCCCCGATCGGCCTGGCTCTGTTCACGGCCTCGCGGGACGCGCCGGCCGACGCACGGCGCACTCCGAGCACGCCCAGGCCCGCCGCGCGCGCCACTGCAGGCAACGCCGGGAGCCTGGGCAGGCGCGGGTTTCGCGGACCGTCTTACGCGGAAAGCGCCGGCCCCTGGCTGGCCGCATGCCGGTTCAGCTCGGCCACCGCCTGCGGCCAGTCCGCAGCCGTGGCCACCTGACGCAGGCGCGGCTCGTCGGCGGACAGGCCATGCTCGGCCTCGTGCGCCCAGGTGGTGGCGTACGGGGTGTAGATGCCCCAGCCGCCGAGCGCGATCACCGGCTCCACATCCGAACGCAGCGAATTGCCGATCATCACGAAACGCTCGGCACCGACGCCGAATTCGGCCAGCACCTTGGCGTAGGTCTGGGGATCCTTCTCCGACACGATCTCGATGCGCGGGAACAGCGCGCCCAGCCCGGACTGCGCGATCTTCGCCTCCTGGTGGAACAGGTCGCCCTTGGTGATCAGCACCACCTCGAACTCGGCGGCGATCGCCGCCACCGCCTCGCGCACGCCGGCGATCACCTCCACCGGATGCTGCAGCGTGGCGCGGCCGATCTCGACGATGCGCTGCAGGTCGCGTGCGGCAATGCGCGCCTCGGTCAGCTCGATCGCCGCCTCGATCATCGACAGGGTCATGCCCTTGGCACCGTATCCGAATACCTTCAGGTTGCGCCGCTCCACTGCCAGCAGATGCTGCAGCGTGCCGGCATCGCGCAGGTCCAGGTACTGGCCGAGAATGGCCTCGAACGCGGCTTCGGCGTCGCGGTAGTAGTCCTCGCTCTTCCACAAGGTATCGTCGCCGTCGAAACCGACCAGGGCGATGGCGGAGGAACGCAGAGCGATAGGCGTGGGCATCGCGCGAGCATAGCAGCGCGATTATTGCGCCGCAGGGTCGCCGGGGCCGGGTTGGTAGTGCGCGTACTCTTCGCGCGACAGCGCACCGTCGGCATCGGCGTCGAACGTGTCGAAGGTTTCGCGCAGGACCGGGTCCGCCACAGCCTCGGCGCGGCCGATGCGGCCGTCGCGGTCCAGGTCCAGCGCGGCGAAGCTGCGCGCGCCTGCCGCAGCGCCGGCATCGCTGGCAGGCGCTGCCGGCACCGGCAAGGGCGATGCGGGCGGTGCAGGCAATGGCGGCAGCGCTGCCGGCGCGGGTGCGGGCGTCGGCACGGGGAGCGGCAACGCGGGAGCGGCAGGATCCTGCTGCGCTGCGGCCGTGCCGCTGGCGGCAAGCAGCGAGGCCAGGCACAGGCACAGCGAGCGGCGTGAAGCGGTCATGGCACGGCCCATCCAACGGCGAATCGCGACTACCCTACACCGCGCGGCCCTGCGAGGCCGTCCCGGTTTCAGTCGAACCACACATAACGAAGGGCGACACCAGGCCGCCCTTCTTCACTCGTCGGTTGCGTTCGCTGCGAGGACCGCAGTTGCGGCCGCCTCGTGCCGGATAGGCACGCGCCCTCATGCAAGCGCGTGCCATCGCAGCGAGTTGCCGATGCTTGCGTTACTGGCCGTTGCTGCCGGCCGCGCCGCCCTGCTGCTTGGCCACATAGGCCTTGTATTCGTCTGGGGTCAGCTTGCCGTTGTGATCGGCATCGGCCTGCGCAAAGATCTGGCTGAGGCCTGCGTTGACCTGTGCCTCCTGCTTGCTGATGGCGCCATCGCTATCGGTGTCGACATCCGCCCAGGTCTGGCCGCCGCCCGAAGCGCTCGACTGCGCAGACTGGCCGGTCGCGCTGGTGGGCGACTGCGCCTGCGTCGCGGCATCGCTCTGCGCGTCCTGGGCGAAGGCCGGCAGCGCCAGCGCGGCAGCGAGAATGGCGGCGATACCGATCAGCGGGGTGCGGTTGCGAATGTTCATGTGGGTGGTCTCCTTGTGCTCTCTCGGGTGTGGCATGCCCGGTCAAATCCGGTGCATGACCACACCCTGCCGGTGCCAGGCTGAATCCATTCCCCTGCAAAAACCCGCACGCAACGCTTCGTTAACCACCACAGGGAACACATGCGCTACCGACTTGGTTAGGACCCGGTGAACCTGCGGTAAGGCCTTCGTTCGAGGTGTTCGGAACTTGAAAAAAAAGGGTGTGTTTCAGCTGATCTCGTGCTCGCCGTCGGTGGATTTTTCGCTTGAACGCGAACTGAACGCGACCCACGCCAGCGCCACACCGGCGAGCGCGCCGGACACTTCCAGCACGACCCGCGAACCCAATTCGTTCGGATCGTGGATGTTGGCCAACGCCAAGCGCGCGTACAACGGCGACTCCAGGCGCACGATGCCGGTGTAGAACAAGTTCCAGCAGTCGATCCCGGCGGACACGGCCACCGCGATCAGGCACGACCACCCCAGCGCATGGCCCTCCGACCACTGTAGCCAGCGGCACAAGCGGTGCCACAGCGCATAGATCAGGAACCCGAGCGCAAGCGCGATCAGCCCGGCTTCGAGCGAGCCCAGCAGGCCGAAGTGCAGGGGCAGGTTCATGGCGGTGCTTCCTGTAGTCGAGCAGAGCGCCAGTCTAGGGGGTGCGGCTGGCCGTGTGTGCGCCCCCCCGCAGGGCAATCCCGGCAGCGCGTGGATGCATGGTCGCGGCAGGCTCTATCGGGAGCAACGGTGGCGACGGATGGCCCGCAGCCGCGTGACGTCTGCCCCACAACCGTTCCGTCGCCGCCAGCCCAGCTGCGCAAACGCGCTAACTATCGTTTTCGGCGCTGACGCTCACCACCGGCGCGCCGTCTTCGTCCCAGCGCACGCTCACCAGCATCGGCCGGCAACAGACCTGGCAATCCTCCACGTACTGCTGCGCCTCGACCGACGGGTCCAGCGCCAGGTCGATCCATTCGCCGCAATACGGGCACTGCAGGTCGATGAAGCTGTGCATGCCGGACATGAGCTTGGCCTATGAAGCAAAAGAACGCCCAGCGTACCGGTACGTCGGCGGCGGTGCCGGAACTGGGCTCGGGCTGGAGGGTGGAGTGTCACCATGCCAGCGGGTAGTTGGCGAAACCCTGCGCCGCCAGCGCGCGCAGCAGGCGCTGGCGGTTACCGGCGCGGGCCATCAGCGACTGCGCCGTGGCGGTTCCCGCTGCAAGCGCGACGTGGGCCACCAGCCCGGTGAACCCGGGCTGGCAGCTGTTGCTGCGCGGTGGCGCCGGCGACAAGCGCCGGCGCATGCGGATCAACGCCCTTGCGATGGCACCGCTTGCGCCTGGGTGCGCTGCTGGTCCTGGGTCTGCTCCTGCACCTGGCGCTGGGTTTCCGCCGCCAGTTGCTGCTGGCTCTGCTCCAGAGGCACCGTGGCGGCCTGCTGCCGATCCACGTAGGCGAGGTTCAGGTCGTGCGGGTTGTTCAGGTTGCGCTCCACCGCGATCATGCCCTTGCCGTCGGTGCTGTGGACCACGTCGTCGATGCGCGACATGCCGCCCACCTTGGCCTCGAACGCCACCTGCCCGGCCGCACGCTGCAGCTCCTCGCGGCTGTTGAAACCGCCATTCGGCCCCTGCTTCTGCAGCTTCTCCAACGCCTGGGTGAACAGCGGATTGTCGGCACGCTGCGCTTCGGCGGCGGCCGGGTTGAGCTTGGCCTCGCCCTTGCTCTGCGCCTGCAGCTTGCTCAGCGCCTCGAGGGTGATCTTGTCGGCGATGCCGGTCGGCTCGAGGCCCTTCTCGCGCTGCAGGTTGGCCACCACTTCCCTGGTCCTGTCGCCGTAGTAGCCGGTGCCGCTCAGCAGCTTGACGCTGTTGTCCTTGATGCCGAGCTCGATCAGGCGCTGCTGCATCGCCTTCACGGCGGGACCCTGCTCGCCCGGCTTCAGCCCACCGCGTGCGTCGTGGCCCTGGCTGTGATTGTGCGATTGCGTCTGCTGCTTGTCCTGCAGCAGGTCACGCGCCTTGGCCAGCGGGTCGGACACGAACAGCTTGGCGTTCTTGTGGCTGGCCAGGTAATCGTCCAGCGGCAGGGTGTTCACGCCTTTGATGCCGCTGGACTGGCTGACCAGCAAATCGCCGCTCTTCGGGTCGCGCACCACCATCAGGATGTGGTCGATGCCCTTCCAGTGCTCGTGCTGGATCTTGCCGGCGTCCACGCCGATGACCATGCCTTCCTTCAGCGCGCCGGGCTTGAACACGTCCTGGCCCTGCAACAGCACGCCGGAACTGTCGAAGGCTTTCTTGACGATTTCGCCGGAACCGTTCTGGCCTTGCCCCAGCATGTCCTGGCGACCGAACACGGTGTGACCGGCCTTCTGGTTGATCTCGCGCATGGTGGCGTTCTGCAGCTCGGACACCCAGCCGGAGCAATCGATGTAGCCCTGCTTCAGCTGCTTGCCATCCACGCCAGGGTGGTAGAGCTTGTGGCCCCTGATATTGATCGCGTACTGCACGTCGTCGTACTTGATGCCCATCGCGTGCGCAGCGGTGAGCTGAATCCCGTCGTGGCCGTCCTGCTTGGCGGCAGCGGCCGGATGTGCGGCTGGATGCGGCTGCATGCGGCCCAGCGGGACCGGCTGCGTGGCATGCCCCTCGGTGACCGGCTTGATGCCCTTTTTCCGGGATCGCGATGTGGTCGAACTTGGTGTCCCAGTACTTCAGGAAGGTCTTGGCCATGTCCTGGTCGGACATCTTCTTGAACTCGACCAGCGAGCTGCCGGCGTAGGCCTCGAACTGCCTGGCGCCGGCCACATCCTTTTCGCGCGGCACGTTGTTGAGGATGTTCGACCGCGTGTCTTCGCGCGCGAAGCTGCCGCTGGCGAACGCGGCCTGGATCGACCGATAGCCGCCGGCGCCCTGCTGGTGCGCCATGTACATGTCCAGGCCATCGGGCTGCGGCTTGCCGGACAGGTACGGGCGGTGGTCCTTGTCGTGCTGCCGGGTCAGCGCATGCTGGTTGTCCTGATACAGGCGCGCCGCGGCGTCGGTATTGGCCACTGCATCCAGTTCGCGGCCGCTGATCCCGTAGGCCGCTGCGGTGCCGGGGGTGAACTGGAACAGGCCCTTGGCGCTGTTCGGGCCGCGGCTGGCCTGCTCGTTGAACCTGCCGCCGGTTTCGATCTAGGCGAAACGCATGAAATCGTCGACCGGAATGTGGCGTTCCTTGGCCTCTCGCTCGATGATGTCGAGGTTCTCGGCCTTCGTATAATCGCGTGCCATCTTGTGTTACTCCTTGAGGTTGATATACAGCGGCCTGCGCCGCCAAGGTCAACCGAGCTCGTCCGTGAGCTTGTTAGTGCGCGGTCAACAAACCTGGTCGGGACTACGGGGATTGCCGGCGGTGCGGTGGTGCTGCTGCCTTATCCGCCGTTTTTCGGCAGGTACTGTCCGCTCGCCTGGTCGTACGCATAGCGCACCGCATCGGATGCATCGAGCATGCGCGCCCGACCGGGACCGGCGATCGCGGTGCCGCTCAGCGCCACCTGCACGGCCGGCAGCGGTTCACCCGGCACCGGCTGGAAGCGCAGCGTGCCGACACTGGAAACGTGCGGGACGAGGCCCTCTTCGTCGCTGCTGGCCTCGTTGTCCTCGCCGGCCGCGACCGTTCCCCGGTACACCCAGCCCTCATAACCACCCAGTTCGTTCTTGTTCGGGTCGAAGGTGAACAGTGCGAAGCCGGCGCTGGTGACGCCATTGCCGAAGCTGGAGGTCGGCAGCGCCAGCAGCAGGTGGCCATCCTTGGTTTCGGTACTCTGCGGCTTGCGCTTCTGGTCCAGCGTATCGGCCTTCTCGTTGCTGCCAACATCGCCGGCCCATTGCTGGGCATGGAACAGCGTCCAGGTCGGCTTGCCGTCCGTGCTGTCGAGCACATAGGTGGCCTGGCTGATGCTCACGCCGACGGCGGGATCCGGCGTGGTCTCTTCCTCGGATTTGCCGTACTTCTCCGGACCGGCGTTGGCGAAGCCGGTGTAGTACTGCTTGCCGCCGAGGTCGAAGCGGTAGCCGTACCAGAAGCTGGCCAGGGCGTTGTTGTCGATCGTGTAGGACGCCGAGCCGTCGCCCTTCATGCCATAGATATCGGCGAGCACCTGCCCGGGCGCCGGTACCTCGACGCCGACCGGCTCGGGTTGCGCGGCCGCGGCCGCGGACGCAGGTGCAGGCGCGGCGGCAGAAGTCGCCGCGGGTTGCGCCTGCGTGCCTGCCGGCGCGGAGTCGGCCGCCTTGTCCGTGCAACCGCCGAGCAACAGGAGCGTTGCCGCCCACAGGGCTGTCTTTGCGAGCCTCATCACTGCGTCTTTTGGAGTTTTTGGCGCGCTCATGCTACCAAGAACGCGTTCCGATCCAGTGCATGGTGGGTGTCTGACAGGCGTTACGGCATACCTGCGTCGGCTGCACCCGCGCAATGCCGCCCGGACCCGAAGCCGCTACGGCGCGTCGGACTCCGCCGCCGCCGGGGTCGGCTGCGGCCGCGCCAGCGCCGGCTGGGTCAGCGCGTAGAGGATGCGCAGGTCTTCGGCATCGAACGCAGTGGCGTCGTTGCCGCGGTAGTGGTGGTGGAAGGCGCGCAGCGTGGCCGCGCGGTCGTCGATCGGATAGCCGATCAGCGCCAGCGCCTGCCACGGGCCGAAGCCGGGCGGCGCCGGCGGCGTGTCTGCGGCCGGCCAGCGGCCGAAACCGTCCTCGGCCAGGCGCTTCCATGGGAACAGCGGACCCGGATCGACCTTGCGCGTGGGTGCGAAGTCCTCGTGCCCGACCACCTGCGTGCGCGGGATGCGCAGCCGCGTGCACAGGTCTTCCAGCAACAGCAGTAGGCTGTCGATCTGCGCCGGCGCGAACGCGGTCTTGCCGTCGTTGTCCAGCTCGATGCCGATCGAGGCCGAATTGATGTCGGTGATCGTGCCCCAGCGCCCGGCGCCGCCATGCCAGGCGCGGCGCTCGTCGCTGACCAACTGGTAGCGCCTGCCGTCGCGGCCGATCAGGTAGTGCGCGCTGACCTTGCCGTTGCTGTTGTGCGAACGCAGCGTGTCCAGGCTGCGCTGCACCGAGTCCTGTTCGGTGTAGTGGATCACGATCAGGATCGGCCGGCGCAGATCCTGGTTCGGCGACGGCACCCATTCGGCCAACGGGTTGCGCTGCGGCGCGTGCGCGCAGGCGCCGAGAAAGGCGACCAGCGCCAGCGGAACCAGCCAACGCATGCGCGGCGGTGGGGGGCGGGAAGAGCGTCGGGTCATGGGAGAAGATTCCGGGGCATCTGACAGTGAGCGGCACGCGCAAGCAACAGCAAGCACTATTATAGAAACTCGGTCAACGAGATGGTTGTTGCGGGAGCGACTTCCATTTCCGTCCAGGCAGGCCTTAGCGCGAACGCCTCGGGACTGAAGTCCTCCCCCCCCCCAAAAAAAAAGAGCGGCACAGGGCGCTACCCGCACGAAGTCCGGATCGGCACATTCGCAGCTGAAATCCGCATCCGGATCGACATGCGCAATCAGCAGATCGCGAACCAGGATCATGCGTCCCCTCAAAAATGGTAGGTGAAGTTGGCGTACAGCTGACGCCCGATCGCGCTGTACACGCGCGGGAAGTACGGCCAGGCGGTGTAGCTGTCGTCGCGCGGATGGATCTTGTCGAACACGTTGAGCACGCTGATGCCGAGCGTGGCCTTGTCGGTGATCCGCTTGGCGATGTCCGCGTTCCAGATCACGTACGGCGCCACGCGTGCGCGCTCGGCGTAGTTGGGACGCGAGCCGTAGCGGTAGCCGTACAGGCTGGTCGACCAGTCGCCGACGCTCCAGTTCGCACGCCAGTTGGTACGAGTACGGAATGTCAGGTAATCGACGTCGTTCATCACGTCCAGCGGCTTGGCACCGACGAACTGCGCCACCTCCATCCTCAGCACCCGCGTGTAGCCGGCCTGCAGACCGAACGCGCCCCAGTCGCCAAGATCGAGGTTGTAGCGCAGGTTGGCGTCCACGCCATCGGTACGCATCAGCGACTGGTTGATCGGGAAGGTCTCGAACGCTGTGATCTGGCCTTCGGCGGTGAGATCGGTGCCGGGGCTGCGGGTCACCGACTGGAGGTAGAACTGGCAGGCCGCCGACGCAGTATCCACCGCATTGCCGGCGCGGTCGCGGCCGAGCAGGCAGTTGGCGTTGTTCTCCAGCAAGGCCTCGCTGGAGATCGACTCGACCCGGCCTTGCAGTTCGATGCGGTAGTAGTCCGCGCTCAGCGATAGCGTCGGCAGCACATCCCAGACGAAGCCCAGCGTGGTCGATTTGCCCTTCTCCTCCTCCAACAGCGGATTGGACGACTGGGTGGAGAAGGTCTGGTATTCGTGTGCGCTCGAACACGCGGCCGACAGCGGATCCAGGCCGTCGCGGCGGCACAGGTATTCGTCGGTGACGGTGGGATTGTTGGCGCTGGTGCCGGCGTAGATCCACAGCAGGTCCGGCGCGCGGAAGCTGGTGGCGTGGCTGCCGCGCAGCAGCAGGCTGTCGAACGGCCGCCATTCCAGGCCTGCCTGCCAGGTGGCGGCGGCGTCGACCGCGGTGATGTCGTCGTACTTGTCGTAGCGCCCGGCCAGCGTCGCACTGAGCCGGCGGAAGATCGGCACGCGCAGTTCCAGGCCGGCGGCGTAGCGGTCGCGCGGGCCGCCGCCCGGGGTCTGGGTCAGGTTGTAGATGCGCTCGCTGCCGGTGTAGTCCACGGTGGTGCGCGGATCCGGCGCCAGGTCGTATTTTTGCCGCGCCGCCTCCAGCACCGTGGCGATCTGCACCATGCCGGCCGGCAGTGCGAACAGGTCGCCGCTGAACACGAACTGTGCCTGGTCGGTGCTGGATTCGCCGCGGCTCACCACCTCGGTGGTGAGCTGGTCGTACAGCGCCGCGCTGCCCGGCGCGAACAACCTGTCGGCGTAGAACGCGCGGATCTCGGTGCTGTCGGGCCGATAGCCCAGCACCGGACCCATGTAGTAGTCGCGCACCGCGTTGGTGAGGAAGCGCGGGCGCCGCGTGCTGATGTCATAGCGCGACATCGACACGCTGGCGTCCCAGTCGAAGCGGCCGTCGAACAACTTGCCGCGTACGCCGGCGTTGAGGTTCCAGGATTTCTCGTCGTACGCGATGTGCTTGATCCCGCCCACTTCCGAGGGCAGGAAGATGCGCTGCGCGGTGACCAGGCCCAGGTCCGGATCGTAGACGGTGAACGCGCCTTCGCCGATGTAGTAGTGGGTCTGGCTGGAGCTTTCGTCCTTGGAGCGGTTGGCCAGCAGCTGCGCGTAGCCGGTGACGGCGTCGCTGAAATCGAAACTGCCGGACAGATAGGCGGACGTCTTGCCGTAGCCGTTCTGCACCGAGCGGCCTTCGTAGTAACCGAACGCGCCGCAGCGGTTGGCAGCGGCCAGGCTGTCGGCGGTCTTGTACGGCCTGAATGCCGGGTTGGTCGCCGCACACGCCGCATCCAGTGCGCCGGCAGAGGTGGACAGCGCGCCGCCGCTGGGCCACAGATAAGTGTTGCCGCGACGCAGGTAAACGCCGGAAATCGAGGCATTGGGGCTGGACGGATCGGCCTTGTTGGCCGGATGGTCGTCGTACGAATCCAGGAAGTCGCGCTGGCTGGCGACGATGGCTTCGCGGTCCAGCCGTTCGAACGCGTAGGTCAGGCTCCAACGGTCGCCGCTGCGCCCGCCGCTCCATTGCAGCTGGCCGCTGTCGCCGCCGCCGCGCGTGGTGGTGCCGCCGCGCAGGCGCAGCGTGTCGCCGCTGAAATCGCGCTTGGTGATGATGTTGACCACACCGGCCACCGCATCGGACCCATAGATCGCCGAGGCGCCGCCGCTCACCACCTCGATGCGCTCCACCGCCGCCGCGGGAATGCTGCCCAGGCTGACCGCCGTGCCGTTGGCGTTGTAGGACTGCGGATAGTCCGCCATGCGCTTGCCGTTGAGCAGGATCAACTGGTAGCCGGGTCCCAGGCCGCGCAGGTTGAGGTACTGGCCGTTGGGCGAACTGCCGGTCTGGTCGCTTTCGTTGAAGGCGCTGCCGCTGAACTGGGTCAGCGTGCCGAGCGATTCCCACACCGTGCTGAAGCCCTGCTTCTGGATGTCCTGCGCGGTGATGACGGTCACCGGCGCCGGCCCTTCCAGCTGCGAGCGCGCGATGCGCGAACCGGTGACGGTGAGCTTGTCCAGGTCGCGCGTGGCGATGGACGCGTCCTGCGCTGCTGCGAGCGACGGCAATGCGAACCCGGCCAGCAGCGCAAGCGCGAGCCGAGACGGTCGGAAGGGGAAACGGGAACGCTGAACTGGGCTGGGCACGCGGCTCTCTCTTGCAATCGACGACGGACATTGACGACGGCGCGCAGAGTCGACGCAGGCCAGCAGCCGGCCGCCATTCCTGGGCATCCACGCGGGCAGCGTGACGCACGGCCGCAGCGCGGCGCCCTTCTCTGTCATCGCGTCTTTTCCCAGATGCGCGTGCCGAACAGCGCCCCCCCCCCCCTGCGACATGCGCCCATCCCGCCCAGGCCATCGCCGCGCCGCTCGCCGAACCGCTGCTTGCCGCCATCGGTTACACACACCTGCGTTTCGGATTTAGCACGGCGCGAAACGGCATGTCAATCGAGGCTTCTTGACAAGCCCGAGCAGGGAAAACAGTATTCCGGGACCGGCGCGCAGCGGTCCGGTGCTCTCTACAACCGCCCCGGGGTCCGATGAACACGATGCGTGGCCTGTGCCTGTTACTGGCCGCAGCATTGAGCGCGCCCATCGCCATGGCCAGCGTCGCCGGCGACGCGCCGTTCCAGTTGCAAGCCAGCCAACTGCAGGCCGATTACTGGATCGCACGTCTGCCCGCTGCAGCGCCACCGCTGCTCGACGCGGCGCAAGTGCAGGCCTTCAATGCGCACCTGCTGCGCCACGATGCGGCGATGCACGACTTGCAGGCGCTGCCCGATCGCTATAGTGCAGCGCAGGTGCGCGCGCAGGTGCTGGCGCGGTCGGCGCCGCCCACGCGCGCGCGCTACGACACGCGCGGCGTCGTGCTCGATGCCGCGCAGCTGACCGCCCTGCAGTCCGCGCTCGCGCTGGACACGATTCCCGCGCAGGTCGCGCCGCGTTACGCGCTGGTGGTGCGCCGCGCCGACCTACGTACCTTCCCGACCCGGCAACGCGTTTTCAGCAGCCGCGACGACCACGACATCGACCGCTTCCAGGAATCGGCGCTGTTTCCCGGCACCGCGGTGGCGATCCTGCACGCCAGTGGCGACGGTCAGTGGCTGTTCGTGCTGGCGCCGAACTACGCGGCGTGGATCGAACGCGACCGCGTGGCCGAGGGCGAGCGCGACGCCGTGCTCGGCTACGCACAACGGACGCCGCGCCTGCTGGTCACCGGCGCGCGTGCACTGACCGCGTTCACCCCGGAAGTGCCGACGGCGTCGCAGCTGTCGCTGGACATGGGCGCCAGCCTGCCGTTGCTGCAGGACTGGCCCGCGCAACAGACGGTCAACGGCCAGTCGCCGCTGGCCGCCTATGTGGTGCAGCTGCCTTTGCGCGATGCCGAGGCCCGGCTGCGGCTCGCCCCCGCGCTGGTGCCGCGCAGCGCCGACGTCGCCACCGCAGCGCTGCCGGCCACGCAACGCACCCTGCTGCTGCAAGCGTTCAAATTCCTCGGCGAGCGCTACGGCTGGGGCAACGACTATGCTGCGCGCGACTGCAGCGGCTTCGTCGCCGACGTCTACCGCAGCCTGGGCATCGCGTTGCCGCGCAATACCGGCGACCAGGCGCGCAGCCCCAGTCTCACCAGCGTGCCCTACATCGCTGCCGCCCCGCTGGCGCAACGGCGGCAAACACTGTCGCAGCTGCAGGCCGGCGACCTGGTGTACATCCCCGGCCACGTGATGCTGGTGATCGGCCACGACCGCGGCGCCACCTGGGTAATCCACGACATCGCCGGGGCCAGCTACCGCGACGCCTCCGCGCAGTTGCAGCGCGTGCACCTCAACGGCGTCTCGGTGACCCCGCTGGAGCCGATGCTGCTGAGCGACGGCACGCCCTTCATCGACCGCATCACTCGCATCCGACGCGTCCGCCCGATCGCCGCCGAATGAAGATCACCGACATCCAGCTGGGCATGCTGCGCGTGCCGCTGAAGACCCCGTTCAAGACCGCATTGCGCACCGTGGAAACGATCGAGGACGTAATCGTGCTGGTGCACACCGACAGCGGCCACATCGGCTATGGCGAAGCGCCGGCGACTGCGCCGATCACCGGCGACACCCACGGCTCGATCGCCGAAGCGATCGACCGCTTCATCAAGCCGCGCCTGCTCGGCGCGGACGTGGCCGACCTCAACCGGCTGACCGGACTGATCCAGGGCGCGCTGCAGCACAACAGCAGCGCCAAGGCCGCGGTGGAAATCGCAGTCTACGATCTATGGGCGCAGCTGTACGGCGCGCCGCTGTACCGGATGCTCGGCGGCGGCACGCCGGCCATCAGCACCGACCTCACCATCAGCGTGGACGCCATCGACAAGATGGTGGCCGACGCGCTGTCGGCGCTGGCGCGCGGCTTCGCCTGTCTAAAGATCAAGGTCGGCAAGGACCTCGGCGTGGACATCGCACGGGTCAAGGCGATCCACGCCGCGGTCGCAGGCCGCGCTTCGCTGCGCCTGGACGCCAACCAGGGCTGGACCCCGAAGCAGGCGGTGCAAGCGATGCGCACGCTGGAAGACGCCGGGGTGGCGCTGGAGCTGCTGGAGCAGCCGGTCAAGGCCTGGGACATCGACGGTCTGAAGTACGTGACCGAGCGGGTGAACACGCCGGTGATGGCGGACGAAAGTGCGTTCGCGCCGGCGCAGGTGGTCGACCTGATCCAGCGCCGCGCCGCGGATATCGTCAACATCAAGCTGATGAAGAGCGGCGGGCTGTCCAACGCGATCCGCATCGCCGACATTGCCGCGCTGTACGGGGTGGAATGCATGATCGGCTGCATGCTGGAGTCGAGCATCAGCGTGGCGGCGGCAGTGCACCTGGCGGTGGCCAAGGCCGACATCATCACCACGGTGGACCTGGACGGCCCGTCGCTGGGCCTGTTCGACCCGGTGCAAGGCGGGGTGCACTTCAACGAGTCGCAGATCACGATCACCGACGCGCCGGGCCTGGGCATTCGCGAGATCCGCGGCCTGGAACTGCTGCCGCCGCGCGGGTGATAAGGGCGCGTTGGCGCATACGCGGCAATGCGCACGGCCGACGCATGCGACAGCGTCCATCGCGATCGCGCTTGCCATCACCACGTAGGGCGACACCCCATTGGCAGGCCAGTCCACCGCGCCTACCGACATCACACAGACGGTCTACGTGCATGATCCCGCGCTGTTGTACCTTTCAGCATTGCTGCATCCGCTCGACTTCGCGGTCGTGCCCATGCGCCAACCCCACCCAGACCGCAGGCGGCAGCTGGCGGTGAACCTGCAGCGGGTCCAGCACCCGCTCTACGCCCGATCGTGACCGGAGATGCGCATGCCGAAATTCCCATGGTTGCCCGCCCTGACACAGACCGGCAGCCTCCGCCGCAGCTGTCTGGCGGCCATGGCACTTTCGCCGCTGTCCAACCGCATCGTCGACGCCGACCGGGTCGGCGTGGACGCGGTGACCGGCTGCACCGAACCGATGCGCCTGGACCTGCACCACGACGGCGATCGCCGCTACCAGGAAGGCTTCGTGATCGGCCACACCCCGCCGGCGCGGCCCGGCACCGGTCGCTGCATCTTCGCTCACCTGTGGCGTGCCGCAGCCGAGGCAACCGCCGGCTGCACTGCGATGGAGCCGGCCGACATGCAGCGCCTGCTGGCCTGGCTGCGGCCGAACGCCGTGCCGCTGTGCGTGCTGCTGCCGCGCAACGACCACGAACGCTTGCGCGGCGCCTGGGCACTGCCGGCCGTGGAGCCGGCACCATGAGCACCGCACCCGAACCGAGCCTGGTCCGCGCGGTCAGCCGCTGGCAGATCGTCGGCCTGTCGATCAACGACGTGATCGGCAGCGGCATCTATCTGCTGCCCGCCGCCGCCGCCGCGCTGCTCGGACCGATGAGCCTGTGGGCGATACTGCTGGCCGGGCTGGCGGTGGGATTGCTGGTGCTGTGCTACGCGCAGGCCGCCAGCTATTTCGACGAACCCGGCGGCAGCTACCTGTATGCGCGCGAGGCGTTCGGCCGCTTTGCCGGCTTCGAGATCGGCTGGATGATCTGGCTGACCCGGATCAGTTCCGCGGCCGCGCTCGGCAACGGCCTGGCCGATGCGGTGGTGCGCTTCTGGCCGGCCGCGACCGGCGGCGGCGCGCGCCTGGCGATCGTGGTCGGCTCGCTCGGCCTGCTCACCGCGATCAACGTGATCGGGGTGAAATCAGCCGCGCGCACCGGCGTGGCGCTGGTGATCGGCAAGCTGGTGCCGCTGCTGCTGTTCGTGAGCATCGGCCTGTTCTACGTGGACTGGTCGTTGGCGTTCTCCGGCAAAGCCCCGGACCTGCGCGACTTCGGCAACATGGGCGAAGCGGCGCTGTTGCTACTGTTCGCCTACGCCGGCTTCGAGAACATCCCCGCCGCCGCCGGCGAATACCGAAATCCCCGCCGCGACGTGCCGTTCGCGCTGATCACCATGATCGTCACCGTCACCCTGATCTATGCCGCGGTGCAGGTCGTCGCGCAGGGTACGCTGACGAACGTGGCGCAGTCGGCGACACCATTGGCCGATGCCGCCAGCGGCTTCGGCGGCGAGGCGTTGGCGCTGATCCTCACCGTCGGTGCCACCATCTCCATCCTCGGCACCACCAGCAACACGGTGATGCTGGGGCCACGCTTCCTGTTCGCACTGGCCCAGGACGGTTACGGTCCGGCGTTCCTGGCACGGGTGCATCCACGCTTCCGTACGCCGGCCGCGGCGATCCTGCTGCAAGGTGTGCTGTCGCTGGCGCTGGCACTGTCCGGCTCGTTCGTGCAACTGGCGCTGCTGTCGATGGTCACCCGCCTGTTCACCTACATCGGCACGGCCGCGGCGGTGCTGGTGCTGGCGCGGCGCTACCGCGACCGGCCGGGTGCGCTGCATCTGCCGGGCGGCCCGCTGATCCCGCTGGCGGCACTGCTGCTGGCGTTGGCGCTGCTGCTCAGCGCCAGCTGGCAGAACCTGGCCGCGGCCGGCGTGGCGCTGCTGGTCGGCGCGCTGTTCTACCGCTTCCCGCGCAAGGCACCGGCGTAGGGCCTTCACGCAACCTTGCGCGGCTGTCACGGGCGGGTAACCGCAGCGCTCCGACGCTGCACGTCAGCCTCAGCGATGGAGTCCGCGATGAAACGACGCCGTGTCTACAGCGCCCCCGATCTGGCCACCGCCACGCGCGCCCTGCAAGCGGCGCGCAGCGCCGGCATCGACAACGACGCCCTGTCGCTGATCGCACGCAGCGACATCGAACTGGACGCGATCCCCGACGAGCGCAAGGACGTCAAGACCGACACCTTGCCCGCCGCCGCGCGCGGCGCGCTGGGCGGCGGCGCGGCCGGGCTGCTCGCCGGGCTGGCAGCGATCGCGGTGCCGCCGCTGGGCATCACCCTGGCCGGCGCCGGAGTGATGGCGATCGCCGGCGCCCTGGTCGGCAGTTGGTCCTCGGCACTGGTCGGCGCCACCGTGCCGGATCCGGTGCGGCGCAACTTCGAAGAGGAAATCGAGGCCGGCCGCATCCTGCTGGTGATCGAGGGCGACGCGGCGCAACTGGATGCGGCCGATCCTGCATTGCGCGACGCCGGCACGGTCGCGCTGCCGTACGAGTCCGCCGCTGCCGCGCAATGACGCTGTCCTGCGCGTTGCAGGCGGCACCGTCTTCGCGCCGCTAGGATGCTTGCGGCGGCGCCAGCGCGCGCATGCGCAGCAGCAAGCCGCCGGTGTGCACCAACGAATATGCGATCAGCACCGCCGCGATCGCCAGGGTCAG
This sequence comes from Xanthomonas translucens pv. undulosa, assembly GCF_017301775.1. NCBI lineage: Bacteria > Pseudomonadati > Pseudomonadota > Gammaproteobacteria > Lysobacterales > Lysobacteraceae > Xanthomonas > Xanthomonas translucens. Next base: position 1,904,421 of record NZ_CP063993.1, read on the forward strand.
CGGGCTGGCATTGTGCAGCGACTGCGCGCTGCCGCCGGAAAACGCACCGCTGGCCCAGCCCTACGCCAGGCGCCCGATCAGCAGCACGCAGAGTCCGGCGCCGATCCAGGGATTGGGCGTGTAGTAGCGCTTGCCGTGGCGCAATTCGATGTCGGTGTGCTGCAAGGCGAGCACGCCCAGCGCTGCGCCGGCCAGCATCCCCAGCCCCATGCCGAGACGGGCCGGCGGCAACACCGCCGCCAGATAGCTCAGCCCGGCCGCCGCCATCGCCAGCACCAGCAGCCGCGCCAGCGTCCGCCGCGGCTGCCAGGGCTGACGGCCGAAATAGCGGCGAATGCGCCGGTAGTACAGCCCGCCGATGCCGGCGGTGGCCAGATAAGGGGCGAGCAAGGCGATACCGGTGGTAGCCATGGAATCCTGCGGCAGGAAAGAACGCGCAGTTGCCGGACCGTAATCCATCTGCTGCCCGCCACGTCGCCGGCGCCGAAGCGGCGACGGGAATCGACCGAGCCCGCACGCTTCATGCCTCGATCACGCGATGCTGGAAGCGCATTAACGGCACCGGCGCTAGGGTCGAAAACCACATCCGCACAGGAGACGACGATGAGCGTTCCGTATCAGATTCCCGGGCGCGCGCCCAACGACGACGATCGCAGCCAGGTGTCGCACTACTGGCGTGAGCGTTTCGCCGAAGAGCCGTATTACAGCGACGGCGAACGCTTCGAGGACTACGAACCGGCTTACCACGCCGGACACGAAGCGCGCATACGCAACTTCAACCTGGCCTACGAACAGGTCGAGACCGACCTGCATCGCGACTGGGACAACACCAAGGGGTCGCAGACCCTGAGCTGGAGCAAGGCCCGCCACGCGGTGCGCCGTGCCTGGGAGCTGGCCGGGCAGGATTGATTGGGTGATCGCTGCTGGCAGGCTGCCGTTGCGGTAGCGTCGCACGGCCCTTCCGAATCGCTCCGCGGCCATCCACGTGGCGCGGGTGGGGGCCGCGCGCGATTCACGCTGCGCTTGGGCGTTTCGGCGAGCGCCTCATGCGGAGCGTTTTTGGTCGCGGCTGAAGCCGCTCCTACAAGGGTGACTGGGCGGCACCTGCAGGAGCGGCTTCAGCCGCGACCGAACGCCCAGCGGCCGCAACGCAAACCCGTTCCCGCGCAGATCGACCACCTCTCGCCGCCGATCGCAGCGGCGCAGCCACGCATCCCCCGTCGGCTCGGTTCTGTCGGCTCAGCTCTGCATCGGTTGCAGCTTCAGCAGGCGTGCGCTGCTACCGTCTTCCAGCAGCCACAGCGCGCCGTCCGGACCCTGTTCCACTTCGCGGATGCGCTTGCCCATGTCGTAGCGCGCCGCTTCGCGCGCGTGGTCGCCGTCGAACTCGATGCGCAGCAGCGACTGCGAGGACAGGCCGCCGATGAAGCCGTTGCCGCGCCATTGGGGAAAGGCGCTGCCGCTGTAGATGACGAAGCCGGCCGGCGAAATCACCGGCGTCCAGCTGAGTTTCGGCGCGGCGAATTGCGGACGCGTGCTGTGATCGGGAATCGGCCGGCCGTCGTAATGGTCGCCGTTGGAGACAATCGGATAACCGTAGTTGGCGCCGCGCTGGATCAGATTCAGTTCGTCGCCACCGGCCGGGCCCATCTCGTGTTCCCACAGTTGGCCGTTGGCGTCGAAGGCCAGGCCGAGCACGTTGCGATGGCCCAGCGACCACACCTGTGCGGCGACGCCGCCGCGGCGCGCGAACGGGTTGTCGGCCGGCACGCTGCCGTCGTCGTTGAGGCGCACGATCTTGCCCAGGTTGCTGTTCATGTCCTGCGCCGGATCGAATTTCTGCCGCTCGCTGGAACTGATCCACAGCTTGCCGTCGGGACCGAACGCCAGGCGGTGGCCGTAGTGGCCGCTGCCCGACACCTTGGGCTGCTGCCGCCAGATCACCTGCAGCTGCGACAACGCGCCGCCGCCATTGGCATCCAGGGTCAGCTTGGCGCGCGCCACCGCGGCGCCGCGGGTGTCGCCGCTGCCGGCCTCGACGTAGCTCAGGTACAGCCAGCCGTTCTGGGCGAAGTCCGGATGCGGCAGCACGTCGCCGAACCCGCCCTGGCCGCTGTAGTCGACCGCGGGCACGCCGCTGACCGTGCCGGTGCGGCCGCTGCCCGGGTCGAAACGCTTGAGTGTGCCGCCCTTCTCGGTTATCAGTGCGCTGCCGTCGGGCAGGAAGCTCATCGCCCAGGGTTCGTTGAACGTGGCGAACGGCGTCACCGAGAACGGCCAGTCGCCCCGCCGTTCGGCGCTGCTGGCGGCCGGTGCCGCATCTGCGGCGGACACGGCCAGGCTCAGCAGCAATGCACAGACCAAACCCAGGAAAGAACGTTGCATGCGCGCACCTATCCGAATGGGGTCGAGGGCGAACCTAGCAAACCCGGCGTGGACGGCAAGCATGCAGCGACCCAAGCCGTGGCCGCGATCACGCGCGACGCGCGCGCCGCGTAAACAGCGGCCTGCACGCGACGCCGCAGCGGCGGGCCGGGCAGAGCAGCGCGCAGACGACCGTGCCGCGGCCGCCTGCGCGCCGTTGTCAGGCCTGCGGCAGCAGCTCGAAGCCGACCGGCTCACCGCTGGCAGACGACGCGCAAACCCACAGCGCGAACAGCCCCGGCTCGGCCTCGCAATGGCCGTCGCGGCCGCTGAAGGCCAGGCAGCGGCGGTCCAGGGTGAACACCACGTCCATGCCCTGCCCCGGCGCCAGCTGCACCTTGCGGAAACCCTTCAGTTCACGCACCGGGCGCACTCGGCTGGCGACGCGGTCGTGCACGTACAGCTGCACCACTTCCTCGCCGGCACGCGCGCCGACGTTGTCGATGCGGGTGGTCACGGTCAGCGTGTCGTCCCAGCCCAGCTGCACGCGATCCAGCTGCGGCGCGCCGTAGGCGAAGCGGGTGTAGCCGATGCCGTGGCCGAACGGATACAGCGGCGCGTTCGGGATCTCGCGCCAGCGCGCCTTGAACTCGCTCATCGTCGGCAGCTCCGGCCGGCCGGTGCGCGCGTGGTTGTAGAAATACGGCTGCTGGCCCGGGTCGAGCGGGAAGCTGACCGGCAACCGCGCCGAGGGGTTGTAATCGCCGAACAGCACATCGGCCACCGCCGGGCCGGTCTGCGTGCCCAGGTACCAGGTCACCGCGATCGCTGCCGCGTCGCGCACCGCGCCCTGCAGCGCCAGCGCGCGGCCGTTGCGCAGCAGCACCACCAGAGGCGTACCGGTGGCAGCCACTGCTTCGGCCAGCGCCTGCTGTGCCGGCGGCAGCACGATCTGCGTGCGCGACTGCGCTTCGCCGCTGTAGCGCTGCGGCTCGCCCAGCGCCAGCACCACCACGTCGGCGCCGCGCGCGGCGGCCACCGCCGCATCGATGCCGCCGTCCAGCGGCGCTTCCAGCTCGCAACCCGGCACCACGCTCAGCGCCTCGGCGTCGTCCAGCGCGGCGCGCACGCCGGCTTCCAGGGTCACATAGCGGGTCTTGTCGCCGAACAGCGTCCAGCACCCCTCGATGTTCTCGCGGTCCTGCGCGAACGGCCCGATCAGCGCGATGGCCTGCCCGCGCTTGCGCAGCGGCAGCACGTCGCCGTCGTTCTTCAGCAGCACGATCGAGCGCCGCGCCGCATCGCGCGACAGCGCATCGTGCGTGGCGATATGCGACTGGTCAGCCTCGCGCGCCGGGTCCAGCGAACGGTACGGATCGTCGAACAGGCCGATGGTTTCCTTCAGCGCCAGCACCCGCCGCACCGCTGCGTCCAGCGCGGCCACCGGCACTTCGCCGTCGGCCACCAGCGATGGCAGATGCGCAGCATAGAAACCGCTCTGCATGCTCATGTCCATGCCGGCCAGGAACGCCTTCTTGGTCGCGTCGCGCTCGTCGGCCGCATAGCCGTGCGCGATCAGTTCCATATCGGCGGTGTAGTCGGAGATCACCACGCCGGGGAACTTCCACTCATCGCGCAGGATCTCGGTCAGCAGTGCGTGGTTGGCGCTGGCAGGCACGCCGTTGATGTCGTTGAACGAGGTCATCACGCTCAGCGCACCGGCGCCGAACGCGGCCTGGAACGGCGGCAGGTGCACGTCGCGCAGGGTCTGCGGGGCGATGTCCACGCTGTTGTATTCCATGCCCGCGGCGACCGCGCCGTAGGCGGCGAAGTGCTTGGGCGTGGCCAGCAGCGCGTCGTGCGCGCGCAGATCCGGGCCGTGGAAGCCGCGCACGCGCGCGGCGGCGAACGCGCAGCCCAGCAACACGTCCTCGCCGGCGCCCTCGGCGCCGCGGCCCCAGCGCTGGTCGCGGGCGATGTCCACCGCCGGCGCATAGGTCCAGTGGATGCCGGCGGCGGTGGCCTCGACCGCGGTGGCGCGCGCGGTGCGCTCGGCCAGCTCCGGCTCGAAGCTGGCGGCCTCGCCCAGCGGAATCGGGAACACGGTGCGCATGCCGTGGATCACGTCCGCGGCCAGGATCACCGGAATGCCCAGGCGGCTCTCTTCCAGCGCGGTCTGCTGGATGCGCCGCCCCAGTTCGGCGCCCACGCCGTTGAACAACGAGCCGACCAGGCCGGCGCGCACCTGCTGCAGCACCTCGTCGGCATTGCTGACGTTCGCTTCCGGATTCACGTCGGGCGCGAACGGTCGCACCATGTCGGCAAAGACGCCAAGCTGGCCGACCTTCTCTTCGACGGTCATGCGGGCGATGAGCGATTCGATACGATCCGAAGCCATGAGGTCCTTGGAGAAAACGTTTACATAGCCGGCAATTCTAGCTCTCCGGCCAGACGAAAGAGCAAATGCAGGCACCGGATCGCCTATTCGGGCAACGGTTTACCACCGGCGGACGCCCCCCCCCCCGTCCGCTCCATACGCCACCTGATCCCGCTACCGGACCGGCCGCGGCAGGCATGCGGCGCACTGGCGACGCGTCCGCGAACACACCGGCCTTGCCCTCCAGCGCAGGCCGGATTGCGTCTCAACCCTCATGCGACGCCATGGTCATGCCCCGCAGCGGCGATGCACGGTACCGGCACGCGCAGGCCGCGCGCGCCTCACGAACTGAAATAGGCCTCGGCGATCGCGGTATGCAGGTAGCCCAGGTGAGTCTGGATCTCGTCCATGAACTCGGCCGGATTGTGCCGCGCCAGGTAGAACGGGTCGGCATTGCGCACCAGCCCGTTGATCCGCATCAGCGCGCGCTCCACGTTCGGCCGCGGCGGCATGGTCGGCAGGATGTGCTGTGCGCGGGTCAGGCAGAAATGCACGCTGCGCGGGAAATCGTTGTTCTGCAGCAGGAAGCGCAGCGCATGCTCGCCGGTGACGCGCTGGCGCACGTGGCGCCGGTACATCTGGTAAGCCGCCAGCGAGCGCAGCACGCTCATCCACTGCATGTTCTGGTAGGCCTCCAGATCGTCGGCCTTGCGCGGGGTGATCAGGCCCGAGGCGCCGGCGTCGATGATGCGCGTGGTCATATCGGCCTGTTCGATCGCCGTGCCCAGGCGCAGGAACTGGAAGCCGATGTCGCGGCTGACGTTGGCGGTGAGCAGGCCGGACACCTTCAGGCAGGCGTCGGTGACGTGACCAAGGAACTCCATCCGGTAGCGGCGGCCGACGCTGCGCTCGCCGTTGGCGTCGATGTACAGGTGCAGGTCGTTGACCGCCTCCCACACTTCCTGCGGCAGCGTGTCGCGGATGCCGCGCAGCAGTTCGCGCGCCTGACGCGCCGAACTGCGCAGCGAGGACGGATTGCGCTCGTCCAGCAACAGGAAGCGCACCACGTCGGCATCGCCGACATCGTCGCCGGCATGCGGGAACCAGGTGTTGAAGATCTCGCCGGCGCCGACCGTGTCGATCATCGGCCGCCAGGCGAAACGCACCGAGCGCGGCAGGTCCAGCTGCAGCAGGCTGCCAACGCCGACCAGCCGCGCGGTGGTCTCGGCGCGGCGCACGTAGCGGCTGAACCAGTAGAGGTTGTCGGCGACCCGCGACAGCATCAGTCCGTCTCCTCGTCCAGGTCCACCACCCAGGTGTCCTTGGCGCCGCCGCCCTGCGAGGAATTGACCACCAGCGAGCCCTCTTCCATCGCCACCCGGGTCAGCCCACCGGTGGTGACGTAGACGTCCTCGCGCGACAGGATGAACGGGCGCAGGTCCAGATGCCGCGCCGATGGGCCGACCTCGGTCACGATCGGCGCGGTGGACAGGCCCAGCGTCGGCTGCGCCATGTAGTTGCGCGGATCGGCCTGGATCAGCTTGCGGAACTCGTCGCGCTGGCGCTTGGTCGAGCGCGGCCCGATCAGCATGCCGTAGCCGCCGGATTCGTTGGCCGGCTTCACCACCAGTTCGTCGAGGTGCTCGAGCACGTATTGGCGGTCCTTGTCGTCGTGGCACAGGTAGCTGGGCACGTTGGGCAGGATCGGCTCTTCGTCCAGGTAGTAGCGGATCATCTTCGGCACGTAGGCGAACACCACCTTGTCGTCGGCCACGCCGGCGCCGGGCGCATTGGCCAGCGCCACCTTGCCGGCGCGCCAGCTGCGGATCAGCCCGGGCACGCCGAGCACCGAATCGGGCTGGAACACCTCCGGATCGATGAACAGGTCGTCGATCCGGCGATAGATCACATCGACCCGGCGCGGCCCGTAGATGGTGCGCATGTAGGTGCAGTCGTCGTCGGCGACGAACAGGTCGTCGCCCTCGACCAGTTCGATGCCCATCGCCTGGGCCAGGTAGGCGTGTTCGAAATACGCGCTGTTGAAGATGCCCGGGGTCAGCAACGCGATCACCGGCTGGTCGCCCGGGCGCGGCGACAGCGCGGCCAGGGTGTCGTACAGCTGCGCCGGATACTCGTCCACCGGCAGGATCGCGCTGGTGTCGAACAGTTCCGGAAACACGCGCTTGGCGACCATGCGGTTTTCCAGCATGTATGAAACGCCGCTGGGAATGCGCAGGTTGTCCTCCAGCGCATACAGCGTGCCGTCGGCGTCGCGCACCAGGTCCGAACCGCAGATATGCGCCCACACGCCCAGCGCCGGCGCAATGCCCACGCATTGCGGGCGGAAGTTCACCGAATGCTCCAGCAACATCGCCGGGAACACCTTGTCCTTGACGATGCGCTGCGCGCCGTAGACGTCGCCGATGAACAGGTTGAGCGCGCGCATGCGCTGCTTCAGCCCGGCCTCGGTGCGCTGCCATTCGCGCAGCGGGATCACTCGCGGAATCAGATCGAACGGCAGCGTGCGATCGACGTTGCGGCCATCGGAATAGACGGTGAAGGTGATGCCCATGACCCGAGCGGCGACATCGGCGGCGAGCTGGCGCTCGGACAATTCGCGGCCGGACAGGCTGGACAGGTATTCGATGACCCGGCGGGCGGCGGGACGCGGCTGACCATCTGCCTGGATCAGCTCGTCGTAGGTGGCCGTGCGGTACTTACTCCAGTCCATCGTGTCCCGTGGGTGTACGCCACCAGACGCCAGCGGCCAGGTGTTGCGTTGCACAGCAACATGCCCGTAACCGGAATGAGCGTCAAGCGGCTGCGGCGATGCCGCGTGGGCGTGCGCTCAGCCAGCGTCGCGGCTACGTTCGATGATCACGCCCACCGCCTGCGCGCAGCGCACCGCGCCCGGCTTGCTCAGCTTCAGCCGCAGCCAGCGCACGTCGAACTCGGCCAGCACCGCAGCCGCGCAGCGCTCGGCCAGCGTCTCGACCAAGCCGTAGTCGGACTGCTCGACCAGCTCCACCAAGCGCTTGCTGACCGCCTTGTAGTTGAGCGTATCGGCGATGTCGTCGCTGGCCGCCGGCACCCGGTTGTCGAAGCCCATCTCCAGATCGAAGCGCAAGGTCTGCCGGATCCGCCGCTCCCAATCGTAGATGCCGATCAGCGCATCGATTTCTAGACCTTCGATGAAAACTCTATCCATGGTCGGGACTCGTGACAGGGGACTTGGGACTCGGAAAAACGGAAGCCTGAGGCTCTACCGGGTCCCGAGTCCCGAGTCCGGAGTCCCGCAGCGGCGCAGCCGCCAACGGCGGCAGCGCCGCCATGTCCCAGCGCGGCGTCACCCGTACCGCCGCGTCGCTGCACTGGCCGGCCTGCAGGCGCAGCGCGCCGGCGAAGGCGATCATCGCGCCGTTGTCGGTGCACAGCGCCGGGCGCGGGAAACAGGCGCGGCCGCCGCGCGCCTGCGCCATCGCCTGCAGCCTGGCGCGCAGACGCACATTGGCGCCGACGCCGCCGGCGACCACGATGGTGTCGCAGCCGGCCGCCTGAAGCGCGCGCTCGCACTTGATCGCCAGCGTGTCCACCACCGCATCCTCGAAGCCGCGGGCGATGTCGGCGCGGGTGCTCGCGCTCTGGTCGCTGCCGCGCCAGGCCAGCAGCACCTGGGTCTTGAGCCCGGAGAAACTGAAATCCAGCCCGGGCCGGTCGGTCATCGGCCGCGCGAAGCGGAACCGGCCCGGCATGCCCTGCGCGGCCAGCGCGGCCAGCTGCGGGCCGCCCGGATACGGCAGGCCCATCATCTTGGCGGTCTTGTCGAAGGCCTCGCCGGCGGCGTCGTCCAGGGTCTCGCCGAGCAGCCGGTAGCTGCCGATCGCGTCAACCGCGATCAATTGGGTATGCCCGCCGGACACCAGCAGCGCCACGAACGGCGGCGCCGGCACGCCGTGCACCGGATCGGGATCCTCCATCAGCGGCGCCAGCAGGTGGCCTTCCATATGGTGGACGCCGATCGCCGGCACCTCCAGCGCCCAGGCCAGCGCACGGGCGACGCCGGCGCCGACCAGCAAGGCGCCGACCAGGCCCGGGCCGGCGGTATAGGCCACCCCGTCCAGGTCGCGCACGCCCAGCCCGGCCTCGGCCAGGGTCTGGCGGATCAGCGGCAGCAGCTTGCGCACGTGATCGCGGCTGGCCAGTTCCGGCACCACCCCGCCGTATTCGGCGTGCAGCGCAATCTGGCTGTAAAGCCCGTGCGCGCGCAGCGCGGCCGCGCCGGACAGGGCGGTGTCGTAGACGGCGACGCCGGTTTCGTCGCAGCTGGATTCGATGCCGAGGACTCTCATGGCTGCCATTGTGGGGCCGAATCGGCGGCAGGCAAACGCCCCGCTTGCAGCCAGGAAATCAATCGCTATAATGTGCGGCTCGCCGGGCGTGACCCGGTCACCATTGTGTCCCGGAGATTCCATGCCCAGCGTCAAAGTCCGCGAGAACGAGCCCTTCGAGTTTGCGCTCCGCCGCTTCAAGCGCACCTGCGAAAAAGCCGGCGTGCTGGCCGAAACCCGCAAGCGCGAGTTCTACGAAAAGCCGACCCAGGAACGCAAGCGCAAGGCCGCAGCCGCGGTGAAGCGCCAGTTGCGCCGTACGTCTCGCGACGTCACCAAACGCCAGCGTCTGTACTGAGGATCGCGGTTTGCGGTAGCGGATCGTGCCGGTTTCGGCATCCTCTACGGTAGGCCAACGAAGCCGGCACGCGCAAGCGTCGCCGGCTTTTTGTGTGGCCGTGGGTCAGGCCCGGCAACCCGCGGCGCCGGCCCTCTCCGCATCGGGCCGGCGTGCGCTCCGGCGCACCCGCCACCTGCCCCTGCGCCCGCTTCGGCGCGCGGCCGCCTGCATCCTGCCCGGACCGCTGCGGCGCAACGCCTAGAATGCCTCCTGTCTTCCCATCCCTTTAGGAACCCCTCATGACGACCCTCAAGCAGCAGCTCACCGACGACATGAAGGCCGCGATGAAGGCACGCGACACCCACAGCCTGGGCGTGATCCGGCTGATCAACGCGGCGATCAAGCAGAAGGAAGTGGACGAGCGCAAGGATGTGGACGACGCCGCGGTGCTGGCGCTGATGGACAAGATGGTCAAGCAGCGCAAGGACTCGGTGAGCCAGTACGCCGCGGCCGGGCGCGAGGATCTGGCGTCGATCGAGCGCGAGGAGATCGTGGTGATCGAGCGCTACCTGCCGGCCAAGCTCGGCGAGGCGGAGATCGTCGCCGCGATCCAGGCCGCGATCGCGCAGACCGGCGCCAGCGGCGCGGCCGACATGGGCAAGCTGATGGCCGTGCTGAAGCCGGCGCTGGCCGGCAAGGCCGACATGAGCCTGGTCTCGGTGCTGGTCAAGCAGCAGCTGGCCGGCTGATCCGACGGCGGGTTTCACCCGCCTTTCGACCGCCGGCTGCTACAACGCCGGCGAGCCTGCGACACCTTATCGCGCACACGCGGGCCCGGCATCGCACGCTGCCGCGCCCGTCGCAAGGCTGCTCCCCATTCCCATGTCCCTGTCGCTGTCGCCCACCCGCCTGCAAAAACATCTGGAACGGCTGCAGCAGAGCCTGCCGGCAGCATTGATGCGGCGTTTCGTCGAGATCGACCTGATGACCCAGGCCGCCTCGCTGTCGTTCTACGCGCTGCTGTCGCTAGCGCCGCTGCTGGTGTTGCTGCTGTGGCTGACCGCCTCGCTGTATCCGCAGGCGCAGCAGGCCTTCATCGTACAGATCGGGCAACTGGCCGGGCACGGCGCGCGCGAAGTGGCGCAGACCATCATCGACAACGCCAAGAACCAGCCCAACATCGGCTCGCTGGCCGGGCTGTGGAGCACGCTGCTGCTGTTCGTCGGCGCCACTGCGGTGTTCGCGCAGCTGCAGAACGCGCTGAACCTGATCTTCCGCACCGACAAGCAGCGCCTGGAAGGGGTCATCGCCTGGCTGAAGAAGCGCGTCTTCTCCTTAGGCGTGGTGCTGGGGCTGGGCTTTCTGCTGCTGATCTCGATGATCCTGACCACCGTGGTGCAGGTGCTGTTCGCGCGTATGCCCTCGCTGCTGCCGGCGGTGGGCTACGCCTCCACGCTGGCGATCTACATCCTGGCCTTCGCCGTGCTCTACCACTACCTGCCGGACCGGCGCGTGGAATGGCGCCAGGCGTTCATCGGCGGCGCGATCACCGCCTGCCTGTTCGTGGCCGGGCGCTATGCGATCGGCGTGTACATCGCCACCGCCGCGCCGGGCAGCGCCTACGGCTCGATGGGCGCACTGGTGATCCTGCTGGTGTGGATCTACTACGCCACCGTGGTGTTCTTCGTCGGCGCGCTGATCACCGCGGTGATCGACGAACGCCTGCGCTCGCGGCGCACGCTCGCCGCGGCCGGGATCGACGCCAGCGCGATCACCGCGGTTCCGCCGCAACTCTAGCCCCGCAACGCCAGGGTTTGCGCCCCGACCCGTGGCGGCGGCGCGGGCGCGTGGCATCCTATCGCCCATGGCCCGCATCCCCGACGCGTTCATCGACGACCTGCTCGCCCGCACCGACATCGTCGAGGTGGTCGGCACGCGCGTGCCGCTGAAGCGCCAGGGCAAGGAATACGCGGCGCGCTGCCCGTTCCACGACGAGCGCTCGGCCTCGTTCACCGTGTCGCCGACCAAGCAGTTCTACCACTGCTTCGGCTGCGGCGCGCACGGCACCGCGATCAGCTTCCTGATGAACTACGACCGGCTCGAGTTCCTCGACGCGGTCGACGAACTGGCCAAGCGCGCCGGCATGGAAGTGCCGCGCGACGCGCAGCAGCGCGGCGCCGCGCAGGCCGCCGGCGACGACCACCGCGACCTGTACTCGGCGCTGGACGCGGCCACCAAGTTCTTCCAGCGCCAGCTCGAGACCAGCGACAAGGCGCGCAGCTACCTCGACGGCCGCGGCGTGGACGCCGACAACCGCACGCGCTTCCAGATCGGCTACGCGCCGGACGGCTTCAGCGCGCTGAAGGACGCGCTGGGCACCGACGAGCGCCGCCACAAGCTGCTCGAGCGCGCCGGGCTGTTCTCCAAGAACGAGCGCGGCCACGTCTACGACAAGTTCCGCGACCGGGTCATGTTCCCGATCTTCGACCGCCGCGGCCGGGTCATCGCCTTCGGCGGCCGGGTCATGGACAAGGACGACGGCCCCAAGTACCTGAACTCGCCGGAGACCGCGCTGTTCCACAAGGGCCGCGAGCTGTACGGCCTGTGGCAGGTGCGCCAGGCCAACCAGAAGATCGAGCGGCTGATCGTGGTCGAAGGCTACATGGACGTGGTCTCGCTGTTCCAGTTCGGCGTCACCCAGGCGGTGGCGACGCTGGGCACCGCGACCACCTCCGAGCACGCCGAGCTGCTGTTCCGCAACGCGCCGGACGTGTTCTTCTGCTTCGACGGCGACGCCGCCGGCCGCCGCGCCGGCTGGAAGGCGCTGGAATCGGTGCTGCCCCGGATGAAGGACGGGCGCCAGGCGTTCTTCCTGTTCCTGCCCGACGGCGAGGACCCGGACAGCATCGTGCGCAAGGAAGGCGCAGACGGTTTCGCCGCGCGCCTGCAGCAGGCCACGCCGCTGTCGCAGTTCTTCTTCGACGAGCTGTCGCGCGAGGTCAACCTGGCCACGCTCGACGGCAAGGCGCGGCTGGCCGAACGCGCGCGGCCGATGCTGGCGCAGATTCCCGACGGCGCCTTTGGCGACCTGATGCGCCAACGCCTGGCCGAGATCACCGGCATCGGCGGCGCCGCGCCCGCCAGCGCACAGCTGGGCAAGCCGCCGCCGCGCGCGGTGGCACGGCCAACGCAAAAACGCAGCCTGGTGCGCGAGGCGATCGTGCGCCTGCTGCACACGCCGTCGCTGGCGCTGGACCTGCCTCCGCCCTACCCGTTCGCCGGCCTGCGCCTGCCCGGCATCGAACTGATGATCGAGTTGCTGGAGATCGTGCACACGCGCCCGGACATCTCCACCGGCGCCCTGCTCGAGCACTTCCACGAACGCGAGGAACTGCCCGCGCTGCAGAAACTAGCGGTGCAGGAGATTCCCGGCGAGACCGCCAGCTGGCGCCAGGAACTGCACGACGTGGTGGTGCAGCTGGAACGGCAGACCCTGCAGCAGCGGCTGGAGGAACTGCAGGCCAAGCAGCGCGCGCAGGGTCTGGACGAGACCGACAAGTACGAACTGCGCGAGCTGCTGCGGCTGCGCCCCGGTGCGCGCTGACGTGATGCGCAGGCCTGCGACCAGGATGCGTGCCGTGCCGGCGCAGCTTGCGTGCGTGCACGACCGGCAGCGTTCGCCGTCTGCGGCACATGCGCTGCGCGTCGCACTCCACCCCCCAGGCGATCCCCGCGCCACCGAGCGCGGTCTACGCTGGGCAATGCGTGGCGCAACCGCTTTGTGCACTACCGCGGCGATCGCAAGCGCTGCGCACCACGGCGCAGTCGCGCACGCAGCATCGCGATCGCGCTTCCCGTGCCGTCCCTGCCGACGGCCCACTTCGCCGAGATTCCAGCCCCGATGCGCCTGCTGAAAAAACTGCGCATCGAACCGTTCACCCTGGCCCTGCTCGGCACCGTGCTGCTGGCCTCGTTGCTGCCGGTGCACGGGCAGGCCGCGGCGATCATGGACGACGTCACCGACATCGCCATCGCCGCGTTGTTCTTCCTGCACGGCGCGCGCCTGTCGCGCGAGGCGATCGTCGCCGGCGCGCTGCACTGGCGCCTGCACCTGACCATCCTCGCCGCCACTTTCGTGCTGTTCCCGCTGCTGGGACTGCTGCTCAAGCCGCTGTCGCACTGGCTGCTGACCCCGCAGCTGTACATCGGCGTGCTGTTCCTGTGCGCGCTGCCGTCCACCGTGCAGTCGTCGATCGCGTTCACCTCGATGGCTGGCGGCAACGTGCCGGCGGCGGTGTGCAGCGCCTCGCTGTCGAGCCTGCTCGGGGTGTTCCTGACGCCACTGCTGATGGGCTTGCTGGCCGGCGCGCAGAGCGCGATGGCCGATCCGCTGCAGGCGATGGGCAAGATCATGCTGCAGCTGCTGGTGCCGTTCGTCGCCGGCCACCTGCTGCGGCCCTGGATCGGCGCCTGGGTCGAGCGGCGCCGGGCGGTGCTGCGCTACACCGACCAGAGCGTGATCCTGCTGGTGGTGTACACCGCCTTCAGCGCCGCGGTGATCGAAGGCCTGTGGCGCAAGACGCCATTGCCGGCGCTGCTCGGCGTGGCGCTGGTCGCCGCGCTGCTGCTGGCGCTGGCGATGGGGCTGATCACCTTCGCCGCGCGGCGGCTGGGCTTCGGCCGCCGCGACGAAATTCCGATCGTGTTCTGCGGCTCGAAAAAGAGCCTGGCCACCGGCGTGCCGATGGCGAAGGTGCTGTTCGCCAGCGGCAGCCTGGGCGCGATCGTGTTGCCGGTGATGATCTACCACCAGATCCAGCTGATCGTCTGCGCCTTCGTCGCGCAGCGCTATGCGCGCGATGGCAAGGCTGCCAAGCCCGGCTGAGTGCGCATCGGCTGGCGCGCTGGCGAAACCGCAAAGCGGTTCACACCGTGCAATGCCATCGCCCGACGGCGCCGGCAGCAGACGCCACACCAATGCTGAACCAGCGCATCCGCAAGCAGTGCACCGCGAGAACCGCTATGTACAGTAAGCAATGGCGCCATGGGATTGGTGCGCGCCTCATCTTCCTCTGTCTGGTGAACACGCATGCGCCGTAACTTCCACCTTTCCATGATGACGTCCGCCACCCTGGCCGCCACCCTTGTGCTGGGCGGCTGCGACAAGCCGCCCGCTCCGGCAAAGCCACAGGCTGTCGCACCGGCCAAGGCAGCCGACAGCGCCGGCATCGCCTGGCGCGAGGGCGACGTCGAGGATGCCTTCGCCGAAGCACGCGAGCAGAACAAGCCGTTGCTGCTGTACTGGGGCGCCGTCTGGTGCCCGCCGTGCAACCACCTCAAGGCCACGCTGTTCAAGGATCCGGCCTTCATCGCCCGTACCCGCGCCTTCGTCGCGGTGCACCTGGACGGCGATTCGAAAGGCGCGCAAGCCTGGGGCGAACGTTTTGGCATCCTGGGCTACCCCACCATCATCGTGCTGCGTCCGGATCGCAGCGAGATCACCCGCCTGGCGGGCGGAAGCGACACCGCCAGCCTGGCCGAGGCACTGCGCGTAGCGGCGACCCGCACCACCACCTCGGCGCAGTTGCTGCACAAAGCGATGGAGGCGCCAGCCACGCTGAGCGCCGACGATTGGACCCTGCTCAGCGGCTACAGCTGGACAGCCGACGCCAACAGCGTGGTCAAGCCCGAACAGACCGCTGGCGTGCTCGCGAAACTGGCTGCCACCGCCCCGCAACCGGCCCTGCAACGCCAATTCGCGCTGCTGGCGCTGGCTGAACAAGAGCCGGACAAGGCTGGCGCCATCGACGCCAGGCAACGCGCCGCCAACCGCCGCCTGCTGCTGACGGTCCTCGCCGATCCGGCCGAAGTCCGCGCCAACCACACCACGCTGACCTACTCGGCGCGCGAACTGGTGCAGGCCACGGCGGCCGACGCTACCGAACGCGGCAAATTATCCGACGCGCTGAGCCGCACATTGGATCAGATCTACGCCGACAGCAGCCTGCCGATCAACGATCGCCTGGGGACTGCCATCGCGGAAGTAGAACTGGCATGGCTGGCACAAGGCAAGCCGGCCGACCCGGGCGATGGGCCGTATCCGCCGCTGCCGGCAGCGGTGGTCGCCAAGGTGCAGCAGCGCGTGCAGTGGGCCCAACAGGCCGCCAAGACCGACGCCGAACGCCAGTCCACGATCAGCACTGCCGCCAACCTGCTCGACATCGCCGGCGACAGTGCCGGCGCCGAACAGCTGCTGTTGGCCGAACTGGGGCGCAGCAAGACGCCGTACTACTACATGCCGGAACTGGCCGACCTGGCCGAGAAGCGCGGCGACAAACAGACCGCGCTGTACTGGTTTAAGAAGGCCTACGCGAGCGCCGAAGGCCCCGCCACCCGTGTGCAGTGGGGCGTGCTCTACGTCGATGGCCTGATCCGGCTGCAGCCGGACAATGCGGCCGCGATCGAGGCCGCCGCCGGCCAGGTCATCGGCGAACTGGCCGGGCAGCCCGGCGGCTACCACCAGCGCACCAAGCAGCGCTTCGATACGCTGGCCAAGGCGCTGCAGGGCTGGAGCAAGGGCCATGGAGGCAGCGCCGTGCTCGCACGCCTGCAGCACAAGATGCAGGAAAGCTGCGGCAGCCAGGACCGCGACAGCTGCCAGCACTGGCTGAGCTGAGCGACGGCGTCGACGCGGACGGCCTCCAATTTGCAGCAGCACTCTGCAGCAGCGCGCAGCGGCGTTGCTGCGCAGGTTCGCAGACGCACTGGCTGATGCGCCGGAGCAACGACGCGCGGCTGGTCGCCCAGGGCCATGCGTCCCGGTAGTGACCGCAGACGCAACCCCCGCGACCCTATCCGAAGCCGGAAGATCCATCGCTCCGCTCGTCGCGACTGAAGTCGCTCCCACAGGGACTCGCGGCCAGCCAGCCGGCTGCACTGTGGGAGGGGCTTCAACCCCGACAGCGTCCGCAGCCGATCGGTTCGGCGCTGGACGCAGCATCGCCGCAGCCGCTGCACAGGCTTGGCCAGGCCGTTCAGCCCGGCAACAACCAGTGATCCACCAGCAGGAACGCGAACAGCGCCATCAGGTACACGATCGAGTAGCCGAACATGCGCATCGAGAACATCTCGTCCGGCGGGTCGAGCATGCGCCAGGCATACCAGACGAACACCGCGTTCAGCACCAGCGTGCCGCCAAGGTAGAAGACCCCGCTCATGCCCACCGCCACCGGCAGCAGCGTCACCACCACCAGCAGCAGCGTGTACACCAGGATCTGCTTGCGCGTATGCGTCACGCCGTGGGTGACCGGCAGCATCGGGATCGACGCCTTGGCGTAGTCAGCGCGGCGGAAGATCGCCAGCGCCCAGAAGTGCGGCGGCGTCCACACGAAGATGATCAGCACCAGCAGCGACGCGTAGGCCCAGTCCCACTGCCCCTGCATGCCGGTGATCGCGGCCCAGCCCAGCAGCGGCGGCGCGGCGCCGGCCAGGCCGCCGATGACGATGTTCTGCGGCGTGGTGCGCTTGAGGAACACGGTGTAGATCACCGCATAGCCGATCAGCGAGGCGAAGGTCAGCACCGCGGTGAGGGTGTTGACCCAGATCACCAGGATCGCCATCGACAGCGCGGTCAGCGCCGTGGCGAACAGCAGCACCTGCCACGGCAGCACCTTGCCCACCACCAGCGGCCGCCACGAGGTGCGCGCCATCTGCGCGTCGATGCGCGCGTCCAGCAACTGGTTGATCGCCGCCGCGGCCGAGGCCGCCAGCCAGATGCCGAAGAAGCCGATCACGCCGGTGCGCACCTGCGCCCAGGTCGGCACGCCGGGAACCGCCAGGCACATGCCGACCAGCGCGGTGAACACGATCAGCGCCACCACTTTGGGCTTGGTCAGGTCCCAGTAGTCGCGCCAGTAGATGCCCGTCGCGCTCATTGCGGCGCCCGCAACCGCGCCAGCAGCGACACCAGCACGAACAGCAGCGCCACCGCACCGGCGTTGTGCAGCACCGCCACTGGCAACGGTAGCGCCAGCTTGACGTTGAGGATGCCCAGGCTGACCTGCGCCACCAGCAGCAGCGCCAGCGCCGCCGCCCAGCCGCGCATACCCGGCGAACGGCTCAGCCGCCAGCCCAGCCACAGCAGGTAGGCCGCCACCAGCAGCGCCATCATCCGGTGCGCCATCTGGATCGCGATGCGCGCCGCGCCGTCGAGCACGCCGCCTTCGTAGTCCACGCCGATGCCGCGCCACAGGGTGAAGCCTGCGCGGAAATCGTGCGGCGGCCACCACTGGCTGACGCAGCGCGGGAAGTTGTCGGCCAACCAGCTGCCGCCGCCGCAAGCCAGCGCCGCGTAGTTGGCGCTGACCCAGCCGCCGAGCGCGATCTGCAGCGACAGCAGCGCCACGCCCAGGCGCAACAGCCACTTCAGCCGCGACGCATCGGCCAGGGTGATCGGCAAGTGGGTGGCACGCCAGGCCATCCACACCAGCAGCGAGAACATCAGCAGGCCGCCGAGCAGATGCCCCATCACCACGATCGGCTTGAGCAGCAGGGTCACCGTCCACATGCCGAGCAGCGCCTGGAAGATCACCACCGCCAGGGTCAGCACCGCCGCGCGCGCCAGGTCGGTATTGGACCAGCGCAGCGCCGCCAGCAGCAGGATCGCTTCGCCAGCGCCGGCCAGCGCCATCGCCAGCGACGGCCAGCCGGACATGTACAGCGGAATCGACAACGCCACCAGCAGCGCGGCACCGACGATCCGGGCGATGCCCAGGCGCCGCCGGCGCGCAGCCAGCAGCGACAGCACCAGCACTTCCACACCCAGCGCCCCGGCCAGGAAGCGGTGCACCTGCTCGCGCCAGGCCTTGTGCGTCTCCAGAGGGCGGATCGCACTGGCCGCGTGCGTGTTGGCCTCGGCGCTGCTCTGCGGCCAGGTCACCCGGCCATAGCAGGTCGGCCAGTCAGGGCAGCTCATGCCCGCATCGGACAGGCGCACGAACGAACCGAACATGATCGTGCTGGCGGTGAACAGCGCCGCCAGCCAGGCCATGCGGTGGAAGTGTCGAAACAGCGCCGGTGGCGCGAGCAGGTTCATACGGGACGGCTCACAGGAGTTTCAGCAGCTTCGACATATCCGCGCGCAGCCCGGCCGGGTCGAAGCCCGGCGCGTAGCGCAGCACCACAAAGCCGTTCGGATCGATCACGTAGACCGGCACCCCGGCCACGTCGTGCACGCGTGGCAGTGCGGCCAGCAACGCAGCGTCGGCACGCAGCACGCGCAGCTGCGGCAGCGCGCGCACCGCCGCCGGCGGCGTGCCGATCCACAGGATCTGCACGTGGTCGGCGTCGTGGCCGAACAGCTGCCAGACCTTGTCCAGCTCGCGCGCCAGCGCCTCGCAAGCGGTGGTGCAGTCGCGCGGCGGCGCCAGCGCGATGCGCCACAGGCGCTGCTGCGGCTGCCAGGCATAGACGCTGCCGTCGTCGCGCCGCGGTTGCAGCGCGCGCAGGTCGGCCGGCGGCTGCAGCAGCTCGCCGTGGTTGCGGCTACCGGGCGGTTGCCAGCCGGAAAACCGCAGCACGCCGGCGACCAGCATCGAGCCGAAGAACAGGGCGAACAGCGCGATCAACGTCCAGCGCCCGCGCGCGGTCGCATGGCGTGGAGCCGAGGGGGAGGCATTCATGCCAGGGATTTTCTCATGCGCGCGCGCTCAGCGCCCGCCTCGCCCCCTTGCGCGTGCGCCAGCTGAGCAGGCCCGCGGTGAGCAGCACGGCCAACGCCAGACCGAACCATTGCACCGCGTAACCCAGGTGGCGCTCGGGCGGCAGCGTGTTCGGCAGCATGTCCAGGTCGCGCGGGTAGCCCAGCGGCAGCGCCGGATCCATGCGCAGCACCTGCGACAAAATGTCGCGGCGACCGAGCGCCCGGCCGATCGCCGCCGGCTCGATGCGCATCGCCAGCCACAGCTGCGGCGCCGGCGCGGCGACCAGGGCCGGCCCCAAAGTCAGCCCGTGCGATGGCGCCGGGCCGAGCAGGCCGACCAGCGTGTGCCGTCCCTGCAACGGCACCGGCCTGGGCAGCGTGCGATCGGCCGGCAGCGGCAGCCAACCCAACTCGACCAGCAGCGGCGCGGACGCGCCATCGGCCAGGAACGGCTGGTAGACCTTGACCCCGCTGCGGCCCTCGCGCAGCTGGTTGTCGAGCAGGATCTGTCCGGGCAGGAAGCGGCCAGCGCCGTGCACCCAGGCCAGCTGCGCGGGCCGCGCCGCACGCAGCGCAGCGGCCAAGGCCTGCGGACGCTCGCGGATGTGCGCGGCCTGCGCGAGCAGCGCCTGTTTCTCGTGCATGCGCAGCAATTGCCAGCGGCCGAGCGCGCAAAATGCCAGCGCCACCGCCAACGCGAGGCCCCAGCCCAGCCACAGCGGCATGCGCGCGCGCGCAGCGACGCGCGGGGACGCGGCGAGGGTCATAATGCGGCGCTACCGTGCACCGAGACGCCCATGAACGACTCGCTGAAAACCCTGCTGATCGTCGCGTTCCTGCTGGTCATTCTGTGGAACCTCGGCGCCGGCCTGTACTACCTGTTGGTGGACCGCGGCCAGAGCAAGCGCACGGTGAACGCATTGACCTGGCGCATCGGCCTATCGGTGTGCCTGATCCTGCTGGTGATCCTGGGCATTTACACCGGGGTGATCAAGCCGCATGGGTTGGGGCGGTAACTCGGGACTCGGGACTCGGGACTCGGGACTCGGGACTCGGGACTCGGGACTCGGGACTCGGGACTCGGGACTCGGGACTCGGGACTCGGGACTCGGGACTCGGGACGGCAGGATGATGTCCCGGGGCATCTCGATGTCAAGCGATTTGATGCAAAAAGGGCCGATTTTTTAAAAAAAAGGCTTTTTTTGCCGCTCCGGCGCAGCTGCTTTTTCTGTAGGAGGGGCTTCAGCCCCGACGCCTTACCGGTAAGGCGTCGGGGCTGAAGCCCCTCCTACAAAAAAGCGCAGAAGCTGCGAACTTGCGAAAATCCCGAGTCCCGAGTCCCGGCTCCCAGGCCTCACAACACATAAACGAACAAAAACAACGCCAACCACACCACGTCGACGAAGTGCCAGTACCACGCCGCCGCTTCGAAGGCGAAGTGGTTGTCGCGGCTGAAATGCCCGCGCGCCGAGCGCAGCCACATCACCAGCAGCATGATCGTGCCCAGCAACACATGCGCGCCGTGGAAGCCGGTGAGCATGAAGAAGGTCGAGCCGTAGATGCCCGAGCCCAAGGTCAGGTTGAGCTCCTTGTAGGCGTGGATGTATTCCTCGGCCTGGAAGTACAGGAAGGCGCAGCCCAGCAACACGGTCAGGCCCTGGAACACCAGCAGGCGCGTGCGCTGGCCGGCTTTCAGGGCGTGATGGGCAATGGTCAGGGTCACCCCGGAGCTGAGCAGGATCAGCGTGTTGATCAGCGGCAGGCCCCACGCCGGGATGGTCTGGAACTGGCCGCCGATCGCGCCCGGGCCGTTGGTCGGCCAGGCCGCCGAATAGCCGTCCCACAGCAGCGCGTTGGTCATCACCCCGTCGCCGTCGCCGCCCAGCCACGGCAGGATGAAGGTGCGGGTGTAGAACAGCGCGCCGAAGAACGCGCCGAAGAACATCACTTCGGAAAAGATGAACCAGACCATGCCCATGCGGAACGACACATCGACCTGACGGTTGTAGTGGCCGGCGATCGATTCGCGAATCACGTCGCCGAACCACATGAACAAGGTCGCCACCAGCATCGCGATGCCGGTGAAGAAGGTCCACTTGCCCCAGGCCGCGTCGTTGAGCCAACTGGCCACGCCGATCATGGTCACGAACATCGCGATCGAGCCGATGAACGGCCAGCGGCTGTGGCTGGGCACGTAATAGGCAGTGGCGTCGGTGCTGGGCTGGGCCATGGCGGGCGTTCCGGGTGAGGTCAAGGGGCCGTGCGCACGGAACCTGCCAGTTTCGGCGATCCCAGTTCCGCGCTCAGCGCATCGTTCTTGTAGAAGGTATACGACAGGGTAATGGTGGTGATGTCGCCGGGCAGATTCGGATCGACGATGAAGCGCACCGGCATGTCGCGTTTCTCGCCAGCCTGCAAGGTCTGCGCGGTGAAGCAGAAGCACTCGGTCTTGGTGAAGTAGCCGGAAGCGCGCGACGGCGCCACCGACGGCACCGCGCTGCCGACGATGGCGCGCGCGCTGTCATTGCGCGCGTAGTACAACGCTTCGTTGAGTTCGCCCGGCACTACCTGCATGGTCAGCTGCTCGGGATGGAACGACCACGGCAGCTTGGAATTGACCCCGCCGTCGAACTCGACCTTGACCGTGCGCTTGCCGAGTAGCGGCTTGCCCGCCTGCGGGCCTTCGCCCGGGCCGCGCTCCAGGCGTACGCCGAACACCTTCTCGCAAGCGATGCGGTACAGCGGCACCAGCGAGAAGGTCAGCACGAACACCGCCAGCGCCACGCCGACCAGCTTGAACAGCCCGGCGCTGCTGTGCACGCGCGGTGCCGGCGCGTTCATCGGCCCAGTATCCCGGACAGGATGAAGCCGGCATAGATCAGCACCGCGATCGCACCGATCAACAGCGCGGTACGCACGGCGCGCTTGCGGCGCAGGGCCAGATCGTCGAGCGGCGTCTGCGCGGTCATCAGTGGCTGATGTCGTCGTGGGCCAGGTCGCCGGGCTTGAGCACCGGCGGCAGGGTGAAGGTATGCGCCGGCGCCGGCGACGGCACGGTCCACTCCAGGCCGCGCGCGCCTTCCCACGCACGCGCCTCGGCGCGCGCGCCGTTGCGCAGCGACGCCAGCAGGATGCCGGCCATCAGGAACGGGGTGACGAACATGCCGAACGCGCCGATCGAGCTGACCAGGTTCCAGTCGGCGAACACCACGTTGTAATCGGGGATGCGCCGCGGCATGCCTGCCAAGCCGAGGAAGTGCTGCGGGAAGAACAGCAGGTTGACGAACAGCATCGTCCACCAGAAATGGAACTTGCCCCAGGCCTCGCTGTACATGCGCCCGGTCCACTTCGGCCACCAGTAGTAGACCGCGGCGATCAGCCCGAACACCGCGCCGGTGACCAGCACGTAATGGAAGTGCGCGACCACGAAATAGGTGTCGTGGTACTGAAAGTCGGCCGGCACAATCGCCAGCATCAGCCCGGAGAAGCCGCCGATGGTGAACAGGATGACGAACGACACCGCCCACAGCATCGGCGCCTCGAAGGTCAGCGAGCCCTGCCACATGGTGCTGACCCAGTTGAACACCTTCACCCCGGTGGGGATGGAGATCAGCATGGTGGCGAACATGAAGTAGATCTCGCCGCCCAACGGCATGCCCACGGTGAACATGTGGTGCGCCCAGACGATGAAGCTCAGGAACGCGATCGCGGCGATCGCGTACACCATCGCCTGGTAGCCGAACAGCGGCTTGCGGCTGAAGGTCGGGATGATCTCGCTGACCACGCCGAACGCCGGCAGGATCATGATGTAGACCTCGGGATGGCCGAAGAACCAGAAGATGTGCTGGAACATCACCGGGTCGCCGCCGCCGGCGGCGTTGAAGAAGCTGGTGCCGAAGAACTTGTCGGTCAGCAGCATGGTCACCGCGCCGGCCAGCACCGGCATCACCGCGATCAGCAGGAACGCGGTGATCAGCCAGGCCCAGCAGAAGATCGGCATCTTCAGCAGGTCGATGCCCGGCGCGCGCATGTTCAGCACGGTGGCGATGATGTTGATCGCGCCCATGATCGAGCTGATGCCGGCGACGTGGATCGCGAACACGCTGAAGGCGAGGTTGTAGCCGCCCTGCAGCGACAGCGGCGGATACAGCGTCCAGCCGCCGGCCGGCGCGCCGCCGGGCAGGAACAGGGTCAGCAGCAGCAGGCTGAAGGCCACCGGCAGCAGCCAGAACGACCAGTTGTTCATGCGCGGCAGGGCCATGTCCGGCGCACCGATCTGCAGCGGGATCATCCAGTTGGCCAGGCCGACGAAGGCCGGCATCACCCCGCCGAAGATCATCACCAGCGCATGCACGGTGGTCATCTGGTTGAAGAACTCGGGCTTGACGAACTGCAGGCCCGGTTGCGCCAGTTCCGCGCGGATCACCACGCTCATGCCTGCGCCGATGATGAACATGATGAAACTGAAAAGCAGGTACAGCGTGCCGATGTCCTTGTGGTTGGTGGAGAACAACCACCGTTCCACGAAGCTCTGCTGATGCCCGTGCTCGTCGTGGTGATCGACTGCGGAATGGGCCATGGCGGCTACCTCGAAAAGGAATGCAGGAGATCAGGCGGCTTGCACGGTCAGGTGCGAGCCGGAACGAAGACGGGGCAGCAGGGCCTGCGGCGGCGCGGCCGGCGCAGTGACCGCGGGCGCGGGCGCATCCGCAGCCGCCGGCGCGGCGGGCGCGGCGGCAGGTGCAGCGGCAGGCGCAGCCGGAGCCGCCGCCGGGGCCGGCTTGCGCGCCGCCAGCCACTTCTGGAAGTCTTGCTTGGACAACGCTTCGACCACGATCGGCATGAAGCCGTGATCCTTGCCGCACAGTTCCGCGCACTGGCCGCGGTACACGCCGGGCGTGTCGATGTCGGTCCAGGCCTCGTTGATGATCCCGGGGATGGCGTCCTGCTTCCAGCCCAGCGCCGGCACCCACCAGGCGTGGATCACGTCGTCGGAGGTGATCACGAAACGCACCTTGGTGTTCACCGGCAGCACCAGCCGGTTGTCCACGTCGAGCAGGTAGTGCGGATTGCTTCCCAGGGTCGGCACCTGGCCGCTCTGGCGCATGCGGTCCGAATCGCGCGCCAGGCGGCTGGTGAAGGTGACGTTCTCGCCCAGGTACTCGTAGCGCCACATCCACTGGTAGCCGGTGACCTTGACTGTCAGCTCGGCATCGCGGGTGTCGTACATGGCGATGAGTTTGGCGGTGGCCGGCCACGCCATCGCGATCAGGATCAGCACCGGGATCACCGTCCAGATCACCTCGGCCTTGGTGTTGTGGCTGAACTGCGCCGCGACCGCGCCCTTGGACTTGCGGAACTTGAACATCGCATAGCCCATCGCGCCGAACACCAGCACGCCGATGACCGCGCAGATCCATAGCGACAGCATGTTCGAATCGTAGGCGTTGCGCGCGCTCTGGGTGACGCCGCGGCCCATGTTCAATTGCCAGGGTTTCGGGTCGGCCGATTGCGCCCATGCCAACGGTGCGGCCAACGCCGCCGCCATTGCCATCGCAGCCCTGACCGCCTGTTGCTTCCATCTGCCGCTTCGCTTCATTGCCTAGACCCCTTGGAGCGTCATCGGTTGCGGCCGGTCGCGGCCGCCAGCAAGCCTTCCAGGGTCTGCGCCAGCGCGCGGCGCTCGCCAGGGCCGAGGAATTCGCCGACCCGGACCTGCTTGCCGCTGCACGCCAGCACCACCCTGTCGTCGCCTTCGATCCGCAACCGCACCCAATGCGGGTGGGCGCGGAACGCCGGCGTTCCTGCATTCGTGCGGGTCACTTCCACGCAACCCGGACCCACCCGGATGTCCTCTTCGCGATCGCCGCTGCGCCATGACCAGCGCAGCGCGAGCGCCACCACGGTGCTGTGCAACAAGGCGAACACCGGCGCGAACACGTTGCCGGCGAACCACCCCACTACCGCCACTGCCCACATCGCCCCGGCCAACGCCGCGAACAACATCACGAATTGCCGGGCACTGAGCGCCCGTGGCGGCCGCAGCCGCAGCTGCGTCCCCGCTCCCTCCGCAGAACACGGACACATTTCGATCATGTCGAACCGCGCTTCCGAGCCGCCGCGCTGTGCCAGCCGCGAGCAACGATTCGATGGTAGCCCCGGGCCTGCGCGCCGGCAAGCGCGGGCTCACCATAAAAAATGCTGCATTGCAACCAGATTTCTCGCCATGCACGTTCAGACAACGCGGCGCAGCGCGCGCAAGCGCAGGCCGCGCCGACGCGCTGCGCGAGCGGGCGCTGGCATAAAATGCGCGCATCTTCCCTGGTCCTTCCTGCATGAACGCTCTGTCTGGCGCCGGTTCCTCCCCGGCGATGCCGTCCGCGTCTCCCTCGCCGTTGCTTGCCCCGGAACTGCCCCCCGCGCCCCAGGCCCTGCGCGCCGCGATCACCGCCGCGTGGCTGAAGGATGAGGCCGAGCACGTGCGCGAACTGCTCGAGCAGGCGCGCCTGCCCGCCGCCGACCAGGCCAAGGTGCAAGCGCTGGCCGCCGACCTGGTCACCCGGGTGCGCGCCCGCGCCCAGGACCAGGGGGCGATCGAGGCCTTCATGCGCCAATACGACCTGGGCAGCGAGGAAGGCGTGCTGCTGATGTGCGTGGCCGAGGCGCTGCTGCGCATCCCCGACCAGGAGACCGCCGACAAGCTGATCCGTGACAAGCTCGGCGACGCGGACTGGAAGAAGCACATGGGCGAAAGCGACTCGGTGCTGGTCAACGCCTCCACCTGGGGGCTGATGCTCACCGGCAAGCTGGTGCAGATCAACGACCTGACCCGCGCCGACGTGAGCGGCGCGTTCAAGCGCCTGATCGGCCGCGTCGGCGAGCCGGTGATCCGCCTGGCGGTGCGCCAGGCGATGAAGATCATGGGCCACCAGTTCGTGATGGGCCGCAGCATCGGCGAGGCCTTGTCGCGCTCGAAGAAGGGCGACAACGCGCATTACCGCTACTCGTTCGACATGCTCGGCGAAGGCGCGCTGACCATGAAGGATGCGCACCGCTACCTCGACGCCTACCGCCAGGCGATCCATGCGATCGGCCGCAGCGGCCCCAACGGTTCCTACCAGGGCAGCGACGTGTTCGCCGCGCCCAGCATCTCGATCAAGCTGTCCGCGCTGTACCCGCGCTACGAGCACGCCAAGCGCGCGCGGGTGATGGCCGAGCTGGTGCCGGGCGTGCTGGAACTGGCGCAGCTGGCCCGGTCCTACGGCATCGGCTACACGGTGGACGCCGAGGAAGCCGACCGCCTGGAACTGTCGCTGGACATCATCGCGACCACCTTCTGCGATCCGTCGCTGGACGGCTGGGAAGGCTACGGTCTGGCGGTGCAGGCGTACCAGAAGCGCACCCCGTACGTGATCGACTTCCTCGCCGACCTGGCGCGCCGCGTCGGCCGCCGCATCCCGGTGCGCCTGGTCAAGGGCGCGTACTGGGACGCGGAGATCAAGCGCGCGCAGGTCGAGGGCCATCCGGGCTATCCGGTGTTCACCCGCAAGCAGAACACCGACGTGTCCTACCTGGCCTGCGCCAAGCGCATGTTCGCGCACAGCGACGCGCTGTACCCGATGTTCGCCACCCACAACGCGCAGACCATCGCCGCGGTGCGCGCCATCGCCGGCAGCAAGGACTACGAACACCAGAAGCTGCACGGCATGGGCGACGACCTCTACGCCGAGGTGATTCCCGCCGGGCGCCTGGGCGTGCCGTGCCGCGTGTACGCACCGGTCGGCTCGCACGAGGACCTGCTGCCGTACCTGGTGCGGCGCCTGCTCGAGAACGGCGCCAACTCCAGCTTCGTCAACCGCATCACCGACGAGGACGTGGCGATCGAGGACCTGATCCGCGATCCGGTCGAGGCGGTGTCCGCGTTCGCCTCCATCCCGCATCCGAAGATCCCGCTGCCGGCCGACCTGCTGCGCAGCCAGAACCACAACAGGAAGAATTCCATGGGCGCCAACCTCGCCAACGACAACGACCTGCGCGCGCTGGCCGACCAGCTCAACGCCGCGATCAAGCCCTGGCAGGCCACGCCGCTGGTGCCGGGCGCGGTGCTCGCTGGCGACGCGCTGCCCGTGACCAACCCCGCCGACCGCCGCCAGGTAGTGGGCCGCTGGCAGCCGGCCGACGCAGCCACCGTGGACAAGGCGCTGGCCAACGCGGTGGCCGCGCAGCCGGGCTGGAACCGCACCCCGGCCGCCAGCCGCGCCACCATCCTCGAGCACGCCGCCGACCTGCTGGAAGCGCGCCTGCCCGAGTTCATCGCGCTATGCGTCAAGGAAGCCGGCAAGACCCTGCCCGACGGCGTCGCCGAAGTGCGCGAGGCGGTGGATTTCCTGCGCTATTACGCCGGCCAGGCGCGCGCCCAGTTCGGCGCGCCCGAGCGCCTGCCCGGACCGACCGGCGAATCCAACGAACTGCAGCTGCACGGCCGCGGCGTGTTCGTGTGCATCAGCCCGTGGAATTTCCCGCTGGCGATCTTCCTGGGCCAGGTCGCCGCGGCGCTGGCCGCCGGCAACAGCGTCATCGCCAAGCCGGCCGAGCAGACCAATCTGGTCGGCCATGCCGCGGTGAAGCTGCTGCACGAGGCCGGCGTGCCGGAAGCGGCGGTGCAGTTCCTGCCCGGCGACGGCGCCACCGTCGGCGCGGCGCTGACCCGCGATCCGCGCGTGGCCGGCGTCGCCTTCACCGGTTCGACCGAGACCGCGCGCGCGATCAACCGCGCGCTGGCCGCGCGCGACGCGGCGATCGGCGTGCTGATCGCCGAGACCGGCGGCCAGAACGCGTTCATCGCCGACTCCTCGTCGCTGCCCGAGGCGGTGGTCAAGGACGCGATCTCCAGCGCCTTCATCTCCGCCGGCCAGCGCTGCTCGGCCGCGCGCGTGCTGTTCGTGCAGGACGACATCGCCGACAAGGTGATGACCATGCTCGCCGGCGCGATGGCCGAACTGAAGATCGGCGACCCGGGCCTGCTGTCCACCGACGTCGGCCCGGTGATCGACGCCGACGCGCTGCAACTGCTCACCGACCACGCCGCGCGCATGGACCGCGAAGCGCGCCTGATCGCGGTGGCGGCCAACGACGACGGCACCGCGCACGGCAGCTTCTTCGCCCCGCGCGCTTACGAACTGCAATCGCTGGCGCAGCTGCAGCGCGAGATCTTCGGCCCGGTGCTGCACGTGATCCGCTGGAAGGCCGACCAGCTCGACGCGGTGATCGAGCAGATCAACGCCACCGGCTACGGCCTGACCCTGGGCGTGCACTCGCGCATCGACGAGACCATCGAGCGCATCGCCGCGCGCGTGCAGGTCGGCAACGTCTACGTCAACCGCAACCAGATCGGCGCGGTGGTCGGGGTGCAGCCGTTCGGCGGGCAGGGCCTGTCCGGCACCGGCCCCAAGGCCGGCGGCCCGCACTACCTGCTGCGCTTCGCCACCGAGAAGGTGGTGACGGTGAACACCACCGCGGCCGGCGGCAATGCGTCGTTGCTGACGCTGGGCGACTGACCGGACTCGTCCGGCACTTCTGTAGGAGCGGCTTCAGCCGCGACAGGCACTCTCCGGTGAGGCAATGTCGCGGCTGAAGCCGCTCCTATAGAAAAACTCGGCACACGCGGCGACGGGTCCATCTCCGCCGCCGCACACTCGCTTTACTCAGCCATGCCAATGCATCGGCCCTTGGCACAGGCACTGGCCGTCGTCGCTGAGGTGGCCGAACAGGCTCTCCAGCAAGTCGTGCGACGGCGTCCATTCGCCGATCGCCGGATGGATCAGCATCGCCTTGCGCGCGGTCAGGCGGCTGCCCGACAGCACCGCCTCGATCGCCGCGCGCTCGTAGGCCTTCACCGCGCGAATCAGGCCATGCACCGCATCCGGCAGCGGCGCGGCCGGGCACGGCACGATGCGGTCGCGGCCGATGTGCGAGGAAATCTCCACGATGTCGTCGTCGGGCAGATCGGCGATCGCGCCCTGGTTGCGCACGTTGACCACGATCTTGGCCGGCACCGCGCCGGTCAGCGCGCTCATCACGTCGATGGCGATGCGGTGGTAGCCGGTGCTGACCCGGAACGGATCGGCCTGCAGGCTGACCCCGGCATCG
This sequence comes from Xanthomonas translucens pv. undulosa, assembly GCF_017301775.1. Classification (NCBI taxonomy): domain Bacteria; kingdom Pseudomonadati; phylum Pseudomonadota; class Gammaproteobacteria; order Lysobacterales; family Lysobacteraceae; genus Xanthomonas; species Xanthomonas translucens. Next base: position 1,933,679 of record NZ_CP063993.1, read on the forward strand.
AACGCCGAACCGCCGTCGGCCTCGAGCTTCATGTAGGAACCCGAACGCTGGTTCAGATACGCCGCATACGCCTGCACCGCGCCGTGGCCGTCGCCGGCCTGCAGGCGGCTGCCGAGCGTGGCGATCAAGGCGTGGTTCAAGGTCTCGATCTCGGCGCTGCGGCTGCCGCCCTGGGTGCGCTGGTTGGCCAGCGCGCGGCGCCGCTCGTAGTTGCTGTCATTGAAGTTCCTCAGTTGGTCGAAATCGGGGAGGCGGTCCAGCGCGCCGAGCGCGGCGCAGCAGGACGCGCCGCAGAAGCAAGCGCGGCGCAGGCAGTCGTCGAGTCCTGCGCCGTCGAGCAGCGCATCGATGAAGCCCGCGTCGAAGGCGTCGCGCACTTGCACCGCGGGCGCGGCCACGCGGCGCGCGCCGGCCGCGTCGACCGCCATCGCGCCGGTGCCGCCGAGCTTGATCGCCGCATGGCGCAAGCCCAGCGTCTGCGCCCACTGGCGGCACGCTTCGGCGCCGTTGCCGCAGCCGAGCAAGGCGGCCTCTTTCTGGTTGGGCAGGAAATAGTCCACCTCGCGGCAGGTGGCGTGGTTGTGCGGCGCGGCCAGCCAGTCCGGGCTGAAGCCCACGTCCAGCGAAGTCGTGCAGCCGGCCGCGGCCAGCGCCGGCAGCAGCGTCTGCGCCAGCGTGCGCGGCAGCGGCATCGCGAAATGCACATGGCGCGCCGCGCACAGTTCGTCCAGCACCTCGGCGCGCGCGAGCAGCGCATCGAGCTGCGCGTTGGCGCCCAGTTAGGTGAAGAATGCGCGGTCGTCGGGCATCGACACGCTGACCGTGATTCCGGTGCCGGCCGGGGCGCTGCGCAGCCCATCGCTGCGCACCTGGAACTGGCCCAGGCGCTGCGCGAACCAGGGCCGGTCGCTCTCGCCGATCAGGCCGATCAAGCGCGTGCTGCGCCCCAGCCGCGCCAGTCCGCAGGCGGTATTGACGGTGCCGCCGCCGAGCTCGCGCAGATAGGCGCTGGCCAGGGCTTCCTCGCCCGGCTGCGGCCAGCGCCGGAAACCGCTGAGGATGTGATCGGCATAGATCTCGCCGACCACGGCAACGTCGCACACGCTCATCGCGCAGCCCAAGGCCATGTGCCCTGTCTCCTGGCTTGAATGAAGAACAGCGCCGCGCCCACGCACAGCGCCACGACCGCGGCGAGCAGGTGGCGGCCCTGGCTGGTGGCCAGGATGTACATCCAGCCGGCCACGCTCACCCACACAGCGGCCACGGATACAGCGGCATCGAGAACGCATCACGCGGGCGCTGCAGCTTGCGCCGCCGCAGCACCACCGCCAGGCACTGCGCCATGAACTGGAACATGATCTGGATGACCATCAGCGTGGCGATCAGGTCGTCCAGCGACAGCACGCAGGCCAGCGCCGAGGTCGCGCCGACGAACAGCAGCGACACGGTTGGGAAACGGCCGCGCGGATGCAGCCGCGCGAACACCCGGAAGAACTGCCCTTCGGCCGCCGCCGCATACGGCAGCCGCGAATAGCCCAGCAACACCACCAGCGCCGATCCCCAGCTGGCGAGCATGATCAGCGCGACCGAGATGATGCTGCCGACATGCCCGTAGATCGCCTGCATGAAGTCGGCCACTACCGCCTTGGACTGTGCCGCCTGCTGCCACGGCAACACGCCGAGGATGGCCACGTTCAGGCCCAGGTACAGCGCGGCCACGATCGGGATCGAACACAGCACCGCCAGCGGGATGTTGCGCCGCGGCTGGCGGATCTCGCCGCCGAGCATGCACACGTTGTTGTAGCCACCGTAGTCGTACACCGCGATCAGCGCCACCGCGCCGAAACCGAGCCAGAAGCCGTGCGGCGAATCCGTCCCCGCCTGCAGAAAGCGCCGCGCGATGGCCATGTCGAAATGCAGCACGCCGCTGATCACGATCCACACCACCGCCGCCACCATCGCCGCGGTGACCAGCAGCGACAGCACCTGCACCGAGCGCACCTCGCGGTACAGCAAGGCGGTGTTGAACAGGCACAGCGCCGCGGCGATCGCGGTCAGTTGCCACGGCGCCAACCCTGGCACCAGAAACGCCAGGTACTGGGTGAAGCCGACCGCCGCCGCGCCGATCGACAACGGTGCGGTCAGCAGCGTCTGCCACAGGTACAGGAAACCGAACAGGCGGCCCAGGCGCTCGCGGCCGTAGGCTTCGCGCAGGTAGTGGTAAGGCCCGCCGGATTTGGGGATCGCCGAGCCCAGTTCGGCCCAGACCAGGCCGTCGCACAGGCACAGCAATGCGCCGGCGACCCAGCCCAGCAGCACCATCGGCCCGGCCAGCGCCGACAACGCCAACGGAATGGTGATGAACGGGCCGATGCCGATCATGTTCAGCAGGTTCGCGGACAGGCCGCACCAGAATCCGATCGCGCGTGGCGGCTCGTGGTCGGCATCGTGGCGCGCAGGCGTATCAGGCGTGGTCAGCAGCATGCGGACTCCCTCGTCGCCGGCGCGACGCAGTGGATCGGATGGGGACGGTCGGGGCGAACGCGACGCAGGCTCATGCATTTGCTCGCAATCCGTTCGCACAGTGGATCGCTGCGGCGCGGGTGCGGTGCAGATCCAGCACCAGCACCTCGTTGCGGCCTGGCCGCAGCCACGACCGCGGGCAGTACAAGCATTGCTGCGGCCCGATGCGCCAGTAGCGGCCGAGCAACTGGCCGTTGACCCACAGATAGCCCTTGTCCCACTCGCGCATGTCCAGGTAGACGTCGCCGCGCGTCTCGACCACGATCTGCGCACGGAACAACAGCCCCGGCCGCGACGTCGGCGCGCGCAGCGGCTGCAGCGTCTGGATCCAGGCATCGTCCAGCGCGATCGGATACGCCTGCCAGTGCTGCAGCGGCACGCCCTGCAGTTGCACCTCGCCGACCAGACCCTTGGCATCACCCAGCGCCGGACCGAAGTTCACATGGCCGAAGCTGTCGATCAGGATCTCCAGCGTGCGCTCCGCCTGCTGCGCCCGCGATCGCCGCGCGCAGCGCGAAGTACGTCGGGGTCGCCGCGCTCGTCGATCGGCGCGGCGTAGTCGTAGCTGGTCAACGCCGGCTGGAAATTGGAACCGTCGTCGTCGGCATTGGCGCCGGCGCTCAGGCCGAAGTTGCTGCCGCCGTGCACCACGTACAGGTTGAACGAGTGACCGTGCGCCAGCAGCCGGCGCAGCGTCGGCAGGTAGTCGCGGCGCGCGAAGTCCGCTTCGCCCCAATGCGTCAACCAGCCCGGATAGCCTCGGCCACCCACACCGGCGCAGCGCCGGCGAAGGCGCGGCCGTACTGCAGGTCGGCCAGATCGGCGCCATCCAGGCCCAACGCCGCACCCGGCAGATAAGCCTTGCGCCGGCGCAGGTCCTTCATGCCGTCGGCGACCGCGAACGGTCCGTCGATACCGTGTTCCTGCCACAGCGCGCGCAGCGCCTGCAGGTAACCCACGTCGTCGCCGAACATCGAATACTCGTTCTCGAGCTGCAGCATCAGCACCGGCCCGCCGGCCGCCGCCAGCAACGGTGCGATCCGCGGCGCCACCGCGGCGATGTAGCGCCGCACCGCCGCCATGTAGCGCGCATCTTTGGCATCGCGCAGGCGCATGCCCGGTTCGCGCAACAGATACGCGGGCAGGCCGCCGAGCGTCCACTCGGCGCAGACGTAGGGGCCGGGCCGCAGATAGACCCACATGCCTTCCTGCGCGCACAGGCGGATGAAGGCGGCGAAATCGCGGCGCCCGCTGTCCAGGTCGAACACGCCGGGTTGCGTTTCCAGCGCGTTCCACATCAGGTACAGGGCGATGGTGTTCAGGCCCATCGCCTTGGCCATGCGGATCCGCTGCAGCCAGTCTTCGCGCGGAATCCGCAGCGGATGCATCTCGCCGCTGCGGATCTGCCACGGCTGGCCGTCGAGCACGAAGTGCGCGTGCGCGAAACCCAACGTGTGCGGACGCCCATCCGGCACCGGCGCAGCGCGCGCGGCGGCCGCGCAGCGCGGTACGGCGGCCGCCATCCCGAGCGGCGCGAGCACACTGAGCAGGCAAAAATTGCGACGTTTCATCGAGGTCTCCGAAGGCGGCGCGCGCAAGGGAGCGGTGCAGGCGCGCACCGCCCCGATCCTGCGGAGAGCTGGCTAGAACGTGTACTTGGCGGTCAGCAACGTGGTGGTGCCGGCATCGACGATGTCCGAGATCGCCAGGTCGCTGCGGCCCACGTGCGCCCAGTAGCTGTACTCCTTGGTCAGGTTGGAGATCGACAGGTCCAGACTCAGGCCGTTGTCGAAGTGGTACCCGGCGTGCAGGTCCACGCGCCGGGTCGGGCGTGCCCACAGGTCGTCCCACGGCGCGGTCTGGTGCAGATAGTCGTAGCCGAGCAGGTACGAGCTGCTGAAGTGGTAGTTCAGGTTCACCGAGAAACGCTCGCGTTCGTAGAACAGCTCGACGTTGGCCATGGCATTGGGCGCCGACTGCATGTGCTCGTTCTCGAAACCGTCCATGCCCAGGTCGGCGCGCGCATGCTGGCGGGTGGCGTTGAAACTCACGCCCAGGCCGTTCAGCGGTTCCGGCAGGTCCTGGAAGCGCTGGCGCGCGCTCAGTTCGAGGCCGTAGACGCGGCCGTCGCCGCCGTTGGTCGGCATCGCATAGAACACCGTGCCGCTGCCGCTGCTACCGGGATTGGCCTGGCCGGAGCCGGCGTCGTAGATGTAGTGGCGCAGGCGTTTGTAGAAGCCGGCCACCGAGAAGAAGCCGCCGTGCTCGGTCGCCCATTCGCCGGACAGGTCCAGGTTGGTCGCTTCGATCGGCTTCAGGTCCGGGTTGCCCTGGGTGATCGTGGTGACGGCGGGGACGCTGTTGGAGATGCTGATGTTGGATCCGCCGCCCAACTGCACGAACGCGGGCCGGGTATAGCTGGTCCACAGCGAAGCGCGGTAGGCGGTGCGCGCGTCGGGACGCCAGGTCAGTAACACGCTCGGCAACGGTTCGTCGTAGGCGGTGTGGTTGCTGTCGAAATAACCGACCGTCTGGTTGCCGTCGGCATCGGACGGCGTCACCCAGAAGGTGTTGTGGATGCTGCCGTGCTCGAAACGCAGGCCCGGCACGATTTCCAGATTGCCCAGCGAGAAGGTCGCCATCGCGTAGGCCGCGGCGACCGCCTCGGTGCCGCGCATCGTGTTGCAGTTCCAGTTGTTGACGTAGTACGCGCTGCCGCAGCTGTCCAGGTCGTCGTCGCGCAGATGGCGGTAGATGACATTGCTGACCGCGCTCTCGCTGACCTTGGGCGTGACCCAGGGATACTTGCCGGGGAAGATCGCGCTGTAGGTGCCGTTGAAGATGCCCAGGTCACCGAGCGTGCTGGTATCGCCGACGCCGCCGGCCCACCAGTCGCGGTTGCTGAAACTGCGCGAGCTCTTGCTGTACTTCACCCCGAACTGCAGCGCCGACAGCGCGCCGTCCTCGAAGTCGTAGCGGACGTCAAACTTGGCGCCGCCCTTCTTTTGCCCGGAATAGATCTTGGTCAGTTCGCCATAGCTGCTGGCGTACAGCGAGGGGATATCGTTGACCTGCGCCTGCAGCGCCGGGGTCAGCTGCGGATACGGGAACGCGCCGCTGCCGTAGCGCACCAGCGAGCTGCCGGAGTAGGCGTAGTTGGTCTGCGAGAACTTGTCCTCGCGACCGTCGATCTCGACGTGGTCGGGACGGTCGTTGTCGCCGAAGCTGTAGAACAGGTTCGGCATGAAGGTCCAGCCGCCGGAAGTCTTGCGCGCGCCGATCTGCAACGTCGCCAGGTCGGCGATCTCCGGATTGGTCTCGTACCAGAAGCGCGAGGCGATGCGGCCGATGTTGGGCGTATAGACCCCTGCGGTCGCGCTCGGCACATAGCTGACCTTCTGCGGCAGCAACTGGGTGAAGGTCGTGCCCTGGTCGGTCCGGGCGTAGGCGTAGGTGGCGCGCGCATACAGCGACAGGCTGTCGTCGACCTGCCAGTCGAACGAGGCGTTGCCGCCGTAGCGGCGTTCCCCGCCGGCGACCACGCCGACGTTCATGCCGGTGCTGGTCAGGTTGTGCTGCGGATCGTAGCCGGCAGCGTTGCCGCCGTCGGCATCGGCATGCAGGAACGCCCACGAGTGGTCGTTGAGCGCGCTGGTCGCCGCGGCCACTTCGCTATTGGTCGAGGTGCGGTAGTCGTAATACGCGCTGGCGTAGAAACCGAACTGCTGTTGGTCGCCGAACTTGTGCTGGAACTCGCCGGCCAGGCCGCCGCCCAGGCCGTCGCCACCGTAATCGCGCGCAAGGCTTTCCAGGCGGCCGCTGCCGGTCACGCTGCCGCTGCTGGTCTGCTTGAAGTCGAACGCGGTGGGCGTGCGGAAATCGATGGTGCCGCCGATCGCATCGCCGTCCATGTCGGCGGTGGAGGTCTTGTTGACCACGATGGTCTGAAGCCCCGAGGGCGGCAGCAGACTGAGCTGGACGCTGCGGCTGTAGGGCATGCCCTGCGCGACGGTGACCCCGTCGATCAGGTTGACGTTGTATTCCGACGGCAAGCCGCGCACCGAGGCGAACATGCCCTCGCCGCGCGCCGCGCCATCCACGCCGCCGAAATAGCCCGAACCGGTGGTGGTGATGTTGATGCCCGAAATCAGCCCCAGCGCCTCGGCGACGTTGTGCACCGCGGTGTGCTGCAGATCGTTGGCGGACAGCACGTCCACCGTGTTCGCCGCGTTCATCTTGAGGTTGCTGGCGTCGTAGCGATTGGCGACGACGGTGACGTTCTTCAGCTGTTTGACCTCGTCCAGCGCGATGTTGAGCGCGGTGGTGCCGGTGTCGCTGACGTCGAAGCGGGTCTGCGCCGCGCTGAAACCCGGATAGCTCGACTCCAGCGCGTACTGCCCCGCCGGCACGTCGGCGATCGTGAAATGCCCGGTGGCATCGGCCACCGCCGCATACGCGGTTCCGGCGATGCCGACCCGCGTGTTCGCGGCAGGTTTGCCGCTGTCTTGCACGCTGACCTGGCCGGTCACCGTCCCCGCCACCGCCGTCACTGCGGCGCTCGCCCCCAGTACCGCCAGAATCGCCTCAACCAGGATCTTGCCGTTCGAACGCTTGCCATTGCACATGATGCTTCCCCTCGCCAAAAGTGCCATGCACCGGGCGCGACGCATGTCGGCAACCCGGATGTCGTTGGTACCGACCGGACGCACGGCGACTGCATGGCGCGCACGCTGCGGCGCTGCGCGCAGGAGATACGCGCATGGGCAACAGAACACGGGAAACAGACGCGACGCGTTGGTCAGATCAGACCGCGATGCACGATTAGCGTCGAGGCCGCGAGTAGCCGGCGACGCACTTGTCGCGTGAGCGCAGGGCACTCAGTTTGTGGCGAACGGTCACGCTGGCAGGCCTTGGCGAACACCCACGGCAGCGCAGGACGACGGCTTCGATTCGCGGTGGTGCATTGCCAACCTCTCCCAGTCCACGGCCGCAGGGCGAATGGGGACGGCATCACTGCCGTGGCTGCATGCCGATGTCATCTGCGCATCGGCGTCACAAGCCTTCTACGCGCGGGTCCAAGGCCTGTCAAGCATTCGCCAGGATATGCGCAGAGCCGCACCGGCCACAGGGAAACGCGCACAAAAAAGCCCCGCCAAAGCGGGGCTTTGGTGGCGCGCGGCCTGCGCCGCGCGACTGTCGCGCACGCGCTCGATCAGAACTTGTAGTTGACCGACGCCGCCAGCACGTTGCCGCTGACGTCGTAGCTGCCGACGAGGGTGTTGCCGGTCGCGGTGGTCGAGTTGATGCTCGGATCGCTGGTGAACAGGTGGGTATAGCCGAAGCTGTATTCGGCCTGCTCGGACGGACGCCAGCTCAGACCCAGCGAGACCCACTTGCGGCTTGCGTCGGGCACGCGCACGTCGCGGTGCTCGTTGCTGGTCGGGGTTTCGTCGTAGGCCAGGCCGCCGCGCAGGGTCAGCGTGTCGCTCATGCGGTAGTCGGCACCGACCGAGACGAAGGTGGTGTCGTTGTAGGCGAAGTTCAGCACGCTGTTCGGCTGGTTGTTCGCGAAGTCCACCGTCACCTGGTCGAACTTGCTCCAGGCGGTGCGGCTGACGTCGGCCATGACCGTCCACTGCTCGTTGATGGTGTGGGTGAAGCTGGCGGTCGCGGTGGCCGGCAGCGTGACCGTGGCGCGGCCCTTGGTGTCGACGAAGGTGCCCGGCGCGGCGACGGCCAGCACGGTGGCGGCGTTGGCCGGCGTGGTGAAGTCGGCGGTGCCGTCGGTGATCTTGTGCTCGACCTTCGACCGGTAGCTGAAGCCGATATGGGTGTTCTCGTCGATGCTGAACAGGCCGCCCAGGGTGTAGCCGACATCGGTGCTGTTGCCCTTGATGCGCGAATAGCCATCGGCGCTGCCCGGCGCAAAGCCCGGCACGCGGCGCGCAGCCAGGACGCTGCCCAGGTCGATCGCGTTGGACAGGTCGATGTCCAGGCGCTCGGCGAACACCGACGCGCCGAACGACACGTACGGATTCACGTCGTAGGAAAACGCCACGTTGAAGTCGATCGCCTGCAGCTCGGTCTTGACGCCGTTGTAGCGGCCGACCCAGTCGCGGTCGTATTCGGTCTTGAAGCCGTACGGCACGGTCAGCGAGGTGCCGAGGTGCATGTTGTTGTTCTCGCCGAACGGCAGGTGGAAGTACACCGCCGGGACCGGCGCGATCGTGCCCGCGTCGCCGCCCTTGCCGCCGGAGATCGGCGCGCCGGTGGCGTAGGTGCCGGTGCCCTGGTACTTGGCGGCGAACTGGATCGCGCTGACGTCGGCCTGGAACACCTTGCCGTCGAGCTGGCGCATGCCGGCCGGGTTGTTGGCGATGATCGAGGCGTCGCCGGGCGCGCTGCCGGAACCGGCGAAGGCACGGCCCAGGCCCTTGGCGCTGTTTTCCTTCAGCTGGAACGCGGCGCCATGCGCCTGACCGATGGTCAGGGCGCCGACGATGCCGACGGCCAGGGCGGTGAAACGGATGAACTGGGTTGCGTTTTGCATGGTTTGTTACTCTCCGGAAGACGAAAATGTCTGTGTTCGCGTCTGCGCATCCCAGCTGAGCAAGCCGGAAATGCGCGCCGGAGTCCCCTCCCGACATACGACGCCGTATGCAGTATACCCCGCTGCGTTAACCGAACAATAACAATAACGGCCGTTCAGTTTCGCACGGAGTAGGCGTGCGTTCAGCCGGATGAAGCCGGTATCGTTACAGGCCGCGTTCCCCGGTACAGGCATGTTCGTCTCCATCCCCTCCCGCGACCGAACCACGCTGCGCTGGGCTACACCGTTGCTGTTCGTGGCGATGTGGCTGGCGTTCCTGTGGTCGATCAGCCGTCCCAACCAGGCCCGCGCCACGCTGTGGCTGGACTGGGGCGCGCTCTCGGCCGGCGTCGCCAGCCCACGCGACTGGCTGGCCACCGTGCAGGACGGCAGCGTGCTGCGCCTGTTCACCGCGCTATTCCTGCATGCGGACTGGTCGCACCTGCTAGGCAACCTGGTGTTCCTGCTGATCTTCGGCCTGCCTGCCGAGCGCGTGCTCGGGCCGTGGCGCTTCCTGCTGCTGTTCCTCGGCGGCGGCGCCCTCTCCAACCTGGCCGCCGTGTTCGCGATCGGCACCCCGGACCGGGTCATCATCGGCGCCAGCGGCGCGGTCTCGGCGCTGATCGGCACGTACCTGGCGCTGTTCCCGCGCGCCAAGCTCGGCGTGGTGCTGCCGCTGGGGCTGTTCCTGGAATTCGTGCGCGCGCCGGCCTCGCTGCTGATCGGCACCTGGGCGGCGCTGCAGGTGGTGTTCGCCTACATCGGCCCGGCGTTCGGCATGGTCGCCTGGTCCGCGCACCTGACCGGCTTCACCCTGGGCATGGGGTACGGGCTGTACGTGCGCGCGGCGATCGCGCGGCGCCTGCGCAAGCGCAAGGGCTTCTGAGCCGGCGCGCCGCCGCGCCCTATACTCCGCGCATGGCCAAGTCCCTGTACAAAGTGACGTTCCTCAACCACGGCAAGGTCTACGCGCTGTACGCGCAGCATGTGGGCAGCAGTCACCTGTGGGGCTTCAGCGAGATCGGCGGGCTGGTGTTCGACCTGCACGACGGCCTGGTGGTCGATCCGACCGAAGAGCGCCTGCGCGAGGAATTCGGCGATACCAAGATGCTACACCTGCCGATGCAGAGCATCGTACGCATCGAAGAAGTGGAGAAGAAGGGCCAGTCCGCGATTCGCGACGCGGCCACCGGCGAAAAGGTGATCACCCCGTTCCCGATGCCGGGCAAGCCGCGCTGAGCAGATACAGCTCGCGATCGCGGGCCGATAAGATGTTCCGCCATCGGCGCTTCACGCTTTTTTTGTAGGAGCGGCTTCAGCCGCGACCGGGCATTCCCGGGAATGCCCGGTCGCGGCTGAAGCCGCTCCTACAGGGGCAGCATCCGGGTCGAAACACGCGCCGCGGCGCGGCCTCAGTCGCCTGACGCCGGCGCCGGCGTGTCGGTCTTGGGGACGTCGCTCTTGGGCGCGAGCGGCGCCGGCTTCGCTGCGGTCGGCAAGGCCGCCTTTGGCTTCGCCTTGGCCTGCTTGGCCGCCGCGGCCCTGGCCACCGCGCCGGGCTGCTTCAGTTCGGCCAGGGCCTGCGCGATCGGCGCGTCGCCGGGCAGCACATCGCCGGCGCTATAGCCCTCGGCGCCTTCGTCGTCGCCGTGCAGGTGGCCGGGCAGGGTCGCTTCGCTGTAGTCGGCCAGCACCGCCGGCTTGTCCGCGTCCTGCTTGCTCTCTTCCGGACGCAGCACCACCTCCGGCACGATGCCGCTGGCCTGGATCGACTTGCCGCTGGGCGTGTAGTAGCGCGCCGTGGTCAGCTTGACCGAGTCGCCGTTGTCCAGCGGCAGCACGGTCTGCACCGAGCCCTTGCCGAAGGTGCGGCTGCCGACGATGCGCGCGCGCTTGTTGTCGCGCAGCGCGCCGGCCAGCACCTCCGAGGCGCTGGCCGAGCCTGCATCGACCAGCACCACCATCGGCGCACCGTTGAGCAGGTCGCCAGGCGTGGCATCGAACTTGGAATCGCTGACCGAGATGCGCCCGCGCGTGGTCACGATGGTGCCCTTGTCGAGCAGGTCGTCGGCCACCTGCACCGCCGCGGTCAACAGGCCGCCGGGGTTGCTGCGCAGGTCCAGCACCAGCCCGCGCAGCTTGCCGCCGGACTGCGCCTGCAACTGCTGCAGCTGCTTGTGGAAGTCCGCGCCGGTATCGGCCTGGAAGGTGCTGATGCGGATATAGCCGTAGCCCGGCTCGAGCGTGCGGCTGCGCACGCTGGCCACGCGGATGGTTTGCCGGGTCAGGGTCACGTCGAATGGCTTGTCCACTTTCTCGCGCACGATGGTCAGCACCACCTTGCTGCCCGACTCGCCGCGCAACGGCTCCATCGCCTTGACCGCGCTGATCGGCTTGCCGTCGATGGCGACGATGATGTCGCCCGAGCGCACGCCGGCGCGCGCAGCCGGGGTGTCGTCGATCGGCGAGACCACCTTGAGCGTGTTGTCAGGCAGCTGCAGCAACTCCACGCCGATGCCGTCGTAGGCGCCGGTGGCCTGTTCGTCGAAGGCCTCGGCGTCTTCCTTGCTGAAATAGGTGCTGTGCGGATCCAGGTTCAGCAACAGGCCGCGGATCGCCGACTGCATGAGTTTCTTGTCGTCGACCGGATCGACGTAGGCTTCCTTCACCGCGTTGTACACCGCCACGTAGCGGCGGATCTCGTCCAGCGGCACGCGCGAGGTGGCCGATTCGGTGGCGTCCGGATCGTCGGCGCTGGCCGCCGGGGCCGGGGGCGTCTGTTCGCCGACGCTCTGCGCCATCGACGGCAGCGGCGCCAGAGCAAGCAACAGGGCAGCGGACAGGACTACGCGCATGAAGCACTCCGATTGGGGGATGACCTGCGCCGTGCACGGCGCAGTTGTCCGGATTATGCGCGAAAGCGGGCTAAATCCGCGTTGAATGCATGGCCGCGGCGGCGCTCAGCGGCGCTGCAGCCACGATGACGGATCCACCGGCTGGCCGTTGCGGCGCAACTCGAAATACAGCGCCGGGCGCCCTTGCCCGCCGGAATTGCCGACCTTGGCCACCGCATCGCCGCGCTTGACCCGGTCGCCGGGATCGCGGAGTAACGCATCGTTGTGGGCATACAGGCTCATGTAGCCGTTGCCGTGGTCCACGATCAGGATCATGCCGTAACCGGTCATCCAGTCGGAGAACACCACCGTGCCGTCGGCCACGGCGGTGATCGTGCTGCCGGCCGGCGCGGCGATCAGCACGCCGTTGCTGGTGCGCCCGTCCGGCAGCTTGCCGCCATAGCGCGCGATCAAATCGCCGGACAGCGGCCAGCCCAGGCCGCTGACCTTCAGCGCCGGCGCCGACGCCACCACCTTCGGCGGCACCTTGCTGCCGCCGCGCGATGGATGCTTCGCCGCGGCCTTGGCCTGCGCGGCCTGCTCGGCCGCCGCGCGCTTGGCTGCCGCACGCCGCTCGGCCTCGGCCCGTGCCGCCGCCGCACGCAAATTGGCCAGCAACGTTTCCAGCGCCTTGGCGTCCTGGCCCAGCGCCTTCTCGCGCTCGCTGCGGTCCTGGTAACGCTCGTCCAGTTCGGACACCAGGCTGGCGCGCTGAGTGCGGTCGCGCTGCAGCGACGCCGCCTGATCCTGCTGCTGGCGCTGCGCTGCGCTGAGCTGTTGCCGCTTGGCCGCCACCTCGCGCTGCACCTGTTCCAGCGCCTGCAGCTCATGGGTCAGCGTGGCGATGCGCTGCGCGCGCTCGCGCTGCAGGTAGCGGTGATAGGCCAGCAGGCGATTGGCATCGGCCACCCGATCCTGCGCCAGCAGCAGCTTCAATGGCGCATTGCTGCCGATCGCATAGGCGGCACGCAGCAGTTGCGCCAGTTCGGCACGCTGCCGTACCAGGCCGCTGCGCAGCGTGTCGCGCTTGCGCTCCAGTTCGGCCAGGGTCTGCTGGTGCTGGCGCAGCGCCTGCTGGGTCTGCGCCAGGCTGCGCCCGGTCGTGGCCACCTTCTCGTCGGCATCGCGCAGTTGCCGCGCCGCGTCGCCGCGCTTGCCTTCCAGCTGGCGCCGCTCCTCGGCCACGGTCTTCAGCTCGCCGCGCACCTTCTCCAGGCGCCGCTCCGCCTCGCGCGGGTTCTGCGCCAGCGCCAGCGTCGCGATCAGCAGCAATGCCGTCGCCGTCAGCAATCGCGTCGCCGCGCGCCGACAGGCGGGCAGGCACCGCCGCACCGCGATGGGCGACGCGGGACGCAACGGAGCGGAGACGGTTGCGGGCAAGGGCTGGTCCAATGACTTCAGGCAGGTGCGGATTGTAGCGAAGCGTGTTGTGATCGCCGCACACGTGGTGCCGCGACTGGACTGCATTCTGGAGGTGGGTGATGAAGCGTACGCATTTCTCGGTCCTGTTGGCGCTGGGCCTGCTCGCTGGCCCCGCCCTGGCGGCGGAAGGCATCAGCAAGGTCAATGGCAGCATCACCGCCGAAGCCGGCAAGCAGTACGGCGACCTGGAAACGGTGAACGGCGGCATCAACGTCGAATCCGGTGCCCGTGTCGGCAATGTGGAAACCGTCAACGGTGGCCTCAAGATCGCCGACAACGCGCAGTCCGGAGGGCTGTCCACGGTCAACGGCGGCATCCGCGTTGGCCAGCAGGTGCAGATCGCCGATTCCATCGAGACGGTCAAAGGCGGCATCTTCGTCGACCGCGGCAGCCGCATCGGCGGCAGCGTGGAAAGCGTCAACGGCAGCATCGGCCTAGTCGCCACGCAGCTGCAGGGCGGCATCGAGACGGTCAATGGCGACATCACCGTCGGCCACGACTCGCACCTCGGCGGCGGCATCGAGATGAAGAAGCCGAGCTTCAGCATGTCGTTCAAGCCGGCGCGCAAGCCGCGCGTCATCATCGGCCCGCGCGCGGTGATCGATGGCCCGCTGCATTTCGAGCGCGAGGTGACCCTGTACGTGCACCGCAGCGCCAAGACCGGTCCGATCAGCGGCGCCACCGCGCAGCCGTTCGACGGCGACACCGCGCCGGAGAATTGATCCGCCCGCGTCGTGCGCAATGCCGGCGGCGCGCGCGTGGGACTTGCCTATAGAATCGGGATTCCTCATACCCCAGGAGCCCCCATGTCCCGCAAGCTCGTGCTGTGCCTGGCTGCTGCCGCCGCGCTGGCCGCATGCAAGCGCGAAGCGCCGCCCCCAGCCGCCGATGCCGCGCCGTCCGTGCCAACTCCTGAGGCCGCCGCGGCCCACAGCTTTTCTCCCGAAATCACCCCGGCCGACTTCGGCGAGCTGGTCAAGACCCTGTCCTCGGACACGTTCGAAGGCCGCGGCCCCGGCACTGCGGGCGAAGAGAAGACGGTTTCCTATATCCGCGACCAGATGCAGCGCATCGGCCTGCAGCCGGGCAACGGCGACAGCTGGTTCCAGGACGTGGCGATAACCGAGACCACGGCCGATCCGAACACCACGCTGAAGCTGGAGCAGAACGGCAAGCCGCGCGAACTGAAATTCGGTACCGACATGGTGATCGGCAGCCGCACCGGTCAGACCGAGGTCAGGATCGACGCCAGCGACATGGTGTTCGTCGGCTACGGCGTAGACGCGCCGGAGCAGAAGTGGAACGACTACGCCGACCAGGACTGGAAGGGAAAGACGGTGGTGATGTTCGTCAACGACCCGGGCTTCCATACCGAGGACGGCACGTTGTTCGAAGGCAAGCGCATGACCTACTACGGGCGCTGGACCTACAAGTTCGAGGAAGCCGCGCGCAAGGGCGCGGTCGCCGCATTGATCGTGCACGACACTCCCGGCGCCAGCTACGGATGGGACGTGGTCAGGAACTCCTGGTCCGGCGCGCAATACGACCTGCCGGCCAAGGACGATCCGGAACCGCGCATCGCCGCGCAGGGCTGGATCACCGCGCAGGCCGCCAAGCAGTTGTTCGCCGATGCCGGGCTGGACCTGGACCAGGCCTACAAGGACGCCAACAAGCGCGGCTTCAAGCCGGTGCCGCTGAAGGCCAAGCTGTCGGTGCACCTGAAGAGCACGATTTCCGAGAAGAAATCGCGCAACGTGGTCGGCGTGCTGCCCGGCGGCAGCCGTGCCGACGAGGCCGTGCTGTACATGGCGCACTGGGATCACCTCGGCAAGCACGAGGGCGAATCCGGCGACAACATCTACAATGGTGCAGTGGACAATGCGACCGGCGTCGCCGGCATCCTTGAGGTCGCCGATGCGTTCGTGCACCAGCAGCCCAAGCCGGAACGGTCGGTGGTGTTTCTGGCGGTGACGCTGGAAGAGTCGGGCCTGCTTGGCTCCAAGTACTACGTTGCCCATCCGACGTTTCCGTTGAACAAGATCGCCGGCGTCATCAACCTCGATGCGATGCCGGTCGCCGGCCGCGCCAAGGACCTGGTGGTCAACGGCTTCGGCAGTTCCGAACTGGAGGACATGCTCAAGCCGATTGCCGCCGCACAGGGCCGCGTACTGCATGCCGAATCGTCGCCGCAGAGCGGCTTCTACTTCCGCTCCGATCACTTCAACTTCGCCAAGGTCGGCGTGCCGGCGCTGTATATCAATGGCGGCGAAGACCTGATCGATGGCAGCCTCGATGCCGGCAAGCGCGCCTCAGAGGACTACGGCAAACACCGCTATCACACGCCCGCCGACCAATACGATCCGGCCACCTGGAAGCTCGATGGGGTGATGGACGACTTGCAGGCCGTCTACGGCGTCGGCAAGCAACTGGCGGCAGGCGACACCTGGCCGAACTGGTATCAGGACAACCCGTTCAAGGCGGCGCGCGACAGCATGATGGGCGGTGCCAAACCGGCGCCGGTCGCGCCGGGCAAATGATCGGCTGATGCCTCGCTGCGCGACAGTCGCGACAACGGCGCTGCGGCGCCGTTGTCGTTTCAACCGGTTGCGCATGGCTTCGGCCATTGCTGCTGATGCCCAAGGCCGCTTCCCTGTAGGAGCGGCTTCAGCCGCGACGGGCATTACCGATGTGGCCTGCTGCAACGGATGGCCCTGGGCTCTCCCAGAGTTACCCCTGCACGTTTTCGTTGCCTGTAATCACGGGAACGCAAAGCGCTGCAACGCAAGGTCATGACGCATGACACCCATAGAAACGCCTGGGCACTCGCGTGTCCAGGCGTCTCGTGGAACATTGTGCATCGCGAGCGCATGGCCAGCCGCGTCGTTGCGCGGCCGGCCATGCCACTGCATCAAGCGGCCTGCTTGGCGTTCTCCAGGCTGGCCATGTCGATGACGAAGCGATATTTCACGTCGCCCTTGAGCATGCGCTCGTAGGCCTCGTTGATCTGCGCCATCTCGATCGTCTCGATGTCCGACACGATGCCGTGCTTCGCGCAGAAATTGAGCATCTCCTGGGTCTCGCGGATGCCGCCGATCAGCGAGCCGGCCAGCTGGCGGCGCTTCATGATCAGGTTGAACACCGTCGGCGACGGATGCGGTTCGGCCGGTGCGCCGACCAGCGTCATCGTGCCATCGCGCTTGAGCAGGGCCAGGAACGCGTCCAGGTCGTGCGAGGCGGCGACCGTATTGAGGATGAAGTCGAAGCTGTTGGCATGCGCCGCCATCTCCTGCGGCAGCTTGGACACCACCACTTCGTCGGCGCCCAGACGCAAGGCATCGGCTTTCTTGCCCGCCGAGGTG
Source organism: Xanthomonas translucens pv. undulosa (assembly GCF_017301775.1). Taxonomy (NCBI): domain Bacteria; kingdom Pseudomonadati; phylum Pseudomonadota; class Gammaproteobacteria; order Lysobacterales; family Lysobacteraceae; genus Xanthomonas; species Xanthomonas translucens. Next base: position 1,950,466 of record NZ_CP063993.1, read on the forward strand.
GTGAACAGCACCACATGCGCCCCCATCGCGTGCGCGATCTTCACCCCCATGTGGCCCAGGCCGCCGAGTCCGACGATGCCGACTTTCTTGCCCGGCCCGACCTTCCAATGGTTCAGCGGCGAATAGGTGGTGATGCCGGCGCACAGCAAGGGCGCTACCGCCGCGAGGTCCTTTTCGGCGTGGCTGATGCGCAGCACGTACTTCTGGTCGACCACGATATGGTCGGAGTAACCGCCATAGGTGTTCTCGCCACCGAACATGGGACCGTTGTAGGTACCGACAAAGCCGTTTTCGCAGTACTGCTCTTCGCCGTCGGCGCAGGAAGCGCAATGCCGGCAGCTATCGACCATGCAACCGACACCGGCCAGATCGCCGACCTTGAAGGCATCGACCTGGTCGCCGACCGCAGTGACGCGTCCGACGATTTCATGCCCGGGTACGGACGGATACTGGGTGTTGTACCACTCGTTGCGCGCCGTATGCAGGTCGGAATGGCAGACGCCGCAATAGAGGATCTCGATGCTCACGTCGTGCGGCCCCGTCGTGCGGCGCTCGAACGCATAGGGGGTCAGCGGCTGATCGGACGCCAGTGCGGCGTATCCATTGGCTTGGCTCATGGGAAAGTTCTCTGGTGACGGGAGAAGGGCTGCGGCGTGGGCGACGCCGAGGTCGTCGGCGCCGGCAACGCACGTCAAAGCTGGCATGGCATAGGAAAAGTCTAAGCCGACCTGCATTAAAAGCACGCATCGTCGGTGGAACGGAGCGAGCCATGCAGGGCGCGTGCGACGACCGCGTTGGGAAGCGCGGTTGCAAGTTCAGCTGGACTGGCGTTGGCAGTAGATGCCGAGTAAGTGCCCCTAGCTGCACCAGCCGCAACGTTGAAAGATCGGTGGGAACAGACGTGCAGAAACGGTCCGCACAGTGCCATCGATAGAATGTAAAACAGGTGGGATGTATGCCGTGAACGGTTAGGCAGGTGAACCGCCCTGATTCCGAAGAGGCTCCGACCGGCCGCTGCTATCGGTATAGCTCGCGCTGGGTCAGGCAGTCGTCAGCGCTTACGCGCGATTGGGGGCGGCGCCAGTGAGCCGGGCGCATGTGAAGGCCCTGGTGGGCGAGCAAGGCTGCAGCAAGCTGAACAAGCTGAAGTTCGAAGACGGCGATGGAAGACCGGAAGCAGCATCGGGGCCGGCAAGCGGGGGGATGTGGGGGTCGGGCCGGGTGGCGGTGGCATTTATGCGGAGGGTGTGCCGTCGAAGTGGAGCGAGGCGCAGGTGCGCGCGTGGGTGACGGCGGCAAGGCGTGTGGTGTTTGGGATTATCGCGCGCAAAAAAAAATCCCCGTCCTTGTGGGACGGGGATTTGGGGTAAAGCCCCTGGCGATGACCTACTCTCGCATGGCTTGAGCCACACTACCATCGGCGCAGCTGCGTTTCACTTCCGAGTTCGGGATGGGATCGGGTGGTTCCACAGCGCTAATTTCACCAGGGAGACGGTTGGAGTGTCGCCGGGTTGTGTCTTCGGACAAGGCACGGATGTGCGGCTTGTGTGGAAGACGGCAACTGGCGCCAGCCTCTCATAGGGTGTGACGTAGCGAGCGTTTGGATAGCTATCGACGTGTGTCGTGCTAAGGGATGCTTAGAAGCACCTTGAGGTTATATGGTCAAGCCGCACGGATCATTAGTATCAGTTAGCTCAATGCATTGCTGCACTTACACACCTGACCTATCAACCACGTAGTCTACATGGTTCCTTAAGGGGCTTGTGCCCCGGGAAGTCTCATCTTGAGGCGCGCTTCCCGCTTAGATGCTTTCAGCGGTTATCGCTTCCGAACATAGCTACCCGGCAATGCCACTGGCGTGACAACCGGAACACCAGAGGTTCGTCCCACCCGGTCCTCTCGTACCAGGAGCAGCCCCTCTCAAACTTCCAACGCCCATGGCAGATAGGGACCGAACTGTCTCACGACGTTCTGAACCCAGCTCGCGTACCACTTTAAATGGCGAACAGCCATACCCTTGGGACCGACTACAGCCCCAGGATGTGATGAGCCGACATCGAGGTGCCAAACACCGCCGTCGATATGAACTCTTGGGCGGTATCAGCCTGTTATCCCCGGAGTACCTTTTATCCGTTGAGCGATGGCCCTTCCATACAGAACCACCGGATCACTAAGACCTACTTTCGTACCTGCTTGATCCGTCGATCTTGCAGTCAAGCACGCTTATGCCTTTGCACACAGTGCGCGATGTCCGACCGCGCTGAGCGTACCTTCGTGCTCCTCCGTTACTCTTTAGGAGGAGACCGCCCCAGTCAAACTACCCACCATACACGGTCCCCGATCCGGATAACGGACCTAGGTTAGAACGTCAAGCACGACAGGGTGGTATTTCAAGGTTGGCTCCACCACAGCTAGCGCCATGGTTTCATAGCCTCCCACCTATCCTACACAGACGAACTCAACGTTCAGTGTAAAGCTATAGTAAAGGTTCACGGGGTCTTTCCGTCTTGCCACGGGAACGCTGCATCTTCACAGCGATTTCAATTTCACTGAGTCTCGGGTGGAGACAGCGCCGCTGTCGTTACGCCATTCGTGCAGGTCGGAACTTACCCGACAAGGAATTTCGCTACCTTAGGACCGTTATAGTTACGGCCGCCGTTTACTGGGGCTTCGATCAAGAGCTTCGCCTTGCGGCTGACCCCATCAATTAACCTTCCAGCACCGGGCAGGCGTCACACCCTATACGTCCACTTTCGTGTTTGCAGAGTGCTGTGTTTTTGATAAACAGTCGCAGCGGCCTGGTTTCTGCGACCCTCTTCAGCTATAGCTCGCATGAGCCACCAAAAAGGGTGCACCTTCTCCCGAAGTTACGGTGCCATGTTGCCTAGTTCCTTCACCCGAGTTCTCTCAAGCGCCTGAGAATTCTCATCCTACCCACCTGTGTCGGTTTACGGTACGGTCTGCGTAAGCTGAAGCTTAGGAGCTTTTCCTGGAAGCATGGTATCAGTGACTTCGTCTAAAAGACTCGTCTCGGTGCTCGGTCTTAAAGGATCCCGGATTTGCCAAAGATCCAAACCTACCGCCTTTCCCCGGGACAACCAACGCCCGGTACACCTAACCTTCTCCGTCCCTCCATCGCACTTACGCGAGGTGCAGGAATATTAACCTGCTTCCCATCGACTACGGCTTTCGCCCTCGCCTTAGGGGCCGACTCACCCTGCGCCGATTAACGTTGCGCAAGGAAACCTTGGGCTTTCGGCGTGCGGGTTTTTCACCCGCATTATCGTTACTCATGTCAGCATTCGCACTTCCGATACCTCCAGCGGACTTCTCAATCCACCTTCAACGGCTTACGGAACGCTCCTCTACCGCGCATCGCTTATCGCGATGCACCCCAAGCTTCGGTTCACTGCTTAGCCCCGTTAAATCTTCCGCGCAGACCGACTCGACCAGTGAGCTATTACGCTTTCTTTAAAGGGTGGCTGCTTCTAAGCCAACCTCCTGGCTGTCTGTGCCTTTCCACATCGTTTTCCACTTAGCAGTGAATTTGGGACCTTAGCTGTGGGTCTGGGTTGTTTCCCTTTTCACGACGGACGTTAGCACCCGCCGTGTGTCTCCCGGATAGTACGTACTGGTATTCGGAGTTTGCAATGGTTTGGTAAGTCGCGATGACCCCCTAGCCATAACAGTGCTCTACCCCCAGCAGTATTCGTCCGAGGCGCTACCTAAATAGCTTTCGAGGAGAACCAGCTATCTCCGGGTTCGATTAGCTTTTCACTCCTAATCACAGCTCATCCCCGTCTTTTGCAACAGACGTGGGTTCGGGCCTCCAGTACCTGTTACGGCACCTTCACCCTGGCCATGACTAGATCACCCGGTTTCGGGTCTACTGCCCGCGACTATGCGCCCTTATCAGACTCGGTTTCCCTTCGCCTCCCCTATACGGTTAAGCTTGCCACGAACAGTAAGTCGCTGACCCATTATACAAAGGTACGCAGTCACTCTTGCGAGCTCCTACTGCTTGTACGCACACGGTTTCAGGATCTATTTCACTCCCCTCTCCGGGGTTCTTTTCGCCTTTCCCTCACGGTACTGGTTCACTATCGGTCGGTCAGGAGTATTTAGCCTTGGAGGATGGTCCCCCCATATTCAGACAGGGTTTCACGTGCCCCGCCCTACTCGTCTTCACTGGAATGGCCCTTTTAAATACAGGGCTATCACCTTCTATGGCCAACCTTTCCAGGTTGTTTTTCTAGAACCATACCAGCTTAAGGGCTAGTCCCCGTTCGCTCGTCACTACTTAGGGAATCTCGGTTGATTTCTTTTCCTCCGGTTACTTAGATATTTCAGTTCACCGGGTTCGCTTCCAGCAGCTATGTATTCACTGCAGGATACTGCCGAAGCAGTGGGTTTCCCCATTCGGACATTGCCGGATCAAAGCTTGTTGCCAGCTCCCCGACACTTTTCGCAGGCTGCCACGTCCTTCATCGCCTCTGACCGCCAAGGCATCCACCGTGTGCGCTTATTCGCTTGAC
>NZ_CP063993.1:1957500-2225000 GCF_017301775.1 Xanthomonas translucens pv. undulosa
GTTGCGTCGGGGGAGGAAAAGTATGGCTGCAAACCCGCCGCTTGGGAAGGGGGTGTGAAAGATTTTTTCACTGCGCCGTCGCAGTTACCTGTTAATGCGAGGCGTATCACTAAACAAGCACGCAGCTCGCAGCACAGGCTCTACGACCAAGAAGCTGTCAGCGCCGGCGGTGGCGGCGCTCAGCCGCCATCCTGCTCAGGCCGAGACCAGGCGCACCCGCGCGAAGGTACGCTTGCCGACCTGCAACACGCCTTCAAATCCGGGCACGAAGCTGTGCTGCGGGTCTTCCACCACTTCGCCTTCCACGCGTACCGCGCGCTCCTTGAGCTTGCGGCTGGCTTCGGAGTTGCTGGCGGTCAGCCCGGCGGCGGTCAGCAGCGCGGCGATGCGCAGCCCTTCCGCCGGCACCGCCACGTCCTGCAGCGGCAATGCACTGGTGTCGCCCTGCCCGGTCACCACCGCATGCCAGCCGACGATGGCCTGCTCGGCCGCCGCGGCGTCGTGGAAGCGCGTGGTCAGCTCGCGCGCCAGGCGCAGCTTCACGTCGCGCGGGTGCAATGCGCCGGCCTGCACCTGTCGCTTCAGTTCCTGCGCCTCGTTCATGCTTATATCGAAGGACAGCAGCTCGATCCAGCGCCACATCAGCTCGTCGCCGATCTTCATGGTCTTGGTGACGATGTCGATCGCCGGCTCGCTGATGCCGATGTAGTTGCCCAGCGACTTGGACATCTTGTTGCCCCCGTCCAGCCCCTCCAGCAGCGGCATGGTCAGCACGATCTGCGCCGGCTGCCCGTAATGCTCCTGCAGGCCACGCCCCATCAGCAGGTTGAATTTTTGGTCGGTGCCGCCCAGCTCGACGTCGGCCTTCAAGGCCACCGAATCGTAGCCCTGCACCAGCGGATACAGGAATTCGTGGATGGCGATGGACTGCTGCGCGGCATAGCGCTTGGCGAAGTCGTCGCGCTCGAGCATGCGCGCCACCGTGTGCTGGCCAGCCAGGCGAATCATGTCCGCCGCGCCCATCTGCCCGAACCACTCGGAGTTGAAGCGTACTTCGGTGCGCTCGCGGTCCAGCACCTTGAACACCTGCTCCTCATAGGTGCGCGCATTGGCGAGCACGTCCTCGCGGGTCAGCGGCTTGCGGGTGACGTTCTTGCCGGTGGGGTCGCCGATCATGCCGGTGAAGTCGCCGATCAGGAAAATCGCCTGGTGGCCCAGCTGCTGGAATTGACGCATCTTGTTCAGCAACACGGTATGGCCAATGTGCAGGTCGGGCGCGGTCGGATCGAAACCGGCCTTGACCCGCAGCGGGCGGCCCGTGCGCAACCGCGCTTCCAGTTCCTCGCGCTTGAGGATTTCGTCGGCACCGCGGCCGATCAGGGCAAGAGACTCTTCAATCGTGGACAAAACGGAACTCCGACGGGTTGCCGCCAGGCAACATGAATGGCGTTAAATGCGAGTTAACCGCGCGTCCGGCGAAAACCTGAGCCGGTTCAATGGTTTGACGCGCTGTAGATCGATGTTTATGGTAGCCGAGTTTTGAGCTCGCGCTTCGAGCTCATGAGGAAGCATTGATGCAGAACAGCGAAACCGAACAGGAACGCGCGCGCAAGCAGCGCTTCCAGCAGCGTCTCCATGTGCTTCACGACACCGCACTGCATCGGCAGCTGACGCAACATTTCCCCGCCGGGCGCTGGACCCGCCGCCACTGGATCCACGCCAGCCTGTTCGCCACCATCGGCGCGCTGGTGTCCACGATCGTGCCCGGCTTCTCCAGTGCCATCGACGTGCCGCTGCAGACCACGCACGCGACCCTGGCGCTGCCGTTGCCGCCGATCTCGCTGGCCCAGCAGCAGGGCGTGGCCGGCGACAGCTGGCAAGTGGTGCGGATCCAACCCGGGCAGACCCTGGGCGCGGCGTTCGAACAGCTCGACATCCCGGCCACGGTGATGCAGCAGGTACTGGATCACCCCGGCACGCGCGAGGCGCTGACCAAGCTGCGCCCCGGCGCCGAGATCGGCTTCGACCTGCCGGTAGCCGGCAGCCTACGCGGGATCCGCTTCGACCGCGACGCCACCCACCGCGTGGAACTGTCGCTGCTTGGCGACGGTATCCGCGAGAAGGTGACCGAGCGCGAGACCAGCACCCGCACCGCGGTCATCAGCGGCGAAATCACCAGCTCGCTGTACGTGGCCGCGCGCAAGGCCGGGCTGTCGCCGGCGGCGATCACGACGATGACCGACGATATCTTCAAGTACGACATCGACTTCGACAAGGATCTGCAGCCGGGCGACCGTTTCAGCGTGGTGATGGACGAAACCTGGCGCGAAGGCGAGCGGATCGACACCAGCAAGATCCTGGCGGCGACCTTCACCACCCGCGGCAAGACCTACAGCGGCTTCCGCTTCGAGCGCGACGGCAGGCCGGCCGAGTACTTCGATGTCAACGGGCGGCCGCTGAAGAAGAGCTTCATCCGCATGCCGGTGTCCTACAGCAGGATCAGCTCGACCTTCGGCGCGCGCAAGCATCCGGTGCTGGGCACCATGCGCATGCACAAGGGCATCGACTACGCGGCGCCGTCGGGCACGCCGATCATGGCCGCAGGCGATGCGCGGGTGCAGTTCGTCGGCACCCAGCGCGGCTACGGCAACGTGGTGATCCTGGATCACGGCAAGGGCTACAGCACGCTGTACGGGCACATGTCGCGCTTCGGCGGGATCAAGCCCGGCCAGCGTATCAACCAGGGCACGGTGATCGGCTTCGTCGGCATGACTGGCATGGCCACCGGCCCGCACCTGCACTACGAATTCCGCGTGGACGGCGTGCAGCGCAATCCGGCGTCGGTGACGATGCCGCCGCCGACGCCGCTGGCCGGCACCGAGCTGGCCGCGTTCCGTGCGCAGACCTCGCCCGCACTGGCGCGGATCCAGCGCGTGGAGAAGCTGATCTACGCCGACGCCGCGCCGGCGAAGAGCGACGCCCCGGCGAAGAAGAAGAAGGCGGTCGCCTCGGCCAAGTGGGCGCAGTCCAACGACGCCGGCTGAGCCGCTTACCGGCCCCGGCCCCGCCACGGCGGCGCGGATTGACGCGCCGCCGCCCCTCGCCCACGCTGCGACACTGACGCTGCCTGGTGCTCCGCAATGCCCGCTCCGATCGCACTCGATGACGAGGCCCTGTTCCTCGGCCTGATGTCCGGCACCAGCGCCGATGGCATCGATGCCGCGCTGGTGCGCTTCGACGCCGATGGTCAGGCGCAGCTGCGCATCGGCCGCACCTACGCCTGGGCGCCACGCCAGCGCGAGGCGCTGATCGCGCTGGGCGAAGGCGGCGAGATCGATTCGCTGGATGCGCTGGGCCGGCTCGATGCGGAGGTGGCGATCGCCTTCGCCGCGGCCGCGCTGCGCCTGCTCGAGGAAGCGGGCGTCGCGCCTGCGCAGGTCCGCGCGATCGGGTCGCACGGGCAGACCGTGCGCCACCGGCCGCTGGCCGACCCCGCCTTCACCTGGCAACTGGGCGACGGCAACCGCATCGCCGAGCTGACCGGCATCGCCACGGTGTGCGACTTCCGCCGCCGCGATGTCGCCGCTGGCGGCCATGGCGCGCCGCTGATGCCGGCCTTCCATGCGGCGATGCTGGGCGCGGCGCACGAGGACCGCGCGGTGCTGAACCTGGGCGGGATCGGCAACCTGACCTTGCTGCCGGCGCACGGCGACGTGCGCGGATTTGACACCGGCCCGGCCAACGCGCTGCTCGATGCCTGGTGCCAGCGCCATCTGGGCCAGCCCTACGATGCCGGCGGCGCCTTCGCCGCAAGCGGCCAGGTTGACGAAGGCCTGCTGCGGCGCTTGCTGGCCGACCCCTGGTTCGCGCTGACCCCACCCAAGAGTACCGGCCGCGAGCAGTTCCACCTACGCTGGGTGGATGCGCTGCTGGAGCCGGCCGCGCATCCGGCCGCGGCGGTACAGGCAACCTTGCTGGAGCTGACCGCGGCCACCGTGGCCGACGCGCTGCTGGCGCAGCAGCCGGCGACACGGCAACTGCTGGTCTGCGGCGGCGGCGTGCACAACCCGCTGTTGCTGGCACGGCTGCGGGCGCGGCTGCCGGGCGTGCAAGTGCTGTCCACGCAGTCGCTGGGCCTGGATCCGGACTACGTGGAAGCGATGGGCTTCGCCTGGCTGGCGCGGCAGACCCTGGCCGGATTGCCCGGCAACCTGCCTTCGGTCAGCGGCGCGCGCGGGCCGCGCATCCTGGGCGCGATCCACCCGGCCTGACGGCGGCGGCACCGCTCAGCGCCATGGGCGCCGATGCGCGGCTCAGAAGCCGGCGCCGGCCGGCAGTTCGCGCAACGCGGCGATCGCCTCGGACAAGGCATCCACTTCCGGATTCTCGAAGCCGCTGCGCACTTCGTACTCGCTGGAGAACAGGCCCTTCTCGATCAGGTTGAGCACGGTCTGGTGCTGGGTCCAGCCGCGGGCCACGGCGATGCGGCGAATCCGGTCGACCAGGATCGGGTCGATGTCGCGCAGCAGCAGATCAGTCATGCGTACTCCCCAACGGACGGCGGCGCACCTCTGCGCCGCCGAGCATCATCCGCAAGTCAGCGCGGGCTTTCAATCCGCCTGCGGCGCGGCGGGCGCCGATTGTTCGCGGATCCGCGGCCACAGCCAGGCCAGCAGCAGCATGGTCGGGATCACCGTGAACGCGCTGAGCACGAAGAAGGTGCTGTAGGAGGTGGCCTCGACGATGTAGCCGGAGGCGCCGCCGACGAACTTGCCGGGCAGATTGGCCAGCGACACCAGCAGCGCGTACTGGGTGGCGGTGAAGTTGCGGTCGGTGAGCGACGACATGAACGCGACCAGCACGGTGCCGGCGAAGCCCTGGAACAGGTTGTCGGCGCTGAGCGCGGCGTAGAACGACCACAGCTGCCCGGGATGGTGGGCCATCAGCAGGAACGCCAGGTTGGACAGCGCCACGCCCAGCGCGGCGACGAACAGCATGCGCCGGAAGCCGAACGCCGCCACCGCCAGGCCGCCGGCAAAGGCGCCGGCAATGCCCATCCACACCCCGAACAGCTTGGACACGGTGGCGATGTCGGCCTTGCTGAAACCCGAATCCAGATAGAACGGCCCGGACATCACCCCGATCACCTGGTCGGGAAACTTGAACAGGCCCACGAACAACAGCAGCCCCAGGCCCAGCGCCAGGCCGTTGCTGCTGAAGAAGCTGGAGATCGGCTGCCAGAACGCGCCGACCACATCGATCTTGCGCACCACCGTGGCCACCGGCACCTCCGGTTCGCGGCACAGCAAGGTGGTGGCGATCGGCAGCAGCATCAGCCCGGCCATGACCAGATAGGCCAGGGTCCAGTCGCCGAACTGGGCCAGGTACAGCGCACCGGCGCCGGACAGGATCAGGCCGATGCGGTAGCCGAAGGTGTAGGTCGCGGCGAGCGCGGCCTGTGCGGAGGCCGGGGCGATCTCGATCCGGTACGCATCGACCACAGAATCCTGGGTAGCCCCGGCGAAGGAGGCGATCAGCACCCACAGCACCAGGCCACCGATGCTCAGCTCCGGGCGCATCAAGGCCAGCGCGGCCAGGCCGATCGTGACCCCCAGCTGCGACACCAGCAGCCACGAGCGGCGCCGGCCCAGGAAGGCGACCAGCGGGAACGGATAGCGGTCCAGCAGCGGCGCCCACAGGAACTTGAGCAGGTAGAAGAAGCTGGCCAGGCTGATCAGGCCGATGCTGCCCAGGTCCAGGCCGACGTCGCGCAGGCGCGTGGACAGGGTCTGCGAGGCGATCAGCAGGAACGGCAGGCCGCTGCCGAAGCCGAGCAGCGCCATCGTCGCCGCCGACGGCGTGGCGAAGGCGCGCCTGATCCCGGCCCAGCCCTTGTAGGACGCCGGCGCGGACGCGGTTCCGCTCATTCGCGGTAGTCCACCACGAACGGCGCGTGGTCGGAGAAGCGCTGCGCGGTGTAGATCGCGCAGCCCTGCAGGCGCTCGCGCAGCGACGGCGTGAAGAACTGGTAGTCGATACGCCAACCCACGTCGTTGGCGCGCGCGGCGCCGCGGTTGCTCCACCAGGTGTAGTCCTGGCCATCTGGGTGCAGCGCGCGGTAGGCGTCGACCCAGCCGCGGCCGCTGGCCGGGTCGGCGTCTTCGGCGCGGTCGGCGCACAGGCCGTTGAGCCAGTCGCGCTCGGCCGGCAGGCAGCCGGAATTCTTCTGGTTGGACTTCCAGTTCTTGATGTCCAGCGCCGAGCGCACGATGTTCCAGTCGCCGCACAGCACGTAGTCGCGGCCGCTGGCCAGCCATTCGGCCAGGATCGGCCGCAGCCAGTCCATGACCTGGAATTTGTAGCCCTGGCGCAGTTCGCCGGACGAGCCGGAGGGGATGTAGAACGAGACCACGCTGAGGTTGCCGAAGCGCGCTTCCAGGTAGCGGCCCTCCTCGTCGAACTCGGGCCAGCCCAGCGCGGTACGCACCTCGTCGGGCTTGCGCTTGCTGTAGATGGCCACGCCGCTGTAGCCCTTCTTGGTGCTGGCATCGCGGAACCAGACCCGATACCCCTGCGGCAGGAACGCCGGCCCGGCCAGCTGATGTTCCTGCGCCTTGGTTTCCTGCACGCACAGCACGTCGGCGTGCTGGCTGGAGAACCACTCGAAGAAGCCCTTGGTGGCGGCCGAACGCAGGCCGTTGGCGTTGAAACTGATGATGCGCATGGAGAGCCGGGAATGGAAAAGGGGAATAGGGAATCGGCAAAGCGTACCCCAGCAAGGCCGCGAAGACGGAACAACCGGCTATGCTTTTGACCATTCCCTATTCCCCATTCGCTACTCCCAGCCCCCCATGACCGACTACCGGCAACGTTTCCTGCAATTGGCCCTGGATGCGCAGGCGCTGCGCTTCGGCGAGTTCACGCTGAAGTCCGGGCGCATCAGCCCCTATTTCTTCAATGCCGGGCGCTTCGATTCCGGGAGCACGGTGGCGCGCCTGACGGCGTGCTACGCCGATGCGGCCGACGCCGCCGGGCTCGACTTCGACCTGCTGTTCGGCCCGGCCTACAAAGGCATCCCGCTGGCGACTGCGCTGGCCTGCGAGTACGCGCAGCGCGACCGCAACCTGCCGCTGGCGTTCAACCGCAAGGAAACCAAGACCCATGGCGAAGGCGGCAGCCTGATCGGCGCGCCGCTGGCCGGGCGCCGGGTGCTGATCGTGGACGACGTGATCACCGCCGGCACCGCGATCCGCGAGGCGCTGACGACCATCCGCGCGGCCGGCGGCATCCCGGCGGCGATCCTGGTCGCGCTGGACCGCCAGGAGATCGCCGGCGAGCACGACCGGCGCTCGGCGGCGCAGGCGGTGGCGGCGGAGGCCGGGGTTCCTGTGGTGTCGGTCGCGCACCTGGGCGATCTGCTTGCATTCATCGATGGAAACGCGGACCTTGTCGGCTTCCGCGAACCGCTGCTGGCCTACCGGGCACGCTACGGCTGCGATCCATCAGGCTGACAGCAGGGGGCTGCCATGATGCCGATCCAACCACCATGGGCCCGGGCCGCGTTGCCGGTCCTGCTCGCACTGATTGCGCTACCGGCCGCAGCGCAGCCGGCGTCATCCAAGAAACTGTACTGCTGGAACCAAGGCGGGCAGCGCGTGTGCAGCGATGCGCTGCCGCAGGAAGCGGTGAACCAGGCGCGCGACGAATTCAATGCCAGGAGCGGGATGCGCAGCGGCGCGGTCGGCCGCGCGCTGAATGCCGAGGAGCGCGCCGCGGCCGCCGCCGATGCCGCGCAGCAACGTGCCGATCAGGCGGCACTGGAGACGCGCAAGCGCACCGACCAGGCGATGCTGCTGTCGTTCCAGACCGAAGAGGAACTGCGCCGGGTGTTCTCCGAGCGCATCGGTATTGTCGACAACAACATCAACACTGCGCGCTACAACGTCAACAGCCTGCGCGAGAGCCTGGTCGGCCTGCTCGCCAGCGGCGGCGCGCGCGAGCTGGCCGGGCAGAAGGTGACAGGCAAGATCGTCGAGGACGTGCAGCAGCGGCATCGCGCGCTGCTGTGGCAGCTGCGCATGCAGAAGAATTTCGAGCAGCAGCGGCTCGGCCTGAACCAGGAAATCGACGACGCCCTGCAACGCTATCGTGCGGCGAAGCGGCCAGACACCGGAACGGCGCCGGCTGCGCCGACGAACAGCGGTTGAGCGCAGCGCGCGGCCAGCGACGGTCACCAGAGTGCCGCGGCAGGGGGGATGTCGGGACTGAAGTCCCTCCCACAGTGCACCCAGTGAGTACGCCGCGCGTCCCTTGTGGGAGCGACTTCAGTCGCGACGAGCGAAGCGCGGATGGCTGGCGGTTTCGGATGCTGTCGGGGCTGAAGCCCCTCCTACAGTGCAGACCGCGCTTCCTGTAGGAGCGGTTTCAACCGCGACGAGCGCCGCCCGGAATCGCTGCGCGCTCGGCAACTCTGTCGCGGGCTGACGCCCCTCCATCACTCCGCGTGCCGGCGGCGCTACGTCGCCTTGCCCGGCGCCGCCGGACGCATACGGCGCGCGCCTCAGAATCCCGCCGCCAGCGACGGCGACAGGGCCTGCAGCTGGCTGCGGAACAGGTCCTTGATCCGCTCCAGCGCGGCACTGGTGTCGGCCTCGAAACGCAGCACCAGCACCGGCGTGGTGTTGGACGCGCGCAGCAGACCCCAGCCATCGGCGAAGTCGGCGCGCAGGCCATCGAGGGTGAGCAGGCGTGCGCCGGCGAACGCCGAATCTTCCTGCTGCGCGGCGGCGACCAACTGCGCGACCAGCGCATGCGCGTCCTGGCCGTCGGCCAGCGGCAGCTTGATCTCCGGCGTGGACACGCTGTCGGGCAACTCGGCCAAGACCTCGGACGGACTCTCCTGGCGCTGCGCCAGGATCTCCAGCAGCCGCGCCGCCGCGTACAGGCCGTCGTCGAAGCCGTACCAGCGTTCCTTGAAGAAGAAGTGGCCGCTCATCTCGCCGGCCAGCTCGGCATCGGTCTCGCGCATCTTCGCCTTGATCAGCGAATGCCCGGTCTTCCACACCATCGGGCTGCCGCCGTTGCGCAGCACGTAGTCCGACAGCTTGCCGGTGCACTTGACGTCGTAGATCACCAGCGCGCCGGGATTGCGTTGCAGCACATCGGCGGCGAACAACATCAGCAAGCGATCTGGGTAGATCACCGCGCCTTCCTTGGTGACCACGCCGAGCCGGTCGGCATCGCCGTCGAAGGCGATGCCCAGGTCGGCGTCGAAACGCTTCACGGTCTGGATCAGGTCTTGCAGGTTGTGCGGTTCGCTGGGATCGGGGTGGTGGTTGGGGAAGGTGCCGTCGACATCGCAGTACAGCGGGACGACTTCCGCGCCGATCGCCTCCAGCAGCCGCGGCGCCAGTTCGCCGCCGACGCCGTTGCCAGCATCGGCCACCACCTTGAGCGGGCGGTCCAGCTGCACGTCGTCGGCGATGCGCTGGATGTAGTCGTTGCCGACGTCGCGCTGCTCCAGCCGCCCCGGTTCGGCGGCGCTCGGCAGGCGGCCTTCGCTGATGCGGGCGTACAGGTCGGCGATCGCCGCGCCGGACAGCGTCTCGCCGCCGACCACGATCTTGAAGCCGTTGTAGTCCGGCGGGTTGTGGCTGCCGGTGACCGCCACGCAGCTGCCGGCACGCAGGTGGAAGCTGGCGAAGTACACCACCGGGGTCGGCGCCAGGCCGATGTCGGTGACGTGGCAGCCGGCGCGGCGCAGGCCTTCGATCAGCGCCGCCGACAATTCCGGACCGGACAGGCGGCCGTCGCGGCCGACCACCACGTCGTTCAGCCCCTGCTCCTGCATCACCGCGCCGATCGCCTGGCCGATCAGCGTGGCGACCTGCGGGCTGAGGTCGCGGCCGACCACACCGCGGATGTCGTAGGCGCGGAAGATGGCGGCAGGCACCGTCTGTGCCGGCACCGTCCTGGCCGGCGCGGACTCGCCCTCGGGCGACGGCGGCGACGGCGGCGGCGGCTCCTGGTGTTGCAGGCTCTGCCGCAGGGTGAGTTCGTGCTCGGTGCCGGCGGTGCCGGCGGTAGCGGCCTTGGCGCGACGCGGCCGCGGCAGGCGGCCGCGCGCGGCCAGCAGCACCACCAGGGCCAGGACGCCGAGCAGGCCGGCGACGATCAGGCACGGCAACGCGCCCAGACCGAGCGGTCCGACATCGGCATCGGGCAACGCCGCGACCAAACGCAGCCCGGACGTGCCGATCGGGCGCGACAACGCATCGCCATGGTCGGCCAGGCCGGTATCGCCGGCGCCGATCACGTCGTAGCCGCCCTGACGCAGCGCCAGGTAGCCGCTGGCCGGGACCGCGGCCTGCGCCACCGGCGCGGTCAGCACGCGCAACGGCAAGCGCAGGTAAGCCACCCCGACGCCGGTGTCCAGGGTCACCGGCGCCGCCAATCCCAACCGCGGCCCGCCGCCGTCGCGCACCACCGCGCTGGCGACCGCGTTCGTCAGCAAGGCCTTTTCCAGCAGCGCCAGGCGCCCGTAGCCGAAGCCGCCCACATCGGCATAGCCGGCGCCCAGGTCGCCGGGCAGCACCTGCGCGTCTTCCGCCTCCTTCCAGCCCTCGCGCAACGCCTGCGCGGCCGTCGCCGCGTCACCGCGCGCCAATGCGGCCTGCACCGCGGGCTGCTGCAACTGCGCAGCCAAGCGCCTGGCGGCAGCGGCCAGCGCCTGCGAGGTCTGCGCCACCGCCGCGTCGCGCGCCTGCTCCAGCGCGGTGGCGCTATCTGCGTGGCGCCATTGCTGCGCGCCGCTCCAGCCGAACCACGCGGCCAGCACCACCAGCAGCAACGCCAGCAGCGGCGCCGCCTTGCGCAAACCTTCCGGCGCAGGCCGCCGTTGTATTGCCTCGCTCATGCACACAATCCCCTGTCAGCGCACTCCGGTATGGCCGAATCCACCCGTTCCCCTGGCGCTGTCGGCGAAAGTATCCACCACCTGCAGGGCAACGCGCACGACCGGCATCACCACCAGCTGCGCGATGCGGTCGCCGGGGGCGATGGTGAACGGCTCGCGGCCGCGGTTCCAGACGCTGATCAGCAGCGGCCCCTGATAGTCGGCGTCGATCAGGCCGGTGCCGTTGCCGAGCACGATGCCGTGGCGATGGCCCAGCCCGGAACGCGGCAGCACCACTGCGCACAACTGCGGATCGGCAATGTAGATGGACAGCCCGCTGGGGATCAGCGCGGTATCGCCCGGCGCCAAGGTCAGCGGCGCCTCGGTGGCCGCGCGCAGATCGAGTCCGGCGCTGGCGTCGGTGGCGTAGTCCGGCAGCGGCCAGCTGTCGCCGAAGCGCGGGTCGAGCAGTTTGACCTGCAGCGGGTACGGGGTCGGGATGGTCATGCGTGCAGTCGCTCCGCGATCAGGGCCAGCAATTGTTCGGCCAGTTGCGTCTTGGACACGGCCGGGAAGCTCCGTGCACCCTGCTGCCAGTAGGCAGTGGCGGCGTTCTCGTCGCTCTCGAAGCCGTTGCCGGCCACCCCCACCTGATTGGCGATGATCAGGTCCAGATGCTTGTCGGTGAGTTTGCCACGCGCGTAGCGCTCGATGTCGTGGGTCTCGGCGGCGAAACCGACCACCAGCTTCAGCGCCTGGGTCTGGGCAGCGACCTCGGACAGGATGTCCGGAGTCCGCACCAGCTCCAGGGTCAGCACCTCGCCGCTCTTCTTGATCTTCTGCGCGGCGACCTGCCTGGGCGTGTAGTCGGCGACCGCGGCGGTGCCGATGTAGATGTCGGCCGGCAACGCGCCCAGCACCGCGTCGCGCATCTGCGCCGCCGAGCGCACGTCGATGCGCTGCACGCCGTCGGGCGTGGGCAGGTGCACCGGACCGCTGACCAGCACCACCGCCGCGCCCTGCCGCGCGGCCGCGGCAGCCAGGGCGTAACCCATCTTGCCGCTGCTGCGGTTGCCGAGGTAGCGCACCGGATCCAGATCCTCGTAGGTCGGGCCGGCGCTGATCAGCAGGCGCAGGCCGCTGAGCGCGGCGGCCGCGGTGCCGGCGGCGAGCGTTGCCGGCGCGGCGGCCGCCGCGGGCGTGGCCGCGGCGCGGACCCCGGCCAGCGCGGCGACGATCTGCTCCGGCTCAGCCAGGCGCCCGGGACCGGACTCGCCTTCGGCCAGCGGGCCGTCGTTCGGCCCGACCACGCTGGCGCCGCGCTGGCGCAGCGTGGCGACATTGGCCTGGGTGGCCGGGTGCAACCACATGCGGTGGTTCATCGCCGGGCACACGGTCAGCGGCGCGGTGGTGGCCAGGCACAGCGTGCTCACCAAGTCGTCGGCCAGGCCGTGGGCGAGGCGCGCCAGCAGGTCGGCGGTGGCCGGCGCCACCACCACGCAGTCGGCCCAACGCGCCAGTTCCAGATGCCCCATCGCCTGCTCGGCGGCGCTGTCCCACAAGCTGGTGCGGGCCGGGTGCGCGGACAGCGCCTGGAAGCTCAGCGGCGTGACGAACTGCTGCGCGCCGGCGGTCATCGCCACCTGCACCTCGGCGCCTGCATCGCGCAACCGACGCACCAGTTCCAGCGCTTTGTAGACGGCGATGCCGCCGCCCGCACACAACAGCACACGCCGCCCCTGCAGGGGCCCCTCGAAAGTACCGGTCACGTCGGGAATGTCCTACCCATGCAAGAACGATTAGCTTACCCGATGGCCCTTTGCGGCCCTGATACCGTTGCGCCATATCGTCCGCCAATCTGGCGATATGCACATATCCAAATGGCCCCGCGACGAACGCCCCCGAGAAAAGCTGCTGGCACGCGGCGCCCGGGCCCTCTCCGACGCCGAACTGCTGGCGATCTTCCTGGGTTCCGGCTTGCCCGGCAGCGACGCGGTACGCACCTCGCGCGACCTGCTGCAGCGGCACGGTCCGCTGCGCACGCTGCTCGACCGCCCGCCCCGCGACCTGGTTCGCCTGCCCGGACTCGGCCTGGCACGGGCCTGCAGACTATCGGCCGCGCTGGAGTTGGGCCAACGCCATCTGGCCGCCGAACTGGAACGGGGCACGACCCTGAACGACCCGGGCGCGGCCGGCCGCTACTTCGCGCAGCGCTTGCGGGCGCGGCCGCACGAGGTGTTCGCTGTGCTGTTCCTGGACACGAAGCACCGCTCGCTGGCGTTCGAGGAGCTGTTCCAGGGCACCCTGGACGGCGCCGAGGTATATCCGCGCGAAGTGCTGCGGCGCGCGCTGGCGCACAACGCGGCGGCGGTGATCATCGGCCATAACCACCCGTCCGGGAACCCGGAGCCCTCCTCCGCCGACCGCGCTGTCACCCATCGCCTGAAACAGGCACTGGGGCTGGTGGATATCCGCTTGCTCGACCATTTCATCGTCGGCGACGGCGTGCCGGTGTCGATGGCCGCGCGCGGCTGGGCCTGAACCGCCGGCCGTGGGTCGCGCGCCAGGCGCCATGCAAGCGCCTGCTGGCGTGTGCGCGGATCGCGAATGCACAATCCCGGGTCACCGATCCCGGATCCCGCCATCGTCGGACGGCCTGAGGTCGCGCTGAACCCGGCACGGGCCGGGAGGCGGCGGGTCGGGTAAAATCGCCTGTTCCGCGCTTCAAGCAGATGATCACGTGAAATCCCAACTCCGCGCCCTGATCGGTCAAGGCATCGAAGCCTTGCGCGCCAACGGCACCCTGCCGGCCGACACCTTGCCGCCGGACTTCGTGGTCGAGCGGCCCAAGACCCGCGAGCACGGCGACTTCGCCACCAATGCCGCGATGCTGCTGGCCAAGGCCGCGCGCGGCAATCCGCGCGCGCTGGCGCAGCAGTTGGTCGCCGCGCTGCCGGCCAGCGACGAGGTGACCCGGGTCGAGATCGCCGGCCCCGGCTTCATCAACTTCCACATCAGTCCCAGCGGCTATCAACGCGAAGTGCTGGCGGTACTAAAGCAGGGCGAGGACTACGGCCGCAGCCTGGTCGGCAACGGCCGCACCGTGGGCGTGGAATACGTCTCGGCCAATCCGACCGGCCCGCTGCACGTGGGCCACGGCCGCGCCGCGGCGATCGGCGACTGCCTGGCGCGGCTGCTCGAGGCCAATGGCTGGAACGCCAAGCGCGAGTTCTACTACAACGACGGCGGCGGCCAGATCGAGAACCTGGCGCGCTCGGTGCAGGCGCGCGCGCTGGGCAAGACCCCCGACAGCCCCGACTGGCCGGAAGAAGGCTACCGCGGCGACTACATCCAGGACGTGGCCAACGCCTACCTGGCCGGCGACTCGGTGGACCTGGAAGGCAATCTGGTCACCGGTTCCAAGGATCCGAACGATCTGGAAGCGATCCGCCGCTTCGCCGTGGCCTACCTGCGCAACGAGCAGAACCACGACCTGGCCGCGTTCGGCGTGGACTTCGACATCTACTTCCTGGAAAGCTCGCTGTACCGCGACGGCAAGGTCGAAGAGGCGGTGCAGAAGCTGGTTGCGTCCGGCCATACCTACGAGGAAGGCGGCGCGCTGTGGCTGAAATCGACCGATTTCGGCGACGACAAGGACCGCGTGATGCGCAAGTCCGACGGCAGCTACACCTATTTCGTGCCGGACGTGGCCTATCACCTGAGCAAGTGGCAGCGCGGCTACCTGCGCGCGATCACCGAACTGGGCGCCGACCACCACGGCTCGCTGGCGCGGGTGCGCGCCGGCCTGCAAGCGATGGACCTGGGCATCCCCAAGGGCTGGCCCGAGTACGTGCTGCACCAGATGGTCACGGTGATGCGCGGTGGCGAGGAAGTGAAGCTGTCCAAGCGCGCCGGCAGCTACCTGACCCTGCGCGACCTGATCGAGGAAGCCGGCCGCGACGCCACGCGCTGGTTCCTGATCGCGCGCAAGCCCGATTCGCAGCTGACCTTCGACATCGACCTGGCACGCCAGCAGAGCAACGACAATCCGGTGTTCTACGTGCAGTACGCGCATGCCCGCGTATGCAGCCTGCTGCGCCAGGCGCAGGAGAAGAAGCTGGACTACGACCAGGCCGACGGCCTGGGACAGCTGAACCGGCTGAACGATACGACCTCGCTGGAACTGATGCTGGAACTCTCGCGCTACCCGGAAGTGGTGGAGAATGCGGGACACCTGCTGGAACCGCACCTGATCGCGCAATACCTGCGCGAACTGGCGACCGCGTTCCACACCTGGTACCACGGCACCCCAGTGCTGGTGGACGATGCGAGCGAGCGCAACGCCAAGTTGACCCTGGCCGTGGCGGCGCAGCAAGTGCTGGCGAACGGCTTGAACCTCCTGGGTGTTTCCGCCCCGGAAAAAATGTGAGTGGAGAAGCAGTAGATGGCAGCAAGACGCGGTAAGACCCAGGCGCGACGCAACAGCGGCAACGGCACGCCCGGTTGGGTGTGGCTGATCGCCGGCGTGGCGATCGCGGCGGTGGTGTTCCTGGCAGCACCCGGCCTGTTCAAGAAAGGCGGCGACGGCTTCCTGCGCGTGGGCGGCCCGCGCGCCAACCCCGACGCGCAGCCGGCGCCGGTGGCCGATGCCGATGTGGACGCGGCGCCGGAACTGCCCAAGCCGACGATGGCGGCGGCCGGCAGCAGCAAGCCCGACGCCAAGAATCCCAAGAAGGACGCGCAGACCCAGTACGACTTCTACACCTTGCTGCCCGGCAAGGAAGTGCAGATGTCCGACGCCGAACTGGCCGCCAGCGCGCGCGCCGAGACCGCCCGGCAGGCGCGCGCGCCGCAGCCGACGGCAGCTCCCCCGGCGACCGCGGCCGCCACCGCTCCGGCAACGACGGCGGCGCTGTCCAATCCGACGCCGATAGCGGAAACAGCCGCAACCAGCGCGCCCGCCAACACGGCGGCCATCGCGACCAGGCCGGCGGCGACGGCGACCACGCCTGCCGCTGCCACGGCCGCCGCGGTAGCGGCGGACAACGCCCGCTACATCCTGCAGGCCGGTTCGTTCGGCGCCTCCGGCGATGCCGAATCGACCAAGGCCAAGCTGGCGATGCTGGGGCTGTCGGCGCGCGTGGAATCGGCGCAGATCAGCGGCAAGACCGTGTACCGCGTGCGCATGGGCCCGTACGGCACCGCCAGCGAACTGGCCGCGGCCAAGCAGAAACTGACCGGCAGCGGCCTGCCGGCGATCGCGATCAAGGCGCAGTGAGGCGGGGAGCGGGGAATCGGGAAACTCGATTGGGGAGAAGCGGCGTCTCCCGCATTCCCTACGACCGGCCTGCGTAGGCCAGTCGTTTCATTGCCTCGCCAGTCGCGCGAGCAAGCTGCTGGCAACCTAGCTGCAGTGACCTGTAGCAGGTGGAGAACGTCGACGCCTGCTTTCGCTGTTCCTACTGCCGATTCCCCACTCCCTATTCCCGGCTTCTAGCCACCTGGAAGCCGGCGAAGGACTGCGTCACCGGCATGATTTCCAGCCGATTGATGTTCAGATGCGGCGGCAGCGTGGCAACCCAGAAGATCTGCTCGGCGATGTCCTCGGCGGTCATCGGCTGCGCGCCGTGGTACAGCATGTCCGATGCGCCCTGGTCGCCGTGGGTGCGGACCAGGGTGAACTCGGTCTCGGCCATGCCCGGCTCGATCGCGGTCACGCGCACGCCGGTGCCGTGCAGGTCAGCGCGCAGGCCCAGCGAGAACTGGCTGACGAAGGCCTTGGTGCCGCCGTAGGCATTGCCGCCCGGATACGGGTACAGCGCGGCTACCGAACTGATATTGACGATCGCGCCACGGCGCTGGATCAGCGTCGGCAGCAGGCGATGGGTCAGGGTCACCAGCGCGGTGATGTTGGTGTCGATCATCGTGCGCCAGTCGTCCAGCGACGCGGCCTGCGCCGGGGCCGTGCCCTGCGCCAGGCCGGCGTTGTTGACCAGTAGGTCGATGCCGCGGAACGCGTCCGGCAGCGCGGCCAGCATCGCATCGAGCGCGGCGGCGTCGCGGATGTCGAACGCCGCCACGTGCACACGCTCGGCGCCGAACTCGGCCAGCAGCGGCTGCAGCCGTTCGGCGCGGCGGCCGGTGGCGATCACGCGCCAGCCGGCGTTGACGAAGCGGCGCACGGCGGCGGCGCCGAAACCGGAGGTGGCACCGGTGATCAGGGCGGTCTGAGTCATTGAGAGGCCGGGAATGGGGAATGGGGAATGGTAAAAGCAAACAGGCGAAGCCGGGGTGCTGTTGCCTCAACCGCCGCTTGTCGGCATGGATACGTGGCCGACGGCATAGGCTTGACCGACGTCCGGTGACGGCGGCGGCAGATCGCGCCAAAGCCGCAGGCGTAGCCGGTTCCAGCCATGCGGCTCGTAGGCGCCCACTGCGGCGAGTGCGCCTGCGGCGACAGCGTCCCGCGCCCGCTTGGCCTCGCGTTCGCCCAGCGTTTCGAGCGGGTCGGCATCGGCGATCGCGGCGATCTCGCGGCGGGCGTAGCGGGCACCGCGCAGGTCCGCGCGCAGCTGCGCAGCGCACACCGCCCACAGTTGTACCGCAGGCCGTCCGAAGGACTCAGTGAGCGCGCGGAACGCGGCGCCGGCGAGGAAATCGCGCATCGCCTCGGCGTCGCGCCACAGATAGAACGGCGCATACAGGTTGCTGCGGCTGGACAGCGCGCGATCGCCGCAATCGGCGCTGAGATAGGCCTTGAACACCAGGCCCGGCAGATCGTCCAGCAACGGTCCCTTGTCGGCGATACGGCGCTGGATGATGGCCATGTCGTAGTCGGCCGGCAACACGATGCTGTACTGCATGGCGATCATGCCTGGGCCTGCGCTGCCACGATCCCGGCGCGGCCACCGCCGAAAGACCAGTCCTGCGCCGCGGTGGTGACGATGTTCACCATCACGTCTTCCGGCGCGATGCCCGGCGCGATCGCCAGCAGCTCCACCAGGCGCCGGTAGAACGCCTGCTTGCAGGCATCGCTGCGCGCCCGCCCGGCGGTGATCGCGATCAGCACGAAGGCGTCCGAGCGCGGTCCGCCGAGATAGTGGCGATCGAGCACCAGTTCCCCCGGATCGTGCTGGTGGATGACCTGGAAGCAATCGCCGGCAGGCACCTCGAAGGCCTCGTGCATGGCCTGGTAGACGCTGGCAGACAAGGCGCGCAGGTAGTCAGGAGTAACGCCGCGCTGCAGCGAGATGCGGGCATAGAGCATGGTTATGTCTCCTGCTGGGTGAATCAGGCGGCCGACGCGGTCGCGGCACGCAGCAACGGCAGCGCCGAGGCGGCGCACGGCCAGCCGGCGTAGAACGCCAGATGGGTAATCGCCTCGGCCAGTTCGTCGTGGCGCAAGCCGTTGTCCAGCGCGCGGCTCAAGTGGAACGGCAGCTGCTGCGGCCGGTACAGCGCCACCAGCGCCGCCACCGTGACCAGGCTGCGTTCGCGCGGCGACAGCCCGGGACGCTGCCACAGGTCGGCGAACAGCACCTCGGCGGTCAGTTGCGCGAAGTTCGGCGCGATATCGCCGCACAAGGATGCATCGGGCTGAGGCAGGTCGGACATGGGCGTCTCGCGCTGGAGATTGACTGCGCACAGCCTAGCCAACGAAGATGTTCCTGAAAATCAGGAAATTTAGCATCCAATCTTCGATAAAACAGGATCGATAACATGCGTCGCGTCAGCTTCGACCTCGATGCGCTGCGCAGCTTCGTCGCCGGCATCGAACTGGGCAGCTTCGCCAAGGCGGCGGACCGGCACGGGCGTTCCACGTCGGCGATCAGCGCGCAGCTCAAGAAACTGGAGGCGCAGGCCGGCCAGGCGCTGCTGCGCCGCAGTGGCCGCGGGCTGGCGCTGACCGAGGCCGGCGAGGTGCTGCTGGCCTACGCACGGCGCCTGCTCGACCTCAACGACGCCGCCGCCGCCGCGCTGCGCGAACCCGCCCTGCAAGGCTGGGTACGGCTCGGGCTGCAGGAGGATTTCGGCGAGCACATGTTGCCCGACGTGCTTGGACGCTTCGCCCGCGCTCATCCCAGGGTGCGCATCGAAGCGCGCATCGCGCGCCATCAGGACTTGTTGGCGCGGATCGAAACCGGCCAGCTGGACCTGGCGCTGGTCTGGGAGGCAGGAACCGCGACGGCGCATCGCCAGCCCCAGGCCGCCTGGCCGATGCGCTGGATCGCCGCGGCCGATGCGCCGCCGCCTGAGCCGGCCGGCTGGAAAAGTGAGACGCCCTTGCCGCTGGTGATGCTGGACGCGCCGTGCCTGCTGCGCACGGCGGCGACCACGGCACTGGACCGCGCCGGCATCCCATGGCGCATCGCCTTCACCAGCGCCAGCCTGGGCGGGGTCTGGGCCGCGGTCCGCGCCGGCCTGGGGCTGACCTTGCGCACGCCGGCCGGCCTGCCCGCATCGCTGGCACTGTTACCGCTGGCGACCGGCGGCCTGCCGACGCTGCCGGCGCTGGGCTTGAACCTGCATCGTGCCGACGCAGCGCCGGCACCGGCGGTGGCACGCCTGGCGGAGATCCTGCAACAGCGCCTGCACGAAGCGCGCGTGGCCTACGCCGATCCGGCGTAAAGCCGTTGCGTGGAGAACCGCGCACGTCCGGCAATCACCGCGCCGATGCGCTCCGGCAGTGGCGGCCTAGGCAGCCACCGGCACGTCGGCGGACGTGCGCCGCAGGCGCTCGCGCAGCTGCAGGAACGGCCGTTCCACCGCGTAGTGCAGCAGCGCGGCGGCCAGCAGCGCCATCGCCGCATAGACCGCGAATGCGAGCAACCCACGTCCGTCGAGCGCGGCGCCCAACCAGCGCTGGGTGAGATGGAACACCGCCTTGTGGGTCAGATAAAAACTGTAGGAGATCGCCGCCAGCCACCCCGCTCCAGGCAGCGCACGCCGGCCGATCCAGCTGCGCGTGGACGCGCCGGCAATCACCAGTAATGCCAGCCCCAGCGACAACAGCGGCCAGCCGATCGCGTTGCCGAGCAGGCCGGTGCGTTCGCGGAACAGCCACAGCGCCAGCGCACACACCGCCAATCCGGCCAGCAGCAGCGAATTCGCATGCGCCTGCAGCCACTGCCAGCGCTGCGGCCGGAACACCTTGAGCACGGCCAGCACCACGCCGGCGAGCAGGCCGTCGAGCCGGTTCCAGGTCGGGTAGTAGATGTCCTCGATGAACCAGTTGCGTTGCAGCCCGTCGCCGATGCGCTCGAGCGCGCTGTCGTGCAGCCATGTCGCCGTGCGCAACGCGATGCCGGCCAGCACCACCGCGCCGCACAGCGCGACGAAGCGCGGCGCCGACGGCCGCCGCAGCGACAGCGCCGCCAGCAGTGGGAACACCAGGTAGAAATGCTCCTCCACGCACAACGACCAGGCATGCGAGAACGCCTGCTGGTTGGCGTAGTCGATGCCCAGATTCAAGCTGAAGCTGGCGAACATCCACCACGGCGCGATGCCCGGCGCTTCGCGGAAACCGGGCCAGGCCAGGTACAGCGCCAGCACCACGACGAAGGCCGGCAGGATGCGCAACGCACGGCGCAGGTAGAAATCGCCAAAACGCAGCGGCTCGCCACGCGCCAGCGGCGCCAGCACCTGGCTGCCGATCAGCAAACCGCTGAGCACGAAGAACAGATCCACGCCCATCCAGCCATAGCGCGACAGCCAGGCCCAGTCCTGCCCCAGGCCGCCAACCACGAACGAATGGAACAGCATCACCCAGCAGATCGCCAGCGCGCGCAACACATCCAATCCGGGGTAGCGCATGCGGCCGGCATCCTTTCACGGCAAGGAACGTGGCCGCCATTCTAGGCAGCGCAGGTCGGCCGCTCAATGCGCGCTGGATCCGTCCACCTCTGCGTGCCGCATCGCGCGACGAACACAGTGCAACGCGGCGATGCGGGCTAACGTCTTCCCGCCCCCAGGGCCTGCGGCGGCAGCGCGCGATCGGGTTCACCACGCCCGAGCCGCGGCAACACGCCCCAGCGTTCCAGCCACGCCAGCGCCGTCCCCACGCCATCCTCGGCGCGGATGCGCGCGCCCAGGTGCGCCGCGGCCTGCACCATCGCCGGTTGCGCCGCCTGGTCGAGCGCGGCGGCCAGGGTCTGCGCCTGCAGGCCGGCGCAGGCCAGCGCCGGCGGCGCCACGCCCTGCAGCGCCAGACAGTGCGCCCAGAACGGCTGGTCGCCGTAGAACGGCACCACCACCGAGGGCACGCCCGCCGCCGCTGCCGCACCGGTGGTGCCGGCGCCGCCGTGATGCACGATCGCGGCCATGCGCGGGAACAGCCAGGCATGCGGCGCCTGACGCAGGTGGAAGATCTGCGCATCGGCGTGCGCATGCGCGGCGTCCAGCGCGCCCCAGCCACTGGCCAGCACCGCGCGCCGGCCGCTGCGCCGCACCGCCTCCACCAGCGTCGCGGCGAATGCCTGGGGGTCGGCGCTGACCATGCTACCGAAGCCGATATAGACCGGCGCCGGACCGGCATCGAGAAACGCCTGCAACGCCGCAGGCGGCTGCCATTGCGGTTCCTGCAACATCCAATAGCCGCAGACCTGCGCCGACTCGGGCCAGTCGGACGGACGCGGCAGCACCTGGGTGCTGAACCCATACAGCACCCGCACCTGCGCCGAATCGCGATAGAAATATGGCCCATACCATGGATAAGGACGCAGCCCGAGCTGCGCGCGCACGCACTGATTGATTGCCGGCCGCATCACCCGCCACACGCCCAGGCACAACAGCTGATAGGCCGCCATGCTCAGAGGCCCCGGCACGTTGCGCCCGGCCAGCAGCATCGGCGGCAACTGTCGCGACGCGGTCAAGGGTTGCAGCTGCGCGAACACCACCGGAATCGCGCAGACCTCGCCCAGCGCCGCGGCGAGCAGGCTGACGCTGCCGACGCCGATCAACAGGTCCGCGCCCGTGCACGCCAATTGCCCTTGCGCCGCCCAGTCCCTGGCCCAGAACGCCATGCGTTCGCGGAACAGCGTGGCCATCGCCCGCCACTGCAATCCGCGATCGGCGATGCTGAGGTCGTTTTCGAGCAGGGCCTGGAAGTCGCCGCTGAGCGCGAAGAAGCTCAGCCCGGCAGCGCGGATCTGCTCGGCGAAGTTGGCGCTGGTGACGATGCGGACCGCGTGGTCGCGCTGCTGCAGTTCGCGCCCCAGCGCCAGCATCGGCTGGATGTCGCCACGCGTGCCGATCGTGAAGATCGCCACCGTCGCGCCGCGCATCGACGCGGCATGCTGTTGCTCAGGCATCGACCAGCACCTCCGTGGCCGGCCACGGCTGCGCCAGCCGCGGCGCGGCCGCAGGGGCGCGCTGTCCGGACTGGCGTGGATGCAGGCGCGCATCCACGATCTGCGCGATCTGCGCCGCTGGTGCCGACTGCAGCATCGACTGGTGGTCGCTGTCGACCGGGCGCACGTCCAGTTCGGCGACGAAATCGCGCCAGGCCTCAGGTCGCTGCTGCAACAGCTGCGACAGGTCCGGCGCCGGCTTGATCGCCGCCTCGAAGAACAGCAGATCCACGTCCACGCGTTGCGGCTGGTAATTGCCGGCCAGCGCCAGCTGATGCTCGGTCAGCGCGGCGATGCGATCCATCAGCTGCGGATCGTCCTGCAGCAACTGCTGCACCAACGGCAGCGACAGCAAGCCGTAGTGGTCGCACAGCAGCGTCGACAGATCGGCCAAGTCGGCAGGCGCAGGCTGCTCCGGATCCAGCCGCAAGCCGAGGAAGCTCACCGCGGCGCGCATCCTGGCCGCATCGTCGCCCAGCGCGGCGATGCGGTCGGCATGGGCATAGGGATAGGCGTCGAGCATGACCAGCAATTCCACCTCGTGGCCACCGGCACGCAGTTCGGCGGCCATCGCATGCACGATCAAACCGCCTAGTGACCAGCCCAGCAACCGGTATGGCCCCTGCGGCTGCACGCAGCGGATCCGCCGCAGATAATCGGCGGCGATCGTCTCAATGCTGTCCGGCAACGCCGCGCCGCTGCACAAGGCCGGCGACTGCAGGGCGTACACCGGGCAGCCTGGGCCGAGATACGACCAGCCCAGCCCAACCACCGGATGGATACAGAACAGCGGCCGGTTGCCGTGATCGCCCCGGCGAAGCCGCAGCAACGGCGCCAGCGGATCGTTCTGCGACTCCTCGGCGTTTTCCATCAGCGTGGCCAAGCCAGCTACGGTCGATGCATCGAACAAGCTGCCCAGCGGCAGTTCGATACCGAAATGGCTGGGAAACCCCGCCAGCAGTTCGGCAGCGGTCAACGAGTCGCCGCCCAGTTCGAAGAAGTTGTCGTGCACGCCGATCCGCTCCACCCCCAGCAAGCGCTGCCACAGCGCGACCAGGCGCTGCTCCAGCGCAGTGCGCGGGGCCACGTAGCGCGGAGCCTCCGCTCTGCCCGGAACCGGCAGCGCCTTGCGGTCAAGCTTGCCGTTGGGGGTCAGCGGCAGTGCCGGCAACGCCATGCACACGGTCGGCAGCATGTGCTCGGGCAAACGCGCCTGCAGTTGCTGGCGCAGCGCATCAAGCGTCGGCAGCATCGCATCGCCGGCCGCCACAAGATAGGCGACCAGTTGCATCGCGCTATCGCCGTCGCGGTGGCCGACGACCGCGGCCGCGGCGATTGCCGGATGCAGCAGCAGTGCGGCCTCCACTTCGCCCGGTTCGACCCGGTGTCCGCGGATCTTCAGTTGCGCGTCGGCGCGGCCGAGGAATTCCAGCACCCCGTCCTCGCGCCAACGCGCCAGATCGCCGGTGCGGTACATGCGCCCGCCATCGGCGACGAACGGATCGGGCAGGAAGGACGCATCGTTGAGCTGCTGCCGCTTCCTGTAGCCCTTGGTCACGCCGGCACCGCCGATGTAGAGCTCGCCACTGGCGCCGGTAGGGACCGGCTGCTGCTGGCCGTCGAGTACATAGACGCGCGTATTGCGCAGCGGCCGACCGATCGGTACCGATGCCGTCTCGGCCGGGGTCAGGCGCATCACCGTGGACCACACCGTGGTTTCGGTAGGGCCGTACAGGTGGGTCAGCCGTGCGCTACGCTGCAGCAGCCGGGTCGCCAGCTCGCCGCTGAGCGTTTCGCCGCCGACCAGGGCGTGCACCTGCTGCAATGGCAGATCCTCGTTGGCCAGCAGGATGCGCCACAGCGAGGGCGTGGCCTGCATCAGGCTGATGCGCTCGCGCGCGATCAGCCGCGACAGGCCGTGCGGATCGTGCAGCAAACCATCGCCGGCCACGACCGCGCTGGCGCCGCAGATCAGCGGCAAATACAGCTCCAGCGCGGCGATATCGAAACTGATCGTGGTCAGCGCCAGCACCCGGTCGCTGGCCTGCAACTGCAGTTCCTCCTGCATGGCGAACAGGAAGCTGGCCAGATTGCGGTGGCTGACCTCCACCCCCTTGGGCGTTCCGGTGGAACCGGAGGTGTAGAGCAGATAGGCGATGCCATCGGCCGTGGCGCGCGGCGCGGGCAACGCCGCCCGATCGGTCCCTGCCTGCGGATCGAGCCACACGATGCCGCCCAGCGCATGCTGCTCCCACTGCGCCGGTTCGCACACTAGCGCGATCGCGCCGGAGTCTTTCAGTATCGTCGCGTTGCGCTCCGCCGGACCCAGCGGGTCCAGCGGCAAATACGTGGCGCCGCTCCACATCACCGCCAACAGCACCACCAGCAACTGCGCGCTGCGCGGCAACGCCACCGCGATCACGTCGCCCGGCGACATCCCCTCCTCGACCCACTGCGCCGCCAGCTGCGCGCTGCGCTGCTGCAGGCTGCGGTAGTCCAGCGCCTGGCTAGCGCAACGCACCGCGACCGCATCGGGCGTGGCGGCAGCCTGCTAAGCGAACCAGTGCGGCAGGCTGCTCGGCTCGGGCAACGCGGCGTCGTTGCGATTCCAGTCGTAGAGCAGGCGTGCGCGCTCCTGCGCACCAAGCATGTCCACCTGCCCCAACGCCTGGGTTGGATCGTCCAGCACCGAATCGACCAGTTGCAGCAGGCGCCGGCGGTGTTCGTCCAGTTCTTCGCGGGTGTACAGGCCAGGATTGGCATCGAAATCGAAGCGCACGTCGGCACCATTGCCGCGTTCGTAGAAGAAACGGGTCAGATCCTCGAACGAGCCGTTGGACAGATTGTGCGGAATCGCCTGCACGCCGCCGAAATCCAGCGCGTAGTCGAACGCCTCGATGTTCACCGCCAGCCATGCCAGCTGCTGGTCGTTGCGGACCAGACCCAGGGCGCGGCGAAGATCTTCGTAGCGATATTGCTGATGCCGCAGTGCCGATCTGACCACCGACGCCACCTGCGCGAACAGGCTATGGAACGGCGCCTGCGGCGCCATTGCCAGGCGGATCGACACCGCATTGGCGACCATGCCCGGCGTGCTGCGATACTGGCGGTTGACCCGTCCGGTCACCGGCATGCCGAAGATCAGATCCTCCGCGCCGGTATTGCGGTGGTAGAACGCGGCGACCAACGCGATCAGCAACTGCGGCAGCGTGGCGCCGTACAGGGCGCCGAGTTCGCGCAGACGCGCGATCTGCGCACTGGACAGGTAGCCCGTACTGCGCAAAGAGCCGCACTGCAACGCGCCGGGTCGGCGCGTTAGTCTCACCGCCGGCGGGGGGTTGGCCAGCTGCTGCATCCAGTAGTCGCGATCGCGACGGCAACGTTCGGACTCGCGGTACGACGCTTCCAGCTCGACCAGCCCGGCCAGGACACCCGCCGTGCTCGCCGGCGGCTCGACGCCCGCGGCATAGGCGCTGTAGAGCTCGGCCAGCCGCTGCGCGGCCATGCCGCCGCTGTAGCCGTCCATCATAATATGGTGCGCGTATTGCACCCACAGATAGTGGTCTTCGCCCAGCCGGAACAGCACGCAACTCCACAGCGGATCGCGCGCGATGTCCCACTGCCGCTCAATCGCCTGCGCGATCCAGCGCTCGGCCGCCTGCCGTGGCGCCGCTTTGCCGCTCAGATCGAGATACGGAAAATCGCCAAGGTATTCGGCCTCCACCCGCTGTCGCGGCATGCCGTTCTCTTCGACGATGCGCGTCCGGATAGGCTCGAATTCGCACACCACCTGCCGCGATGCGCGCAGGATCAGTTGCGGCTGGATCGGACCGCACAGCTCCAGCACCTCGGGCAAAATCAGCGAAGCCTTCGGATTGATTTTCTGTGCGACCCACAGTCCGCGCTGGGCGATGGTCAAAGGCATGGAATCGCAGGAGAGCTGTTTCATGGCATGCTCCTTATTGGACCCGCTCGCAAGGCGTTGCCATCGGCGCCGAAATCGGCGTCGAGAAAGCACGACCCACAAGGAGTCGGATTGAGATCGAGTTAATATGATCCCCGGTCCGGAAACCGGAAAAATCCGGAGAACCGCGCAAACACTAACCCCACGTCAAGCAACGGCTTGATGACGGCAGATCATTGCCCTGATTGAACAATTACAAGCAAGCAGCCGCTACAGCCCAATAAAAACGACAGTTAATCATTGGATTCGATGCAAAAAGTTTCCGTACGCGTTTGCGCACTGTCCACCGACATCTTTTGGAGCAAATCACAATCCCATGTCCGCCACCGTAGACATACCGATAAAACAGGGATTCGAACCACTGTCGCTTTCGATCTGTATCAGTCGCGGCATCTGCGCGCACGCAGACCACGCAGATGTTGAGCACCATAAGCCGCCATGCGCGGCCAAGGCAGCACTGTCACCACGCTTCAACCTGCATGCTCATCGACACGCGTGGGCGGGCAAACCCGCAGCGACATCCTGGTCAGGCGATGCCCGCAGCACAGGGGCATGCGCGCAGTGCTGCTTGCTTAGCATGGCGAAGCCGCCGGATAGCACCGACATGCAGCGTCGACGATGACAGGTGCGCTGCCGCAATCGCCAGCCGTAGCAGCGGCGGTGTACCCGCCGCCCACGGTGCGGGCCGGCGGCGCGCGCTGGCGGCTAGCGCATGTCGGGTCGATCAGCCCAACGGCTCGTCCGACAGATAGGTGTAGCCGGTCAGCCCCGCCTCCAGCTCCGCCGACAAGGCCTGCGCCTGCGCCGCCGGCAGCTGCGCGGCGGCCACGCGCTTGGCGTAGGCCGCGCGCAGGTCGGCCAGTGCATAGCCCACGTAGTCCAGCATCACTTCGGTGGTGTCGCCGCGGCGCTGCTGGGCGATGCGGTAGCCGTCGCCATCGGCGCTGACCTCGATCGCATCGGTGTCGCCGAACAGGTTGTGGATGTCGCCGAGGATCTCCTGGTAGGCGCCGACCAGGAAAAAGCCGAGCCGGTAGCTCTCGCCCGGGTGCAGTTCGTGCAGCGGCAGCGAGCTGTCCAGGCTCTCGTTCTCGACGTAGGTCTTGACCATGCCGTCGGAGTCGCAGGTCATGTCGCAGATCACCCCGCGCCGCGCCGGCGCCTCGTTCAGGCGCTCGATCGGCACGATCGGGAACACCTGGTCGATCGCCCACACGTCGGGAATCGATTCGAACACGCTGAAGTTGACGAAATACTTGTCCACCAGCCGCTCGTTGAGTTCGTCCAGCACCGGGCGGTGGCTCTTTTCCTCGTGGCTCAGGCGCGCGCGCACGCCGTGCGCAATGGCGTAGAACAGGTCGTCGATGCGTGCGCGCTGCGGCAGGTCGATCTGGCCCAGCGCGTAGCTGGACAGGCCTTCGGCATGGAAATGCTGCGCTTCCTGGAACAGCTCCACCGCCGGGCGCACGTCCAGCTCGTCGTGGATCTCGCGCAGGTGGCGGATCGCCGTCGGCTCGTCGGCATGCGCGTCGGGGACGCGCCCTTCCGGTGCCTGCTCCACTTCCGAGACGTTAGCGATCAGCACCGCGTGGTGCGCGGTCATCGCGCGGCCGCACTCGGTGAGGATCCGCGGCGGCGCCAGGCCGTGTTCCTCGCAGGCGTTGGCCAGCGGCTGCACGATGTTGCTGGCGTAGGAATGCAGGCCGTAGTTGATGGAGCAATAGCTGCGCGAACGGGTACCTTCGTAATCGATGCCCAGACCGCCGCCGACGTCGACGTGGCTAATCCTGGCGCCCAGCTTGGACAGCTCCACGAAATAGCGCGTGGCCTCGCGCATGCCGTTGGCGATGTCGCGCACGTTGGAGATCTGCGAACCCATGTGGAAGTGCAGCAGATTCAGCGACTCGGCGTACTCGGTGTCGCGCAGCGCCTTCCACAGGTCCAGCACCTGCCGCGGCGACAAGCCGAACTTGGCCTTGTCGCCGCCGCTGTTCTGCCACTTGCCCGCGCCCAGCGAGGCCAGGCGCATGCGAACGCCCAGGCCCGGCTTGACGTCCAGCGCGCGCGCTTCCTCCAGCACCAGCTTCAGTTCCGACGGCTTCTCGATGACGATGAAGGTCTGCAAGCCCAGTTTGCGCCCGATCAGCGCCAGGCGGATGTATTCGCGGTCCTTGTAGCCGTTGCAGACGATCAGCCCGCCCGGCCGCGACAGCGCCAGCACCGCCATCAATTCCGGCTTGCTGCCCGCTTCCAGGCCGAAACCCTCGCCGTGGTGGCTGGCCAGGGTGCCGGCCACGCCGCGGTGCTGGTTGACCTTGATCGGGTACACCGCGGTGTAGCCGCCGGCGTAGTCCCAGTCGGCCTGGGCCTGGGCGAAGGCCGACTGCAGCTTGCCCAGGCGCTCGCCCAGGATGTCCGGAAAGCGCACCAGCATCGGCAGCTTGGCGCCGGCCGCGCGCGCGGCGTCCACCACCTCGGGCAACGCGATCGCCACGCCATCGGCGCCTTGCGGGCGCACCACCATCCGGCCGGCCGCATCCACGTCGAAATACCCATCGGCCCAATGCGGGATCGAATAGGTCTTGCGGGCCTGGTCGAGGGACCAATCGCTCATCGTGGCGGCTCGGCGGAGAAAGGGGGCGTGGATTGTAACGCCTGCTACGCGTGGGCTCCGTTACAATCCGCGCCGACCTGACGCCCCTGCCGTAGTGGGAGCTGGGTGGGTTTGGGTTCGGGTGCCGTGTCGTGTGGTCTGACTGCACGAGGCTGCGCCCTACCCTCATCCGGCGCTGCGCGCCACCTTCTCTCGGTGGGAGAAGGAATAGCCTGCATTCTTTCCGCTTTCTTAGGACATCGCATGAGCGCCAACGACAACTGGTACATCGAACACTTCCAGCCCACCGGCTCGGCCATCGGCTATCGCATCACCGGCAAGCTGGACGAGGTGCAGTCGCCGTTCCAGAAGATCGAGATCTACGACACCACCGACTGGGGCAAGTTGATGGTGATCGACGGCGCGGTGATGCTGACCACGCGCGACAACTTCTTTTACCACGAGATGATCAGCCACCCGGCGCTGTTCACCCACGCCGCGCCCAAGCGCGTGGTGATCATCGGCGGCGGCGACTGTGGCACCCTGCGCGAAGTGCTCAAGCACCCCGGCGTGGAGCGCGCCACCCAGTGCGACATCGACGAGCAGGTCACGCACATGGCCGAGAAGTACTTTCCTGAGCTGTGCGAGTCCAACGCCGATCCGCGCGCCGAGCTGCTGTTCGACGACGGCATCGCCTACATGGCCAACTGCCCGGCCGGCAGCGTGGACATCGTCATCGTCGATTCCACCGATCCGGTCGGCCCGGCCGAGGGCCTGTTCAACAAGGCGTTCTACGCCAGTTGCTTCAAGGCGCTGAAGGACGACGGCATCCTGGTGCAGCAGTCCGAATCGCCGCTGGCGCTGCTGGACCTGATCAAGGAAATGCGCACCGAGATGGGCAAGGCCGGCTTCGCCAGCTTCCACACCGTGCCGTTCCCGCAGCCGTGCTACCCGACCGGCTGGTGGAGCGTGACCCTGGCGCGCAAATCCGGCGGTTTCGACTTCCGCGAAGCCGACGCGGCAGCCAAGCCGTTCGTCACCCGTTACTACAGCGCGCACCTGCACACCGGCACCCAGGTGCTGCCGCCGTTCGTGGCCGAGGCGTTGGGCGGTTAAGCGCCGGACCGGCGCCGATCAAGTTGGCGCCGGTCGCGTCACCCTGAGCAGATGCGTTGCTGCCGCTCGGCAACGGCAGCGGACAGCTGGCGGCAGGCAAGCCGCCGCGCCGCGGTGTTCGCCTTCGTCGCCCGTTGCGGGTCCTGCCACCGCCATCCAGCCGGACCGTCATGCTCGCCGGCGCGATCGTCATGCTTGCCTTCTGGCTGACCCTTGGACGCGGCTATACCGCTGCCTGAGAAGGCCTGGTCGAGGTCGCGCATGCCGACCACAACCCGTGGCCTGACTGGCATGGTCGGCATGGTTGCGTCGGCGCTTGCTGGGCGACGATCCTGCCGCCGAAGGTCTGCTCGACAAGACGTTTACGCCACGCTGAAAGCGGCCGCATCGCCTACGCAGGGCGGCGCGCGCCATGCAGGCGCGCGCCTAACCGTCAGCGCGCAGCCGTCGGAGCGGAGTTAGCGGATACTTCTAGCGCGATCAGCGTCGGGGCGTCAGCCACGAAACGATCGAGCACGCCATCGGCAATCTTGACCGGCCCGCCGAAGCGCGTCGCGCCAGGGATCGACTGGATCGCCGCGGCCTCGGCGGCGAGCCGGGTAGCATCGACGAACACGCCCGACGCCGCTGCGTCGCCACCGCTGGCGGCCTGCAGACCGGCTGCCGTCGCCTGCAGCGCGTGCCCCCAGACCTGCATCGCATCCAGCCAGGGGCGCGACTGTTCGGCGAACCCGGGATCGGCCACCCCTGCGCGGATGACGGCGGGCGCGGGCGCGGGCGCGGCCGCGATCGCGTCCGCGCTGCGCGCAAGCTCGGCGAGCGCCTGGCCGCGCGCGTCGGCGTCGCCACCGGCCAGCGCTTCGCGGACCCGGTCGAGCACGGCCTTCAGCCGCGGCGCCTGTTCCTGCCACGGCTGGTTGCCGAAGGTCGGCGCCAGATGCTGGGTATCGAAGAAGGCGAGCAGTGCTGCGGTCACCCGCGCGTCGCCCGCCGCCAGCTCGCACGCCCGTGCCGGGCGACCAGGTCCGCCTGCACCAAGTTGAGCAGGTGCGCCTGCGCGACACCGGCCGCTTCCGCACCCGACGCGCCGAAAGCGGTCTTGTCGCGCGCGCAATTCCACTTGGTGTATTCGATATCGTCGAGCGCGACATAGAAGCTGCGCACGCCCAGCGCGCGAAACGCGTCGAACTTGCGCAGCAGCGCCTTCGCATCGGCTGGATCGGAGAAGCAGACCGACGGCCCGGGCGAGATCGCGTAGACGAAATCGACATGGTTGCGCTGGGCGGTCGCCGCCAACTTGCCCAGCGCCTTCAGCGTGGCCGCCGGATAGGCCTCGCGCCAGCGGTCGCGCGCATGCGGATCGTCCTTCGGACTGTAGATGGAGGTGTTCGCCTTGGTGCGGGCGAGAAACTCGATGTGCTTGGCGCGATCGGCCATCGACCATGGCGCCCCGTAGAACCCCTCGATCGTGCCGCGGATGGGCATCGCGGGGTAATCCTGGATAACCAGGGTCGGGATGGCCGCGCGTTCGGCGAGCTGGCGCAAGGTCTGCGCGGCATGGAACAGGCCGTCGGCGTCGTGGCCGGCGAGCGTGATCAGGCTACCCTTGCCGGCCGCGACGCTGGCGAGGGTATAGCCCTCCTTGCGCGTCTCCTGCACGGCCTTGCTGCGCGCCAGCGCGTCGCGGACGACCGCCGACTCGCCGGTGCCGACGACGATGTGCGTTTGCGCGAGCGTGGCCGGCAGGCGCGATGCGCTCGCGATGCGCTCGACGCCTGCCGACAGCAGGATGCGGCGGACCAGCGCGACCGAGGCGGGATCCGCGCCCGGCGCGGCGACCAGCACCACCTTCCGGCCCAGCGCGAGGGTGCCGGCCTGGAGCCGGACCGACACCGGGCTGGGAAACAGCGCGGGCCGCGTGACCGGCTGCGCCATGGCCGGGACCGCCAGGGCCAGGCCCAGTGCCAGCATCATCGAGCGCAGGCGCAAGCCGGTCGCCGCACCGCGTCGCGTCATCCCCGCTCTCCGGTATTGGAATGGTATTACGACACAGAGTAGGCAAGTCGCCAGGGAGCGGCAAGCCGCGCAGCGACTGCCTGGATGCATCAGCTATTTTGCTGACGTAGATGCGCATCGAACCGGGTCCAGAGCTTGGGTCGCGCCAAGCCACCGATCCCATCTCCGGTATTTAAATGGTATGAGCAGCAGAGGGAGCGCGCATCGCCCCGGCGACGCGCTGTACCAGCGACGCCTCGGTACGGTCGCTCTCTGCACCTGTCGCGGGCGCAACACCAACGGGCCATGCGCGCGCTGCGTCGCCCAAGCAGCGCTTGAGCATTGCAAACGCCTGGCGCGCGCCAGGCGATGCCGAAATCGAAATGGCAGCGGCGCAGGCCGCCGCGCGCGCAGACCCTACAGCGCGTCGGCATCCAGTTCGCCGGTGCGGATCCGCACCACCGTGCCCAGGTCGTACACGAACACCTTGCCGTCGCCGATCTTGCCGGTCCCGGCCGCCTTGACGATTGCATCGAGCACGCGCTCGACCTGGTCCTCGGTGACCGCCACTTCCAGCTTCACCTTGGGCAGGAAATCGACCACGTACTCGGCGCCGCGGTACAGCTCGGTGTGACCCTTCTGCCGGCCGAAGCCCTTGACCTCGGTGACGGTGATGCCGGCCACGCCTTGCGCGGCGAGCGCTTCGCGCACGTCGTCGAGCTTGAACGGCTTGATCACGGCCATGATCATCTTCATGCGGCGTTCTCCAATCACAATGGCATCAGGATAGCGCGGTTGCGCGATGCCCGGCCGCCGGGTTCAAATGGCCGCGCGCCCCATCGCCGGAATTTTCCGACAGCGCGCCGCGCCCGATACCGATGGCCCCGAACCGCAGGGTGCCGCAATCTGGCGTCACCTGCCGGAGCATCGCCATGATCGACCTCAATCACCTCGACGACCTCGCCCGCCGCCTCAGCGACCTGGTACCGCCAGGCCTGCGCGAATCCCGCAACGAACTGCAGAGCACCTTCAAGAGCGCGCTGCAGGCCGGACTGGGCAAACTCGACCTGGTCACCCGCGAGGAATTCGACGTGCAGCGCGCGGTACTGCTGCGTACCCGCGAGAAGCTGGAAGCGCTGGAACGCAGCGTCGCCGCGCTGGAAGCAGCACGCAGCGGCGACGCGCCGTCCGCGCAAGCCTGATCGACCCGCCATCATGAGCCTGGCGCTGGTGCACAGCCGTGCCCGCGCGGGGGTGCTTGCGCCTCCGGTTCGGGTCGAGGTCCATCTGTCCGGCGGACTGCCGGCCACGCAGATCGTCGGCCTGCCAGAAGCGGCGGTGCGCGAATCGCGCGACCGGGTACGCGCCGCCATCCTGTGCGCGCAATACGAATTCCCGGCGCGGCGCATCACCGTCAATCTGGCACCGGCCGACCTGCCCAAGGACGGCGGCCGCTTCGACCTGCCAATCGCGCTGGGCATCCTCGCCGCCGCAGGGCAACTCGACCCGCAGGCGCTGGGCAACTACGAATTCCTCGGCGAACTGGCCTTGACCGGCGAACTGCGCGCCGTGGACGGGGTGCTGCCGGCGGCGCTGGCCGCCGCCCAAGCAGGACGCACGCTGATCGTGCCCGCCGGCAACGGCCCCGAAGCGGCGCTGGCGCAGCACGTGCAGGCGTGCACTGCGCGCACCCTGCTAGAAGTCTGCGCGCTGTTGAACGGCAGCAAGACTCTGCCCGCCGCCGAAGCCCTGCCGGCCGCGGCCACACCGTTTCCCGACCTGAGCGACGTGCGCGGGCAGGCCCAGGCGCGGCGCGCATTGGAGATCGCGGCGGCCGGTCATCACCATCTGTTGTTGATCGGCAGCCCGGGCTGCGGCAAGACCCTGCTGGCCTCGCGCCTGCCCGGCATCCTGCCCGAGGCCAGCGAGGCCGAGGCGCTGGAAGCGGCGGCGATCGCCTCGGTCAGCGGCCGCGGCCTGGACCCGGCGCGCTGGCGGCAACGCCCCTACCGATCCCCGCACCACACCGCCAGCGCGGTGTCGCTGGTCGGCGGCGGTACCCATCCGCGCCCCGGCGAAATCTCGCTGGCGCATCGCGGCGTGTTGTTCCTCGACGAGTTGCCCGAATGGAACCGGCACGCCCTGGAAGTGCTGCGCGAGCCGCTGGAATCGGGCACGGTCACCGTCTCGCGCGCAGCACGCAGCGCCGAATTCCCGGCCCGCTTCCAGCTGGTCGCGGCGATGAACCCCTGCCCCTGCGGCTGGGCCGGCGATGCCAGCGGCCGTTGCCGCTGCAGCGACGACAGCATCCGCCGCTATCGCGCGCGCATCTCCGGCCCGTTGCTGGACCGCATCGACCTGCATGTGGACGTACCGCGCCTGCCGCCGCAGGCATTGCGCGCCGATGCCGCTCCCGGCGAAAGCAGCGCCGCCGTACGCGTGCGGGTGGAGCAGGCGCGGCAACGCCAGCTGGCGCGCGCCGGCTGCCCCAACGGCCAGCTCGGCCACAGCGAAACCCTGCGCGACTGCCGCCTGCAGCCGCGCGACGAAGCGCTGCTGGAACACGCCATCGACCGCCTGCGCCTGTCGGCGCGCTCGCTGCACCGCATCCTGCGCGTGGCCCGCACCATTGCCGACCTGGCCGGCAGCGACGCGATCGCCACCGCGCACCTGACCGAGGCGATCGGTTACCGGCACCTGGACCGCGGCGAGGCACCATTGGCGCGCAGCGCCTGACTGCGCAACCGCCAGGAGCAGACGGCGAGCATTCCGCCAACGCCGGCCAGACGGGTCCGGCACCGCACCGCACCGCATATTGCCAGTGCCACAAACGCGACTGGCCCAGGCGAACGTCTCCGCCTGGACCAGAGGTCGCCATGCTGCATTTTTCAGGGAAGCGAGGTGTACGGCTGCCTCCACGGGTTGACTTCGACGTAGCTTCGGCCGGTCACGTCATTGCCGTTGAGGGTGCCGACCACCTGCGACGATCCTTCCCAGTAGGTGCGGTGGCCGCTCCACAGCATCTCCTGATCGTCGACCAACGGGGTGATGGTCAGCGATCCTTCCGGCAGGATCACGTTCCACTTCGATTCGTAGGTGTAGCCGGAATTGGGACTGGTCCAGGTCGAAAGCGCCTTCAGATCCATCTGGCTGCCGGCCACCGCCGTCGCCACACCCTTGGACACGCGCGTGCCGAACTTGTTGATGATGGCACCGGTGTTCGGATCCTGCAGGTAGTACAGCATGTACTGCGTATCGTCATCGAGCTGGATGGCGAACCAGTTCCAGCCGCCGCCCAACAGAGATCCGTTTTCATCGAATGCCATGCTTTTCACGAACCACTGTCGGTCCTGCCACGAGGTGCCGATGATCTTGATCGGGACGCCGTTGTCGTAGACCGTCCCTTCCGTATCCAGCGCAGTGGAAGAATAATAGGCCGAGGTCTTGGCGATGGGCCGATAATCCACCACGCCGTTGCCATTATGAAGGACGAAGGGCATGTCGCTGCTGGTCTTGAGATCGATTGCAAAGCGCCCATCGCCGAGGGCACCCTTGATCGCGTAATTCTGCTGCGACCCGCTGATCGACCAATCCTGGTTGGTGAATTTGAAACCGCCCTTCTGATCCGGGATCTGATCGGAGACGACGCGCTCCTCCACCTTGTGCAGCTTGTTGTTCACATCGGTGACCGCGAAATGCCAGGAGTAGGTGGCAGGCCCGGACCCGATCGGCCACAATTGGAACACGGTGACCTCGTACCCGAATTCGCGCTTGGCGCCACTGGGATCGACGCCGTACAGATGGCCGACGAAATACCACCATTCCAACTGACTGTGGTGCGGACCTTCGTCGCGCGGCAATTGTACCGGTGCGGGTTGTTCGAAAACTTGCGCAACCGCGGGTGCGGACGAAAACCCGCACGCGATGACCATGGCGGCGGCGAGCCAGCCACGAAAGCGCCCTGATGGTGCTGTCGAGATACTCATTGTGACCCCCTTGAGATGATGATGGATGTCGTACTGGTTGGATGCGATGT
Organism: Xanthomonas translucens pv. undulosa; assembly: GCF_017301775.1. Taxonomy (NCBI): domain Bacteria; kingdom Pseudomonadati; phylum Pseudomonadota; class Gammaproteobacteria; order Lysobacterales; family Lysobacteraceae; genus Xanthomonas; species Xanthomonas translucens. Next base: position 1,993,447 of record NZ_CP063993.1, read on the forward strand.
TTGACGTCAAGGCAGGACGCGTGCACCCCAATCCACGCCCCACGGATTCATTTCTGCGAACGCCTTGCCGGTAATCGATTTTCCGGCCAAGGTGCCCACCACCGTGGCAGGACCCTCGAAATAGAACTTCTGCGTGGCCGGCGCATACAGCTCGGCGTTCTGCAGCATTGGAGTGATGGTGATCGCGCCGTCTGGCAAGGTGACCGTCCACTGCGCCGGATACTCGTAACCTGTATTGGGACTCTTCCAGCTGCCGATACGTTCGAGCTTGATGGCGTCTGGAGCGATCGGCGTGTAGCGACCGTCGGCGGTCTTGACGGCAAGCGCCTGATCTACCGTGCCGTCGCCCTTCATGAAGAAACTGATGTTGTACTGGCTGTTGTCGTCCAGCGAAACGCCGAACCAGGTCCATCCGCTGTTGGCGTCCCCAGGAATGCCGTTGGCCCATTCGTGGTCGTACCAGGAGGTTCCGGTGACCTTGACCGGCACGCCGTGGTCCCACACCGTGCCGCTGGTTGCGTTGACGTTGAAGGAATAATACGGCGAGATGAATCCGCCATAGGTTTCCACACCATTGGTCCCGTTCAACGTCGGCTTTTGCAATGCCTGCGTGGCGAGATCAATCGCATAGTCCAGATCTGGCGGCGAGGCCTTCGCGTAGTACGTGCCCATCGACCCGCCCATCTGGAAACCGGCGACATCCAGATCGAAACGGTCGGTCGAATTGGTCAACGGCCCGACGATCACCTGCTTTTTGAAGCGGAAGTCGCCGCGATCCAGGTCCGAGATTGCGAAGTGCGCATCGTAGACCGGCTGCGTATTGGCAATGCCGACGATCTGGAAGACGACCATTTCGTAGGCGTAGGAGTGCTTTCCACCGGACGGATCGGTCCCGTCCAGAAAGCCGGTCATGTACCACCATTCGGCGGGTTGACGATGTGCTGCTTCATCGTGCGGAAGCGTAATACTGGTTTCGATTGGCGCAAACGTCCCTACTGCCTGCGCCATCGCATCGGATGCAAGCATCACGACAGAAAGCGTAAGGGCAGAGACCGCTAGCGCATGCACGAGCTTGTGCATCCGGATGATTTTCACGGAAGAATCCCCTGACTGTTTTTTGACGGAGTGAAACTGCGGCTGCGGTTGCGTGGAACGCGGTGACGGCCGGTACAACAGAGGCGATATCGCGTTCGATTCAAACCTCATCCAACCGGCTACGGCTGTCAATGCTTCAACTTCAAATAATTCACATCTGTAACGGCCGTCTCATTGCGACAGTGCGTGATGCTGCACTCGAAGAGGCGCGAGGCGCGATATATAACCGTTATCTGACAGCCACCACAGAACTTTGCGCAAAACGCGCTGCATTTTAACAGCGGAGCCGTGCCTGCGCATCGGCGCACGCGGCCGGATAATGGTTCGCCAGCACACAGTTCTGGTATAGATAATCGTCCGCCACGACTGTTCCACGCTGCGGCGGCGCCCTGCGCAGCGCTTTCAACCCAGCCTGCCGGCGATGGCGACTGCTTCGGCGATCAGCGCGTTGCAACGCCGCGCATGGGTGAAGGTCATGCCGTGCGAGGCGCCAGCGAGGACGTGGTGGTGCGCGTCGGGCAACCACTCGGCCAGCGCGGAAGCGTTGTCGCGGTACTGCGCCGGGCTCAGCTCGCCGCTGACCAGCAGCACAGGCAGCGCCAGCGTCGCGGCCTGTTCGCGGTCGTAGGCCGGCAGCGCATCGCCGATCTGCGGCGCCAGGGTCTGCGCGTTGTCGCGCACCATCTGCCGGAATGACGCGCTGCTGCGCGCCCAGGCGCCCGGCTGGCTGACCGAATCGACGAAACATTCCAGGCCGGCCTCGACCTGGCCCTCGCCCAGCAAGGCGATCGCCTGCGCGCGGATCGCCAGCACGTCCTCGGGCAGGCCCTGGGGCGGCGACCCGCCCGGATCGAACAGGCTCAGGCTGGCGATCGCGGCCGGCCGCTGCAGCGCGACCTGCCAGGCCACCGCAGCGCCGCGCGAGTGACCGACCAGATGCACCGGTTGTCCGTAGCTGGCGAGGAACGCGGCGACCTGCTGCGCGTGCCAACGCCAGCCGAAGGAATGCCGCAGCGACGATGGCAACTGCGGGAAATACTGGCCCAGGCTCAGCGCGGCGACCTCGAAGCCCTCGGACAGGCCGCGCAGTTGCGGCGCCCAATAGCGGTAGTCGCACAGCGCGCCGTGTACCAGCACCACCGGGGCGCCGTCGCCGAGCCGCAGGTAGGCCAGCGCATCGTCGTCGCCCAGCAAGTGGACCGCAGGCTTGCCTAGCGGGGTACGCGGACCGATCACCGGTGGCCTCCGGCAAGGCGCCGCGGTAACGAAGCCCGCGCCACACCATTCATAGCGATCTCGATGACACGGCGCCACAGAGGATGCGAAGGAGTTGCCCCGCACTGGAGCGCAGCAACCGCGGCCACGCGCGTCCAAGCGGCGGCGCCGGCACGACCCAGGGCGCCGTGTTGTACGGGCCGCACGCGCTGGCGATGCAGCCCGGCGCAATCCAGCGCGGCATCGCGGGGAGCGGCGGCGGCGTCACGCATCCCATACCGCCGGTCGCCGAAACGCCGAAGGCGATGCGGGCCAGCGGCGGAAGGAATTCCATGAACGATGCACGATGATGCGGCGCGCACGAAGAGACACGCAGGACGCGCCGACCTTTCAACGCAGAAGGTCGCAGCGCGGCATCCCGAGCCGTACGGGCAGCGGCGGCATACGCCACAGGCCGTCGCTCGCGGCAGCGCCGAAGGCCGTGTCCACCACCGACAGGTTCGCGCTCGAAGAGGCCATACAGGCTGGGGAGGATGTGGTGCGCCCGGAGGGATTCGAACCCCCGACCAATGGCTTCGGAAGCCACTACTCTATCCGGCTGAGCTACGGGCGCAACGGACGCGCATTCTAACGGCAAACGGCGCGCCGCGTCTGCCCCATGCCGATCGCATGCCGCAGCGACCGGCCCCGGCATTCGCCAGGGCGCGCGGCGGCCGCTGGTGGCGACCCGCCGACGGGGGCGGCTTGCGCGAGGCCGGCCGGGGTTCAGCCGCCACGCACCCGATGCGTTTCACGGTTCGCGCGCCTGGTTCGCCGCGACTGTGCACAGACGCAAGCTGCTTGCGGCAGTCGCGGGCGGCACCTTGCTGCCGCCTGGCAGGCCCGGCTGCTACCCTTGCGCGATGGGTTACGAACGCTACGAAACGCCCGCCGCGCTACCGCCGCGCGCGCGCCTGGGCCAGTACTGGAAACTGCTGCGCGGCGACCGTCCGATCGGCGCGCTGCTGCTGCTGTGGCCGACTTGGTGGGCGCTGTGGCTGGCCGCCGACGGGGTGCCGCCGCTGTGGACGCTGTTCGTGTTCAGCGCCGGGGTCTGGCTGACCCGCTCGGCTGGCTGCGTGATCAACGACTACGCCGACCGGTGGCTGGACCCGCAGGTCGAGCGTACCCGCAGCCGGCCGCTGGCTACCGGTGCGGTCGGCGGCCGCGAGGCGCTGGCGGTGTTCGCGCTGCTGATGATCGTCGCCTTCGCGCTGGTGCTGACGATGAATCCGCTGACCATCGGCCTGAGCGTGGTCGGGCTGTTCCTGGCCGCCAGCTATCCTTATCTGAAGCGCTACACCTACCTCCCGCAGGTCTATCTGGGCATGGCCTTCGGCTGGGGCATCCCGATGGCGTTCGCCGCGATCCGCGGCGAGGTGCCGGCGCTGGGCTGGTTGCTGTACGCGGCCAACATCCTGTGGGCGACCGCCTACGACACCTGGTACGCGATGGTCGACCGCGAGGACGACCTGCGCGCCGGTTCCAAGTCCACCGCGATCCTGTTCGGGGACCTGGACCTGGTCGCGCAGGGCATTCTGTATGCGCTGATGTTCGTCGCGCTGGGCTTCGTCGGCAGCCGTGGCGCGCTGAGGATCTGGTACTGGGTGGGCCTGGGCGTGGCCGCGCTGCTGGTCGCCTACGAATTCCGCATCGCGCGAACCCGCGAACGCGCGCCCTGCTTCCGTGCCTTCCTGCACAACAACTGGGTGGGCCTGGCGATCTTCGCCGGCATCGCCGCGGCGTTGGCGTTGCGCGCGAGGTAGGTGCGAACCAGGAAGCCACGCACTGGCAACGGCGCCCGAGCACATTGCCAAGCCAATCGGCGTCCTCGGCCGCTGGCGGCAATGCCGCAGGGCGCACTTGGTCCGGGCGTTGCCGGTAAAGCGTCGGGACTGAAGTCCCTCCTACAAAACCGTCGATCGAATCCTGTAGAGCGGCTTCAGCCGCAACGCCACCGTGAAAACGTCACCCATCCCGATCGCGCCAGCCAGCGCTAACGCGTCCCGTCCGTCGTCGGCGCATGCGTCAGCAGCGCAAACACCCGCTGCTGTTCCTGCACATCCTGCAGACCGCTGACCCGCAGGCTGTCGCCGGGGAGCGGGGACATGACCGTCGCCACGGTGAGCACCTGACCGTCGGCCAGCAGCGCGATCGGCTTGCCGATGTTCTGCTCGGTCGCCCGGGTCAGGCGATCGTCGTGCCCAGCGAAACGCAGATCGAGTGCCGGCCGGCCATCGTCGCCGTCCACGCGCGTCACCGTGGCGGCGCCATCGACGGCCAACAGCTGCTGCGGCGCCAGATATACCGGCCGTCCCTGGTACGCGGCCTCGGCATAGCCGGCGCGCGGCGCGTTGCTGGCCAGACGCCATTCCACCCTGGCCCTGACCGCGCTCGCTCCGGCGCTGTCCGGCGCCTTGCCGATCCCGCAGCCGTTCGCACCGAACATGCACAACGCCATCGTCATTGTCCAAGCCATCCAGCGCATCGCCATCTCCTGTCTTCCGTTGACCGGCATCATAGAAGAACGCCGCTGGCGTCTGCTTACGCACACGCAGCATGCGCTGGCAGGTCGGTGCATGCATGGCCCGCCAGCGCATGCGCGCGGCCCATGCGCCTCGCCGCACGTCTGCGTCTGCTCCCGCATTCGCCCGATGCCAAACGCATTTGGCTCGCAATCCCGAATGTCCAGACGCCGGCGACGCCTCTGCAGCGGCGTACGCAACACGCACCGCCATGGCGTGCGCGCGCCGTGCCATGCGGCGCGCTCACGGCACCCGCGCCACCACCCACGCATCGACCCGCGCCACGCCGGCACGGCGCAGTGCCCGTGCCGCGGCATGCAGGGTCGCGCCGGTGGTCATCACGTCGTCGATCAGCGCCACGTGCGCCGGCAGCGGCGCCTGCACCGCGAACGCATGGCGCAGGTTGCGGCGCCGCGCCTGCGCATCGAGTTCGGACTGCGGCGCGGTCGCGCGCACGCGCTGCAGGCCGGCGCACAGCGGCAGGCCCAGCGCACGCGCCAGCGGCCGCGCCAGTTCCAGCGCCTGGTCGTAGCCACGCTGGCGCAGACGCGCGCGATGCAGCGGCACCGGCAACAGCGCCTGTGGCCGCGGCAGGCCGGCGCAACGCGCCTGCAGCACGGCCGCCAGCACGCGCCCGGCGGCCAGGTCCTGATGGAACTTGAAACGACGCAGCAGCCCATCCACCGGCGCGGCGTAGACACAGGCGCTGGCGACCAGGGCCAGCGGCGGCGGTTTGCGTTGGCAGCTGCCGCACAACTGGTCCGCGTCCAGCGCGGGCAACGGCAGCGCACACCCCTGGCAGGCGCTGGCATTCCAGGGCAGCCCGTCGCGGCAGGCTGGGCACAGGTCCAGGCCGGCGGCGCCGGGTTCGGTACAGACCAGGCAGCGCTCCGGCAGCAGCCAGCGCTGCAGCCGCTGCCCGCAGCCGTCAACCCGGCTCGATCCATTGAAGTTGACAGGGATATCCATGCTCACCAGACTGCCCGCTTTCCCAGCCGCTTACCGTCAGGAAACCCCCATGTCCGCTGTCGTCCGACACGACTGGCAACGCCAGGAATTGCTCGCCCTGTTCGATCTGCCGTTCCCGGAGCTGCTGCACCGCGCCGCCGCAGTGCATCGCGAACACTTCGATCCGGCGCAGGTGCAGGTCTCCACGCTGCTGTCGGTGAAGACCGGCGGTTGCCCGGAGGATTGTGCGTACTGCCCGCAGGCGCAGCGCTACGACACCGGCGTGGACGCGCAGAAGCTGATGAGCACCCAGGCGGTGCTGGAGAAAGCGCGCCAGGCCATGGCTGCAGGCGCGTCGCGGTTCTGCATGGGCGCCGCATGGCGCTCGCCGAAGGACCGCGACATCCCCAAGGTGGCCGCGATGATCCGCGAAGTGAAGGCGCTGGGCCTGGAGACCTGCGCCACCCTGGGCATGCTCGACGGCCGCCAGGCGCAGGCGCTGAAGTCGGCCGGGCTGGACTACTACAACCACAATCTCGACACCGCGCCGGACTTCTACGACACGATCATCCACACCCGCCAGTACCAGGACCGCCTGGACACGCTGGCCCACGTGCGCGATGCGGGCATGAAGACCTGCTGCGGCGGCATCGTCGGCATGGGCGAATCGCGCGAGCAGCGTGCCGGCCTGCTGCAGGCGCTGGCCAACCTGCCGGTGCACCCGGATTCGGTGCCGATCAACCGCCTGGTGCAGGTCGCCGGCACCCCGCTGCACGGCACGGTCGAACTGGACCCGTTCGAGTTCGTGCGCACCATCGCCGTGGCCCGTATCGCAATGCCGCAGGCGATGGTACGGCTGTCGGCCGGCCGCGAGAGCATGAGCGACGAACTGCAGGCGCTGTGCTTCTGCGCCGGCGCCAATTCGATCTTCTACGGCGAGAAACTACTGACCACCGGCAACCCCGACACCGAACGCGACCAGGCCCTGTTCGCGCGCCTGGGACTGACGCCGATGCAGGTGCACGTGGACGCCGACGCACACGACCATCCCGGCACCGTGCATGCGGACATCACCGCACCGGCGCCGGCAGCGGACAGGCCGGCGATCGCCGCGGCGCTGGTCTGACCCCAGCGCGCCGCGCCTGCGCGCGCGCGTCCATCCGCCGATCCGGCCGTCCATCGCCGGCGGCGCCCGGCCCGGCCGGGGACGCGCTACGCTAGCCAACCGACCCCATGCCCCGCCGCCCATGGCACGCCCCGACCTGCACGACCGCATCCAGTCCTTGCGCACGCTGCGCCAGGCGCAGGGCCGCATCCGCGTGCGCCGCAGCGTGGGCCGCCGCGACGGCGTACGCCTGGAGCTGGACGGACGCTGGCTGACCGGCTTCTGCAGCAACGACTACCTGGGCCTGGCGCAGCAGTTCGAAGTGCTCGCCGCGCTGCAAGACGCGGCCGCACGCGAGGGCGTCGGCGCCACCGCCTCGCACCTGGTCTGCGGCCACCATGCGCTGCACGAGAGCCTGGAACGCGAGGTCGCCGACTGGCTCGGCTATCCACGCGCGCTGCTGTTCGGCAGCGGTTTCCTCGCCAACCTGGCGGTGCAGCAGGCGCTGCTCAGCGAAGAGGACGACGTGTGCGTGCAGGACCGGCTCAACCACGCCAGCCTGCTCGACGCCACCCGCCTGGCCGGTTGCCGCCTGCGCCGCTACCCGCACCTGGATACCGAAGGCGCGATGCGCCAACTCAGGCACGCCGCCGACGGCGCGGCGATGCTGGCCACCGATGGCGTGTTCAGCATGGATGGCGACATCGCCCCGCTGCGCTCGCTGACCCTGGTGGCGCGCATGCAGCAGGCGCTGATGTACGTGGACGATGCGCACGGCGTCGGCGTGGTCGGTCCGCATGGCCGCGGCTGCGTGGCCGAGGCCGGGCTGGGCGTGGACGACGTGCCGCTGCAACTGGTGACCCTGGGCAAGGCGCTGGGCGGCTACGGCGCACTGGTGGTCGGCGACGAGGCCTTGATCCGGCACCTGGCCGAAACCGCGCGCCCCTACCTGTACACCACCGCGCTGCCGCCGGCGCAGGCCGCCGCCTCGCTGGCCGCGGTGAAACTGGCGCGGCGCGACCAGTGGCGGCGCGAGCGCCTGGCCGAGGCGATCGCCGCGTTCCGCGGCGGCGCGCGCCGCCATGGCCTGGAACTGATGGCCTCGGACACCCCGATCCAGCCGCTGCTGTGCGGCGACGAGGCCAGCGCGCTGGCGCTGTCGGCGGCGCTGGAGCAGGCCGGCTTCCTGGTTTCGGCGATCCGCCCGCCGACCGTGCCGGAAGGCAAGTCGCGGCTGCGGGTGACGCTGTCGGCGCTGCACACGCCGGCGCAGGTGCAGGCGCTGCTGGACGCCCTTGCCCTGGCGCGTGACCGCCTGGTTGCGCACCCGGTCGGCCTGCCGGCCTGAGCGGGCCGATGTGAGCGGAGCGCGGCGTTGCCCTGTTCCCTTTTCCCCATTCGGCACACGAGCGACGATGCATATCGACACCCTGGGGCACGGCCCCGATCTGGTCCTGATCCATGGCTGGGCGCTGCACGGCGGCATCTTCGCGCCGCTGGTGGAGCGTCTGTCGGCGCAGTTCCGCATGCACCTGGTGGACCTGCCCGGGCATGGCCATAGCCGCGGCGACGACACCCCGCTGGCGCTGCCGCACGTGGTCAATGCGATCGCCGCGGCGACGCCGCCGGCCGCATGGTTGGGCTGGTCGCTGGGCGGGCTGTTCGCGCTGCATGCCGCGGCGACCCAGCCGCAGGTGCGTGGCCTGGCGATGCTGGCGGCGACGCCGCGGTTCGTGCGCGGCGGCGACTGGCCGCATGCGGTGGAGCCGCAGGTGTTCGCCCAGTTCGGCCGCGACCTGGCCGACGACTACCGCGGCACCCTGGACCGCTTCCTGGCGCTGGACACGCTGGGCTCGGCGCATGCCCGCACCGAATTGCGCACGCTGCGCGACACGCTGAGCGCGCGCGGCGAACCCGATGCGCAGGCACTGCAGGAGGGGCTGACCCTACTCGAGCGCAGCGACCTGCGCCGTGCATTGCCGGGCCTGCGCGTGCCCAGCCTGTGGATCAGCGGCCAACGCGACCGGCTGGTCTCCGCCGCCGGCATGCAGGCTGCCGCGGCGCTGGCGCCGCAGGCGCAGACGCTGTGCATCGCCGGCGGCGGCCATGCGCCGTTTCTTGGCCATGCCGATGCGGTGGCGGAGGCGTTGCGCGGGTTCATCGCTGGCCTTGCGTAGCGCGCGCGTTGCGGATGGGCTTGCGCTTTTTTTTGTAGGAGCGGCTTCAGCCGCGAACAACGCTACCGGTGACGCCCGGTCGCGGCTGAAGCCGCACCTACCGGCGAGCGGGATTCCCGGGCGCATCGACGCACCGCGCTGGCCGCTGCCACGCCGATGTCCGATCATCGCGGTTCCTTCAATCGATCGGAACGCCGATATGGATCTGGGAATCGCCGGCAAATGGGCGCTGGTCTGCGCCGCGAGCAAGGGCCTTGGCCTGGGGTGCGCGCGGGCGCTGGCCGGCGAAGGCGTCAACGTGGTGATCGTGGCGCGCGGCCAGGCCGCACTGGATGCGGCGGCGGACGGCCTGCGCGCGCTGCCCGGTGCCGGCGTGGTGATCGCGGTCGCCGCCGACATCGCGACCGAAGCCGGACGCGCCGCCGCACTGGCGGCATGCCCGCGGGTCGACATCCTGGTCAACAACGCCGGCGGCCCGCCGCCGGGCGACTTCCGCGATTGGGAACGCGCCGACTGGCTGCGCGCGCTGGACGCCAACATGCTGACGCCGATCGCGTTGATCCGCGCCACCGTCGATGCGATGCAGGCGCGCGGCTTCGGCCGTATCGTCAACATCACCTCGGCGGCGGTGAAGGCGCCGATCGACAGCCTGGGCCTGTCCAACGGCGCGCGCGCCGGCCTGACCGGCTTCGTCGCCGGGTTGGCGCGGCGCACGGTCGCGCACAACGTCACCATCAACAACCTGCTGCCCGGCCAGTTCGACACCGACCGGCTGCGCAGCAACTTCGCCCATGCCGCGCAGCGCAGCGGCACCGACGCGGACACCGTGGCGGCGCACAAGCGCGCGCAGATTCCGGCCGGGCGTTTCGGCACGGCAGAGGAATTCGGCGCGGCCTGCGCGTTCCTGTGCAGCGCGCAGGCCGGTTATCTCAGCGGGCAGAACCTGTTGCTCGATGGCGGGGCGTATCCGGGGACGTTCTGAGGGCCGCGACTCGGGACTCGGGACTCGGGACTCGATCGTTCGCGATCGGCGAATTGGTCGCAATGCCCGGCATGGCGCCGATGATCGCGCACGTCGTGAGCACACGGCTGGCCGCTGCGCACCGCGGCCGGCGATAATGCGCCGATGGATTCCTCTTTGTTCGATGCCCAGCACATCCGCCGCGCGTTCTCGCGCGCCGCCGCCAGCTACGATGCCTCCGCCGCCCTACAGCACGAAGTCGAGAAGCGCCTGCTGGAATCGCTGGACTACCTCGACGAGCGCGTGCCGCAGGTGGTGCTGGACGTGGGCAGCGGCCCGGCGCACGCCGCCGCGACGATGAAGAAGCGCTGGCCGCGCGCGCAGGTGATCGCGCTCGACCAGGCGCTGCCGATGCTGCAGCAGGCCAAGCGCCAGGCCGGCTGGTGGAAGCCGTTCGGCCGCGTCTGCGCCGACGCGCGCGCGTTGCCGCTGGCCGAGCACAGCGTGGATGTGATCTTCAGCAACCTGTGCCTGCAGTGGGTCGAAGACCTGCCGGCGGTGTTCGCCGGCTTCCGCCGCGTACTCAAGCCGGGCGGGCTGCTGCTGTGCTCCAGCTTCGGCCCGGACACGCTGATCGAACTGCGCGAGGCGTTTGCGCAGGCCGACCGCGAAGCGCAGCACGTGAGCCGCTTCGCGGCGATCGCGCAGTTCGGCGATGCGCTGATGCTGTCCGGCTTCCGCGATCCGGTGCTGGACCGCGACCTGTTCACCCTCACCTATCCCGACCTGGCCGCGCTGATGCGCGAACTGCGCGCGATCGGCGCGACCAACGCGCTGCACGCACGCCGCCACACGCTGACCGGACGTGGCCGCTTCGCCGCCGCCAGCGCCGCCTACGAGCCGCTGCGCAACGCCGACGGCAAGTTGCCGAGCAGTTGGGAAGTGATCTATGCGCACGCCTGGGCGCCGCCGCCGGGCGCGCCAATCCGCGAGGGCGGCAGCGAGATCGCGGCGGTGCCGGTGTCGGCGATTCCGATCCGCCGTCGTGGCGATTGAGGCGGCGCTTTGCTTCGGGACTCGGGACTCGCGACAGCCCGGAACCGATGCACTGGCACTCCCTGTAGATACCGTCTTCCCCCCTAACAGACAAGGGTCTTTTGAGGATCGAAGGGCGTGCGTGATTTGAGCACGCCGTAGGCGATGTGCAGCAGCTTGCGCATGGCGGCGCAGATGATCTGCTTGTTGGCCTTGCCACGCTCGCGCATGCGCTGCTTCAGCGCACGGACGACTGGGTTGTGGGTCATGGCGACCAAGGCCGGCAGGAACAGGCCGGCGCGCAGGCGCGGGGAGCCGGTGCGGGAGATGCAGACCTGGCCCTGACGCTTGCCGGACTCCTGCAGCCGGGGGTTGAGCCCGGCAAAGGCGGTCACTGCCGAGGCATGGGCGAAGCGCTCCACATTGCCCAGTTCCGCCAGCATCAACGCCGCGCTGGTGCCGGCGATCCCGTCGATGCTCACCAGCAGTTCGCGCTGCCCACGCAAGGTGGGGTCCTGATCGATCTGGTCGTCGATGGCCCGTTCGATCTGCGCGATGCGCGCCTGCAACTGGCCGATGTTCTCCAGGAGCGAGTCGCGCACCACCAGTGCTGCGACGTCTAAGCGGTTGCGCTCCATCTGCAGCATCTGCAACAGGTCGTCCCGGCGCCGCACCAGCGCCTTGAGCCGCTTGAGCGCCGGCGGATCGGGCTGCCAGGGCCGCAGCTGGGCCGCATGGCGCTGGCCGTAGCTGGCGATCAGCTTGGCATCGCTGCGGTCGGTCTTGACCCGGGTTAGCTGGCTGCGTGCATACAGCGCCATCTGCGCCGGATTGAGCACGCACACGCGGTATCCCAACCCATACACGAACTCGGCCAGGGCCTCGTGGTAGGTGCCGGTGGCTTCCATCACGATCCAGCTGTCCGCCTGCGCATGGGTTTGCAGCCACGTCTGCAGGATCTGAAAGCCCTTCGGATCGTTGGGGAGCTTGGCCTTGGTGCGGTACTTGCTGTTGGCCAGGTCGATAGCCAGGTCGAAACTGCGTTTGGCGACGTCGATGCCGACGACTGGGGACATGAGCGATTCCTCCATCGTGGGGTGAACACGATCATCGCTGCGCCCGGTCCTGCCTTGTGGATGCGAGTTCACGCCAGCGGCGGACTCTGGATACCGTACGGACATCGTGGGCCAGCAAACGGAGGGCGGGAGCCGATCTACAGCACAAGCTCGAAGCTTCAGGAGCGACTGGACTTCCGGCACCTCCTCCGATGATCAGTCGGAAGACATAACGCCGTAGGGGCCCTATGTCCAGATACAAGGAGCGGCTTCAGCCGCGACAGGATTTATCGGTAAGGCCTGTCGCGGCTGAAGCCGCTCCTACACAACAGCTGGACGGCGGGCATGCGACCGCTCAGGCCGATACCTGGTCGATCCAGTCCTGCAGGTTGTAGTAGTTGCTGACCCGGGCGATCTTGCCGTCGCGGATGTCGAAGAACGCCCCGCCCGGCAGCACGTAGGTCTGCCCGCGCGCCGGCGGCAGGCCTTCGTCGGTATGATGGTATTGGCCGTGCACCACGTATTCGGCGGCGGCGCGGCGGCCGTCCTGGCCACCCAGCACCACGATGTCGCGCAGCTGTTCGCGGTAGCTGGCATTCATCCGCTGCAGGAACGCCGCGAAGGTATCCTTGCCGGTTTCGCGCGCGCCCTGGTTGAGATCGTGCGCCACGTCGTCGGTCAGCGTGTCGAGCATCGCCGCCCAGTCGCTGCGGTTGAACGCGTCGTAATAGGACAGCACCAGGTCGATGGCACGGTCTTGCTCGCGGGTTCCGTCGATCTTCATCGCCACCACCTCATGCCATGCGGGCGCCCATGATACGGCGGCCAGGCCCGCTCACGCGCCCGGCAGCAGCAGGTCGCGGTGGAAGAAGTAGACCTCCTGCAGCAGGAAGCGCCAGCGGGTCTGGAAGCTGCGGAAGCGGGTGCTCGGGGTCGAGGACGCCAGCGCCTCGATCTGCAGCTCGCGGCACAGGCGCAGCGCGCGCGCCATGTGCAGCGGATCGCTGACGATAATCGCCCGGTGCAGGCCGTGGCTGCGCATCAACCCGCGCGCCTCCAGCAGGTTCTGGCGGGTGGTACGCGAGACGGTCTCGATCAGGATCGCGTCGGCCGGCACGTCGTGGCGCAGCGCGTAGCGGCGCGCCACCTGCGATTCGGCGAAGCGCGCGCCGTTGCCGCCGAAGCCGCCGGTGAAGATCAGGGTCGGCGCATAGCCGCGTTGGTACAGGTCCAGGCCGTGACGGATGCGCTCTTCGAACACCGGTGAGGGCTTGGCGTCGTAAGCGGCCGCACCGAGCACGATGATCGCGTCGGCCGGCGCCGCCTGGTCGCGGTCGCCGACCCAGACGATGTAGATCGCCACGCCCAGCAGCCACAGGCCCAGCAGCGCGCCCAGCCGACCGAGCCAGCCCAGCCAGCCGCGTCGTCGCTGCGGCTTCACGCCGTGCCCCAGGGCAGGGCGTCGAGATCGACGTTGCCGCCGGGCAGGATCAGCCCGACCCGGCGCCCGGCGAAGCGCGCGGGCTGCGCCAGTACCGCCGCCAGCGCGATCGCCGAGGAGGGTTCCACCACCTGCTTGAGCACCTGCCACAGCAGCCGCATCGCCGCCACGGTGGCGGCGTCCTCGACCACGATGGTCTCGGCCTGGCCGTGCAGCAGCGCGAAGTTGGGCGCACCCAGGGTGCCGCGCAAACCGTCGCAGATCGTGTCTGCAACGAAGTCCACGCGCAGCGCGCCGGCCGCCAGCGAGCGCGCGGTGTCGGCGGCGCCGGCCGGCTCGGCCAGCAGCAGCCGCGCCTGCGGGGCCAGCGCCGACAGCGCCAGGCGGCTGCCGGCGGCCAGGCCGCCGCCGCCAACCGGCACCACCAGCAGATCGAGCGGGCCGCTGGCGCCGAGCAATTCCAGGGTCGCGGTGCCCTGGCCGGCGATCACCGCCGGATCGGTGTACGGATGCACCAGGGTCGCGCCGGTCTGCTGCTGCACCTGCGCACACATCGCCTCACGCGCGGCAATGCCGGCGCCGCAGCGCCACAGGGTGGCGCCGGCGCGGGCGATATTGCTCAGCTTGGCCGCCACCGCGCCTTCCGGTACCACCACGTGGCAGCCGATACCGCGGGTGCGCGCGGCCTGCGCCAGCGCCGCACCGTGGTTGCCCGAGGAGTGGGTGACCACACCGCACGCGGCCTGCGACTGACTCAGCGCCCATACCGCATTGCAGGCGCCGCGGAACTTGAACGCACCGCCGCGCTGCAGGTGTTCGGCCTTGAAGTGCAGGCTGGCGCCGGCCAATGCGTCCAGCGCGTGCGAGCGCAGGACCGGGGTCGCCTGGGCATGCGGCGCGATCCGCGCGGCCGCGGCCGTCACATCCGCGAAAACGGGCAGTGAAGATGAGAACATGCGTGAAAGGTTAACGTATCGTCGCAAGTTCGCGTTGTCGCCGGCTGCCAGGACAACACAGCCGTTGTACGCGACTTAAGCGTTCAATCACCGACGAAGCGGGTTAAGGGGGCATTCAATGCAACACGTCGAACCTGTCGGTCAGCCTCAGGGAGAGGATTCGCCATGAACATGCGCCTGATCTGGGCCGCTGGATTGCTGGCCACGCTGAGCGGCTGCGCCACTTACGACTACGCCGACAGCGGCGGCGGCTATTATCGCGGCGCCCCATCGGTCGAATACCGCTATCCGGACGGCTACTCCGACGGGTACTACGCGCCGTACAGTGCCGTGCCGTATGGCTATGGCGCGGGCTATTACGGTTATGGCTACTACGGCTACGGCGGCCCGTACTACTACCGCGACTATTACGGTCAGCCGCGCTACCGTCCGCCGCCGCGCCCGCGGCCCGACGACAACGGCCGCCCGCCGGACCGCCCACCGCCGATCAGCGGCGGTGGTGGCGGCCGGGTCAAGTCGCCATGGCGCGACCTGGACCGGTTGCGCCGCCCCGATGCCGCCAACGCCGATCCTCGCCCCCAATCGATGCAGCCGCGCCCGCAGTCGATGCAGCCACGTCCGGCCAGCGCGCCCAGGCCGGCCGCCCAGCCGCGTCCGTTTGCGCCCCGGCCTGGCAATCTGGGGCGTAGCAATGGGACGAAGCGCACACTAGAGCCTTAAGAAAAAGCTTGATTTCACGCAGGCACAAGACGCACTCTAGGTCGCACGGGGTGACCGCCTGCGTCGCTTTATGACCCGGAGCGATCGCCCCACTGTCTATGTCGATGTCCGACAGGGAAATCTGGATCCCCCCTGTTCCGGCCCTGTCGGGCGTCGGCGCCTAAAAACGAAAAGCCCCGGCTCGCCGGGGCTTTTCGCGTTCGGGCCTTGCGCTTGCTGGGGCGGGAGCCGAATCGCGCGCATAAAAAAGGGCCGGCAGTCCCCCGACTACCGGCCCCCAGCTCCCCCAACGTGCGCGTGACTGGCCCCTGTTCCAATTCCAGTCGTACGCCCCTGACGCAATGCCACGTTGGGTGCAGTAGGGTTATCTGCAGACCACATGCCAACTTTAGTGCCGAATCCTTAAATTGTGATGCATTCCACGAAAATATCTTGTTCCCGTGCGCGTCGCCCCGCGAACACCCCCACTCCGGTCCGCGCGAGCCGGCCAACGAGTCCCCGATGAGCGATTCCTTCTACCGCTACGACGTCATTGTGATCGGCGGCGGCCATGCCGGCACCGAGGCGGCGCTGGCCGCCGCGCGCGCCGGCGCGCGCACCCTGCTGCTGACCCACAACGTGGAGACGGTGGGCGCGATGAGCTGCAACCCGGCCATCGGCGGCATCGGCAAGGGCCACCTGGTCAAGGAGATCGATGCGCTGGGCGGGGCGATGGCGCATGCCGCCGACCTGGCCGGGATCCAGTGGCGCACGCTCAATGCCTCCAAGGGTCCGGCGGTGCGCGCCACCCGCTGCCAGGCCGACCGCAGCCTGTACCGCAGCGCGATCCGGCGCCTTGTCGAGACGCAGCCGAACCTGAGCCTGTTCCAGGCGGCGGTGGACGCGCTGATCGTGGAAGGCGAGCGCGTGCGCGGCGCCATCACCCAGACCGGCCTGCGCTTCGAGGCGGCGGCGGTGGTGCTGACCGCCGGCACCTTCCTGGCCGGCAAGATCCACATCGGCCAGACCCAGTACGCCGGTGGCCGCGCCGGCGACCCGCCGGCCACCGCGCTGGCGCAGACGCTGCGCGACGGCCGCTTCGGCGTGGACCGGCTCAAGACCGGCACCCCGCCGCGCATCGACGGGCGCAGCCTGGACTATGCGGCGATGGAAGCGCAGCCCGGCGACGATCCGCTGCCGGTGATGTCGTTCATGGGCGAACGCGCCCAGCATCCGCGCCAGGTCTCCTGCTGGATCACCCATACCACCGAGCGCACCCACGCCATCATCCGCGGCGCGCTGGACCGCTCGCCGCTGTACACCGGCCAGATCGAAGGCATCGGCCCGCGCTACTGCCCCTCGATCGAGGACAAGGTGGTGCGCTTCGCCGAAAAGGCCAGCCACCAGATCTTCGTCGAACCCGAAGGCCTGGACGTGGCCGAGATCTATCCCAACGGCATCTCCACCTCGCTGCCGTTCGACGTGCAGCTGGAGCTGGTGCGCTCGATCCGCGGCTTCGAGCGCGCCCACATCACCCGCCCCGGCTATGCGATCGAATACGACTTCTTCGACCCGCGCGGGCTGAAGGCATCGCTGGAGACCAAGGCGATGCCCGGGCTGTTCTTCGCCGGCCAGATCAACGGCACCACCGGCTACGAGGAAGCCGCCGCGCAGGGCCTGATCGCCGGGCTCAACGCCGCGCGCCAGGTGCGCGCGCTGGAACCATGGTCGCCGCGCCGCGACCAGGCCTACATCGGCGTGCTGATCGACGACCTGATCACCCACGGCACCACCGAGCCGTACCGCATGTTCACCAGCCGCGCCGAATACCGGCTGCAGCTGCGCGAGGACAACGCCGACGCGCGCCTGACCGGCATCGGCCGCGAGCTGGGCCTGGTCGGCGAGGCGCGCTGGGCGCGCTTCCAGGCCAAGCAGGAGGCGGTGGCGCAGGAGAACGCGCGGCTGCGTGCGCTGTGGGCCACGCCGGGCAATGCGCTGGGCCGCGAGGTCGCCGCGACGCTGGGGGTGGCGGTGAGCCGCGAGACCACCGTGCTGGACCTGATCAAGCGCCCGGAGCTGGACTACGCCGCATTGATGCGGGTGCCGTCGCTGGGCCCGGGCGTGGACGACGCGCAGGTCGCCGAGCAGGTCGAGATCGGCATCAAGTACGCCGGCTACCTGGACCGCCAGCGCGACGAGATCGCGCGCCAGCAGCGCCACGAGGACACGCCGATCGCCGAGGCGTTCGACTACGCGCAGGTGCGCGGGCTATCGGCCGAGGTGCAGCAAAAGCTGCAACGCGTACGCCCGCAAACCGTGGGCCAGGCGCAGCGCATCCCCGGCATGACCCCGGCGGCGATCTCGCTGCTGCTGGTGCACCTGGAGCGCGCGCGGCGCAGCCGGGTGGCTTAAGCGGCAGCGCGCGGATGCGGCGTGGCGGCTGCCCGGCCATGCCGGCAGCCGCAAATGGTGAGCTCGACTGCACGCGATGGCGTGCCCGCCTGCTGCAGGCCGCGAAACCTCCACTTTTACTCTCTGCATCATCCTCGCCATCGTCTTCATAGTGCGAGATGCTCACGTCGACTTCCTCAAGATCGCTGCAGCCGCCTTGAGCACCTCAGCAGCAGCAACCGCAATCGCGGCGGCACACTCCTCAGTGGTATTGCGGACGCGCCCCGCTACCTGGCCGCAGCATCCAGGCGCGCAACCCGGATTGCGCGCAGCCGGCGCCGCTTTGCCGCCTTGCAACCGGCCCGCTTCTTCGTCACCTTGTCCACGCAGGACTTTCGTTATTGAAGAGCGTGTGCAGGCGCCGACCGAACCGACGCAGATCACATGACGATGCTCAGAAGAACGGGATACATGTGAAAGAAACCGGATTGGGGGCTGGCGGCGACGAATGGGTGGCGCGAAACCTCCCCGACCAGGCGCAATGGCCGCGGGTCCAACGCCTGCTGCGGTTCGGCGGGATCGCCTGCATGGCGCACGGCCTGGCATGGGCGGCGTACTACATCACGCATGGCATGAGCGCATTGGCGCTCGTGCTCTTTTTGGTCATGCTGATGGGCACGGCCTGCGTGTACATGTCGCGCAAGCTCGATCGCGTTTCCCTCGTCGCCATCGCGCATCTGCTGCTGGTCATGACGGTGTTCGCCAGCCTGGCCGATACGCCGACCGCAGCGGCAGCGCGATCGACGCATCTTTTCCTTCTGCCGATCGGTGCAGCCGCCTTTTTCCTGTTCCGTAGCGAAGGGGTCTACCTGCGCTGGGCATTCCCGGCGCTGTGCTTTGCGTTGCTCATCGCGCTGGCCATCATCCCTGGCAGCCTGGGCGTTGCGCTGAGGCTGATGCCGGACGATATCCGCCGGATCGGCCATGGCCTGAACACCGCGACCGCGATGATCCTGACCGCCGGGGTGCTGGCCATCTTCAGCGAGGACATCAAGGTGCGGCTGGACCAGCATGCGGCCCTGGTCCGCGCGCTCGCGCAGGAGGAGTTGTGCGCCTACCTGCAGCCGCAGGTGTCGGCGCACGGACGGCTGGTCGGCGCGGAAGTGCTGCTGCGCTGGAATCGACCGGGCTATGGGCTGCAGTCGCCGGCCGAGTTCATACCCCTGGCCGAAAGTACCGGACTGATCCATCAGATCGGCCTGTGGGTGCTGGAACAGGCCTGTCTGCAGCTGAAAGCGTGGTCGCGGCATCCCGGCACCGCGGAGCTGGTGCTGTCGGTCAACGTCAGCCCCTTGCAACTGGTATCGGCAAGCTTCGTCGAAGACGTGCGCGACGTGGTCGGCCGGATCGGCGCTCCAGCGAACAGACTCCGCTTCGAGATCACCGAGTCGGCGCTGGCGAGCGACCTGCCCTTGGTCACCGCGAGGATGAACGCGCTGCGCGAGGACGGGATGTCGTGGTCGCTGGACGACTTCGGAACGGGTTTCTCCTCGCTGTCGCTGCTGCAGGCGCTGCCGCTGGACGAACTGAAGATCGACCGGTCGTTCGTGCGCGGAATGACCGCAGACGGCAACCAACGCGAGCTGGTGCGCAAGATCATCGAGATCGCCGGCATCCTGGGTATCTCCACCGTCGCCGAGGGCGTGGAGACGGAGCAGCAGCATGCATGGCTGGGCGAGATGGGCTGCACTGCGTACCAGGGCTATCTGTTCGGCCGCCCGGTCGCCGCGGATACGTTTGCGCAGGCCCATCTGGGCACGCTGGTTTCGCCACCGGACGTTTCTCATCGGGATGCCGACAGCGGTCCAGTCCGCGAGTAGGAAGCTGCGCGAGCGTGCTATCACGTCAGCGTGCTACGCGTCTGTGGGAGCGTCTTCAGTCGCGACGCGCGTTATCGAGAAGGCCCGTCGCGACTGAAGTCGCTCCCACATGTTGCATCCGCGTTGGCTGACGCGCACCTGCGCCAGCCGCGCGCTCAGCGGCTCGCCGCGGCAGGCGCTGTCGCGCGCGCATCCGCGCCGCCGCCCAGCACGGTGTACAGCGCGACCCGGTTGCTGTCGTCCTGCAGGCGCAAGGCGATCAGATCCTGCTGCGCGGCATACAGCGAACGCTGCGCGTCCAGCACCTGCAGGTAGCCGTCCACGCCGGCGCGGTAGCGCGCTTCGGCCAGCGTGTGGCTGCGCCGCACCGCCTCCACCAGCGCCCGTTGCGCGCTCAGCTGCGCGTCGAGGTGGTCGCGCTGCGCCAGCGCATCGGCGACGTCGCTGAAGGCGCTCTGGATGGCTTTCTCGTATTGCGCCACGGCGATGTTCTTGCCGATCCTGGAGACGTCCAGCGAGGCCTTCAACGCACCGGCGTGGAAGATCGGCAGCGCGATGCTGGGCACGAACGCCCAGGTGCGCGACCCCGCCGCGAACAGGGTGGACAGCGCGTCGCTGCTGCGCCCGCTGGAAGCGGTCAACGACACGGCAGGGAAGAATGCCGCGCGGGCGGCGCCGATGTCGGCGTTGGCGGCCTTCAGCGCATGCTCGGCGGCGAGCACGTCGGGACGCTGCAGCAGCACTGCGGCATCCAGCTGCGCCGGGACCGGCGCCAGCGCCACGCTGCCGTCGAACGCGTCGGTGCCGGCCAGCAGCGCCGCGTCCACCGGCGCGCCGACCACCAGTTGCAGCGCGTCGCGCGCCTGCGCGAGCTGGGTGGCAGCGCGAGCGACCGCGACCCGCGCCGCTTCCACGCTGCTCTGGATCTGCGCCAGGTCCAGGCCCGAGCCGATGCCGTTGGCGTGCTGGTCGCGGCTGCGCCGCAGCGTCTGCTCCTGGCTGTCCAGGGTCTGCTGCGCCAGGGCCAGCGACTGCTGGTCGGCACCGACCGCGAGCCAGGCGTCGGCGATCTGGCCGATCAGGCTCAAGCGCACGCTGCGCTGGGTTTCGGCGCTGGCCAGCCAGGTTTCCAGGGCTTCGTCCTTCAGGCTGCGCACGCGCCCGAACAGGTCCAGCTCCCAACTGCTGATGCCGACCTGCACGGTGTCGCTGCTGTCGATCTGCGCCTGCCCGCTGTCGCTGGCGCTGGCACTGGTGCGCTGGCGGCCGCTGCTGGCAGTGGCATCCAGCGCCGGCGCCAGCGCGGCGCGCTGGATCCGGTACTGCGCGCGCGCCTTGTCGATCGCGAGCATGGCCACGCGCAGGTCACGGTTGTTGTCCAGGCCCAGCGCGATGACCTGGCGCAGGCGCGGATCCAGGAACACCTCGCGCCAGTCCGGCAGCGCCAGCGCGGCGCCGGCCGCGGACGGGGCGCTGCCCGCGGTGTCGAACCGCAGCGGCACCGGCGCGTCCGGGCGCGTGTAGTGCGGGGCCATGCTGCACGCGGCCAGCGCCGTGCAGCAGGACAGCGCCAGCAGGCGCAACGACCGTGCGCTCATGGCGTGGCCTCCAGCGGATGCTTGCTGCCGGGAAACACGCTGCGCACGATCACGTAGAACAACGGCACGAAGAACAAGCCCAGGGTGATCGAGGCCAGCGTGCCGCCGGTGACGCCGGTGCCCAGCGAATGGCGCGCCGCCGAGCCGGCGCCGTGACTGAACACCAGCGGCAGCACGCCGAGCAGGAACGCCAGCGAGGTCATCAGGATCGGCCGCAGGCGCATCTGCACCGCGTGCAGGGTGGCAGCCAGCAGGGGTTCGCCGCGCTGCTCCAGCTCGCGCGCGAACTCCACGATCAGGATGCCGTTCTTGGCCGCCAGGCCCACCGTGGTCAGCAGGCCGACCTGGAAATACACGTCGTTCTGCAGGCCGCGCACGGTCATCAGCAGCGCCGCGCCGAACACGCCCACCGGCACCGCCAGCATCACCGCGAACGGGATCGTCCAGCTTTCGTACAGCGCCACCAGGCACAGGAACACGAACAGCAGCGAGATCGCGTACAGCGCCGGCGCCTGGTTGGCCGACAGCTTCTCCTGGTAAGCCATGTCCGACCAGGCATAGCCGAAACCGTGCGGCAGCTGCTTGCTCAGTGCGGCCATCGCGTCCATCGCCGCGCCGGAGCTGACGCCGGCCACCGCCTGGCCGGTGAGCTCCATCGCCGACACCCCGTTGTAGCGCTCCAGCGCGGCCGGCGCGCTGGTCCAGTGCGAGGTGGTGAAGGCGGACATCGGCACCATGTCGCCGCTGGCGTTGCGCACCGTCCAGCGCTGCAGATCCTGCGGCGCCATGCGCGCCTCGGCGTCGCCCTGCACGAACACCTTCTTGATGCGGCCCTTGTAGATGAAGTTGTTGACGAAGTCGCCGCCGAGCGCGCTGTTGAGCGTGGCGTTGATGTCGCCCGGGTCCACGCCCTGCGCCTGCGCCTTGTCGTCGTCGATCTTGACCGCATAGACCGGCGCGTCCTCCAGGCTGGCGTAGCGCACGTCGCGCAGCTTGGGATCGCGCCCGGCCAGGCGCAGCAGCTTGTCGCGCGCGTTCACCAGGGCGGCGTGGCCGGCGCCTTCGTAATCCATCAGTTCGAAGGTGAAACCGGAGGCGTCGCCGAGGCCGCTGATGGCCGGCGGCGAGGTCACGAACAGCTCCGCGTCGGGCACGTCGGCCAGGGCCTGGTTGAGATGCGCGGCGATGCTGTCGGCGTCGTCCTCGCGGTCGTCCCAGTCCTTGAGGCGGACGAAGGCCATGCCGACGTTCTGGCCGGCGCCGGTCACGCTGAAGCCGGCCGAGGACAGCACCGAGCGCACGCCCGGCTCGTGCAGCGCGGCCTTGGTCAGGCGGTCGGTCACCGCCATGGTCTGCTCCAGGGTGGAGCCGGCCGGCAGCTTGACCAGCACGTTGAGCATGCCCTCGTCCTCGTCGGGCAGGAACGCGCCAGGCAGGCGCCACAGCAGCACGCCGGTGACGATCAGCAGCAGCGCGTAGGCGAGCAGGCTCAGCGCGCGCCGGCCCAGCACCCGCTCGACCAGCGCACGGTAGCGCTCGGTCAACTGCCGGAAACGCGTGTTGAACCAGGCGAAGAACCGGCCCAGGCGGCCGTGCGAGCCGATCGGCGCCTCGCCCTGGTGCAGCGGCTTGAGGATGGTCACGCACAGCGCCGGGGTCAGGGTCATCGCCACCAGCACCGACAGGATCATCGAGGCGGCGATGGTGATCGAGAACTGCCGGTAGATGACCCCGGTGACGCCGTTGAAGAAGGCCATCGGCACGAATACCGCGGTCAGCACCAGCACGATGCCGACCAGCGCGCCGCCGATCTGCTGCATCGAACGCAGCGTCGCCTCCTTCGGCGGCAGCCCTTCCTGGCTCATGACCCGCTCCACGTTCTCCACCACCACGATGGCGTCGTCCACCAGCAGGCCGATCGCCAGCACCATCGCGAACATGGTCAAGGTGTTGATCGAGTAGCCGAACGCGGCCAGCACGCCGAAGGTGCCCATCAGCACCACCGGCACGGCGATGGTCGGCACCAGCGTGGCGCGCCAGTTCTGCAGGAACAGGTACATCACCGCCACCACCAGCAGCACCGCTTCGATCAGGGTAATGACCACTTCCTTGATCGAGGTGGTCACGAACGGCGTGGTGCTGAAGGCGATGTGATAGCTGTAGCCGTGCGGCCAGTACTGCTTGAGTTCCTGCAGGCGCGCGTCGATCGCCTTTGACGTTTCCACCGCATTGGCGTCGGCGTTCAACTCGATGCCCAGCGACGCCGAGGGCTTGCCGTTGAAACGGGTGATGCTGTCGTAGGTTTCCGGACCCAGGCCGATCCTGGCCACGTCGGACAGGTGCACCGCCGCGCCGCCGGGACCGCTCTTGAGCACGATCGCGCCGAACTGCGCCGGCGTGTGCAGGCGGCTGCGCGTGGTCACGGTCGCATCCAGGCGTTGCCCGCGCGGCGCCGGCTGGCCGCCGATCTCGCCCGCCGACACATCGGTGTTCTGCGCCTGCAGCGCGTTCTCCACGTCCGAGGGCATCAGCGCGTACTTGCGCAGCTTCTCCGGATCCAGCCAGATGCGCATGGCGTACTCCGAGCCCATCGGCTGGATGTTGCCCACGCCGCTGACGCGGCTGATCTGGTCGTCGATGTTCGATTCCATGTAGTTGGCGACATCGAAGTTGTCCATGCTGCCATCGTCGGAGGTGAACGCCACCACCTCGAACAGCGAGCCGCTGGACTTGGTGATGACCAGGCCGTTCTGCTGCACCGCCTGCGGCAGCACCGACATCACCGATTGCAGCTGGTTCTGCACCTGCACCTGCGCGGTGTCGGCATTGGTGCCGGTCTCGAACACCAGGTTGACCTGCGCGGTGCCGTCCGAGGCGCTGGTCGAGGTCATGTACAGCAGGTGGTCCAGGCTCTGCTGCGACTGCTCGATCAGCTGGGTGACGGTGTTCTCCACGGTCTGCGCCGAGGCGCCGGTATAGGCGGCGCGCACGGTGATGGTCGGCGGCGCCATCTGCGGATAGCGCTCGATCGGCAGCGCGTGGATGGCCAGCATGCCGACCAGGACGATGACGATGGCCATGACCCAGGCCACCACCGGGTGGTTGACGAAGAAACGCGACATGGCAGCTCCTCAGTCGGCCTGGGCGTCGCCCGGCACCGCGGGCGTGGCCTCGAGCTGCGCGGCGCTGACCGCATACGGCACGACCGGCTTGCCGATCTCGGCGCGGCTGCCGTTGACCACGATCAGCCGCTCGCCCGGCTTGAGTCCGGACTGCACCAACCAATCATGGCCCACCGTGTCGCCGGTGCGGATGCGCCGCTCCAGCACCCGGTCGTGCGCGTCGAGCAGCTTCACCAGCGGTTCGCCCTTGGCATCGCGGGTCACCGCCTGTTGCGGCACCAGGATCGCGCCCGGGTCGCTGGCCAACGGCAGCAGCGCGCGCAGGTACATGCCGGGCAGCAGCAGGTGCTGCGGATTGGGCACGACCACGCGCAAAGTCACCCCGCC
Organism: Xanthomonas translucens pv. undulosa; assembly: GCF_017301775.1. NCBI lineage: Bacteria > Pseudomonadati > Pseudomonadota > Gammaproteobacteria > Lysobacterales > Lysobacteraceae > Xanthomonas > Xanthomonas translucens. The sequence continues at coordinate 2,018,076 of NZ_CP063993.1, forward strand.
GGTGCCGGGATCGACCGAGGTGCCGACGAATTCCAGCGTGCCGGGATGCGGATAGAAGCGGCCGTCCTCCAGTCGCACCCGCACCGCGACCTTGCCGTCGCTGGCCTTGATGCGGCCGGCGTCGAGTTGCTCGCGCAGCGCCAGCAGCTGCGTGCTGGACTGGCTCACGTCCAGGTAGATCGGGTCCAGACGCTGGATCCTGGTCAGCGCCGCGTCCTGTTGCGCGGTCACCAGCGCGCCGGCGCTGTAGGCCGAGCTGCCGATGGTGCCGGAGATCGGTGCCAGCACGCGGGTGTAATCGAGATTGATGCGCGCCGCCTGCAACGCTGCCTGCGCCGCCACCACGTTGGCTTCGGCTTCCTTCAAGGCGGCCAGGGCATCGTCGGCATCCTGCTTGCTGGCCGCATCCAGCGCGACCAGGGTGCGGTAGCGCTCGGCCTTGGGCCGCGCCGCGAGCGCCGCGGCCTGGGCCTGCGCGAGTTGCCCGCGGGCGCTGTCGTAGGCGGCCTGGTACGGCGCCGGATCGATCTGGTAGAGCACCTGTCCGGCCACCACATCCTGGCCTTCGGTGAACAGCCGTTTGCGCACCAGGCCGTTGACCTGCGGGCGCACATCGGAGACCTCGAAGGCGACGGTGCGGCCGGGCAAGGCCTGCTCCACCGGCATGGTCTGCGCGGTCACCGCCAGGGTGCCGACCTTGATCGGCGGCGGCGGTTGCGCCGTGGACGAACACCCCGCCGCCATCGCCAGCGCAACAACGGATCCACAGAAAATGAAACAACGAGGCGCGGCGAAGGCGTCGAACATAAGCGAGAAATCGTGGGGGTGGGGAGATCGAAGCGCGCAACGCTACACGAAATGTATTCCCGCAATACAGCGCGACGAAAACGGCAGTCAGCTGCCACTTCAACTTGCGTGTGCGCGCAGAAAGATTGGCGAAAGATTGGTATTGCGGGCGATACGTTGGTATCGCCTCGGGATACGCATATTGCCGTTTGCGCTGCGCGAGCGTGCGCGTTTGCCGAGCGCATGCCGGTGCCGCGTCATGCCGCGGCCGCGCTCACTGCGAGGCCGCGGCAAGCGCTGACGACAATGGCAAGATCTGCAGGCCGCGGCAGTGGCGCCGCCGATGCGATCGGCGGCGCGGCGCTGGGTGCGTGTTCCGGCAGCGCGCAGGAGTCACTGCCGCCGCACTCAATCCTCGTCGGCGGCGGCCTCGCGGCCCTGCTGGCGAATGATCGCTTCCTGCCGCGCATCCTCGATCGAATCGCGCACGGCGCGCACGTCGGCGCGGTGGGTGTCGAACACGAAGCGGCCGCTGAGCGCGCTGTCCGGGCGCAGCTCGCCCTGCTCGTACAGCGCCCACATCTCCTCGCCGTAGTGGGTGTCGTTGAGTTCGGGCGCGGCGCGGCCCAGGCAGTCGCGCAGGTTGTGCACGTCGCGCAGCAGCATGTCGCGCGCGGCATTGTTGCCGGCGGCGCTGACCACCTGCGGGAAGTCGATCAGCACCGGACCAGCGGCGGCGACCAGCACGTTGTATTCGGACAGGTCGCCGTGCACCAGGCCCAGGCACAGCATCTTCACCACGTCGCCGATCAGCTGCGTATGGAACGCGCGCGCCTGCTCCGGCTCCAGCTCCACTTCGCCCAGCCGCGGCGCGCTCTGCCCGTCGGCATCGGTGACCAGGTCCATCAGCAGCACGCCGTGGAAGTAGCCGCGCGGCTGCGGCACGTGCACGCCGACATCCACCAGCTGGTACAGGGTGTTGGCCTCGGTGTCCTTCCACGCGGCCTCCTGCTCGCGGCGGCCGAACTTGGTCGCCTTGCCCATCGCCCGCGCCTGGCGGCTGCCGCGCACCTTGCGGCCCTCCTGGTACTGCACGCGGGCCTGGAAGCTGCGCTGCGCCATGTCCTTGTAGACCTTGGCGCACAATACGTCATCGCCGGCCTGGACCACGTACACGGCGGCCTCCTTGCCACTCTTGAGCGGACGCAGCACGCTGTCGATGACGCCGTCCTCGATCAGCGGCTGCAGGCCCTGGGGGGTTTTCATCGGACGCGGGGGACCTTGAAGGGGAAAACCGGATTATGACCCAACCGTGGGTGCATGCCGGGCGACAACGGCGGCCTCGCCGGCCGCCAGCGGAGTAAAGTGGTCGCCGCGATCGCCGCCACGGCGGCCGCAGCCGGCAATCCACAGTGCAATCGTCCAGAGGGTGTCATGAGCAAGGGCTTGGATCAGAAGAAGAGCGACAAGAAGCAGCCGACCAAGACGCTGAAGGAAAAGCGCGCGGCCAAGAAGGAAAAGAAAAAGTAGCAAACGCCTCCGGCGAGCTCGCGCGACGGGCTCGCCGGACCGCGACCGCCGATGCGGCGCGCGGCATCCTGGCCCGGCCCGATGGCCATGCCCTGGCCTGCATCGCGTGCGCCCCTGGCCCATGGGCAGCCGTGCCGCGCCTACGCGCACGACGATCCACCTCATCAACCGCGCCAGTGCGGGCATCTCCCATCTCCCCGGTCCGTCAGGCATGCGCCCGAAGCGCTTGGCAGCCAGGCGCTATCATCGACAGCCGCGCCGCAGTGCGGTGCCTGCCCCCACCCACTCCCTCGGAGAATGCCGTGAACCCGATCCGTCCGTTCCTGGACAAGGCGCCGCAGCTCGGCGCACGCGTCTACGTGGATCCGGCCTGCACCCTCATCGGCGACGTGGTACTGGGCGAGGACGTGTCGGTGTGGCCGGGCACGGTGATCCGCGGCGACGTCAACCACGTGCGCATCGGCGCGCGCAGCAACATCCAGGACGGCACCATCATCCACGTCAGCCACCACAGCCCGTTCAACACCGCCGGCTACCCGACCCTGATCGGCGCGGACGTGACCGTGGGCCACGGCACCATCATCCACGCCTGCACCATCGAGGACCTGTGCCTGATCGGCATGGGCGCATGCATCCTGGACGGCGCCACGGTGAAGAAATACGGCTTCGTCGGCGCCGGCGCGGTGGTCGGGCCGGGCAAGACCGTGGGCGAGCGCGAACTGTGGCTGGGCAATCCGGCGCGGCTGGCGCGCACGCTCAGCGACAAGGAGATCGAGAGCCTGCACTACTCGGCGCAGCACTACGTGCGCCTGAAGGATCGCTACCTGGCCGCTGCCGCTGCGTCGCCGCCATAGGCGGCGCGGCACGCCGGCACCGCTACTGCGCCACCAACGCCGGCAACGCGCGGCCGATCGGGCGCGGCGCCTCGCCGAAGCGGTCGACACCGGCGTCGGGGCGGTACCGCTGACGGGCGCGCGGTACGGTGAAGAAGAACCGCGTCTCGTCGGCGCTGGTCAGGCGCCGCCATTGGCCACCCTCAGCGCGATCGACTTGAAGTCCCGGCGCATCGCATGGCAGCTGCCGGTGGGGACGATGCAGGACACCGGCCCGCTCGGGTTCAAGATGCATCTGCCGATCCCCAAGCGCGGCGCGCAGCGCGCGGCTCAACGCGTGCGCAGGGCCAGCAGCGCCACCGCCGCCAGGAGCAACGGCACCGTGCACAGCAGATACAGGCGCTGGGGCGACCAGCCGGCGTCCAGTAGCCACCCCACCGTCGGCGGCGACAGGATCGCGCCGATGCGACCGATGCCGATCGCCCAGCCCAGGCCGGTGCTGCGGATCGACGCATCGAATACCACCGGTGCGGTCGCGTAAAGCCCGGACATCGCCGCGAACACCGCCGCACCGATGACCAGGGCAATCGCGAAGGCCGACGCAAGGTGCGTGCTGTAAGCGCTGAAAGCCAGCATCGCCAGCGCCCCCAGCAGGAACATCCCCAGCGTCGACCAACGCAAGGACCAGCGCACCGCCAGCCAACTGAACACACCGCCACCGACGATACCGCCCAGGTTGAGCAAGGTCCCGCCGGTGATCCCCTGCTGCGCCGACATACCGGCCGCGATCAGTAACTTGGGTGTCCAACTCAGGACGAAAAAGAACGCGAACATGTGCAAGAAGAACGCCAGTGCGAGCAACAGCGAACGTCGGCGCATCGCACCGACGAACAGCACGGCATAACCCTGGCGTGGAACGGCATCGCGCGGCGGCAACGCCGGCAACTCCGGTAATGGCGCATGCCGCATGCGCAGCAACGTCGCGTTGAGCTGGGCCAGCGCGTTGGTCGGGCGCTGGCTGACCAGGAAATCCAGCGACTCGGGCAAACACGCCAGCACCAGCGGCATGCACAGCAGCGAACACCCCGCGCCGAACAGAAATACCGCGTGCCAGTGCACGTGCCAGCGTTCGAGCAGCACGCCGGCAATCACGCCACCGAGCGCGGCGCCGATCGGATAGCCGGTGGTCTGCAGCACCACCGCCGCGCTGCGCCACCTGGCGCTGGCGTATTCGGCGGTGATCGCCCCGATGCTGGGAAACATCGCGCCGATGCCGAGGCCGGTGAACGCCCGCAAGATCCAAAGCTGCTGCACATTCTGCGCCATCGCCGAGGCTCCCATGGCCACGGTGAGAATCGCCAGGCAACCCAGGATCAGGCGCCGCCGCCCCCAACGATCGGCCAGGGGCGCCACACACAACGAGCCCACCGCCATGCCGATCAAACCGGCACTGAGCAACCCGCCCAGAAGCTTGCCGGACAACTGCCACTCGTCGGACACGTGCGATGCAGTGAATGCCATCACCATCACGTCGAAGCCGTCGAGCATGGTCAACACCACGCAAATCCCGACGGCCATCCATTGGAAGCCACCCATGCGGTCCTGCATGAGGGAGCCTGGTACAGCAGCATGCGGCATGACGAAATTCCTGCATGAAAGGGGAAAGACAGCGGCAGGACGCTACCGCGCCTGCCTGACCCGATGCAATGCACTGCTTTGCATTTACCGTAGACGTATCGCATGACCCACCCCGATGCGCGAGAAAAACGCGCATGCCCACGCTCCGCATCGGTACGCTGGCATCTGCCTGCGCATGCCTGCTCGGCAGCGGCCGGATCGGCACGCAGGCTAGCATCGCCTGCCGCTACGGCCCTTGACCGCCATCGTCGCGGACCGCCATGGCCCCGATCCGCCCAGTCCTCGACAAGTCACCCCAACTCGGCGCTCGCGCCTACGTGGATCCGGCCTGCACGATTAATCGGCGACGTGGTACTGGACGAGGACATGTCGGTGTGGCCGGGCGCGGTGATCCGCGGCGACGTCAACCACGTGCGCATCGGCGCGCGCAGCAACATCCAGGACGGCACCATTCTCCACGCCTGCACCATCAAGGACCTGTGCCTGATCGGCATGGGCGCGTGCCTCCTGGACGGCGCCACGGTGAAGAAATACGGCTTCGTCGGCGCCGGCGTGGGGATCGGGCCGGGCAAGACCGTGGGCGAGCGCGAGAAGAAGCGCACGGCAAGGACGGCATGAGCGCCGAGCAGTTCGTCGCCTCGCTGCATTTCCAGGACGGGCACATCGAAGTGCCGCAGGCCAAGGTGCATTTCGACCTGAACCACGATTTCCGCTATCTGGGCAAGGACGACGCGCGGCAGGTGCTGGAAACGTACTGGGGCAACCCGCCGGACGACAGCGTGCTCGGCATGATCGTGCCGCGCCAGCCCGCGCTGGACGAGCAGGGCAGCTGGGCGGTGGTGGTCACCTATGCCGACGACGGCTACGTGTCCGACGAGGACGCCAGCAAGATCGACTACAAGGACATGCTCGCGGACATGCAGAAGCAGACCCGCGAGGAGAACACGCCACGCAAGGAAGCCGGCTACGAGAGCGTGGACCTGGTCGGCTGGGCGGTGCCGCCGCGCTACGACGCCGCGACCAAGAAACTGTACTGGGCGCGCGAGCTGGCGTTCCAGGGCAACCCAGGCCACACCCTCAACTACGACATCCGCGTGCTCGGCCGCCACGGCTACCTGAGCCTCAACGCGATCGCCGGCATGCCTGCGCTGCCACAGGTGCGCGCAGGCATGCAGCAGCTGCTGCCGATGGCCGAATTCGACAGCGGCGCGCGCTATGCCGACCACAACCCGTCCAGCGACAAGATCGCCAGCTATGGCCTGGCGACCTTGATCGGCGGCGGCCTGGCCGCCAAGGCCGGCCTGTTCGCCAAGCTCGGCCTGCTGCTGGCCAAGGCCTGGAAGCTGGTGGCGCTGGGGGGATGGCGCTGGTCGGCGGCATCGGCAAGCTGTTCTCCAGGCGCAAGCGCGACGGCGGCACGGTGCGTTGAGCGGCCTACGCGGCGCGCGTGTCGCGCCGTCGTCGTCGTCATCGCGTGAAGACCCTGCGGCGCCGAGCACGGCGCCGGCTGGGCAATTGGCGCCGCGCCGGCTACAGTCGCGGTTCGGAGCAGGACGCAATCGAGATCACGCATGCCGCCACAGGCCGCCGGCCGGACGCAAGGACGGTCTCCCTACATCGCAGGCGCGCCGCGCCGCAATCCGGCGATGAGCGGCATGCTCGACACCTACCGTGAAGTGATCACGCCCGAAGGCGTGCCGCTGCAACTGCCGGCCGCCGGCGCGGTGCCGCGTGCGCTGGCCTGGCTGATCGACCTGGCGGTGCGCTTCGCCGTGCTGACCGCGATGGGCATGCTGCTCGGCGCGCTCGGCGGCTTCGGCCAGGGTCTGTACCTGGTGGCGATGTTCCTGGTGTTCTGGGCTTACCCGATCGTGCTCGAAGGCTGGTTCGGGCAGACCCTGGGCAAGAAAGCGCTGGGCCTGCGCGTGGTCGCGCGCGACGGCGCCCCGGCCGGGTGGATGGCGGCGATCACCCGCAACCTGCTGCGCACCGTGGATATGCTGCCGTTCGGCTACGCCATCGGCCTGATCGCCTGCCTGTTCGACGCGCATGCGCGGCGCCTGGGCGACATGGTCGCCGGCACCCTGGTGATCCACCAGACGCCGCGCCACGAGGCGGCGCTGCCGCCGATCGCCAGCGCCGTGGCGCCGCCGTGCCACCTGTCGCCGGCCGAGCAGGCGGCGGTGATCGCCTTCGCCGAGCGCGCGCCGCGGCTGGCCCCGGCGCGGCAGCTGGAACTGGCCACGCTGGCGCTGCCGTTGACGCAGGCCCCCGGCCAGGCCGGCGTGCTGCGGCTGTATGCGATGGCCAACTGGCTGCTGGGGCGGCGATGAGGCAGGAGCAGTTCATCGCCCGCCACCAGCACGAGTGGGAGGCCTTCGAGACCTGGCTGCACACGCACGGGCGCAAGCGCCCCGCGAGCGCGGAGGCGAGCGCGCCCGACAGCGCCGCGCACGCGTGGCGCCTGGCCGACGAAGACATGCCGGCCCGCTATCGGCGCCTGTGCCAGCAGCTGGCGCTGGCGCGCAAGCGCGGCTACAGCCCGCTGGTCACCGCACGCCTGCAGCAACTGATGCAACAGGGCCACACCGAACTGTACCGACCGCCGCGGCCGCGCTGGCAGCGCGCGGCCGAGTTCCTGTTCGCCGATTTCCCGCAGCTGGTACGCAGCCAGGCCGGCTGCATGGCCGCGGCCACGGCGCTGTTCGTGGTGCCGCTGGTCACCATCTTCGTGCTGCTGCAGTACCGGCCGGAACTGATCCACGGCTTGATGGATCCCATGCAGATCGCGCAGATGGAACGGATGTACGACCCGGCCACGGCCGCGCACAAGCTCGGCCGCGACAGCGGCGACGACTGGCAGATGTTCGGCCACTACATCATGAACAACATCAGCATCGGCCTGCGCACCTTCGCCAGCGGCCTGCTGGCCGGGCTCGGTACGGTGCTGGTGCTGCTGTTCAACGGCGTCACCATCGGTGCGGTGGCCGGGCACCTGCATCAGATCGGGTACGGCGTGACGTTCTGGCGCTTCGTCGCCGGGCATGCGCCGTTCGAACTGACCGCGATCGTGATCGCCGGCGGCGCCGGCTTGCAACTGGGTTTGAAGCTGCTGGCGCCGGGCCGGCGCCGGCGCATCGATGCGCTGGTCGAAGGCGGCACCATCGGCGCCAAGCTATGCCTGGGCGTGGCGTTCATGCTGCTGGTCGCCGCCTTCATCGAAGCGTTCTGGTCCTCGATCGGCGCGCTGCCGGCGGCAGTGAAGTACACCGTGTCCGGGCTGCTATGGACGCTGGTGCTGGTCTGGCTGTGGCGCGGCGGACGCGGCATGGCGGAGGCCGGCGATGCGGATTGAGCGCCTGGACGTGGTGCTGCGCGCACGCTCGGCCTGGGAGGCGATGGAGCTGGGCAGCGCGCTGGTGCGCCGCCATGCCGGCGCGATCTGGAAACCATGGCTGCTGATCAGCGTGCCGCTGTTCGCGCTGCTCAATCTCGGCGCCTGGGCGATCGACCAACTCTGGCTGGCCGGGCTGCTGTTGTGGTGGCTGAAACCGGTGCTGGACCGGATCCCGCTGTTCGTGATCTCGCGCGGCGTGTTCGGCGACGTGCCGCGCGTGCGCGACACGCTGCGCGCGCAGTTGCGTTGGGGCTGGCGCCCGATGTTCGGCTACCTGACCTGGCGCCGGCTGAGCCCGGCGCGCACGGTGTTCATGCCGCTGGAGCTGCTGGAAGGGGCCAGTGCCGAACAGCAGCGGCAGCGCCGCCGCACCCTGGGCGGCGCGGTGTACGGACACGCGCTGCTGCTGGCCAGCGTGTGCTGGCATTTCGAGGCGATGCTGCTGCTGGCGTGCATCGCCGCGATCGCGATGTTCGTGCCGGTGGACCTGCTGCCGGAAACGGCGCGCGCGGCGTGGGCGCTGATCGGCGATGAGAACCCTGTGTGGGCCGACGTCGGCCTGAACGCCTTCGGCTGGTTGGCGACGACGCTGATCGAACCGTTCTTCGTCGGCGCCGGTTTCGGCCTGTACCTCAACCGCCGCACCGAGATCGAAGCCTGGGACGTGGAAATGGCGCTGCGCCGGCTGCGCGAGCGGCTGGGCGGTGCCGCGCCGCTGCTGCTGGCCCTGGTCCTGCTCGGCGCGCCCGGCGCGGCGCTGCGCGCACAAACCGCCGCGCCAGGCGCTGGCGGCCCCGCCGTCGCGGCCGAGCCGCAGGCGCGCCCCGCCCCGGCGCCGCAACCTGTACAGGAAGCCGCCGGCGGCGACGGCGACATCAAGGACCCGGCGAAAGCGCAGGAAAAAAGCGCGGACGACGCCCCCGAGCCAGTCGCGCTCGACGACGTCTTCGACACCGTCCCCGCCGCCGACGCGCGCTTCGACCGCGCCGCCGACCGCACCTACGAAGATCCGCTGCTGTCGGGCAAGCGCAGCATCGGCTACTGGAAGAAGCGCGACCGCAACGACGACGACGACGAGAAGAAGCCCGATCCCGCTAAGCCCGATCCGCGCTTCGGCGAGGGCTTGCTGGCGAGCGTGGCGGCCGTGTTCGCATTCGTCGGCGAATGGGGCATGTGGTTGCTGGCCGGCATGCTGGTGCTGGTCCTGCTGCTGACCGCCAAGCACTGGCTGCCGTGGATGCGCGGCAGCGGGCGCAAGCGTGCCCCGGTCGAGACGCCGGTGGCGCACGCCCCGGTGCTGAGCGCCGAGCCGCTGCCGGACGACGTCGCCACCAGCGCGCGCCGGCTATGGCGCGAGGGCAGGCAGCGCGACGCGCTGGCGCTGCTGTACCGCGCCAGCGTGGCGACCGTGTGCGAACGGGCCAACCTGGCGCTGCCGCCGGGCGCCACCGAAGCGCAATGCCTGCGCGCCTCCAGGCGCCTGCCGGACGACGCCGACCGCGACCTGTTCGCGCGCATGGTACGCACCTGGCAATACGCCGCCTACGCTGGGCGCCTGCCCGACGACGACGCCTTCGACGCCTTGCTCGACGCGCTGCAGCAGCAATACCGGTGGCGCGCATGAACAGCGGCACGCGCAATGCGCTGATCTTCCTGCTCGGGCTGCTGGTGACCAGCGTGCTGGCGGCCTGGTTCCTGGGCCGTTACGAACGCGCCGAACGCGAGCTGGCGCTGCCGCCGCGCGGCGAGGCCGCGTACAACCCGCTGTATGCGTTGCGCCAGACCCTGCGCGCCGACGGCGTGCGCGCCGAATCGCGGCAGCGCCTGGACCTGGCGGCGATGCGCCTGCAGCCACACGACAGCGTGCTGCTGTTCGGAGACCCGCGCGCGCTGAGCAAGCCCGACAGCGATGCGCTGCTGGCCTGGGTCGAGCGCGGCGGCCACCTGATCCTGCGCACGCCGGCGGCCGACGAGGACCAGGACACGGCCAAGCTGCCGATCTTCGATGCGCTCGATGTCGCGCTGGAGGACGGCAAGCCGGAACACTGCCTGACACTGGCCATTCCTGGACAGCCCGAGCACAGCGAGTTCTGCAACGGCCGGCGTTTCCAGATCGACGAGGACGCGGCGAGCAACCTGTGGGGCGGCAGCGAGGACTACGCCTACGCGCGCCTGCCGTACGGCGACGGCAACGTGGACCTGCTGGCGGACATGGACTTCCTGCAGAACGGCAGCAACGGCGGCAATCCCTTGCGCGAGGACACGCCGGAGGCCGCGCCCGCCGCGCCGAGCCGCGGCATGCGCGACGTGCCGCACCGCCTGCTGGCGCGGCAGATCCTGGCGCCCAACTACGGCCACGGCAACGTGTACCTGATTTACTCTGCCGAGCTGCCGTCGCTGTGGTACACGCTGTTCACCCGCGGCTGGCCGGCCTGGCTGCCGGCACTGCTGATGCTGCTGGCCTGGCTGTGGTCGCGCATGCAACGCTTCGGCCCGCTGCAGGCCGCGCCGGCCGGCGACCGCCGCTCGCTGCTGGAGCACGTGCGCGCCAGCGGCGAGCACCTGTTCCGCTACGGCAAGTCCGCGCTGCTGTACGCGGCGATGCGCCAGGCATTCCTGACCCGGCTGCGGCGCCGTGCACCGCTCGCCGCGGCGTTGCAAGGCCATGCGCAAGCCGCCGCCATCGCCGAACGCCTGAACCTGCCGGCGGCGCAGATCGAACAGGCGCTGCAAGCGCCAGCGCCCAGGCAACACCTCGCCTTCCGCGATCGCATTCGCCTCCTCGTCCAGATGAGAAACCAGTTATGACCACCGCCACCGCCGCATCCGTCGCCCCCCTCACCGGCCCCGCCCTGATCGAACGGGTCGAGGCGATCCGCGCCGCGGTCGGCCAGGCCTTCATCGGGCAACCGGAGGTGCTCGAGCAGATCCTGATCGCGCTGCTGGCCGGCGGCCACGTGCTGATCGAAGGCGTGCCCGGGCTGGGCAAGACCCTGCTGGTGCGCGCGTTGGCGCAGGCGCTGGAGCTGAACTACGCACGCGTGCAGTTCACCCCCGACCTGATGCCCAGCGACGTCAGCGGCCACGCCGTGTACGACCCCAAGACCGAGAGCTTCAAGATCCGCCGCGGCCCGGTGTTCACCCACCTGCTGCTGGCCGACGAGATCAACCGCGCCCCGGCCAAGACCCAGTCGGCGCTGCTGGAAGTGATGCAGGAAGGCCAGGTCACCATCGAGGGCAAAGCCTTCCCGCTGGCGCCGCCGTTCCTGGCCCTGGCCACGCAGAACCCGGTCGAGCAGGAAGGCACCTATCCGCTGCCCGAAGCGCAGCTGGACCGTTTCCTGCTGAAGATCCTGATCGACTATCCGCAGCTCGAAGACGAAAAGCGCATGGTGGAAGCGGTCACCACCGGGCGCAGCGCCGGCGACTTCGACCTGTCGCAGGTGCCGCGCGTGCTCAGCGCCGCCGACGTGGTGGCGATGCAGTTGGGCACCGCCGCGATCGTGGTGGACCCGCAGGTGATCGACTACGCGGTGCGCATCGTCACCGCCACCCGCAGCTGGCCCGGCATCGCGCTCGGCGCCGGCCCGCGCGGCAGCATCGCCCTGATCCGCGCCGCGCGCGCGCAGGCGGTGCTGTGCGGCCGCGACTTCGTCACCCCCGACGACATCCGCGACATCGCCAAGCCGGCGCTGCGCCACCGCATCGCGCTGGCCCCGGAACTGCAGATCGAAGGCCAGAGCGCCGACGACGCGCTGGGCGCGCTGCTGGCGAAGGTGGAGGCGCCGCGGAAATGAGGCGCGGGACTGGGGACTCGGAACGCGGGACTCGGTGCTGGGTCGCGCCTGATCGTGTGCAGGCATGGCACGCGACATGCGGCAGGTGCGTCACTTCCGTTGCGCGCAGCGCCGTGCTGTTCCGGGTCCGGAGTCCGGAGTCCCAAGTCCCGGCGAGCCCCCAATGAGACCCGCCCCGTCACTGCTGGCCCTGCTCGGCCTGTGGGCGCTGTGCGGCCTGGCCACGGCGCTGGAGTTGCTGCCGCTGTGGCCGTGGCAGGCGCTGGGTGCGGCGATCGCGGTGGTCGCCGCGCTCGATGCGTGGCGGCTGTGGCGCAGCCCCACCCCACAGCTGCGCCGCGAATTGCCCGAAGCCTTGCCGCTGGGCGTGGAGCGCGAGGCCGGGCTGCGCATCGACAGCGCGCGGCGGCAGACGCTGGACGTGTTCGATCTGGTGCCCGGCGGCTGGTGGATGCAGGGCCTGCCGCGCCGCGTGACCCTGCCCGCCGCCAGCGAAACCCGCCTCAGCTACCGGCTGCGCCCGACCGCGCGCGGCCACTTCGACTTTCCCGGCACGCACCTGCGCCTGCACTCGGCCTGGCGCCTGTGGCGGCAGCGGCGCGTGGCCGGCGCGGCGCAGACCGTGCGCGTGTATCCGAACTTCGCGCCGCTGACCCGCTTCGCCCTGTTCAGCGCCGAACAGGCCTCGCGGCTGGTCGGCGCGCACCTGAAGCGGCGCCGCGGCGAAGGCACCGACTTCCACCAGATGCGCGAATACCGGGTCGGCGACAGCCTGCGCCAGATCGACTGGAAGGCCACCTCGCGCGCGCGCAAGCTGATCTCGCGCGAATACCAGGACGAGAAGAACCAGCAGCTGCTGATGCTGATCGACACCGGGCGGCGGATGATGGCCAGCGACAACGGCCTGTCGCATTTCGACCAGGTGCTCAACGCGGCACTGGTGGTGTCGTATCTGGCGCTGCGCCAGGGCGATGCGGTGGGGCTGATGGCCAGCGGCGGCGACGCACGTTGGGTCGCGCCGCAGCGCGGCATGGGCACGGTCGATGCGCTGCTGCGCGCCAGCTACGACCTGCAGCCACAGGCGGTGGCCACCGATTACCTGGCCGCGGCCACCGACCTGTCGCTGCGCCAGCGCCGGCGTTCGCTGGTGATGCTGGTCAGCAACGTGCGCGACGAGGACATCGAAGACCTGCTCGCCGCGGTGCGGCTGCTGCAGCGCCGCCACCTGGTGTGCGTGGCCAGCCTGCGCGAACGCGCGCTGGACCAGGCGCTGGCGCAGGACGTGCAGGACCTGCAGCAGGCGGTGCAGGCCGGCGCGGTGGCGCGCTATCTGCAGCAGCGCGGCGACGCCCACGACGCGCTGCGCAGCCACGGCGTGATGGTGCTCGACGTCACCGGCGAGGAACTGCCGGGCGCGTTGGTGGAACGCTATCTCGCGGTCAAACGCGACGGATTGTTGTAGCCGCGTCTGTTTCGGTCCGCAGCGCCCGCGCGCGGGCCTCGGTTCCAGTCATCGTCGCGCGACCGCATGGTGATGGATGGCCAAGCGCCCGGCTGGAGACGCTCAGGCATACAACACCCCAGGCCGCCCCTGTTCGACGATCGCATGCGGCACGAAGCGCGCACTGTCGCGGGTGATCGGGCCGTCGTCCTCGCGGATGCCGATGCCGCACGCGGTATCGCCGACGATCCAGCTGCCGACCATCGGATAGCGGCCGTCGAACGCCGGCAGCGGATGCGCCTGCTGCACGATGCATGGCCCCTGGTACGGGCCGTCGCTCTGCAGCATGCGCCCGTCGGCCAGATGCAGGGCGATGTTGGCGCCTTCGCGCGAATGCAGCGGTTTGCGTACCCAGCCCGGCGGCAGCGCGGCGCCATCGTCGAACGCGGCCGGCAGCAGATTGGGATGGCCGCGATGGCGCGACCACAGCAGCGGCAGGATGCCCTTGTTGCTCAGCACCGCCTTCCACGGCGGCTCCAGCAGGCGCAGGCCCGACCCCGGCAGGGCCTGGCCGAAGCGCTCGGCGAACAGGTCTTCCAGCGGATACAGCTTGAACAAGGCGCCGATCACCGCGTCATCCAGATCCGTATAGCGCCCGTCCTCGGACAGGCCGATGTCCTCGATCGCGATCGCATCGCCGAACACCCCGGCCTGCGCTGCGCAATCGCGCAGATAGGCGACGGTGCACTGGTCTTCCTCCGAATCGCGCACCGCGGCGAAGGACAGCGGCGGCGGCAACTGCGCAGCCACTTCGGCGAAGCGCGCCACCAGCGTCTCATGGATCGAGTTGAACTGGTCGGCGTCGTGCGCCAGGCGGCCCTGCGCCCGCTGCTCTTCCAGCCACTGCCACTGGAAGAACGCCGACTCGAACAGCGAGGTCGGCGTGTCGTAGTTCAGCTCGTACAGCTTGGCCGGGCCGCTGCCGTTGTAGGCCAGGTCCAGGCGCCCGTACAGATGCGGATCGCGGCGCCGCCAGCTCTCGGCGATCCAATCGCGGAACGCTGGCGGAATCGCCAGGCGCTGCAGCAATTCCTCGCTGGCGACGATCTCGTCCACCAGCCCCATCGCCATCTGGTGCAGCTCGGCGCTGGGATCCTCCAGATCATGTTCGATCTGACGCAGACTGAACGCGTAATAGGCGCGTTCGTCCCAGTAGCGCTCGCCACCGATGGTGTGGAAGCGGAAGCCGCACTCGGCGGCCTGCGCGCGCCAGTCGCCGCGTTCGACGATTGCGATGCGTTGCATGTGCTTGCCTTGGTTGATGGGGCGTAGAGAGGCGCGGCGGTCAGCCGCCGACGCTGACGCGCGCGCCGCTGGAGCTGCCGAAACCGCCGCGGCTGACGGTGACCGCCCGGTGCGGCGTTGCGCCGATATGGGTCATGGTCCGGTTGCCGTGCAGGCTGCTGGCCGCAGCGCCGTGGCCGGCACCGGTTGCCGGACGCTGCCACTGGCTCTGCCGGTCCTGGTACGCGGGCGCGGCGTTAAGGCCGGACATGCGGTTGCCGTTGAGCATCTGCGACAGGAAGACGCCGGTCATCAGCGGCCCGATGAACGAGTGCCCCTGACTGTCGCGCTGCTCCACGCAGCGCTCGGCCGAATACTCCTGCGCGCACTCTTCGCGGCTGGCGTATTTGGGTCCCTGGGCGGCCGCCTGCTGCTGCGCCTGCTTGAACGCCTCGCGGCAGGTGCCGATGTCGTGGGTCTGCGCTGCGCAGGCTTCCACCGAGGTGTACAGCCCCTCCTGGGGCTTGGCTTCAGGCGCGCAGGCCGTGAACAGCAGCGGCGCGGTGCCCATCAGCAACAGCGCGGCTTTCTTGGATCGCTTCATCGGTTCCCCCTGCCGGAGCACAGAACCCGATGATGCATGGTTCCGTGCGGAGACGGAAATTGCCGGCATTGCGCAGGCCCATGCATCCGCAGCCCCCGGTCGCCGGATCGCATAGCGCGGCGGCGTCCATGCGCTCCACGTCAGGCGCCGGTTCATCGTCGGCAAGGGCAAGCGCGCAGGCCGCGTGATACCGTGGCGGATGGCCTGTGCGGCGCGCAAAACGGTTGCTAATGCAACCCTTTGCGGCCCGCCGGGCCGACCGCCTTCCGACCGCACGACACCCCCATGCCCGACTATCGCTCCAAGACCTCCACCCACGGCCGCAACATGGCCGGCGCGCGCGCGCTGTGGCGCGCCACCGGCATGCAGGACGCCGACTTCCACAAGCCGATCATCGCCATTGCCAACTCTTTCACCCAGTTCGTGCCCGGCCACGTGCACCTGAAGGATCTCGGCCAGCTGGTCGCGCGCGAGATCGAGCGCGTCGGCGGCGTGGCCAAGGAATTCGACACCATCGCCGTGGACGACGGCATCGCCATGGGCCACGACGGCATGCTGTATTCGCTGCCCAGCCGCGAGATCATCGCCGACTCGGTGGAGTACATGGTCAACGCGCACTGCGCCGACGCGCTGGTGTGCATCTCCAATTGCGACAAGATCACCCCCGGCATGTTGATGGCCGCGCTGCGCCTCAACATCCCCACCGTGTTCGTGTCCGGCGGGCCGATGGAAGCGGGCAAGACCAAGCTCGCCGACCACAACCTGGACCTGATCGACGCAATGGTGATCGCCGCCGATCCCACCGCCTCCGACGAAAAGGTCGCCGCCTTCGAGCGCAGCGCCTGCCCCACCTGCGGCTCGTGCTCGGGCATGTTCACCGCCAACTCGATGAACTGCCTGACCGAAGCGCTGGGCCTGGCCCTGCCCGGCAACGGCACCGTGGTCGCCACCCATGCCGACCGCGAGCAGCTGTTCCTGAAGGCCGGACGCACCGCGGTCGAGCTATGCCACCGCTGGTACGGCGCCGAAGATCCCACCGCCCTGCCGCGCGGCATCGCCACGTTCAAAGCGTTCGAGAACGCAATGACCCTGGACATCGCGATGGGCGGCTCCACCAACACCATCCTGCACCTGCTCGCCGCCGCGCAGGAAGGCGAAGTGCCGTTCACCCTGCGCGACATCGACCGCCTGTCGCGGCATGTGCCGCAGCTATGCAAGGTCGCGCCGAACATCCAGAAGTACCACATCGAAGACGTGCACCGCGCCGGCGGCATCCTCGCCATCCTCGGCGAACTGGCGCGCGGCGGCCTGCTGCATACCGACCAGCCCACCGTGCACAGCCGCACCCTCGCCGACGCCATCGCGCAATGGGACATCACCCAGACCGACGCCGAGGCCGTGCACACCTTCTACAAGGCCGGCCCGGCCGGCATTCCCACCCAGATCGCCTTCAGCCAGGCCACGCGCTGGCCGACGCTGGACGCCGACCGTGAAGCCGGCTGCATCCGCGACGTCGCCCATGCCTACTCGCAGGAAGGCGGGCTGGCGGTGCTGTACGGCAACATCGCCCTCGACGGCTGCGTGGTCAAGACGGCCGGCGTGGACGAATCGATCCACGTATTCGAAGGCAACGCCAAGGTATTCGAGAGCCAGGACTCGGCGGTCAAGGGCATCCTCGCCGGCGAAGTGAAGGCCGGCGACGTGGTGGTGATCCGCTACGAAGGCCCCAAGGGCGGCCCCGGCATGCAGGAGATGCTGTACCCCACCTCGTATCTCAAGTCCAAGGGCCTGGGCAAGCAATGCGCCCTGCTCACCGACGGCCGCTTCTCCGGCGGCACCTCCGGCCTGTCGATCGGCCACGCCTCCCCGGAAGCGGCGGCCGGCGGCGCCATCGGCCTGGTCCGCGACGGCGACCGGATCCTGATCGACATTCCCAACCGCCGCATCGACCTGCTGGTCGACGACGCCGAACTGGCCGCCCGCCGCGCCGCCCAGGACGCGCAGGGCTGGAAGCCGGTGGAAGTGCGCCCGCGCAAGGTCACCACCGCGCTGAAGGCCTATGCGCTGCTGGCGACCAGCGCCGACAAGGGCGCGGTGCGCGACAAGGCGATGCTGGACGGTTGAGACGCTGCCATGGAGACCGTGGACTCCCACGGTCTCCATGGCATCCCGGCATTGCACTGTGGGAGGAACTCTGGGTGGCCTCGGGCCATCAGTCCCGACGCGTGACCACACACGCCCACAGCTGGGTTGCTGTTCTTGGTGGCAACGTCACTGACCGCCGACGCCCAGCCCATCCAACGGACTGCGCACCGCCGAGGCCCCGCGCTCCAGCACATGCGTGTAGATCTGCGTGGTGGCCACATCCTTGTGGCCCAACAGCTCCTGCACGGCGCGGATCTCGAGGCCGGCCTCCAGCAGGTGCGTGGCAAACGAATGCCGCAAGGTGTGGCAGGTTGCCGGCTTGACGATGCCTGCACGGCGCCGTGCCGCCTGCACCGCGCGCTGCAGCGTTTCCTCCGGCACGTGATGCCGGCCCACTCGGCCACTGCGCGGATCCAACGATCGACGCGCAGCGGGGGAACAGATACTGCCAGCCGGGCGCGACATCGGCATGGGGATACTTGCGCGCCAGCGCATGTGGCAGGAATACCCGTCCTGCCCCTTCGGCGAGATCCGCAGCGTGCAGCAGCAGCGCCCGCGCGCGTTGCTGCATCAATTCCCCGCGCAGGCTGCGCGGTAGCGGCACCCGCCGATCCTTGCCGCCTTTATCGTCGCACACCACGATCTCGCCGAGGACCATGTCCACATCCTTGATCCACAACCGCAGGCATTCCAGCACCCGCATCCCGCTGCCGTACAACAGCCCCGCCATCAGCCGACAGGACCCCTCCAGCATCGTCAGCAAGCGCGCGACCTCCTCGACCGAGAGCATCACCGGAATCCGACGCGGCCGCTTGGCGCGCACCAGATGCTCCATCCAGGGCAAGTCCACGACCAGAACGTCGCGATAAAGGAACAGCAGCGCTGCCAGCGCCTGATTCTGCGTTCCGGCCGACACCTGGCCCCGCGTCGCCAGTTCGGTCAGAAACGCCTCGCCCTCTGCCCGCCCCATCTGCACCGGATGCCGCTTGCTGTTGGCCAGAATGAAGCGCCGTATCCAGCCCACATACGCCTGCTCGGTGCGCAGGCTGTAGTGGCGAAGCCGCAGCCCACCACGGACCTGATCCAGCAGCTTGGGGGCCAGGCGCGCCGTTACGCCTGCATCGTCACGGGTGTAACGCATACGCCTGCTCAACCGTCGGATAACGCAACCAGCATCGACGCCAAGACCGTCGGTTGCCATCCGGCAAGTCATTGTTACGCAGTAGGAATCCCCCCTTCCCAGACCTCCGGCGTTAGTCGATACTTGGTGCAACACCGCTTTTACGCGGCCCAATAGTAGTTAGGCGCTTGAAGGCATCATGACAAGCCACAGATCGCCCCGCGATGCGCTACCACAGATTCCAGCCGGCCGTGAAATGAAAGAGCTAGTGAAGGCAAGGATGTCGCTTGGCCACCTCATAAATGACACAAATTTACTTAAAGACCACGACTACGAACTGATCGGAAGATTTATTCAAACCTATTGCATCGCCGATCTTGAGGCGAGGCGCATGATCAATTCCTTTGCTCATATCAGGCTAGGAAATCCGACAACATTTGCGCTTAAACTCAACGACAAGGACACACTAGATCATCTTATGGCTTGCGCTGACAGTTGTGTCTGGAATCTTGAGCTCGCTGAGGGAATTCGGAAAGCTGCAGAGATCTTCATACAGCATCGGCAATTGCGTCACATGTTCGCGCACTGGGCGGGCCGCAGAGTTCCTGGTCATGACGT
The DNA here is from genome assembly GCF_017301775.1 of Xanthomonas translucens pv. undulosa. Taxonomy (NCBI): domain Bacteria; kingdom Pseudomonadati; phylum Pseudomonadota; class Gammaproteobacteria; order Lysobacterales; family Lysobacteraceae; genus Xanthomonas; species Xanthomonas translucens. Next base: position 2,037,269 of record NZ_CP063993.1, read on the forward strand.
CTATATCTTCTTTACAGCGAGCCTGGGCAAACATAAATTGCCAAACGGGGCGATCAAGTTTGAGGAAGCTGATGACGCAAACATGCAATACGGAGTCATGCCAATCTCAAACCTTCTTGAAGAGACGAAGAAGCTTGAAGGACATGCCCAATATTTGGCGAATATGGGAGCTCAGCTAGAGGCCAAAGCGGCCCAAATTGGAAAGGCGTTGGCGAAGGATGTCGCTGACGGCAGGCTTAAACTTAGACCCTATACGGTGGGGGGCAGCCGCGCCTAACAATTCATTCAAGCCAAACTGGCTTCGCCAGTTGCTTAATTCAGATGTTAGAACTTGGGGGAGAGACCTATGAGATGTTCCGGATGCGGCAAGGATATTCCATTCAACGGCCAAGTTTGCCCGTACTGCCAGCGAGACAAGTCCAAAGACCAATCCAATACAGTGCTTTCTTTCATATTGGGTCTCATCGCCGGTACGATTGGCTACTTTATATTTGGTTTCTGGGGCGCACTCAGCGGCTTCTTCCTCAGCAGCATTGCTGCGGCCTTCACCACTCTAGGCGGCAACACCAAACCGCCAGAGGTCCAAGTTGTTTCACAGCCCGCACCCGAGCCTAATGAGTCTGTTGCTGCCAAGCTCACCCAACTCAAGCAGTTACATGACCAAGGCCTATTGACAGCGGAGGAGTTCAACAGCAAAAAGGCGGACATCTTGGCCAAGTTCTAACAATTCATTCAAGCCGAACTAGCTTTGCCAGTCGGCTTAATTCAGGCGTTAGGCGGCAAATCAAACATCAAGGGGGAACTTGTGAAAAAGGCTCTACAGCTCGCTGCTTCCATCAGTGCTGCGATGGTTCTGACGTCTTGCAGCATGACGCTGCCGGTGCGGGGCAACGTAATGAATTCAAGTGAGACATTCACTGGGACTGCAACGGGCTACATGGATGGTGGTGGCAACATGACGCTTGTCACCTCGCGGGGCGCTACCTGCAAGGGCAATTTCGTGTACGTGAGTCGACGCGATGGTGAGGGAGTGTTCTCCTGCGACGATGGTCGTACTGGGCCTTTCACGTTTGTGTCCACAGGCACACGTGGTACCGGCAAGGGCGACATCGGCGGAGAGCGCTTTATCTTCACGTTCGGCAAGCAGTAGTTGCCCCCTAACTATTCGTTCAAGCCGACGCCGCTTCGCGGCGCGGCTTAATTCAGGCGTTAGTCTCGTAAAAGCAGAATGCCGTGAGCGGATGTCTTTCCACTCACAGCATCGTTCGCATTACTCTTCGGCAACGATCGTGATGCCACGTTTCGTCACTTGAACTCGTGCTTTCTGGCCTACCCTAAACCCTGCCGCTTGCAACCAATCGCCGCTCAAGCGTAAAAACGGAACTTGTCGTGGCTGGGTGCGACGCTCTATGTCTTTGTGCTGGCTTTCGTAATACTGATAGCCAATCGTCAAAAAGCGCGGCTTCGGCGCTGTGCGGTGTTGCTTAGCCATGATGGCATCCTTCGAGATTGTCCAATTTTCGCCTCCTGTTCAGAGAGGCGGCCGGGCGCTTGAACACCGCTCGAAGACGGCCCGCAGATTTCCCCTTTCGGGTGTTATATAGCTGCGCGCCGCCCGGCCATAAAAACAATGGGCACAAAAAAACCGCATGGCTTTCGGGCGCGGTTGCCGCTTCGAGAAGGTGTGTTCAGCACCAGCTGACAATTTAGCCGGATGCGAGCTAGCGGTCAACTCGCAGGCACATGCCTAACACTCTTCACTGTTCGCTGAGCACTTACGCTGCCGTCAAGTACACTTCAGCAATGATCCTCACGGCTTTGTTTTTATTGCTTTGTGTGGTTCTCGGTTGGAGGGCAGTGCGTGCTGGTCACCGGCCAGCCGCATAAAAATTCATTCGACCCTAACCCACGTCGCGGACCGGCTTAACTCAGGCGCAAGGCCCCTGGGGAGAGTTCGTCCCCAAATCATGACGCTCCTTCCGACTTCACGCCAGGATTGAATAAACCGTCACACCCAAGCGGCATTGAAAACACTATGGTCTCCAGGGTCACCTGGACGCAAGGAAACACGCACATGATGAAGCTGGCAAGCGGGTTCCTGGTTTGCGCTCTGCTCACAAGCGCCGCCCACGCACAGAGCAACGCTGGCGATCAGAAAACCGATCCCGACCTCCCCTTCAACGTCGCCAAGGTCGCCAGCTTCGACCTGCCCTGGCGCATTGCCTTCCTGCCCGATGGCCGCATGCTCGTGACCGAGAAGGTCGGCCGCCTCCAGCTTGTCACGCCGGGTGGCGCCAAGACCGAGATCAAGGGCGTCCCGGCCAGCTATGTCGAAGGCCAGAACGGCATGTTGGGCGTCTTCCTTTCGCCCCACTACGCCATTGACCACAGTGTTTACCTGACCTATGTCGCGCCGGGCGACTATGGCGGCGGCTTGGCCATGGGCCGCGGCCAGCTCGTTCTGGAAGGCAATCAGGCCCGGCTGAACAACTTCCAGGTCCTCTGGCGCCAGATGCCCACGGGCAAGGGGGGCCAAGCCGGCGCCCAGATCGCCTTCTCGCCGGACGGCAACTCGCTCTTCCTCACCGTGGGTGACCGCCAGCGCTTCACGCCGGCCCAGGATCCCGATCAACCGGTCGGCAAGATCCTGCGGCTGACGCTGGACGGCAAACCCGCGCCGGGCAATCCATGGGCAGGCAAGGTCGGTGCCGCCACCATTCCACTGATCGATCCGGCGGCCGATACCGAAGCCGCCAAGACGGCTCCGGTTGTCAGCACTTATACGTTCCCCGGCCCCAACCTCACGCCGGCCGAAACATGGTCCATCGGCCATCGCACACCTTATGGGCTCGCCTTCGCGCCTGACGGTCGACTGTGGGAGCTTGAGCACGGCCCCAAGGGCGGCGACGAACTCAACCTGATCCAGCGTGGCAAGAACTACGGCTGGCCGCTGGTGTCGTATGGCATGAACTACAACGGCGTGCCAATCCCCAGCCCGGACACGCGGCCCGATCTCGTCAAGCCCGTGCTCTATTGGGTGCCGGTGATCGCACCAGGCAACCTCATGTTCTACAAGGGCAACATGTTCCCGCAGTGGAAGGGCAGCGCCTTGATCAGCGGCCTTGCCAGCGGGGGAATCATTCGTGTCACCGTTGACCGCAACGGCGGCGCCAGCGCGGTCCAGCGCTGGAGCCTGGACAAACGCATACGCGATATCGAAGAGGCGCCGGATGGGTCGTTGTGGGTATTGGAAGATGCGCAACCCGGTGGCCTGTACCGGCTCACGCCGAAATAATGCCCTGCGCGGGGCCGGCGGATAAGGGTGAAACGCAACGTGTCCGGTAGTGCGATCTCCGTCGGCCTGGCCCGCGACGGCGACAGATCCTGATCGACCTCGCCAACCGCCGCATCAACCTGCTGGTCGACGCTACCGAACCGCCCGCCGCGTCGCGCAGGACGCGCAACGCGGGAAGCCGATCGAAGTACGTCCGCGCAAGGTCACGACCGCGCTGAGGAGGTATGCGTTGCTGGCGACCAGCGCCGACAAGTGCGTGGTGCACGCCACGTTGAGCAGCCGGGCCTGATCGTTTGGGCGCTGTACGAGCATCTTTCGGGCTTGGAGGTCTATAGCTGCCCGGATCGTCAGCGCCCTTAACCTCACATCGATATCACGCCATGGCTCGGGGTGGATGCTGCCTGACCATTGCAGCCGAACTCGCCTCGCGGATCGGCTGGACTCAGGCCTTGGCCCACTGGGAGAGTTCGTCGCCATCTTTGGCGTTTTATCAGGTGCTTTTACGCATTCGTCGCACGCCAGTCGCCGCATTGCCATGCAGCTGCGATGCTTCCGGTACCGCCCACCGGCCAAAGGAGTCGCCTTGTGAAAGCGCTGATTGCGGTAGTTGCCTGGTGCCTTCTGTTTGTTCTGTGCTGGCCGCTGGCCGTGCTGGCCTTGGTACTGTGGCCAATCCTCTGGTTGCTCACCTTGCCGTTCCGCCTTGTTGGGATGACGTTCTGCGCTGTGTTCGCGCTTCTGCACGCCATCCTGTTCCTGCCTGCCCGCCTCCTGGGTTGGCGGCCGGGACACGCAGCGACGGCCTGACACTCCATTCAAGCGCAAGCCGCGTGCGGCCTGGCGTACGCCACTCGCAGAGACCTCCAAAGGAACCGCACATGCTCCGGCTCTTGTTGCTCGCGGAGGTATGGTCAAATCAGTTGCAATGTTCGCCTGAGTCATTACAGCGAATGGATTGAAAGCATCATCTCCACCCAGCCGCAGGCGTTGCCAACCTTCCTTCAAGCCGATGCCGCCTTGCGGCGCGGCGCAACTCAGCCGTCAAGCTCATGCCCAGACATTGCAGCCATTGCGGGTTGGAGCCTCGCGAGGTCGGGGACTTCCGATCCTGCTGGATTACCGTTTACGCGTGCCCAGGCAAGCGGCCGCTTCACGACTTCCTGGAGGTGGGCGATCCTCGGTGAACCTTTCCGCTCCTGGACCTCAATCCCGGCGTCAAAGACCGCCTGGTCAATGCGGACCCGGCACTGGTCGAGCTTGCCGTCTCCCGCATCCGAATGATTGACTACACAACCGTCAGCATTGTCGATTTCGAGAAAACGCTACTCGGCGCGTTCTCGGAGCCTGGCAATGCCGCTGGGCAGTCGCGACATTTCGCTAAAACCGACGCCGCTTCGCCTTTCGGATTGACACATGCGAGCTTGCAGAATCGGCGGAGTGTGGTTGGGCGGCCTGGCGATCGACCAGGGTGGTTCCGGCAACGGCGCCGCCGTGCGCTCTTCGCCTGCCTTGCACTTCGCTGACCGTATCGTCCGCACACTTTGGTTTTGCCAGGATGTCCCAGATGCTTTCCTCCGCCCCACGTTCTCCCTCCCCGCTGCGGCCTTTCGCCGAGCGCGTCCTGGTCGTCATGGCGCTGGGCGGTCTGGCCCTGCTGGCCTGGCAACTCTCCGAACTGCTGCTGGTCGTGTTCGGCGCGGTGGTGGTGGGCGTGCTGCTGCACGGGCTGGCGTCGACGTTGCGGAAGCGGCTGCCGGTGCCGGTGCCGGAATGGGCCGCACTGGGCCTGGTGATCCTGTCGTTGGTGCTGATCCTGTCGTCGATCGTGTTGCTGTTCGGTGCGGAAGTCGCCGCCCAGATCGACGCGTTCCGCACTACGCTGCCGGCGGCATGGAACAAGTTCCATGCGTGGTTGCAGTCCGGTCCGCTCGGGCCGCAGATCGAGAGCATCCCCGACCAGTTGCGCGACGGCGCTTCGACGCTGGCCACGCATGCCGGGGCGATCGTGCTGTCGGCCGGCGGCGGGATCACCGATGCGGTGCTGATGATCGTCGGCGGCGTCTATCTGGCGGCGCAGCCCAAGCTGTATCGGCGCGGACTGCTGCGGCTGCTGCCGCGCGACCGCCGCGATGTCGCCGACGAAGCCTTGACCGCCAGCGGAAAGGTATTGCGCGCCTGGCTGGGCGGTCAGTTCCTGGCGATGCTGGTGATCGGCAGCCTGACCGGACTGGGGCTGTGGCTGCTGGGCGTTCCGGTGGCGCTCGGCATCGGCCTGCTGACCGCGCTGCTGGACTTCATTCCGATCGTCGGCCCGATCGTGGCGGCGGTCCCGGCGGTGCTGCTCGGCTTCACCGTCAGCCCGCAAGTGGCGCTGGGGGCGCTGCTGGTGTTCGTGGTCCTGCAGCAGCTCGAGGGCCATGTGCTGCAACCGCTGATCCAGGCGCGTGCGGTGGACCTGCCGCCAGCCTTGCTGCTGTTCTCGCTGTTCGGCATCGGCGTGCTGTTCGGGCCGATGGGCGTGGTGTTGGCGGCGCCGCTGACCGTAGTGCTCTATGTGCTGGTCAAGCACTTGTATGTCCACCACGCCCTGGACGATGCCGACGGTGCCGTGCCGGCGGAGTGATGCGTCCCGGTAGCGCGTAGACTCCGGACCTTCATAACCGATGCCGCTGCACAGCGGCGCCCAATGCGGACCTTACACGATACACCGCGCCACCCTGCGCTATGACAGACAGCTGATTCGCCAAGCCGTGGCGAGCTTCTGCTGGCGCGTCGTCGGGCTGCGCTATGTCGTCGCCCTGGCCTTGGTGGATCACGCGCCTGCGGCATCGCACCCTGGTCAAGCCTGTCAAGATCCCCGACCGGGTCGACCAGTGGGTGCCATGTCGCGCACTGTACGCGTTGACCCAGGTGGGCAAGGCGCGCGATCTGGGCGTGTGCGAGGTGGTGCGCAACGAGCCGATCCAGGCGCGCTTGGTCCTGCATGCGTACCAGGCGCGCGGACGGCGTCACATGACCCGCAAGGGCGAGCGCCGCCGCGGCAAGCAAAGCCGGCAGCATGCACAACGGGAAGCCGAACCCTGGTTGCTGAGGGTCTGCCAGCAGATGTCTAAGGTCAGCGCTGGGCAGGTGGTGGCGATTTATCGTTGACGGATGCAGATCGAGTTGGGATTCCGCGATTCGCAACAAGGCGATGCTGGACGGTTGAGGTGTTGCCATGAAGACCGCGGATTTGCTCGGTCTTCATGATGTCCTGGCATTACGCATGCCCTAGGCGTGTCTGCTCCATCTGCGCCAGCAACGCGTCGCGCAGCGGCAGCGTCGTGCGATGATCCTTGCCGTCCCTGCCATGGCGCACGACGATCTCGCCCCGTCGCGACATCCACGTCCCCGCTCAGCGGACACCATGCCATCAATCGCATTGCGCTGCCTCACCGCTAACGACGCCATCAGGCCATGGCGTCCATGCAGCTGCACCCCACCCTGCCACTTCATCTTGCATCCGGCAGCAATATTGACTGCCTTTCCTGGCCTGACGGATCTACGGGACGCGCTCGCCATCGAGGCGCCTGGCCGGGAAGGGCGCGGCAATGATCGTGGCATCCACGATGGTGCGCCGCACAGCCTGACCCCAAGGATTGATCGTTGATCAATGGCGGCGGCGCAGCATGGCCTGCTGTTCGCAGCTTGCATGATCGAGTTTGTAGATAGCGTCATACTTTACCTTAATGGGACGAGTACGACATCACGGTAAATCGGGTTATTCCCGTACATAATGATAGCCAGTTTCTGGCAAACATCATCGAAACACACAGTTAGCCAATGTATTCCTGCGTCTTGCGTGCGCCGGCGGAAACATTAAATTTTCGCTCACACGCTTGATAGCGGATTCGAAAACACATTGCCGGTCAGATTATCGAGATCGATGGCGGCACGAGCACCGCATGCAAGAAATCACGACTCGCCATCTTCATACGGTAAATCCCATGAAGTGGATGACCTTCATAAAATCAGCGGCGAGCAATCGCCGCCTGGTGCTCAATGAAGGCCGGCCGTATGAGCTACCCGCCCGAAAACGCTTCAGCACCAGAATTTTTATTTTCATCAGAGGCATTGTATGCAAACCCGTTTCGACGATTGGCCTGCACAGGTGCTCGATGTGAACGATGTAAAATCGGTCGTACGGGATGTCGGCAGGTACGGATTCGCGATCGTCTGCGACAAATGGCGGTTTGATGCGCACGACTTCGAGCGCCTGGCAGCACTCTATCACCTCGGACCGATGTATCAGTCCGATTTCAACCGCCGATTGCACACGGAAGGCATGTCGCCATCCGGCATGAACAAGGTCGGCGGTTTAACCAGCGGCCGGCATGATGTATTCAACGGCACGTCGAGCGTGGCGTTGCATACCGACGGTTCCTACCTGCCCATTGGCACGATCAAGACGTCGGTGCTGCTTTGCAAGCAGCATGCATCTAACGGCGGCGAATCGATCCTGTTCGACAGCCTGTCGGCATTTGCGGCACTTTCCCGAGATCATCCAGAGCTTGCCCAATGCCTGCTAGCACCGAACGCGTTCCGGCGCAGATCGACCGATCCACGCTTGGACAGACAATATGAGCACATCGGCCCGGTGTTCCTCGCCGCAGAAGACGGCGCGATCGTTGCTGGCTTCACCCTCGACGTGACAGCGGATTGGGACTATTCGCGCCGCATGGATCCCCGAGTGCTTGATGCGGTGGCTTACCTGACGCGCCTCACCGATCCTGATAGCGGCTACGCACTGAGCTTCGCACTTCAAAAAGGACAGGCATTGATCATGCGCAACGACCAGCTTTCACACGGACGAAGCGCCTACGCCGACGATCCCGCCAACCCGCGCATTCTACTGCGAGGCCTCTTTCTATGCGCTCCGCGCGCGTACGCCATGCAGGAAACTCCCGCTCGCGCGTTGGCTCCCCAAGCATGACATCAGAGTACGCACAGATGGCTGAGGCATCGTCGCCGCTGCTTGCATCCCAATGGTCCTTATGGATGTCGCACCCCGCGAGCGGGCTTGCCGCGCGGATTCGGAGTGATCTTGCGACATACGCTATCGACGACGACATGGCGTCGTCCATCGTCGAATTCGTGCGCGAATATCACAACGGCGGAAGACACTGGAGCAACAAGGGATTGCGAGGCGACGAAGTATTAGCACCGTTGCTCGGCTTGGCCGATAGCTCGCCAGATATGTTCGAACTCATCCGCGCGCAGATCGCGCAAGCCGAGCAAAAAAAATGGGTGGGCGGCAGCCTGAACGATGAGATCGCCTCGGCGCAGATGCATTACAAAAAATTTGTCATCGTATCCACGCCACGCTCCGGCACCCACCTGTTGCGCACGCTGCTCGGCTCGCATCCATGCATCGAGATGCATGGCGAAGCATTCAATCGCTTCGGCCAACACCTTCTGCCGTATTGTGTACAGACCACTACAGCAGAGCAAATTCTCGAGCGGCATCTATTTCGACCGTATTTCGAGTATGTAGAAGCGGTAGGCTTTGTGCTCTTTCGCGATCTAGACACCGAGTGGGCAGGCGCCAATGTGTGGGAGACGCTGGCGGAAATGCGGGACCTGAAGATCATTCTGCTGGATCGACGCAACCGCATGGCGCAACTGCTGTCGCTCAAAAAAAGTCTTCTCGATCACGTCTGGTACGTCGGCCGCGACGACAAGAGGTGGCGGCAACAGATCAACCTGTCCATTTCGCGCGACGAACTCGTCGAGTTCATAGATCGCGATCTTGCCAACCGCGCCGAATTCCTTGAACGCTTCGATCGCCACGCGATCTTCCCGATCGAATACGATGATTTGCTTACCAAACCGGCATCCACGCATGCCAAGTTGCTCGCCTTCCTGGGCGTGTCGTCCGCGCGACTTCAGCCGGGAACAGGAAAAAAGGAGACATCATTGATTTCATCGACGGTCGATAACAACGATCAATTGAGATCCGAACTCAAGGGGACGCTATATGAATGCTATCTCTAGGTCGCGCCGCTATTGGCCACCGTACACGTCCTTGAATGCGGAGGATGGCAGACCCAGAATCGTCAGGGGCGAAGGCATTCATCTGTATGACGATGCGGACCGACGTTATCTGGACGGAATATCGGGCAGCTATAACCACTGCCTCGGCCATTCTCACCCAGCACTTCTCGATGCCGTCAAACGGCAAATGGATACGCTTGTCCACGCGTGCAACATCGGTTTGAGCACGGTGCTGCCAGAGGCGCTTGCAGAGCGGCTCGGCGATGAGCTCGCAGCATCGGGACTCGCACATACATTCCTGGCAGGTAGCGGCAGCGAGGGCGTCGAAGCCGCACTGAAGATGGCGTGGCAGTATCAAATCAGTCGCAATCATCCGCAGCGAACGCTGGTGGTAGCCATCGATGGCGCCTACCATGGCTGCACGCTCGGCGCGATGGTCGCCACGCGACGCCCCTTCATCAACGAAGGTGCATTGCCATTTGTCGCCACCTGCTCGATGACGGTGTCACCACCGCAGAGCCTCGACGACTTGCAAACATGGGAAGCGCTTCTTGCAGAACATGGATCGACCGTGGCGGCGATCATCATCGAGCCCATTATGGCGATGGCGGGGACATATCAGTTTCCGGACGGCTTTCTGCAGGCCCTGTCATCGCTCGCCAGGACATACGACATTCCTTTAATTTGCGATGAGGTCTATTGTGGAATCGGACGCGCCGGCACGCTGTGCGAGTCGGTCTCTCAGGGCGCGAATCCGGACATCGTTATTTTCAGTAAATGTCTCGGCGGCGGCTTCCCGATCACTGCCGTGATGACGACACCCAAGATCGCCGATAGCTTCGCCGTGCACTCCATCCCATTTTTCCGGCATGGACACACACAGTCCGGCAACCTGTTGGGCTGCCGCGCCGCATTGTTCATTCTCGACTACCTGCATGCCCAGCACTGCTATGAAAGCGTCAGAACGAAGGGCGCGCGTTTGCTGCAGGCAATTCGCGAGAAGTTGCCGGCGACGGGCAATGTCGTGAGTGCGCAAGGAAAAGGGTTAATGCTTTCGATCACATTCGATTCGCCAGAGGCATGCAACCGCGTCCAACTCGATGCGCGGCGGCATGGGTTGATCATCGGCGCTGCGGATCGACATCTCAAGCTCGCGCCGCCTTTCACCATGGATGACAATGAAATTGACGAGCTGACGCAACGGCTTGTCCATGCGATAGACAGCGCGTCGCAACACTGACTCTTTCTTTTCGGACAAGGAAACACATGACCGCTGGATACTTCGCGCTCGAGCAGATTTCGGCAGGGACGCGCCATGATGTGCCGTTCGACTGGGGGGAATTGCGCGAAATATGGCGCAACGACGCGCTGGCACACAGACTTGCGATTGAATTCCCGACAGAAGGATTCAACTTTCGGCAACGCAACGGAGGACACTTTTATCGACGTACCATTGTCCCGCTGGGCTCGCTCGGCATCGACGCGCCAGCGACGCTATCAGATGCATGGCGGGCGATGTGCGAAGAGCTCGCATCGGACACATTCAGGGCGGCCATGGCCACCTTTTGCAGAACGGACCTGACGGAATTTCCGATGGAGGCCGTAGCATTTCGCGGAGGACAGGACGCGCACTACCTGCCACATGTCGATGCGTCGCTGCGCCGAGGTTTTCGCTTGATTGTCTATTTCAATGCCCATTGGCAGCGCGAATGGGGCGGATTGCTGCGCATTCTTGACCCTCGTAATCATTGCGAAGCTCGCCATGTCATAATGCCAACTGTCGGAAACGCCACTGTGATCATTCGCGATGGCCACTACCAAGACACGTGGCATGAAGTGACGCGATTGTCCGCAACCGGGGGCATCACTCGCAATACGCTCAACGTCACCTACTATGAACCCGGAACGACAAGCACAGCCCAGTGAGGCGACGATGACCTTGTACCGCGGGAGAAAGCTCGTCATGCTTTACGGTCCGCCCGCCGTCGGAAAATTGACCGTCGGGAAAGAACTCGCGAAGCAGCTATCCGCGAGTCTTTTCCATAACCATCTGACTTACGATCTCGCCACCGAGTTGCTGGCCGCCGATAGCAGTTTTGAGATGCGCAGGCGCTTCGCATGCCGGCTGAGGCTCATTGCGATGGCGTTACTGCTCGAGTCCGATCCTCGCGACGTAGTTACCACTTTCTGCTATAGCGGTCCCGAGGACGATTGGTATGTCGATGCGCTCCAAGCCCTCTGCGCAGACCACCGGACGACGCCATTCTTTGTTCAACTAAGGGCACCCAACCATCACCTAATCGACAGGGTGGAAAACGCCGACCGGCGCGCATTCGGGAAAGTCAACAGCCGTGCCAATCTTGCTGCCATTCTGCAGGAATTCGCATATACGGTTCCGGTCGGGTCGGATAACCCTCTCTGCATCGATACGTCTGAGCTGTTGCCACACGACGCCGCCATTGCGATTGTGACATGGAGTGGCAGAGCATCCTCGAAAATGTAGCGCCAAAGGAAGCGGCTTGATGCGCGCGCACATGAACAGTGAGCGGCGATGCTCGGCAAGCAACGTGCTTTTCGCGCTACTCACGTGCTTGATGTCGCCGACGAGGCATTGAGCGCCAGCGGGCAGGTATGGCGCGCCTGGCTGGGCGGTCAGTTCCTGGCGATGCTGGTGATCGGCAGCCTGACCGGGCTGGGACTGTGGCTGCTCGGCGTTCCGGTGGCACTCGGCATCGGCCGGCTGACCGCGCTGCTGGACTTCATTCCGATCGTCGGCCCGATCGTGGCGGCGGTCCCGGCGGTGCTGCTCGGCTTCACCGTCAGCCCGCAAGTGACCCTGGGGGCGCTGCTGGTGTTCGTGGTCCTGCAGCAGCTCGAGGGCCATGTGCTGCAACCGCTGATACAGGCGCGCGCGGTGGACCTGCCGCCAGCCTTGCTGCTGTTCTCGCTGTTCGGCATCGGCGTGCTGTTCGGGCCGATGGGCGTGGTATTGGCGGCGCCGCTGACCGTGGTGCTCTATGTGCTGGTCAAGCACTTGTATGTCCACCACGCCCTGGACGATGCCGACGGTGCGGTGCCGGCGGAGTGGCGCGGCGGGGCTGTCGGCGCGGCGTCCCGCCGACCGCGCCCGACAGAACTGAGCCGGCGCGTGGCCGCCCTGTTGCCAGCACCCCGGCGATGTGCAACGGTCGCAGCCGCGTAGAGTCCGTTCTCTTGTCGATGATGCCGTTGCGCAGCGGCACTCCATGCGGATGCTCTCCGATGCACCATGCCAGCGTCCGCTACGACAGACCGCTGATTCGCCGAGCCGTGGCGAGCTTCTGCTGGCGCGTCGTCGGGCTGCGCTATGTCGTCGCCCTGGCCTTGGTGGCGGCGTCCCTTGTCTTCCTCGTTCGCGGCGGCAACGCCTCCTGGCTGGTCGGCGTCCTGGCAAGCGTACTGGCGCTCGGCATCGCCTTCCTGTGGCGCTCTACGCCACCCACTATCGCAACGCGCTGCGCAGGCTCGATGCAATGGGCGCTCCTGTCGGCGCGCTCGAAGCGTCCGCAAGCTCGTTGTCGCTGTCCTCTGCTGCCGGCACCACGACACTGCCCTGGTCCGCAGTCTGCGACGTGTGGCGATTCGAATCCTGTTGGCTGCTGCTGCTTTCGAAGTCCCAATTCGTCACCTTACCGCTCGCCGACCTTAGCGCGGAGGCCGCGGAGTTCATCCGTACCCAGGTTCTGGCTGCGGGGGGCAAGGTTTCCTGACGCTGGACCGGCGCCACAACGGCAAGCGGATGAAGCGGGACCGCTGCCGTTGGTAAGCTGACACTCGCGTCAGACCACGCGTGCAATCGTCCGATGCGCAGCGGACCCGGATCGCGGCGGCGGCGGCCTTTCCCACATCGACCGCTGGTTCCCGATGCAGCGCTGCTGGCAGGTGGCGCTCGCGATGCGGTGAACGGCCGTTCGCCCGAACCGGTCCGCAGCTGTGCGAACGTGGGGGTTAGGCTAGCACTCCGTCCTGTTGCGAAGCCTTGCCGATGCCTTGCGTCCCGCCGCTGCGAATCGGCCTGATCTCCGATACCCATGGCCTGCTGCGACCACAGGCGCTGGCGGCGATGCGCGATTGCGTGGCCATCGTGCATGCCGGCGACATCGGCAAGCCGCAGATCCTGGATGCGCTGCGCGCGCTCGCGCCGCTGCATGCGATCCGCGGCAACATCGACACCGCGCCCTGGGCGCAGGCGCTGCCCGACACGCTGGACATCGACATCGCGGGCATCCGCCTGCATGTGCTGCACGATCTGAAGACGCTGGCGCGCGATCCCGCCTGCGTGGATGTGGTGGTCAGCGGGCATTCGCACAAGCCGCTGCTGCAGAGCCGCGACGGCGTGCTGTACGTCAATCCCGGCAGTGCCGGACCGCGCCGTTTCAGCCTGCCGATCGGGGTGGGCTATCTGCATCTGCAGGCGGACGGCATCCGCGGCGAGCTGCACGCACTGACCTGAAGCGGCACTGCAAGAATCTACGGAACAACGCGCGACCTAGCGCGGCGCCGGCGGCCGGCTTGCGCGTTTGCCGGCCTTGGCCGGTTTGGGGGCGGGCAATGCCTGCGCGGTGGCGCGCAGCAGGCGCTGTAGCACGGTGCGGTCCTCCAGTCCCTCGTCGATCAGGTAATGCGGCTTGCCACCCGGATACGGCGCCTGTTCGACCACCTCGCCGAGCAGCGCGCGCCCGGCGGCGGTCGGCTTGACGAACACCTGGTTGTCGCAGACGAAGGCCACCACCTTGCCGTCCAGGTACAGCGCGTATTGGCCGAACATCTTCTTGCAGGTCAGCGCGGTGCCGAGCGCCGCCTGTTCCAGGACGTCATCCACGTAGCCGGCATCGGAGGCCATGGCGTCGCTCTGCGTTTGGGTCGATGCCGGATTGTGCATCGCGGCCGGCACAGCGCAAGCGACGCCGGAGCGCGGCGCACATCGGGAAGTGCCCTTCGCCACGCCGCTACGCTCATGTCCGGGCGCCGAAACCCGTAGCCGCAACGGCCGCCGGCAAGCGACACTGCAGCGCGTCGCCGGTCCACGGCTCCTGGCCGCACCGGCATGCGTCACTGGAATCCATATTTGTTATAGAGTAACAACACCCTCCATCCAATAACATTCCCGGAGCACGCATGCGCCGCCTCATCCTGGCCTCCAGTCTTGCCCTCGCGGTCTGCGCCTGCTCGCAGCAGGCCGCCGCTCCCGCCGCCAGGGACGCGCCCGCCGCGCAGACGCCGGCTGCGGCGGCCGCGCCGCCGGCACTGATCCCGCGCGACGTGCTGTTCGGCAACCCGGAGCGCAGCGGCGTGCAGCTCAGCCCGGACGGCAAGACCCTGAGCTGGCTGGCCCCGGTGGACGGCGTGCTCAACATCTGGATCGCACCGGCCGATGCGCCGGACAAGGCGCGCGCGGTCACCCACGACCGCGGCCGCGGCATCCGCTCCTATTTCTGGTCGTTCCTGCCCAATACCCTGCTGTACATGCGCGACAGCGGCGGCGACGAGAATTTCCATCTGTTCGCACTCGATATCGCCGCGGGCGGCAACGGTCGCGACCTCAGCGACTTTCCCAAGACCCGCGCGCGGGTGGTGGCCGCCAGCCGCAAGCATCCGGAGTCGATCCTGGTCGGCATGAACGACCGCGACGCGCAGTGGCACGACCTGTACCGGGTCGATCTGGCCGGTGGCACGCGCACGCTGCTGCAGAAGAACACCCAGCAGATCGGCGACTACCTGGCCGACGACGACTACCAGGTGCGGCTGGCGACGCGCTCGCGCGAGGACGGCGGCGAAGATCTGCTGCAACCCGACGGCAAGGGCGGCTGGCACAAGCGCGAAGAGATTCCGTTCGAGGATTCGCTGACCACCGCGCCGTCCGGCTTCACCGCCGACGGCAAGACCCTGTACTTCCTCGATTCGCGCCAGCGCGACGCCTCGGCGCTGTACGCGGTGGACGTGGCCAGCGGCACGCGCAAGCTGCTGTTCGAGGATGCGCGCGCGGACGTGGGCGGCACCCTGACCGATCCGCGCAGCGGCGTGGTGCAGGCGGTGGAATCCAATTACCTGCGCCCGGAATGGAAGGTGCTGGACCCGGGCATCGCCGCGGACATCAAGCAGCTGCAGGCGATCGGCCCGGGCGAGATCTCGGTGCTGACACGCACCCAGGACGACCGCACCTGGATCGTCGCCTACTCCGCCGCCGATGCGCCGGCCACGTTCTACCGCTACGACCGCGCGCCGTCCGGTGCGGGCAAGCTGACCAAGCTGTTCGCCGCGCGCCCGGCGTTGGAAGGGCAGCCGCTGGTGCCGCAGTGGCCGCAGGAGATCCGCTCGCGCGACGGCCTGACCCTGGTCAGCTACCTCACCCTGCCGCGCGAGGCCGATGCCAACGGCGACGGCAAGGCCGACAAGCCGGTGCCGCTGGTGCTGTTCGTGCACGGCGGGCCGTGGGCGCGCGACGACTACGGCTACAGCGGCTACAACCAGTGGCTGGCCAACCGCGGCTATGCGGTGCTGCAGGTCAACTACCGCGGCTCCACCGGCTTCGGCAAGCGCTTCACCAACGCCGGCGACGGCGAGTGGGCAGGCAAGATGCACGACGACCTGCTCGATGCGGTGCAATGGGCGGTGCAGCAGGGGGTCACGACCAAGGACCAGGTCGCGATCATGGGCGGCAGCTATGGCGGCTACGCCACGCTGGTCGGGTTGAGCTTCACCCCGGACGTGTTCAAGTGCGGCGTGGACATCGTCGGCCCGTCGAACTTGAACACCTTGCTCAGCACCATCCCGCCGTACTGGAAATCCGGCTTCGAACAGATGGCGCGGCGCATCGGCGATCCGCGCACCGCGGCCGGCAAGAAACTGCTGGAAGACCGCTCGCCGCTGAGCCGTGCCGACCGCATCGCAAGGCCGCTGCTGATCGGTCAGGGCGCCAACGATCCGCGGGTCAAGCAGGCCGAGGCCGACCAGATCGTCAATGCGCTCAAGGCCAAGCAGATCCCGGTCACCTACGTGCTGTTCCCCGACGAGGGCCACGGCTTCGCCCGGCCGGAGAACAGCAAGGCCTTCAACGCGGTCAGCGAAGCGTTCCTGGGCAAGTGCCTGGGCGGACGCACGCAGCCGTTCGGCCAGGATCTGGTCGGCTCCAGCCTCAGCGTGCCGGACGGCGTGGCGCAGGTGCCGGGCCTGGAGGACGCGTTGAAGTCGCATACGCAGAGCGTGCGCAAGTAGGTCCTCGCCGACGCCGCTGCGTGCTTCCCGTCGTGCACGCAGCGGCGCCGTCGCGGTAGCGCCACGGCGGCGATGGCGCATGCGCCGCGGGGATCCGCGCCCGCAGTGCGCGATGACCTCGCCTACCAGTCGGTCGGCGCGTAGTCCTTCAGGAACTGCCCCCACACGTGCTCGCCGGTATTGAAGCCGTGGATGATCGGATCGACGATGCGCGCGGCGCCGTCGACGATG
This sequence comes from Xanthomonas translucens pv. undulosa, assembly GCF_017301775.1. Classification (NCBI taxonomy): domain Bacteria; kingdom Pseudomonadati; phylum Pseudomonadota; class Gammaproteobacteria; order Lysobacterales; family Lysobacteraceae; genus Xanthomonas; species Xanthomonas translucens. The sequence continues at coordinate 2,054,082 of NZ_CP063993.1, forward strand.
TCCAGCGGCGGGTGGAAGCGCTCTTCCTGCACCTTGCGCGCGGCGATCTCGGCCGGATCCTCGTCGGTGACCCAACCGGTGTCCACGCTGTTCATGTGGATGCCGTCGTTCTGGTAATCGGCCGCCGAGGTCCGGGTCATCATGTTCAACGCGGCCTTGGCCATGTTGGTATGCGGATGCCGGGTGGTTTTGAAGTTGCGGTAGAACTGCCCTTCCATCGCCGACACGTTGACGATGTGCTTGTCGCGCTGGGGCGTGCGCAGCATCAGCGGCTTGAGCCGCGCGTTGATGATGAACGGGGCGATGGCGTTGACCAGCTGCGTCTCCAGCAATTCCACCGACGGCACTTCGGCCATCAGCAGGCGCCACGAGTTGCGCCCGCGCAGGTCCACCTGCTGCAGGTCCTGGTCCAGCCGGCCTTCCGGAAACAGGTGCTGCTGGCCGAGCAGTTCGTCGGCCAGCAACGGCACCTGCGACAGTTCGGCGGCGCGGGTCAGCCCGTCGGCGCCGCTGATGCCGTGGCCCTGGCCCGCCGGCAGCGTGGTCGCCGATGCCGCCGGCAGCAGTTCCGGGCTGCGCAGGCCTTCGTAATGGCCGACCAGGCGGCGCACGTGCTCGGGCAGTTCGTGCAGCGCGGCGGTCTCGCCGGCCATCATGTGCGCGTAGAACTGCGGCGGCCGGCGCACGGTCTGGCAGGCGTTGTTGACGATGAAGTCCAGCCGCTCGCGGGTGGCCAGGAGCTGGCTGCAGAACGCTTCGACGCTGGGTGTGTGGCGCAGGTCCAGGCCGAACACCTGCAGGCGGTGGCCCCACTCGGCGAAGTCCGGCTCCTGCGCGTAGCGCGCGGCCGAATCGCGCGGGAAGCGCGTGGTCACGATCAGTTCGGCGCCGGCGCGCAGCAGCTTCAGCCCGGCCTGGTAGCCGATCTTGACCCGGCCGCCGGTCAGCAGCGCCACGCGCCCGCGCAGGTCCGCGGTCTCGGTGCGCTTGAAGTAATTCAGTTCGGCGCAGGCCGGACACATCTGGTCATAGAAATGGTGCAGCTGGGTGAACTTCTGCTTGCACACGTAGCAGTGGCGCAGCTCGGGCGACTGCGCCGCCGCCGGCTCTTCGGCCGCGGCATTGCTGGCGTCGTGCAGGCCGGCGGCATGCGGCGGGAAGTAGTTCGGCGTGCTGAACACCGGCTTGCGCCGCAGCGCGCGGATGCCGGTCTGCGCGAGCAGCGCTTCGGCCTTGCGCACCTTTTCCTGGTGGCGTTCGCGCGCCTGCTGCTTGAGCAGTTGCCGGCGCGCCTTGGGCTCGGGGTGGTAGACCTTGGCGACGACCTGGTGCAGGCGCACGCGGTCGGCCTCGGGCAGCGCGTCGAGCACGCTGCGGTCGGCATCGATGGCTTCGAGCAGGTCCAGGGCGACGCGCAGACGCTCGCTCAGGGGCAGGTCGTCGGTGGCAGGGGGCGAGGCGGTGGTGTTCAAGACGGATCCAGGAAGAAGCGAAGGCACGACAGCGCGGCGCGCGCCGCGGGCGATGCGGCGTACCCGGTAGGTGCGGCGAACGGGCAGCGGCAGCGCGAAGCGTGTTTCAGGAAGCCGTCGTTGCCCGGCAGGGCGGGTATTTTCGCCGATCCCGGGGCTTCGGCGCCATGGTCGGCGGCTGAACCACGGCGCTCGCCTGCAGCGCCCCGGCCATGCCTGGGCGCACCGCGCTTCTCCTGGGTGGTTCAGCGCGCCGGTGCCTGCGCGAATTCGCCGCGCTGCAGCTTGGCCACGTCGTTGCCCTGCGCGTCCTTGGCCTGCAGATCGGCGCCCTTGGCGGCGAGGTCTTTCAACACCTCGGTGCGCTGGAACAGCGCCGCGTACATCGCCGCGGTCTGGCCGGCGTTGTTGCGTTGGTCGGGCGCGCAATCGGCCTGCATCAGCCGCTTGGCGATCGCCAGTTCGCCTTTGAAGATCGCGCCCATCAGCGCGGTGTTGCCGCGCTTGTCCTGTGCGCACGGATCGGCGCCGGCGCGCAGCAATTGTTCCACCGCCGGCTGCTGGCCGTGGTAGGCGGCCAGGATCAGCGCGGTATAGCCCTTGTCGTCGCGGGTGTTTAGGTCGTAGTGCGCCTGGATGAACTCGGCCAGCATGTCCTGGCGGCCTTCGCGCGCGGCGTCGAAGAAGTAGTCGCGTAGTTGCGCCTGGATCTTGGCCGGGTCGGCGGGTACGGGCGCGGCAGTCGCCGAGACCGCGACCAGGCTCAGGACGAGAAGAAGGAAGCGATGCATGCTCGGTCTCCGGGAAAGAAGGCGCAGCGCGGCGCGGGGTAGGCGCCGCCGCGCTGCGCCGTGGACGATCAATCCTGCAATTGCGCGGCCAGCTGCCTGACCCGCGCCAGATCACCCTTGGCGACGCGGGCGACGCCGCTGCCATAGGCCGGATCGGCCTTGTACAGGAACGACAGCATGATGTGCTTGCTGACGTCGTCGGTACCGGCCAGCGATTCGCCGAAGCTCTGGATCAGGTCCTGCTGCTCCTTCTTGCTGTAGCTGCGGAACAACACGCCGGCCTGCTTGAAGTTCTGCTCGCGGGCGAGCTTCGCCTGCTGGGTGCTGCCCGACAGCGGCAGCTGGCTATAGCGCGCGGTCGGATCCTGCGGGCGCGGGGCGAGCCGGCTCGGCTCGTAGTTGACGCCGCTGGCGCTGGCGCCGGCGTTCATCGCGCCGTCCTGGTTGCCGTTGTTGACCGCCACCCGCGGCCGGTTCACCGGCAGGCTCAAGCCATTGGTGCCGACGCGGTACAGCTGGGTGTCGGCATAGGAGAAGATGCGCCCCTGCAGCAGGCGGTCTTCCGACGGCTCGATGCCCGGCACCAGGTTGGCCGGCGCCATCGCCACCTGCTCGGTCTCCTGGAAGAAGTTGTCCACGTTCCTGTTCAACACCATCTGCCCGATCTTGCGCTCGGGCACGTCCGGCCAGATCTTGGTCGCATCCAGCGGATCGAAGTCGAACTTGGCCAGGTCTTCGGGCTTGAGCACCTGGATATACAGGTCCCACTTCGGATAGTCGCCCTGCTTGATCGCGCCGATCAGGTCGTTGCTCAGGTGGCTGTAGTCCTTGCCCTGCACCTGCGCCACCTGCTTCGGGTCCAGGTTCTTCAGGCCTTGCAGCGACTTCCAGTGGAACTTGACGTAGTGCACCTCGCCCTGCGCGTTGACCAGCTTGTAGGCGTGCACGCCGTTGCCGTCCATGAAGCGATAGCCGGCCGGCGTGCCTTCGTTGGAATACAGCAGGGTCAGCGTGCGCGTGGCTTCGGGCACGTGCGAGAAGAAATCGAAACGGCGCGCATCGTCGTCCAGGTTGGTGCGCGGATCCGGCTTGAACGCATGCACCATGTCCGGGAACTTGATCGCATCGCGGATGAAGAAGGTGGGGAAGTTGTTGCCGACCAGATCACAGTTGCCTTCGCTGGTATAGAACTTGGTAGCGAAGCCGCGCGGGTCGCGCAGCGTCTCCGGCGAATGGTTGCCGTGCACCACCGAGGAAAAGCGCACGAACACCGGCGTCTTTGCGCCGGCGGTGAACAGCTTGGCCTTGGTCAGATCCGAGATGTCGGCGCTGGCGGTGAACTCGCCATGCACACCGGTGCCGCGCGCATGCACCACGCGCTCGGGGATGCGCTCGCGGTCGAAGCGCTGCAGCTTCTGGATCAGCTGCACGTCCTGCAACAGGGTCGGGCCGGTGGCGCCGGCGGTCTGCGAGTTCTGGTTGTCGCCGACTGGCGCACCGTTGTCGCGGGTCAGCGTGGACTGCGCGAACCCGGCGGGGACGATCAGGGTCTGCGACAGCAGGGCGAGCACCAACAAAGTGACAGTGCGCATGGGGGCGGTCCATGTGGAGGAGCCTGGAGCATGGCGGCCGGGCAGCTCGCCGAGAATTCGTTAGTTGCTATGGCTGCGATAGGCAATGCAGATGCTGCGCATGTGGATGTGACCATGGTCGCCGACAGCATGCGTGAGGCATTGCAGTTTTCCGACATATGCGACATATGCGCAGGTGCGGCTCCGGCGCGCTGTCGGCAGCGGCCTGAAAATGTAGACAATGCCTACCTGCGAACACGACGTCGCCGTTGCCACATCCTTACCGCGGCGACGTCGCGATCGTGATCGTCTTTGCATTATCTGCCTTGCGCGTCGGCAATCGCACCGCGGCGCTGGAAGTTAAGACGCCGGCCATCTGCGATGGCCAAAGATGGCGGTGGCGCAATCGTGCGCGTCCGTTTTCTCCAGACGCGACCGCGCGCCATCTGGCGAACAGGGGCCAGACCGATTGGGCCGCCGGCGCTGTCTCCACCGATCGCGCCATGGCCAGCGCATTCGCCGTGGTGGACGAACTGCTGGCCGTGGTCGCCGACCCGAAGCGCTATCCCCACCTGCGCCAGATCACCATCACTGGTTTCGGCCGCGGCGCGGAATGGGTGCTGCGCCACGCCACCGCTTCGGCGGCGCCGGAAGCGCTGGCGCGCCTCAATCCGCCACTGCAGTTGAATTGGGTGGTCGCCAGCCCCGATCGCTATACCTACCTGGACAGCAGCCGCTGGGATGCAAAACGCCATGCCTTCACCGATCGCAACGCAGGCATCGCCAACGGCAGCGAAGCCTGCCGCACACTGGACGACTATCCCTATGGCTACCGCGGCGCAGTGCCGGACTATGTCGCCAGCGGGCTGAACGCGGCCGATCGGCACGACATCGCCGGACGCTTCCTGCAACGCAGCGTGATCTAGCTGGTCGGCGCCAACGATTCCAGCGTGGGCGATCGCGGCTGCCAAGCGGGCGTGCAAGGCAGCGACGCGAACGCGCGCTCGCGGATCTTCTTCGACTACAGCCGCGACCTGGCGGTGCGCCACAACGGCGGCAAGGCCCCGGACACGAGCAGTCAGTTCCGTTGCGTGGTGCCGGCGGTCGCGCACCAGCCGAGCGTGTACGACACGGCCGTGGGCCGCTACGCGCTATTCTTCCCGCTCGGCAACACCAGCAGCGGCACGGTGCCGGACAGTTGCGACTACTGAGCGCGGCGCGCGTGCCGCGGCGCTAGCCGATCACCCGCTTGAACGGCGGCAGCGCATCGATGATGCGCTTGCCGTAGCGCTTGGTCAGCAAGCGCGAATCGAGAATGATGACCCGGCCGTGGTCGCTGGAACTGCGGATCAGGCGCCCGGCGAACTGGGTCAGCGTGCGCAGCGCGTGCGGCACCGCGATCAGGTTGAAGGCGTTGAGGCCGCGGCTTTCGAACCACTCGCCGAGGGTGGCGGTCTGCGGGTCGGTCGGCACCGCGAACGGTACCTGGGTGATGACCACGGTGGTGCAGGCCTCGCCGGGCAGGTCCAGGCCTTCGCCGAAGGAATTCAAACCAAACAGCACCGAGCCTTCGCCGGCGCCGATGCGGCGCATGTGCTCGCCGATCATCTGCGACTTGGAGCCGTCGCCCTGCACCAGCACGCGGTTGCGCTGCGCGATCGGCAACAGGTCGGCAACCTTGAGCATCTTCCAGCGCGAGGTGAACAGCACGATCGAGCCCTTGCCCCAGTCCAGTTCCTTGACCAGGTAGCGTGCGACCTCGCGCGGATGGCCTTCGCGGTCGTCCGGCGCCACCGGGAATGTCGGCACGATCAGCTCGGCCTGGTTGGGCAGGTCGAACGGCGAGGACAGCGACACCATCTCCGCATGCGCGGGCAGGCCGTTGTCGAGCGCCAGCGCCTGGAAATCGCCGCCACCGGTCAGCGTGGCCGAGGTCAGCACCGCCGAGTCCACTTCGCTCCACAGCAGCGCGCGCAACACCTGCGCGGCCGACACCGGCGAGCAGTGGCAGACCAGATCGGCATCGCGCGAGGCGGTGATCCAGCGCGCCATCGGCGCCTGCCCGTCCTGGTCCTCGCGGCGCCAGCCCAGCCACAGCGCGTATTGCTGCTCGACCATCTCCAGGGCCATGCCCAGGCTGCGCTGCAGGCGCTCCTTGGCCGCGTCTTCCTGCTTGGACTTGCTCACCAGCTGGTGCGCGGCCTGCACCCAGTTGAGCAGCGCGGCGGTGTCCTGCGCCTGCGCATCGATGAAGGGTTTCCAATCCTCGGGCAGGCGCCCGTTGGGCGCGCGCCACATCGGCTCGTCCTGGCCCGGGTCCGGCACCCAGGCGCGTTCGATTTCGGCGCGAAAGGTTTTCAGCCCCTTGCTGACCTGGGTCGCCAGTTCGATCGCCTCGTTCGGCAACTGGTTGCCGATGCTGTCCTTGTCGGCCAGCCGATAGGAGGCGCCGACCAGCGCCTGCAGGCGGCCGGTGCGCCGCGCCATGTCGTCCAGCGCCAGGTTGGCCGCGCCCTGGTCGATGGCGACGCCAGCGATGTGGTGGCCTTCGTCGAGTACCAGCAGCATGTCCCCCGGCGGCGCGATCAGCGGCTGGCCGTTGTCGCTGTCGCCCAGCGCCAGCGCCGACAGCAGCAGCGCATGGTTGGTGACCACGATCTGCGCATCGCGCACGTCGCTACGCGCCTTCAGCACCGGGCATTGCACTGCGAACGAGCAGCGGCGCCCGGCGCAGCCGGCGGCATTGGTGGTGATGCGCGCGCGCAGCGATGCCGGAATCGGTTCCGGCGCGGTGTCCAGGTCGCCGTTCCAGGTCTTGTCGGCGTAGGCCTTGGCCAGCGCCCGCGCCTGCTCGGCCTCGGCTGGACTCAGCGGGCGGTCGTACAGCGGCGCCTCGTCTTCGAACATGCTGTTCTGCGCGGCTTCGCCATGCAGCTCAGCGACGTTGCGCGCGCACAGGTAGCGGGTGCGGCCCTTGGCCAGCGCCACGGTCGCCTCGATGCCGGTGGCCTTGAGGAAGGCGGGGATGTCGCGTTCCACCAATTGCGACTGCAGCGCCACGGTGCCGGTGCTGATCACCAGCTTCTTCTTGCTGGCCAGCGCGATCGGCACCCCGGCGGTGAGGTAGCCCAGGCTCTTGCCGACGCCGGTGGGCGCCTCGGCCACGCCGACGCCGCCGCTGGTGCCAAGCGCGCGCGACACCACGCCGATCATCTGGCTCTGCGCGCGGCGCACCATGAAGCCGGGCGTGTTGGCCTGCAGCTTGGTGTAGGCGTCGCGGATGCCGGCCTTCATCTCGTCGGTCAACTGCCGCGTGGGTGCTGCCTTTTCCATGCCGCCTGTCTGCTCGTGCCGGGGATCGGCCGGCTATTTTCCCAGGTCTGGCCGCCGCGTGCCGGGGAAAGGTGAACGGCCCGGCCGCCGACGCCGCGCGCAGCCTGTCAGCGCGGCAACGCCAGCCGCAGCGCCAGCACCACCAGCAGCATCGCCACCGCATGCAGCAGGGTGAACACCGCCTGCAGGATGCCGTACCAGACCGCGTAGCTGGAGAAGCTCCCGCCCTGGGCGATGACCCACATCGGCAGCAGCGAGGTCACCGTGCCGCACAGCCCACCGAGCAGCAGCAGGCTCAAGCCCCACAGCCCCAGCGTGCGGGCGCGGCCGGGCCGGCGCGTGGCCAGCAGCACCAGGCCTGCGCCGAGGACGATCAGGATCGGCAGCTGGAAGCCCACCGTGGTCAACAGCTGCATCACGAATCCATCGTCCATCGGAATCTCCGTCTAGCTACGAAAACAAGCGCCGGGGCGCAAAAAGGTCAATCGGCGCTGACCAGCACCGCGTCGCGCGCGCGCAGCGCGGCGTAGACCGGGCCGGTGTCCGGGCGCACGCCGTGCCAGCGCTCGAAGCTCTCGGCCGCCTGTTCGACCAGCATGCCCAGGCCGTCCACGGTATCGCGGCAGTGCGCCGCACGCGCCCAGGCCAGGAACGGGATCGCCACCTCGCCGTAGTTCAGGTCCACCGCCAGGGTCATGCTGTTGACCAGCGACAGCGGCAGCGAGAACCCCGCGCTGTCGTCGCGGCCGGCGGCGGTGGCATTGACGATCAATTCGAAGTCGCCCTGCTCGCGCAGGTCTTCCCAGTAGCGGGAGACGGCGCGCGCCGGATCGCCCAGCGCATCGACCAGCGCATCGGCACGCTCGGGCGAACGGTTGACGATCAGCAACTGCTGCACGCCGGCGTCCAACAGCGCCGGCGCCACGCCGCGCGCGGCGCCGCCGGCGCCGAGCAGCAGCGCGCGGCGGCCGCGCAGGTCCAGGCCGTTGCGCCCGGTCAGGTCGCGCACCAGGCCGGCGCCGTCGGTGTTGTCGCCATGCCACTGCCCGTCGCGGAAGCTGAGCGTGTTGACCGCCCCGGCGCGCTGCGCGCGCGCGCTGTGGACCACGCTCAGCGCATACGCAGCTTCCTTCAGCGGCAGGGTCACGTTGGCGCCCACGCCGCCCTCCGCGGCCAACGCCGCCAGCGCCGCTGCGAAGCCATCCGGCAGGGCGTCGATCGCATCGTACTGCAGCGCGATGCCGGTCTGCTTGGCGAAGTCGGCATGGATGCGCGGCGACAGCGAATGGGTGACGGGATGGCCGAACACGGCATAACGGGATGTGGGCATGGAACGCTCGCTGGTTGTTTTAGACTGGTCGCGACATCCGAAGGAATCCGACATGCGGACCCCCGCCCTGCCGCTCGCGCTGGCCGCGAGTTTACTCTGCGCGCCGCTGGCGTTCGCGCTTTCCGAGTTCGGCATCGAGGGCATGGGCGTAGTCTCGACCAAGGCCAGCGAGACCCGCGCCAGCGTGGCCGCGGACGGACAGCGCATCGTCTGGGCCAGCCCCGACCGCGCCGGCGGACCCGGCGGCGGCGACCTGTGGCAGGCCACGCTGCGCGACGGGCGCTGGGTCGACGCGCAGCCGTTGCCGGCGCCACTGAATTCGCCTAGTGCCGATACCGACCCGTTTTTCAGCGCCGACGGGCACTGGCTGTACTTCGCCTCCGACCGCGCCGGCGGCCACGGCGGCAGCGACCTGTACCGCGCGCCGCTGCTGGTCGACGGCCGCTACGGCCCGCCGCAGAACCTGGGCGCGGCGCTGAACTCGCGCGGCGACGAGCGCGCACCGACGCTGTCGCTGGACGGCACCCGGCTGCTGTTCGCCAGCGACGGCCGCGGCGGTGCCGGCGGCATGGACCTGTTCGTGGCGCGACTGCAAGGCCAGGTCCTCGGCCAACTGCAGGCGCTGGACGGCATCAACAGCGGCGACGACGAAACCGATGCCGCCTGGCTGGGCGACGGCCGGGCGCTGGTGTTCGCGCGGGCGCGCAAGGCGCAAGGCACGCAACTGCTGCTCGCGCAGTGCGCCGGCGGGCACTACGTGCAGGCGCAGCCGCTGGCGCTGTCGTTCAACCGTGCCGACGGCGACACGCGCGGCGCGGTCGTGGATGCCTCCAAGCCGACCGAACTATTGGTGGTCGGCAGCGCACGCGCGCCGAAGGCCGGCAAGCTCGACGTGTACCGGATGAAGTCCCCGATTGCGAGCGGCAGCGGCGATTGTGCAGGTGTGCGTTGAGGGCGACGGCGTCGCCGGCAAAATGTACGCTTGCCGCGGGCCGGTTCCTGCATCTGCATGTCCACGCGCCGTTGCAACCGATCGCTGATGCAGTTGGTCGCGGCTGAAGCCGCTCCTACAAAGGCAGCAGATGCGCGCGGCTTTTTTGTAGGAGCGACTTCAGTCGCGACAAGCGCAGCGGTGGAAACAACGCGATCGGATGCGGTCCGGGCCAAGGGCTCCGCCCGAATCGCTACAACCGCATCGGCCCACCTCAATACACATCGCGCCGATAACGCCCATCCGCGCTGAGCGCATCCAGCGCGTCCTCGCCCAGGATCTCGCGCAAGGCCGCATCCACGCCGCGGGCCATGCTGTCCAGGCTGCCGCAGACGTGCAGCGTGGCGCCACGCGCGAGCCAGGCGCGCACCTCGTCGGCAGCATCGCGCAGGCGATCCTGCACATAGACCTTGCCCGGCTGGTCGCGCGAGAACGCCAGGTCCAGGCGCTGCAAGTGGCCGCTGTCACGCCATGCCTGCAATTGCGCACCGAACAGCGCGTCGTGCGCGGCATTGCGTTCGCCGAACAGCAGCCAGTGGCCATGCACGCCGGCACCCTCGGCCTCGCGCAACAGGCTGCGCAGACCAGCGATGCCGGTGCCGTTGCCGATCAGCAGCAGCGGCGTATCGCCGTGGCGGCGGAACCCGGGGTTGGCGCGCACCCGCGCCTGCAGCGCGGCCTGCGGCGGCGCGTGCAGGCACAGCCAGCCCGAGCCCAGGCCGGCACTGCCATCGTCGCGTCGGGTCAGGCGCACCACCAGTTCCAGCAGGCCGTCGGCCGGCACCGAGGCGACCGAATATTCGCGCAGCGGCAACTGCGGCAGCGCATCGAACCAGGCCTGCAGATCCTGCGCGTCCCCAGGCGGCAACAAGGCGCGATCGGCCAGCGCCACCTGCAGCGGCAGCGTCACCCCGCCCGCGCGCAGCGGCGTATCGATCGACAGCCCATGCGCGGCGAGCCAGGCGCGCACGGCATCAGGCGCGTGGCAGGGCTGCACTTCCAGGATGTCGCCTGCCTGCCACTGCGCCTGGGGCGGCGGCAGCAGATCGATGCGCCACACCGGCGCGCCGGCACTGCCGGGATTGAGCAGCGTGCGTCCGGCCAGCCGCCACTCCAGCGCCGGCGCCGCCTGCAGCGCCGGCGCCGCGTCCGCCCCACCGGTGACCGCGGACAGCTGCCGCTGCCACTGCGCCAGCGCCTGCGGATCGGCGTTGTCCACTTCCACCGCCGGAAACAGCGCCTGCGCACCCTGCGCGGCCAGCCACTGCTCCAGCCGCCGCGAGAACCCGCAGAAGCGCGCGTACTGGCGATCGCCCAGCGCCAGCAGCGCATAGCCCAGCTCGGGCAGGGGCTGCGCCTGGCGCAGCACCTTCTTCTCGAAGCCGCGCGCCGGGTCCGGCGCCTCGCCGTCGCCGAAGGTGCTGACCACGAACAGCGCACGCCGCACACCGCGCAGTTGTGCCGCATCCAGCTGCGCCAGCGACTGCACCTGCACCGGCACGCCCGCCGCCTGCAGCTGGCCGGCGGCCTGCCAGGCCAGGCGTTCGGCGAATCCGCTCTGGCTCGCGAAGCCCACCAGCCACGGCTCGGCGGCCGCCGGCGCAACCGTGCCCAGGCCGCGCCGCGCGTGCTGCAGCGCGCGCTTCTTGCGCCGCCTGTCCAGGTACAGCAGCCAGCCGGTGACGAAGAACAAGGACAGGCACAGGCTCGCCAGCATCACCACCACGCGCCCGGCCAGGCCGAAGAAGCTGCCGGTGTGCAGGGCGAACACGCTGCTCAGCAGCTGCCGCCCCAGCGGCTGCTGCCGATAGTCCAGGCGGCGCAGGATGCGGCCACTGCGCGGATCGATCTCCAGGCCGTCGAAGGCCCGGCTGTGCACCGGATCGGCGGCCAGGTAGCGCGCGCTCAGCGGCTGCCCGGCGCGTCCGGGCAGGCGCAGATCCAGGTAGGCGCGGCGCACACCCGGCAGCGCATCGAGCGTGGCCTGCAGGCACGCATAGTCCAGCGCCGGCGGCTTGCCGCCGCCGCCGGCGTTGTCGGCGCTGTCCGCGCGCTCACCGCCGAGCACCGCCACCAACGCCTGCCGGTACCCGTCGTAGGACCAGTACAGCCCGGTCAACGCCATCGACAGGTAGATCGCCAGGCACCAGGTGCCGATCACCGAATGCAGGCTCCACAGGAAACTGCGTCCCTGCCGCTTCCATTGCACCACCCACCACGCGCGCCAGCTCCACCACTGCCGCGGCCAGCGCAGGTACAGCCCGGACAGGCAGAAGAACAGCAGCGCGATCGCGCAGGCACCGGTGACCGCCTTGCCGCGCTCGCCGGCAAGCAGATGCCGATGCAGGTCCTCGACGAATGCGAAGAAGCCGCTCAGCCGCGGCTCCGGCAGCGTGTGGCCGGTATAGGGATCGAAGTACAGGCGCCCGCCGTCGCGGCCGGCCAGGCGCAGGTTGGACGGGCGCGTGCCGGTGGGATCGATCAGCATGCGCGTGACCCGATGCGTGCCGCCCAGATCCAGCCGCCGCGCCAGCTCGGCCAGCGGCAACGGCGACTCGCCGGCGGCGTGGCGCGCCGCCGCCGCGGCCAGCGGCGGGTTGGCCCAGCGCACGACCTCGTCCTCGTACGCCAGCGTGGCCCCGCTCAGCCCCATTACCGACAGTACCAGCCCGGCGCTGATGCCGAACAGCCAGTGCAGCTGGAACAACAGCTTCTTGGTCACGGCAGAAAACACGTCAAGGGGGCGGCCGCGCATTGTAAATGAGAACGCTTATCGGATCCGCTGCGGACCGACCCGCACCGCCCACCCATAAACGTGACAGGCCGCGCAGTTGCCATGCGCGCCACATCCAATCGTCACTGCCGCGACATTGCCTCTCGCCAGTTTCTTCACTCCCCTTGGCTAGCGAGGTACGCGATGTCCTTCTCCCTGCGCGGTTGTCTGGTTCTGCTTGCGTTGTTCACGGCCCAAACGGCGATGGCCGCCACCAGTTGCGCCACCCTGTACGCAGGCGGCAAGCCGCCAAGCGTGGATGCCTCGCTGAGCGCCCGCACCACCGAGGTCTGCCACAGCGAATACGCGATCCTGGCCTCGGGCGTGACCAAGGGCCCGCTGTACTCAGCCGAACACCTGACCGACCAGCAGGTCGCCGGCGCCGAGGCGATCGGCCGGGTCGGCTCGTTCCACGATGAAACCGCCATTCCCGCCGCCGACCGCTCCAAAAGCTCGGACTACACCAACACCGGTTTCGACCGCGGTCACATGACCCCTGCCGGCGACGCCTCCACCGAAAGCACGGAGAAGGAAACCTTTTCGATGGCCAACGTGGTCCCGCAGGACCACAAGCTCAATACCGGCGAATGGGCACGTATCGAAGAGCAGGTGCGGCAGCTGGCCAAGCAGCGCGGCGAGCTCTACGTGGTGACCGGCCCGGCCTTCGACAGCAAGGCGACGACCATCGGCACCGACAAGGTGAAAGTGCCGGAATACGTGTGGAAGGCGGTGTACGAACCGGGCGTGGGCGCGGCCGCGTACCTGTGCGTGAACGACGACAGCATCAACTGCGATGTGGTGTCGATCGACGACGTGATCACCATGGCCAGCGTCGATCCGTTCCCGTCGATCTCCGCGGCGATGAAGTCCACGCCGATCGCGTTGACGATGCCGTAAGGCCGGGACTCGGGACTCGGGACTCGCCAATAGCGTCATGCTCGGCTGAGCGGTTGTCGAGGCTGCCGGGCAATGGCTCGCACCACGCCGAAGGCGACCGCGTGCATGGCTCAGCCCACGTGCGCGGTCATCGCTTCCGCCAGCGCCGCGAATACGGCGCTGCAGGCGGCGCTGCCGCGCAGGTCCTGGTGCATGGTGATCCAGGTGTCCAGGCCGATGCGTACCTGCTGCGCCAGCACCGGCACCAGGTTCGGCGTGCGCCGGGCCAGGGCCGCCTGGCAGAAGCCGATGCCGCAGCCGGCGCGGATCATGGCCAGTTGCGCCAGGTCGCTGTCGGCGCGCAGCGCGAACGCCTCGCGCCGCCATCGCGGCAGCCCCGCACGTGCGGCACGCAGGAACGGCGTCTCCGCATCGAAGCCGACCAGCGCGTGCTGCATGAGGTCGTCCAGGCTTTGCGGGCTGCCGTGCCGGGCCAGGTAGTCCGGATGGGCGTACAGGCCGAGCGCGATCTCGCCGATGCGGCGGGCGATGAGCAGATCCTGCTGCGGCCGGGTCATGCGCACCGCCACATCGGCCTCGCGGTGCAGCAGGTCCTGCACGCGGTTGCTCAGCACCAGTTCCAGCCGCAGCTGCGGATGCGCGCGGCGTAATCCGGCCAATACCGGCGGCAGCACTTCCGCGCCGATCACCTCGCTGGCGGAGATCCGCACCGTGCCCTGCACCGCCTCGCCATGGCGGCCCGCCGCGCGCTGCAGCGAGGCGGCGATGTTGCCCATGGCCTGGGCATGACCGCGCAACGCCAGTGCCGCGTCGGTCGGCAGCAGTCCGCTCTGCGAGCGCACGAACAAGGGCACCGCCAACGCCTTCTCCAGTGCCGCCACATGCCGGCCGACGGTGGGCTGGGTCAGCGCCAGCGCGCGTGCCGCCGCAGACAGCGAGCCCTCCTCCAACACCGCGAGGAAAGACCGGTACAGCTCCCAACCGATGGCGTTATCCATACATAAATGTATAGCCGATGGCCGATGTTTGCCAATTCCTTTGCTATCCGCCGGCGACCACACTGATCGCATTCCCCGTAACGGAGCACCCGCATAACAACGACATCCACCGCCCTGGTCCTGGGCGTCAGCGGCGGCATCGGCGGCGAACTGGCGCGCCAGCTGCGCGACGCCGGTTGGCAGGTGCACGCACTGCAGCGCGGGCTCACGGCCGCCAGCGAAACCCGCGACGGCATCCACTGGCTGCGCGGCGACGCGATGCGACGCGAGGACGTGCTGCAGGCGGCACGCGGCTGCGCGGCGATCGTGCACGCGGTCAATCCGCCCGGCTACCGGCGCTGGTCCGAACTGGTGCTGCCGATGATCGACAACACCATCGCCGCGGCCTGCACCGAAGGCGCGACCATCGTGCTGCCGGGCACGGTCTACAACTACGGCCTGGAGGCCTACCCTGCGCCGGACGAAGACGCGGCGCAGACCCCGGCCACGCGCAAGGGCGCGATCCGGGTCGAGCTGGAACAGCGCCTGCAGGCCGCAACCGCGCACGGCGCGCGGGTCATCGTGGTGCGCGCCGGCGACTTCTTCGGCCCACGCGTGGGCAACAGCTGGTTCGCGCAGGGAATGGTGAAACCGGGGCGTCCGCTCGCCAGCGTGACGCTGCCGGGCGATCCCGGCATCGGCCATCAATGGGCGTACGTGCCGGACGTGGCGCGGACCATGCTCCGGTTGCTGCAGCAGCGCGACGCGCTTCCGGCATTCGCACGCCTGCACATGGACGGACACTGGGACGCCGACGGCACGCAGATGGCCGCGGCGATCGCCCGCGTGCTGCAGCGCCACGGCATGGCGCCGCCGCAGACCGGCCGCTTCCCGTGGTGGCTGCTGACCCTGGCCACGCCGTTCTGGCCGCTGGCGCGCGAACTGCGCGAGATGCGTCCGCTGTGGCGCCATCCGCTGCGCATGCGCAACGCGCGCCTGTTGCAAACGCTAGGCGACGAACCGCACACGCCACTGGACGAGGCGGTGGAGGCCACGCTGGTCGGGCTGGGTTGCCTGCCGGCGGCGCATCCGTCCACACCGTCGTCCGCATAACGACGGCGCCTATGCCTGCAAGTTTTCCCTGCGCGCATCCTGCCTTGATAGGAGCAACTGTCTTCAGTCGCGACGAACGCAGCGGCGGGCCTTCCCGCTTCGGACGTTGTCGCGGCTGAAGCCGCTCTTACAGTGCACCCAGCCGGCGATCCGCAGGCCGTTGTAGGAGCGGCTTCAGCCGCGACCGGGCGTTACTGGTAGGACTCGGTCGCGGCTGAAGTTGCTCCTACAACAAGCCGCATCATCTGCACCGAACGTACGCCACCGCCTCAGCGCGCCTCGCGCAGCCAGCGCGCCACCTGCGGCGCGAAATAGGTCAGCACGCCGTCGGCGCCGGCGCGCTTGAACGCCATCAGCGATTCCAGCACGCACTTGCGTTCGTCCAGCCAACCGTTGGCGGCGGCGGCCTTGAGCATCGCGTACTCGCCGCTGACCTGGTAGGCGAAGGTCGGCACGCGGAATGCGTCCTTCACCCGCCGCACCACGTCCAGGTACGGCATGCCGGGCTTGACCATCACCATGTCCGCGCCCTCCTCCAGATCCAGCGCGATCTCGCGCATGGCCTCGTCGCCGTTGGCCGGGTCCATCTGGTAGGTGGTCTTGTCGGCCTTGCCGAGGTTGCCGGCGCTGCCGACCGCATCGCGGAACGGGCCATAGAACGCCGAGGCGTACTTGGCCGAGTAGGCCATGATGCGCACGTGCAGATGCGCGTCGGCATCCAGCGCGCGGCGGATCGCGCCGATGCGCCCGTCCATCATGTCCGAGGGCGAGACGATGTCCACGCCGGCCTGCGCGTGCGACAGCGACTGCTTGACCAACGCCTCGACGGTGATGTCGTTGAGCACGTAGCCGCGCGCGTCGATGATGCCGTCCTGGCCGTGGGTGGTGTACGGGTCCAGCGCCACGTCGGTCATCACCCCCAGTTCGGGGAAACGCGTCTTCAGCGCGCGCACCGCACGCTGCGCCAGGCCATCGGGATTCCAGGCTTCGGCGGCGTCCAGACTCTTGCCGGCCGCGTCGATCACCGGGAACAGGTCGATCACCGGGATCCCCAGTTCCAGCGCGGTCTCGGCCTCCTTCAGCAATTCGTCGATCGACAGCCGCGCCACGCCCGGCATCGAAGCGATCGGCGCGCGGCCAGGCAGCTCGTGCACGAACACCGGCCAGATCAGGTCGTCGGCGGTCAGGGTGTTCTCGCGCATCAGCCGGCGCGAGAAATCGTCGCGGCGCATGCGCCTGGGGCGGTAATGGGGATGGGCCACGTGAGGCTCCTGCAGGGACGGATCGGGTGTCGCACACGCGGCAACACGAGGCGGTGCCCGGTCTAGCGAGCCGCGCCGCACGCACCGGCGCGAACGGTGACGGCCGCCGCAGCGATCGTCACCGCCGAATGTTACGCCTGCCGGCCGCCTGTGGGCGGCGGCATGCTGCAACACGGCATGCCGCCGTCGTGCCCGACTGCGCTGGCTAGATCACGCCGCCGCCCAGGCTCAGCCGGATCACCCCGACCACGATCACCAGGCCGTTAAGGATCAGCCCGGTCTTGGCACGGCCGCGGTTCGGGGCCGAGGTGAACAGCAGACCGATCGCGGCGATGATCGCGCCGACCGCGGCGAACGGGATCACGAACCAGTTGCCCCAGCCCAGCAGCGGGATGAAGGCCAGGATCATCCACAGCAACGCCACGATGCCCCACACCAGACTGATCACGCCCATGCCGCCGCCCTTCGCTGAATGACAGTGCGCACCATAGCGCACGGCCCTGGCGACGCAAGCCAACTCTTGGCATGGGACTCACGGCGGGCGTGCCACGGTGGCGCGGCAATGGCGGGTACGTCGCGGTTCACCGGTCGCGCCTATGATCGCCTCGTATCCGATCCACGGGGGTAATGCCATGAACATCCGACCGCTGTTGCCGCTGGCGCTGCTGCTCGCGCTGGCCGGCTGCGCCAGTTCCTCCAAGGTGATGGTCGGCGCGGCGCGGCCGCCGATCGACCCGGCCCTGGTCCAGATCTATTCGACCCCGCCGCTCGGCGCGGTCGACATCGCCCAGCTCGAATCCTCCAGCGCAGCCGGCTTCGGTACCCAGGGCCAGACCGATGCGGCGATGACGCGGCTCAAGCGCGAGGCGGCCAAGCTCGGCGCCAACGGCGTGGTGCTGATGGGCGTGGCCTCGCAGCGCTCGGGCGGCGGCGTATCGATCGGCGGCGGCAGCTACGGCGGCCACGTCGGCGGCGGCCTGGGCATCGGCATCCCGACCACGCAGAAGCGCGCCGCCGGCATGGCGATCTGGGTGCCGCCGGGGGCGCAGGCGCCAGCGGCGCCACAGCCGCAGCCCCAACAGCCGTTGCCGCCGCAGGAACGCTGAACTCCTTTAGGGAGTGCAGCCGGCGGTTTCCGTTGTCGGAGCGCCGGCCGCCCGCACTGTCGGCCGTCCTCAGGCGGATGCCGGCCAAGCTCCGGCGTCCGGCTTCGCCTTCCCCGGGGCGGCACAACGGCCCAGGCCCAGGCGACCGTCGTCCGGAAAGCCTTGGTAAGCTATTGGCCGGATTATAATAGTATTTTCCTTACCCTACGCGCATTACAGCGACTTGCCAGTCCTGCGCCCGGACCCGCAAAGGTAATGACAGGTCATTAGCCTGAGCGCACTGCGCAAACCGTCATTGACAGAAGGAATCGTTATGAAACGTTGGATATGGATATTGGTCGGCGCGGTTGGGCTGCAGACCAGCGCGACTGCCTCGACGCCTCACGTGCAGTTGGTCTGCCGCATGGACGACCCTTTTCTGTTCTGCTCTAAAGGCTGCGACATACCCGATTACAACTGGAAACCGGTGGATCCCATCTCTGGCTCGTGGGAGCCGGTTTCGCCGTATTGTCCCTACCCGACACCGGTGACGACAAATCACTGCGTGGGATAGACGCCGACGGCCATCATAGCGCTCGGCCAATACGAGAGCATCTGCCCGGGCGCATTGAAAGAAGGGAATTGGAAGGGCGTGAAGCCGCCAGAGGTGGTTCCCTTCAAGCACTAAGAGCGGCTAACAAAACTCTGGAAGTCGCCGCAGGCAGATGACGCAACAGGCCATGGACAGCAGAGCCAAATGGATATCGATCCGGCGTTCGAAGCGGGTCCGCAGTTTTCCCATGCCGGCAAACCAGGCATGCGTGCGTTCAACTACCCAGTGGTATCGGCCCAGGCGATCGTTGCGTTCCACGCCCTTGCGGGCGATGCGTGGGGTCATCCCTCGTCGCTTCAGGTGGTTCCAGCACCGATCCATGTCGTAGGCCTTGTCGGCATGCAGCTTGTCCGGCCAGCGTCGTGGCCGTCCAGGTTTGCCGGCAATGGAGGGCAATGCATCGACCAGTTCCTCGAACACGACCGAATCGTGCCGGTTGGCCCCGGTCACGCAGAACGCCAGGGGAACGCCGTGCCGATCCGTGATCACGTGCCGCTTGCTGCCACGTTTGCCGCGGTCGGTCGGGTTCGGCCCCGTATAGGCGCCCCCCGGGGGGAGGCCACGCTGGCCGCGTCCAGGCTGGCCCGGCTGAAATCGAGCCGGTCGGCGCGGCGAAGTTCGGCCAGCAACACCTGATGCAGACGGTGCCACACACCCGCGGCCTGCCAGTCACGCAATCGGCGCCAGCAGGTCATGCCGCTGCCGTAGCCAAGTTCCTGGGGCAGATCCTCCCACGCGATGCCAGTGCGCAGCACGTATACGATGCCGTTGAGTGCGCTTTGGTCGTCTACGCGCGGCCTACCGCCCTTGGGCGAAGGCGGCACGACCGGGATCAAGGGGTGGATGCGCTTCCACAGCGCTGTGCTGATTTCTTTGCGGTGAGCCATCACCGCAAAGTGGTGGCTCAACAGACGTGTTCAAGGGGCTTTTGTTAGCCGCTCTAAATCGCACTGGCACGCGGAGCGTGCCTGTCGTGCGCGCCCGCTAGGCCGTCCCAAGCGCCTATATCAAGGCTTAAGGCTGTCGGTGCTGCCGGCGATGAACTGTGTCTCCACCGCGTTCTGCAGCTGATCCGGCGGCAGCAAGCCCTGGTCGAGCAGGAAATTGTTGAACTTCAGCCGGTCGAACTTCGCGTCCAGCGCCAGTTCGGTGCGCATGCGCAGTTCAATGATCCGGCTGTAGCCGTAGAAATAGCTGCCGGCCTGGCCGGGCGCGCGCATCATGTAGCGGTCCAGTTCCTGCCGCGCCATCGCCGGCGACAGGCCGACGTCGTTCTCCAGCATCAGGCGCGCGCGTTCGCGGTCGGTTAGGCCCAGGTTGAGCATCGGGTCGAGCATGGCGCGCGCGGCGCGCAGCAGGCGGAACTGCAGCGCGATCAGCTGCCCGTCCAGCGGTTCGTACGGCACCATTTCGGCCTCGGCGTACAGCGCCCAGCCTTCGACGTTGACCGCGTTGAACGCGAACATGCTGCGCGCCAGCGACACGCCGCGCTCGACCATCGCGGTGAACTGCAGTTCGTGGCCGGGCCTGCCCTCGTGCGCGCTCAGTGTCCATGCCGCCGAGCCGAAGTTGAAGTCGTCGTAGTGCTCGCCCTTGCCGGCGGTATCCGGATTGCCCAGCGGCAGCACGAAGGTACCCTGCTCGCCGCTATTGCCGACCAGTGGCGCCGGACGGAAATGCGGCGCAGGTTGCGCCGCACTCTCGGCCGCCGACCCCAGGCGCATCTGCATCGGCCGCTGCGGCACATCGACGATGCGCTGCTGGCGGATGATCGGATCGGTCTGCGCGATGACGTCGCGGTAATGGGTTTCCAGCTTGTCGTTGGCGACGGTGTCGCGCTTGAGCGCGCGGATCACCGCGCGGTAGTCGCCGGGATCGTCGAGCTTCAGGCGCTTGGCCTTGGCCACCAGCGGCGCCAGCTGCTGCATCGCCGCGCGGGTCTCCATGAATTCCAGTTGCGCGCGCTGCATCAACAGTTGCGGCGCGATGTCGATGCCGACCTGCTTGAGCTGGAAGGCATACAGTTCCGGCGGCAGGCGCGCGTCCTCGCGCGCCTTCGGCAGCACCACCTTGCGCGTCCATGCGGCGTAATCCTTGAACTGCGTGTCCATCGCCGCCAGCGCCGGTTCGGCGCCGTCGATCCTGTAGGTCGCGAACAGTTCGCCAATGCCCTTGGCGTAGGTGTCGACGTTGCTCAAGGCCTGCTCGACCTCGCGCCGGGTCGGCGGAAGCAGCGTGCCGTCGGCCAGCTTTTCCTCGTAGCGCTGGCGGGCAAGCACAAGCGAGGAGGTACTGCCGGACGCCAGGCCGACATAGCGCTGCAGCCGGTCCAGCGCCTTGGCCCGGCGCACCGCAGGCACCTGTTCGGACAGCAGATTGTTGAGCCCGCCGAACACCATCTGCGGCGCATCCTGCCACGGCAGCAGCAGGCGCTCGTTCAAGGCGCTGGCTTCGATCGACTGGTCGGCGGCGTGGAGCATGACCGCCAGATCCTGGCGCACATTGGGGTCGCGCTCGACCTCCAGCTTCTCCTGCAGCGCGCACCGGGCCTTGCCGAGCGCGTCGCGATAGCGGCGGGCATTGTCAGGGCCGAGGTCGGTGACCTTGTCGTCGTAGCCTGGCACGCCGAAGAAGCTCACTTCCTCTGGTTGGAACGGCGCTTGCGCCTGCAGCAGGATCTGCGCGAAGTCGTTGCTGCGCTTCACCCATGCCGGGCCGGCCGCCTCGGCCGAGGCGGCAACAGGCGCGGCCGGCGCGAGGACAGGCAGTGGCGCGACCAGGGCCAGCGCGATGGCGAGGACGCGTGGCTTCATCGGCGGATTTCCAGCGGGACGATGCGGCGACCGTACGCGGCGCGCGTGCGGCCGGCAAGCTGCCGCAGGTCCATGGCCGCGGCCGGATGGCCGGCGATCGGGCGCGAAACGCAAGCGGTCAGGGCCGCCCGCGAATTGCGCGAGCGCCGCTGCAGGCCCGCGACTCGTACACACGGCAGCACCGTCTGCGGTCGGCAGCACGGGGACAGCGCGATGCACGGCATCCACCCTGCTTGCACAGCGCAGCGACGCGACGGAATGGCCGGGCGGCTGCTTGTGTCCCGTCTGCAACCGCGTCGCACGCCGCGGCCGCGCGTGAGCTTATTGCGGGCTATCCACCGCGACCGGTACAGAGGGATCCACCTCGGCCGGTCTCTCGCTGGCCGCATCCGCGTCGGAATCTGATTCGGCATCGGTTTCGCCGACGTCCTGCCCGTCCGGCGCGATGTCCTCGAGCAGCGGGATCGCCTCGCCGGCGTCGGGCAGTACCTGCAGCGTCGTGTAATGCCATTGGCCAGCATGGCGCTCGGCCTCGATATACAAGGTGCCATTGCCGCGCGCGCCGTGCAGCGACACGCTGAGATTGGCGCTGCCGGTGCCGTTGCTGGTGGACATGCTGCCGCTGGGCATGATCCCGTCCTTGACCGGCGCGCCCAACGCAGCGATGACCCGCTGATCGCGCTGCGCGGCCATCAGGCCGACGCGATAAGGCTCGGACGACTTGGTCACGCGTGCGATGCCGATCACGAACACGGCGATCGAGGCCAGCAGCATTGCGCCCAGCACCACCACCACCAAGGGCACCGCCCATTTCCAGTGCCGCGACCACCAGCCCCTGCGCGCCACCAACGGCGGCGTGGCGGCGGCAGCCATATCGGGCGAGGGCGAACCAGGAAGCGGCGGTGGCGGCATGGACATGCAGAACTCCTTTTCGGCGAGCGTGGGTGCGGATGGCGGTCAGGGCTTCAGGCAACGCGCCAGAAACGCTTCGGTGGTGCGGTAACGGTGCAGCGCATTGCTGCCGGACAGGCCGTGCTTCGCCCCAGGATAGGTCATCAGCTCGAACAGCTTGCCGCGTTTCTGCAGCTCGCTCATCAGCGAGGTGGAATTGGTGAACAGCACGTTGTCGTCGGCCATGCCGTGGATCAGCAGCAGCGGCGAATGCAATCCGTCCAGATGCGCGGCCACGCGGCTGTCGCGGTAGCCGTCCGGATTGGCCGCGGGCAGGTTCATGTAGCGCTCGGTGTAGTGGCTGTCGTACAGCCCCCAATCGGTCACCGGCGCGCCGGCCACGCCGCAGGCATAGGCCTCGCTGTGCTTGGCCAGCAGCATCAGGGTCATGTAGCCGCCGTTGGACCAGCCGTACACGCCGATGCGCGCGGCATCCACCCACGGCTGCGCCTTCAGCCAGGCCACGCCACGGAGTTGGTCGTCCACTTCCACCGAGCCCTGGCGCTGGTACAGCGCGCCGCCGAAGTCGCGGCCGCGGCGCGGGGTGCCGCGGTTGTCGACCGAGAACACGACGTAGCCATGCTGGGCCAGATACTGGTCGAACAGCCCCGGCCAGGCGTCGAACACGGTCTGCGAGGCAGGGCCGCCGTAGACGTAGACCACCACGGGATAGCGCTTGGCCGGATCGAAGCCGGCAGGCTTGGTCAGCCCATAGTGCAATTGCGTCTTACCGTCGGCCGCGGTCAGGGTGCCGAACTCGACCGGACGCTGCGCGTCGCGGTACTTGGCGTAGGGATGCTGCGGATCGGCCAGGTCGTTGGTCAGCAGCGTGGCGATCTTTTCGCCATTGGCGCGGAACAGTTCGATCTGCGGCGGCGTCGTGGTATTGCTCCATGCGTCCACATAGACGCTGGCGTTCTTGGCGAAACTGGCCCAGTGATAGCCATTGGGCTTGGACAGCCGCTCGATCGCGCCGCCGGACAGCGGCACCGCATAGAGATGGACCTGCGTCGGCGACTCCTTGCTCGCGGCGAAGTAGACCTTACCGGCAACCTCGTCCACCGCCAGTACACCGTCCACGATCCACTCGCCGTGGGTCAGCGGCACCAGCTTGCGCCCGTCTTCCGACGCCAGATACAGATGCGCGTAACCGCTACGTTCCGAACCCCAGACGAAGCGTCCGTCCTTGAGGAAATGCAGATCGTAATTGAGCGGCACCCAGGTCTTGCTGGTCTCGGTGACCAGCACGCGCTGCTTGCCGGTGGCCAGGGTCGCCTCGATCAGTTCGAGCCGCTTCTGGTCGCGCGACTGGCGCTGGAAGGTGAGCCGCTGCGGATCGCGCCAATCTACCCGCGCTAGGTAAATGTCCTGGTTCTTGCCAAGATCGATCCACTGCGGCTGCGCGTCGGCTCGCGGCGCGATCGTGCCCAGCTGGATCTTGACGTTGGGCTGCCCGGCCTGCGGATAGCGCTGCTCGATCACCTCGGTGTGGTCGGCATACACCTCCGGGCGCTTCTGCACCGGCACGCCGGATTCGTCGATGCGCGCGAAGGCGATCGCCGAATCGTCCGGCGCCCACCAGTAGCCGGTGTGGCGGTCCATCTCCTCGTCGGCGACGAACTCGGCCACGCCGTTGCCGATGGTGTCGCTGCCGTCGCGGGTCAGCTGGTGCTGCTGGCCGCTGGCCAGATCGATGACCCACAGGTTGCGCTCGCGCACGAAGCTGACGTAGCCGCCCTTCGGCGAGATCTTCGGATCGGTGGCGAAGCCCTCGCCATGGGTCAGCTTGCGCACTGCAGCGCTGCCGGTCTTGCCCAGATCGTACAGATACAGCTCGCCACCGAGCGGGAACAGCAACGCGTGCGCATCCGGTGCCCACTGGTAATCGACGATGCCGACGTAGGCGGAAATGCGCTGGCGCTCGCGCCGTGCCTTTTCTTCGTCGCTCAGCGTCTCGGTACCGGGCAACACCACCTTCGAGTCCACCAGCATCCGGGTCTGGCCGCTGGCGATGTCGTATTCCCACAGGTCGAACTGTTTGCTGTCGCTGTCCTTGCCACGCAGGAAGGTCACCCGCGAGCCATCGGGTGCGACCTGCGGCTCCATCAAGGTCGGCCCGGACAGCGACTTATTGCTGGTGATGGCCTCCAAGGTCAGTTTTTCGGCATGCGCGGGAACGAGAGGCGTGGCGAGCATAAGGGCGAGAGCGGCGAACAGAGAGCGCATGAAGTGTCCTGGGGGAGTACCGAGCACAGCGATCATGCACGCCCCCCCAGGGTTTTAAAAGCATATCCCGTATCAGTTCAGCGCTTGCCGAACAGGTGCTTGCGTTCGGCGTCGCCAAGCGGTTTGCCGGCGTTCGGATTGACCTGCTGCGTCAGCGCATAAGCGCGCTGCGTGGCAGGGCGCGCACCGATCGCATCGTGCCAGCGCTTGAGGTGCGGGAACGCGGTGTAGTCGGGGGCGAGTCCGTTGTACACCTCGATCCACGGATAGCTGGCCATGTCGGCGATGCCGTATTCGGTGCCGGCCAGGTACTCGCTGTGCGCCAGGCGCTTGTCTAGCACGCCGTGCAGGCGCCGCACCTCGGCGTTGTAGCGGTCGATCGCGTAGCCGATCTTCTCCGGCGCATACACGTTGAAGTGGCCCATCTGCCCGCTCATCGGGCCGAGCCCGGCCATCTGCCAGAACAGCCACTCCAGCGCGACGATGCGCCCGCGCGGATCGGCCGGCAGGAAGCGCCCGGTCTTCTCGGCCAGGTACAGTAGGATCGCGCCGGACTCGAACACGCTCTGCGGCGCGCCGCCGTCGGCCGGCGCATGGTCCACGATCGCCGGCATCTTGTTGTTCGGCGAGATCGCCAGGAACGCCGGCGCGAACTGCTCGCCGGCGCCGATGTTGACCGGCTTGATGGTGTAGTCCAGGCCGGCTTCCTCGAGCAACAACGTGACCTTGTGGCCGTTGGGCGTGGGCCAGTAGTACAGATCGATCATGGCGGCGGTCCGGAAACGGGGGGTCCAGTGTAGCCGCGCCGCGCGCTTGGCAGCATCACGGCGGGCCAGTACCCTGCGCCTTCCTGCAACGCAGCATTCGATCCCAAGCCATGAGCCCTCCGCGCCCGACGCCCCGCCTGAATCCGCTGTCCAGCCTGATCTTCGCCTCGCGCTGGTTGCAGCTGCCGCTGTACCTGGGACTGATCGTGGCCCAGGGCGTGTACGTGTTCCTGTTCGGTAAGGAGCTGTGGCACCTGATCCACGAAGCGCCGAGCCTGGGCGAGCAGCAGATCATGCTGATCGTGCTCGGCCTGATCGACGTGGTGATGATCTCCAATCTGCTGGTGATGGTGATCGTCGGCGGCTACGAAACCTTCGTCTCGCGGCTGGGCCTGGAAGGCCATCCGGACCAGCCGGAGTGGCTGAGCCACGTCAATGCCAGCGTGTTGAAGGTGAAGCTGGCGCTGTCGATCATCGGCATCTCCTCGATCCACCTGCTCAAGACCTTCATCGCGGTCGGCGCGCTGGGCGGCATGCCGCTGTGCTCGCCGGACCAATTGGCCAGCGCGGCGGCCACCGTGGACCTGAAGAGCTGCGCGACGCTGACCCAGACCGGAGTGCTGTGGCAGACCATCATCCACGGCATCTTCATCCTGTCGGCGATCGGCATCGCCTGGACCGACCGGCTGATGTCGGCGCCGGCGAAACCGGCGCACTGACCTCGCGTGCACGCGCTCACGCTTTTGCGGCGGCCGCCACGCGGCCGTCGAGCACGCGGCGGAAGTGGATGCTAGATTGAAGGGCGGGGTGCGCTGGCAGGGAACGGGGGAGCCGTGCCGGCTGCGCGGGAGAACCGCCGCTGCGTATTTTCATTGCCATCACCGGGGAGTAGGGGGAAGCATGTTGCAGGTCACGACATTCGCGAAGGCGCGCCGCGTGGCGCCGGTCTTGCTGCTCGCCGCGCTGGCAGCCTGTTCCAGGCAGGAAGACGCCGCGCCGGCCGCCGCGCCGGCAACGGCACCCGCAGCCACCGCGCCGGCCGCGCCGCCGGTCTCGGCCAAGGTGCAGTCGATGGGCACCGAGCAGTTGCACGCATCGGCCAGCCAGGCGCTGCGCGAGAACCGCATGTACGCGCCGGCCGGCAACAATGCGGTCGAGTACTACCTGGCGTTGCGCGACAAGCAGCCGGACGATGCCGGGGTCAAGAGCGCGCTGACCGACCTGATGCCGTACACGCTGATCGCCGCCGAGCAGAGCATCAACCGCGAGGACTTCGCGGAAGCGCAGCGGCTGGTCGCGCTGATCGAGAAGATCGACAGCCAGGCGCCGGCATTGCCGCGACTGAAGCTGGGCGTGAGCAACGGCATGCATTCCGCGGCGCAGCGCAGCCAGGAAGAGACCGACAAGGTCAAGAAGGAGGCCGAACAGAAGGCCAGGCTGCTGGCCGAGCAGCAGAAGCAGGCGCAGCAGCAGGCCAGCGAGGCGCAGGCCGCGCAGCAGATCGCCGCGCAACAGGAAGCCGCACGCCGCGAGAGCGCACGCCAGGAAGCCGAGCGCCAGGCCGCCGCTGCGCGCAGCGCGCCGACGCCGACGCCGGCAGCAGCACCGCCGGCGGCCACGCCAGCGGCAGCCGCCGCCAGCCCCCAATCGCTGCGCGCGATCAGCACCCCGGCGCCGCGCTACCCGCCCGACGCGCTGCGCTCGGGCACTGCCGGCGAAGTGCTGGTGGAGATCACCGTCGGCACCGACGGCTCGGTCACCAGCGCGCGCGTGCTGCGCGCCACCCCGCCACGGGTGTTCGACCGTGAAGCGTTGAACGCGACCAAGCGCTGGCGCTTCGAGCCGGTCAGCGCGCCGGTCACGACGCGACGCACGTTGGCGTTCAATCCCGGCGGCTGATCCTGCAAAAAGCCCGGCACCGGCATGTGCCGGGGGGTTTTTTTCGGGACTCGGGACTCGGGACTCGGAAAAAGCGGCGGCCGCCTGTGCTGCAGGATCATCGCGCTAAAGCTGCTTCGCTCTTACGAGTCCCGAGTCCCGGGTCCCGAGTCCCGCCCCATCACCCCGATATCGCCAGCCGCTCCTGCCGGTAGCGGCGCACCGCGGCCAGCCACAGCACCGCGGCCAGGCCGAAGCCGGCGGCCAGGTACACCGCCCAGATCTGCAGGTCGATCGGTTCGCGGCGGATGATCTTCAGCAGCATCTGGTTCTGCGCCAGGAACGGCACCGCGAACTGCCATAGCGTGGTCTTCAGCGGATACACCATCAGCGCGTAACCGGGCAGCATCGGCAGCAGCATCAGCCAGGTCATGTGGCTCTGCGCTTCCTTCATGCTCTTGGCCGCGGCGGCCAGCACGGTCAGCAGCGAGGTGCCGATGAACAGCATCGGCAGCAGCACGAACAGCATCTGCAACATCGCCACGAAGCTGACGTTGAGCTGGCGGCCGATGCCGCTGGCCACCTGCGCGCTGAGCTTGAATGCGAGCAGGGTCAGCAGCAGCGAGGCCAGCCCGACCACGCAGGCGGCGGCGATCTTGCCGCTGACGATGGCGCCGCGCGAGGCCGGCGTGGCCAGCAGCGGCTCCAGCGATTGCCGCTCGCGTTCGCCGGCGGTGGCGTCGAGGATCAGGTAGGCGCCGCCGATGAACGAGGTGATGCTCAGCAACACCGGCAGCAGCATCGCCAGCAGCACGCCGCGCTTGGCTTCGGCCGTGGCCAGATCCTGGACGGCCATGTCCAGCGGCCGCGAAACCTGCGCATCGACGCCGCGCGCCAGCAGCCGCAGCGCGCCGACCTGCTGGCTATACATGCTCAGCGCCGTCTGCACGCGCGTGGTCGGGATGTCGGCATCGCGGCGGGTGCTGTCCTTGATGATCTCCACCAGCGCCGGCCGCCCCTCGCGCCAGGCATTGGCGTAGTCCTCGTCGATCTTCAGCGCCAGGTCCACGTCCTGGCTGCGGATCGCCGCGGTCAAATCCTTCGGCGGCGCGACCGCGTTGAGGCCTTGCGCGGCCAGGAACGCCACCAGGTTCGGCGCGCGCTCGCGGCCGATCACCGGGATGTCCAGCGGCTTGTCGATCTGGGTCCTGACCCGGCTCTCGGCCAGCGCGCCCATGCCCAGGATCAGCGCCGGATACAGCAGCGGGCCGAGCAGCAGCGCCAGCGCCAGGGTGCGGCGGTCGCGCGAGAGATCGCGCAATTCCTTGCGCATCACGGTGAACACGGTTCGAAACAGGCTCATGCGTGCAGTCCCTCGTCGCTGCCGATCGCCTTGACGAAGGCGTCTTCCAGATTGTCTTCGCCGGTCAGGGCGCGCAGTTCGTCGGCGGTGCCGGCGGCCACCACCGTGCCCTTGGCGACGATGACGATGCGATCGCACAGCGCCGCCACCTCCTGCATGATGTGGCTGGAGAAGATCACGCAGCGCCCCTCTGCGCGCAGCCCGCGCAGGAAGCCGCGCATCGCGCGGGTGGTCATCACGTCCAGGCCGTTGGTGGGTTCGTCGAGAATCACGTTGCGCGGGTCGTGGACCAGCGCGCGCGCGATCGCGGTCTTGGTGCGCTGGCCCTGGCTGAAGCCCTCGGTCTGGCGATCGAGGATGTCGTCCATGTCCAGCGCCGCCGACAGCAGCCGCGTGCGCTCGGCGATGCGCGCCGCCGACAGCCCGTGCAGTTCGCCGAAGTAGGCGATGTTCTCGCGCGCGGTCAGGCGCTTGTACACGCCGCGCGCGTCGGGCAGCACGCCCAGCGCGCGGCGCACCGCCAGCGGATCGGCGCCGACGTCGATGCCGTCCACCCGCACCTGGCCCTGGTCGGGCGTCATCAGCGTGTACAGCATGCGCAAGGTGGTGGTCTTGCCGGCGCCGTTGGGGCCGAGCAGGCCGGTGATCTGGCCGTCGGCGGCGGTGAAGCTGACCCCTTGCACCGCCTGCACGGTACCGGCCTTGGTCTTGAACGCCTTGTGCAGATTGTCGGCGACGATCATGCGCGGTCCTCCCTGCGAAACGCTGCGCGGCTCATGGTTCCCATCCGTTGAACGAAGTGAAGGCCGGCACGCCGCTCATCGCGTCCAGGCAGGTGGCGTCGAGCTGTTTGGCGTCGGCGTTCTCGAAGAACTGGCTCAGCAGCTTGGGCATGCAGCCCAGGGTCATGGTGCCGTGGCCCTGGCCATGCACCACCAGGTGGCGGCCGTTGGGCAGGCCCTGCAGCACGCGCGCGGCGTAGCGCGGCGGGGTCACCGGATCCAGTTCGCCGGAGGTCAGCAGCACCGGCAGTTGGGATTTGAATGGCGCGGTGAAACCGGCCGGACGCGTGCCGGTCGGCCATGCCGGACAGGCGGCGAAGAACATCTGCGCCACCTCCGGCCCGAGCAGGGTGTCGGCAGCGGCGGCGGGCGGATGGTAACGGTCGGCATCCTCGGCGCAGATCACCGACCACTGCATGCCGCGGTTCATCTGCCCGTCCAGTTGCTTGCCCATCATCTTCGCCAGCGACATCAGCGGCGCATAGCGCTCGTGCGCGGCCTCGTCCAGCACCAGCGGCAGCAACGAGGCGGTCTGCGGCGCATACGAGAACGAGAACGCCAGGCTGGTGACGGTATCGGCGGTCACCCGGTCGTGCTTGCTCTCGCCGCTGGCCGGATCGCGGTAATCCACCTCCGCCGGCGCCTGCCGCAACCGCTCCACCACCGTGCGCAGCTGCGCACGGGTATCAGTGGGAAAGCGCTTGGCGCAGGCCGGGGTGGCCCGGCACTGTTCGGACTGCAGCGTGATCGCATCCTCGAAGGTGGTGGCGAATTCGCCGCCGACCACCAGGTCATTCGGCGCCACGCCGTCGATCACCACGCTGCGGGTGTGCACCGCATAGCGCGCCGCGTACTGCTGGGCGACGCGGGTGCCGTAGGAACCGCCGATCAGGTTGAGCTTGTCCACGCCGAGCGCGGCGCGCACGGCATCCAGGTCGACGATGGCCTGGGTGGTGGTGTAGTAGCGCGGGTCGGCGCGGCCCTGCAGCGACTGCGCGCAACGCCCTGCATAGGCGAGCAACTCGTCCTTGGTGGGGGCGCGCGCCGGATCGGACAGCTGCATTTCCTTGCCGTCCGCGCCCAGGCAGGTCAGCGGATTGGATTGGCCGGTGCCGCGCTGGTCGATCAGGAACACATCGCGGCGCTTGCGGGTTTCGCGCAAGGCCATGTCGACGATGCTGGCCACCTCGGTCGCCGCCTGGCCGGGGCCGCCGGCGAGGAAGAACACCGGATCCGGATCGCTGCCGCCCTGGCCGGTGACCGGCAACCAGGCGATGTTGAGTGCGATCTTGCGCCCGCCGGGCAGCGCCGGATTCTCCGCCACCGGCATGCGCGTGCATTGCGCCTCGACGTTGTTGGCCGCGACCGGACTGGTCAGCGTGCAGGGGTGGAAGCGCAGCATCCCGTAGCTGCGCCCCGCGTTCTGCGGCGCCGGCACGGCTGCACCCTGGCAGGCGGCGAGCAGCAAGGTCGCCGCCACGACGGCGAGCGGTCTGCAGGGGTGTCGCATGGTTCGCATCCTTGAGGTCATGAGGTGCAGGATGCCATGCCGGAGCATGGCCTCGTAGGCGACCGATGGCAGGCCGCAGGGACTACTCGGAATCGTCGAACAGGAACACCTGTTCGATGCTGTGCGCGAACAACCGCGCGATACGGAACGCCAGCGGCAGGCTCGGATCGTACTTGCCGGTTTCCAGTGCGTTGATGGTCTGCCGCGACACGCCCAGCCGCTCGCCCAGCTCGCCTTGCGACCAGCCGCGGGCCTCGCGCAGTTCTCGGATGCGGCTGTTCATTGGTAGCGGCGCGCATTCACGCCTTTGGCGATGCCGTAGGTCGCGCACAGCAGCGGGAACACCCACAGCATCGCCGCCGCTGCCGGCACCGCGATCGTACCCGACGCTTGCAGGAAACCTGCGGTCATGTAGCCACCGGCGACCAGCCCGGCGGCGATGGCGATGGACTCCAGTTCGATGCGCCGCTGCATCTCGTCGGAGTCGCGCACGAAGCGCGCGACCGCACGGATCACCAGCGCCACCAGCAGCGCCGGCAGCAGCGCGATCAGCACCCGTGCCCAGTCCGCCTGTACGCTGTCGAGCAGGCGCTTCCAGCACAACATCACCACGACGTACAGCAACATCGGCGGACCCAATTCACGGTAGTAGCGGCGCGCCAGCGCCGGCACCGCGCTGTCGCGCAGGCTCCCCGACGACGACCACAGCATCAGCGCCAGCAACATGCCGCCGATGCACACACCGAACCACAACCCGCGAAAGTAATCGTCGCCGCGCAACCACCGCAGCCATGGCGTGACCGCGAGCAAGGCCACGCTCACGCTCAGCACCACGATCGCGCTGCGCTTGCAGCGGGTCACGGCCGGACCCCGGCGACAACTCCGGCCGACCGCAGCCGGTAACGATCGAATGCCATCACGACGTTTCGCATACCCCCCTGTCAAGCAAGCTTTACAGGAGGATGCGCGTGGACCGCGCCTCTGTCAAGCGTCCTTTACAGGCGGCGACAACCGAAATGCCGTCGTGCTCGGTATGGCCCGCACTGCCGGAGGGAAGCTCGACCATCCGGCGCGGCCGCGGCCGGCCTGCTGCCGGCCATGCAGGCGCGCGGCCTGGCCGGCCGGTGCCGCGCAGCCCCCTACTTGCTGCTGACGTACTTCTCGCGGCGGATATGCTGCACCGGCAGGCCGGCCTCCTTCAGCGCCTCGAAGCAGGCATCGACCATGTTCGGATTGCCGCACAGATAGGCGATGTCGCCGTCGGCCTGCGGCGCGAACTCGGCCAGGAACTGCTGCACGTAGCCGTGGCGCACGTCCGCATGCGGCGCGTCGGGCAGCTCGCGCGAGAAGCACGGTACGAAGCGGAACCCCGGATGCGCGTCGGCGAAGGCGCGGAACTCGTCGCCGTACAGCAGCTCGGCCGGCGTGCGCGCGCCCAGCAGCAGCACCACCTCCGCGCCGCGCTCGGCCATCGCCGCTTGCAGCAGCGGCAACATCGAGCGGTACGGGGTGACGCCGGTGCCGGTGGCGATCAGCAGGTAGCGGCGGTTGCTGTCGCCCTGGCCGAGGCAGAAGCGGCCGTACGGACCGCTGGCCGACACCTGCCCACCGATCTCCAGGCCTTCGAACAGGGCCGTGGCCGCGCCACCGGCGACGAAACTGACCGCGATCTCGACCGTCGCATCGGCCGGCTGCGCCGGGTCGTGGCGGGTCGCCAGCGAGTAGCTGCGCTTGGTCGCAGTGCCGTCGGCATAGTGGAAATGCACCTGCACGAACTGGCCGGGCACGAACGGCAGCGGCTGGCCGTCGTCGCGGACGAAGCGGTAGTGGCCGACGGCCGGGGCCAGCATGTGGCGGTCGACCAGTTTCAACGGGAATTGAGCAGGCACGCGGATGCAACAGTCTATAGCGGGGCCGAGCCCACGAGGTCTTCTATAATAGCGGCTGCATTTCTTCAGCGCCGTCAACACGGCGCGAAAGGTCCGCCTTGAATCCCGCCTCCCCACTTCCCTCCCCCACGCCGGTGCCCGCGCTGCGCGTGCGCGAGCTGCGCAAGACCTACGACAACGGCGTGCAGGCGCTGCACGGCGTGTCGCTGGACGTGCTGCCCGGCGACTTCTTCGCCCTGCTCGGCCCCAACGGCGCCGGCAAGTCCACCCTGATCGGCATCATCAGCTCGCTGGTCAACCTCAGCGCCGGCCAGGTCGAGGTGTTCGGCACCGACCTGGTCACCCAGCGCAGCGCGGCGATGCGCCTGCTCGGCCTGGTCCCGCAGGAGATCAACTTCAACCTGTTCGAGAACCCCTTCGACATCCTGGTCAACTACGCCGGCTTCTACGGCCTGCCGCGCGCGCAGGCCGAGCGCCAGGCCGAAGTGGAACTCAAGCGCGCACACCTGTGGGAGAAGGCGCAGGCGATGAGCCGCACCCTGTCCGGCGGCATGAAGCGGCGGCTGATGATCGCCCGCGCGATGATGACCCAACCGCGCCTGCTGATCCTGGACGAACCCACCGCCGGCGTGGATATCGAGATCCGCCGCGACATGTGGCGGCTGCTGCGCGAGATCAACGCCGCCGGCACCACTATCATCCTGACCACGCACTACCTGGAGGAAGCGGAAAACCTGTGCCGCAACCTGGCGATCATCGACCGCGGCCGCATCGTCGAACAGGGACCGATGCGCGACCTGCTGGCCAAGCTCGACGTGGAAGGCTTCCTGCTCGACATCGACGGCGCACTGCCGGCGCAGCTGCCGGCGATCGAAGGCACCACCCTGCTGGCGCAGGACACGCACACCCTGGACCTGGACATGCCGCGGGCGATGGACCTCAACCGCGTGTTCGCCGCGCTCGGCGCTGCCGGCATCCGCGTGCGCTCGATGCGCACCAAGAGCAACCGCCTGGAGGAACTGTTCGTGCGCCTGACCGGCGACCACCCGGACGGCGCAGGCGGCCCGGCGCCGGATTCGCCGCCGCCGCCGCCCGCCGCCTGACCCCTCTTTCGCTGGATGCCAATGAACACCACCGCCAAACCGCAATCCCCCCTCCCCGAGACCACGCCGGCCCAGCGCAACTGGGTCGCGCTGGGCACCGTGGTGCGCCGCGAGGTCAAGCGCATCCTGCGCATCTGGGGCCAGACCCTGGTGCCGCCGGCGATCACCATGACCCTGTACTTCCTGATCTTCGGCGGGCTGATCGGCTCGCGCGTGGGCGACATGGGCGGCTACAGCTACATGCAGTTCATCGTCCCCGGCCTGGTGATGATGAGCGTGATCCAGAACAGCTACGGCAACATCAGTTCCAGCTTCTTCGGCGCCAAGTTCGGCCGCCACATCGAGGAACTGCTGGTCAGCCCGATGCCGAACTGGGTGATCCTGTGGGGCTACGTGGCCGGCGCGGTGCTGCGCGGGCTGATGGTCGGCGTGCTGGTGCTGATCATCGCCATGTTCTTCACCCCGGTGCGCATCCCGCACCCGCTGGTGACGCTGACCACGGTGCTGCTGGGCGCGACGATCTTCTCGCTGGCCGGCTTCATCAACGCCGTGTACGCGAAGAAGTTCGACGACGTGGCGATCGTGCCGACCTTCATCCTGACCCCGTTGACCTACCTGGGCGGCGTGTTCTATTCAGTGAAGCTGCTGCCCGGCTGGGCCGAAGCGGCGACCCACGCCAACCCGATCTTCTACATGGTCAACGCCTTCCGCTACGGCCTGCTTGGCAGCAGCGACGTACCGGTGTGGGTGGCCTATGCGCTGATGCTGGGCTTCGTCGCGGTGCTCAGCGCGCTGGCGTTGTGGCTGCTGAAGCGTGGGGTGGGGTTGCGCAGTTGAGCATCTGCCGCACCACCCTGCCAATCGCCCGCAGCGACGGCTGGGGGCGGGCGGCAGACGGCAACCGGCAAGCACTCTTCCCGGACGGCTTGCGCACGCCGCACGCGCGCGACGCATCACACTGAACCAGGCATGCGCCGCTGCTACCATCGGCGCATGCGTATCCTGATCCTCGGCGCCGGCGCGACCGGCGGCTACTTCGGCGGACGCCTGGCCCAGGCCGGCGCCGACGTCACCTTCCTGGTCCGTCCGGCGCGGGCCGAGCGCCTGCAGCGCGACGGCCTGCGCCTGCGCAGTCCGCGCGGCGATGCCGACATCGCGGTGGCCACGTTGACCGCGGACACGCTGCCGGCAACCGCTGCCGCGCAGCCATTCGACCTGGCGATCCTCAGCTGCAAGGCCTACGACCTGGACAGCGCCCTGGACGCGCTGGCGCCGGCGATGAGCCGCGACACCGCGTTGCTGCCGATCCTCAACGGCCTGCGCCACTATCCGCTGCTGGACGCGCGCTTCGGCGCCGACAGCGTGCTCGGCGGGCTGTGCTTCATCAGCGCCACGCTGGACGCGGACGGCAGCATCCGGCATCTGGCCACGCCAGCCTCGCTGACCTTCGGCGAGCGCGACGGGCGCGGCGCCGACAGCGCACGCGTGCGGGATCTGGCCGCTGCCTGCACGCAGGCCGGCATCGACCATGTCGCCACGCCACGGATCGCGCAGGAACAGTGGATCAAGTACACCTTCCTGACCGCGCTGGCCGCGGCCACCTGCCTGATGCGCGCGCCGACCGGCTGCATCGTCGCCAGCGACGACGGCCTGGCGCTGCTGCGCGGGCTGTATGCCGAATGCACGGCGGTCGCCGCCGCTGCGGGCGAGCCGGTGCCGGACGCGGCGCAGGCCACCGCGCTGCAGTTGCTGACCCAGCCCGGTTCGCCGATGAAGGCGTCGATGCTGCGCGACCTGGAAGCCGGGCAGCAGGTGGAAGCGCAGCAGATCGTCGGCGATATGCTGGCGCGCGCCCGTGCCGCCGGCCATGCCGCGCCCTGGCTGATGGCCGCTTATTGCCATCTGCAGGCCTATCAGGCGGGGTTGGCGGAACGCTAACGCCGGTGCCGGCGTGGCGACGTCTGGCACGCTGCGCGTTGCCACAGCCGCCGCACTGCCGCTGCCGCATCCCGGTCGCGGGATGCGGCACGCCGCGATGGACGATGCGCAATGCATTTTGCGGCAACGGCTTCAGCCGCAACGCGCGGAGCCATGCGCTTGTCCGCCCGGCAGGCGTCGGGACTGAAGTCCCTCCCACAGTGGCTCCGGCCGACGATCGCCGCGCCACGCATCTTGTGCAGCGCCGGCCAGCCAGCTCACGGCGCGCGTCCGGTAATCGCTGCAACCGTGGCAACGCCGTGCGGACGGGAACGCCTTCCGCGCATCGGGACATGCGCCGCTAGCCGCCGCCCCACCCCTGGGACACACCTTCGCGCGCCGCTGACGTCCGCGACGCCTATGCTCACCGACCTGACCACGGCGAATGGCGATGAAGTTCATGGAAAAACTCTTCCGCGGCGGCCATTTCGTCATCATCCTGCTGTTCCTGCTGTGCGCCGCCGGCCTGGTGGCGATGGCGGTGCTGGAGCTGTAGCACGGCCTCACCCCCGGCGGCGACCTGGTGATCCGCGACCGCTTCAACGTGGTGCTGGAGGCGATCGGCCTGCTCACCGTGGCGCTGGTGACGCTGGAACTGGGCCAGACCATCTTCGAAGAAGAGGTGCAGCGCGACGTCAAGGTCAGCGGTCCGACGCGGGTGCGCCGCTACCTGTCGCGGTTCTTCGTGGTCATCGTCATCGCCCTGGCGATCGAGACGCTGGTGTCCGTGTTCGAACTGATGCACGACGACCCGGCCAAGCTGCCCTACGCCACCGCGGTCGGCCTGTGCGCGGCGCTGCTGCTGGTCGCCTGGGGCGTGTTCGTCAAGCTCAACCGCAGCGCCGAGGAACTGGAGCCGGAAGCGATGGCCGAGGCCAAGCGCGAGGACGCGCAGGTCGAATAGCGCGGATGCGCGCCATGGGAAACCGGCAGGCCATGACCCCTGTAGGAGCGGCTTCAGCCGCGACAGGGGTTCCCGGTAATGCCGGTCGCGGCTGTTGCTCCTACAAGATCTCGCGGCGCAAACAAGCGCGATCGACTACTACTGCGGTCGGCACAGGACAGGCGCACATCGCCACGCACAACGGCGATCGCCGCAACCGCGCGGCGGACTCCGCTCACGCGGCGGCGGGCAAGCGGAAGAACCCGCGTGCAGTGGCGGTGGTCGACGCCGCGGTCGCTGCCACGTCTTCGCCGCGGTCGCGCGCCAGTTCCTCGGCGATGTGCGCCAGGAACGCCGGCTCGTTGCGCCGGTCCTTCGGCAGCGGCGTGAGCGTGCGCGGCAGCAGATACGGCGCGTCGGTCTCGATCATCAGCCGCGATGCCGGGATGTGCCTGACCAGCTCGCGCAGGTGCGCGCCGCGGCGCTCGTCGCACAGCCAGCCGGTGATGCCGATGTGCCAGTCGCGGTCCAGGTAATCGAACAGCTCCTCGCGCGTGCCGGTGAAGCAATGCACCACCGCCGCGCCGAGCTTGCCGTCGAACTGGCGCATCAGCGCCAGGAAGTCCGCATGCGCGTCGCGCTGGTGCAGGAACAGCGGCTTGCCGGTGTCGGCGGCCAGCTGCAGCTGGCGCTCGAAGGCGCGGTGTTGCGCCGGGCGCGGTGCGAGATCGCGGAAGTAATCCAGGCCGCACTCGCCCACCGCCACCACCTCGGCCTGCGCATGCAGCGCGCGCAGTTCGGCGTCGCACTCGGCGGTGTACTCGAGCGCGTGGTGCGGATGCACGCCCGCGGTGGCGTAGAGGAAGCCGGGGTGCTGCTGCGCCAGCTGCAATGCCAGCGGCGAGTGCTCACGGCTGGCGCCGGTGACCACCAGCTGCGCGACGCCGGCGTCGCGGGCGCGCTGCAGCACCGCGTCGCGGTCGCGATCGAAGGAGTCGTGGGTGAGGTTGGCGCCGATATCGATCAGAGTCATGCGGAGATGCCGAGGAAGCCGGGCAGGAAAGCGGAGGATTGTACGGGGCCGGCGCTACCCGCGAGACGGGCGCGCTCTACAGCGGCGCAGCCGATCCGTATCCTTGGCCGATGGCCTCTCCCGTTTTTCCGATCGACCCGCTCTTGCCGCAGATCCGCGACAGCCTCGCCGCGCACCCGCGGCTGGTACTGGAAGCCCCGCCCGGCGCCGGCAAGACCACCCAGGTGCCGCCGGCGCTGCTGGAGGCGCCGTGGCTGCAGGGCCGCCGCATCGTGATGCTGGAGCCGCGCCGGGTCGCCGCGCGCAGCGCCGCCACGTTCATGGCCCGGCAGCGCGGCGAAGCGCCGGGCGAGACCGTGGGCTACCGCATCCGCTTCGAGAACAAGGTGTCCGCGCGCACCCGCATCGAGGTGGTCACCGAGGGCATCCTGACCCGGATGCTCCAGGACGACCCGATGCTCGACGGCGTCGGCGCGCTGCTGTTCGACGAATTCCACGAACGCCACCTGGCTGCCGACCTGGGCCTGGCGCTGGCGCTGGACGTGCAGGCGCAGGTACGCGAGGACCTGCGCATCGTGGTGATGTCGGCGACGCTGGACGGCGAACGCCTGGCGCAGTTCCTGGACGCGCCGCGGCTGTCCAGTGCCGGCCGCAGTTATCCGGTGGAGATCGCGCATTTCCCGGCACGGCGCGAGGAGGCGCTGGAAGCGCAGACCCGCCGCGCCATCGACCACGCGCTGCAGCAGCATCCCGGCGACGTACTGGTGTTCCTGCCCGGGCAGCGCGAGATCGCGCGGGTGCAAGCGGCGCTGGAAGCGGCTGGGGTGGGGTTGGGTGTGGCTTCGTCAGGGACCGCTTCGGGCGTCCTCTCATCGGGCAACGCCTCAGTCGCACCCTCATCCGGCACTGCGCGCCACCTTCTCCCGGGGGCAGAAGGCAATGGCGGCGTCGATGTCTTGCCGTTGCATGGCGAGTTGCCGGTCGAGCAGCAGGCCAAGGTGCTGCAGCCCGATCCGCATGGCCGCCGCCGCGTGGTGCTGGCGACCAACGTGGCCGAGTCCTCGGTCACCC
Source organism: Xanthomonas translucens pv. undulosa (assembly GCF_017301775.1). Classification (NCBI taxonomy): domain Bacteria; kingdom Pseudomonadati; phylum Pseudomonadota; class Gammaproteobacteria; order Lysobacterales; family Lysobacteraceae; genus Xanthomonas; species Xanthomonas translucens. The sequence goes on from NZ_CP063993.1 coordinate 2,092,536, forward strand.
TGCCCGGCGTGCGCGTGGTGATCGACGCCGGCCTGGCGCGCGAGCCGCACTACGATCCCAACAGCGGTTTCTCGCGGCTGGACGTGACCGCCATCGCCCAGGCCTCGGCCGACCAGCGCGCCGGCCGCGCCGGCCGCGTCGCCTCCGGCTGGGCCTACCGGCTGTGGCCGCAATCGCAGCGTCTGGAGGCGCAGCGCCGCGCGGAAATGCTGCAGGTGGAACTGGCCGGGCTGGGGTTGGAACTGGCGGCCTGGGGCAGCGATGCGTTGCGCTTCGTCGATCCGCCGCCCGTTGGCGCGCTGGCCGCCGCGCGCGAACTGCTGCAACGGCTCGGCGCCTTGAGCGAGAACCATGCGATCACCGCGAGCGGCCGGCGCATGCTCGCGCTGGGCACCCACCCGCGGCTGGCGGCGATGCTGCTGGCCGCGCCGGATGCGCGGGCGCAGGCGCTGGCCTGCGACCTGGCCGCGCTGGTCGAAGCGCGCGACCCGCTGCGCCAGGGCGGCGACGCGCTGGCGGCACGCTGGCGCGCGCTGGCCGGGTTCCGCCGCGGCCGCGTCCCGCACGACGCCAACCGCGGCGGCCTGGCCGCGATCGATGCGGCGGCCAAACAATGGCGGCGGCGCCTGCGCAGCGACGCCATGGCGCCGGACAGCGTGGAAGCGCACGAACTCGGCGACCTGCTGGCCCACGCCTTCCCCGACCGCATCGCCACCCGGCACCCTGCCGATCCGTTGCGCTACCTGCTGGCCAACGGCCGCAGCGCGCGCCTGTTCGACAACAGCGACCTGCGCGGCGAGCCGTGGCTGGTCGCCACCGAACTGCGCTACGAGGCCAAGGACGCGCTGCTGCTGCGCGCCGCGCCGGTGGACGAAGCGCGGCTGCGCGCGGATTTCCCGCAGCGCTTCGTGCAACAGGACGTGGTCCGCTGGGACGCCGAACGGCGCGCGCTGAGCGCGCTGCGCGAAACCCGTTTCGACCGCATCGTGCTCGACAGCCGCCCCGCCGGCCGCGTCGATCCGGCGCATGCGGCAGCAGCGCTGACCGAGGCGGTGCGCGAACTCGGCCTGCAGGCCCTGCCGTGGAGCGAGCCGATGAGCCAGTGGCGCGCACGCGTGGTCGCCCTGCGCACGTGGATGCCGGAGCTGGGCTTGCCCGATCTCGGCGACGCGGCGTTGCTGGAAGGCCTGGACGGCTGGCTGCGCCCGGCCTTCGCCGGCAAGACCCGGCTCGATGCGCTCGGTGAGGACGACCTCGGCGAGGCGCTGAAGTCGCTACTGCCGTGGGACCAGCGACAGGCGGTCGAACGCCACGCGCCGACGCGGATCACCGTACCCTCGGGCATGGAGCGGCGCATCGACTACGCGCTCGACCACGCCGGCCAGCCGCAACCGCCGGTGCTGGGGGTAAAGCTGCAGGAACTGTTCGGCCTGGCCGACACTCCACGCGTGGCCGACGGCCGCGTGCCGCTGCTGCTGCACCTGCTCTCGCCCGGCGGGCGTCCGCTGCAGGTGACCCAGGACCTGCGCAACTTCTGGTCCAGCACCTATCCGGAAGTGAAGAAGGAAATGAAGGGCCGCTATCCCCGCCACCCATGGCCGGACGATCCATGGACCGCCACCGCCAGCCATCGTGCCAAGCCGCGCGGCACCTGATCTCCCGCAGCGGCGCATTCAGCCGGCAGACGATTCCACAGCGGCGCGCTAACGCGGTCTATACGGTGTCCAGGGGACACTGCGTCTCTTATTCCTGCCAGTAGGGACGCCCCCATGAGCAAGCTCACCATCATCACCGATCGCGCACTGGATCTCGCCAGCCATGCTGGCGACAGCCTCCGTCACATCGGGCCGCAGGCCAACAAGTGGTTGCACTCCGGCGCGGCCATGGGCGCGCTCAAGACCGGTGCGGCGCTGGGTGCGGTGAAGTCCGGTACCAGGGTCGCGCGGACCGCGGTACGGCGCAATCCGGTCATCGCGATCGCGGCCGCCGCGGTAGGCGTGGGCCTGCTCGGCTATGCGATCTACCGCAAGCGCCAGCGCGACAGGAGCGCGCCGATCGAAGGCGATTCGCAGCGCATCGAAGCTAGCAAGCGCGGCAATGCCGGTGCCCGCCGTTCGGCTGCACGCACCTCGCGCCGTGCCACGGCCGCGCAGGACGCCACCGAAGAATAAGCATTGCGGCAGCGTCGCTGGCGACAGCGACGACAGCGATGCCCCAAAAAACAGCGGCCGGGACAACGTTCCGGCCGCTGTTTTTTGTGCGTGCGCAGCCTCGATGCACGCGTCCCGCTTCTGTAGGAGCGGCTTCAGCCGCGACAGATCGATCGGTGAAAGCGTCGCGGCTGAAGGTGCTCCTACACCGCCTGCTGATCGCCTGCTGGGTGCACTGTAGGAGCAACTCCAGCGGCGACAACGTCCGAAGCCGGAAGGCCCGCCGCTGCGTTCGTCGCCACTGGAGTCGCTCCCACAGGGATTCCACCGGCACGGTGGCGCGGCGAGGCCGCTTGTGGGAGGGACTTCAGTGCCGACTGCATGCCAGTTCGGAAAATTCATCACCACTCCGCTCATCGCGGCTGAAGACAGTTACTCCTACAAGGGCGTTGCGTCTGGCGCTACAGCGCCCGCCACGCGCCCGGCGCCAACCCCTCCAGCCGGTGCGTGCCGATCGCCGCGCGGACCAGGCGCAAGGTCGGCAAGCCGACCGCGGCCGTCATGCGCCGCACCTGGCGATTGCGCCCTTCGCGCAGCACGATCTGCAGCCAGGCATCGGGCACCGTCTTGCGGAAGCGCACCGGCGGGTCGCGCGGCCACAGGTCCGGCGCCGTCTCCAGCACGCTGGCCTGCGCCGGCACGGTCGGTCCGTCGTTCAATACCACGCCATCGCGCAGCCGCTGCAGTTGCTCCGGCTGCGGCACGCCTTCCACCTGCACCCAGTACGTCTTCGGTTGCTTGTGCCGCGGATCGGTGTAGCGGTGCGCCAGCGCGCCATCGTCGGTGAGCAGCAGCAGGCCTTCGCTGTCATAGTCCAGCCGCCCCGCCGCGTACACGTCGGCGGGCAGGCCGAACCCGGCCAGCGTGCGCCGCGGCGGGTCGCTGCGATCGGTGAACTGGCAAAGCACATTGAACGGCTTGTTGAACGCGATCAGCATGGAAGCGGAGATTGGGGAAAAGGGATTCGGGATTGGCCACGCATCGACGGCGCGCGCGACGCGGGTGATTCTCCCACGCCGGTTTCCCTTTCCCGCTACCCGCGCCGGCCGTTCTCAGCGCTTGACGAACTTCAGCGTCATCCGGTCGCTCTCGCCGATCGCCTTGTACTTGGCGTCGTCGGCGGCAGCATGGTCGTTGCTCGGCGGCAGCGCCCACACGCCGCCCGGATAATCCTTGGTGTCGCGCGGATTGGCGTTGAGCTCGCTCTTGCCGGCCAGCTTGAAGCCGGCCGCCTCGGCCATCGCGATCACCTGCGCCTGGCCGACGTAGCCGCTCTTGTCGTCGGCCGGCACGTCGGCCTTGGCACGGTGCTCGACCACGCCGAGCACGCCGCCGGGCTTGAGCACCGCGTAGAAGCCCTTGAACATGCCCTCGGCCTGACCGGACATGCGCCAGTTGTGCACGTTGCGGAAAGTCAGCACCAGATCGGCCGAGCCAGCCGGACCGAACACCGGCGCGGTCGGCGAATACGCCACCAGCTTGGCATGGTCGTATTGCGCCGGCGCGGCGGCGAACTTCTGCTCCAGCGTCGCGCGCGCTTTCTGTTGATAGTCGCGGCCGCGCCCTTCCGGCACTGCGGTCGGATCGACCACCGCGGCGATGTACTGGCCGCTCTCGCGCAGATACGGCGCCAGGATTTCCGCATACCAGCCGCCGCCTGGAGTGATCTCGATCACCGTCTGGGTCGGCTTGATGCCGAAGAACGCCAGGGTCTGCCCGGGGTGGCGATAGGCGTCGCGCTCGACGTAGACGCGGTCGCGCCAGCTGCCGTCGATGGCGGTCTGCAAGGCTGCATCCGGCGCGGGCAAGCTGGCGCTGTCGGCAGGCTTGATCGCCTGTGCGGCCGGGATCGCCAGCGTCGCGGCAATGGCGAGGGTACAAGCGCAGGCAAGCGTGGTGCGAAGGCTCATGGCGTCTACGTCCGTTATCGATGTGAGGCCAGCCTAGCATGCATGTCCGCGCCCCAGAATGTTGTCTTCGCGTTAGCGCGAATCACGCAAACGGAACGCTGTTTTCGCGACCATCGCCCCGATACCGAAACCTTGGACGACTATCCTGTCGCCCTTCCCACAGCGGAGCGTTCCCCATGCTGCACACGCGCGAACTCGGCCGATCCGGCCTGCACGCGGCGCCGCTCGCCTTCGGCGGCAATGTGTTCGGCTGGAGTGCCGACGCCAAGACCTCCTTCGCCTTGCTCGACGCCTTCGTCGAAGCGGGCTTCAACTTGATCGACACCGCCGATGCCTATGCGGCCTGGGTGCCCGGCAACCGCGGCGGCGAGTCGGAAACCATCATCGGCCAGTGGCTCAAGCGCAGCGGCAAGCGCGACAAGGTGCTGATCGCGACCAAGGTCGGCAAGTGGGCCGAACGCCCGGGCCTGTCCGCCGACAATATCGCCGCGGCGGTGGACGAATCGCTGCAGCGCCTGCAGACCGACGTGATCGATCTGTACCAGGCGCACGAGGACGACGAGTCGGTGCCGCTGGAAGCCTCGCTGGCCGCGTTCGGGCGGCTGATCGAGCAAGGCAAGGTGCGCGCGATCGGCGCCTCCAACTACAGCGCCGAACGCCTGGCCGAGGCGCTGAAGGTGTCCGCGCAGTATGGTTTGCCGCGCTACGAGACCTTGCAGCCCGAGTACAACCTGTACGACCGCGCCGGCTACGAAGACGGCCTGGAACCGCTGGTGCGCGAGCAGGGCCTGGGCACGCTGTGCTACTACGCGCTGGCGCGCGGCTTCCTCAGCGGCAAGTACCGCAGTCCTGCCGATGCGGCGAAGAGCCAGGCGCGCGGCGACAGCGTGATCGCGCGTTACCTCAACGCGCGCGGCCTGCGCATTCTGGCCGCGCTCGACGACATCGCCGGCAAGCATTCGGCCACACCGACCCAGGTCGCCCTGGCGTGGCTGATCGCGCGCCCCGGCATCGCCGCGCCGATCGCCAGTGCCACCAGCCTCGAACAGTTGCAGCAGCTGCTGGCCGCCGCGCGCCTGGCGCTGTCGGCCGACGATCTCGCGCAACTGGATACCGCCAGCAAGGAACCCGTATGAGCACCGCTTCCCATACCACCCGCGTGGTCCTCGCCTCGCGTCCGCAGGGCGCGCCGACCGCGCAGAATTTCCGCATCGAACAAGCACCGCTGGCCGCGCCCGGTCCCGGCCAGGTGCTGCTGCGCAACCGCTGGTTGTCGCTGGATCCGTACATGCGCGGGCGCATGAGCGATGCGCCCTCGTACGCGCCGCCGGTGCAGTTGGGCGAGGTGATGGTCGGCAGCACCGTCGCCGAAGTGCTGGAATCGCACCATCCCGACCTCAAGCCCGGCGACCTGGTGCTGGTGCAGAGCGGCGGTTGGCAGACGCATCTGGTGGCCGATGGCGCCGGCCTGCGGCGCAAGCTCGATCCGCACTCGCCGTTGCCGCCGAGTACCGCGCTCGGCGTGTACGGCATGCCCGGTTTCACCGCCTATGCCGGCCTGCACGAGATCGGCAAGCCGCAGAGCGGCGAAACCGTGGCGGTCGCCGCCGCCACCGGCCCGGTCGGCGCCAGCGTGGCGCAGATCGCCAGGCTGCGCGGGGCGAAGGTGATCGCCATCGCCGGTGGCGCCGAGAAATGCCGCTACCTGCGCGAGGAATTGGGCCTGGACGTGGCGCTGGACCATCGCGCTGCGGACTTCGCCGAGCAACTGCGTGCCGCCGCGACAGACGGCATCGACGTGTACTTCGAGAACGTCGGCGGCCACGTGTTCGATGCGGTGCTGCCGCTGCTCAACGATTTCGCGCGGGTGCCGGTGTGCGGCACCGTCGCCACCTACAACAACAAGGGCGAACTGCCGCCGGGGCCGGACCGCCTGCCGGCGCTGATGGGCCAGGTGCTGCGCCAGCGGCTGACCCTGCGCGGCTTCATCGTCGGCGATTTCGTCAAACTCTATCCCGAGTTCCTGCGCGAGATGGGCGCATGGCTGGCCGACGGCCACGTGCGCTACCGCGAACACGTAGTGCACGGGTTGGAGAACGCGCCGCAGGCCTTCATCGACATGCTCGGCGGCGGCAACTTCGGCAAGCTGGTGGTGCAGCTGGACTAGCGCCAGGATTAGGAGTCGGGATTGGCGAACCGGCGCTGCGTGGTCGCGATCACGCAGCGCCCGTGTCTGCAGCCCGGCCGCACCGGCTATTGCAACAGGAAGCGCAGCAGCGCGTCGTTGAAGGCGTGCGGCGATTCCACATTGCACAGATGCCGGCCATGCACCTGGGCGAAGCTGCCGCGCGCCGCCTGCGTGGCGATCGCCTGCAGATCGGCCGGCGGGCAGACGGGATCGTCGTGTCCGGCCAGCGCCAGCAGCGGCGTGGCGATCTCGCCCAGGACGCCACGGAAGTCGGCACTGGCCACGGCTGCGCAGCAGGCTGCATAGGCCTGCGCATCGGTGCTCAGCAAGCGCGCCAGGATCGCCTCGACCGTTGCCGGCTGCATCTCGACGAAGGCCGGGGTGAACCAGCGCTCGCGGGTGCCGGCGAGAAGCGGTGCCAGTCCGTCGGCCTGCACCTGCGCGATGCGCGCCTGCCAGCCATCCTCGGTACCGATCCTGGCCGCGGTGGCACACACGGTGAGTGTGTGCAGGCGCGCGCCGGCGTGGATGCCCAGCCACTGCCCGGTCAGCCCACCGATCGACAGCCCGCAGAAATGGGTGCGCTCCACCGACAGCGCATCGAGCAACGCCAGTACATCGCCGGCCAGGTCCTCGATCCGATACGTTCCCGGCGCCGCGCTCGAGGCGCCGTGGCCGCGGGGGTCGTAGCGCAGCACCCGGTAGTACGGTGCCAGCGCGTCGATCTGCGCGTCCCACATGTGCAGATCGGTGCCGAGCGAATTGCAGAAGGTCAGCCATGGACGGCCTTCGCTGCCGTCGATGCGGTAATGCAGGCGATGCGTCGGAAGTTCGAGCAAGGGCATGGCGGCGATGTCGGATAGGGAGGGAGCCGCGCGCGACCATCGGCCGCGATCGGCGCCTGCGAGTCTAGCCTCCCCATGCCCAGCCGGCATGTCGAGCAGGCCGCAGCGGCGCAGCGCCGCTACCGCACGCCCCGGCCTGGGTCATTTGGTCGCAGCATCCCAATGCTCCTGGATTTTGCCGTTCTGGATGCGGAACATGTCGAACCAGGTGGTGGTGTAGGTCTTGGTCGCGTCCTTGGGATCGGGCAGCGTGCGTACCGACACCAGGGTCACATAGTCGCCCTCGGCAAGGATCGCCACCAGCGGCAGTTGCACGCGCGGCTTGATCGGCTGCGGTTTGACGAATGCGGTCAGGAACTGCAGGAACGCATAGCGGCCGTCGGCGACGTTCGGATTGTGCTGGATATAGTCCTGGGCCATGTACATCGGCGCGTACTGGGTTTGCCCGGCTTCGAACACGATGCGCCAGAAGTCGTAGACCAGGCGCTTGTTCGCCGTGGTCCGCCCATCCGATCCCTGCAGCAGCTGCTGATGGTTGGGATTGGCGGTGACCGCGGTTTGCGCGAACGCGGAGGCGGCGGGGAACGCGAGCAGCAAGGCGAGCAGAGACGTATACAGACGAATTTTCATTTCGATGACTCCAGGGGGGGGAAAGGGCTTGATCGCAGCTTGCATCCAGTGACCGAAACGTAAGTGACCGGCGGCTGCAGGACGCACCGCGAGCCTAACAGTGCGCATGGCGCCAGGTCGGCCATGGGCAATGGAAAATCCGGCGATTTGCCGATGAATTTTCCCGCTCTGCGGAGCCGACCACAGTAACCAAAACACCAGAATTGGGAACGGATATTGACGAATCCGTTGCTGCACGGACACAGGGAAATTTTGCTGGCGCGGTGGCTTGCCCACCGGTCGCCGCTTGGATTCCGGCACCTCGCGCTACGCATGCGACGCTGCCACGGCAGCGACGCCGTGCGCATACTTGCAGCGTTCTGTGCCGCGTTGCCGCGCCGATGGTGCGCGCAGCACGGCATCAGCGAGCGCGGCCTGATGGATCGCAAGCGGCGTTTCAAGCGTATGCTCGCGCCCGGCGTCTACCGCCTGTTCAACGTGGCGTCGGATATGCGGCCGCCGTCTTCGACGATCTGCACGCGCTACAAGCCGATCCCGGCGTGCCATCTGCTGCGGCCAGACTCCTGTCCGCGCATCTCGCTGATCGGTTCAGCGATTGGCGCGCGCTGTCGTCGTGGGGGCGCAAATCTCGGGAAATATCCGTTAGGATCGTAGCGACAGGGGGGTAGCTTCGAGAGGAGTCCTATCCCATGCAGACCGCTTCCGCTCTCGCTCGTCCTGCCCACGCTCAGCGCACCGTCGATCTGGAGGCCGAAATTGCCTACTGGCGGCAGGCGCATGCCGATGGCCGCCTCGGTCGCCATGGTTTCTCCGACTACGCCTCGCTGCTGAAGATGGGCTACGACGTCTATCTGGCTTATCCGCGCGCCACCGAGGCGCAGCTATATCGTGTGCTGCAGGAGTCCTATCACCACCTGGCGCCATCGCTGGCGGTGCCGTGGGACGAAGCGCGCTGGCTGGTCCGCCATGCCTGGCACCATCTGCAGCAATCCGGTCGCAGCCACTGACGCCGGGCGCGGCAAATCCGGGACAGCGCATCGCGCTACCGACTGCAGCGCGATGCGTGCTGATCACACACATCTGCCATTGCGCCGCGCCAGCGGTTCACCGCGACGGCATGGCCTCGGAGGTGCGTTCCTTGGCCTCGATCTGGCCATGGAATTCCTTGGAACCCTGGCCGGGCGACGTGGCCGCATCGCCCTGCGTGTGCTTGAGGCTCTGCTTGCGCCGCTCGACCACGTTCTTGGCCAGCGCCACGCGGCGCCCGACCACCATCTCGGTGAGCCAGTCGATCAGATAGCGGGTGTATTCGAATTGGTGCTCCTTGCGGGTCAGCGCATGGTCGGCGCCCTTGATCACCCGCGCGGTAAGCGAACGCGCATTGGAGAATGCGGCGGCGTAGTTCTTCAGCACCTGGCCCGGCACGATCAGGTCCTGCTCGGCCTCGACCAGCAGCACGTCGCCGCGGAAGCGCTGGCATGCGGCCAGCGCGACGTTATCGTCCGGTGCGATGGCGCGGTGCCGATACGGCATCAAGTCCGGATCGCGGTTCAACGCCACCTTCGGACCGTCCCAGTGCGCGTCCTTGTACAGCGCCGGCGAACGCAGCGCCAACCACTCCACCGGCCGCTCCAGGGTCAGCAGCGAGGCCAGATAGCCGCCGTAGCTCAGGCCCACCACCGCGATCGATTCCGGGTCCACCTGCGGGCAATCCACCAGCCGGTCGTAGGCCGCCTTGATGTCGTCCAGATTCTGCGCGCGCGTCACCGTCTCGCGCATCGACGCCATGCCTTCGTGGCCGCGCAGGTCGAAAGTCAGGCACACGCAGCCCAGGCCGACCGCTTCGCGCGCGCGCACCAGATTGTGATGCTGGTTGCCGCCCCAGCCATGTACGAACAGCACGCCGGGCATGCCGTTGTTCGGGGTCAGCAAGGTGCCGCTCAAGGCGTCGCCGTCCACCGCGATATCGATGCTGGAGAGTTTGGTTTCCATTGTCAGTCTGCAACGCTCACATAACGATATTTGGTCAGGCGGCCCACGCGCGGATCCTCGCCGGTGTAGTAGACCTCGGCATCGGCCGGCAGCGCCACTGCACCGTAGCGCTCGACGGTGGCAGCGACCACCGCGTGCAGCGCCGGGTCGCGCTGGAAGGCAGCGACCGCGGCTAGCTCCGCCGGCGTCGCCCCGCCGATGCGCCAGGACTGCTCGAGCACGCCGCACAGGCGCGTGCCGTCCTGGGTGATGCCGTCGATCACGTCGTAGTTGCGGCGCGATGCGTAGAAGCCGGGATAGGCCGCGGCGACGCAGCGATCGTAATGGCGCGCCTTCAACACCGCCTCGCGCTGTTGCGGTGGCAACGTGCGTTCGAGCAGCCCATCCAGGGTGCCGCGGATCACGAACAGTTTCGAGCCGCCGTAGGTCTCGCGGCCGGCAGCGTCGTCGGTGGTCGATTGCGTGCCGTAATAGGCGATGGTCATGCCGGCGCAGTCCACTTCGCCGACGCTGAAGGTCGTCGAGCGGTCCAGTTGCCGCTCCAGCACCACGCCCTGTTGCGCCAGATCCGCCGCCGCCAACGCGTCCAGCGCGGTATCCAATGCGAGTGCGTCGTGCAGCAACAGCTGGCCCTGCCCGGCGATGCCATGCGGCAACTTCAAGCGCACCTGGCCGCCGCCGCACAGGCGCGCATACGCCACGCGCGCGTCGGCTGCCGAGAAGGCGGTGTAGCCGGGCACCGTCGCCGCGCCCAATGCGCCGCCGAGCGCGTGGTTCCAGCCCTGCGGCGCAGCCGCGCCGGGATCGACCAGCGGATGGCTGATCGCCTTGGTGGCGACGAACGCATGCGGCACCACGCCACCGAGCAGATCGGCCGCCGCGCGCACGCCCAGTTGCAGCGCCTGTGCGGCGGTCAGGGTGTCGTCCGGCACATGGAAACCGCTGTGTACCGTGCCGGCATCCTGCAACGGCAGGCGCATCAGCCGCGCCACTTCGGCGGCGATCCAGGCATGCGTCGCGGCCTCGTGCCCACCGGGCGGATGCAGGCGCACGCTGCAGCGACGGACATGATCGTGTGCGGCAGATGGCGCCATGCGCGGCTCTCCACGCGAAGAGGACAGGAGGTCAAGCACGCGCATACCCGTACAGCAGACCCATCCCCATGCCGAGCAACGCCAGCACGGCCAACAACAACCAGCGCGGCACCGACGCGCGCAAGTGTTGCCACCAGGCCCGCGCTTCGTATGTGCCCACCGGCGCGGCGGCAGGCGGACGCCGGCGGCGCGGCGGCGAAGCGAACGGCGGCGCGGAGTGGCGGGAGCGGACAGCCATATGCCCAGGCTGTCCGCCACCGCGTTGCGGATGGGTGAACGCGGCGTGTCGGGCGCGTCAGCGCCGTGGCGGCGACGAGGCCGGCGCCGCGTCGCGGCAGCGCCGAAATGCAGCCTCCGTTATCGCCGGGGAAGTTGGCGACCTGCGTGCCGTAGGCCACCCGCCCGCTCCCGCGCCGCAAATTTTTGCGCGCCGGCTCAGGCCGACAACCAGCGCGCAGCCACCTGTGCATCGATCCGGTGCTTGCCGGCCAGCGCCTGCATGCCCTGCAGCGTGGCCTGCACCGCGCTGGCATAGCCGCTGCGCCACAGCTCGGCGCGCGACTGGCGCGAGGACGCCTCGGCCAGCGCCAGCGCGAAAGCCTGCACACGCGGGTCGGCCAGCGTGGCACGGTCCAGGAACGATTGCTCCAGTGCGATCACGTCCACCGGCGCCAGCCAGGCATCGGCGACCAGCTCGGCCACGCCGACCCGGTGCGACAGCTGATGCATCGCGCTCAGGGTTTCGTGCAGCATCTCCAGATACGCCCACTGCCACAGTGCGGCCTTGCGTTGCGGATCGGCCTGGTCCAGCGCGGACAAGGCGGCGTCGACATGGTCGATGCGTGAGTCGTTCATTCGCTGGCGCTCCACGTCGCGCAATCTGATGGCCACATTCTGCGCGCAAAGCGTGAGGAGATGTGAGCCGCAGCCTCTCCGGCACGGGGACGGCGCGTTGCGTGGTTCGGCCTGGGCAGGCATGCCATCGGCTGGGGATGATCGTATCGGACGTCAGATTGTGTTTCGACGCCTGGCCGCAGGCTGGCATGCAGCGCTGCACGCACAAGTGCGAAGCAGCGCAAGACCGACATGGGCGCAACTGTTTTATACTGGCACGGCACGCAGCGCATCGCCGCGTGCGCTCTTCCGCTCCCAACGCCACGCCATGACGCCACCCTGACACCCGCGCTGTGCTTTCCACGCTGTCCCCCTGCGGGACGCCCGGTGTGTTCTGGCTTTCCATTCGTGTAGCGCCGCCCTGCGACGGGCGCGGCGTCAGGAGCGTTTTCTCGTGAATCTCTATCCCAAGCTGCGCCAGCAATGGTTCGGCAACATCCGTGGCGACGTGCTCGCCGGCCTGGTCGTGGCGCTGGCGCTGATCCCCGAAGCCATCGCCTTCTCCATCATCACCGGGGTCGATCCCAAGGTCGGGCTGTACGCCTCGTTCTGCATCTGCGTGGTGATCGCCTGCGTCGGCGGCCGCCCGGGCATGATCTCCGCCGCCACCGGCGCGATGGCGCTGCTGATGGTCGGCCTGGTGAAGGAACACGGCCTGCAGTACCTGCTGGCGGCGACGCTGCTGACCGGCGTGCTGCAGATCCTCGCCGGCGCGCTGAAGCTCGGCGCGCTGATGCGTTTCGTGTCGCGCTCGGTGATCACCGGTTTCGTCAACGCCTTGGCGATCCTGATCTTCATGGCGCAGCTGCCGGAACTGATCGGCGTGCCAGCGATGGTGTATCCGCTGGTGGCGCTGGGCCTGCTGGTGATCTACGGCCTGCCGTGGCTGGCGCAGCGCACCTTTGCCGGACTCGGCCTGTGGCTGCTGGTGCTCGGCGCCGCGCTGACCGCGGGCAGCCTCGATGCGCGTGCGCTGTACGCGGTGGCGGCGATCGGTGCCGCCGCCCTGCTGCTCGGCCATCGCTGGACGCGCACGCTCGCGCTGCCGCCGCCGCTGGTGGCGATCGTGCTGCTGACCGGCATGGCGCTGTATTTCGGCATCGCCGTGCCCACCGTCGGCGACAAGGGCCAGCTGCCCGACAGCCTGCCGGCGTTCCTGCTGCCGGACGTGCCATGGACCCTGGACACGCTGAAGATCGTGTTCCCGGTGTCGGCGACGATGGCGGTGGTCGGCCTGCTCGAATCGATGATGACCGCGCAGATCGTCGACGACATGACCGACACCCCCAGCGACAAGAACCGCGAATGCATCGGCCAGGGCGCCGCCAACATCGCCAGCGGGCTGATCGGCGGCATGGCCGGTTGCGCGATGATCGGGCAGTCGGTGATCAACGTGAAATCCGGCGGCCGCGGCCGCCTGTCGGCGCTGGTCGCCGGCAGCGTGCTGCTGATGCTGGTGGTGTTCGCCGGCCCGTGGGTGCGGCAGATCCCGATGGCGGCGCTGGTGGCGGTGATGATCATGGTCTCGATCGGCACCTTCAGCTGGCGCTCGCTGGCGCAGCTGCGCACGCATCCGAAGAGTTCCAGCCTGGTGATGCTCGCCACCGTGGCGGTGACCGTGGCCACCCACGACCTGGCGCGCGGCGTGCTGACCGGCGTGCTGCTGTCGGCACTGTTCTTCGCGCGCAAGGTCGGGCGCATGCTCGACATCGCCAGGACCGAGGACGCCGATGGCGGCCATACCTACCGCATCGGCGGCCAGCTGTTCTTCGCCTCGGCCGGCAGCTTCACCGCCGCGTTCGACTATGCGCACGCGCCTGCGCGGGTCACCCTCGACCTGTCGCAGGCGCACCTGTGGGACATCAGCGCCATCGGTGCGCTGGACAAGGTGGTGCTGAAGTTCCGCCGCCATGGCGCCCAGGTGCAGGTGATCGGACTGAATGCGGCCAGCGCGGCCATGGTCGGGGACCTGGGCACGCATCATCGTGCCGACGCAGGCGCGGCACCGCTGCATTGAGGCGCACAGCGGCAGCGCTGGCGACACCGCCTGCGCTGCCGTGTGCAGGTCAGCGAATGGCGTTCGTGTTCCCGCGCCCGTCGATGCGGGAGCACGTGCAGCGCAACGCTGGTGACGCCGCCGCAGCGCGCCCTGACGCCACGACCACGCGGCCTGGCTAGCATGCTCCGCAACGGCAGCCGCCCGCTGCCTGCCACACCATGCCGCGAGGACTCGCCGATGCGCCTGGAACACTGGCTGCTGCCGCCGCACGATTGGGTGCCCAACCATCCGTTCCTGCCGGTGCTGCTGTACCGCCAGGCCGACCGCGATGGCGATGCCGCCGGCTTCGAACGCCGCTTCGCCGCCCACGGATGGCCGCCGCAATGGCGTGATGGCATCTACGCGTATCACCACTACCATTCCACTGCCCACGAGGTGCTTGGCGTGGCCAGCGGCAGCGCGCGGCTGATCATCGGCGGCCCGGGCGGCCCCGAAACCGCGCTGGGGGCCGGCGACGCGCTGCTGCTGCCGGCCGGCACCGGCCATTGCTGCGTTGCCTCCAGCAGCGACTTCCTGGTGGTCGGCGCCTATCCCGCCGGGCAGGACTGGGACATCTGCCGGCAGGCGCCCAGCGCCGAAACGATCCAGCGCATCGCCCAGCTGCCATTCCTGCCCAGCGATCCCGTCGCCGGCCCGCAAGGCCCCCTCCTCCAGCACTGGAAGATGCCCGAGGGTCCGGGCTAGATCCGAGCGGGCATGACTTCCCGCACCCTGACTTCCCGCAGACGACAGGGCCCGGCCCAGCAACGATGCTGCGGTCATCGTCAAAGGAACCGCCGCCATGCGCCTGCTGCTTTCCGTATGCACCCTCTCGCTGCTAGGTGCCGCCGCCAGCGCCAGCGCCGGCCCGCAGTTCTCCTCGCAGCAATGCGGCTTTTCCACGCCCTACGACGTCATCGTCGACCGGACCGGCGTCGCCCTGACGCGCAGCGCCGGCACCCCGAAGACCGTGTTCCTGCATGACGGCCACCTGCAGGTGGACGGCGTCGCGCAGCCGCTCAGCAATGCCGACGCCCAGCGCGTGCGGCAGATGGAACAGGGCGCCCAGGCCCTGATGCCCGAAGTGGCCGGCATCGCCCGCGAAGTGGTCGGCATCACCTTCGACGCCTTCGGCGGCGTGGTCGAAGCGATCACCGGCAGCCGCAGCAAGGCGCGCAAGATCGAGCGGCATCGCGACGCCGACCTCGCCCACCTGGACCGCACCCTCGGCAAAGGCCAATGGCAGAAGGAACCGTTCGACAAGGCGTTCGAAGCCGACGTCAGCGCCGCCGCCGAGGAAATGGCCGGCGCACTCACCCGCGGGGTGATGTTCGCGGTGTTCACCGGTCGCGCCGACGCCATCGAGAAGCGCACGGACGCGATGGAAAAGGACCTGGAGCGGCGCATGGACGCGCGCGGCAAGGCGCTGGAAGCCAGGGCCAACGCGCTGTGCACGCAGGTCGCGGCACTCGATGCGCTGGAGCAGCAACTGGACTACCGGTTGCCTGGCGGCAAGCGTTTGGACCTGCTCGAACATAGCGACAAGCCAACCAAGCCGGCTGCATCCGACGAAGCGATCGTGGCCGCAACCACAGCGACGCAAAGTCAGGCGCACTGAGCGCAGGCAGCGACTAACCGCGGACGGAACCGCAGCTGCAGGGGCGCAGCACCAGTGCGGCGGCCATGCTCGCTGGCTCTGATGGGAAATGCCTCATGCCAGCGCGCGCCCTCGTCAGGGCGATCGGGAGACGCTGGCCTGCCATACCGCGCCGGCCGGATCGAACTCCGCGGTAGTCAATGCCGGCGCCCGCCAACCGAAGCCGCAGACCACCAGCGGCCCTTCGCGTAACGGGTCCATGCCGAATGCCTGCTCGATGTCCACTTCGTTGATCGCCGAGGTCACGAACGCGCCCCACTGCGCCTGCGTCGCGCACAAGTACAGCAACTGCGACAGGTGCCCGATATCCAGCAGCAACGCTCGATAGGCCTTGGGATGATGCCGATATTTCCAGTACATGCGCGCGTACCGCGGCGCCATCACCACCAGCACCGGCGCATCGGCGAACCAATGCTGACCGGCCACGGCGGTCCGTGCCAGCACGTCTAGCGCGATGTCCGGGGCCGGCAGCGGTTCCAAGGCGTGATCGACCGGGTGATAGTGATACACGCCCGGCGCGAGGCCGTGCACGCGCTGCACGATCAGATAGGCCTCGGTGGCGTGCAAGCCGCCGCCGGAGGGCGCGTTCTTTTTCAGGAATGCGGCGACACCGTCGGCCTCGACCCTGACGCGTGCCGCGAACACGCGCTGCATCAACTGCGCGAATGCAACCAGCGGCAACGGCCGCGCGGTATCGAAATTGCGGCAGGTGGCGCGGCGCGCGAGCAGCGCATCGAAGTCGTCCGCGCGCGCGCGCGGCAGCGGCAGGCGTGCGGTTGCCGCGCCGCGCTCGCCCACTTCAGCAGGCGGTGGACCGAGCTTCTCGCACAGGCCCGCCGCGGTGGTCAGGCCATTGGCTTCCATCGCCACGACGCTGTCGCTGCCTTGCCAGCGCCCGAACCGGTGCGCCAGCACGGCCGGTCCCCACCAATAGGCCTCGCGCATGGTCGCATCGCGCTCGGCGAAGCCACCGGGCGCATCGTCGGCGTCGCTCAGCAGCAGGCCGACCTCGAGCAGGCGCGCGCCGGCGGCGGTGCAATGCGACGGCAATGCTTGCGTATCGGTCCAATCGCCCGCACTGAGCGCGCCGAGCAGCTCGCGCTCCAGCGCATCGACCTCCAGCTCCTGCTCCAGATGCGGCGCCAGGGCCACCCATTGCCGCTCGCGCCGCAGTCCGTTGCCTCCTGCCAGCAACGAGGCCATATCGAAGCGGCTGACCTCGCGCGGCTCAAGGAACAAATGGAAACAGCGGCGCACATGCATGCGGAAAGACCGATTCAACTGGTAGGCGATTATGCCGATGGATATAGTGGTTGCGCCTTACGCGTCGCGCCCAATACCGCACTTCCCTGCGAGATGACACGCCTGATGAATACCGCCCGCCACGATCCGTTGCCTGCCGACATCGCCGACCGCCTGCTGGAGCTGCTGAGCACCGACGACGCGTTCCGCGCCAGCTTCCAGGAAAATCCGGTCGCCGCCCTGGCCAGTCTCGGCTACAAGCCGGCCGACCAGGCGCTGGCCGCGGACCCGAAGCCGCCCAAGCAGGGCGCGCCGTTCTACTGCATGACCTCGCAGCAACTGGCGTCGAAAGAAGAAATCGCCAAGGCGCGCAAGGAACTGGTCAGCCACCTGACAGTGGACGGCAACCATCACGTCATTTTCGCTTTCGAAGCCGGCAAGGTCGCCTCGACCGTCTCTCTCAAGTAAGCCGGCATCGCGGCGCTGGGCCATGCGGCGAACAGCGCCTTGATCCGCCGCTGCGCATCCGGGACCCTGTCCATCTGCGACAGGGTTTGCGCCGCCCAACGTGAAGCCATGCGCGTATCGGCGACATTCAAGGCCTGCAGCGACTGCGATACCGAGGCTTCGCCATAGGCGAGGCCTCGGTGTTCGCCGATCCAATCCGCCTGCACCAGCGCCTGCCGGTGCTCCCCGGCCGCCTGCAAGGTGAGGTATAGCGCCACCCGTGACTGCAGCAGATCGTCATCGCGCGGTGCCAGCAACGCGAGCGCCTGCGCATACTCGCCGCGCAAGCGGAGCTGACCCGCCTGCACGACCCGCAGCAACTTGCCCAGTGCCGGATCCGCCGATGTCTGCGCCCAAGTGCCTACAACCTTCAGCGTGCGCGCCGACAGCGCGTCGTCGCCCAGCCGTTGCGCCAGATAGGCGGAGGCGAGAATGAGCGCGGCGCGATCGGCCGCGTATGGCTCGCCCGGAAGAACCCTCTGTTGTATCTGCAGCTGGACGTTCTGCCATTGCCGCAGCCGCGGCAACACCTTGGCGGACGGCAACGTCAACGCCAGGACCGACAACTGCACGAAGCCGAACTGTGCCTGGGTGAAGTCGTTGGCCGAGCGACTGGCCTTGATCGCATCGCCGAGTTCGACGGCGACCTGATCCCATTTGCCCTGGTCCAGCTTCAGCGCGATCAGGTCCAGGCGCGGCACCATGTCATCGTTCGCATAGTCGCTCTTGGGAATGGCGCGCAGCCGCGCCTCGGCCTCGGCATACTTGCCCTGCAGCGCCAGCACATTGGCCAGGCGCCGGCCGGGTCCGCTCTTGTGCTGCAGCGCAATCCGGGTGAACTGTGCCTTGGCCTGCTGCAACTTTCCCTGCACCAGATACACGCGGCCGATGTCGTCGGTGGCGATCGACCGATACGGATCCTGCGCGGTGTCGGCGGCGACGGCATGCGGCAATGCGTCGGCGAACCGATTGGCCTGGAACAGATGCCAGAACGCATTGCCGTGTGCGGCGAAGCTGTCCGGATACAAGCGCAGCAACTGCTCCCATCCTGCCAAGGCGGCCGGACTGTCCTGGAGTTCGTCCGCCCATGCCGCAAGATAGAGCCGGTCGCGTGCCGGCAGACGTGATGCGTATTGCTGTGCCTTCTGCAGATACGGCATCGCCGCAGCGCGGTCGGAGGCCGCTGCAAGCACCCGGGCGATGCCGACGTAGGCCAGCGCGAACTGCGGATCAAGCTCGATAGCCACGCGGAAATGCTGTTCCGCTTGCGTCCAGTTGCCCTGCCCCGTCGCCTCCAGACCCAATGCGTAGGAACGCAACGCATCCAGATTGGATGTGGTGACCTGCGGCAACGGCTTGGATGCCTGCTCGACCGACTGGATGGCTTCGCCGAGCTGCTGCCGCAACTGGCCGCTGACCGTGTCCACCGACGCCAACACCGACTCCAGCCCGCGTCCGGTCTGCGATTCGGTATGCACGGTCGCTTGCGTCGCCGGGTCGACCAATTCCACGGTAACGCGGATGCGGCCGCCCACTTCGGCGACGGTCGGCAGGATCACCGCGCGGGCGCCGTCACGCAGCGCGATCTCCGAGGCGACCGCGCGATCGAGCTTGCTGTCGGGACTACGCTTCATCCGGCACAGGGTGTCGCGCACCTTGAGGTCGCTGAGCAGGTTGACGTAACGCGATTGCTCCAGGCTGATCCGGAACGCCTGGTCGAGCGAAGCATCGAGCATCGCGTTGCCAGTGAGGTTGCGCAGGTCGGCGACCACGACCCAGTCGCGCTCGGCGAACGCGATGGCCGGCTCCGGCCGGCCGAAGAACAGCAGCGCGGCGACCGCCCCCAAGGTCAGCGTCGCCTCAGCCAGCAGCGCCGCCGGCCGCCGCCACAACGGGATGTCCCGCCACGCCTTCGGCGTCGGCTTCGGCGCGCGCAAGGGGGTGTTGCCGATCTCGCCGACTTCGTAGATCTCCTGCGCCGTGGGCACGCCCTTGAAGCGCCAGCGGCCGTGCGATTTCCACAGCAGGCGCTCGCCGCGCTCGCCCAGTTCGCGCGCGGCGCGGTGGGTCAGCGACTCGGCCACCGCCGACAGCAGGATCTGCCCGGGACGTGCCAGGGTCATCAGCCGCGCTGCGGTCGGCTTGGCCAGGCCCTCCACTTCCAACGGCTTGGCGCCGACCTGCACCGCGGCATCGCTGTTGCGCCAGGTCAGCACTTCGCCCACGTGCAGGCCGGCGCGCACGTTCAGTTGCAGCTTGCGCTGCGTGCCCAGCGCGTGCAGGCCGCGGCTGTAGTCCAGGGCGAAGCCGAGGCCGTCGATCGGGCGCTCGAACAGCAGCAGCAGGCCGTCGGAACGGTCGATCAGGCGCCCGCGCCAGCGCTGCTGCAGTTCCAGCACCAGCGCGTCGTGCAGCTTGAACAGTTCGGCGGCGTTGGCGTCGCCGAGCCGCTCCACCAGCGCCATCGAATCGCACAGGTCGGTCAGCAGCAGGGTGCGTAGTTGCGGGACCTCGGGCTGAGGCGGGCGGACGTCGTTCATGGGCAGTTCGAGGGGGCCTGGATCAGGAGGGCGCGGCGGCGAGGTCGTGCCAGTACAAGCGGTTGCCGCCGAGGCGCTTGGCCTCGTACAGCGCGGCGTCGGCGTTGGCGTACCAGTCGTTCCAGTCGGACCGCGGATCGACCCGGCTGATGCCGATGCTGACCGGGCAGATGTGCGGCGCCGGATGCTGTACGCCGAGCAGGTTCTGCACGGTGGCAATGACGAACTCGCCGATGCGGCGCAGGTCTTCCACGGTGCCGGTCGCCACCAGCAGGCAGAATTCGTCGCCGCCGAGGCGGCAGGCGATGTCGTCCTGGCCGGCGACGGAGCGCAGGATGTTGGCGACGTTCTGCAGCACGCGGTCGCCGATCAGGTGGCCGTGCTCGTCGTTGATGCGCTTGAAGCGGTCGCAGTCGATCAACAGCAGGCCCGGCCCCAGCGAACGACCGTCGCGGCGGCACTCCTGCAGGCGCAGGATCAGGCCGCGGCGGTTGTGCAGGCCGGTCAGTTCGTCGGTGCGCACCAGCTCTTCGGTCTGGGTGAGCTGGTGTGAGGTGACATAGAGATTGTCCAGCGCCACTTCCAGATCGTGGTTGCGGCGGCGCAGCTGGCGGATCAGGGTCTGCTCGTTCATCACCACGCGCATGACGGTACGGCGCAGGAAGTAGGCGACCAGGCTCGGATCGCGCTCCACCAGGCGCTGGAAGTCGTCGTGATCCAGCTCGACCAGCACGCCGTCGCTGGCGGCGATGGCGTCGGCGCTGCGCATGTGGCTGCCGATCAACAAGCCCAGTTCGCCGAAGAATTCGCCGTGGCCGAGATGCTTGACGACCAGGTCCTCGCCGAAATCCAGGTCGATCACGCCGCTGCCGATCACGAACATGGCGCTGCCGCCGTCGCCGCGCCGGAACAGCACGTCGCCGGCACGCACCGTGCGCGAACGGCCGAACTCGGAGAATAGACGCAGTTCCGCGGCGGTCAACACCGCCAGCTCATTGGGCTTGGGAGCGGCCACACCCATCGTCGAAATTGTCTCGCGTGCATTGGACGCGGCGCTGTCGCAGCTCATCCAGCCCCCTACTGCTCTTGGCGTCGCCGGCCATTCTTGTGCGAAGCATAACATCTGAACACAGCGTTCACCGTAAGGTCTCAGCCAATCTCGAAGCCGGAAGAGACGGCAAAAGGCCTGGAATCGCTCGCTGCCGCCGCGCTCGCGCCACCCGGCGGCGCGACCGCCTGGCAGACCGCATCACGCCAGGGCGCAGGCCGCCGCGCGGAAAAAAAAGCCCGGGCGAACCCGGGCTGTCCCCTCCCTGGGGATCGGCAAGCAACGGCCGCCTGGCTGCAGGTCAGGCGGCCTTTTCGCCGTGGAACTGCTCCTCTTCCGTCGAGCCCTTCAGTGCGGTGGTGGAGGACTGGCCTTGCTGGATCGCCTGGGCCACCGCATCGAAGTAGCCGGTGCCGACCTCGCGCTGGTGCTTGACCGCGGTGAAGCCGCGATCGGCGGCGGCGAACTCGGCTTCCTGCAACTCGACGAAAGCGCTCATCTGCCGGCGCGCATAGCCGTGGGCCAGGTTGAACATCGAGTAGTTCAGCGCATGGAAGCCGGCCAGGGTGATGAACTGGAACTTGTAGCCGTAGCGCGCGATCTCCTGCTGGAACGTGGCGATGGTCGCATCGTCCAGGTTCTTCTTCCAGTTGAAGCTCGGCGAGCAGTTGTAGGCCAGCAGCTTGCCCGGGAACCTGGCGTGGATCGCCTCGGCGAACTGACGCGCGAAGGCCATGTCCGGCTTGCCGGTCTCGCACCAGATCAGGTCGGCATACGGGGCGTAGGCCAGGCCGCGGCTGATCGCCTGGTCCAGGCCCTTGTTGGTCTTGAAGAAGCCCTCGACGGTGCGCTCGCCGGTGGTGAACGGGCGGTCGTTGGGGTCGATGTCGCTGGTCACCAGGTCGGCCGCCTCGGCATCGGTGCGCGCGACCAGCAGCGTCGGCACGCCCAGCACGTCGGCGGCCAGGCGCGCGGCGTTGAGCTTCTCGATCGCCTCGCGGGTCGGCACCAGCACCTTGCCGCCCATGTGCCCGCACTTCTTCACCGAGGCCAGCTGGTCCTCGAAGTGCACGCCGGCCGCGCCGGCCTCGATCATCGCCTTCATCAGTTCGAAGGCGTTGAGCACGCCGCCGAAACCGGCCTCGGCATCGGCCACGATCGGCTGCAGGAAGTCGATCTCGTCCTTGCCCTCGGCGTGGTGCAACTGGTCGGCGCGCAGCAGCGTGTTGTTGATGCGCTTGACCACCGCCGGCACCGAGTCGGCCGGGTACAGCGACTGGTCGGGGTACATCTGCCCGGCCAGGTTGGCGTCGGCGGCCACCTGCCAGCCGGACAGATAGATCGCGTTGAGCCCGGCCTTGACCTGCTGCATCGCCTGGTTGCCGGTCAGCGCGCCCAGCGCGTTGACGAAGTCCTTTTCGTGCAGGGACTTCCACAGTTTCTCGGCGCCGAGCCGGGCCAGCGAATGCTCCACGTGCACGGTGCCGCGCAGGCGCACCACGTCGGCGGCGGTGTAGTTGCGGGTAATCCCGGCCCAGCGCGGATCGGTGTCCCAGGCGTGCTGGATCTGTGCGGCGGTCTGCAACGTGGTGCTCATCTTGCGCTCTCCTAGGAATGGATACGGCGATGAAACGGTGGCGCGGTGTATCGGATGAAACGCGTGGAAGGCACGGGAGAGGTCAGGCGCAGGAATGTCGCTTTCACGATTCCCCATTCCCGATTCCCCACTCCCAGCTCCAATCAATCGATCAACTGGTAAGCCGGCAAAGTCAGGAACTCGGCCAGCTCGTCGCTGCGGGTCAAGGTGTCCAGCAGCGCAATGGCGTCGTCCAGGCGGTTGCCGCCGGGCAGCAGCGCGCGTTCGCCCAGGCGCGCCGGCAGCTGGCGCATGCACGCGTCGAACAGCGCGACGTCGATCGCAGTGCCGTCGTCCAGGTGCAGGCCGCCCACGTGCAGCCACTGCCATAGCTGGCTGCGGCTGATCTCGGCGGTGGCCGCGTCTTCCATCAGATGGTGGATCGGCACGCAGCCGTTGCCGTCCAGCCACGCCGCCAGGTAACGCACACACACTTCGATGTTGCCCTCGAAACCGGCGCGGGTGATCGTGCCGACCGATGGCGCGATCAGCGTGTCGCGGTCGGCCTGCACGTCCTCGCGGCGCACGGCGTGCTGGTTAGGCGCGCGCATGTGCTCGTCGAAGATGGCGCGGGCGATCGGGATCAGCGCCGGATGCGCGACCCAGGTACCGTCGTGACCGGCGGTGACTTCGCGCAGCTTGTCCGCACGCACCCGCGCCATCGCCTGCTCGTTGGCGGCCTCGTCGTGGCCGATCGGGATCTGCGCGGCCATGCCGCCCATCGCATGCACGCCGCGGCGGTGGCAGGTACGAATCAGCAGTTCCGAATACGCCTTCAGGAACGGCTGGGTCATGGTCACCTGGCCGCGCTCGGGCAGTACCCGGTCGGGGTGGCGGCGGAAGGTCTTCAGGTAGGAAAAGATGTAGTCCCAGCGGCCGCAGTTCAGGCCGACGATGCGCTCGCGCAGCGCATGCAGGATCTCGTCCATCTCGAACACCGCCGGCAGCGTCTCGATCAGCACGGTGACCTTGATCTGGCCCTGCGGCAGGCCTAGCATCGCCTCGATGTGCGACAGCGCGGCCTCCCACAGCGCGGCCTCTTCCATCGACTGCAGCTTGGGCAGGTACAGGTAGGGGCCGCGGTCCTTGGCCTGCAGCGCGCGGCCGTTGTGGAAGGCGAACAGCGCCGCGTCGAACAGGCCGCCGGCCAGCGCCTGGCCATCGACCAGCACATGCTTCTCGTCCAGGTGCCAGCCACGCGGGCGCACGATCAGCACCGCCTGTTCGTCGTAGGGCTTCAGCGCATAGCGCTTGCCCGGGCTGCCGTCGCGCGCCGGCGCGCTGAAGCTCAGCGTGCCGGCCACCGCCTCGGCCAGCGCGCGCTGCCCGGCGACCAGGTTGCGCCAGGTCGGCGCGGTCGAATCCTCGAAGTCGGCCATGTACACCTTGGCCCCGGAGTTCAGCGCGTTGATGACCATCTTCGGATCGGTCGGGCCGGTGATCTCGACGCGGCGGTCCTGCAGCGCGGCCGGCAGCGGCGCCACCTGCCAGTCGCCGGCGCGGATCGCCTGGGTGTCGGCGCGGAAGTCCGGCAGGCCGCCGCCGTCGAACCAGGCCTGGCGTTCGCGGCGTGCCGCCAGCCGCGCCTGCCGCTCGGGCTCGATCGCCCGGTGCAGCGACACCAGCAGGGCCAGCGCCGCCGGCGGCAGCAGGGCGTCCTGGCCGGCCAGCGCGGCGGTCAGGGTGATGCCGGGGGTGGAGCGCTCGGCGGACGGGGATGAAGCAGCGAAGGCAGCGGCAGACATGGTGGGGTTCCTCGATGTTTCCGGGCCATCACCCTGCTGCCGCAGCATGTATTTGACAATACAGTTTTATCAATGCATTAAATAAGCACACCTTATAGTTGTCACCTCATGACCACGCGCGGCACCGCAACTCCGCGTTTTCCTTACAAATCCGATCGGCTGAAGCCGCTGCGCGCGTTCTGCCAGACAGTGCGCCTGGGTTCGGTCTCACGGGCAGCCGAGGCGTTGTTCGTCAGCCAGCCGGCGGTGACCCTGCAGTTGCAGGCGCTGGAGCGCGAACTGGGCGTGGTGCTGCTGGAGCGCAGCGGGCGGCGCCTGATCCCCAGCCGCGAAGGCCAGCTGCTGTACGAAATGGCGCAGCCGCTGGTGGAAAGCCTGGACCGGCTGGAGGCCGACTTCCGCGAAAAGGCGCGTGGGCTGGATGCCGGCGAACTGAACATCGCCGCCAACAGCTCCACCATCCTGTATCTGTTGCCGAAGATCGTGGAGAACTTCCGCGCCCGCCACCCGGAGGTGCGCCTGACCCTGCACAACGCGATCAGCGCCGACGGCACCGAGCTGCTGCGCGAGGACGCGGTGGACCTGGCGGTCGGCTCGATGCTCGACGTGCCGGCCGACCTCAGCTACGCGCCGGTGTACCGCTTCGAACAACTGCTGATCGCCCCACGCGACCACCCGCTGGCGAACAAGTCCAAGCTCACCCTGGACGACCTGTCGCCATACCCGCTGATCCTGCCGCCCAAGCGCCAGGTGACCTACCGCCTGGTCGACCTGGTGTTCCAGCAGGCGCGGGTGCCGTACACCGTGGCGCTGGAAGTGGGCGGCTGGGAGGTGATCAAGCAGTACGTGGCGATGGGCATGGGCATCTCCATCGTCAGTTCGATCTGCGTCACCGAGGCCGACCGCAGCAAGCTGGTCACGCGCGTGCTGGGCGACTATTTCCCCACGCGCAGCTACGGGGTGGTGGTGCGCAAGGGCAAATACCTGTCGCCGCAGGCACGCGCCTTCATCGAACTGATCCAGCCGGACCTGTTCACCTCGCGCGGCTACGACGAAAGCGGGCCGTCGGAGCGCTAGGCACGGCTCCCGCATCGCCACGCCCAACACCGCCCGCGACACCGTCCGTTACGCGGGACCCGCGCATGGCGCGCTGCCGCCACGCGAGCATCGGCTGGCAGCGCGAAAGCGGATTCGCTCAAGAGTCCGATGGGCAGCGGCAAGGTGTTCTGACAAGCGCACATCACTTCGCACGCCGCAGCAAGGCGACGCTGGCAGGGTGTTTGAATGAAGTGTGCCAATGTATCTGCAGGCGACCAAGACTCCATGCGCTACGCACCGACGCTCGCAAATCGCCATCGAGCGCTACCCCCACGGTACGTAACACACGATACCTGGCATTAAGCCCGGCTCGGGGGGGGGACCGTCTGCTTGCGATCCGTGTCCAGAGCCGCTGCCTTCGCCGCATCGCCAGGACATATGCAACCATGAAGTTACGCCAACTCCTCAACCTCAACATCACGACCAATCCATCGGACGCCTCCACAAGTTCCGCGCAATCGGAAATACAGCCACACGCGCCACAAGCGCCGGCTCACGCACAGCTGGAAAGCGGCCCTGCCGCTCTGGCAGGCCTTTCGCGCAGCACCAGCCAGCGTAGCAGCCCGCGCGGCGTCGAGGCCACGGCCGCGGCAACCGCGCTGAGCGCTGCATCCGTCACCGCCGAGGCGACCGCTGCGCCAACGCACGCGTCCGTGTCGGCGACATTGCAACGGCTCCACACGCAGTTGCAGCAAGACAAGCAACGCCCGGTGGACAAGGACCTCGCCGCACAACTCATCAGCGCACTGCGGCCGCTGCGCTCTTCGGAGGCGACAGGCGCCCCGCGCAACCTTGCGACCAGTGCGGAGTTGGTCGGCCAGGTCAGCGAGCAGGATGTGATGCGCTGGTACCAGGCGCAAGGCCTGCAGGAATCCGATGTGCACACGCTGCGCCGCACCGCGTTGCTGTCGGGCATGCCCAATCCGTCCGGCAGCTTTCTCAACAACGCGATGCAGTACATCGCTTCGCCATGGATCAACTACGCCACCGGCAATCCCTGGGCGGGCGCGAGCTTCGGCTTCGCGACCGCGGCCATCGCCGCGCCGATGAATGCCGCCCAGCAGTCGGCCGTGGTCAGCCTGTGCGAATCGATCCGCGAACATGGCGGACATGTGATCGTGCCGGACAAGAGCCAGATCAACGACAAGCACTGGTTGCCGGACCTGGCGATCAAATTGAGCGAAAAGCTGGCCGATTTCAGCACGTGCTACAACAATTTCGGCGCGGTGGCCAGCAAGTACCCGGAACACGATGCGGGCGCGTTGGCCACCGATGCCGACGCCGTGCAGGCCGCCCAGGCGCTGCTGCGCGCGCAGAGCGCCCTGCAAAAGACGCAGGGCGATTTCGTGATGACCCAGGGTGCGCACGATCGGCAGTGGAAGGGCAATCGCTGGCAGTCGATACCGCGTACGTTGCGCTCGCCCCTCGCCAGTTCGCTGGGACTGATCAGCAAGACCCCGGCGATACGCGCCCTGTCGCCGAGCGCACAGGCCGTCGCCTCGCTTGTGGTCACCGGCATGCAGCATGTGGCGGCGGGATTCGACGAACGCGCCAAGCAGGAGGCCAACAACACGCTGAACTTGCTGCACGCCGATGTGTTCACCCCAGAAGGTAAGCAGAAGCTTGAACGCGGCGAGCCGCTCGGTGGCCAAGACATCGACGAGGGCAAGTTGCGCAAGCTGATCCAGTCGCCCACCCAGGCGCTGGTCAAGCGGGTGACCAGCGGCTTGAACGCCGTGTACACAGAACTCAGCAATGAACTGGGAAGCGCCCGGCTGGCCAGCACGGAAGCCGGGCACGAGGTCGATCTGGAGCTGGGCCACGGCAACAAGCCCGTGGCGTTGGTCAAACTGGAACAGGACCTGGATTGCCTGCGCGAAGGCAGGTTGACCGACCTGGCGCACGACGGAGCCGCGGCGCGGCTGTTGGCCGGGTCGGCAACGTCGGTCATTTCCGAACAACTGGTCCGCGATATCGGCGCCAAGTACACGATGCGCGAATTCTCCGCGCAGACCGCCCAGCGCCTCGGACAGGCGTTCCATCTGGGCGTGTTCGGCAGTGCGGCATCCTCGGTGATCGGCAAGGTGACCACGGCCGCACAGGGAGGCACGCGTAACGTCCCCGTCCTGGAAGTCGTAGAAGTGGCCGCACTGTCCGGGACGATGGCGGCGGTCGGTGCGCTGAACCAGCACGTGGCCATCAGCGTCAAGAACAATCGGCGCGAAGCCAGCCCGGACATCGGGCTGGGCAAGCAGATCACGCGCGGCATCATGGGCGGCGCGCAGGAAGCAATGGCGCAATACAGCGGCACCAGGACCAGCAAGGCCATCAACGCAAAGCTGGGAGACGCAGACGTGCACGCCATGCTGCAGAAGGCCAGGGAGTTGTGCCAGACGCAAGCTGCTGGGCCGTCGAACCCGCTGACGCTCGACGAAGCGGTGCAGCAACTGCGGCCAGGGCACCGCTCTGCATCGCATTCGGGCGAGATCACGGTGGAGATCGAATAGAGACAAGCAACGGCGCCGGCCTCAACCCAGGCCGGAGGCGACGCAGGATGGATCGGCCGCGGCGCGCGCTGCAGCACAGTGGCGCATCGCCGCCGGTCGATCCGATCACTGCCTTGCCAACGCTCTCCCGCTACGCCGAAATCGATGCGCCACCGGCGTTGCGCGATCGCCTGCGCTGCAGCTGGCGCTTTCGCCAGGGCGATGCCGATCCGCTGCCGACGCAGGTACTGCCGGATGGCTGCGTGGACCTGATCTGGGATGGCCGCGTGCTGTTCGTGGCCGGACCGGACCGCGGCGCCAGCGTCGCGACGCTGGCGCCGGGCAGCGTACTGAGCGGGGTGCGCCTGGCCGCCGGCGCGGGTGCGCGCCTGCTGGGCGTGCCGCTGCATGCGATCGCCGACCAACGCATCGCGCTGGACGCGTTGTGGGATGGCCGCGACCGCGACTGGCAAACGCGGCTCGAGGACGGCGCCGAGCCGCTGGCGTTGCTGCACGCGCTGTGCGCCAGCCGCCCGCTCGCGGGGGACCCGCCAATGGCCTGGGTGTTCGCAGCTGGCCGGCAACGACCCACCGCGCATGACCGAACTGATACGCAGCCTGGGCATCAGCGAACGCTCGCCGCGGCGCCGCTGCCAGGATGCGCTCGGCTACGGCGCCAAGACCCTGGAACGCATCCTGCGCCTGCAGCGCTTCCTGCGCATCGCCCGCAGCCACGCCACGCTGACCGCGGCGGCACTGGAGGCCGGTTACGGCGATGCCCCGCACCTGGTCCGCGACAGCCGCCAACTGAGCGGCCTCAGCCCACGCGAACTGGTGTGGCAACACGCACGCTGAGCTGGCCGTTTTCGCCACGCCGGCGCCGGCGTGGCGATGGATACTGGCCGCCCTTTCCACGGAGCCCGCCATGCGCCGCACCGACCAGCAGCACCGCATCGACTACCTGGAATTCGCCGTCGCCTCGATCGCCGCGGCCATGGCCTTCTACGGCCAGGCCTTCGACTGGACCTTCCAGGACTACGGCCCGGACTACTGCGAATTCCGCGACGGCCGCCTCACCGGCGGCTTCTTCCACGGCACCGCGCAACCCGGCGGCGCGCTGGTGGTGCTGTACTCCAACGACCTGGCAGACACCCAGGCACGGATCGAGGCCGCCGGCGGCCGTATCGTCCGCCCGCTGTTCGACTTCCCAGACGGCCGCCGCTTCCATTTCGCCGACCGCGACGGCTATGAGTTGGCGGTGTGGTCGGAGGGGTGAGGGCGGGGGACGACTGCGCCGCAGAGGAACGTGCGGCGGTCAGCAACAGCAGCATCACCGCGAGCGGCAGCAGTTCCTTGCGCGCCCAGCGCGCGGCGCGGTGCAGGCGGGCGTCTTGCGGGTCGGTCGCGGTGATGAAACACCTGTGGGATTCAGGCGGGAGGACATCGCGGCATTGCCATCGCGACAGTGCGCGCGGCGCGGCACGGGTACCAGTGACGGAAGGCAGGGGGCGGCGCTTGCGCCATCGGGCGTCGGGCGTCGGGCGTCGGGCGTCGGGCGTCGGGCGAGGATGCGTCTTGGGTTTCGGAGGCGGTCGGGGCTGAAGCCGCTCCTGCAGGGTTGCCGCGGCCATTTCGCGGCGGCCGCAACGAAAAACGGGATGGCCGTTGGGCCATCCCGTGCTCGATCACCGCTGGCGGCGAGGTTCGACTCAGTTCTTCAGACCGCGGTTTTCCAGCAGCGGTTCGACGCTGGGGTCCTTGCCGCGGAAATCGCGGTACAGGGTGGTCAGGTCGACGCTGTTGCCGCGCGAGAGGATCTTGGCGCGGAAGATGTCGCCGTTCTTGCGCGACAGGCCGCCGTTCTCCTTGAACCATTCGAAGGCGTCGTCGTCGAGCACTTCCGACCAGAAATAGGCGTAGTAACCAGCCGAGTAACCACCGCCCCAGATGTGGTCGAAGTAGGTGCTGCGGTAGCGCGGCGGCACTTCGGCCAGGTCCACCTTGAACTTCTTCAGCGCGTCGGCTTCGAACTTGTCCACGTCCTGAAGCGGCGCATCGGCCGGCTGGGTGTGCCAGGCCAGGTCGAGCAGCGCTGCCGACAGGTATTCGGTGGTCGCATAGCCCTGGTTGAAGGTGCGCGCCTTCTTGATCTTTTCCACCAGCTCGGCCGGCATCGCCGCGCCGGTCTGGTAGTGCTTGGCGTAGTGCGCGAACACCTTCGGATCCGAGGCCCAGTGCTCGTTGAACTGCGACGGGAACTCGACGAAGTCGGCCGGAGTGCTGGTGCCCGCGATCGACGGGTATTTCACCTTGGAGAACATGCCGTGCAGCGCGTGGCCGAACTCGTGGAACATGGTGGTGACATCGTCGAAGCTGAGCAGCGCCGGCTGGCCGGGCGCGGGCTTGGTGAAGTTGCAGACGTTGTAGACCACCGGCTTGGCGCCGGTGAGGCCGTCCTGCCCGACGAACACGTCCATCCACGCGCCGCCTGACTTGCTGTCGCGCTTGTAGTAGTCGGTGTAGAACAGCGCCATCGAGGTGCCGTCCTGGTCGAACACTTCGTACACTTTCATGTCCGGGTTGTAGGTCGGAATGTCGGTGCGTTCCTTGAAGGTGATGCCGTACAGCTCGGTGGCGGCGTAGAACACGCCGTTCTTGAGCACGTTGTCCAGCTCGAAGTACGGCTTGATCTGCGACTCGTCCAGGTCGTACTTGGCCTTGCGCACCTGCTCGGCGTAGAAGTCCCAATCGGAGGCGGCGAGCTTGAAGCCGCCCTTCTGCGCATCGATCACCTTCTGCATCTCGGCGACTTCGCTGCGCGCCTTGGCGGTGGCCGCCGGCACCGTGTCGGTGAGCAGCTTCAGCGCCGCGGCCGGGGTCTTGGCCATCTTGTCAGACAGGCTGTAGGCGGCGTAGCTGTCGAAGCCGAGCAGCTTGGCCTTCTGCGCGCGCAGCTGGGCCAGGCGCTGGATGGTCTGGCGGGTGTCGTTGGCGTCGCCCTTCTCGGCGCGCGACTGCGAGGCGGCCATCACCTGGGTGCGCAGCGCGCGGTCCTTCAGCGAGGCCAGCACCGGCTGCTGGGTGGTGTTCTGCAGCGCAAGCAAATACTTGCCGTCGAGCTTGCGCGCGGCGGCGTCCTGCGCGGCCGAGGCGATGTCGCCCTCGGACAAGCCGTCGAGCTTGGCCTTGTCGTCCACCACCACTGCACCGGCGCTGGAAGCGGCGACCAGCTTGGTGTGGAACTGGGTGGCCAGCGTGGTTTCCTCGACGTTGAGCTTGCGCAGCGTCGCCTTGTCGGCATCGGACAGCTGCGCGCCGGCGCGCACGAACTCTTCGTAGTCGCGCTCGACCAGGCGCTTCTGCTCCGGCTCCAGGTTCAGCGTGTCGCGCTGGTCGTAGATCGCCTTGATCCGCGCGAACAGCTTCGGGTCCAGGCTGATCTCGTCCTGGTGCTCGGCCAGCTTCGGCGCCACCGCTTCCTGGATCTTCTGGCGCGCGTCGTTGGTGTCGGCCTGGACCAGGCCGAAGAAGAGCCGCTGGACCCGGGTCAGGGTCTCGCCGCTGCGCTCCATCGCCTCGATGGTGTTGGCGAAGCTGGCCGGCTCGGCGTTGTCGGCGATCTTGCGGATCTCGGCCAGGTGCTGCTTCATGCCCTCTTCGAACGCGGGCAGGTAGTCGGCGTCCTTGATCTTGTCGAACGGCGGCGCCTGGAACGGCAGCGTGCTGGCGCTCAACAGCGGATTGGCGGCGGCGGGAGCGGGGGACTGCGAGGCGGGGGCGGCGGGCACGGGGGTAGACTCCTTACCGGAACAGGCGGCCAGCGCCAGGCTGATGGCGGCGGCCAAAATGAGAGTACGCGACATGGGGGGAACTCCTGACAGGGACATGGTGGCGGGGCAGCCGCGCACGCTACGCGGTTTGCGCGGGGGCGGCATGTGCCATTGGATCTGGGGGTGGGCGCCGACCGCCCTGGCGCAGCAGCCTGGGCGGCGCTTTGCGGACAGATCCCTGTCGCGGCTGAAGCCGCTACTGCAGGAGCCGCATTCGCATCGACGTGCCGGCCCGCCTCACAACGTATCGCGATGCTTACCGCGCCACGGCCGGTACCAGGTACGGATCGCGGCGATGTCGGCATGCATGTCGGCGCTGGTGTGGAACAGCGGGCCGAGGCCGACGGTGCGGCTGGGATAATCGAAGTACACCGGGAAGATCGGGATCTCGGCACCGTGGGCGATCTTCCAGAAGCCGACCTTCCACTTCTCCACCCGCTTGCGCGTGCCTTCCGGGGTAATCACGTACCACATGCGCGGCGCCTGCCGGATCAGCGCCACCGCCTGCTCGACCACCCCGCGTGGCGACTTGCGATCAAGCGGGATGCCGCCGAGCTTGCGCAGCAGCGGCCCCAGCGGCCACCAGAACAGCTGGGTCTTGCCCATCACGCGTACCTCGAAGCCGACCGCGAACTTGACCGCGAAGCCCAGGAACCCATCCCAGTTGGACGAGTGCGGGGCGACGATCATCACCAGCTTCGGCACGTCCGGGAACTCGCCCACCACCCGCCAGCCGGTCACGCGCAGCGCGGTGCGGCCGAACCAGCGGGCGAAGCGGCTGGGCTTGACCATCGGCATGTTCGGGGTCGCGGGTGGCAACGAAAAATTGCGTTCGCTCAAAAGTCACTCCCAGCGGCCGGGCGAACGGCCGCGTTTGATCTGGCTGCGCTCGCGCTTGGCGTCCAGGCGCCGCAGCTTGGCGCCATGCGAGGGTTTGGTGGCGATGCGCCGTTTCGGCACCGACAGCCCGGCGGCGATGAACTCGGCCAGGCGCTGGCGCGCATCGTCGCGGTTGCGGTCCTGGGTGCGGAAGCGCTGCGCGTCGATCACCAGCACGCCTTCGGCGGTGATGCGGCGGTCGCGCCGCGCCAGCAGCCGCGCACGCAGCGGCTCCGGCAGCGACGGCGAGCCGGCCAGGTCGAAACGCAGTTCCACCGCGGTGGAGACCTTGTTGACATTCTGCCCGCCGGCGCCGCTGGCGCGCACGAAGCGCTCGACGATTTCGGTTTCCGGAATCGCCAGGCTGCTCGAAATATGGATGGCACTATGACTCATCCGCGAATTGTAGGGCATCCGCCAGACGGCTTGATTTTCCAGGACCGCGGCCGCGACGTGAAGACGCGGACCGCGCCAGCGGTCGCGGCGCGTGGCCGGAGTTGGGCGAGCCACGCGGGCCGGCGCAGACGGCGAGGCCACGGCGATTCCCGTATCCTGGCCGCCGGTCATAGCCTTGCAGGACGCTCGATGAACCCGACCCCGCTGCTTTCCCGCCGCTGGCCGCAGCGCCTGCTGCTGGCCGCGCTGCTGGCCCTGGCCGCAAGCCCCGCGCTGTCCGAACCGCCCAGCGACGGCGACGTCAACCGCCTGCTGTCGGCCTCGCGCGCGCAGAACATGCTCGACAGCATGCTGCCGCAGATCGAGGCGATGCAGCGCCAGCAATTCGCACAGCTGACCGCGCAGCGCCCGCTCGACGCGGCGCAGCAGCAGAAAGTGCAGCAAATCCAGGAGCGCACCCAGGCCACCGTGCGCAAGGCACTGTCGTGGCAGGAAATGCGCCCGCTGTACGTGAGCCTCTACAAGCAGTCGTT
The DNA here is from genome assembly GCF_017301775.1 of Xanthomonas translucens pv. undulosa. NCBI lineage: Bacteria > Pseudomonadati > Pseudomonadota > Gammaproteobacteria > Lysobacterales > Lysobacteraceae > Xanthomonas > Xanthomonas translucens. Next base: position 2,125,934 of record NZ_CP063993.1, read on the forward strand.
CTCCAGGCAGGACGTGCTGGCGATGGCCGAGTTCTACGAGAGCCCGGCCGGCCAGAGCATGCTCGACAAGACCCCGCAGCTGATGCAAAACCTGATGGGCGCGATCCAGCAGAAGATCACTCCGCTGTTCGCCGACCTGCAGAAGGACCTGGAGCAGACCGTCAACACGCCGCCGCCGGCGCCGGCAGAGAAGCCCTAGCCCGCCCGGTTCTCCGCAGGAGCGGTTTCAACCGCGACGAGCGAAGCGGCTGGCGTTGCGCTTGCGGCACAGATCCGGACCGAAATGTCCCGACCGCGCCTGGACGCTTCAAGCCGCGAGGAAGACATCGTCGGACCGACGCCGGGCGGCGGCGGTCATGCGTCGTCGCGATGGGGCATTGCCGGTAGTGCCGGTCGCGGCTGAAGCCGCTCCTACACGAAGCGCGCCGCCGCGAAGCCTCTGGAAAAGCGCTAGCTAGCGACCTCGCCTGGCGCATCCGGCAAGCGTTCCGCCTCGCTCCGCACCCACGGCGCCGCCGGCCACCCGAACAAGCCGAATGCGCGCACGAACTGCGCATCCAGCGGTGCGTTCACCTCGATCCGGCGCCCGTCCGGATGCGGGAACGCCAGCCGTTCGGCGTGCAGCAGCATGCGGTGCACGCCCTGCATGCGGAAGATGCGGTTGTGGCGGCCGTCGCCGTGACTGGTGTCGCCGATCAGGTGGTGCGACAGATGCTTGAGGTGGCGGCGGATCTGGCGGAAGCGCCCGGTCACCGGGCTGCAGCGCAACAGCGCGTAGCGCGAGGTGCCGAACTCGCCCGACGGCACCTGCAACTCGCCGCAGGCCAGGCGCTGGAAGCGGGTCTGCGCCGGTTTCTTCAACGGCTTGCCGGGGCCGCCGTCGAGGTCGTGATCGACGTCGAAGCGCTCCTCGGCCGGCCAGCCGCGGCAGATCGCCAGGTAGTCCTTGTCCACCTCCCCGCCCATCAGTGCCTTGCCAAGCGCGCTGGCGGTGTCGCGGTCGAAGGCCAGCAGCAGGCAACCGCTGGTGGCGCGGTCGAGCCGGTGCACCAGGAAGATCGGACGCCCCAGTTGCGCGCGCAGGCGATCGGCGAGGAAGTCGTCCTCGCCGCGGGCCAGCTTGCTGTCGTGGACCATCAGCCCGGCCGGCTTATCGACTACGGCCAGGAACGGGTCCAGATAGAGGATCTGCAGGGAATCGGGGGACGTGCGCACCGCCGGATTATCCGCGCCCGGCGCCCCTGGCCACAATGCGCCCATCACGCAGCGTCCCATGCCAGGCCGTTGACGTCGCCGTGCCACGGCTCGACGATGACCCTCCCCCACGCTGCGGAGAATCCCGATGAAACGCTGGCTGCTGTTGTCGCTACTGACCGTGGTGCCGCTGACGCATGCGCTGGACCTGCCCTACGACGCCACCGCCGACGCCAAGGCGCAGGTGAAGCAGGCGCTGGCCGCCGGCAAACAGGCGCACAAGCCGACCCTGCTGATCTTCGGCGCCAACTGGTGCGGCGACTGCCGCGCGCTCGACACCTCGCTGCACACGGCCAGGAACGCCACGCTGGTGAAGGCGCATTTCGAAGTGGTCAAGATCGATGTCGGCAACTTCGACCACAACCTCGAACTGAGCCAGGCCTACGGGGACCCGATCCAGAAGGGCATCCCGGCCGCGGTGGTGGTCGGTGCCGACGGCAAGACGCTGTACACCACCAAGGCCGGCGAGCTGGCCAACGCGCGCAGGATGAGCGATCAGGGCATCTACGATTTCTTTGCCAAGGTGGCCAACGTGCCAGCAGGGCATTGAGCCGCGCGGCAGGCAGGCCGCGGCCGCCTCAGCAGCCGCTGACCGCGTCCTGCGCGGCCAACGCCGCTAGCGCCGCCACCACGCCGAGAGCAGGCTGACCACGCCGATGCCGCCTGCGATCCATACCCATAGCGAGGTGCCGCCGAGTTGCGGCCCGCCCGCGTGGAGCGCGTACAGCAGCACGGCGACGGTGAGCAGGCCCACGCCGGTGATCGCGGTGACCACGCGGCGCTGCATGCGCAGCAGGATCAGGTTGAGGTCGGATAGGTCGCGCGACCGCATCGACAGCTCGTGGCCGCCTTCCACCTGCTGGCGCAGCCAGCTGTGCACCAGGCGCGGCATGTCCGGCGCGTGGGTCATGATTTCCGGCAGCCGTTTGCGCAGTTCCTGCAGCGCGCGCTGCGGGCTGTAGCGCTCGACCAGGATCCGCTCGAGCACCGGCCGCGCCACCGCCCAGATGTCCAGCTCCGGGTCCAGCTGGCGGCCCACACCTTCGATATTGAGCAAGGTCTTCTGCAGCAGGATCAGCTGCGGCTGCAGGGTCAGCTGGTAGCGCTGGGCGACGCGGAACAGCTTGATCAGCACCTCGGCCAGCGAGATCTGCGACAGCGGCCGGGTGAAGTACGGCTCGCACACCGAGCGCGCCGCCGCTTCCAGCTCGTCGATGCGCACGTTGGCCGGCATCCAGCCCGCCTCCACGTGCAGCTCGGCCATGCGCCGGTAGTCCTTGTTGAAGATGGCCATGAAGTTCTCGGCCAGGTAGTACTGATCTTCCTGCGACAGCTGGCCCATGATGCCGAAGTCCAGCGCGATGAAGCGCGGGTTGATGCGCCGCGCCGGATCGCTGTCGACCCAGATGTTGCCGGCATGCGCGTCGGCATGGAAGAAGTTGTCGCGGAACACCTGCGTGTAGAACACGCGCACGCCCTTGGCCGCCAGCGCCTTGCGGTCGATGCCGGCGGCGTCGAGCGAGGCGATGTCGTCGGAGGGAATGCCGCGCACCCGTTCCAGGGTCAGCGCGCGCTCGGCGGTATGGCTCCAGATCACCTCCGGCACGTACATGTCGTCCGAATGCAGCCAGAAGCGGCGCAACACGCTGGCGTTGGCGCCTTCGCGCTGCAGGTCCAGCTCCGCGGCCAGGGTGGTCTCGATCTCGGCCACTACCTCGCGCGGGCGGATCTTGTCGGCACGCGGGTGCGCGCGTTCCACCAGCGCGGCGGCGGACTTGAGCAAGGCGATGTCGGCATCGATCTGCCGCTCGATGTCCGGGCGCAGCACTTTGACCACCACTTCGCGGCCATCGTGCAGGGTCGCCGCATGCACCTGCGCGATCGAGGCCGAGGCCAGCGGCGTGGTATCGAAACTGGCGAAGGCCACGCCGATCGGCTGGCCCAGCGCCTGCTCGACGATGCGCCGCGCGGCCTCGCCGTCGAACGGGCGCACCCGGTCCTGCAGCAGGGTCAGCTCCTCGGCCACGTCCGGCGGCATCAGGTCGCGGCGGGTGGACAGGATCTGCCCGAACTTGACGAAGATCGGGCCCAGGTCCTGCAGCGCCAGACGCAAGCGCGCGCCGCGCGACTGCGCGGCGATGTCCGGGCTGGCGCGCGGCACGAACGGCTTGGCCAGGCGCAGCCAGCGCTCGGCCGGGGTGGCGTCGAGCAGATCGTCCAGCCGATAGCGCAGGATCACCCGGCCGATGCGGCTGGCGCGGAACATCGCCTTCATGCGCCGCGCCCCGGCGGCAGCCTGGCCACCCGCGCGGCGATGCGCTCGACATCGTCGCGCAGCGCATCCACATCGTCGTAGAACGCTTCCAGCTCGGCGCGCGACACCACGTCGCGCGATTCCTCGGTGACGAACTCGGCCGCGCTCTGCGCCAGGTCCTGCGCCCCGCGCTGCGCCTGCTGCAGCGCCGAGCGCGCGGCATTGGCGAACTGCACGCCGAGCACGTCGCCGAACACCTGGGTGAACGGCCGCTGCCAGTCCGGATCGAAACGCCCAGCCAATTGCTGCAGGCGCCGCGCCAGTTCGGCATCGCCGGACACGCGCAGACGCCCGCCAGGACTGGCGCCGCGCCGCGCCTGGGCCAGGAACGGCAGCTGCGCGAACAGCCCGCCGAGGGTGCTGCGCACCGCCAGGTCCGGCTCCTGCGCCGCGTCCACCGGGCCGACCTGCAGGCGGGTGCCGTCCACCCGGATCTGCAGCGCCAGTGCCGGTGCGTCCAGGGTCAGCGCCACGCGCTGGCCGTCGAGGCTGCGCAGCGCCTCGCGGGTATCCGGGTCCAGCGCCAGCGCGCGGTTGAGCACCGCTTCCAGCGCGCGGCCGGCCAGGGGCTTGAGGGCATCGAAAGGAGTCGGCGACATGGGCGCATTCTACAAGGCCGCAGCGCACGGCCATGCGACGGCGCGCCAGCCTGGGCTGCAGCGCGGAAAACATTCATGCTATAGGACCCAAAAAGCGACGCCCCTGCGGCGAGGACATGCATGCACAGGATCCGGGTCGGCATCCTCTTCGGCGGCAAATCGGCCGAGCACGAGGTCTCGCTGCAATCGGCGCGCAGCATCGTCGATGCGCTGGACCCGCAGCGCTTCGACGCCACCTTGATCGGCATCGACAAGCACGGCCGCTGGCACGCCAACGAGCGCGACGGCTTCCTGCTGCATGCCGACGATCCGGCGCGGATCGCGCTGCAGCCCAGCGGCCACGGCGTGGCGGTGATTCCCGGCGACGATGCGCAGCCCTTGCGCGCGCTGCAGCCGGCGCAGGCGCTGGAGCAAATCGACGTGGCGTTCCCGATCGTGCACGGCACGCTGGGCGAGGACGGTTCGCTGCAAGGCCTGTTGCGCATGGCCGGGCTGCCGTTCGTCGGCTCCGGCGTGCTCGGCTCGGCGCTGGCGATGGACAAGGACGTAGCCAAGCGCCTGCTGCGCGACGCCGGGCTGGAGGTGGCGCCGTTCGCCTGCATCCGCCGCCGCGATGCGGCGCAGGCCGATTTCGCCGCGCTGGCCGCGCAGTTCGGGCTGCCGTTGTTCGTCAAGCCGGCCAACCAGGGTTCGTCGGTGGGCGTGAGCAAGGTGCACGATGCGGCCGGCTTCGCTGCGGCGCTGACGCTGGCCCTGGCCTACGACCACAAGGTGCTGGTGGAAGCGGCGATCGCCGGACGCGAGATCGAATGCGCGGTACTCGGCAACGACGCGCCGCAGGCCAGCGTCTGCGGCGAGGTGGTGGTGCACGACGCGTTCTATTCCTACGAAACCAAGTACATCAGCGAGACCGGCGCGGAGGTGGTGGTGCCGGCGGCGCTCGACGCCGCCACCCAGGAACGCATCCGCGCCGTCGCATTGCGCGCTTACGCCGCGCTGGAGTGCGCCGGCCTGGCGCGGGTGGACGTGTTCCTGACCGGCGACGGCCGCATCGTGGTCAACGAACTCAACACCCTGCCCGGCTTCACCCGCATCAGCATGTATCCAAAGCTGTGGCAGGCCAGCGGGCTGAGCTATCGCGCGCTGATCACGCGCCTGATCGAGCTGGCGCTGGAACGCCACGCGCAGGATGCGGCGCTGCGCAGCGCGGTGGCCTTGCCGGAAGCCGGCGCATAGCGCAGCGGCCACGCAATGGCGCGCATCTGGCGCCAGCGGCGCGCACACAAACGAACGGCCCGCCGCAGCGGATATTCTCCGCTGCGGCGGGCCGTTCGGGGTGCAGCGCGGGCGACTAGACCTTGCCGCGACGGAACATCGAGATCACCGCCAGGATCAGGAACACCACGAACAGGATCCAGGCGATGTTGGTCGCGGCGCCAGCGATGCCGCTGAAGCCGAGCACGGCAGCGATAATGGCGATGACGAAGAAGATGATGGCGTAATGCAGCATGGCAATGTCCAGAAACTGTCGTGCCGAATCGGCGCGCGGGTATCTTCGGAAACCACCGGTCGTCAGGGAGTGACGGCAGTGTGGCGGCGCCATGATGACGCCAGGCGCTGCAGGCCCTGCTCGATGGACACCTGCGGCACATAGCCGAAATCGCGCCGCGCCGGTTCCATGCTGTACCAATGCGGCGTGCACAGCTGCTCGGCCAGGAAGCGGGTCAGCGGCGGCTCGCCGCGCAGGCGCAGCAGCGGCCACAGCGTTTCGCAGACGGCGCCGATCCGGTAGGCGGCCTTGAACGACAGGGTCTTGGTCACCGGCGGCGCGCCGACCGCGGCCAGCAACTTGTTCAGCAGCTCGTGCATCGGCAGCGGCTCGCCATTGGAAATGAAGTACGCCTTGCCGGCACAGGCCGCGCCGACGCGCAGATGCTCGAACGCGTCGAAATGCGCCTGCGCGGCATTGTCGATGAAGGTGGAATCAACCCGATTGCCGCCGCCGCCGACCAGGCGCACGCGCCCGGCCTGCGCGCGCGCGACCAGCTTGGGCAGGATCTGGTTGTCGCCCGGTCCCCAGATCAGCCGCGGCCGCAGCGCCACCACCGCCAGCTGCGCGTCGTTGGCGGCGAGCACCGCGCGCTCGGCGATGGCCTTGGTCGCCGCGTACGGCGCCTGGAAGTTCTCGCCGTACGGCACCTGGTCCGCGCCCAGGCCTTCCACCGGGTGGGTGGCGCGATGGGTCACGCTCGGCGTGGAGGTGTAGATCAAACGGCCCACACCGTGCGCGCGGCAGGCGGCCAGCACGTTCTCGGTGCCGACCACGTTGGGCTGGTAGTAGCTGTCGTAGCTGCCCCAGGCACCGGCCTTGGCCGCGTTGTGGAACACCGCCTCAGCGCCTGCGACGGCGTGGTGCAGCGCCTGCGCATCGGTCAGGTCGCCGCGCACCTGGGCCACGCCCAGCGCCTGCAGTTCCGGATAGTGGCCACGGTTGTAGCTGACCACCTCGTGCCCGCGCGCGACCAGACCGCGGCACAGCGCCTGGCCCAGGAATCCACCACCGCCCGTCACCACTATCTTCATCGCGCCGCACCGATCGCACCAGGGCGCACACGATAGCCGGGCCGGGGTCGCCGGGGAAGGCGATCCGTGCGGCGGCTGGCGACGCCGCTGCGCACTTCAAGCTATTGATATTTAGGAACTTCATAATTCTTCACCGTGGCATCAGGCACTTCAGCAGCGGTGCTGGCGCAGTGCGCGGACCGCTTCCTTCCGGAGTTCCACCATGTCGCGCCTTCCGCTCCTGCTCTGCACCTTGTTCGTCCTCCCCGCACCTGCCGCGCACGCCGCCACCCCCCTCACCACCGCCACCGCGCCGCCGGCGCTGGACGACGGCTGGAAGGTCGCCGACGCCAAAGCCAGCGGCTGGAACCTGGCCACGCTCGCGGCGCTGGAACAGGCCATTGCCGACGGCAAGGCACCCGGCATCACCAGCGTGTTGATCGCACGCGACGGCGCGCTGGTCTACGAGCGCTACTTCGGCGATGCCGAGCGGCAGACCCTGCACGACACCCGCTCGGCGACCAAGAGCATCACCGCGCTGCTGGTCGGCGCGGCGATCGACCGTGGCCGCCTGCCCGGCGCGCAGGCCAAGGTCTACGATTACTTCGGCGAGCGCCATTGGCAGCAAGCGGATCCGCGCAAGCGCGCGCTCACCGTCGAGGACCTGCTGACCATGAGTTCGCAGCTGGAATGCGACGACGAAAACGCGTTCTCCAGCGGCAACGAGGAACGCATGTACGTCAGTGCCGACTGGACCCAGTTCGCGCTGGACCTGCCGATCAAGGGCTACGCGACGTGGATGCGCCGCCCAGCGGACAGCCCGCACGGCCGCGCCTTTTCCTACTGCACCGCCGGCAGCTTCCTGCTCGGCGCGCTGGTGGAGAAAGCCACCGGCCAGCACCTGGAAGACTTCGCCGCGCAGGCGCTGCAACGGCCACTGGGCATCAGCGACGTCCACTGGGGCCGCTCCGCCGAGGGCGTGGGCATGGGCGGCGGCGGCACCCGCTACCGCAGCCGCGACTTGGCCAAGTTCGGCCAGCTGCTGCTCGACCAGGGCCGCTGGCACGGCCAGCAAGTGCTATCGGCGAAGTGGGTGCGGGCGATGACCACGGTGCACGCGCAGGCGCGCGAGGACGCCGACTACGGCTATCTGCTGTGGCGCTTCCGCTTCCCGGTGCGCGGCATGGAACGCGGGGTGTGGGCGATGTCCGGCAATGGCGGCAACTACGTGTTCATGCTGCCCGAGGAACGCCTGGTGGTGGTGATCACCCGCAGCGCCTACAACACGCCGAAGATGCACCCGCAATCGCAGGCGCTGCTCGCCGACTACGTGCTCAAGGCGCTGCCGTAGCCGCGCCGGTTTCCTGCGGCAGCAGGCCGGCTTGGCGCACCTGCGCGCGCTGGGCGGCGATGTCGGCCTGGTTGCGTGCCAGCAACGTGGCGAAGCCGGCTTGCGTGCGCAGCGGCGCCAGCAGCGGCGACACCCGCAGGTAGGCCGCATCGCGATAGCCGGCGGCCTGTGCGCGGCGCAGCGCGTCCAGCGCCGCGGCCGGGTCGCCGGCCAGTTGCAGCAGCAGCGCCGCATCCAGTCCATTGAGTGGGTCGGCGCCACGCACGAGAGTGCGCAACAGGTCTTGCGCCCGCGCGCGCAGCGCCGGCGCGGCAGGCCGTGGCTGCGCATCCAGCGTCCATGCCACCGTCTGCGCCAGGCTGCCCTGCGGACGCAACCGCAGCGCCTGCAGACTGGCATGGCGCGCACGTGCCGCATCGCCCTGCACCAGCGCCAGTTCCGCCTGCAGCAGGTACAGGCCGGCATAGTCGGTGCCGCGCTTCAGTGCCTCGTCCAATGCCGCCTGCGCTTCGGCGCTGCGGCCATGCGCGAACAGGAAACTCGGCCAGGCCAGGTTGGAGAACGCGCTGTCCGGATACAGCTGGAAGCTGTCGCGATAGCGCGCTTCGGCGGCACTGACGTAGCCGAGCAGGTTGAGGTTGCTGGCGATCTGGATCGGCAGGAAGCGCACTCGCGCCGGATCGCGCACCTGCAGGTTGGCGGCCAACGCCCGCGCCAACTGGCCCTTGCGTTCGTACAGATACGCGGCCGAGCCGCGCACCGCATCGGCGCCTGGATCCAGTTGCAGCGCGCGTTCGTAGGCGGCCAGCGCCGCCGCATACTCGCCGCTGCAATCGTGCGCGTAGCCGAGTGCGGCATGCGCGGCGGACAGCTGCGGCTGCGCCGCGATCACCTGCGCTGCCAGGCGCCGCGCCAGTGCGACGTACTGCGCATCGCCGCCGTACTGGCACACGCGCGCGCTATAGGCGCGACTGAGCCCGAGCAGCGCACGCGGCTCGTCCGGCGCCTGATGCAGGCGCTGCCAGTACAGCGCGATCGCGCGTTCATTGTCGTCGCGCTGGCCGATGCCGGCGTAGTACTCGGCGCGTTGCAGCAGCGGCGACGTCGCCGCTTTCGGTAGCAGCGCAGACCACGACCACGCCAGCGCCGCCAGCGTCCCGACACCGAGCACGACGGCTGCCGCGATCGCGATGCCACGCCAACGCGGTCGTCGCGATGCCGGTACGTCTTCTCTGTCGCCGCCGTCTTCGTCGCGGCGCACCGGCGCGCACAACTGGTAGCCCTGGCCGCGCACCGAACGCAGATAGCGCGGCTGCCGCGAGGCATCGCCCAGCGCCTGCCGCAACAGGCGCACGCGCTGGGTCACGGTTTCCTCGTTGACCAGCGCCGGCGCCCACACCTGCACGATCAGTTCGTCGAAGCCGACCACGCGCTGGCCCTGCCGCAGCAGGTAATGCAGCAAGCGGAAACTCAGCCCGCCCAATTCCAGCGCCACGCCGTCGCGTTCGACCCGCTGCCGTGCCACGTCGATGCGCAAATCGTCCAGCAGATAGCGCTCGCCCATCGCCGCGGCCTCAGCGCACGCGGTCCTTGGCCCACAGCGCCAGCGTCTCGCGGCCGATCTTGGCGTTGTGGCGGATATCCACCGGAAAGCCCGGATGGCGCAGGAAATCGCCGATGCCGGCGGTGTGCGCATGCGTCTGCGCCAGCGCACGCAGCACGGCGTCCGGCTGCGCGGGCGGCGCCACGCCCGCCTGCAGTTCGTAGCACAGCACCGGACGCTGCGCGCCCGCCGCGCCGATCCCGACCAGCGCGCTGCGGCGCAGCCACGGCAAGGTGTTGAAGATCGGTTCGACCTGTTCGGTGTACAGCGGCCCCTGCGCGGTCTCCACGCGCTGGGTCTTGCGCCCGCAGAACCACAGCCGGCCCTTAGCGTCGAAGTAGCCGATATCGCCCATGCGGTGCACGATGCGCTCGCTGCCGTCGTCCAGGCGTTCGCGGATCTTGGCGATGCGCGTGGCCGCATCGCGGTTGAAATAGGTATCGGTGGTGGTCGGCCCGGCCACGGTGATCTCGCCGACCGTGCCCGCCGGCACCTCGCGCACGCCCGGCCACTCGGGAATCGCCGCATCGTCGATGGCGATGATGCGCACCACGTTCGGCGCCACCACCGCGCCGACGCAGGTGCCGGCGCCGGTTTCGGTGGCCGCACGCGTGTCCTGCAGTTCGCGGCCTTCGATCGCCGCCACCGGCAGGCATTCGGTGGCGCCGTACGGCGTCCACAGCTTGCCGTCCTCCGGCAGCAGGCTGCAGATCCTGGCGACGATTTCCGGCGGCACCGGCGCGCCGGCAGACGTGGCGCAGCGCACGTTCGGCAATGGCCGGCCATAGTCGGCCAGTACCCGCATCAGCGCCGGCGAACCGAACAGCTGGGTCACCCCGAAGCGGTCGATCGCATCGTGCAGCTTGCGCGGATCGGCACGGGCCGGACGCGTCGGGTCCATGTCCGGGATCACCGAGGTCAGCCCCAGCGCCGGATCGAACAGGGCGAACGGCGGGAACGTCGGCAGGTCGATGCCGCCGGGCTGCATGCCGAACGCGTTGCGCATCAGTTCGATCTGGCCGAGGAAATGGCGGTGCCGGTAGACCACGCCCTTGGGCACGCCGGTGGAGCCGCTGGTGAACAGGATGGCGGCCACGTCATCGGCCGCAGTGTCGGCCAGCTGGCTGCCGGCACCGTGGCCGGCGCGCTCGATCTGCGCCAGCGTGGTGCCGCCCCAGGCCCAGCGCCGGCCCACGGTGACGATGCGCCGCGCCGAGCGCGCCCAGCCCAGCAAGCGCCGCGCCAGCTGCGCCAGCGGGATGCCGATGAATGCCTCCGGCTGCGCCTCGTCCAGGCATTGCTTGAGCGCGCGCTTGTCGATGCCCGGATCCACCAGCACCGGCACCGCCCCGGCCTTGAACAACGCGAACATCAGCAGGAAGAACTCCGGCGACGGCCGCACCATCACCACCGTGCGGGTGCCGCGGCCGATGCCGTCGCCGCCCAGCCCGGCGGCGATCGCGTCGCTGCGCGCATCCAGCTGCGCATAGCTCAGAGTCACGTCGTAGGCGGCCAGACCATTGGCGCCACGGCGGCCCGGGCAGCGGATGGCGATCTGGTCGGGATGCTCGCGCGCCAACGGCGACAGCGTCGCGGCGATGTTGCAGGTCGTGGTCATCGGCGGATTATCGCCGATGGCGCCGGCCATGCCTTTACCGGCCAGCGTTTACCCAACATGCCGCAGCCCCAGGACGGGGATCGGGCATCCCGGTTAGCCACCGGCGCGGCGGCGCCACGCACCTGAACGCCGCGGCGCTTGCGGCGCGCGCCGGTTCGGTCAGAATGCCGCGCCCCCCAACGCTTGTTTGCCGCGCAAGGCCCGGCCTCCCATGGCACATCCCTGCCTCACCTGCGGCGCCTGCTGCGCCTACTTCCGCGTCAGCTTCCACTGGAGCGAAGCCGATCCCGACCTGGGCGGCAGGGTTCCATTCGACCTCACCGACCCTTTGCGCACCCACGAACGGGTCATGCGCGGCACCTCGCAGGCGCAGCCGCGCTGCGTGGCGCTGGATGCCGAAATCGGCCGCTACAGCCGCTGCACGATCCACGACCGGCGCCCGTCGGTGTGCGCCGCGGTGCCCGCCTCGCTGGAGTTCGGCGAACGCAGCGCGCAGTGCGACAAGTCGCGGCTGGCGCATGGTTTGCCGCTGCTGACCGCGGCCGACTGGGATGGCGTGGTCGAGCGCAATCTTCCGGACGCCTGATGGCGCGCTGCCGCCGCGCGCAGCGCAGCGCGTCCGATGCCCGCCCGGTCAGCACGGCCGGGCGCGTGTCAGCGGTTCTTCCAACTGGTCGGCACCGGATTGGTTACGGTGTTCTTTTCCAGGGTGTAGGTCCCGTTCTGCTGGGCGATGGCTTCGCCGGTGTCGACGATCGCGTTCTGGATGAAGATGTTCTTGTCATCGCCGCGGACGAAGGTCAACTGGTGGAAGGCGGTCTTGTTGCCCCAATCCTCGGAAGGCAGGGAAATGAAGCGGACGGTATAGTTCTCGTCGTCGAAACTGCCTTGCAGCACGTAGACGCCGTAATGGTTCTCGCCTTGCGAGATGAGCTTGTACATGCCGTTGCTGTAGTAATAGAGCTCGGCATCGGGAAACGGCTTCTTGTCGTACATTTTCCGGTAATGCAGCACCTGTTTGTAGGTGGGCTGGCCGAAACTGACCGCCAGGCTCTTGCCGTCGGGGGAGGTGGTCAGGTTTTCCGCGTGCGCGCCCGTGGCGCTCATCGACATCATCAACATCGACATTGCGATCGCTCTCACTTCGTCTGTCTCCGGTCCGGTTGCGTGAAGCGCTTGCCTGCGGCGAACCGCATGCGCTGCGCCTTACTGTACAGGCACCTGTTCGTTACGGAGTTGCCATCGTTTGCAGTTTGCGCAGAACCTGCCGGCGACCGCTGCGCTGCGACGCGCACCATGGCCAACCACGCCGCCTCGGCACGCTGCGCGCCCGCCACCGATCCCGAGGACGGCGCTGTACCGGGCCGCTGCGCGCCGACGCGGCGCCTCAGCCCAGCGGATGCGTGTCCAGGAAGCTGCGGATCGCCGGCACCAGCACCTCGTGCTTGTCTTCGAGCACGTAGTGGTTGGCATCCTCGAACGCCATCACCTCGGCCTGCGGCAGTGCCTGGCGGAAACCGGCCAGGAAATGATGGTCGAAACAGATGTCGCGCAGGCCCCAGGCAATGAAGGCCGGGCGGTCGGCGAACGACGGCAGCGCCTGCGCCGAGCGCTCCAGCAGCGACCACGCCTTGTCGGCCGACGACAGCGGAATGTCCTGCATGAAGCGGATCGTGGCGATGCGGTTGGCCCAGCTGTCGTACGGCGCCACATAGGCGCGGCGCACGGCGGCGGGCATGCGCCGCGACACGCCCAGCCACGACGCGCCGGCGGAGAACGCATTGAAGGTGCGGATGAACCACTCGCCGGGGCGCCAGTGCCGGCCCATCGCGATCTGCCACGGCATCGGCTTGGCCGCCGGCAACGGGAACGCGGCGGTGTTGGTGATCAGCAGCCGCTTGACCTGCGCGTGGTGCGACAGCGCCCAGCCGAAGCCGATCATGCCGCCCCAGTCGTGCACCGCCAGCGTCACCGGCCCGTCGATGCCCAGGTGCCGCAGCAGCGCGTCAAGATCGTCCACGCGCGACTGCAAGGTGTAGTCATACCCCGGCTGCGCGCCCGGCGCGTCGTCCGGCTTGTCCGACAGGCCCATGCCGATATGGTCGGGCACGATGCAGCGGTAGCGGTCCGACAGGCCGGCCACCAGCGTGCGCCACAGATAGCTCCACGACGGATTACCGTGCAGCATCACGATCACCTCGCCATCGCGCGGGCCTTCGTCGAGATAGGACATCGCCAGCCCAGGACGCACCTGGAAACGCTGCGGGGTGAAGGGGTAGCCGGGGTAGTTCATGTGGGTCGACCAATTGAAAGTGGGAAATGAAGCGAGACATGGGCATCGCTACGCGGTCAAGGCATGCAGATGGCACGTCTGCACAGGCGGGCGCAGGCGCATTCACAGCGGCTGCGCGCCTTCGCTGAGGATGTCCAGATACGCCTGATAGGCGAAGACGCGATGCCGCTGCTGGCCGGTGAGTTCATTGACGACCGCCAGTTCCTGCAGGGTACGGATGGCCGCGCGGATCGTCGGTGCGCTCAGCGCCAGATGCGGCTGCACCTGCGGCACGCCAAGCAGCACCCTGCGCGCGAACTGCTCGAACACCAGTCCGACATTGCCGGCACGCGTGCCCAGGCCTGCAATCCGCGCACGATCTTGCGCCAACAGCGCCAGCAAACGCTGCGCCGTGCTGACCGCTTGCTGCGCCGTATCCGCGACGCCGTCGAGGAAGAATCCCAGCCATCCTTCCCAGTCACCCTCGGTGCGCACGGCGTTGAGGCGCTCGTAGTACTGCGCGCGATGCCGCTTGAAGAACAGGCTCAGATACAGGCTTGGTTCGCGCAAGACGCCTTCATTGCACAGGATCAACGCGATCAGCAGCCGCCCCAGCCGGCCGTTGCCGTCGCTGAAAGGATGGATCGTCTCGAACTGCACATGTGCCAACGCCGCCTTGACCAGTGGCGACACGTCGTTGGCTGGCGCATGCAGGAAGCGTTCGAATGCACCCAGCACCGTCTCCAGGGCTTCGGGCGGCGGCGGTACGAAATGCGCCAGCGCCGGCGAGGCGCCGCCGATCCATACCTGTCCCGCGCGGAATTCGCCGGGCCGCTTGCCGGCACCGCGCCCGCCCCGCAACAGCAAGGCATGCATTTCCCGGATCAAGCGCAAGGACAGCGGGAAGTCGTCCTGGCGCAAACGCTTGAGCCCGTGGTTCAGCGCGGCGACGTAGTTGGACACCTCCTCCACGTCGTCCAGCGGCACGCCCGGCGCCTCGTCCAACTCGAACAGCAGCAGGTCCGACAACGACGACTGCGTCCCCTCGATCTGCGAGGACAGCAGGGCTTCCTTGCGCACATATTGATAGAGGAACAGTTCCGGATCCGGCAGCATCAAGGTGATGCCATCCAGGCGTCCCAGGGCCTGATCCGCCCGCTCCTTGCGTGCGATCAACTCCGGCGCGGCCAGGTCCAGCGGCGGCACAGGCGGCAACCGATCGGGGACGAACGCCTGGTAACGACTCCCGGCCAGAGAACTGGAAACGTAATGGCCGGTGCAACGGCGGGGAGGCATCGGGCTTTCCTTACAGCCACCGAATGCGGGCATTAAGAAAGAAAACTACCAATAATTTTCCCAAAGCGCCAGATTACGCCGGACAAGGAAAATTATTGGCCCATTTGACACCATGGCCCCACACCCTGCTTCCGCCTACCAGACCACCTCGGCCATCGAGCAGTTCAGGCCCGAGCCGATGCCCATCAGCGCGATCCGGTCGCCCTTCTTCAGCCGCCCCAACTCGCGCAGCTTGCTCAACACGATCGGTACGCTGGCCGGGCCGATGTTGCCGTGCTCGCCGAAGATGGTCATCACCTTCCTCGGGTCGATGCCGAAATTCTTGATGAAGGCCTGGGTGTGCGGCAGGCTGACCTGATGGATCACGAACTGGTCCAGTTCGTCCACCACCCAGCCCAGCGCCTGCATGGCGGCGACGAAGGTCTTCTGCGCCAGCTTGAGGCCCTCGATCAGCAGCATGCGGGTATCGGTGACCATGCGGTCCAGGTTGCCCCGGCACAGGGTGTTCCACTCGGTGGCCGAGCGGGTCACGCCGCCGCGGTAGCGCGGGGCGTCCGGAACCAGCTCGGCGCGCGCCATCACCATCGCCGCGGCGCCGCAGCCCAGGGTCAGCGCGGCCAGCTCGTCGCGGAATTCCTGCGCGGTCACGTCCGGGGAGGTCATCCGTTCCAGGGTCTTCTCGTACACCAGGTTGGCGGTCTCGCCATCCACCACCAGCGCGTAGTCGACTTCGCCGCGCTCGATCATCCGCGCCGCGATGTCCATGCCGTTGATGAAGGCCAGGCAGGCATTGGCGACATCGAAGGTCACGCATTCCTCGCCCACGCCCAGATTGCCGGAGACGATGCTGGCGGTGGACGGTTCCAGGTAGTCGCGGCTGACCGAAGTATTGACCAGCAGCCCGACCTGGCCGGCGGTGATGCCCGCGTCGGTCATCGCCTTGCGCGCCGCCAGGGTGGCCGCATCGGACGCCTGCATGTCCGCATCCCACATGCGACGCGCATGGATGCCGGCGACGTCGCCGAGCACGTCGGTACGGATGCCGAGGCGATCGTAGGTGGGCTGCAGGCGTTCGTTGATCTGCTTGGAGGTCAGCGTGTGCGGCGCATCGATATGCGCCAGTCCCGCGATGGAGACATTGTTGAAGAGCATCGAGATGTACGCCGGGATAAGGCGAAGGGGCGCCAATTCTAGCGGTTGCCCGGTTTTACCGCATCTTTAACAAACTGAAACAGAGCGTATGGCTTAACCGGTTCAGCGAACACTGCATTGGTAGGCTGCATAACGCTGGTCGCCCTGGACCGGCTCGCCCATCGCCTGCACCGTATTGGCGCCGACGCCCGGGGCCTCGTTGCGGGCCAGGGTTTCCAGTTCCTCGCGCACCCGCAGCGGGTTGCGCTGGTAGAAGCCGACGTTGCTCTTCACCGACACCACCACCTCGCCGCGCTTCTCGCAGCCGGCAGGCGCCTGCCCTGGCGGCAACACGCGCACGGTCTTGCCTTCCGGCGCCATCGGCACCCAGGTGCAGGCGGCCAGACTGGCGAGCAGGAACAACGCGATCGGTAGGCGCATGGACAGGGACCGCAGGCTGAAGGAACCCGGATTGTGCCGCAGATCGCTGAATTGGCAATGACGCCGATGGATGCGGGCCCGCCGAACGCACCGGAAAGACAGCAGCCGAGCCCCTCTCCCGACGGGAGAAGGGCTCGGCTGAGGGTAAGGCGCGAAGCGTCTCGCGGAGTTGAGCGCGCGAGGCTCCGCCCGTACCCTCCACCGCCTCAGCGCTTGGGCGCGACCGGCGCAGGCGCGCCCTGCGGCTTGCCGTCGGCGTCGATCACCGTCACCTCGCCCAGCTTCAACGCGCGCACCGGGCGCTCGATCTGCTTCAGGTCGCCCACCACCACCCAGGTCAGGGCGTTGGCATCGAGCGTGGCCGCCGCCTCGCGCACCTGCGCCGGGGTCATCGCCTCGATCTCGGCCTTGCGCTTGAACACGTAGTCGTCCGGCCGCCCGTAGCGCACGATGCCGCCGATCGCGCCGAGCACCGCACTGGCGGTCTCGTAGGCGCCGGGCAGGCTCAGGGTCTGGATGTTGCGGATCCGCGCCACTTCCTCGGCCGTCGGCGGCGCCTTGCCGCTGGCGAAGGCGTTGATCTCCTTCTGCATCTCCTGCAGCGCCGGCGCGGTCTTGTCGATCTGCACCGGTGCGGCGGCCGACCACGGGCGCTGGCCCAGGGCGTTGGAGGCCGAACTGCGCGCGCCATACGACCAATGCTTGTTCTCGCGCAGGTTCATGTTCAGCCGCGAGGTGAAGTCGCCGCCGAGCACACCGTTGGCGATGTAGAACCGGATCGAGGACGCCTCGGTGGTCGGCGGCACCAGTTCGGCGGCGAACAGGTTGGCCTGCACCGCGCCCGGCTGGTCGATCAGATACACCCGCGGCTTGCTCGGACGCGGCACCGCCGCCGGCGCCCGCAGCGAGGGCGCTGCGCCCTCGCCCTTCCAGTCGCCGAACTGCGCATCCAGCAGCGGCACCACCTCGGCCAGCGTGGTATCGCCGACCACGATCAGCGTGGCCTGCTCGGGACGGATCCAGTCGCGCTGGAAATCGACCAGGTCGGCGCGCTCCAGCGCCGCGATCTCCGCCTCGGTGCCGCTGCCGCTGAACGGGATCGCATACGGATGGCCGGCGCCGTACAGCAGCGGCGGCAGCACCCGCATCGCCACTGCGTTGGGCTGCACCTTCTCCTGGTGGATGCCGGCGATCCAGCTGGCCTTGATCCGCTCGATCTCCTTCTGTTCGAAGCGCGGGCGCCGCAGCAGGTCGGCGTACAGCGCCAGCGACGGCGCCAGGTTTTCCTTCAATGCCGACAAGTAGGCATTGCTGCCGTCCAGCGCCGCGCCGGCGCTGAGCGCGGCGCCCAGGCTGTCGGCGGCATCGGCGAAGCCCAGCGCGTCGCGCTCGCCGGCGCCTTCGTCGAGCATGCCCATGGTGAAGTTGGCGGTGCCCGACTTGCGGCCCTGGTCGGCACTGAAGCCGCCATGGAATTCGTAGCTGAATTGCACCACCGGCACGTCGTGGCGCTCGGCCAGGATCAGCTGGGTGCCGTTCTTTAGCGTGGCGCGCTGCAGCGCCGGGAACTTCAGCTGCGGGAACTGGGTGGTCTTGGGCGGGCCGGCGCTGCGATCGACGACGCTGGGCAGCGCGCGGTACTTCGGATCGACCGGCGGCGCATTCAGCGGCGCCGGCTGCACCGCCGGATCCTCGGCCAGCACCACGCGCTCGCCCGGTTCCACCACCAGGGTGTGATCGCCCTTGCCCAGCCATTTGCGGCCCACCGCCTTCAGGTCGCGCGCGCGGGTGGATTGGATCGTGGCCAGCGAGGTGCGGAAGCAGCCCGGATCGCCGGTGAACACCGTGCACTCGGCCAGCGCATCGGCCTTGCCGCCGAGCCCGCCGATGCGCTCGATGCCGCGCACGAAGCCGGCGCGGAATGCGGTCTTGGCGCGCAGCAGCTCGCTCTTGTCCGGCCCCTTGTCGAGCAGCTTGCGCAGTTCCTCGTCGATCACCGCTTCGACCCTGGCCGGATCCACGCCCTGTTTCACCGTGGCGATGATGCCGAAGCTGGAGCCCAGCTGCGACGGCCAGGTGCCGGCGCTGATCTGGTCGACCAGCTTGTCCTCGTGCACCAGGCGACGGTCAAGCCGCGACGACTTGGCGCCGCCCAACACCTGCGCCAGCAGCTGCAGGCGGTCGATGTCCTCGGTGCCGGTCTGGGCCACGTTCCAGACGCGGTAGATGCGCGCCTGCGGCACCTTGTCGGTCATCGTCTCGCGGGTGGACTGGGTGCGCTGGGCCACGTCGACCTGCGGCTGCGCCATGCTCGGTCCGGCCGGGATGTCGCCGAAATAGCGCGCGACCTTCTCTTTCGCGGTGGCCACATCGATGTCGCCGGCCAGCACAAGCACCGCGTTGTTCGGCCCGTACCAGGTGCGGAACCACTGCTTCACGTCGGCCAGCGAGGCGGCGTTGAGATCGTTCATCGAGCCGATCACGCTGTGATGGTACGGGTGGCCCTTCGGATACAGCGCGCGGCTCAGCTTGTCCCAGGCCTGGCCGTAGGGCTGGTTCTCGCCTTGGCGCTTCTCGTTCTGCACCACGCCGCGCTGTTCGTCGAGCGCGGCCTGGTCGATGGCGCCGACCAGGTGGCCCATGCGGTCAGACTCCATCCACAGCGCCATGTCCAGCGCGGTGCTCGGCACGTTCTCGAAATAGTTGGTGCGGTCGCTGTTGGTGGTGCCGTTCTGGTCGGTGGCGCCGACCTGCTTGAACGGTTCGAAGAACTCGCCGCTGTGGTTCTCGCTGCCCTGGAACATCAGATGTTCGAACAGGTGCGCGAAACCGGTGCGCCCGGCCGGCTCGTCCTTGGCGCCGACGTGGTACCAGAGGTTGACCGCCACGATCGGCGCCTTGCGATCGGTATGCACGACCACGCGCAGGCCGTTGGGCAAGGTGAACTGCTCGTAGGCGATATCCACTTTCGCCGCCGCCGGCGGCCTGGCCGCACTCGACGGCGGCGCGTAGCTCAGCGCGCCGAGCGCGGTGGACAGGGCGATGGCCAGCAGCGCCCCACGGGGGCGGATCGACACGGTCATGCAAGTTCCTTTTGAGGAATGAGTGGAAGGAGAGCCAGGCCTCGATCGTAACGGGCCGGCGCCATGCCCGCGTATGCCGTTCGGTCCGCTCCTGAGCATCGCCGGCACCGTCGATGCTGAACGCGATGCGCCGACGCCGCTTCCCGAGAGGTGACCGGCAAGCCGAAGACGGACGTACGCAAGCGACCGTGTGTCCGCCCGCGGACACACGGCTCGCCAAAAAAACCTTGAATAACAACGCTTTGAAGTTGGCACAGGATCTGCTTTGTCGCTGGGCGCAACAAATACCGCCGAATCAAAAAGTGAACAAGAGCTTAATAAATAGAAAAAGCAGAAGTAAAGTTCTTGCACACTATGGCCAGGTGTTCTACATTACTACAACACTAAAACTCAACAACACCAACGAGGTCCGCCATGAAAACCGCTTCCTTCGCCCTGACCTTCGCCATCGCCGCCCTGCTCGCCGCGCCGGCGATCGCCGCACCGACCATCGCCACCCTGGACAGCGTGCAGGTCCGCCCCTCCGCCGAGCAGATCGCCCAGCGCAGCGTCGAGCGCAACAGCGGCATCGCTACCCTGGCCGCGGTGCAGGTGCGTCCGGGCGCCGACACCCAGAGCGTGTTCGCGATCGGCAGCGTGGTCGGCGGCGCCCTGGACAGCGCGATGCTGCAGCTGCAGCCGAGCCTGCAGAACCTGGGCCAGGACCTGACCACCAGCCTGGCGCGCTGAGCCGGCGACGCTTCGCCGGCGCAGGCCGGAGCCGGCGCGTAAACTGCGCCGATGACCGCCACGCCCACGCTGCATGTCCTGCTGTTCCAACCCGAAATACCGCCCAACACCGGCAACGCCATCCGCCTTTGCGCCAATACCGGCGCGCAACTGCACCTGATCGAGCCGCTCGGCTTCGAGCTCGAGGACAAGCAGCTCAAACGCGCCGGCCTGGATTACCACGAGTACGCACGCCTGCAGGTCCACGCTTCGCTGGACGCCGCGTTGCAGCGCATCGCCCCGCGCCGCCTGTTCGCCCTGAGTACCCGCAGCAGCACCCGCTACGACGCGCCCGCCTTCGCCGACGGCGATGCGTTCCTGTTCGGCCCGGAGACCCGCGGCCTGCCCGCCGAAGTGCTGGAGCAGGTTCCGCCCGCGCAACGCCTGCGCCTGCCGATGCGCCCGCACAACCGCAGCCTCAACCTGTCCAACGCGGTGGCGGTGGTGGTGTTCGAAGCATGGCGGCAGCTGGGCTTCCCCGGCGCGGATTGAGCGCACGGCAGGCCGCCGGCCGATCGCGAACGCGTTTCCCCGGGCCGGACTGCGCGTCGGGCGCGCGGACAACACCCCGAGGCCATCGGCGCGTGCACGCCTTACTTTTCTATAGGGCGGCAGACCGTGCGGCGCAGACCGGCTTTGCGGCGTCGCATCGGAAGCGCATTCAGCCGTGGCGACCGCGTCAAGTAATTCCACCCCAGAAGTTCCTGAACACACTGTCTGATTTATATACCGGTCAGTTTTAAATTCAGGGGAAGTTCGGGTGACTAACGGATAATTTACATATCGGCAGCGAACGGCCCACGCCTCAGCGCCGACTAAACCAATAAAAGGATATCCCGATCATGAAGACTTCTCTGCTCGCTCTCGCCCTCCTGGCCACCCTGCCGTTCGCTGCCTCCGCTGCCGAAGGCCTGTCCTACAACTACGTCGAAGGCGGCTACATCAAGACCGACGCCAACGGCGGCGACGCGGATGGCTGGGCCATCAAGGGCTCCTACGCGATCAACCCGAACTTCAGCGTGTTCGGCGACTTCAACCGCCAGAAGACCGATTTCGGCGACGTCGACGTCGACCAGTGGCGCATCGGCGCCGGCTACAACCACGAGATCTCGACCAGCACCGACCTGGTGACCCGCGTCTCCTACAACCGTCTCGATCCGGAATTCGGCAGCAAGTTCAATGGCTACAACGCCGAAGTCGGCATCCGTACCGCGTTCAACCCGTACCTCGAGGTGTATGCGCTGGGTGGCTACGAGGACTACACCAAGAAGGACGGCTTCAACCCGGACGGCCAGTTCTACGGCCGCCTCGGCGCCCAGGCCAAGCTCAACCAGAACTGGGGCCTGAGCGCGGACCTGAAGATGAACCGCGACGGCGACAAGGAATGGTTCGTCGGCCCGCGCTTCAGCTGGTAAGCAGCACCGCGTAGCACTGCGCGCCGCGTCTCTCTCTCCCGCTGCGCGCGGTTCGAAGCCCGGTCCCAGGACCGGGCTTCTTTTTTTGTGCGCCATGCAGGCTGGATGGCCGCAGACACGAAAAAGCCCGGCTTCGTCCGGGCTTTTTCGTGTCTGGAACAAGGCACGGTCAGCTGAACAGCGTGGTCGGATACTCGGGTTTCTGCTCGCGGGCCAGCAACTGCTGCAGGCCCGCCGCCGGCGTCATCGCGCCGTGCAGCACCGCGCGCACCGCGTTGGAGATCGGCAGGTCGATGCCATGGCGTTCGGCCTGGCGCATCACTTCGTCGGCGGTCTGCACCGACTCGACCACCTGGCCGATCGCGCGGACCGCGTCCTGCAGGGTCTGCCCGCGGCCCAGGGCCAGGCCCAGGCGCCGGTTGCGCGACAGGTCGCCGGTACAGGTCAGCACCAGGTCGCCGAGTCCGGCCAAGCCCATCAGCGTTTCCGGCTTGCCGCCGATCGCCGCGGCCAGCCGCAGCATCTCGTTGAGGCCGCGGGTGATCAGGCCGGCGCGGGCGTTCAGGCCCAGCTCCATGCCGTCGGCCACGCCGGTGGCCACCGCCAGCACGTTCTTCATCGCCCCGCCCAGCTCGGCACCGACCATGTCGTCGCCGGTGTAGGCGCGGAAGGTGGGGCCGTGCATCGCGTCGGCGACCTGCTGCGCGAACGCGGCATCGCCGTGCACGGTCACCGCGGTCGGCAGGTCCAGCGCCACTTCCTTGGCGAACGACGGCCCGGTCACCACCGCCAGCGGCACGTCCTCGCCCAGGATCTGCTGTGCGACTTCATGCAGAAAGCGCCCGGAGCCAGGCTCGAAGCCCTTGGTCGCCCAGGCCACGCCGGCCTGCGCCGGGCGCAACGGTGCCAGCTGGTGCAGGGTTTCGGTGAACGCATGCGACGGCACCACCACCAGGATCCAGTCGGCGCCGTGCACGGCCGCCGCCAGGTCGGTGGTCGCCTGCAGCGCCGCCGACAGCGGGATCTGCGGCAGGTAGCGCGGATTCTCGTGGCGCTGCCCGATCGCCTCGGCGACGGCGGCGTCGCGTCCCCACAGCACGGTCGGAAAACCGTGCCGGGCGAGGAGCGCGGCCAGGGCGGTGCCCCAGGAGCCGGCGCCGAGGACGGCGATCTTCTTCGCTGGGTGCTCGCGCATGCGCAACGGCGGACGCGCTCAGGCGTTGCCGGCCGGCTCCGAGTCGGCCAGCGACTTGGTCTCGTCCTGCTGCGCGCGCTGGCGCAGGGTTTCGGCGTACAGCGCTTCGAAGTTGATCGGCTGCAGGAAGAACGGCGGGAAGCCGCCGGCCTGGATCAGGTCGCTGACCAGCGAACGCACGTACGGGAACAGGATGTTCGGGCACTGCGTGCCGAGCAGCACGTCCACCGCCTGCGGGTCCAGGCCGACCAGGCCGAACACGCCGGCCTGCTGCACTTCGGCCACATACGCGGTCTTGCCGGCGGCGGTGCAGGTCAGGGTCACCGCGAGCACCACTTCGAAGGCCTGCTCGTTCAGGCGCTGCACGCGCTGGTTGAGGTTGAGCTGCAGCTCCGGCTGCACGTTGTCGTTGAACACCGCCGGCGCGTTGGGCGACTCGAAGGACACGTCCTTGACGTAGATCTTCTCGATGGTGAAGGCGGGGCCGGCTGCGGCTTCGGCCGGCGCCGTGGCGCCGTTGTTGGTGACGTCGGACATTGCTTGACTCCGGTGGATTCAGGTAACAGAAAGATTCGGGATTATCACATGCCAGCCGCGGCGCTCGGCGCCCGGCCGGGAGGCGCGATCAGCGGCCCTTGACCAGCGGCAGATCGGCCTGCTGCCAGGCGGCGATGCCGCCGTCGAGCACGTAGACCTGCTCGAAGCCGGCCTTCTTCAGCTGCTTGGCGGCGGCATCGGCGGTGCTGCCGGTGCGGCACACCAGCACCACCGGCGCGGCCTTGGCGTTGGCCACCAGCTTGTGCTCGGGGCCGAACTGGCTCGGCGTGGCGTTGCGGCTGCCGGCGATATGGCCCTTCTCGAAATCGGCCGCGGCCGACAGATCGACCAGCACCGCGTTGCCGGCATTGATCAGCAGGGTCAGTTCGGCCGGGCGCAGGGTCTTGAAGCCGCGGAACAGGCGCGCGATTTCGGTCACGATCAGGGCGATGGTCAGGCCGACCAGGGCCAGGGCCAGCATCGGGTTGCGGCCGGCAAAGGCCAGCAGTTCTTCGAAGTTCACAGGAATAAGGGGCTGGAAGCGGGCGCCGATTGTCGCACAGCTGGCGGGCGGCGCTACTGGCCGTTCCACAAGTCCGGCAGCCCGTCCAGCAGCCACCAGGTCTTGGCCTGAGCGTCCCAGCGCCAGCGCTCGCGGTAGCGCACGATGCGCTCGGCCTGGGTATTGCGGTTGATCACGCCCAGTTCGATGTCGCGCACCGCGTCGCCGTCCAGCACGCCGACCCGCCCGACCTTGTAGGAGGACACCTGCACCTGGCGGTAGCGCTCCAGTTGCAGATCGGTCAGCGGGTGCGCCTGCCGGTAGGCCGGGTCCACCGCTTCCCAGGCCGACTCGAACTCGCTCCAACGGATCGCGGTGCCGTAGGCGGTCTGCAGGGCGTCGAGCTTGTTCTGCTGGCTGCGGCTACCAGCCAGCGCGGTGCCGGCCAAACCCAGCGCCAGCAGCAGCGCCAGGGCGCGGAACGTCGAGTGCATGGCGGGTTTCCGGATGGGCGCGAGCGGTGCGCGCATCCTACCCTCTCGCGATGGCGACGAAGCGGCCGCTCAGCGTCGCCGCGGCGGCGGCAGCGGCCGGCCCGACCTGGGCCTGAATGCCGATCCGGGCGCGGCCGCGCTGGCGGAAGGTGCGCACGAACGCGTTCCAGTCGGCTTCCGCGTCGGCGCCGGCCTGCGCATGCAGGTCGGCGTACAGGGGCGCCAGGTAGCGCACCTGGGTGTCGGCGACGTAGACGTCGGCCTGCAGGCCGGCACGGTGCAGTTCGCAATTGACCAGCGCCCAGCCGGCCAGGGTCATCACCGAGCCGAGGCTGCCGCCGAAGGCATTGCCCTTGTCGTTGAGGTTGGCCGCCAGCGGCGCGACCACATGCAAGCGCTGTTCGGCATAGCCTTGCAGCGCGACCTGCAGCGCCGCCACCGGCGGCATCGCGTCGAACTGCCGCTGCAACTGCTGCAGGAACGCATCGAAAGGAAGATCCGCTGCCATGGTGCGATTGTGCTGTCGGTAGGGGCTCGCATAATGCCTGGCATGAGCGCACATGCAACCGCTGCCGCCGCCTGGACCCTGATCTCGCTGCGCCCGCAGGGCGAGCACGCGCCGCTGCGGCGCGCGGCGGCGCGGGTCGGCGCGCGGCTGCTGGCGGTCTCGCCCTGGCGCCTGCAGGCCTGCGACGACGACGCCACGCGCACCGCGCTGGCGCTGGCGCTGGCCGCGCCGCGGGTGATCTTCAGCAGTCCGGCGGCAGTGCGCGCCGCCGCGGCGCTGCAGCCGCTGGCCGCAGCGCCCGGGCAATGCTGGCTGGCGGTGGGCACCGGCACCGCGCACGCGCTGCAACGCCATGGCATCGCCGAGGTCGCAGTACCGGAACGGATGGACAGCGATGGGCTGCTGGCCTTGCCGCAGCTGGCAGCCAGCGATGGCGCCGTCGGCCTGGTCACCGCGCCCGGCGGGCGTGGCCTGATCGCCGCGCAGCTGCAGGCGCGCGGCACGCCGCTGCAGCGCGCCGATGTCTACCGCCGGGTGCCGTTGCCGCTGTCCGCCGCGCGCATTGCCCGGCTGCGCGCCGCGGCGCCGGGCGTGCTGGCGCTGAGCAGCGGCGAGGCGTTGCGGCTGGTGCTGGACCAGCTGCCCGACGACCTGGCCGCGGCCTGGCGCACGCGGCCACTGGTCGCCGCCAGCCCGCGGCTGGCCACGCAGGCCGCCGAACTCGGCTTCGCCGACATCGCCCGCGCCGCCGGTCCGCTGCCGCAGCAACTGGCCGCTGCCGCCGCGGCGATCGTGACGCGCTCGCCACCTCGCTGAACGCGCGCCCTGCCCCGGCTTGCGGGCGCGGTGCCGCTCACGCCATGCTCCCGCGTGCCCGTGGGTCCGGCCGTCGCCATCGTCGCGACGGGACGCAGGCTATAAGGATGCCCCCGCCGATGACCGAAATCTTGTCCACGCCTCGCCGCTCCACGCGCTGGATCTGGCTGCTACTGGTCCTGGCCATGCTGGCAGCGCTCGCGCTGGCCGCTTGGCGCGGCTGGGACTGGTGGCAGGCGCGCAATGCGCGCGCGCTGGCCGAACAATCCGAGACCCAGCTGCAGTTGCAGGCCCTGCAACAGAATCTGGAGACGCTGCGCCGCGACCAGCGCGCCACCGTACAGCGGGTGCAGGACGCGGCCAGCACCAACCGCGTGCTGCGCGACGAGATGCTCGGCCTGAGCCAGCGCAGCGTGCTGCTCGAAGACAACGTCGCCAAGCTCGCCGACTCCAACCGCCACGGCGCGCAGGCGCTGCGCCTGGACGAGGTGGAGCTACTGTTGAGCCAGGGTCGGCAGCGTCTGGACGTGGCCGGCGATGCGCAGGGCGCCCGCCGCGCCTATGCGCTGGCCAGCGGCGTGCTGGAAGGCGTGGACGATCCGCGCTATCTCAACCTGCGCCAGGTGTTGCTGCAGGAACGTACCGCGCTGGACGCGCTCGACGAGGGGCCGCAAGCGCGGCTGTCGGCGCAGCTGGACGCCTTCGCCGCCAGCCTGGAGGCCTTGCCCACGCAGCTGCCCGAGCCTACGCAACTGCCGCTGTGGCAACGGCTGCTATCGCCGCTGGTCAAGATCCGCCCCGCCCAGGGCGGCGTGCTGGTCGCGCGTTCGGAGCGGGTCGCAGCGCGCGACGCGCTGCAACTGGAGCTGAGCCTGGCGCGCGCGGCACTGGAACGTGGTGACGCGCGCGGCTACCGCGGCGCGCTGACCCGCGCCGGCACCTGGCTGCAACGCCTGTGGCCGGATTCGCCGCCACTGCGCGAACGCCGCGCCACGCTGCAAACCCTGCGCAACGCCGCCCTGCGCCCGGCCGTCCCCGAGCTGGGTACCACCCTGCAGCAGTTGCGCCACATGCGCGACGCAAGGAGCCAACCATGAAATCCCTCCGTTCCCTGATCGTGTTGTTGGTGGTGATCGCCCTGGGCGTGATCGGTGCGCAGTGGCTGGCGCAGGACAAGCTGGGCGACCTGGGCGAAGTGATCGTGCGCGCTGGCGGCAACGATTACATCTCGCCGCTGCCGCAGGCGGCACTGCTGCTGGTGATCGCCTTCCTGGTGCTGTTGCTGCTGTGGAACCTGCTCAGCTTCCCGTTCCGCGCCTGGGGCCGGCATCGCCGCAAGCAGTCGCGCGCGCGCCTGATCGAAGGCCTGACCGCATTGCACAACGGCCAGTGGGCGCGCGCCGAGAAACAGCTCAATGCCGCGGCGGAAGATCCCGAAGTCAGCGCCATCGCCCTGGTCGCAGCGGTGCGCGTGGCCGATGCGCGCGCCGACGCGGAGGCCGCCAACCGCTACCTGCAGCGCCTGAGCGAAGGCGATGCCGGCGCGCACGCGCTGCTGCAAGGCGAACGTCTTCTGGCCCAGCAACGTCCGGTCGATGCGATCAATGCGCTGGACGTGGCCGCGGCGCAGCCATTGCCGCCGCGCGGCTTGCTGCTGCGCACCGAGGCGCTGACCAGCATCGGCCGTGCCGGCGAGGCCTACGGCCAGCTCGGTGCGATCCGCCAGCAGCAGGCCTTGCCGCTGGAGGCGATCGGCGCGCTGGAATCGCGCCTGGCCGCCGCGGCGCTGCAACAGGCGGACGACGCCAACGCGCTGGCCGAACGCTGGGAAAGCCTGCCCAAGTCGCTGCGCAGCGAACCGGCCGTGGTCCAGGCCTACGCGGTCCGCGCCGCCGCCCTGCACTGGGACGATGCGGCGCTGCGCAGCGTGGAACAGGCGCTGGACACGCGCTGGGACGACGGCCTGGCAGCGCTGTACGGCCGCCTGCCGGTGGAAAAATACGATTCGCGCCGCGCCAGCGCGCAGCGCTGGCTGCAGAGCCATCCGGACAGCCCCGGGCTGCTGCTGACCCTGGCGCGCCTGGCGCATCAGCAACAGCAGTGGCCGCAGTCGGAGGAGTTCCTGCACCGCGCGTTGGCGCTGGGTGCCGGCGCCGAGGCTTGGGCGGCGTTCGGCGATGGCTATGCCGAGGCCGGCGATACGTTCATGGCGCAGCACTGCTACGCCAACGCGCTGCGCGTGCAACGCGGCGAACTGGCCCAGCCGCTGCCGGCGGCCAGCGCGCCGGTCGTGGTCCCGATCGATCCGGACACGGGCAGCACCGAACGCCGCGACGAGCACGGTTTCCCGCGCCCGCTGGAATGAGCGCGGCGGCACCAGCGATGCCGCGCCGTTGACCGCGACCGGCCTCGGCTGCAGCTGGCGCCGGTTTCCTCGTGCAAGGATTGCGGCCAGCGCTTGGCCGGTCGAACCGACCGGCTCAGCGCCGCGACGCGGCCGGCAACGCCGGCAGGCGTGCCAGGAATGCGGGCGCCACGCCCTTGTAGCGCGCATAGCGCTCGTCAATGCGCCGCGGCACCAGGATGCGCGCGCCAAGCAGGCCGACGACCAGCATGACCAAGAACAGCCCCAGGCCCAGCCAGAGCCCGGCGTCGCCGCCAACGGCGAACCCCAGCAGCGGTCCGGCCACGAACGCACCGGCGGTGAGCAGGATGAAGCGGTCGCGCCGGCGTCGATGCGCCCCGCACATGCCAAGCACGTGGCTGCTGCGCTTACGCGCGACCAACGCCGCGATGGCGTAGATCACGATGCTCACCAGGATCAGCGCGTACCAGCCCGGCGGGTGCCAGTAGAAGCTGCGCTTGTTCAGTTCGTCGTTGCGCAGCGCCGCCCCGCACTTGACCCACTGCGCCGGGAACGGCGTATCGCGCAGGCATAGCAGGTCGTCGCCGTCGCGCCACAGCGTCTCGTCCGGCGCCGGCAGGGGGGTGGCTGGCTGACGGCGTCAGGCGCCCGATACGGATTGAAGCTGTCCTGCTGGCTCATGCCATGCGCCCCCTGCACGCCGTTCGGCCTGCGTCGTGCAGGCGGATCGGCGCGTATGGTAGCGCAGCGGCAAGCGCTGCTGGCGGACCATGACAGGAAGACGCGTTCGGCGCTGGCGGCGGCGTGGCGGCGTCGCGCCAGGCTTGCGCCTCTCTGGCGGCGCGCCCCATGCGCGATCACCCTGCACGCTTTCGCGGCCCGACGCGCCCATGGCGCGCGGACCGCACTCGGCAGTTCAGCGCTCGACGATCGCCACCACGCCCATGCCGCCGGCGGTGCAGATCGAGATCAACGCCCGCCCGCCGCCACGTTCGACCAGTTGCTTGGCGACGGTGGCGACGATGCGCGCGCCGGTCGCGGCGAACGGATGGCCGGTGGCCAGCGAGGACCCCAGCGGATTGATCTTGGCCGGGTCGATCTGCCCCAGCGGCGCCTCCATGCCAAGCCGGGTGCGGCAGTAGTCCTCGCTCTCCCAGGCGCGCAGCGTGCACAGCACCTGCGCGGCGAAGGCTTCGTGGATTTCATAGATGTCGAAATCCTGCAGGCTCAGGCCGTGGCGCTTGAGCATGTCCGGCACAGCGATGGTCGGCGCCATCAGCAGCCCTTCGCCGTGCACGAAGTCCACCGCGGCGACCTGGGCATCGCGCAGGTAGGCCATCGGCACATGGCCGTGCGCCTGCGCCCATTGCTCCGAGGCCAGCAGCACCGCGGCGGCGCCGTCGGTCAGCGGGGTGGAATTGGCGGCGGTCAGGGTGCCGCGGCCGCTGACCTTGTCGAACGCCGGCTTGAGCGTGGCGAGCTTCTCCAGCGAGGTGTCGGCGCGCAGGATGTTGTCGCGCTCCACGCCGCGGAATGGCGCGATCAGATCGGCGAAGAAGCCGCGCTCGTAGGCGGCGGCCAGCTTGTGGTGCGAGGACACCGCCCAGGCGTCCTGCGAGTCGCGCGCGATGTTCCACTGCTTGGCCATGTCCTCGCAGTGGTCGCCCATGCTCTTGCCGGTGCGCGGCTCGGCCACGCCGGGAAACTCCGGCTTGAGTTCGGCGAACTTGAAGCTGCGGGTCAGCGCGCGGATCCTGTCGCCGATGCTCTTGGCGCGGTTGGCGGCCAGCAGCCGCGCGCGCAGCTTCTTGCCATACACGATCGGCACTTCCGAGGTGGTGTCCGAACCGCCGCCGATGCCCGACTCGATCTGCCCCAGCGCGATCTTGTTGGCCACGGTGATGATGCTGTCCAGACTGGTGCCGCAGGCCCGCTGCAGGGTGATGCCCGGGGTCAGTGGCGACAGCCCCGACGACAGCGCGGCCTCGCGGCCCAGGTTCCAGTCACTGGAGTGCTTGATCACCGCCCCCATCGCCACCTCGCCCAGCTGCTGGCCGTGCAGGCCATAGCGCTCGACCAGCGCGCCCAGCGTGCGCACCGACATGCCGAGGTTCCCGACATCCGCATACGCCGTGTTCTGCCGGCAAAACGGAATACGGACGCCGCCGAGAATGGCGACGGGGCGGGCTACTGCCATGGGATTACCTCGCGCGAGGGGTCTGGGGACATGGCCTGCACGGTAGCGCAGGCATAATGAAGCGAGTGTAGCTTTGCGCCCGCGATGGGCCAACCGCCAAGCCATGAGCCAAGCCATTGCCAGCATGAATGCCCGCGGCGTGATCGCCCTGGAACTGTCCGCCGGGCGCGCCCCGGCCCACGCGGCGCTGCCGCACGCCCTGGCCGCGGAACTGGCCGAGAAGGTCGGCCGCGACCTGGCGCAACTGGTGCCGGCGGTGCGCGAATTGGAATTGAGCCTGGCCGGCGCGCATTTCGACCCCGCCGAGGTGCTGCGCCCGGGCTGGCCAATGCACCGGCGCCTGGACGAGTTGCGCGCGCGTGCGCCCGGCCGCGACGCCGGCCCGCGCCTGCTGGCGTTCGGCGCCGATGCCGACGGTGCCGTGCCGCTGCCGTTCCAGGCCGACACCGCCCTGCTCGGCGGGGCGCTGCGGGTGGTGCCGTTCCTGCTCAGCGGGCCGGCCGAGACGCTGCAACCGGTGGCCGAGGCGCTGGAAGACCTGTTGCTGGCGCAGGGCATGGCGCAACCGGACACCGCGCTGCTGGCGCAGCAGGCGTTCGGCGCGCAGATCGAACATGCGCGCTATCTGACGGTCAACGACCTGGCCGCGATGATGTCGATGCAGTACGACAACAAGGGCCTGGCGCCGCTGTGGCCGCTGATCGAGACCGCGCTGCTGGCGCCGGACCAGGAGGAATGGCTTGCCAGCCCACCCGAGCCACTGCTGCGCTACCGCGACGGCGAAGTGCGCATGGCCTTGTTCGACCCGGCAGGCTGGTGCGCGTACTACGCCCACGACCGACAGGACTGCGAGCGCCTGCAGCGGGTCTACGAACACTATCTGGCCCGGCAGCGGCAACTGGCCGCGGTGCTGGAAGCGCACGGCATGCCGGTGCTGTACGTGCACTGCGAAGCCGGGCAGGACGCGAGGCAGGCGTTGCTGGCGGCGTGAAGCACGTTTGATCGGGGGCACGGGTGACGGGGGCGCCAGCGAACTTGCGGCGCTCTGGCCGCCTGGTCCTGCGATGCGCGCGTCGGCGCCGAGGCTGTGCAACGCCGTCTGCATCCATCGCTTCGTGCGTCGCGACTGAAGTCGCTCCCACACAGGCGTTCGCCGCGCTGGCTGGGTGCACTGTGGGAGGGACTTCAGTCCCGACTGCTGCCGAAGCCGGCCAACTTCCCGACGCCGCTCGTCGCGGCTGAAGCCGCTCCTACACAAGCGGACGCATTTCCTGCACAGGCAGACTCTGGCCGCCTGCACCGGGGCTGTAGAAGCGGTTTCAATCCCGACTGGCGGCTCCGAAGCCGGCGGATTTGCCGACGTCAGAACCCGTCGCCGCCGGTGGCCCGAAGCCACCGGCGGCGCGCTTGCATCGGCGTACGACGACCTGCCGCTTACTGTGCGGACGGCGCCGCCGCGGCGCCTGCGGGGGCCGCCGCGGCCGCGTTGCCCTTGATCACGCCGCAGGCCAGGCGGCCGCCGGCATTGCCGGTGGGCTGGGTCTTGTAGTCGTCCGGGTCGGCGTGGACGATCACCGCGTGGTTGAGGATGTCGAAGCCATCGCCCTTGCCGATGTTGACGTTGTTGGACACCGGCGCGTCGATCGTGGCCTTGCCGTCGGCGTCGGCCTTCAGGTTCGGCATGTCGCCGCCATGGTGCGGATCGGCACTGGCCTGGCCGTGTTCGGACTTGGCCGGGTTGAAGTGGCCGCCGGCGCTGCTGCCGTCGGGTGCGCTGCAATCGCCAAACTCGTGGATGTGGAAGCCGTGCTCGCTGTTGGGCTTGAGTCCGGTGATGGTGCCGGTGACGTGCACGGCGCCATCGACCGTCTCGAACTTGACCTCGCCGGCGACCTGGTTGCCCTGCGTCGGGCTCAGCGCGGCGCTGGCGGCGGCCTGGGCGGGCATGGCGGCGGGCGCAGGTTCGGCGGCCGGTGCCGGGGAGGTAGCCGGCGTCGCGGCCGCGGCGGGAGCGTCGGCCGCGGCAGGCGCTTCGCGCTTGCAGGCGCCGAGCGCGAGGGTGGTGGCCAGGAACAGGACGGTGGGAAGCGTGCGCATGGTGGTTCTCCTTGATGGGCCGCGGAATGCGGACGTTCGCCACAGGGCAGGCCCCAGGCGGATGATCGGTCAGCGCAACACGCGGATCACGCCGCAGGCCACGCGCGCACCGGCGTTGCCGGCCGGCTGGCTGCGGTAGTCGTCGGCATCGGCATGCGCGACCAGCGCGCGCCCGGCGATGTCGTTGGCCGCGCCGCCGCCGAGCACCACGCCGCGCAGCAGCACATCGACCTGGGCCACGCCGTCGGCGTTGGCGCTGAGGTTGTCCGTGTCGCCGGCATGGTGCGGGCCGCTGCCGGCGCGGCCATGCGGACCGCCGAGCGGATTGAAATGGCCGCCGGCGCTGCTGGCGTCGGCCGCGCTGCAGTCGCCGTGCTCGTGCACGTGGAACGCGAACGGGCGGTTCGGCTGCAGGCCACCGAGGGTGCCGGTGATGCGCACCCCGCCGGGCGCGACCACCAGCGACAGCTTGCCGCTGACCAGGCTGCCGGAGGCCGGCGCGAGCACCGCCTGCGCCTGCTGCGCCGTGCCGCTGCTGGGCATCGGCGGCGCTTTCGGCGGCGGCAGCGGTGGCGCGACCGGCGGCGCACTGCTGCAGCCGGCCAATATCAGCAACGCGCTTCCCACGATGGCATGCAAGCTGTAACGCATCGGCATTGGCTCCTTGTGCAGCGAAACTAGAGGGAGGGCCGTTCACAGCTCATGAAGGCGGCGCCGGTGGCTGGGAAGTCTAACCGGCGCTGCGCGCCGGTTTGTCGGGACTCGGGACTCGGCAGAGCATGGCAGCTGTTGCTTCCGAGGTCTGCGGAGCGATCAGAAGCAAGGCACCGTGCTTTTCCGAGTCGCGAGTCCCGGGTCCCGAGCCACTTCAGCGCCGCCGCCGCCCCGGCCCCAACTTGCGCGTCACCGTATTGCGACCCACCCCCAGGCGCGCGGCGGCCTCGGCGCGGCGGCCCTGGGTGAAGCGCAGCGCCACTTCCAGCAGCGCCTTGTCGAAGCGGTCGCGCGCTTCCGCGTGCAGGCCCTCGGCACCGTCGGTCAGGCGCTGCTGCGCCCAGGCCGACAACTGCGCGTCCCATTCGCTGCCGTCGCCGCTGCGCTCGCGGCGGCTGCCGCGCAGCAGTGCACCGTCCACGTCGTGCGCGTCGATGACTTCGGCCGGCGCCAGCGCGGCCAGCCGCCAGCACACGTTCTCCAGTTCGCGCACGTTGCCCGGCCAGGCGTAGCCGCGCAACGCGTCCAGCGCCGCCGACGACAGCCGCTTGGGCGGGGTGTCGAGCTTGCGCGCAGCCATCGCCAGGAAGTTCTCGGCCAGCTGCGGCACGTCGGCGCGCCGCTCGCGCAGCGGCGGCAGCTGCAGCCGCACCACGTCCAGCCGGTGCAGCAGGTCGGCACGGAAGCGGCCCTGTTCGACCAGCGCTTCCAGGTCCTGGTGGGTGGCGGCGATCACCCGCACGTCGACCCGGATCAGCTCGCGGCCACCGACGCGGAAGAATTCGTTCTCGGCCAGCACGCGCAGCAGCCGGGTCTGCAGCGGCAGCGGCATGTCGCCGATCTCGTCGAGGAACAGGGTGCCGCCGTCGGCCTGTTCGAAGCGGCCGATATGGCGCCGCTGCGCGCCGGTGAAGGCGCCGGCCTCGTGACCGAACAGTTCGCTTTCCAGCAATTCAGCCGGGATCGCCGCGGTGTTGAGCGCGACGAACGGCTTGCGCGCGCGCGGCGACTCGGTGTGCAGCGCATGCGCGACCAGTTCCTTGCCGGTGCCGGTTTCGCCGTTGATCAGCACCGACAGCGGCGCCTGCGCCAGGCGGCCGATGGCGCGGAACAGCGCGCGCATCGCCGGGGTGTCGCCGATCAGTTCGGCGCTGCCCTGGCTGGACACGGGCAACGCGGCCTCGGCGACGCCGCCGGCCTCCGGCAACGCGCGCGCGGCCAGCGCCACCGCGTCGTCCAGATCGAACGGCTTGGACAGGAATTCGTGCGCGCCGCCGCGGAACGCGCCGGCGGTGCTGGCGACGTCGGTATAGGCGGACATCACGATCACCGGCAGTTGCGGATGCGCGGCCTTGAGCTTGTCCAGCAACACCAGGCCGTCGTCGCCGGGCATGCGCACGTCGGTGAACAGCAGGTCCGGCAGCGGACGCTGCGCCAGCGCGTGCAGCGCCGCGGCGGCGCTGTCGAAGCCGTCCACGCGGTAGCCGGCATCGCGCAAGGCGGTGGACAGCACGAAGCGGACCGAGCGGTCGTCATCGACCACCCAGATGCGTTGCGATCCTTCCAGGGATTCGGTCATCGGAATGCTCCTATGCGGGGTCCGCTGCGGCCTGCGGCAGCAGCAGGGTGAACACGGTATGCCCGGGGCGGGAGCGGAAGCTCAGCGAACCGGCGTGCTCGCGCGCCACCTGCTGCGCCAGCGCCAGGCCCAGGCCGCTGCCTTCGGCGCGACCGCTGACCAGCGGCAGGAACAGGTGCTCGGCCAGTTCCTCCGGCACGCCGCGGCCGTCGTCGACGATCTCCAGGCGCACGCCGCGCGCGTGCACGCGATCGCGGATGCGCTGGGCGTGCTCGACGCGGGTGCGCAGGGTCACCTGCGCGGCGCCGGCCTGGATCGCGTTGCGGACCAGGTTCCACACCGCCTGGGTCAGGCGGTCGGCGTCGCCGAGGAATTCGGGAATGCTGGGGTCGTAGTCGCGCTGCAGGCGCACCGACCAGCCGCCCTCGTTCTCGGCCAGGCGCAGCACCCGTTCCAGCACCCCATGGATGTTGAGCATGGCGTGCGGCCGCGCTGGCGCCGGCGACAGCAGCTGGTCGAGCAGGCTGTTGAGGCGTTCGATCTCCGCGCCGATCAGGTCGATCAGTTCGCGCTCGTCCTCATCGCGATGCTGCGCGCGCCGGGCCAGCAATTGCGCGGCGCCCTTGAGCCCGGCCAGCGGATTGCGCAGTTCGTGGGCCAGCCCCTTCAGCGCCGCGCTCAGCGCGCTGGGCAACGCTTGGGCAGGATCCGGGGTGGGGAATTCGTCGACCGGGTGCGCTTCCAGTAGCCAACCGCCATTGTCCATCCGCGACAGCCAGCCCTCGGCGAAGCGGGGGGTCTCGCCGGGAATGGCCAGCGCCATGCGGTGCAGGCGCAGCACGTCGCGCTCGTCGTTGAGCAGGAACCGCGCCAGCGCGTCGCCCTGCACTTCCAGCGAGGCCAGCGGCTGGTCGAGCAGGCGCCGCACGCTCACGCCAAGCCAGCGCGCGAAGGCCGGATTGGCGCCGAGCAGGCGGCCGTCGGCATCGGCCCAGACCACCGGGGTGCCGAGCGCGTCGAGCGGGGGAGGAGGCGCGGTCATGGGCATTGCACCAATGTAGTGCAAAGGCTGCCGGAAGGCGCTGAACGCCTTGCCGGACGGGCCATTTGCCGGAATGGGCCGGCAACGCAGGCCGGCGCCGGGGCGCGGCCTGGCGCAGCCACCGCCGCCGCCGGGCACGAGGCGCCGCAGGCAACGGTGGAACCAATGCGTAGGGGTCGGGCGAGGCTAGCGGCCACGCGGGAATACCTCGGATCGCGAAGAAAACTGCCGTCGTTCCGCCCCATGGAGCGCCGGCGATGACCACTGACCGCCGGCACCGGTGCATACCGGCCGCAGGCGGGATTGCCGCAGCGGCCCGCGACGCCAGGTCGCGGGCCGGTCTTGCTCAGGACTCGTACGCGGCTTCGCCGTGCGAGGTGATGTCCAGACCCTCGCGCTCGGCCTCTTCGGACACCCGCAGGCCGAACACCAGCTTGGCGACCAGGAAGCCCACCACCGAGACCACGCCGATCCAGACCACGGTCACGCCGACGCCGGTGGCCTGCACCAGCACCTGGTGGCCCATGCTCACGCCTTCGGCATAGCCGGCGCCGCCCAGCGCCTTGTCGGTGAACACGCCGGTCAGGATCGCGCCGACGATGCCGCCCACGCCGTGCACGCCGAACACGTCCAGCGTGTCGTCGGCATTGAGCAGCTTCTTCAACCCGGTCACGCCCCACACGCAGATCGCGCCGGCCGCCACGCCGATGGCGATCGCGCCGAACGGGCCGACGGTGCCGGCCGCCGGGGTGATGCCGACCAGGCCGGCGACCATGCCCGAGGCCACACCCAGCGCCGAGGACTTGCCCTTGACCAGCTTCTCGACCAGCGACCAGGCCAGCACCGCGGCGGCGGTGGCCAGCAGCGTGTTGAGGAAGGCCAGCGCCGCGGTGGCGTTGGCTTCCAGCGCCGAACCGGCGTTGAAGCCGAACCAGCCCACCCACAGCAACGAGGCGCCGACGAAGGTCAGGGTCACGTTGTGCGGCTTGAGCGCGGTCTGGCCAAAGCCCAGGCGCTTGCCGACGAAGTAGGACCCAACCAGGCCGGCGATACCAGCGTTGATGTGCACCACGGTGCCGCCGGCGAAGTCCAGCGCGCCCTTGGTGAACAGGAAGCCCGGGGCCGCCCACACCATGTGCGCCAGCGGCAGGTAGCCGAAGGTGAACCAGATGACGATGAACAGCAGCACCGCGGCGAACTTCACGCGCTCGGCGAAGGCGCCGACGATCAGCGCGCCGGTGATGCCGGCGAAGGTCAGCTGGAAGGCGACGAACACGTACTCCGGGAGCTTGAAGCCCTTGGAGAAGGTGTCGGCCAGCGTGGTGGTGTCCACCCCATGCAGCAGCGCCTTGTTGAGCGTGCCGATGTACAGGCCGCCGTCGGCAAAGGCCAGGCTGTAGCCGTACAGCACCCACAGGATCGCGATCAGCGAGAACACCACGCCGACCTGGATCAGCACCGACAGCACGTTCTTGGAGCGCACCATGCCGCCGTAGAACAGCGCCAGGCCCGGCACCACCATGAGCAGCACCAGCAGCGTGGAGGTCAGCATCCAGGCGACGTCGCCCTTGTCCACCACCGGCGCGGCGACGGCCGGCGCGGCAGCGGCCGGCGGCGCCGGCGGCGTCAGTTGTTCGGTGACCACGTCCGCGCTCTGCACCGGCGTCACTTCGGCCTGGGCGAAGGCCGTGGCAGGCACGCCGACCGCCATCGCGCTGACCAGCATCAGCATGCATACCGCGTAGAACCGGGCCTTCCACCCGGAGAAAAGACCTGTCTTCATGAGGGGCTCCAGGGTGGGGTTAGAGCGCATCTGCGCCGATCTCGCCGGTGCGAATCCGGATGACCTGTTCGATCGCGGTGACGAAGATCTTGCCGTCGCCGATCTTGCCGGTCCCGGCCGCGGTCTGGATCGCCTCGACCACGGCGTCCAGACGCTCGTCGGTCACCACGGTCTCGATCTTGATCTTGGGCAGGAAGTCCACGACATACTCGGCGCCGCGATACAGCTCGGTGTGGCCTTTCTGCCGGCCGAAGCCCTTGACCTCGGTGACGGTGATGCCGGACACGCCTGCCTGCGACAAGGCCTCGCGGACCTCGTCGAGCTTGAATGGCCGGATGATGGCGGTGATCAGTTTCATGCGCATACCCCGTTGGTGGAAGGAGCCGGCCGCCGTACGCCGGCCGGCGGTTTGCATGTCATCGGCGCCGCGAACGGCGCCGTCCTGCTGCGCGGTGCGTCCCGCGGATCACGCCGTGGCGCGGCGCACGCGAAGTGCGACGGCAACGGCGACGTGGGAGGGAACGTGGCCCACGGCACGCAAGCGCTGTCTTTCGTGGTGCATCCCCCTGGAAACACCGCTGGTGCCACTGCGTTCGGGCGCGGACCACCGGCACGGCTCCCCAGCCGAGTAGGTGGCGGCGATGACGAAGGAGGGAGGGGGAGCCTTCGCCATCGCCGCCAGTGGAACTCAGTTGGCGTAGTACAGCTGGTATTCCAGCGGGTGCGTGGCGGCGCGGAACTTGGTCACTTCCTGCATCTTCAGCGCGATGTAACCGTCGATGAAGTCGTCGCTGAACACACCGCCGGCCTTGAGGAACTCGCGGTCGGCGTCGAGCGCTTCCAGCGCCTGGTCGAGGCTGGAGCACACCTGCGGGATCTTCTTCTCTTCTTCCGGCGGCAGGTCGTACAGATCCTTGTCGCTGGGCGCGCCCGGGTCGATCTGGTTCTTGATGCCGTCCAGGCCGGCCATCATCAGCGCGGCGAAGGTCAGGTAGCCGGACTGCAGCGGATCCGGGAAACGGATCTCGATGCGCCGCGCCTTCGGGTTGGACACCCACGGAATGCGGCACGAGGCCGAGCGGTTGCGCGCCGAGTAGGCCAGCATCACCGGCGCCTCGAAGCCCGGGACCAGTCGCTTGTAGCTGTTGGTGCCGGCGTTGGTGAAGGCGTTGATCGCCTTGGCGTGCTTGAAGATGCCGCCGATGTACCACAGCGCCATCTGCGACAGGCCGCCGTAGCCGTCGCCGGAGAACAGGTTGGTACCGCCCTTGGCCAGCGACTGGTGCACGTGCATGCCCGAGCCGTTGTCGCCGACGATCGGCTTGGGCATGAAGGTCGCGGTCTTGCCGTTGCGGTAGGCGACGTTCTTGATGATGTACTTCATCATCATCAGCTCGTCGGCCTTCTTCACCAGCGAGTTGAACTTGGTGCCGATCTCGCACTGGCCGGCGGTGGCCACTTCGTGGTGGTGCACCTCGACCTCGATGCCGACCTGCTCCAGGGTCTTGCACATTTCCGCGCGCAGGTCCTGCAGCGAGTCGGTCGGCGGCACCGGGAAGTAGCCGCCCTTGACCGCCGGACGGTAGCCGCTGTTGCCGCCTTCGATCTTGCTGCCGCTGCTCCAGGCCGCTTCTTCCGAATCGATCTTGAAGAAGGTGTGGCCCATCTCGTTGCCGAAGCGCACGCCGTCGAAGATGAAGAATTCCGGCTCCGGGCCGAAGAACGCCTGGTCGGCGATGCCGCTGGACTTCAGGTAGGCCTCGGCGCGCTTGGCCACGCCGCGCGGGTCGCGGTCGTAGCTCTGCATGGTGGCCGGGTCGAGGATGTCGCAGGTCAGGACCAGGGTCGGATCGGCCATGAACGGGTCGATGAACGCGGTGTCGGCGTCGGGCAGCAGGACCATGTCCGACTCGTTGATGCCCTTCCAGCCCGAGATCGAGCTGCCGTCGAACATCTTGCCCTCTTCGAACAGCGCCGGCTCGATGATGCTGACGGGGAAGGTCACGTGCTGCTGCACGCCGCGCATATCGACGAACCGCAGATCGACGAACTCGACCTTGTTGTCCTTGACCAGCTTCTCAATATTTTCCGCAGACATCGATGAAACCTCGGGTTGGTGAATGACTTGGTCCCAGTGACTGCAATCACCGTGCCAACTGTGATCGATTTACAAGTCCTTGATTTTGGTCAAGGAAGCACGCCAACAGGGCGAAATGCATGCACCAAAGTAGTTCCATGGCCATTTCATGCACCAATATGGTGCTCAAGGCAATGTTCTATCCTTGCCCGGCTTTTTCCTCCCCCACGAGCCGAACCCTCCCCATGAGCGACATGTTCTCCGCCCTGCTGCTGGGCATCCTCGAAGGTCTGACCGAATTCCTGCCGGTTTCCAGCACCGGCCACCTGCTGATCGCCGAGCAATGGCTCGGCCGCCGTTCGGACTTCTTCAACATCGTGATCCAGGCCGGCGCGATCCTGGCCACCACCCTGGTATTCCGGCAGCGGCTGTGGACGCTGGCCACCGGGTTGGGCGACCGCGCCAACCGCGACTACGTGCTCAAGCTAGGCACCGCGTTCCTGGTCACCGCGGTTGTCGGCCTGGCGGTGCGCAAGGCCGGCTGGCAGCTGCCGGAGTCGGTGCAGCCGGTGGCCTGGGCGCTGGTGATCGGCGGCGTGTGGATGCTGGTGGCCGAGCATTTCGCCGCGCGCATGCCCGAGCGCGAGCGGGTGACCTGGAAGGTGGCCATCGCGGTGGGCCTGGCGCAGGTGGTGGCCGGCGTCTTCCCCGGCACCTCGCGCTCGGCGGCGACGATCTTCCTGGCGATGCTGCTGGGCCTGAGCAAGCGCTCGGCCGCGGCCGATTTCGCGTTCCTGGTCGGCATCCCGACCATGTTCGCGGCCAGCGGCTATTCGTTCCTGGAGCTGTACAAGAACGGCGTGGTGGGCAGCGAGGACTGGGGCGACGTGGCCATCGCCTTCGCCGCCGCGGTGGTGACCGGCTTCATCGTGGTGAAGTGGCTGCTGGGCTACATCAAGTCGCACCGCTTCACTGCGTTCGCGGTGTACCGCATCGTGCTGGGTGCGGCGCTGTTGCTGTGGCTGCCGGCGGCCTGAGGGCTGTTCCCTTCTCCCGGCTGGACCATGGCCCTCTTTGCGGGAGAAGGTGGCGCGCAGCTCCGGATGAGGGGACGGGGGCAGCCTCGTGCAACCAAACTCCGCGAGACGCTTCGCGCCGGGGACACTCACCCCAACCCCTCTCCCGACTGGAGAGGGGCTTTAGGCGAGCTTAGGATTCAGGCTGTACGTGCCATGGAAGCTGGCCTCGGCCAGCACATGGCCCTGCATCGCGCGCAGTGCGTCGGCGGCGGTGAAGCGGGCCTGCAGGTCCAGCGTGGCCACGTCCAGCGCGAACAGGCGGAAGAAGTAGCGGTGCAGGCGCAGGTCGTTGGCCGGCGGGTACGGGCCGTCGTAGCCATAGTAGTCGCCGCCCATCTGCGCATCGCCGGCGAACCACTCGGTATAGCTGTTCAAACCCTGCCGCGCGCCGGGCAAGCCAGGCGGTTGCCGCTTGCCCTTGGCCACAACCCCGTCGCTGGCGCTGCCTTCGGCAATCTCGCGTAGACCGGCCGGAATCTCAACGGCAGCCCAATGCACGAAATTGGTGCGTGGCTGCTCGACCGGGATCTGCACGTCGTCGCGGCCAACCATTGCGGCCACGGTCGGCACGTCCGGATCGAGGCACAGCAGCGCGAACGCCGCGGTGCCGGCCGGCACGTCGTCCCAGGCCAGGTGCGGATTGCGGTTGGCGGCGAAGCCATCGGCCTGGCCCATCGCGTAGGTCGCGGCGATCGGCTGGCCGGGCTGGATGCTGTCACTGCGAAGACGCATGCGAAAACTCCGGTGGGGGAATCAGGTTTCGGTGTAGCCGAGGCGCACGGCCACCGGCGTGAGCAGCGCGAACGCGGCCGCCAGCGGCGCGGCATAAGCGCGCCAGTGGCCGGACGGCAGGCGCGGCGGGCCGAGCGTGGGTACGCTCGGGAACGGGATGCCGAAGGCCTGCTGCAGCGCCGCGGCCACGCCGGCCGGATCGGCCTCGATGCCGTCCAGGCGCAGCAGCCGGTGCGGATACAGGTCCTGTTCGTGCAAGTCGGCGACCTGGGTCAGCACCGCCGCCAGCCAGTGCGCGCCGGTCTCCGGGGTGGCCAGGCCGAGCGGCGCCGGGGCGCCGTTGGCCAGCCAGTCCAGCAGCATGTCGCGCGGGTCGCGCAGCGCGATCAGCAGCCGCCCTTCCGGCAGCTGCGGGCGCAGCGCGCGCAGCAGCGCGTTGTCCCACCACAGCAGCCAGTCGACGATGTTGCCGTCGTCGATGCCGCGCGCCGGCAGCTGCGCGCGCCACTCGGCAATCAGCGCCGCGCCGTCGCGTTCGCCGCTGTCCAGCTCGGTGACGCTGCGGTAGCGCTGGAAGCCGTCGGTGGGCGGCTGCGCGCCGAAGCGGTCGCTGCGCAGTACCTGGCTGGCCGCGTCCATCACCGCGACCACCCGCTCCA
The DNA here is from genome assembly GCF_017301775.1 of Xanthomonas translucens pv. undulosa. Lineage (NCBI taxonomy): Bacteria > Pseudomonadati > Pseudomonadota > Gammaproteobacteria > Lysobacterales > Lysobacteraceae > Xanthomonas > Xanthomonas translucens. The sequence continues at coordinate 2,168,017 of NZ_CP063993.1, forward strand.
CGCCGCTGCCCGGCGCGCCCCACACGAACAGCGGCCGCGCCCGCACCTGCGGATCGATCTCGGCCAGCGCCGGCCACTGCGCCGTGGCCTGGCCCAGCGGCGGCAGCGGCAGGCGCTGCGGCAGCTGTTCCTGCTGGAACGCCAGCCACATCGCCAGCGCCTCGGCCGGGCGACCGACGCGGTCCTGCACCGCGGCCAGCCACGGCCGCAACACGCTCTGCTCGGTCTCGGGCATGCGCTGCATCAGGTCACGCACGTGTGCGATGGCCGCGTCGTGCTCGCCGCGTTCCAGTAGCGCTTCGACCAGGCGTTCCTCGCCGCTGATGCGGCCCGGTTCCAGCGCCACGATGCGCTGCGCCACGGCCTCGCCCTGATCGCGTTCGCCGGCCATGTCGTGCACCCGCAGTTGCGCTTCCAGCGCCGGCAGGTGGCCCGGCATCGCCGCCTGCCAGCGTGCGATCAGCGCGCGCGCCTCGGCGCCGCCGACCGGCTCCAGCGCCAGCCGCGCCAGCCACAGGTCGTGCGCATCGGTGGTGGTGGCCAGGGCCGCTTCCAGGGTGGCGCGGGCATCCTCGACCGCCCCCAGCCGCTGCCAGGCGATCAACGCCGCATGCAGGGTGCGGCGATCGGCCGGGGCGGCGCCCAGCGCGCGTCGCAGGTGCTCCAGCGCATCGGCCGGGCGCCCGGCCTGCAAGGCGTATTCGCCCGCCAGCCGGCGCATGCCGGCGGTATCGCTGACCGGATCGGCCAACACCGCGTCCAGTGCCGCGATGGCGTCGTCGAGGCGACCCTGGCGGTGCGCCAGCTGCGCGACCAGCGCCATCAACACGCTGCTGCCGCGGGTCAACGTGGCGACGCGGCGGAACGCGGTCTCGGCGAACGCCAGGTGCTGCTTATCCAGGTAGGCGAAGCCGAGCGCGTACAGCAGCCGCGGATCGTCGGGCAGCGCCTTGCTGGCGCGCGACAGCAGCGCCAGCGCGCGATCGGCATCGCCGCGGCGCAGCGCCAGCATGCCGTCCAGGCCCAGCAGTTGCGGATGTTCCGGATCCAGCCGCGCGGCGGTGCGGCTGAGCCGCTCCACTTCGTCCAGGTCGCCGCGGCCCAGCGCCAGGTGCGCGCGCATCACGTAGGCCAGGAACTGGTTCGGATCCAGCGCGGCGGTGCGTGCCAGTGCGTCCTCGGCCTGGGCCAGATCGTTGGCGCTGAGCAGCATGCCGGCGCGCAGCAGGTGCAGGCCGGCGTCTTCCGGCGCCAGCGCGATGGCCTGGTCGATGCTGTGCAGCGCGGCAGCGGTGTCGTCGTTCTGCTGCTGCGCCAGCGCCAGCCAGCGGTGCGCCTGCGCGTCGGCGCCGGCCTCGGCCACCCAGGCCTGGGCGATGCGCAGCGCGTCGGCGTTGGCCTGGCGGCGCAGGGCATCGAGAATGTGCTCTTGCATGAGCGTCCGGCTGGTGGCAAAACAGCATTGTAGCGGGAGTGCCGGGGAGCGCATGGCTCAGGCGCGCAGGCTACCGTCACAGCGGCGAACGCCAGGAGGCATATGTATCAAAATGGTCAACAGAGCGCGGGCTGCAACTGGACGACAAGCGCACGATGCTGGACGAAGGCTTGTGAGCCTATCGGCTCAGCGAGACGTGAACTCAGGGCGCTCGGGACGTTCCTTGTGGAATTGAGGCCAGGCGGTAGCGGAAGGATCGGTGCTTGTCGTCGAGGGGCCAGACTGCTTGCAAGCGCCTTACCAATCCAGGGCAATGCATAACTGGCCAAGATCGTAAATGCCAGCGCCACGGGGATCGCCGCCAGCGACGGGAATGCCTGCAAATGCATCCTCAAAAACTCTGCAGAGCGGAATCAACGGGGTGATTTGCGTGTGCCTATCGAAGCTTATGCCGCCACTTGCAATGGGCCAGCTTTGTGCCACGGGAGTGAAACAGCGACCAATGTCAGCAGCCCGAGCGATTGCGAGGACTGCAGAGCGCATCAGGGTTCCGGCGCGCCCGCGGCGGGTCGCTGCATCGCTTCGCCATGCAGTGACACTCTTCGCAATTGCCTTTCACCGCCAGCGGCAACCAGGCAAAGCTAGCCGTACATTGCACTAGGATGATCGAACGGCTTACCGCGTATCCGTGCCTCGGCGATCGGAGATTCCGCTAAAGGTGAATAGAGATGGGAATTTGCTGCTCCAAATCCTCCGGGTCCTCCAGACATGACACATATGCCACGGAGGCGCCATCGCGCGCATCCACGGCGCCGGGCAGTGACAGCAGCAGCCCGATGCAATCGCCGGAGCTATCATCGCTGAGAGTCTCCCTTGGGACGCGTCCCGCGGCGCTGCGCAGGGGTGGAGATGCGCCTCTGGAGCAACATCAGATCCAGCAGGCCGCCTACCATATGGGAGCTTATGTCGTCGGTGACCAGGTCACGATTCCGAGAAGACTCGCGACAGCCGGGCAAACCGTTCACGACGTCCGCCTACTGCTCAAGCACGGCCGGGGAAACGTCAAAGCGGACGACATTCCCTCGTACGGCCACAACGGCATCGGATCGTCGGTCGCAAAGATGGCAAAGGGAGGCGGTAGCAGCAAGGTTGCAAGGGCCGTCGTCATGGGGGCGGCGGTCTGCGATCAGCAAGCTCCCCTGACCGCCATGGTCCACGCTCCACACATGGCAGCCAACGAGCAGAGTGTGACCTTTGAAGCTCGCGTGCCGATGAAAGAGATAAAGGACGAAGGTAATGAAATACCCGTCAGGACGAAACACACCTGGAACGAACTGCAACGTATAAGCCGCGATCCGACGTCGACCGTGGTCATGGATGCGTGGGCCAACGGCCCGGCAGTTCGCTTGAAAGACAGTGCATGGAACGCAGAACCGGCCACGAAAGGTGCTTGGTCGATGGACAAAAGCAGAGCCGAGTTACTGAAAGAGCGTATCGAGGGGTTGGTTCCCTTGATTCATCCGGACCACGATTCCGTCACGGCCGCAAACTTACGCTGCAGGAGAAATGCCCCCGTATCGTGGGAAAAATACGCAGAATCACAGGTGATTTCAGCGGAGTTCGCCAACAGTGTGCGCAACGCATTGTCCTGTGTTCCTGCACACCAGCAGCGGGAAATCGCGTCACGGATGATCCAGGAAGCCTATGGAACGGATCCTGGCTCTTACGCGCACCAATCCGCGGTTGAATCAGTTCTGGTGGCAGCCAACCACCTGGACTCCCTGCCTCGGCCTCCTGTCGTACCACCGGAATACTGAGCGCACGAGGGTCGATCCGGCCGCCGTGGATGGGCGATGTGCGCGCCACCGATTCCAGGGTCCAGGCGGCGCAGATTGATATCGGTAGGGTTGCTGACCCTGACATCGGCGATCTCGATGCTCGTACGCGTGACGCCCTGCAGGCGGAATGCCGTCCAGCCTGTGCTCAGGCGCGCAGGCCGTCGGTCAGGCGCTCGGCCACCCAGCGTTCGGCGAACCCGTCGCCGCGCGCGTTCTCGATGAAGCCGCAATGCCCGCCCCAACGCGCGATTTCCAGCCGCGCCAGGGCAGGCAGGCGCAGGTTGCGGAAATCGTCCAGCGGGATCACCGGGTCGTCCTCAGCCATCAGGATGTCGGCCGGCACGCTCAGGTTGCGCAGGCGCTCGCCGGCGATCGAATAGCTTTCGAAGTACGCGTCCAGGCTGGCGAAACCGGCGTGGCGCTGCGCCAGCCAGCCCATCAGCTCGCGCATGTCCAGCGCCAGCGTGGCGTCGTCGTAACCGTGCCGCTCGGGGAACAGTTCGCGCTTGCGCAGCAGCGACTCGCGCCACCTGCGGCGGAAATACCAGTCGTAGAACTGCGGGCCGTTCTCGATCCGCTGCATGGTCGTGGCCGGATCCAGCAGCGGACACACCGCGGCCACGTGCTGCAGCGGCAGACCAGCGGCCGGCGCGCGCAGTGCCAGGCGCAAGGCGAAGTTGCCGCCCAGCGAATAGCCGGCGGCCAGCAGCGTCGGCGCCGGGAAGCGCCGCCACAGGTCGCCGGCGGCGTTGACCACTTCGTCCAGGCGCTCAGAATGGAACAGGTCCACGTTGAGGTGGTGGGTGCCACCGTGGTCGCGGAAGTTGAGCCGGAACACCTGGTAGCCGCGCGCCAGCAGCTGCGCGGCGGTCAGGCGCATGTAGCCGGAGTCGGCGCTGCCTTCCCAGCCGTGCAGCAGCAACACGGTGCCACGCGGCTCGGTGCCGGCCGGCACGCTGAGCCAACCCTGCAGGCGCACGCCGTCGCCGCCATCGAGGATGTGCGAGGTGGTGGTCGCGCCGCTGGCGGCGAGCAGTTGTTCGCCGCGGCGCACGCGCAGGGCGCTGGAGCCCAGCACCGATTGCAGGTGCGGGTTGCGCAGCCAACGCGGGGGAAGGTAGTCGGCAGCATTCATCATCGGCAGCGAGCTTGCCCCGTGCGAGTGGAGCAATGGATCAAATCGACCGGGCCGCGGTGTTCCATGGTTCAGCGTTGCGCCATCGCCGCGACGATGCGCGCGCGCGCGATCTCGGCGATGCCCCGGCGCCCTTCCACGTCCTGCAGCCGGATCGGCTGCAGGAAGTGCACCTCGGCCTCGCGGCCCGGCTCGCCGAGCAGGCGCAGGAAATTGGCGAAGAAGCTCTCGTGCGCGCCGAACGCGATCACCGTCTGCGCCGAGCCGCCGGCGCCGTAGCGCACCGCCACCGGCTGCACCGCCACCTCCGCTTCCACCGCGGCCTGAAAGATGCGCGCGTGGAACGGGCCGACATCGTGGCCGCCGCGGGTGCGTCCTTCCGGGAACACGCCGACCGAGCGCCCCGAGCGCAGCCGTTCCAGCATCGCCTGCAGCACCCCGCCCAACGATTCGGTGTTGCCGCGCTGGTGGAAAATGGTCTGGCCGCGCGCGGCCAGCCAGCCGACCAGCGGCCAGCCGGCGATCTCGCGCTTGGCGACGAAGCCCATCATGCGCTGGCTGTGCAGCATCACGATGTCGATCCAGCTGACATGGTTGGCCACAAACAGCACCGGATTGGGCAGCGGCATGCCGACCCGGCGCACGCGCAGGCCGAAGATGCGCAGCAGCCAAGTCGACCACCAGCACACCATGCGGTCGCCGAACGATTCGACGCCGGCGCGGCCGGGCGACAGCGCCACGCATGCCAGCAGCAACGGCAACGACAGCGACACGTGCAACGCCAGCAGCGGAATGCGGTAAGCGTAACGGACCCAGCGCAGCGCAGCGCCGTGTTGGCGCGTGGCGGGTGAAGAGAACTCGCTCATTCGGGTCAAGATACCGGAAGCCGGGTGGGAAGCGCCCTATTGTGTCAGCATGAGGAAGGTTGCGACTGAGCGCACGCTAATTGCCCGCGATCACCGCCAGGGTCAGCCGCGATACGCAGACCGGCTTACCGGCCGCATCCTCGATGCGGATCTCCCAGACCTGGGTGGCGCGGCCGAGGTGCAGCGGCCGCGCAGTGCCGGTGACCGTGCCGGTGCGAGCGGAACGCAGGTGGTTGGCGTTGATCTCCATGCCCACGCAGAGCTGGTCCGCTTCCACGCACAGGTTGCCGGCGCCGCTGCCCAGTGTTTCGGCCAGCACCATCGAGGCGCCGCCGTGCAGCAGCCCGTACGGCTGTCGCGTACGCGCATCGACCGGCATCGTCGCGCGCAACCAGTCCGGCCCGGCGTCGGTGAAGACGATGCCCAGGTGCGCGATCAGGGTGCCGCGAGCGTCGGCGTTGAGGGCATCGAGATCGACGGGTTCGCGGAAGGTCATCGGGCAGGGTCCGTGGACGAGGAGGGCGCCAGCCTAACGTCAAACGGTACCGCGGGCGATGCGGTGCGCCAAGCACGCGTGCGCCCGTCGGCAATCGCTCCGCCACCAGGTTCCTGGGACGCCGGCTTCAGGCAGCCTGGCCCGCAACCGGGCATCGGCGACGGAGGCGATGCATCAGGCGCTTGCGCCTTTGCGGCCCAGCCCCGGGCCACGCGCTTTTCCGAGTCCCCGGTCGCGAGTCCCGAATCCCGGCCTCTCAAAGTATCGGCACCAAGCCCGAGCCGAACGCCGTCAGCATCCGCACCAGCAGCCACTTCGGGCCGACGTTGACCTCGGGGAAGTCGCCGACCGCGTTGTAGCAGCGGTGGAAGCCGGGATCGCGCCGGGTCAGCGGCGCCGGGCATTCGGGGCCGGGCTGGAATGCGTAGTTGGTGGCGTAGCGCCATGGCCAGAAATCCAGCACCGGCAACGCCTCGGAGGCCTTGCCCATGCTGTAGTTCAGGCCCGACAGCAGCGGCGGCTTGACCCGCGCTGCCACCGTCCACGAGTTCTCCGGCTCGATGTCGCGGCCGATGCTGGCGGCCAGCGCCTGGGCGAAGGCCGGGTCGTCGATGATCACCGCGCCCTCGGTGTTGTAGGTCTCGCTGCGCGGGTCGAAGTTGTGGGTGCCGATCACGCCGACGCGGCGGTCTACCACCAGCGACTTGGCGTGCAGGCCCATGCGCGCGCCGTCGCGGGTCACCGGCAGCGGCCGGTTGGCGACGCGGCGGCTCAGCAACGAGGGCCGGGTCTCGGTGCGCAGCACGCGCCGATCGACCTGGCTGCCGTCGGCGCGACGGCGGCTGCCGGAGGGTCCGCCGCTGCCGCTGCCGAGCACCGAACTGCGGCCGCTGCGCGCATTGCTGCCGGCGGCGCTGCCGCCGATCAGCGGATTGCGGCCGCCGGCCTCCCCGGCGTCGGGCAGTTGCAGCGGCGACGGCAGCAGGTTGGCGTAGTCCACCGGCGCGTCCAGCGGGAACGGCTTGTATTCGTAGATGTCGAAGCCCAGCTCGCGCAGGTTGCGGCGCTTGTACTTGTACGACAGCGCATACACCACCGGGTTGTCGGTACTGGCCAGGCTGTTGGTGGCCACGATCACCTGCGGCGGCTGCGCGCGCTTGCGCAGGTCGCGGAAGATCGCCTGCGCCGGATCCGACAGCACCAAGTACGGTGTCTGCAGGATGATCTCCTGCTGCGCCTCGGCGATCAGCTTGTCCAGCCTGGGTGCGGTCGAGATCGCCTTGGGGCCGTGCTCGCGGCGATGCTTCTGCGGCAGGTCGGCGACGTAGTCCACGTGCCTGACCGGCAGCGCCGGCAGCACGAAGGCGTCCTCCACGAAGGCCGGATCGGCGGCCTCTTCGCTCACCCGCTGCACGCGCTGTGGGCGCAGGAACTGGGCGGGCGGCAGCTGCGGCACGCCCTCGCGCAGCAGCAGCTTACCCACGTCGTTGAGCCGTGCCACCGGCACGCTGCGCCGCGCCGCCCAGTAGGCATCGAAGCTGGCGGCCATGCTGCGCGCCACCGGCCCGGCCACCAGCACGTCGCGGTCGCGGAAGTTGTACTCGCTGTCCCAGTCGTAATAGTCGTCCTGGTAGTTGCGCCCGCCGACCACGCCGATCGCGTCGTCCACCACCAGCAGCTTGTTGTGCATCCGCTGGTTGAAGTGGCGGAAACAGCACAGCACGCTGGCGGCGTAGTGCAGGTAGTTGGGCTTGGCCAGGCCGAAGGTGGGGTTGTAGATGCGCAGCGAGAAGTTCTGGTGCGCCCCGGCCAGCGCGCCGAGGATCTGCAGGTCGGAGATCGCCGACAGCTGGTCGATCAGCACCCGCACCTGCACGCCGCGCCGCGCCGCGGCCAGCAGCTCGTCCATCACCAGCCGCGCGCTGTCGTCCTTGTCGAAGATGTAGGTCTGCAGGTCGATGCTGCGGCTGGCGCTGCGGATCAGGTTGACCCGTGCCACCAGCGCTTCCTCGCCGTGGTCCAGGATGGTGGCGTAGTGGCGCGGCGCGGCGCCGCCGGCGGACTCGGCGAAGGCCTTGCCGGCCAGCGCGCGCAACGGCGAGGCCAGCGCGCAGTGATCGCGCTGCGCGCAGTCGACGCGGCCGTCGCGCGCGGCCTCGGCGATCGCCACCGCGCGGCCGTGCTGGGCCTGCGACAGGCTCGCGCAACCGCTGCCGAGCAGCAGCGCCGCCAGCACCAGGACCCGCAGCAGCGATGTCACGGAGCGTCCGCTGCCGTCAGCCGTGCACGCAGCACGAAGGTGACCCGATCGCTCAAGGCCAGATCCCACTTATCCATTCCATAACGTCCACGCAGAACCGTACCGCGGCTGATCACGTCGCAATCATAGCCTGGGCGGCTGCAGGCCGCCGGCATCAGGGTCAGCGTCTCGGTATGGCCGACCCCGCGGATGCTCAAGGTGCCAACCAGCGCACCGCCCGTGGTCAGCAGCTCCGGGGAGAACGGCTGCGAATCGAAAGAGACGGTCGGAAAGCGTTCGGCGTCGAAGAAATCCTCGCCGCGCATCCAGCCGGAGTAGCGCGGCTTGCCGGGAATCTGCACGTAGGCGGTGAACAGGCGCAGGCGCACCTGGTGGCGGCCGTCGGGCAGCATTTCCACGGTGCCTTCGAAGCGCGGGAAGAAGCCCTCGATGCGCTGCCCGAAGCGGGTGCGGATCTCGAAGCCGAAGCGCGACTGGGCAGGATCGAGGGCGCGTTCTCCCGGCGCCGACGGCGGCGCCTGCGCGCTGCCCCAGCCAGGCAGCAGGCATAGCGACAGCAGCGCGGTGCACAGCGCCGAGCGCAGGCACCGGCGCGGTGCGTTCAGGGCCACCAGAATGCGGTCAACCGCGCCACGCCCGGTTCGATCGCCGCATCCTGCGGCACCGTCAACACCACCACGCTGGCGGTGGGCATGCCGCGGTAGTCGCCGGACTGGCCGCTGTGCATCAGCGCCGCCAGCTGTTCCAGGCCGGGGTTGTGGCCGACCAGCAGCAGCCGCTCGACGTCGCGGTGTTCGTCCAGCAGCGCGGCCAAGGTGCCGGAGGTGGCCTCGTAGGCCCGTGGCTCCAGGCACTGCTCGACATAGCCGGTCAGCTCCAGCACCGCTTCCAGGGTTTCGCGCGCGCGCCGCGCCGGCGAGCACAGCACCCGGTCGGGCACCAGCCGCTGCTCCAGCAGCCAGCGCCCGGCGGCTTCGGCCTCGGCCAGGCCGTGCGGCGACAGCGGCCGGTCGACATCTGCCTGGCCGGTATCGGCCGGTTCGGCATGGGCATGGCGCAGCAGGATCACTTCACGCAGGGCGATGGTCATGGTCAGGCCTTCTTGAGCCACTTGAGCAAGGGTTCCCAGTCCTGCTGGTGATCGCGCACCTGGGCAGAACGGTAGTCGAACAGGCTGCGGCCGAGGCCGACCAGCACTACATAGGCCTGGCTGTCGCGCAGCTGCGCCAGCAGCGGATACGGCCAGCCGCCGAGCATTTCCAGCGCCTGTTGCGCGGCGTGGGTCCACGGCTTGCTGCGGTTGATCACCAACCCCACCGGCAACTTGCGCTGGTGCACCCGCGGCACCTTGGCCAGGGTGTTGAGGAAGCCGACGGTGGCCTCGATGTCCAGCGCCGACGGCATCACCGGCACCACCACCGCATCGGCCTCGTCCAGGAACTGGGACAGATCCTCGGCCATGGCGCCGGCGGCGCCGTCGATGATCACCCGCTGGGTGTCGTCCGGCAGCGCCGCGCGCCAATTGCGTTTGCGGCTGGCGTCGATCGGCAGCACCGCGCTGTCCAGGCCGGCGCGTCGCTCGGCCCAGCGGGTCGAGGAGCCCTGCGGATCGGCATCGGCCAGCACCGTCCGTTTGCCGGCCAGCGCGTAGTACGCAGCCAGGTGCGTGGCAATGGTGGTCTTGCCCACGCCGCCCTTGGAGCCGGCCACCAGGATCGTCTTCATGCGCGCCTCGCTTCCGGAAAGAAGAGGCCGCAGCGTACACCGGCCCCACGTTGGCCGATAGTCAACGCGTGGCGGGCGGGCCGGCGCGTTGCTATCGTGGCGGACCAACGGCAACGGCTCGCCCATGAGCGAGCTGCCGCTGCAGGAACGCGCGGCACGCGGCCGCTGTCGGTCATGATGGCCGAACAGGTGCAGGCGATGCGCGAATGGGCGCGCGAGCGTACGGTGCCGGCGGATTGAGGAGCCGCGTTTTTGCAGGAGGGATTCCATCCCGACCTGGCATTGCCGGTAACGCCCCGGCCGCGCTTGCACCCCTTGCTTACGGAAGCGCCCCCAGCAGCCACGCCCAGGCCGGCAAGGTGACCAGCGACAGCAGGATGCCGTAGCCGACCAGCGCCGCCGCCAGCCGCGGCGCCAGCCGGTGCGAGATGGCCAGCGCGGCGGCGGTGATCATCGTCGGCATCGCCGATTCGAGCACGTTGGCCTGCAGCAGCTGCCCGCGCAGGCCTAGCGCCCACGACAGCGGCCAGGCCAGCGCCGGCAACAGCAGCAGCTTCAGCAGCAAGCCGGCGGCGAGCGGCTTCAGTTCCTCGCGCGGCAGCCGCAGTTGGATCGAGAAGCCGACGGCCAGCATCACCAGCGGCAACATCGCATCGGCCAGGTGCTGCAGGCCCGAGGCAATCCATGCCGGCGGCTGCTTGGGCATCAGCGTCAGCGCGAACGCCAGCGCCCACAGCGGCGGGAACCGGGCCATGCGCAGCAGCGTCTGCCGCGGCGTCGGCGGCGTCTCGCCGCTGTAGCGGGCCAGCACGTACAGGCCGAAGCTGGACAGCAGCACGAAGGTGCCGAACTGGTCGTAGACCACCGCATACGGCAGCGCCGCCTCGCCGAGCAGCGCACGCACCATCGGATAGCCGATGAAGCTGGAATTGCTCAGGCCCACGCACAGCAGCAGCGCTGCGTGCTCCTCGCGGCGCAGGCGCAGCGGCAGGCGCAGCGCCAGCACCGCCAGCACGGTGACACCGGCCAGCAGCCACGGGGTCAGCATCAGCCCGAGCAGGGACAGGTTCAACTGCAGGCGCGGCACGTAGATCAGCACCAAGGCCGGCAGGCACAGGTACAGCACCACGCGGTTGAGCACATCGGTGGTGTTGAGCGGCAGCGCGCGCAGGCGCGCGAACAGCTTGCCGAGCGCCAACATGGCCAGGATCAGGGCGAACGCGTCGAAAGCCATCGGCACAACGGGAATCTGGCGGGTACGTCGGCATCATCGCATGCGCGTGCCGGCAGGCCGGTCGATCAGATGCACCGCGGCGCGCGGCGCAGCGGCGCTTACGCATGCAGCGTTCGCGCGTCGGGGCTCTTGTAGGAGCGGCTTGAGCCGCGACGGACGAAGCGGCGGGCCTGACGGCGACGGAGACTGTCGCGGCTGAAGCCGCTCCTACAGTGCACCCAGCCGGCCTCCCGCAGGCCCCTGTGGGAGCGACTTCAGTCGCGACGAACGGAGCGCTGCAGTTGACGACCGCGCACAGCATCGGGGCCGAAGACCCTGCTGCAGTGGCCCAGCCGCGCCATCGCCAGCTGCGGTGGCGGCGACTCAGGCCGCGGCGCGGAGGCAAGCGCAGCTCAAGGCCAGGCGGGCGGCTTGGCCTGCCAGGCGGACTGCACCTCGGCCAGGGTGGCGCATTCGTCGTCGCGCCAGGCCGGCAGCAGCTTGGCGAAGTCGGCGCCGCCCCCCCACTGGTCCGGCCAGGTACGCACCGCGGCGGCATACCACTTCACCGCCTCTTCCTTGCGGTCCAGCCGCCACAGCACCAACGCCAGCGTCGGCGGCAGCCAGTCCGGCGCGGCCGGGCGGCCGTTGACCAGGCCGCTCCACTGCGCCAACGCGCGCGCCGGATCGCCGGCGCGCAACAGGTCCCAGCCGTAGTTCCACTCGATCTGGCGACGCGGCGCGCCGGCGTTCAGTGCGTGCAACGCCGTCTGGTACAACTCTTCGCCCAGTGCGCGGCGCCCGCCGGCCATGGCGATTGCCGCCAGCTGCGCGCGCGCCTCAACCGCTTTCGGATCGCGCTGCACGGTGCTGGCGAGACGATCGACCAGCGCCTCGCCGCTGCCGGCGATCGCCGCCACCGGCCGCGTAGTGCTGCGGTCCTGGTCGAAATAGAACTCCTTGGGCGCCGGCAAGGCCTGCGCGTGCGCATCGACCGCGGCCATGCCCACCCAGGCCAGCATCGCGGCCAGTGCGTATCTATGTGCATTCACTGCTGACAATTCCCTGGAGGTGGCCCCTCCCCCGTCCGCATCCTAACCGCGTCCGCCGCCAGCGGCGAGGGGCTGGCTCACAAAATGCCGCTGATACAATCGGGGGATCGTGCCTGGCCTGCGCCGCGCACGCGCCAGCCTTCCATCTCCGGGCACGCCATGAACCGCATCGCCGATCCGCGTCTGCCGTCTTCCCTCGCCGCACCGGCCGCCGACAGCGTGGATGGCGGCTATACGCTGGAGCACAAGTACACCCGCACCGACGGCCGCATCTACCTGTCCGGGGTACAGGCCTTGGTGCGCCTGCCGCTGATGCAGCAGCTGCGCGACCGTGCCGCCGGGCTGAACACCGGCGGCTTCGTCAGCGGCTACCGCGGCAGTCCGCTGGGCGGCTTCGACCTGGAACTGTGGCGCGCGCGCAAGCACCTGGACGCGGCCAAGGTGAAGTTCCAGCCCGGCCTCAACGAGGACCTGGGCGCGACCATGGTGTGGGGCACGCAGCAGACCAACCTGTTCCCCGGCGCGCGCGTGGATGGCGTGTACGCGATGTGGTACGGCAAGGGCCCGGGCGTGGACCGCTGCGGCGACGTGTTCAAGCATGCCAACGCCGCCGGCACCTGGCGCCACGGCGGCGTGCTGGCGCTGGCCGCCGACGACCACGCCTGCCGCAGTTCGACCCTGCCGCACGGCTCGGAAGAGGAATTCGTCAGCGCGATGATGCCGGTGCTCAATCCGGCCGGGGTGCAGGACATCCTCGATCTGGGCCTGCTCGGCTGGGCGATGAGCCGCTACACCGGGCGCTGGATCGGCTTCAAGACCATCGCCGAGACGGTGGAATCCTCGGCCTCGGTGGAAGTGGATCCGTTCGCGCAGCAGATCGTGCTGCCGGAGGATTTCGAACTGCCGCCGGGCGGGCTCAACATCCGCTGGCCGGATCCGCCGCTGGACCAGGAGATGCGCCTGCACCGTTACGCGGTACGCGCCGCGCAGGCCTTCGCCCGCGCCAACGGCGTGGATCGCACGGTGATGGATTCGCCGCACGCGCGGCTGGGCATCGTCACCACCGGCAAGAGCTACCTGGACGTGCTGCAGGCGCTGGAATACCTGGGCCTGGACGCGCGCGCCTGCCGCGATATCGGCATCCGCGTGTACAAGGTCGGCATGACCTGGCCGCTGGAGCCGATCGGCATCGCCGCGTTCGCGCAGGGCCTGGACGACATCGTGGTGGTGGAGGAGAAGAAGGCCTTCATCGAACGGCAGATGAAGGAGCAGTTCTATAACTGGCCGGCCAGCGCCGGTCCGCGCCCGAGCATCGTCGGCAAGTACGACGAGGCCGGCGAGTGGATCCTGCCGTCCACCGGCGAGCTGACCCCGGCGACCATCGCCGCGGTGATCGGCAAGCGCATCCAGCGCTTCTGCGATACCGAATCGATCGAGCAGCGGCTGCGCTGGATGGAGGCCAAGGAAGCGGAAATGGCCCTGCCGCGCGCCAATTTCCCGCGCGTGCCGCACTACTGCTCCGGCTGCCCGCACAACACCTCCACGGTGGTGCCGGAAGGCTCGCGCGCGCTGGGCGGGATCGGCTGCCACTACATGGTGACGTGGATGGACCGCTCCACCGACACCTTCACCCACATGGGCGGCGAAGGCGTCACCTGGGCCGGGCAGGCGCCGTTCACCGACACTCCGCACGTGTTCCAGAACCTGGGCGACGGCACCTATTTCCACAGCGGTTCGCTGGCGATCCGGCAATCGATCGCCGCCGGCGTCAACATCACCTACAAGATCCTCTACAACGACGCGGTGGCGATGACCGGCGGGCAGCCGGTGGACGGCAGCCTCAGCGTGCCCGACATCGCCTGGCAGATGCGCGCCGAAGGCGTGCACAGCATCGCCCTGGTCAGCGACGACATCGGCAAGTGGACGCGGCGCCGCGAGCTGTTCCCGAGCGACGTCGAGTTCCACGACCGCGGCGAGCTGGACGCGGTGCAAAAGCGCCTGCGCGAGGTCAAGGGCACCAGCATCCTGATCTACGACCAGACCTGCGCCACCGAGAAGCGGCGCCGGCGCAAGCGCGGCAAGCTGCCCGATCCGGCAAAGCGCGTGCTGGTCAATTCGCTGGTCTGCGAAGGCTGCGGCGATTGCGGTGAGAAGAGCTTCTGCGTGTCGGTGCTGCCGAAGGAGACCGAGTTCGGGCGCAAGCGCCAGATCGACCAGTCCGGCTGCAACAAGGATTACTCCTGCGTCTCCGGCTTCTGCCCCAGCTTCGTCACCGTGCACGGCGGGCAGCTGCGCAAGGGCGGCAAGGCCGACGCGGCCACGCAGCTGCAGGACCTGCCGCTGCCTAGCTTCCGCAGCGACCTGAGCCAGCCCTGGAACATCCTGATCACCGGCGTCGGCGGCACCGGCGTGGTCACCATCGGCGCGCTGCTGGGCATGGCCGGACACCTGGAAGGCAAGGGCGCCAGCGTGCTCGACCAGACCGGGCTGGCGCAGAAGGGCGGCGCGGTCACCACCCATATCCGCCTGGCGCGCCAGCCCGAGGATCTGCACGCGGTGCGCATCGCCGCCGGCGAGGCCGACCTGGTGCTGGGCTGCGACATGGTCGTGGTCAACGACTACTGGGCGCTGTCCAAGGTGCGCGGCGACCGCTCGCAGGTGGTGCTCAATACCTACGAAGCGATGCCCGGCAGCTTCACCACGCACCCGGACATGCAGTTCCCGGCTGCCGACATTGTCGCCGGCGTGCGCCTGGCCCTGGGCGGACGCGAGCCCTTGCTGCTCGACGCCACGCAACTGGCCACCGCGCTGCTCGGCGACGCCATCGCCAGCAACCTGTTCATGCTCGGCTATGCCTGGCAACAGGGGCTGGTGCCGCTGTCGTACGCCGCGCTGATGCGCGCGATCGAACTCAACGGCGCTGCCGTGGCGATGAACCAGCAGGCCTTCGCCTGGGGCCGCCTGGCGGCGCTGGACCTGGCCGCGGTGCAGCAGGCCGCGGGCATGCCCGGCAGCGTCGCGGCCGGGGCCGAACCCACCGCGCAACGCCTGCAGCAACTGCCGCCCGGCGAGTGGGAAGGCCACGAAGGCGGCGCCAGCGCTACGCCGCGCGATCCGCACAACGCGTGCCAGGCGCGCGACCTGCCCGCCGCCGGCGACGCCGCCGACCGCGGCCATGCGCCGCTGGACGACACCCGCCTGTCGCGCTCGCTGCACGAACTGGTCGCGCGCCGCCGCGCGTTCCTGGTCGATTACCAGGACGCCGCCTACGCCGCGCGCTACGCCGCGCTGGTGGAGCGCGTGCGCGAGACCGAGCAGCGCGTCGCCGCCGGTTCCACCGCATTGACCGAGGCGGTGGCGCGCTACGCGTTCAAGCTGATGGCGTACAAGGACGAATACGAAGTGGCGCGGCTGTACACCAGCGGCGATTTCCAGCGCCAGCTGCAGCAGCAGTTCGACGGCGCCTATTCGCTGCGCTTCCACCTGGCGCCACCGCTGCTGGCCAGGAAGGACGCGCAGGGCCGCGCGTTGAAGCGCGAGTACGGGCCGTGGATGTTCACGGCCTTCAAGTGGCTGGCCAAGCTGCGCGTGCTGCGCGGCGGCGCGTTCGACCTGTTCGGCTACAGCGCCGAACGCCGCGGCGAGCGGCAGCTGATCGCCGACTACGAACGCACCGTGGGTGAGCTGCTGGAACGCCTCGGCGCCGACAACCTGGTGCTGGCCGTGGAGATCGCCAGCGTGCCGGAACACATCCGCGGCTACGGCCACGTCAAGGAAGCGCACCTGCACGCAGCCAAGCAGCGCGAAGCACGGCTGCTGGCGACCTGGCGCAATCCGAAGGCGCTGCATATCGTGCAGGCGGCTTGATGGAGAGTCGGCCGCGGATCGCGCTGTTGCGATGTGCTGCGCCGTCTCCGCCATGGGGCAGCGCTTGCTTGGTGGCGCGGCGTCAGCGACTCAGCAATGCGAGCACGACTGCTGACATGCAGCGCTACGCATCACTACTGAAGTCGCTCCCACACGTGTCAGCACTCGAGTGGCAGGACTGGTCCGAATCCAGCAGCAACTAGCACAGCCTTGTCTGCAAGGCCCCCGATGTCTGTAGGAGCGGCTTCAGCCGCGACCGGGGCGTTACCGGTAAGTCCCGGTCGCGGCTGAAGCCGCTCCTACAGGTCGGAAAGCGCGCATTGCCAGACATCAGGCATGGGTGCCCTGGCCTGGCGATGCGCCCGGTTCAGACCCCCGGATCCGGCGGCGTGCCGCGACCCGACCCGTGGTAGCGGTCGGAATAGAAGGCCTCGCGCACCGCTGCCTTGGCCTGCTCCCAGGTCAGCCGCGAGCGGTCCTTGGCGCGTTCCCAGCCGCTTTCCAGATCGGTCTCCAGGCGCTCGTCCCAGTCGCGGCCCTGATGGCGGCTGCGCGCCTGAACACCGTAGCGGTAGGCCGGACGATAGTCGTCGTAGCCGGCCTCCGCATCGCGGTAGTCCACGCTGTCGAAGCGCTCGGCGTAGTAGCGATCGCTGTCTTCATAGGTGCGATACGTGGTGTCCGCACGCTGCCAGGAATCGCGTGCCGCCAGGCGCGCATCCTCCCACTCCAGGCGCGAGTCGCCGCGGCGCGTACCCCAGTCGCGCGACAGTTCGGTTTCGCTCTCTTCCCAGCTACGGGTCGGATACTGCTCGCGCGCCTGCAGGCCGAGGCCATAGGCAGCCGCGTAATCGCGCTCGTAGTCGTAGTCGGACTTCACGTAGTCGCGGTTGCGGTATTCCTCGCGCCAATACTCGGCTTCGCCCGTGGGGTCGATGCGTTCGGCCACGCCCTTGCCCGCGGCCGCGCCGGCGACCACGCCGACCGCGGCGCCGATCAGCGTGCCGAGCGGACCGAACACGGTGCCGGCCAGCGCGCCGGCGGCGACGCCGCCCGCGGCGCCGCCGATGCCGACCCCGACCGGATGCGAACCCGGCGTGCCGGAGATGGGATCGCGATTGAGATCGCGCGCTTCGTTGCTGCTGCTCATGCTCATGGGAACGCTCCGCCGTGATAAGGGTCACCGGCCATCTGCATCGGCCCGTGGTGATCGCACAGTGGCGAAGGTACGGTTAATCCCCCGTGCCACCGGGGTGAGCGCGCGATGAGGCTGCGCCCGGGTCCCGTCACGCCTTCGCAACGGCGGCGGCGGCAAGCGCGCGGCGCGTGCCTCAGCCGCGCCGCCACACCAGGCAGCGATTGTTCGCCGGCATTGGCACATCCTCCTGCAGCAACAGGCCCTGCGCCTGCGCCAGCGCGGCGACCGCCTTGAAGTCGCGGATCCCGCTGGCGGCATCGCGCGCCTTCAGCCAGGCGTCGAACGCGCGATTGCTGTCGCTGCTGAACGTGCCGCCGTAGTTGAACGGCCCGTACACCGCCAGCGTGCCGTCATCGCCGTTGGCCAACAACTTGCCGACACCGGCGAAGAACGCCTGCACCGCGGGCCAACCCATGATATGCAGCGTATTGGCGGTGAACACCGCATCGTAGCCGGCACTCGGCCATGGCCCTTGCTGCACGTCCAGCGCCAACGCCGGAGGCGTGTTCGGCAATGCCGCCGCGTCCAGCCAGTGCGCGATGCCGGGCAGATGCTCGGCACGCTCACTGCATTGCCAGGTCAGCTGCGGCAGCGCGGCGGCGAAATGCACCGCATGCTGGCCGGTACCGCTGCCGATCTCCAGCACCTGCCGGCGGTCGGCGAAATGCCGCTGCAGCACATGCAGGATCGGCGTGCGATTGCGCTCGCAGGATGAGGCGTAGGGTTTGTCGGTCATCGCCATTTCTCGGCTGCGCGCGCCGCAGCGCCGGGTGTCGGACGACTCAACTGCGCGAACGCACGAAGATGCGCTTGCCGCTGCCTTCGTTGCCGCGCTCCTCGAGTTCGAACTGCGCCGACAGCCGGCGCAGCAGGTCGCTCAGCTTCTTGTGCCCGTACAGGCGCGGATCGAAATCTGGGCGCACCTTGTTGAGATAACTGCCGACGCTGCCAAGCCCGGCCCAGCCCTGGTCGTCGGAAGCTTCCTCGATCGCCTGGCGCAGCAGTTTCAGCGGTGCCGACAGCGGCGCGGCCTTCGCATCGGTCAGCATGGCGGGCGCCACGGTGGTCGCGGCCACGGCAGCCGTCGCCTCGGGCTTGGCCGTTTGCGCAGCCTGCGCAACGTGTGGCGTCTTGCGTCCCTTGCGCGCCGGCTTGGCAGCAGCGGCCGCCGGCTTGGAAGGTTCGCTGCTGGCCGCCTCGCTGCGCAGCACTTCGGTGTAGATGAACTTGTCGCAGGCCTGCACGAACGCATCCGGGGTCTTGCGCTCGCCGAAGCCGTACACGGTCGGCCCCTCCTCGCGCAGGCGCTGCGCCAGGCGGGTGAAGTCGCTGTCGCTGGAGACCAGGCAGAAGCCGTCGAAGCGGCCGGTGTACAGCAGGTCCATCGCATCGATGATCAGCGAGCTGTCGGTGGCGTTCTTGCCGCTGGTGTAGGCGAACTGCTGCACCGGACTGATCGAGTGCTTCAGCAGCGCCTGCTTCCACTGGGTCATGCGCGTGCTGGTGAAGTCGCCGTAGATGCGCTTGACGCTGGCCACGCCGTACTTGGCCACTTCGGCCAGCAAGCCTTCGATCACCGACGGTTGCGCGTTGTCGGCATCGATCAGCACCGCCAGGCGCGGCTGGTCGTCGTCGGTCTCGGATCTGGAACGGGTTTTCATGGCGAGGCCCTGCGTGGAAACGAAAGCGGCGGCAGCGCCGCGCTGGCACGCTGCGGCGCCAGCTGCCACTGTGCCACTGCGGGGCAGCGGCGGCCAGTGCGTGGCGATGACGAACGCATGGCCCATGCCGTCCCCTGCATGCAGCTCCGCTTCGCTGCCCGGATCGATCAGGCGCGAAAGGGTGTAGGCGAGCCGCACGCGTGCCGGTGACGAACGCAGCGGCGGGAAGCGATGCGGCTGCGCTGGCTTACGCCGACGTCGGCAACGCCTCGTAGGCGTGCCGCACCGCGGCTTCGCCGTGCGCACCGCGAAGTAGCCCGATTCGCTGCCATCGTCGCGCGCACTGCAGCCGCCGTGCGCCAGCACTTCCAGGCAGGCCAGGGTGGTGGCCGGATCGTCCAGCCGCTCGCCCTGGGCGCGGGCGATGTCGGCGATCGAACGCAGCATCAGCGTGGTGGTCAGCGGCAACTCCACCAAGCAGCCCGGGCAGGCCGAAGAAACCGCCGATCGTGCCTGGGTTCGCACGAGGAAGTCCGCGGCGTCAGAGTGCCAATGTCGGTATTCGCCCCCGGACCGGCCACTTGCCCGCCCACTCGCCCTCGCCGTCGCACCCCTCCATGCTCGGCAGGATGCGGGGATGGATGGCGGGAGGCTCGTCCAGCAAAGCTCCGGAACCCACGGCCTAGATCGATGCCAACCTCGCGCAGGCAAAGGCCGCCAGGATAAACCTGCTTGATACTGCAGTCGCAGTGTCCCGTTCGTCTGACATCACCCTGCGTGTACAACAAGGCGCGCACCAGTTCTACACGTACCGCGCAGCGGACGCATCCGGCGCGAATACGACGATCCTGGCCCCAGCCCAGGAGTTGATCCCCAGGCTGCTGCGATCTGACCGGTTGATCGAGCTTTCGCAGAGCCACCTGGATCGGCTCAACGCGCTCGCCACCAGGCATCCCAGCGTCAAGACGCAAATGCCGGACACCAAAGCGCAGCTGCGGGTGATCACTCCCACGGTCGCTGCCAATCTGGCAGCGGCACGCGAGGCCATCGACCTGGTCAAGGCACTTCTTCCCTACGGGTCTGGCAACCAGATCAAGGACGTCGCCGCGACCGGGGGTGAAAGTATGCTCTGCTCCTTGATGTCGAATAGATTGAATGGCCGCCCGGCGGCCCGCGCCTTTATTGCGATCCAGTCACAAGGTGGCTATTGCAACGCGCAGGCTGCCCTGACGTACCAACTGCTCTCGCAGAATCCTGCGCTGAGGGAGTGCAGGATCGACATGGTGGACGGAGCAGACCACGTGTTCGTGGTGATCCGGGGGCAGAAGCCCGCACACGATATCGTGGTGGATTCGTGGGCGCCTTTCGCCTCACCCACGCTTGTCCAGGATGCACTCTCCATGCATCGGACGCTGCTACGCGCAGGAAAGTTCAGTAACACCAAACCTGTCGGCACCGTTCTGCCGGCCCTGAACACCCAGGAGGCGCTGAGTGAGCTGGCTATCCAACGTGATCGTTACCCGTCGATACGCGAACAGTTCTTCGCTGAAAAATACCGAAACCCCGACAACGCCATCATCAACAATCTGAGGAATCCGTGGGATCAATGGGATACACCCTTCAACGGCAATCCCAATGTCCGCTATGACGTACGTGACGACTCCGGCCGCCGGTTGATCGACGGTCCGCTCAGGTTCGACATGCAGCGGATCGCAGTCTCGCCCGGACCCTACCAGCCACCGGCTGCATGACGCCCGCCGAAGCAGGTGCATGCGCGACTCGCCCTGAATCGCTCAACGCCATGCAGGC
Organism: Xanthomonas translucens pv. undulosa; assembly: GCF_017301775.1. Classification (NCBI taxonomy): domain Bacteria; kingdom Pseudomonadati; phylum Pseudomonadota; class Gammaproteobacteria; order Lysobacterales; family Lysobacteraceae; genus Xanthomonas; species Xanthomonas translucens. The sequence continues at coordinate 2,188,572 of NZ_CP063993.1, forward strand.
CGCAATCCAAACCGGCCTCCCTGGGCATCGAATAACCCGTCGTACTGCTGCAGCAGCTTCATGCGGGTATTCACGAAGGCCGGGCGCCCGAACATCTGTGCAGCCGAGTCCTGGGCGACCGCGCGACCGGCAGAGCATGCGAAGCGCGAGGGCCGATTGACGAGCACGGTCCGGGCGCACCGGCCCCGCCCGCATTGAACGCATACCGGCCACCGGCACCTGCGCACCCGGAAACAGCAGTTGCACCGGAGTGCCATCCTTTATCAGGTCGTTGCTGGTATGGCCCGACTGGCTGGGGTTGGGGATCTGCACTCTCGGCAGCGATGACGGGCCTGCCGCCGTGAAGTGGACCAAGTACTGCGGCGTGGATGCCGAGGAGGCCTGGTGTTTGACACTAGCGCGACGCCGGCAACGCCTCGTAGGCCTGCCGCACCGCGGCCTCGCCGTAGCGGCGTTCCAGCCGGCGCACGATGAAGTGGCCGCGCGCCATCGCCTGGAAGTGGGACATGAACACCGTGTTGAGCAGCGCGCCGCTGGCCGCGCCGACCAGTGGTACGGCCTGCGCCGCCAGTTTTTCGCTGACCGTGATCGAAAACTTCGCCGCGATCCGCGACATCAGAGACACCAGTGCCGGCGCGCCCTTGCTGCCGATGCCGTGCGCGGCGACGTATTGCGCGGCGGCGCTGAGCTGTTGCGCCATCGCCGTGCGTACCGCGAAGTAGCCCGATTCGCTGCCATCGTCGCGCGCACTGCGGCCGCCGTGCGCCAGCACTTCCAGGCAGGCCAGGGTGGTGGCCGGATCGTCCAGCCGCTCGCCCTCGGCGCGGGCGATGTCGGCGATCGAACGCAGCATCAGCGTGGTGGTCAGCGGCAGCTCCACCAGCAATCCGGGCAGGCCGAAGAAACCGCCGGCTGCGCCGGTGGCGGCCACCGCCATGCCATGCAGGCGCGGCCGCGCCCTACCCGGCGCCTGCGTGCGCAGGGTCAGCAGCGCCGAGCGCAGGGCGATGCGCAGCGCGCGCTGGCTGACCGCGTCGATGCGCGAGGACAGCGCCTTGGGCAGGCGCTTGCTGAGCAGATCCTCGATCGGCGCACCGACCGTATTGGCGATCTTCGCCGCCAGGCCGGGATGTTCGAGCAGCGCATGCGCCTGGGCCAAGTCGCGGTGGTCGGCGGCATCCATGGCGGGAACGGGCAGATTGGAGGTCATGGCCAGAGGAGTCGTGGCGTGGGAGCGCACAGCATGCACCGGCCGCCGCCGCAATGTTGTCGAGGGCAGATGACGAACGCGGGAAAGCGCGTACCCGGCCGGTCGCCGCTGCCCTACCCGGCGATCTGCTCCAGCGTGCGGTTGCGGGTGCGCGGGCCGAAGAGGCCGATGATCGCGGCCACCGCCAGCAGGCTGGCGACGATGAAGGCAAGCACCCCGTGGCTGCCGGTACGCTCCAGCAGCAGGCCGATCAGCAGGCTGCTGCCAGCGGTGGACAGGCGACTGAAGGAATAGCAGAAACCCACCGCACGGGCGCGCAGCGCGGTCGGGAACAGCTCGGCCTGGTAGCCGTGATAGGCGAAGCTCATCCAGGCATTGCAGAAGGTGATCGCCGCGCCGCAGGCAATGATCGCCAACGGCTGGGTCTGCCAGGCGAACAGCGTGCCGAACAGCACCGCGCCGAGCGCCGACCACACCACCTGCCACTTGTTCTCCCAGCGTTGGGCGCCACGCAGCAACAGCAGCGGTGCCAGCGGATACGCCAGCGAGATCGCGAACGCATAGCCCAGCCCGTGCACGCTGTCCGCGCCTTGCGCCGACAACAACGTCGGCAACCAGTTGCCGAAGCCGAAGAAGCCGATCGCCTGGAACACATGGAACGCCACCAGCATGACCACGCGGCGCCGGTAGGGCGCCTTCCACAGCGCGGCGAAACGCGGCTGCGTCGCAGCGCAGGCGAGCGGTGGTTCGATCTGCGGCGTGTCCAGCGCGCGGCCCAGCTCGGACGCGCAGCGTGCTTCCAGAACGCACAGCACAGCGTCGGCCTCGGCATGCCGGCCCTGCGCCGCCAGCCAGCGCGCCGATTCCGGCAGGCGCCGGCGCAGCCACCAGATCGCCACCGCGAACGTGCCGCTGAGCAACACCACCCAGCGCCAGCCGCTGACCCCGAACGGCGCATGCGGCACCAGCGCCCATGCGCTCACCGCCACCGCCGGCACCGCCAGGAACTGCACGAAGAACACGAACGCAAAAGCCGACCCGCGCATGTGCCTTGGCATCAGCTCGGACAGGTAGGTGTCGATGGTGACCAGCTCGATGCCCAGACCGATGCCGACCACGAAACGCCACCCGATCACCCCCAGCGCCGTGCTCTGCAGCCCCATCGCCACGGTCGCGGCGGTGTACCAGAGCAGGGCGAAGGTGAACACCGGGCGGCGTCCGAAGCGGTCGGCGAACGGACTGAGCAGGCTGGCGCCGAGAAACAGGCCCAGGAACGTCGCCGAAGCGAACGCGGCCTGGTCGGCGATGCCGAACGCGCCCGCCGCGCCGGTGGCGAAGATGCCGTCGCGCAGCAGGCCAGGGCTGATATAGGCGGTCTGGAACAGGTCGTACAGCTCGAAGAAGCCGCCCAGCCCGAGCAGCGCGACCAGGCGCCACAGCGTGGCCGTCGCCGGCAGGCGATCGATGCGCGCGGCCACCCGTGCAACGGGATCGTCGGAAACAGCGGCAACAGGGTCGAGCATGTGCAGGCACCGGTGGAAAGGATCGCCGGCAGCCTCAGCCATCGGCGAGGGCGCATGCTTACCGATTCCCCGGCGCAAACGCTAGCGCGGATGTCGGAAAGTGCCGACGCCTGCCAACTGGCGTTCAGCGGAACGTCGGCTGCGGATCTTGCGTGGCGCCAGCCAGCTGGCGCAGCAACGGCATATCCTGCTCGAATTAAAAGGTCGGCGGATCGGTGCGCTGCAGCGAGCCGTGCAGGCGCAGGCTGAGGATGTCGCGCGGCGCCCGCGTCTGGATTGGCGTCACAAGCAACCGTTCGGTCACGGGAGGATTCACCCAGCCAAGGCCAGGTTGCGGACGCAGGCCCAGGGCGTCGCAGCCGTGCACAGTGTTCCGTTGCGATCGCGCGCGCTACGCCGACCTGACCGTAACCTTCGCTATCCTTAGCAAAACATTAACCGCACGCTTGTTAAAGCTGTGCACATCAGGATCAGCATCGGCAGAACGGGGAGGACGTATGCAAAGCGAGGGAAACCAGCGCCGCTGGCTGTTGTGGATCGTGTTGCTGGCCACCGCGGCCGCCAGCGCCGAAGCCAGCGCGCAGCAGGATCAAGCACAACAACAGATCCAACAGCAACTGCAACAGCAACAGCAACTGCAACTGCAACTGCAACTGCAGCAACAATCGTCGGCAAACCCCAATGCGCCCAAGGGCTTGTCCGCCGCCTACCTGGACTGCCGCAAGCAGGCCAGCGGGGTGTACGCCAACAGCGCTGCATCGAACGCGAACGCAGAGCGCAGGAAGATCGCATGGCACGGGCCTACGACACCCTGCGCTACCGGCTCAGCGGCAGCGACAGGGCCAAGCTGATGGACGCGCAGTACACCTGGCAGCAATCCGATGCGCAGGCGGGAGATCTGGACAAGGCGCTCGGCGGCGGCGGCCAGGCAGCCGCCTTGCAGCGCGCAGAAGCGGCTTTGGAGCGGATCAACGCACGCGCCAACGAGCTGGAAAAGTACGCACGTCGCTGACCTGGTAAGCGCATGTGCGCATTCGCCGCGTCTGCGCGTGCGGCGGCACCGCTCAGCGCGTCGCCATTACCCGGCGTCGATAGAGGGTTGTGTCTGCGCGCGATTGCAGCCATCCGCAGCGGGGGAGCCCATCCACGCATACGCCATCGCTCTGGGCGACTGGCACGATGGCCCGACGTGCCCGCCGCCGGCACTGGTGGACAGGCCGCTGCGGCACGCGTTGCCGGCGCCGCAGGGGTTCGGCAGCGGTACGGCCGCCGGCTTCAGCGCATGCGAGCGCCGGGAAACGCCGTTGCCGTCCAGACTGGAAGCCGAGCAGGCGTGGCGGCAGCGATGACCCGCCGCGGCCGCGTCGTGCGCCAGGCGGGGGCCGGCATCACGGCGTGAGCGTACCGGTGCGCGTAGCGTCGGCACCGGATCGCACGCAGTGCGTTACCCGCCCATGGAAACTCGAATGAACAAGATGCTTAGAGTTGTGCTCGCTTGCGCCCTGGCCGCCGGCCTTCCCGCCGTTGCAGGCGCCGACCAGGTCCGGCCTCAGGACCGCCACGACGATGGCCGGCGCCACGACGACCCGCCGCGGCCGGGCCAACTCGGCCACGATCGCCGCGACGACAACCGCCATGACGATCGGCCAGGCGACCACCGCCACGACCACCGCCACGACCGCCGCAGGGACGATCGCCCGGACGACAGGCGCTATGGACGCTGGGATACCAAGTGGGGTCAGCGCCCGGGCAATCCCCCCGCGCACCGGTCGCGGCACGACGATTGGTATCGCCACGTGCACACCTGCCAGCAGCGCTACCGCAGCTACGACGCGCGCACCGACACCTTCGTCACCCGAGGCCGCCGTTTGCGCTGCGCGCTGTAAGCAGCAGGTGCCTGCCCACTCTGTGCGCACGCCGCGCAGCGGGGCGATGCAGGCGTGATGCCGGGTCAGCGCAACGCGGGGGGGCACGGACCGAATCCCGAATGCAGCGGCGCGATCGGCCACGGGATGGGGGCGCGGCCGGCGAGCCACTCAACCCGACCGCCGCACCCGCCGGGACACGCTCACGGCTTGCCCGCGCAATCCGCGTTCTGCGCATCGCAGAACGCCGCCGCACGACGGCTCTGCGCGTCGCTCAGCGGCGGTGGGCGGGCGATGGCCGACTGAACCTGGTCCGGCGCGCCGGTGAGGGTGTGCAGGCCCTTGGCGACCTTGCCGGCAACGTAATAGACGCCGAGCGCGAGGTAGCCCCCGCCCTGGCTGACCTGCTCCACCGAGGGCGGTGGCCGCCAGTCCTTGTCGAAGCGGCTGGGTTGGGCGCTGACCGGATTCTTGAAGCGGTACAGGTCCAGCGGCTGCTCCTGGTCCGGCGGCAGCGCGCGCACTTCGTCGAGGGTCTGGATGTCCTGCGGCGGCGGGCTGGCCGCGGCGGGCGCGGCTACGGGTGCGGGATCGAGGGCGGCCTGCTGGGCATGCGACTGCCCGACCACGCCAAGCAGCGCGGCGGCAACGACGGAACGCACGGCATTGCTCATCGAGATCGGTCCTTTCCCAGGCATACCCATTGCAGATGCCGAGCTTACGGTTGCCGGCTGAACGTCACCAGCGCCGCGCCGTGGACGCTCAGGCCGCCTGCAACGGCTGCAGGCTCAACCAGATGGCGCACCAGTGCGACAGTGCGCCGCCCACCACGTGTGCATGCCAGATGGCACGGTTGTAGACCATCGACTTGCGCACGTAGAAGCCCACGCCAACGGTGTAGAACATGCCGCCGGCGGCGATGCACCACAGCACGGCGCTGTCCAGGCTGGCCATGAGCGGCTTGATCGCGACGATACCGGCCCAGCCCAGCAGCAGGTAGATCGCCACCCAAAAGCCCTTGCTGATACCCGGCAGGAACAGTTTGGCGAACACGCCGAACAGCGCCACGCCCCACACCGCCAGGGTCATCGACCAGACCCAGGCGCCGGACAGCGCCAGCACGAACAGCGGCGTGTAGGAGCCGGCGATCATCACGAAGATGCCGGCGTGGTCGAGCTTGCGCAAGATCGGCTGGCGCTGTGGCGGGGCGAAGTTGTAAGCCGCCGAGCAGGCGAACATCACCAGCATCCCCAGCGCATAGACGCAGGTGGCCAGGAGCAGCGTGTGGTTGGCGTGGGGGCGCCAGATCAGCATGGCGCCGCCGACGATGGACAGCAGCAGGCCGGCGGCATGCACGATCAGGTCGGCGCGGCGGGCGCCGGCGGTCTTGTAGTGAGCGGCGATAGTAGGGGCAGGCAGGGACAAGGCGAGTCTGCGGCGCGTCGGGGGACGGCGCCGCTGCGCTAGGGGGGAGCACAGGATACGCGCTGGCCGCGACGATCAGGTCAGCGTTGTCGGTCTGCGCGCGCCGGCGCCGTCCGCCATCGCGACGGCGGTCACGCGCCTGCGTAGGCTACGCCGCGATGCGCGCGATCTTGCGCGCTGGCGCGCCCAGTGCGCGCCGTGGCTATTCCAGGTCATAGTCAGTCGGCCTGCAGACCGAGCCAGAAGCGCTCGCTGGTACCGAGCGCGGCAGCCAGCCGGATCGCGCTGTCGGCGCTGACACTGCGCTTGCCCGGCACGATCTCGTTGATGCGGCGCCGCGGCACGCCGGCGGCGCGCGCCAGTGCGTTCTGGCTGATGCCCAGCGGCGTCAGGAATTCCTCCAGCAGGACGTCGCCGGGATGGAGGTTGGGCAGTGTCTTCATGGCGGTTCGCTCGATCGGTGCGCTCCGGCGCATGCTATGCCCAATGTGATGGCTTGCGCGCATGCTGCCGGTTCGCGCGTCTTCTGAACGCGGTCAGTCGGTGCATCCGCATCCGCCGTGTCGTGTCTCATACCCTGAGACGCCGTTCCGCTTCCCTGTCCCGCTTTGAGAGCCGTCCCGATGCCCGCCCACGCCCTAGCCCGCCGCACCGAGGACGCCGAGCGCGCCCTGTCCACCACCGGCGGCGAGCCCTCGCGCGACGGCGCACTGCTGACCGAGCGGCTGGAGCGGCGCTACCACGACCGCATCACCGGCAGCTTCATGATCCCCGGCCGCGCGGGCCGCTATGCGCCGATTCCGGACGACGTGCCGGCGGCGCTGGTCGCGGCGCTGAAGGCGCGCGGCATCGAGCAGCTGTACAGCCATCAGGCCGAGGCCTGGGACGCGGCGCAGCGCGGCGAGCACGTGGCCATCGTCACCCCGACCGCCTCGGGCAAGTCGCTGTGCTACACGCTGCCGGTGGTGGCCGCGGCGATGACCGCACAGGCCAAGGCGCTGTACCTGTTCCCGACCAAGGCGCTGGCGCAGGACCAGGTGGCCGAACTGCTGGAACTCAACCGCGCCGGCGAGCTGGGGGTGAAGGCCTTCACCTTCGACGGCGACACCCCGGGCGATGCGCGCCAGGCGATCCGCCTGCACGGCGACATCGTGGTCAGCAACCCGGACATGCTGCACCAGGCGATCCTGCCGCATCACACCAAGTGGGCGCAGTTCTTCGAGAACCTGCGCTACGTGGTGATCGACGAGATCCATACCTACCGCGGCGTGTTCGGCAGCCACGTCACCAACGTGCTGCGCCGGCTCAAGCGCATCTGCGCGTTCTACGGGGTGAACCCGCAGTTCATCCTGTGCTCGGCCACCATCGGCAATCCGCGCGCGCACGCCGAGGCGCTGATCGAGCAGGGCGTGCATGCGATCACCGAGTCCGGCGCGCCGTCCGGCGACAAGCACGTGCTGCTGTGGAACCCGCCGGTGGTCAACGCCGACCTGGGGCTGCGCGCGTCGGCGCGCTCGCAGAGCAACCGCATCGCGCGGATCGCGATCAAGAGCGGGCTGAAGACCCTGGTGTTCGCGCAGACCCGGCTGATGGTGGAGGTGCTGACCAAGTACCTGAAGGACATCTTCGACCACGACCCGCGCAAGCCGCCGCGCATCCGTGCCTACCGCGGCGGCTACCTGCCCACCGAACGCCGCGAGGCCGAGCGCGCGATGCGCGCCGGCAGCATCGACGGCATCGTCTCCACCTCGGCGCTGGAACTGGGCGTGGACATCGGCTCGCTGGACGTGGTGGTGCTCAACGGCTACCCCGGCAGCGTGGCCGCGACCTGGCAGCGCTTCGGCCGCGCCGGGCGCCGCCAGCAGCCGTCGCTGGGCGTGCTGGTGGCCAGCTCGCAGCCGCTGGACCAGTACGTGGTGCGGCATCCGGACTTCTTCGCCGATGCCTCGCCCGAACACGCGCGCATCGCGCCGGACCAGCCGCTGATCCTGTTCGACCACATCCGCTGCGCCGCATTCGAACTGACCTTCGTCGCCGGCGAGGCGTTCGGCCCGGTGGATCCGGCGGTGTTCCTGGAAGCGCTGGCCGAAAGCGACGTGGTGCACCAGGAAGGCGACCGCTGGGAGTGGATCGCCGACAGCTACCCGGCCAACGCGGTGAGCCTGCGCTCGGTAGCCGACGGCAATTTCGTGGTGGTGGACAAGACCGACGGCAAGCAGCAGATCATCGCCGAGGTGGACTATTCCGCCGCCGCGCTCACCCTGTACGAAGGCGCGATCCACATGGTGCAGAGCACCCCGTACCAGGTCGAGAAACTGGACTGGGAAGGGCGCAAGGCCTACGTCACCCGTACCCACGTGGACTACTACACCGACAGCATCGACTTCACCAAGCTCAAGGTGCTGGACCGCTTCGACGGCGGCGCGGCCGGGCGCGGCGACAGCCATCACGGCGAGGTGCACGTGGTGCGGCGCGTGGCCGGCTACAAGAAGATCCGCTACTACACCCACGAGAACATCGGCTACGGCCCGGTCACCCTGCCCGACCAGGAACTGCACACCACCGCGGTGTGGTGGCAGCTGCCGCAGGCCACGCTGCTGAAGGCATTCGCGGCCAAGCAGGATGCGCTGGACGGCTTCCTCGGCGCGGCCTACGCGCTGCACGTGGTGGCCACCGTGGCGGTGATGGCCGACGCGCGCGACCTGCAGAAGGCGGTGGGCGACGGCGATGGCGCCTGGTTCGCGATGGCCGACGCCAAGGGCCGCGGCCAGCTGCGCGGCGGCGACAACGGCGAGCCGGTCGGCGTGGAGCTGCAGCAGTTCGTCCCCACCGTGTACCTGTACGACAACTTCCCCGGCGGCGTCGGCCTGAGCGAACCGCTGTGGCAGCGCCAGGCCGAGCTGGTGCAGCGCGCGCGCGAACTGGTGCAGCGCTGCGACTGCGTGGCCGGCTGCCCGGCTTGCGTCGGCCCGGTGCTGGCCGCGCAGGAGGACAGTGCGACCACGCCGAAGGCACTGGCGCTGCAGGTGCTGTGCCTGTTGCTGGACGGTGGCGCGGCACTGGACGAGGAAACGACCGCGATCGACAGCGAATGCGATGCGCTGCCGGAGTGGAGCGCATGAGGATCGGCCCAGAGCGTCCGTGGGCATTGTGCCTGTTGCCGCAAGGCATGGTGCTGTACAGCGCGTCGAGCGCCGTCAACATCGATCTCCACACGCCCACGGAGCAGAGCGCATGAGCGTCGGCTTCAGGCATCCATGCAGGTTGCGCTTGCCGCCGGAACGAGCGGTGCGCGACAACGCATCGAACCGATCCACCGATGCCACCGCGTTGCCGGGGCCGCGCGTATGAGCGGTAGCCTGGAACGTCGGTGCGCATCGCGTTTTCTGCTGGAATGGGGAGTGACGGAGGACGCATCGATCGCGGTCCATGTCGGCCCCGCAGCAGTACCGGCGTCACGCGCATGAGCATCAGCCTCGAGCGCCTGCGCGCGCTGCGCAAACAGGCCGGCGATCCAAGCGTAGATGCGCCGCGTGCACCGGCACCGGGCGCGCGGCCGGCAGGCAATGCGGTGGCTGCAGGCACTCCTGCGTCGGCGACCGCGCCTGCACGAGCGGCAACGCCCGCAGGCCGGGCCACGCTGCTGCGCAAGCCACCACGCGATACCGATGCGGCGCCACTCCCGCCTGCGCCACGCACACCGTTGCCTGCACGCAGCGGCGACACCGCCGTCGCCGTGGCGCCGCCGATCGCGATCGAACCGTTCGACCGGCGCGGCGCCGACGTCGCCGCGCTGCGGCGCCTGCTCGGCATGCGCGAGCGCGTGGTGGCGCCGGCCGCGGCGCCGCGCAAGCCGCAGGCCGCCGACCGCCACCTGCCCGGCATGGAGATCGCGCCCGGCCTGCACCTGATCGAAGCCTTCCTGCCGCAGCCGATTCCCGCGGCCGCGCTATCGCTGGCCTTCGCCCGCCGCGAAGACGCGGTACAGCCGACGGATCTGCTGTTCTTCGACACCGAGACCACCGGCCTGGCCGGCGGCACCGGCACCCGCGCCTTCATGATCGGCGCGGCCGACTGGTCCCTGCATCCCGTCGAAGGTCCCGGCCTGCGCATCCGCCAGCTGATGATGGCCACGATGGGCGCGGAAAAAGCCATGCTCGAAGCGTTCCGCGCATGGCTGGCGCCGACCACGGTGCTGTCCAGCTACAACGGCCGTTGCTACGACGCCCCGCTGCTGAAGACCCGCTACCGGCTGGCGCGCTGCGCCGACCCGCTGTCGGCGCTGGACCACGTGGACCTGCTGCATCCCACCCGTCGCCGTTACCGCGGCACCTGGGAGAACTGCAAGCTGTCCACCATCGAACGCCAGCTGCTGCGCATCGTGCGCGAAGACGACCTGCCCGGCTCCGAAGCGCCGGCCGCATGGCTGAGCTATTTGCGTGGCGGCAGCGCGCGCAACCTGCGCCGCGTTGCCGCCCACAACCACCAGGATGTGGTAACGCTGGCGCTGCTGCTGCAACGCCTGGTCGCCGCCGAGGCCGAAGAGCGCGAGGTGGTGCCGTTCGCGGAAGCGCCGTAGCGCAGCGTACAACGCCCCTCTCCCCCGGGAGAGGGGTTGCGGTGAGGGTCCGCCACGAAAGTGGCTCGCGCTTCCCTGTCCCCCATCGTGTCGGCGTCCGCGGCGATGATCCGCGCGGTCGCCGCGCGGGGAATCGCTCAGCCGTCGAACGGCATGGCCAGCCCTTGCGCGATGGCCTGGCGGATCAACTGCTCGGCCTGCTGGCGCGCACGCAGGCTGGCGTCGGCCTGCTGCTTGCCCAGTTGGGACTGCTGCAATCCGAGTTGCGCCTGTTGCCTGGCCAGGTCCTGGATCTTCTTGACCAGCTCCTGCCGGTGCATCTGCTCGGTCGCGCGCTGCGCCGCCACGCGATCGATCTGCGCCTGGCTGGTGGCGAGCGCCGCCTCGGCCTGGCGCGCAGCGCTTTCGGCCATTTGCGCGCTCAATTCCGCCATGCGCTCGCCCAGGTCGCCCTGGCGCTCGCCCAGATCGCCTTGCTGGTCGCCGAGCTCGGCCTGTGCATCGGCCAGGTCCAGGGTCTGTGCGTGCAGCGCCTGGAAGCGCGCCAGCGCCGCCGGATCGCGGACCACGTAACGATGGCCGTCATGGCGGAACCACAGGATCTCGCCGTCGTCGCCGGCCAGGCGACGCGCGTCGCGCAGGTCGTCCAGCGAGGCATCCATCAGGTTGTGCTCGTCCTGCACCAGCACGTAGGCGTCCTGGTCGTCGTGCTGCGAGAGCGAAATGCGGCCTTGGGTGAGCAGTGGCGCATCGGCTTGCGGCGGCGCAACGGGAGCTGCGGGTGCGGCTGGCGGTGCCGCAGCCGCCGGCACGGCGGGTGCGGGCTGCGCCAGTACGCTCGCCAGGATCGGAACCGTCGGCGCTGGCACCGCCGGGACAACCGGGGCAGCGGCCGGCGCAGCCACCGCTGCCGCATTGGCCGGCGCCGGCTTGGCCACCAGGCGCAGCGGCATCACCCCGGCCAGCGCGATCGCGGCGGTGATCAGCGCGGCGCCCAGCCGCGAAAACGATGCGGTGCTCTGCAGCATCAGCAGCCGCCGCTTCAGGCTGACGAAACTGGGCGAGGCGCTGGCCATACCGGCCGCTGGCCGCGGCGCCACGCCCAGCTGCAACAGCAGCCGCGCATAGTTGTGCCGGCAGTGCCGATGCCCGGCCACCACTGCCGCATCGCAGGCGGCTTCGCGGGCCAGCGCGTATTCGCGCACCGCCAGCTGCACCAGCGGATGGAAGAAGAACAGGTGTTGCGCCAGCGCCGGCAGCAGGCCCCACCACAGGTCGCGGCGCTGCAGGTGCACCAGTTCGTGGGTCAATGCCATATCCAGATCGTCGGCGTGCATCGCCGCCAGGCGCCGCGCCGGCAGCAGCAGCACCGGCCGCCACGGCCCGATCAGCTGCGGCGAATCGATCTGCGTGGAGAGCCGCAGTTGCGGCGGCTGGCGCAGGCCGTGCGCCTCGGCGGCCAGGCGCAAGGCGCCGAGCAAGGCGGCGTCGGCGCACGGCCTGCTGGCCTGCACCAGGCGCCGGCTGGCGCGGTAGGCGTAGCCGCTGCGTAGCGCGCCGAGCAGCACGCACGCCAGCCACAGCCCAGCCAGCGTCTGCGCCCAGGGCAGCGGCGCGGCCGCAGACGCGGCCTGCGGCGCGGTGAGATGCCGCGAAGCGGGCGACGTTGCGCTCGTAGCCGCCGCGTCCTGCCGCGACGCGGCCGGCAACACCGTCGCAGCGAGCGCGGCCGGTATCGGCGCGGCCGGCAGCACCGGCAGGTGCAGGGCGCCGGCCCACACCAGGCCGAGGATGGCCTGCGCCCCAACCAGCCACCACAGGCGGCAACGCGTGGCCGCCGGCAGGCTCGGCAACCAGCGGCACAGCGCCCAGATCGCCGCGACCAGCATCACGGCCTGCACGCTGGTCGCCAGCAGCCGCGACAGCAGGACCTCGAACAAGCGCGTGCCGAAGATCGTGTCCATGCCTCAGTCCTCCCGCCGCTGCGATTGCAATTTGGCCACCAATGCTTCGAGTTCGGCCAGTTCGTCGTCGCTGACCTCGGCGCGCTGCGACATCCACGCCACGAACGGCGACACCGAGCCTTGTAGGGTCTTCTCGACGAAGCTGGCGACCGCGCTGCGCACCACGTCGTCCTGCCCGGCGGTGGCGGCGTAGCGGTACACGCCCTGCACCTGGCGCCGGCGCAGATAGGCCTTGGCGCGCAGCCGCTCCATCATCGTCAGCACGGTGGAGCGGGCCAGCCCGCGGGTCTCGCCAAAGCCGGCAGCGACCTCGCCGACGCTGGCCTCGCCCTGTTCGCCGATGTACTGCAGCAGGGCCAGTTCCTGGTCCCCGATCGATTTGCGTCGCATCCGCCCACCCCAGTGACTACACGTGTCGCCAAACGTACCCGTGGCGACACGTGTAGTCAATAGGCCGTCGGTCATTGCCTTGCCTGCGCGACAGGGATGGCGGTTGTTGGCGGGGCAGGCCATCGTCTGGCCAATCCCGCGGCCACCCTGGTGAAGCCCGACAGCGGTCTCTTCATGATGCAAACAGCTACCGCCGACTGGCGCGATCGGCGCAAGCGAACGTGCCGGCTGCGCCAGCCCGTCGCCTGCGGCAACCCGCAGATCTGCACATTGCAGCCGCCATCGCGCGGTACAGACGATCCGCTCGCCTGCACCGCGGCTGCGGCGCGGCGCTACTCCTTCGGCTCGGTCTGCTTGGCCTGCTCGTTGAGATAATGGCTCACCGGCGCGCCACGATACAGGTCGGTCAACAGGCCCAGCGCTTCTGCGTGCTTGTCGATGGCCTGCCGTGCCGCCGGCGGCAGCTGCAGCGACGCACCTTGATCCAGCCTCTCACCATCGCGCACCGCCTGGATATGCACCTCATCGGGTCCCTGCTTGGCCTCCATGAACTGCTTTTTCCGCAGGGAGGTAATCTCGGCGTCGCGGTTTTTATCGATCTGCGTATCCGGCGGCACGTCCAACTCCATCCCGGTATGTCCCCGTGGCAGCGTCCGGTTTTCGCTCAGGGCCAGGAACTCTTCGTCGGGCTGATCGGTCAGCAGGCTTTCGCCGCGATCGCGAAACCCGCCGGTGACACCGCGCTGCGGTTCGAAGCCGCTGGTAGGAACCGGATTGATCTCACCGAACATACCCCAGGTGGCGTATTCCTTGGTGCCGTCCCACTTCGGCCACGAGAAATCCTCGTAGCGGTAGATGACGCCCAATGCGGCCTTGTCCATGCCGGAGCCGGGCTGGTGCGCGCGCTCGCGCGCCATCTGCAAGGCCTTGCCCGAGTCGCTATCGGGATTGGAGACCATCGCCTCGACGATGACAGGATGCATCTGGTTCCAGCTTTGCAGCCATTGCGTGGCGGTATCGGCCAAACTTTCCACCCCCGCTCCGGTACCAGGGAAAAACTTGCGGACTTGCGGGTCCTCGATAGGCGGCTGATCCAAGACCGGCACGACGTTGATCTTGCCCAGATCGCGGCGCAGTTTCAGACGCCGCGGTTCGTCCTGCGAATGCTCGGGATTGATCTGCAGGTGCTTGCACATGTTGGAGAAGAACTGATCGAACCCGCCCTTGTAGAAAGCCGAATTCACCTTGATGGCGGCGATGCTCCCCAGTTTCGGCTGTTTCATCAACAGCAGCGCAACGGCCTCGGGGGTCTGCTCCTTGCAATCCAGCAAGATCGACATGCCGGGCTTGGTCGTGCGCACGTGCTCCAGCATCTGCTCGATGCTGACGAGACGCTGATCGGTGTGCACGAAATTGCCGTCCACGGGATTGCGGATCACCAATCGCCGGTCGCGCAACTCCGAGAACGGCGTCTGTGCGACCAGGCGGTCCTGCGGATCGTCCAGGATCCGCCCTGCGGTAAAGTCGTGCATCAACAGCGGCACGCCGTCGGCAGTCACCTGGACATCCAGTTCAAGCGTGCGATATCCATCTTCGTAGGCGCGATCGAGCGCGGCAATCGAGTTTTCCGGGATACCCTTGTGGAAGTCATATAGCCCGCGATGCACCATGACGTCCTTTCCGAGCGCCCTGGTGCTTTCTGCCTGAACGTAGTTCTCGTGGACCAGCTGCTTGCGCTGCGCGCGCAGCTTCTCGCCCTTGCCTTCCAACAGGCGATGATCGTTGGCTTTGAAGAATCCCGCGCCACCCTCCTGCGCGGGGATCGCGTGGCCATGGTAGCGCGGGACTTTCTCCATTTGCCGGCGTGACATCTTGGGTTGCGAGGCAGGCTGGAGCCAGTCGGGATTTTTCAGCCCCTGCGCGGGCAGATCCAGCGCCTTGCCTAACGCGACGGTCGCCTCGTCGCTGAGGCGGTCGCCGGGGACGAAGGCGCGCTGCAGGTCGAACACGATGCGCTGGCCCTGATTGTCCACCATCAGCGGCTCCGTCTTGCGGCCAGCGCCCTGGCCGGACAGGCTCTTGGCCATCGCGCGAAAGGCGGACGTATCCAGATAGACCGGGGTCAATGCGCCTGCGGCGAACTGCGCCGCGACGCTGCGCGGTTTCAGTGCCACCCCGGCGTCGGCGCTCAGTGTTCCCAGCCTGGTCTGCAGCGCTTGCACGGTGACCTGCCGCGCGTCTATTTCGGCCAGACGGTCCTTGGAGAAATCGCCATCGAGCGCGACCAGCGCCGCAGGCGCGTGCTTGCCGCCCGCATTCGGCAGCGGTACCAACGGCGGGGCTCCGGCCTTGGGCAGGCGCGGCCGTGGCCGTCCCGCGAGCCCGGAAGGCGCGGCGGGCATCGGCGTGGACACCGTCGCGGTGTCGACGAAAGGAGCCTCGGCGGTTTTCACCGAAGTTGTTGATGCAGTAGCAGGGGGGTACGAAACGCGCATGACGACCTCACGGAACAACGGACAGCTAATACACCGCATGCAATATGACAATTCACGGTATAGGCGAAACCGCGCGTACCATCTGCGAAGCGAGCTTGTAGCGCCGCGTCCAGCGCGCTTCATGCCGCGCCAACATCCGCCGCGACACGCTTGCGTCATCCTCAAAGCGATGTGCCGCCTGCGGCAGCCCGCAAATCGCCGCGTTGCAGCCGCCATCGCGCGGTACAGACGATTCACTCGCCTGCACCGCGGCGGCGGCGCGGCGCTATTCCTCCGGCCCGGTCTGCTTGGCCTGCTCGTTGAGATAATGGCTCACCGGCGCGCCACGATAGCGGTCGGTCAACAGGCCCAGCGCTTCGGCCTGCTTGTCGATGGCCTGCCGTGCCGCCGGTGGCAGCTGCAGGGACGCACCTTGATCCAGCCTCGCCCCATCGCGCGCCGCCTGGATATGCACCTCATCGAGTGGCTGCTTGGCCTCCATGAACTGCTTGCGACGTTCCTGGACAATGTCAGCATCGCGATTGCGATCGAGCGGAGCGTCAGGTGGCACGTCCAACTCCAGCCCGGTATGCCCGCGCGGCAACGTGCGCTTCTCGCGCAGCGCCAGCACTTCTTCGCCCGGCTGGTCGGTTAGCACGCTTTCGCCACGCTCGCGAAACGCGCCGGCGGTGCCGCGCTGCGGCTCGAAGCCGCTGCTGGGAACCGGATTGATCTCGCCGAAGACGCCCCAGGTGTAGTAGTCGCGTTGGCCGCCAGAACGCGGGATCGAGAAATCCTCGTAGCGGTATGCGGAGCTGAAGGCCGCTTTTTCGTAGCCTGAACCTGGCTGCCGCAAGCGTTCCTGCGTCAGTTGCATGGCCTTGCCGGCGTCGCTGTCGGGATCGACGATCATCATCTCGGCAATGATCGGACGCATGTTGTTCCAGCTCTGCATCCAGTGGGTGGCGGTATCGGCCAGCCCTGTCGTGTCCTCGGCAGCGGGGAACAACGCGCGCAACTGGGTGTCCTTGAGCGTGTCCTCGATCAGCAGCGGCACCACTTTGATCTGGCTCAGATCGCGCCGCAGCTTGTCGCGGCGCGGCTGATCTTGGGAATGCAGCGGATTGATCTGCAGCTTCTCGCACAGATTGGAGAAGAATTCGTCGAAACCGCCCTTGTAGGCGACGGAATACAGCTTGAGCGCGGTGATCGGGCGCAGTTGCGGGCGCCGGATCAGCATCAGCGCCACGTTCTCGGCGATGTGTTCCTTGCAATCCAGCACCACCGACATGCCGGGCTTGGTGCGCAATACGTTGTCCAACATCGGTTCGATGCCGGCGATGCGTTGGTTGGTACTGACGAAATTGCCGTCCATCGGATTGCGGATGACCAGGCGCTTGTCCTGCAATTCGGCATATTTCACCTGCGTGGCCAGGCGATTTTCGGAGTCGTCCGTGGTGCGCCCGATCGCGAAATCGTGCAACAGCACCGGCACGCCTTCGGCGCTCACCTGCACATCCAGTTCGAGGGTGCGATAGCCCTCGGCGTAAGCGTGCTCGATCGCGGCGAGGGAATTTTCCGGGATGCCGGCATGGGTGTCGAACAAGCCGCGATGCACCATCACGTCCTTGCCCAGCGCCTTGGTGCTTTCTGCCTGGACATAGTTCGCATGCACGAACTCGGGCAGTTGCTTGCTCACCACCTCGCGCTTGTCGCCCAGCAGGCGATGGTCGTTGGGCTTGTAGAAACCGGCACCGCCGTTCTGTGCGGGGATCTCATGGCCTTTATAGCGCGGGACTTTCTGCAATTGCCGGCGTGACGTCCTGGATTGCGCGGCAGGCTGGAGCCAGTCGGGATTTTTCAGGCCCTGCGCGGGCAGATCCAGCGCCTTGCCCAGCGCAGAGGTCGCCTCGTCACTGAGGCGGTCACCTGGGACGAAGGCGCGCTCCAGGTCGAACACGATGCGCTGACCCTGCTCATCCACCAGCAGCGGCTCCGTCTTGCGGCCCGCGCCCTGGCCGGACAGGCTTTTGGCCATCGCGCGAAAAGCGGGCGGATCCAGATAGACAGGGGTCAATGTGCCGGCAGCGAACTGCGCCGCGACACTGCCCGGTTTCAGTGCCACCCCGGCGTCGGCGCTCAGTGTTCCCAGCCTGGTCTGCAACGCGTGCACGGTGACCTGCCGGGCGTCTATTTCGACCCGGCGGTCCTTGGAGAAATCCCCATCCAGCGCCACCAGCGGCGCTGGGGCGCGCTTGCCGCCGGCATCCGGCAGCGGCACCAGCGGCGGGGCGCCGGCGTTGGGCAAGCGCGGCCGTGGCCGTCCCGCCAGCCCGGAAGGCGCGGCGGCCATCGGCGTGGACACCGTCGCGGTATCGACGAAAGGAGCCTCGGCGGTTTTCACCGTAGTTGTTGGTGCAGCAGCAGCGGGGTACGAAACGCGCATGGCAACCTCACAGAACGACGGGCCGCTAATACTCCGCATGCAATATGACAATTCGCGACAGAGGCGAAGCCGCGCGTACCATCTGCGAAGCGCGCTTCATGCCGCGCCAACATCCGCCGCGACACGCTTGCGTCATTCTCAACAGGAACCGTCCATGATCCGCCATCCGCTCGCCCCCGCCGTCGCGCTCGCCGCCAGCCTGCTGCTAGGCGCCTGCAGCACCACCCAGGTCGCCCAGGTGCAGCCGATCGACGGCGTCATCTCCGGCCAGTGCCACGTCGACAAGGTCCGCGGCGCGGTCGGCCTGGCCGCCGCGAAGACCACCCTGGAACGCGCCCGCGTCGACAGCGACAGCCTGAAGGTGCAGGTGGTGAACAGCAGCGTCGGCCACAGCGGCGCCACCTCCAGCGGCGTGGACAGCGCGTCCCGCGGCGCCGGCGAGAACGGCGGTGAGCGCCTGACCATCGAGGTCGGTCCGTACAACAACATCACCACGCTGTATTGCGGTTGATGGCGCACGGCGCCGGGTGAGCGGCGCAGGCCGCATCGGGGCGTCGCCCCCGCGGCAGCGACGGCGCTGCCGCACGCAGCGGTGTCCGCGCTTGCCTCAGCTGCGCGGGCGCGCGGCAGGCGCGCGCTTGCCGGGCCGACGCGGCGATGCCGACTTGGATGCTTTCGCCACTGCCACCGCGGGACCCGCCTGCCTGGAAGTTGTGGCCTTGGCTGTTTTGACGCTCTTGCGGGTCGCAGCACGCGCCCGCACCAGGTACTTCAGCGTCGCCATATCCCACTGCCGCTCGCCGCGCACGCGTTCGCACAGGCCGTGCAGGTCGCCGCAGCGCCACCCTTCAAACACGCATGGGTCGATGTAGGCCTTGCGGCACACCGCCGGGGTATTGCCCAGCGCATCGGCCACCTCGCGGATCACCGCGTTCTGCGCCAGTTTCAGCGCGCGCTCGCTGCCGGGTTCGGGCAGGGGCAGCTGCGCCAGCCGCTGCAGCGCGGCGCGGGTCCCGCCCCAGGTGCGGAAGTCCTTGGCGGTGAAGTGCTCGCCCATCGCCTCGCGCAGATAGTCGTTGACCTCGCCCGAATCCACTGGCTGCAGCTGGCCGTCGTCGTCGCGGTACTGGAACAGCGCCTGCCCGGGCAATTGCTGGCAGCCGCGAATCAGCTTGACCAGATGCGCGTCGTCGACCTCGATGTCGTGCTCCTGCCCGCCCTTGCCGCGGAACTTCAGCCGCGCGCGGCCGCCCTTGACGAATTCCAGGTGCCGGTTGCGCAGCGTGGTGAGGCCATAGGAGCGGTTGCTGCGCGCGTATTCGGCATTGCCGACGCGGACCAGGGTCTCGGCCATCAGCGCCACCACCATCGCCAGCACCTTG
This sequence comes from Xanthomonas translucens pv. undulosa, assembly GCF_017301775.1. Classification (NCBI taxonomy): domain Bacteria; kingdom Pseudomonadati; phylum Pseudomonadota; class Gammaproteobacteria; order Lysobacterales; family Lysobacteraceae; genus Xanthomonas; species Xanthomonas translucens. The sequence continues at coordinate 2,207,830 of NZ_CP063993.1, forward strand.
TCGCGCGGGTAGCCGGGCAACGCCAGGTCGCGGCGCAGGCGCCGGCGCAAGCGCGGCAAGGCCTGGCCGAAGGCGATGATCCGCTCGAACTTGCCGTCGCCGCGCACCTGCGCCCAGTCGGCGTGGTAGCGGTACTGCTTGCGCCTCCGCGCGTCGCGGCCGGTGGCCTGCACATGGCCGTTGGGCTTGGTGCAGATCCATACCTCGGTATAGGCCGGCGGGATCGCAAGCTGCCGGATGCGCTGCAAGGTCTGCGCATCGCGCACCGCGCTGCCGCCGGGCAGGCGGTAGCCGAAGCCGGTGCCGGCGCGGCGGCGAGCGATGCCGGGCTCTTCGTCACTGACATAGACCAGGCCGGCGCTGTGGGCGGCCTGCCTGGCCTGCAGCGCGCGGGCCGCTTCGGTGGCGGCGGTGGTGCGGGACGCGTTGGACATCGGGATGCCGGCGGGTGAGGAGACGGGATTGTCGGCAGCGCACCGCCTAAGCCGCGTCAACGGCGGCTGGTTAACGTGCGGCGAACGCGACTTGTCCGATTCTTCTGCGCTTATGCTGGACCTGTCCCCCCTCCACCCACCAGGAGCCTCGATGAGCACTTTCCTTTCTTCTCGTGCGCCCGCGCGTGCCGGCCTGTTGGGCACGGCGTGTCTGGCGCTGGCCTTGGCCGCGTGTACCGCGCAGGCGCCGGACGAGCAGGAACAGGTGGCGGCCAAGGCCCAGGCCGCCGCGCAACGGGCCGCCGCGCCGGATCCGGCCAGCGCGCCGGAGCCGCCGCCGGTGGGCAGTTGCGATGCCTCGCAGGCCCAGGGCCTGGTCGGCCAGGCCGCCGAACAGGCGTTGCTGGACCAGGCGCGCAGCGACACCGGCGCCAAGAGCCTGCGCGTGCTCAAGCCGAACCAGGTGGTGACCATGGAATTCGACGGCGAACGGCTCAACATCGAGGTCGATGCCAAGAACCAGATCACCGGTGTCCGCTGCGGCTGAGGCCCGTCCGGCGGCACTTGCGCACGGTGCGCACGGCGGCGGCGACACGGCGGCTGCTGCCACCACGGTTGCAGCTGCAACTGTGTATTGCGGCACCGCACCAACATGTGGTGTAGTCGATGTTCCGGTGACCTCAAGATGCGCTCCAGGATCGAGCGGGGGCGAGTGTCGCCGCGTTCCTTCGGATCGCTTTTCAGAGGCAGACATGGCCCCCCGCAACCGCCACGGGCTCTACGACCCCCAAGACGAGCGCGATGCCTGTGGTTTCGGCATGGTCGCGCAACTCGATGACCAACCCTCACGGGCCTTGGTGGATACCGCCATTGCCGCGCTGTCGCGGATGACCCACCGTGGTGGCGTCGCCGCCGACGGCCTGACCGGGGACGGCTGCGGCCTGCTGATCCGCAAACCGGATGCGTTCCTGCGCGCGCTGGCGGGCGACGCCGGCATCGCGGTGGGCGCGCGCTTCGCCGCCGGCCAGGTGTTCATGCCGCGCGACGACGTGGACGGCGCCGCACGCTGCCGCCAGGTTCTGGAAGAGGAACTGCGCCGCGCCGGCACGCAGCCGCGCGGCTGGCGGGTTACCCCCACCGACGATTCGGTGTGCGGGCAGCTGGCCAGGGATACCTTGCCGCACATCGAGCAGGTGTTCGTCGATGCCGGCGCCGAGCACAGCGAGGACGGCTTCGCCCTGGCCCTATTCCTGGCGCGCCGCCGCGCCGAGCAGCGCCTGCGCGACATCGCCGACTTCTACGTCACAACGCTCTCGCCCAGCGGCATCAGCTACAAGGGCATGGTGCTGCCGGACAAGCTCAGCACCTTCTACCCCGACCTGCAGCGCAGCGACCTGGCCTCCAGCGCGATCGTGTTCCACCAGCGCTTCTCGACCAACACGCTGCCGCGCTGGCCGCTGGCGCACCCGTTCCGGCTGCTCGCGCACAACGGCGAGATCAACACCATCGAGGGCAACCGGCACTGGGCGCAGGCGCGCAGCAAGGTGTGGAAGACCCCACGCTTCGACATCGCCGAGTTCGACCCGGTGATCTCGATGCACGGCTCGGACTCGCAGAGCCTGGACAACATGCTCGAACTGCTGGTCGCCGGCGGCATGGACCTGCTGCAGGCGCTGCGCATCCTGGTACCGCCGGCGACCCAGTCGCTGGAGTTCAAGGACGCCGACTTGGCCGCGTTCTACGAGTTCTACGGGCTCAACACCGAGCCGTGGGACGGCCCGGCCGGCATCGTCGCCTGCGACGGCCGCTACGCGGCGTGCATGCTCGACCGCAACGGTCTGCGCCCGGCGCGCTGGATGCTGACCTCCGACCGCCATTTCCTGGTCGCCTCCGAGGCCGGCGTGTGGGAACTGCCGGCCGAGCGCGTGACCCGCAAGGGCAAGCTCGGCCCGGGCGAGATGATGGCGATCGATCTCAAGCGCGGCGATCTGCTCGATTCGGACGCCATCGACCGCATCAACCGCGGCCGCGCCCCGTACAAGCAGTGGCTGCAGCAGGGCGTGACCTACCTGCAGACCGAACTGATCGACCCCTCGCTGGTCGAGGAGCCGTTCGACGAGCGCACCCTGCGCAGCTACCACAAGCTGTTCCAGCTCAGCACCGAGGAAGTGGAGCAGGTGCTGCGGCCGCTGGCCGAGACCGAGCAGGAAGCCACCGGCTCGATGGGCGACGACACCCCGATGGCGGTGCTCAGCCGCCACACCCGGCCGCTGTACGACTACTTCCGCCAGGCGTTCGCGCAGGTCACCAACCCGCCGATCGATCCGCTGCGGGAAGACTGCGTGATGTCGCTGACCACCCAGCTCGGCAAGGAGACCAACATCTTCCACGCCGGCCCGGAGACGGTGAACCACGTCATCCTCAACTCGCCGGTGCTCAGCCAGCGCAAGCTGCGCCAGCTGCTGAAGATGGAGCAGTACCAGACCCGCAACGCGCAGATCGACCTGTCCTACAGCGTCGAGGAAGGCCTCAAGGCCGGCCTGGAACGGATCTGCGCGCAGGCCGAGCAGGCGGTGCGCCACGGCAAGGTCATGCTGCTGCTGACCGACCGCTACCCGGTGCCGGAGCGGCCGATGGCGCATGCGCTGCTGGCCACCGGCGCGGTGCACCACCATCTGTCGCGCGCCGGCCTGCGCTGCGACGCCAACCTGATCATCGAGACCGGCACCGCGCGCGACCCGCACCACATGGCCTGCCTGCTCGGGTTCGGCGCCACCGCGGTGTATCCGTACCTGGCCTACCAGACCCTGTTCGACCTGGGCCGGCGCGGCATCCTGCTGCTGAAGACCGGCGGCGAACAGGCGCAGATCGGCCGCAAGTACCGCAAGGGCGTCTACAAGGGCCTGTCCAAGATCATCTCCAAGATGGGCATCTGCACCATCGCCAGCTACCGCGGCGCGCAGCTGTTCGAGATCGTCGGACTGGACCCGGACGTGGTCCAGCTGTGCTTCCCGGACACCGCCTCGCGCATCGGCGGGGTGAACCTGGCGCGGCTGGACACCGAGGCGCGGCAGCTGAACGCGCGCGCCTGGAACGATCTGCTGAAGCCGGAAGTGGGCGGGCTGCTGAAGTACGTGCACGGCGGCGAGTACCACATGTACAACCCGGACGTGGTCATGACCCTGCAGCGCGCCACGCGCAGCGGCGAGCAGGCCGACTGGGCCGCGTACGCCGAGGCGGTGCATGCGCGCCCGCCGTCGGCGTTGCGCGACCTGCTGCAGCTCAGGCGCGCCGAGGTACCGACCCCGCTGGATGAAGTCGCCCCGGCCTCGGACCTGCTGCGCCGCTTCGACACTGCCGCGATCAGCCTGGGCGCGCTGTCGCCCGAGGCGCACGAAGCGCTGGCGATCGCGATGAACCGCCTCGGCGGGCGCAGCAATTCCGGCGAAGGCGGCGAAGATCCGGCGCGCTACGGCACCGAGAAGCGCTCCAAGATCAAGCAGGTGGCCTCCGGCCGCTTCGGCGTCACCCCGGAGTACCTGGTCAACGCCGAAGTGCTGCAGATCAAGGTCGCGCAGGGCGCCAAGCCCGGCGAAGGCGGCCAACTGCCCGGGCACAAGGTCAACGAGCTGATCGCGCGGCTGCGCTACGCCAGGCCGGGCATCGGCCTGATCTCGCCGCCGCCGCACCACGACATCTATTCGATCGAAGACCTCGCGCAGCTGATCTACGACCTCAAGCAGGTCAATCCGACCGCGCTGGTGTCGGTGAAGCTGGTCAGCCATGCCGGCGTGGGCACCATCGCCGCCGGCGTAGTCAAGGCCGGCGCCGACCTGATCACCGTGTCCGGCCACGACGGCGGCACCGGCGCCAGCCCGGTCAGCTCGATCCGCTATGCCGGCGTGCCGTGGGAACTGGGCGTGGCCGAGTCGCACCAGGCGCTGGTCGCCAACGACCTGCGCGACCGCACCATCCTGCAGACCGATGGCGGCCTGAAGACCGGCCTGGACGTGGTCAAGGCCGCGATCCTGGGCGCCGACAGCTTCGGCTTCGGCACCGGCCCGATGATCGTGCTCGGCTGCAAGTACCTGCGCATCTGCCACCTCAACAACTGCGCCACCGGCGTGGCCACCCAGGACGAACGCCTGCGCGCCAACTACTTCACCGGCCTGCCCGAGCGCGTGGAGAATTTCTTCAGGCTGCTGTCCGAAGAAGTGCGGCAATGGCTGTCGTACCTGGGCGCGCGCTCGCTGGACGAGATCATCGGCCGCACCGAGCTGCTGCAGCAACTGGACGTGTCGCCGCGCGAAGGCGTGCGCGTGAACCTGTCGCGGCTGCTCGAGAACGTGCACTACGACGGCGGCCACTGCGCCGCGCAGCGCCTGTACGAATCGCCGGACAGCCTGGCCACGCAGATGGACGGCCTGCTCGCCGACGCGATCGCCAACAAGACCGGCGGCGACCATCGCTTCCTGATCCACAACACCGACCGCTCGATCGGCGCGCGCCTGTCCGGCGCCGTCGCCCGCGTGCACGGCAACCACGGCATGGACGACGCGCCGCTGAGCCTGCGTTTCCGCGGCTCGGCCGGGCAGAGCTTCGGCGCGTTCAACGCCGGCGGCCTGCAACTGGAGCTGGAAGGCGAGGCCAACGACTACGTCGGCAAGGGCATGGCCGGCGGCCGCCTGGTGGTGCGTCCGCCGCGCGGCGCGCGCTTCGAGGCGCGCAGCACCGCGATCATCGGCAACACCTGCCTGTACGGCGCCACCGGCGGCGAGCTGTACGCCGCCGGCCGCGCCGGCGAGCGCTTCGGCGTGCGCAACTCCGGCGCGCTGGCGGTGATCGAGGGCGCCGGCGACCATTGCTGCGAGTACATGACCGACGGCATCGTGCTGGTGCTGGGCAAGGTCGGGCTGAACTTCGGCGCCGGCTTCACCGGCGGGCTGGCCTACGTGCTCGACGTGGACCGCGATTTCGTCGACCGCTACAACCACGAGCTGATCGACATCCATCGCATCTCCGCCGAAGGCTTCGAGAGCCATCGCCAGCACCTGCACAAGCTGATCAGCCGCCACCGCGAACTGACCGGCAGCATTTGGGCGCAGCAGATCCTCGACGAATTCCGCGACTACGTCGGCAAGTTCTGGCTGGTCAAGCCGAAAGCGGCGAGCATCGAGTCGCTGACCGAGTCGTTGCGGCGCGCTGCTTGATGATTGCCTCCCCTCTCCTGGTTTTGGGAGAGGGGGGACGCGAGGGCGCTGCGCGCGCCGTACCCTCATCCGCCCCTTCGGGGCACCTTCTCCCAGGGGGAGAAGGGATTACGCCACGGAATTTTTTATGAGCCGCAAGCAAGCCTTCCAGTTCCTCGACCTGCCCCGGCAGATGCCGCAGCGCATCCCGGTGGAGCTGCGTACGTCCGGCGACTGGAACGAGCTGTACGGCAAGTTCGACAAGGCCGACGCGCAGTACCAGGCAGGGCGCTGCCTGGATTGCGGCAATCCGTACTGCAGCTGGAAATGCCCGGTGCACAACGCGATTCCGCAGTGGCTGCAGCTGGTGCAGGAGAACCGCATCGAGGAAGCCGCGGCTCTGTGCCACAGCACCAACCCGCTGCCGGAAGTGTGCGGCCGGGTGTGCCCGCAGGACCGTCTGTGCGAAGGCAGCTGCACGCTGGAGGAGTTCGGCGCGGTCACCATCGGCGCGGTGGAGAAATACATCGTCGATACCGCGCTCCACAACGGCTGGCGCCCGGACCTGAGCCAGGTCCAGGCCACCGGCAAGCGCGTGGCGGTGATCGGTGCCGGCCCGGCCGGGCTCAGCTGCGCCGACCGCCTGGCCCGCGCCGGCATCCATGCGGTGGTCTACGACCGCTACGAACAGATCGGCGGCCTGCTGCAGTTCGGCATCCCCAGTTTCAAGCTCGACAAGAGCGTGATCGGCAAGCGCCGCGAGGTGCTCGAAGGCATGGGCGTGGAGTTCCGCCTGGGCGTGGAGATCGGCCGCGACGTGAGCCTGGAGCAACTGCTCGGCGACTACGACGCGGTGTTCCTCGGCACTGGCGCCTACCGCTACACCGACGGCGGCCTGGCCGGCCAGGACCTGCCCGGCGTGCTGCCGGCGCTGCCGTTCCTGGTGCAGAACAGCCGCATCGTCGGCGGCAACGACCCGTGGGGCAGGCCGATCGCCGGCTGGGAAGACACCATCGCGCTGCCGGACCTGAGCGGCAAGCGCGTGGTGGTGCTCGGCGGCGGCGACACCGGCATGGACTGCGTGCGCAGCGCGATCCGCCTGGGTGCGGCCAAGGTCACCTGCGCCTATCGCCGCGACGAGGCCAACATGCCCGGCTCGGCGCGCGAAGTGGCCAACGCGCGCGAGGAAGGCGTGCGCTTCCTGTTCAACCGCCAGCCGCTGGCGGTGGAAGCCGATGCCAGCGGCAAGCTGGCCGGCGTGCGCGTGGTGCAGACCCGCTTGGGCGAACCCGATGCGCGTGGGCGCCAGGCCGCGGTGCCGATCGAAGGCAGCGAATCGCTGCTGGACGCGGACGTGGTCATCATCGCCTTCGGCTTCTCGCCGAGCGTGCCCGAATGGCTGGCCGCGCAGGGCGTGGAAGGCACCGCCAACGGCCGCATCCTGGCCGGCGGCAACGATCCCGATGGCAGCGCCCGCCTGCCATACCAGACCACCAACCCGAAGCTGTTCGCCGGCGGCGATGCGGTGCGCGGCGCGGACCTGGTGGTGACCGCGGTGGCCGAAGGCCGCGACGCGGCTGCCAGCATCGCCGAATGGATCGGCAACCGCCTGCCGGTGACCACCCAGGCCGCGGCCTGAGCGAGATCGAGCGCACCTAAGCGACGTCGTTGCATGCCCGGCTGCGCGCGGCCGGGCAGAAGGTTTGCGCGGATTGACGGCGATGCCGCCGCACTCATGCTGGGCACGGCAGCAGTCGCACCCAGCGGCGCCGGCATGGTCGGGTCGGGGCTGAAGCCCCTCCCACAAGTGCACGCATCAGGCACCGCGGCCCCTTGTAGGAGCGGCTTAAGCCGCGACAAGCAAAATCGGGACCCGCGTGGTTCGGCTACCTGTCGGGGCTGAAGCCTCTCCCACAAGCGCACGCATCAGGCACCGCGGTCCCCCTGTAGGAGCGGCTTCAGCCGCGACGAGCGGAGTCCGAAACCGCGCCGTCTCGGCTAGCTATCGGGGCGGAAACCCCGCCTACAAGTGCACCTATCAGTCGCAGAAGACCCCTCTGGGAGCGGCTTCAGCCGCGACGAACGAAGTCGCAAACCATGCGGTTTCGCCCGCTTGTCGGGGCTGAAGCCCCTCCTACAGAAGCGCCCAGTGGGACCGTCGCCGCTCCCGCAGGCAACTCAAAACCATGCCGTCGCCCCATGCACAACGCAGCAGCGAGTTCATCTAAACCGCGGCAAGCGCAACGCAGTTTTTCGCGGGAGTGAATGAGGCACTAACGCGCAAACGCCTAGGCTGGCCGCGCGGGTGCGATCCGCGCACCCTTGCACCGCCGGCTGCTTCCCCCGATGGCAAAACGGCATCCTCCCCTCCCCCAAGGACGCTTTCCCATGTCGCTTTCCTCTCTCTGGTCGTCGCGGCGTCGCCTCGTCGCTCCCACCGTGTTGCTGCTCGCCGCCACCTTCAGCGTGTCCGCCCAGGACGGCAAAAGCGTGCTCAAGTACGCGGGCGTCAACCTGTCCGGCGCCGAATTCAATTCCGGCAAGAAGCCGGGCACGCTGTACAAGGACTACACCTATCCGGGTCCGGCGGACTACAGCTACTTCGCCGGCAAGGGCATGAACATCGTGCGCCTGCCGTTCCTGTGGGAACGCCTGCAGCCCACCGCCAAGGGCGAGTTCGATCCCGCGCAGCTGGCGCAGATCAAGAAGGCGGTGGCGCAGGCCAAGGCCAGCGGCCTGCACCTGATCCTGGACCCGCACAACTACGCCAAGTACAACGGCGCGCTGATCGGCAGCGACGGCGCGCCGGCCGAGGTGTTCGCCGACCTGTGGCGGCGCCTGGCGACCGAGTTCAAAAACGACGACACGGTGATCTTCGGCCTGATGAACGAGCCCAACGCGGTCTCCTCCACCGACTGGGCGGCAGCCGCGCAAGCGGCGATCAACGCCATCCGCAAGGCCGGCGCCAAGAACTTGGTGCTGGTGCCCGGCACCGCCTACACCGGCGCGCACAGCTGGCGCAGCACCTACTACGGCACCTCCAATGCGGTGGCGCTGCAGCCGCTGAAGGATCCGGGCAATCGCATGGCCTTCGAAGCGCACCAGTACTTCGACAAGGACAACAGCGGCACCAAGGGCGAATGCGTCAGCGCCGGCGCCGGCGCCGAGAAACTGGCCGGCTTCGTCAGCTGGCTGCGCGAGAACAAGAAGGTCGGCTTCATCGGCGAGTTCGCCACCGCCGATACGCCCGTCTGCAACCAGGCGCTGGAAGGCATGCTCAGCTACATCGAGCAGAACAAGGACGTGATCGTCGGCTGGACCTGGTGGGCGGCCGGCGCGTGGTGGAAGAACGACTATCCATTCAACGTGCAGCCGAACAAGGACGGCAGCGACAAGCCGCAGATGTCGATCCTGTCCAAGCACGCGCGCAAGATCACCGGGAAATGAGCCGGCAGGCGTGCCGGGCGCAGCGTCCGGCACGCCGTCGCTGCAAGCGTGGGCGACACAGATCACGCATGCGACGCAGCGGTTGCCACATGCATGCGGTGGCGGCGATCGACAGAGAACCAGTCCGCGTTGGCCGTGCAAAGCCCAACACAAATCCGCGCACGCACGCAGGTTGGTCGTAGTGGCGAGGCCACGAATGCACTACGGTGGGACGTAAGCACACCATTTGCCATCAGTTCGGCCGTTTCACGCTGTGCTTGGCCGATTCCCCCATTGATGCAGAAGGACGCCACCCATGTCTCGTTCACCCTCTTGCCTGGGCGCGCTGCGCCTGGCACTGCTGCTTTTCCTGCTCGCCGTGCTGCCTCAGCTGCACGCACAAAGCGTGCTGAAATTCGCCGGGGTCAATCTGTCCGGCGCGGAGGTCAGATCCAGCCAAAAGCCCGGCGTGCTCAACGTCGACTACTTCTATCCCAGCGCTGCCGACTACGCCTATTTCGCCGGCAAGGGCATGAACATCGTGCGCCTGCCGGTGTTGTGGGAGCGCCTGCAGCCCACCCCACAGGGCCAGCTGGACATCGCGCAGTTGGCGTTGATCAAGGCGGCGGCCTTGCAGGCCAGGGCGCATCACATGCGCCTGATCCTGGATATCCACAACTACGCCAGCTACTACGAGCGCAAGATCGGCAGCACGGCCGTGCCGATCAAGACCTTCAGCGACCTGTGGCAACGTCTGGCCTGGGAGTTCAAGGACGACGACAACGTGGTCTTCGGGCTGATGAACGAGCCCCACGACATCTCGCCCGGACTGTGGGCTGCCGCCGCGCAGTCCGCAGTGGACACGATCCGCGCCGCCGGTGCGCGCAATCTGATCATGGTGCCGGGTGCATTATGGAGCGGCGCGCACAGTTGGTATTCGACCGTCAACGGCGAATCCAATGCCACCGCGCTGGCCTCGCTGTACGACCCGCTCCAGCGCACCGCTATCGAAGTGCATCAGTATCTGGACCCCGATTCCAGCGGGACCAGCGTTGCCTGCGTAAGTCCCAGCGCCGCTACAAAACGCCTGGTCGGCTTCACCAACTGGTTGCTCAAGACCAAGCACATCGGCTTCCTGGGCGAATTCGCCGCTAGCCACCATCCTGTTTGCCAGCAAGCGCTGAACGACATGCTCGGCTACATCGAACAGAACAGCAGGCTGTGGTGGGGGTGGACCGCCTGGGCCGGCGGCGCCCGGTGGAACGTGCACTATCCGTTCAACCTGCAGCCCGATGTGGATGGCCGCGAAAAACCGCAGATGTCGATCCTGTCGGCCAGGGCGAAGCGCATCACGCGCTGACACGCCCTTCGCTGCACGCGCGCCGCCGATCGTGGCGCGCACCATGGCGCGCCGCAGCGTCTGTCGACGCAGCTGCGCCATACACGTACCGCCTCGGGAGAGGAGCGGCAGCCGCACTGGCATGCCGATTGCACCGATCAGGACGACCGCCGCCACACAGTGCGGCGGCCACGTCCGTTCGTCCTTCTCCATGAGGCAATCCCATGCGACGCATTTCCCCTTCCATTGCATCCCCGCGCTGGCTGCTGCGCGGGGCGCTGTGCCTGGCACTGGCCGCCTGCGCATCCACCGCCATCGCGCAGGATCCCGTGCGCTACGCCGGCGTCAACCTGGCCGGCGCGGAATTCAATTCGGCCAGGAAGCCGGGCGTGGTCTTCAAGGACTATCTGTATCCCAGCGACAGCGACTACGCCTACGTCGCCGCGCAGGGCATGAACATCGTGCGCCTGCCGTTCCTGTGGGAACGCCTGCAACCCACCGCCAACGGCGCGTTGGACGCCGCCCAGCTCGGCTATCTGCGCACTGCGGTGAGCCGCGCCAAAAGCCACAACCTGCGCGTGATCCTGGACCTGCACAACTACGCCAAGTACAACGGCGTACGCATCGGCAGCGACGGCACGCCGGCCAGTGTGCTGGCCGATCTGTGGCGACGCCTGGCGATCGCCTTCGGCAACGACGACACGGTGATCTTCGGGTTGATGAACGAACCCAACGGCATTTCCTCCGGTGACTGGGCCGCCGCGACGCAACTGGCGATCGATGCGATCCGCAGCGCCGGCGCCTATAACCTGATCATGGTGCCGGGCACCGCGTTCACCGGGGCGCACAGCTGGAACAGCACCTGGTACGGCGTGCCCAACGCGCAATCGATGGTGTCGATCGAGGATCCGGTCGAAAACCTGGTGTTCGAAGTCCACCAGTACCTGGACCAGGACCACAGCGGCACCAGCGCCGATTGCGTCAGCGCCAGCATCGGCTCGGAAAAGCTGCGCGGCTTCACCCAGTGGCTGCGCGACAACGGCCACCAGGGCTTCCTCGGCGAATTCGGTGCCAGCAGCAATGCCACCTGCATAGCCGCGCTGGACGACATGCTCGGCTATGTGCACGATAACGCCGACGTGTGGATGGGCTGGACCGCGTGGGCGGCCGGCGCCTGGTGGAAGATCGACTACGCGTTCAGCCTGCGGCCCAACCCGGACGGTACCGACAAGCCGCAGATGGGCGTGCTGTCGACGCGGGCGAAACAGATGCTCGACTAGCCAGGATTGGCGACTGGAAGAACGTGTTGCGATGTGTGGCTGCTCGCTGCTGGCCAGAGGCGATGGCGATAGCCGGCGATTGAGTCCGTACCGCGATCCGGCGCAGACTGTCGTTCCTTCTCTGCACGGATCGACGTATGCGCCTGGGTCTGGCCGCCAACCGACTGCACCACCAGGGCAAGGACGCCGCCCTGTTCCGCTGGCTGCGCGTCTGCGAGGCCGGCATCCGCGAACTGCAGCTCGGCCTGCACGCGGTCGGCCGCACCCACGAGGCGATCGCGCGCGCCGGCTGGCTGTCGGGCTACACGAAACTCAAGCGCTATCCGTTCGGCCGCGAAGGCGGGCTGATGAAGTTGGTCGCCGAAGTGGTGGGCCTGGAAGGCGCCGAGCGCACCCTCGACGGGACGATCTACTTCATCGATCCAGTGGATCCCTCATCGATCTTTCCCGAGGCGATCGCGCTCAAGCGCCAATGCGTGATCCATGGCAAGCCCTTCATCTCCACCGTTGCCAGCGCCCGCGACTGGATCGAGATTGAGCGCGTGCACGCCGGGCTGGCGGCCGACGCCGGCGCCGACGATCTGCACGCGCTGGAGCAGCACACCCTGGCGCTGATCGCGCACGATGCGATGAAGCCGCAGATGCTGGCCTTCGCCAGCGAGCATTTCGAGCTGCTGTCGCGCTTCGAGCAGCGCGTGGCCACCGGCACCACCGGCCTGCGCCTCAACGAACTGGCCTGGAGCCGCGGCTGGCCGCAGGGCCAGGATTGGGTGCAGCGCTACCAGAGCGGACCGATGGGCGGCGACGCGCAGATCGCCGACCGCGTACTGGAACGGCGCTGCCAACGCGCGATCTTCTTCGAGGATCCGCACGTGGCACGCCAGCACGAGGCGGACATCCAGCTGCTGGAGCGCGCGGTGACCACGGTGACCGACAACGCGGTCTGCATCACCTCGCCGCTGGTCGCCGCACGCTGGGCGCAGGCAGCGGCGAAGCGGGCGCTGCGGTCCGCCTGAGCGATGTTACGAGTGGTTTCCCTAGGCCATTCGCCCGCTGTGGGAGCGACGTCAGTCGCGACGCGCATTACAGGGAATGCGCGTCGCAACTTTGGCGCGAAGCCACAGCCAGCAGCGTCGGCCCTAGCCGCGAAAAGAGACAGCGCACGCGCGATCGCCACAGGTCATAAGCACCACCCACATCGCGTGACCGCGCTCACAGTCACTGCCATGTCACGCCTGTCGCCAACACTGCCGCCTGTCCAGATCCGGGGGGGGATCCGATGTCCGGTTTCATCTTGCGCCTGCTGTTGGTAGGTGCGGCAGCGCTGTACGCCATCCCATCCGTCTCTGCGCAGCAGGCCGAACGCTTGCGCGTGCACGGCTCCAACAGCGTCGGCGCGCAGCTGATGCCGGCCCTGGTCGAATCCTGGCTGCATAGCATCGGCTATCGGCAGATCCAGCGCCGCCGCGTCGATCCAGCGACGCTGGAAATCGCCGCGCTGCGCGACGATGCACAGCTGGTGGTCGAAATCGGCAGCACCGGTTCGGCCGCCGGCTTCGCCGATCTGGTCCGCGGCGACGCCGAACTGGCGATGCTGGCGCGGGTCCCCGATGCGCGCGAACACGATGCCGCCTGGCAGCTTGGCGATCTGTCCTCGCCGGACCAGAACTTCGTCGTCGCCCTGGATGGTGTGCGCGTGCTGGTCGCCGCCGATAATCCGTTGACCTCGCTCAGCGTCGCGCAGCTGCGCGACATCCTGAGCGGGCGGCTGGCGCGCTGGTCGCAACTCGGCGGTGCCGACCTGCCGATCGAAGTGCAGCGCAACGCCGAGCGCAGCGGATTGGGCGATTTTCTACGCGAACGCCTGTCGTTGCCGGGCAGCGCACAGCCCGCCGCGCAACGCCTGCATGCCAACTTGGTCGAGACGGCGCAAGCCGCGGCAGGGTACCCGGCTGCGCTGGCGATCGTCGCGCTGACCACGCCGCTCCCGGCCGGCACCCGTGCGCTCGCCATCGCCGACGGCGGCATCGCCGTGCTGCCCACGCCGGCCAGCATCCGTGGCGAGGACTATCCCCTGGTGCAGCGCTACAGCCTGTATGGCGGGCAGATGATGTCGGCGCTAGGCCGCAGCCTGGCGCTGTATGCGGTCGGCGCGCAGGCGCAGCAGGTCGTGCGCCGGATCGGGCCGATCCCGATGAGCATCGCACCCGACCCGACGCAGCCGCCTGGCGCGCGCGGCGACGCGCGCCAGGCCGATGCCTACCTGCAGGCCGGCACCGGCGCCCACCGCCTGACCACCACCTTGCGTTTCAGCCTGCAGTCGCTGAACTCGATGTTCGAGGCGCGCAGCGCGCAGGACCTGGACCGGCTGATCGCCTTCATGCAACAGCCGGCGATGCGCGGCCGGGCCTTGGCGGTCATCGGCTTCGCCACACCGGATACGGCCAACCGCCTGTATCCGACCATCGCCAGCAACGACCGCGCCGACGTGGTCGCCGCCTATCTATCCCAGCGCGGCATCGTGGTCAAGCGCGCGCGCGGACTGGGCGCGGCGCGCCCTCTGCTCGGCGGCGAAGATACGCCGGCCAAGGTGCGCAACGAGCGCGTCGAGATCTGGTTGCTGGACGCCGGGCGCTGAGTCCCGCGGCAGACGCTGAAACTGACGCCGACGCCGACGCCGACGCGAGCCTATTCACCCCTTGCAGAACCCTGCGTTGGGCGCATGGCCACTCTGCTCAAACGGAGAACGCCATGAACGAACTCACCCAGACCCGCGGTCACTGCCGCTGCTATCGGTATAGCTCGCGCTGGGTCAGGCAGTCGTCAGCGCTTACGCGCGATTGGGGGCGGCGCCAGTGAGCCGGGCGCATGTGAAGGCCCTGGTGGGCGAGCAAGGCTGCAGCAAGCTGAACAAGCTGAAGTTCGAAGACGGCGATGGAAGACCGGAAGCAGCATCGGGGCCGGCAAGCGGGGGGATGTGGGGGTCGGGCCGGGTGGCGGTGGCATTTATGCGGAGGGTGTGCCGTCGAAGTGGAGCGAGGCGCAGGTGCGCGCGTGGGTGACGGCGGCAAGGCGTGTGGTGTTTGGGATTATCGCGCGCAAAAAAAAATCCCCGTCCTTGTGGGACGGGGATTTGGGGTAAAGCCCCTGGCGATGACCTACTCTCGCATGGCTTGAGCCACACTACCATCGGCGCAGCTGCGTTTCACTTCCGAGTTCGGGATGGGATCGGGTGGTTCCACAGCGCTAATTTCACCAGGGAGACGGTTGGAGTGTCGCCGGGTTGTGTCTTCGGACAAGGCACGGATGTGCGGCTTGTGTGGAAGACGGCAACTGGCGCCAGCCTCTCATAGGGTGTGACGTAGCGAGCGTTTGGATAGCTATCGACGTGTGTCGTGCTAAGGGATGCTTAGAAGCACCTTGAGGTTATATGGTCAAGCCGCACGGATCATTAGTATCAGTTAGCTCAATGCATTGCTGCACTTACACACCTGACCTATCAACCACGTAGTCTACATGGTTCCTTAAGGGGGCTTGTGCCCCGGGAAGTCTCATCTTGAGGCGCGCTTCCCGCTTAGATGCTTTCAGCGGTTATCGCTTCCGAACATAGCTACCCGGCAATGCCACTGGCGTGACAACCGGAACACCAGAGGTTCGTCCACTCCGGTCCTCTCGTACTAGGAGCAGCCCCTCTCAAACTTCCAACGCCCATGGCAGATAGGGACCGAACTGTCTCACGACGTTCTGAACCCAGCTCGCGTACCACTTTAAATGGCGAACAGCCATACCCTTGGGACCGACTACAGCCCCAGGATGTGATGAGCCGACATCGAGGTGCCAAACACCGCCGTCGATATGAACTCTTGGGCGGTATCAGCCTGTTATCCCCGGAGTACCTTTTATCCGTTGAGCGATGGCCCTTCCATACAGAACCACCGGATCACTAAGACCTACTTTCGTACCTGCTTGATCCGTCGATCTTGCAGTCAAGCACGCTTATGCCTTTGCACACAGTGCGCGATGTCCGACCGCGCTGAGCGTACCTTCGTGCTCCTCCGTTACTCTTTAGGAGGAGACCGCCCCAGTCAAACTACCCACCATACACGGTCCCCGATCCGGATAACGGACCTAGGTTAGAACGTCAAGCACGACAGGGTGGTATTTCAAGGTTGGCTCCACCACAGCTAGCGCCATGGTTTCATAGCCTCCCACCTATCCTACACAGACGAACTCAACGTTCAGTGTAAAGCTATAGTAAAGGTTCACGGGGTCTTTCCGTCTTGCCACGGGAACGCTGCATCTTCACAGCGATTTCAATTTCACTGAGTCTCGGGTGGAGACAGCGCCGCTGTCGTTACGCCATTCGTGCAGGTCGGAACTTACCCGACAAGGAATTTCGCTACCTTAGGACCGTTATAGTTACGGCCGCCGTTTACTGGGGCTTCGATCAAGAGCTTCGCCTTGCGGCTGACCCCATCAATTAACCTTCCAGCACCGGGCAGGCGTCACACCCTATACGTCCACTTTCGTGTTTGCAGAGTGCTGTGTTTTTGATAAACAGTCGCAGCGGCCTGGTTTCTGCGACCCTCTTCAGCTATAGCTCGCATGAGAGCCAAAAAGGGTGCACCTTCTCCCGAAGTTACGGTGCCATGTTGCCTAGTTCCTTCACCCGAGTTCTCTCAAGCGCCTGAGAATTCTCATCCTACCCACCTGTGTCGGTTTACGGTACGGTCTGCGTAAGCTGAAGCTTAGGAGCTTTTCCTGGAAGCATGGTATCAGTGACTTCGTCTAAAAGACTCGTCTCGGTGCTCGGTCTTAAAGGATCCCGGATTTGCCAAAGATCCAAACCTACCGCCTTTCCCCGGGACAACCAACGCCCGGTACACCTAACCTTCTCCGTCCCTCCATCGCACTTACGCGAGGTGCAGGAATATTAACCTGCTTCCCATCGACTACGGCTTTCGCCCTCGCCTTAGGGGCCGACTCACCCTGCGCCGATTAACGTTGCGCAAGGAAACCTTGGGCTTTCGGCGTGCGGGTTTTTCACCCGCATTATCGTTACTCATGTCAGCATTCGCACTTCCGATACCTCCAGCGGACTTCTCAATCCACCTTCAACGGCTTACGGAACGCTCCTCTACCGCGCATCGCTTATCGCGATGCACCCCAAGCTTCGGTTCACTGCTTAGCCCCGTTAAATCTTCCGCGCAGACCGACTCGACCAGTGAGCTATTACGCTTTCTTTAAAGGGTGGCTGCTTCTAAGCCAACCTCCTGGCTGTCTGTGCCTTTCCACATCGTTTTCCACTTAGCAGTGAATTTGGGACCTTAGCTGTGGGTCTGGGTTGTTTCCCTTTTCACGACGGACGTTAGCACCCGCCGTGTGTCTCCCGGATAGTACGTACTGGTATTCGGAGTTTGCAATGGTTTGGTAAGTCGCGATGACCCCCTAGCCATAACAGTGCTCTACCCCCAGCAGTATTCGTCCGAGGCGCTACCTAAAT